>NZ_JASPFR010000001.1:825000-2495000 GCF_036856055.1 Sphingomonas sp. 22R3R2A-7 | reverse complement strand
CGCTGTACGGGCTGGGAGTCTGGACGCTCGTCTTCGCGCCGATCGTGCTGTTCACCGTGCGCGGCGCGATGATGACATGGTCGGCGCGGTCGCTCGTCTGGCCGAGCTTCGACTTTCGCGGCGCGGGCACGATCGCGCGCTATGGCGGCGTGATGGCCGCGAGCCAGTTGTTCTGGTTCCTGCAGAGCCAGGCGGACGTGTTCATCGCCGGACGCAGCTTTTCACCGCACACGCTCGGCATCTACACGACCAGCCTGTTCCTCACGCAGATCTTCGTCGCCAAGTTCGTCCCGCCGCTAAACGAGGTGGCGTTTTCGGCCTATGCGCGGATGCAGGCGGATCCCGACGCGATCGCGCGCGCGTTCGTCAAGGGCGTACGCCTCGTGATGATCGCGGCGATGCCCTTCTATCTCGGGCTAGCCGCGACCGCCGAGCCGCTCGTGCTGACCGTGCTGGGCGACAAGTGGCGCGAGACGATCCCGGTCGTCCGGCTGCTCGCGCTGGCGATGCCGTTCATGACGGTGCAGGTGCTGTTCACCCCCGCCTCGGACGCGCGCGGGAGGCCCGGCATCGGCGTGCGCAACGGCGCGATCGGCGCGGTGATCCTGACCGGTGCGTTCCTCGTCGGCGCCAACTGGGGCCCGGCGGGAATGGGGCTGGCGTGGATCGCCGCCTATCCGCTCTATCTCGCGATCAGCGCGTGGCGGACGCTGCCCGTTATCGGCGTGCGCGCGCGCGATCTCGGCGACGCGGTCGCTTCGCCTGCGCTGGCCGCGATCACGATGACGCTCGTCATCACGATGGTCGACGCGGTGCTGCCGCCGATCGACGTGCATTGGCGGCTGGCGCTGCTCGTGCCGATCGGCGGGCTGGTCTATGCGGCGTGGATGCTGGTCTTCGCACGGTCGACGGTCGCCGACCTGATCGCGGTGATCAGGAAGCAGCCCGTCACCGCATAGACGTCCCCCGGCTCACCCCCGGCTCACGTCGCAGGCAGATAGATCTCGCCGCCCTTCGCGCGGAACTGTTCGCTCATGTCGGCCATGCCCTTCTCGGCATCGGCATGCGCGCCCTTGGCGAAGTTCGCCCGATCGGCATCGCTATGATCGACGTCGGCGGCGAGGAAACTGTCGGCGGGGCTGTTTTGCTTCGCGGCGAAGTCCCGAACCTCCTGCGTGATCTTCATCGAGCAGAATTTGGGTCCGCACATCGAGCAGAAATGCGCGGTCTTGGCGCCTTCCGCGGGGAGCGTCTGGTCGTGATACTGCTCGGCCGTGTCGGGATCGAGGCTCAGGTTGAACTGGTCGCGCCAGCGGAATTCGAAGCGCGCGCGCGACAGCGCGTCGTCACGCATCTGCGCGGCGGGATGCCCCTTCGCCAGATCGGCGGCGTGTGCGGCGAGCTTGTAGGTCACGACGCCGACCTTGACGTCGTCGCGGTCGGGCAAGCCCAGATGCTCCTTGGGCGTGACGTAGCAAAGCATCGCGGTACCGTACCAGCCGATCTGTGCCGCGCCGATTCCGCTGGTGATATGGTCATAGCCCGGCGCGATGTCGGTGGTGAGCGGCCCCAAGGTGTAGAAGGGCGCCTCGCCGCAGACCTCGAGTTGCTTTTCCATATTCTCCTTGATCTTGTGCATCGGCACATGGCCGGGGCCCTCGATCATCACCTGCACATCGCTCTTCCACGCGCGGTGGGTGAGTTCGCCGAGCGTGTAGAGCTCGCTGAACTGTGCCTCGTCGTTGGCGTCGGCGATGCTGCCGGGGCGCAGCCCGTCGCCGAGCGAATAGGCGATGTCATACGCCTTCATGATCTCGGTGATCTCGTCGAACCGCTCGTAGAGGAAGCTCTCCTTGTGGTGGCTGAGGCACCATTTCGCCATGATCGAGCCGCCGCGCGAGACGATCCCGGTGACGCGCTTGGCGGTCATCGGGATATAGGCGAGGCGCACGCCGGCGTGGATCGTGAAGTAATCCACGCCCTGCTCCGCCTGTTCGATCAGCGTGTCGCGGAAGATCTCCCAGGTCAGCTCCTCGGCAATGCCGCCGACCTTTTCGAGCGCCTGGTAGATCGGCACGGTGCCGATCGGGACGGGGCTGTTGCGCAGGATCCATTCGCGCGTGTCGTGAATGTTGCGCCCCGTCGACAGGTCCATCACCGTGTCGGCGCCCCAGCGGATCGACCAGACGAGCTTGTCGACCTCGGCCGCCACGTTCGAGGCGACTGCGGAATTGCCGATATTGGCGTTGATCTTGACCAGGAAGTTGCGACCGATCGCCATCGGTTCGGATTCGGGGTGGTTGATGTTGTTGGGGATGATCGCGCGGCCGCGTGCGACCTCGTCGCGGACGAATTCGGGGGTGACGAAGTCGGGGATCGACGCACCGAAGCTTTCGCCGTCGCGCTTGTATTCCTTCAGCATCGCGCGGCCGAGATTCTCGCGCGTCGCGACATATTCCATCTCGGGCGTGATGATGCCGCGGCGGGCATAGTGCATCTGGCTGACATTGGCGCCGGCCCTGGCGCGCAACGGGCGAGCGATGCTGCCGGGGAATTGCGGTACGCCGCCCGAGCGGTCGGGGCCGAGCTGGCCGTTATCCTCGGGCCGGATCTCGCGCGCGTCGTAGCTCTCGACGTCGCCGCGCGCCTCGATCCACTGGCGGCGGAGCTGCGGCAGGCCGGCGTTGATGTCGATCGTGGCGCGCGGGTCGGTGTACGGACCGCTGGTGTCGTAGACGCGCAAGGGCGGCTCGGAGCAGCTGGGGTCGAGCACGATCTCGCGCATCGCGACGCGGACGTCGGGGCTTGAGGGCACCGCGACATGGATCTTCCTAGACCCGCGGATGGGGCCGGTGGTGACGCCGATATCGGCCTTTTCGCTGCGTGCTTCGTAATCGGCCATGCGCTTGCTCCTAAAGGTCTCGGAGCAAGGCGTGCGGTTCTGTGGCGACCGCTCCCTCCCTCCGCCGGTATCAACCGGATCAGGTTCAGCGGGTCGAAGGCTCCTGCCTTCCTCTCAAGCGCGGATCGGCGCTCCCCGGGGTAGGGCGAGCATAGGCGCAACGGACGGGGGCGCAAACGAAAAACCCCGCGCGGCCGGCCGCACGGGGTTTCGGGTCGATCGGCGGGTTGCGATCAGAAGGTGTAGGTCAGGCCCACCGCGCCGAGCCACTGGTCGGCATCGCCGACGTCCGCGACGATCGGGCTGTCCTTGTACTTGCCGAGCATGCGGCCGTAGAGCACGCCCGCGCCGACACCGAACCCGCGGCGAAGATCGCCCGACAGGCTCTGCAGCGCGAACGCCGAGACGTTGACCCGGCGGAAACCGCTGTCGTTGATGTCATAGGTGCGCAGACCGCTGTTGATCGTGCCGATCGGCGTCACCGCGGCATAGGTCCGGCCAAAGCCCTTGCCCGCATAATCCGCCGACAGGCCGAACGCGACCAAGGTGCGGACCGATAACGGCGTCGTGTAGTTGACCTGCGGGGTGATGACATAGCTGTCGTGCGTGCCCGACACGTCGTGGATATAGGCGACGCGCGCGGTCAGCGTGTCGTAATCGCTGGTGATGACGCCGGTCTTGCCGATCCCGACAAAGCCGCCGACTTCGTACGCGGTGTCGATCTTCCCGAGCGCGCGGACCTGGCGGTTGTCGACCTTGCCGGTGCGATCGGTGCGGACCGCGGCGATGACGCCGACTTCGTAGTTGATGCCGACCGAGCCCGTGTTGGGGATCAGGTTGACGTAGAGCTGCGTCCCGCGCGTGAAGAAGTCATGCCCGCGCACCGTCCCGATCGCGACCGCGCCGGGAGTGAAGCTGTTGCTGTCTGCGCCCTCGTAATCGGGGAGCGACGCGACGCCCAGCCCGAGCGTGATGCGGTTGTTGTCGGCGGGATCGGTGATCGGCGGGGTGGGGTTGGGATCGGTCTGCGCAAGCGCCGGGGTGGCGACAGCAAACGCCGCGGTTGCGGCAGTCAGGACGAGAGAGAATGCGCGCAAGGACGTGCTCCGGACAAAAAGGTTCCACCGCGCAACGCGGCAGTGCGTCATTCGGTCCGCTATCAACGTCAGAAGATATAACGCATTTTTACTTGTTGTATTTCGGCATCACCGGCGACCGCGAAGCGCGCGGCTGAAAAGGATGGTGGTCCGAAACGCACCGGGGCGTTGCGCGAGAAGCCAAAGCCCTCGCGCGGGATACCCGCGAACGTGTCGAGCTTCGAATTGCCGTTCTCGTCATGAATGATCGCGAGCGCATAGCCGCGCTGCGGAAGTCCGGCGAAACTGGTCGTCCGCTCGTTCGCGGGCAGGTTGCGGGTCAGCGCGTTCGCGTCGTCGATGCAGGCCGGGAAATTCTGCGGGTCGGCGGTCAGGCAGATCCGGATCAACCCCTTGGTCGAGCGGACATTGTCCACGCGAACGTCAAGCCGCGTGACCGGCGCCGCCGCCGCCAGGGTGGCCCATATCGCCGCCGCCGCCGCGAGCCGCAGCATAGGCGCGTGCCGCCTTGTCATGCGACTTGCTGAAGTCGCCAAGGCCTCGGTCGGTGCCGCAGAGCCGATCCCAAAATCGGAAATAGAGCCCATAATTGCACCTGTACTGTTCGTGATGTCGCTGATGGTGGCTGGCCGTGATCAGCCATTCCCCCAATGCCCCCCGCCAGATGAACCGGGGAAAAACTTCCCACCCCATATGGTTCGTGACTCCCATAACCGTCATGATCGTCAGGACCAAACCCAGTCCACCGACATGGATCGGAATCAGGAACACCAGTAGCGGAATTATCACAGCGCCGGTGATCGCCTCGATCGGATGGAACGCCATCGCCGCCCAGGCGGTCGGCGGACGGCTGGCGTGGTGCAGCGCATGCGCGAGCTTGAACGGCTTGGGCCGGTGCATCCAGCGATGCGTCCAGTAGAACCAGCTATCGTGCGCGACGAGGAACAGCAGCACCGACACGGGCAGATACCAGAGCGGCATCGCGTGGATGTCGGTATAGATCTGCGTCCAGCCGCGGTTCTGCCACCCCCAGGCAACGACGCCTGCGGGCACGCCGTAGATCGCCGCCGAGGCGATGCTCCAGACGATCTCGCGCCGCATCTGTGCATCGAGCCCGCGATAGAGCCCCGGATGCCGCGCGCGCGTCGCCGCGGCGAACGCACCCGACACGATGAGATAGCGCACGCCGACGATCACCGTCATCGCGAACGCAGAAAGAAGGATGGCCAGCGCGATCGTCATGCCGCTGCGTATAGGGGCTTTTTGCGGGCGGGGTAATGGGGTGTCGGGCGCATGCATCCCGAAGGCGTGGCACGGTCGTGAAGAATCCGGCCTATCCCGGCGGTCCGGACTCAGCGCGACGGTCGAGGATCAGGATAGGCTTGTCGTGGTACCGGCCGGTCACGCGCTCGACATAGCCGAAGCGCGCGGCGAGCCGGAGCGAGGGCGCGTTGTCCGGATCGATGATGCACGTCGTGGCGGCGAAGCGCGGATCGGTCCACGCGAACACCGCGGCGAGCGCTTCCGATGCATAGCCCTGCCCCTGCGCCTCCCCGGTCAGCGTCCAGCCGACTTCGGGACCTGTCGCGCCCGGGCCGTCGATCGGCGGCAGGATCGCCCGCCGCGCTTCGATCAGGCCGAGATCGCCGATCAGCCGCCCGGTCGCAGTCTCGCGCACGATCCAGCTGCCATAGCCATAGGCGGCCCATTGCCCGATCGAACGCAGCAGCCTTATCCACACGTCCTCGCGACTGCGCGGCACGCCGCCGATCATCGCGTAGACGCGCGGATCCGCCCACATCGCCGCACACTCGTCGAGATCGGCAGGCGCGTGACCGCTCAGCGTCAGCCGCGCGGTCGTGAGCGTCGGGGCCGGCGGATGGCGGTGACTGGCGTCGCTGGCGGGCGTCGGGTGCGTGGGCGGCATGGTGGATCCGGTGTTGCTGCCGGCATAGTGGCGGAGATGGTCGCGGCGCGCCATGCCTCTTCGTGCGCTGGTGGCGCTGGCCGGGGGTGTTTTGACAGGATCGCGCAACGCGGTTCGCGGCCTTCCCGAGGGCCGGGTCGCAGGCTTTGTCGAAGGCTCCGCATCCCGCCCGTCGTCCGGTTGGCAATGCAGATTGTCTTCGCCCGCGATTGCACGGGAAAGGCTGTTTGCCGGGGCGCAGCTTTGCGCTAGTCGGAGCCATGGCATCGACGATCCCCTGCGACGTCGCGATCGTCGGCGCGGGTCTGGCCGGCGGGATGATCGCGCTGGCGCTCAAAGCCAAGCATCCGACGCTCGACGTGCGCCTGGTCGATTCGGCCGACAGCGTCGGCGGCAATCACCTCTGGTCCTTCTTCGGCAGCGACGTGGCGCAGACCGATCGCTGGATCGTCGCGCCGCTCGTGGTGCATGCGTGGCGCGGCTACGACGTGCATTTCCCCGCGCATGCGCGCACGATCGACGAGACCTATTATTCGATCGAAAGCGAACAGCTCGACCGCGAGGTGCGCCGCGTCCTGCCGCGCGACGCGCTGATGCTCGGGCGCAAGGTGCTCGGCGCGAGCGCGACCGCGGTGGTGCTGGCGGATGGCGACCGGATCGAGGCGACCGGCGTGATCGACGCGCGCGGACCGGGCGACCTGTCGCTGCTCGATCTGGCATGGCAGAAATTCCTGGGGCGCGAACTGAAGCTCGGCGCGATGCACAAGGCACCGCGGCCGATGGTGATGGACGCGAGCGTCGAGCAGATCGACGGCTATCGCTTCGTCTATTGCCTGCCGTTCAAGGCGCGGCGGATGTTCGTCGAGGATACCTATTACAGCGACACGCCCGATCTCGACGTACCGGTGCTGCGCGAGCGGATCGACGCTTATGTCGCGGCCCGCGGCTGGTCGGTCAAAGCGATCGCGCGCGAGGAATCGGGCGTGCTGCCGGTCGCGATGGGGGGCGATTTCGAGGCCTATTGGCGGTCGACCGGCGCGCGCGTCGCCAAGGCGGGGATGCGCGCGGGGATGTTCCACCCGACCACCGGCTATTCGCTGCCCGATGCGGTGCGGACCGCGTCGGCGATCGCCGCGCTGCACGATTTCTCGGGCGGCACGCTCCACGACACGACCTATGCGATGGCGCGCGCGACGTGGAAACGCCGCGGTTTCTATCGCATGCTCGACACGATGTTGTTCCGCGCGTCGGAACCGGCGGAACGCTATCGGATCCTCGAACGCTTCTACCGGCTGTCGCCATCGCTGATCGGCCGCTTCTATGCCGGACGCTCGACCATGACCGACAAGGCACGCATTCTCACCGGCAAGCCCCCCGTCCCCATCGCGCGCGCCGTTCGCGCCATCGCAGGCAGTATGAGATCATGAAGACAGCTATCGTCATCGGTGCAGGGTTCGGTGGGCTGGCGCTTGCGATCCGGCTGCAAGCGGCGGGCGTGCAGACGACCATCGTCGAGAGCCGCGACAAGCCGGGCGGTCGCGGCTATTTCTGGGAACGTGACGGGTTCACCTTCGACGCAGGCCCGACCGTCATCACCGATCCCGACTGCCTGCGCGAGCTATGGGCGCTGAGCGGACACGAGATGAGCGCGGACGTGACGCTCGACCCGGTGCTGCCCTTCTACCGGCTCAACTGGGCGGACGGGACCAATTTCGACTATACCAACGACGACGTGCAGATGCGCGCCGAAATCGAGAAGCTGCACCCCGGCGACTGGGCGGGATACGAGAAGTTCCTCGAATATTCGGCTGGCGTGTTCCGCGAAGGCTATGAAAAGCTCGGCCATGTCGCGTTCCTCGACTTCGGGTCGATGATCAAGGCCGCGCCCGCGCTTGCGAAATACCAGGCGTGGCGCTCGGTCTATTCGATCGTGTCGGGCTTCGTGAAGTCGGAGAAGCTGCGCGAGGCGCTGAGCTTCCACACGCTGCTGGTCGGCGGCAATCCAATGACGACGAGCGCGATCTACGCGCTGATCCACAAGCTGGAGCGCGATGGCGGCGTCTGGTTCGCGCGCGGCGGCACGAACCGCTTGGTCGCGGCGCTGGTGACGCAGTTCGAGCGGCTGGGCGGCGTGCTCAGGCTCGACGATCCGGTGACCTCGATCGAGACGCTGGGCGACCGCGCGACGGGCGTGGTCTGCGCAAGCGGCTGGTCGGCGCAGGCGGATGCGGTGGCCGCGAACAGCGACATCATGCACACCTATCGCGACCTGCTCGCGACCTCGCGCAGCGGACAGCGCAAGAAGGCGTCGCTCGAGCGCAAGAAGTACAGCCCGTCGCTGTTCGTCGTGCATTTCGGGATCAAGGGCACGTGGCCGGGCATCCCGCACCACATGATCCTGTTCGGACCGCGCTATAAGGGGCTGCTGTCGGACATCTACGATCACGGCGTGCTGTCGGAGGATTTCTCGCTCTACCTGCACCATCCGACAGTCACCGATCCCTCGCTCGCCCCCGAGGGGCACTCGACCTTCTATGCGCTCGCGCCGGTGCCGCACATGGGCAAGTTCCCGGTCGACTGGGACGAGATCGGCCCGATCCTCGAAAAGCGCATTCTCGACGAGATCGGCCGGCGGCTGATCCCCGATATCCATGAGCGGATCGTGACCAAGTTCAGCTATGCGCCGAAGGACTTCGCGCAGGATCTCAACGCGCATCTGGGCTCGGCGTTCTCGCTCGAGCCGGTACTGACGCAAAGCGCGTATTTCCGCGTGCACAACCGCGACGATCATATTCCGAACCTGTACTTCGTCGGTGCGGGAACGCATCCTGGCGCCGGCATTCCCGGCGTCGTCGGCAGCGCCAAGGCGACGGCGCGGTTGATGCTCGAAAGCGAGACGTAATACCGCGGCGCGTGATGCGATGGATGGTGATGGCACAGGCTGTCCCACCCATTGCACCGCCCCGGTCGAAGATTTCACGTCGTTGCAGGCGCGATCTCTGCTTGGCTTGCCGGAATGACATGGTCCGGAATGGTGGCAATTTTGGCAACCGCCGCTTCCGCGTTTATCACTTACCTTCCAACTGCGACCTGCGTGTTCTCCACGCCGCCGAAACGGATGGATCGTCGATGGTGCAGCGCTGACGATCCCCTACCCTTCCTGTCGAGCGGCCGCTCTGACCACATAGGAAGGATGACGACATGACCATCAAGGTAAACAAGCAGGACTGGAACGCACTGAGCGCAACGGAGCAAAACGAGATTTCGAGCATTATCGGCGCGCATTTTACCGGCGAGACGATCGAAGCGACGGACGACGGCGCCGCGATCGCCGACGTCGGCAGCTTCTGCACGATGATCTGCAACGCAGCCGAAGCCGCCGCGACCGCATTGTGCAGCCGATTGACGAACCCCACCGCCAAACAGGTGTGCCTTATGGCCGCGCAATCGGCCGGCGATCTGTGCCGGTCGAAATGCTGAGCGACTGACCGTTCGAACCGGCCACGACCGGCCGGTTCGAACACCGCGCTGGCCACCGCGCCCGTCACTTCGCCAGGCAGGTATCACAGCGACTTGTGGCGCGGGCGTGCATCCCTTAGCGGTGCGCTATGAAACGTCTTGCAGTCTATTGCGGGTCGGCCACGCCGGCGGACCCGATCTATATCGAGGGCGCCCGCGCGCTGGGGCGAACCTTTGCCGAGCGCGGAATCGGGCTCGTCTATGGCGGTGGCCGGACCGGGTTGATGGGCGCGATCGCCGATGGCGCGCTCGAGCGCGGTGGCGAGGTGATCGGCGTGATCCCGCAGGCGCTCGTCGATGCCGAGGTCGCGCATCGCGGGCTGACCGCGCTGCACGTCGTGCAGGGCATGCACCAGCGCAAGCAACTGTTCACCGATCTGTCGGACGGGTTCGTCACGATCCCCGGCGGCACGGGGACGATGGACGAACTGTGGGAGGCGCTCAGTTGGGCGCAGCTCGGCTATCATGCGGATCCGGTCGGGCTGCTCAACAGCGCCGGCTATTATGACCATCTGATCGCGTTCTGGGACAAGATGGGCGAGGTCGGCTTCCTGCGACCGCAGCACCGCGACCTGCTGATCGTCGCGGACACGCTCGACGTGCTGCTCGACCGGATGGCGAACCACGTCCCGACCCAGCCGATCGTGCGGATGAACGCGTCGGACCTGTGAGGTTGACGGCCCACTCCATTACTCGCCGCCACCCCGGCGAAGGCTGCGGCCCAGTTGGAACGGCCAAAGTAGCGACGCGCGGCGTGAGCCAAGTCTTGTTTTCCAGCCGGGCCCCGGCCTTCGCCGGGATGGTCGTCGCAATCGTGGCGCGCGTGCGCGCATGAGCCACCCCTTCCCTCGCGTGAGGCGATCGTCGCGACCGCGCATGAATCGATCGCGCGCGGTTCGAAGAGTTTCGCCGCCGCGAGCCTGTTGTTCGACAAGCCGACGCGCGAGCGCGCATGGCTGCTCTACGCCTGGTGCCGGCGGTGCGACGATATCGCGGACGGGCAGGACCATGGCCACGGCATGACCGTGGTCCACGACGCGCCCGAACGGCTCGCGGCGCTGTCGGCGATGACCGAGCAGGCGCTCGCGGGCGAGGTCGTCGGCGAACCCGCCTTCGATGCGCTCAGGATCGTCGCGGCGGAAACGCGGATGCCCAGGCGGTTCGCGCGCGATCTCGTCGCCGGCTTCGCGCTCGATGCGGAGGATTGGCGCCCGCGTTCCGAAAACGACCTGTACCGCTATTGCTACCATGTCGCGGGCGTCGTCGGCTGCATGATGGCGGTCGTGATGGGCGTCGATCCCGACGACGAGGATACGCTCGACCGCGCCTGCGACCTCGGCATGGCGTTCCAGCTCGCCAATATCGCGCGCGATATCGAGGAGGATGACCGGGTCGGGCGCTGCTACCTGCCGATCGAATGGCTGGTCGAGATGGACTTTCCCCCCGGTCAGCACATGAAGCCGCCGTTCCGGTCACGGCTCGCCGTTCTGTCGAAGCGGATGGCGGACCGCGCCGCTGCGTTCGAAGCCAGCGCCCGCGAGGGGACGCCGGCGCTGTCGTTCCGCTCGGCCTGGGCGGTACTCGCGGCGGCGGGGATCTATGGCGCGATCGGGCGGACCGTTGCGTCGCGCGGCGAGCACGCATGGGACCACCGCGTCACGACGTCGGGGATGCAGAAGCTGGGTTTTATCGTGACGGCCGCGCGAGAGGCGGCCGGTCGGGAGAAGCTCTATCCAAGGCGGCCGCGTGACACGCGGCTATGGACACGGCCCAAAGGCTAGCGCGAACCGTTAGGCGAAGGCTCAGCCCTGCGCCTTCGCCTTGCCGGCCTTGGCGATATACTGGCCTTGCGCGCGGCAATTTGCGCCGATCATCGGATAGGGAACGTCGGTGTTCTGCGCCAGCTGGTCGGGCAGCGCCGCGCGGCACTGTGCCATCGTCTCATAGCGTGCCGGGATCACCCGGGCTTCGGTGCAATTGATGTTGCCGTCACCGCAACCCATGATGGCCATGACGTAGAACAGCGGTTCCATTTCATTCTCCAGTCGAAATAGAAAAGCGACGAAGTGGCAGGATTGTTCCCCCAACCGCTTTCACCGGGGCTTGACCGCGCCTACATCCCCACCAGCAATGCCCCCTGATACCTACACCTCCACCCGCGCGGACCAGCCTCTGCTGCCGACGCTCCGCCGCTTCCTGCCATTCCTGTGGCCGGCGGGGCAGCCCAGGCTCAAGGCGCGGATCGTCGTAGCGATGCTGCTCGTGATCGCATCGAAGCTGGTGCAGGTCTTCGGTGCGGCGTTCACGCTCAAATATGCGGTCGACCGGATGGCGGGGAACGACCGCGGCGCGCTGACGCTCGTCGTGCTGCTCGTGGTCGGGTACGCTGCGTCGCGGTTCGGCACGACGCTGTTCGACAATCTGCGCAATGCGGTGTTCGAGCGTGTCGGGCAGGACGCGTCGCGGCGCCTTGCCGCGCAGGTGTTTCGCCACCTCCATGCGCTGAGCCTCGATTTCCATCTGTCCAGGCGGACGGGTGCGGTGACCAAGGTCGTCGAGCGCGGCACCAAGAGCATCGACACGATGCTGTACTTCCTGCTGTTCAACATCGCGCCGACGCTGTTCGAACTCGTGCTGGTGCTGGGGCTGTTCTGGACCAAGTTCGGCTGGCCGCTCGTCGTCGCGACGGTCGTAATGGTGGTCGGCTATATCGCGTTCACGCGGATGGTCACCGACTGGCGCAATGCCCTCCGGGCACGCATGAACGACCTCGATACCGGTGCGGTCGCGCACGCGGTCGATCTCGCTGCTGAACTTCGAGACGGTCAAGTATTTCGGCGCGGAGGAACGCGAGGCCAAGCGTTACGACAGCGCGATCACCGCCTATTCCGAGGCCGCGGTGAAGAGCGAGAATTCTCTCGCATGGCTCAACCTCGGCCAGGCGCTGATCACCAACCTGATGCTCGCGGGCGGGATGGGGTTCGTCGTGTGGCGATGGAGCCGGGGCGAGGCGTCGGCGGGTGACGTGGTGTTCGTGTCGACGTTGCTCGCGCAGCTGTTCCGGCCGCTCGACCTGCTGGGGATGGTGTATCGCACGATCCGCCAGGGCGCGCTCGACATGGCGGCGATGTTCGACCTGATCGACACGCCCGCTTCCGTCGTCGACGTGCCCGCCGCGCCTGCGCTCGCGGTGAGTGCGGGGCATGTCCGGTTCGAGAATGTCTCGTTCGGCTATGACGCGGGCCGGCCGATCCTGCGCGACCTCGAGCTCGACGTGCCCGCGGGATCGACGCTCGCGGTGGTCGGGCCGTCGGGCGCGGGCAAGTCGACGCTCGCGCGGCTGCTGTACCGGTTCTACGACCTGACGGGCGGGCGGATCACCGTCGACGGGCAGGACATCGCGCAGGTACGCCAGGCATCACTGCGCGCGGCGATCGGCATCGTTCCGCAGGACACCGTGCTGTTCAACGACACGATCGGCTACAACATCGCGTACGGCCGCGAAGGCGCCGAGATGCCCGACGTCGAGATGGCGGCCAAGGGCGCCGCGATCGCGGGCTTCATCGAGCGCCAGCCGCAAGGCTATGCGACGCGCGTCGGCGAGCGCGGGCTGAAGCTGTCGGGCGGCGAGAAACAGCGCGTGGCGATCGCACGCACGCTGCTTAAGAACCCGCCGATCCTGATCCTCGACGAGGCGACGTCCGCGCTCGACAGCCGCACCGAGGCGGAGATCCTCGACACGCTCGAGGCGATCGAGCGCGGCCGCACCACGATCGTGATCGCGCACCGGCTGTCGACCGTGGTGC
Source organism: Sphingomonas sp. 22R3R2A-7 (assembly GCF_036856055.1). Lineage (NCBI taxonomy): Bacteria > Pseudomonadati > Pseudomonadota > Alphaproteobacteria > Sphingomonadales > Sphingomonadaceae > Sphingomonas > Sphingomonas sp. 22R3R2A-7. The sequence continues at coordinate 2,481,749 of NZ_JASPFR010000001.1, read as the reverse complement.
ATGCCGACCAGATCGTCGTGCTCGAGGCGGGACGGATCGTCGAGAAGGGCACGCATGCCGAGTTGCTGCGGCGCGAGGGCGTCTATGCCGAGATGTGGAACCGCCAGGCGCAGGAGCGTGCGGGGCAGGATGACGGGGCGCTGGCGGCCGAGTAGCGACGCCCCGGCGCTGCACTCCTCGGACCGGGCTTACCCCGCCCTGTGCGTCCGCCGCCAGTAGAAGAACGAGTATAGGATCGGCGTCGCGATCATCACCAGCAGCAGTGCGATGACGAACGACGTGCGCGTTGCGTTTTGCATCGGCAACAGCGCGACGAGGATCAACCCGAACCCCGCCCCCACCATGATGCGGCCGCCATAACGGTGCGTGGCGATCCAGTTGTCGGGATCCATGATCGCCCAGGGCGTGCGGATCCCGACGAAGAAGCCGGGGCGCGACTTTGGCAGGACGTTGCCGAGCGCCACGAACAGCACGCCGATCCCGATCAGCATCGTCGTCGCGGGCAGCGCGAGCCCGAACGCCGGGGCAGCGACCATCGCCTCGACGAGGACCATGATCCCCAGCAGACCGACCCATGCGGTGCGATAGAGCGGCGCGGATTGTTCGAGCTTGTGCTGCATCGGTTCGAGCGAGGGCAGCGCCGCCATGGTCAGCGACGCCACGACCGTCAGCGCGACCGGCATGAACAACGCGGTCCCCGCATCGGCGAAGCGGTCGGGCAGCCCGTCGGGACCCCAATGCGTCGGCAGCTGCGTCCCCGCCGGCAACCGCCCGAGCGCGACCGCGGCGACGATCGCGAGCCCGCCCGCGGTCACCGCAGAGGCTATGATGAGGTTTCGGTAGCGCATGTCTCGTCCCCCTTGTCGTCATCCGCAGCCCCGACGCGAAGCCGCCCCATGAAGCCCATCACCACCTCCTCCATCACCGACAGATCGAGCGTGTAGACGATCGACGTGCCCCGGCTTTCGGCCTGGATCAGCCCGGCAGCCTTCAGCTTGGCGAAGTGGTTGGACATGGTCGGTTTCGACACCGCGAACGCATCGGCCAGCGCCCCCGCGGTCATCGCGCCGCCTTTCAGCAGCTCGAGAATGCGGCGGCGCGTAGGGTGCGCGAGGGCGTCGAAGACCGAGTCCATAAGACTGTTTATTCGCAAGTCTTCTAATTAGCAATGTGGCTAAATATGCTGAGTGCCTCGACTGGGTTTGCGCCTCCACGGCAGAGGCCATTCCATATGATCGAGATGCCAAGCCCCGATGCTACGTCGCGATAAGACCCGCGCTCTCCTCGACATCGCTGCGGGGATCGCTACCTAGACGGCAATGGCACTCGACCCCCTCCCCGATCTCCAGCGCATCTTCGGCTTTCCTGATTTTCGTGGCGTGCAGCGCGATGTCGTCGACCGCGTGCTTGCGGGGCAGCGGACGCTGGCGGTGATGCCGACGGGTGCGGGCAAGTCGCTCTGCTACCAGCTGCCGGCGACGATGCTCGAGGGGACGTGCGTCGTCGTGTCGCCGCTGATCGCGCTGATGCACGACCAGTTGCGCGCCGCGACCGCGGTGGGGATCAAGGCGGCGACGTTGACCTCGGTCGACACCAATCGCGAGGAGACGATCGCGCGGTTCCGCGCGGGCGATCTCGACCTGCTGTACGTCGCGCCGGAGCGGGCCTCGAACGAGAGTTTCCGCAACCTGCTCGGCCAGGCGAAGCTGTCGCTGTTCGCGATCGACGAGGCACACTGCGTCAGCGAATGGGGGCATGACTTCCGGCCCGACTACCGGTTGCTGCAGCCGCTGCTCGACAGTTTTCCGGACGTGCCGCGGCTCGCGCTGACCGCGACCGCCGACGCGCACACGCGCGCGGATATCCTCGAACAGCTCGGGATCTCGCGCGAAGGACTGATCGTGTCGGGGTTCGACCGGCCGAACATCCGCTATGCGATTTCGGCGCGCGACAACGTCAACCGGCAGATCGCGGATATCCTCGAGAAGATCCCGGGGCCGGGGATCGTCTATGCGCAGACGCGTGCGGCGACCGAGAAGCTCGCGGAGGCGCTCGGGCGCAGCGGCCGCCCGACGCGCGCCTATCATGCCGGGCTCGATCCGCAGGTGCGCGCGAAGAACCAGGCGGATTTCGTCGCGAGCGAGGACATGGTGATCTGTGCGACCGTCGCGTTCGGGATGGGGATCGACAAGCCCGACGTCCGGTTCGTCGCGCATGCCGGGCTGCCGAAATCGATCGAGGCCTATTACCAGGAGACGGGGCGCGCAGGCCGTGACGGCGACCCGGCGATCGCGCACCTGTTCTGGGGCGCGGAAGATTTCGCGCGCGCACGCCAGCGGATCGGCGAGGTCGAGCCCGAGCGGCAGGCGGGCGAACGCCAGCGGCTGACCGCGATGGGCGGGCTGGTCGAGACCGCGGGGTGCCGGCGCCGCATCCTGCTCAAGCATTTTGGCGAGGAGCGGCTCGAGGATTGCGGCAATTGCGACAATTGCCTCGGCAATGTCGATGCGGTGGATGCGACCGAGACCGCGCGGAAATTCCTCTCGGCGGTGTTCCGCACGGGGCAGATGTTCGGCGTCGGCTATATCGAGGGCATCCTGACGGGTGTTTCGAGCGAGCGCAGCCTGATGAACGGGCATGAGGCGCTGTCGGTGTACGGGATCGTCGACGGCGACGAGGTGGCGTTGCTGAAGCCCGTGTCGCGTGCGCTGATGCTGAAGGATGCGCTGCGCACCAATCCGCATGGCGGTCTCGAATTCGGACCGGCGGCGAAGGCTATACTGAAGGGCGAGGCCGCATTGTCGGTGATCGTGCCGCCCAAGCGCGAGCGGCGGCGCAAGGCGGCGGCGGGCGCGGTGCCCAACCCTGTCGACGATCCGCTCTTCGAGGCCTTGCGCATCCGCCGCCGCGATCTGGCGAAGGAGGCGGGCGTTCCGCCGTATGTGATCTTCCACGATTCGGTGCTGCGTGACATGGCGGCGCAGCGGCCCGCATCGCGTGCGGCGCTTGCCGTGCTGTCGGGCATTGGCGCGCGCAAACTCGACGCCTATGGAGATGCCTTTCTGGCAGTTATCCGCGAGTCCGCATGATCCGGCATATCAACGAGAGCATTTCGGTCGCACCGCAGATCGCGGTCGAACAGGTCGCGGACATCGCCGCCGCGGGCTTCAAGACGATCGTCAACAACCGCCCCGACGACGAGGATGCGGGTCAGCCTTCGGGCGACGCGATCCGCGTCGCGGCCGAGGCGGCGGGGCTGAAATACGTCGCGATTCCAGTGACGCATGCGGGGTTCTCGCACCCGCAGATCGACGCGATGACGCAGGCGCTGACCGAGGCGGACGGCCCCGTGCTCGCCTATTGCCGGTCGGGCACGCGCAGCTGCAATCTATGGGCGCTCGCGGCCGCGAAGGCGGGGCGCAACCCCAATCTGCTGCTCGCGCAGGCCGAGGACGCGGGCTATGACCTGCGCGGCATCCGCCCCACGCTGGACGCGCTCGCAGGGCCGCGATGATCCCGATCGCGATCGCCCCCTATCTGATCGGGGGCGCGGTGAGCGCGGCGCTGGTCATCGCCGCCGGCGGCGGCTGGGCGATCGCACGACGGCGACGCGTGAACCGGATCGAGACCGCCGAGGAAGCCGCCGATGCGGCGCACGCGCAGCTGCGCGACTTTGCGGTCGCGGGGGCGGTCGTCGGCGCCGACGGGCTGGGCGCGCTCGCGATCGCCGATGACGGACGTGTCGCGGCGGTCAAGCGGATCGGCAAGCGGATCGCGGTGCGCGAAGTCACCTGGCGCACGGTCCGCGCGACGCAGGAAGGCATCCTGGTCGAGACGGGGGACCGCGCGATCGGCGCGGTCATGCTGGCGCGGGTGGACGTTCTCGACATCCGCCGGCTCGCACCGAGCGTGCGCGTCTAGCAGCTTGATGCGCGTGGACAGGGCCGCACTGCATTTCGACACGCCTGCATAAAAGACCCGGTGCGTGATACGCACCGGGCCAAGGTTGTCCGCAGGAGGAACGTCGTGGGTGCAGGCTCGACCGGCCCGCTACCGATCTGATGTCAGTTGTAGGCGCGCTCGCCATGTTCGCCGATGTCGAGACCTTCGACCTCGACTTCGGGCGAGACGCGCAGTCCGGTGACCGCCTTGGCGATGTAGATCGCGATCGCCGTGCCGATCGACGCCCAGATGATCGTCACGAGAACGGCCTGGAGCTGGACCAGCAGCTTGGCGCCGATGACGTAATCCGCAGCGCCCGGGCCACCGAGCGACGGCGCATAGACCACCGCGGTGCCGATTGCGCCGATCATGCCGCCGATGCCGTGAATGCCGAACGCGTCGAGCGAGTCGTCATAGCCGAGCAGCGGCTTGAGCTTCGAGACCGCCATGAAGCAGATCAGCGACGCGACCGCGCCGAGGATGATCGCACCGAACGGACCGGAATTGCCCGCCGCCGGGGTCACCGCGACGAGGCCGGCGACGATGCCCGAGCAGAAGCCGAGCGCGGATCCCTTGTGACCCGAGAGCTTCTCGGCGAGCATCCAGAACAGTGCCGCCGACGCGGTCGCGACGAACGTGTTGATCATCGCCAGCGCCGCCGACCCGTTCGCCTCGAGTGCCGAACCCGCGTTGAAGCCGAACCAGCCGACCCACAGCAGCCCGGTGCCGATACCCGTCATCACGAGCGAATGCGGCGCCATCGGCTCCTTGGGATAGCCGATCCGCTTGCCGAGGATCAGCGCGGCGACCAGCGCCGAGACACCGGCATTGATGTGCACGACGGTGCCGCCCGCAAAGTCCAGCGCGCCGGCCTTGAAGAAATAGCCCGACGCCGCCCATACCATGTGCGCGATCGGGAAATAGACGATCGTCAGCCAGACGAGGCCGAACACCATCACCGCCGAGAACTTCATCCGCTCGACGACCGAGCCCAGCACGAGCGCGACGGTAATCGCCGCGAACGTCATCTGGAAGCAGACAAAGACATATTCGGGGATCTCGACGCCCGCGGTGAACGTCGCCGACTGCGACGCGGGCGTGATGCCCTTCAGGAACGCCTTGTCGAGGCTGCCGATGAAGTTGCTGAGGAAGGGGTCCGTGACGTCGGGACCGAATGCGAGCGTATAGCCCCACATCACCCAGATCAGCATCGCGAGCGCCGCGACGGCGCCGATCTGCGTCATCGTCGACAGCATGTTCTTCGACCGGGTCAGGCCGCCATAGAACAGCGCGAGCCCCGGTAGGATCATCATCAGGACGAGCACGGTCGACGTCATCATCCAGGCGGTATCGCCCTTGTTGACGGTGGCGACGACGGGCGCTGCTACGGGTGCGGCGACCTCTTGTGCCCAGGCGGGGACGGCGGCGACCAGCGTCGCTCCGAACCCGAGTACCGCCGCGGCGGCAGTCTTATGTGCATGCTTCATCATCTACCCCCTCAGAGCGCCGAATCGTCGGTTTCGCCGGTGCGGATGCGCACCGCCTGCCCGACGTCGAGCACGAAGATCTTGCCGTCACCGATCGCCCCCGTGTTGGCGGATGCCTGGATCGCCTCGACGACGCGATCGGCCAAGCTGGTCGCGCAGACGACCTCGATCTTGATCTTGGGCACCATGTTGGTGCTGTATTCGGCCCCCGGTAAATCTCGGTCTGGCCCTTCTGACGGCCGAACCCCTTGACCTCGGTGACCGTCATGCCCGCCACGCCGAGCGTGGTGAGCGCTTCGCGCACCTCGTCGAGCTTGAACGGCTTGATGATGGCAATGACGAGTTTCATCGCGCCCCTTCCCCTTGTTACGAAATTGCTTCCGCAACGATCGTGCCAAATGAAAACATCAGGGGGCATGACGCGGCCCGCGTCGGGGACGGGGCGAATTCATGACAGAAATTGTGCACTACGATCGCGCTGCCCGAAATTTACGCAGCAGCCTGGCTAGTCCGGAATGATCGCGCGCGCCTCCGGCAGGTCATCCTCGTCGATCATCACGCGGACGGGGATCAGCAGATAGCTGCCGTCGCCGATCGACATGTCACCGTCGAACGCGATGGCGGGTATGCCTTCGCTCTCGAGGCGACCGACGATGATCAGCGCCTCGTTGCGGCTGTAGCGGCCAAGCTCGACGAGGCTCAAGCAGACGTGCTCATGACGCGGAACCGGCGGTGTCGGCGCGCGTCATCGCCGGAGCGACCGTCGGAACGCGGGTCGGCAACCCGTCGATGCTGACCGGATGCTCGGCCCATTCGGCGAGGCGCTCCGCATCGCTTTGGCCCGCGTGGTATTTGGACAGTGTCGGCCGCTCCCGTTCGAGCGCCATGAACGGCACGCCCCAGCCACAGCTCGTCTGCACCTGATCGACCGCGATGACGAAGATCTGGCGCGTGCCGGGAAGCGGTGCGAACCGGGCGTACAGCTCGTCCCAGTCGGGATCCTGCGGCAGGACGGCGCGCCCATGACCATAGATCCGAAAGATCAGGGCTGGCCGGTCGAACGCGCAGAACATGATGGTGATCCGCCCGTCCGCCGCGAGATGCGCGTTGGTCTCGTTCCCCGACCCGCCGACGTCGAGATACGCGACCGTGGTCGCGTCGAGCACGCGAAAGCTGTCCATCCCCTTCGGACTGAGATTGATCCGCGCGCCCTCTGCGGCGGTCGCGACGAAGAAGACGGGCTGGCGCTCGACAAACGCGCGGTGATCGGCGGAAAGCTCGGGGAAGAAGTCCATCGGGCCAGTCTATCAGCGCCGCCGCCGGAAGCGAGGGTCTTGTGCCGCACAAACACGACGTGCCTGATCGCTATTGCAAGTCAGTCGCGATAGTCGTAGCGGGCGGCCAAAGGGGTTCACCATGCTCGATCGTCGTCTTTTCCGTGCTCTTCTCGCGGGGTCCATTCTGTCCGCAACTCCGGCGTTTGCAGCGGATCCCGTGCCCGACGACACGCAGGCGCGGAACGGCACCGAGGATTCGGGCGTGATCGTCGTCACGGGTGAAAAGCCCAACACCGTCGCGTCGTCGGGTACCAAGAGCGCGACGTCGATCGTCGAGACACCGCAGTCGATCAGCGTCATCAGCGCCGCCGACATTGCCGGGCTCGGCCTGCAAAATCTCAACCAGGCGCTGCGGTTCGTGGCGGGTGTCACGCCCGAGACGCGCGGCGCATCGGCCGAGGTCTACGACCAGTTCAAGCTGCGCGGGTTCGACGCACCGATCTATCTCGACGGACTGCGCCAGTTCGGTAGCGCGACCGGCTATGCGGTGCCGCAGGTCGACGTCTCGCGGCTCGACCGCGTCGAGATCATCAAGGGCCCCGCCTCCGTGCTCTATGGCCAGTCGAGCCCGGGCGGGCTGGTCGCAGAGGTCAGCAAGCTGCCGCTCGACCGTGCCTCCTATGGTGCGGTCAGCGGGACCTATGGCAGCTACGACCTCTACCGCGTCGACGCCGATATCGGCGGGCGTGCGGGCGACGGCGTGCTGTGGCGCATCTATGGCAGCGCAAACGGCGCGGACGACCAGCAGACGCAGGGCCAGGGCAAGCGCGAGCGCCAGACGGTGTCCGCCGCCGTCACCGCGGGTGCTGGCAGCAGCACGAGCTTCACGCTGCTCGGCGCCTATTCGCACGATCCGTTCAACGGCAATTACGGCGTGTTCCCGACGCTCGGCACGCTGATCGACAATCCGGCGGGCAAGATCTCGACCAAATTCTATGGCGGCGAGCCGGGCGACTTCTTCCGGCGCGAACAGGCGGCGCTGACCTATATCTTCAACCATGATTTCGGCAGCGGCTGGGCGCTGCGCTCGTCGGGGCGCTATCAATATGTGAAGAGCCGGATGGGGCTGGTCTATACCAGTGGGCCCGCGCTCGATCCGACCGCCGCGGCACCGACCGTCTACAGCCGATCATCCTATTCGACGCGCGAACAGCTCAACAACTGGACGTTCGACAATCAGCTGACGGGCAAGCTCGTGACGGGGCCGCTGACGCATCAGCTGCTGTTCGGGGTCGATCGGCAGGTCGCGCATTCGGCGGGACTGTCGGCGTTTGGCGGTGCGACGCCGATCGACGTGTTCAACCCCGTCTATGGGACGATGCCGACGCCCCAGACGCCCTTCGAGGTTCCGGCGTCCTTCGGCATCAACTCCGCCAATGTCCGCCAGCGGCAGCAGGGCGTCTATGCGCAGGACCAGATTGCGGTCGGCGGCTTGCGCGTGACGCTCAGCGGGCGGCAGGACTGGGCACGCCAGGCACGCAATGGCCAGGTGCAGAAGGACGACAAGTTCACCTGGCGTGCGGGCGCGCTGTACCTGCTGCCGTTCGGTCTTGCGCCCTATGCGAGCTATTCGACGTCGTTCGAGCCGCAGAATGCACGGTTGCGCGACGGCGGCCTCGCCCAGCCGTCGCTCGGCAAGCAGGTCGAGGTCGGCGCCAAATACCAGCCCGCGGGCACGCCGATCCTCGTCACCGCGGCGTGGTTCCGGATCGAGCAGACCAACGTCGTCGTGTCCTATCCCGATTTCACCTCCGACCAGGTCGGCAAGGTGCGGTCGCAGGGCATCGAGGTCGAGGCGAGCGCGCCCCTGCCCTACGGCTTCAACGCCAAGCTCGCCTATAGCCGCCAGCGCGTGAAGAAGGTCGAGGACGTCGTCGCCGCCAATATCGGCCTGCCGCTGGCAACCGTCGGGCGCGGCGGGATCTCGGCAAACCTCGAATGGGCGCCGACCGAAGGCCCCGCCTCGGGCTTTGCGATCGGCGGCGCGGTCCGGCACGTCGACAAGACCTATGCGGACTTCTACGCGGACGGCGTCGCACGCTATACCCCCGCCTATACGGTGTTCGACGCGCTCATCCGCTATGATCTGGGCAAGCTCAGCCCGCGGCTCGCCAATGTCGATCTCGGCGTCAACGCGACCAACCTGTTCGACAAGAAATATCTGACGAGCTGTTTCACCAACTACGCGTGGTGCTGGTACGGCAACCGCCGCACGGTGCAGGCAACGATCGGCTATCGCTGGTGATCGCCGCGTCGCGATCGTTTTAATGCGCGATTCCACGGCACCCTTTGCCGCGTCGACCGTTCTGCGACCCGAGTGCGTCCGTTCCGGATGCCGTCATTCATAGGAGATCAGCATGAACACGACGACGTTGAAGGGTGAAGGCCAGGATCTGCTCGGTTCGGTGAAGCAGGCTGCGGGCAACGCGACGGGCGACAGCTCGCTGCAGGCCGGCGGCGTCGCCGACCAGATCGCAGGGACCGCCAACAAGGCGATCGGCACCGCGACCGATACGGTCGCACCGCTCGCCGACAAGGCACGCGCGTTCGCCAAGGATCGTCCGTTCGCGACCGCCGCACTGGTCGGCGTCGTCGGGATCGCGCTGCTCAACACGCTGCGCGGCGAAGTGATCGACCGGGGCCGCGTCCGCGCGGCCCCGCTGTTCCCGCGCTAGTGTCTGTTTCTGAGGGACGACCTGCCGACTTCTGGATCGGTACCCATCGCGGTGGACTGTATCCGCTGCGGCATGACGGTGGGCAATGGTCCTCCGGCGAACCCTATACCCAGGCGCTCAGCGCCTCGTTCGGCGTCTATTCGCCGTTGCACGATCTTCAGTATCTCGTCGACGAACGCGACGATGGCGCGGTCGGCATCTACCGCAAAGCTAGCAGTGGCTGGACCCGGTTGGCGCGGGTTGCGGTGCGTGGCGATGCCCCCTGCCACCTCGCCCTGAGCAGCGACCAGACGCGCCTCGCCGTCGCCAATTATGCGAGTGGCAGCGTCACGCTGTTCCTGCTCGATCACGATGGCATTCCAGTCGCCCCCGGGCAGGTCTTCGCCGCGACGGGGTCGGGTCCCGACCGGACACGGCAGACCGGCCCGCACGCCCATTGGGTCGGGTTCGACGCCGCCGATCGCTGGCTGTACGCGGTCGATCTGGGCGGCGATGCGATCCATGCCGTCGCGATGACCGCAACGGGCGGAGAGGTCTTGAGAACGGCGTTCAAGGCACCACCCGGTTCGGGACCACGTCACCTTCTTCTGCATCCGCGCAGGCGCGATATCGCCTATCTCGCATGCGAACTGGCGAACACGCTGATGCTGCTCTCGGGCGGGGACGGCGCATTCACCGCGATCGAGACGCTGTCAACGTTGCCCGCGGGGTTTGGCGGTCCGAGCATCGTCGCGCACCTTGCGATCAACGCCGCGGGCGACCGGCTCTATGTCTCGAATCGCGGGCATGACAGTATCGCGGTATTCGCGCTCGACGACGCAGGGACGCCGCGCCTGATCCAGCATGCGCCCACCGGCGCGGCCTATCCCCGCCACTTCCTGCTGCTCGAGGACGAGGCCTGCCTGATCGTCGCGAACGAGAAGGACGAATGCGTCACGGTGTTGCCGATCGCGCCGAACGGGATGCTCGGGCGAAGCGTCGCGCGGGTCGCGGTTCCCGGGGCGGCGTTCGTGCTGCGCGCCTGACCGGAGCGGCCCGGCTCATCGATAGGCGAGCGTCCAGCCCGGCGGCAGGTAGTCGGTCGACATGTAATAATAAAAGAGGCAGCTGCCATCGGGACGGTAGGTGCCGCCCTTGACGAGGCCGAGCGCGACCTGCCCCTCGAACACCGGTGCGCCGCTATCGCCCGATTTGCAGGTCGGCCCCTCGACCGCGACCCAGGTCGGCAGGCAGGCGCCCCCGCACAGATCACCCGCGGGCGCGAAATCGACCATCGCCACCGGCGCACAGCTATAGCCGGTGCGCTCGCCGCGGTGACAGACGAAGTCGCCTGCACGCGTGCTTGTCCGGTTGCGCCAGGTCGCGACGGTCCGCGCCTGGCGTTTCGCCGTATCGGCATAAAAGGCCGGGAGTGGCGGCACGCGATCGGCCGCGTCGGGCACGCGGTTGATCTGGACGTCCTGATAGCCCCAGCCCCATTGACCGACATAGCCGAGCGCGCGGTCGCCGCGGCCGCGGTCGACGTACCGCAGGTCGTCGGGGCAATGCGCTGCGGTCGCGACGGCATCCTGTCCGCCGTTGCTGACGACGAACCCGGTGGTGCAGACATAGCGCTTGCCGTCGCGTGGATCGGTCCCGACCACGCGGCCCCCGCCCAGCACATCGAGCGGCGCGGCGACCGGGGCTGTGACCTCGTCCTGCGCAGGCGCGGGCATCGCCATCTCGGCAGCGGACGCATCGACTGCGACGATCCGCACCGGAACGCCCGTCATCGTCGCAAACCGCGTCGTCAGCGCGCCGTCGCGATCGAGCGCGAGATCCGCCGTCGCCACCATGATCACCATCTCGCCCGTCCGCTGATCGACGCCGATCCCCGGCGGGTGCGGCAGCGCAGCGCGGATATCCGCCTGATGGGTGCGTATCCGGTCGAGCAGCACGTCTCGCGTGACCACCGCACCGGTGCGGAACAGGATCGGGACGACGAGCCCGCCCGCGATCACCGATCGGTCGGCGACCGGGTCGCTGCCCGTCAGCAGCACGGTGATCCGGTATCCGGGACTATGCTCGACCGCGATCCCGGCAAACCGGTCTGCGAACTCGGTGCGCAGCGCGTCCGTCGCCGGGATCGTCGCGGCCTGCGCGCGCAACCGGTGCATCGCCTCATCGAGCGAGACGGAGAACAGGCGTGCATATTCGCCCGCATCCTGCATCGCAGCCTCGACCGGCAATTGCAGATGGACGCCGGGTCCGGCGGCCTGGGCGGGCGTGACGACCGCGGCGACGATCAACGTGGCGATCTGGATCGCCCTCTTGCGCAGTCGAGTCATTCGCGGTCCAACTTCAGCGACGGTATTGAAATAGCACCGAAGTCGGGCCGCCGCATCGCCTAGCCCAACCCGACCGCGGGAGGCGAGCACATCTTTGCGCGCGAAAGCAACGCCGCGGGAAATCGCATAACAGGCAACAATATCCCGGTCCTGGCCTAGCCTCGAATCGCAGCCTGTTGCTGCGATTGTAAAAAGGAAAGCCATTGTGACCCTCGTCCTTCCCACCCGCTATTTCATCAGCCCCGACGTCGCGCAGGACATCACGCCCGCCGCCGCCGACCATGGCCTGTTCGCGCTTGACCAGCTCGAGGTCAGCTTCGACCCGGTGCTCGACACGCTGTGGACCTATATGCGGCCAACCGCGCGGCCGAGCTTCAATCCCGGCCTGCTCGCCGATTTTGCGCAGTGGCAGGCGGGTATCGACCACGCCTGCAGGTCGAAGGCGCTGCCGATCAAATATCTCGTGCTGGGCTCGACATTCCCCGGCGTCTTCTCTTTCGGTGGCGACCTCGACCTGTTCGCGCAGCATATCCGCAGCGGCCACCGAGAGGCGCTGGTGCAGTATGGCCGCGCCTGCGTGCGAGATCCTGCACCGGAACATGCGCGGGCTCGACCTGCCGATCATCACCATCGGTCTGGTCGAGGGCGACGCGCTGGGCGGCGGGTTCGAGGCGCTGCTCTCGTTCAACGTCGTCGTTGCCGAGCGCGGGACGAATTTCGGGCTTCCCGAGACGGCGTTCGGCCTGTTTCCCGGCATGGGGGCGCATTGCTTCCTGTCGCGCCGGCTGGGGTCCGCGCGCGCGGAGCAGATGATCCTCAGCGGCCGCAGCTACAGCGCCGAGGAGCTCTACGATCTCGGCCTCGTCCACGCGCTGGCCGATCCCGGCGAGGGTCGCCGGGTGGTCGAGGACTATATCCGGCAGAACCGCCGTCGGCATAGCGGCCATTGCGCGATCTACGAGGCGTCGCGTGCGGTCAATCCGCTGACGCTCGACGAACTTGAGGCGGTCGTCGATCTATGGGCCGATGCCGCGCTGCGGCTGCGCGACGTCGACCTGAAGCTGATGCGCCGACTGGTTGCCGCTCAAACGCGGCTGCTGGCCGCTGCGGCCGAATAAGCCGGACCGCCCGCCACGGGATCAGGGTACCGCCCGCATCCTGGGTACGTCGTCGGCGAGCAGGGTTGCGACCATGCTCGCCGACATCGGCCGCGCCAGCAGGAAGCCCTGCACTGCGGTGCACCGCGTCCGGCGAAGCTGTGCGAGCTGCGCGGGCGTCTCGATCCCCTCCGCGACCGTGCGCATCCCCAAGGTCGCGGCAAGATCGACGACGGTCTGCACGATCGCCATCGACGCGGGATTGTCGTCGAGCGCGGCAATGAACGAGCGGTCGATCTTCAGCGTCTGGAACGGGAATTTGGTGAGGTAGCTCAGCGACGAATAGCCCGTGCCGAAATCATCCAGCGTCGTCGCGACGCCCATCCGGTTGATCGCCTTCAAGGCCTCGAGCGACGCATCGATGTCCGCGAGCAGGACCGATTCTGTGACCTCGAGATCGAGCCGGTCGGCCGCCAGACCGCTCGCGCCGAGCGACCCCATGATCACCCCCGGCAGGCCCGGCGACAACAACTGGATCGGCGACAGGTTGACTGCGACACGGACCGACGACGGCCATTCCCGCGCCTGGCGACAGGCTTCGCGCAGCACCCAGCCGCCGATCTCGACGATCAGCCCGCTCTGCTCGGCGATGGGGATGAACTCGGCGGGGGAGACATTGCCGTGCACCCGGCTGTTCCAGCGGAGCAGCGTCTCGCACGACCGGATGCGATGCGTTGCGAGATCGAAGATCGGCTGGAACGCGAGGTGGAACTCGCCCCGCGCGAGTGCCCCCTGGAGCTCGGCCGCGAGCGAACGGACATATTCGATCTTTTCGTCCATCACCGGTTCGTAGAAGCACAGCGTGCCTCGACCACCTTCCTTGGCACGGTACAGTGCGAGATCGGCGTTCTTGAGCAACGTGTCCGCATCGACACCGTCGGTCGGAGCGATCGCGACGCCCAACGACGCGCCGACGGCAAGATGTTGCCCGTGATAGGCGACCGGCTTGGCGATGAGGTCGAGGATGCGATCACCGATCGCCGCCGCCTCGTCCTGCGCATCGATGCGGCTGACGACCGCGAACTCGTCGCCGCCGAGCCGCGCGACGATCCCCCCGTCACGGCGAAGGCGGTTTCGAGCCGGTGCGCGATCCCGACCAGCAGCGCATTGCCAGCCAGATGGCCGAGCAGAATCGTTGATCTCCTTGAACCGGTCGAGATCGATCCAGTGAATCGACACGAGCCCGCCCGTGTCGTCGCGCAGTCGCAGGATCTGCTCGAAACGCTCGCGGAACGCGGTGCGGTTGGCGACGCCCGTCAAATCGTCGCGGCGCGCAAACGCCGCATGATGCTCGGCGAGCGCGGTCTTTTCGCTTGCGGCGAGCGTCGCCTTCAGGATCGCGTCATACGTCTGAAGCGTGATGTCCATCATCGCGAACACGAACAGCAGGATCACGATCGCGAGAACCGCATTCAGCCAGTTTCCCGACAGGATGAGGCCCAGCGGCAGCGGCAGCGACGCGAGACAGAGCTGCGCCAGCGCGATCCAGGGTCGGCCCGCATTGCGCCCGGCGATCCCCGCGGCATAGCCGATCGCGGTGGTGACCGCGAGCAGGTGGAGCACGCCGTCCTCGGTGCGGATCAGCGTCAGCATCCCGAACAGGCCGAGCAACGTCGAGAATGCATAGGCGCCGAGCCGGTAATACCGCTCCCACACGCTGCGCCCGGCAACGCCCTCCGCACCGCGATCGACTGGCGTGCGGCTGAGCGGAGAGAAGGCGGATGGGCGGATCACCCCGACGATCCGGATCGCGGCGACCGCTGCGATGAGGATCGCGAAGACGACGAGCCAGGCGTCCTTGCTCGTCACCGCGACGACGGCGGCGATCGAGCTGCTGGTCAGCGCACCGATGACGAGCGATTTGGGGGACGCGTAGAGCGACGTGACCAGGACGGCGCGGACATTCGCGTCAACCGCCTGGTCGGAGTGCCGTAGCTGGCGCAGTCGGGAGATTAAACGCGTCATGACACCTTTGAGTTATCGATTGCCGTAGGGGAAAGGTGTTAATCAAACGCTATGGATCCCCGGCCGGTCGCATCCGGTCCGGTTTAGAGTTCGGGTCGGGGCGCCGTTGGTCTAGCAGGCGACATGACCCCGTCGTTCGACCCCATCGCTTCGCTTCGCCGCGATCGACCGCTTCCCCCGGTAATACTGCTCGTCGCGCTCGCATTGGCGGGGTGTGGCACGACACGCTATCGCCCGGTCAGTGATGACACGGTCAGGATCGGCCGCCCCTACACGGTCCGCGGGACGCGCTATACGCCTGCGGACCTGCGTCCCTATGACGTTGTCGGCTATGCCAGCTGGTATGGCGGGGAGTCGGGCAACCAGACCGCGAATGGCGAGAAGTTCAGACCGCGCGGTATTTCGGGTGCGCATACCGTGCTGCCGCTGCCGAGCTATGTCGAGGTGACTGCGCTCGATACCGGCAAGACGATCCTGGTGCGTCTCAACGACCGTGGCCCGTTCACCCAGACCCGACCGACCCCGCGTGTGATCGACCTGTCGCGCGGCGCCGCGCGACTCCTGGGCGTCGAGGCCTCGGGCACTATCCCCGTGCATGTGCGCCGCGTCGATCCGAGCGAACGCGACAGTGCGCGGCTTCGCAAGGGAAAGCCCGCCGCATCACGCCCCGATGTCGATCCCGCGACGCTCGCCACCTGGCGCGCGCTGCTCGGGCCGCAGCCGGGGCGGTAAACTGTTCAGCGCAGCGGTCGCTCAGCTCTTCCAGGCCCAGTAAAGCTGGGCAGGCGGCACGTTCCACCATTCCATGTCGTGATCGATCGACGTGAAATGCGGGGTCAGGAAGTCCTTCACCTTCGGGCTGAACTGATAGACGAGAAACGCGCCGCCGGTCCGCAGCACGGAATGCGTCCCGGCCGCGATCGCCGGGCCGACACCCGGGGGCAGCGTCGAGAAGGGCAGGCCGGACAGGACGTAGTCCGCCGATTCGAAGCCGTGATCCGCGACGATCTTCTCGACGTCAGCCGCCGAGCCGAGCACCGCGGAGAAGCGCGGGTCGGTGATCGTGTGCCGCAGATAGCGGATGAAATCCGGGTTGGTGTCGATCACGATCAGCGTCGCGTCGGGTGCCATCCGGTCGAGGATCGGGCGGCAGAAGGTGCCTACTCCGGGACCATATTCGACGAACACCTTGGTGTTGTCCCAGTCGACCCGGCCCAGCATCTTGCGGATGAGCTTGTCCGACGATGGCACGATCGAGCCGACCATGACGGGGTGTTTCAGGAATTCGGTGAAGAACATCTGCCACGGGGAGGGCACGCCGGCGGGGCGGGTGCGCGCGCGCCGGGCGGCTGTGGTCGGACTGGGCATCGTGTTCCTTACGATCAGGGGTCCCGCGCGCTGGCGAGGCTTTGACACTCCCGTCGCACGATTTCCGAACGCGTTTCAAGGCCCGCAGGTTGCATCACGCGACGAACTGCATCGGAAGTCGTGGTGGACCAAGCGGTTCCGCCATCCTTGCCAACCCCGTGGCAGCGTTTAAGCACCGGTCATGCACGTCGATCGAACCGGCCAGACCGCGGTCATTTTCACCTCGTTCCGTAGCGGTGCGGACGCGGACGGCTATGAGTCAGCGGCGGCGGAAATGGATGCGCTGGCGATGGTGCAGCCGGGGTATCGCGGTGTCGAAAGCACGCGCGGGGCCGACGGCATGGGAATCACGATAAGCTACTGGTCCGACGACACCGCGGCAATCGCCTGGCGCGACCACCCCGATCACAGCGCGATCCGCGAGCGCGGGCGTGCGATCTGGTACGACCGCTATTCGGTGACGGTCGCACACGTCACGCGCGGCTATGGATGGACGAGACCATGACCCCACCCGCCGCTGCAGGCCCCGCGGATGGGCCGAGGATCGATCGGCGTTTCGCGCTGATGTTTCTCGTGATGCTGACCATCGCCGCGGGCAACACCGCGCTGCAATCGGTGCTGCCGGCGCTCGGGCGATCGCTGCGAGTCGCGGACAGCGCGGTCGCAGCGGCGTTTTCGGTGTCCGCGCTGTTGTGGGTCATCGCCGCGCCGTTCTGGGCAAATCGATCGGACCGGCATGGCCGCCGCGCGATGATCCTGCTCGGCGTCGGCGGCTTCAGCGTGTCGCTGACGGTGTGCGGGGTCTTCCTGATGGCCGGGATCAATGGCTGGATCGGCGGGACCGCCGCGTTCCTGTCGTTCATCGGCGGACGGCTGATCTACGGACTCTTCGGATCGGCAGCGCCGCCCGCGGTGCAGGCGCTCGTCGCGGGCGAGACCACGCGCGAGGAACGCACCAAGGCGCTGACGCTGCTGGCATCGGCGTTCGGGCTGGGGACGATTCTCGGTCCTGCGATCGCCCCCTATCTCATCCTGGGTTCTATCGCCGGTCTGGACGTCGGGTTGTCAGGCCCTGCCTTCCTGTTCGCAGCGTTCGGCATCGCGGTGTGGATCACCGTACGGCGGATGCTCCCCGACGACCGCATCGTCGCTGCGCACGACACGCATGGGGCAAGTTCCGCCTATCCCTCGATCGGCGGCGCCCCCAGCGGCGCGTCGGTCGCAGCCGCGACGGGATCGCACATCGAGCATGTCGGCTATACCGACCCGCGAATCCGCGCATGGATGATCGCGGGGCTCGTGATGGGGCATGCCCAGGCGATGACGGGCCAGGCGATCGGCTTTCTCGTGATCGACCGGCTTCACCTCGCGCCGGCCCTGGCGCTCGAGCCGACCGGCATCGTCCTGATGATGGGTGCCGGCGCTGCGCTGCTTGCGCAATGGGGGATCATTCCGCGGCTGAACATGACCCCGCGCCAGCTCGTGCTGACGGGGCTCGTGCTCGCGGCGGCCGGCAGCGCACTGACGGGGATCGCGACGTCGCTCTACGGAATCGCGACCGCCTATGCGCTGGCGAGCCTGGGATTCGGCTTTACCCGGCCGGGCTTCACGGCGGGGTCGTCGCTGGCGGTCGGCGCCAACGCGCAGGGCTCGGTGGCGGGCAAGGTCACGAGTATCAACGGCGCCAGCTTCGTGCTCGGGCCGTCGATCGGCGTCGGGCTGTACGAGATGCAGCATTCGCTGCCCTATCTGATCGCGGGCGCGGCGTGCGTGGTGATGATCGGCTATGCCTGGGCAAGCCTACGCGACCCGACCGAGCGGATCGCGTAGGGCGGGACCCGCCGGCTGAGACACCGGCGGCTCCGTGTCGTCAGGCGCCCTGATCCTTTCGCCCGGGAAAGGCGAAGCCGATCGGCTGGATCGCGGTCGCATCCTGTTTGAGGCGCGCGGCCATCTGCTCATATTCACGCTCGGTTTCGGGCGTGACGCTGGCACGTGACTCGGTCAGCGCCTTGTCGAAGTCCGCCATCGTCACGTGCGTCGAGTCGATCTCGCGGCGCAACGCGACGAGGCCTGCGCGGCGCACGACATCCTCGAGATCCGCGCCGCTGAAGCGATCCGTCCGCTCGGCCAGACGATCGAGATCGACGTCGCCGGCGAGCGGCATCTTCTGCGTCTGGATGCCGAGGATCCGCCGCCGCCCTGCCTTGTCGGGCACGCCGACATAGACGAGCTCGTCGAACCGCCCCGGCCGCAGCAATGCCGGGTCGATCAGATTGGGGCGGTTGGTCGCACCGATCACGACGACCGACTGGAGTTCCTCCAGCCCGTCCATCTCCGCAAGGATCGTGTTGACGACGCGCTCGGTCACCTGCGGCTCGCCCGCGCCGCTGCCGCGTGCGGGGACAAGCGAATCGAGCTCATCGATGAAGATCACGCACGGCGCGACCTGGCGCGCGCGCTGGAACAGCCGCGTGATCTGCTGCTCGCTCTCGCCATACCATTTGCTGAGCAGGTCGGACGACTTGGTGGCAATGAAGTTCGCCTCCGCCTCGCGCGCGACCGCCTTTGCCAGCAGCGTCTTGCCGGTGCCGGGCGGGCCGTAGAGCAGGAAGCCCTTGGCGGGGCGAATGCCGAGCCTGCGGAACGCGTCGGGATTCTTCAACGGGAGTTCGACGCCCTCCTTCAGCCGCATCTGCGCATCGTCGAGCCCGCCGACATCGGCCCAGCGCACGGTCGGCGCCTGCACCATGACCTCGCGCATCGCCGATGGCTGGACGCGTTTGAGCGCACCCAGAAAATCCTCGCGCGTCACCGACAGCTCGTCGAGCACCTCGGGCGGGATCGTCCGCTCCTCGAGGTTGAGCTTGGGCATGATCCGCCGCACCGCCTCGATCGCCGCCTCGCGCGCGAGCGCGGCGAGATCGGCGCCGACAAAGCCGTAGGTCGTACGCGCGAGCTCATCGAGATCGACGCGGTCGCCGAGCGGCATGCCGCGTGCATGGATGCCGAGGATCTCGCGACGACCGCGCTCGTCGGGGACGCCGACGACGATCTCGCGGTCGAACCGGCCGGGACGCCGCAGCGCCTCGTCGATCGCCTCGGGGCGATTGGTGGCGGCGATCACGACGAGGTTCGCGCGCGCCTCAAGCCCGTCCATCAGCGTCAGCAACTGCGCAACCAGCCGCTTTTCCGCTTCGCCCGCGACCTGGCCACGCTTGGGCGCGATCGAGTCGATCTCGTCGATGAAGACGATCGACGGCGCGGCCTTGGCGGCTTCCTCGAATACCTGGCGCAGCTTGCCTTCGGATTCGCCATAGGCCGACCCCATGATCTCAGGGCCGTTGATCAGGAAGAACTGCGCGTCCGATTCGTTCGCGACCGCGCGCGCGAGGCGCGTCTTGCCCGTTCCGGGGGCCGTGCAGCAGCACGCCCTTGGGCGGATCGACACCCAGACGCTGGAACAGTTCGGGGTAGCGCAGCGGCAGTTCGACCATCTCGCGCAGCTGATCGATCGTCTGTGCCATACCGCCGATATCGTCATAGGTGACGTCGGCGCGACGCGCGGCCTGCGGTTCCTCATATTCGGACCGCAGCTCGATCTCGGTATTCTCGTCGATATGGACCACGCCCTTGGGGCTCGCGGCGATCACCGCGAGGCGTATCTCCTGCAACGCGTACGCCGGGGCATTCATGAACTGCTGGACGCCCGGCGGCATGTTGCCGACGCGCTGGTGGCCCGCGGTCGCGACGATATCGCCCTGGCAGATCGGCCGGCCCAGGAACGTGCGCTTGAGCGCATTCGTCGATCCCTGCAGGCGCAGGTTCTGCTGCGCCGGGGCAAAGACGATACGCGTCGCCGGCTTCGATTCGGCCTTGCGGACTTCGACGAAATCGCCCGACCCGACGCCCGCATTCGCGCGCTGCAGCCCGTCGATGCGCAGGATGTCGAGGCCCTCGTCCTCGGGGTAAGGGCCGACGGCGCGGGCGGGCGTATTCTGTTTGCCGAGGATTTCGATCACGTCGCCCTCGCCGATTCCCAGCGTCGCCATCAGCGCGCGCGGCAGATGCGCCAGGCCGCGACCGCTGTCCTCGGGCCGCGCATTGGCGACCTGGATCTTCCGCGTCGGGGTTTCGCTATCGGGCATCGTCACTCCTTCACACTCGAAGTGTCGGAGATGGGGCCCCCGCCCCATGCTTGCGAGGACCCGAAGCGACAAAAAAAGGGCCGGCCAATGAAGGCCAGCCCGTGAAAGTTTTTAGGAGAGGATGCCTGAAAGGCGAGGTCTTTTTGCGTCGAGGCGGTTCATGTTGCAAGTGCGAATGGATCCGCTACGATTGCGCTAACTGCAATCGCGTGCATGAATGCAGTCCGCAGTCATTGTCACAATCGTCGAGTCGAAAGAGGGATCATGCGCAGGTTGCCGCCATTGGGGGCTATCGAGGCGTTCGTGCAGGTGGCGCGGCTGGGGTCGATCAAGGCCGCGGCCGAGGATCTGGCGCTGTCCGCGCCCGCGCTGAGCCGGCGGGTCCAGAGCCTCGAGCGGTTCATCGCCAAGCCGTTGTTCGCGCGTCGCCACCAGGCGATGGTGCTCAATGCCGATGGCGAGCGGCTGTTGGCGCAGATCGCGCCCGTGCTCGATCTCGCTGTCCGATGCGGTCGAATCGATGACCAGCACGACCGAGGTGCTGCGACTGCGACTCGGGATCCTTCCGCTCTATGCCTCGCAAAAGCTGTTTCCGCGGCTGGGCGAGCTGCGTACCGCCCACCCCGAACTGCATCTCGACATCGATACGGCCGCGCATCTCGTATCGCGGCTGGGCGACGGGCTCGATGCGGTGATCGCGTTGTCACGGGAGATCGACCCGTCGCTGTACGCGCGGCGGCTCGACCGGAATTCGGTGTACGTCATCGGTGCGAGGAGCCTGATCGAGCGCGCGGACCCGGTCACGCGACCCGAACAGCTCGCCACGCTGACTGCGCTGGTGCACCGCGACATGACAGATACGTTCACGGCGTGGCGGTCGGCGGCCGGGCTCGACGACATCGAGCCGCTCGCGATCGATCATTTCGATTCGGGGGCGCTGATGCTCGAGGCGGCGGCACAGGGGCTGGGCGTCGCGTTCATGCATGCGAGTCATTTCGCCGATGCGAACGACCCGCGCCTGGTCCGGCTTTTCGATATCGAGGTCGAGAGCCCGTACAGCTACTGGTTCGTCTGCCGCCCGCGAGCGCTGCAGACGAAGCCGGTGCGGCTGTTCCACGACTGGCTGATCCGCACGTTGGCGGAAGTCTGACCACCAGTTCGTCCTCAGCCCCCTCCACGTCACCCCAGCGAAAGCTGGGGTCTCCCAGTCGAGAAGCGGCAAGGCTCGAACCGGAATATCCCAGCTTTCGCTGGGATGACGGTATGAGCTTGGTACGGGATTCAGGCGGCAACCGTGACGCGTTTCCCTCTCGAAGCGCGTCGCGGCAAAGCCGCGCCGTCGGACGGAGTTTCAATCCGCCGGCCGGCTTCGGCCGCCTCCGGCGCAGCTTCGCTACGCCGGAGGCAGCCTTCAGCTCAGGCAGCCCGTGCCTTGACGATCTTGCCGGGCTGGCGCGGCGGCTCGCCCTTTGGGAGCGCGTCGATCAGCTCCATGCCGTTGGTGACTTCACCCCAGACGGTGTACTGCTTGTCGAGGAAACGCGCGTCGTCGAACACGATGAAGAACTGCGAGTTCGCCGTGTCGGGCTGGTTGGTGCGCGCCATCGAGCACACGCCGCGGACATGCGGCTCGGCCGAGAATTCCGCCTTGAGGTTCGGCTTGTCCGACCCCGACATGCCGGTGCCCGTGGGATCGCCGCCCTGTGCCATGAAGCCCGGGATCACGCGGTGGAACACGACGCCGTCATAGAAGCCGTCATTGGCCAGCTCGACGATGCGCTCGACATGCTTGGGCGCCAGATCGGGGCGCAGCTTGATCGTCACGTCGCCGCCATCGAGGGTCAGCGTCAGCGTTTCGGGGGTATCAGCCATTTGAGTCTTCTCCTGAATTGATGCGCCGCAGATAGGGAGCCGACCCGCGACTGGCAAATGCCGCCATTGCGGGTTAGGGCGCGGACGCACGCTTTTAAGGGAGGCAGCCATGAGCGAACTCGAGCTTCCCGAGGTCGAAATCGAAACCCAGCCCGAGACGCAACTCGACCGCGACGACCGGTTGCGGCCCGAATTCGTTCGTGCGGTCCTCGATGCGGTCGAGGACGGCGACGACGAGGGCGCGCGCGCGCTGGTCGAGCCGCTGCATCCCGCCGACATCGCCGATCTGTTCGAGCTGACCCCGCAGGAGGATCGCGCGGCCCTCGCGCGGGCGGTGACCGACCTGCTCGACGGCGACGTGTTCGCCGAAATGAACGATTATGTCCGCGAGGATCTGATCGACGCGCTCGAGCCGCACCAGGTCGCCGATCTCGCCTCCGAACTCGATACCGACGATGCGGTCGCGATCATCGAGGACATGGACGAGGACGAGCAGCGCGCGGTGCTGCGTGCACTCGATCCCGACGACCGCGCCGCGATCGAGGAGGCGCTGAGCTACGCCGAGGAGTCCGCCGGCCGCCTGATGCAGCGCGAGCTGATCGCTGTCCCTGAGCATTGGACCGTCGGCGACGCGATCGATTATCTGCGCGGTCACGAGGAGCTGACGACCGATTTCTGGGAGATCTTCGTCGTCGACCCCGCGCACAAGCCGATCGGGACGTGCCAGCTGTCGTGGATGCTGCGCACGCCGCGCGGGATCGCGATTGCCGATGTGATGAAGCGCGAGCAGACGCTGATCCCGGTCGACATGGACCAGGAAGAGGTGGCGCTGCGCTTCCAGAAATACGCGCTGATCTCGGCGGCGGTGGTCGATCATGGTGGCCGGCTGGTGGGCATGATCACGGTCGACGACATCGTCCACATCATTTCGGAAGAGGCGGGCGAGGATACGCTGCGTCTCGCCGGCGCCGGCGACGGTGACATCAACGAGCCGATCCGGCTGACCGTGCGCACGCGCTTCACCTGGCTGGTGGTCAATCTGGGCACCGCGATGGTCGCGTCGTCGGTCGTCGGGCTGTTCCAGGGGACGATCGCGAGCTTCGCGCTGCTCGCGGTGCTGATGCCGATCGTGTCGGGGATGGGCGGCAATGCGGGCACGCAGACGCTCGCGGTCGTGGTCCGCGCGCTCGCGACCAACCAGCTGACGAGTTCGAACACGAAGCGGATGATCGGGCGCGAATTCCGGATCGCCACCGCCAATGGCGTGATGCTCGGCACGCTGATCGGGCTGGGCACCTACGTCATCTTCCGCAATTCCGATCTGTCGATCGTGATCGCCGCGGCGATGCTGACGAACAATATCACCGCAGGGCTTGCCGGCGTGCTGGTCCCGATCACGCTCGACAAGTTCCGGATCGATCCCGCGGTCTCGTCGGCGGTGTTCGTGACGACGATGACCGACACGATGGGGTTCTTCTCGTTTCTTGGCCTCGCCAGCCTGTGGGGGCTGCACGGGTGACCCTTAGGTTGACTGGCGCGGTTTAGCGCCCATTTTCAGACGGATGCCGCTTCACCTCACCAAAGTCGCGTTCGGCGCGGACAGCGTCGACCATCTGGCGGAGCGCCTGCGGCTGCGCGGTGAGGAGGGGCCCGTGTTCCTGACCACCCGCTACCTGCCCAAGCGGCACGAGGAGGTCGCGGGACCCGTCGGCGAAGGCGGCTCGATGTACTGGATCCTGAAGCACCAGCTGATCGCGCGGTCGCCGATCCTCGGCTTTGGCGAGGCAGAGGGCGGGCGGGTCGCGATCCATATCGACCCGAGGCTGGTACTAGTGCAGGCGCGCCCCAAGCGCGCGCATCAGGGGTGGCGCTATCTGGAGGGTGCCGACGCGCCGCTCGATCTGGGCGGCGACGCGACGGGGCTCGACGTGATGCCCCCCGCGTTGATGACCAAGCTGGCCGAGCTGGCGCTGATCTGAGCCTGCATCGACCGCGCGGCGATGGGCGGATGCGTCAGCGGCCGCACGTCACGGGGCCACCCGCCGCCGCCTCGACGCGGCATTTTGCAGTCCCCGCGACGGTGACCGACCCCAGCCCCGTATTCGTGACCTGCGCGGTATAGCGCGCGGCCGCTGCGACCTCGCCGACACCTTCGAGGTGCACGGTCAGGTCGTTGACCTGCAGCGCCGTCGCATCGATCGCCCCGGCGCCGTTCATCATCAGCCGCGCGCGTGCCACCCGGCCCGCCAGCGTCATGCGGCCGGTGCCGATCACGGTGGCGTTCAGTTGCTCGGTTTCCGCCGCCGCGAGGACGAGGCTCGCATTGCCCCCGACGGTCGTATCGACGCGCATGCCCCGCATCCGGTCGATCGTCAGCCGGCCCCCCGCCGCCACGCTCGCCGCGACGAGCGCGGGGGTCGACAGCATCACGACGATCGGCCCGGCCCCACCGCCACGCGGCTGTTCGCCCCAGCCCCCCGTTCCCTTGCGGACGGACAATGTCCGGCCGTCGACGCGGATATTGACCCCTTCGGCAACGCGCGGATCGCCGAGAATCGTCGCGCGCGGCGATCCGGTCGTGACGCGGACCTCGAACGGCCCCTCGACGCGCAGCTGATCGAAACTCCCGACCGATACGGTCCGGCCGGACGCCGCAGGACCGGCCGCCGCGGGCATCGGCAACAGCGACGCGGACAGGAGCAGCAACGAGGCGAGCGGATGGTGCATACACGACCGTCGCCGCTTACCCCGGCTTACGCAAGTCGCAGCGCGAGGATCATCCGCCGCAGCGAACCGACCCTGACCCCATTTTCGATGTCGTGCACCGGGCGTTCGGACCGAGATCGACATCGCCCGACCCCATCATGTCGACCTGCGCCGGACCATCGACGACCGCACGGACGCTGCCCGAACCGGCAACTTCGACCGACGCCGATTGCGCCCGCAGCCGCGTCGCATCGACATCGCCCGAACCGGCAATCTCGACCTTCAGGCTGCGTACCGTTCCGCTCGCACGGACGTTGCCCGACCCCGCGACCGAGAAGCGTGCGTCGTCGACCCTGAGCGCGGCGACGTCGAGATTGCCCGATCCCGCGACCCCGCCCTCGAAGCTGCTCCCCTCGATCCGATCGATCGCCATGTTGCCCGATCCCGACACGCTTGCATCCGTCAGCCGCGGGACCGTCACGAAGATCTTGACCTTGGCACCCTTGCTCCAGCCGAAATTGCTGTTCTTCTGGCGTCCGATGTCGAGCGTGTCGCCGTCGCGATCGATCCGCAGCCGGTCGAGCTGTTCGACAGGCCCCTCCGCCCGGATCGAGAACCCGGCACCGACGCGGACATCGACATCGTCGGACCCGCGCAGGTCGATCCCGTTGAATCCGGTGACCTGGTACGTCCGCGTCGCTCCGGCACCCGATGCCGCCGCGCCCGAACCCTCGGTGTCGTCGTTCCAGCTGAATGAGCAGGCTGCGAGCGGAATGATCAACCCAAGCGCAAGAACGTTCATCGAGTCCTCCTGTGTATTGCCTAAACAATACACTCGATCGACACGCTTACAAAGGGAATTTCTTACAACGAAAAAGGGCGGCCCCGCAGGACCGCCCTCATCGCCCGGACAGGGTACGCCGCGTTACGCGGGCACCTTGTCCTTGTTGTAGATCGCCGCGGCAGCGCGGAGGATGTCGAGGATCTTCTCCTGCGCCTTGGGCTCGTCGATCTCTTCCATCGCGGCAAGCTCGCGCGCGAGACGGCTGGTCGCGCCTTCGAAGATCTGCCGCTCGGAATAGCTCTGCTCGGGCTGGTCGTCGGCGCGGAACAGGTCGCGGACCACTTCGGCGATCGACACGAGGTCGCCCGAGTTGATCTTCGCCTCATATTCCTGCGCACGGCGCGACCACATGGTGCGCTTGACCTTGGGCTTGCCCTTGAGCGTGTCCATTGCCTCGCGCATGGTCTTGTCGGACGACAGCTTGCGCATGCCGACGCTTTCGGCCTTGTTGGTCGGAACGCGGAGCGTCATACGCTCCTTTTCGAACCGGAGGACGTAGAGTTCGAGCGTCATGCCGGCGATTTCCGAGCGTTGCAGCTCGATCACACGGCCGACTCCGTGCTTGGGGTAAACGACGAAATCACCGACGTCGAAGGACAGTGCCTTGGCAGCCATTGGGGGCCTTTCCGGATCAATGCCTCCACGCGGTGCCACAGCGAAGCATTCGCCGGATTGCACCGAGGAGGAATAGGGTTCGAACATACTCCAGGCGGACGACATGACATATCGCGCCCGTCACGGACCCAATTAACAGCTTTGCAACAAAATTACCAGCGGGTCGTGGCAGCCCCCATGCCCCAAACCCGCATTATCGTACGATTTCAGCGCATCGTCAGTCGCCGGCGCCCGGCTCCGGCGAGAAAAACTTGTCGAACTTGCCCTCGACGCCCTTCATCGCATCCGCGTCGGGCGGCGTCTGGTTGTCGTTGCGCGTGACGTTTGGCCACTGTGCCGAGAACGTCGTGTTGAGTTCGAGCCACTGCTCGAGACCGCTCTCGGTATCGGGAAGGATCGCTTCGGCCGGGCATTCGGGCTCGCAGACGCCGCAATCGATGCACTCGCTGGGATTGATCACCAGCATGTTCTCGCCCTCGTAGAAGCAATCGACCGGGCACACTTCCACGCAATCCATGTACTTGCAGCGGATGCAGGCATCGGTGACGACGTAGGTCATTGGGTAACTCCTGGGCCGGATTCCTTTCCGGCAACGAACGCGAAAGCGACTATGCGCGGTTCCCGGTCGCGTCAATCATAGCAAGCCTTCTGCGAGACGTTATCAGGTTTTGCGGCCCCCGCATCCTCCCCCGCCCAGACCATTCCGTCATCCTGACGAAGGTCAGGATCCAGAGCCACGACCTGCTGCCCTCTGGTATCCTGGATCCTGACTTTCGTCAGGATGACGGGCGTGGCGTTGCGACGTCGCCCGCTTCGACGATCGCTCGTAGTCTAATGCGTCAGTCACTCGGACGCCGGATCACGGACGGTGCCGCCCGGCGTGCTGCCGGCGATCAGGTCCTGGTAGCAGGCCTGCGCCTCCGGGGCGGGCCCGCGTCTTGCCGGCAGCGCCTCGACGCGGATCACCCGGACCTGATCATGCGCCGCGAAGGTCAGCACGTTGCCGACCCGGACCGGACAATGCGCGCGATCGATCGCGCGACCGTCGATCCGCAGATGCCCCCGCTCGGCGATCGCCTGCGCGGCGCTGCGCGTCTTGGCGAGCCGCACGAACCACAGGAACCGATCGATCCGCATCGCGCCTTCAACCATGGCGGACCAGTGCAGCAAGACCGGCAAAGGCGTTCGCGCGCGACGGATCGACCGGAGCGGGCGGTACCGGCCGTGCCGGCGGACGCCCGCGCCAGACCCAGCGCGGCGTGTCGCCGGCGAGCGCCTTGAACCCCAGCTCCGCCATCAGCCGGTCGAGCGATGCGGGGTCGAGCCCGATCGAGGTCGCCAATGCCGGGTCGGGTGCAAACGGCGTCCGGCCCTGACGCGCATCATGCGCCGCGCGGGCGATGCGCTCGACCAGATCGACGCGAACCGCCTGAAGCCCAAGCGGACGGAACCCCGCCTCGAGCGTCGCACCATCGCTGCCCCGCGCGAGCACGGTCGCGCCGTCCCGCGGCGCCACGATGTCGCCGCCGCGTGCGGTCGCGAGCGCGCGGCGCCAGCGTGCCGCCTCGGGCTTCATCAGCCGCGGATCGAACAGGTCGAGCGCACCGATCGTGATCCCGATCTTGCGCAGCCATTTGCGTTCGTCCGCGTCGATTGCATCGAGCGACAGTCGCAGCGGCAACCGCGGCGTGATTCCTCCTGCCGCCTCGATCGCGCCGGCGACGATCCGCAACGCCGGCGTCGCCTTTGCGTCGCGGCTGGCGTCGGCGAGCCTGGTCAACGCGCCAAGACGGCGGGCGAGCATCGTCGCCAGCCAGCCCGCCAGACGCGTCTCGATCCGGTCGCGCGCGCTCTTGTCGAGACAGTCGAGCGAGCGGTCGAGCACCAGCCGCGGCCGGGCAAACGAGGCCCCGGACGCCAGCCGCGCGACGGCATGCCCCGCCCAGACGAGCTGCGCATCATCGTCGAGCAGGATGTCGCCATCGCCGGCATCGACCAGCGACTGCGCACGGCGTGTCCGTTCGCCCGTGAGCCGCTTTTCGGCCGCCGCCAGCAGGAGCCGCTTGTCGCTGGCACGCGCATCGGCGGCGACCGTGAAGCGGAACCCGTCGAGCCGGCCGATCGGGTGGTCCTCGACCATCACCTCGCCCTCGGGACCGATCACGACCGGCAGCGACGCGGCGTCCGCACCGATCTGTCGCATCAGCGCGGTCGTGCGCTTGTCGACGAAGCGCTGCGTCAGGCTCGCATGCAGCGCATCCGACAGCCGTTCCTCGAGTGCGGCGGTACGCGCCGCCCAGTGCGCGGGCTCGGCGAGCCAGTCGGCACGTTGCGCGATATAGGCCCAGATCCGCGTCGCCGCGATCCGGCCGGCGATCACCGGCACGTCGCCCGCGACCGTGTCGAGCCGTGCGATCTCGTCGGCGAACCATTGGTGCGGGATGTGCCCCCGCCCCTCGCTCAGATGCCCGAACACGCGCGAAACGAAACGCGCATGCGGGTCGAGCCCGACCTTGCGGAAGTCGGGAATCCCGCACGCCGCCCAGAGCCGCGCGACCATCCTGGGATGTCGCGTCCGTTCGCGCACCCAGCCCTCTTCGGCGAGCCGCTTGAGCACGCCGAGATCGAGCGCCTGCGGGGCCGCGCGCAGCACGCCCGCCGGCGGGCGCGCCTCGAGGCTCGCGACGAGCGCGTCGATGCTCGCGAAATCGGGCTCACCCTGTCGCCAGTAGAGGTTCTCGAGGCGGGGGAAGCGGTGCTCCTCGATCGCGAGCACCTCCTCGGGCAGGAACGCGCCCGGCCCGTCGTCGGACAGCGCGCCGAACGTGCCGTCGCGCTGATGCCGCCCCGCACGCCCCGCGATCTGCGCCATCTCGGCCACCGTCAGGCGGCGCTGGCGCTTGCCGTCGAACTTGTTGAGGCTGGCAAACGCGACGTGCGCGACGTCCATGTTGAGGCCCATGCCGATCGCGTCGGTCGCGACCAGATAGTCCACCTCGCCCGCCTGGAACATCGCGACCTGCGCGTTGCGGGTGCGCGGGGACAGCGCGCCCATCACCACCGCCGCACCGCCCCGCAGCCGCCTGAGCATCTCGGCAACCGCGTACACCTCCTCCGCGGAGAAGGCGACGATCGCCGAGCGCTTGGGCAGGCGGCTGATCTTCTTGGCGCCGGCATAGCTGAGCGTCGAGAAGCGCGGGCGGTTGACGATCTCCGCCTTGGGAACGAGCGCCTTGATCATCGGGCGGAGCGCTTCGGACCCAAGGATCATCGTCTCCTCGCGCCCGCGCGCGCGGAGCAGCCGGTCGGTGAAGACATGCCCCCGCTCGGGATCCGCGCCCAGTTGCGCTTCGTCGAGCCCGACGAACGCGACATCGCGGTCGGGCATCGATTCGGCGGTACACAGCAGCCAGCGCGCATCGGGCGGCATGATCTTCTCTTCGCCGGTGACCAGAGCAACGCGGTTCGCGCCCTTGATCGCCACCACCCGGTCATAGACCTCGCGCGCGAGCAGTCTCAGCGGAAAGCCGATCATGCCGCTGGAATGCGCGCACATCCGCTCGATCGCGAGGTGCGTCTTGCCTGTATTGGTCGGCCCCAGGACCGCGGTCACGCCGCCAAACGCATCGTCACTCATAGCGTTGAACATCGGACCTAATGTCCCCCCGCGCAATGACCGGCGCACGAACTTCGCCACAACACGCGCGTAGCGATCGGCCGGTCCGCGGCCGGCCACGTCTCGTCGTCCGCCGTGGCACGCTCGCGGCGGGTTAATTTGACTTTAGGACCCTTGCTGCACAGGGAATCGGACAACGCCGGGGGGAACGGCGATGTTGGCCATGATTCGAGGCGCCGCCGTGTATCTAGGAACGGACCAGGACTTGGAGCTTGCCGGCGGCCCGGGCCACAGCGCCAGCCGCGGTTTCGGTCGCGCGCCTGCATCTCGCGTCCTTCCCCGGCATGACGCCGCCGCAGACGCGGCAACGTTCGGCACGGCGATCCTCGGGCAGGCGCGTGACGCCGTCACGCATCTCGACTGGGTCCCCGATCTGGGCGTCGCGATCGGCAGCCGCAGCTGGTGGCGCGGGCTTGCGACCTGCACCGCCTTGTGCGCCGCGACAATCATGCTCGCCCCGGGATTCACGCCACTGACGGGCAACGTCCCCGCACCGCTCGCCGGCGCCGAGCGCGACGAGGCCCGCGCGCTGGGGATCGCACCGCTCGGCCAGGGTGCGTCGACGGGACGGCGGATGGCGGCGAACGACCTCGTCGCGCCGCTGGCGCAGGCGCCCGAGCGTCCGAGCATCGAGCTGTCCGCGACGCTTGGTCAGGGCGACGCGTTCGACCGCGTCCTGATCCGCGCCGGGGTCAGCCGCCGCGATGCCGAAGACGCCGCGGCGCTCGTCGCGCAGACCGTCGACCTGCGCGATATCGCACCGGGTACGCGGATCGCGCTGACGCTGGGTCGCCGCGCGGATCGCCGCGTCGCGCGCCCCCTCGACACACTCCAGGTACGCGCGCGGTTCGATCTCGCGCTGTCGCTGAACCGCGTCGGCAATAGGCTGGCGATGACGCGCAAGCCGATCGCGGTCGACCGGACGCCGCTGCGGATCCAGGGACTGGTCGGATCAAGCCTGTATCGGTCGGCGCGCGCCGCGGGGGCGCCGGCCAAGGTCGTCGAGGCCTATATCAAGGCGGTTGCGACGCGTCTCTCGATCGGCCGCGACGTCACCGCGGCGGACGGTTTCGACCTGATCGTCGCGCGTGAACGTGCCGCGACTGGCGAGACGCGGATCGGCGACCTGCTGTTCGCAGGAATCGACCAGGGCCGCCGCAAGCTGCAGCTGGTCCGGTTCGGATCGACCACGAGCGGCGACGACCGGAGCGACGAGGATGCCGAAGGCCGCGGCGGGTGGTTCGATGCCAACGGGCAGACCGAACGGCGCGCGGTATCGGGGATGCCGGTATCAGGACGGATCACGTCGAGCTTCGGACTGCGCATGCACCCGCTGCTGGGGTTCATGCGCATGCACAAGGGGCTCGACATCGGCGCACCTTACGGCGCGCCGATCCATGCGATGAGCGACGGCGTGGTCGCATTCGCGGGCCGAACCGGCGGCTATGGCAATTTCGTCAAGCTCGCGCACGGCGGCGGGATGGCAAGCGGCTATGGCCATATGAGCCGGATCGCGGTGTCGTCGGGAACGCGCGTGCGGCAGGGGCAGGTCATCGGCTATGTCGGCTCGACCGGGATCTCGACCGGACCACATCTTCACTGGGAAGTGTGGAAGAACGGTGCAGCGGTCAATCCGCGCGCGATGTCGTTTGCCAGTGCCGCAACGCTGTCGGGATCTGCGCTGCGTGCGTTCAAGGCCCGCGTCGCGCAACTGCTGGCGGTCCGCGTCGGCGGGTAGCGACGCGGCTCCGGCGCCGCGCCGCGCCGGACGACCGCACCGCCCCTATTTGCCCTGCGCCCGCCATTTGCGGATCGTCCGTTCGAGGATGTGATCCTCGCCACCGACATCGCGCCAGAGCTCGGAAAACAGCGGATCGCCCGATGCCGGGCGACGGGCTTCCTCGAGATCGGCGAACGCGACGCGAATCGGGACGGTCACGCCTTCGCCGCAGATGATGCCTTCGCGGTTGCGGAGCGCGGGGATCAGAATCGAGGAAGCCGCGCGCGCCCTCGGGCATCGCCGCGCGGACGAACGCCTGATCGCGATCGTTGTTGAGACGCATCGCGATGATCGTGCCGCACTGCGACAGCACGCCCTCCGCCAGATCCGACGGACGCTGCGTGATGAGCCCCAGCGACACGCCGTATTTGCGGCCTTCCTTGGCGATCCGGCCGAAGATACGCCCGACCGCACTCTTGCTGTCTCGACCCGCGGGAATGTAGCGATGCGCCTCCTCGCAGACGAGCAGGATCGGTCGCTGCGGTTCGTTGCGCGACCAGATCGCGAAGTCGAACGTCATCCGCGCGAGCACCGCGACCACCACCGAGGTGATGTCCGACGGAACGCCTGACACGTCGATGATCGAGATCGGCTTGCCGTCGCCCGGCAGGCGGAAGATCTCGCGCGAGGAAGCTCGCCATCGTGTCCGCGACGAGCATCCCCGAGAACATGAAGCCGTAGCGCGGATCCGCCTTGATCTCGTCGATCTTCGTCTTGAGCCGGAGATAGGGTGCCGTATCGCCGGCACGGTCCATCTTGCCCATTTCAAGCCCGATGATGTTGGTCAGGTCGCTGAGCAGATACGGGATCGGCGCGTCGACGGTGAGCTTGGCGATCTCCTGCGCGAGCCGGCTCTTCGCCTTGGCCATCAGGAGGCATTTGGCGAGGATGTCGGCATCGAACTGACGATCGGCGCCGCTGCTGGTCAGAAAGACCTCGCAATGCTCTTCGAAGTTCATCAGCCAATAGGGCATCTGCAGGTTGGTGACGTCGTGGATCGCGCCGTTGGTGCGGAATGCCGAGGCATATTCGCCATGGGGGTCGATCATCACGACATGCCCCTGCGGCGCGAGGTCGCAGATCCGGTGGAGGATCAGCGCGGCGGCCGTCGACTTGCCCGTACCCGTCGCGCCGACCAGTGCGAAATGCTTGCCGAGCATCGCGTCGACATACAGCGCGGCGCGGACGTCGGCGGTCGGGTAGACGGTACCGATGTCGATATTGGCGCGGTCGTCGGCGGCATAGATGGTCTGCAGATCCGCCGTGGTGATCGGATGGACCTCGCAGCCAGGCATCGGATAGCGCGTCACGCCGCGTCTGAAACCGTGCAGCGTTCCGGTCAGCGCGTTCTCGTCGCCCTCGCCGAGAAAGTCGATCTCGGCCGCGACGCAGGTGCCCGTATCGTCCTCCAGCCTGAGCGAGCGGACATTGGCGACGAGCCAGACGCTGCCGACGCGCATCTTGACCTGGCTGCCGACCTGTCCGGCGGCGGCGAGGATCGGATCCGCGCGATCCTCGAGCGTGGCGATCGCCGACCGGTCGAGCAGGATCCGGCTGCTCGATCCGGCGATCGCGAAGACCACGCCGATCGCACTCGCCGCGCCGCCGGCCGGCGGCACGGTCGGGGAGCATCCGCCAAGGTCGCCGCCGCGATGGCGCGCTGGAACATCTCGGATCCGGGCATTTCGATCATCAACAGTCCATTCTCGCCGCTGGGCTTCGCCTCATTCGGCGGCGACCATGCGGGCAGGAGCGTAAAGATACCGTGACTCGCGAGATACCTATGGCCCGATCTGGGGGCGATCAGATCCGGCGGGCGATCCAGCCCGCGGCCCAGCCGAGGAAGATCGAGAGGAAGACCGCGGCAAGGCCGTAGAGGATCGACGACCGGTCCGCGGCGCGCGCGACGAAGCGTTCAAATCCGGATTTGCGGATGTCGATGTCGCGCACCGCGGCGGCGAGCACGCGGCCGTCGCGGATCAGGAAGGTCTCCGCAGTGAAGCGCCCGACGGGCACGCGTGCAGGGATGCTGACCCGCGCCCGATAGAGGACGTCGTCGGTGATCTCGACCGCGCGCGGCGCCTCGTAATACAGCC
The DNA here is from genome assembly GCF_036856055.1 of Sphingomonas sp. 22R3R2A-7. Classification (NCBI taxonomy): domain Bacteria; kingdom Pseudomonadati; phylum Pseudomonadota; class Alphaproteobacteria; order Sphingomonadales; family Sphingomonadaceae; genus Sphingomonas; species Sphingomonas sp. 22R3R2A-7. The sequence continues at coordinate 2,447,754 of NZ_JASPFR010000001.1, read as the reverse complement.
CGGCGCGGCGCTTGAGATCGACCAGCCCGCGCTGGAACCGGTCCTGCGTGTCCGATGGTGCGCTCGACGCGGGCGACAATTGCAGGCTGTCGAGCCCGAGTTCGTAGATCGCGCGCGTGCGATCGTCGACCAGCCGTGCGACCGGCCTCGACGAGGCGATCGCATAGAAGCTGGGCGCCGACCGATAGCGCAGGCGCGACGCATTGACCCAGATCCCTGCAACCTTCTCCTTCTCGCGCATCACGACCGATTGCGTCGGCCCCTTCACGACGACGACGATGTCGGTCGGGCTTTCGCCGCTCGGCAGGCGGCCGCCGGGATAGAGGATGGCGCCGAACAGCAGCAGCTCGGCGCCGGTGAAGCTGTAGGCGATCTCGATATTGCGCTGCGACACGTCGGGGACGAGCACGGGTTTGGCCTGCGCCATCATGAGCGGCGCGACCAGGGTCAGCCACACGCGTTTCACGAAAGCGCCACCGAGAAGATCTCCTCGGGACGCCACACCAGCCCGAGCAGGATCCGCGCACCGACCAGCAAGACCATCACCGCAAGGCCGAGCCGCAGATATTCGGGACGAAACTTGGTCGCGAACCGCGCGCCGATCTGTGCGCCGACGACCGAACCGATCAGCAGCAGCCCGGCAAGGACGATGTCGACGGCCTTGGTCGTGGTCGCGTGGACCATCGTCGCCACCGCGGTGACGAACAGCGTCTGGAACAGCGACGTGCCGACCACCACCGAGGTCGCCATGCCGAGCAGGTAGATCATCGCAGGCACGAGGATGAACCCGCCGCCGATACCGAGCAGGATCGTCAGCACCCCGGTGAAGAAACCGAGCAGCAACGGCGCGAGCGGCGAGATATACAGCCCCGAGGCATAGAAGCGCGTCCGCAGCGGCAGCGCGGCCACGAGCGGATGATGGCGCCGCTTGCGCGGCTTGGCGGGGCGACCGGTCCGGGCGCGCCCGATCGTGCTGATCGATTCGCGCGCCATCATGCCGCCGATCGACCCGAGCATCAGCACATAGACGATCGCGATCACGGTATCGATCTGCCCGCTTTGCTGAAGCAGCCGGAACAGCCATGCGCCGAAGAACGCGCCGAGGATACCGCCCGCGACGAGGACGCCGCCCATCTTCGTATCGACCCCGTTGCGACGGAAATGCGCGAAGACACCCGAAACGCTGGCCCCGGTGACCTGGCTCGCGGACGACGCGGCGGCGACGGTCGGCGGAATGCCGTAGACGATCAGCAGCGGCGTCGTCAGGAAGCCGCCGCCGACGCCGAACATGCCCGAGAGCAACCCGACGCCGCCGCCAAGCAGGATGATGACAAGCGCGTTGACCGACAGGTTCGCGATGGGAAGATACAGGTCCACCGGACGGGTTTATACGCAAAGCGCGCGCAGGGACCACCCGTTGCGCCTGCGGTTCTGCTCAGAAATCGCTGCCGATCGACAGGGCTGGCCCCGAGCCCGGGCGCGCACGGCCGCCGATCCGCGCGCGCCAGTCGAGGGCCACGCGGATCGATCGCCCGCCAAGCGGGACTGCGGCCCCCAGCGTCGGGCCGACATCGAGTCGCTCGGCATCGCGCTGCGCACTGCACCAGACACCCAGGCCGCCGTCGAGCGCGATGCCGCGACGCTGCAGCACCGGGTGCGTGAGGCGTGCCGCCGCATCGGCATACGCCTCGATCCCGGCGCGCGCGATCGCTCCGGCCTGGCCATAGGCTTCGAGACGGACGCCGGGTGCGATCTCGCCCGGCCCATAGCCCGCGATCACCCCGAGCGTCGGGCCGCCACGACCGCCATCGAGCACGAAGCGCTGTTCGGCGACGAACCGGGCGGGCAAGCGCGTGGGTTGCCATTCCAGCCCGACCGCCGCTTCGCGCCCACGCCCCGCGAGCGGTGCGGCGAGGCGCGCGGCGAGCGAGACCTTGCGCGCCTCGCCCAGCGCGTAGGTAATTCGCACACCGGCTTGCGACGCGCCGAGCTGACCGCCCGACAGCGTCCCGGCAGGACCGCCTCTCGCGAGCAGCCATGCGCTCGCAGCGACCCGGCTTCGCCCGGACGAAACGGGCCGCACCGCGGGAAACACGCGCAACATCGGATCCGTTTGCACGGGAGCCGGTCGATTCGCGCTGGATAAGGGCGGGGTCGCGGCGGCGACTGCGGGACGGCGCTCGATCACGACTCGCGGCTGCTCGGGCCGAGACTCCCGGTGCAGACCAGCGACGCGCAGAATCGAGACCGCAGACGTGCGGCGCGCCGGCTGTCCGGCCGGTCCGTCATCGCGCGCCGATCGCGGCACCGCGCTGGCGGGCTGCGGGGCGAAAAGGCGGACGATGGCGGGGCCGGGCGCGATGTCGGGCAGCAGGATCGCAGCGCGTATCCCCGCCCATGTTCCGAGTGCGACGACGAGGAACCGGAACGGGCGTCCGCCCTTCATGCGCGGGCAAGCGACCCGGGATCGGGGAACTCATGCCGCGTCTTGTCCCATATCGGAGGCGCGCCGCGAAGGATGGCAACGTACCGGATCAGCGCGCGCGGCGCGGCGATCAGCCCGATATAATTGCCCACGACGAAGCGGGGTATCGACCAGTACGCCTCGCGCAGACCATAGCCGCGCGCGGTGAAGAACATCCGTCCGCCCAGCCGCCAGACGAGCAACGCGGTGTTGACGATCAGCAGCCATGAGGCGGGCGTCTGGATTGCGCTGCGCGCCTCGGGCATTTGCCAGTGCAGCAGCAGTGCAAGCCCCCAGGCCAGCAGCGCAAAATACGCCGTCGCGAGCACCAGTATGCCGAAGGGCGCACGCCGGTCGCGCATCCGCATCCAGTGATCGGTAAAGGCCAGCGGCCGCGCCCAGCCCGTGCGGTCCCATCCCGCCAGCGCGATCCCCGTCATCCAGCGCGCCTTCTGCCGCATCGCCGTGTCGAGCGTCGACGGGAAGAATGCACGGACGGTGATCTGACCGCCGATCCCGTCGCTGGTCCCGTCGCCGATCCACGCAAGACGACCGCGACCGCCAAGCTCGGCGATCTCGCAGCCCGAGTTCATAGTCTTCGGTCAGGCTGGTGGCGTCGAACGGATCGCCGCCGCGCGCATGCGCCACGGTTTCGAGCACCGCGGTCGAGATCGCGCACCCGGTCCCCGCGAGCGGCATCGCCGCCCCGACCGCGGTGCGGACGACGAGCTGCTTCATGTGCGCCTCTGCAAATTCGTCCGCATAATGCCCCGAGACGAGCCGCGCGCCCCGTTTGACGAGCGGCAGGATCGGCAGTTGCACGACGGCGTACCGATCGATCAGCGAATCGAACACGCGCAGTTCGAGCGGATGCACGACGTCCTCTGCATCGTGCAGCACGATCGCCTTGGTCCGCCGCCCCGCCTCGGCATCGCTGCGGCGCAACGCGTGCCAGAGCGTGTTGAGGCAATCCGCCTTGGTCGTCGGCCCGTCATGGTCACCGATCACCACCGTGATCCGCGGATCGCACGCCGCCGCAGCAGCAGCCGCATCGATCGTCGCGCGGTCATTCGGATAGGCACCGACATAGATCCGGTAATCTTCGTGCTCGAATCGCGCGACCGCGGTCGCGAGCATCGCCCCGATGACCGCCACCTCGTCCCACGCGGGCACGAATATCGCGAGCGGCGCGCGCACCAAGGGTGCGGGAAGATCGCGCAGACACGGACGGACGGTCCGACGACACCATATCGATCGACCGATGAAGACAAGATCGACCAGCAGATCGTCTAGTCCACCAATGAGAAGACCGACTCCCGCAAACAGGAACGCCTCCCGCGCGATGATATCGACAATCCATAGGTGTTCGACCATGGCATTCCCCCGGCCGGTACCTATCGCAATTTACCGCCAGCTCGGATTTATGTTGGTCCGAATTGGATGATTGGACGAATATTACTTGGTGATCCGCATAAAATCACAAGATCGGGCCGACATTCGCCCGGTCAGAGACTGACGCCTGGTCACGCGACGAAGCCGCCAATCCCGCGTCCGGGGTCGGCCGGTCAGGACTCTCCCAACAGCGCTGGACCCGACCGAGGAAGCGCGTCATCGTATCGCCATGAACGATGACCCGGGTCCGGCCAAACCGATGATCCACCGCGCGCGCACGGTCGCGTCGGGGTTCGCCGACGTCGGTCTGTCGCATGCCGAGGAGCTGCTTCGCCGCCTGTCGCCCGAGGGCCGCGAGCAGGCGCGGCGCGAGCGCGAGGCGAAGGCGCGACGACAGCGACGCGTGCTGATCCGCCTGGCCATCGCGGCGATCGCTTCGCTACTTGCCTGGGCCGCGCTCGCCGCGATCGCAGCGCCCGGCGTCGCGCTTGCCGTCGTGTCGGCGTTGATGCTGTTCCTGACGCTCGTGATCATCCGGCGCGCGCCGCCCCGTGCGCCAGGTCGCGAAGCGCTCGTCGAGGCGCCGCTGTCCACCCTGTGCGAGGAAGCCGTGATCTGGGTCGCGGCGCAACGTCGCGGTTTGCCCTTGCCGGCGCTCCGGATCACCGAGAGCATGGGCCAACGGCTCGACGCCCTGACACCGCACCTCGCGCGGCTCGATCCGCGCAGCCCGGCCGCGGCGTCGGTCCGCAAACTGATCGCGGTCGAGCTTCCCGACCTTGTCGACGGCTGGCGCAATATCCCCGTCTCAGCGCGGCGCGTCTCGCATGCGGATGGGCGGACGCCCGAGGACCATCTGGTCAACGGGCTCCGGCTGCTCGATACCGAACTCGCGCGGGCCGGCGAGCAGCTCGGCCGTGCGCCGCTCGACGAGATCGCGGTACAGGGCCGGTATCTCGAACTCAAGTACAGCGCGGGCGACCGGCTCCCGTGACGGAATCAATCCCCGCACGGTCCGGATAGCCGCACGACTGGGGCGCTTTCGCGCGCGCGAGGTTGCCATTTCGTTCCGTCTCGCGCAGGGTCGGGTGCGTGCTTCCCTACCCTGCCCTTCACGCCAGCCACGGCGGCATCTGGATCGCGCAAGGCGGCGAGACGCGCGGGATCGGACGCGGCGAAGCGATCCGGATTGCAGCCGACACGCCCGTCATCATGCTCAATGCCGCGCTGATCGGGCAGCGGCTGGGCTATGCCGATTTGTCGGGGCTCGACCTGCTCGAGCTCTACGCGTTCCTCCGGCCGGCGCAGTTCGCGGTGCCGACGCCCAAGGGGATCGCGCGCGTCACCGGGCTCGACGTGCCGACCGACGATGCCGCGGTCGCACCGTTCCTGTTGCGCGCGGCGGAGGCGATGCTCGCGCTGACCGACAGTGCGACATGGCCCGAGCGCGAGGGGGCGTGGACCGCCGCGCAATCGCTCTATCGCCTGCGCTGGCCGTGGGCGCCGGTGGTGTCCGAGCGGCTTGCCAAACCCGCGACGAACGAGCGCTGGCTGTTCTCGAAACTGCCCGAGTGGGAGGAAAAGGCGCCGCGCCCGGCACCGCGGACGGTCGCGATCGAACCGGGCGACGCCGAGGAGCGGCTCGCGGACCTGACCGGGCACGGCGCGGAGGAACGGCCGGGACAGCGCGCCTATGCTGCCGCAGCGACGGCGGCGTTCGCGCCGCGGGCGATGCGCGATTCGCCCAATCTGGTGCTCGCGGAGGCGGGGACCGGGATCGGCAAGACGCTCGGCTATCTCGCGCCCGCCTCGATCTGGGCGGAAAAGGCGGGCGGTGCGGTCTGGATCTCGACCTATACCAAGGCGCTGCAACGTCAGCTTGGCCGCGAGACCGAACGGCTGTTTCCCGATCCGGCGATCCGCCGGACCAAGGTGGTCACGCGCAAGGGACGCGAGAATTATCTGTGCCTGCTCAACCTCGAGGATGCGTTGCAGGGCGGGTTCGCGGGGCGGGCCGCGGTGCTCGCGCAGCTTGTCGCACGCTGGGCCGCCTATAGCGCGGATGGCGACATGGTCGGCGGCGACCTGCCCGGCTGGCTGCCGACGCTGTTCCGCCGCAACGGGTCGACCGCGCTCACCGACCGACGCGGCGAGTGCGTCTATGCCGGCTGTCCGCATTACCGCAAATGCTTCATCGAGCGCGCCGCGCGTGCCTCCACCGACGCCGACATCGTCATCGCCAACCATGCGCTGGTGATGGTCAACGCCGCGCGTGGACGCGAGTTGGCGACGCGACCGACGCGCTATGTCTTCGACGAGGGGCATCACATCTTCGACGCCGCCGATTCGATGTTCGCGACCGCGCTGACGGGGGGCGAGACGATCGAGCTCCGGCGGTGGATCATCGGCCCCGAAGCGAACAGCCGCGGACGCCGGCGCGGACTCGCGGCACGGCTGTCCGATCTGGCAAGCTATGACGAGGCGGGCAATCGCGCGATCGGCGAGGCGGTGGCCGCCGCCGGCGCGCTGGCGAGCGAGGGCTGGCTGCAGCGGATCGGCGAGGGTGCGCCGTTCGGGCCGATCGAGGCGCTGCTCGCCGCGGTGCGCGGGCTGACCTATGCGCGCGCCGAACAGCCCGGCGATGCGGGCTATGGGCTGGAGACCGAGCTGGCCGAGCCCGATCCGACGCTCATCGACGCCGCCGCACCCGCTGCGGCCGCGCTCGACGCGCTGGTGCGCCCGCTGGTCACGCTCGGCCGCCGTCTCGAGGCGGTGCTGAGCGAAGCGCCCGACTGGCTCGACGGCCCGGCGCGCGCGCGCGTCGAAGGCGCGATCGCATCGATCGGCTGGCGCGCCGAGACGGTCGCGGCGTGGCTTTCGCTGCTCGCGCGCGTCGGCGGGCCCGCGGATGCCGATTTCGTCGACTGGCTCGCGGTCGACCGCGTCGAAGGCCGCGAGTTCGACATCGGGCTGCATCGCCGCTGGCTCGACCCGACGCGGCCATTTGCCGAGGTCGTGCTCAAACCCGCCCACGGCGCGCTGGTGACGTCGGCGACGCTTACCGGCGGCGGTACGGCCGAGGAAGGGTGGCAGGTCGCCGAGTCGCGGAGCGGCGCGCCGCACCTGCTGCGCCCCGCGGCCCGGTTCGAGGCGGTCAGCCCGTTCGACTATGCGGCGCAGGCCGAGGTGCTGATCGTCACCGACGTCAAGCGCGGCGACGTCGGCGCGCTGGCGAATGCCTATGCGCGGTTGATCGTCGCCTCGCGTGGCGGGACGCTCGGGCTGTTCACCGCGATCCGGCGGTTGCGCGGCGTGCATGGGCGGATCGCCGACCGGCTGGCGCGCGAGGGGCTGCCGCTGCTTGCGCAGCATGTCGATCCGATCGACACCGGCACGCTGGTCGATATCTTTCGCGACGATCCGGGCGCGTCGCTGCTCGGCACCGATGCGCTGCGCGACGGGGTCGATGTGCCGGGCGAGTCGCTGCGGCTGGTGGTGATGGAGGGCGTACCCTGGCCGAAGCCGACCGTGCTGCACGCCGCGCGACGACTGGCGGGGGGCGGCGCGGTGTATGACGACCGGCTGATCCGTTCGCGGCTGGCGCAGGCGTTCGGACGACTGATCCGGCGCGCAGACGATTCGGGCGCGTTCGTGATGCTGTCCGCGGCGATGCCGTCGCGGCTGCTGACCGCGTTCCCGCCGGGCGTTCCGGTGACACGCGTCACGCTCGACGAAGCGGTGACCCGAGTCGCGGCACGGCTTTCCTCGCGGCCTGCGTTGAGGCATGAGGCGGGCGAACCGGCCCGAGGACCCCTGCCATGACGCCCGAGCCATGAAGACGCTGACGCTGCTGCGCCACGCCAAGTCGGGATGGGACGATCCGGTTTCGCGCGACTTCGACCGCCCGCTCAATGCCAAGGGCAAGCGCGCCGCCGCGATGATCGGACGGCACATGCGCACGCTTGGCCTTGCGTTCGACCATGTCGTCGCATCGCCTGCGGTGCGCGTGGTCGAAACGCTCGACGAGATCGTCACGGGCTATGGCCAGACTCTGGCCCCGGAATGGGACCGGCGCCTGTACCTCGCGTCGGCGGGCACCATTCTCGACGTCGTTCGCGACCTGCCCCGCGAGATCGACCGCGTCCTGATCGTCGGGCACAACCCGGGGCTCGAGGATCTGGTGCTGATGATGGTGCCCGACGTCACCCACCCCTTGCGCGATGCGGTCGAGGCCAAATATCCGACCGCGAGCCTTGCCGAGATGACGATCGAGATCGACGACTGGGAAGATCTCGTGAGCGGATCGGCCCGGTTCACGCGCTTCATACGCCCGCGGGATCTGGATCCGACGCTGGGGCCCGACGCGGACTGACCCAATGCGGGCCGGCCCTACGCGAACTGGGACGCCGCGCCGCAGATGTCAGCCCCGGCCTTCCAGCTTGGCCTTCAGACCCGAGAACGCGTTGACCGGCTGATATTCGTCTTCGCTGATCACCCCGGCGGCGCGCAGCGCGGCGGCGGCGTTGGGACCGCGCGGAAACGGATCGAGCGCGAGCGCGAGCGTCTCCGCTGCGGCTTCGCCCAGATCGATCGCGCCGCCGTCGATCGGTACGGTATCGAGCGCATCGTCCGACAGTTCGATTTCTCCCTCCGCGGCGCCGAAATCGGCGACGAAGCGGAGCGCGACGGGCTCGTCGAGCGTCGCGGTGAGCGGCTCGTCGGTGACCGAGCAGGCCTGGATCACGCTGGCCGTGACGTTCCCCTTCGCGACGAAGCCGCCGGCCTCGCGCCGTATCGTGAAGCGCGCCTCGAGCGATTCGACCGAGACGACGTCGAACCGGGCCGCAAGCTTGCCGCGCTCCTCCGCGCTCGCCGCGATCTCGACCGTGCGATCGCGTTCGCCGATCGTGTCGAGACGTTCCGGGCGGCTGAATTCGGGGATCATGGCAGCTCTCCCGCCAGAAGGGTCGAAACGGGTACGCCGGCAAGCGCACCATGCAGCGCGCTCAGCGAATCGCGGACATGCGCCAAGGCCGCGGGCGCAGGCGGATCGCCGCGATAGAGGTTTCGCACGAGCGCAGGACCGAGGTCGCCCGTCGCCAGCCCCTCGCGATACGCGCCGAGCCGGCCGCCGAGCATGCTCATCATCTTGCCGATATGCTTGCCGACGATGATGTCGCCGATCCCGAGCTCGCGCAGTTGCCCGTCCATGTCATCGACGAAGCGTTCCGCGAGCCGCGCGGCGGGGTCACCACCCGACGGCTCGGATTCCATCCGCAGCATGACGAACGACAGCACCGCGGCGATCATGTCGAAGCGGCCATCGACGGTGTCGGGGACCTGCCCCTCGGCATACCAGTGTTCCTCGCGCGCGCGGAGCACGACCGCGTTGTACAACGGCAACGCCGCGTCCTGTCGCTCGCCCAATAGTCTGCCGAACCACCCCAATCCGTGTCGCCTTCTCATCGCCAATGCACTGCGGCTTGTTTGCCCGCGCAACCTCGCATATCGAGGCGAACCGCGGCCGATGCAATCGTGCTGCCGCCAGTAACGTGTGACCCCGCCCCGGGAGAGTATATGAGCGTCCTTTCATTTCGCCTGACACGCCGCACGGCCAGCGTCGCGGCGCTCGCGCTCGCCGGCCTGACGAGCGCGGGTTGCACCCAGCTTCGCTCGCACCAGGGCTATGTGGTCGACGTCGACCTCGTCAACTCGGTCCAGCCCGGCGTCGACAACCGCCAGTCGGTGCTCCAGACGCTCGGCAAGCCGACGCTTGCGGGCCAGTTCGACCAGGGCGACTGGTATTATCTGGCGCGCGACAGCCGCAATCTCGCCTTCCGCAACCCGCGCCCGAACGCGCAGATCACGTTGCAGATCAGCTTCGACCAGCAGGGTACCGTCTCCGCGATCCGTCGCGGCGGGCTCGACCAGGTCGCCTCGATCAACCCCGATGGCAAGACGACGCCGACGCTGGGTCGCCAGCGCGGCTTCTTCCAGGATCTGTTTGGCAATATCGGCTCGGTCGGCGCACCGGGGACGGGCGGCGGCGGTGGCGCCAATACGGGGACGGGCCGCACGCGGCCGTAAGGGCGCAACCGCGTCGCGGACTTTGCAGACCTGCGCCTTCGCGCTAGGGCGCGGCGATGACCGACGAGCTCCGCACCGCCGCCCTGGAATCCAAAGCCTGGCCGTATGAGGAGGCGCGCAAACTCCTCAAGCGCTATCCGCAGGGCAAGCAGGGCGCGCCGATCCTGTTCGAGACCGGCTATGGCCCGTCGGGGCTGCCGCATATCGGCACGTTCAACGAGGTGCTGCGCACGACGATGGTGCGCAACGCCTTCCACGCGCTGAGCGATACACCGACGCGGCTGATCGCGTTCTCGGACGACATGGACGGTCTGCGCAAGGTGCCGGACAACGTCCCCAATGGCGACATGCTGCGCGAACATCTCGGCAAGCCGCTGACGCAGATCCCCGATCCGTTCGGGACGCATTCGAGCTTTGCCGCGCACAACAACGCCATTTTGCGCGAATTTCTCGACCGCTACGGCTTCGATTACGAGTTCGCGTCGTCGACCGACTATTACACGAGCGGGCGTTTCGACGAGGCGCTGAAGGGCGTGCTGCGGCATTTCCAGGGCATCCAGGACGTGATGCTGCCGACGCTGCGCGCCGAGCGCCGCGCGACCTATTCGCCCGTCCTGCCGATCTCGCCGACCAGCGGCATCGTCCTGCAGGTGCCGATCGAGGTGATCGACGCCGAGGCCGGGCTGATCGCGTTCGAGGATGAGGGGCAGCGGATCGAGCAGTCGGTGCTCGGCGGCAAGGCGAAACTCCAGTGGAAGGTCGACTGGGCGATGCGCTGGGTCGCGCTCGGCGTCGATTACGAGATGGCGGGCAAGGACCTGATCGATTCGGTGACGCAGTCGTCGAAGATCGCGCGCGTGCTTGGCGGCCGCCCGCCCGAGGGCTTCAACTACGAGATGTTCCTCGACGAGAATGGCGAGAAGATCTCGAAGTCCAAAGGCAATGGCCTCAGCCTCGACCAGTGGCTGACCTATGGCCCGCAGGAATCGCTCGCCTTCTACGCGTATCGAGAGCCCAAGAAGGCGAAGTCGCTGCACATGGGCGTGATCCCGCGCGCGGTGGACGAATATTGGCAGTTCCGCGGCAATTATGCAGCCCAGGACCTGAAGCAGAAGCTCGGCAACCCCGTGCATCACATTCATGACGGCAAGCTGCCCGAGGGCGAGCTGCCGGTGACGTTCGGGCTGCTGCTCAACCTCGTCGGGGTGATGGGCGAGGCGAGCAAGGCGCAGGTCTGGGGGTATCTCGCGAACTATGTCCCCGATGCGTCGGCGGAGAGCTATCCCGAGCTCGACAAGCTGATCGATCATGCGCTGGCGTACGGCCGCGATTTCGTTGCGCCGACGCTCAAGCGGCGTGCACCTGTGGAGCATGAGGTTGCGGCGCTGGAGCGGCTCGACGCCGAACTCGCCGCGCTGCCGACCGAGGCGAGCGCGGAGGACATCCAGAACATCGTCTACGAGATCGGCAAGACCGGCGGGTTCGAAAACCTGCGCGACTGGTTCAAGGCGCTGTACGAGACGTTGCTCGGGTCCGAACAGGGGCCGCGGATGGGCAGCTTCATCGCGCTGTACGGGATCGACAATTCGCGCAAGCTGATCGCGGAGGCGCTCGCCCGCCCCGCTGCCTGAAACCGCTCACAAGGTTATACCCCGATGCGCATGTTCTTCGACGACCGGCAGCGCGCGCATGCGCCGACGCAGGAGCTGCACAATGGCGGCTTCACGACCTATGCGGAGATGCCCGCGCGCGTCGATGCGATCCTGGCCGCGCTAGGTCCGGTCGAGACGCCGGCGGATCGCGGCGAGGCGGCGATCCTCGCGGTGCATTCGCCCGCCTATGTCGCGTTTCTCAAGAACGCGGCGCGGCTGTGGCGCGAGGCCGGGCGGACGGGCGATGCGATCCCCTATGCGTTTCCGATCCGCGGGCGGCGACCGCTCGACCTGACGCGGATCGACGCGCTGATCGGGGCGCACAGCTTCGACGCGACGACGCCGATCACGCCCGACAGCTGGGCGGCCTCCTATGGCAGCGCGCAGTCGGCGCTCGCGGCAACGCAGGCGGTACTGGACGGCGACCGCGCGGCGTTCGCGCTGTGCCGGCCGCCCGGCCATCACGCGGGCGCGGATTATTGCGGCGGCTATTGCCATCTCAACACCGCGGCGATCGCGGCACAGGCTGCGCGCGACGCGGGTGTCGCGCGCGTCGCGATCCTCGACATCGACTATCATCACGGCAACGGCACGCAGGACATCTTCTACGACCGCGGCGATGTGTTCTACGCCTCGGTCCATGCCGATCCCAAGACCGACTATCCCTTCTTCTGGGGGCATGCGGACGAAACGGGCGCAGGCGACGGTCTCGGCACCACGCTCAACCTGCCTTTGCCGCACGGCACGACGATCGACGCGTTTCGCGCACTGCAGACGACTGCGCTCGATGCGATCGCGGCGTTCGATCCCGGGCTGCTCGTCGTCAGCTTCGGCGCGGATACGTGGGAGGGGGATCCGATCTCGCATTTCGCGCTGACCACGCCCGATTATGCGGTGCTGGCGGCCGATATCGCCGCGCGCGGCTGGCCGACTGCGATCGTAATGGAAGGCGGCTATGCGGTCGATGCGCTCGGCGACAATGTCGACAGCTTCCTGCGGGGATTCTGACATTTCAGAAACGGGTATCGCGGCGGGGACGCCGGCCTATCGCGGGCTGACGCTCGCGATGCTGTTCGCGGGGTTCTCGACCTTCTCGCTGCTCTATTCGGTGCAGCCGTTGCTGCCGTCGTTCGCCGCGCAGTTCGCGCTGAGCGCGGAGGCGGCGTCGCTCGCGATCTCGCTGGCGACGGGGCCGCTCGCGATCGGAATCGTGTTTGCAGGGCTGGTGTCCGACCGTCTCGGGCGGCGGCCGCTGATGATTGCGGCGATGTTCGCGGCGGGTGCGCTGACGCTCGCGACCGCGCTGGTGGCCGGGTGGAGCGGGTTGCTCGTGCTGCGCTTCCTCACCGGGGTGGCACTGGCGGGGGTGCCGGCGGTGGCGATGGCCTATGTCGCCGAGGAGGTCGATTCGGCGTCGGTCGGGGGGGCGATGGGGCTGTATATCGCGGGCAGCGCGATCGGCGGGATGGGCGGACGGCTGGTCGCGAGCCTCGTCGCCGATTTCGGCGGGTGGCGGTTCGCGATCGCCGCGGTCGGCGTCGCGGGGCTGGCGATGGCGGAGGCGTTTCGCCGGCTCGCCCCGCCGTCACGCAACTTCCGCCCCAGCGCCGGGCGGCCGGCGGCGCTGGTCCGCGATGCGCGCGCGCTGTTCGCCGACCGGGCGATGCCGCTGCTGTATCTCGAGGCGTTCCTGCTGATGGGGGTGTTCGTCACCATCTATAATTATGCCGGCTTCCGGCTGATGGGGCCGCCCTACGGGCTCAGCCAGTCCGCGGTCGGCGCGGTGTTCCTGCTCTATGTGCTCGGGTCGATCAGCTCGGCCAAGTTCGGGACGCTTGCCGGCCGGCTGGGGCGGCGGACGATCTTCTGGGTGCCGGTGGTCGTGCTGATCGCGGGCGTCGCGCTGACCGCGATGCAGCCGCTGGCGCTCGTGATCGCCGGCATCGCGGTGGTGACGATCGGCTTTTTCGGCGCGCATTCGATCGCGAGCGCGTGGGTCGGGCGACGCGCGCAGGGCGTCGCCGGCGGTGGCGCGCGCGGCCAAGCGGCGGCGTTCTACCTGTTCTTCTATTATATGGGGTCGAGCGTGCTGGGCTCCGCGGGCGGGTTCGCGTGGACGCATGCCGGCTGGCCGGGCGTTACCGGCTTTTGCCTCGTCATCGGCGGTGCGGCGCTGGCGGTCGGTCTGATGCTGCGCGCGGTCCCGCCGCTGATGGTCGAGCCGCCGGCGGCACCGCGGATGCCGGTGCCCTGACCCTCAGCGCGACGCGACGTCGATCGCGTCGCCGGGCGGCAGGGCGGACAGCGACCGCGCGACCGTCGCCGCGGCATCCATGACGCGCAGCATGTTGCCACCGGCGAGCTTCGCCATGTCCGCGTCGCTCCAGCCGCGCCGCGCGAGTTCGGCGAACAGCAAAGGATAGCCGTCGACGCCCGTCATCCCCTGCGGCCCAGTGCCGTTGATGCCGTCATAATCGCCGCCGAGGCCGACATGGTCGCGGCCCGCGACGCGCGCGATATGCTCGACATGATCCGCAACGGTCGCCGCCGTGACGCTGGGTTCGGGATGGTCCCGGTCCCACGCGGCCAGCGGCGCAGGCGAACGCGCAGCATAGACGTTGGCGGGCACGCCTGCGGTCCTGGCGAAGGCGGTCCGGTCCGCATCCCAGGCGCGCCACGCGGTCGAGACGAAGGCGGGATAGAAATTGACCATGACGATCCCGCCGCGCGCACTGATCGCGGCGAGCAGGTCGTCGGGGATGTCGCGTGGCGCATCGGTCAGCGCCCGCGCGCTCGAGTGCGAGGCCATCACCGGCGCCCTTGCGACCGCGAGGACCGCGCGCATCGTCGCATCGGAGACGTGGCTGACGTCGACGATCATGCCGATGCGGTTCATCTCCGCGACGACCGCGCGGCCGAAATCGGTGAGCCCGTTCGCGCGCGGCGCATCGGTCGAGCTGTCCGCCCAGTTCAGGCTCTTGCTATGCGTCAGCGTCATGTAGCCGACGCCGAGCGCGTGATATTGGCGCAGCACGGAGAGGCGCCCGTCGATCTGATGCCCGCCCTCGACGCCGATCAGCGACGCGATCTCGCCCGGCGCGTTCGATCCGACGGATATCGGCCGCGCTGGTTGCCTGCTCGAGCGCTGCGGGATTGGCCGCGACGAAGCGGCGGACGATGTCGATCTGTTCGAGCGTCATCTCGACCGCGCGCGGCCCGGTCGTATCGGCGGGGATCCACACCGACCAGAATTGCGCGCCGACGCGGCCCTTGCGCAGGCGGGGAATGTCGGTCTGGAGCGGGCGCGTGTCCGCAGCGAGATCGAGTGATTCGACCTTTGCGCCGTGCGTGTCGCGGATTTCCCAGGCGAGGTCGTTATGGCCGTCGATCACCGGCGTTTGCCTGAGCACCCGGTCGACGCGCGCGGCTATGCGGGGATCGGGGGCGACCGGCGCCGCGCTTGCCTGCGCGGCGATCAGGAGCAGGGCGGTGATCATGCCGCACCATCGTGCCCGCCGCATCGCACGGCGGCAAGGGATCAGTCGTCGCCTTCGGGGGACCCGAGTTCGTTGACCCATTCCTGATTGTGGACGACGGTCGACCGGACCGGACGGCCCGCCGCATCGAGCCATGGCCGGTAGCGGAAGCGCAATTCGATCAGCCGGCACGTCGTCGCGTCGAGCACGCCATTGCCGCTCGATCGCGTCACCGAACAGCCGGTGACCCGCCCGTTCGTCTCGACCGTATAGCGTACGCCGACGATCCCGCCCGCGCCGATGATCGCCTCCGCATTCGGGAAGTCCTTGTTCCGGAAGCGCCCTTTCAGCAGCCGGGGCGGGCTTTCGTCCCCCCCATCGCCGTCGCCGTTGCCATAGCGGCCGCTGCCGGTCCCATCGCCCTCACCCCCGCGCCGGTGCCCGGCCCCGGAACCGGCGCAGCCCCGGTGGTCGCCTCGCTGCCGACCCCCGGCTTGAGCGCGGCGACGACCGGAGGCGGGATGATCGGGGGGACGATCGGAATGGGCGCGACCAGTTCGGTTGCCTTTGACCGCAGGTTCGCGGGCGATGCCGCGCCTTCGGGGCGATGGCTCCTGGTCGGGCGCGGCAGGACCTTTTCGGGCGGCGGCGGCGGTGGCGGCGGGCCGACCGCGAACGTCTTGAGCGCGTCGGGGATCGCCGACGGGAGGCTGACGCCAAGACCCATGATCAGGGCATAGCCCAGCGCCGCGCACAGGCCGGCGGCACCCGCGGCGGAGAGGATCCGGTCGCGGGGATGGGGTTGGACGCCGTACATGGTTGATATCTGGGGAGGATCGCGGGGAGCGGCAAGCTCGGGCCTGCCGTGGTCATCGCTGTCAGGGTTCTATGGGGGAGGAGGACCGCGGCCATGGGCCTGCCTGTCCTCCCCTCCGTCAGGCCGCGCCTGCCGCCTCCCCCTGGCGGGGGAGGTGGAGCGGGGTCAGAGCTTCTCAGTCAGTTCGGGGACGATCTTGAACAGATCGCCGACCAGGCCGATGTCCGCGACCTGGAAGATCGGCGCGTCCTCGTCCTTGTTGATCGCGATGATGACCTTCGAGTCCTTCATCCCCGCGAGATGCTGGATCGCGCCCGAGATGCCGACCGCGACATAGACTTCCGGCGCGACGATCTTGCCGGTCTGGCCGACCTGATAGTCGTTCGGGGCATAGCCCGCATCGACCGCGGCGCGCGAGGCACCGACGCCAGCGCCCATCTTGTCGGCGAGCGGATCGATCAGCGCGTGGAACTGGTCGCTCGAGGCCAGCGCCCGGCCGCCCGAGACGATGATCTTCGCGCTGGTCAGCTCGGGACGCTCGTTCTTGGCGATCTCCGAGCCGGCAAAGGTCGACAGACCCTTGTCGCCGGTCGACGCAACCGCTTCGATCTCGCCCGAACCTCCCTCGGTCGCGGCCTTGGCGAACGCCGTGCCGCGCACCGTGATGACCTTCTTCGCGTCCGACGACTGGACGGTAGCGATCGCGTTCCCCGCGTAGATCGGCCGCGTGAACGTGTCCTCGCTCTCGACCGACAGGATGTCGCTGATCTGCATCACGTCGAGCAGCGCGGCGACGCGCGGCGCGATGTTCTTGCCGTGCGTGGTCGACGGCGCGACGAACGCATCGTGATGCCCCATCAGCTCGACGATCAGCGGCGCGACGTTCTCGGCGAGCGCATGCGCGAACGCGGCGTCGTCGGCGACGTGGACCTTGCCGACACCGGCGATCTTGGCAGCCTCGGCCGCGACGCCGTCGACGCCCTGGCCTGCGACCAGCAGATGGACTTCGCCAAGCTGCGATGCGGCAGTAACCGCCGACAGCGTGGCATCCTTGACGGCCTGACCGTCATGTTCGACCCAGACGAGCGTCTTCACTTGGCGACTCCCATTTCCTTGAGCTTGCCGACGAGCGCGTCGACATCGGCGACCTTGATCCCGGCCGAGCGCTTGGCGGGCTCGACCACCTTCAGCGTTGTCAGCCGCGGCGTCACGTCGACGCCGAAATCCGCGGGCGTCTTCTGCGCCATGGGCTTCGACTTGGCCTTCATGATGTTGGGCAGCGACGCATAGCGCGGCTCGTTGAGGCGAAGATCGGTGGTGATGATCGCAGGCAGCGTGAGCGTGTCCGTCTCCGCGCCGCCATCGACTTCGCGCGTCACGTTGACCGAGCCGTCGGCGATCTCGACCTTCGACGCGAACGTGCCCTGGCCCCAGTTCAGGAGCCCGGCAAGCATCTGCCCGGTCTGGTTGTTGTCGTCGTCGATCGCCTGCTTGCCGAGGATGACCATGTCGGGCTTTTCCTCCTCGACGATCTTGGCGAGGATCTTGGCGACGCCCAGCGGCTCGACCTTGGTCTCGCTGACGACGAGGATCGCACGGTCGGCGCCCATCGCGAGCGCGGTGCGGAGCGTTTCCTGCGACTTCTGCTCGCCGATCGAGACGACGACGATCTCCGTCACGCCCTTGTCTTTGAGGCGAATCGCCTCTTCGACCGCGATCTCGTCGAACGGGTTCATGCTCATCTTGACGTTCGCCAGATCGACGCCCGTTCCGTCCGCCTTCACGCGAGGCTTCACGTTGTAGTCAAGCACGCGCTTGACCGGCACCAGCACCTTCATCGGGATTCCTTCCAAGGTGAATCTATTCGTTTCGCCCGCCTGTTACCCGGCAGGCGTTGGCCGGACAGATGGCGGTTTCGCGTCGTTTTCGCAAGTGCGGTACGGAAACATCGGATACCGTAGCGTCACAACGACCGCCCCGTCTGGACAGCTGCGATACCAACGAAAAAGGGCCCGGACGTTTCCGTCCGAGCCCCGTTTTTCGCAGAATCAGTATGCAGTGGGCAGCGGTTACGCGGCGACCTTCTGCACCTCTGCGACGATCTTCTTGGCGGCATCGCCAAGGTCGTTCGCGGGAACGATCGCCAGACCGGAGTTCGCGAGAATCTCCTTGCCCTTCTCGACATTCGTGCCCTCGAGGCGCACGACGAGCGGGACCGACAGGTTCACTTCCTTCGCCGCGGCGACGATGCCGTCGGCGATGATGTCGCACTTCATGATGCCACCGAAGATGTTGACCAGGATGCCCTTCACGTTCGGATCCGCGAGGATGATCTTGAACGCGGCCGTCACCTTCTCCTTGTTGGCGCCGCCGCCGACGTCGAGGAAGTTGGCGGGGAACATGCCGTTCAGCTTGATGATGTCCATCGTCGCCATCGCGAGGCCGGCGCCGTTGACCATGCAGCCGATGTCGCCGTCGAGCTTGATATAGGCGAGGTCGTACTTCGACGCCTCGAGCTCGGCAGGATCTTCCTCGGTCTCGTCGCGCAGTTCGAGCAGGTCCTTGTGACGGAACAGCGCGTTGCCGTCGAACGCGACCTTCGCGTCGAGCACCATCAGCTTGCCGTCGTTGGTGACCGCGAGCGGGTTGATCTCGATCTGCTCGGCATCAGTGCCCATGAACGCGTCATACAGCTTCGACGCGGTGTTCGCAGCCTGCTTGGCGAGATCGCCGGTCAGCTCGAGCGCTGCAGCAACGGCGCGGCCGTGATGCGGCATGAAGCCGGTCGCCTGGTCGATATCGATCGACTGGATCTTCTCGGGCGTGTCGTGCGCGACCGCTTCGATGTCCATGCCGCCTTCGGTCGAGGCCACCATCATTACCCGGCCGGTGGTGCGGTTGAGCGTCAGCGCGAGGTAGAATTCCTTGTCGATGTCGACACCGTCGGTGACGTACAGGCGGTTGACCTGCTTGCCCGCGTCACCCGTCTGGATGGTGACGAGCGTGTTGCCGAGCATGTCGGTCGCGGCCGCGCGAACCTCGTCCTCGGTCTTGGCGAGGCGGACGCCGCCCTTGGCGTCGGGGCCCAACTCGACGAACTTGCCCTTGCCGCGGCCGCCGGCGTGGATCTGCGCCTTGACGACGTAGAGCGGTCCGGGAAGCTTCTTCGAGGCCTCGACGGCCTCCTCGACGGTCAGCGCCGCGAAACCGGCGGGGACGGGGACGCCGAACTTGGCCAGCAGTTCCTTGGCCTGGTATTCATGGATGTTCATCGGGAAGGCTCCACGCAATTTTTAGGAAACTCGGGAATGGGAACGCGTAAAGCACAGGGCGGGCAGAATATCCACCCTGAAGGTTTTTGCATTTGCGTGTCGTTTGCAATAGCGCAATCCCCTAGCCTCGACATTGCGCGTGGATCGAACGTTTGCGGAAAAGTAACCCTTTTGGAGCATGATCCGGTCATGACACATCCTGCATTCGACTCGCCCGATGCACCCCAAGGTGAAGAGCTTCGTCGGGCCCTGCGCAAATCGGTCCGGATGCGGGCGCATCTGCGCGACCGGGGACAGACGCGATTCGAGATCGAAGTGACCGACCTGTCGGCATCGGGGTTTCGCGCGGAGACAAGCTTTACGCTGTGGCCGGGGACGGTGGTGTGGCTGACGCTGCCGGGGCTCGCCGCGCTCGAGGCGGTGGTCGCGTGGCGCGACAAGTTCAAATATGGCTGCGCGTTCGCCAAGCCGCTGCACCCCGCGGTGCTCGACCATATCGTCGCGCTGTCCCAGCGATAAGCGACCGGCGCCGGGCGCGTCGGTGACCGCCGGTCGACGCGGACGCACGTCGCGGCGGACCGCGTCCGTGACCGCGCCGACCTGAAGCGTTAGTCGAACAGGCTCGATACGCTCGTTTCGTCGGCGATGCGCTTGATCGCTTCGCCGAGCAGCGGCGCGATCTGCAGATGGCGGATCTTGCCGCCCGCGGTCTTGATGACGTCGTGGTTGCCAATCGAATCGGTGATGACGAGCTCGCGCAGCTCGGACCCCTCGACGCGCGCGACTGCGCCGCCCGACAGGACGCCGTGCGTCACATAGGCGACGACGTCCTCCGCGCCGGCTTCCTTCAGCGCGGCTGCGGCGTTGCACAGCGTGCCTGCCGAATCGACGATATCATCGACCAAGATGCAGAAGCGCCCCTCGACTTCGCCGATGATGTTCATCACCTCCGATTCGCCCGCGCGCTCGCGACGCTTGTCGACGATCGCGAGCGGCGCGTTGTCGAGACGCTTGGCCAGCACGCGCGCGCGGACCACGCCGCCGACGTCGGGCGACACGACCATCAGGTTCTTGCCCTTGAACCGCGCGAGGATGTCCGCGGACATGACGGGGGCGGCATAGAGATTGTCCGTCGGGATATCGAAGAAGCCCTGGATCTGGCCCGCATGCAGATCGACCGAGAGCACGCGGTTGGCGCCCGCGACGGTGATGAGGTTGGCTACGAGCTTGGCCGATATCGGCGTGCGCGGACCCGGCTTACGATCCTGTCGGGCATAGCCCATATACGGGATCACCGCGGTGATCCGCCGTGCCGACGCGCGCTTCAACGCGTCGATCATGATGAGCAGTTCCATGAGGTTGTCGTTCGCCGGATACCCGGTCGACTGGATCACGAACACGTCCTCGCCACGCACGTTCTCGTTGATCTCGACGAACACTTCCTCATCGGCGAAGCGACGCACGCTGACGTCGGTCAGCGGTGTTTCTAGATAGGCGGCGATCTCCTGCGCGAGTGGCAAGTTCGAATTGCCCGTCATCAATTTCATCAAAATCGCTCCACCGGAATTGCACGCCCCTTAGTCCGCGTGTCCGCAACGCGAAAGGGGCGAAGGGATTTGCCCGCACGCGCCGGGGTTCGTAGAGCACGGGGATGACCGTCACCACGCGTTTCGCCCCCTCGCCCACCGGCCGGCTCCATGTCGGCAATATCCGCACCGCGCTTCACAACTGGATGTTTGCGCGTGCCAATGGCGGCCGGTTCATCCTGCGGATCGACGACACCGATGCGGCGCGCAGCGAAGAGCGGTTCGTCGAGGCGATCCGCGCCGATCTCGACTGGCTCGGCATGACGCCCGACGGCGAGGAACGGCAATCCGCCCGCTTTGCGCTGTACGAAGCGCGGTTCGCGGCGCTGGTCGCGAGCGGGCATGTCTATCCGGCCTATGAAAGCGCGCAGGAGCTCGACCTCAAGCGCAAGATCGCCGCGGGTCGGGGGTTGCCGCCAATCTATGACCGCGCCGCGCTCGGACTGAGCGACGAACAGAAGTCGGCGTTCGAACGGGACGGCGTTGCCCCGCACTGGCGGTTCAAGCTGGATCACGACGCCCCGATCGCGTGGGACGATTTGATCCGCGGGCCACAGCATTTCGAGGCCCGGACGATGAGCGATCCGGTGATCCGCCGCGCGGACGGATCATGGCTCTATATGCTGCCCTCCGCGATCGACGACGCCGATATGGGGATCAGCCATGTCGTGCGTGGCGAGGATCATGTGTCCAACACCGCACTACAGCTGCAGATGTTCGATGCGCTCGGCGTGGCGCCGCCGCGGTTCGCGCACGAGGCGCTGTTGACGGGCGCGGAGGGCAAATTGTCGAAGCGCCTCGGCTCGCTGGGCGCAGATCATTTCCGCGAGATCGGCATCGAGCCGCAGGCGATCCGGGCGCTGCTCGCACGGATCGGGACGAGCGACCCGGTCGAGCCGATCGCCGACGCGGCACCGATGATCGCGACGTTCGATTTTGCACGGTTCGGGCGCGCGCCGGCGCGGTTCGACGAGGCCGAGCTGTCGCAGGTCAATGCGCGCATCCTCCACGCGCTGCCCTATGCCGCGGTCGCGGATCGTCTGCCTGCAGGGATGGATGCGCAGGCGTGGGAGGCCGTGCAGCCGAACCTCGTGACGCTTGCCGACGCAGCGGACTGGTGGGGCGTGATCGAGGGACCGGTCGCGATCGACACCGCGACGGACGATGCGGAGCGCGCCTATCTCGATCAGGCGCACGCCGCCGCCGCGGCGACCGACTGGTCGAACGACCCCTGGCATGCGCTGACCGGCCGGCTGAAGACGGAAACGGGGCGCAAGGGCAAGGCGCTGTTCCTGCCGCTGCGGCGTGCGCTGACCGGGCGTGATCACGGGCCGGACATGGCGGCGCTGCTGCCGCTGATCGGTCGCGAGCGTGCGCTCGCCCGATTGGGTGCGCGGGAGGACTGACGAACTGCGAAGTTGCGCTTGCAGCACTGGCCTCGCCGGGGCGTGATGCCTATCTTGACGCGCATGGGCTTTTTCAGTCGTTTTTCCCCGGTTCGCGCCTATCGCGATCTCCGTCTCTTCTTCAGCCACCGGCAGCCGTACGAGCTCGGCTTCCTTGCGCTGGCGATGCTGGTCACGGGGTTCCTGATCTACGCCTTCTCGAAGGACAGCTACGCCGAGCGCGAGTATCGGCCGAACATCGTTTATGTCGAGCAGTGGCCGGCGGATCGCACCGACGAGCAGATCCTCGCGCAGCAGAAGATCGACGCGCCGATCAAGGCGGCGCGGATCGCCGAGCAGAAGAAGCGCGAGGAAGAAACCCGCGCGTCGTTCAAGCGGATGGACGACAAGCTCAAGGCCATGGGCATCTGAGCCGCGCCAGTCCCGGTGACGCGCGGTTCATCGGCGCAGCGCTCGCGCTCGCCGAGCGAAGCCGCGGTCGGACCGCCCCCAACCCCAATGTCGGGTGCGTGATCGTCACCGCGGACGGTCGCGTCGTCGGGCGCGGCTGGACGCAGCCGGGTGGCCGGCCGCATGCCGAGGCGATGGCGCTCGCGCAGGCGGGCCCGCGGGCGCGCGGCGCGACCGCCTATGTGACGCTCGAACCTTGCGCGCATGTGTCGCCGCGCGGCCCCGCCTGCAGCGACCTGCTGATCGCGGCGGGGGTCGCACGCGTCGTCGCGGCGCTCGAGGACCCCGATCCGCGGACCGCCGGGCAGGGTTTTGCGCGATTGCGCGCCGCAAGCGTTCGCGTGGACACCGGCGTGGGGGCGCAGGCCGCCGCGCGGTCGATGGCGGGCTTCCTCACGCGGTGCGCGGCGCGGCGGCCGCACGTGACGCTGAAGCTTGCCACCTCGCTCGACGGGTGCATCGCGCTGCCCGACGGGTCGAGCCGGTGGATCACCGGGCCGCAGGCGCGCGCGCACGCTCATCTTGAGCGAAGCCGCCACGACGCGATTCTCGTCGGGCGCGGCACCTACGATACCGATGCGCCGCGACTCGACGTCCGGCTGCCCGGTCTGCAGCAGCGGTCGCCGATTCGCGTGCTACTGTCACGGACACGCGCGGCCCTCCCCCATCCAGCCGAGACGCCCTATCCGGCGTGGCACGTCATCGCCGAGCCGCGCGCGATTGCGAGGCTCCCCGTCGACCATGTCCTCGTCGAAGGCGGCGCGGCCGTAGCGTCCGCGTTTCTTGCTGCCGACCTGGTCGACCGGCTTCTGCTGTACCGCGCGCCGATCCTCATCGGGGGCGGAAAACATGCGCTCGGCGATATCGGCCTGACCGATCTCGGCAAGGCGCATGGCCGCTGGGCGATCGTCGATTCACGGCAACTTGGCAGCGACCGGCTCGAGGTCTACGAGCGCGAACGAAACGAGGGATAATGTTCACCGGAATCGTCACCGACATCGGCACCGTCACAACCGTGGAGTCGCGCGGCGACACCCGCGTCGTCGTCAGCACCGCCTATGATACCGCCACCGTCGATCTCGGCGCGTCGATCGCCTGTTCCGGCGTGTGCCTGACCGTCGTCGACAAGGGGCCGCACTGGTTCGCGGTCGACGTCTCGAGCGAGACGATCAGCCGCACCGCCAGGGACCAGTGGACGCTGGGTCGCAAGTTCAACCTCGAACGCGCGATGAAGCTTGGCGACGAGCTTGGCGGGCATATCGTCACGGGCCATGTCGATGGCCTCGGCACCGTCGTCGCGGTGACCGAGGAAGGCGGCTCGCACCGCGTCCAGATCCGCGCCGGCGCCGAGATCGCGCCGTTCATCGCGGCCAAGGGCTCGGTCACGGTCGACGGCGTCTCGCTCACCGTGAACAGCGTCCAGGACGTCGACGGCGAGGTCGAATTCGGCCTCAACATCATCCCGCACACCTGGGCGGTCACGACGCTCGGTACGATCCACGTGGAACAGTCGGTCAACATCGAGATCGACGTCCTCGCCCGCTACCTCCAAAGAATGGAGCATTACCGTGCCTCTGCCCGCTGAACGTACCGCCGAACTCGGGCGCCTGAAGCACGGCTATCTGTCGAGCCCCGAGGAGATCATCGACGAGGCACGCAACGGCCGGATGTTCATCCTGGTCGATGACGAGGACCGCGAGAACGAGGGCGACCTCGTCATCCCCGCGCAGATGGCGACGCCCGAAAAGATCAACTTCATGGCCAAATATGGCCGCGGACTGATCTGCCTCGCCCTGACCAAGGCGCGGACCGAGGAGCTCGGGCTCGAATTGATGAGCCGCAACAACGGCACGCGGCACGAAACCGCATTCACCGTGTCGATCGAGGCGCTCGAAGGCGTGACGACGGGCATTTCGGCGGCGGACCGCGCGCGGACGATCGCGGTGGCGATCGATGCGACCAAGCAGAAGGCGGACATCGTCACCCCCGGCCATGTCTTCCCGCTGGTCGCGCGGGACGGCGGCGTGCTGATCCGTGCCGGGCATACCGAGGCGGCGGTCGACGTCGCGCGGCTCGCCGGGCTCAACCCCTCGGGCGTGATCTGCGAGATCATGAACGAGGACGGCACGATGGCGCGGATGGACGATCTCGTCACCTTCGCGCAGTTCCACAACATTAAGATCGGCACGATCCGCGACCTGATCGCGTATCGCCGCCGCTACGACCATCTCGTCGAAAAGCGCGCCGAGGCC
This sequence comes from Sphingomonas sp. 22R3R2A-7, assembly GCF_036856055.1. Taxonomy (NCBI): domain Bacteria; kingdom Pseudomonadati; phylum Pseudomonadota; class Alphaproteobacteria; order Sphingomonadales; family Sphingomonadaceae; genus Sphingomonas; species Sphingomonas sp. 22R3R2A-7. The sequence continues at coordinate 2,422,900 of NZ_JASPFR010000001.1, read as the reverse complement.
GAGTTCACCAGCGAATGGGGCGGTGGCTGGAGCGCGCTGACGTTCTGGAACAAGGCGACGGGCACCGAGCAGGTCGCGCTGGTCAAGGGGCGGATCGATCCTGCCAAGCCGACGCTGGTCCGGATGCACGCGCTGTCGCCGTTCGCGGACATCTTCGGCGAATCGGGCGACCGCGGGCGGATCCTCGCGCGGTCGATGCAGATGATCGCCGACGAGGGTGCGGGCGTGATCGTCGTCATCAACCGCCCGCGAGGCAACGCGTTCACCTCGGCGGTGCTCAAAAAAGCCGGTGCGGAGATCACGCCGGACATGGAGGAGCTGCGCGACTATGGCGTCGGCGCGATGATCCTGACCGAACTCGGCGTGCACGACATGGTGCTGATCACCAACACGCATCACACGCTGGTCGGGCTTGACGGCTATGGCCTGTCGATCGTCGGCGAACGTCCGATCGCCCCCCTCGATACCGAAAAGGCTGCTTACTGATGGCGCATATCCTCATCGTCGAAGCACGCTTCTACGACCATCTAAACGACCTGCTCATCGAGGGCGCATGCGCGGCGATCGAGGCCGCGGGGCACAGTCACGAGACGATCACCGTTCCGGGCGCGCTCGAGGTCCCCGGCGCGATCGCGCTGGCGGCGGAGAGCGAGACCTATGACGCCTATGTCGCGCTGGGCGTCGTGATCCGCGGCGAGACCTATCATTTCGAGATCGTCGCGGGCGAGAGTGCACGCGGGATCATGGCGCTGACGATGGACGGGCTGCCGATCGGCAATGGCATCCTGACCACCGAGAACGAAGCGCAGGCGCTCACCCGTGCCCGCCCGACCGAGGGAGACAAGGGCGGCGGCGCGGCGAAGGCGGCACTGGCGATGCTCGCGCTGAAGGACCGGTTCATTCCGTAAACGAGAGGGTACAACCTCGGCGCCGATCCCGGTCGGCCCGACGATCGCGGGGTCCTTGGGTCTGGCTAAGGCACACGGTGATCGCAGCGAGGCTGCCGATGGCCCTCCTGCTGGCGCAGGGTTCGCCGTCGCGCGCGGGCCGCTTCTAAGCGTCAGTCGTCTTCTTCGCTGGTCGAGAACGGGGGCCGGCGGCCTCCGGACCACCCTGCGGCCGTACGCCGTCCTTTGGCGTACAGACACGTAGCGAAGGCTGACACGCGATCCCGATATTGGAGCAACGGTGCGTGCCATCGATTGTCGTGCACGCCCGACATTGCTGGTGCACCGTAGTACAGGCTTGCGGTGCGGCAACGATCAGAGCGACAACCGTCAGCATCGTGCAGATCCCCGTTCGGGCACAGACTGTATCGAGCACAGCCTATTCCCATATGCCTCACGGCGTCCAGTGATCCGACCGCCTCTATGCGTCAGCCGCCGGATCCTGCTCGCGCAACGCCGCTTCGACCTGTTCGACCGTGATCCCGAATGCAGCGGCGAGACCCGTCACCGAGGCGCCCCGAGCGGCGAGGGTGCGGATGCGGGCGGGGTCCTGGATGGTGGTGTAGCCGCGCGTGTCGCGCTGCGTCTTGCTCTCTTCGCCGCTGCGCGCGCGGGCGCCAGAACTGCGCCGCTTGGCGATCTTGAGCGCTTCCTCGTCGTTGGCGGGGGGTGCGTCGAGCCGGGCCTGGATCCGTTGCGCCTCTTCGGCCCGGCGCAGTTCACGCGCACGTTCACGCTCCTGCGACTGGGCCTCGCGCTGCGCGGCCTCGACTCGGCACGCTGCTCGGCGCCGGCGAGACGGTCGCGCGCGCGCTGCTCGCGCTCGCTTGCCCGTTCCTCGGCCCGTCGTGCGGCGCGGTCGGCAGTCCCGGGCAAGAGTGGCCCTGCCCCCTGCCCCCGCTCGGCCAGCCGTCGGTCATATCGTCGTCCTGTCGTCACCGGCGCGCCATCAGCGGCGCGGCGTGCGCGCTGCTAGGCGATGCCGTCACCGCTGACAATCGGACGCATTGCAGGTAGTCGCCCGCCCCGCGGCCTTCGCCGCAGGGCGGGCACGAACGCGTTACGCGTCCGCGGTTTCGAGCGCCGGATAGTCGATATACCCCTCGGGACCCTGGCTGTACCAGGTCTTCGGGTTATCCTGCGCCAGCGGCGCGCCCGTGCGCAGACGCTCGGGCAGGTCGGGGTTCGCGATGAACGTCCGCCCGAAGCTGATCGCGTCGGCAATGCCCGTATCGAGTTCGGCCTGCGCCTTTTCGAGCGTGTCGTAATCCGAGTTCACGACGAGCACGCCCTTGAACACCTTGCGGATCGCCGGGCTCAGCTTTGGCACATCGGTCTTGCCGAACGTGCCATCGGGGCCGGGCTCGCGCAATTCGAGGAACGCGATGCCGAGATCGGACAGCGCCTTGGCGGCGGCGGTGAACAGCGGCTCGGGGTTGCTGTCGTCGACGCCCTGCAGAATCGCCGTTGGGCGAGAGGCGGACGCTGGTGCGATCCGCGCCCGCGACCGAGATCACGCGCTCGGCGACTTCGCGGAGCAGACGGATGCGGTTCTCGATCGAACCACCATACTCATCGGTGCGGCTGTTCGCGTTGTCACGCAGGAACTGGTCGATCAGATAGCCGTTCGCGGCGTGGATCTGGACACCGTCGAAGCCCGCGGCGAGCGCGTTCTTCGTTGCCAGTTCATAGTCGTCGAGCAGCCGCGGAATCTCGTTCAGCTCGAGCGGACGCGCGACCTCGAAATCCTTCTTGCCCTCGAACGTGTGCGCCTGGCCTTCGGTCTTCGTCGCGGACGACGAGACGGGCTGACCGCCGATCACCGAGGAATGGACCTGGCGACCCATGTGCCAGAGCTGCGCGATGATCCGGCCGCCGGCTGCGTGGACCGACTCGGTGACGGGCTTCCACGCATCGACCTGCGCCTGCGTCCACAGACCCGGCGCGAATGGCCAGCCCAGGCCTTCGCGGCTGATGCCGGTGGCCTCCGAGATGATCAGCCCGGCGCTCGCGCGCTGCGTGTAATAGTCGATCATGAGGTCGGATGGGACGGCGTCCTTGTCCGAACGTCCGCGGGTGAGCGGCGCCATGAGGATGCGGTTGGGCGCGTCGACGGCGCCGAGTGTGATGGGATCGAAAAGGCTTGGCATGGGGGCTCCTTAATGCCTGACGGGGGCAAGATAGGACGCTACAGCGCGGCATGCATCGCCCCGCCCCGCAAAGAATATCTAGCGTGCCCGAAACGCCGACGACAACGGCGCTTGCCGCCCCCGGCACGCTCGCATTCGGCGCGCTGCTGATCGCCAACGTCGCGCTCGCATTCGGGCCGTGGTTCGTCCGCGCGACCGAGGTCGGACCGGTCGCGGCGGGGTTCTGGCGGCTGACGCTGGCGGTGCCGTTTCTCGTCCTGCTCGCGGCGCAGCAGGGCGCGCGACCGACGCGGCTCGGGCGCGGCGTCTGGGTCGGACTGATCGCGGGCGGCGTGTGCTTTGCCGCGGATCTCGGCAGCTGGCATCTCGGCATCCTGCGCACCACGCTCGCCAACGCGACGCTGTTCGGCAACGCGGCGACGCTGATGTTCCCGATCTACGGGTTCCTCGTCGCGCGGACCTGGCCGACGCGGACACAGGGCTGGGCGCTGATGCTCGCGGCGGCGGGTGCGGCGCTGCTGCTCGGGCGGTCCTATCAGCTCGATGCGAAGAATCTCGCGGGCGACCTGCTCTGCATCCTCGCGGGGCTGCTCTACACGGTCTATTTCATCCTGATGGCGCGCGCGCGGACGACGCTTGCCCCCTTGTCCGCGCTGGTGCTGTCGACGCTGGCGGAGATCGTGCCGCTGCTGGTGTTCGCGCTGGCGATGGGCGAGCGGATCGTGCCGGTGCACTGGGGGCCGCTGATCGGCCTGGCGCTGTGCAGCCAGGTGCTGGGCCAGGGGCTGATGATCTATGCGCTCGGCCGGTTTTCGCCGCTGGTGATCGGGATCGCGCTGCTGATCCAGCCGGTGGTCGCGGGGACGGTCGGCTGGATCGTCTATGGCGAGCGGCTCGGCCTGCCCGATCTCGTCGGCGTGGTCATGGTCGCGATCGCGCTGGTGCTGGTACGCCGGACGCCCGCGGATCGCCCCCTATTGAAGAGGCGCTCGACACGCCTGATCTTGGACGGCAGGAGACGGTATGACCCAAGACCTCACGCTCGACGAAATCCGCGTTCAGCTCAGCCCCGGGATCGCCGCCAACGCCGCGTTCGATGGCTGGAGCGACGCCGCACGCGACATGGCGGCGGATGCGGCGGGGATCGATACGGACGTCGCCGCGCTCGCGTTCGAAGACGGCGCGCTCGACATGATCGACGCCTGGTTTGCCGAGATCGATCGCGCGATGCTCGCCGCGGTTCCGCCTGAACGGATCGCGACGATGAAGATCCGCGAACGGATCACCGCGCTGATCGAGGCGCGGCTGCAGGCGACCGCCGCCGATCGCGAATCGCTGCGGCGCGCGGTGGCGATCCTCGCATTGCCGCAGAATCTCGCGCGGGCGGCGCGCCTGGGGTGGCGGACGGTCGATACCATCTGGCGCGCGGCGGGCGATGTCGCGACCGATTATAATCATTATACCAAACGGACGATCCTGCTCGGCGTCTATGCCTCGACGGTGACGGTGTTCCTCGACGACGACAGCGAAGGATTCGTGGACACCCGCGCGTTCCTCGCGCGGCGGATCGCAGGCATCATGGCGTTCGAAAAGGCCAAGGCCGGGTTTCTCAAACGGACCGAGCACGGGTTCAGTCTGTCGCGATTTGTCGGCCGGCTGCGCTATCCCGCGGCGTGAGCGCGCGGGCGGGCGATGGAGCGGGGCCAATCTGCGTCCGCTGTCATGGTGGGGCATGGTTGGGGCTTTCCTTTGCGGAGCGTTACTGATAATCACTCGCATCATGGACACTCGCCGCGACCGTTCCGTCAGCCTTGAAACGCTGCCCCGCAAGCAGCATGCGATCGTCAAGATGATCGACTGGACGCGTCTGGCGGGTCCGGAAGCACGCCGCCTGCGCGAACTGGGGTTTGACGAGGGGGTCGATGTCGAGGTCCTCCACCGCGCGACGCTGGGCCAGGGCCCGATCGCGTGCCGCATCGGTCGCATGACCGTTGCGCTGCGTCGCGCCGTCGCGGGGGCCATCCACGTATCGCTGACGCCAGCGGCTGCCGAATAAGCAGCGCGCGATCAGCATCATAGCATTATGAACGCAGCACCGCTGGTCGCGCTCGTCGGCAATCCCAATGCCGGCAAGAGCGCGCTGTTCAACGCGTTGACGGGTGCGCGGCAGAAGGTCGGCAATTATCCGGGCGTGACGGTCGAGCGCAAGGCCGGGCGGCTGGTGCTCGATGACGGGCGTCCGGTCGAGCTGGTCGACCTGCCCGGTGCGTACAGCCTCGAGCCTTCCTCCCCGACGAGCGCGTCACGCGCGACGTCGTCACCGGCACGCAGGACGGCGAGCGCCTGCCCGACGCCCTCGTCGTCGTCGTCGACGCCGCCAATCTCGATAACCACCTGCGCTTCACGCTTCAGCTGATCGCGCTTGGCCTGCCCGTCGTCGTGGCGCTCAACATGGTCGATCTGGCCGAGCGCGACGGGTTGAAGCTCGATGCCGCGGTACTCGCGCGCGAACTGGGCGTGCCGGTGATCCCGACCGTCGCGGTCCGCAAGCGTGGGCTCGACGCGCTGCGTGAAGTATTGACACAGACGGTCGTCAACGGCCCGATCCGGCTGCGCAAGTCGGATGGCAGCGTACAGGACGACATCGTCACGCTGCAGCGCCGCGCGCGCGACATCGCAACCGCCGCGACGCTGTCCGAGACGCCGGTGCGGCGCTGGACGCACATGCTCGACGCGGTCGCGCTGCATCCGGTCGGCGGGCCGCTGCTGCTGCTGTCGATCATGTTCCTGATGTTCCAGGCGGTGTTCAGCTGGGCGCAGCCGTTCATGGACGCGATCGACGGGGGCTTCACCGCGGTGCAGGGCCTGATCCGGACCGAGATGGCCGATTCGCTGCTCCGGTCGCTGCTCGTCGACGGGGTGATCGCCGGCGTCGGCGCGGTGATCGTGTTCCTGCCGCAGATCCTGATCCTGTTCCTCTTCATCCTCGTGCTCGAGGCGAGCGGCTACATGGTCCGCGCGGCGTTCCTGATGGACCGCGTGATGGCGAGCGTCGGGCTGTCCGGCCGCGCGTTCATCCCGCTGCTGTCGAGCTTCGCCTGCGCGATCCCCGGGATCATGGCGACGCGGACGATCGACGACGAGAAGGACCGGCTGACGACGATCCTGATCGCGCCGCTGATGACCTGCTCCGCGCGACTGCCGGTCTACACGCTGATCATCGGCGCGTTCATTCCCAATACGCAGGTGCTGCCGTTCGTCGGGCTGCAGGGGCTGGTGATGCTCGGGCTGTACGTGATGGGCATCGTCGGCGCGTTCGTCGCCGCGCTGGTGCTGCGCCGGACGGTCACCAAGGGCGTGTCGTCGGGCTTCATGATGGAGATGCCCAAATACCAGTGGCCGCAGTGGCGCGACGTCGGCATCGGGCTGTGGAGCCGCGCGCGGATCTTCCTCAAGCGTGCGGGCGGCATCATCCTGGTATCGACCGTGATCCTGTGGGTGATGCTGAGCTTTCCCAAGCCGCCCGAGAACAGTCGCGTCTCGGCGGTCGACTATTCCGCCGCCGGCCGGATCGCCAACGGCATCGCACCCGTGTTCGCGCCGATCGGCTTCAACCGCGACATCGTGCTGGCGCTGATCCCCGCGATGGCGGCGCGCGAAGTCGCGGTCGCGGCGATCGGCACCGTCTATGCGATCGACGATCCCGACAGCAACCAGGGCGGCAAGGCGATGGTCGAGAACCTGCGCGGCCGCTGGAGCCTGCCAACCGCGCTCGCCTTCCTGATGTGGTTCGTCTTCGCGCCGCAGTGCATTTCGACGATCGCCGTCACCCGCCGCGAGACAAACGGGTGGAAATGGCCGGCGTTCATGGTTGGCTATTTGTTCGCCGCCGCCTACATCATGGCCGGAATCACATATTGGCTGGCGGTGTTCGCCGGCCTCTGAGGGGCATCATGGCAGGCAGCGTCAACAAGGTCATCATCGTCGGCAATCTGGGGCGCGACCCCGAGAGCAAGGCGTTCCAGAACGGCGGCAAGGTCGTCAACCTGCGCATAGCGACGTCGGAGTCCTGGAAGGACAAGATGTCGGGCGAGCGCAAGGAAAAGACCGAATGGCATTCGGTCGCGATCTTCAACGAAGGTCTCGCCAACGTCGCGGAAAAGTATCTGCGCAAGGGCTCGAAGGTCTATATCGAGGGCGCGCTCCAGACCCGCAAATGGCAGGACGCGCAGGGCCAGGACAAATATTCGACCGAGATCGTGCTGCAGGGCTTCAACAGCGTGCTGACGATGCTCGACGGCCCGAACGGTGGCCAGGGCGGCGGCGGTGGCGGCGGTGGCGGCGGTGGTAGCCGCGGCGGCGGCGACGACTGGGCCGGCGGTGGCGGCGGCAATGACTTCGGCGGTGGCTCGTCGGGTGGCGGCGGGGGTTACGGCGGCGGCGGCGGTCGTGGTGGCAGCGCGCCATCGGGTGGCGGCAGCGGTGGCGGGGCACGCGGCGGCAGCTTCGGCCAGACCGGCGGCTTCTCGGACGATCTCGACGACGACGTTCCGTTCTGAGCTCCGTGACGACGTTGTATTCCGTCCCGACGTCGGTCGGTTTCGACGAGGCCGAGCGCGCGCGCGTGATCTCGGCCTACGACGTTGCCGGCGCGCGTGCGAAAGGTCAGCTCGACGACATCGTCGCGTTCGCGGCCGAGTTGTGCGGCGCGCCGATCGCGTTGCTGAGCCTGGTCGAGGAGGAATATCAACGCTTCCTCTCGCGCAGCGGCACCGATCTCGACCAGACGCCGCGCAGCATGTCGTTCTGTGCGCACGCGATGCACCATCATGACGTGATGGAGGTGCCCGACGCGCGCGTGGATCCGCGTTTTACCGACAACGCGCTGGTGACCGGCGCGCCCTATGTCCGCTTCTATGCCGGTGCGCCGCTCGTTTCGAGCGAAGGCGTTCCGCTGGGGGCGCTGTGCGTGCTTGCACCCAACGCACGCGAAGGGCTGACACGGTTCCAGCGCGATGGGCTGACGCTGCTCGCCAAGGCGGCGATGGGGCGGCTCGACGATCGCCGCACCGCGCGTGAACAAGCGGTTTCCGAGGCCGAGGCCCGACGCACGCTGGAAGCGAGCGACCTGAAGTTCCGCACGCTGGCCGACACCATGCCGCAGATGGTGTGGTCGACGCTTCCCGACGGGTTCCACGACTATTTCAACGCGCGCTGGTACGAGTTCACGGGGACTCCCGTGGGCACGACCGATGGCGAGGGCTGGAACGACATGTTCCATCCCGAGGACCAGGATCGCGCCTGGGCCGTCTGGCGCCAGTCGCTCGAAACCGGCGAGCCCTATAATATCGAATACCGGCTGCGGCATTTCGACGGCACCTATCGCTGGGTGCTGGGGCGCGCCTTGCCCGTGCGCAGCGCGGACGGGGCGATCCTGCGGTGGTTCGGGACGTGCACCGACATCCATGAGCAGAAGCTCGCCTATGAAGAGCGCGAAGTCATCAGCCAGGAGCTGAGCCACCGGATCAAGAACATCTTCGCGGTGATCGCAGGGCTTATCACCTTCTCGGCGCGCGGCCGCCCCGAATTTGCCGGGATCGCAACCGACCTTCGGCACCGGATCAACGCGCTGGGCCGGGCACATGATTTCGTCCGACCGCACAGCGCGCAATCGCGCCCGCATGCGGAACAGGACAGTCTGATCGGACTGCTCGGTGACCTGTTCGAACCCTATCAGCAGCTCGGTTCGGACCGGATTGCGGTGCACGGCGACGACGTCCGGATCGACGATCGGTCGGCGACGCCGATCGCGCTGCTGTTTCACGAACTGGCGACCAACGCGACCAAATATGGTGCGTTGTCGAACGCGGATGGCGCGGTGTCGATAACCTTGGAGCGCGGCGACACGCTGGTGGCAATGACCTGGCGCGAGACCGGCGGGCCTGCGGTGGTCGATCCCGACGATCGCGCGGGGTTCGGGAGCCAGTTGATCGAAATGAGCGCGGTGCGACAACTGGGCGGGACGGTGGTTCGCGACTGGCGCACGACCGGGCTGTGCGTCGCGATCACGATACCGCTATCGTCATTCAGTCGGTGATCACGCCGGTCGATCCGCCGCGCAATTGGTCAGACGATCGCGGTCCGCAACTGGACGAGCTCTGAAACCGGGGGCGCCGCCCCCGTCGTGGCGAGCTGCGCTGCGGCAAGGATTGCGGCGTCGCTGAACGGCTTGCGGATATAGCCCAGGCAATCGGCATCGCCGATCTGGCCTGGATTGGCGGTCACGAACACGACCTTCACACCGTGATCGCGCGCGATCGCCGCTGCGATCTCGGGCCCGGTAGGTCCATCGCGCAGGTTGATGTCGACAAACGCGAAGTCGCACTGCGCCGCGGCAGTGAGCGCACCCGCGCGATCAGCTGCGATCGCGGCGACGGTATAGCCGGCGTCAACCAGGATCCGTTCGAGATCCAGTGCGACGAAAATCTCGTCTTCAACGATCATGGCTGTCTTCGTCATCGGCTAGGCAACACATGATACCGACAGGGGTTCCCGCCGGTCTTAACCATCCCGTGCATTCGCGACACGGCGTGACAATTATGTTGCGACGGTCCGGTCAAGCGTGCGGGTGTCGAATCACGCCGCGCGCAGGAGGAAGATCGCATGCTCGGCGAGCAGGTTCGCTGCCGCCGACGTCGTCTGCTTGTCGCCCGAGAGAAACCAGCTGCGCTCGATGACGACGCCCCGCTGTCGCAGGAACTCGCGAAAGTCGTCGATCGTGACATGATGGATGTTGGGCGTGTCGTACCAGCGTTCGGGCAATTGCCGCGTGACGGGCATCCGACCACCCCAGAGCAGCGACAGCCGCACGCGCCAATGCGCGAAATTGGGGAAGCTGACAAAGGCACGGTGGCCGATTCGGAGCAGCTGGTCGAGCACGAGATCGGGTGCGCGCGCGGTCTGCAGCGTCTGGCTGAGGATCGCATAGTCGAAACTCGCATCGGGGTAGCCCGCCAGATCGATATCGGCATCGCCCTGGATCACCGACAGCCCGCGCGCGACCGCCGACGCGACGTTGCGCGCGTCGATCTCCAGCCCGCGCGCATCGACGCCGCGGGTATCGCGCAGCGCGGCCATCAGCGCGCCGTCGCCACAGCCGATATCGAGCACGCGGCTGCCTTGCGCGACATGCCCGGCGATGACGGCGAGGTCGGTGCGTAACGTCATGGCGCGGTCCGTAACTGATCGGCAAGCCCCGGGGCGAGCCGCTCCATGTAGCGATCCGCGCGGACCAGCGAGTGGAAGCCGAGCCCCGCATAGACGCCGTGCGCATCGGCGGTGACGAGCCCGATCCGCCGCAGCCCGGCGAACGACGGATGATCGAGGAACCAGCCGACCATTCGCCGCGCGAGCCCCTGCCCGCGTACCGACTCGTCGACCCAGACATCGGCCAGCCACGCAAAGGTCGCGTGATCGGTGATCATCCGCGCGAAACCGACCTGCACGTCGTCGCGGTACGCACCGAGGCAGTGCGATCCCGCGATCGCGCGTTCGACGAGCGGACGCTCGATCCCCGGCGACCAGTAGCTGCTCGCCAGCCAGCCATGGATGCGGTCGACCTGCAACCGGCTCGCGTCGTCCGACAACGTGATCGTCATCGCCCCGCCCTCAGGAAGCCGTCGACGACCCGGTTGAGATCGGGCGCCTCGAGCAGGAACGCGTCGTGGCCGTACGGACTCGACAGCTCGACGAAGCTGACCGGCGCGCCCGCGGCGTTCAACGCCTGGACGATCGCGCGCGATTCGGCGGTCGGATACAGCCAGTCGGTGTCGAAGCTGACGAGGCAGAAGCGCGACTTGGTCGCGCGGAAGGCGTTGGCAAGCAGCCCGCCATGCTCCTCCGCAAGATCGAAATAATCCATCGCGCGCGTGATGTAGAGATAGGAGTTCGCGTCGAACCGGTCGGTGAAGGCGAGCCCCTGGTGACGCAGATAGCTCTCGACCTGGAAGTCGGCGTCGAACCCGAACGACTTGGCGTCGCGCGCCTGGAGGCGGCGGCCGAACTTCTCGGTCAGCCCCGCTTCGGACAGATAGGTGATGTGCGCCGCCATCCGCGCGACCGCGAGCCCGGCGGTCGGCGCCGAATCGTCGTGATAGTCGCCGCCACACCAGTTGGGATCGGCCATCACCGCCTGGCGCCCGACCTCGTGGAACGCGATATTCTGTGCGGTGTGGCGCGCGGTCGAGGCGATCACGACGCATGCCTTGACGCGCTCGGGGAACGTCGCGGGCCAGCTCAAGGCCTGCATCCCCCCATCGATCCGCCGACGACCGCGTGGAGCACGCCGACGCCGAGATGATCGAGCAGCATCGCCTGCGCGCGGACCATGTCGCGGATCGTGATGACCGGAAACGCCATCGCCCACGGCCGCCCGGTCGCCGGGTTGATCGTCGCGGGGCCGGACGAGCCCATGCAGCTGCCGAGCACATTGGCGCAGACGACGAAGTGGCGCGCGGGGTCGATCGGCCTGCCCTCGCCGACCATGCGGGTCCACCAGCCGGGCTTGCCGGTGCGCGGGTGGTTCGACGCGACGTGCTGGTCGCCGGTCAGCGCGTGGCAGATCAGGATCGCGTTCGAGGCATCGGCATTCAGCGTGCCATAGGTCTCGTACGCGATATCGACCGGCGACAGCAGCACGCCGCCGTCGAGCCTGAGCGGTCCGGGCAGCGTGACGCGGCGCGCGAGGCCGAAGCGGCTATCGGGCACCGGGTCGATGGTCGCAGGATCGAGCATGCCGCGCGCTACCATAGGCGGCGGCGGTCATGCCAGCGCGACGTCCACATCCACGCCCCTCCCTCGACGGGGAGGACCGGGCAAACCTTCCCGTCATCCTGACGAAAGTAAGGACCCAGAGTATCAGGCGGCGACATTCGTGGCTCTGGATCCTGACTTTCGTCAGGATGACGGGAGAAGGGTGGATCGCCGCACTTCGCAAATGGACGTCCCTCTTCATCCACTACAAATGTTTGCCACCGTGGCACGCGGGCCGCTATGCCCCGCGGCCATGACAACTATAGCGCCAGCCCCCGCCCCGAAGCCCTGGATCATGGGGATCGCCCCCTATACGCCCGGTCGTTCGACGACCGACGATGGTCGCACGGTGATCAAATTGTCGTCGAACGAGAATCCGCTGGGTACCAGCCCCGCGGCGAAGGCGGCGTTCGATGCCGCCGACCGGACGCTCGAACGCTATCCCGATGCGAGCGCGGCGGACCTGCGCGAGGCGCTGGCTGCGCATTACGACCTCGATCCGGCGCGCGTGATCTATGGCACCGGATCCGACGAGATCCTCCACCTCGTCGCGGGCGCCTATGCAGGGCCGGGCGACGAGATCATTCACGTCCGCTACGGCTTTGCGGTGTACGAGATCGCCACCCGCCGCGTCGGTGCCGAGCCCATCGTGGTCGACGATCGCGATTACGCGACCGACGTCGATGCCATCCTGGCCGCGGTGACCGAGCGGACGCGCGTCGTGTTCGTCGCCAACCCGAACAACCCCACCGGCACGTTCACCCCGCGCGCCGAGATCGCCCGGTTGCACGCCGGCCTGCCGCGCTCGGTGCTGCTGGTGCTCGATCAGGCCTATGCCGAATATCTGAGCCCCGAAGAGGATGACGCGGGTCTTGCGCTCGCGATGACCGAGGCGAACGTGCTCGTCACGCGGACCTTTTCGAAGATCCACGGGCTCGCCGCCGAGCGGATCGGCTGGGGCTATGCCTGCGCGCCGATCATCGATGCGATGCACCGCATCCGCGCGCCGTTCAACGTCACCACCGCGGGCCAGGCCGCAGCGGTCGCGGCGCTGGCCGATACCGGCTTCGTCGACGCGACCCGCGCGCACAACGACCAGTGGCGCAGCTGGTTCGTCGATCAGGTCGCGCAGATGGGCAATGCGGGTCTGCGCTGCGTGCCGTCGAAGGCGAATTTCGTGCTGGTGCTGTTCGAGGGCGGGCTCACCGCCGACACCGCGTATCACGGGCTGATGGAGGCGGGCTATATCGTCCGCTGGCTGCCCGGACAGGGCCTGCCCAACGCGCTGCGCATCACGATCGGCACCGAGGACGAGACCCGCGGCGTGATCGCGGCGTTGCGCACGCTGGTCGAGCGGGGCTGATGCTGCCGTTCGCGCGCGTCACGATCCTCGGGCTCGGACTGATCGGATCGTCGATCGCGCGCGCCGTCGGGCACGCGATGCCGACCGTCCGACTGACCGGCTATGACGCCGATGCCGAGGTTCGCGCGACCGCCGATCGGCTCGAGCTCTGCCATGACGTCGCCGACAGCGCGGGCGCGGCAGTGATCGATGCCGATCTGGTGATCCTGTGCGTCCCTGTCGGCGCGATGGGCGCCGCCGCCGCGGACTTCGCCGCGGACCTGCCCGCGGAGGCCATCGTCAGCGACGTCGGCAGCAGCAAGACCGAGGTCGCGCGCGTGCTTGCCGAGGCGCTGCCCGGTGCGACGATCATCCCCGCGCACCCGGTCGCCGGTACCGAGCGGAGCGGTCCCGAAGCCGGCTTCGCCACCCTGTTCAACAATCGCTGGTGCATCGTCACGCCCCCGGAGGGCGCGGACGCGGTCGCGGTCGAGCGCGTCGCCGAATTCTGGCGTCGGCTCGGCGCGCAGGTCGAGTTCATGGCGCCCGACCATCACGACCGCGTGCTGGCGATCACCAGCCACCTGCCGCACCTGATCGCCTATACGATCGTCGGTACCGCGAGCGATCTCGAGGAGGTCACGCAGTCGGAGGTGATCAAATATTCGGCAGGCGGCTTCCGCGACTTCACGCGCATCGCCGCGTCCGACCCGACGATGTGGCGCGACGTGTTCCTGACCAACCGCGAGGCCGTCCTGGAGATGCTCCAGCGGTTCTCCGAGGATCTCAGCGCGCTGCAGCGCGCGATCCGCTGGGGCAAGGGCGACGAGCTGTTCGACCTGTTCACGCGGACCCGCGCGGTACGGCGGTCGATCGTCGAACAGGGCCAGGACGACGACGCCGCCGATTTCGGACGCGCGCACGACTGACGCTGCGGTCGGCGCGTCAGCCGTCGAGCGCGTTCATCGCCACATGAACGCGCGTCTCCGCCTCCTCGCGCTTGAGGCCCGGCGGAATGACCTCGCCGAAGCGGAAGGTGATGACGCCGGGCCGCTTGGGCCCTTGCGCGGCCAGACGATGCCGCTGTCGCACGCGATCGGCACCGTCGGCAGGCCGAGCGCTCGGTACAGGCCGGCAAAACCGGGCTTCAGCGGCGGATGGTCGCCGGGCAGGACCCGCGTCCCCTCGGGAAAGATCAGGATCGAGCGGCCGGTCGCCTTGGCGGCGGTCGCCTCGCGGATGATGCCGCGCATCGCCTTGGCCGAGGCTTCGCGGTCGACGACGATCGCGCCGTAACGCCGCGCGGCCCAGCCCCAGAAGGGGATCTGCGCCAGCTCGCGCTTGAGCACCATCGCAGGCCCGTCGAGCATCGCCTGCAGCTCGAGCGTTTCGAACATCGCCTGATGCTTGCAGGCATAGAAGGCCTGGCCGGTCGGTCGCGTCCCCTCGACACGGATCCGGATGCCGAGGATCCACCGCGCCGCCCAGCGGTGAAAGCGTGTCCAGACGGTCGAGTGCACGATCACCGCACGTGACCCGAACAGCGCGCTGATCGGCACGGTCATGACGATCGGGGCCGATATTCCGTAAAAGACGATCATGAAGACGATCGTGCGTATCCAGGCGATCATGCGCCAAATCCTATCCACAATGCGATCCGACGCAGGATCAGCTTGTTATATTCGTTGACCAGCGTGCCCAGTCTTGGACTGCCGGGCACGCCGTCGCCCAGCACGATGACCTTGGGACCGAGCACCGCCGACAATTCCATCCGCGCGCGCGGCAGATGCCAGTCCGACGTGACCAGCCGGACCGTGCGATAGTCGTGCGTCTCGACCCATTGCGCGGTCTCCTCCGCGTTCGAGCGTGTGTCGACCGCATCGGCGCCAAGGTCGATGCAACAGTCGAACAGCCGCGGCGAGGTGCGGTATTCGAGCGCGAGGTCGATCGGCCTGACCCCCGGCGCGACGCCGGTGACCAGCATCCGTTTGGCCTGGTGATCGCGGAGCAGCGCAAGTCCCCTGTCGATTCGCCCCGGCCCGCCGGTCGGCACGACGATCGCGTCGGTCGTGGTGCCGTCGAGCGGCTGCGGGAGCAACAGCATGAATGCCGCGAACCCCAGCGCCCAGGCGAGGACGGCGATACCGAACAGCCGGACGATCACAGCGACGTCCTCAACGCCCGGACGATCGTCAGCCGCGCCGCCGCGGTCGCGAGGAGGAGGAAGACGAGCGGGAGCGCGGCGAGGATGATCCAGTCGCTCGACGACAGCCCGATTCCGTTGAGCAGTTCGGAGCCGAGCCCCTCGAGCCGCGTGGCGATGAACAGGATCACCCCCGCTGCGGCAAGCGCCCCTCCACTGCCGCCGATCGCCGCGTCGAGCGCGACCCGCCGCTGGAACAGGCGCGCAACCTGACGATCGGTCGAGCCGAGCATGTGCATGACCTCGATCGTCGCGCGGTGCATCTCGAGCCCTGCGCGCGCCGCGAGCACGACGACCGCGGCGGTCGCGCTGGCCATCAGCAGGACAAGAGCGAAGGCGAGCCAGGTCAGCGCCTGCATGAAGCTGCTGACCGGGGACATCCAGTTCTCGTGCCGGTCGACGCGTGCGGCGGGCGTGACCGCCCGGACGGCCTGTACGACGCGCGCGATACCGCGGTCGTCCTGCCCCACGAGATCGACGTCGATCATCGCCGGAACGGGCAGGTCGGGGTCTGCGCCGTCGCTGCCGAGCCATGGCCGGAGCAGTCGCGTGAGCGCGGCGCGATCGACCGGCTGCGCGCGCGCGACCTCGGGACGGCGGCGAAGGACCGTCAGGATACGCCCGGCATCGCGATCGCGGCGGACCGCGTTGCCGTCGACGATCTGGACGGTCAGCCGCCCCGCAAGCTGGCGGTCGAGCAGGCGCGCGGCGCTTGCGGTCCCCAGCCCAAGCGCGAGCGCGAGCATCGTGAGGAACAGCATGATTCCCATCACCCACGTCATCGCGCGGACGCCCCCCGCCTCGTCGAGGACGCGGTGTTCGGGGGCGTTCACGCGTCCATCCGCGGCGGCGGCGGATAGCGCAGCGACCCCGTCGGATCGAGCAGCCTGCCCTTGTCGAGCCGCATCATCTGCGCATTGGGAATGCGGTTGAGCAAATGGAGGTCGTGCGTCGCGACCACCACCGTCGTGCCAAGCTTGTTGAGCGAATCGAACAGATGCAGCAGGCGCTCGGCCATGTCGGGATCGACGTTGCCGGTGGGCTCGTCGGCGACGAGCATCTCGGGGCGTGCGATCACCGCGCGCGCAATCGCCACGCGCTGTTGCTCGCCACCCGACAGCGTCGCGGGGCGGGCATCGGCGCGCGCGGCGAGCCCGACCCAGGCGAGCATCTCCTCGACCGGCTGGCGAATGCTCGCTTCGGCCATCCCCGCGACGCGCAGCGGCAACGCGATATTGTCCCAGGTCGACAGATGCGGGACGAGGCGGAAATCCTGGAACACGACGCCGATCCGCCGCCGGAACCCCGGCATCCGGTCGCGCGGGAGCAGCACCGCGTCCTCCCCGAACAGGCGGATGATGCCGCGACTGGGCCGCTGGGCGAGGTAAAGGAGCTTGAGCAACGACGTCTTGCCCGCGCCGCTTGCCCCGGTGAGGAAGTAGAAAGCGCCACTGCGCAGCGTGAACGAGATGTCCGACAGCGTCTCCTGCCCGGCATCCTGACCGGTACCGTAACGCAGACCCACATTCTCGAACTGCACGATATTCGCCATGAACCCGGTTGCGTCCGCTGTTGTTCGCCTGTGCCCTGCGCTGCGCTTTCGCATGAAAGCTTGCGCAGCTTCAAGCATGCGGCGACCGCAGCGGGATCGCGACCCGTCGATGATGCGTCCGCATGCCCGATACTTGCCGCCGATACTTGCCACGAGCCGCGGCGGCGTGCTTAGTTTCGGCATGAACGGCCCCGTCCCGCGGCCGGCAGTGAAGCGTGCCCGATGATCCTCCAATGCCCCGAGTGCAGCACCCGTTACCTGGTGCCCGACAGCGCGATCGGCGCCGAGGGCCGGACCGTCCGCTGCGCCAATTGCCGGCACAGCTGGTTCCAGGCCGCCGCGCTCGTCGAACCGCCGGCCGATGCGTGGCGCGACGGCGCGGCCGACGATGCCTCCGCCACCGCAAAAGCGGATTTCGCCCCCTTGTCCGGCGCGACGCCGTTCTCGTCCTTCCCGATGTCGGCGGCCCAGACCGCGGACGATCTGCCGCCGCCGATCATCAAGCCGTTCGCGCCAGCGCCCGCCACGGTGCCGATCATCCCGCCCGCGTCTTCATTGTCGTCGCCGGCATCGTCGCCGTCCTTGTCCTCGGCATCGTCTATCGAGACGGCGTATGCCGCCGACGCGGATGTGGGTCCGGCCGCCGTGGCCCAACAGACCTATGCCAATTCCAGGGGCGGCGATGCGAGCGACCGCCAGAGCGGCATCGCGAATTACGATCTGTTCACGCAACCGGCACCGTTCCGCGCACGCCGCAACACCGCGCGGCTCTGGACGATCGGGGCGGTTGCGGCCGGGTTGCTGATGCTGCTCGGCGTCGCCGCGATCCTCTATGTCGGCGCGCCCGGGCTCGCCAGCCAGATCGGGCTGGTCGCAGGATCCGCCGAGACGCCGCTGCGGCTGCGCGACAATCCGATCGAACGGCGCGAGCTGGAGAACGGCTCCGAGCTGTTCGCGGTCAGCGGGCAGGTCACCAATCCGTCCGATCTCGACGCAGCGCGTTCCCGATATCCGCGCCGAGCTGCGCGATGCGCAGGGCCGGATCGTCTACAGCTGGACGATCACGCCGCAGAAACGCACGCTCACCCCAGGCGCGGCGATCGATTTCAACTCTGCCAAGCTGGATGTCCCCGCCGATTCGAAGCGGCTCGAGCTGAGCTTTGCCGGCGAAAGCGGCGCAGCACGCTGATCGATGTGTCGCGCCGCGCGGCGATACGTCGCGCGAAGGCTGGGAGATGCGGATAAATCGTGCTGCCAGGCGCCAAAGGTGCGGAAAGGGCGTTGCGGGATCGTAAAAGCCTTGCTAGTGGCACCGGCCTACCAGCTAGCCGGCTTGTCCGGTAAGTGTTTCACGTGCGGCCGTGGCGGAACTGGTAGACGCGCAACGTTGAGGTCGTTGTGGGCGAAAGCCCGTGGAAGTTCGAGTCTTCTCGGCCGCACCACTTTTCCAGATTGAACCAGGGCAGAGCCTTCCCTGCGGGGACCAGCGCATCGCCGAGCGGAGTCCGTGATGGCCGATCTGATCGACGACCAGATCATCGAGACGCCAGACGGCCCGATGACGTTCGCCCAGTGGAAAAAGAAGAATCCGGTCCAGCTTCCGTCACGGCGGACCAAGGGCAAGAAGCTGCCCAACAAGGTGAAGCTGACGACCGACGAAGTCTGACGCTTGAGGCAGGGCGTATATCCGCCGAATCCCGGGCGCGACCGCCGGTCGCCACCCCTCCCCTTGATCAGCGCCGGATGATCGCGGTCAGGAACCCTGTCACCGCGTCGTATCCGGTGCTGCTCAGCGAAATCTCGATGCGGCGGCGGTCGGCCGGATCGCTGACCCGGTCGATCAGCTTGAGCTTGTGAAGATGCTCGATCCAGCGTTGCGACGTCGTGACGGGGGCATCGGCCATGCCGACGAGCGTCTTGACGTTGGTAGGACGAGGATCGTCATGCGCGACGAACAGCGCGATGAGCATGTCCCAGGCCGGCTCATGGAACAGTTCGGCGGGAAGGAACTGGCGCCGAAGCTTGCGATGCGCGAGGATTTCCCGCGCCCGCGCGAGCAGCATCGGCGTGCTGATCACGCCATCATCGTCCTCCGCGCGCGCGTCCAGCAACCGCTCCGCATTGGCATTGAACTCCTCACTCATCGCCGAAAGCCGCGACCCGAGATCCTTGATCAGACCCGCAACGATTTCGTCCTTCACCATATGCTCCCGCTTGCCCCCAGGGCGGTCAGATAGGAATCCCGTGCCATCCGGTCGCGATCGCCAGTTGTGTCCCGGCAGGTAACGCCAGCTACTAAATTCGTGGTGATAGACAGCGTTCCGCTTCCTTAGACACTGTCGGTGGGCAACTCTGCCGATCTGATGAAATATCGAGCAGCCCCATGGGATGGTCAACCATCATTCATGTACCATGATTTGTCACGCTATTCTTGCGTCAAATTCGAACGCGAAGCCAGATCATCCGCGATTGTTTCCCGCCGCATCGGGTACGGATAGGTTCATTATGGATTAATCTGGCTGCGGTAGGGAACACATTGAAGAACAAGTGGTTAGACCGCCGACCAATCTAGTACCTATTTTTCTTCTTGATCTGAATTACAATGAGCGCACTAACCCCCGATGATACTGGTTGCCCGAGGAGACGCGCGATGAATGCCGCACGAACCTATGAGCTGCTCCAGGAAGCCTGCCAGGCGCTCGAAGAGGCCGGGGACCATGCGATTTCGGCCTATGTCGGTGTGAGCATGGCGATGGTGCAGGCCAAATATAAAGTCGGTCGCGATCATCTCGAGCCGCTCGACCAGGGCTGACGCTGACGCCGGCGCGTATCCCGCGACCGAGATTGCTGCCGGGTCCGCTCGTTCGTACGGCTGAACCCTACGCAAACGCCTGACGAAACCGTTTTTGCGGTCCCCGAGCAATTGATGTAGCGGCGATCCGGTCCGATCGTCCTGCATCAAGCGTTGGGCAGGGGAACGTACGAAAGGTTATCGTGACTCCCCGTCTGTCTGCCGTGCCGGTGTATCTGAACGCGATCGGGACCGCCGTGCCCGATCATGACATCCATCATGCCTTTATCGGCTGGGCGCGGTCGCGGGTCGATCCCGCGTCCGCCAGGCTGTTCGACAGGATGGCGGCGCGGTCGGGTATCGCGCATCGCTGGTCGGTGCTCCCGCCGACCTTGCGCGACCTGCCCGACACGACGCCGGGATCGCCCGTCGACGCGGGCGGCTTCTATGCAACCGTGCCGCATCCCGGCACTGCGGACCGGATGGCGATCTATGCCGAGGCGGCGCCGCGTCTCGCGATCGACGCGATCGGGGCGCTGCAGGATGAAACGGCGCTCGGATCGATCACGCATCTCGTCGTGGCGAGCTGTACCGGGTTCGTCGCGCCGGGGATCGACCAGATCATCGCGCGGAAGATCGGGCTTTCGTCGTCGGTCGAACGACTGCTGATCGGCTTCATGGGGTGTTACGCCGCGATCGTCGCGTTGCGCAGCGCGCGTCATATCGTGCGGTCCGATCCTGACGCACGCGTGCTCGTCGTCACCGTCGAATTGTCGACGTTGCACCTGCAGGCGGTATCCGAGATCGAGCCACTGCTCGCGATGCTCCAGTTCGGCGACGGGGCGGCGGCGGCGCTGGTCACCGCCGAGCCGAGCGGGTTCGAATTGCAGGCGCCGTTCGCAACGACGTTGCCCGACAGCGAGGCCCTGATTCGCTGGGACATCACCGATGCGGGGTTCGCGATGCATCTGTCGGGCGAAGTCCCCGGACGGATCGCGCAGGCGCTGACCGATCCCGCGTTCCGGGCCGCGGCCAGCGGCGGACAGCCCGCCGAGACGATCGATGGCTGGGCGGTCCATGCCGGCGGGCGATCGATCCTCGATGCGGTCACGCATGCGATGGCGTTGCAACCCGACGCACTCGATGCCTCGCGCGCGGTGCTGGCCGACAACGGCAACATGTCGTCCGCCACGCTGATGTTCGTCCTCAAGCGGCTTCTGACGGGCCCGCGGATCGAGCGCGGGGTGGCACTCGCGTTCGGACCGGGGCTTGCGGCGGAAGGTCTGGGCTTCCGGAGCGCACCATGAGCCTCGCGGTCCGCGCGCTCGACGAGGAACTGATGGACGCGGACGATCTCGCGCCCGAAACCTACGCGGCGGTGGTCGCCGATCTGGCCAGGGTCAACGTCGTCACCATGGCCGCGCGGCCCACCCTGGCGTTTCTCAACCGCATCACCGCGAACCGGAAGCGGTTGCGGCTGCTCGATGTCGGGTTCGGCGACGGCGACATGCTGCGGACGATCGAACGCTGGGCGACGGCGAGGGGCTGCAGACCGAACTGCTCGGCGTCGATCTCAATCCGCGCAGCGAGCAGGCAGCGCGGGCGCACACCGCGCCTGGATCGACGATCCGCTACGTCACCGGGGACTATGCGGAGCTTGCGGGCGAACCGGATGCGGAACCGCGGTGGGACGCCGTCGTCAGCAGTCTGGTCGCGCATCACATGAGCCATGCGCAGCTGATCGCGTTCCTGCGCTTCATGGAGGCCAATGCGCGGTGCTGGCTGGTCAACGACCTGCATCGCCACGGCTTTGCCCATTGGGGCTATCCGATCCTGGCGAGACTGGCGCGCTGGCATCCGATCGTCCGTCACGACGGGACGCTGTCGATCGCGCGCTCGTACCGGCCAGATGAATGGCCGGCGATCCTGGCCGAGGCGGGGATCGCCGACGCGTGCGTGTTCCGGGCCTTTCCGTTCCGCCTCTGCGTCGAACGCCTGCGGTGACCGATACGCGCGCGCTGATCGTCGGCGGCGGGCCGGCGGGGGCGGCGGTCGCGATCGATCTGGCGCGGGCGCGCGTGCCGCATCTGCTGCTCGAGCGCAGTCGCGTCACGGGCGATGCGCTGTGCGGCGGGTTCCTGAGCTGGCGAACGCTCGAGACGCTCGCCCGGCTGGGGATCGATCCCGACACGCTCAACCCGGTGCGCACGACCGCGGTCCGGATCTTCGCCGGCGACCGTATCGCGCGCGCCGATCTGCCGTACCCCGCGGTCTCGGTATCGCGCCGCCACCTCGATACGGTTCTGCTGGCGGCGGCGGCCGGGCAGGGCGCGGCGATCGAGCGCGGCGTGACGGTGCGTGAGATCGAGGCGGACCGGCTGCGGACCGCGGACGGCGCGCTGCTCGCGACGCCGGCGCTGTTCCTCGCAAACGGGAAGGCCGATGTGCGCGGCACGGCGCGGCCCGAATCGGCACGTGGCGCCGATCCGACGCTGGGCATCCGCGTCCGCGTGATACCGTCCCCGACACTGGCGAAGGCGCTGGCCGGACGGATCGACCTGTATCTGTTCGATCGTGGCTATGCGGGGCTCGCCTTGCAGGAGGATGGCAGCGCCAATTTGTGCATGGCGGTCCACCGGTCACGGCTGCAGGACGCAGGATCGCCCGCGGACCTGCTGGCGACGCTCGGGCGCGAGATGCCGGCGCTGGGCGAGTGGGTCGCGAGGCTCGCGCCCGGGGCTGCGATCGATGCGATCGCGAACGTCCCCTATGGCTGGCGGCAGCGGACGGGGCAGGCGGGGCGATACCGGCTGGGCGATCAGGCGGGCGTCATCCCGTCGCTCGCGGGCGAGGGCATGGGGATCGCGCTTGCAAGCGGTCTGGCGGCGGCGCGGGCGTACCGGGCCGACGGCGCGGGACAAGCCGCCGCGTGGCAGCAGCGGCTGGCGGCGTCGCTGGCACGCCCGATCGGTGTCGCAGGCGCGGTCCGGCGGGTGGCCGAAAGCACCGCCGCCGCGCGATTGATCCCGTTCGCGCATCCCATGCTGATCCGGATGCTCGCGCGGGCGACGCGGATCGGCGGGTGAAACGCACCGCGGCAGGCCGCGCGGTCGAAACGCTTGTCGGCGAGCCGGATAAGGCGTAATTCGTCAACCCTTCATGGCTCGCGCGCGTCCCGCTTCCCGCTCCCCTCGGCCTCGCTCCCCATGGCGCCGCCGACTTGTCCTCCTCCTGAAGGTGCTGATCGGCCTCGCTGTGCTTGCCTTTGGTGCGCTCGTGATCGCCGTGTATATCGCGCGGTCGCAGCTGCCGAGCTTCGAAAGCCTCAAATCGTCTCCCAATGGACAGATGATCCGCGTCCATGCCGCCGATGGCAGCGTGATCGTGTCGATGGGGCCGAGCTTCGGCGAATGGCTGCCCTATGGCCAGATCCCTGCGGTGATGCGCGACGCGACGATTGCGGTCGAAGATCGCCGCTTCAGGTCGCATATCGGCGTCGATCCGGTCGGCATCGCGCGGTCGGTCAAGGTCCGCTTCGATCGCGGGCACTGGACGCAGGGCGGATCGACGATCACCCAGCAATTGGCGCGCAACGTCTTCCTCAACAACCAGAAGAAGTTCGGGCGCAAATTCCGGGAGGGCATCCTCGCGTTCGCGCTGGAGCGCAAGTTCAGCAAGGACGAGATCCTTGAGCTGTACCTGAACAAGGTCTATTATGGCGGCGGCGCCTACGGGATCGACGCCGCATCGCGCAAGTTCTTCGGCCATGGCGCGGATCATCTGTCGCTGGCCGAGGCTGCGGTGATCGCGGGGCTGGTCAAGGCGCCGTCCAACTATTCGCCGACCGCCGATGCCGAGGCTGCGGTCGGTCGTGCGGGCGTCGTGTTGCAGACGATGGCCGAGACGGGGGTGATTTCCGCCAGCGAGGCTGCCGACGCGGACGTTCAGGGGCTCAAGCTCGCGCCCGAGCCCAGGCAGAACAGCGTGCGCTACTTCACCGACTGGGCGCTTCCGCAGCTCGACACGCTGATCGACGAGACCGAGGCACCGCTCGAGGTGTGGACGACGCTCGACCTGTCGATGCAGCGCCACGCCGATGCCGCGATCCGGGCGAACACACCCGCCGGCGCGCAGGGTGCGCTCGTCGCGCTCGATCGCGACGGCGCGGTCAAGGCGATGGTCGGGGGCAAGGATTATGTCTCGTCGATCTACAACCGCGCCACGCAGGCGGTCCGCCAGCCGGGATCGTCGTTCAAGCTGTTCGTGTATCTCGCGGCGCTGGAGGCGGGGCACAAGCCCGAGGATTCGATCGTCGACGAACCCGTCACGATCAACGGATGGACGCCGCGCAACGATTCCCGGCGCAATTCGGGACCTGTGTCGTTGCGCACCGCGTTTGCCTATTCGCTGAACACGGTGGCGGCGAAGCTCGGCCAGGAGGTCGGGTTCACGACGGTCGCCGACATGGCGCGGCGGTTCGGGATCACGACGCCGGTCAACACGCATCCCTCGATGGTGCTGGGCACGTCGGAGACGCGCGTGATCGACATGACGCGTGCCTTTGCGAGCGTCGCGAGCAAGGGGATCGCGGTGACCCCGTACGGGATCACGCGCGTCACCTCGAACGGCCAGACGATCTACACGCACGAGGTCGATCGCAGCCATGTGCTCGTCGCGCCCTATGTCGCCGCCGAGATGACCGACCTGTTGCAGACCGCGGTCAACACCGGAACCGGGCGCGCCGCGCAGATCGGTCGTCCGGTGGCGGGCAAGACGGGTACCACGACCGCCTCCAAGGACGGCTGGTTCCTCGGCTTCTCGAGCGGGATCACCACCGGCGTCTGGATGGGACGCGACGATGCACGACCGATCGCGGGGCTGCACGGCGGCACCGCGCCCGCGCGCGCCTGGGCGGCGTTCATGAAGCCCGCGACCGCGGACCGGCCGATCGAGCAGTTCGAGACACAGGTGACGCTGCCCGAATGGCAGCTGGAGCCCGATGAGGAGAGCTATTTCGGGCAGCCCGACAACGGCCAGATGATGGTCGACGAGAATGGCAACCCGATCGAGAGCGGCATGCCGCAGGACGTGCCAACCGACGCGCAGACGGGTGACGCGCTACCGCGGCCCGAGGCCGATCCGTCGGGTACGCCGTCTGCCGCACCCGCGCAGCAGCTCAATCAGGACTGGATCGACCGCGTGACCGGCCGCGACCCGGCGCGCGATCCGCGGACGCGGGAGCAGGTCCCGCCGGGGCGCCAGCCGTTACAGCGCGATCCGGCGCGCGACCGCGTTCCGACCGATCGCTATTCCAGCGACCGGTATCAGGGCGACCGGTATCAGGGCGATCGGCAGGATGGGCGGTATCAGGATGGGCGGCCGACCCAGTGAAGTGCCGCACCATGCGTGCGTAACCAGATCCGCGCCGGGGTCGGATCCGCGCCGTAGAGGTCGGCGACGAGCGCGTGGAAGACGGGTGCGTGGTTCATATGGACGCGGTGCGCGACCTCGTGCGCGACCGTCGCGCGCCGGACATAGCCCGGCGCGAGGATAAGCCGCCAGCTGTAGCGGATCACGCCGCTCGACGCACAGCTGCCCCAACGGCCCTTCGCATCGCCGATCGCCACCTTCGCGACGCTGACCCCGGCCTTGGCGGCATATTCGGCCGTCTCGGCCTCGAGCAGCGCAAGCGCGGTGCGTTTGAGCCACGCCTCGACGCGACGCGCGATGGTTTCGGGGGACCCGACAGCGACACGATCGAGCCCTCGCGCACGACGGTCCGGCGATTGCCGGGAGTCCATGCGATCGTCAGCGGTTCGTCGGCGACGGTGATCACCGCGCCGGGAATGAAGGGCAGGGGGGTTGGCAGCAACGCACGCTGTTCGGCGATCCAGTCCGCCTTGCCCTGAGCCCAGGCGAGCGCCTGTTTGAGCGCGGCGCGCTTTGGTACGACGAGACGGGCGCGACCGCTTGCAGGATCGATCGACAGCCGCGCGCGGCGTGCGCGGGGTGGCGGACGATCTCCAGACCCTCGATCACCGGCTTACAGTTCGCGATCGATCACGTGATATTCGAGATCGCCGGCCTCGTCCTCGCTGATCGTCCAGCCGCGGACCGACTGTTTCGCGCGGTGCACCGCCTCGCGGTCGCCGCAGACGAGATAATGCCACTCGGGCAATTGTTCGCCCGCTGCACGAAGGCGATAGGCGCAGGTCGAGGGCAGCCAGTCGATGTCGCGGACGTTCGCGGTCGTCAGCCGGACGCATTCGGCGACATAGGCGTGGCGATGGCGATAATCGGAACATTGTCCGCTGCGCCGATCGAGCAGGCGGCACGAGACGTTGGTCGCGACGAGTTCGCCGGTATCCTCGTCCTCGAGCTTGTGGATGCAGCATTTGCCGCAGCCGTCGCACAGCGCTTCCCATTGACCGCGATCGAGCTTGTCGATCGGCGTGTCTTCCCAAAACCGGTTGCTCATACAGCGATCACCGCGCCCAGATCTTGATGTCGTCGGCCACGGCCTGTGGTCCCTTGTCCTGTGGCAGCAGCGCGAGGGGCTTGCCGTCCGGATCCATAAGATAGGCCTGACGCGAGTGGTTTACGAGGTAACCGCCGCCGGGCGACGCGTCGCCCTTCGCCGAAAAGATCGCATATTCCTTCTTCACCGCCTCGATCGCCTCGGGCGTACCCGTCAGCCCGACCATCCGGGGATGGAAGGCCGAGACAAATTGTTTGACGATCGCGGGGGTGTCGCGCGTCGGATCGACCGTGACGAACACGGGCACGATCCGGGCGGCAAGCGCCGGATCGCTGCCCTCCAGCATCTTCATGGCCGCGCCGATCGTCTGCATGTCGGTCGGGCAGACGTCGGGACAGAAGGTGTAGCCGAAATACATGATGCGGTACTTCCCCGCGAACTGACGGTCGGTGACCTGTCGGCCATCCTGGTCGACGAGCGTGAATGGCCCACCGATACGAGCGCCGGCCAGCGGGGGCTTTTGGCGGTATCCGTATCGGGGCTCGATGGGCTGCATGCCGCGAGCGCGAGCGCGGCCAGGAAAGCGGGGCGGAAACTGGTCATGATACAGCCAGCCTTGATCTGTTAGCCCGTGCGGCGCAAGCGTCGCACACCACCCGAGTTCCCGAGGATCTATCGATGCCGTACATCCGCAACTCCATCTCCCTCATGATGGTCGCCACGGTCGCCCTACCCGTCGCCGTGCTGCTGACGCCGAGCGCGGTGAATGCGCAGAACCAGTCCGAGGGGTATAAATTCCTCAACGCGGTGCGGGAGTCGAAGAACAACGACGTGCTCGAGATGCTCGGGCGGCCGGGCAGCAGCATCGTCAACTCGCGCGACGTGACCACCGGCGAGGGCGCGCTGCATATCGTCATCAAGCGCGGCGACGAGACCTATCTGCGGTTCCTGCTGCAAAAGGGCGCGGACGCCAATCTGCGCGACGGCAAGGGCAACACGCCGCTGCTGCTCGCGGTGACGACCGGACAGGCGGGGATGATCCCGATCCTGACCGCGGCCAAGGCGAACCCCAATCTGGGCAATTCGGCAGGCGAGACGCCGCTGATTCGCGCGGTGCAGCGCCGCGACATCGGCATGATCCGGACGTTGCTGGCCGAGGGTGCGGATGCGGACCAGGCCGACATCATCGCCGGCATGTCCGCCCGCGCCTATGCCAAGCAGGACGGGCGCAACCCGGTCGTGACCAAGCTGCTCGAGGATGCGCCGAAGAAAACGCGGCAGGCGGTGTCGGGACCGAAATTCTGAGACCCTGATCGACCGTCCGACACTGGACCCGCGCGCAGAACCCGGCTTTCATGGCGCAAAGGGAGTGGCGGATGACGGTGATGCGATATTCAGGACTGGCGCTGGCGCTGTTGGGCTCGGCCCTCGGCTCGACCGCAGCGCAGGCGCAATTGTCGCCCGCCGAGACGCGCGCGGTCGCGGTGGTCGATGCCGAGCATGCGCGGTCGATCGCGTTGTTGCAGACGCTGGTCGATCAGAACAGCGGAACGATGAACCTTGCGGGCGTCGCGAAGGTGGGCGCGATGGTCCGCGGCGAACTCGAACCGCTCGGTTTCCAGGTCCGGTGGAAGCCGATGCCGCAGACCAAGCGGGCAGGGCACCTGATCGCGGTGCATCCGGGCAAGCCGGGGACGAAGCGCCTGTTGCTGATCGGGCATCTCGACACGGTGTTCGAGCGCGATTCGCCGTTTCAGCGCTTCGTGCGCAACGGCGACAGCGCGCAGGGGCCTGGGGCGGGCGACGACAAGGGCGGGATGGTCGTGATGCTGTCCGCGCTGCGGGCGATGAAGGCGGCAGGACTGCTCGAAGGCGCGAATATCGAGATCATACTGACGGGAGACGAAGAGGATGCGGGTGATCCGGTCGAGATCGCGCGCGCCGACCTGATCGCGGCCGGCAAGCGCGCCGATGTCGCGCTGGATTTCGAAGGTCTGTCGGTCGTCGACGGACGCGACATGGGATCGATCGCGCGACGATCGTCGAACAGCTGGACGCTGACCACCACGGGCAAGACCGGCCATTCGTCGCTGATCTTCTCGGACAGCTATGGCGACGGTGCGATCAACGAGATGGCGCGCATCCTCGCGGCATTCCGCAAGGATCTGCCCGAGCCGAACCTGACGTTCAACACGGGTGTGGTTGCCGGCGGTGCGACCGCGGCGCTCGATACCGATGGCGTTCGCGCGACCGCGACGGGCAAGGGCAATATCATCGCGGCGACCGCGGTCGCACGCGGTGACTTCCGGACGCTGAGCGAGGACCAGACGCAGCGGGTCCGCGCGAAGATGACCGCGATCGTCGCCCGCCACGCTCCCGGCACGTCGGCGACGATCAGCTTCGAAAGCGGCTATCCGGCGATGCCGCCTACCGCGGGCAACCGCGTGCTGCTCGACCGGCTGAACCGGGTCAATCGCGACATGCGTCTGCCGGAAATGGCGGCGCTCGATCCGCTGAAACGCGGCGCGGGCGACATCGCGTTCGTCGCAGGCGATGTCGACGGGCTGATCGGGCTCGGGACCGCGAGCAGCGGCGACCATGCCCCCGGAGAGACGGTCGATCTTGGCAGCATCCGCCGCCAGGCCAAGCGCGCGGCGATCCTGATGGCGCGCCTGTCCCGCGAGCCTGCCGCGCGCTGATCGCGCCGGTAGCGCCGCCTAGCGGTCGACCACGACCGGCTTCGCGGTGGCGGTCAGGCCGTCGTCGTCGCGCAGCCTGAGGAACAGCGTGTCGCCGGGTCGCGGGATCGTCACCGATCCGGCGGTGAAGCCGTCGGGCAGGATCGTGGCGCCGGTAAATTGCGCGTCCCCCGCGACCGCCGCCAGCAGATACAGCGACTCGCCCGACAGCACGCATTGTGGCGCGCCCTTGTCACACGTCACCCCCGTCAGCGTCGGGAGCCGCACGAGCGAGACGAGCGGCGCCCAGTCGCTTGCCACGCCGTCCTGAAGGACCCGGTAGCGCACCGGGCCAAAGGCCGACGCGCCAAGCGCCTTGCCCGGGTCAAGCGTGACGATCGCAACCTGTGCCCCCTGCACGGCATAGCCATTCGCCGCCGTGACGATCGTCGACGCGCGTCCATCGAGCGTCGCGATCTCGACCTGCTCGCGACCGGAAAAGCGCGTCGGCCCCTCGCCGCGGAGCGAGAAGGTCAGCCGCGCGTCGATCGGTATCGCCGTGCCTTGCGCGAGCGTGATCGGCAGCGCCGCCGGGGTGGCGGTCGGCGTGACGGTCTTGTCGATCAGCGTGACGACGGGGCGCGGCGGGGCGATCCGGACCGCGACCGGGAGCACGCGACCGTCCCTGAGCGTGACGCGGCCCGTCCTGTCCTGACCCGCCGTCCAGCCCTGGACCGTATTGGGTGTCGCGACCGTCATCGCGCGTTCGTCGGTCTTGGCGGTCCGGACCACCTCGCCCGGGGTGAAGACCGCGCCATCGACCGTCAGCGACGCGACGGTGTCGAGCCGGGTTCCCGTCAGCAGCCCCTGCACATCGCCTGCATGCAGCGTGAAGCCGTCGATCCGCCCGACCTCGGTCAGCGCGGTCAACGCGATCGTGTCGGGCGCCGCGATCCCGGTCTGGCGAACGATCACCGAAACCTTCCCCGGCGCGAGCTGGGCCTTGGGAATCGTGGCGGTGATCCGGCCATCCGCCAGCGTGGTCCATTTGAGCGGCTCGGTCGCCCCCGAGGGGCGCGCGAGTGCGACGTCCTCGACACAGGCCGCCGCGCCGCCCTCGATCGTCAGGCTGTTGTCGCGCCCTGCGACAAGCGTTGCCGCTTCGGTTGCACGCCAGCTGTTGGCGCGGGGGCTCTGCAGGCGGAAGCGCGGGCCGTCGAACGGCGTGAAACCCCAGGTCCCGTGCAGCGTCGCGTCGAACCCCGTCCCGAACGCGGCTGCGTCGCCGCCGGCGCCCCCCAGCACGAACCCGCCCCGCTCGGCATCGGCTGCCACGGGAAGGTCGACGCTGCTGCCATCGGGCCGCGTGACGCGCACCGCCATCGCATGCGCGTACCGCGTGGCGTAGATCAGCGGCGCGCCCTCGACCGGCAGGAGCACCCCGTCCTCTGCGCGACATAACGCACGCGCAGGCCCCACCGTCCGCAGCGGCGGCGGCTCGGGGGTTTCGATCGCGGGGAGTGCCGCGACCATCACCGATTTCGGTTTGGCAAAGGACGGCGCGGCATTGAGCAGCAGCGACAGGCGGGCGTCGCTGGCACGCGCGAGCGCGGGAATATACTGGAACTGCGTCGACTGGAACGCGCCGAAGATCCGCGCGAGATCGCGCACCACGCCGATATAGGGGCTGTAATAGCCATAGCCGCCCTCGGGCGTCGCCGCGAGCTGGAGCGCGAGATCGGTGGGCGCGCCGACGAGCGTCTCCGTCAGCGACGCGCTGTGGCTGTCCGCGAGCAACAACGAGCTGCGGCTCTGCGTCAGGCACGCCGCCTGCAGGTCGACCGCCTGTTCGAGGCACTCGGCCTTCAGCGTGATCGACAGGCTGCGCGTGAGCACGGGCGACACGGTCTCGATCCGTTCGGGACGGGTCCGCTCGAGCCGGTGGATCGAGATCGAGAAACGTGTCGAGCCGGGCACGATCGAGCGAGGCCTGGTTCAGCTCCTGCGAGGCACGCACGAACGCACCGGGCTGTTTGCGGACCGCATCGACGATCGCGTCATACCCGCCACCCGTCTCGGGCGCGAGGAACAGGATCAGCTGGCGCGCGCCGGCCGGCACGGTGAGGTCGAGCGTGTTCTTCTTGCGCTCCCACGTCTTGGCCTGCGCGAACCAGGATTTCGGGGGCGGATTGGTCGCGCCGCGCAGAAACGCGGCGACGAGCACATAGTGCACGCCCTGATCGCGCGGCAGTTCGGCGCCGACCGCGATCCGGTCTCCCTCGCTCAGATTGGGAACCTGCCCGATCGGCAGCGTCGTCCTGCCATGGGTCACGGTGACGCTCAGCGCCGGGCCGGTAAGGTCGAACGCGGCGGGATCCGCATGCGCCTGGGTCAGCGGGAACAGCGCAGCCAGCAGCAGCGCATGCCGCAAACGGAGGAACGACGCACGGATCGAGGGTCGCAAAACAGCCATAGGCGTGCGTCGTGGCGGTACGGCATGGCCTTTTTAGGGCGGCCGGTTGTACGGATGCGGTGAAGACCGAGGTGATCCGCCGACCGCGCTAGACGCTGACCTTCGACGCGGCGCGCCCTTCTCCGCCGAAAATGCGCAGATAACGTTCGATCTCGGCCGGATCGCCGGTCGCCTTCGACGGATTGTCCGACAGCTTCACCGCCGGCCGGCCATCGGCACGCGTGACCTTCGCGACCAGCGAGATCGGCTCGAGCCCCGCCATCCCATCGGGGTCGCAATCGCGGAAATCATTGGTGAGATTGGTGCCCCAGCCGAAGCTCATCCGCACGCGACCGTGGAAATGGCGATAGGTCGCCTCGATCGTGTCGACGTCCATGCCGTCGGAAAAGATCAGCAGCTTGGTCTTCGGATCGCGGCCGTGCGCCTGCCACCAGCGGATGATCTCCTCGCCCCCCTCGATCGGCGGCGCGCTGTCGGGGCGAAAGCCGGTCCAGTCCGCAACCCAGTCGGGGGCGTTGGCGAGAAACGCGCTGGTACCGAACGCATCGGGCAACGCGATCAGCAGGTTGCCGCCATAATGTCGCCGCCAGTCGTCGAGCACCTGATAGGGCGCCGCGGCCACCCCGGCATCGTCGGTCGCGAGCGCCGCGCGCACCATCGGCAACTCGTGCGCGTTGGTGCCGATCGCCTCGAGATCATTGTCCATCGCGAGCAGCACGTTCGAGGTGCCGATGAAGCGGGTTCCCAACCCCTCCTTCAACGCCTCGACGCACCAGCGTTGCCAGAGGAAACCGTGCCGGCGACGCGTACCGAAGTCGGAGAGGACGAGATCGGGCAGCGCGCGCAGCCGTTCGACCTTGTCCCACAGCTTGGCCTTGGCGCGCGCGTAGATCACGTCGAGCGTGAAGCGGCCGCGATCGCGCAGCACGGCGCGCGCGCGCAGTTCGTTGACGATCGCGAGCGCGGGAATCTCCCACATCGTCGTGTGCGTCCACGGTCCCTCGAAACGCAGCTCGAACTGACCATCGACGGTGCGCAGCTCATAATCGGGCAACTGGAAATCGGCGAGCCAGCGCAGGAAATCGGGCGCGAACATCCGGTCCTGCCCATAGAAGCTGTTGCCCGCGAGCCAGATCAGTTCCTTCTTGCCGAACCGCACCGTGCGCGCATGGTCGAGCTGCGCACGCAACTCGCCCTCGTCGATGATCGTCGCCAGCCGGACCGTCTCCGTCCGGTTGATCAGCGCGAACGTGGCCTGCACGTCGGGATATTGCTGACGGATCATCTGCAGCATCAGCAGCTTGTAGAAATCGGTATCGAGCAGGCTGCGAACGATCGGATCGAGCCGGAACCCGTGATTATAGGTGCGCGTCGCTATGTCGGTAACGGCCATGCCGGACTCCTTCCTCGCGGTTCGGCCCGGCCGCGCGGCAAGGGGTCAGGAGCAGGCGGAACCATCCGGGGAGCGATAGCGCCGAAACCCGTTTTGCAAAGCCTTCGCCTGGCCCGTGATCACCCGATCACGCGGGGCATCGCGGGTGAAGCGGGCAAACGCCCGCACCGCCTGTCCCGACCGGATCACACGATCAGGCGTCGGCAAGCCGGCGCGCGCGGCGTTCGCCGCCGCCGGCATCGCGCGGCGCGCTATCCGGACCGCGCCGGTCGGTGCGGCGACGATCGCCGGCGACGGGCATGCTGCGCTCGCGACGCTCCCACCGGAAGACCGACGCCTGTTGCACCATCCGCTGGACCTTGGCCGACAGCCCGTTGGCGGCGGCCGACGTCTCCTCGACCATCGCCGCATTCTGCTGCGTCGCCAGATCCATGTTACAGACCGCTGCGGAAATCTCGGAGATGGCAAGCGACTGCGCCTGGTTGTCGACGACCATCCCGCCGACGAGCGCATGGACGTCGCCGACGTCGCGCGCGATGTCCGCCAGCGCCCCGTCGACCTGCTCGACCGCAGTGACCGCGGTCACGATCTCGGTCCGCGTGGTGGTCAGCTGATCGCGCGCGCTCTTGGCTTCCGCCTCGGCTCTTTGCGCGAGCACCGAGACGAGATCGGCAACGACCGCAAATCCGCGACCCGCATCGCCTGCCCGACCCGCCTCGACCGCGGCGTTCATCGCCAGCACGCGGGTCTGGAAGGCGATCTTGTCGAGCCCCTCGATGATGTCGTCGGTGCCGGTCACGCTGGTGACCACCCGCGACATCGCCTGAACCGCGTCCTCCGCGGTCGAGCGCCCCGCGGCGACCGTGGCGAGCGCGCTGTCGGCCCGAGCCACCGTGCTCGACGAGGTTTCCGCCGACGATCGCAGACGCTGGTCGATCTGGACGAGCGCGGCACTGGTCTGTTCGAGGCTGGCCGCGGTGCTTTCGGTGCGCCGTGCCAGATCCTCCGATGCGGTCGAGATCTCGCCTGCGCCGCCCTGAATTTCCGTCGCGGTCTCGACGACGGTCTGGATCATCGCGCGCAGCGTCGACACGGCTCTGTTGAGGTTCTGTCCGATCTCGCGGAACGACGGCGGAAATTCGATCGCGGGCCCCCTCTCAGATCGCCCGTCGCCATCGTCTGCAGCACGCCCGCAAGCGCGTCGGTGACCATCGTCTGTTCGCGGGACGCCGCTGCATCGGCCTCGGCGCGCGCTTCGGCCGCGACCCGGAAGCTTTCGACCGCCACGGCGATGCTGCCGAGCTCGTCCTTGCGATCAAGATAGGGGACCGATGCCGGTTCTCCGCGCGCCAGCGTCGCGGTGACGTCGGACAGGTCGACGGTGGGCGAGACGACCCGCCGCAGCAACAGCACGCAGAAGCCGGCGACGCCCCCGACGATCAGAAGCCCGATCACCGACAGCAGGACGAGCGCGCGGTGCAGCGTGGTCGCGGCACGATCGTTCAGGCTCGTCTGATAGGCGAGCGCACGCGTGACGAGCGTGTCGATCGCAGCGCGATGCGCCGCATAATCGCGCGTGATCCGCGCATAGCTGCGGTCGAGCGCACGACGATCGCGCGCGCGGGCCGCGGCAAGATACCGCGTCTCCACCTCGGTCCAGAACGCGTCGGCGGCGGGCTTGCTCGCGCGCAACGCGGCATAGACCGCCGGATCGATGTCGGTGTGCGACCAGAAGTCGTGACGTGCCCGGTACTCGTCATGCAGCTTCGCCAGCCGCTTGCCCGCGGCGGGCGCATCGGCGGGATCGCGCAGAAGCAGCGTCGCCTCCAGATACGCCTGGATGATATAGGCAGGCGGGGGCAGGACATCCGCCACGAGGTCCGAGGTCCGCTGCGACTGGACCTGCAGCGGCCCGCCCATGCGGATGACATCGATCCGCCATGTCGCCAGCCCGGCCGCCAGAATGATCATGAGCAGCAGCAGCGCGCCGCCGGCACGTACGAAGGTCCTGATAGTCATCCAACGCTCCAGATGGACAAACGCGCAGAACGGGCGGTGCCGCGCTCTGCCGGTATCGGTCCATTATAGCGCGCCGGGCGTCCCCGGCGGTGCGCGGAGCATCTAATTCACACCGCGCACCCGCCCGCATCGGGCGGGCAGGAAGCCTATCGGTCGGTTTGCAGGCCGGTCCAGGCATCGAACGCGGCGATCGTGCGCGCGCGCACCTCGTCCGGCGTGCCGGACGCATCGACGACGACATGACGAGCCGGATCGCGCCGCGCCTGATCGAGGAACGACTCGCGGATGCGCAAGTGGAACGCGAGGTCGAGCGTTTCGAACCGTCCCTCGTCGACCGCCGAGGTCGCCAGCCGCTTGCGGCTTCGCGAGAGGCCGGTCTCGACGTCCAGGTCGAGGATGATCGTCAGATCGGGCCAGACATCGCCGACGGCGGCGGCGTGGAGCTGCCGGATGAACGCCTCGGACATGCCGCGCCCCGCACCCTGATAGGCGATGGTCGAGCCGACATAGCGGTCGGAGATCACGAACCGCCCGAGCGCCAGCGCGGGTTTGATGACGCGACGGACATGCTCGACGCGCGCCGCGGTCATCAGCAGCAGCTCGGCATGCGGATCCCAGGCATCGTCCGCCCCCGACAGGATCAGCGATCGGATCGCCTCGCCCTGCGGCGTGCCGCCCGGCTCGCGGGTCGCCGCCCCCTCGCCGCCGCGCGCGCGGAGCTGCTCGACGAGATAGCCGACCATGCCGCTCTTGCCGCTGCCGTCGATCCCCTCGATCGCAAAGAAACCGCGACAGCTCATACCCGGCCGCGCATCGCACAGCGTGCAGCGGGGGTGAAGCCGGGCAGCGGGCGGCCCGCGCGTTCGATCACAGGGAGGAAGCTCATCGCGCCTCCCTAACCGACCAGCACGTGCAGGTCGAACGCCTCAGTCGCGAGGACCGCGGCGATCATCGATACGCCCGTTCATTCGCGAAGCTGTTCATGATGCCGGATCACCTCGTCGATGATGAAACGCAGGAATTTCTCGGAAAATTCAGGATCGAGCTGTGCTTCTTCGGCAAGACGCCGGAGCCGGGCGATCTGCCGCTCCTCGCGGCCCGGGTCGGCGGCGGGCAGGCCGTACGTCGCCTTGTGGCGACCCACCGCCTGCGTGACCTTGAACCGCTCGGCGAGCATGTGGATAAGGGCCGCATCGATATTGTCGATGCTCTGGCGATAGCCGCTCAGCAGGTCGTCGGGCATCGTGGAACCTCCGATTCATTATGCGCGCCCGCCTTTTGCGGAGCGTTTCGCACGCCGGCAAGGGTTGCTTTGCGGAGGCTTACCGGCCAGAGGCTCGGGCAGATGAGCGCTACCGTCCACCGCCTCGACTCCTCCACTTCCAATGCCGGGTCACAGCCTTCGCTGGATCC
Organism: Sphingomonas sp. 22R3R2A-7; assembly: GCF_036856055.1. Taxonomy (NCBI): domain Bacteria; kingdom Pseudomonadati; phylum Pseudomonadota; class Alphaproteobacteria; order Sphingomonadales; family Sphingomonadaceae; genus Sphingomonas; species Sphingomonas sp. 22R3R2A-7. Next base: position 2,386,650 of record NZ_JASPFR010000001.1, on the reverse strand, counting down.
GATGCTCCGGCTCGTCACGCACGATATGGATCAGGTCAATGCCGTGATCGTCGCGCGGATGGATCTCGGAGATCCCGTTGATCCCCGAACTGGCGGGCCATCTGATCGCGGGTGGCGGCAAGCGGATGCGCCCGATGCTGACGCTCGCGAGCGCGCAGCTGATCGGCTACACCGGGACGCAGCATCATCTGCTCGCCGCCGCGGTCGAGTTCATCCACACGGCGACGCTGCTGCATGACGACGTGGTCGACGGATCGGACCTGCGTCGCGGCAAGCGGACCGCGAACATCATCTGGGGAAATCCGGCAAGCGTTCTGGTCGGCGATTTCCTGTTCAGCCGCAGCTTCGAACTGATGGTCGAGGCGGAAAGCCTGAGGGCGCTCAAGATCCTGTCGTCGACCAGCGCGATCATTGCCGAGGGCGAGGTCAACCAGCTGACCGCCGCCCGCCGCGTCGATCTGGGCGAGGAACGCTATCTCGATATCATCGGCGCGAAGACCGCGGCGCTGTTCGCAGCGGCGTGCCGGATCGCGGCGGTCGTCGCCGAGCGCTCCGAAGCCGAAGAGGCCGCGCTCGACGCCTATGGCCGGAACCTGGGGATCGCGTTCCAGCTCGTCGACGACGCGATCGACTATGTTTCGGACGCCGATACGATGGGCAAGGATGCCGGCGACGACTTCCGCGAGGGCAAGATGACGCTGCCCGTCATCCTCGCCTATGCGCGGGGATCCGCCGAGGACCGTCAGTTCTGGAAGGACGCGGTCGAGGGCCGTCGCGACAGCGATGCGGACCTGCAGCATGCCGTACGGCTGATCCGCGCAACGCGCGCGATCGACGATACCTTCGCGCGCGCACGCCATTATGGTCAGCGCGCGATCGACTCGATTGGCGGCTTCCCCGACTCGGTGGCGAAGGACGCAATGATCGAGGCGGTCGAATTCGCGGTCGCGCGCGCCTATTGATCCGGGATCGCCCGGATATCGCTCTGTGCACCGACATGAAAACGGCGGCCGATTGCTCGGCCGCCGTTCTTGTTTGCAGTGATATCAGACGTTTAGCGGCACTTCACATTGCCGCGATCGACCGACCGGCCCAGCAGCGCGCCACCGCCGGCGCCGGCCAGCGTTCCCAGCGTACCGCCACCGATGAGGTTGGCGAGCGCGCCGCCGCCGAGCGCACCGATCACCAGGCCCGTCGTGCCGTCGTTGCGCTTGCAATAGGCACGGCCGTCCTGCCCGCGATAGACGCGGTCGTTGCGGCCGAGGCGGCGCTCACGGTAGTTGCCGTTCTGATAACTGCGCGAGGGATCCCAGTTGCGGTCGTCGCCATGCCAGTTGCGGTCCACGCGCCGGTTGTCGCGGCGGTCGTCGCGCCGCTGGGCGGTTGCCTCGACCGGAGCAATCACGGGTGCGACGACAGCGACCGACATCAGTGCGGCAATCAGATGGTTCTTCACGGGGTCTTCTCCTGATCTATGACAAGGTAACCCCCGCGCGACGCAAAAGGTTCAGACGGTCGCGGTATCTGCCATCGCGCAATCGTCCCCATCCCCCGTCTCGACCTGAAGCGTGGCATGGCCGATCCCGAACCGTTCGTGCAGCAGCTCGCGCGCGTCGGTCAGGAAACGGTCGCCGGGATGGCCCCCGGGCATGACCAGATGCGCGGTCAGGACGGGCTCGGTGGTGCTCATCGGCCAGATATGAAGATCGTGGATCGCGGTAACGCCCGGGAGACCGCACAGCGCCTGATCGACATGATCGAAATCGATCCCGCGTGGCACCGCCGACAGCGCCATCTCAATCGTTTCGCGAAGCAGCCCCCAGGTCTGCCAGAAGATCAGGATTGCGATGGCGATGCTGACCGCGGGATCGATCCAGGTCAGCCCCGTCCGCCAGATGACGAGACCCGCGATCACGACGCCGGCCGACACGAGCGCATCCGCCGCCATGTGGAGATACGCGCCACGGATATTGACGTCGCCCTTGCGGCCCCGCGCGAACATCCAGGCGGTCACGGCATTGACCGCGATACCGACGCCCGCGACCATCGACACCGTCAGCCCGGCGGTCGGCGCCGGACTGGCAAAACGCTGCGATGCCTCGAGAACGATCGCCCCCAGCGCCACCAGAAGCAGCAGCGCGTTGGTCAGCGCGGCGAGGATCGTCGATCCCTTCAGCCCATAGGTAAAGCGCTTGGTCGGTGCGGTCCGCGCGAGCATCGTCCCACCCCATGCGACGACCAGACCCAGCACGTCGGAGAGATTGTGTCCCGCATCGGCGAGCAGCGCGACCAGAATCGATCCGCAGCCCGACCAGCGCCTCGATCGCGACGAAGGCGATGTTGAGGCCGATGCCGATCGCGAAGGCGCGGTCGAACGACTCCGGCGCATGGCTGTGGCCATGTCCCCCGTGCCCGTGGCCGTGCGCATGGCCGTGCCCGTGCCCCTGCCCCTGATCGTGCCCGTGATCATGTCCGTGATGATGTCCGCCCAACGTCTGCGCTCCGGTGATTCGGCCGGCGCGTAGCATTGCGGTGGCGTGAGATACTAGGACGCGTGCGGTACCGGCGATCGGGCGCCCACGACAAAGCGGCGTTCAGCCGGCGCCGAACGCGAGTCCATCGGCATCGGGGTCGGTCTGCGCGATCAGGCGGCGTGCCGCACGGCGTGCAAAGGCCAGCGTCCCGCGCTTGCGGACATGCGCGGGGAGGGGGTGGTGTGCGCCTCGCGAACGATCGCCGCGTCGTAACGGTCCGCGACGATGATCCCGGTGCGTTCGGGGAGAAACGCCGCGCCGTGCAGCGGGCTGGCATCGAACCCCGCGGGCACCGCCCAGAAATAGCGGTCGCAATGCCCCAGATAGTCGGGCCATTTTCCGTCCCCGAGCAGATCGGCGCGCGAGACCTTGATCTCGACGATGACGATATGGCCGCGTGCGTCGATGGCCATCAGATCGACGCGGCGGCCGCCGTCGAGCGGCACTTCCGCCATCGCGGTCAGGTCATGACGCAGCAACATCCGGACCACGCCGCGCGCCACATCCGCTGCGCACAACGGGGATCCGGGTTCGTCGATACAGGAGGCCGGGGGTGTCGAGCATCGCCCGAAAATAGAACAATCCGCGAACGAGGCAAGCGCATTCGCCTGCTCGTTCGCGGATCGTCGGTCTCGAAATCGAAGCGGGACGCCGCGTGTTCAACCTGTCCCGACGGCGGTCGGGACGATCTGCCTCAGCGGTAGAAGACGTGGTTGCCGATCGAGGCAACCTTGATGACGCGGCCAGCAGGGCGGCGGTCGGCGGTGTTGAAGTACAGCGCCTTCTGCGCGGGGCTGTTCCACGCGTCAGCGAGCGCGACCTTGGCGACGGCGATCGCGGTGCGATAGGCCTTGCCGATGTTGATGCTGGGGATCTGCCCACCGCGCACGAAGCTGAACTGGCCGCGCTGCTTGACGACGGCGCAAACGTCCGTCGGGAAACGACCCGACTTGGCGCGATTGATGATGACTTCGGCGACGGCGAGCTGGCCGGTCAGCGGCTCACCCTTGGATTCGAAGTAGATCGCGCCGGCAAGGCACTCGAGCGCTTCATCGGCGGCGGCATTGTCCTGCGCGGCGACGGCTTCTGCGAGGGTGTCGAATTCTTCGTCTTCGGCAGTGGTGGTGGGCTCGACGGCGGCAGGAACTGCGGCAGGAGCGACCAACGGAACATTCTGCGGAGACAGGGCGTTTAGATTGGCAAGTGCGGTAAGGCTGGCCGTCGAGCGGTCGATACCGCTGGCCCTGCCTGGTGCGCTGTTGCCGAGGAGTCCGGCAAGCGAGAGAGACATGGCTGCGATAGTCGCGGCCCGCTGCATTATCGTCATTCAAACTTATTCAGGTGCGGTTGAATCGCGGTTCGCTCGTCAAAGACGACCGTCCGTGCATCCCCCCGACTGCGTAATCGACCCGGATCGCACCCGCACCGACACAACGCCAATCAATGATGTAATCCCCCTCTATCGGGGGGGCATTGGAGTCAATCGGCGACGATCGTTTCAGCGGCGAACCGTTCTGCCGCTGCGATGTCCACCTCGATCACCCACAAATCCGGATCGCGCGCGCGTCGGCGCCGCCAGTAGCCGTTGATGTCGTCGGTCGGAGTCGAGTCGATCAGCGCGACGCGCCCGCCGGGTCCGATCCCGCGTTCGAGCACGCGTGGCGGTGCCCCCGGATCAAGCGCAATGACGAGGATCGCGCCACCCTGCGGATCCCCCTTGGCGAGCACGACACCGAAGCCGCCCGCATCGTTGACGCGGCGCAGCAGCGCACTGACGAGGAGACCACTGGGGAGGCGACCGGTCACGCGCCGGGTCGGTCGGAGCTACGATATCCGGGCAGTCCGGCAAGCGGAATCCGCGAGCGCATGAAGGTGCCCGTACCGCGCGCCGCCTCCTCGCCCTCGGCGTCGATCAGCCGCGCATCCGCGACGAACACGCGGCGCTTTCCGCTGATCCAGCGGCCTTCGGCCACGACCGGGCCGACTTTCAGCGGGCGGGTGAGCAACAGGTTGAACGCGGTGGTGAGCAGAAACCGATCGGTGACGAGGCTGTTGGCGGCGTAGAAGGCGGCATCGTCGAGCATCTTGAAATAGCTCGTGCCATGCGCCGCGCCGCCGGCATGATAATGGCGTTCGTCGATCGTGAAATGAATACGCGCAAATCCGCGTTCGGGGATTTCCAGCGTCGAGTCGAATAACCGGTTGATCGGCGCGCGTGCATAGAGCGACTCGAGCGCGCGGAAATGCGCCTCCTCGCCCGCGGCATCCGAGATCGACGCCGTCACGCTGCATCGCGAACCTCGTCGGCGGAGAACAGCGCGTACAACGCGTCGGGGGAGCCGCCGCCGCGCAGCTTTTCGAGAAACGTCTTGTCGCGCAGGCGCCGCGACACGCGCGCGAGCGCCTTCAGATGCACCGCGCCCGCATCGGTCGGCGACAACAGCATGAAGACGAGGTCGACCGGAAGATCGTCGACCGCCTGAAAGTCGATCGGCTGGGCGAGCCGCGCAAAGACACCCGTGACCTGCGAAAGACCCGGCAGTTTCGCATGCGGGATGGCAACGCCGCCGCCGAACCCCGTCGAGCCGAGCTTTTCGCGCGCGGTCAGCAGGTCGGCGATCGACTTCGCATCGATTCGGCCTGTAGAATCCGCCAGATTATCGGCGGCAATTGTCGAAAGTTGCTGGAAGACCGCCTTTTTATTGGCTGCGACCATATTGGTCAGGACTGCGTCGGGACGCAGCATATCGCTGAAATCATTCATGCTGTTTGTCTCTGAGCGCCCCCGCACTCCCGCCTTAGCGGGTCGTGCGGGGGCGTAAAGAGCGCGCCTTACTGTGGAGGCGTGCTGGAGGCCGCACGCTGGGGCTCGACCCAGCCGATCGTTCCGTCACCACGGCGATAGACCATGTTGTGCGCGCCCGTTCCGGCGTTCGTGAACAGGAGTGCCGCGGTGTTGCGCAGATCGAGCATCATCACCGCATCGGACACGCTGGCTTCGGGAATATCGACGCGTGTCTCGGCGATGATCAGCGGCGCGTCGGCAACATCCTCTTCCTGGATGTTTTCCTGGAACAGCGTGTACCCGGCATTGTCATATCCGGTGCTCTCCGCGATCGCGACCGCCTCGCCGGCATGGCGATCCTTCAGTCGTCGCATGTAGCGGCGCAACTGGGTCTCGATCTTGGCGGCGGCGCCGTCGAAGGCGGGGTGCGCGTCATAGGCCTCGGCATGACCCTTCAGGACCAGCCCCTTCATGACATGCGCGACGATGTCGCACTTGAAGCCGGCGTCGTGCGGCCCTTTGCCAAAGGTGACTTCGGCGGAAATGGCGCGCGAGAAATACTTGTCGGCGATACCCTGGAGTCGGTCTTGCACATGGGTGTTGAGTGCTTCGCCCGTGGCGACCTGATGACCAGAAATCCGGATATCCATTGTCTTCTCCATGCAGTCGAACGGTCCTGTTGGCTCCGCTCGGTCGACGTCATCCGGACGCCACGGCCCCCAAATCGGATCCTTGATCCCCTTCATAAACGCCGCATGCGCCGCAAGGTCTCCGTCGCTCGCCACGAAAACACGCGGCGGACGAACGACACGAGGCGTCTGTGCGACGATCGGAGTCGAGGCAGACGATACGGCATCGCTGACGAGGCCGAGGCCGATCTGGCGCCCGCCCATCAGCTCGACATAGACCTGCGCCAGCAACTGCGCATCGAGCAGCGCGCCGTGCAGCACGCGGTGGCTCCGGTCGATCCCGAAGCGTGAGCACAGCGCATCGAGCGAATGCTTGGCGCCGGGGTGGCGGCTGCGCGCGATCTGGAGCGTATCGACCATCCGCTTGAGATGGATGATCTGGCGACCGCATTTGGTCAGTTCGCCGTTCAGAAACGAGAAATCGAACGCGGCGTTGTGCGCGATCATCGGTGCGTCGCCAACGAAGTCGAGCAGCGCCTCGACCGCGTCACCAAAGCGCGGCTTGTCCGAAAGGAATGCCTGGCTCAGCCCGTGGACGTTGAACGCCTCGACCGGCATGTCGCGTTCCGGATGATAATAAGCGTGGAAGGTCCGCCCGGTCTCGACCCGGTTGACCATCTCGACGCAGCCGATTTCGACCATCCGGTCGCCGCCTGCAAAACTGAGGCCGGTGGTTTCGGTGTCGAAGACGATCTCGCGCATCACGATGGTATCGACCTTACGCGGCGCGTGCGCAAGCGATGACCGCACGGACCTGCGCGCGCGTTTCGGAAAGATCGGTATCGGTGAAGATGACGTGATCGGCACGCGCGCGCTTTTCGGCATCGGGCGTCTGTCGTGCGAGGATGGTCGTGAACTTCTCCGGCGTCATGCCCGGTCGCGCAAGGACGCGCGCGCGCTGGACTTCGGCGGCGGCCGTGACGACGACGATGCAATCGACGCGCAGATCGCCCCCCGTCTCGAACAGCAACGGCACGTCGAAGACGACAAGCCCGTCGGTGTTATGCGCGAGGAACGCCGCGCGCTCCTCCGCGACGGCGGGGTGGACGATCGACTCGAGCCGCTTGATCGCCGCGTCGTCGCCGAACACCGCGGCGCCGAGTTTTGCCCGGTCGATCGCGCCATCGACGACCGCGTCGGGAAAGGCGGCCGCAATCGCCGGGACCAGCCGGCCGCCAGCCGCCTGGAGCCTGTGCACCGTCGCATCGGCATCGAATACCGGTACGCCCTCGGCCGCGAACATCGACGCGACGGTCGACTTCCCCATGCCGATCGATCCGGTCAGCCCGATGATCATTGGGTCAGACGAGCGCGAAGTTCGTCGTCGCGGTCACGCGGAGGTTCCACGTGGAACAATATTTCGAACGCGACTGCCGCCTGACCGATCAGCATCTCGAGCCCGTCGACCGTCTCGAGATCGCGCGCGCGCGCCGTCTTGAGCAGCGTGGTCTCGAGCGGCGAATAGACGATGTCGTAGACGAGCGAGTCCGGGTCCAACGCACCGAGGTCGATGTCGAGCGAGGGGTGACCGGCCATGCCGAGAACGCTCGCGTTGACGAGAAGCCGCGATGGCGGCGCGGCCGCGGGGATCGGCAAGGCCTGCCCCTTGAGCCCGAAACTCGAGAGCAAGGCGGCGCCCTTGAGCGGACTGCGGTTGAGGATCGTCACCGGCCCGACTCCCATGCGGGACAGCGCGAACAGGACCGCGCGCGCCGCACCGCCCGCGCCGATCACCGTTGCGGGCTGACCCGCGATATCGAGGTCGTCGATCGGTGCCCAGAAGCCCGCGGCATCGGTGTTGGTGCCGATGCAATCGCCCGCCGGATTGCGGAATACAGTGTTGATCGCGCCGATCGTGCCGCGGACATTGCCGGGATCGGCGACGTGATCGAGCGCGGCAAGCTTGTGCGGCATCGTGACGTTGCACCCGCGCCAGGCGGGGTCTGCCTTGCGCTCGGCAAAATAAGCAGGGAGCGCCTCAGCGGTGACATGCTTGTGGCGGTATTCTGCGTCGATCCCGAGCGCGTCGAGCCAGAAGCCGTGGATCAGTGGCGATTTCGACTGTGCGATCGGATCACCGATCACTTCGGCATAGGGTCGGGTCATTCTGCGCTCCGTGTGTCCCCGCGACGGCGGGGATCCAGTCTGGGCACCCGCCTTCGCGGGTGGAGACGATTTAGTCTACCGCGTTGGAATTGCCACGGGCTGCACCTGCGGCCGTCCAGGCCGTCGCCCCTCTACGCCGTCATCCCTCCACGCCGTCACCGCTCTAAATCGTCATCCCAGCGGAAGCTGGGATCTCCCCGACTGGCGGACGTCGTCTGCCTCGTGAAATACCCCAGCTTTCGCTGGGGTGACGAGTGGGGGTGGCGGGGGTGTGGGCGTGGGTGTGGATGTGGCAGGAGAGAAGAAAGGCTACGCCGGCAATTCGCCACGCACGCGGAGAAAGTCGAGGACATTGAGCAGCGGCATGCCCAGCACCGTGAACTGGCTCCCCTCGATCCTGGTGAACAATTGCGCCCCGGGCCCTTCGATCCGGTAACACCCGACACACCCCGCGATCGCCGGCCATTCCGCGTCGAGATACGTCTCGATGAAGGCGTCGGACAGCGGCCGCACGTGCATCTTCGCGCGTTCGACATGGCGCCAGATCGGTTGCGCGTTCTCGGCGATCACCGCGGCACTCCAGAGATCGTGGCGTTTGCCCGACATGGCGCGCAGATGCGCCGCCGCATCCGCGCGGTCGATGGGCTTGTCGAGGATAGTCCCATCGTCGAGCACGACCATCGAGATCGCTGCCGAGGACGAGGTGACCGGGCATCCGGGCCGACACCTTGACCGCCTTCAGCTCCGCCAGCGCATCGGCAAGATCGCGCGGCGCCAGATGGCGGAGTGCGACCTTGGCCGCGTCCTCGTCGACGCCGGCGAAGGTCGCGTCGAACGCGACGCCCGCCGCGGAGAGCATCGAGCGGCGTGACGCGCTTTGCGACGCGAGAACCAGGCTCATGCGGCGTCCACGCGACGCTGGTTGCACAGCGCGATGATTGCCGCGGCGGTCTCCTCGATCGACCGACGCGTCACGTCGATGACCGGCCAGCCATTGTCGGCGAACATCCGGCGCGCAAAGGCGAGCTCGCGCATCACCGCCTCCTCCTCGACATAGGAGGTGTCGGGCGCCTGATGCAGCGACAGCAACCGGTTGCGGCGGACCTGGATCAGCCGGTCGGCGCTCGTCGTGAGACCGACGATCAGCGGATTGCGCAACGTGTAGAGGATCGAGGGCGGGGGGCTCTCGACGACGACCGGGATGTTCGCGGTCTTGTAGCCCCGATTGGCGAGATAGATCGAGGTCGGCGTCTTCGACGACCGCGATACCCCCGCGAGGACGATATCGGCCTCCTCCCATTCCTCCCATGCGATCCCGTCGTCATGCGCGATCGTCCACTGGATCGCATCGACGCGCGCGAAATAGGCGGCGTCGAGGACATGCTGTCGCCCCGGACGCGCCTTGGCCTGCTGCCCGAGCAGCCCCGACAGCGCGTCGTTGACCGGGTCGAGCGGGGCCACCGCGGGAAGCGCGAGCGCAAGACAGCGCTGTTCGAGAATGCGGCGCGTCGCGGGGTTCACGAGCGTGAAGATGACCAGCCCGGGGTTCTGCGCAATCTCCTGCAGGATGCGCTCGAGGTGCGCCTCCGTGCGGACCATCGGCCAGAAATGACGAACGGTTTCGACGTCGTCATATTGGGCAAGCGCCGCCTTCGCGATGTTCTCGAGCGTCTCGCCGGTCGAGTCCGACAGGAGGTGAAGATGGAGTCTGGTCATCGGCCGTTGATCCCGGTCGTCGGCGAGGGGCGGGGTGAATCTGTGGATAACATGGGGAGAAGGGCTAGCGTAACTCGGTGATGCCGCCAAGCGACCGGAAGGCTGTGGAAAACCACCCATCTATCCACAGCCCTGCGCACAGGAGCAACTTTCATCCACAGGCTGTGGGTAACGGGGGCACCTGAATCGAGATCAGCGCGTTTGTGGCGATGTCCGGGGGTCAAGCTGTTGGCATTTCGGGGGACACCGCATAAGTCCCACGATCAACCGCCCAACCACTGCAACAACCTATTTCTTGAATCTTCTTATAGTAGAAGAAGGGTGCTCCGCTGACCGATCCGATTCCCAATCTGCAGACCGTCAAGCCGTTGCTGGCGACGCTACGTGGCGAGCGTCAGGCGACGCCGCCCTTGTGGCTCATGCGGCAGGCGGGGCGGTATCTCCCCGAATATCGCCAACTTCGCGCGGAGAAGGGCGGCTTCCTTGCGCTCGCCACCGATCCCGACGCCGCAGCCGAGGTCACGCTCCAGCCGATCCGCCGGTTCGGGTTCGACGGATCGATCCTGTTCTCGGACATCCTGATGATCCCCTGGGCGCTCGGGCAGGATCTGAGCTTCGGGGTCGGCGAAGGGCCACGGCTCGAACCTGCGCTGGTCGATCATGCGCTCGATCGGTTGCAGCCCGTTCCCGATCGCCTGGAGCCGGTCTACGGCACCGTCGCGAAGGTTGCCGGGGCATTGCCGCCCGCGACGACGTTCCTCGGCTTTGCGGGCTCTCCCTGGACGGTCGCGACCTATATGGTCGCGGGCAAGGGCAGCAAGGATCAGGGCGAGACGCGGCGCTTCGCCTATGGCGACCCGCAGGCGTTCGGCGCGATCATCGATGCGATCGCGGACAACACGGTCGAATATCTCGTCCGGCAGATCGAGGCGGGCGTCGATGCGGTCCAGCTGTTCGACAGCTGGTCGGGCTCGCTCTCGCCTGCACAGTTCGAACGCTGGGTGATCGCGCCGACCGCGTCGATCGTCGAGCGCCTCCATGCGCGCTGCCCGGGCGTACCGGTGATCGGCTTTCCGAAGGGGGCAGGGGGCAAGCTTCCCGCTTATGCGCGCGAGACGGGCGTCGATGCGATCGGACTCGACGAGACGGTCGATCCGGTCTGGGCGCATGCGTCGCTGCCCGCCGACATGCCGGTGCAGGGCAATCTCGATCCGCTCGCGTTGATCGCGGGCGGCGCGGATCTCGATACGGCGATCGACCGGATCCTCGCGGCGTTCGTCGAGCGGCCGCACGTCTTCAATCTGGGCCACGGTATCCTGCCCGACACGCCGATCGCGCATGTCGAGCAGCTGATCGCCCGCGTCAGGAGCACGACATGAGCGGTTTTCTCGGGGCGTCCTATGACTGGGTGAAGGCCGCGCACCTGATCTTCGTGATCTTCTGGATGGCGGGGCTGTTCATGCTGCCGCGCTATCTCGTCTATCATCAGGAAGCGCTGGCCGCAGGCGATGCCGCCGAGGCGGCGAGCTGGGTCGAGCGTGAGGCCAAGATCCGGAAGATCATCCTGACGCCGGCGATGATCGTCGTCTGGGTGCTCGGACTCGCGCTGGCGCTGAACCTCGGGCTGGCGGATGGCGCGCCGGGGCTCGGGTGGCTGCACCTCAAGCTGCTGCTGGTGTTCCTGCTCACGGGCTATCATGGCTGGACGGTCGGCTATGCGAAGAAGCTCGCGGCGGGGAAGCCGACGCTGACGGGCAAGCAGCTGCGGATGCTCAACGAGATTCCCGCGCTCGCGGTGACGCTGATCGTCGTGCTGGTGATCGTGAAGCCGTTCTGACTCCCTAGGTCATCCTGGACATGATCCAGGATCCAGAGCGGCGGAGGACACCGCTCGTGGCTCTGGATCCTGGGTCGAGCCCAGGATGACGGTGATGGCGGTCGCCTTGTCCCCGCTTGACTAACAGCCCCCCAATTCTACCCCGATTCCCAGCACGGCCTCCTGGCGTCCTGCCCGGTCGTGTGGTCCTGCCTGTTCGGCTCGCCCAGTTCCGCTTTCCAGCGCACGCGCAGACCGAACCTGTTCCCGTTGATCGCTATCCGGAAATCCCCATGCATCTCAAAGACCTGAAGAAAAAGAAGCCTGCCGAGCTGGTTCAGCTTGCCGAGGAACTGGGGGTCGAGAGCGCCTCGACGCTGCGCAAGCAGGACCTGCTGTTCGCGATCCTGAAGGTGCAGGCGGACAATGGCGACCAGATCATGGGGCTCGGCACGATCGAGGTGCTGCCCGACGGTTTCGGCTTCCTGCGCTCGCCCGAGAGCAACTATCTGGCAGGGCCGGACGACATCTACATCTCGCCGAACCAGGTCCGGAAGTTCGGCCTGCGTACCGGTGACACGGTTGAGGGCGAGATCCGCGGGCCGAAGGATGGCGAGCGCTATTTCTCGCTGGTGAAGCTCACCGCCGTCAATTTCGACGATCCCGACGTCGTCCGCCACCGCGTCAATTTCGACAATCTCACGCCGCTCTACCCCGAGAGCAAGCTGACGCTCGATCCCGCCGACCCGACCGTCAAGGACAAGTCGGCGCGCGTGATCGACATCGTGTCGCCGCAGGGCAAGGGCCAGCGCACGCTGATCGTCGCGCCACCGCGCGTCGGCAAGACGGTCATGTTGCAGAACATGGCCAAGGCGATCACCGACAATCACCCCGAGGTGTTCCTGATCGTCCTGCTGATCGACGAGCGCCCCGAGGAAGTCACCGACATGCAGCGCAGCGTGAAGGGCGAGGTCGTCAGCTCGACGTTCGACGAACCCGCGCAGCGCCACGTCCAGGTCGCCGAGATGGTGATCGAAAAGGCCAAGCGCCTGGTCGAGCACAAGAAGGACGTGGTGATCCTGCTCGACTCGATCACGCGTCTGGGTCGTGCCTACAACACCGTCGTGCCGTCGTCGGGCAAGGTCCTGACCGGCGGTGTCGATGCGAACGCGCTGCAGCGCCCGAAGCGCTTCTTCGGTGCCGCGCGCAACATCGAGGAGGGCGGCTCGCTCTCGATCATCGCCACCGCGCTGATCGACACGGGCAGCCGCATGGACGAGGTGATCTTCGAGGAGTTCAAGGGCACCGGCAACTCGGAAATCGTGCTCGACCGCAAGGTGGCTGACAAGCGCATCTTCCCGGCGCTCGACGTCGGCAAGTCGGGCACGCGCAAGGAAGAGCTGCTGGTCGACAAGGCCAAGCTCTCCAAGATGTGGGTCCTGCGTCGCATCCTGATGCAGATGGGCACGATCGACGCGATGGAGTTCCTGCTCGACAAGATGAAGGATTCGAAGACCAACGAGAATTTCTTCGATTCTATGAATCAGTAACCGAGTGCGGCCTGCTGCACGCTGCAGCAGGACTCGCACCGGTTCGGCCGGCGGGGCAGCGCCCCGACCGACGACGCGGCTTTGCCGCGGCGCCGACCAACAGTTCCAAAGCGGCACGCGAGAGCAATGGCTTTCGTGTGCCGCTTTGCTATGAAACACCATGAAATCCGCCACCTCCACGCACCGGCGGTGGCTCGTCTCCGGGAGCTGACATCTTGAGTATCATCGCCATGCTGGCCACCGCCGCATCGGGAGTCGCCGGACCCGGCTCGCCGCTGGAGATCTGGCAGCATATCGTCGCCGATTTCTCCGACCTTGGTGATCCGAAGGCGCTGGCCGCGTTCGGATCGGTCCTGATGATCGACCTCGTCCTCGCAGGCGACAATGCGATCGTCGTCGGCGCGCTCGCCGCGGGGCTTCCCGCCGACCAGCGCAAGAAGGTCATCCTGATCGGCATCGGCGCCGCGCTCGTCCTGCGCATCTTCTTCGCGCTGATCGTGACATGGCTGATGGGGATCGTCGGGCTGATCTTCGCGGGCGGCCTGCTGCTGCTGTGGGTCAGCTGGAAGTTCTGGCGCGAAATCCGCGAGGGTGCGCAGAACGCCGGCTCCGAGGAAATCCAGGGCGACGAGCGCTCGGGGATCAAGTCGTCGAAGGGCTTTGCCAGCGCCGCCTGGGCGGTCGCGGTCGCCGACGTGTCGATGAGCCTCGACAACGTGCTCGCGGTTGCGGGCGCGGCGCGCGAGCATCCGGGCATCCTCGTCATCGGCCTGTTGCTGTCGGTCGCGATGATGGGTCTGGCTGCGAACTACATCGCGCGCGTCATCAACCGGTATCGCTGGATCGCCTATATCGGCCTGCTGGTGATCCTCGTGGTCGCGGTAAAGATGATCTACGAGGGCTGGGTCGGCACCGGCGAAACGCTCGGGATCATCTCGCTGCTGGGCTGATCGCCACAGCGTCTGGATACCGAAAAGGCCTCGCCGGGATCGTCCGGCGAGGCCTTTTTTATGGCGCTCGTGCTTCGTCAGGCCTGGCGTTTTCTCCCCCGACATAAACCTGAACGTCATCCCCGCGCAGGCGGGGACCCATAAACTCGACGGTTGGCGATCTTATGACGAGGCTAGCCAGTATGGATTCCCGCCTTCGCGGGAATGACGCCGGTTGGGGGGAAGGCCGCTTAGCCCAGATGCTCGGCGAAGAACTTGGCCGTCCGCTCGTCGGCCAGCTTTGCCGACGCATCCGACCGGCGCTCGCCGAATTCGGTCGCGAAGCCGTGATCCTCGCCCGCATAATCGTAGATCGTGACCTTGGGGTGATCGTCGAGCCCGGCGTGCATCGCGGCCTGCGCATCCTTGTCGACGAAGTGGTCCTCCTCGGGAACGTGCAGCAGCACCGGGTGCGCGATCGCGTGCTTCTCGCCGAGCAGCCCGTCGATCCCGACGCCGTAATAGCCGACGCTCGCATCGATGTCGGTCCGCGCCGCGGTCATGAACGCAAGGCGGCCGCCGAGGCAATAGCCGACCGCGCCGACCTTCGCGCCGTCACCGAGTTCGCTGCGCGCGGCGCGGATCGTCGCCTCGATATCGGCGATGCCCTTGTCCTGATCGAACTTGCCCATCAGCTCGAGCGCACGCTCGAATTCGGGCTTGATGTCCGGATCGAGCTCGATGCCACGCTCGAGCCGCCAGAACAGGTCGGGTGCGATCGCGAGATAGCCCGCTTCGGCGAGCGTATCGCACTTGCGACGGATGCCCGCGTTCACGCCGAAGATCTCCTGGATCACGATGATGGCGGCCTTGGGCGTGCCGGCGGGGACCGCGCGATAGGCGTGGAAATCGCCGTCGCCGGCAAGCGTCGGGATGGTCGTCGTGTTCGTCATAGCAATACTCCTTGGTGGCGCTCGAGATCGAGCAGCCGGGATTTCGTGTGCGGGCCTTCGCCGGCGGAATACGCGCCAAGTACGCCTCCGGCTCCGAGAACACGGTGGCAGGGGACGAGAATTGGGAAGGGGTTGCGCGCGCAGGCCTGGCCGATCGCACGCGGGCTCGACCCGATCGCGCGGGCAAGCGTGCCGTAGGTCGCGGTCTCGCCATAGCCGATCGCGACGATCGCCTCGCGCAAGGTCCCGCCGCGCGCGGTCGGGGAGGGGGCCAGCGGCAAGTCGAAATGCGTCAGCGTGCCGTCGAAATAGGCGGCGAGCTGACGAAGCGCCTCATCCACGGCGGGGCTGTCGCTGGCCGACGACGCGGCATCGACAGGCCCGATCGTGACGGCCGTGATCCAGTCCGCGGTGCCGAGCACCGTGACCGTCCCGATTGGCGTTGCGATCGAGGCTGTATCCCGCGCATACATCGATACGCTATGCCGCGCGCGAACGAGCGGCTCAAGCAGCATCGTGAGGGGCCGCATATGAAGATGAACATCGAAATCGAATGCACCCCTGAAGAAGCGCGCCGTGCGGTCGGATTGCCCGACCTGACGCCGATTCACGACCGCTATGTCAGCATGATGATCGAGGCGATGCCCGGCCTTGGCGAGGGGCAGATCAAACCCGAGATGATCGAGACGATGATGCGCAGCTGGCAACCGATGAACGAGGCGGGGATGACGTTCTGGAAACGCCTGTTCGATGGCGCGAACAAGCCCGGCGGCTGAGCGATCCGATGACGACGATCTATGCGGTGTCGAGCGGACGGCCGCCGGCTGCGATTGCAGTCGTCCGCATATCGGGGCCTGCTGCGTGCACCGCTGCGGAAACGCTCGCGGGTCGGCTGCCTGCGCCGCGTCATGCCAGCTTGCGGGGACTGCGCGATGCCGACGGCGCGTTGCTCGACCGGGCGCTGGTGATCGTCTTTCCGGGACCGCGAACGGCGACTGGCGAGGATCTGGTCGAGTTTCACTGTCACGGCGGCCGCGCGGTGATCGCCGCGGTCGAGCGGGCGCTGTCGCTGGTCCCGGGGCTGCGACCCGCCGAGCCGGGGGAGTTCACGCGGCGTGCGCTGACCAACGGACGGATCGATCTGACCGAGGCGGAGGGCCTTGCCGATCTGCTCGAGGCAGAGACCGAGGGCCAGCGTATCGCCGCGATCAACGCGGCCGAGGGGCGCGTGAGCCAGGCCGTGCGGGGCTGGATGGACGACGTCGCGATGCTCTCGGCGCGGATCGAGGCCATGCTCGACTTCTCCGACGAGGATGACGTGGCGAGCGACGCCGCGGCGTTCGACGCAATCCGGCTGGCGGTCGACGCGCTCGCGGACAGGATCGCTGGCGTGGTCGATGCGCCGCCCGTCGAACGGCTCAAGGATGGCATCCGCGTGGTGATCGGCGGACCGCCCAACAGCGGCAAGTCGACCTTGCTCAACCTGATGGGCGAGCGCGACGCTGCGATCGTCTCGTCCATATCGGGGACGACGCGCGATCGGATCGACGTCCCGGTGATGCGCGGTGGCATCGCCTATGTGCTGACCGATACCGCCGGACTGATCGACACGCTCGATCCGATCGAGGCGATCGGCGTCACGCGCGCGGAGCAGGCGATAACGACTGCCGACATTCTCGTCTGGCTTGCCGACACCGCGCCGCCGCGGGACGATGCGATCTGGGTGCACGCCCGCGCCGATCTCGCAGGTCGCGATGTCGTGCCGGAGGGGCGGGCGATCGCGATTGCACAAACCGACCCGGCGTCGATCGACCGGCTGTGGGACGAGCTGCACCGGCGGGCGGATGCCCTGCTCCCGCGGAGCGACGGCGTTGCCCTGAAGGCGCATCAACGGCGCCAATGCGCCGCAGCGATCGCGACGCTGAAAGAAACGTCTGCCGACCCTCTGATCGTCGCCGAGCATTTGCGTCGCGCGCGAAGCATCCTCGCCGAGGTGCTCGGGCTCGATGCGACCGGGGAAATGCTCGACGCGCTGTTCGGACGCTTTTGCATCGGCAAATGATGTTCCACGTGGAACAGCTTTGACCGGCCGGCCGCATGGTCCTAGGACGGCGGCATGTTCGATGTAGTGGTGGTTGGCGGAGGCCATGCCGGAACCGAGGCCGCAGCCGCGGCGGCGCGCCGGGGTGCGCGGACGGCTTTGGTCTCATTCGATGCGCGTCATATCGGAGCGATGTCGTGTAATCCGGCGATCGGTGGCTTGGGCAAGGGCCACATGGTGCGCGAGGTCGATGCCTTTGACGGGCTGATCGGCCGTGCGGCAGATGCGGCCGCGATCCATTACCGGATGCTCAATCGCAGCAAGGGCGCCGCGGTCCAGGGGCCGCGTGTCCAGGCCGACCGGCGTCTCTATGCCGACGCAATCCAGACGATGCTCGCCGCAACCGCCGGACTGACGGTGGTCGAGGGGGAGGCCGTCGCACTGAGTTTCGATGGTGATCGTGTCGCCGGTATCGTCCTGGCAGACGGATCGATCGTCGCCGCGCGTGCGGTCGTGCTGGCGACGGGGACGTTTCTCGGCGGCAGGATCTTTCGTGGCGACGATCGCGCAGAGGGCGGGCGGATCGGAGAGCGCGCCGCAAAGCCACTCGCGGACCAGCTCCGCGACCGCGCGCTGCCGATGGCGCGATTGAAGACCGGGACGCCGCCCCGGCTCGATGGCCGCACGATCGACTGGGCTTCGCTCGACGAACAGCCGACCGATGTCGAAGCGTGGACGATGTCGCCGATGACCGTCGCGCGGCCGCTCCCGCAGATCGCGTGCGCGATCACGCGGACGACGGATGAGACGCACGCGGTCATCCGTGCCGCCTTCGACCGATCGCCACTGTTCACCGGGGCCATCGAAGCGGCCGGCCCGCGCTATTGCCCGTCGATCGAGGACAAGGTCCACCGGTTCGGCGACCGTGACGGGCATCAGATCTTCCTCGAGCCCGAGGGTCTCGATGACTCGACCGTCTATCCCAACGGGCTGTCGACGTCGCTGCCGACCGAGGTGCAGGCGGCGATGCTCGCGACGATCCCGGGGCTCGAGCGCGTCCTCATGACGATGCCCGGCTATGCCGTCGAATATGACCATATCGACCCACGCGCGCTCGATACACGCCTCGCGCTCGGTGCGATCGAGGGCGTGTTCTGTGCGGGGCAGATCAATGGGACGACGGGGTATGAGGAAGCGGCGGGGCAGGGGCTCGTCGCGGGCCTCAATGCGGCCGCGCATGCCTGCGACTTAGCGCCGGTGATCCTCGACCGGGCATCGAGCTATCTCGGCGTGATGATCGACGATCTGGTGCTGCAGGGCGTGACCGAGCCGTATCGGATGTTGACCGCGCGTGCGGAGTTCCGCCTGTCACTGCGTGCGGACAATGCCGAAACGCGTCTTGGCGGGATCGCGCTTGCCGCGGGATGTCTCGGGGTCGAGCGTCGGGCGCACCAGCACCGGCTGGCGGAACAGCGTGCGACGTTTCGCTCGGCGCTGAATTGCGAGCGGACGGCGACCTATGTCGCGGATCAAGGCGTTGCGATCGGTCGCGATGGCGCGCGTCGCACCGCGTTCGACTGGCTGCGTTTCGATGGCGTGATGCTGTCACATGTCGCGCCCGATGCCGCGGACGGGATGCCGCCGGCGGTGATCGACGAGGTTCTCGAGGATGCACGGTACGCGCCGTATATCGAACGCCAGGCGCAGGAAGTCGCCAGACTGCGCGCGGACGAGGCGATCCGGCTGCCCGAAGACCTTGCCTATGATCGCATACCGGGACTGTCGAACGAGATGATCGATCGGTTGAGCGTCGCGCGACCGACATCGCTGGCCGCCGCGGCGCGTGTCCGCGGGATCACCCCCGCGGCGCTGTCGGCCGTGCTGTTGCATACGAAACGAGTAGCCGCATGACCGAAGACGACGCGAAGACATGGGTGAGCGACCGCTTTGGTGCCGACGCGACGGACCGGGTGTCTGCGTTCGTCGAGATGGTCGTGGCGGAAACGGAGCATCAGAACCTGATCGCGCCCTCGACGATCCCGACGATCTGGGAGCGGCATGTGGTCGATTCGCTCCAGCTGGTCGCGCTCGCAGGGGAGGCGCCCGACGTCGGACGCTGGCTCGATATCGGCACCGGCGGCGGCTTCCCCGGCATGGTCGTCGCGCTGGTGCGCGACGGCCCCGTCGATCTGGTCGAGCCCAGACGGCGCCGGGCCGATTTCCTCGGCCTCTGCGTCGCGCGGCTGGGGCTGGGTGGGCAGGTCGCCGTCCATGCCGCCAAGGTGGAATCGGTCAGCGTGAAGGCGTCCATCATATCGGCCCGCGCCGTTGCATCACTGGAAAACCTTTTGCGCGGCGCGGCACACTGCGCCACAACCGAGACGCGGTGGCTCTTGCCTCGGGGACGTCTTGATGAGGCCGAGATCACCGCGTTGCGGCAACAGTGGCGGTTTATGTTCCACGTGGAACACAGTGTCACGAATGCGGAGTCGTCGATCGTGGTTCTGACACAGGTGCACAAGCGGTGATCACGATCGCCGTAGCCAATCAAAAGGGCGGGGTGGGCAAGACCACCAGTGCGATCAATCTTGCCACCGCGCTCGCGGCGACGGGGATGCGCGTCCTGCTCGTGGATCTCGATCCGCAGGGCAATGCCTCGACGGGCCTCGGCATCGGCCAGTCGCAGCGGATCAAGTCGAGCTACGACGTGCTCGTCGGCGAGGCGACGATCGATCAGGCGGTCGTCCAGAGCCGCGTGCCGCGCCTCGACGTGATTCCGGCAACCGTCGATCTTTCCGGCGCTGAGATCGAACTCGTCGAATTCGAGGCACGCACGCACCGGCTCGACCGGGCGATGCAGGCTGCGACGGGGCATTGGGATATCGCGCTGATCGACTGTCCGCCGTCGCTGGGCTTGCTGACGATCAACGCGATGGTTGCGGCGGACTCGCTGCTCGTGCCGCTGCAGTGCGAGTTCTTCGCGCTCGAGGGGCTGTCGCAGCTGCTCAGCACCGTCGAGAGGATCCGCCAGCGCTTCAATCCGGGACTGTCGATCCTGGGGGTCGCGCTGACGATGTATGATCGTCGAAACCGGCTGACCGATCAGGTGTCGGCGGATGTGCGTGCGGTGCTTGGCAAGGTCGTGTTCGAAACGGTGATCCCGCGCAACGTCCGGTTGTCGGAAGCGCCCAGCCACGGTCTGCCCGCGCTGATCTACGATCATCGATGCAGCGGGTCGCAGGCCTATATAGCGCTTGCCCGAGAAATGATCGGTCGCCTTCCCGTGGCGGCGCAGGCGGCCGCGTGAGGGTGTTGGTATGAGTGAAGGTACGAAGCGCGGCCGGCCCGGTCTGGGACGCGGTCTCAACGCGCTGCTGGGCGAGATGGCGCGCGAGGCGCCGGTCAATGCTGGTGGCGAGACGCCGACGCAATCGGGCGTGCGCATGTTGCCGGTGAGCTCGCTGTCGCCGCATCCGGATCAGCCGCGCCGCCATTTCGACGAGGCGATGCTCAACGAGCTGGCCGCATCGATCGCCGCGCGCGGTCTGATCCAGCCGATCGTCGTTCGCCCACACGGGCATGATTACCAGATCGTCGCGGGCGAACGCCGCTGGCGGGCGGCGCAACGCGCGCGCCTCCATGAGGTGCCGGTCGTCGTCCGAGACTTCGATGATGCGGAAACGCTCGAGATCGCGCTGATCGAGAACATCCAGCGCGAGGATCTGAACGCGATCGAAGAGGCGCAGGCCTATCAGCGGCTCGCCGGCGAATATGGCCATACGCAGGAAGTGCTCGCGCGGATCGTCCACAAGTCGCGCAGTCACGTCGCGAACCTCCTCCGACTGCTCGAACTGCCGGCGCAGGTCCAGGCGCAGGTCGTCGATGGATCGCTGTCAATGGGCCATGCGCGCGCATTGCTGGGGTCGCCCGACGTCGAGACGCTCGCCGATCAAGTCGTCGAACGGGGTCTGTCGGTCCGCGAAACCGAGAAGCTGGCGCGCGATGCGAAGCCGGGACGATCGCGGTCGGGCGGGCGCGCTGCGACCCCGCCGGCCGACGCACGGATACCCGATGCGGATATCGCCGCCCTCGAGCGGCAACTCGCGGACCTCCTCGGCCTGCAAGTCCGTGTCGCACATAGCGAGACCGGTGGGACGCTGACGCTCAGCTATTCGACGCTCGATCAGCTCGACATGGTCTGCCAGCGGCTGACGGGCGGCGCGATCTGACGGTCGGCGTCGGCTCTCATTAGTTGATCGGCACCGACGTCGACCTGGAGTGAGGCCGATGGCGTCGGCGTCAATTCCGTCGCGCGATCGCCTGTGACAAGGCCACGACCGCAGCTTCGGCGACGACACTGCCCGCGTTGCCCGAAGCCATGATCGCGCGCTCGGCGGCTCGGACGCGTGCGATCGCCGTGGACAGCATCGTCGGCGACCAGCGCCGCAGGGACTTGGCGGTCTGGGCTTCCTCGCGGAAAAAGACGCGGTGGCGCTTCATCACGACATCGACCGCCTCGCCACGATCGATCTCCCCGCGCATGTCGGCCAGCGTCACGAGCCGACGGACAAGCTGGCGCAGCCACGGGATCGGCGAGGTGCCCGCCTGTTCGAGCAGCGCGAGCTCGGTCCCGAGATCGGCGACGCGGCCTTCGATCACCGCGTCGATCGCGCGCGTCATTTCCGCATCGCCGAGGTCGGCGCCCACCGCGTCCAGCGCAGCGTGCTCGAGATCCTGTGGCCGCTCGGCGCTGGCATCGAGATACAGCGCGAGCTTGTCGATCTCGCGTGCCATCACGGCGCGGTCGCCGCCCGTCGTCTCGACAAGCCGCCGCGCGACGCCGCCTGCCAGGCGCAGCCCCTGATCGCCCGCCATCGTCGCGGCGAGGCGTTCGGCGTCGGCCGCAGTCGGTGCGTAGCAGGCAAACGCCATCGCGCGCGGCGATTCGAGCGCGAGCTTGACGATCTTCGCGCTCGTCTTGACCGATGGCGCGATCGCCACGACGGGGTTGCCCGCGCGATCGGCGTTCAACAGCGTCGTGAAGGCCTCCAGGCTTTCCTCGCCTGCGGTCGTCACGCGGACGTGCCGCGCGGTGGCGAACAGCGACATCGCCGCAGCCTCATCGGCGAGCCGTGACGGATCGCCCTTCAACTGCGCACCGTCGAGATCGACGCGTTCGGCGTCGGGACCCATCGCCTTGCCGAGCGTCCTGGCCAGATCGGCGGCGCCGGCCTCGTCCGGGCCGTGGAGCAGATAGAGACGGATGTCGGGGCCGGGTTTGGCCAGCGCCGCGCGGATCTGGGCAGCGCTGGCCTTCACGGCGTCGGGCTGGTCGCGGGGGATCGATCACGGCACGGCTCGCCGGGGTTCGTCGGGCATAGAGCGCAATACGCGCGACGATCTGGTCTGCGACGATCGCCGACAGCCGTTCGAGCGCGGTGTTTTCCGCGGCGATCGTCGCATATTCGGATCGAACGACGTCGATGCCGGCGTCGGACCCCGCGGTCGCGTCGAGCAGCACCGATCCGTCGCCGATGCGGACGAGCTGATAGCGTGCACGCAGGACGCGGCGTTCGCGCGAGACGCTGTCGTCGCGCCGCACGCCCAGACCACTGATCTGGTCGTCGAGCCGAATGTCGACGCGGTACAGCGGCGCGCTCCCGTTCGACGGCATGCGGTCGCGGAGTGCGGTTGCCATCAGCCAGCCCGCCTTGCCCTCGATCGGCGCGATCTCGACCTGTCCGAGCGCGCCTGCGACCGCGCCCGTGCTGCCGCCCGAATACAAGGGCTGCAGCCCGCAGCCGGCGAGCGTGACGGGCAGCATCAGCGCACCGGCGAGGATACGCAGCCGTGTCATGCGACGATGTTCACGAGACGGTCGGGCACGACGATCACTTTCCGGGGCGGCTTGCCCTCGAGCAGGCGGACGATCTTCTCCGAGGCAAGCGCAGCGGCTTCGACCTCGTCCTTCGGCGCGCCCTTGGGGAACACCAACGTGTCGCGCAGCTTGCCGTTGACCTGCACCGCAATGGTGACCTCGTCATCGACGAGCAGCGCCGGATCGACCGCGGGCCACGCAGCGTCGGCGATCAGGCCGTCGTTGCCCGCGGTTGCCCAGGCTTCCTCGGCGACGTGCGGCACCATCGGGCTGACGAGCAGCAGCAACGTGCGGATCGCCTGTTCGCGGTCAGCGGAGGGCGGTGCCTTCTCGATCGCGCTGCACAAGGAATAGAGCCGAGCGACCGCCTTATTGAACTGCAAGGCATTGATATCGCTTTCGATTCCGACTGTCGTGCGGTGGCAGAGCTTGCGCAGTGCGATGTCGTCGCCCTCGGCTTTGGCGGCATCGTCGGCTTCGATCAGACGCCAGAGACGCTGGACGAACCGCCACGCGCCTTCGATACCCGATTCGCTCCAGGGCAGATCACGCTCGGGGGCGAGTCGGAGAGCACGAACCAGCGCACCGCGTCGGCGCCATACTGGTCGACGATCGGCTCGGGATCGACGGTGTTCTTCTTCGACTTCGACATCTTCTCGACGCGACCGACGGTGATCGCATCACCCGTCGCGATCTCGATGCCGTCGCGCACGTCGTCGGGGCCGAGCCAGCGGCCGTCTGCGGACTTGTACGTCTCGTGCGTGACCATGCCCTGCGTGAACAGCCCGGCAAACGGCTCGGCGATGTCGAGCATGCCGATATGTTTCAGCGCGCGCGTCCAGAAGCGCGCGTAGAGCAGGTGCAGGATCGCATGCTCGACGCCGCCGATATACTGGTTGACCGGCAGCCACTTCTCCGCGTCCGACCGATCGAACGGCTTGGCGTCCGGCTGGCTGGCGAAGCGGATGAAATACCACGACAGATCGACGAACGTGTCGAGCGTGTCGGTCTCGCGCCGCGCATTCCCGCCGCAGCTGGGGCAGGGGACATGCTTCCACGTCGGGTGGCGATCGAGCGGGTTGCCGGGGATGTCGAAGCTGACGTCCTCGGGCAGCACGATCGGCAGCTGGTCCTTGGGCACCGGCACCGCGCCGCACGCGTCGCAGTGGATGATCGGGATCGGCGTGCCCCAATACCGCTGGCGGCTGACGCCCCAGTCGCGCAGCCGGAACACGGTCGTGCCCTTGCCCCAGCCTTCGCCCTCGGCGCGCTCGATCACGACGCGCTTGGCGTCCTCGATGTCCATGCCGTCGAGGAAGTGCGAGTTCACGATGGTGCCGGCGCCCGTCCAGGCGGCGTCGCCGACGAACACGGGGGCCTCGTCATCGCCTTCGCTGACGACGCGCTTGACGGGCAGATCGTATTTGCGCGCGAAATCGAGATCGCGCTGATCATGCGCGGGCACGCCGAACACCGCGCCCGTGCCGTATTCCATCAGCACGAAGTTCGCGATGTAGACGGGGAGTTCCCACGTCTTATCAAGCGGATGCGTCGCGCGGATACCGGTGTCGAAGCCCAACTTCTCTTGCGTATCGAGCTCGGCGGCGGTGGTCCCGCCACGCTTGCAGAGTTCGATGAACGCAGCCGCATCGGGGTTCGTCTCGGCGATCGCGCGCGCGATCGGATGATCCGCAGCGACCGCGACGAAGCTCGATCCGAACATCGTGTCGGGGCGAGTCGTGAACACCTCGACCGAGTCGATCCCGGTTGCATTGCCCGCGAGCGCGAACTTGAACTGCAACCCCTGGCTGCGGCCGATCCAGTTCTCCTGCATCAGCTTGACCTTGTCGGGCCAATGCTCGAGCGCGCCGAGACCGTCGACCAGCTCGTCGGCAAAGTCGGTGATCTTGAGGAACCACTGCGACAGCTTGCGCCGCTCGACCAGCGCACCCGAGCGCCAGCCGCGCCCGTCGATCACCTGCTCGTTGGCGAGCACGGTCATGTCGACCGGATCCCAGTTGACCGCCGATTCCTTGCGGTAGACGAGCCCCGCCGCGAACAGGTCGAGGAACAGCGCCTGTTCGTGCCCGTAATAGTCGGGCTCGCACGTCGCCAGTTCGCGCGTCCAGTCGAGCGCGAAGCCGAGGCGCTTCAGCTGCGCCTTCATCGTCGCGATGTTGGCGCGCGTCCAGTTGCCCGGATGCACGCCCTTTTCCATCGCCGCATTCTCGGCGGGCATGCCGAACGCGTCCCAGCCCATCGGATGGAGCACTTCCATGCCCTTCATCCGACGGAACCGCGCGAGTACGTCGCCCATCGTATAGTTCCGGACATGCCCCATATGGATGCGCCCCGACGGATAGGGGAACATCTCGAGCACGTACGAGCGCGGCTTGGTCGAAGAATCGTCGGCGGCGAACGTGTTGCGTTCGTCCCAGACCTTCTGCCACGCCGCGTCCGCCTTCAACGCATTGAAACGCGACGCCATGATGTCGTCCTCAGCCCGCGATCGAGGCGCGACGCAGGTCGCGGGCCTTGGTCAGGATGATGTCCTCAAGCTTCTGCGTGGTCGCAGCCTGCACGGGCGCGGACACCCACTGGCCGTTGCGGTTGATCTCGCGCAGTGCGGCGATCCGCAGCGCATCCGCGCGCAGATCCTGGTCGAGGATTGATACCGTTACCTTCATCCGCTCGGACGGGGTCTGCGGATTGACGTACCAGTCGGTGACGATGACGCCGCCGTTCGAGTCGGTCTGGAGCAGCGGCATGAAGCTGAGCGTGTCGAGCGACGCGCGCCAGAGATAGCTGTTGACGCCGATCGTGGTGATCTTGGAGGCGGCCAGATCGGCCTTGGGACGGGCGCTGCCGCCGCCGCACGCGACCAGCGGCAGAGCGGCGAGAACCACGAGGGCGGTACGCGGGCGGAACATCGGCATCATCCTGGCAATAAAATGTGTCCAGCCTCTACAGGGGCGACCCCCGACCCGCAAGGATCGCCGCGGACGATCCCGGTCGTCGTGCGTCCTGATGTGCGCGCGCGTTCGGAGCGCGCATTGGCCAGGGGGAAGGCGGCGTGGCCGATCGGGCCGGGCGCGGGCGGCTGTGTGCCTAATGCAACACCTGCGGAGAATTGCCGGGTGTGGATGGCTGACGGGGATCAAACCGTGTTAGGCGCCGTTCAGCGAAAGACTCGTAACAGGGTCATTTATAAAATATTCGCAGGGAGTCGTGGTGTTGGTCGCCAAACGCGTGATGGTCGGGATGCTTGCTGGGGTGGTTGCGACCGCCGCGGCTTTCGTCGCGCCCGCGTTCGGCGCGTCCGAACAGCAGGTCCGGATCGCCAAGCGTCCGCCGCTCGCGGTTCGCGGGACGGGGTCGTTCACGCCATCGGCGGCCGATCCGCGGCTCGCTGCCCTGTTCGCGCGTGGCGGCTTCGATGCCGGCAGCTTCCGGTTCACGCCAGCCGAGACTCGCCGCGACAACCGTGCGGTAACCGTCGCGGTACGCGCGCAGACGAACCGCGGTATCGATACCACGCATCTTGCGACCAGCAGCGCGCCGACCGTCGGGCTCGCGCCGATCGCCTATAATCTTGGCATGTCGGTCGGGTGGAAGCGGTTCGCGGTTTCGGGCGATCTTGCAAAGATCGATCTGGCGGGCATGCCGGGCAGCCGCAGTTCGGCCGATCTTGCGGTCAGCTATGCCGGCAAGCGCTTCACCGGCAGCGTGAAGGCGGCGGCCGACCGGCCGATGGCTAACACGCCGCGGCTCGTCGAGGACATGCCGAGCTATTCGGTCGATCTCGGCGGATCCTATTCGCTGACGCGCAACATAGATGTCACCGCCGGTGTTCGCTATCGGTCGGATCGTGAGCGGTTTGTGCGTCTCGACGACGACCGCCGCGACAGCCAGGCGGTCTATCTCGGTACCGCGTTCCGCTTCTGAGCGCGTGCCCGTCATGGGCAGAGCGTCTTATCCCGCGATCACTGCCAGCCATCGATCGCGGCCCAGCCGTAAAAGCCGATCAACCGTAATTTCCGCCACCGTACTCGGGTCACGCCACCGAGCGCGATCATCGGCGCGCCGGCGGCACGGCCGATACGACGGGCCTTGGCCGGCCCGATCGCCGGGGCGCCGGGATGCGAGCGTGTCGGATAGACCGGCGACACGAACACCGCATCGGCTTTCGCGATCGCGGCGGCTTGCGCCTCTCGCCGGTCGTGCACGGCCCTGGTGAACAGAGCAGACGGTTTTGGCCGATGTCCACCGTGCCGAGCATCGATACCCGGCATCGCGCCAGCCGAGACCAGCACCAGTCCCCGCGCATGCGCTATCCTGCGAATCGCCAGTCCCAGGGTACGACGTTCCGCCGGCGGGGTTGCATAATGGCGGAACACGACACCCGATCCCGGCGGCAGGCGCCGCAGCGCACGCCATAGCGCGTCGCCCATTCGCTCGTCGGTCATCAGCCACTGACGTGGGACAGGGTTTCGGCGCCGCATTTCGCTGCCTATAGCGCGCATCATGACAGAGATGAATTCGACCGCAGATCTTGCCCCCCACGCCGTGACACCGCTCGCCGCGATCCGCGACCGGATCGCGAGGGCGGCGGCGATTGCCGGGCGAAAACCCGCGGAGGTGACGCTGATCGCGGTATCGAAGACGCATCCGGTCGAGGCGATCGAGCCTCTGCTGGAACAGGGCCAGCGTGTGTTTGGCGAGAACCGCGTGCAGGAGGCTGCCGAGAAATGGCCAGCGCTGCGCGAGCGTTATCCGGACGTCGCGTTGCATCTGATCGGGCAGCTGCAGTCGAACAAGGCCGCCGATGCGGTTGCGCTGTTCGACTCGATCCACGCCGTCGATCGGCCGTCGCTGGTCAAGGCGCTCGGGAAGGCGATGGACGAGAGCGGACGTCGGCCCGAGTGTTTCCTTCAGGTCAATATCGGCGACGAGCCGCAAAAGGGGGCTGCGCGATTGCCGAATTGCCCGCTCTGCTGGAGGCGGCGCGCACGGCGGGGCTTCCGGTCGCGGGGTTGATGTGCCTGCCGCCCGCTGATGTCGAGCCGGCGCCGTATTTCGCGCTGCTCGCCAAGCTGGCACGCGATCATGGCCTGACCGGGCTCAGCATGGGCATGTCCGACGATTTCGAGACCGCGGTCACGATCGGCGCGACTCATGTCCGGATCGGCAGCGCGCTGTTCGGCGCGCGCGGGACCCGGGCATGATGGCGTCGGTCCGCTTCGACGCGCTGCTGTTCGATTTCGACGGGGTTCTGATCGACAGCGAGGCGATCGGCAATCGCCACATCGCCGAATGGCTGACCGCGGCCGGGCATCCGACGACGGCAGCCGATCTCGATGGCCAATTTCATGGGGCTGGCCGGACCGCAGTTCGTCGACGCGGTCGAACGCTGGATCGACCGGCCGCTTCCCGACGATTTCTACGCCGCGCGCAAGGCCGAGGACGATCGCGTGATGGCGGCGGGGATCGATGCGATCGCGGGCGCGGTCGCGTTCGTCCGGTCGCTGCCAAAGGATTTGCCGAAGGCGATCGTGTCGTCGAGCCCGACGCGCTGGATCGCGCGGCATCTCGATCATATCGGCCTGCGCGATGCGTTCGGCGACCATCTCTACAGCGGTCGCGAGCATGTCGAGCACGGCAAGCCCGCACCCGATCTCTATCTGTTCGGTGCGCAGAGACTGGGCGTCGACATCACGCGCACCGCGATCCTCGAGGACTCGCCCGTCGGCGCGACGGGCGCGGTAGCCTCGGGTGGCTATGTCATCGGCTTGTCCGCAGGCACGCATTGCGGGGCAGGGCATGGTGATCGGCTGAAGGCGATCGGCGTCGATGCGCTCGCGGAAGATTTCGACGCGGTCGCCCGGTTGATGGCCTAGATCGGCGGCGTCCGCGGCGCGATCAGTGCCGTCGCCTGCGCAGGATCGCACCGATGCCGGCGACGAGATCATAGGGTATCGCGGCGGCCTCGCGCGTACGCATCTTGATCTGGTAGCGACGACTGCCGCCGTGCGGCACGTGGATCGCGGTTGCGGGCATGCCGAGCATCGCAAACAGCATCCGGATGCGCGGCTGATGATAGCCGTCGGTACAGATCATGCACTGCGCGTACCGGCCCGCGCGGGCGAACCGCGTCGCGGCGATCACGCTCTGCAGCGTATCGACGCTCTTCTCGTCGAGGTGGATGCGCGACGGATCGACGGTTTCGGACAACAGCCCGGCCATGACCGAGGCTTCGGACGGACCGTGATCGCCCTTTGCGCCCGAGCAGAAGAGTTCGGCTTCGGTATAGCGCGCAGCGGCGGCGGCGGCGAACGCGATCCGGCGCGCGAGCGTGGGGCTCGGGTTCCCGTCGGGCCGGACCGCGGCGCCGAAGACGACGATCAGCCGCCGCGACGGTGGAATGTCGCTCAAAGCTGGTGTCCGGTACGATCGCGCTTGGTCGCGAGATACCGGCTGTTGTGCGGATTGGCGGGAAGCGCGTGCGGGACACGTTCTGCCACCCGCACGCCGCTCGCCTCGAGCCCGAGGACCTTGGCGGGGTTGTTCGTGAGCAGCCGGACCTGATCCTGCGACAACAGCGTCAGCATCCGCGCGGCGACGCCGAAATCGCGCGCATCGATCGCGAAACCGAGCCGCGTGTTGGCATCGACCGTATCGAACCCCTGGTCCTGCAGCGCATAGGCGCGCAGCTTGTTGACCAGTCCGATGCCACGCCCCTCCTGGCGCAGATAGAGCAATATGCCCCAGCCGCTTTGCCGGATCGCGTCGATCGCCGCGTGAAGCTGTGGGCCGCAGTCGCATTTGAGGCTGCCGAGCACGTCGCCCGTCAGGCATTCGCTGTGGAGGCGGACAAGCGGCGGCTGGCCATTGGGCTGACCGATCAGCAGCGCGATATGCTCGTCGGCGCTTTCGGGCGATCGGAACGCGACGATCTCCGCATCCTCGGCACCCTCCACCGGCAGTCGCGCGCGCGTCGCGATGACGAGCCGGGTCGCGTCCTCATGCGCGTCGATGTCGCGCGTCGTCGCGATCGCTTCCGGCGTACCCGTGCCCAGGAAGAACGCGGGCAGCAGACCGGCGATCCGGGCAAGCCGCAAGGCCGCGGTGGCGGCGTCCGGGTGCGGGACCGGCAGGGTACGGAACGGGCCCTTCAGCGGTGTCGCAAGATCGAACTGCGGATCCGCGAGCGCGGTCGCGGCGGCAAAGTCGATCCATGGCGCACGATCGACCAGCACGGGGGTGGTCGGGTCCGCGGCGTCGAGCTGGTTGGCGAGCTTGAGCGTGACCGCGCGCCCCGACGATATCAGCACGCCGCCGGTCTCCGACGGATCGAACGCCGCCAGCCGATCCGCATCGGCGCTTTCGACGGCAAGAAGCGTCAGCCCGTCGATCGCGATCGGCCAGCCGCGACGCAGCGCATCCACTGCGCGGGCGGCCGCGCGAGGATTGGCGCCGGCTGGATCGGAATCGCGCGGCGCGATCGTCACGGTTTGCGCAGACCGGCGGGCGCGCTCAAAACGCGAACTCGGTCATGATCGGAACGTGATCGGACGGCTTCAGCCAGCTTCGGCAGGGTTCGAACACCTGATGCGCTGTCGCCGCAGCGGCGGCATCGCCCGTAGCCCACATATGATCGAGCCGCCTGCCGCGATCCGAGGCTGCCCAGTCCTTTGCGCGGTAGCTCCACCAGGTGAACAGCCGTGCCGGTGCGGGATGGAATTGACGGCCGAGATCGACCCAGTTTCCGGCTGCCTGCAAGCGCGCGAGCGCCTCCACCTCAACCGGCGTGTGACTGACGACGTCGAGCAACTGCTTGTGGCTCCAGACGTCCGACTCGAGCGGTGCGATATTGAAGTCCCCGACCAGGATCGTCGGCCCCGAAAGCGTCGCCGACCACTGTGTCATCCGCTCGACGAAATCGAGTTTCTGCCCGAATTTGGGGTTCGCCTCGCGATCCGGAACGTCCCCGCCAGCGGGAATATAGACGTTTTCGAGACGGACGCCGTTTTCGAGACGGACGCCGACATGGCGCGCCTCGCTATTGGCCTGCCAGTCGAGACGGTCGTCGGCCGTGATCGGTACGCGGCTGATGATCGCGACGCCGTGATGCATCCGTTGCCCGTGCAGGACGATGTGCTCGTATCCGAGCGCACGGAACGCATCGAGCGGGAAGTCGCCGTTGATGACCTTCGTTTCCTGCAGGCACAGGATGTCGGGCGCGGCCTCGCGGAGAAATTGCTCGACGATACCGATCCGGAAACGGACCGAGTTGATGTTCCAGGAGACGATCTTCACGCAGGCGATGTAGCGTTGGACCAAAGGGCGGACAAGCCAGCGGGGGCCGCGGCGCAAGATATACGCCGCCGGGAGGGCCCGTGCCCTCATATGAAAAGACCCCCGCTCCGGGGGCATGGAGCGAGGGCCGACTCAGCGTTCGTCACGCAGGCGGGATGTGGAAACACCGTCCGGGCAACAGGGGGAAAAATCCCGAACGACCCACATCCGCGAGCCACCCTCTAGCGGCCTCAACCTGTCGGGCCGATGAATGAAAGTGTAGCTTTTGTTCAGCTTACGCATTCACCAGCCTGGACTGGGCCCGTCCGGGCGCGAAGTGTGATTTGTGTCAGCGCGGCGACGCCGTTCGGCGGGGATCGTTCCAGCGGAAGACGCTATCGCTGACGGTGCCGCCGAACTTCTGGTTCGACAGACGAATCGTCGTGCGGTTGTTCTGGCTGTCGAGCGCAACCCAGCCCTGCAGCATCAGCCCACCCGGCGCGGCGGGATCGCGCGCGAACACCAGCGTGATGCGGCCATATTCGGGGTGCTTCGGATCGTTCGCCTCGACCGATACGACGCGGCGATCATAGCCCTCGACCAGCTTGGCATAGCGCGTGATGTCGCGCGACGGATCGAGCAGTACGCCGAGCGGCGAATTCTTGATCGGCCAGCGCTGCACCTGCTTGACCGAATAGTCGATGAAGGTCAGCGCGCCGCCCTCCGCGACGATCAGGATCGGCACTCCCTTTTCATACTGGAAGCGGAGCTTGCCGGGCTTCTTGAGCGTCAGCACGCCGGTCAGGACCTTGCCGTTGCGATCCGCCTGGGAAAAGTCGGCGGTCATCGTGTTGACCGACTGAAGATGACGCTGGACGGCGGCGAGGTCGCCGGTCGCCTGTGCGGCGAGCGGGGCCGGCATCGCTGCGACCGAAAGGGCGGCGATCGTCGCGATCGCTGCAGGGCGGGTGTTGAACATCGAAATCTCCTTGGGTCGGGGACGATTGCCGGCCCGCGCTTGAACCGCCACTGAATTCGGCGCGGGTTCAGTATTGAATGCGCGTCCGACAGCACAGTCCCCGTCAGGATGACGGGAGGGGAAAGACCGACTCCCCTACAGCGTGATCGCACCCTTCAACCCGAGCACGCCGACATCGCGGGCATCCTGCACGCCGCCCGGATTGTGGATGAGCTGCACGTTCGGCCGCAACTCCAGCCACCTGGTCGGATGCACGCTGTAATAGATTTCCGACGCATATTCCGCATCCTGCACCGCCGGCCGGGTCGGATCGCGTGCCTGCCCCTTCGCGACGCGCCCGTTCACATTGGTCCGCGCGACGCCGACGCCGAGGATATCGCCGGGCCGCCACGGCACGAGCCCCTTGTAGAACAGGCCCGCCGCGACCTGGTTGTCGGTCACCGAGGTCTGCCGATCGGCCTGCGTCGCGTTGAGGAACACGCTGAGCCCGGTAACGGACTTGCCGTCCTTCGAGGTGCCCGTGAGCTGTTGCTGGAGGTTGAAAAACACACCGTAGCGCGCGCTGCGCCGAAGCGGTTCGAGCCCGGTGATCACGATCGGCTGTCGATTGCGGTCGTAGAACACATCGTCGCCGTTCGACGTGTTGATCCAGCCGCCGACCTTGTACGCGCCGACGCGGCCATCGTCATCGCCGCGCCGCCATTCGGCTTCGATCGGCACGAGCACGCCGGTCGCGCCGTGGAACCGGCCGATCACGAAGTCCCTTTCGAGATTGCGTGGGTTCACCTCATAGGCGGCGGTCTTCAGCGTCAGCCGGTCGTTGAGGTCGTAGCGCAGCCGCGCGCCCCATTGCCCGACGGGCCAGTTATACCAGTAATCGCCGACCAGATTGCCGGGCTGCGCGCCGCAGAAACTCAGATTCTGGAAATAGCAGGAGAAGACCGCGAAATCCTCGCCGGGATTGGTCCGCCCGATCTTCAGTTCGAGCGTCTCCCCCAGTTTCTGCTCGTACCAGAACTGCGTCAGGCGCAACGTCTGGCCGCGGCCATACACCTCCTGCACCTGTTGCAGCACGCCGAGATTGGCGTCGGCGCCGAGATCGCGGCCCCGGCGATAGGTGATGGTCGCCTGGAACGCCCCGCCCTGGAGCCCAGCTACCTTGTCGAGATCGAGCAGCATGCCAACGTCGAACTGTCCGGTCTCGCGCAGCAGCTTCCGGTCCCCGCCCGAAAAATTATAGCCGCTCTCGGAGGCATAGCGCGCGCTGAGCCCGATCCCGCGATCCGCCAGCCTTTTGCGGATATCGAACCAGTCGGCGAACAGCCCGGGCGGCGGGGTACGCTGCGTATCGGCGGTCAGTGCCGACGGGGAGAGATCGCTGTCGCGACGAACGCCCGCGCGAGGACGATGCTGCGTGTCGGTGGTGCGGCTACCGGGGGTCTGTTTGACGGTGTCCTGCGCCGAACCCTGCGCGGATATCGCGAGCGCCAGCGCCGCCGCACCCAACCACCGATACTGCATTAAGTCCGCCTGTTTCAGTCACTTGTCACAGCCCCGTAGATCAGGCTGCGACCGTCCGAAAGCCTCCGTCACGCCCGGACGCGGCGAGCCGGCCGCGGGGCCGGCAAATCCTCCCCCGGCCGGGGGAGGATCGGTGGTGGACCGCTAGATCGCATGCCCCTCGGTATCGCGCAGCACTTCGCGTCGCCCGACATGATCGGGCCGCCCGACGATGCCGTCCTTTTCCATCCGCTCGATCAGCCGCGCGGCCGAATTATACCCGATCCGCAGCTGGCGCTGCAGCCACGAGGTGGAGGCCTTCTGCGATTCGCACACGAGCTGGATCGCGGACCGATATTGCTGATCCTCCGCCGAATCCTCACCAGTCGGTGCGCCTTCGAGCGCAAAGCCGTCCTCGGGCTCCTCGGTAACCGACGAGATATAGTCGGGCAGCCCCTGCGCGCGCCAGTGATCCGCGACCGCGCGGACCTCGTCGTCGCTGACGAACGGCCCGTGGACGCGGACGATGCCCTTGCCGCCGGGCATGTACAGCATGTCGCCACGACCGAGCAGCTGTTCGGCGCCCTGTTCGCCGAGGATGGTGCGCAGAATCGATCTTCGACGTGACGTGGAAGCTGATCCGCGTCGGCAGATTGGCCTTGATGACGCCGGTGATGACGTCGACCGACGGCCGCTGCGTCGCCATGATCAGGTGGATACCCGCCGCGCGTGCCTTCTGCGCGAGCCGCTGGATGAGGAACTCGACCTCCTTGCCCGCGGTCATCATCAGATCGGCGAGCTCGTCGACGATCACCACGATCTGCGGCAGCACGTCGTATTCGAGCTTCTCTTCCTCGTACATCGGCGCACCGGTGTCGGGATGATAGCCGGTCTGGACCTTGCGACCCAGCGGCTGCCCCTTGGTCTTGGCGGCGCGCACCTTGTCGTTGAAGCTCGCCAGGCTGCGCACGCCGACCGACGACATCTGGCGATAGCGATCCTCCATCGTCTCGACCGCCCATTTGAGCGCGCGCACCGCCTTGGCGGGATCGGTGACGACCGGCGACAGCAGATGCGGGATGTCGTCGTACATGCTCAGCTCGAGCATCTTCGGATCGATCATGATCATCCGGCACTGGGTCGGCGTCAGCTTGTACAGCAGCGATAGGATCATGCTGTTCAGGCCGACCGACTTGCCCGAACCCGTCGTACCCGCGACCAGCAGATGCGGCATCGGCGCGAGATCGGCGATCACCGAATCGCCCGCGATGTTCTTGCCGAGGATGATCGGCAGCTGTGCCGACTGGTCCTCGAACGTCTGGCTGCCGACAAGTTCGTGCAGCGACACCGCCTCGCGTCGTGCGTTGGGCAGCTCGATGCCGATCACGTTGCGCCCCGGGATCACCGCGACGCGTGCGGAGATCGCCGACATGTTGCGCGCGATGTCGTCGGCCAGCGCGATCACGCGACTGGCCTTCACGCCGGGCGCGGGCTCGAGTTCGTACATCGTCACGACCGGACCGGGCCGGACCTCGATGATCGATCCCGTCACCTTGAAATCGTCGAGCACGTTTTCGAGCAGACGCGCGTTGCGCTCGAGCCCGGCCTTGTCGACGACGTTGCCCTGGCTGGGCGGCGAGGGGACGAGCAGGTCGACGGACGGCAGCGTGAAATTGTCGCGCAGGTCGAGCGAGGACTGGCGCTCCTTGGGCTTTGCCTGCGACGGAGCGGTCTGGCGATCGGCGATCACGGGGGCGGGACGCGTGTCGGGTTCGGCGACCGCGCGCGGCGCAACCGCCTTGCGCGTCAGCGTCAGCGGCTCCTCCTCGTCCTGCTCATCGTCGTCATACGCATCCGCGTCGCCGAACACGCCGTTCTCGGTCCGCGTCCGCCGGAAGCGCCACTTGCGGTCGCCCAGATCGAGCTCGACGCTCCGGCCCCAGATCAAGGCGCCGCCGACCGCGGCGATCAGTCCGACGGCGCGAGCAGACCAGAGTTCGATGCCGGGGTCGCCGATGAACGCGAGCGCCCAATGGACGCTGCTGGCGGCGGCAAGGCCGACGACTCCGCCCCAGCCGGCGGGCAGCGCCAGCACGGCACCGTCCGATACGAAGGCGAGCGCGGACGCCATCAGCGCGACGCCGATGGTCGCACCGCGCAGCATCCGCACCCAGCGTCCGGCGGGCTGGTCGCGCCATAGCCGCATCGCGACGATCGGCCCGACCGGCAGCAACAGCGCGACCACGGGGCCGAACAGCGACAGCGCGATGTCGGCGAACCACGCCCCCGGCGGCCCGATCAGATTAGCGGGGTAGCCCCCCGACGCGGTATTCAGCGCCGGATCGCCGGGATGATAGCTCGCGAGCGCAACCGTCATCAGCACGGTCGACGCGAAGATCACGATCGCCGCGATCAGCGCGCCGCTGCGCACCGCCCCTGCCTTTACCGTCTCACGCCACAAGGCTGGCTGCGCGCGGCTGGCCATGACCCGTAATCCTTCAATGTCCGATACCCGACTTTTCATCGCGCCGCCCGGGTCCGACGTCAAGGCGAGCGCGACGGACCGCCGGTTTCGTCCATCGGTACGGCATGGCGCACTGACGAAGACAATCGGGGTTATCGCCCCACCCGATCGGCGTTGGCAGCGACCGGCTGGCGGGATAGAGCGGCGTCATGGACACAGATGTACTCATTCTCGGTGGCGGGCTGGTCGGCGCGGCGCTCGCGGTGGCGCTCGACGTGCACGGGGTGTCGTCGATCGTGATCGACCCGGCCGACCCGGCGGTCACGCTGGCGCCCGGTTTCGACGGTCGCGCCTCCGCGGTCGCGAGCGCGAGCCACCGGATGCTCGATGCGATCGGCGTCGGCGCGACGCTGGCGGGACGCGGTTGTGCGATTCGCCAGATCCGCGTGAGCGACGGGCTCGAACCCGGCAAGCTCGACTTCATCCCCGACGCGAGCGACGGGGCGCTCGGCACGATGTACGAGAACAAGCTGATCCGCCGCACGCTGTTCGACGCGGCGACCGCTGCCGAGCATGTCGACCTGCGGATGCAGACGCGGGCGGTCTCGGTCGATCGCGGCGCGGCGGGGGTCACGATGACGCTCGATTCGGGCGACGTGATCCGCGCACCGCTGCTGGTCGCGGCGGAAGGGCGCAAGTCGCCGACACGCGAGGCCGCGGGGATCACGATGGCGCACTGGTCCTATGACCACACCGCGATCATCGCCGCCTTCCATCACGAGCGTTCGCACGAGAACATCGCCTACGAGATCTTCTATGCCAGCGGCCCGTTCGCGCTCCTCCCGCTGCCGGACGACGATGCGGGTCATCGGTCCGCGATCGTGTGGACGGTCGAGAGCAAGAACGCCGCGGGGATGCTGAAGTTCGGCGAGCGTGCGTTCCTGGCGGAGGCGACCAAGCGGATGGGCGGGTTCCTTGGCGAACTGTCCAACCTGACGCCGCGATCATCCTATCCGCTGGGGTTCCAGCATGCGGCGCGGATCACCGACACGCGGCTCGCGCTGGTCGGCGATGCCGCGCACGGCATCCACCCGATCGCGGGGCAGGGGCTCAACCTCGGCTTCCGCGACGTCGCGACGCTGGCCGAGGTGCTGGTCGAGGGCAAGCGGCTCGGGCTCGACCTCGGCGATGCGGCGTTGCTCGCCCGCTATCAGCGCTGGCGCGGGCTCGACACGTTCATGACCGCGGCGGCGACCGATACGCTGACCCGGCTGTTCGGCATTCCCGGCAAGACGGCGAGTGCGGTGCGGCGGTTCGGGATCAGCGCGGTCGACGCGATCGCGCCGCTAAAGGATCGCTTCATGGCGGAGGCGCGCGGCGAGAGCGGCGACCTGCCCAAGCTGCTTCAGGGCCTGCCGATCTGATCCTCTTCCGCCCGCGCGATCTGCCGGTCGTGCGGGCGGGACAGCGTTAACAGCGCGAGCGCCGCGCCGGTCAGGCACATCAGCATGTCCCACTGCGTATCCCACGGATCGCCCTGCGTCCCGAGAAACGCGTCTGCCCCCTGGCCGAGCGCCATCGCGGCGCCAAATTCGAGCAGTTCATAGAGCGCGCTGATCGCCAGGCAGAAGCCGAGCACCGCGGGGGCGAGCAGCCGGTGCGCGATGCCGCCGCCGCGGATCAGCAGTTCACGCAACACGATCGCGGGGACGAACCCCTGCATCAGATGCCCGAACCGGTCATAGGGATTGCGCGCGAGGTGCAGCCAGTCCTGGACCGCAAAGCCGATCGGCACGCGCGCATAGGTGTAGGCGCCGCCCAGCATCAGGACGAGGCCGTGCAGCCCGATCAGCACGAGCGCGAGATCGGTGAACGCAAGCCGCCGTCGTGTGGTAACGAGCAGCGGGAACGCGATCAGCACCGGCGCCACCTCCATCCACCACGTCGCCCGGTCGAAGGGCGACCAGCCCGACGCCAGCAGCCCGATCGCCCACACCAGGCCGAGCAGGACCAGACGACGGTCGGCACGTGGCATCAGCCGGCGACGGGGCCTTCGATTCGCCGCGCCTCTTCGATCAGCATGACGGGGATGCCGTCGCGGATCGGATAGGCGAGGCCCGCCGCGTCGGAGATCAGCTCCTGCGCGGGCTCGTCATAGCGCAGCGGCGTGCGGGTCGCCGGGCAGATGAGACGCTCGAGCAGCCAGGGATCGAGCGCGCTCACTGCAGAGTCACCGATTCGTCGCCGTCATGCCGCCCGAAGAACTGCATCAGCTGGATGATCAGTTCGGCACGCGTCTCGATATCGGGTGCCTCGAGCAGCGCCTGTTTCGCCGCGGAATCGAACGGTGCGATCTGGGCGATGCCGTTGACCAGGCTCTCATCGTCGAGCCGTGCGACCGCGTCCCAGTCGACCGCATAGCCCTGCACATCGGCAAAGCGGCGCGATTCGAGCTCGAGCGACGAGCGTCGGCCGAGCGACAAGGCGTCGTCCTCGATGATCGGCAACAGCTCCGCCTCGACCTGGCGGAAGGCAGTGCTGACGTCGAGCTCGCGGACGATGCGGAACAGCGCCACGCCCTCGAGGATGACGTTGTACCGGCCATCCTCGAGCGCCTCGACCTCGGCGATCTTGCCGACACAGCCGATCGCGTAAAGCTCTCCATCGTCGCCGCGCGGCTGGATCATGCCGATCCGGCGGTCGCGCGCCATCGCATCGCTGATCATCGCCCGGTAGCGCGGCTCGAACAGGTGCAGCGGGAGCTGCATCCCGGGAAACAGCAATGCGCCGGGCAGCGGGAAGATGGAGAGCCGGGTTGTCATCCGAACAGGATCGCAGACAGGCGGCGCCGCTGTCCAGAGACCCAGGGGTCTTCGAGACCGACCACTTCGAACAGCTTGAGCAGCTGCGCGCGCGCCGCGCCCTCGTTCCAGTCGCGTTCGGCGGCGATGATGCCGAGGAAGGTGTCCGCCGCGGCATCGCGGTCGTTCGCCGCCATCTGGCCGTTGGCGAGCGCGAACCGCGCGGCCAGATCGTCCGGATTGGCCTGAACCGCGGCGATCAGCGGCGACAGGTCGTCGACCGCAGGCGCCGATTGCGCGAGTGCGAGGGCGGCCTGTGCGCGGTGGATCGCGGGATCCTTCGCGATTGCCGGATCGAGGTTCGCAAGCCAGTCGGCCGCCTCGTCGAGCTGCCCCGTCGCGACCAGCGCGCGGACGAAGCCGGCATGGACCTGCGGATGATCGGGCGCCATCTCGGCGATCTGGCGGAAGATGCTGATCGCACGTTCGCCATCGCCGTCCGCCAGCGCCTCTTCACCCATCGCGATCAGCGGCTCGATCTCGGCGACGGCCTCGTTGGCCTCGGATTCGATCGGCAATTGCTTGAGCAACTGGTCGAGGATGACGCGGAGCTGCGAATCGGTGCGCGCGCTGGTCATGTCCGCGACCAGCTGGCCCTGGAACATCGCGTAGACGGTCGGGATCGACTTGATCTGGAATTGCGCGGCGATGAACTGGTTCTTGTCGGTATCGACCTTCGCCAGCACGACGCCCTTGTCGGCATAATCCGCCGCGACCTTTTCGAGCGTCGGGCCGAGCGCCTTGCAGGGCCCGCACCATTCGGCCCAGAAATCGATGATCACGAGCTTCGTCATCGACGGTTCGACGACGTCGCGACGGAACGACTCGACGGCGTCCTTCTCGGCGGGTGACATTCCAAGCGTGGCCAAGTTCAACTCCCGTGTGGTTCTGCCCGCTATTTGGGGGCGCTCGCGATGAATGCCACCTCTAGGATGGATCGGTAAGTACGACAAACCGCGCCTACTACCCGTCATCCTGGGCTCGACCCAGGATCCAGAGCCATAGAACCCGCCGCGCTTGGCTCTGGATCCCAGCCTGCGCTGGGATGACGGCTTCAATGAAAGTCGCGAGACTTGGGCAGGATACGGACGTCGCGAGGGTGTGTCGCGCGCGGGTGGTGCGCGCGCGCGTCCGGACTCCGCGTCGCGACCGGGCGGATCACCTCGTCGACACGGGCGAGCGGCGGCTCCACCGCATGATCCTCGGACAACAACCGCAGCATGTCGCTGCGATCCTGCACGCGCGCGGTCATCAGATGCGTGACGCCTTCCTCGCTGCGCTGGATCACGCCTTCGAGCACCATCAGCCGCGACGCCATCACCGCGCGTCGGTTCGCCTCGAAATCGCGCGCCCACATCAGGCCGTTGGTGACCCCGGTCTCGTCCTCGATCGTGACGAAGATCGCATTGCCCTTGCCCGGACGCTGGCGGACGAGGACGATGCCGGCAACCTTTGCGCGGCGGCCGTCCTTCGTGGCGTTGGCCTGTGCGCTCGACAAGATGCCCTCGGCGGCGAAGCGGTCGCGCAGGAACGCCATCGGGTGCGCCTTCAGCGACAGCCGAGTCGTCTGGTAATCCGCCGCGACCTGTTCGGACAACGGCATCGCCGGAAGATGCGCGTCGGGCTCCACGCCGAGTTCGGGCGCATCGGCGGCAGCGAACAGCGCGAGCTGTTTCGGCGGCGTACGGCGCACGTCCCACAAGGCCTCGCGCCGGTCCTTGGCGAGCGAGCGGAACGCATCGGCATCCGCGAGCAGGTTCATCGCGCGCTGCGGCAGGCTGGCACGCCGGGCGAGATCCTCGATCCCGACGAACGGCGTGGTCCGGACCCGCGCGATCTCGGCCGCCCATTCGGCGCGGAACCCGTCGACCTGCCGAAAGCCGAGCCGCATCACCATCGCCGATTCGAGGCTGTTGTCCCACCCGCTTGCGTTCACGTCGACGGGCAGCACGCGCACGCCGTGCTCGACCGCATCGCGGACCAGCTGCGCGGGGGCATAGAATCCCATCGGCTGCGCATTCAGCAGCGCGCAGGTGAACACCGCGGGGTGGAAGCACTTGATCCACGACGAGACATAGACCAGCCGCGCGAACGACAGCGCATGGCTTTCGGGAAAGCCGTAGGATCCGAACCCCTCGATCTGCTTGAAACAGCGTTCGGCGAACTCCGCCTGATAGCCGCGGCGGACCATCCCGCCGATCAGCTTGGCGTGGAAATTGTCCATGCCGCCGACCTTGCGGAACGTCGCCATCGACTTGCGCAACTGGTTCGCCTCGTTCGGCGTGAACCCCGCCGCGACGATCGCGAGCTTCATCGCCTGTTCCTGGAACAGCGGCACGCCGTAGGTGAAGCGCAGCAGCTGTTGCAGCTCGTCGGGAGGGCCGAATCGTGGATCGGGCGCGGGAAACTCGACCTTCTCCTTGCCGCTGCGCCGGCGGAGATAGGGGTGGACCATGTCGCCCTCGATCGGCCCGGGCCGGACGATCGCGACCTGCACGACCAGGTCGTAGAGCTGGCGCGGGCGCAACCGCGGCAGCATGTTGATCTGCGCGCGGCTCTCGACCTGGAACACGCCGATGCTGTCGCCCTTGCATAGCATGTCATAGACGCGGTCGTCCTCCGCCACCGCGATCGTGTCGAGCAGATGGTCGCCGAGCCCGTGCTCGCGCATCAGGTCGAAGCTCTTGCGGATACACGTCAGCATGCCG
Organism: Sphingomonas sp. 22R3R2A-7; assembly: GCF_036856055.1. NCBI lineage: Bacteria > Pseudomonadati > Pseudomonadota > Alphaproteobacteria > Sphingomonadales > Sphingomonadaceae > Sphingomonas > Sphingomonas sp. 22R3R2A-7. The sequence goes on along the minus strand of NZ_JASPFR010000001.1, from coordinate 2,344,846 downwards.
AGCGCGAGGATGTCGACCTTCATCAGGCCGAGCGCGTCGATATCGTCCTTGTCCCATTCGATGAAGGTACGGTCCGCCATCGCGCCATTGTGGATCGGCACCATCTCGTCGAGCCGCCCCTGCGTCAGCACGAACCCGCCGACATGCTGCGACAGATGCCGCGGGAATTCGAGCAGCCGGTCGACCATCATGCGCAGCCGCGCGATCTCGGGATTGTCGGGATCGAAGCCGGTCTCGGTAAAGCGACGTTCGTCGAACCGGCTCGAAAAACTACCCCAGACCGTGCTCGTCAGCCGCTGCGTCACGTCCTCGGTCAGGCCGAGCGCCTTGCCGACCTCGCGTACCGTGCTCTTGGGGCGATAATGGATAACGGTCGCGGCGATCGCGGCGCGGTCGCGGCCATAGCGGCGATAGATATACTGCATCACCTCTTCGCGCCGCTCATGCTCGAAATCGACGTCGATATCGGGGGGCTCGTCGCGTTCGCTCGAGATGAAGCGCGAGAACAGCAGGTCGTATTTCATCGGATCGACCGAGGTGACGCCGAGCAGATAGCACACCACCGAATTGGCCGCCGAGCCGCGCCCCTGGCAGAGAATCGGCGGATCCTGCGCGCGCGCGAACCGGACGATGTCGGACACGGTGAGGAAGTAATAGGCATAGTTGCGCTGGCGGATCAGCGTGAACTCCTCGTGGAGCAGCGCGAGCATCTTTTCGGGGACGCGGTAGTCGTAGCGTTCCAGCGCGATCTGCCAGACCAGATGTTCGAGCCAGTCATGCGCGTCCCACCCGGCCGGAATCGGCTCGTGCGGATATTCGTATTTGAGGTCGTCGAGCGTGAAGGCGATCCGTGACAGCAGCCGTGCGCTCTCGGCGACCGCGTCGGGGCGATCGCGGAACAGCCGGGCGATCTCGCTCTCGGGCTTCAGATGGCGTTCGCCATTGGCGGCGAGCAGCCGCCCGGCCTTGTGGATGCTCGTCCCCTCGCGGATGCAGGTGACGATGTCGTGCAGGTCGCGATCATCGGGATAGGCATAGAGCGCGTCGGTCGTCGCGAGAATCGGCACCCCCGCCGCATCGGCGATCCCGGCCAGCCGCGCCAGCCGCCGCCGGTCGCGGCCACCGCGCGGCATAGTGACCCCGAGCCAGACGCAGTCCGCGCCGAGCCGCTTCACCGCGCGCAGGACGCTCGGCAGGTCGCGCTCGCGGCGTTCGGGCAGCGCGTCGCCCTCGGGCAGCGGCGACACGGGCGTCGCACCGCGCGCGCTGCTCTCGGGCATCACCACCAGCATCATCTCGGCATGATGCGCGATCAGGTCGCCGAGCCCGAGGATACAGCCGCCCTTTTCCGCGCGCCGGTTGCCGACCGTCAGCAGTCGCGTCAGCCGTCCCCAGCCGCGCCGCGTCGCGGGATAGGCGATAATGTCGGGCGTGCCGTCCTCGAACACCAGCCGCGCCCCGACCAGCAGCCGGAAATCGACCGGCGGCAGCGTCATGCCGAGCAGCGCAGCCTCCGCCTTCTTCAGCGCCTGATGCGCGCGGACCACGCCCGCGACGGTGTTGCGGTCGGCGATGCCGATCCCGCCGAGCCCCAGCTCTACCGCGCGACCGACCATCGTCCCCGCGTCGCTTGCCCCGTCGAGGAACGAGAAATTGGTCGCCGCGACGAGCTCGGCGAAACCGGTCACGCGAACACGCCGTGGAGATACCAGCGCGGCGTCTCCACCTCGGAATACAGGCCGTGGCGGAAGATCCAGAAGCGCCGGCCGCGGCGATCCTCGATCCGGTAATAATCGCGTGTCGGGATATCCTCGCGCCGCCACCATTCGCCCGCGATCCGCTCCGGCCCCTCGCTATGCGCGACGTCGTGCACGGTGCGGCGCCAGCGAAAGCGGTGCGGCGGGCCGTCCGGGACCTCGGCCATCATCGATTCGATCGGCTGGGGCGGGTCGAACAGATAGATCGGGCGCAGCGGCGGCTCACCCGATTCGGGTGTGGTCCAGACCGCGGGGCGTGCGCTGACCGCGGCGGTCTCGGCGGCGGGCAGCATCAGCTCGGCCTGTTCGGGGATATGGCTGTCGCGCGCTGCGAACCGGCGCACCTTCGCGCGGCCAAGCCGCGTGCCGAGCTGATCGACGAGCGCGGCGACGCCATCGTCCTGCGCGGCGCCCTTCTGTCCGCCCTCCAGCTTCAGCTGCGACGCATCGAGCCGCTCGGCAAGCGCGACGTCGAGCCGGATCAGGTCATAGCCGAACCCCGGATCGAGCGGGTCGGCGAGGCTGTCGATCCGTTCGCGGAACAGCCGCATCAACAGCGCGACGTCGCGCGTCGGCTGACCGGTCTCGACCCGCAACCGCTGGACGAGCCCGTCGGCGCGAAACAGCCGTGCCTCCCAGCGCCGGCCGCCTTCGTGGCGCTCGGTCAGCTGCACCGCGGCTTCGCCGGCCAGTTCGGCCAGCACCTCCAGGGCATAGTCGGTGCGTGCGATCGGCTCGGCGAAACGCCGCTCCGTGCCAATCGCGGGGACCGTCCGGCGCGGAACGATCGGCCCCTTCACGCTGCCGTCGAGACGGCGGATCATCATGACCGCCGCCTCGCCGAACCGCGCGGCGATTACACCTAGCGGGCGCGCCATGACATCGCCGACGGTCTTCAATCCCGCGCGCGACAAGGCGGCCGTCGCATCCTCGTCGAGACCGAGTGCTGCGACCGGCAGGCGTTTGACCGCGCGCCGCTCATCGGGGGCGGGCGCACCGGCATAACGGGCGAGCGCGCGCGCCGTATCGGGCGTATCGCCGAACGCATGGCGCACCAGCAGCCCGCGGCGCGCCAGCCGGTCCTCAAGATCGGCGGCAAGCCGGCGCTCGCCCTCGAATTCATGCACGCAGCCGGCGATGTCGAGGATCAGTCCGTCGGGTTCGTCGAGGGCAACCGAGGGCGTGTAACGCTGGCAGCCATCCGCCAGCCGCTCGAGCCATTCGTGATCGGCATGCGGGTCATGATCATAGACCTCGAGTTCGGGGATGCGTGCGCGTGCATCGGCAAGCGCAAGTCCGGGGTGAAGCCCGGCGCGCGCCGCCTCGCGATCGACGCTCTTCAGTCTGACCCCGCCCGCGACCGACTCGACGAACGCAAAGGGTATGTCACCCCGTCCGACGAAGAGGTGAGGGCGCATCGTCCGCAGACGCTCGATCGACAGCCACGGAAATACCAGCGCCAGATACCGGCGGGGAATCGTCGATTTCGGTCCCTGGGCTTTGGCCATCGGCGGCGATCTGGTCGAAGATATAAGCGTCACGGTCCCACTCCACGCGCCAGCGCAGACCGGCCTGGCCTCCGCGTCGGCGCAACAATTCGATATCGAAGGTTGGCCGTCCCGGTGCGTCGGCCTCGAGTGTCCGGGAACGGCACGATGCCACCTGCCACCGCGTGGCGGCGGCGCTCGGCACGGGGGCGGCACCGATCCGCAGGTTCAGGATCGTTACCCCCGACGCCTCGGCGGCGAGCATCAGGCGTCGTGTCGCGGTGAGGTCGATACCCGCCGCACGCCCCCAGGATTCGATCAGCAAGGTACCAAGCCCCTTGCACCGCGCCGCATCCGCCGCCGCGCGCAAGAGGCTTGCCTCGTCATCGACCACCGCGAGCACCAGCGATCCTACGTCGAGCCCCATTTCGTTCAGGCCATTGGCATGAAGACGCCCGCCCTGACGTTCGCTGCCCTCGGTCCGCAGCCACAGGACCGGCGCGGCATGGCCCGCCAGGCTGCTGGCGACGGCAAACCCGGCGGCGCTTGCCGCATCGTCCTGTGTCGCGAAGATCTCGTGGAGCTGGGCGCTTGCCATGCCGTGCCTCAGCCACGCATCGACGGGTCTCGCATCACCCTGCAGCGGCGATCCGGTAGCGGCGATACGCTTGAGATGCGCGATGAGGGCGGGCGAGTCGTTCACAGATGTTCTTGTAATGTTCTATGTGGTCAGACTCCAAGCGGAATCTGAATCGACCGTCTTTGAAATTTTCCGAAGAAGGCGCTTGCCGTACCTGAAAGCCCGGGCTAATAGCGCGCCTCACCCCGCCACCGTGTCGATTTCGACCGGCGGCACAGGCGCCAGAGCGGGCGTAGCTCAGGGGTAGAGCACAACCTTGCCAAGGTTGGGGTCGAGGGTTCGAATCCCTTCGCCCGCTCCAGCCGCCACCCATCAGGGTGGCGGTTTCGATGGATACACCATCGATCCCGCCCGGGATGTCACCACACTCACCATGCCCTACATCATCACGCGGCCTTATCGTGCCACGGACGAAAGATTGGCATGAGCTCGGCCTGTGATCTCAGGCGCAAACATTCAATCCAGAGACATGGCCGCGCACGCGCGACCTCGACCATGCCGAGACGAACGTCACGGGGATCAAAGTCGACGCCACTTTCTATCATGCACAGACGTCAGCTACGCTTGCGACACGCGCCAACCCCGTGCCGGATGGCTTCGCCTTTGCCCTGAAAGCCGGCCGATATGCGACCATCCGCAAGATCGTTGGCGCGGCCCGGGAATCGGTCATGGAGAGCGTTGCTTGAACTGCTGTGATGCCGGGGCAGCGGCCTGACCGGTGCCGAGATTCATCGACGATCATGACCGTCGATCGGGGGCACTCCCTATAATTCACTATCGCAAAACCGTCTTGGGGGCGTGGCGATAAGGAGCAGTCAGTGTCATCGGATCAAGTTTCGTCGCGCCTCACTTTCATGGAGATGGGGCCAAAACAGCAGGCAACAGTGGCGGCGGTCCGGCCGCTCATTCAGAAAATCATCGGCGGCGCACTCGACCGCTTCTACGCACGGGTCCGACAGCAACCCGAAACCGCGCATTTCTTCCGTGATACCGCGCATATGGACGCGGCCAAGTCGGCGCAGGCGTCGCACTGGCTCAATATCGCGAGCGGCCGGTTCGACGAGAAATTCTACGGCAGCGTGCGGCGCATCGGCTCGGTGCATGCGCGCATCGGGCTCGAACCGCGCTGGTATGTCGGTGCCTATGCGGTCGTTCTCGAAGTCCTTCTCGAGGGTATCGGCAAGGAGTACAGCCCTTGGCGCCGCCTGATGCGCGGGTTTCGTGGACCAAGCGCGACCGATGCGACCGTCGCGATCGTCAAGGCTGCGCTGCTCGACATGGAATTGTCGCTGTCGGTGTATTTCGAAGAGGCACAGGTCGAACGCAACGCCGCGATCACCGCGACGGGCAGCGCGCTCAACGCGCTTGCCGCAGGCGATCTGACGAACACGCTGAACGGTCTGCCCGAAAGCTTCGCACCGCTCGAAGTCAGCTATAACGACGCCCTCAACCAGCTGCGGGACCTGATCGGTGCGGTGTCGCAGAGCACGACGACGATCCGCACCGGATCGCACGAGATCGCACAGGCGTCGGAGGATCTCGCGCGTCGTACCGAAAGCAATGCGGCCTCGCTCGAGGAGACGGCGGCGTCGGTGACGCAGATGGATGGCCGGTTGCGCGCGTCTGCCAGTGCGGCGAGCAGGACGGTCGAACGTGCGGACCAGGCGATCACCACCGTGGGCGGCGGTCGCACCGTGGCAGACGAGGCGGTCCAGGCGATGGGGCGCGTCTCCGAAAGTGCCAAGGGAATCGACAACGTGATCGAGGGGCTCGACAAGATCGCGTTCCAGACGCGCGTGCTGGCGATGAATGCGGCGGTCGAGGCCGGACGCGCAGGCGATGCGGGACGCGGCTTTGCGGTCGTCGCCGATCTGGTGTCCGCATTGGCCATGCGCGCCGAGGAGGAAGCCAAGCGTGCGAGGATCAGTTGACCGTCACGCAGACGGACATCGTGACCGCGGTCGATGCCGTGACCAAGGTCGACGGCGCGCTGGCCGAGATCTTGGGCGATGTGACGCAGGTCCACGAACTTGTCGCGACGATGGCATCGGACAACCAGGCGCAGTCGGAGGCGATCACGCAGATCTCGGCCACGATCGGGACGATGGACCAGTCAACGCAGCAGAATGCGGCAATGGTCGAGGAAACCTCGGCCGCGGCGCGCAGTTTGGCGACCGAGGTCGGGGCGCTCGCCGACCGGGCGAACCGCTTCCAGATCGGGCAGGGGCATCGCAACGGCCACGCCTCGGCTGCACAGCGTTCGAACGAACCGGCCAGGCGCGATTTCGTAACCCCCGAAGCCTATGCCTCGCCCGTCAAGCCGCTGCCGGTCGCGGCGATCTCGTCGATGGTCCGCCGCGACGACGACTGGAACTCGTTCTGACGGCGACGTCGGCGGTTCAGGGTGTCGCCGTCAACGGCGCGGGTTGATCCTCGACCTGCTCCGTGGTCGGCGGCACGATCGGTGTCGTGACGATGATCGGGCTGGGCTGGGGTTGCCCGGCCTGACCCATGAGCGCGGTATTCTCCAGGATGTCGAGCGCCTGGCGCGCGATGATGTAGCGTCGTGCGGCCGCCATCCAGTTACCCGCCTGGCCGGCACCTGGCAGGCGTGCGACCTCGGCACGGGCGGCCTCGACCTGACCCGCTTCGAGCAGCCTGCGTGCGCGTGCCAGTCGGTCGGCGGGCATCGGCGAGGCCATGCTCTCCTCGCGCAGCACAATAAGATTGTTGAATTCACGCCGGACCGTCTTGAGCCAGCCACCCTCGGCGACGCCGTTGGTGCTGGTGATGTCGGGCGCGATGGTGTCGAGACCCTGGCGAAGATCCTCGATCGTCACCGGCTGGTGGGCCGCCTGGATCACCGCCGCCGTGGCGCGGGGCTGCGCCTTGCCGAAGCGCAGCCGAAGCTGCTCCTCGATATAGCCCAGTCCGACACCGCGATCGATCGCCCGACGCGCGGCAAACGCGACCATCAGCCCCTCGGCACGCGTCGCCTGCGCCGCTGCCGAATTCGCATCCGCCGACACGGCGGCGGTACGCGTTTCGAGCACGCTGAGCTGGCCCGCCAGCGTGGCTTCGCGCGTCGCGAGCACCGCGGTATCGATCACCGCCGGCGCCGATGTCTCGCCATTGGCGTTGAGCGGCTGCGCGGGTGTGTAATCGGCATTGCCGGTCGTCGCAGCGGACGATTTCACACCGGTTCCGGTCAGCGCGGCGGTTTGCGCGCCGAGCCAGGGGACGGTCTTGAAGGCATAGCCCATCGCGACCAGGCCGGCGATAAACGCCAGTCCGATCAACGCGATTATTACACCCAGGCGTGGGCCGCGTGCCCTGGAACGGTCGATCGGCACTTGGTCGCTCATGACGCGCTTATCCCCGCGACGCGCGCCAGGGTCAATCGCGCGGTTTGCGGCAATCGCAACGAGCGCGTCGTCGGTCGGCTGGTCAGCGACGATAACCTCGCGCCAGCCACCGCCTGCGGCCTTTCCGGCGGCGGCACTGATGACGATGAGCGCGATCGTCGCGCGATCGACCCCTGCGCCGTCGACCCGTTCGGCAAAGGCGCGCGCCGCGCGTGCGGAATGGATCAGGACATGCTGCGCCCCGGTCGCGCGAATGTCCGCGTCATCGACGCGGACGGGATCGCTCGAATAGACGGTGATGGCCTCGACGTTCCCTGCGGTCGGCGCCCGCTCGCGCCCTGCAAGGTGAAGCAGCCGGGCAAGATTTTTCGTACGGGCCTGATCGACCGCCGACCGCGCATCGCCGGTCCCGGTGATCGCGACATCGAAACCCGCCGAGCGCGCAGCGGCCGCCGTCGCATCGCCGACGGCAACGACGGGGAGCCTCTTCAGCGCATCGGGCAGCGCGCCGTGACGCACCGCGTTCGCGCTGGTCAGCAGCACCGCGTCGAACCGCGCCAAGTCGGGCAGCGTCCACGCCACCGGCACCACCGCGAACAGCGGCAGGGCAAGCGCCTCGAGCCCCTGGTCGCGCAGCCTTGCACACGTAGCGGCATTGCCGGGTTCGGGTCGCAGGACCACGAACCGGGTCATGCCGCGAACAGGAGCCTGACGCTGGCGGGCGCGCGGGTCAGCAGGTCGAGCGCGAGCGCCGTTCCCAGATCTTCGTCGATCCCGCCCTCGATCGATCCCGTCACGTCGCAGCGTCCGTCCTCGGCGATCAATTCCGCGCGCAGCGTCAACGTCTCGCCCGCCAGCGATGCGAGCGCTGCGACGGGCGAATGACAGTCCGCACCCAGTCGCGCGAGCAACGCCCGCTCGGTGAGCACGCACAGGCTGGTCTCCGCATGATCGATCGCCGCAACGATCGCGCCCGCCGCGCCCTCGCCAAGCACCTCGATACCGACGGCGCCCTGCGCGAGGGCGGGCAGCATCACGTCGGTCGGGATCGCATGGCCGCAATCATGCTGGCCGAGACGATCGAGTCCGGCTGCGGCAAGCAGGGTCGCGTCCATCTCGCCGCTCGCCACCCGACCGCGCCGCGTGTCGACATTGCCACGGATGAGGACGATTTCGAGGTCCGGGCGCAACCGCAGCATCTGCGCGCGTCGTCGTGGCGAGCTGGTCCCGACCACCGCATTCTGACGCAGGTCGGCGATGCTTTCCGCGCCGATCAACCGGTCGCGCACGTCGGCGCGCGGCAGCATCGCCGCGATCCGGATCGTTTCGGGCCGGATCGTTTCGACGTCCTTCATCGAATGCACGGCGCAATCGATCTCGCCGTCGTGGAGCGCGCGGTCGAGTTCCTTGGTCCACAACGCCTTGCCGCCAATCTCCGCCAGCGCGCGATCCTGGACGCGGTCACCGGTGGTGCGGATCACGACCGTCTCGACGGCGTCCGCTGACCAGCCATGCGCCAGGCACAACGCGTCGCGCACCATCGCTGCCTGGGTGAGGGCGAGGGGCGAACCGCGCGTACCGAGCCGAAAACGAGTCATGGTCGTGCCATGCAGAATGGTGACGCATTCGACAAGCGCGGGACAAGCTTCGTGCGGCGCGATAGAGACAGGCGATGATCATTCTCGGTATCGAATCCTCCTGCGACGAAACCGCCGCCGCGCTCGTCACCGGCGATCGGCAGGTCCTCGCGCACCGGCTGCTCGGGCAGGAGGCCGCGCATGCGCCGTTCGGCGGCGTCGTTCCCGAAATCGCAGCGCGCGCGCATGTCGAGGCGCTCGAGCCGCTGATCGTCGCGGCGCTGGCCGATGCGAAGCTGACGCTGGCGGATGTCGACGCGGTTGCCGCAACCGCGGGTCCCGGGCTGATCGGCGGCGTCATGGTCGGGCTGGTGACGGGCAAGGCGCTCGCGCATGCCGCGGGCAAGCCGCTGATCGCGGTCAACCATCTGGAGGGGCATGCGCTGTCGCCGCGGCTGTCCGATCCGGATCTCGAATTTCCCTATCTGTTGCTGCTGGTGTCGGGTGGGCATTGCCAGCTGCTGCTGGTCGAGGGGGTCGGCGCGTATCGCCGGCTGGCGACGACGATCGACGATGCGGCGGGCGAGGCGTTCGACAAGACCGCCAAGCTCCTTGGCCTCGGCTTTCCCGGTGGCCCGGCGGTCGAGCGCGCCGCCGCGCTGGGTGATGCAAAGGCGGTGCCCCTGCCGCGCCCTCTCAAAGGTTCGGCCGAACCGCATTTCTCGTTTGCCGGACTGAAGAGCGCGGTCGCGCGCGTCGTCGGGCAATATCCGCCGGAAGATATCGCCGCGTCGTTCCAGGCGGCCGTGGTCGATTGCCTGATCGACCGCACCACCAGGGCGCTCCGGACCTCCTATGGCGCGACCGCGCTCGTCGTGGCTGGCGGGGTCGCCGCCAACACGGCGGTGCGCGGCGCGTTGCAGCGTCTCGCCACCGACAACGGGCTGCGCTTCGTCGCGCCGCCGCTGTGGCTGTGCACGGACAATGCCGCGATGATCGGCTGGGCGGGTGCGGAGCGGTTCGCCGCCGGGTTGACCGACCCGCTCGACGTCGCCGCACGTCCGCGCTGGCCGCTCGATCCGACCGCCGAGGCGGTGCGCGGGGCAGGGGTGAAGGCATGAGGGCGCATGACATGAGGATCGGCGTCATCGGCGGCGGTGCCTGGGGTACCGCGCTGGCGCAGGTCGCGGCGCATGACGGCCGCGACGTCGTCCTGTGGGCGCGCGAGGCGGCGGTCGTCGACTCGATCAACGCGACGCGGGCGAACGCGCTGTTCCTCGCCGGCGTCGCGCTGTCGCCGACGATCCGCGCGACCGGCGATCTCGCTGCGCTGGCGGACATGGACGCGATCCTCGTCGTCGCACCCGCGCAGCATGTCGGCAGCGTGCTCGCCGCCGCGCCGATCGGCCGCATCCCGCTGGTGCTGTGCGCCAAGGGGATCGAGGCGGGCAGCAAGCGGCTCGTCGGCGAGGTGGCGCGCGCGGTGCATCCCGACGCGCCGATCGCGGTGCTGTCGGGGCCGACCTTCGCGCATGAGGTGGCGGCGGGGTTGCCGACCGCGGTGACGCTCGCCTGCGAGGACGAGGAACTTGGCGAGGCGCTCGCAACGCGGCTCGCGGCGCGGCATTTCCGGACCTATGCGTCGACCGACGTCGTCGGCGCGGAGATTGGCGGGGCGGTCAAGAACGTGCTCGCGATCGGCTGCGGCGTGGTCGAGGGCGCCGGGCTCGGCCAGAATGCCCGCGCGGCGCTGATCGCGCGCGGCTTTGCCGAGATGACCCGGTTCGGGCTCGCGCGCGGCGCACGCGTGGAGACTCTTGCCGGGCTGTCGGGACTCGGCGATCTCGTGCTCACCTGCTCGTCGACGAGTTCACGCAACTTCTCGCTGGGTGTCGGTCTGGGGCGGGGCGAGTCCGCCGCAACGCTGCTCGGCGATCGCCGCACGGTCGCGGAGGGCGCGTTCACCGCTCCCGTCCTGCGCGAGGCGGCACGCGATGCGGGGGTCGACATGCCGATCACCGAGGCCGTCTGCCGCCTGCTCGAAGGCGCGCCCGTCACCGACGTGATCGGCGACCTGCTCGCGCGGCCGCTGAAAGGCGAGGCAGGCTGATCAGAGGCGATTGCCTTATCCTCCCCCTGGCGGGGGAGGATCAAAGGGTTAGCGGAGGACTCGCGCGGCGAGACCCGAACAATTCGCATCGCTCGCGGTCGGTCCCTGTTTCCCCGTAATCGCGCGGCCGATCGCCTTGAAGATATTCCCTACCGACTTGACCTCGGGCGGGATCGACACGGTGGGTCGTTCGATCGTCCCCGTCATATAGGCCGATCCCGGCAATCGGAGCAGCGCATGCTGTTTCGGCGTGCCGCTCAGCCGGATGTTCAGCGTCTCCCCCGGGAACACCACGCTACCCGTCCCCCGCAACTGGCTGGCGGTCGTGTCGATGATCATGGGATCGATCCGCCCATGCCCGCGCGTCACGTCGAGCTTGAGCACGACGCAGCGGAGTCCCGCGCGCTCGCCATCCTTCGCCAGAAGCGCGCGTGCCGCATCGAACCCCAAAGCCGCTGCGATCCCCTGCGGCAATTGCCCGTCGCGCGCGACGAACCCGATCGTGCCGTTCGCATTGCCGACCGCCGCGCGGATCGTCGCACCGGGGCCTTTCAACCGCGCGCGTGCACTGACATTGCCGCTGAAATCGCCGCCGCCGCCCGCGAGATCCTGCACGCTGCTGCCGCGCAGCCGCAGGTTGATATCGACCATCGGCACCTTGCGATCGCCGCGCTGGTCGACCGTCAGCTTGCCCTCGACACGGCCATGCGGGAGCCGCGCATCAAGATCGCTGAGCGTCAGCAACTGGTGGTCGATCGCCAGCACGCCCTTGGCGGACAGGATCGGCGACGCCCCCTTGGCGCTCACGATCCGCTTGATCCTGAACGCCATCCGCGCATCGGTGGTGTCGATCTTGCCGATGTCGATCCGCGTGTTCGGCACCAGTCGCGGGCCGATCGCGCGCTCGAGCGCGGCGCCCTTGGCCTTGCCCTCGTCCGATGACAGGTCGCCGAAGTCGAACTGCCGCGACACGATCGCGCCATCGACCTTGCTCCGCCCCGCCTGTTTGTCGACGCTGACATGCCCCGTGAAATCGGACCGCCCGACGACGCCCTTGAGCTGTGTCACCGTCCATTTCGGCTGGTCGTGGCGGACATGCGCGCTGAACGACACCGGCTGCGTCCGGAACAGCCCCGCCTCGATCACCGCGTCGATCAGCTTGAGATCGGCCGCGCGCGCGGTCACGTCGAGGCTCATCGCATCGGTATCGAGCGGGCGGTCCATCCGGCCCTTCGCGGTGATCGAGAGCGCGTCGCCGTCGATCGACGCGGTGAACGGCCAGGGCTTGCCCTGGAACGTCTCGACCGAAGGCCCCGCGACCGCAATCCGCACCGCCGCACCGCGGATCGTGCCGGTGCCGGTCGCGCGGATCCCGTGCACCGGATCGGAGGCGAAGCGCGCGGTCACGAACCGATCCTGCTTGTCATCGCGATACGCGATCACGCTGTCGCTGATCGTCAGCCCGTCGAGATCGGTCGAGCTCCCGCCGCCCTTCGGCTTGCCCGGTCGTTCCCAATTGGTCCGGCCATTCCGGTCGCGGACCAGCACGAGCCGCAGCCCGCGCGCCTTCACATCGCGCGGCCCGAACGCGCCTTTGAGCAGCGCGAGCCCGGAAAACGTCGCCTCGGCCTCGCGCAGCCGTACGAAATCGCCTGTACCGGCCCATGCCGCCTGCGGGATACGCACGTCGGTGATGCGGATCGTCGGGTTGAATCCGAACGTATCGACGCGCTCGATCCCGCCGATCGTCACCGGGCGTCCGAACCGCGCGGTGAGCTGGCGCTGGATCACCCCCTTGAGCGATCCCCAGGGAAACGCCGCCAGCCCGACCAGTCCCAGCACGAGCACGCCCGCGACGACGATGCCGGTGATCTTTACCCAGCGTTTAGCGAAGAAGCCCCTCATCCTACCGCGACGCGCCGCCAGGAGATACGTTCCACCTGCGTCAGGACCGCTGCCGCAGATTTACCCCCGTCGTCCTCACTCTACCCCGCCATCCTCACTCCACCCGTCATCCTCGCCCCACCCGTCATCCTGACGAAAGTCAGGATCCAGAGCCAGCTACGGTATCGTTCGTGATCCTGGATCCTGACTTTCGTCAGGATGACGAACGGGGCATGGGTCGTTCGTCACACTTGATCCTGATCGCGTCAGCATCGCGGATGGGACATCAAACCCGGATCAGAAGTCGATCGCCATGCCCTTGAGTTCCCAGTCGCCATAGCGCGTGGGATCGCGCGGTTCGGGATCCTTGTCGGGCACGATCGGCTCGGGTTTGGGCACCGGCGTGGTCTTCGCCAGATATTCGGGTGGCTTCACATGATCGGGGCGCTGGCCCATCGCGGCTCTCCGGATTTGCGTGTTGGCGTCGTAACCGCCACATGGGCCCTGCCGCGCGACTTTGCCACTGCACCCACGCGGCAAACCGAACGCGAAGGACCTTATATGCCCGACTATACCCACGCCCCCGAGCCGCTCGGCGTCCCCACCCGCCGTGCAGCACTCCGCCTGCTCGATGCCGTGCTCCGCCGCGGCGAGTCGCTCGAATCTGCGCTGCCCGCCGCGACGCGTGCGATCCACGGCCCCGATCGCGGCCTTGCGCATGCGATCGCCGCCGAGACGCTGCGCCGGCTGCCCGATCTCGATGCAATGATCGATTCGGTCACCAAGACCAACCTCCCCGACGATGCGAAGGCGCGGATGGCGCTGCGCATCGCGCTCGTCCAGGTGCTGATCCTCGGCACGCCGTCGCACGCCGCGATCTCGACCGTGCTGCCGCTCGTCGACGGCGGCCCGCGCAAGCTCGTCCACGGCGTGTTCGGCACGCTGTTCCGCGCCAACATGCTGCTCCCCGAAGTGCCGACGCTGCCGGCCCCCGTCGAACTCCGCTGGGAAGCCGCTTGGGGCGAAGAGATGGTCGACGCCGCCGGTCGCGCGATCGCCGCACCGCCGCCGCTCGACCTCACGATCGCCGACCCCGCCGAAACCGAAGGCTGGCGCGAGAAGCTCGGTGGCGAGAGTTTCATGCCCGGCCACCTCCGTCTCGGCGATCACGACTCGGTCCCCGACATGGCCGGGTTTGGCGACGGCGCCTGGTGGGTGCAGGACATCGCCGCCTCGCTCCCCGCGCGCCTGCTGGGGAAGGCGCCGTCAGAGGGTGGGGGCCACGTCCTCGATCTGTGCGCCGCGCCGGGCGGCAAGACGCTGCAGCTCGCCGCGGCGGGCTGGACGGTCACCTCAGTCGACAATTCGCAAAGCCGGATCAAGCGCCTGCGCGAAAACCTCTATCGCACGCATTTGAAGTCGGAGGTCGTCAACGCCGACATCCTCGAATGGGCACCGACCGAGCCCGCCGACGCGATCCTGATCGACGCGCCGTGCAGCGCGACGGGCATTTTTCGCCGCCACCCCGACGTGCTCCACCGCGTCCGCCCCTCGATCATCGCCGAGACCGCTGCGCTCCAGGCACGCATCTTCGCGCGCGCCGCCGACTGGGTGAAGCCCGGCGGCACGCTCGTCTACGCGACCTGTTCGCTCGAGCCGTCGGAGGGCGAGGCGCAACTCGACGCGTTCCTGTCCGCGCGCAGCGACTACACGATCGCGCCGGTCGACCAGGCCGAACTTCCCGCGGGCATCACGCCCACCGAAACCGGCCCCCTAGCTGGTAGCGTCCGCACGCTCCCCGGCATGCTCGCGGATGAAGGCGGCTGCGACGGCTTCTTCATCGCCCGCCTCAAGCGCGCCTGACCAATCCTCCCCCGCAAGGGGGAGGATACAAGCCCTTCGCACCACGTGAATCCCGCGCTAGGACAATCCCATGGAACCCGTCCGTATCGCTCCCTCGATCCTGTCCGCCGACTTCGCCAAACTGGGTGAGGAGGTTCGCGCCATCGACGCGGCCGGTGCCGACTGGATCCATATCGACGTGATGGACGGGCATTTCGTCCCCAACATCTCGTTCGGCCCCGCAGTCATGAAGTCGGTGCGCGGCATGACGACCAAGCCGTTCGACGTTCACCTGATGATTTCTCCCGTCGACGCCTATCTCGACGCGTTCGCGGACGCCGGTGCGGACTGCATCACCGTGCATTACGAGGCGGGCCCGCACATCCACCGCTCGCTCCAGCACATCAAGGGTCTCGGCAAGCGCGCGGGGATCGTGATCTGCCCCGGCACGCCCGCCAAGATGCTCGACTACCTCATGGACATGGTCGACCTCGTGCTGGTGATGAGCGTCAATCCGGGGTTTGGCGGACAGAGCTTCATCCCGAGCCAGCTCAAGAAGATTGCCGCGATCCGCACCATGATCGAAAAGAGCGGCCGTGCGATCGATCTCGAGGTCGATGGCGGCGTCGATGCCGAATGGGCGAAACGCTGTATCGAGGCGGGCGCCGACGCGCTGGTGGCGGGCACCTCGGTCTTCCGCGGCGGGCCAGCGCAGTATGCCGCGAACATTGCGGCATTGAGGGGCGATTGAGCCAGCGCGATCCCGCGACCGACCCCGCGCTCGACGGGATCGATGAAGGCCGCCGCCTGATCCGGCTCGGCGGCGACAAGGGGCTGTCGCTAGCCGATCGGCTGGCCGAGCGCTTCCACCGGCTGACATGGCGGACGCCGCTGCATGCGCTTCGGCTCAAGGGCCGCTACCCGCTCAAGCTCATCGCTGTCCCCGACGATCCGATCCTCGGCGACATCCCGCGCGGGACGATGCTGCTGGAGGGTGTGCTCTCGTTCCGCGGCGAGGCGCGCGATATCGAGACGCTCGACCTCGCCAAGCCGCTGCCCAAGGCCTTTGCCGACTATCTGCACAGTTTCGCGTGGCTGCGCGATCTCTCGACGGTGGCGACGCGGTCGCGCGGCGCACCGATCGCCGAATATCTGATGGGGCTCTGGCTGACCGCCTATGCCGACAAGACCGGGGGCATCGCATGGCGGCCCGACATGTGGGGCCGTCGCATCCTGTTCTGGACCGCGCACGCACCGCTGATCCTGTCCTCGTCCGACCTGATCTATCGCTCGAAAGTGTTGAACGCGCTCGCACGCGGCGCGCTCCACCTCGATCGCACGGCCGACAAGGCGCCGGCGGGCGCCCCCGCATCGCCGCCTGGTGCGGGGTCGTCGCCGCCGGGCTGCTGATCCCCGGCGGCGACCCGCGTCGCGCGTTCGGCGAGGCGGGGCTGCTTCGCGCGCTGGGCACCGGGCTGTTCGACGATGGCGGGTCGGTGTCGCGCAGCCCGTCGATGCTGCTCGACACGATCCAGCTGCTGACGCTGCTCCAGGAAAGCTACGTGGCGCGTGGCCTCGCGCTTCCCGAGACGGTCGGCGTCACGCTCGCGCGGATGGTCGCGGCGTTGCTCGGCGTCGCGCATGCCGATCACGGGTTGTCGAGCTGGCAGGGCGGCGGACCCTCGAGCGAGACGCAGGTCGCCGCCGTGATCGAGGCGAGCGGAGTCCGTACACGGCCGCTCCGCCAGGCGCGCGACTGGGGCTATCAACGGCTCGCGGCGAGCAGCGCGGTGCTGATCGTCGACGCGGCGCCGCCGCCGATCGCGCGCCTCGTCGAAGGGGCTGCGCCTCGACGCTCGCATTCGAGTTCTCGGACGGTCCGTCGCGCATCGTCGTCAATTGCGGCGGCGCGCGGGCCGGCATCGCGCAGCTTCCTACGGCGATGGTCGAGGGGCTGCGCTCGACCGCGGCGCATTCGACGCTGACGATCGCCGACAGCAATTCCACCGCGATCCATGCCGACGGCACGCTCGGCCGCGGTGTCGGCGAAGTCGAATTGAGCCGTCAGGAATCGGAGGCCGCCAGCCGGATCGAGGCGAGCCATGACGGCTATGTCCGCCGATGGGGGTTCCTCCATCGCCGCCAGCTGATGCTGACCGGCGACGGGCGCGAGCTGCGCGGCGAGGATGCGCTTCTGCCGCAGGGGCGCAGGCGGCGTACCGGCCTGTCGCTGTTCGCGATCCGCTTCCATCTCGGCGCGGGGGTGCAGGTGTCGCCGACCGCGGACGGACTGGGCGCGATCCTTCGCCTGCCGGGCGGTGCGCTCTGGCAGTTCCGCTGTCGCGGCGGCGCGCTGGTGGTCGAGGACAGCGTCTGGATCGACGCGGACGGCCGCCCCGTCGCGACGCAGCAGCTGATGATCACGGGCGAAGCCGCAGCCGGTGGCGCGAGCGTGAGCTGGGCGCTGAAAAAGGCCTGACGGTCACCGCCATCATCCCCCACCCCGCGTCATCCTGACGAAAGTCAGGACCCAGGATACCAAACGACCGCGCCCGTGGCTCTGGGTCCTGACTTTCGTCAGGATGACGTAAGGAGGGGAGCGCAGGCCCCCCTGTTCCCAAACCCCAACCGACGCTAAGGCCCGCCGCACGGCGACTCCACGAAAGACCCTCATGACCAGCATCCCGATCAAGCGCGCGCTCCTGTCCGTTTCCGACAAGACGGGGATCGTCGATCTCGGCACGTCGCTCGCGAGCCACGGCGTCGAGCTGGTCTCGACCGGCGGCACCGCCACCGCCTTGCGTGCGGCCGGCCTCGACGTCCGCGACGTGTCAGAGCTGACCGGCTTCCCCGAGATGATGGACGGCCGCGTCAAGACGCTCCACCCGATGGTCCACGGCGGTCTGCTCGCGGTCCGCGACGATGCCGGCCACGCCGCGTCGATGGAGGAGCACCAGATCGGCGCGATCGACCTCGTCATCGTCAATCTCTATCCGTTCGAGGCGACCGTCGCCAAGGGCGCGGACCGCGACACCGTGATCGAGAATATCGACATCGGCGGTCCCAGCATGGTCCGCTCGGCGGCCAAGAACCACGCCTATGTCGCGATCGTCACCGATCCCGCGGACTACGCCCTTGTCGCGGGCGGCAGCACGACGCTCGACGACCGCAAGCGCCTCGCCGCCAAGGCCTTCGCCACCACCGCCGCCTATGACTCGGCGATCGCGACGTGGTTCGGCACCGTCGACCAGGCCGAGGCATTCCCGCCCGTGCTGCCGATCACGCTCAAGCGCGGCGACACGCTTCGCTACGGCGAGAACCCGCACCAGTCCGCCGCCTTCTACGCCGCCACCGACAGCGTCCGCGGCATCGGCCAGGCGCGCCAGCTCCAGGGCAAGGCGCTCAGCTACAACAACCTGAACGACGCTGACGCCGCGTTGGAACTCATCGCAGAGTACCGCGACGCCGAGCCCTCGGTTGTCATCGTCAAGCACGCCAACCCCTGCGGCGTCGCCACTGCCGCCACGCTCGCCGACGCCTATGCCGCTGCGTTCGCTTGCGACACCGTCTCGGCGTTCGGCGGCATCATCGCCGTCAACCGCACGCTCGACGCGGAAACCGCGCGCGCGATCACCGGCATCTTCACCGAAGTCGTCGTCGCCCCCGACGCCGATGAGGAGGCGATCGCGCTGTTCGCCGCCAAGAAGAACCTCCGCCTGTTGCTGACCGGCGAGCTCCCCGATCCCGCGCGCGCCGGGCTCACCGCCAAGTCGATCGCCGGCGGCTGGCTCGTCCAGAGCCGCGATAATGGCACCCCCGGCGAGCTGACCGTCGTCACCAAGCGCCAGCCGACCGAGCAGGAGCTGATCGACTGCCGCTTCGCCTGGACCGTCGCCAAGCACACCAAGTCGAACGCGATCGTCTATGCCAAGGACGGCAGCACCGCGGGCATCGGTGCGGGACAGATGAACCGCCTCGAATCCGCGCGCATCGCCGCGTGGAAGGCGAAGGATGCGGCGGACAAGGCGGGCTGGGCGACGCCGCGGACGATCGGCTCGGCGGTTGCCTCCGACGCGTTCTTCCCGTTCGCCGACGGTCTGCTCGCCGCAGTCGAGGCAGGCGCGACCGCAGTGATCCAGCCCGGCGGGTCGATCCGCGACGCGGATGTGATCGCCGCCGCGGACGAAGCCGGTCTCGCGATGGTGTTCACCGGGATGCGCCACTTCCGGCATTGATCGGACCCGGGCCCCCTGCGATTGCGGGGGGCCAGTTACGGGATGGCCGAACCGGCGTTGGGAAGCACCGGTTCGGCTTCGGGTGGCTTCTTCTTGAACAACGCCCGGTCCGCCGGGCCGAACGCCCATTTCCACAGGATGAAGAGATACGTCCCGGCGATCGCGGGTTCCCCGACCGCGAGTTCGACCCATTCGTACCGTTTGGGCAGCGCGGTGAAGGCCGCCCCGACGACGATCGCAGCCAGCGCGGCCCACACGAGCGGCCAGCGCCATGGCGACACGCTCGCACCGAGCAGGTGGCCGAGCAGCCTGGACTTGATCACCGAGGTCAGCGCGACCGACAGCATGAGCGCGACCGCCGGCCCCGCCGCCTGATAATTCACCGGATAACCGAGCCCGCGGATCAGGAAGATCAGCGCGAAGCTGAGCCCGATCTGGAAGGCGAGCATCGCCGCCGAGATCATCAGGTTCCGGTGACGCGCGATGTAGACGAGCGCGGATTCGCTGACCGCGCCGGTCGAGGCGAGGAATTCGGCGGTCAGCAGGAACGCGAGCGCGGCGGTGCCGGCGACGAATTGCGGGCCCACCACGCCCATCACCGCTTCGCCGGGGATCGAGCCCATCAGCGCGAGCCCGCCCTGTGCCGCCATGATCCAGAACGCGACCTGGCGGACCTGGTTGGCGATCGCGGCGCGGTCGTTGTTCGCGAGGCTCTGCGTGATCACCGGGCCGAGGATCGGGTCGAAGCTGGTCTTGAGCTTCTGCGGCAGGCTCGCGACCTGCTGCGCCATGTAATAGATGCCGACGATCTTGGGCTCGAACATCACGCCGAGGATGAAGCGGTCGACGTTGCGGCTGCCCCATTCGAGGATGTCCGCGCCCGCCAGCGGCACGTTGGCGCGGGCGAGCGTGTAGAGCGGACGCAAATGCGGCGACCAGCCGCGGGGGACGCCGTAGCTGCGCAGGAACGGCACGAGGCTGGCGATCAGCGCCGCGATCATCGACGCGACATAGCTGAGCACGAGCCCGTCGCGGATCGTGAAATAGGAGAACGCCCAGGCGGCGATCGAGATCGTCCACGGCTCGACCACCGCGCGCGCGGTGACCGCGGCCTTGACGTTGAGGCGATAGGCGAGCGCGGCGAGGCTGACGTCGGACCAGGCGACCGCGACGATGATCAGCGGCAGGAACCGGTCGAGCCCGGTGATCGCGCTGTTGGGATACATGATCTGCGGGAAGGTGCAGAGCACCGCGCTGGCGATCAGCGAGGCGATGAACGCGACCGCCATCGCATCCCACACGACGTTGGCGTGCGGGCGATCCGCGCTGCTGAGCGCCTGCGCGAGACCGCGCTTGAGGCCGAGCGTGGCCAGCAACGCGGCGAGTTCGACGACCACGACCGCGATCGCGAACCGGCCGACCAGGTCGGGACCGTAGATCCGGCCGGCGATGAACAGGAACGGGATCTCGCGCCGCCAGCCGCAGGACGAAGCCGGCGATGTTGGTCCGACCGCCCTTCGCGAGCGTGTCGATATCCTTGGTCGATCTCGGTCACGGGCGGGCGCCGTCGGTGCGTCGCGCCGCGGCACAGCCGCGTCGTCGGTCGGAGCAAGCGCTCCGCTGGCCGCGCTGGTGCAAGTCAGCCGGACGTGGCCGGCTGCCGCCCTGCGCGATCAATGCGCCGCGCCCCAGCTCAGGCCGGTACCGATTTCGATACCCAGGGGAACGTCGAGCGTCACCGCCGGCGTCGCGGCGTTGGCCATCACGCGTTCGATCACGGGCTTGGCCGCCTCGACATCACCCTCGGGCAGTTCGAACACGAGTTCGTCGTGGACCTGGAGCAGCATGCGCACGTTCGGCAGCCCGGCTTCGAGCAGCGCGGGGCCCATGCGGACCATCGCGCGCTTGATGATGTCCGCGCTCGTCCCCTGGATCGGCGCGTTGATCGCGGCGCGCTCGGCGCCCTGGCGTTCGTGCTGGATCTTCGAGCGGATCCGCGGGAAATGCGTTTTCCGCCCGAACAGCGTCGTCGTGAACCCGGTCGCGCGAACGCTTTCGGTGGTGTCGACGATGTAGCTCGAGATGCCGGGGAAGCGATCGAAATAGCGGTCGATCATCGCCTGCGCCTCGTCCGCGCTCACATCGAGCCGACCCGCGAGCCCCCAGCGCGAGATGCCGTAGAGGATTGCGAAGTTGATCGTCTTCGCGCGGCCGCGCGTGTCGCGGTTGACCTCGCCGAACAGCTCCTGCGCGGTGAGGCTGTGGATGTCGTCGCCATTCGCGAACGCCTGCTTCAGCGCAGGCACGTTCGCCATGTGCGCGGCCAGCCGCAGCTCGATCTGCGAGTAATCGGCGGCGAGGATGACGTTGCCGGGCTCGGCCACGAACGCGTCGCGGATCTGGCGGCCGATCTCGGTGCGGATCGGGATGTTCTGCAGGTTCGGATCGGTCGACGACAGCCGGCCGGTCTGCGCGCCGGTCAGCGAATACGACGTGTGGACGCGACCCGTCGCCGGGTTGATCTGCGCCTGCAACGCATCGGTATAGGTCGATTTCAGCTTCGAGAGCTGACGCCAGTCGAGCACCTTGCGCGCGATCACCGCGCCGGGCGAATCCTTGTCTGCGGCGATCCGCTCGAGTTCGGTGACGTCGGTCGAATAGACGCCCGACTTGCCCTTGCGGCCGCCCTTGATCCCCATCTTCTCGAACAGCACGTCGCCGAGCTGCTTGGGGCTGCCGATCGTGAACGGCGCGCCCGCGAGCGCGTGGATCTCGGTCTCGAGGCTCGCCATCTGCGCGGCGAACTCGGTCGACAGCTTCGACAGTTTCGCCGCGTCGACCTTGATCCCGTGCATCTCCATCTGCGCGATGACGGGGACGAGCGGGCGGTCGACCATCTCGTAGACGCGCGTCGAGCCCTCGGCGGGCAGGCGGCGCTTGAACCGGCGCCAGAGGCGGAGCGTGACGTCGGCGTCCTCGGCGGCGTAATGGGTCGCGGCCTTGAGGTCGATTTCGTTGAAGCTGCGCTGCGACTTGCCCGTGCCGACCACGTCCTTGAACGCGATGCAGGTGTGCGAGAGGTGCGTGGCGGCGAGCTCGTCCATGCCGTGGCCGTGCAGCCCTGCGTCGAGATCGAAGCTCATCAGGATCGTGTCGTCGAACGGCGCGATCGTCACGCCGCCGGTCGCCGCATAGGCGCGGGCAAGGACGATCATGTCGTATTTCAGATTATGGCCGATCTTGAGGATGCTCGGATCCTCAAGCAGCGGCTTCATCTTCGCCAGCACGGTCGCGCGGTCGATCTGGACCGGGTTTTCCGCGAGCAGATCGGTGCCGCCATGCGCGATGGGCACGTAGCAGGCGAGGTTCGGATGCAGCGCGAGGCTGATCCCGACGAGGTCGGCGCGCGTCGCGTCGATCCCCGTGGTCTCGGTGTCGATCGCGATCCAGCCCTGGTGCCGGGCCAGCGTGATCCAGCGGTCGAGCGCCGCCTCGTCGACGACGGTCTCGTAATCGTCATGCTTGCAGGGCTCGTCCGCGTCCATGTCCGCGACGACGGTCGACTCGGCGACCGGCGCTTCTGCGACGGCCGACAATTTGGCGATCAGCGACTTGAAGCCGTGATGTTCAAGGAATGCGCGCAAGGGGGCGTCGGGGATACCCTTGAGCTCGAGATCCTCGAGCGGCTCGGGCAGCGCGACGTCGCATTTGAGCGTGACGAGCACCTTCGACAGCCGCGCCATCTCGGCATGCTCGATCAGATTGTCGCGCAGCTTGCCCTTCTTCATCCCCTCGGCGGCGGCGAGCACGGATTCGAGGTTGCCATGCTCGAGGATCAGCTTGGCGGCGGTCTTGGGGCCAACGCCTGGGACGCCAGGGACGTTGTCGACGCTGTCGCCCATCAGCGCGAGCACGTCGCCGAGCTGCGCCGGGGTCACGCCGTGGAATTTCTCCGCGACATGCTCCGCGCCGAGCCGGCGGTTGTTCATCGTGTCGTACATGTCGAGCCCGGGCTCGATCAACTGCATCAGGTCCTTGTCGGAGCTGACGATCGTGACTTCCCAACCCTGCGCGAGTGCGGCCCTCGAATAACAGGCGATGATGTCGTCGGCTTCGAGTCCCTCGGTCTCGATGCACGGGAGCGAGAAGGCGCGCGTCGCGTCGCGGATCATCGGGAACTGCGGGACGAGATCCTCGGGCGGCGGCGGACGCTGCGCCTTGTACTTGTCGTAGAGATCGTTGCGGAACGTCTTCGACGACTTGTCGAGAATGACCGCCATGTGAGTCGGGCCGTCTGCGGCGTGGACCTCGTCCGCGAGCTTCCACAGCATCGTCGTATAGCCATAGACCGCGCCGACCGGCTCGCCATGCTTGTTGGTGAGCGGCGGCAGCCGGTGATAGGCGCGGAAGATATAGCCGGAGCCGTCGACGAGATAGAGATGGGGCATCACGCGCGGTCTAGCGGATGCGCGCGCGCGGACCAATGGGCGAAGCGTGGCTGTTGGGTATCAGGTTGGAGGAAATCTCGCCCGTCTCCATCAGGCGATCCTCCCCCTTGCGGGTGAGGATTGGAGTCAGCTTGAAGGGCGCACGCTGCCCGCATGCGTGGCGACGGCCGCTGCGACCGACTGGATCAGCATCTGGCGTTCGCGGATCGGGCGCAGCGTGTCGCCGATCATCACCGCGATCGCATAGCGCTTGCCGTCGGGTGCGGTGAGCAGGCCGACATCGTTGAAGCCCGCGTTGCGGCGCCCGAGATCCTGACCGGTGCCGGTCTTGTGCGCGATCCGCCACCCCGCGGGCAGCGCGGCGCGAAGCCGCGCGCGGCCGGTGACCGACGCCCCCATCGTGTCGAGCAACACCTGCGTCGAGCTCGCGCTGAGCAATTCGCCGCGCGCAAGCCGCGCGAGCGCATCGGCAATCGCGATCGGCGCAGCACCATCGGGCGGGTTGGCGACATAGGCATCGAGCGCCGCGGCACGGACCGTGGGATCGAGCTGCGCGCGGGCGACGGCAAACGCATTGCCGAGCGCATAGGCCGGCTGCCAGACGAGCCCGGCGGTCCCGCTCTGCAGCTGGCGCTCGCCCGGACCGAAGCGGATCTCGCCGAGCTGCTTGCGCAGGATCATGCCGCGCACCGCGCGCGGGCCGCCGACATAGCTCAGCAACCGGTCGTTCGCGGTATTGTCGCTGTGCGTCAGCGCGCGCGTCAGCAGCTCGCCGACGGTGGTGTGATAGCCGTCGCCCTTGACCAGCATCGCGATCGGCTGGTGGAACAGCGTGAGGTCCTCGGGCCGGACCACGACCGGATCCTCGAGCCGCGCCTTGCCCTGGTCGCGCAGGTCGAGCAGCGTGATCGCCACCCAGAGCTTGCTGACCGATTGCTGCGGCAAATGCTGGCGTCCGCCGACCTCGACCGTCCAGCCATCATCGACCGCGCGGATCGCGATCCCCGACTTGCCCTCGAACCCCTGATGCAGCGCGACGATCGCAGCATCGAGCTGTGCCGGCGCGGCACGCGCCGGGCGTGCGGCGACGGGCGGGATCGGGATCGAGACGGTCGCCTGCGGATCGCCCTGCGGCGCGGCGGTGCTCGTCCCCGGTCGCGACGAGGGGCCACAGCCCGCAACCGCGAGCGCGATGCCGGTGACCCCCAAGAGACACGCGAACCTGCCAGATGCCATATGTACCGATTGCCCCGTGATCCGGCGGCAATCCTTATCGGCCCGCACGGCCCGCGATATGCCCGTACCGGCCACGTGCGACGAGCCGCACCCTGGACACGTCGGGCCGCGAAAAATCAGGGAACGAGCACGGTATCGATCGCATCCGGCAGCATGCCCGGATAGTCGAGCGTATAGTGCAACCCGCGGCTTTCGTGGCGGTGCAGTGCCGAGCGGACGATCAACTCCGCGGTCTGGAGCAGGTTTCGCAGCTCGATCAGGTCGGGCGTGACGCGGAAATGCTGGTAATATTCGGCCACCTCGTCGTTGAGCAGCTTGATCCGGTGCTGCGCGCGTTCGAGCCGTTTGGTCGTGCGGACGATGCCGACGTAATTCCACATGAACCGGCGGATTTCGGTCCAGGTCTGCTTGATGACCACTTCCTCGTCCGAATCGGTGACACGGCTTTCGTCCCAGGGGCGGATCGGCGGGGGCGGGGGCAGGCTGTCCCATGCGGCGGCAATGCTGTCCGCGGCCGCCTCGCCGAACACGAAGCATTCGAGCAGCGAGTTGGACGCCAGCCGGTTCGCGCCGTGCAGGCCCGATTCGGTGCATTCTCCCGCGGCATACAGGCCGGGGAGGTCGGTCTTGCCATGCTCGTCGATGACGATCCCGCCGCAGGTGTAATGCTGCGCCGGCACGACCGGGATCGGGCCGGTCGTCATGTCGATGCCAAGCCCGAGCAGCTTGTCGTGGATGTTGGGGAAATGATGCCGGATGAAGTCGGCGGGCATGTGGCTGATGTCGAGATGGACGTAATCGAGCCCGTCGCGCTTGATCTCCGCGTCGATCGCGCGCGCGACCACGTCGCGGGGGGCGAGTTCCATCCGGTCCGGATCGTAATCGACCATGAACCGGTGTCCCGTCGACGGGTTGATCAGCCGCCCGCCTTCGCCGCGCACCGCCTCGGTGATCAGGAAGTTCTTCACGTCGAGATTGTAGAGGCAGGTCGGGTGGAACTGCATCATCTCCATGTTGGAGACGCGCGCACCCGCCCGCCACGCCATCGCGATGCCGTCGCCCGTCGCGCCGCGTGGCGCGGTCGAGAAGAGATAGGTCCGGCCGGCACCTCCGGTCGCCAATATCGTCGCCCGCGCGGTATACAACGCGACGCGCTCGGTGTGGCGATCGACCGCGTAGACGCCCCAGACGTTGCCGGCGCCCGAATAGCGCTCCTCGTGGCGGCCGGTCGCGAGGTCGATCGCGATCTGATCGGGGACGAGTGTGATGTTGGGATGCGCCTCCGCGGCCTTTTGCAACGCCTCCTGCACCGCCCAGCCGGTCGCATCGGCGACATGGACGATCCGGCGATGGCTGTGCCCGCCCTCGCGCGTCAGATGGAGCGCGTTGCCCTCGGTCTCGAACGGGACGCCGAGATGCGTGAGGCGCTCGATCGCGGCGGGGGCGCCCTCGACGACCATCTCGACGACCGCGCGGTCGTTGAGGCCGGCGCCCGCGACCATCGTGTCCTCGACATGGTTTTCGAACGTGTCGCCGGGTTCGAGCACCGCGGCGATCCCGCCTTGCGCCCAGGCGGTCGAGCCCTCGTGGAGCGCGCCCTTGGCGAGTACGGTCACGGTGAAGCGGTCGGCCAGGTTCAGTGCTGCGGTCAGCCCGGCGGCACCCGATCCGACGATCAGGATGTCGCTCGTCATGCGTTGGCGGCGCGGGTCAGGCTGAGGAAGACGTCCTCGAGATCGGGTTCCTTGGTCGAGACGTCGACGATCCCGAACCCGCCGCCCTGGATCGCGGCCAGCACTTCGCCCGCGTTCACGCGGTCCTTGGCATAGGTGATCTCCAGCGTCCGGCTGCCCTTCAGCGCGATCTTCTGGAAACAGGCATTGGCGGGGACCTCGGTCACGTCGCGGTCGACCGTGACCGCGACGATCTTTTCCTGCGCCTTGCCGACCAGCTCGCGCGTGGGTTCGTTGGCGATCAGGCGGCCGTTGTTGATGATCGCGATCCGGTCGCAGAGCTCCTCGGCTTCCTCGAGATAATGCGTGGTCAGCACGACCGTCACGCCCGCGGCGTTGAGGCTGCGGACATAGGTCCAGAGCTGCTGGCGCAGCTCGATGTCGACGCCCGCGGTCGGCTCGTCGAGGACGAGGACGGGGGGCGAGTGGACCATCGCCTTGGCGACCATCAGGCGGCGCTTCATGCCGCCCGACAGCGTGCGCGCATAGGCGTGCGCCTTGTCCTCGAGATGCACCGCGCGGAGCAGCTCCATCGTGCGGCGCTTCGCCTTGGGGACGCCGTAGAGCCCCGCCTGGATCTCGAGCGTCTCGAACGGCGAGAAGAAGGGATCGAACAGGATCTCCTGGTTGACGATCCCGATCGACGCCTTGGCGTTGCGGGGGTGGTCGTCGGTGTCGAAGCCCCAGATCGCCGCGTTGCCGTCGGTCTTGTTGACGAGGCCTGCGAGGATGTTGATCAGCGTCGACTTGCCCGCGCCGTTCGGGCCGAGCAGCCCGAAGATCTGGCCGCGCGGCACGTCGAACGTCACGCCGTCGAGCGCGCGCTTGCCGCCCGCATAGGTCTTGCAGAGATTGGTGATGGCGATCGCGGCTTCGGTCATGGTCGCGGCATAGCGGGGCGGGGAGGGCGGGTCATCCCCTGAGGCAACAAGAAGATGTGTTCACGCGAAGGCGCAAAGGCGCAAAGGCTGTGGCGCCCAGCCCGTCCTTCGGAAGACACCAGTGCCCGTCGCGATAGAGATTAGGCGCACGGTCGCTCCGCGACAAACACACAAGCTTCGCGCCTTCGCGCCTTCGCGTGAATCATTCTCGGTCACTGCGAATGTCGGCACAGAAGAACCAATTGCCCGCCCCGCCCGCGCTTGCTATCGCGCGGCCATGCATCCGCCGCTCGAAACCACCCGCGTCACCCACGCCCGCGTTGCCTGCGATGGCGCCACCGACATTCCCGGCGGCGCAGCGCTCGGCCATCCGCGCGTCTGGTTGCAGATCGACGAGACCGGCTATGTCGATTGCGGCTATTGCGACCGGCGCTTCATCCTCGTCGGCGGCCCTGCCGATGGTGCGGACCAGTCGACATTGCGCGACCATGGGGATGGCGCAGGGCGCTAAGCCCCTTATATCTATCGGATGACGATAGCCGCAGACCCCCGCTCGTTCCTCTACCGCGACACGCTCGACCCCGAGCAGGCGCAGGCCCTTACCGCCAAGGCGCTCGCCAAGGCCGATGACGGCGAACTCTATCTCCAGTACCGCAAGGCGGAGGCGTTCGGGTTCGACGACGGCCGGCTGAAGACCGCCTCGTACGACACGAGCTCGGGCTTCGGCCTGCGCGCGGTGTCGGGCGAGATGACCGCGTTCGCGCATTCGAACGAGATGACCCCCGCCGCGATCCGCCGCGCCGCCGAGACGATGGCGCTGATCGAGCCGGGCGTCGCCGCCAAGGCCGGCCCGCCACAGGGCACCAACCGCCACCGCTACACCGCCGCCGATCCGCTCGACCTCGTGCCGTTCGCGGACAAGGTGAATTTGTGCCAGACGATCGACGCCGCCGCGCGCGCGCGCGATCCGCGCGTCGCGCAGGTGTCGGTCAGCCTCTCGGGGACATGGTCGGTGGTCGAAATCGTCCGCGCCGACGGCTTCATCGCCACCGACGTCCGGCCGCTGGTGCGGCTGAACGTGTCGATCGTCGCCGAGCAGAACGGCCGTCGCGAGACGGGCAGCTACGGCATCGGCGGCCGCTATCTCTACACCGACCTCTTCCAGCCCGAGACGTACAACCGCGCGATCGACGAGGCCTTGTCGCAGGCGCTGGTCAATCTCGAGTCGATCGCGGCGCCAGCGGGCGAGATGACCGTGCTGCTCGGCAATGGCTGGCCCGGCATCCTGCTGCACGAGGCGATCGGCCATGGGCTCGAGGGCGATTTCAACCGCAAGGGCACGTCGGCCTTTTCGGGCCGGATCGGCGAGCGAGTCGCGGCCGAGGGCGTGACCGTCGTCGACGACGGCTCGCTCCAGGATCGCCGCGGATCGCTGACGATCGACGACGAGGGCACGCCGACGCGCGAGACGGTGCTGATCGAGGACGGCATCCTCAAGGGCTATATGCAGGACCGGCTCAACGCGCGGCTGATGGGTGTCGAGGCGACCGGCAATGGCCGCCGTGAAAGCTATGCACACGCCCCGATGCCGCGGATGACCAACACCTTCATGAAGGCGGGCAACGACGACCCCGCCGAGCTGCTGAGCCGCGTGAAGAAGGGTATCTTCGCCAAGGCGTTCGGCGGCGGACAGGTCGATATCGTGTCGGGCAAGTTCGTGTTCAGCTGCACCGAGGCGTATCTGGTCGAGGACGGCAAGCTGGGCGCACCGATCAAGGGTGCGACGCTGATCGGCGACGGGCCGAGCTCGCTGACCAAGGTGCGCGGGATCGGCAACGACTTCGCGCTCGACGAAGGGATCGGGATGTGCGGCAAGGGCGGGCAGTCGGTGCCGGCTGGCGTCGGCCAGCCGACGCTGCTGGTCGACGGCCTGACGGTCGGCGGAACGGCGGCGCAGTAAGCGTCGCCGCCGACCGTTAGCGCCCTAGTCCTCGACCCCGAAGTTCAGTCCGCGCGAGACATTGGGATCGACGACCGCGACGACGAAATACGCGCCGAATTGCTTTACGCGCTGCAGCCAGCCGGTCTTTTCCTTGTACAGCGCCGGTGTGATCTCGGTCGAGCATGCGATTTCGGATTCGACATAGCGGCGGACATGCGCGGCGAAGGCGGCGTCCTCGATCCGGATCATCAGCTCCATGTTGATGAACAGGCTGCGCATGTCGAAATTGGCGGAGCCGATATGGACCGCGTCGTCGATCACGTAGAGCTTCGTGTGCAGCTTGGTCGGCTGATATTCGAAGACGTGCACGCCCTTGCGTAACAGCCCCGCATAGGTGAACCGCGCGGCGGCGATCGTCGCGTTATTGTCCGATTTCGCGGCGGTGACGATGCGCACGCGGTCGGTGCGGCGTCCCGCACGATCCAGCCTGCGCAGCATCGTCGGGCTTGGCGTGAAATAGCCGGCGATGATGTCGATACTCGTCGCGCGGCGCATGTCGTCGCGGACCGCCCGCGCCCAGGGTGACAGCCGCCGCGTCGGCCCGCCGATCAGCCAGCGCATCGGTCCCTGCGTCTCGCTATAGCGGCGCAGCGCATGGTTGAGCTTGCGCAGCTTGCCCTTGGGCTGATGGATCCACCCGCTGAGCGCATCGAAATAGCCCGCCAGCCGTCCCGCCGCCGGGCCTTCGATCAGCAGGCCGAGATCGCGCCACGCATTGTCGGCGACCGTCCCGAAATAATCATCCTCGACGTTGAAGCCGCCAACGATGATCCGTGCGTCGTCGTGCTCGCCGTCCGCCAGCGCGAGCTTCTGGTGATTGCGCAGCAGATACCGCCGGCCGAACCGTGCGGAGAACCGGCACACTGCGATCCCGGCGGCCTTGAGCGGGTCGAAGAAGTCGACGCTCGCCGCATCGTCGCTGCCGAAGCCGTCGACGATGAGCGAGACCGTCACGCCGCGTTTCGCCGCCGCGATCATCGCGGTGTTCACGCGCTGCCCGGCGTCGTCGTCGGCGTAGATGTAATAGAGGATCCGCAACGAATGCCGTGCGCCGTCGATCAGCCCGATCAGTGCCTCGAGCCGCTCGGGGCCCGCCTCGAGCAGCGTCAGCCGGTTGCCGTCGACGGTGAAGACCGAGTCCACCGCCTGCGGGGCCGTGGTGCGATCGAGCTGGGGGGCGGGCATGGTCATGGTACGAGCTAGTGGACACAGGCTCGGGCCGATGCAACCTCGCGGCCATGCGGCGCGGGGGGACGTGGACGCCCCCCGACGGCAAAATCTTGACTTTGCGGCGGGGTGTGGGTAGGCGCCGTCATTCTCCCTATCGGTGTTTGTTGCGAAGGAAGCGTCATGGCGCGCGTTACCGTCGAAGATTGTGTCGACAAGATCCCCAACCGGTTCGACCTGGTGCTGTTCGCAGCACAGCGGGCGCGGCAGATCTCGGGCGGCGCCGAACTGACGCTCGACCGCGATCGCGACAAGAACCCGGTGGTCGCGCTGCGCGAGATCGCCGACGAGAACGTCAAGCCCGCGCATCTCAAGGAATCGGTCATCCAGGGCCTGCAGAAGGTCCGCGTCGACGATGACGACGAGGTCGATGCCGTCGGCAGCCTCGCGGCATCGGCAGAGGCGCTGCGCCTCACCGCCGCCGCCCCGCCGCGCAATCAGAATCTGGGTGCCGATTACGAGGGTTGATCGCACGGACGTGGTGCGGCGCGAGCCGGGCCATGTTGCGATCTGACCCTGATCGGTTTCCGGCGAACGATGCTGCGGCATCGCTTGACTGGTCTGATTGAAAGGCTCGTGGACCAGAAGGTCCGCGGGCCTTTTCTTTGCGCGGGTGTCGTTGGGGGTGAGGCGGAGGGAGTGTAGCGCGAGCCGGTTCGCCTTTACGGTGCAGGTGGCCATCGGTCGCCACCCCCACGCGGTTAGCCACCCCCCACGCGGTTCGCCACACCCACACCGTTCGCCCCCCCACGTGGTTCGCCACCCCCACGCCGTTCGCCCTGAGCGTAGTCGAAGGGCATGGGACTTAGGGTGCTTCGACTACGCTCAGCACGAACGGGGGGAGGGGGCCGGGTCGCGGGACACGGAATTAAGCCTGAAGGGCGCAGGGGGCAGGGGGCAGGGGCGCCGGCGATGCCGCCGCCATCAGGCCCCGCAACCACCCCGCCGCGGCAAAGCCGCGTCGTCAGACGCCGAAGGGCGGCGCTGGCCGGGTCGATCGGTGGATCAGCGCTCCCGGTCCACCGATCGACCCTTGAACCCCTGCGCCACGACGAACCACTCGACCGAGCCCTTGCGGCTCGCCGGCGGCTTGGCATGCTTCACCGTCGTGAAGTTGCGCTTCATCTCCGCGACCAGCGCCGAATCGGCACCCCCGCGAAGACCTTCGACACGAACGTCCCGCCCTTCTCCAGCACGTCGCACGCGAAATCGAGCGCGGCCTCGACCAGCGCCATCGTCCTGAGCGCGTCGGTCTGCGGATGGCCGACGGTGTTCGCCGCCATGTCCGACAGCACGAGGTCGGGCGCGCCGCCGAGCGCATCGATCAGCATCGCGGGTGCCGCATCGTCCATGAAGTCCATCTGGAAGATCGTCACGCCGTCGATCGGGTCGACCGGCAACAGGTCGATACCGACCACCGCCGCCTTGGGCAGGCGGCGCTTGATCACCTGTGCCCAGCCGCCCGGTGCGATCCCGAGATCGATGACGCGCTTCGACCCCTTGATGACCTCGAACCGTTCGTCGAGTTCGGTCAGCTTGTACGCCGCACGGCTGCGATAGCCCTCGGCCTTGGCGCGCTTGACGTACGGGTCGTTCAGCTGGCGCTCGAGCCAGCGCGTCGACTGCGCGGTCCGCTTGCGCGCGGTGAGGACGCGGGTATGCCCGCCCGAACCACCACGGCTCATGGCTTCGGGCTGCCCATCAGGCGGCGCAATATGCCCTCGCGAATGCCGCGGTCGGCGATGCCGAGCCGTTCGGCGGGCCAGATGTCCATGATCGTCTCCAATATCGCGCAGCCCGCGACCACCAGGTCGGCGCGCTCGTTTCCGATGCAGGCGAGCTTCGCCCGCTCCTCGATCGCCATGTGCGACAGGTTCGCGCTGATCCGCCGCATCGCGCTGGCGGGCACGATCAACCCGTCGACCACCGAGCGGTCGTAATGGCTTAGCCCCAGATGCACGCTGCCCAGCGTCGTCACGGTGCCGCTGGTGCCGAGCAGCCGGGGCCGCTCGACATTGGCCGGTAGCCGCGCGGCGAACGGCGCGATGCTGTCCGCGACGACCTGCCGCATCCGCACATAGGCCGCGCGTCGGCCCGCCTCGCCCTTGCCGCCGCCCGCATGCTCGGTCAGCGACACGACGCCCCAAGGGGCAGAATGCCAGTCGAGCACGGTCGGGATCGGCGTCGACGTATCGACCAGCACGAGCTCGGTCGAGCCGCCGCCGATGTCGAAGATCAGCGCGGGGTCGTTGCCGGGTTCGATCAGTGCATGGCAGCCGAGTACCGCCAGCCGCGCCTCTTCCTCCGCGGTGATGATGTCGAGATGGATCCCCGTCTCGGCGAGCGCGCGCGCGATGAAGGCGGGGCCGTTGCGCGCCTGGCGGCACGCCTCGGTCGCGACCGAGCGCGCGAGCGTGACGTTGCGGCGCTTCAGCTTCTCCGAACACACCCGCAGCGCGGCGATCGTCCGCTCGATCGCGGCGTCGCTCAGCTGGCCGGTCGAGGCGAGCCCTTCGCCGAGTCGGACGATCTCGCGAGAACGCGTCGATCACCGCAAATCCGCCGGCCTGCGGGCGTGCGATCAGCAATCTGCAATTGTTGGTGCCGAGATCCAGCGCGGCAAAGGCCTGCGCATCGGGCCATCGCCCACGACTGGGCCGGATCGCCGCCGGACGGGCAGGACCACCCTGCCGGGACGGCATTCGGGCGGAAACATCCCCCATCGCCGCAAAACTCACTATCTATATCTGCCGCCGCGGGAAAATACCCGCCCGGTGCTTGGCAACGAATGTAGCGCAGCCCGGCGATTACGCAAGCGACGTGGCGAATCGGCAACATCGGGGCGTTGACAGGCGGCAAAGCCCCGCCTAGATCGCGCCCTCGCTGATGCCCCGTCGTCTAATGGTAAGACTGCGGTTTCTGATACCGCCTATTGAGGTTCGAATCCTCACGGGGCATCCAGCGCTTCATCCTTTGACAGCGAAACTGGACCTCCGTGGCAGGAGCGGCCGTCCGCGCGTCTTGTCTCGGTGGGGGCAGGGCGTGGTGCTGCCGCTTGCTTCGTGCTCCGAGCGGCTTCGGCAAGGCGTAAAGCGGCTGCTTCCCGTGCGCCGATCCGCGCTTCGCAACACCGCACACCCGTTCATCGCCCCGCTGACCGCTTCTGCTTCCGAGGTCCGTTTAGAACGTCGTGATCAGAGGAAAGCGAGTGGCAATAGCCGACATTGCGGGCGGCCACTTTTCCCAAAAGGATCGAACCTCAGGTGTGTCCGGGCTCGGTAAATGGCGGAAAGACTGCACCTCGGGGTATTTTCACTGGGCGGACGGTACTTCGGGCACCGGTGGGCTCGCTCAATTTGATGGCGGCGAGGTGCTGACTTTACCTAGCCAGAAAATTCCGTCGTAGTCGGCATCTGTCTCAGCGCCGGGGAGCGCGCCGAGTTTGATAAACGCAGGGCGATGCAGATCCGTGAGCCCCCGGAAGGGGTAGCTGCCGCATGCAATATCTTTCGGAGTAATCGCCACGCCAGGGTTGGGCGTTAGACCCGGCTTCAGCACGCAATTCCAGGCCGTTCCACCCGCGGTCAGCATATTGAGGGTGACAGTATCTGACGGCGAACCTAGCCGCATTGCCATGGGCTCATACGACGCACCAGCACGCGCGATCGGACGTCTACGCGCATGCGCATTGCCAACCAGAACAAGGACCCGGTCGTATGCGCGCGCCCTCGCGGCGAGCCGAATATTGTCGGCCTGTGCCGCCTCATGCGGTCCCTGGCCGGGAAGATTGGAAAACTGGCGACTCTGCGCCTCGTCTCGCGCGCCATTGAACGCAACCATGTCGATCGACTGACCCCGATTTGCCAGGCGATGTAGCCGGACGAGGAGGGTCGACATTGCTTCGCTGCTGGTGCCGTCGTTCGGGTCAGACCATCCTGACCTCTTCAATGCGCTTAAAAATTGCGCATCCGACAGATTCCAAGCTTTTTGCAAAATGGCATTTTCAGTTGCCGAATGTTCAATGGCAACAAGGATGCGTTCGCCACGGGCAGCTAGCGCACATGCGACATCACCGACAAAGGCAGGTGCCTGCCGTGTTCCATGTACTTCACCGAAAATGACGAATTGCGGTTTGCGGGCTGCTACGGTGTCCCAACCCAAAGGCATGCGACATTCCCGCGCCTTGTGATGTATCGGCGCGCGGTACTTAGAGGGACTAGCATTCAAGCTAGCGGACGCGCTTGTCATCAGGACTGTTGTGCACATAATGACAGCGGGACCGATCTTCATCGAAGTACTCTTGTCCAAGGGCTGATATTGCTTTGGACCATAGCGCCGGCCAATAATCAATCGAAGCGATGACAGCTCCAGCGTGATAGATGACGGCGCAAGCGTAATGACACGCTTTCAGTCGTCGCCGATGCGATCTGGCGGCGGCGTTTCCCAGCGATCGAGAGACGGCCGTCCAAGACCGCTTGGGGACAGGCGATACCCGATGTTGCATGATGACCGTTGGGGTCTTCTTGTTTGTGCACGGTTTCAGTGGTAGGGACGGTGGATGTCAAGCGACCTTCCCTCAAGCCGTATCGACACGATCCTAGCCCGCCTCGCCTCGGGCCAACCGGTTCGTGCAGGCGCGCTTGCCAGGGAGTTTGGCGTTTCCGAGGACGCGATCCGGCGCGATCTGCGCAGTCTGGCGGCGGAGGGCCTGTGTCGCCGCGTCTATGGCGGCGCCTTGCCGATCGTCGAGGGGGCGACCCCGATGGCGGCACGCGTCGGCGAGGACGTGCAGCGCAAGCAGATGCTGGCCGACGCCGCGCTTCGGTTCGTGGAACCGGGCAGTTTCGTTTTCGTCGACAATGGCAGTTCCAATCTCGCGCTTGTCGAGAGGCTGCCGCCACAACTCGATCTTGCCATTGCCACGAGTTCGGTCACGATCGCCGCCGCGGTCCAGCATCGTGACGCCATCGATCTGCTGGTGATCGGCGGGATGATCGACCGGCTGGTCGGCGGCGCGGTCGATGGAACGGCGCTCGAGGCGATCGCGCGCCTCAACATCGACCTGTGCGTGCTTGGTGCATGCGCGGTATCCGCCGAGGGGGCGTCAGTGCGTACGACCCCGCCGACGCCGTTTTCAAACGCGCGCTGGTCGCGCGGAGCCGCAGGACGATCGTCCTTGCGACGAACGACAAGCTCGGTCGACACGCCCCGCACCGCGTGTGTGGCGTCGATGCGCTCGCACAGATCGTCGTCGAGCACGACGCCGATGCCGACATCGTGCGCGATCTGACGGAGGCGGGCGCAACGATTGTGCGCGCCGCCGCGCAAGCCCAGCCCTGATCCGAGGATAGCACCCGTGCAAAACCCCACTTCCGGCGCGCGCCTTGCGACGCGTTTGGCCTTTCTCGTGTCGGGCTTCGGGCTCGCCTGCTGGGCGCCGCTCGTTCCGCTTGCCAAGCAGAGACTGGCGATCGGCGACGGATCGCTCGGGCTGCTGCTGCTGTGTCTGGGGCTTGGCTCGGTCGGCGCGATGCAGCTTGCCGGGCCGCTGACGTCGAAGCTCGGCGCGCGACCCGCGATCCTCATCGGCGGCATCGGGCAGGCGATCCTGCTGCCCTTCCTGGCCTTCGCACCGACGGTCCCCACCATGGCGATCGCGCTGCTTCTGTTCGGCGCATTCCTCGGCGTGATCGAAGTCGGCATGAACGTGCATGCGGTCGAGGTGGAGAAGCAGGCCGGCACGCCCTTGATGTCCGGGTTTCACGGGTTGTTCAGCGTCGGCGGCTTTGTTGGATCCGCGCTGCTGACCGCCGTCCTGTCGATGAAGATCAGTCCGGTCGCCGGGGTCGTCACGGCATCCGTCCTGATGATCGCGACGCTCGCATTGGCCGCGCCCCGGCTGATCGCGACCCCGAGGACCGAGGAGACCCCGCTGGTCGTCGTCCCGCGCGGGATCGTGGTGCTGCTTGCTGCGCTCGCCGCGATCACCTTCCTGACCGAAGGCGCGATGCTCGACTGGGGGGCGTTGCTGCTGAGCGGCAAGGGGCTGCTGCCGGTCACGCAGGCGGGGCTCGGCTACAGCGTCTTTGCGGTGGCGATGACCGCAGGCCGCCTGACCGGCGACGCGATCGTCGGCAGGCTCGGGGATCGGCGGACGATGCTGTGGGGCGGGCTGCTCTTGCTTCTCGGCTATGGCGTCATGCTGCTGGCGCCGGTCGCAGCGGTTGCGCTGTTCGGGATCCTGCTGATCGGTCTTGGCGCGTCGAACGTCGTGCCGATCCTGTTCCGCCAGGCCGGCAAGCAGACCGTCATGCCCGCGGGTCTCGCGATCGCCGCGGTCACGACGATCGGTTACGCCGGGATCCTTGCGGGTCCCGCCGCGATCGGCTTTGTCGCGCAGGGCATCGGCCTGCCCGCCGCGTTCTGGCTGTTGACCGCGCTGCTGTGTCTCGTGCCGCTCTGCGCGAAAGCCGCCACTGCCAGCGGGCGCGCGTCATGATCCTTCCCGATCGCGCAGATGCCGAGACGTTGCCGCGCTACCGCACCGACATCGCGGTCGAGACCAAGGTGAAGGAGGGGTACAGCAGATCGCAAGTGCCAGGTCCGTGATCCCGAAGGACCCCGCAGGATGACAGGGCAGGATCACGCCGCCGACGCCGCGCCGCTCCGGCTTTCGCTCCGAAGCGGTGCGTCGTCGTGCGGGGCGTTCAGCGCGCCTCGGCGATCAGCTTTGCGGCGGCGGGGGTGTTCCATTCATAGCCGCCGAGCATCCGCCAGACCTCACGCCCGGTCGAATCGTACAGGATCGTGGTCGGCAGGTTCGCCTGGTACGCGATGCTGAGCGCCGCCTTGGTATCGAGATAGGGCTTAAGCGTCGTGAACGCCTTCTGCGCAAAGAACGGCGTGACCTTCTCCGCACCCTGCAGATCCTGGCTGACCGCGACGACCTGCACCTTGCCCTTCAGGCTGCCCGCGACCGCGTCGAGCGTCGGCATCTCGGCGACGCAGGGTGCGCACCAGGTTGCCCAGAGGTTGAGCAGCAGCGGCTTGCCCTTGAAGCTGGCGAGCGTGACGGCCTTGCCATCGGGGGCGGTGAAGCTGATCGCCGGCCCCGTCTCGCCCTTGTGGCTGCGGTCGATCTTCTCGACCGGGGCGGCAGGGGTGCCGGTCGCTTCGTCGGGCGAGGGGGCGACTTCGTCCGATGTCGCGGTGTTGCCAGCAGCGGGGCCGACGGCGGACCCTGCCGCGTTTGCTTGCTCCGGAGCCGTCGATTTCCTATCGCAGCCCGCGACCAGCATTGCGCTACCCAGGAGACAGACGATCGACGCCCTTGAGAGCAGAGAAGGGGAGGACATGGACGGCTCCAATGCGATGTGGGGTGGACGCTTCGCCGAGGGTCCGGCCGCGGTCATGCGGGAGATAAACGCCTCGATCCCCTTCGACAAGCGACTGTGGAAGCAGGATATCGCCGGCTCCAAGGCGCATGTCGCGATGCTCGGCGCACGCGGTATCGTGTCGGCTGAGGACGCCGCGACGATCGCCGCGGGACTCGACCGCGTCGCGGCGGACTATGCCGCCAACGGCGTCGTCGAGGATCTCGTGCTCGAGGATATCCACATGCAGACCGAGGCGCGGCTGGCCGAGGCGATCGGTCCGGTCGCGGGGCGTCTGCACACCGCGCGGTCGCGCAACGACCAGGTCGCGACCGATTTCCGGCTCTGGGTCCGCGATGCGATCGATCAGGTGCTCGCGGCGCTCGGCGGGTTCCAGGCGGCGCTGCTGGTGCGGGCCGAGGAGCATGCCGCGAGCGTCATGCCGGGGTTCACGCATCTGCAATCCGCACAGCCGGTGACGCTCGGGCATCACCTGATGGCGTATCACGCGATGATCGCGCGCGACGTGAGCCGCTTTGCCGATGCGCGCGTGCGGATGAACCGCTCGCCGCTGGGTTCTGCAGCCTTGGCGGGGACGGGGTTCCCGATCGACCGCGAGATGACCGCGCGCGCGCTCGGGTTCGACGGTCCGATGACCAATTCGCTCGACGGGGTCAGCGACCGCGACTTCGCGCTCGACTATCTGGTCGCCGCTACGCAGTGCGCGCTGCACCTGTCGCGGCTGGCGGAGGAGTTCGTGCTCTGGGCGTCGCAGCCCTTCGGCTTCGTCGCGCTCAGCGACCAGTGGTCGACGGGCAGCTCGATCATGCCGCAGAAGCGCAATCCCGACGCCGCCGAGCTCGTGCGCGGCCATTCGGGGCGGATCATGGGCTGCATGACCGCGCTGATGGTGACGATGAAGGGGCTGCCGCTCGCCTATTCGAAGGACATGCAGGACGACAAGCCGCCGGTGTTCGAGGCGCACGACCTGCTCGCGCTGTCGATCGCGGCGATGACCGGGATGGTCGAAAGCGCGACGTTCCGGACCGAGCGGATGCGCGCGGTGGCCGAGGCGGGGTTTGCGACCGCGACCGATCTCGCCGACTGGCTGGTGCGCGAGGCGGGGCTGCCGTTCCGCGAGGCGCACCATGTGACCGGGCGTGCGGTGAAACGCGCGGAGGATCTGGGGATCGCGCTCGATGCGCTGTCGATCGCGGATCTGAAGGCGATCGACACGCGGATCGACGATCGCGTCTATGGCGTGTTGTCGGTCGACGCGTCCGTCGCGAGCCGGACGAGCTTCGGCGGCACCGCGCCCGCCAATGTACGCGCCGCGATCCGCGCCGCACGGGAGACGAGCGAATGACGCGCCTGACCCTCACCGCCCGCCTGACGCTCGCGCTGTCGCTCGCCGGTCTGACGCTGTCGGGCTGTGGTGCCGCCGACGGGCTTGAGCCCCAACCCGGCAAATCGCTCCCCGTGGCGCCCTATGGCGCCAAGACCACGCCGACGCCCGCTGCATTGCTGACGCCGACGACGCAGCAGCGCCCCGAGCGCAGCGACGAGTTGCTGACGAATTCGCGCGAACGGCGCAGCGACGAATTCAACCTGCCGCCGCCAAACTGATTGTAAGCAAGCATGGACCATTTCCACTATCGCGACGGCGTTCTCCATGTCGAGGACGTCGCGCTGCCCGCGATCGCCGAGGCGGTCGGGACGCCCGTCTATGTCTATTCGACCGCGACGTTCCGCCGTCATGCGCAGGTGTTCCGCGACGCGCTGAAAGGCGCGGGGCGCGTGCATCTGGCCTATGCGATCAAGGCCAATCCGAACGTCGCGGTGCTGCGCGTGCTGGCCGACGAGGGCTATGGCGCGGACGTGGTGTCCGCGGGCGAGATGGCGCGCGCGCTGGCCGCGGGCATCCCCGCGTCGGACATCGTGTTTTCGGGCGTCGGCAAGACCCGCGACGAGCTCGCCCGCGCGCTCGATGCCGGGATCGGCCAGTTCAACCTCGAGCTCGAGGAAGAGGGCGAGGTGCTTGCCGCACTCGCCCGCGATCGCGGCATTCGTGCACCGGCGGTGCTGCGCGTGAACCCCGACGTCGATGCCGGCACGCACGCGAAGATCTCGACCGGGCGCAAGGAAAACAAGTTCGGTGTGCCGATCGACCAGGCGCCGGCGATGTTCGACCGGCTGGCAAGGCATGACGGGCTCGACCTGCGCGGGGTGGCGATCCATATCGGCAGCCAGCTTGCCGATCTCGCCCCGCTCGAGGCGGCCTATGCGCGGATCGGCGAACTCGTCGCCGAGCTGCGCGGGGCAGGCCATGTGATCAGC
This sequence comes from Sphingomonas sp. 22R3R2A-7, assembly GCF_036856055.1. Taxonomy (NCBI): domain Bacteria; kingdom Pseudomonadati; phylum Pseudomonadota; class Alphaproteobacteria; order Sphingomonadales; family Sphingomonadaceae; genus Sphingomonas; species Sphingomonas sp. 22R3R2A-7. The sequence continues at coordinate 2,304,712 of NZ_JASPFR010000001.1, read as the reverse complement.
CGGGTCGATCTCGGCGGTGGGCTCGGCGTGCCGTACAGGCCTGACGACGTGCTGCCGAGCCCGGCCGACTATGGCGCGATGGTCGCGCGCGCGACCGCGGGCTGGGACGTCGAATTGATGTTCGAGCCGGGGCGCGTGATTGCGGGCAATGCGGGCGTGCTGCTGACCAAGGTCATCTGGGTGAAGCCGGGCGTCACCAACCCCTATGTGATCGTCGATGCGGCGATGAACGACCTCGCGCGCGTCGCGATGTACGATGCCTATCACGACTTCGTCGCGGTCGAGCCCGGTGGCGAGCGGATGACCGCGAACATCGCCGGACCGGTGTGCGAGACGGGCGACACCTTCGCGATGGGGCGCGACATCGACGTCGTGCAGTCGGGCGATCTGGGCGTGTTCCGCACCGCTGGCGCGTATGGCGCGACGATGGCGTCGACCTATAACAGCCGCGCGCTGGTGCCCGAGGTGCTGGTCGATGGCGACCGGTTCGCGGTGGTCGCCGATCGGATCGAGCCCGAGACGATCCTGGCCGCCGAGCGCGTGCCCGAATGGCTCAAGCGGTGAGCCTGCACAGCCTGCCGCTGTTCGTGCGGCTGGCGGGCCGCCCGGTCATATTGCTCGGCGAAGGCGAGGCGGCGGATGCGAAACGCCGGCTGCTCGACCGTGCCGGCGCGCAGGTCGTCACCGACGAAGCCGCGGTCGCTGCGCTCGCGATCGTTGCGATCGACGACGAGGCGGAGGCGCTGGCGGCGGTCGCGCGGCTGAAAGCGCGCGGCGTGCTGGTGAACGCGGTCGACCGGTCGGCGCATTGCGACTTCACGCTGCCCGCGATCGTCGACCGTGAGCCCGTGCTGATCGCGATCGGCACGGGCGGTGCATCGGCCGGGCTGGCGGCGGCGCTCCGGCAGCGACTCGAGGCGCTGGTGCCGGCGGATCTGGGCGGGCTGGCCAGCGCGCTGCAAAAGGCGCGGGGCGCGATGCGCGCGCGGTTTCCCGACGGTGGCGCACGGCGACGCGCGCTGGCCGACGCGCTCGCCCCCGGCGGCGTGCTCGATCCGCTCGGGCCATCGCGCGACGTCGCCAGCTGGCTCGACGGCGGGGCGGTGCAGGACGGAACGCTGGTGCGGATGTCGCTCGCGTCGCCCGATCCCGACGACCTGACGTTGCGCCAGGCGCGTGCGCTTGCGAGTGCGGACCGCGTCTATCACCGCGCCGACGTGCCGCCCGCGATCCTCGACCGCGCGCGCGCCGATGCCGCGCGGATCGCGTGCGATGCGGCGCCGAGCGGGACGGGACCGGGGCTGGTCGTCGATGTGGAGATGGGTGGTTGAGCGGTTTCGGGTTCAAGGTCAGCAACGGCGTCGCGTCGCGGATCCCCGTCGAAGAGGCGCCGGATGCGAGCGGTGATCTGGTATGGGTGCATCTGTCGACCAACGAGGAGGAGGCGCAGGCATGGCTGCGCGACGAGGCCAAGCTCGAGACGTACGTCATCGATGCGCTGACCGCGACCGAGACGCGGCCACGGTGCGAGGCGGTCGGTGAAGGCGCGTTCCTCAACCTTCGCGGGCGGACGCGCGAGGAGATGGATTCTGTCCGATCTGCTCGCGTCGCTGCGCATCTGGGTGGTCAAGGGGCGCGTCTATTCGCTGACGCGCAAGCCGCTGGTCGCAATTCCCTTGGTCGAGCAGGAAGTCGAGGCGGGACGCGTGCGCGATCCGGGCGACCTGATTACCGCGTTCGCGACCGCGATCACCACCGATCTCGACCCCGAGGTCGCCGCGCTCGGCGACGAACTCGACGATTGCGAGGAGCGGCTGGATGCCAAGCACGTCTTCGCGCTTCGCCGGACGGTGAGCCAGGTCCGCGTCGCCGCGATCGGCTATCGCCGGTTTCTCAACCCGCAGCGCGCCGCGCTCGAGAAGCTGGCCGCGCTGCCCGGCGACTGGCTGCGCGACGACGACCGGCTGCATCTCGCGGCGGCGGCGGACCGTGCGGCGCGGATGGCGGAGGAGCTCGAATCGATCCGTGAACGCTCGGCGCTGACGCACGAGGCGCTGACCGACCTGCGTGCGGAGCAGATCGACAATCGCTCGCTGATCATCTCGGTCGCAGCGATGGTGTTCCTGCCGCTGACGTTCCTGACCGGGTTGTACGGGATGAACGTGAAGGGGCTGCCCTTTGCCGAGGAGCCCTGGGCGTTCGATGCGATCGCGGGGGCCTCGACGCTGATCGCGGTGGGGATCGTGCTGTACTTCGTCCAGCGGCACTGGTTCGATCGGTAGCGGTCAGGCGGCGCTGGCGGTCCGCCAGGCCTGCGCGATCTCGTCGAGCGTGTCCGCGGTCGTGCGGAAGACCGTGCCGTCCTGTCCGAGCGAGGCATCGACGATCGTCCTGCGCGCCCCGGCATAGAGCCGCGCGAGCGTCTCCGACACAGCGCCGCCGCGTTCGAAGTCGAGCCCCGCCTCGAGCGCGAACAGGATCGCGGTCGCGCGCGTCACACGGTCGCTCTTGGTCGCATATTGGCGGTTGTCGGATGCCCAGGCAGCCGCGCGCAGGGCCGCGACGAGTTCCTTGTAGAGCAGCTGGACCAACCCCGGTCCGTCGGTCGTCGTACGGCCGACCGCGTCGATCTGGCGATAGGTGGCGAATGGATCGCGCGTGAGGGTCGTCGCGTACATCACGAGTCGCTCTTGTTCCACGCCGCGATCTGGTTGGTGAGGAAGGTCTGGATCGACTTGTACGACGAGACGCGCGAATTCATGCTCGAGAATTGCTGCGTCAGGCGGGTCGTCATCGCATCCGACTGATCCGCGATCTTGGCCTTGGCATCGAGGATCGCGCTCTGGGCCGCGGTGTAGCGCGTCTGCGAGGCGCCGAGCCCCGTCGTCGTGCTGGTCGCGGCGGCGGCGAACGATGCGAGCACCGCGCCAAGCCCCGCCTTGCCGTCTGCCGAACCGTTCAGCATCGTCTCGATCGCGCCCGCATTGGTCAGCAACGCGCTCGACAGCGCCGCCGAGTCGAGCCGGAGCGTGCCGTCGCGGTTGGTCGCAACGCCGATCTGGGCGAGCGTCGTCGGCGCGCCCGCGGACGCGCCGGTCGACAACGGCGTCAGCGTCAGCGTCTTGAGCGATCGCAGCAGCGACTGCGCGGCGGTGTCGCCGCGAAGGACGCCGGTCATCGGGTTGGTCTGTTCGGTCAGCGTCGACAGCACCTCGTTATACGTTTCGACGATGTCCGACATCGCCTGCGACAACGCCGCGGTCGGGGTCGTGCTGCCGAGCGTGACGGGTTTGTCCGAGACGGTGTTGAGCTGGAGCTTCACGCCGGGGACGAGGTTGTTGATCGTGTTGCTCGCGCGCTCGACGGCGATCCCGTCGACGGTCAGCCTGGCATTCTGCGCGGTCGCGGTGACGCTGGTGTTATTTGCGTCGGGACCGACGTTGAAGTCCGCGAGCTTGCTGCTCTTATCGGTCGCCTCAAGCGTGAACGCCTGTGACGCACCTGTCGCGCCCTTCATCGACAAATAGGCGCTGCCGTCCGAGTCGGTCACGACGGAGGCGGTGATGCCTGCGCCCTGCGCGTTGATCGCGGCGGCAATCCCGTCGAGGCTCGCATCGGTGACGCTGAACGTTACGGGCGTGCCGCTGCCCGCCGTAAAGCCGGTCATCGCCGTGCCCGCGGCGTCGTAGGTCGCGGCGCCGAAGGTCAACGTGAAGCTTCCGGATCCGATCACAGCGGTCCGATCGGTAATGGGCGCGGTCGTGCGGATCGTCTGCGCGCCGGCGAGCTGGTTGACCGAGATCGTCGACGACAGCCCGGCGACCTTGGCGCCGGCCAGCGCGCTCACGCCGAGCGCGGCGTTCGAACTGGTCGGCTGGCTGGTGAGCGTGCCGCCCTTGACCAGCGCCGAATAGGCCGATGCGAATCCCGAGATCGCGCTTTTGAGCGCACTCAGGCCCGAAATCTGCGTGGTGATGGTGTTCGACTTGGCGGTCAGCTGCGCGGTCTTGGCCGCGAACTGCGCCTCGACCAGCGAGGGGACCAGGCTGGCGGTGTCGATCCCCGAGCCGGCGTTGAGCGAGGTCAGCAGCGACTGCGCCGCGTTCTTCGTCACGCTCGCCGCGGTCGGCGTCGGCGTTACCGCCGGGGTCGGCGTCGCGGTGCTGCTCGTCGTCGAAATGGCCATGCCGGTAATCCTTGCACCCGTAATTCTCGCGCGCTCGAAAGAGGTAACGACCGCGGCCGCCGGATCTTTAGACCCTTTTCATAAAATCCTCCCCCGCCAGGGGGAGGTGGCGCCGAAGGCGACGGAGGGGGAGGACACGCAACCGGCGTCATCCCTTACCTCCCCCTCCGTCAGGCAAGCGCCTGCCACCTCCCCCTTGCGGGGGAGGATTGGTGGGTCAGGCCTGCTTCACACCGTTTTCGTCGAAGCGCGCGTCGACCGGCACGGTGATCGCGGGCTGCGGCATCGGCGTGCCGCCTGCCGCGGCGTTCAGCCCGAACACGAACGCGAGGACGGTCGCGATCGCCATGTACAGGTCGTCGCGAACCTCCTGGTTCTCCTTGCTCGTGTAATAGACCGCACGCGCGAGCAGCGGATATTCGAGCACGGGTACGCGGCTTTCCACGGCGAGTTCGCGGATCGCCAGCGCGGTCGCGCCGCGGCCCTTGGCGACGACGACGGGCACCTGGTCCTTGCCGCGATCATAACGCAGCGCGACCGCGAAATGCGTCGGGTTGGTCAGGATGACATGCGCCTCGCCGACCGCCTTGCGCATGTTGCCGCTCGCCATCGCGCGCATCTTCGCCCGCTGCTGGCCCTTGGCCTCGGGATTGCCCTCGCTCTCCTTGTGCTCGTCCTTCACCTCCTGTTTCGACATGCGCATCTTGCCGAGGCGGCGGATGATCTGGATCGGCACGTCGATCCCGGCGATCGCGACGAGCCCGAACGCCATCGCGATCAGGATCGACGAGAAGGTCCCGCCGAGCGTCGTCAGCGCCTGGTTGAGATCGGCGGACGAGGCGAGCCCCATCGTCGTGTGCGACGCCTGCCACAGCATCCAGCCGCCGATCGTGCCGAGCAAGCCGACCTTGAGCAGCGACTTGCCGAGTTCGATCCAGCCGGTCGGGCCGAAGATCCGCTTGAGTCCGGAGGCGGGGTTGATGCGCGTGAACTTGGGCGCGAGCAGCTTGCCGTTGAAGCCGAGCGAGCCGAGCCCCGCCTGGCTGAGCACCGCGGCGACGAGGCTGACCACGAACAGCGTGACGAGCGAGGGCGCAAGCTTCCACCCCGCCTCCTGCAGCGGGCGCCAGGGGGAGAAGTCCTCGACGTCTGCCCGCCCGAACTGGAAGCTCGACGCCATCACCGCCTTGCACGCGGCGATCAGCGAGGGGCCGGCATAGATCAGCCAGGCGACGCCCGCGAGCATGCTGAGCGCGGTGGCGAAGTCGCGCGATCGGAGGATGTCGCCCTTCTCGACCGCATCCTTCTTGCGCTTTTCGGTCGGGCTTTCTGTCTTTTCGCCGAATTCGTCTGCCATCAGCCGAGCACCAGGCTCTGCGTGGCTTCGAGGCCTTCGCGGATGATGACGACCATATAGTCGCCCATCGCCGGGAAGCCGATCGCGAGCGCGACGACGCCGACCGCGAGGCTCGCGGGCAGGCCGACCGAGAACAGGTTGAGCGCAGGTGCTGCGCGGCTGATCATGCCGACGACGATGTTGAGGCACAGCAGCAGGAAGCCGACCGGCAGCGCGAGCAGCAGCCCGGCGAGAAACGCATAGCCGCCGAAGAACGCGATGCCGCGCAACCGATCGACGCCGAGCCACGCGGCGCCGGGGGGCATCACGTCATAGCTTTTGACGAGCATCTCGACGAGCACGAGGTGGCCGTCCATCGACAGGAACAGCAAGGTCAGCATGATCGAGAAGAACTGGCCGAGCGCGGGGCTCGACCGACCGTTCTGCGGATCGACCGACGAGGCGAAACCGAGGCCCATCGACCCGCCGATGATCTCGGCGGCGATCACCGGCGCGGCAAACGCGATCTGCAGCACGAAGCCGAGCGCGAGCCCGACCAGCGCCTCGGCCGCGACCGCGAGCACGGTCGACGTCGCGAAGATCTGCGCGGGTGGCTGGATCGGGTGCGTGGCGAGCACGAGGAAGCCGATCGCGCCCGACAGCGTGACGCGCACCGTGACGGGCACCGACACGTTGCCGAACACCGGCGCGGCGATGAACGTCGCGCCGATCCGCACCATCACGAAGATCAGCGCCCAGAGCTGCGGCTCGATCGAGAGGCCGAAGCCCAGCATCCGCTTATTTCACCAGATCGGGAATGCGTTCGAAGATGCTGACGGTGAAGTCGCTCAGCAGCCCGAGGATGAGGCTGCCGAAGATCATGATCGACACCGCAACGACGATCAGCTTGGGGACGAACGACAGCGTCTGCTCGTTGATCGACGTCGCCGCCTGGATCATGCCGAGGATCAGCCCCGCGAGCAGCGCCGGGATCAGGATCGGCGCGCTGGCGAGCGCGAGCACCCACATCGTCTGGTTGGCGATGGTCAGGAAATATTGCGCGTCCACCGGGTCAGGTCGCGAACGAGTTGGCGAGGCTGCCCATCGTCAGCGCCCAGCCGTCGACGAGCACGAACAGCAGCAGCTTGAACGGCATCGAGATGATCGTCGGCGACAGCATCGCCATGCCGAGCGACATCAGCACGGTCGCGACGACGAGATCGATGACGATGAACGGCAGGAAGATCAGGAAGCCGATCTGGAACGCGGTCTTGAGCTCGCTGGTGACGAAGGCCGGCAGCAGGACCGAGAAGGGGATGTCGCGCGGCGACGCATAGGGGCCCGACTTCGCCATCTCGGCGAACATCGTGACGTCCTTGATCCGCGTCTGCTTGACCATGAACGCGTGGAGCGGGACGCCTGCGGTCGTGATCATCTGCGTCCCCGCGAGCTGGCCCGCGGCATAGGGCTGGATCGCGGTCGTGTTGATCTGGGTGATCGTCGGCGCCATGATGAAGAAGCTGAGGAACAGCGACAGGCCGAGCAGCACCTGGTTGGGCGGCGTCTGCTGCAGCCCGAGCGCCTGGCGCAGGATCGCCAGCACGATGATGATCCGCGTGAAGCTGGTCATCATCAGCAGGATGCCCGGCAGGACCGTGAGCAGCCCCATGATGATGAGGACCTGCAGCGACAGCGACAGCGAGCCGCTCTGCCCGGTGTTGCCCGCCGCCTGTCCGCCGAGCTGGCCGAGCGCGCGGTCGACCGCGTCGCCGACCGCGGGGCTGGCGGGGGCGGGGACCGCCTGCGCGAAGGCGGGCATGGCGAGGAACAGCGCGACCAGCAGCGCGAGGCCGACCCACAGCCACGCGACGCCACGCGACCGCGTCCTTGCCTGCAACGGCGTGAACAGCGCCGGGCCCGACCCCTTGCGCGTGACGGTCAGGCTCATGCGTCGACCTTGTCGATCAGGTGCACGCCGCCGCGGCCGACCGAGACGAGCAGCCGGCGGCCCTCGAAATCGATCACCGCGAGCCGAAGGCCCGGCGAGATCATCATCGTTTCCTTGACGCCGATCAGCCGCGACGTCGGCTTGCCGGGCATCCGGCTCTCGAACTTGCGCCACAAGAGCAGGCAGCCGACCATCAGCCCGCAGACGAGCGGCAGGAGGATGACGAGTTTCAGGATATAGGACCAGAGCATCGGATCAGCCGCGCGCCGCGAGCGACTTGTCGGGGTTGACCAGCTCGGTCATCCGCACGCCGAAGCGTTCGCCGACGGTGACGACTTCGCCACGCCCGATCAGCGTGCCGTTGACGAACACGTCGAGCAGCTCGTTGGCCTGGCGATCGAGCTCGATCACGCTGCTCTCGCTCAGCGCGAGCAGTTCGCGCAGCGTCAGGCTGGTCGAGCCGATCTCGACGGTCAGCTTCACATCGACGTCCTGCAGCAGCCTGAAATTGGCGGCCACGGCGGCGTCGACCGGAAAAGTACCGGCCATGTCGGTCATGCTGCGAATCCTTCGTCGATACGGGTAATGGAGGTGAGCTGGATGGCCGCGAAGCCGTTGGACGTGCCGACCGTGCCGCAGCCGAGCCGGTCGTTGCCGACCATCACGGGAACGTCGCCCGAGATTGTGATCGGGATCACGTCGCCGGGTTTGAGGTCCATCAGCATCTGGAGCGACACGACGGGCTCGGCGAGCACCGAGCGGATCGGAAAGCGGATGTTCATCGCCGCGCGCGTCAGTTCGTTGCGCCAGGCAGGATCGGGCTCGGCGGTCTTGCCCAGCACCTTGGTGGTGAGCGACGGCGCGTGCGGCTTGAGCGCGGTGACCGGATAGACGAGGTCGAGGAACACGGGCTTGCCCGCCCCCGCCGCGATCCCGAAGCGCGTGACGATCATCGCGTCCTCGCCATCGAGATCGGCGATCATCGCGGGGTTCGTCTCGACGCGCATCGGCGTGAAGTCGAACCGCGCCATCGGCTCCCAGGCGGTCTTGAGCGGAGTCGCGATCATCTGGCCGATACGCGCGATCATCGCCTCGCCCGCGGGCGAGAACTCCGCGGGCAACACGGGCGCGACCGACCCGGTGCCACCGAAGAACAGGTCGAGCAGTTCGAGCACGAACCGGCCGTCCATCACGCACAGCGCCTGCGCGGCGCCCGGGGTCATCACCAGCGGCAGCCAGGCGACCAGTCCCTCTGCGCGTTCGGCGCGGTAATCGGCAAAGCGCTGCACGACGAGCGGTTCGGCCCAGCTGCGGACTTCCTGACGCAACAGCGGCTCGAACACGCCGCGGATCGCGCGCGCGAACCGCGCCGACAGGTGCTGGAGCGTGTGCAGGTCGCCGAACGGGTTGAGCTTGGTCGACCCCAGCACACCGTGATGCGCGACCTCGGGTCGATCCCGCTCGCGCCGCTCGCGCTTCGTTGGTGGTGGGGCGTTAACCATGAGTCACTGAACAACAAAACTGGTAAAGTAAACGTTACCGATCCCTCCGAATCCTTCCTTCTGCGTGAGCGTGTCGTTGATCGATTTGGCCAGCTGCTTCTGCAGACGGCGTTTGCCGTCGGCGGTGAAGACCTGTTCCTCGGTCGCCTCGCCGAGCGTCATCAGGATCGCCGAACGCACCGCGATCTCGTTGGTCTTGAGGTGCTCGATGACAGTCTTGTCGTACGGCGTCGACACCGCGACGCCGACCTGGACGAAATGCGACGAGTCCTGGAGGTTGGAGGTGAATTCCTTCTCCATCGCGAAGTAGGTCGAGGCATAGCGATCGCCGCCGCCGCCCTTGGGCGTGGCCATGCCGTGATCGTCGGCCGGGGCCTCGTCCTCGCCGCCGCCATGACCGCCGCCTTCGCCCTCGCCCTCGGCGGACGCGGGCTTCTGCTCGCTTTTCGGAACCAGCTTGGGCTTGCCGTCGTCGACCGCAGCGCCGTGCCCGCCACCGATCAGCCCGGCGCTGGACGCATAGACGCCCGCGCCGACGCCGCCGCCGACGAGCACCAGCAGCGCGACGCCACCGATCAGCATCTTGCCCAGCTTGCCCTTCTTCTTGCCCTTCGCGTCGGCCGCGGCGGGGGTGTCAGTCGTGTCGCTCATCAGCGGGGTCCTTCAGTTCACGCGAGTCGTGTGTCGGTGGAATCGATGTCGGCGCCGCCATCGGCGCGCGGCCGCCGCGCGGGCGCGGAAGGCTGCTGCGGCTGCGGCTGCGGGGTCGCGGCGCGCTGCTGGTGCTGACCGGTGCCCGCGCCGGTCTCGACGGCGCCGTGCGAAAGCTTCAGCCCGCGCGCGTCCGCGAGTTCGGCGAGTCGCGGCTGCGCATCCTGCAACAGGGTCCGCGTCGCGGCCTGCTCGGCGGTGAAGTGGACGTGGAGCGTGTCGCCGTCCTTGCGCACCGACACATCGATCGCGCCCAGCGCATCGGGGATCAGCCGGATCCGCGTATCGGTCGCATTCGCCGCATCGCGCAGCACCTCGATCCGCTCGATCATCGCGGTCGGCCAACGCTCGTGGCGCATGTCGAGCGGCGCCTGCGGATCGGCATGCGCGATCGACGCGATCGCGGGCGTTGCCACCGGTGCGGCGAGGGGGCCGATCGCTGGCGTATCCGCCGGCTCGTCGCGACCATGCGCCGCCGCCTGGATCGCCACGCCGAACACATGCGCCGCCGATGCGACGGTGCCGGGTTGGGGCTGTACGGCCAGCGTAAGAGGCGGCTGCGCGACGATGAACCTCGACGGGGCCGTGTCCTGTGTCGACCATCGCGGCGGAAGGTCGGGGGCGGGCGCCGCTTGCAGTGGAGCGCCGCCAACATCGATGCGCGATTCGACGAGACCATGGAGGTGCGCGAAGCCGTATCGCTCCGGTGTCCCCGCTGGTGTCGAGGTGGGCAGGGGCGAGGGGACCGCGTTCGAGGTCGCCGTCGGGATGACGGCATCGGGCGGCCGGGTGTCGCCCATCGGGGACTGCGCAATGCTTGGGTCGCGGTTCGCAAGCGAAACAGGTGCAGCAATGGCCACAGAGGCGCCAGCCACCGCGCCCGGGATGTTGCCCGGTCCGTCGCCGGCGCGCGGCATCGCGTCATTGTCCGCGACCGCGACCGGGACCGGGATAAGGACCGCGGGGACCAGCGGAACCGCCGGGATGGCCTCTTGCGTGGCGAGCGGCGGCGCGGGTGTCCCGGCGTCGTCCGCGTCCTCCGTCTCTGCCGGCACGTCCGGGCGGTCGTCGCCTGGCACGCTGAGCCGTGCAGCCCGACGTGGAAGCATCGCCTGCCCGGTCGGAGTCGGCGCCGGGCTCGCGGGGGGCTGTGGGGCGGGACGTGGAGTCAGCAGCGCATCGCTTGCGTCGTCGACTGCCGACGGCTCCTGGGGCAGGAGATCCGGAGCGGATAGCGATCTCGCACGTAGCCCCGCAGGCAGCGGCGTTACAGGCAGCGGCGTTGCGACGATGATAGCGGCTGTCGGGGACGTGACGCCGATCGGTGCGATCGCGGCGTGTTCAGGCATCATCGGCAGCGTGTGCGTCTCGACCACCGGCCCCGCAACCGGCAAGGCCTTGCCGGTTACGGCGGCGGGCTGCCGGATGACGTCATCGATCACCGGTGAAGCGATTGTACTGCTCGGGACGGGGCTGCTCGGGGCGGCAATGTCGGGAATGGCGGTGTCCACCGTTCCCGACCCCAGCAACGTCGCAAGCGTCCCGCCGAAATCGCCCGCGCCATCGCTGCCCGCCGTGCGTGGCGTGGCGGCGGGGGTGATGCTCGGCAGGGATACTAGCGCGGGCTGGATCATGCGGTCTCTCGGATGCGGACGTCTCGCACCGTGCTCAGCAAGGATCGTGCCGGATCTTTCGGACCGAGGGCGCGTCTTCGAGCGCGCGGAGTTCGCGGAGCGCGGCATCGGCCTGCGCGCGGACGATGAGCTTTTCGACCGCGCTCTGGTCGCGCTTGGCGGACCGCGTCGCGTCGCTCGCGCGCTCGACCTGATATTCGGCGGAGCGGACGCGTTCGATCGCCGCATCGGCGGATTGCTGGAGGCGTTCGCGGTAGTGCGCCGACGCACCGAGCGAAACCGCGACCGCGACCTCGGGGGTGGGGGCGACCGCGGCGGCGAGGCTCGAGATGCGCGCGGACAAAGCGGATCTCGCTCGCGAACTTGTCGTGCGCGCGCGCCTCGTCCGCGCGGATCAGCCCGAGCTGGAGCGTCCGGACGCGGTGGATCCGGGCGAGCGTCTTCGCGCGCGCATCAGCCATTGCCGAACACGCCAATCAGCTCGGCGACGGCATCGTCGAGCGACACCTTTTCGTCCGAATCCTGGCGGATATATTCCATGATCGCGCCGTGACATGCGATCGCATTGTCGATCGCCGGGTCGGCGCCCGCGCGATAGGCGCCCATCAGCACGAGGTCGCGATTCTCCTCGTAGGTCGCCAGATTGCGGCGCAGCACGCGCGCGGCGCGGACATGCGCGGCGTCGGCGATGTCGGTCATCACGCGGCTGACCGAGGGGCCGATGTCGATCGCGGGATAGACGCCGCGCTCGGCGAGCTGGCGGCTCAGCACGATATGCCCGTCGAGGATCGAGCGCGCCGAATCGACGACCGGGTCGTTGCCGTCGTCGCCGTCCGCGAGCACGGTGTAGATCGCGGTGATCGACCCGCCGGTGTGGACGTCGACGCCCGCACGCTCGATCAGGTTGGGCAGCATCGCGATCGCCGACGGCGGATAGCCGCGCGCGGAAGCGGGCTCGCCGAGCGCGAGGCCGATCTCGCGGCCGGCATGCGCGACGCGGGTCAGCGAATCCATGATCAGCAGGACCTGCTTGCCCTCGGCGCGAAAGCCTTCCGCGATCGCGGTGGCGCGCAGTGCGCCGCGGATGCGCAGCACGGGCGAGTGATTGGCGGGCACCGCGACGACGACCGAGCGCGCGCGCGCGGCGCCGGCGACCTTCGTCTCGAGAAAGTCGGCGACTTCGCGGCTGCGCTCGCCGATCAGGCCGATGACGATCACGTCGGCCTGCGCGGCGCGGACGATCATGCCGAGCAGCACCGACTTGCCGACGCCCGAGCCCGCCATGATGCCGACGCGCTGGCCCTGGCCGATCGTCAGCAGCCCGTTGATCGCGCGCACGCCGACATCCATCGGCGTGCGCACGCGGCCGCGGTCGAGCGGCGATTGCAGCTTGCCCGCGATCGGCCAGCGTCCGGCGCCGCGGATCGGGCCGAGCCCGTCGATCGGCTTGCCCGCGCCGTCGACGACGCGACCGAGCAGCGCCGCGCCGACCTCGGCCTCGCCCGGCGCACCGATCGGCTTGACCGGCGCGCGCGGCAGCAGTGCGGCGGGGCCGCCGAGGTTCATCAACAGCGTGCGGCCGTTGCGAAAGCCGATCACCTCGGCCTCGACGCTGGCGGATCCCTCGCCCACCGTGCACACCGTCCCGACCGGAAGCGTCAGGCCGACCGCTTCCATCAACAGCCCGTCGAACGAGGCGAGCCGGCCCGAGACCTTTGGTGCGGCGACGAAATCGGCGTTGCCGAGCGTTTCGAGATAGTCGGCAGTAAAGCGGTTCAGCACTCAGGCGGCCTTTTGGGAACGGCGACGCGGTCAATCGCGCTGGCCAGCTGGTCGAGCCACATGGCGGGGCCGTCCTCGACGATCGTCGACGCGCTTTCGAGCACGAAACTGCCGCGCGCGACGCTCGCATCGCCCGCCGCAAAGATCGACTTGGGGAGCTTGCCGTCGATCAGCGCGACATCCTCGGGATTGACGCGCAGCAACGCCGCTTCGGCCGAATCGGCGAGAAGATCGGTCGCGGCCTCGATCCGGCCGGCGAGCAGGTCGGGCGCGATGCCGATCTCGCCGACCAGCTTGCCGACGAGCAACAGCACGGTCTGGCGCAACTGCATCGCGACGCGATCGCGGTCGACCCGGTCGGTGTTGAGCGCGGCGGCGAGGCCGGCGAGCAGCGCCTGGTCGCGCGCGGCATTGCCCTGCGTCACGGCCGCGGCGGCGGCGAGACCCTCGGCATAGCCCGCGGCATGCGCCGCCGCGAGCGGATCGAGAAAGCTCTCGGTCTCGCTGGCCGGATCGAGCGGATCCCAGCCCTCGGTCGGGTTGCTGTCCTTGTCGGCCGGGCTGAAATGCTTCGGGCCGGTGGGGGTGGGCACAGGTGCGGACGGGGTGGCGGCCTGTGGCGCGAAACCGCTCGCGCGGCGCGGCGAGGGCGCGGCGCGGTCGCGGATGTCGGCGGGGGCGAACCCCATCGGCGGCGCAAACGCGCTCGCGAGCAGCTGTGCCGCATTGTCATGACGGGCGGCAAAGCCGGCGACGAAACTAGACATAGTCGTCCTCGCCTCCACCCATCATGATCGTGCCGTCCTTGGCGAGCCCGCGCGCGATCGCGATCATCGCCTTCTGCGCCTCGAGCACCTCGGCGAGCTTCATCGGCCCGCGTGCCTCCATCTCGTCGCGGATGCCGTCGGCGGCGCGCGCCGACATGCAGCCGAGGAAACGGTTGCGCACCGCCTCGTCGACGCCCTTGAGCGACTTGGTCAGGATCTCGCCATCGACGTTGCGGATCAGCGTGCCCAGATTCTTGTCGTCGAGCTCGAGCAGATTGTCGAACACGAACATCGCCTCCTCGATCGCCTTGGCGACGTCGCGGTCGATCTTGAACAATTTGGGCATGACGCGCTGTTCGGTCGCCTTGCGTGCGCCCGACAGGATCTTCGCCGCCTCGCGCGTGCCGCCCAGCGTCACGCCCTGGCCGCTCGACCCGGTGCCGGTGCGGTTGGCGAGCAGCGTGCGCAGCGTGTCGACCGCCTCGGGGGTAATCGGCCCGAGCCGCGCGATGCGGTGGAGGATGTCGGGCTGGACCGCGTCGGGCATCAGCTCGAGCACCTGGCCGCCGACCGACGCATCGAGATTGGCGATCAGCACCGCGGCGATCTGCGGGTGTTCCTTCTCGATCATCGCCGCGATCTCGCTCGCGTCGAGCCAGTCGAGCAGTTCGAGTTCGCACGCCGCCTCGGCCGGCGTGATCCGCGCGAGCACGCTCTCGGCCTTTTCGGGGCCGAGCGCGCGGTTCATCACCGCCTCGATCTTGGGGCGCGGGTCGAACCCGATCGCGGTGCGCTCGCGCGCGCGGTCGACGAAATCGTCGAGCACGGTCTCGACCTCCTGCTCGGACACGTCGGCGACCTTGAACATCGCCGCGCCGAGCTGACGGACCTCCTCGGGCTCGAGCTTCTGGAGGATCGCCGCGGCTTCCTCCTCGCCGACGAGCATCATCAACACGGCGGCGCGCTCGACGCCGGTATAGGTGCGCAGGGCCTCCATCAGCGTGCGTCCGCCTTGATCATGTCGCGAACGGCGAGCGCGGCGCGCGTCGGGTTGTCGCGCGTGAAGCCGCGTACCGCGCCGATCCGCTGGTCATAGCCGCGCGTGCTCTCGAGCTGGTCGAGGCTGACCGGCGCGGCGACGACCGGACCGCCCAGCCCCTCGGCGGCCTCGCCGTCGGCGCCCTCGATCGCCTGGCCGAAGGCGGGACGCGGGGCGGCATCCTCGCGCTTCTTCATCAACGCCTTGGCGATCGGCCGTACGCCGAGCAGCAGGACGAGCAGCGCGATGACGATCGCGGTCCCGTTGCGCGCCAGCACCGGCAGCCAGGCATTGTCGTACCAGGCGGGGCCGGCATCCGCCGTGGCATCCGCGCCGGCGAACTTGCGGCTGATCACGGTGACGTTGTCGTTGCGGCCCTGGTCGAAGCCGACCGCGCTCTTCACGAGATCGGTGATCTGGTTGATCTCCATCGCGGTGCGGCGCGTCTTGTCGGGATCGCGCAGCAGCACCGCAACCGACAGGCGCTTCACGCTGCCCGGCGTCGCGCGCGTCACCGACACCTCGCGACCCAGGTCATAGGCGCGCTGATACTGGTCGGACTGCTTCATCGCGTCGGGCGCGGGGCCCCCGGCGACGGGCTGCGGCGTGCCGGGATTGCCGGTCGCGGGCTGTGGCTGCTGCAGCGTGCTGGCGGGGGGCGGCGTGTTGCTCAGCGCACCCGGGATCCCGCCCGGCGTCGCGGCGCCGTCCTTCTGGTTGCCCGTCCAGTTGCCCGTCTCGGCGCGCAGGACGCCCTGCTTGTCATAGCTTTCGCGCGTCGCCTGCGTCTCGTCGAGATTGACGTCGGCCTGGACCTCGGCGGTGAAGTTGCCCGCGCCGACCAGCGGGGTGAGCAACTGGGTCAGCTGCGCGCGATATTTGTCCTCGACGCGGCGCTGGATCTCGATCCGCTTGTCGCCTGCCGCACCGACGCCGTCGCTGCCGTCGGGCTTCGTAAGCAGTGCGCCCATCTGGTCGACGATCGTCACCGAATCGGGCTTCATGCCGGGCACCGACGAGGCGACGAGGTTGATGATCGAGGCGACCTGCGCGTCGCTCAGCGACCGGCCGCCCTGCAGCTTGAGGATCACCGACGCCGAGGGCGCGGCATTGTCGCGGACGAACACCGACGCTTCGGGCGTGGCGAGATGGACGCGTGCCTCGGCGACCGCGTCGATCTCCTGGATCGAGCGTGCGAGTTCGGATCTGCGCGCCTGGCGCAGCCGCTCGCCCTCGACCGCGCGGCTGACGCCCATCGGCAGCTGGTCGAGGATCGCGTACCCACCGGGTGCCGCCTTAGGCAGGCCCTGACCCGCGAGCAGCATCCGGGCGCGCGAATAATCCTCCTCGGCGACCGTCAGCGAACCCGTCGAATCGTCGATCCGGCTCTTGATGTTCGCGGTCGACAGCGCGGACGAGACCGCGGCCTTGTCGGCGTCGGGCAGGTTGGTGAACAGCGTCTTCTGCGTCGGCGACGACAGCGTCATCCACGCGAGCGCGGCGGCGGCGATCAGGCCGATCATCAGCACCATCGGCAGCGAGCGGCGCACGGCCGGTTGCGCAAACGCGGTCTTGATCTGGTTGAGCGGGTTGGCGAACTTCTCGGGAAGACCCGAGCCATTGGCCGGCGAAGCGGGGATGAGGGCAGTGCTCATATCATTACACCGGCATGCTCATGATGTCCTTGTAGGCGGACAGGAGTTTGTTGCGGACCTGAAGCGTCGCCTCGAACCCGACCGAGGCCTGCTGACGCGCGAGCATCACTTTGGCGATGTCGACGGTCTCGCCGCGCTCATAGCTTTCGCTGAGCTTGGCGGCCTGCGTCTGGCCCTCGTTCACGCTCTTCAGCGCGGTTTCCATCGTGTCGCCGAAGCTGACGGGTTTGGCCTCGGTCGGCGCGACGGTCGGGCCGGTCTGGCTGGCACGCGCGAGCGCCTGGTTGCGCTCGAGGATCTGCGAGCGCAGCGCCATGACGCGGTCGACGCTCATCGCGCCGCCACCGATCCCGCTGACGCCGCTCATGCCGACATCACGCGGGCGAAGTCCTCACCCTGTTCGCGCGCCTTGGCGAGGCGGTAGCGCAGCGTGCGCTCCGAGATGCCGAGGCGGCGCGCGGTCTCGATCCGGCTGCCGCCGCACGCCTTCAGTGTCTCGCGGATCGCGGCGAACTCGCTCATCTGGACGATGTTGCCGAGCGTATCGGTCGGCGTGTCGATGGGCGTGTCGGCGGAGACCGCAACCGGCAGCGCGACCGGGGCGGTGCGCGGCGCGAAGGTCATCGTGACGGGACGGTCGAACAGGATGTGGCTCGCCTCGATCGTGTCGCCGCCGCAGAACAGCAGCGCGCGCTGGATCACATTCTCGAGCTCGCGGACATTGCCCGGCCAGTCGTGCAGCATCAGCTGCTCGATCGCCTCGCGCGAGGGCCAGGGAATGACGTTGCGGTTGCCGGCGTGGCGCAGGATCATCGTCGCGGCGAGCGCGGGGATATCCTGCGGCCGCTCGGCGAGCGACTTGGTCGACAGCGGGAAGACCGCGAGCCGGTAATAGAGATCGGCGCGGAACCGGCCGGCGGCGACTTCGCCCTGCAGATCGCGGTTGGCGCACGCGACGACGCGGACGTCGATCGGCTGCGGCACGGTCGCGCCGAGCGGCACGACCTCGCGCTCCTGCAGCACGCGGAGCAGCTTGGCCTGGAGCGTCAGCGGCATCTCGGCGATCTCGTCGAGCAGGATCGTGCCGCCGTTCGCGGCGCGGAAAAAGCCTTCGCCGCCCGACGACGCGCCGGTGAACGCGCCCTTCTGATGTCCGAACAGCATCGCCTCGAGCATCGACTCGGGGAGGGCGGCGCAGTTGATCGCGATGAACGGGCCATCCTTGCGCGGCGAGCCATTGTGGATCGCGCGGGCGAGCACTTCCTTGCCGGTGCCGGTCGGGCCGTTGATCAGCACGGTGATGTCGGCGGCGGCGACGCGCTCGGCAAGCGCGAGCAGCGCGAGCGATTCGGGGTCGGCGGCGGTCGGCATGTCGGGCCCGCCGATCAGCGCGCGGGCAAAGCCGTTGCCGACCGCGGTGTCCTCGGGGGCGAAGCTGATCCGCGCGGGCGTACCGTTGCGCGACGGGGTGACGTGGCGGCCTTCGGAGCCGATCACCACGGTGCGCGCGGGGTAGGCGACCGCCTCGCCCTCGGCGACCAGGAACAGGTCGTTCGCACCCGGCTGGGCGGTTTCGAGCGATCCGATCCCGAAGCCCTGCGCGCGCAGCGACGAGACCAGCGCGTATTTGCGCGCCGTGACGGCGGCAGATGGAAAGATCGAACGCATGAAGTCCCCCTGTGACGATTCGGGGAATGCGGCCTTGCTGGTAAATTCCCGGTTAAATCGTGCCGCATCGCGGCAAACTATTTCCGGGCGCGTTCGCGCGCGCGTGTACGGGAGCGCGCCACGCCGGTGCGCGAGGCGCAGATTTTTTCCTAAAGCCCGGCGCGGGGCGGCCGTTACCCATCCTGACGGCTCGGTCCTTCGCCATGGGGGCGGCGGGATAGCCGGCGTGAAGGAGATCTATCATGACTGTTATCGGGACCAACATCTCGTCGATGCGTGCCGCCAGTGCCTCGACCAGCGCGAACAGCGCGCTGTCGACCGCAATGGAGCGCCTGTCGACTGGCAAGCGCATCAACTCGGCGAAGGACGACGCAGCTGGCCTCGCGATTGCCACGTCGATGACGTCGCAGATTAAGGGGATGAACCAGGCCATTCGTAATTCGAATGATGGGATCGCGCTTGCCCAGACCGCAGACGGGGCGCTCGGCGAGGCAAGCAACATTCTGCAGCGGATGCGCGAGCTTGCTGTGCAGTCTGCATCAGGCACTTACAAGGATGCCGATCGTCTTAATATGCAGACCGAAGTCACTGAGCTTCAGAAGCAGCTTGTGAGCATTTCGGGAACGACCTTTAATGGCGTCGATCTTTTCAGCAAGACTGCGAATAAAGATATCAACGTTCAGACGGGATCAAAGTCTACGGATCAGGTCAATCTGACTATCAGCAAAATGGATCTTTCTGCTGTAAGTGGCACCACAACGGCGGCGGCTACTGACGCTGGCCTAACGTCGCCGCTTACCGCAGCGGATTCCCGAGTGGGTACTCGTTATGTCATTACGGCCGAAGATGTTGCGTTTGAAGGCACGGCGGGCGGAGCCGCTGTAACCAATGCGGACATTGGCAAGGAAGTGACCTTGGAAGAAAACGACGAGCTCTATGTGGCAGCAACGCCTGCAGGCGTTTCGGGCGGCATTAACGTCGGAACCGACACGGGCGCGACGGGGGCACTGACGCTGATCGACAACGCCCTTGCAGCGGTCAACACGACCCGTGCGTCGCTCGGTGCAGGGCAGAGCCGTCTGGAGTCCGTCGTCAACAACCTGACCACCAACGTGACCAACCTGTCGGACGCCAAGAGCCGCATCGAGGACGCCGATTTCTCGGCCGAAACGCAGGCGCTCGCCAAGGCGCAGATCCTGAGCCAGGCGTCGACCGCGATGCTCGCGCAGGCGAACCAGAGCCAGCAGGGCGTGCTGAAGCTGCTTCAGTAATCCGATCCCGGCGCCGGCACCGCCCCCCATGTGGGTGTCGGCGCCAGTCGGACCGTCCCGGCAACGGGATGCGCAGACCCCGGTGGCTTTTGGCCACCGGGGTTTTTGTGCGTCGGGGCGAGGGGCGGGCGGGGCATTTGTCTGTAGTCGCTTATCCGCCGCCGTCTTTCCGTGGCTACCTATTCATGACTACCTATCCGTCCTCGTCATCCTGACGAAAGTCAGGACCCAGGATTACACGCGGTGCCGGTCTTGGCTCTGGGTCCTGACTTTCGTCAGGATGACGGACGGTTTTCGGGGTAGCCGGCTCGGCGCACGCGAAACGCTCGCCGATGCAGACCGCCGGGCGCCCCGCCGAATACCGGGGGCAACGTCGGGGCGACCGTGGGCCGGGATAGCGATGGCTCTGCGATCCGTTCGTCGCCCCGGGCACGGTGCAATAGCCCGGCCTTGGTCAGGATGAGGATGAGGATGAGGGTCAGGATGACGACGGGGAGCGGTCGCTCGACCCGTCAAGTCTCACAATACAGCGAAGGAACCGGTGCGGGCTTCGGCCCTGCCGATACAGATACGGGGCCGCCGATTGCCGTGGCTCAGACTTTCCGCGCCAGCGCGCGTTTCAGTTTGGCGTGCGCGGACGCCTTGATCTGGCAGACGCGCGCGGCGCCGATGTCGAAGACCGCGCCGATCTCCTCGAGGTTCATTTCCTCGACATAATAAAGCTGGATCACCTGCGCCTCGCGTTCGGGCAGCGCGGTGATCGCGGCGATCAGCGCGTCGCGCAGGTCGCTGTCGGCGAGCTGTTCGAACGCGTCGGGCGTATCGTCGGCGAACCACGGCATGTCGTCGGCATAGACCTCGTCGATCGAATCGAACCGGATCGCGTCCGCGGTCACATAGTCGCTGCGCAGCTTGTCGATGCTGACGCCGATATGCTGGGCGATCATGTTTTCTCCCGGGGCCTTGCCCGTCTGGGCGGTGAGCGTGGAAATGGCGTCGGCATAGTGCCGGCGGCGGCGCATCGCACCGCGCGTCGTCGTCGCCTGGCGCCGCAGTTCGTCGATCATCGCGCCGCGCAGGCGGGTCGCGACATAGGCCTTGAAGGGCGTGCCGCGCTCCTCGAAGCCGGCCGCCGCCTCGACCAGCGCGACGAGCCCGACCTGCACCAGATCCTCGACCTCGACGATGCTGCTCATGCTGCCATGCACGTGCCACGCGATCCGGCGGACCATCGCGAGATGCTGTTTGACGAGCTGGTCGGGGTCGCCGCCGGGGCGTTGCTGGGGACGATAGGTGAGGGGCCCCGCCGGGATTTCGCCCGCGCGCGCGGGGCGGGCGTTGTCGAACGCGGCTTTCATCGGTTCGGCGCTCATGCGGCCAGCGCCTGCTGCGGTGCGCCGATGACCGCGACGACCTCGACCGCCTTGTCCTCGGGCACTTCGAAGAACGACATGACCGGGGTATCGGGCAGGCAGGTGCGGACCAGCTTGCGGATCGCGAGGCGGATCGCGGGCTGGACGACCAGCGCGAACGGCTTGGCCTCGGCGATCAGCGGCTGCGCGGCGCTCTGCAGCGCCTCGACGATGCGGCGGCCGAGATCGGGTTCGATGACGTGGCGGCGCGACTGGTCGGCGCGCATCGCCTGGCCGAGCAGCCCTTCGAGATGCCCCTCGAGCGTCATCACGCGGAGCGGCTCGCGCATCCCGCACAGCTTCTGGATGATCAGCGCGCCGAGACGCGGGCGGATCAGTTCGATGATCTCCTCGGCATCCTGGCTGCGCTGGGCTGCGACCGCGATCGCGGCGGCGATGCTGCGGAATTCCTTGAGCGGGATGTTCTCGGCGAGCAGGCCCTTGAGGACCTGCGTCAGCGTGGTGATCGGGATCGGCGCGAGCGCGGTGACGAGCTGTGTCGCGCGCTCCTTCAGGCCGTCGAGCAACGCCTGGACCTCGTCGGGGCCGAGCAGCTCGGACGCGTTCTGGCCGAGCATGTGGTTGAGATGCGTCGCGACCACGGTGCCGGGATCGACGACGAGATAGCCCGCGCCGGTCGCCGCGTCGGCGTCCGCGGTCGAGATCCAGGTCGCGTCGAGCCCGAAGGTCGGATCCTTGGTGGTCTTGCCGATCAGCGAACCGAACGCCTGGCCGGTGTCGAGCGCGAGCATGTCGTCGGGCGACACGGTGTCCTCGCCGACGACGACGCCGTTGACGATGATGCGGTAGACATAGGGCGCAAGGTTGATGTCGTCGCGGACGCGGACCTGCGGGATGACGAAGCCCAACTCCTTCGACAGCTGGCGGCGGACGCCGGTGATGCGCCCCATCAGCGGCGACCCGCGGCGGTCGTCGACCAGCGGGACCAGGCCGTAGCCGATGTCGAGATTGACCTGCATGCCGTCGGTGACCTCGTCCCAGCCGATCTTCGACTGGTCGATCGCCTCGACGGGGGCGATGACGACGGGGGCGGGGCGGCGCTCGATCTGACGCAGCTTCCAGGCCGCGAACCCGGCGATCGCCGCGGCGGGCAGGATCACCATGTGCGGCATCCCGGGCAGGACGCCGAGCAGCGCGAGGATCACCGCGACGGGCGTCCAGGTGCGCGGGGATCCGAACTGGCCGCCGATCTGGCCGGCGAGATCCTTGTCCGAGGTGACGCGCGTGACGATCGACGCGGCGGCGATCGACAGCATCAGCGAGGGCAGCTGTGCGACAAGCGCGTCGCCGATCGCGAGCAGGATGTAGTTGTGCGCGGCATCGGCGATCGTCATGCCGTGGCTGACGGGCCCGAGGATCAGACCGCCGATGATGTTGGCGGCGAGGATCAGCATGGCCGCGACCGCGTCGCCCTTCACGAACTTCGACGAGCCGTCCATCGAGCCGTAGAAATCGGCCTCGGTGGACACCTCGATGCGGCGGGCCTTCGCCTCGTCGGGGGTGATGAGGCCGGCGTTAAGATCGGCGTCTATCGCCATCTGCTTGCCGGGGAGTGCATCGAGCGTGAAGCGCGCGCTGACTTCGGAGACGCGGCCGGCGCCCTTGGTGACGACGATCATGTTGATGATCATCAGGATCGCGAAGACGAAGATGCCGACGACGTAATCGCCACCGATCAGGAACGTCCCGAACGCCTCGATCACGTGACCCGCGGCGCTCTCGCCCTCATGGCCGTGGACGAGCACGATACGCGTCGAGGCGACGTTGAGGCCGAGGCGGAACAGCGTCGCGAACAGCAGCACGGTCGGGAAGGCGGAGAAGTCGAGCGGCTTCTGCGCGTTCAGGGCGACCATCAGCACCGCGAGGCTGATCGCGATGTTCGCGACGAAGAAGATGTCGAGCATGAACGCCGGGATCGGCACGACCATGACGAGCACGAGCATCAGGATCGCGAGCGGCAGGACCGACGCGCGCGCGTTGGAGAGCAGGCGGTTCATGGGTTCAGCCCCCATCTTTGCGAGCATCAGATAGGCGAGCCGCGCGGTGTCGGGCGTCGGGCGGAGCAGGCTCGCCGAAGTCTGGCCCGCATTGAAGCTCGCATTCCGGGTGCCGAACCGGCCCATCGTCGACGTCGCCCAGGCGAGCGCGTCCTCGGCGCTTTCGTTGTTGCCCGTGACGACCGTGCTGCCGTCCATGTCGAGCGCCTGCGCGGCGAACCGGACCGAGCCGGTCGTCGCCGAACCGGTCGCGCCTGCGGCGGCGCTGCCGAGCTTGTCGGCGAAACGCGCATAGATCTGCGACAGCGAGCGCGGGTTGCCGTTGGGTTCGTAGAAGACGCCGCGATTGGCGCGCGCGGCGGAGGGGAACAGCGCGGCGCCGGTCGCATCCGGATTGGACTGCATCGTCGTCAGGAACTTCGACGCGCCGCCGAGCCCCAGGAAATGCGCCATGTAGAGGTCGGTGCCGGTCGCCGCGCGGCCGAGCTTGCCCTCGAGCGCGTCCTTGTTGTCCGACGCATGCTCGGCCGCCATCATCGAGGCGGCGGCGGGATCGTTGCGCAGCGCGAGGATCGCCTGGCGCGTGCCGGCATCCGCGACGCCGAGATGCCCGCCCGACGACTGACCGATGCTGTCCGCCGCCCAGCCGAGACCATGCTCGGCGCCGTGCTTCTTGACGACCGCGAGCCAGCTCTGTTCGATGAACTGGTACAGGCCCGACGCGCTCGACGTGCCGGCCTTGGCATTGGCGTTAAGCCCGCTTTCGAGCTTCGCCTGGCCGAGCAGATAGCCAAAATCCACGCCCGTCTTGCTGCTCGCAAGCGCGATCGCGGACTGGATCCGGCCGGTAGTGATAGGATTGACGGTCATCCCGCGTGTAATGTCCCTGTTTCAGGACGTTACTCAGCAAGGGGCGTGCCAGTTCGCGCACGACCGTCGAGATCAGGCGTAGGCGGCACCC
Source organism: Sphingomonas sp. 22R3R2A-7 (assembly GCF_036856055.1). NCBI lineage: Bacteria > Pseudomonadati > Pseudomonadota > Alphaproteobacteria > Sphingomonadales > Sphingomonadaceae > Sphingomonas > Sphingomonas sp. 22R3R2A-7. The sequence goes on along the minus strand of NZ_JASPFR010000001.1, from coordinate 2,280,822 downwards.
ATGCGCGGGCGATAGCCGGCAATGCCGCCCTCGCCGGTCAAGGTTTGCAGGCGGCGGCGAACATTTGCCGCCATCAGGTTGGTATAGATGCGGCAGGTCTCGTTGAGGCGGTTCGCCTCATCCGCGAGCTCGCGCAGCTCGGGGCCGGCGGGACCGGTCCCCAGTGTCGCCACCGCACTGATGCCGTCGAGCTTGGCCGCGGTCGCGCGCTCGAGCGCGCTGACGTCGTTCGATTTGAGCGCGGCGATCTCTGCGTGCAGCGCGTCGATCACGCGGACGAGTGCGTCACGCCTTGTCATGCGGGGCCCATTCCAGTTTGAAGGCGAGAAGACGGTCGGCGATGGTCGCGGGCAGGATCGGGAAGGTGCCGTTGGCGACCGCCTTCTTGACCGCGGCGACGCGCGCCTCGTTGATCGGTGCGGCGGCGGCCATCGTCTGCGCGAGCGCGATCGACGAGGTGGCGGAGGGCTTGGCGTCGACCTGCCGGGCCGCGGGCTGTGCCCCGATCTGCGCCCCGATCTGCGCCGACGTCTGCACGCCAGTCTGCACGGCTGGCATCGTCGCGGCGATCCGCGCGACGCTGCGCTCTCCGCCCGTTAACGGCTTCGCACCGATCGATTCCACCATGTCTGCACCCTCTGGTTCTTGCTGACAGAGGAGGAAACGGCCGGATGCGCAAAAGCTTTAACAAAATTAATTCGCCCAGCCCGGGAGCGTCGCGCGGCCGCTCGCGACCGCGATCGCCTGGACGGGGGTGCGCGTGTCGTCGACCTTGACCATGAAGCGCGCGCCGGGCGCGGCATCGGCCATCGCGACCCCCTCGCGGCTGATCGAGAAGCCCTCGGTGCCGGCCTCGATCACGATCGGATCGCCGCGACGGATGACGGGCGGCGCCTTGGCGACGAACGCGACGCTCGATCCGCCGGCGGGTGCGGCCCCCGGCTGCGGCGCGGGGGCATTTGCCGGCCGGATGACGGGGACGAAAATGCGCCACGCGGGTCCGGCACAGGCGACGACGACCGCATCATGCGCCTCGGTCCGCCACGACATCGACACGGTCGGGCATGTCGCGAGCCGCAAGCGCGAATCGACCGACGTCCGTGCACCGCCCTCGGCACCGGTGGGGCGGCCGGTAAAGGCCGAGACCGAGCGATCGAGCGCGGCGATATCCTGGAAGCCGGCGGACGGTGCGCCGGCAGCGATCATCAACAAGGCGAGCATCATGAGGGGGTCCTTGGCGGTTCGCCGACAAAGGCTTGGGTTACGATGGCGGCGCGGCGGCCGGTGGTCGGCGACGTCGCGAGCGTCACGCGTCCGGGGGCGACCTGCGCGATCGCGGCGGCGACGGCGCGCGCACGGTCGGAGGCGAGGATCGCCGCGCTGCGCGTGACGGGGTCGACATCGCCGGGCGTGCCGTCGACCGAACCGGTCACGGTCAACTGGACGCGTGGATCGCGGACCGCGTCGCTCGCCCATCCCGCCAGCGCTGCGGGCGATGTCGGCAGAGCCGCCGAGCCGACCGCGAAGTCGAGCATGCCGGCCGCCGCAACGGGCAGGGCCGCGGGCGCCGCTGGAAATCGCGGTCGCGCGATCTCGGCCGTTGCGGTGGCGGGCGCGCCGAACCCCTCGCGTAACCCGGCCGCGAGCGCGCGCGGCGCGAGGGGGCGATCCCCTGCGGTCTGCGTCGCCTGGAGCAGCACGAAGAATCCGACCAGCAGCAGCGCGAGGTCAGCGAGCGTGATCAGCCAGAGCGGCCGCCCCGGCTGGCGGTCGGGATATTCGCCGACCATCACGCGACACTCATCAGCGGCGCGCGCGGCGCCTCGCGCGCGGCGAGCGCGACCAGCGGCGCCTCGATCCGTGCGCGTTCGAACGCCTCGTTGCGTCCCTGTGCGCGCAGACGGTTGGCGATCGGCATGAAGACGAGGTTGGCGAGCAACGCACCATAAAGTGTCGCAAGCAGCGCGATCGCCATCGCGCCGCCGATCGCGGTCGGATCGCTCATCGTCGCGAACATCCGCGCGAGCCCGATCAGCGTGCCGACCATGCCCATCGCCGGCGCGACCTCGGCGGCGCCGGCCCAGACCTCGGCGGCGGCGACGTGGCGCTCGATCCGCGCATGACGGCGATGCTGGAGCAGCGTCGCCATGTCGCTGGACGTCGCGCCGTCGACGATCGCCGCGATGCCGGCGGCGATGTCGGGATCGGCGATGACCGTGCGGTCGAGCGCCATCGCGCCGTGGCGCTGCGCGATACGGCCGAGCGCCGCGATCTGCTGGAGCAGCGCGTCGCCCTCGAGCCGGGCGCGACCGAGCGTCTTCAACGCCGCGAGCGCACGGACGAGGTCGCGCAGCGGTGTCCGCAAGGCGACCGCGAGGATCGTGCCACCGCCGACGATGGCGATCGCGGCTGGGTCGATCAGATGGGCAAGCGTGTTCATGTCCCGCGAATCTCTGCAAGGCCCGGGCCAGTTCGCGTGCGCCCAGTTCACGTGCGCCATGACACGGGACGATAGTGCGTCTTCCTCGCGATCTGCGCGCAGCGCGCCGCTCGGACGAATGGCTGCCGGCATGCTTGCCGCTACTGCTTCCGGGGCGGCAAGGCGTTGCCGGTGCGATTGCCGCACGATTGCCGCCGGGCGGCAGGGCGGCATCATCCGGTCGGCGCGAGTGAACTGGCACGGGCATTGCTTTGGAACGCTTGCGCAATTCAGCGCGGGAGTTCGGTCCAGTGTCAGGTGACTCGCTGTTCGGCGTTCATGGTGCGGCCCTCGAGGTGCGATCGCAGCGCATGGGGGTGCTCGCGTCGAACATCGCCAATGCCTCGACCCCCGGCTTCAAGGCGCGCGACATCGACTTCAAGTCGGCGCTGGCGTCGCTGGAAACCGAGGGCGCGGGCGGCATCGGCGGCGCGACCAGATACCGCGTGCCGACGCAGACCTCGATGGACGGCAACACCGTCGAGCTGAACCAGGAACAGACCGCGTTCGCGGAAAACGCCGTGCAGTACCAGACCACGCTGTCGTTCCTGAACGGGCGGATCAGCCAGGTCACGCGCGCCTTGAAGGGGGATTGAGCGATGGCCAACGCGCCGATGACGATTTTCCAGGTCGCGGGCCGCGCGATGTCCGCGCAGCTGCTGCGGATGAACACCACCGCGTCGAACCTCGCCAATGCGGGCGGCGTCGCGGGGTCGGCGGACGCCGCGTACAAGACGATGAAGCCGGTGTTCCGCACCAGCTTCGACGCCGCCAGCGGGATGTCGACGGTCGATGTCGAGAAGGTCGTCACCGCGGGCGAGGCACCCGCCAAGCGCTACGATCCGAACAACCCGATGGCCGACAAGGATGGCAACATCTTCGAGGCGGCGGTCGATGAAACGCGCGAGCTGGTCGACATGATGGAGACCGCGCGCAGCTACCAGAACAATGTCGAGGTGATGCAGACCGCGAAGTCGCTGATCATCGATACCCTCAAGCTAGGCCGCTGATCATGGCAAGTTCCTTCGATTCCACGCTTTCGAACCTCGGTATCACGCGCGCGAGCACCGCGGCGACGACCACCACGGCGTCCAATTCGACGACGCTGAACCAGTCCGACTTCCTAAAGCTGATGACCGCGCAGATGCAGAACCAGGACCCGTTCAACCCGGTCGACAACACGCAGATGGTCGCGCAGATGGCGCAGTTCTCGAGCCTCGCCGGTATTTCCGAGATGAGCAGCACGATGAAGTCGATCGCCGAAAAGCTGAATGCGACCAGCGCGAGCGACGCGATGGGCTATGTCGGCAAGACCGTGCTGACCGCGGGCGACACCGCCTATGGGCGGACCAGCGGCGGGCTTGCCGGCGGGATCGAGCTGGCGGCGGCCGCGAGCAACGTCAACGTCACGATCACCGACGCCAATGGCGGCGTGCTGAAGACGATGTCGCTCGGCAGCGCTGACAAGGGCACCGTGAACTACGACTGGGACGGCAAGACCGCGACCGGCGAGGATGCCGGGACGGGGCCGTTCAAGGTCATCGTCAACGCCCAGAATAATGGCACGACCGTTGCATCACAGAACCTTGTCTGGGCGCCGGTCCAGTCGGTTTCGACGACGACCGGTGCCGCCATCCTCACGCTACCGGGCCTCGGTGAGGTCCCCGTCACCGCGGTTCGCCAGATCGGCTGATCGCCCGCCGATTGTCAGAATTCCAGGAGTAACCCGATGTCCTTCTATACCTCGCTGTCCGGCCTCCAGGCCTCGCAGACCGAAATGTCGACGATCTCGCACAATCTCGCGAACGTCTCGACCAACGGCTTCAAGAAGAGCCGCACCGAATTCGCCGACGTGATCGCGTCGAGCGTGTCGCTCAACCCCGCGCAGCAGATCGGCTCGGGTACCGTCGTCCAGGGCAATCGCCAGCAGTTCAGCCAGGGCAACCTGATCCAGTCGGCCAATGCGCTCGATCTGGCGGTGTCGGGCGACGGCTTCTTCGTGGTCAAGCCGAGCACGACCGCGCTGAACGTCAACTACACGCGCAATGGCGGCTTCCTGGTCGATGCCGACCGCTATGTGGTGGATCTCGAACGGCAGCCACCTGCAGGTCTATCCGGTCGACGGTTCGGGCAAGGTCGTCGCATCGGGGCTCGATTCCGCCGTCAGCCTTCAGCTTCCCGCGACCAGCGGCAAGGCGGTTCCGACCGCGAACGTGTCGATGTCGCTGAACCTCAGCGCCAATGCCGCGATCCCGGCGACGACGACGTTCGACCGGTTCGACCCGACCAGCTACAACCAGTCGGCGCAGACGACGATCTACGACGCGAGCGGCAACGCGCAGACGCTGACCAATTATTTCAAGCGTACGACCACGGCCGATGCCAGCAATAACCAGACCAGCAGCTGGGAAGTGTTCAGCTATGTCGGCGACAAGCCGATGACGACGAACGGTGCGCCAAGCGTCAAGCTGGACTTCAACGGAGACGGCAAGCTGACCGCGCCGACCACTGCGATCGCGTTCGACCCGTTCACCACCGCAGGCAGCAGCACGACGCAGCAGTTCGGCTTCACCTTCGGGCTCGACAGCACGCAGCTGGCCTCGGCGTTCAACGTCGGCGCGCGGAATCAGGACGGCAAGGCGGTCGGTCAGATCCAGGGCGTGACGATCGACGAGTCGGGGATCGTCAAGGCGAGCTTCTCGAACGGCGACACGCAGGCGCTCGGCCAGGTGATGCTCGCCAACTTCTCGAACCCCGAGGGCCTGCGTCAGCTCGGCAGCAGCTACTGGTCGGCGACGGGCATCTCGGGCGAGGCCAAGCTCGGCATCGCCGACGTCAACGGCTTCGGCAAGCTGATGTCGGGGACGATCGAGCGGTCGAACGTCGACATCACCGAGGAGCTCGTCTCGCTGATCGCGGCGCAGCGCAACTTCCAGGCGAACTCGAAGGCCTTGGATACCGCGAGCCAGATCTCGCAGACCATCTTCAACATCCGCAGCTGATCCAGGGCGCGGACGGAGAACCCTGAATGGACAAGCTGGTCTACACCGCGGCGACGGGACTGCGTGCGCACATGGCGGCGCAGTCGGCGATCGCCAACAACATGGCGAACGCGTCGACCACCGGATTCCGCGCGGACCGCGTGGTGTTCGACCGGATCGACCTGAAGGGTGGCGGCCAGCAGTTCGAGGCGCGCGCGCCGACGTCGGAGGAAGTGACCGACGCCGACCGCGCGCCCGGCGCGATCCAGACCACCGGTCGCCCGCTCGACGTCGCGGTGACCGGTGCGACGGCGTGGCTCGCGGTCCAGGCCGCGGATGGCTCCGAAGCCTATACGCGGCGCGGCGACCTCGAGATCGCGCCGTCGGGCGTGCTTCAGACGGGTGACGGTTTCCCGGTGATGGGATCGGGCGGGCCGATCACGATCCCGCCCTATGACACGCTGTCGATCGCCGGCGACGGGACGATCTCGATCGTGCCGCAGGGCGGCGACGCGAAGAACCCACAGGTGATCGACAAGCTGAAGCTTGCGGACACCAAGGGGTCGGACACGGTCAAGGGGCTCGACAACCTGCTGCGCGTGCGCGGCGGCGGCGCGCTGCCCGAGGATCTCGATGCGAAGGTGCAGGGCGGGGCGATCGAGGGATCGAACGTCAACATGACGCAGGCGCTGGTCGACATGATCGAGAACCAGCGCAGCTACGAGGTCCAGGCCAACATGCTGAAGTCCGCCAAGGACATGGATGAAAGCGGTGCATCGCTGATGCGCCTGCCGAGCTAAGGAAGGATTAGGCCATGAGCAGTTCCGCCATGCACATCGCGCGTACCGGGCTCGACGCCCAGGATACGCGCATGCGGGTCATTTCGAACAACCTCGCCAACGTCAACACGACGGGGTTCAAGAAGGATCGCGCCGCGTTCGAGACGCTGGCGTACCAGGTCGTGACCGCGCCGGGCGCGCAGTCGACGTCGGAGACCAAATACGCGACCGGGCTCAACCTCGGTACCGGCGTCCGGATCCAGGGCACCGCGCGGATCGACACGCAGGGGTCGATGCAGACGACGGGCAACAGCCTCGACCTCGCGCTCGACGGCGACGGCTATTTCCAGGTGCAGATGCCCGGCGGCACGCTCGGCTATACGCGCGCGGGCAATTTCTCGCGCAGCCCCGAGGGGCTGATGGTGACGAGCGAGGGCTATCAGGTGATGCCCGGCATCACCGTGCCCGAGGGGACGACGAACATCACGATCGGCCAGGACGGCACCGTGTCGGCGACGGTCCCCGGCCAGTCCGAGGCGCAGCAGATCGGCCAGATCCAGGTCGCGAGCTTCGCCAATGGCGCCGGGCTCCAGGCGACCGGCGACAACTACCTCGTCGAGACCGCCGCGTCGGGCGCCGCCAATCTGGGCGTCGCCGGGCAGGACGGCCGTGGCCGCGTCCGGCAGGGCATGCTCGAGGCGTCGAACGTCAACGTCGTCGAGGAACTCGTCGACATGATCGAGACGCAGCGCGCGTACGAGGTCAATTCCAAGATGATCTCGGCGACCGACGACATGCTCAAATACGTCAACCAGAACATCTGATCGCAGGGCGAATCATGGCATTTCCGATCCCCACGCGCGCGCCGATCGCGCTCCTCGCGATTGTCGCCGGCACGCTGTCGCCGCTCGCGGCCGGGGCGAGCCTGTTCGGCAAGAAGCAGCCGGTCGAGGACTTCACCGTCGCACGGCCGCTGCCCGTGCCCGTGGCGTCGCCTGCAACCGGATCGATCTTCCAGGCGCAGGACGGCTATGCCGCGCTGTACGAGGGCTGGCGCGCGCGGAAAGTCGGCGATCCGCTGACGATCGTGCTCGTCGAGCGCACCGCGGCGTCAAAATCCTCGGGCTCGAAGCTCGACAGCAGCGGGTCGGCCAGCATCACGCCGCCGACGACGGGCGCGCTCAACCTGTTCAGCCGCGCCGATGCGACGATCAGCGGCGGGCGCAACTTCAACGGCGCGGGCGCCGCCGACCAGGCGAATTCGCTGTCCGGCGAGGTCAGCGTGACGGTCGCCGAAGTCTATCCCAACGGCACGATGCTCGTGCAGGGGCAGAAGCGCGTGACGCTCAACCGCGGCGACGAGTTCCTCAAGATCAAGGGGCTGGTGCGCACCGCCGATGTCGACCGCGACAATCGCGTGCTGTCGACGCGCGTGGCCGATGCGCAGATCTCGTACACCGGCAAGGGCGACGTCGCCCGCGCCGGCCGCCAGGGGTGGCTCAGCCGCTTCTTCTCCGTCGTCAGCCCGTTTTGATGGTCACGCCCATGCGCACATACCAACGCCGCCCCAATTTCCGTTCGTCCCGAGTAGCCATCGAGCTTGTCGAGATGGCGTATCGAGGGACATGTGTCTCGATCCGAGCCCTCGACACGCTCGGTCTCTACTCGACACGAACGGCAGGGTGGGTTGTCCTTGCGCTGGCCTCGCTCCTGATCGCTGCACCCGCGTCCGCCGACCGGATCAAGGATCTGGGCGGGTTCCAGGGGATCCGGTCGAACCAGCTGACCGGCTACGGCATCGTCGTCGGGCTGCCCGGCACGGGCGACGACAATCTGGAATATACCGTCCAGTCGCTGAAGGCGGTCGCGTCGCGCTTCGGGCTGCAGCTGCCGCCCAACGCCAATCCGGGGATGAAGAACGCGGCGGTCGTGATGATCACCGCCGAGCTGCCGCCCTTCGCCAAGCCCGGCCAGCGGCTCGACATTACCGTCGCGTCGATGGGCAAGGCCAAGAGCCTGCGCGGCGGCAGCCTGATCATGACGCCGCTGCTCGGCGCGGATAACCAGATCTATGCGATGGCGCAGGGCAATCTCGCGGTCGGCGGGCTCGGCGCGGAGGGCGCCGACGGGTCGAAGATCGTCGTCAACGTCCCCTCGACCGGCCGCATTCCCGAAGGCGCGACCGTCGAACGCGCGGTCGCGACCGGGTTCGACAGCGCGCCGATGCTGACCTTCAACCTCGCGCGCGCCGATTTCACCACCGCGCAGAACGTCGCGGGCGCGATCAATTCGAAGCTCGGCTTCGGCAGCGCGCAGGCGATCGACGCGGTCTCGGTCGCGGTCCGCGCGCCCGTCGGCGCGGACGTTCGCGCGACGCTGATGTCGACGATCGAGAATCTCGACGTGATCTCCGCCGAGCCCTCGGCAAAAGTAATCGTAAATGCGCGCACCGGAACGGTCGTTATAAACTCCGCGGTGCGCGTGGGGCCTGCCGCGGTGACGCATGGGAAGCTGACGGTGCGGATCGACGAGAAGCCACAGGTGAGCCAGCCCGCGCCGTTCAGCCAGGGCCAGACCGTCGTCACGCCGAACAGCGCAGTCGCGGTCGAGGAGGAACGTCGCCCGATGTTCCTGCTGAACCCGGGGCCCAAGCTCGCCGACATCGTCAAGGCGGTGAACGCGATCGGCGCATCGCCTGCCGACCTCGTCGCGATCCTCGAGGCGCTGAAGGAAGCCGGCGCGCTCAAGGCCGAGTTGATCGTCCTGTGAGCCCGATCGCAGCCCCCGGCCCGGTCAATGCGGGCGGCATCTCGACCGACACGAGCCGGCTCAAGTCGAACGACAATCTCGACAAGGCGGGCAAGAAGTTCGAGGCGGTCTTCACCGGCATGATGCTGAAGAGCATGCGCCAGGCAAAGCTCAGCGATTCGCTGTTCGAATCGAAGGCGCTCGACACCTTCACCGAAATGCAGGACGCGCGCGTCGCACAGACGATGGCGGAGCACACGCCGCTCGGCATCGGCAAGGCGATGACCGATTTTCTCGCCAAATCGCAATCCGATCTTAACCCAAGCGCGGCAGAGCCGTCACCATGAGCGACCTCCTGTCGATCGGCGCGTCGGGTGTGCGGGCGTACCAGACCGCGCTGAACACCGTGTCCGAGAACATCGCGAACACCGGCACCGCGGGCTATACCCGGCGGACGACGGCGCTCGGCCAGGTGACCTCGATCGGCAGTGGCATCAACGCAAGCGTCGCGACGGGCAGCAACGGCGTCACCGTCACCGGCATCTCGCGCTCGGCGGACACGTTCCGCTCGCTCGCGGTCCGCAACGCGGGGTCCGACCTCGCCAAGACGGAGACCGCGGCGGCCTGGCTCGGGCGGATCGAGACGTCGCTGACCGACAACAAGCTCGGCGACCGGCTGACCAGTTTCTTCTCTGCGGCACAGACGCTGTCGGCGGACCCGACATCGGTGCCGGCGCGGTCGGTGATGCTCGAATCGGCGGCCAGCGCCGCGGCGGCGTTCACCGCCACCGGCAAGGCGCTCGATACCGCAGCCGCCGATCTCGACACCGCGACGCGTCAGGCGACGCAGACGCTCAATTCGTTCGGCACCGCGCTCGCCAAGGTCAATGACGGCATCGCACGCAGCCAGAAGGGGTCGACCAACGCCGCGCAGCTCGCCGACCAGCGCGACCAACTGCTCGAGCAGATGAGCACGATCACCGATATCAGCGCCGATTTCGACGATCTCGGCCGCGCGACCGTGCGGCTCGGCGGGGCCAACGGCCCGGTGTTCGTGGCGGGCCCCGATTCGGGCAATGTCAGCTATCTGAAGAATGACGAGGGCGCGGTCGGGTTCGTCGTCCAGCGGACCGGCACGACATCGGCGGTGACGCCGTCGGGCGGTGCACTGGCGGGCTATGCCGAGGGCGCACAGAAGATCGTCGCGGCGCGCGACACGCTCAATGGCATCGCGACCGACTTCACCAAGCAGGTCAACGACATCCAGGCGCAGGGGCGCGATCTCGACGGCAAGCCCGGTGCGCCGTTGTTCGCGACCGGTGCCACGCCGACCAGCATCACCGTCGTGCTGACCGACCCGCGCGGCATCGCCGCGGCGAGCGACACCGGTGGCGTGCGCGATGCGTCGAACCTGACCGCACTGCTCGCGACGCGCGACCCGACCACGGGCAGCGAACAGCGGCTGACCAACATGATCACGAGCAACGCGGCGTCGCTCGAACAGCGCAGGCTGGTCGGCGATGCGCAGGGTGCGATCCGCGACGGCGCGGTGACCGCCCGCGATTCGGGCAGCGGCGTCGATCTCGACAGCGAGGCGGTCGACCTGCTCCGCTTCCAGCAGGCGTATCAGGCGTCGAGCCGCGTCATCCAGACCGCGCGCGACATCCTCCAGACCATCCTCGAGATCCGGTAGGCCTTATGCAGATCGCAACCAGCCTCTTCTACGACCGCTCGGCCAAGGCGATGAACGCGCTGTCGAAGCAGGCGGACGCGTTGCAGACGCAGATCTCGACCGGCAAGAAATTCGCCGCGCCCTCGTCCGACAGCGCCGCCTATCAACGGCTTGCCGGGATCGCGCGCGATACCGCCGACGACAAGGCCTATGCCGCGAACCTGACGACGGCGGCATCGGTGCTGAAGCAGTCGGACACGACGCTCAGCGCGATCACCGATCAGCTGCAGCGCGCGTCCGAACTCACGGTGCAGGCACGCAACGGCACGCTGAACGATGCCGCGCGCAGGGCGATCGGCGTCGAGATCGCGAGCATCGTCGATTCGATCGCGAGCCTCGCCAACGTCAAGGATCTGCGGGGCCAGCCGATCTTCGGTGGCGCGGATGGCGGCCCGGCGGCGGTCAAGCAGCCGGGCGGCGGCTATGCGCTGGCAACGACGAGCGTGTCGCCGGTGCCAATTGGCGACGGCCAGACCGTTCAGGCGAACGAATCGGCATCGCGCGTGCTCTCCGCGGGCGGCAAGGATACGCTTGCGGTGCTTGGCGCGATCGCGGCCGCGCTCCAGTCGGACAGCTACGATCCCGCATCGCTCGATACCGCGCTCGACGACCTGAATGCGGCGACCGAGCAGGTGTCGACGATCCAGGCGTCGCTTGGCGCGCGCGCCTCGCGCGTCGATCTCGAAACCGCGCGGCTGAAGGACGTCGCGGTCGACCGCGAGGATACCCGCCAGTCGATCGAGGGCACCGACATCACGACGTCGATCACCGAATTGCAGAAGACGATGACGATCCTGTCGGCGACGCAGGCGAGCTTCTCTAAGCTCAGCGCGCTGTCGCTGTTCGATTATCTGCGCTGAGCGCATTTATAGGACGGATCGGGCGGGGTTGGTAACCGGATGGCTACGAAATCCGGTTAATCCTCCGGTGACAGGGCCGGCTCTCCGGCCTTTGGGGAATTTCCAGCACCATGTTTCCGATTATCGGCATCGTCGTCCTGCTCGTCATGGTGTTCGGCGGATTCGCGTTCACCGGCGGCGCGCTCGGCCCCGTGCTCGAGGCGATCCCGCACGAGATGCTCATCATCGGCGGCGCGGCCGCCGGCGCGCTGATCATCGGCAATTCGGGCAAGGAACTGAAAGGCCTCGGCGGCGGGCTGATGAAGGTCTTCAAGGGCCCGAAATACAAGAAGCAGGATTATCTCGACGTCATCTTCCTCGTCAGCAAGCTGATGAAGATGCTGCGCGTCGACGGGCCGATCGCGCTCGAGCCGCATGTCGAGGATCCCAATTCCTCCGCGGTGTTCGCCGAATATCCCAAGCTGCTGAAGGATCACGCGCTGATCAATCTGATCGCCGACACGCTGCGCCTCGTCGTCGTCTCGTCGGGCACGCTCGACGTGCATGCGGTCGAGGAGGTGATGGACCAGTCGATCAAGACGCATCATCACGAGGAGGAGAGCGCGCACGGCACGCTGACCAGCCTCGCCGACGCGCTGCCCGCGCTCGGCATCGTCGCGGCGGTGCTCGGCGTGGTGAAGACGATGGGATCGATCGACAAGCCGCCGTCGGTGCTCGGCTCGATGATCGGGTCGGCGCTCGTCGGCACGTTCATGGGCGTGCTGCTGGCGTACGGCATGGTTGCGCCGCTGGCGAACCGGCTGAAGCAGGTGCTCGACGCGGATGCCTCGATCTACGGCGTGGTGAAGCAGATCATCATCGCCTCGCTCCACGGCCATCCGCAGCCGCTGGTGATCGAGGCGGCGCGCTCGGGGATCGCGCACAGGAACCAGCCGGGCTTCGCAGAAGTCTTTGACGGGCTGCGAGGCAAGTAAGGTGGCACGCGCGCCGCACGGGGCGAACCAGCCGCCCAAGATCATCGTCAAGAAGGTCTATATCGAGGGGCATGGCGGGCATCATGGCGGCGCGTGGAAGGTCGCCTATGCCGATTTCGTGACCGCGATGATGGCATTCTTCCTGTTGCTGTGGATCCTCGGCGCGACGACCGAGAAGCAGCGCAAGGGTATCGCCGACTATTTCGCGCCGACGCTGATCGACACGCGGACGCTCGGGATCGGCGGCGGTGCGCTGCTCGGCGGCGAGTCGATCCTGTCGAAGAACAAGATCGGTCCGCAGGCGGGGCAGACCAGCCTCCCGCAGATCGCGATCCCGAATGCGGGCGAGGGCGGTGCGAACACCGGGACCGGGCCGAAGGGCAACATGAAGGGGCTCGACACGCTCAACGCCGAGGACCGCAAGAACTTCGCCGAGATGCGACGCAAGGTGCTGAGCCAGATCCAGCGGTCGAAGAGCCTGTCGCGGCTTGCCAGCCATGTCCGGTTCGTGCCGACGCAGGACGGGATGCGGATCGACCTGGTCGACGACGCCGATTATTCGATGTTCGCGCTCGGCACGACCGCGCTCGACAGCAAGGCGGCGGACCTGATCGGGATGATCGCGGGATCGATCGCGGGGTCGAGCAATGCGATCATGATCCGCGGCCATACCGACAGCGTGCCCTATGGCGATCCGCGCGCGATGAACAACTGGATGCTGTCGTCGGGACGCGCCGAGGCGACGCGCCGCCGGTTGCTGGCGGGGGGAACGCCCGAGGCGCGGTTCGAACGGATCGAGGGCGTCGCCGATCGCGAGCCGCTGATCGCAAAGACGCCCAGCGACCCGCGCAACCGCCGCGTGGCGATCACCCTGCTCTACCGCCGCGGGCAGTTCGGCCGGTAGGTCCGGATACGGGGGCGGACGACCGGCCACCCCCTTCGGGCATCATCGTCGCGGTGTTGGCGTCCCGGCGTCGGCGCGCCGGCGTTGGCGCCCCGGCGTTGGCGTCGCCGCATTCGCGCGGACGCTTATTCCGCGACGGTCTGGGTCTCGGTCTTGCGCTTGCGTGGCGCCGGCGCGGCTGCAGCAGCGGCGGGGGCCGGTTCGTCGGTCTTGCGCGCACCGGGCTTGCGACCCAGACCGATCTTCTTGGCCATCGCGCGACGGCTTTCCGAATAGTTCTCGGCGACCATCGGATAATCGGCCTTAAGACCATAGCGCTCGCGATATTCCGCCGGCGTCATGCCATGCGTCGCGAGATGTCGGCGCAAAGTCTTGTACGACTTGCCGTCGATCATCGAGATGATGTGATCCTTCGACGCAAGCGACTTCCGTGCGGTCACCGCGGGCGTGTATTCAGCGACCGCTTCGACCGGTGCGGTTTCGGCGGGCGTGCCAAGCAGCAAGGTCACGGTCTCGTGTATCTTGCCGAGGAATGCCGGAACGTCTTCGGCCGCGGTCCGGGTATTGGGGTTTCCCAGCCAAGCAATCGTCAACTCGGTCGCGAGTTCAACTGCGCTGAGATCGGTCGTGTCTTCCGCCATGATGTGCTCCATTCTACGAAGGCCCCGTACGCGCACGTTGCGGCGTATTCAACGCTGCAAATCAACCTATCCGCAATAGGCCTAAGCCCGATCGAGACAAGATGCAAAGGCACGCCGGGCGTTGGAGATCGGCGAAAAGACTGTGCTTTGTAAATAGCTTGAGGAGCGGTCCAGCATGAAATCGGCAACTCCGACCGCAAAGTTGACCTTTAACTATAACCTGGATCAAAGTTAGTACTTGGGGGAAAGACGTTGACCCCAACGAACGGCGGGATGAACTTGATCGAACCGTGATCAAGCAGAACACCGCCAGGCGGTCGCGACGGCTGTCCGGGCGCGTGCCCGTCGCACGCGGCGTTGACGGATCGGCACCCGATCCATACGCTCATGGTAACGATAACATACACCGCCGCATCGCCGGACGGGTGCGACATGGAGAGCGAAGCCTTGGCAGATACCCCCGTCATGCGTCCACGATTCACGCCGACAGCAACAGTGCGGCAGCAGATGCGCCGCTATGTCCGTGGCGCGATCCTGCCACTGATCGCGGCGGGGATGGGCGGCACACCGCTGGCGGCGCAGACCGTACCGGCGGGGGAGCACGCCACCGCCACGGTGCGCACCGATACGCCCGGGCCCCGGATCGAACGCGACGTGTTCGGCCAGTTCGCCGAACATCTCGGTCACGGCATCTATGGCGGGATCTGGGTCGGGCGGAATTCGAAGATCCCCAATGACGCCGGCTATCGTCGCGACGTGCTGGCGGCGATGAAGGCGATCGACGTGCCGATGGTGCGTTGGCCGGGCGGCTGTTTCGCGGACGAATATCACTGGCGCGACGGCATCGGCCCCGCCAAGGCCCGCCCCGGCAAGATCAACACCAACTGGGGCGGCGTCAACGAGGACAACAGTTTCGGGACGCACGAATATTTCGGGCTGATGGAGCGGCTTGGCGCGAGCACCTATGTCTCGGCCAATGTCGGCAGCGCGCCGCCCGCCGAGACCGCGCAATGGGTCGACTACATGAGCAGCGCGACCGACAGCACCGCGCTCGCCAAGGAACGCGCGCGCAACGGCCGCGCGGCACCCTGGAAGGTCCGGTATCTCGGCATCGGCAACGAACTCTGGGGCTGTGGCGGCAACATGCGCGCCGAATATGCCGCCGACCTGACCAACCGCTACGCGCTGTTCGCCAAGTCCGGCAACGGTCCGATGCTCAAGATCGCGAGCGGGCCGAGCGACTCGAACTATGAGTGGACCGAGGCGATGATGCGCATCGCGGGCAAGAACATCGACGGGCTCGCGCTGCATTACTACACGCGGCCGCGCGAGGGCGACTGGAACGACAAGGGCCCGGCGCTGGGCTTTCCCGAACGCGAATGGGCGACGACGATGGCGCACACGCTGCGGATGGAGGAGTTCCTCACCAAGCATTCGGCGATCATGGACAAGCACGACCCCGCCAAGCGCGTGATGCTCGCGGTCGACGAATGGGGGACGTGGTACGATCCCACGCCCGGCAGCAACCCCGGTTTCCTCGAACAGCAGAACTCGTTGCGCGATGCGGTCGTCGCCGCGCTCAACATCAACATCTTCGCGCGTCATGCCGACCGCGTGCGGATGGCGGCGATCGCGCAGATGGTGAACGTGCTCCAGGCGATGCTGCTGACCGACGGGCCGCGGATGGTGAAGACGCCGACCTATTGGGTGTTCGACCTGTACAAGCCTTGGCAGGGCGCGACCGCCCTGCCGGTCGACCTGACCTCGCCCTGGTATCACAAGGACGAGGTCGCGATTCCCGCGGTGAGCGTGTCGGCGGTGCGCGACACCGCGGGGCAGGTGCATGTCGCGCTCGTCAATCTCGATCCGAACCGCGCGATCCCGGTCTCGGTATCGCTTGCCGGCATGCAGGCGGGTCAGGTGTCGGGACGGATCATCACCGGCACCGGGATGGATGCGCACAACAGCTTCGACCGGCCCGACACCGTCACGCCGCAGCCCTTTGCCGGCGCACAGGTTTCGGGGGTGCGCTGACGACGACCTTGCCCGCGAAGTCGGTCGTCATCCTTGACCTGCGCTGAGGGAGAGCGTGCATGAACGGATATCGCGGGACGATGCTGCCGTCTGCTCGCACGGGGGCGGGTCGATGAGCGCTGGGCGCAAAGCGGGGATGGCGCTGATTGCCGCGCTGCTGCTCACCTCGGGGTCCGCCGCGCAGGTGTGGCGGTCGGATCAGGGGGACGGCAGTTTCCGCAACCCCGTACTGTTCGCGGACTATCCCGATCCCGACATCATCCGCGTCGGGCGCGACTATTATTTCGCCACCACCACCTTTGCCAACGTCCCGGGGATCACGATCCTGCACAGCAGGGACCTGGTGAACTGGACGATCGCCTCGCATCTGGTCGACCGGCTCGACGGGCGTCCGCAATACGACCTCAAGGGGGGCAACGCGTACCGCAAGGGCCTGTACGCCTCGAGCCTGCGCCATCATGCGGGGACCTATTATCTCGCGAACACGCCGGTCGGGCAGAAGACGCGGATCTATTATGCCAGGGACGTGCGCGGGCCATGGGCGTATCACGAGCTCGACCGCGAGGCGTTCGATCCCGCCTTGTTCATCGAGCCCGACGGCCGCGCCTTCGTCGCGACCGCGAGCAGCGCGGACGGGACGATCACGCTGCTGACGCTCGACGCCGGGCTCGCCCGCGTCACCGCGTCGCGCAAGATCCATTACATCAAGGGGGCCGAGGGTTCGAAGATCATCCGGCGGGGGGCGTATTATTATCTGTTCAACGCGCTGCCGCCGCGGCTTGGGCTGACCGTATCGCGTGCGCGCAGCCTGTTCGGACCATGGGAGACGCGCGACCAGATCGACGACAAGACGGGCGGCCACCAGGGTGCGCTGGTCGACCTGCCCGACGGGCGATGGTTCGGCTTCGTCATGGAGGACAGCGGCGCGATCGGTCGGATGACCAATCTGAGCCCGGTATTCTGGCGTGACGACTGGCCCGTCTGGGGAACGCCGGCGGCACCGGGGCGCGTGCCCGATCGCGCGGCCAAGCCCGTCCCGGGATTCGCCTTTGCCGAGCCGGCGACGTCGGACGACTTCGCCCGCGCGTCGCTCGGGCTGCAATGGCAATGGAACCACAATCCCGATCCTGCCCGCTGGTCGCTGACCGATCGCCCGGGCTGGCTGCGGTTGCGCCCGACGGTCGCGGACCGCTTCTGGTCGGCACGCAACACGCTGACGCAAAAGGGGCAGGGGCCCGCGAGCCGCGGCGAGGTGAAGCTCGACGTCCGCCATCTCGCCCCGGGCGATCGCTGCGGCTTCGGTACGCTTGGCCAATATAGCGGCAACCTGACCGTCGCACCCGCCGACGACGGGAGGATCGCGATCGAGATGGAGCTGACCGAGGACAAGGTCGGCGGCGCCGAGACGCAGGTCCGCGCGCGGACCATGGTCGCGCGCGGCGACGCACTGTGGCTGCGGACCGACATGGATTTCACGACCGATCGCGCGCGCGTCGCCTACAGCCTCGACGGCGCGCGCTGGACCACGCTGGGCGGCAGCTTTCCGCTCGCCTTCGCGTGGCGGACGGGTACGTTTCAGGGCGAGCAGTTCGCGCTGTTCTGCTATGCGCCGGGCGCGAGCCGCGGATGGCTCGACATCGACGAGTTCCGCCTGTCCGCGCTCAAGCCCGAGGGGACGCGCGCACGCACCGCGCGCTGACGTGCGGCTGCCCCTAGACCGATGGCCTATCGGATGAGCGCGGCGTCCGCCCAGATCGCCGGGCTCGCCATGCCTTCGGTGTCACCGCGCGCGACGAGTTCGACTATCCCGACGCCCGCGACTCGCGCCTCGATCGGTGCTGCGGCATCGCCGAACGCCATCGGTTTCGAACGCGCGAGCAAGCGGCCGTCGCCCCAGATCTCGAACACGACCCGGCCGGCTCGCGAGGGCGCCGAATCGTTGACGCCGACCCTGGCCGTGAAGCGCGCAGACCCCTGGTTGCGAACCTCGAGCCGCGCGTTGGCGAGAACGCCGATCCCGGTATCGAACGCGGTGCCCGCAATCCGGATCGGCGCGCCATAGGGTGCGCGGTCGGCCTCGGCGCCGCCCCAGCCGCCATATTGCGGATGGTCGCCCGGCCCGCGCGTGCCCGTCCACGGCGTGATTGAGCGATGGATCGTCGGATCGGGCGTCGGCCGCGCGATCCCGTCGACCGCCGGATTGACGCGCCCGGGCTGCTCGGAAAGATACACGCCGCCAGCCAGGCGATGCGTGCCGGTCGCGCGGAAGACGAGCGTTTCGTGCGGCGCCAACGTCAGTGCGGTCTCGCCGCGGAACGTCCGTTCGGTCTTGCTCCACAGGTCCCGCAGCCGGACATCGCCCTGCGCGGTCATCTTCAACTGCGCCGCGGTCAGCACCGCCTTTACTGGTTGCGCGGTACGGTTGACCACCGCGACGCCCTTGCTCCCGTCGGCGAGCGTCTTGACGAAGATCTGGGCATCGTCCGAATCATAGGCGAGCACCGCCTGGTTGCCCGCCGCGTCCTGATTGAGCGCGACGATGTCCGCGTTGCCAAAGATCGCGAGCTGGTCGGGCGTCAGCTTGCGCAGGTCGTAGCCGATGATCAGCGGCGCGTTGAGCATCGCCCATAGCGCGAAATGCGCGCGTGCCTCGACCGGATGCGCGGCATCGAAATCGCCCGTGCCGACGAACAGCATGTCGGGGTCGTTCCACGATCCCGGATGCGCATAGAGCGCGCGGTGCGTCACCGTGTCGAGATTGGTCAGCATCCGCGCCCAGCTCGGCTGGATATCGTCGCTGGTCCGCGACATGTTGCCGACATCCTTGCCCCAGGTGCGGACGTCGCCCGCCCCCCACAGGCACAGCGAATAGACATAGGGGCGCTGCCCCGCATGCGTCCTGAGCGCGGTGCCGACCGCCGCGTACAGGCGGCGGATCCCGGCGACGTCGGACGCGGCGAGCGACTGCATGTCGACCAGCGGCGGCAATGCGCGGTACAGGCCCGATCGGACGCGCGGCGCATCCGCGGCGAGTCCGCGCGCGCCACAGCCGTCGACCTTGATGAAATCGAAGTTCCACTCGGCGAAGTACAGCCGGATGTCCTCGTCGACATGTCCGTAAAGCCCGACCTCGCGTTCGGCGACGCTGCCCTCGGGCTGGTTCTTGAAATCGGGGGTATAGATCTGGCCGCAGCTGTTGCGGCCGATGTCGGAATAAATCCCCGCCTTCAGCCCCATCGCGTGCAGGCGATCGGTCAGCGGACGGAAGCTCGGGTTCGCGCCGGTGCGCGCGGAGGGGAAATGGCTGGTGCGGATCATCATCCGGCCATCGGGCTGGCGTCGCTTGAGCCACCAGCCATCGTCGATGTTGACGTAGCGATAGCCCAGCGTCGCCAGCTTGGTATCGACCAGCGCCTGCGCGGAGGCGAGCACCTTCTCCTCGTCGACGTCGCTGTTGAACGCGTTCCACGAGTTCCAGCCCATCGGCGGGACGGGCGCCGACCCGTCGCTGTTCGCGCTCCAGCGCCCCGTCGGCACGAGCGGATCGGGCGAACCGGGCGAACCGGGCAGCGACGCGGCGTGCGCGGACGACAGGATCGCGCCCAGCGCCGCCGCGACCAGTGCCCAGCGCGGGGCGGCGATGCGTGGCACGGCGCGGGCATCCGCTCCGGCCATCGTTCGCGGGCTGGTCATGCCGGTCTCCTGCGTGGCGGTAACCGCCTGACGGGGCGGGATCATTCGACGGGGATCTCGAACGTGCCGACCGGCAAGCCTGTATCGTCGGAGAGATTGGTCATCGGCGCCTCGGTCCAGGCATAGCGGACGCGGACTGCGGGGCGGCCATCCGCGGGCAGGGTGACGCCGCGCCCGTCGACCCGGCCACTGGCATAGCGGCAGGTTCCGGGGGCGGTATCGCACAGCTCGAATCCGATCGCCCGGTCCGCGCTGCGGGCGTGGAGCGCGCCCGTCACGCCGTCGAACCGCAACGCGACCCCGCCATCGGGCGTGCGGCGCGCGTCGGCGATCGCGGGGCCCGCGGGCGCGACCCGTTCGCCATAGACGCGTGCGCGCATCACCTGCGCCAGCCGCTGTCCGACGGCGTGTTTCTCCCCCGGATGGATGTCGAGCGCGTCGCCGATGTCGAGCGTCACCGCGAGCCCCGCGCGCGGATCCTTCGCGGCGACGCGGCGCTGTGCATCGCGCACGCTCCCCCAGCCGCTTTCCGCAGGCGTGCTGGACGGGCTGCCATAGGCGGACAGCTGGACGATCCCGAAGGCCGCGTCCGGGCTCGCGAACCGCTGCCGCCAATCCGCGATCAGCGCCGTGAGGCGGCGGTCGTAGCCGGGTATTCCGGTGTCCGACTCGCCTTGGTACCAGGCGATCCCGGCGAGGCGGGTGGCGCCCAGCGGTGCGATCATCGCATTGTACAATGTGCCCGCGCCGTTGATGTCGTCCCATGGCACGCGCGGCGCCGAACCGGGCAGCCGCCTGGCGATCGCATAGCGCCAGTCCGTCCCGAGCGGGATGCTGCTGCCATCGGCGAGCGTGAGGCGCATCGAGTCCGCGGGGCCGGTCATCCCGCCATCGGCATAGACGTCGTCCACGTTGACGGTCACGACGTTGCGACCCGGCGTCAGCATGCCCGCAGGCAGCGCATAGACCCGTGCCTGCGACGCAAGGCTGCTGCCACCGACGCCGCGGCCGTTGACCCAGACCTGGTCCGCATCGTCGATCGTCCCGAGCACCAGAGTCGCGGGGCCGCCCGCCTGTTCCGCGGTCAGTTCGACGGTGCGCTGATACCAGAGCATCCCGTTGTAGGTGGCGAGTTCGGGCACGCCCCAGCGCTCGAAATTGGTCATCGCGGGGACGGCGCGCCAGTCGAGCGCCGCGGCTGGCTGCCACGGTTCGGCGCCGGGCCGGTCGCCCGATCCGCCCCGCCACCATTGCTCCCAGAGCGCCGAGGCGCGCGCCTTCGCCGCAGCGGGATCGCGCGCATAGAGCGCCAGCAGCGCGGCGTCGTCGCCGAGCCCCGCGTCCTGCAGCGCGGTACCGCTCATCCACGTGCTGATCCGCGATCCGCCCCAGCTCGAATGGATCGCGCCGATCGGGACCCCCGCGGTGCGCCGCAGCGCCTGCGCCATGTAGAAGCAGGCGGCGGAGAAGCCCGGAACGCTGGCCGGCCCCGCGACCGTCCAGCGCGGCGTGTCGGCAAAGCGCGCAAGCGGCGCGGGGGCCGCGACCTTGGCGACGGTCAGCAGCCGCAGCATCGCGTCGACCGGGGGATGCGCGTCGGGGATCAGGTCCTGCGCGTCGCCGACCGCGAGCTCCATGTTGCTCTGGCCCGAACACAGGAACACGTCGCCGATCAGGATGTCGCGCATCACCACCGCGCCGCTCGCCGCGGCGATCGTCAGGTCGTACGGCCCACCCGCGGGCAGCGCGGGCAGCTGCGCCGAGAACCGCCCGTCCCGTCCTGCGCGCACGACGACCGTCTTCCCTGCCAATGTCACCATCACCGTCTCCCCAGCCCCGGCATCCCCCGTCAGAAGGATCGGCTGGCCGCG
The DNA here is from genome assembly GCF_036856055.1 of Sphingomonas sp. 22R3R2A-7. Lineage (NCBI taxonomy): Bacteria > Pseudomonadati > Pseudomonadota > Alphaproteobacteria > Sphingomonadales > Sphingomonadaceae > Sphingomonas > Sphingomonas sp. 22R3R2A-7. The sequence continues at coordinate 2,259,126 of NZ_JASPFR010000001.1, read as the reverse complement.
CTGGACCACGGCATGATCGCCAATCACGCCGTCGAGCCGCGGTGCCGCCGCCGCCGCCGCGGGGAAGAGCGCGAGGATCAGCAACGCGACACCAGCAAGACATGACAGGCGCACCGTGGCGGTCGACATCGACGAACATCCTCTCCCCGCGGCTCAGATGATTCTGGTCCGTCCGTGCACCGGTTCCCGCGTCGCCCCGTTCGCGATGGCAGACGCCACCCGAACAGCCCGACGCGCCCGGCTGCACCGCGCAATCTATCGGCGATCCGCAGCATTGATAGCGCTAAACGTACTGGCTTTGATCATGCCGCCAAGGCCGCAGGACGGCGCGGTTCACGCTCGCTGATGCTCAACCGGCACGGCGATTTCCGTTCCGGACCGGCCCTAATCGTTACACTTGACAATAACTGCCTAAGCATCGATCCTTATGGTAGCGTTACCGCATCAGACGCAAACATGCGTGCGGGGCGGACGACACCGTTGCGGTGTCCGATCACGACGAGGAGATAGGGATGTCCGTGAAAGCTCAGCCGCCGGGTGGCACCGTTCCTGATCGATTGCGCACCGCGAGCCTCGCCGTCATCGCGGCGTGCCTCGTGACGACGCCTGCTTGGGCGCAACAGCCGCCGGCCAATAGCCAGGTGCAACCACAGCCACAGCCCCAACCACAGATCGAGACGCCCCCGCCGCAGGACGCGGATATTGCGGACGCGCCGGCCCCGGTCGCCACCCCGGAGGCGGAGGCTCAGGCGGCGCCCGCGCCCGGCGGCGCGGTCGAGCCGCCGGCCGAACCGACCGCGCAGGACATCGTCGTCACCGGATCGCGTATCACGACCAGCGGCTTTACCGCGCCAACGCCGACGACGGTGATCGATGCTGCGGCAATCGCGGCGAATGCACAGCCCAATATCTTCACGACGATCGCGCAGCTGCCGTCGCTGCAGGGATCGACCGGCACCAGCACGGGCACGTTCAGCACCTCGAGCGGGCAGCAGGGGCTGAGTTCCTTCTCGCTGCGCGGCGTCGGTGCGATCCGGACGCTGACGCTGCTCGACGGACAGCGCGTCGTCGGTGCCAACGTGACCGGCGTGCCTGATATCAGCCTGTTCCCGCAATTGCTCGTCAAGCGCGTCGACGTCGTCAACGGCGGGGCCTCTGCATCCTATGGCTCGGATGCGGTCGGCGGCGTGGTCAACTTCATCACCGACACCCGCTTCAAGGGGGTGAAAGGCAATGTGCAGGGCGGAATCACCACCTATGGCGACAACGAACAGGTGCTGGTCCAGCTCGCCGCGGGTACGAGCTTCCTCGAAAACCGGCTGCACATCGTCGCGAGTACCGAATTCGCGCGCGAAGAGGGGATTGGCGGCGGGTCGGATCTGGGGATCGGCATGGCGGGCGGACGCGACTGGTTCCGCCAGTCGACGCTCATCAACCGCAACGTCCTGAACGACGGCTCGCCGCAATATCTCTACCGCGACTTTGCCCAACCCTATAACTACACCAAGTACGGTCTCATCACCGCGGGGCCGCTGCAGGGCACCGCGTTCGATCAGGCGGGCAATCCATTCGCGTTCCAGTACGGATCAAACGGCGTTCCCGCGCGCGACGCAGCGGGCAACGTCAACGGATGCCTGCCGGGCTTCTGTCTCGGTGGTGACCTGTCGGGGAATGTCGATGCGGGGCGGTCGCTCCAGTCGGAGATCCAGCGGCTCAACAGCTATGGGCGGATCGGGTTCGACTTCGCGCCCGACAACGAGATTTATCTCAGCGCGAACATCGGTCAGGTCAAGACGCAGAACCAGCCCGTCGGCGGGCAGAACCGCCCGAACCTGACGATCCAGTGTGCCAATCCGTTCGTGCCCGCCTCGGTCAGCGCGGCGTGCGCGACGGCGGGGATCACCGATTTCCAATACGGGACGAGCAACGCGGCGCTCGGCAATACGCAGGTGCGTACCGATCGCCGGCAATATCGCTTCGTCGGCGGGGCCAAGGGGCGCCAGCCGGTGCTCGGCTCCGACTGGAGCTATGACATCTATTATGCGCACGGGACGAACTACAGCGACATCGACGTCGACAATGTCCTGCTGTCGAACCGCTTCAACCAGGCGATCAACGCGACCACGCTGAACGGCGCGATCGTGTGCGCCGATCCTATCGCGCGCGCCAATGGGTGCCAGCCGCTCAACATCTTCGGCGGCAACCCGTCACAGGGCGCGCTTGGCTATGTCATGCCGCAGAACGGACCGTATCAGCGCACGCGCCAGACGCAGGACGTTGCCAGCCTCAGCTTTTCGGGATCGCCGTTCAGCTCGTGGGCGGGGCCCGTGTCGATCGCGTTCGGCGGTGAGTTCCGGCACGAATTCTATTCGGTCCGCGCCGATCCCTATGGCGCGGGCAGCGACAGCACGCCCAACAACGCCGCCTATCCGGCCGACCCGTTGCTGCTCTCCGGCGGCAACAACTGGTATGCCGGCAACTACAAGAACGGCAGCGGCGCCTACAGCGTCAAGGAAGCGTTTTTCGAAACCGACCTCCCGCTGCTCAATTCGGATGTCGCCGGACGGCTCAACGTCAACGGCGCGGCCCGCGTCACCGATTACAGCACATCGGGGACGGTATGGGCGTGGAAGGTCGGCGGAACCTGGGACCTGCCGGTCGACGGCTTTCGCATTCGCGGCGTGACGTCGCGCGACGTCCGTGCGCCGAACCTGTCGGAACTGTTCGCAGCACCGGTCACGACGACGTTGCCCAATTTCTTCGATCCGTTCCGCAACGTGAACGTGCTGGCGATCCAGAACACGATCGGCAATCGCAACCTGACGCCCGAGATCGCACGCAACACCACGCTCGGGATGGCGTTTTCGGGGTCATCGCTGATCCCCGGTCTCAGCCTCTCGGTCGACTATTACAAGATCAAGATCACCGACGTCATCTCGAGCCTCGGCGCCGCCGATATCGTCAACCTGTGTTTCCAGAACGTGCTTCCCGAGAGCTGCAACGCGTTCAATCTGAACAATCAGAACGGGCCCAACTACATCGACGTGCAGGCGTTCAATCTCGCGTCGATCGACACCGACGGTTTCGATATCGAGGCGAGCTATCGCTGGCGTCGCCCGCTCGGGCTGCCGGGCAGCTTCACGGTCCGCGCGCTGGCCACCAACATCCGCAAGTTCGTGACCGATACCGGCCTCCCCGGCACGATCCCGGTCGATACCGCGGGCGTGAACATCGGCAGCACGCCCAACTGGAAATGGCTTGCAGTGCAGACCTATGAGCACGACAATTTCTCGTTGCTGATCCAGGAGCGCTGGTTCAGCGACGGCGTGCTGGGCAATCAATATGTCGAGTGCGCACCGGGAAGCTGCCCGGCATCGACCAATAACCGACCGACGATCGAGCGTAATTTCGTCCCCGGCGCTTTCTACATGGACATTGGCGGGACGTACAACGTCACCGAAAAGGCGACCGCTTACGTCAAGGTCGACAATCTGTTCGATCGCGACCCTGCGCCATCCCCGTATTTCGTCAATCCGGCGCTGTACGACGTGATGGGGCGGATCTATCGTGTCGGCGTGCGCTTCGCTTTCTAACGACAGGAGACAGGGTGTTGGGCATGTCACGCCTCGGACTGGGCCTGGTGTTGGCGGCGGCGCCCTGCCTCGCTGCACCGGGAGGGATACCGGCGAAGGCCGGTTCTAACCCGATCATCCGCGATATCTTCACCGCGGACCCGGCGCCGCTGGTCGTCGGCGACCGGCTGTACCTGTACGTCGGGCACGACGAAGCGCAGCGCGACGAGATGTTCAACATGCGCGAATGGCGGGTCTATTCGACCACCGACATGCGGCACTGGACGCCGCATGGGCCGATCATGAACGTCAGCGATTTCAAATGGGCGAAGAAGGACGCCTGGGCATCGCAGGCGATCCGGAAGAACGGCCGCTACTGGTTCTACGCGGCGGTCGAGCATGACGACACGCATCCGGGCAAGGCGATCGCGGTCGCCGTCGCGGACTCGCCGACAGGGCCGTTCGTCGATGCCAAGGGCGCGGCGCTGATCACCAACCAGATGACGCCGAAGGGGTCGCACAGCTGGGAGGATATCGATCCGACGGTGCTGACCGACGACGACGGGACGACGTGGATCGCGTGGGGCAACCGGCAATGCTACATCGCCAAGCTGAAACCCAACATGATCGAGATCGACGGGCCGATCCGCGAGATTACGCCGCCGCATTTCGAGGAGGGGCCGTGGCTGCACAAGCGCGGTGCGCTCTATTACCTCACCTATGCATCGCTCGACCGGAGCAAGCACCGCGACGAACGCGTGTCCTATGCCACCGCGCCGGCGATCACGGGCCCCTGGACGTATCGGGGCGAGCTGACCGGTTCGGGCAAATACAGCTTCACGATCCATCCCGGCATCGCCGCGTTCAAGGGCCGGTCCTATCTCTTCCTGCACAATGCGACGCTCGCGATCGGCGATCAGAACGGCGCGATCGGCCGGCGGGCGGTCACGGTCGAACCGCTCCGCTACAATCCGGACGGCACGATGGTGCCGGTGATACAGACCGACGCAGGCGTAACCGAGCCGGTACCGTATAAACGGTAGCGACAGGGTCGCGCGCGCGGCCTGCTTCCTGAAGGACCACGCGTAAGCCCCGCGTTGCGGCGCCACGCGCCCCGGTCCGGGCAGCTTCAGCGCTTGTGCGGGGCAGGCCGTCGCAAACCGCTCCCGCCGCATCGATCGCGACGGATGGCGCCTTGATCGGCCCTGTATTCGTCGATACGGCCCCATAACGGTTCGACGGAAAGAAACCGGTCAAGTTTGCTCTTGAGATCGCTGGACAATGGCGGCTCGGACATGACATGCGGGGAGCTTCAACATGTCGAGCATGCTGGTGCATTTTGGCCCGAAGCTTCGTCTCGTAAAAAGGGATGCCATGCACGGTTTCGGTTTTCCGCGCTCGGGCGCGCTTCCGCCATCCTATTACGAGACATCGGACGGGCTGCATCGCTGGTTTACCGCGGGCGCCTATCTCAACTATCGAGCTATTGTACGGAACTGTCGCTACGGCAGGGCAAGGGGCTGACGCGGTGAAATCTGGTCAACACAGCAGTGAGCACTTGGCGGGCTCGCGTCGCGCAGGAAATGCGATGCACCGCGAAGAAGTTCGCGTTGTATTGTATATCATACTTGTCGTTTTCGACGTCCTCGCGGTGGTCGGTGCGTTCCAGCTGGGCATGATTGCCCGGTACGGCACGATCGGATGGCAGTCGGCGATGGACGTCGTGGTCGTTACACTGCCGATCTACATTCTTACTGCGCTCAACAACGGCGCCTATTCGATCGACGTGCTGCGTCGCGCACGCGTGGGGATCGCGCGTTCAGCGGCGGCGCTGGTCTTCGCCTTCGCCAGCTTCCTGTTCATCTCCTATTATTTCAGGATCCTGCTGTTCCAGCCGCGGAGCGCCACCAGCGTCGGCATGGCGGCGAGCTTCATCCTGCTGATCACGTTCCGGTTGATTCTGGCGCAGATCTTCAAGCGCGTTATCGGGCAACGCATCACGTCCGATGTCGTGATCCTCGATGATGTCGTCGTGCCCGTGCCGGCGCATTATCAGGTGATCGACACGGCCTCGACGAACCTGCGGCCCAACGTTCGCGATCCGATGATGCTCGATCGCCTCGCGCGGCGTCTGCGCGGCGTCGATCGCGTCATCGTCGCGTGCCAGCCCGAGCAGGAGCGGCCATGGGCGGTCCTGCTCAAGGGCGCGGGCATCAACGGCGAGATCATCTCGAACGAATTCGATCAGGTCGGTGCGATCGGCATGGGATCCTTCGACGGTCGCTCGACACTCGTCGTGGCCGCGGGTCCGCTCAGCACGCAGAGCCGGCTCGTGAAGCGCGTCTTCGACCTGATGTTCGCGGTCCCGGCGCTGATCGTCCTGCTCCCCGTCTTCGTCCTGACGGCGGCGCTGATCAAGCTCGACAGTCGTGGGCCCGTGTTCTTCCGCCAGCAACGCGTCGGGCGCGGCAACGCGCTGTTCGAGGTGTATAAATTCCGGTCGATGCACACCGACCGGGGCGATGCCGCCGGCTCGGTGTCCGCCTCGCGCGACGACGACCGGATCACGCGCGTCGGCCGTTTCATCCGTGCGACAAGTGTCGACGAGCTGCCGCAGCTGCTCAATGTCCTGTTCGGCTCGATGAGCATCGTCGGCCCGCGTCCGCACGCTCTCGGGTCGCTCGCCGGGCAGCAATTGTTCTGGGAGGTCGACGAACGTTACTGGCATCGCCACGCGCTCAAGCCCGGGATTACAGGGCTGGCGCAGGTACGCGGCTTTCGTGGTGCGACCCATCGCCGCGATGATCTGACACGACGGCTTCAGGCCGATCTCGAATATATCGTCGGCTGGTCCGTATGGCGGGATTTTGCAATTCTCGTCTCCACTGCACGAGTGGTGGTACACAAGAACGCTTTCTGATATGCTGGCCGCGTAATGATTACGCTGCCGCGTCGTGATGTAATCATTTGGAAGTGATATCGTGTATCGTTGCTTAACCATCTCGGAATATGCCATCTTAACCTAAGTGGTCCAAATCGTCGCTATGGCCCGTTCGACATTTCATGCGCGCTCAGTGGAAGCGCTACCCTTCGACGACGATGCGCATAGCAACGATCGGCTTCGCGACGACCGCATCGATTTCGATGCCTGGCTGCTCCCGCCCGAAGTCCCCACGCGTGGCGAGCGGATCATCCGGTTCTGCTCGACCGCATCGGGGCCGATCGTGTTCGGTGTCGCACTCGCCGCCTTTGTCGGCTGGATCGCCTGAGGCGAGCCAATGAGCGCACTGTCTTCGTCGCAGCCGACGCCCTGTCGTCGAACGGAAGAACGCACCCCGATCGTGCGATCGAGCACGGTCCGGAACGTCGACGCCGCGCCTTACGACGTGACGATCGAAAACCTGTCTCGCAAGGGATTCTCCTTCACCAGCGACACCGTCGTGGCGGTCGGCGGGCGGATCAAGGTCGGTCTGGCCGGTGCGGGCAGCGCCGGCGCGCGCGTCGCCTGGCGGAAGGGCAATTGCCATGGCTGCCTGTTTCGCCCCGCGCTGACCAAGGCGCAGTTCGATGCAGCCTTCAGCCCGACGTCGAACGTTCTGACGATAACCCCGGCCAGCGCTTCGGCCGGTGACGCCGCTTTGGGACCGCGATCGGGCCGGGAACACGGTACCAAGATCGCATCGCCCGCTGTCGGCCTGATCCTGATGGGGCTCGCCGGTGCCATGTGCTGGACGATCATCGCGACGATCTTATAGCCTCGGTACCGGCGACAGTCGGTATTCAATCGACGTCACTGTTCGCGATGCCGAGCCACTTGCGCCAGCTTGTTGCTGCCGCAGTTTCCATTAGACGGTCCCGGCAGCGGGTTTAGATCGGCGGCGGGGCGCGGATCGATGGATCGCCATGTGCGGGATGGGGAAGCAGCAGCGTGTCGATCATGGTTCACAAGCAGTGTTTACGGCGGGTTTCACACCGATGAGCCGTCGCCGGAAACTCGTGTTCGTCATCAATTCGATCGGCGAGGGCGGGGCGGAGCGGGCGCTCGATACCGTGCTGCGCGCGGTTGGCGATCGTGCCGCACGCTATGAGATGCATCTCGTCCTGCTCGATGACGAACCGGAACGGCGGATCCTGCCGGCGCTGGACGGTCGCCACTGTCTCGACGCCCGGGGAAGCCTGCTCAAGAGTATCTCCCGGCTTCGGTCATGCCTCGATGCGCTCCAGCCGGATCTGGTCGTCAGCCTGCTGGTACGGTCGAACCTGGCAAACGCCGTGGCCGGGGTCGGACGTCCCTGGCGAACGATCCTGTGCGAGCGGATGCATCTGAGCTCGCATCTCGCCGGGCGCTATACCGGGGCGGCGTTGCGGACGCTGCGGCTGCTGCCACGATTGCTGTATCCGCGTGCCGACCTGATATTGGCGGTGTCGGAAGGCGTGCAGCAGGATCTGATCGATACGTTCGGTCTCGCGCCGAGCAGGACGCGCACGATCCACAATCCCTATGATCTCGACGCGATCACCCGGGCGGGCGCGGAGCGGCCAGTCATCGACCTGCCGGAGCGCTACATGGTGGCGGTTGGCCGGCTGGTCGAGGCGAAGGGTTTCACGACCTGATCGAGGCGTACCGGCGTGCCGATCCCGCCCCGTCGCTCGTGATCCTCGGGGATGGCGAGCAACGGCAGGCGCTCGAGGCACAGATCTCCGCGGCCGGACTGACCGGGCGGGTCCTGCTCCCGGGGTTCGTCGAGCAACCCTTCGCGATCATGGCGCGCGCGCGCTGTCTCGTTTCGGCGTCGCGCAACGAAGGTTTCCCCAATGCGATCGCCGAGGCAATGGTGCTGGGGCGCCCGGTGCTCGCGACCGATTGCCCCTCAGGGCCGGCCGAGCTGCTCGGCGGCGTCGCGGTGCGCCCTGGCGAGGTTGTCGAGGCAAAGTACGGATTGCTCGTCTGCAACCGCGATGTCGACGGCCTCGCCAAGGGGCTTGCGCGGATCGACGACGACGCGCTGTGCGCGCGGCTGGGGCAGGCGGCGCGCAGGCGGATGGACGACTTCCGCATTGCCGTGATCGCCGCGCGCTACTGGGATACCTTTGACGGGGTCTTGGCCGCCACGCGCTGAGCCTGTCTGGCGGTCCCGCGCGCGACCTGCCGGATCAGGTCGCTGTACGCCCGTACGGCGAGTGATATGCGGTGGCGTGCGACGATCGGCTTGGCGGGGGGCCATGGCATCTTCCGGCGAGCGCCCATCGTCATGATGCGCGTGATCGCGGGGACGTCGCCGACGTCGAAATAATGGTCTTCGGGCAACCCGAATTCGCGGTGGACCGGAATGTCGGACACGAACGTCGGCACACCCGCGTTCAGCGCTTCGAGGATGACGAGGCCGAAACCCTCCATCTCGGATGGATGGATGAGCAGCGATGCGCCGGCATAGATCGCCGCGAGCGCCTCGCCGCTGTGATAGCCGATGAAATGGACGCCCGGTCCCGCGGTCGCGCGCAGGCACTCATCGTATCGCGACGCGGCGGTCGCCGCGCCGACGATCACGAGCGGCTGGACGTCCGGGCCGGCGGCCGCGTGCGCGGCAATCAGATCGTCGAGTCGCTTGGTCTCGTCGATCCTGCCGACGACGATGGCATAGCTTCCGCGCACGAGTCCAAGCGACTCGAGAAATGCGGCGGGTGCGCTGACGGTCTCCGATGGCGCCTCGATGCCGTGGCGGATCGTGATGGTGCGGTCCCGGGCGTTCGGATTGCGCGCGAGGAACTCCGCCTGCAACGTCGCGCTGACGCAAATGACGCGGTGGGCGAAACGCGCCGCCAGCTTCTCGCCGAGCCGCAACGACGTGCGCGCGGCCCAGCCCCATTTCGGCCGCATGAAATCAGCCGCGTGGTGCGTGACGATGACCTTGAGGCCGAGCACCCGCGCCAGCGGCGAGAACAAGGCCGGACCGATGCCGTGAATGTGGACGATATGCGGGCGGATACGGACGGCGGTGTAGAGCAGCGCCAGGCCCGTATGGACCAGCGCTTCGAGCCCGCTGGTACGCGGCGCCCAAAGCGCGCGAATATTGACACGGCCAAGTTGCGCGGTGCGGGCGGGCATGTAGCTGCTGCGCGCCAGGACCTGGATATCGAGGTCGTGATCTTCGGCGGCCAATAACGGATATATCAGCGCACAATGGGTCTCAATGCCGCCGATGACATCGGGCATTCCGCGTAGCCCGATCACGGCAAGACGCAGCGTCGGTTTTATAGTCTGGGCATCGGTGACAGAAGTGACATGCTGCGACAACGTTGCGCTCATCGCGCTGCCACGGCCGGCGTGCTTGTCATTATTCTGTTCCCCTGCCCCCGCACGGTCCAAACGGCCCGTTCATTTGAGTGGGGTGTAGCAGAACGCGGGCAAGTCTCAAACATTAAGCCCGACCGAGCGCTGGCCCATCTTGGTGCTAGTAGAGGAACACTGCCCCAAGGCCGAATACCGTTGCCCAGCAGAGGCCGACGGTGCCGAGCACCAGGACGAGCTGCGACCGTCCGCGCCAGCGTGGCGTCTTGGTCGGTGAATAGAATCCGCGCAGCGCGGCGTCGCTGACCCGGCGCTGGAGATCGCCGGCGGGCGATGCGCCGGCGGGGGAGTTGAACCGGCGCGCGCTCGGTCCTTGCCGGAGCGACTTCGATCGGCCTGACCCGACGAATGTTAGCCCTTGCTGCCATAGTTATTTCCTTCGCTGTCGCGAAGCCAATAGCCGATTTATAGCGCAACAACTCTATCAAAGATGGTTAATGCCGTGGACATCCTATATTTGTTCGCCACTGCAAGTCCAAGTATTTGCTCAGTTCATCTCTTGGATGGTGAAGGAGTGAACCGTGCCACGTGCCGCCCGATCGCGCGCGGCAACAGGGGCTGCAGTTCCTGAAGGTTCGCCATGGTGAATTTGCGTGCGAAGACAAGAAGCGCGACGAGATACACTATGCCGCCTGCCGTGACGCAAAGCAGGAATCGGCCAAGCGGCGGGAAATCATCGAGCACGAACAGGCGCAGCGTCGTGACGGCGATCGCCATGATCGCGCCGCACAGATAGGGCGGCGCGATGTTCGTGATCGCCCGCCACGGCGATACGCCGATCCCCTTCGCCACGAACCGCAGCGAGAGCGGCGTCGTGATGTGCGCGCGCACCGTATGCCCCGCCGCCACCGCGATCGGCCCGAAGCTGATGGTGCATAACGCGACGAGCAGATTGCCGATGAAGCCGATCAACGTCGCCCAGAAGGTGAGGCCGGTACGTCCTGCGGCGGACAGGGCGGGACCTTGGAAATAATTGAGCGTTGCCGGTCCGACGACCAGCGCGAGCGCGATCATGATCAGTCCGCCTTCGTGCCATTTCGGACCGAACACGAGGCGGACGATATCGGGCGCCGTCGCCGCCATCCCGAAGAACACGGGGCAGGTCAGGAGCGCGCACGCCCGGGTAACACGCAGATAGGCGGGGCCGATCTGTCGGTTGTTCTCGTGCACGCGCGAGAAGGCGGACATCGAGGCCGACTGCAACGGCGTGATGACCAGGCTGACAAGCATGTTCAGCGCGCGCGATCCGACGCGATACTGGGCGATCGCCGCCGGCCCGAGGAAGCTGCCGATCAGCAACGCCGTGACCTGGGAGTTGCCGTTGGCCAGCAACTGGCTTCCCAATTGATGCGAACTGAACTGGCCAAACTGCCGGTATTCGGCAAACGAGAAGTGGAACCGGGGGCGAAAGCCCGACGAACGCCACAGCAACAGGCTCGACATGCCGGATGCGAACAACCGGCTGATTACCATCGCCCAGACGCCCCAGCCCCAATAGGCGAGCGTGACACCGATCACGCCGCCGATGACGTTCGAACTCATACTGCGTCGCGCGATGATCTTGTGGCGGAATTCGCGTCGTAGCTTGGCCGTGTGAACGGTCGATGCGCCTTCGATCAGCAGCAGCGCGGACAGCGCCGCGAGCACATAGCCGAACGTCTGGTCGTAATAGACGCCCGCAAGCGGCGCTACGACGAAACACAGGATCGCGGCAATTGCGACGCCGATCACGATATTGGTCCAGAATGCGGTGCTCGATACGTCGCGGTCCCAGTCCGGTCGCTGGATCAGCGCATCCGGGATGCCCGCGCCGACGAGGATCCGGCTGAACTCGATGAAGACCGAGGCGAAGGCCACGATCCCGAATTGCGCGGGCGTCAACAACCGCGCCAGCGCGATGAAGACAACCATCGTCGATACGTTGTTGAAGACGCTGGCGGTCACCGTCCATACGCTGCTCGCGGCAAGCTTGCGCTTCACATTCATTCGAGCGTCTTCCTTTCGAACGTATCGACGCAGCCGCTGCGCGTATGCGTCTGGTGACCCGTTAGAAAGCGCACGTCGAAATGGGAAGGCGCAACTTGTATCGTTTTCAGTGCGTGGCCATAGCGTTCCCGCGTTTGCGAGAAGGATGAGGGTTTGCCCAGCCGGACACTACGTGTTGCATTGCGGCCTGCCTGGCGAGGGCCCAACCCCTATTCGGCGATGTTTGCCGATGCGCTCGCGTCGGAAGGCGTAACCGTTCGCGAACTGTACCAGAATAAGGCGAGTGACCTCGCCGCCGGTGACGTTCTCATTCTCCATTCGCCCGAGAATTCCTCTATGCGCAGAGCCTGAGCCACCGGTTTCGCGGCATGCGCAGCCTGACGGCGCGGCTGATCGCGAAATATGTCCAGCGCAAGCGGATCATATGGGTCGGCCATAATCTGGTACAGCACCAGCGCGGGGGTGCGCGTGTCGCGGATCCGGCTGCCGGTGTTTCTCCGTGCGGTCGACGGTTTGATTTTCCTGTCGCGAGCCTCGCAAAGCCTGTTTTGCGAGACCTATCCGCAATTGGATGCGGTGCCGTCGATCATCGTACCGCATGACCATTACCGATCGCGCGAGCGGTCCGTCCCGTCTGTCCGCGACGTCGCCGGCCCGCGTCCGATCCGACTCGCCTTCATAGGACAGGTCAAGCGATACAAGGCACCGGACATCGTCGCCCGGCTCGTCGCGAGCCTGTCGCCCGACCGGTGCGAGCTCGTCATCGCGGGGCAGTGCAAGGATCCCGATCTCGGCAGCGAATTGACCACGATCGCCGCGGGGGTGTCGAATGTGGATATCCAGCTCGGGTATCTCGAGGATGCTGCCCTCGAGGCGCTGATCGACGGCGCAGACGCGGTTATGCTGCCCTATAGCGACATCCTGAACAGCGGCTCGGCGCTGATGGCGCTGTCGCGGTTACGACCCGTCATCGCCCCACGCCTCGGCAGCCTCGTCGATCTGCAGAACGAGGTCGGGGAGGCGTGGGTCTGGCTGTACGAAGGCGATCTGACGACAGAGAAGCTTGCGGCGGCGCTCGACTGGGCACGCCAGCCGCGCGATCCGCGGGGCCCGGATCTGTCGCGACAGGAATGGGCGCTGATCGGCAGCCGGATTACGGCGTATCTGCGCCAGATTGTCGCGCGCTAGACCGTTATCGCTGCCAGAGGTCGAACGGAAACGCGGCGATCAACGCATCGGCGTCAAAACTGATCGCGGGGTGGGGGCCTTCGCCAAGCGCTTCCTCGACCGAGCGGACCGGGTCGAGCGATGCGCGTCCCGTGCCTTGCGCGTAATCGTCATATTTGAACGTCGACTCGGTTTCGGACAGGCGCAGATAGCGCGCCGGAACACCGAAGGCTTCGGCGAGGATCAGGCCGTGCAGCGAGCTCGCGATCACGAACTTCGCCGACAGGATTTCCTCGATGCACCGGTTCCACCCCCAGAGCGGCGAGACCAAGCGCGTCTGATCGGTGACGAGCGGCAGGTCGTGGAGATTGGGGACGATGACATAGTCGCGGTTCGGCGTCGGCACGAACCGGTCCTTGAACAGGCGCGGTACGAGCAGGGCGGGATCGCCGAACACATCGGGTACGGACATTCCCATGTCGCGCAGCCGCGCGGCGGTCTTCGGTCCGCGGACCGCGCGTATGTCGAGGTGCCGGGCAGGGATGTCGCCGCTGGCAACCTTGCCATTGATTCCGCTGCCCCAGATCACGTCGCCATCATTGGCAAAATGCAGGATGGAGCCGATGCCGAGAAGTCGCCGTGCGGTTTTGACCTCGTCATCCAGCGTCATCCCGCGCAGCATGCCGACGCCGCTGACGACGATCTTCGACAGGTGGTCGCCAAAATTCCGGCTGCCGTCCTTGGGCTCCCAGTGAAACAGCTCGACCATCGGGTACGGCGCGGCGATCGCGCGCGTCGCTGTCGTTGCCGCCTTCGGAAAAAGCTTCGAGATAGTTCGGCGGATCATTCTCGCACTCCTGGTTGCGATTGTCTTGTGGCCTCTATGCAGCCTGTCCCACGCGTCGCAACCCCATGCCGCCAATCGCCTCGCGCGAACCGCTGTCTTGGGATATGAATTGCTGACGGGGCAGCATCCGCGTTAAGGATGTTTCATAACGGGAGGGTGTCATGTCTACGATTGCAACCGGCGCTCTGGCCGGATGGAAGCGCTGCGAGGGAATGAGCGGCATCGTGCTGACGATGCAGATCGTCGAGTCGGTGGAGGCGTATCAGGAACAGCGCGTGGCAAAGGTCCAGGTCGCGTTGAACGATCGCCAGCTGCGCTCTCTTGCCCGTGACCTGACGCGTGCGGCATCCGAGCGCGGCATCGAGCTTCAGGCCCGGCGACCGTGGTGGCGCGTCTGGGGATGACGCCGCGTCGGTGAGAGGGGTCAGCCGTCGTAGAATCCGGCCGGCACGGGGCCATGAAACGCATTGACGCACCGGCGTACCAGCGCCTCGGGGACCTGTCGGTTGACGTACCCCAGCGAGCCCGCCTGTGAGAGCAGCTTCGCGGGGACACCGCCCACCACGCTCGTCGGCGGCACGTCCTTGGTCACCACGGCGTTGGAACCGATCGACGTGTCGTCGCCGATCGTCAGGCGTCCGACCACTTTCGATCCAGCGCCCATGAATACGCGGGCGCCCAATGTCGGGCTGCCGCGCATCGGGCCGCGATTGGCCTGGCCGAGCATCGATCCGTGCGTGATGTTCGCGTTGTAGCCGACAATGGCATCGCCGTTGAAATAGATGCCGCCGAACCGATTGATGAAAAGCCCCGGTGCGATGAGCGTGTATTCGGGAATTGCGATCCCGAACTTGTAGCGTGCCCGCAGCAGCATCCACTTGAGCAGAAAATACAGCCCGCCGGCCTTGGCGGGCTTGAGCGCGAGATACCCCGTCAGGCGCATCAGCACCGTGTATTTGTATCCGGGCGTAAAGAGGTAATGCTTCAGGAAATTCTTCGCATCGACGGATCCGGAATACCGGTAAAGGTCGGCTGCAAGGACGGCACGTAACGCACTGAAGCGGCGTATGCAGCCCCTGCGATGCGGTTTTCCGAGCTGTTCAAGATCAGCTTCGTCGACATGTGTCACGATCAGGTATCCTGTTGCGGTGCAACGCGACCTACGGCGTTGATCCGGGCGTGGTCAAGACCGTAGCGCTGGCGGTCGTCGGCGTGATCGGCTAGGTATGCCATCCATGGACTCCCTTGTCGCGAATGGGCGCGCTCTACCCTATTACGCATCCATTCCAGCGACGTTGCTGGCGCTTGCGATGCTGTTCGTGGCGTTGCGGAGCAGCCAAGGGCGCGCCACCCGCTTTGTAATATTCGCGATCTGGCTGCGGTTCATCCTGTCCGCCTTTCATCCGATCACGTTCAGCGCTTCCCCCGCCGGGCTGTCGTACAACGCGCTCGGATCGATCTTCATCTGCGGTCTCGGGGCGTGGGTTTTGAAGCCGCGTGGCGTATTTGATGTCGGCCTCGTACCCTTTTACCCGATCCTGCTGGTCATCGCGATCAGCGGCTTCGTCAACCACAGCGTTTCGCCGATGGTCGATATGCTGGTCAAATACATCTACATGGCCGTCATCATCCTGGCAGTCATCGATGCGATAACCGAGACGGGGTGGGACAAGGCGCTGGGAAAGATGTTCCTGCCGTTTCTTATCCTTGTCGCCTTCCAGGCGCTTTCGGTCGTGCTTGGCGTGGTAAAGGCATCGGAAACGGATGGATCTGCCAGCTATATCGGCGGCTTCAATCACGAGGCAGCCTTCTCCGTCGCCTTGGCTGGCGGTCTGTTTGTCCTCGCATTGCGTCAGCGAATGTCAGGCCTCGCAAAGACCGCGCTGGTCGGCATGTTCTGCCTCTCGATATTGCTCGCCAACTACAGGACGGCAATCGTCGCGATTGCCCCGCTCCTGGGGGGCATCGCGCTGATCGGGGCGTGGCGCGGCGTCATCCGGGCGCAGCGCATGGTGGTGATCGGTTTGGCGACGGTGCTAATCGGGATAGGCGGCGTCGCCATCGGCTCGACGCAGCAGGAGCGCTTCGCGGATATCGCGACCGTCATCGAACGCGGGACATCGATCATCAAGCCGCCGCGCGAATTCGATATAGATGACCGGCATGTGATGTCGGGGCGTCCATTGATCTGGAGCCAGTATATCTATGGCTATCGCGACAGCAGTCCGATCCAGCACGTCATAGGGTCCGGCCCGAATGCGTGGAACGGGGTGTTCGTCGTCTATGCGCATAACACGCTGGTGTCCGCGCTGTATGAGTTGGGCATCCTCGGCGTGCTGGCGACGTTATTCTTCTGGATCTGGATGTTCGCGCTGGCGGCAATGGCAAAGACCAGAGCAAGACCGATCCTGCTGTGCGGGCATCTGAGCTTTTTTCTGCTCAACATGGCGACGATGCCACTTTGGCAGATCGAGGGGATGATCCTTTACGGCATATTATGCGGATGCACCGTCCACGCGTATGTCAGCGCGCGCAAATATGATGCGACGAAGCGGCGGCCTATTTCAGCTTCGACGCCATATACGGCCTGATCATGCTCAGCCCGATCAGATAGGCCAGCTGCCCCACGCCCTGCGGCATGCGCAGCGACCGGTAGAACGGGGCGGGGATCGGCGTCCCGGCCTTTGTGCAACGCCGTGCGTATCGTCCGATTTCGCGGTTCGAAAGGCGTTTGAGCAAAGGGCGCAAGCGCTTGTCGGCCGAGGGTATGAGCGTGTCGATCGTCGACACCAGAATCGGCAGATCGACGTGCGCAGTGAAGTTCGAGACCCGGTTCTGCGTGTCCTGATGAAAGCTGGCGGTCTTCTCGGGCGAATACACCGCCTTCGTGATCGCGGCGGCGCGAACCCACAGGTCCTTGTCGCCTCCCCGTTTGGCACGACCTGCAGGGAATAGCCCGGCGTCGATCAGCACATCGCGGCGAAATGCCGCGCCCCCGTCCAGATCGGGCAATCGCGCGCGTTGAGCCAGCCTTCGACGATATCCGACAGGTCGAGTGCAGCACCAGGACGCACATAGCGTTCATTGACCTCATACGGGCGGCGCGTGTCGTTTTCGACGATCCAGATTCCCGAGAAGGCGCAGCCTACCGGTTCGGGGGCCTTGTCGATTGCGGCTGACAGGTTTTTCAGATGGTCGGGGTGCCAGCTATCGTCCGCGTCGAGAAACGCGATCCAGGCACCCGATGCTGCCTCAATCCCTGCATTACGCGCGGCATAGCCCCCGGCGCCGGGCGTATCGCGCTCGATGATCCGGATCGACGGATGTCCGATTTCGCGGACGATTGCCAAGCCGTTGTCGGTCGAGGCGTCGTCTATGACGATGATCTCGCGCGGGGGGCAGTTTGCGCAAGAGCAGTCTGAATCGTCGCCGCGACATGCGCACCCTTGTTGTACAGCGGAACTACGACCGAGAAATCCGCCATCAATTTTGCCTCATCGTAATGAACGAGTTCTTTACCGGAACTCGATACTCAATTGCAGTTTGGCGAAGGTATCCAGCGATCATCACGCACACATCCGTGTCGCGTCCGTGTCAGGATTCCTTCGATGCCCATCGCATACATCTCCCCGACGGGATCAGGCAACAAGAGCGGCTCGGATTGGGCCAATGCCGCGTCGATCGGCAAGCTCAACGACATGATCAAGAAGGCCGGGCCGGGCGGTGAAGTCCATCTGCTGGCCGACGCCGGCAGCTACAAGGTCACCGACGCGACCAATATCTATAGCGGCGGCACGCCGGGCGCAGCCGTCACGATCAAGGGCGTCGATCATAGCGGCAACGCGATGGAGGCAACGATCGAAGGCACGCGGCCCTCCGTCTATGCCGCCAGCAACGCGGCCGGGAACGAACTCTTCAAGCTACAGGCGGGTGCCGGGAATCTCAACTTCGAGAACCTCCAGGTCAACAACACCGGGACCGTGTTCCGTGCCGCCGGCGACGTGTCGAACATCACCATCGAGCATGTCGATGCGAGCAATGTCGCGCGGTTCTTCGAGGACTATGCGGGTGGCGCGAACAAGACCGCGACCGTGACCGGGCTTACGATCCGTGACGTCGAGGTCGACGGCTTTTCGAAGGGCGTCATCCGGCTTCAGTATAATAGCAGCAACATCCTGATCGAGGATGTGCGGGGCGACAGCCTGAAGCAGGATGGCGACAATTTCGCAATCGGCGTGCATCTGGACGGCACGGCGCATGACGTGAAGATCATCCGCACGTCGATGGCCAATGCGACCGACACGACGAGTTCGCGCTATTGGAACGGCGACGGCTTCGCGACCGAGCGCGGCGTGTACAACGTCCTGTTCCAGGATACCGTGGCCAGCGGCAACACGGACGCCGGCTATGACCTCAAGTCGACCGGGACGACGCTCGTGCGCGCGATCGCCGACGACAATGCCCGCAACTTCCGGATCTGGGGCGAGGCGACGATGATCGACTCGGTCGGTACCGATCCGCACAAGCGCGGCGGAATCACCAGCCAGGCGCAGGTCTGGCTCAACGAGGGTGCCAAGCTGGCGATCGACGGCGGCAGCTTTACCGACTCGGGCAGCAACACGGCCGTATTCTATAACAACGGCACGCTCACCGTGTCCGACGTCAGCGTCAGTCTTGCCAGCACCGCCAAGCTGGTTGCGGGCAAGGCGCTGACGGGCGCGTTGACGACCGTCGAAAAGCTTGTTCCGACGGGCCCCTATTCGCTCGACGCCGGGCTGAACGTGCCCGTGGTCGGCTCGTTGCTCGATACGCTTCCGATCGTGCTCGCGCCGGTCGTCACGCTGCCCGTTATCACGGTGCCGGTCATTGCTGCGCCGATCGTATCGACACCGGTCGCTGAGGCGCCTGCCGCCCCTGCGCCCGTCGTGGTCGCGCCTGCCGTGGAAGCGCCTCGCGATAGTATTTCGCCACTCCACTTCGTATCGAACGCCGCCAACGAGACGATCAAGGCAACCAGCGCGGCCGACAGCTTCTATTTCAACCAGGTCAGCAAGCAGGGGGCCGACAGCATCATCGGCTTCGGTGCCACCGACCTGCTGATGACGGCCAAGATGCTGAACGACGGCAACAAGGACGGGATCATCACCTATGGTTCGAACGGGGTACTCGACCTCGGGTCGAAGATGGGCACCGTGAAGCTCGAGGGCGTCAATGCCGGGTTGCGCTATCTTGGCTTGGTCGATGGCCATTTCGCCTATGCCGCCGCGTCGGTGCGTCCGAAAAGCGCGGTGGAGGGCAAGTTCGGCGTTGCTGACACGCTGGCAGGTGACGCGGGCGACAAGAAGGCGGGGGCGTTCTTCTTCGACAGCGCGCTTGACCAGTCGCTCGGGCACGACAAGGTCACCAAATTCGGGGCGAAGGATATCATCGTCACGACCACCAAGATCGGCGGCAGCGACGCAGGCGCTACCGTGGCGGCGGCCGGCGGTGTGTTCTCGCTTGGCCATGACGGCATCGATCTGGGCGACTTCACGGTCACCGATACGGCAGGGAAATCGGTAGGCGCGCTGGAATTCGACGGCGAGCGTGTCGTCGGTGACACGCATTATTATGTCTATAGCGCGATTGGCAGCGCTGCAGGGCTCGCGCAACTGGGGTTCTGATCCGACGGTACAAGAGCCAAAACGGCGTTGAATTCATTTCACGCGTCATGGCAATGTCCGGTACACAGGATATATCGTTCAGAAGCAGGAGGGCGACACTCAATAGCGCGATGACGTTATGCGCCGTCTGAAATTGCAAAACTATGAGTTCGAACCTCGTTGTTATTACGATGATCAAAACAACGGGGAGAGTAGGTTGTGAACCAGCTAAAACATTTAGTCATAAACACAGCGCTCTTGGCGTAGTCACGAACTTGGTGATAGTGCGCTTGTGTCGGGCGGTGCTCTTGGTTGCCTGATAATCTGCGCCGTGTTTCAGTCCGACGATAACATAGTTTTGACGCCGATATGCCTGCTGTACGGACACTAGGCCTCGGAGTCCGTCCGCAATGCTTTGATGATCCGCGTCGCAGTAGCGAGTGAGGGGCCTGGTGTTCGTTCCGACACGCATTGCGAAAGCGACCAATAGAGCCTGCGACGAGGCCTTTCGGTGCGCCCGATGTGGTGTAACGCTCCGCTTTTAGTGTCCTAGCATCAGGCGAGGGCCGCGTAACGGGTCAGCTCGGTTCCAATACGCGATTACGCATTCGATACGTCTTCCGTCCGACCCGTTCGGTCTTCATCTCGTGGAAGAAGAATTCCTCGCTGGGTCGTTCCAGACGTTGTCCGACCCGCGCGTCGCGTAGATGGCCCAATTGTCAGCCATCAACCGCCGAGACTGCCCGATCGTATATTGCTATCCTCGTTCCCAGTGGTGCAGCAGGGAGTCAGGCTTGCACATCACCGACTTGCCATGAGCAACCGGCTGGTCTTCATCCGGGCAGTCAAATGTCGTTCCTGGTCTCCTAGGCATGTCGAGGGGGACCACGCGGGGCAAAAGCAGGTCGATGACCACGGTGACGTGCCGCCTTTCGGCAGTCCTAGTTCAAGTGAGGCCGATAATCCGCCTCGACGTGGCGCCTCGACGGTCAACCGATGCTCGAGGGTGTTGTTTGCACCGATCGACCGCAGCATTAGGTACTTGATACAGTGCGAATCGGTTGACAGGCCGTAGGCTGGAGTACGTGTCAGACGCGGAGCGCACCGCACCTTCTGACGGTGGAGATGAAATTGGCGCGCGCCGTGGAAGCGAACACACTATTGCTACTTGCGCGGGAGCTGGGTGTCCGAACTGATCAATTATGAAAGCCACTACCCGAAAGACCGAGCGCTTCGCAGATCCAGCATCAAAGCCAGATCGTCCCGTGCTTTAAAGGGGGCTCGGACCGCTCATCGATTCTCTCGCCAAGCAAAAGGCTACCATTGCTTTTTCCAAATGCCGCGCTCAGCCCTCCGCTCGGTAGGTTCGCGGCG
This sequence comes from Sphingomonas sp. 22R3R2A-7, assembly GCF_036856055.1. Lineage (NCBI taxonomy): Bacteria > Pseudomonadati > Pseudomonadota > Alphaproteobacteria > Sphingomonadales > Sphingomonadaceae > Sphingomonas > Sphingomonas sp. 22R3R2A-7. The sequence continues at coordinate 2,238,189 of NZ_JASPFR010000001.1, read as the reverse complement.
CAGTTGCTGGAACTCGCGCTCCTCCGGCGTTGTCACGCCGGCACCTAGGTTCACCGCACTAAGCCTGAACTCTCGGCTGGGTTTCCATCGTTCCGTTTGCGTCTTTCCGGGTCCGGGAACACCGTATTGCGGTGCCGATGGAACCGGTGGCGCTAACGCAGGCCTATCCTCACGCATCACTTGGCTGGGGGGCATTGGTCGATTATGCTCGACCCGTGGCCGTTCGAGCGGCCGATTGAGCGGGGGGGCACCCTTAGATTGCATAAAACCAGAAGGCCCTGAACCATCTTATGGTGATCACCCCCATTCTCGAACCTTATAAAATCAGCGACGGCTAAGAAGTCGCACTAGTAAAAGATAACGTTAACTCAAACATCGCGGTATTTTTTTATTATCAGGAGGAAGGCTGCAACGGTAGGGTTGTGCCTCATCAACGCGTTTGGCGATATCGGAAATTGTGCGATGAAATTAGGTCTGTTCGTATGCTCGGACCGGTCTATGTCGCACCCAACGAGAAGCTCATCGATTCTCCAGCATTATTCGATGATCGCACTCATAAAGCTAGGTAAGGCCTTCGAAAGTGATTCTGAGCCTAAAAAGGAAAAATACCTTGCATCGCAGATTAGTATTTGCGTTCCCAGCGCGCAGGAATTTTAAAGAAAATCCATATAATTTCTTATTCTCTGAGGCAATGGAGAAGGTCGGCTGGCGTGTGGTTGATCCGGGAATGCTAGATACATTCTTCGGGAGGCCAGATATTATTCATGTTCACTGGCCTCAGCAGGTTGCGACCGCGGCGGGCTTTGCTTTTGTGCGGCGAACACTGGCATTTGTAACCATGTTGACAATACAAAAGGCACGAGGCGCCAAACTCGTGTGGACAGCGCATAATATACAGTCTCATTCAGGCAACCGACGGCTGCTTGAAAAGGTCGTGATGAGTTATTTCGTATGGCTTTTAGATGGGGTAATTTACCTGACGGCAACTGCGGAGAAGGACGCTCGAGTAAAGTTTCCGAGGATAAGAAACGTTAGTTCATGCCAAATTCCGCATGGCCTGTACGGCGATGTCTACCCGCCTAGTGCATCACCTGAAAAAGCTCGGGAACAATTTGGCATCGGCAGCAATGTCAGAGTGGTTTCGTTCATCGGCGACGTAAAACCCTATAAAGGGCTTGATCAGCTACTTGATTGTGTCGCTGGCAGTCTTCCGGATTACGACGTTCTTATCGCCGGGAAAATTCCTGACGATACGTATGGGAGGTCGATAAGAGATCGTATTGAAATAATACGTAGATCAAACTGCAACATACATGTGTTTGATCAGAGGCTTAGTGATAAGGAGTTGGTCGATGCAATTGCCGCAAGCACTATTGTTGCTCTACCTTATCTAACGGAGTCAACTTCCGGTATGGCAATGCTGGTTGCCGAGCGCGGTTGTGACATCATTACGCTCCAGTCAGATGCGTTCAGCGAATTAAATGGACAGCTGGGCGGTGAAGGTGTGGTTCAAGTAAAGAGTCTAACGGCTTCAGCATTACTTCAGGCAATTGCATCACCTGAAAACAACGTTGGAAAACATGCGAGGGTGTTGAACTTATCCTCGGCAAACGCATGGTCAATTATTGCAGATAAAGTTGATAGGTTTTACAAATCTTTGTGAATCAATGTCCGGCTTAGCCTGTTGCTTTGTGCAATCAAAAATGCGCGTAAGGCCTATTATCATCCTATAGAGGGCGAGGTGTAAATATTTGCAAAATGCGTCGAACGGCATGATTAATCTTTGGGATGCGCGAGGCAGATAAAGCTATTTTTCCGACTAACGTATAAAATGAAAAGTGTTCGCGAAAAGCTGCCGTGAGGAATATGTGGGCCGCTTCAGGCTCGTGATCTCTGATCGCTCGAAGCCCAAATAGCGTATATTTGTGCGCAAGCGACTTTTCGACAGGTGATAAAAAGAATGCGCTTGGCCCTAACGCATCAAATAAGTCTTGGCCACTTGAGTTGATAGTCTTTGCGCATTGGACGGCGAAGCTGGAAAGTCGTGTCTGTAAGTAAAGACTTTGTGGAGTCTTTGTTACACTGCCAGATATGTACTCGCGGAAATATAAGGTTTGCGGAAGTACAGCATAGTCGCAATATCGTCCCATTCTTAGCCATAGGTCACGATCTTGGGCAAACCGGAATGCTTCGCGATATCCGCCCACTTTATCAAACAATGATCGCCTAAACATGACCTCGCCGTGACTGAAAGGATTTGACTCGAGCATGATAGCCAGCATCGGGCCCCGCCTTACATGATCGTTTGAAATCGTTAACCGTCCATTATCTGATCGGCGACAGCCCACGGCGCCGACCTCTGGATTGGCGTCAAGGTAAGATGCTTGAAGGGCCAATCTATCGGGGTGGAAATGTCTCCAGCGCCGTGTACGGCGATATACCGGCCTTTGCTCGCTCGGATCGCTCGATTCATTGAGGCAGTAAAGCCGATGTTGGCCTGGAATACAGTTTTGAGCCTCGGGTCGGACTTGCATTTGAGTTTCGTCATAGTCTCGTCGGTTGACCCGTCGTCAATGACGATTATCTCTAGATCCTGTAACGTTTGATCAATGAGGCTATCGACAGAGCGATCCAGAAGATCGCCTCTATTGTAAAAAACAGTAATGCATGACACTTTGGGTATAGCAGTCAAAGGCATGGCTCTCCTTGTTAATCGCGTAATAGACTCCGCGGGAAATCTGATATTGCCGTTAACACACGTAGGTGCCTGCCGGAGAGTCGCTTATCGATCAATCGCTGGACATGCCGCGTGGGTAAGGCGGCTCGTCATCCAATAAGGGCGTATGATAGCATTTATCGGCGAATAGTGAAGCCGTTCGCCGTTCGCCGTTCGCCGCTCGCCGCTCGCCGCTCGCCGTTCGCCGTTCACTGACTACTGGAATGGCGATGGGCCTAAAGTCTGGTTGTGGTTCGCGTAAAGAAGGATACTTCAAGTGTCGGCGTTGGCCCCTCGTACTGTCTTTCACCGTCAAACGTGAACTGTGCGTTAGAATTTACAGGCCAGTCGGAGCGGAAATGTTGGTATGATGTAGCGCTTGGCAAAGTACCATCTGTCGACGCGGTTATAACTTATGTTTCAAAGCCATAGTGATGTCCGCATGATGTTAATATGAAATCGATAAACTTTGGTGCTCATCGACTTCATAGGTCGACTAATCGACGTTCGATTAATCGCGGCGATGTCTGTCCCTGCGCGGCGTCCAGCGAGCGGACGACGTGGCGCTCCTTGTTGTGCACCGGAATAACCACGGCGATAGTGGGGTCCGTCACGTCATGCCTCCCTGCACTTTGCCCGCGACCGCAGTGGAGCGCCCAGCTTTTACCGACGCGTCGCATATGCTAGGCGCGCCGCCTTGTCGACCTGGGCGGCATCTCCAGAGGATTGATAGTCGAGATGACACGCCAGGCCGGTTCCTCCCCGCAAGCGCGGCGCGCACCATCCGGCTTCGGTTGGGAGGCCATAACCGTCGCGATCAGCCGCTTTTTCCAGAAGGGCAGCTATTTCATAACGAGCCTCATCCTCGCCCGATTGCTCGGCCCCGAGGGGAGGGGGCTTGTCGCGGCGCTGCTCGTGCCGGCCCAATTGGCCGTCAACTTCTCCGAAATGGGGATCCGCCAGTCCACCGCCTTCCACCTCGGGCGCGGTATCTATCCGCTCGAGCGGCTGCTGCCGACGCTGCTGACGCTGGTTCCGCTGGCGGGGACGATCGCGGTCCTGCTGGCGCTGGCCTATCTCGACTATGCGGGCGTCGCACGCGATGATTGGATGCTGCGCGCGCTAGCGGTTGCATCGATCCCGACGTCGCTGCTGTCGAGCTATGCAAGCGGCGTCTTTCTCGGGCGGCAGCGGATCGCGGCGTTTCGTCGGACGAGCTGGCGGCCGGCGTTGCTGCGACTCGTCCTGATCATCGTCCTGGGGTGGGCACTGGATCTCGGTCTGTACGGCGTGCTGATCGCCAATCTGGGTGCCTCGGTGCTGGGATCCGGCTACGCGCTCTATCTGCTTTCCAAGGAGGGGCGGCTGTACCTTGGGTTCGACCGGGAGGTCGCGGTCAGGTTGCAACGCCGGGGCTTGTCCTACGCCGCGTCACTGTTCGTCATGATGCTCAATTACAAGATCATGATCCTTTTGCTGACGCGGTTCGCGACGCTGCGCGAGGTCGGCGTCTATGCGCAGGCAACGGTCATCGCCGAACTCATCTGGGAAATCCCCACCGCAGTCAGTTCGCTGCTGCTGTCGCGCAGCGTCAATGCAAAGGAGGACAAGGCCTTTTCGACGAAGGTGCTCGTCCTGGCGCGCGTCTCGTTCCTCGCGGCGACGGTGCTCGCGATCGGCATAGCGATCGTCTCGGGATTCGCCTTTCCCCTCCTGTTCGGCAAGCAGTTCGCCGAAAGCGCGGCGGTCTGCAACGCGCTCCTGCCGGGCGTCGTGGCGTTTATCGTCTTCAAGATTCTCAACACGAACCTCGCCGGTCAGGGAAAGCCCTGGGCGTCGTTGATCATCATGGCGCCGGTGCTTGTGTGCAACATCATGCTGGGATGGTGGATGATTCGCCTCGACGGCGTGATGGGCGCCGCCCTGGCGTCGAGCATCACCTACGTCGTGGCCACGATCCTGTACGTCGGCCTTTATGCGCGCATGACGGGCTTCACCGTGCGCGACATGGTCGCCTTCCGGCGGTCCGATTTTGCCGCTCTGGCGACGCATATCCCGTATTTGAAGCGGCCTGGTAAGCGCTGAACCGCACCGCACACGAAGTGTGCGGGGCGATCCAACTATAGACGCCGATCCATATTGCCCTGCAAGGGCCGGCATAGTGGCCAGCCGGCCCGTAAAACCATCAGCGCCGCGCGAAGACATCTTCGTATCTCGACGGCTGTACTTTGCCGGTGGTCCGGATCGTCCGTCGGAAACCTGATATCCGGACCGTTGCTTGCTGCATGCAAGATTCCGATCTGTCCCATCGCGAGACAGGCGGCCGGCGAAATCGTTGACAACGATGCTGAATTAATTGAACTCGATCCTTAATAAAGCATTAAGCGTTGGGCACGGCAAAACGTGACAACATGGTTTCAAACAACGACGGTAGCGGAGACAAGACAATGGCATTCGGCGACAACAGCAAGCTGATCACGACGGCAGACAAGGTCTCGATTGAGAACAATGGTACTAACGACAATGTCGCCAACACCGTCGGCGCGACCGCGTTCAGCTTCAGTGCAGGAAACGCAGGTGACGATCTCATCGAAAACTTCGGTAAGAACGATACGATCCTGAACTACCAGAAGATCTTCGACGGCAACGGCGACGGCATCATCGACTTCGGTCCGAACGGTATCCTCGACATCGACCGCACTTCGAAGAAGAATCCCGGTGCAGACCAGATCACGCTGCAGGGTATGGAGAGCAAGTCGCTCCGTTATCTTGGCGAAAAGGGCGGTATGCATGTTTATGCCGACGCAACGGTCAAGCTTGCCGGTTTCACCGAGGGTAAGGTTGGTAACGACACGTTTGACGCGGCGACGGGTTCGAAGAAGTTCTTCTACGACACCGCACTCGGTCTGAACCTCGGCGGCGACACGATCACGGGCTTCGGCGCGGACGACCAGATCGTCACGACCTCGCAGATCTTCAACGGCAAGGCCGGTGCAGACGCAGGCGTGCAGATCAAGTTCGGCAACAACGGCGTGCTGGATCTGTCGGGCGAAATGATGAACACCAAGGGTGATGACGGCGCAGCACATGGCGGCCAGATCGACCTCGTCGGCGTCAGCGGTCTGTACCTGCAGTCCACCAACGAGGTGAACGGCGTGACGTACTACCACTACGGCATCGACAACACCGCAGGCTAATGCCCGCGGCTCTTCTTCGGGAGAGATGATAGAGAGAGATTTCCTCACGGAAATCTCTCTCTTTGTTTGCCGCGCTCGGGTGCGAACGCGCTCTAGACCCGTGCCGGGCAACCGCGGTCGCCCGGCACGGCGCCGGATCAGAAGTTCAGCGTCGCGATGCCGGCCGCCGATCCGTCGAGGCTGTAGACATAATAGGTCATGCCGTCGTGCGAGACCGCGCCGTCGAACTCGAGCATCGAAACGGATGCGCCCTTCAGCCCGCCGATCGCGACGTCGCCCAGATCGATCCCCGCGCTGCTGCCCAGGTCGAGCATGCCCTTGGCCCCGAGCTTGACGTGGCCGGTGCCGTCGTCCTGCAGCGCAACCGTGGTGACCAGCACGTCCTTCTTGCCGAAATTCGACATCGTGTCGTGGCCGAGATCGAGCCCGATCGCGGTGTCGAAGAAGAACTGGCTGGCCTTCTTGTCGGTCGAGTCGCCCGACATCTTGTCGTTGCCGAGCTTGCTTTCCGACGCCCCCTTGGGACGGACGCTCGCATCCGCGTAGATATAGCGCCCGGCGGAATCGGCGCCCATCAGGCGGAGACCCGAAACGCCCTCGATGACCGCGTAATCGTTGCTCTTCGGCGAATCGAGCGACAGGCGGTTGGCTGCGAAGGTGATGATGCCGTCGCCATTGCCGTCAAAAAGCTTGGCCGTGGTGGCGAGCACGTCCTCGTGGCTGAAGTTCTTGATCGTGTCGGTGCCGGTATTCTTCGCGATGTCGAAGAAGAACATGTCGTTGCCCGACGTGCCCGAGAGCGTCTGCGAGGCGGAGCTGCTGCCGTCCTGGACCGACGGCTTGGCGACAAGCGGCGTGACCGGGGGGACGACGACGACGGGGGAAGGACTGGCGGGGCAATGGTGGGAACGACGGGCGCCGCCGCGACCGCGATCGAGACGACGCCATTGTCGAAGGCCTTCCCGTCGCTTGCCGCGTAGGTGAAGCTGTCGCTGCCGACATAGCCCTTGTCCGCGACATAGGTGAAACTGCCATCGGCATTGAACAGCAGCGAGCCATGCGTAGGTCCCTTGACGAGGCTGGCGGTGAGCGCGTCACCGTCGCCGTCGCGGTCGTTCGTCAGGACATTGCCGCTCTCGCTCTTGCCGGCCACGATCGCGACCAAGTCGTCGGCCGCAACGGGAGCGGCGTTGACGGGCTCGGGGCGCGCGACGGCGCTCGCCTTGATCTCGGCGACGGTCGCGTTCAGGTCGTTCGTGATCCCCATGTAGAAGGTGAACGTCGTCGATTGACCCGCCGCGAGCGTGCCGAGGCCGAAATTGATGTTGATCGCGTTGTCGCCCTTGAGCGAAAAGCCCTCGGCGGGTGCGGCATCGAAGGTCGCCGCGGCGTTGGGGTTCTCGTTGACGTACCCCTTAAAGGTGGAGACCATCGCGCGATCATCGGCGGTGTAGTAAAACAGCGGCGTCTTGCCGCTGGAGGCATAGGCCGCGATCAATGCGCCATCAGCACCGTCGCCACCCTGCTCGATCACCGTGTTGACGGTATCGAAGGTCGCGCCGTGATCGGGGTCGATCGAGCGCATGTAATGCAGATCGGCGACGGCCTTGCCCGTCGTGTTCGTCAGCGTGACGTCGACCTTGATGTATTTCGCACCATCGGCGAGCGACATCGTCTGCGCGACCTTGACGCCCTCGGTCGTCGCGCCCGTCCAGCCGGCCTTGCCGATCCCATCGCTCGACAGGTCGGAGGAAACGCCGCCGGCGACCTGGCTCTTGCCGTTCCGCTCGCTGTTGACGCTGGTGTAATGCTTGGCGCCGATGTCGTAGCCGATCGAAAAGCTCTCGACGGGCGTTCCCGCGAGCATCGCGTCGCGCGTCGCTGCGGCGCCCTTGCCGAAGCCATCCGTGTCGCCCACGAGCCCCAGGCGGATATAGCCGTTAACCGCATCGGTGACGAACCCGACCGGTGCGGTGGCGCGCGTCCCGAGCGTGCCGCTGCCGTTGATGCCCAGACTCAGATACTGACCCTGCAGAAAAATCTCATTTCCGATGGTTGCGTCGAGTGTCATGCGCTGTTCCCCCGTTCCAGACGGCGCGCGGGTTTATCCGCACGGCGTTCTGGTTCCCTGAATGTCACGGCAACTGCGGGTCACTCGCTGCTTTCTCACAACGAATCACCCAAAACCGTTCAATAGAAATGGCACGGACCAATTGACGGCTTCTCAACATAGACGTCTAATTTCCGTTAACCTTGGGAACCAAAACGCGGACCGAACGTTTCGCCGGTCACTTGCCATCCCCCATTGAATACAGGCGGCTCAAGAGCTTACGCGGTCGGACAAGGCCGTCGAGCAGAGCGCAAATTTAACTGAAGTTAGACGTCCCTTGAGGGGGCTGGCCACTTTGCCAGCTCGCAGGGTTAGGGAATGAGCCCGACATACGCCTGTGCGTCGTTATTGTCCGGCCGCTTCGCGTTCGGTGCCGTCAGGGCAGCGTGCATCCCGTCCCGAGGTGAATGTCGGGCGTCACCTTGGCATCGAGACGGATCATCTTCGTGCCTGCCGGCACATGAAGTTCGCACCGGTCGATCGTTAGCTGCCCCTGACCATGCACGACAATGATCGGCTTGCGCTCGGTCGAGCGGACGACGAGCGTGTTGATGTGCCAGTCGGCCCCGGGATTGATCTGTAGATGCGCCTTGGCGGGATCGGTGCTCGTGATCCGCGTACCCGTGCCGGTGCCCCAGAACCGGTAATTAATCCCGTTCCGCGCCGCCGACACGTTCTCCAGCTTGGTGTCGGTCGACTTCAGGTCGAAGCCACCGTCGCTGTTGTCGTTGGCGGTGCTGTTACGGAATCTGATCCGCGCGGCGCCGCGCTCGCTCGAGAACCCATCGCCGTTGGTATAGCGCTTTTCGCGATGGATCATCTGAAACCCGCTTGCGGTGACGGAGTCGACCAGGATGTCGTGGACGTTGCCCTGGAGCTCGATACCCGCGGGCAGTTCGGGCGCAGCCGTCGGCGCGGCCAGTCGCAGGGTCGTGTTCCGGATGACGATGTCGTGCGCATCACCCTTGAAGCGAAAACCACCGCGCAGCACCGTTGCATCGATATTCTCGAACCGGCTGCCGCTCGCGATCCCGAGCGGGTCATCGAGCAGGCGGTAGGCGTTGCCATAGCGCTTGTTCTGGACGACCGATTTGGCACGCGGCGCGATCCGCTCCGTGGCACCCCGCCGCGCGTCGAAACGATCGGAAGCGGGCAGGCCGGCCGTACCGGCGCCCCCGGCCGCGCCCGACTCCAGCTGCTTCGCCGGCGCTCCGGACGCGAGCGCCAAGGATATGATCAACATGCCAAGCCGGTACGCCATACGCCGTCCTTTCGATCGACCGCAGCGGTTGCGGTCGTCGCCGGCCATCTAGCAGGGGCTTAGCGTCGCTGCGAGGGGGCCTCGCCTTCGGGTGGTGTCGGCCGGCCGGTCGGGTCGACGGGCAGCGTGGTCGCCAGCGGACCGCTTGGCGGGGGCGCGACCGCCGCGATGACCGTCGTATCGGTGGCGGGCGGGAGGATCGGCGCGGCGCGGTTGCGGCTGCTTGGCACCTGGATACTGTCGAAAGCGCGGACGATGGCCGTGAACGGGCTCAACTGGCTCCGCTTCTGTTTTTCGAGATTGGCCGCGGAATCATAGATCGCGACCGCCTGATCGATCGCCGCCGCCTGCAACCTGCCCAGATAGGCGAGCACGTTCGCCTGTCCGGCATATTGCGAATATTGCGCGTTCGCGAGGATGAGCTGCGCGTTCAGCAACCGCTGTTCCGAATCGAGAACTTCGAAGTTCGACCGGAAGCCTTCGGCAAATCCGCGGCGGACGCCGTCGAGCGCGACCTGCGCGGCTTCAACCGCCGCCTGGCCGTTCGTCACCTGATCTTGCGACGTGATGGACTGGTTCCACGCGTTGAGCAGCGCGCTGTCGACGCTGCGCCGCGTGTCCTCGATCAGGAACGACAGCGATTGCTGGTTCGCGATCGCGGCGCGGATCTGCGACCCGACGACACCCTGATTGATCAGCGGCACGGTCACCGTCACGACGCCCGACAGCGCGCGACCCATATCGCGCACATTGTAGCTCGCGGGTGCATTATAACCGTAACGCCCCTCGGTCGCGATCGTCGGATTACGCTCCGCGCGCGCTGCCGCGACACGCGAACGTCCCGCGCGCTCGTTGAGGATCGCCTGCCAGAGGGTCGGGCTTTCCTTCTCGGCGATCTGATACGCCGTGTCGATCGACGTCGGCAGGCCCGGCAGTGCGGGCTCCGGCTCAAGCACGCCGGGGTTGCGGCCGACGACCGCTGCGAACCGCGCGCGGCTCTGTTCGAGCGACGCGCGCGCCTGCGCCAGCGACGTGCGAATGATGAGGAGCTGCGCCTGCGCCTGCGCGATATCCACCCGCGTCAGATCGCCGCCACGCTCGCGCGCCTGCGCCTGCTGGACCTGGCGTTCGTACGACCCGACCGATCGCTCTTGGATCGCGACGATCCGCGAGTCGCGCCGCACCGAGACATAGGAGTCGACGACTTCGAACAGGATGAAGTTCTCGACCTCGCGCAAGCGTTCGCGCCCCGACAGCACATCGGCTTCGGACGCCGACAGCTGTGCCGCGGTGCGGCCGCCCGTGCTCAGGATCTGCGAGACGGACACCGCCGCGCCCATCATCTTCTGATCGAACTTCTGGAAGTCGTTGAAGAAGCCCGCGCGTTGCACCTGTTCCTGATAGGAAAGGCTCGCGACGACGCCGACGTTCAACCGGTACGGGGAGGCCGCCTGGATGACCTGCTCGTCCAGAACGCGCAGCTGGGCACGTTGCGCCTCGAGGCGGGGATTGTTGCGATAGGCATCGGCGATCGCATTACCCAGCGTATCTGCCGACGCCGGTTGCACGGCGATGCCCGCAAGTAAGCACGCGCACATCAACCAACGAGCCCGCCGCATATAGATTATCCCCCTGATGTCGCACGTTAACGACAATCTTGCGTAACACAGTGGTCGGGCCCTTTCCAGACGAGTTCAATACGCAGCGGATAGTGATCGGACCCCGTCCTGGGCAGACGTCGGACGGCGCGAACGCCCCAGTCGGGACCTGCGAAAAGATGGTCGATCGGCAGCACGGGGACCGGCACGGCATGGCCGGAAAAGTCGGCGGGAAACGAGAACAGGCCGCGCGTCACGCGACGCATCGGCGCTACGGCGGCGTCGAAATCCCGCATCGCGGCCGACCATGGGACCAGGTTGAAATCGCCCGCGACGACGAGCGACCGGGTTCCCACGCGGGCTGCCGCCTCGGCAAGCGCACGGCGTGCCTCGCTCTGTCCCTCGAGAGTCAGCCGGCGGGACAGGTGGACGCTGGCCAGCACGAATCCCCCGGTCACGCCCGGCAGCCTGACGCGCGTCTGGACCAGTCCCGGCCCGAACGGCTTGCCGGTCTCGTCGCGGAATCGATAGCGGACGCGCGTGAGCGGGATCCGCGAGAAGATCGCCAGCGAACAGGGTTTGCGACACTCGCTCGCATAGGGAAAGCTGCGACGCAGCTGTCCCAGATAGGGACGAACCGTGCCTTCGGTCTCCTGAAGGATGAGGATGTCCGCATCGCTCGCGGCCAGCGTGGCGATGGTGCCCGCAGGGTCGGCGTTGCGCACGGCGATATTGTGCGTGATGATCACGAGGCCCCGGCCGGGCGTCGAGACCTTCGGGGCGTCGCGCCACTCATAGGCAAAGGTCGCCGTCGCGATCCCGAGCGCGATCATGGCGATCGCGGTGAGCATGACGGAGCGCCGCCAGGCGAAGCCGATCGCGAGGACCGCGAGCACGGGCGCGACCGGCAGCGCCGCTGCGGCGATGTCTGCGGCGGCGATCCAGTCACCCGCCCATGGCGCAAGCGACAGGAGCAGGGCCGCGGTGGCCGCAACCGCCGCGATCGCCGTCGCAACGCCGCGCAGGATCATCACCGCCGGGTCGCGAGCGCGTCGTCGATCACTGCCCAGTAGCGCTCGACCGCGTGCGCGACGCTGAAGTCGCGCACGCGCGCGCGACCCGCCGCGGCCAATGCCGTACGCCGGGCGGGGTCGGCCATCATCCGGAACGCCTCGGTCATCGCCGCGAGATCGTCGACGGGGACGAGCAGCCCCCCTCGACCCTGACCAGGAACGACGTTGCCCGGCGCGATCGATACGTCGAGCACCTCGGAAGGCCCGGAACGACAATCCGTCGCCACGACGGGGACCCCCGCCGCGAGCGCCTCGACAAGCGCGTTGGGAAATCCCTCCGCATTCGAGCTGAGCACCAGAAACTGCGCCTTGCCGACGATCGCATACGGATTCTCGGCAAATCCCGGCAGCACCAGCCGCGCGCCAAGGCCGAGCGAGTCGCCCAGCGCGCGCAGCGCGGCGTGATCCGGTCCCTGACCCAGGATCACCAGGTTTCCCGCGAGTCCGGAGGCGGCGAAGGCCCGGATCGCCAGCGGAAAGTTCTTGTTCGTCACCAGCCGTCCCATCGCGACGACGAACGGTACGGCGCTATGGTCGTTGGCGGGCTCGGCTGCCAGCGCTTCGATCCGGTCGGTGTCGATCGGATTGGCGATCGCCACGACCCGGTCGGCGCGGACGCCGAAATCCTCGACCAGCGTATCGCCGACGCCTTGCGACACGGCGATGATCCGCGTCGCGCGCGGATAGGCGAGGCGGACCATCGCCTTGCTCGCGGTGGCGGCACGCCCCTCGCCGAGATGCGCGGTGGTATTGACCCGCTCGCTCAAGATGAAGGGACGGCGACGCAGCGTCATCGCCGCGGCGGTCGCGACATTTGCCCGGGTAAGAAACGACAGCGCGACGTCCGGCTTTTCGCGGCGCACGACACCCGTCAGCCCCGCGATGCTCGCGGCGAAGCCATGTTTGCAGTCGAGCCGGTGGACGCGGATCCAGTCGGGGAGGGCATAGGCCTCCTCGTCGCGGTCGAGCAGCGCAATCGCGCAGTCATAGTCGCGCGCACGCGCTTCCGATCCTCCGAGCAACGTCGCCATCACGCGCTCGGCGCCGCCGCCCGCAAGCGAATTGATCGCGAATAAAACCTTGCGTCGCATCGCGTTCCTCCTTGGCCCGATGTTCGCCTAGCCATGCCATGCCGTCGTGGCAATCGACCCATTACGGTCATTCCGGTCGTGAATCGTCGCGGTATCTCTATGGCGCTTGGTCACGCGGTCAGTATAGACAAACGCTGATATTCAAGGAGGGCTGGATGACTGCGATCAGTGCGGCACGCAAGTTTGCGGGTTTCGGAGCGGCGGTGGCGACGCTGCTGGCGGTGGCCGGTTGCGCGACGCAGCCCAAGACGCCGTTGACCGCCGAACAGATCAACGCCCGCGTCGACGTCTATCGACTGGGCCTCGGCGACAAGGTGCGCGTCAACGTCTTCGGCGAGCCCGCGTTGAGTGGCGAGTTCCAGGTGTCGGGCAATGGCGCGATCACCATGCCGCTGATCGGCGACGTCAAGGCCGTGGGCCTGACCGCGCGCGAGATGGAAGCGGCGCTGGTCGCACGCTACGCCGCCGGCTATCTCAAGGACCCGAAGATCGCGGTCGAAGTCTACGATTTCCGGCCCTATTTCGTACTGGGTGAAGTGGCCAAGCCAGGCCGTTATCCAGCCGGCGAAGACGCGACGATCCTCGGCGCGATCGCGACGGCAGGCGGGTTCACCTACCGCGCGAACAAGAACAAGGTGTTCGTCCGTCGTGCGGGCGATACCGCCGAGCACGAAGTCGACATCAACGCCAATCTGAAGGTCCTCCCGGGCGACGTGCTCCGCGTGGGCGAGCGGTACTTCTGAGTCCTGCGGCGTTCCGGGCGGTCAAACATTAACTGAGGCAATGCGCGTGCGACACAGGACACAGGGGCGGCGGTCGGCACTCTTCGTTGCGGGGCTTGCGGTCGGCGCGATACCGGGGGTGGTAACCGCGCAGGATCAGGTCGCTGACGGAACGCCGGCAATTCTGTCGGAGACGGCACCGCAGGCGACACCGCTTACGCTGCCGGGAGGCGATCGCTCCGACGCCCCGGCGATCGGGACGGGCTCGCTCGCGCTGCCCCGCGGCGATGTGATCGGCTTTCGCAACGACTCCGTCTTGCCATCCGCCAAGCGCACGGTGAATGGCGTCACGGTCGCCGCGCGGTCGCGGCCGGAATTCGATCCGTCGGGAATCCAGCTCGGCAGCTTCACGCTCTTTCCCGCGCTGACCGCGCGGGGCGGCTATGACAGCAACGTCTATGTGCAGCAGGACGGCGTATCCGACGCCTATGGCATCCTGCGTGCGGACGTCGCGCTGAAGTCGAACTGGGGGCGGAACTCGCTGAGCTTCGACGGCTATGTCAACGAACGGGCCTATAGCAAATTCGTCACTGAGAGCGGGATCACGTATCGCGGCCGCGTACGGTCGCGATATGACATCGCCGAGGATTCCGCGATTTCCGCCGACGTCCAGCATGAGCGCGCGTTTGTCCGCCGCGGCGGCACCGGCGATCTGATCCTGACGCGTCAACCCGTTCGCTATACGCTGACGAGTGGCCAGCTTTCCGGCACCAAGGAATTCGGCCATTTGACGACGCAGCTGACGGGTTTTGCCGGCCGCTACAATTATGAGGACGCCGAACGTCCGACCGGCGAGCCCGTCGATCAGCAATATCGCGACTACAGCCTGTACCGCGGATCCGCCGAACTCGGCTATCGCACGGGTGCCGGCCCGATATTCTTCCTATCGGCCACGGGTGACATGCGCCGCTTCCGTCTGCCGCGCGGGCCGATCCTGCGCGATGCGGATGGTATCGAGGTTCTCGGCGGGGTCAGCAGCGAAATCACCCCGCTGCTCCGCGGACGTCTCGGCCTCGGGTACATCTATGCGGACTTCAAGGATCCCAACATCGAGTCGCGCGGTGCGCTCGGGTTCCAGGCGGATCTCGACTATCTCGTGACCGAGCTCACGACCGTGAAGTTCAGCGCGCAACGCTATTTCCAGAACGTCGCGGCGGCGGTCTCGCCTGCCGCGCTGGCCACCGAATTCGACATCGGCGTCGACCATGAGCTGCTGCGCAACGTGATCCTGTCCAGCTCGCTGTCATACCGCCAATCGAAGTTCGTCATCCTCGATACGACGTCGAAGGGCTATGGCCTCGAGGGCGGCGTCCGCTGGCTGGTGAGCAAGCATCTCCGCGCGGACGCGTCGGCGAGCTATCGCAACCGTAAGGGCAATGGGGAGATCCTCGGCATTCCGGCCGCCCGGACCTTCAACCAGTTGCAGGCGACGTTCGGCTTCACCATCACGCCGTAAGTCCCAAATCGGCGCACGCACCCCCTCGAAGAAGCGCCGCCCTCACGCCAAAAAATACGGGCCGGGAAATGTGATTTCCCGGCCCGTATTCGTTTTCGATCCTGGCTGAGCTCGTCAGCCCGCTTCGGCGTAGTATCCCTTGAAGCGATGATAATAGGACATCTCGTCGCCGAACCCTGCGCGCGACTGCTGTTTGAGATTAACCTGCGAGAGCGCGACGCCGTAGATCTTGGCGCCTTCGCGCGCGAGCATATCGACCGCAAGCTCGCTCGCATTCGCCGGAGTCTTGCGCCACCGCGTCACGAACAGCACGCCGTCGGCCATCGCCGCGATCGCGCGTGCCTCGGCCAGTGGCAACACAGGTGGCGTATCGAGCAGCACCAGGTCGAACCGTTCGGAGAGCGACTGGATCAGCGAGAACATCGCCTGCGACGCGACCAGTTCGTAGTTCATCGACTTGGTGTTGCTCTGCGGCAGGATATACGCACCCGACGCCGTGTCGTGGAGCAGCGCCTTGTCGAGCTGCGCGGTGCCGTCGAGCACCTCGATCAGGCCGACTGCCGTGTCATTGGTGACCGAGCGGCTGAAGGTGCGACGCCGGACGTCGCAATCGATGACGACGACCTTTGCGCCCGCCAGCGCGGCGGAGCGGGCGAGGCAGATCGATATCGTCGTCTTGCCTTCGCCGGGCAGTGCCGACGAGACCGCGAGCGACCGAACGACCTGATCGGGGCGGCCGATCTTCAACGCGGACCGGATGCTGCGGAACGATTCGCTGAACAACGACCCCTGGTTCTCGACGAGGAAATTCGCTGGCGCCATCGGATCGCGCTTCGAAATCCGCGCGCCCGGGATCGTTGCGAGGTCGGGAACGGTCCCGATCACGGGCACATGAAGCCGCGCCTCGACCTGGCGTCGGTTCTGGAAGCCGCTTTCGAGCAGCTCGAGCAGCAATACGACGCCGACCGCGGCGAGCAGCGACGCGAGAATGCCGCCAGCGCCGAACACCGCGGCGTTGGGGAAGACCGGTCCGCCGGGGACCATCGCACGCGAGATCACCGAAGCATTGCTCTTGTCGGTGCCTTCACCGGCGACCGACTGGCGATACCGGTCGAGGAACGCCTGATAGAGGCCGCGCGCCGAGTCGGCGTTGCGCTGCAGCTCGTTCAGCTGGACCGAGGCACGGTTGCCCGCCTGCAGCCCGCCCTGTGCGCGGTCGAGCGAGGAGCGGATCGCCGATGTCCGGCCCGCCGAGACGCGCGCGTCGGCCACGAGACCGGCGAGCGTCCGGCGGGTTTCGTCGCGGATGCTGTTGTTGACGTCGGCATATTGCCGGTCGAGCTTGGCAAGATCGGGATGCAGCGGGCCGTACCGCCCCGCCAGGTCCGCGCGCTGTGCGCTCAGCTGCGCCTGCTGCTGGCGCAGGCCGCGGATCACCGGCGACCCGAAGTCCGCCGCCGCATTGCCGCCGCCGCTGCGCGCCGCGCGCAACCGGGCTTCGGCCGCTGCCTGGTCGGCCTGCGCGGTCGCCAATTGCGTGTTCAGGAACGACAGTTCCTGCTGCACCGCCGTGCTGTCCTTCTGCACGTCGATCAGGTTGGTGTTCGCGCGGTACTGCGCCTCTGCCGTTTCAGCGCGGATGACCTCGTCGCGCAGTCGCGACAGGCGTTCGCGCAGCAGCTTGTTGTCGTTCGTCCGCGAGTCGACCTTGGTGTCGCGCTGGCTCGCGATATATTCGTCGACCAGCGCGTTCACCACCGCGGCGGCGTGCTTGGGGTCCGTCCAGGTGAAGCTCGTGTCGATCGCATAGGACAGGCCGGTACGCTTGACCGCCAGCCCGCTCTGGACCTTCGAGATTGCCCGCGATCGCGCCGCAGCCGGCGAGAGGACGGGGCCGTCGATCGCCTGACCAAAGCCGGGTTCGCGCTGCAGATTGAGCGTGTCGACCACACGTGCGGCGAGCGAGGGCGATGTCAGCACCTCGACCGCGGTGTCGACGGTGGGTGAATCGGTCGGCAGCTCCTGGTTGGGAGACTGGCCAGCGATGATCTGATCCGCGCGCCGGTCGAGCGCGATGCTCGCCGTGCCCATGTAGCGCCGCGGCACCATCGTATAGGCGACGGCGGTCAGCACGAGGATGATCACGACCGTTGCGACGATCCACCAGCGGCGACGTCGGGCGATCCCGAAGATCCGGTGCAGATCGATCAGCCGGGCGTCGGACTCGCCCTCGTGCAGCTCGTCCGACAGCGTATTCGTCTTTGCGGCCATGCGCGTGTCACCATTCATCACAAGAGCATTCCCGGAAGCCTACCGTGAACCCGACAATCACCGTTCATGCAACGACCGGGAGAAGGCTTCGGTAAGCGGATCGAAAAAATATTGCAGTGCGGTACGCTTACGCAACTTGACCAGCACCTGAACGGGTACGCCGGCACGAACGCCGGTATCCTCGCCGCGGATCTTCTTGAGCAGATCCAACTGCGACTTCGGTACCACGACTTCGGCGCTATAGTAAGTATGGCCACTCTGCTCGTCGCGAAGGCTGTCCGCCGAGACGTTGCGAACCGTTCCAAGCAGGATCGGCAGGTCGCGTTCGTGGATCGACAGGAACTTCACTTCGGCTTCGCGTCCCTCATAGACGCCGTCGATGTCGTTCGGCTGGAAGTTCGCCTTGACGATCAGCGGCGCTGCATCCGGAACGATGTCGAGAATGGGCTGCGCGGGCTGGACGACGCCCCCGACCGAAAAGACCCGCAGGCCGACGACTCTGCCCGCCATCGGTGCACGGATGACGGTGCGTTCCAACTGTTCTCTCGCGGCGATCCATTTCGGCATCACTTCGTTCAGCTGGAACTGCGTATCGCGCAGGATGCTGGCACTGTCGTCAATCGACTTGCGCTCGGTCTGGATGATCTGCTGGCGCGTCTCGCCGATCTGCTCGCGCGATGCGGCCGCACGTGCAGCATAATCCGCGTTGGCGCCGTTGATTTCGGCCACCGCGCGCTCGAGCGCGCTGACCGAGTTGCGCGAGACATAGCCTTCGTCGGCGAGCTTGCGGGTCCGGTCGAGCTGTGCCTGGAGCGAGGCACGCTGGGCGGCGCTGGCACCGGCCTGCGCGTTATACCCGCCCGACTGCTTGGAAACCTGCGCTTCCTGCTGTTGCAGGACGTTGCGGCTCGACGCCAGCAGGCTCTGCCGCGATGCGCGCTGGGCGATCTGGAGCTGCATCGCCTTGGCGACCAGCGCCCGGTCATCGCCGGTCGCTGCGGCGAACGAGGCAGGCCACTGGATCGGGCCACCGCGGATATCCGCCTCGAGGCGCGCCTTCTGCGCCTGAAGGTCGATGACGCTGTTCGCCAGCGCGCGTTCGGTCGCCGCCACCTCGGCGCCCGACAGGCGGATCAGGATCTGGCCCGCCTTGACGTGCTGCCCCTCACGGACGTCGAGCTGCTGCACGTTGCCGCCGTCGCGATGCTGCACGGTCTGGCGGTTGCCGGCGACCGAGACCTGGCCCTCGCCATAGGCGGCGGCGTCGAGCCGCGCGAAACTCGCCCAGCCGATCAGGATGATGAAGAACAGGACCGCGACGAGACCGCCGATCCAGAGCGCGTCGCGCGGTGAATCCTCGAGTTCGGGTGTCGCCGGAACGGGTCTGGTGGTTTGCACCAGCTCCTGCGACTTGGCCGTGACGGGGCCTACGAGTTCGCCTTCGCTCATCAATTCGCTCCTTCGAGCCGGCGGTCGCCGTCGTCGTTATGGCCCGCGTCGGTACCCGCAGCCGCGCCGTCGGGCTGCTCGCCGACTGGCGTCGATTGCGGACGCAGCGCGTCCTCGCGGTTCGCAAAAAGCTGAACTTCGCCGTCGCGGAGCAGCAGGATCTTGTCGACCGCCTGCAACAGCCCGGTGCGATGCGTCGACACGATCACCGTCGCGCCGCGTTTGCGCAATTCGCCGAGCGTGTGCATCAGCCGCGATTCGCCGTTCATGTCGAGATGCGCGTTCGGCTCGTCGAGGAACAGCAGCGACGGGCTGTCGAACAGCGCGCGCGCGAGTGCCACGACCTGCCGCTGGCCGGCGGACAGGCCACCGCCCTCGCGGATCACCAGGCGCGTATCATAGCCTTCGGCGAAGTGCAGGATAAGCTCGTGCGCGCCGGCCAGCTGCGCGGCATGGACGACCTTGAGGTCCAGCGCTTCGCCACCGCCCTCAACCGCCGCCTGGAAGCGAGAGATGTTGGCGTGGACCGTCGCCGGGAACAGCGTCGGGGTCTGCGGCATATAGCCGACATGCCGGCCGAGGTCCTCGCGGTTCCAGTCGTCGAGGCGCGCATCATCGATGCGGACCTCGCCCTCGTCGGGTTCGAGACCGCCTGAGAGAACGCGCAGCAACGTCGATTTGCCCGCGCCGCTCGGGCCGATGAGCGCGACGATCTGGCCAGGCTCGACGACGAAGTTGATGTTCTTGAGCAGTACGCGGTCGCTGCCGGGCGCGCGCACGGTAAGGTTCGAGACCTCGACCTTGCCGCGCGGGGCGGGCAGCGCGGTGCGCGCGATCGTGATGTCGGGAAGCTTGCAGAATTCGTCGAGCCCGCGATAGGCGTTGCGCGCGCCCAGCACGTTCTTGAGCGCATTGAGGATCTGCTCGACCGGCTGGAGCGCGCGACCCAGGATCAGCGAAGCGGCGAAGATCGACCCTGCCGAGATGCTCTGGTTGATCGCGAGCCACGCACCAAGCGCCAGCGCGAGCGACTGGAACAGCAGGCGCAGGAACTTGGTGATCGCAAGGAACGTCCCCGAGCTTTCGGCGACTTCGCCTTGGCGGCGGACAAGATCGGCGCGCTCATGCAGATGACGGCGCACCAGCGCTTCGCGCATGCCGAGCGACCGTGCGACCTCCGAGGCCTGGATCGAATAATCCTGCGACCGATAGGACGCGTTGGAGCGCAGCGTGGTCTCGCTGACACCCTTGCGGGTGGCAAAGTCGCTGGCAATGGCGACCGCGGTCAGCAGCAGCGTCGCGACGAGCGCCAGCGCGCCGATCCACGGATGCAGCAGGAAGCAGATCAGGATGTAGATCGGTGCCCATGGCGCGTCGAAGATCGCGATGATCGCCGGACCGGTCAGCGTTCCGCGCAACGTATCGAAATCGCGCATCGCCGTGGCGCGCTGCAGCGCGGTCGCGCCGCCCGCACCGAGGATGCGGTGCAGGATGTTCGATGCCGCCATCCGCTCGAGCCGGACGCTCGCGCGCAGCAACAGTCGCATGCGCACCGAGTCCAGGATCGCGAAGACGCAGAGCGAGACCGTCAGGATCAGCGTGAGGACGAACAGCGTCGCCCCGCCGCGCGTCGGCACGACCCGGTCATAGACCTGGAGCATGAAGATCGACGGGACGAGGTAGAGGATGTTGATGAGGCCGCTGAACAGCCCCGCGAACAGGAAGTGTCGTTTGCAGGCGCGCAACGCAGCACGCAGCGGATTCAGATCGTACAAGCCATCCGTCATGCGGAAATCCAATAGTAGAGCGGCCGAGGCAACTTATTGCTCAGCGTCTTAGCATGCATTTGTATATGCCAGGTTAGCGCCAAGTTCATGCGCTTTCCGCGCAAAATCATTATAGCCGCGTTCGATCTGCCACGCGTCGGCAATCCGGGTTTCGCCGCGGGCGACCATGCCGAGCAGCGCAAGCGCCGCGCCGCAGCGCAGATCGAGCGCGCGGACATCGGCTCCCTCGATGGCGGCCCCTCCCGTAATGTGCGCGGCGCCGTCACGCACTTCGCTCGAAACGCCCATCCGGGCGAATTCGTCGAGATAGCCATAGCGTCCCGCAAACCGTAGATCGACCAGCCGGGAAACGCCGCGCGCGCACGCGCCCATCGCTGCGAACAGCGGCTGCATGTCCGAATTGATCCCCGGATAGGGGCCTGTGCTGATCTCGACGGGGTAGGGGCGGCCCGAACGGACGATCGCCACGGGGCCGTCGCGAAAGATCCTGGCGCCGCTTTCGCGCAGGAAGATCAGCGGGACTTCGAGATCCTCGAACGGAAAATCGACGATCTCGACATCGCCGCCGGTCATCACCGAGCCGATCAGCCAGGTCATCGCTTCCATGTTGTCGGGCATGACGCGGTGCGTGATGCCGCCGAGCGTCGGCGCGCCGTCGATGACGATGCTTTCCTGGCCGTTGATCGTGATCGCCGCGCCCATCGACCGGAGGAACCGGGCGAGGTCGATGATCTCGGGGCGGATATGCGGGTTCCACAGCGTGGTTCGCCCCTTCGCCAGCGACCCGGCGATGAGCGCATTCTCCGTCGCGCCCGTCGAGCGCAGCGGCAACGTGATCTCGGCACCGCGCAGGCCATCGGGCGCCTCCGCATGCAGCATGCCGTTTTCTTCCCAGACGCGCGCGCCGAGCCTGGTCAGCACCAGTTCGTGGAGATCGTATTTGCGATCGCCAAGGTCGCAGCCGCCGGGCGCGGGGACGGCGCCGGCGCCGGTCCGCGCGACCATCGCGCCGAGAATGAGCAGGGTGTTGCGGATCGAGCGGCCCTGCCATGCCAGCGTCGACGATGGCGGCGCCGTTTCGGCCTCGATCACGAGCGTCTCGCCGATCACGCGACAGGTCTTGCCGAGCGTCTCGAGCATCCCGACATGAACGATGGCGTCGAGCAGTTCGCCGGGATAGTTGTGAAGGACGATCCGCTCGCGCGTCAGCAGCGACGCGGCAAGCAGCCGCAGGACGCTGTTCTTCGCGCCGCTGACGCGGACCTGGCCACGCAATTGCGACGGCCGGACGGTCAGGATCCGCGTATCGCCTTCGCCGTCGCGCGACATGGCGGGCACCTCGGCCGAGTGCCGCGTTACAATAGTCACGTCGTCGCGCTCCATCTCTCGAGCATAGCCCTGGCGAGCCCTGCCCATCCGCGCGCCCGTCGCGCCCCTACGTCATGATCGGTGAACGAAGCGAGTCCGCCTTAAGTCCCTCGGATTTCATGTGCCGCAGTCACGGCTCCGTTCGGCGCGACATAGCGCACTTCGGCCTGCATCGCTACGCCGGTCATCGCCGCGACGCGATCGCGCGCCAGCGTGATGAGCGACAGCACGTCGCGCGCGGTTGCGCCGCCCCGGTTGACGATGAAATTGGCGTGGTCGGGGGAGAACTGGGCGCTGCCCTGCGTCGCGCCTTTCAGTCCCGCCAGTTCGATGGCCTGGCCGGGTGGGCCGATCTTCTGGTAGAGCGCAGGGTCGCTGACGAAGACCGAGCCGCAATTGGCGTGGATGCGGGGAAACTTTGCGCGTCGTGCCGCCAGGATCGCGATCGCCTCGCGGCGGGACTCCTCGGACGCGCGGTGCGGCAGCAGAAAGCCCGCGCGCGCGACGACGAGGCTGCCGTCCTGCAGCCGCGATCGCCGGTATCCGAAGTTCAGCTGATCGCGATCGAGCCGGTGCAGCACGCCATCGCGATCGAAGGCGTCGACCCATTCGACATGATCGCCGATCCCCTTGCGCTGGCTGCCGCCGTTCATCGTGACGAGCCCGCCCAGCCGACCGGGGATGCCGATCGCATGGATGACGCCGCCCAGTCCCGCGCCGATGGCGAGGCGTACGAAACTCGGCACCCAGAGCCCGGCCTCCGCCTCGATCCGGCCGGGCCCGCTATGTCGTACCGCCGCGATCGCCGGGCCGATGCGAATGACCGTGCCGCGAAACCCTTCATCGGCAAACAGCAGGTTCGTGCCGTCACCGATGATGATGACCGGCTTGCCCAGATCCCGTGCGGCGACCAGTGTCAGGCCCAGCGACCGTGTCGATGTCGGCGTCAGGACAAGATCCGCCGGGCCGCCGATCCGCCAGCGGCCGAGCGTCGACAGCGGGACGTGTGCGCGCGCCGTCACGCCCTCTATCGGTTGGAAATCAGGGGGAGGGGAGTGCATGAAGCCCGATCCGGCGCGATGGAAGAGTAGCCGCGTGCATACACGGCATTTGCGCGTGTCCAAACCCGGCGGGTTCACGCCGCGTTGACGACTTTGGCGCTAGTGCCTAGGTTCCCGCGCTGCCCACTGGCATCGTCGCGTTGGCGCGGATCAAACGGAGCGGCGTGATCAATGCGAGTATTCGTAACAGGGCTGCGCGGCATCCCTGACATCATGGGCGGCGTCGAAAGCCACTGCGAGGAACTCTATCCCCGCGCGCTGTCACAGTCGCCACGGCTCGACGTCACGATCCTGGCGCGGCGGCCCTATGTGAACCGCGCGCCATTCGACCATGACGGCCTCCATGTCGTCCCGCTGCCATCGACACGCAACGCACGGCTCGAAGCGATCGTCGGTACGTTCTTCTCCGTGCTCCATGCGCGACGGCAGCGGGCGGATCTCATCCATATCCATGCGGTCGGGCCCGCGCTGCTGACGCCGCTTGCCCGGATCCTCGGGCTGCGCGTGGTGGTGACGCATCACGGCGAGGACTATGCACGGGCGAAATGGGGACGATTTGCGCGCATCATGCTGCGGCTCGGCGAAAAGGCCGCGTTGCGGTTCGCGCAGGCGATCATCGTCGTCGCGCCGTCGCTGCGCGAGACGCTGGCGCGCGAGAACCCTGCTGCGCGCGACCGGCTGGTCTATATCCCGAACGGCACGTCGCGGCTTCCCGAGCAGGGGTCGGCCGCCGATGAGGTGCTCGCGACCGCGGGCTTCGTGCCCGGCGACTATTTCCTGACGGTGGGGCGACTCGTCCCCGAAAAGGCGGTCGACCAATTGATCGAGGCGGTTCGCCGCATGCCGGGTGCAAAGCTTCTGGTGGTTGGCGGCTCGGATCATGAGAGCGCCTTTGCCGACCGTGTTCGCGCGATGGCGGACGCCGACGTCGTCTTTGCGGGCGTGCAGACGCGCGCGACCCTGCGCGACCTGTACCAACGCTGTCGCCTGTTCGTTCTGCCGTCACTCCACGAGGGGCTGCCCATCGCCGCGCTCGAGGCGGGCTCGGTGGGCGCGCCGATGCTGTTGAGCGATATTCCGGCGAACACGGACATCGGCCTGCCGGCGCACCATTATTTCCGCACGGGATCGATCGACGATCTTGCGACCAAGCTGGCGGCGCCGGCCGAGACCTATGCCATCGATCCCGCCGCCCTGCGGTTGCGGTTCGACTGGAACGGCATCGCTGCGCAGACCCTGGCGGTGTACGACCGCGTCGCGAGCGGAAAAGCGCCACGCGAATGACGCTCCAATCCCGTCGCATGTGTGCGCGGGAAAGCGGTTCAGACGTCTGACGGATGTGACTCCAGCGGCCATCCTATTCCGCCCCTGCGCAATGTTTTGCACCGGGCGCGCTGTGTCTTTGTTGTACAGTCGACTCGGCGAACAGGCGTTGCGTCACTGCACGTAATCTGCAATTCCGCGGCGCAGCATTGTCCGACCGGGGCGAGTCTGGACCCGGACGGTCGCGATACAAGGCTTTTAATCTTCATGCGCATTACGATGATCGGTTCGGGGTATGTCGGGCTCGTTTCCGGAGCCTGCTTCGCAGATTTCGGGCACGACGTGGTTTGTGTCGACAAGGACAAGTCGAAGATCGACGCTCTGCTCGCCGGTCGCATGCCGATCTTCGAGCCCGGCCTCGATCACCTCGTCGGCTCCAACGTCGCCGCGGGCCGCCTAAGCTTCACGACCGACCTTGCCGAAGGGGTGAAGGACGCGGACGCGGTCTTCATCGCGGTCGGTACGCCGTCGCGCCGCGGCGATGGCCACGCCGATCTTCGCTATGTCTACGCCGCCGTCGAAGAGGTCGCGATGTCGATCCAGGGCTTCACGGTCATCGTCGACAAGTCCACCGTGCCCGTCGGCACCGGTGACGAGGTCGCACGGCTGATGGCAGCGGCGAACCCCGATGCCGATTTCGCGGTCGTCTCCAATCCCGAATTCCTTCGCGAAGGCGCGGCGATCGACGATTTCAAGCGGCCCGACCGCATCGTCATCGGCGGCGACAACGAGCGCGCGATGCAGGTAATGCGCGACATTTATCGTCCGCTGCACATCAACAAGTCGCCGATCGTCGAGATGAGCCGTCGCGGTGCCGAGCTCACCAAATATGCCGGCAACGCGTTCCTCGCGACCAAGATCACGTTCATCAACGAGATCGCGGACCTGTGTGAAAAGGTCGGCGCGGACGTGCAGGACGTCGCGCGCGGCATCGGTCTGGACGGTCGCATCGGTGGCAAGTTCCTCCACGCCGGTCCCGGCTATGGTGGTTCATGCTTCCCCAAGGACACGCTGGCGCTGCTGAAGACGGCGCAGGATTACGAGGCGCCGCAGCGCATCGTCGAGGCGGTCGTCGCGGTGAACGACAACCGCAAGCGTGCGATGGGCCGCAAGGTGATCGCGGCGATGGGCGGCGATGTTCGCGGCAAGACCGTCGCGGTGCTGGGCCTGACGTTCAAGCCGAACACCGACGACATGCGCGACAGTCCCGCGATTGCCGTCGTCCAGACGCTGCAGGACGCCGGCGCGACGATTCGTGCCTATGATCCGGAGGGCACCGAGCAGGCGCAGAAGGTCCTGACCGACGTGGCGTATTGCGAGAATGCGTACGAGACGATGGAAGGCGCCGATGCGCTCGTGATCGTCACCGAATGGGATGCGTTCCGTGCGCTCGACCTGCCACGCGTCAAGTCGCTGCTGAGCGAGCCGATCCTGGTCGATCTGCGCAACATCTATCCGCGCGACATGGTCGAGTCGGCCGGGTTCACCTATCACGCGGTTGGCCGCTGATATGACTGCACCGGTTCTGGTCACCGGCGTGGCGGGTTTCATCGGCCACGCGACGGCCCACCGTCTGCTCGACCGCGGCGAGCAGGTGATCGGGATCGACATCGTCAACGATTACTATGACCCGGCGCTCAAGCATGCGCGTCTCGCGACGTTCGAGGGGCGTGAAGGCTTCCGGTTCGAGCAGGTCGACATCGCCGACGCCGATGCGGTGGCGGCGATCGTCCGCGACGCACGCGTGACCCGCGTGGTCCATCTCGCGGCGCAGGCGGGCGTCCGCTACAGCATCGAGAACCCGTTCGCGTATGAGCGGTCCAACCTCGCGGGCCATCTTTCGGTGATGGAAGCGTGTCGGCACGCGCCGGGGTTCGAGCATCTCGTCTATGCCTCGTCGAGCTCGGTCTATGGCGATCGTCTCATGGGCGGGCAGGGGTTCAGCGAGGACGAGCCCGCAATGGAGCCGGTTTCGCTCTATGCGGCAACGAAGCGCGCCTGCGAGCTGATGAGCGCGGCCTATACGAAGCTTTATGGCGGTCCGCAGACCGGATTGCGGTTCTTCACCGTGTACGGCCCCTGGGGGCGACCCGACATGGCCTATTTCTCGTTCACGCAGAAGATCCTCGCGGGCGAGACGATCGAGGTGTTCGGCGAAGGCAAGATGGCGCGCGATTTCACCTATATCGATGATATCGTGGACGGCATTCTCGGCGCGCTGGACAACCCGCCGGCGCGGCACGGCCACCGTATCCTCAACATCGGCGGCAGCCAGCCGGTCGGGCTGATGGAAATGATCACCTCGCTCGAGTCGGCGATCGGCCGCAAGGCGAACATGATCATGAAGCCGATGCAGCCGGGCGACGTCACCGCGACCTATGCCGACGTGTCCAAGCTGAAGGCGCTTTGCGGGTTCGAAGCCAAGACGCAGCTTCCCGAGGGCCTCGCGCGCTTCGCGGCATGGTACAAGGACTATGTCGGCGCGCGTTGAGCCCCCGTGCCACGCGCGCGATCGAGCTTGAGACTCGCTGATCGGACGGTATCGGGTCTGATCTGATCATCGCCGGCGGCATGCCGCAAAGCGCGCGGCCGCCGGTTTAGTGCACGATCCCGCATCGTCATGCCTCGACGCCATGCAAAAAAACGAAGCCGCCCTGACTGAGCGGCTTCGTTCTTGTGCCCTGTGCGCCCGCGACCCGGCTGTGCCGCGGGCGAGTGGGGGAGGGCCGGAGCCGCTCCCCGAGCGTCAGAAGTGCAGCGCGCCGACACCGACGGCCGAGCCGACATTGCTGTAGACGTAATATTCGGTGCCGTTGTTCGTGACGACGCCGTCATATTCGAGCGCGGAGGTGCCGCTCAGCGCGACGCTGCCATGATCGCCGCCCAGATCGAGCACGCCGTTCTTGCCGAACGTGATCTTGTTGTCGTTGTTGGCATCGGCGAGCTTGGTCGTGGTCACGAAGATGTCGTTCTTCGTGAAGGACACCGTATCGTTGCCGAGCGACGACACCGGGTTGGCGGTGTCGAAGAAGAAGACGTCGGTCGCGCTTGCGGTCGTGCGTCCGCGCAGGACGTCGTTGCCGAAACCGCTCTCATACACCTTCTGCCCGCTCGACGCGACCGGGCGGACCCGCGCGTCCTCATAGTAGAAGACGCCGTCGATGCTGCCCATCAGCCGCAGTCCGCTGCTGCCCTGCGCGCCGACCAGTTCGACGCGGTCGCCGTCGCTGCCGTCGAGCGTGAGCGACGCACCCTTCCAGGTGATGATCCCGTCGCCATTGGCGTCGTTGATCGCCTTGGTCGTGGCGAGGACATCGCCGCGCGACCAGTCGGTGATCCGATCCGCGCCCGACGTCCCGCCCGAGCGCAGTTCGAAGATGTCACGGCCGGCGCCACCGGTGAGGGCGTTGGCGACCTCGTTGCCGATGATCCGGTCGTTGCCGCCGCCACCGATCGCATTCTCGATGACCGCGCCATAGGCGATCGAGACGTTGTCGGTGAACAACCCGCTCTTGAGCCCGAGCTGCGTCTTGAGGTCCTCGTAGAAGTCGTAGCTGGCCTGCGAGCGCGCTGCGAAGCCGAGCGCCGCGCGATTGGCATTGACCTGCTCGAGCGTCAGGAAGTCGTCGACACCGCCACCCGACGAGAAGGCGCCCTGGTTGAGGTCGATGGTCGACGAGGTGTTCCAGCCGGAGAAGTCGAGCGTATCGGTGCCGCCCGCATCCCAGATCGCGACGATCGGCCGGGTATTGGCGGAGAAGTCATAGACGGCGTTGTCCGCGGTGGCGTTGAAGCCATAGACGGTGTTGCCGGTCCGCGTCGTCTGGTCGGCGCCATAGATCTTCTGGATGGCGGCGATGTCATGGACCAGCGGCGTGGCCGCATAGGCGAAGTTCAGCAGCGCCCAGTCGATATGCTGCGCGCCCGTCTCATACGCATCGAAATAGCTCATGATGCTGTATTGGCGTGAATCCTGCGCGTAGAAGGCATCGCTCGCATAGGTGATCGGATCGGGCACGCCGTCGCCGTCATTGTCGTCGAGCGCGTTATAATCGCCGGGATGGCTGAGCCCGATCGCGTGACCGATCTCGTGCACCATCGTCGTCTGTGCGTAATAGCTTGCGGTCAGCGGCGAGAAGTTCGACGCGACGCCGCCGTCGATCCAGACGTCGCCACCGAGCCGGCCATAATCCTCGAAGCCGAAATCCGCGAGGATCTCCGCATCGTCGGTGCTGCCGAACGGCAGATAGGCATAGGCCTGCGCGCCACCGGTCGCGGTATTGCCGAACGTGATGTCCGCCGACCCCGACTTGGTCTGCTCGAACGAAATCGCGACCAGATCGTCCCACAACGTCATCGACCGCTGGGCAAGCGCCGTCTGACCGGCGTTGAACGCGGTGAAATCGAAATATTCGTTGAGCGCGACCGTGCCCGTGACGTTGGTGTAATAGCTGTTCGCCAGCTCCTCCTGGTTGAGCCAGAAGCCATAGTTGAGGACGCCGTCGTTCAGTTCGCCATAGTTGTTGGTGTACCAGTCATATCCCGACCGATTGAAGTTCGCGTTGATCTGATCGAGCGTCCAGATCGTCTTGTCATTGGATGTGCCGCCCGCATTGGGGTCGAGCGAAGCGGCGAGGGGAACGGGCCCGCCATCATTGTACGTCCCGCCGTCATTGAACCCTGCCGTTGATCCGGATGCTTCGAACGTCATGCTATTCTCCCTGTTTTAACCCTGTGTCGGCGGATATGTACGCGCGCCCGGACTGCCTATTCTGGTCTGTTCCCGGCGTTGCGATGATGAGGCAGGCTTTTCTGCAACACGTCGTCGATCTGTGGTCGTGGCGGCGCCGTGCCGTGCCATACGACACTGTACCGCGCGGGCGATCTCGGCGTCGTCGATCTCGACGGCGCGGCGGACGACGACGACGAGGTGTTCGCCCTGCGGATGCTGTTCGATCGCGACGGCAACGATGACGGTGTCACGGTCCGCCTTGGTCGCGCGGTGGTCCCGCGAGATGGGGGTTACCGGCAGAAGCGAGCGCCGCCGCGCTTCGTCGGCGATGACGTCGCATAGCGCGGGCGCGATCCCCGTGTCGCACATCAGGCCGATACGCGCCGCACCGCGCCATAGCGGGGACGGCATCACGCGTTGCGACGACGGTGCGGCGTCCACGGCGTCAGGTGCGGCGGCAGCCAGCGGCGACGCTATCATCATGGACAATCCGACTGGCCCCCACACGGTGTTCCGCTCCCCATCTTGGTTAACGAAGCTGACACTTTTATTACAAAAGTCAACGACATTACGGGGCGGTATCGTGCGCGTGACGAACGCATCACGTTTGGATGATGCGTGAGCGGCGGAGGTGGTGGCGCGCGCGGTTTGAATTCCGTCGTGAGCGTGGATAATCGCTTCATACGGACAGGCGTCAGGGGCAGCGTGAGTCGGGTTCCGCGTGGCAGGCGGCCGCCGACACGAGCCTTGGTCAGCCGATCGCGGATCTGCTCGCGAGTGTCACTGCCAGCATCGATGTTGCCGCAGCGTCGCATTGCGAACAGCCGCGGTGTTTCGGGTACCCATGATGACCGTAGCGCGGGGTCCGCCGCGCTTGGCCATGCAGTGCGGTGGGCATCATGTCGTGACAGATGATGTCACAACCGTCTGGTCGAAATCGCCAGCTCCAACGCCGCCGTGGGCAATCGCATCGTTATTACACGAAAACGGTATGGAGGGGACGGCGCCACATCCGCCAGCCTATGTCCGGCCTAAAGATCAGCGGCCATGCTTGCGACCAAGACATGGCCTGACCGGCTTTACTGGAACCTGCAGACGAGTGCCGGCGCATACAGTCTGAAAGTCATGCCTCCGCCCAAGAACTTGCGCCGCTTGTCAGAAATGAGGCGGCGCAGATCGGCAGCATGTATCACACGGGTCTTGCCAAGACCTGTTACGCATAGGCCAGCATCAACGCCAACGCGATCAGCATCCAAATGACGATGCTGATGGAAAGGCCCACGACAAGCCCGAACATGGCCTGCGGGGCATCGTGGTACGACGGCGGTTGTATCACAGAGCGGTGAAGCTCATTCATGGCACTCTCCTCAGCGGTCATATCGCTCGCTTTGTCTCAACATGGGACAGGGAGGGCCAGAAATCAAACAAAAATATGCAATTACGCGAAATTTTCGAACGAAATTTCTATTGTGAAGCCGCCATGTATTCGGGGCTTAGTTGAGTTTGAAAAAATCAATCAATTCAATGGGCAGCATTGCGAACTTAATAGTAGCGGCAGGAAGTGAAGTTAAGAAGCAAATCGGACGACAATAAAAAATCGTTTATAATCGGAGGCGCGATAATACTATTATTCGGGTGTTGTAAGAATATGGCGAACCGTCGGAGCCGGCGGCGATCGACAAATAGTCCTCGCAACGCTTGCAGGAGCAGCAGCGCGGCTCGAAGCAATCGGTCGGCACGGGCGCGAGGCGAATGCCGTGCGTGAATTGTCCGACTAGTACGGCCCCACAGCAACTACCGCTCGCTTTCGCCCGGGGCTGGCCATGATCTCCTCGGGGCATCGCACGCACCATCGACCAGTGACTGTTGTTCTTGGTCATGGTCGGATCGTTAAAGGTGGAAGCACCGCGGTCATGAGTGGACTATCGATGAGCGCGGCGGGGGCGTTGTGATTCGCACCCGCCGCAGCGTCGGGCGCGCGACGCGGACGCGCGCGAATCGCCCGCTTCATGCTCCTCGCATCGCCGGCGTCAGCGCTTCCGCACGAACTCCGCGCGCAGCACCAGCCCCTTGATACCCTCGTATCGGCAGTCGATCTCCTGCGCGTCACCGGTAAGCCGGATCGACTTGATCAGCGTTCCGCGCTTGAGCGTTTGACCTGCGCCCTTGACGGTCAGGTCCTTGATCAGCGTCACCTGGTCCCCGTCCGCGAGGACATTGCCGACCAGAATCGCGCACGACGACGCCATCCTCGCCATCCTCGCCAGCCTCGTTGTCCGCCCC
The DNA here is from genome assembly GCF_036856055.1 of Sphingomonas sp. 22R3R2A-7. Taxonomy (NCBI): domain Bacteria; kingdom Pseudomonadati; phylum Pseudomonadota; class Alphaproteobacteria; order Sphingomonadales; family Sphingomonadaceae; genus Sphingomonas; species Sphingomonas sp. 22R3R2A-7. Next base: position 2,206,631 of record NZ_JASPFR010000001.1, on the reverse strand, counting down.
GGCGCCTGCGGCCACCCACTCGCCGGTCGCCTCGTCATAGACATAGCTGTCCTCGGCGCTGGTCCCGGCCGTCGTCTCGGACCCGCTCATTTCAGCGTCGTCATCTCGACGGGCTTGCCCTTGGTCGTCGGGTTCGCAGCATTCGCCTTGGGCGCCTTTTCGGCCTTGGGCTTGCGCACTTCCTTGTTCGACTTCTTCTGGCTCTTGGCCATGATGCTGCCCCTTTGACGGAGCGGAGCGCCCCGGTGCTGCCATGCTACACGGTCACGGTGCCGCACGCGCGCATATTCGCGGGCGTGCGCGCCAACCGGAGGATCGCCCGGGATCGCAACCTCGACCCCGCCGGCGCGTTGAGGAAGGTCATGAAGGCGGGGATGCGATGCATATGATGGCCAGGCTCGTTCCCATCGCGCTCGCGGCGTTCGCGCTCACGGGCTGCGGCAAGGCCGACGACCGGGCGCAGGCCGATGCGGTCGGAAACTTCACGCCGCCGGCGATGCGCGCGCCCAAGCCGATGGCAGGGCAGGCGCAGACGACGCCGATCACCGCCTATGTCGGCAAATATCCGCACGACGCGGTTGGCGGGGTCGATTTCTTCGACCGGACCGAGGTCGCGAACGCGTTGATCGACGCGGTCGGCGACGACAAGGTCCGCACGCTGATCCGGACCCGCGACGGTCCCGAGACGCCGATCTTCCGGCGCGGGCCGCGCGTTGCTGCCTGGGGCTGCGAGCAGCATAATTGCGGCGATCACAACTGGATGTTCGCGGTCGCCGCGGATGCGAGCCAGGCCGGCGATGCCGATGCCGGACGACCCGAGGCCTGTTATCACGATGCGGACAGCATGGGCGATCGCAGCCGCTGGTATGGCGATGGCGGACCGACCTTCCGTCCCGGTTCCTGTCCGTCGGAAGGATAAGCAATGCTTGAACATCTTCCCGCATGGCTCGGTCATGCAATGCAGGGGTGGCGCGCGGGCGCCGATGCGGTCGTGATCGCGCGACCCGACCTCGCCGCTGGTGCGATGGCGGACGCGCAACTTGCGTCGCTCGACCTGTCGAGCCCGGCGTTTGCGCGCGACGCGCGCCTGCCCGAGCGCTTTACCGCGGACGGTGACGGTGTCTCGCCGCCGCTCGTCTGGGGTGCCGCCCCGGCGGGCACCGCGGCATTTGCGCTGATCGTCGAGGATGCCGACGCGCCGACGCCGCAGCCACTCGTCCACGCGGTCGTGTGGAACATCGCTGCCGACGCAAACGGTCTTGCCGAGGGTGCGATCGTCGCCGATGGCGCCGGCCAGGCCAACGCTGCGATGCCCGGGGATGTCGGCCGCAACTCATATCTGCGCGAGGGGTGGCTGCCGCCCGATCCGCCGACCGGGCACGGGCTCCACCGCTATGTCTTCCAGCTTTTCGCGCTCGACTCCGCACTCGGGGATCCGGGGACGTCACCCGGTCGATCCGCCTTTGTCGAGGCGATAAAGGGTCATGTGCTCGCCGCGGGGGTCCTGGTCGGGACCTATTCGCGCGAGGAGGAGGCGCCGGTCGGACCGGTGTCGTCAGGCGTGCTCGCCTGACCGGATCGGCGCGTGCCGATACCCTGGGTCAGATGAACGCGGCGCTGTGCGTCGTGATCAGCAGGACAGTCGTTGAAAATGCGGCGAGGCCGATCAGCAGGCTGCGGGCCATGGTGTGTCTCCAGCTATACGGGATGGGGTGAAGGCGGCGCGTGGCTCAGGCGATCGGGACGATCGGAGCGGCGGCGCTGACGGCGATCGCGGCGAAGACGACCGCGCCGACGAACGAGACGGCGATGCGCTTGGCGGCTTCGATACGGGCGGAGGCAAAGAGGAAGGTCATGATGGCGGTCCCTGTGATGTCGGCGTCCGGACCATCCGGCGTCGATATCCAGGGCATTGCATGCAGCGTGCCAATTCAGCATGTGACTGAAACGAGCCGATATTGTTTGTGCGGCCTTGGCCAGACAGCAATTTACGCCATGCCGACCGGCCGGATATCCCATTTATCGGCGCGGTTGACGCCGCACCCGATCAGGCGGTGCACACCCGATCGCGACCATCGCCCTTGGCGGTGTACAGAAGCCGGTCCGCACGCAGGAACGCCGCCTCCGCGGTTTCGTCCGCGTGGATCGCGGTCACGCCTGCCGAGAACGTCACCTGCCCCAGCGGCCGGTCGGTCTCGCGGTTGCGGAACCGCTTCGCCGCGACCATCGCCCGAACCGAATCGAGCAGCGCGGCGGCATCGCTCAGGCTGACGCCCTGCATCAGCACCGCGAATTCCTCGCCGCCGTGCCGCACGACGAGATGCCCACCGCATCCCTCCGCGATGGTCTGCCCGATGACCGTCAGGACGCGGTCGCCGACGCCGTGACCGAACGCATCGTTGACGCGCTTGAACCGGTCGACGTCGCAGACCGCTAGGCAATAGGGGCCGGCATCGAGGTCGCGCGCGGCAAACGCCTCGTCGAACGCGCGGCGGTTGGGAAGCCCGGTCAGCGTGTCGCGCCGGGCGGTGTCGCGCGCCTCGGCCAGCTTGGCGCGCAACAGGTTGGTTTCCTCGGTCGCGGTCGCCAGCCGCACTTCGGATTCGCGGATCCGCTCGATCATCGCGCTGGTGATCCGCGTGATCTGGTCGATCTCCGCAAGTCCGGGCGCTATCGTGATCGCCGCGGCGCTCTCGGCGAGCTCGTGGCCAAGCCCGCGGGTCTCGGCATGGATCGTCTGCATGATCGAGGCGAAGTCGTTGACCTGCTCCTGCGTCTCGGCGACCAGCCGGTCCGCCTCGCCGTTGCGGACATCGGCGTCGCCGGTCGACACGGGGATCACGACCTGTCCGCCGAGTGCTTCGATATCCTTGCGCAACAGACGCACGCCGCCCTCGGTCAGCCGCGCCACCGTGGCGGCGAGCGGACCATCGGGCGCGGCGAGCACGCTGTAGGCAAAGCTGTAATGCGCCGGTTCGGGGCTTAGTCGGTGGTCACGGAGAAACTGTCCGATCCGCTCGAACAATCCCTCCACTGCCATCGCCCGTGCGCCCTGCGCATCTCGCATGTTATCGCCCCCGATTCGGCTTCAAGATAAACCCGAAAAGGTTAGTAAGCGATGACGATTAATGCGTTATCGCCGGTTAAGGTTCTCGACTGCGGCAAGCGTCGTCGTGACATGATCGGTCGGATTCATGTTGTCGTGGACAAAGGCGACGCGTCCGTCCTTGCCGATGACATAGCTGGTCCGCTTCGTCACGTTGCGACCCAGCACTTGCTTCCCCAGCGCGACGTCATAGCCCGCGACGACCTTTGGCCCGGCGCTCGCGACCGCGAACTTGCCCGCGCACTTTTCTGCCGAGAACTTGCTGAGCGTCTCGACATTGTCCGCCGACATGCCGATCACCGTCGCACCCGCCTTGGTGAAGGCGGGGATCGCCTCGGCAAAGGCATGCGCCTCGGCGTTGCAGCCGCCCGTGTACGCCGCCGGGAAGAAATAGAGGACGACGGGGCCCTTTTTGAGCTGTTCCGCCAGGTGGACGGTGAAGACCTTGCCCGCGATCGCGCCACGGGTGGTGAAGTCGGGAGCCTTGGCGCCGGGCGCCAGCGCCGCGAATGCCGGTGCGGCAGTGAGAAGAGCGACGGCGGCGAGAGTCGAGACGAGGCGCATGGGCGATACTCCGGTTGGATCGCAATGACCTACGCCGCGCCGTGCGCCTCGTCCATTGCTCATGACGGCGTGCGCCGATAGGCAGGGAATATGCCAGTAACCCAAGCCGATATCGACCTCGCGCACCGCCTCGCGGATGCTGCGGGCCACGTCATCCGACCCTATTTTCGCCATGAGCACGGCGTCGAGATCAAGGACGACCAGTCCCCCGTCACGCGCGCGGACCGTGAGGCCGAATCGGCGATGCGTCGGCTGCTCGACGCCGAACGCTCGGGCGACGGCATCGTCGGCGAGGAGTTTGGCGAAAAGGTCGGTGTCACCAACCGTAAATGGGTGCTCGACCCGATCGACGGCACGCGCAGCTTCACCGTCGGCCGTGCGATCTTCGGGACGCTGATCGCGCTCGTCGAGGATGGCTGGCCCGTGCTCGGGATCATCGACCAGCCGGTCCAGCGCGAACGCTGGGTCGGCGTCGCGGGGCGGCCGACGACGCTCAACGGCGTCCCGGTACGCACGCGCGCCTGTCGCGATCTCGCGGGATCGACGATCGCCACGACCAGCCCGCATCTGTTCGGCGAGGGCGATGTCCCGCATTATCTCGCGCTGGTCGCCGCGATCTCGGGCGGCAATCCGCGGCAGGGGCCCGTCTATGGCGGCGACTGCTATAACTACGGTCTGCTGGCGAGCGGTCATCTCGACGTCGTCTGCGAATCCGGTCTCCAGCTCTACGACTTCGCCGCGCTGGTGCCGGTCGTCGAAGGCGCCGGCGGGATGATGTGCGACTGGAACGGGGACCCGCTGACCGCCGCGAGCGAGGGCCATGTGCTCGCGATCGGCGACCCGGCGCGGCTGGATGATGTGCTCGAGGCGATGCACCGGATCGCGGGCGATGCGCACGACCATGGCGACCACGATCACTGAGGCCGTCTTGGCGGCCGACGGTCGTCAGGCCTCGTACCCAGTCTGATATCCGTCATCCCGGCGAAAGCCGGGACCCACGGACACGGAACGGTCGCTAACCGCGCTGGCCGAAACCATGGGCCCCGGCTTTCGCCGGGGTGACGGGGGCCAGTAAGGTGAGGTGAGCGGCGCGGCTGCGACCAAACCCGCCGCCTTAGAAGATCCCGAGAAACTTCTTCTTCTGTCCCTTCTTCTCGGCCTCCGACGTCTTGCCATCCTCGGCCTTGGCCGTCGTTCCCCGGCCGACATCATCACGCGCCTCGCCCTTGGTCGTCCGCTGTGCCTTGGCGGTAGCACCCGCCAGCACCGGGCCGCACGCGGTGGCCTTCGCATCGCCGACATCGACAAAGGCGAGGATCCCCGCCACCGGCGTCGCCACCAGCGCGAGTCCCAGCCCGCTGCCGACCCGCGCGAGCAGGTCCTTCGAGATGACGCTCATCCTGGGCGCCGCGAACACGCCGCCGAACCCCACGGGCGACTGTCCGGCGAACAGGCTGAACTTCTTCGAGATCGGCGCGGAAGGCGAGGTCGACCGCCTCGTTGCGGAAGCTGAACCCGCCGCGGCCGACGATCACGTTCTTGCGCGTGTCGATCAGGATCGGGTCTGCCGCCGCGACGCCGCTGCGCACCGTAAAGCCGATCAGCCCGCAATTGACCTGCACGGGTTCGTCGAGCTTGCCCTGGAACATCCGCTGCGCAAATGTGCCGATGTCGAGCTCGGCGAGCTGGACGTTGCGCACCGACAGCGCGCCCGACGGCATCACGAACGCGATACGCCCGCGCGACGACGCCAGCGAATCATGGATCGAATCGCCGCGACCATCGAGCTTGATCCGGCCCTTGATCGTCCCCGTCGTCCCCGCCTCGGCCAAGCCATAGCCCTTGAGCAGCCGCCCCAGCGGCGTCGGGGCAAGGCGGATGTCGTAGGACACCGCGCTTGGCCGCGACCGCGTGTCGAAGACCACGTCGGAGGCGACGTTGCCGCGCGCCATCGCGAAGGTCAGCGGCGACAGCGCGAGCCGCCCGCGCTCGAGGTCGAGCGTCAGGTCGACGTTCGAGATCGGGATGTTCTTCGACCGGACCACGCCGATCGTCCATTTCAGATCGGCGTCGAAGATCCGCATCGTCTCGATCGGGAAGTTCGCATCGGGCAGCAGACGCTCGGTCCCCGCACCCGTCGCCGCGGCGGCGGCCACCGCGCCCTTCGTCTCGACGATATCCGGATTATAGCCGATGAACGGCGCGGCATCGACGATGTCGAGGCTTTTGGTCGCCAGCACCGAATCGAGATGGATACGGTCGCCATTGGTGATGGTCAGCTTGCCCGCCAGATCGGTCTTGCCAGCGATGCCGGTAATCCGCGTGAAGCGGTATTCCTCGCCGGTCTTCACCATCTGCCCGCGCAGGCGATAGGTCCGTGTGTTGGGGATCGCCACGTCGATGACGCCGAGCAGCGTCGACAGGTTGGCGCCACGTGCGGTCACCGCGAGCGGCACGTTCTCGACATCGGCGATGCTGGGCAGCGTGCCGGCGACATCGATGACATTCCCGGCCGCGCGCATCCGCGCGACGAGCTTGTTCTGCCCGCGGTTGGCGGTGGCGTCGGGCGACAGGAGTTGCGCGGTCACCGTGAACGGCGTCTCGCGCAGCCGTCCGGTGCCCTTCAGTCCGACCGCGCGACCGATCGTCGCGTCGACCGACCGGATATCGGCGACGTCGAGATTGGCGAGCACGCGCATCCGCGGATCGAGATAGCGCACGCTCGTGCCCGTCACCGTCGCGACGTCGATCCGCGGAAATTCGAGCGGCTTGCCGCCCTTCTTGTCGCTGAACGTCCAGGTGTTAGCGCTATGCGCGGCGTTCCATTCCAGATCGACCGCGCCGTCGACCAGATCGAGCCAGTAGAGCCGCCGCTTGCCGAAGATCAGCGACAGCGGCGCGATCCGCGTGTCCAGCTTCTCCGCCTGGAACAGGTTGGGGCGGCTCGCCCAGTCGGGGTTCGAGAGCGTGAAGCGCTCCGCGTAGAACTTGATCCGGAACGGCGCGAAATAGAGCTGGAAATCGCCGCGGACGCTGACCGTGCGGTGAGTCAGCGACCCGACGATCCGCTCGAACGGATGCTTCAGGAAGCGGCCCTTGGTGATGTAGAGCACCAGCCAGATCGCCGCGATCACCGCGACGATCCCGATCAGGACGTTGCGGACGATCCGCCGCACCCGGCGCGGACGCGCCTGGGTCGGGGCAGGGGAGGCGATCGGCTGCGGCGCGCTTTGGTCCATGAAAGAACGTATCGCATGGCGGGCGCTGCGGTTCCAAATGGTGGACAATGGCGCCACGCCCGTCTATGCGCGCCGCTTCCTCGAAGGGAACGCGTTCGACGAATCGCCCGGCCAGTGTGGGCTGCCGCGGCGATTTCAGCGTCCTCCTTCGTAACCGAAAGGATAAAAATGCCCAAGCTGAAGACCAAGAGCGGCGTCAAGAAGCGCTTCAAGCTCACCGCCACCGGCCTGCTCAAGCACGGCGTCGCCGGCAAGCGTCACCGTCTGGCGCATCACAACGGCAAGTACATCCGTCAGAACCGCGGCACCAAGCTGCTGTCCAAGGCCGATACCGCAGCAGTGAAGGCCTGGGCGCCTTACGGCCTGCGTTGAGCTGAGAAGGAATTAGACAATGGCACGCGTAAAACGGGGTGTTACCACCCGCGCCAAGCACAAGCGTATTTTGGTTCAGGCGAAGGGCTATTATGGCCGTCGCAAGAACACCATCCGCATCGCCCGTCAGGCCGTCGAAAAGGCCGGCCAGTACGCCTATCGTGACCGCAAGGTTAAGAAGCGCACGTTCCGTGGCCTCTGGATCCAGCGCATCAACGCCGGCGTCCGCGCCGAGGGTCTGACCTACTCGCAGTTCATGCACGGCGTGAAGCTTGCGGGTATCGAACTCGACCGCAAGGTCCTGGCCGACATCGCGATGCACGAGGGCGCAGCCTTCAGCGCGATCGTCGCACAGGCAAAGGCAGCACTTCCCCAGGCCGCGTAATCCGCGACTGAGGTTGGGTTCGAAAAGGGCGCCGGTGGGAAACCACCGGCGCCCTTTTCGCGTTTCGGGCGGAGTGAACGCCCGACATCCGTAAGCCCATCCCCACATTCGTCGTCCCCGCCCCCTTTCCGTCATCCCGGCGAACGCCGGGACCCATGGTTACGGCGGACCCGGCGAAAGCGTGCTACCATCACCCGGCCCGCAACCATGGGTCCCGGCGTCCGCCGGGATGACGGAGCTAAGGAAGCCTGAAGCGGGCGCAAAGGGGAGCACCAGAAATGCGCGAAACCTTCCAGCCCTGCGTCTACATCCTCGCCTCGCGCCGCCACGGCACGCTCTACATCGGCGTCACCTCAAACTTGATCGCGCGCCTCGTTCAGCACCGCGAGGGGTTGATCCCCGGCTTCACTCGCCGGTACGGCATCAGGCGTCTCGCCTATTACGAGATGTTCGACAGTATGGAGGCCGCGATCGTTCGCGAAAAGCGGCTGAAGGAATGGCGAAGAGCGTGGAAGATCGAACTGATCGAAGCGCGCAACGAAAATTGGGACGATCTGGGTATCGGTCTGGGGCTGCCCCGCCTACCCGATCTGCCGACCGAACCCGCCCTGGGAGTATGACGTGACGCAAGACCTGAACCAGATGCGCGAACACATGTTGACGGCGATCGCCGCGGCATCCGGCCTCGACGCGCTGGAGGCGTGCCGGGTCGAGGCGCTCGGCAAGCAGGGCACGATCACCGCGCTGCTGAAGACGCTCGGCAAGATGACCCCCGACGAGCGCCTCGTGCAGGGCCCGCTCATCCAGGGGCTGCGCGAAGCCGTGGCGAACGGCATCGCCGAGCGCAAGGCAACGCTCGAACGCGCGGCGCTCGACGCGCGGCTCGCCAGCGAAACGCTCGACATGACGCTCCCCGCCGACACGACGCCCGCCGGCACGATCCACCCGGTCAGCCAGGTCATGGACGAACTCGCCGAGATCTTCGCCGACCTCGGCTTCGCGGTCGCGACCGGGCCTGAGATCGAGACCGACTGGCACAATTTCTCCGCGCTCAACATCCCCGAGACGCATCCGGCGCGCGCGATGCACGACACCTTCTATCTCCAGCAGGGGATCGACGCGAAGGCCGCGGGCACCGCCGACGAGAAGACGACCTTCTCGCTGCTCCGCACGCACACCTCGCCCGTCCAGATCCGCACGATGTTGTCGCAGAAGCCGCCGATCCGCATCATTGCGCCGGGCCGCACCTACCGCTCGGACTCGGACGCCACGCACACGCCGATGTTCCACCAGGTCGAGGGCCTCGTGATCGACAAGGGCATCACGCTCGGCCATCTGAAGTGGACGCTCGAAACCTTCGTGAAGGCGTTCTTCGAGCGCGACGACATCGTGCTCCGGATGCGCCCGAGCTATTTCCCGTTCACCGAACCCTCGGTCGAGATCGACGTCGGCTACACGCTGGTGAAGGGCAAGCGCGTCGTCGGCGGCGCGGAGCCCGATGGCTGGCTCGAGATTCTGGGCAGCGGCATGGTTCATCGGAAAGTGATCGAGGCGTGCGGGCTCGATCCCGACGAGTGGCAGGGCTTTGCGTTCGGCTGCGGGATCGACCGGCTCGCGATGCTCAAATACGGCATGGACGACCTCCGCCCGTTCTTCGACGGCGATATCCGCTGGCTGAAACATTATGGTTTCTCGAGCCTCGACGTCCCCACTTTGTCGGCAGGAGTCGGCGCATGAAGTTCACGCTCAGCTGGCTCAAGCAGCACCTCGACACCACCGCCACGCTCGACCAGATCGTCGATGCGCTCACGCGTATCGGCCTCGAAGTCGAAGGCGTCGAGAATCCCGGCGAGAAGCTTGCCGCATTCCGCATTGCCAAGGTGCTCAGCGCCGAACGCCATCCGCAGGCCGACAAGCTCCAGATCCTGTCGGTCGACGCCGGAGACGGCCCGCTCCAGGTCGTCTGCGGCGCGCCCAACGCGCGCGCGGGGCTGGTCGGCGTGTTCGGTGCGCCCGGCGCGTATGTCCCCGGTCTCGACGTCACGCTGAAGCTCGCGAGCATCCGCGGCGTTGAATCGAACGGCATGATGTGCTCGACGCGCGAGCTGGAGCTCGGCGAGGACCATGACGGCATCATCGAGCTGCCCGAGGACGCGCCGATCGGCACGCCGTACCCCGACTATGCCGGGCTCACCGATCCCGTCATCGACGTCGCGATCACGCCCAACCGCCAGGACTGCATGGGCGTCCGCGGCATTGCGCGAGACCTCGCTGCGGCCGGCATGGGCACGCTAACGCCGCTGATCTTCGATCCCATCGTCACCGACGGGGCAGGGCCATCGGTCCGCACCGAAGACACCGCCGGCTGCCCCGCCTTCTTCGCGCAGACCGTCACCGGCGTGACCAACGGCGACTCCCCGAGTGGATGCGCCGCAGCCTCATCGCGATCGGCCAGAAACCGATCTCCGCGCTCGTCGACATCACCAATTACCTGATGATCGACCTCGGCCGCCCGCTGCACGTCTATGACCGCGCCAAGCTGTCGGGCGACCTCGTCGCGCGCAAGGCCAAGCACGGCGAACAGGTCGTCGCGCTCAACGGCAAGACCTACACGCTCGACGAAACCATGACCGTCATCGCCGACGACGTGGCGGTGCACGACATCGGCGGCATCATGGGCGGCGAGCATTCGGGCGTCTCGGCAGACACCACCGACGTGCTGATCGAATGCGCCTATTTCGATCCCGACCATATCGCGCGCACCGGCCAGAAACTCACGCTCACCTCCGACGCGCGCAGCCGCTTCGAACGCGGCGTCGACCCGGCGTTCCTCGACGACGGCCTCGCGATCGCCACCGCGCTCGTGCTCCACATCTGTGGCGGCACCGCGAGCGCCGTCACCCGCTCGGGCGAAGCGCCGTCGGAGCCGCGCGTGATCCACTACGACCCGCGCCTCAGCACAGACCTCGGCGGGCTGCACGTGGCGCCGGAGCGGCAGGCGCGCACGCTGCTGTCGCTCGGCTTCACGATCGGCGCGATCAAGAGCGCGGACGCGTTCAGCGACGCGCTGTTCTCGACGATCGAGGGCAAATGGCCGGTCACGGTCCCGAGCTGGCGCCGCGATGTCGACGGCCCCGCCGATCTCGTCGAGGAAGTCGTCCGGATCGAAGGCATCGACAGCATCCCTTCGACGCCGCTCCCGCGAATGCCCGGCGTCGCCAAGCCCACCGCCACCCCCGAGCAGAAGCTCGAGCGTCGCGCGCGCCGTGCCGCCGCAGCCCGCGGGCTCGACGAGGCGGTGACGTGGAGCTTCCTCTCTGAGGCCGAAGCCGCACCGTTCGGCGGCGGCGCCTGGACGCTCGCCAACCCGATCAGCGAAGACCTAAAGGTCATGCGCCCCTCGCTGCTCCCCGGCCTGCTCGCCGCGACGGGGCGCAACCTCAAGCGCGGCCAGCAAAGCGTCCGCCTGTTCGAGATCGGCCGCCGCTACCTCGCCGACGCCGAGCGCGCGACGCTCGGTGTGGTGCTGGCGGGCGACCGCCGCCCGCGCGGCTGGCGCGACGGCAAGGCTGCGAGCTTCGACGCGTATGATGCGAAGGCCGAGGCGATCGCGCTCCTCGCCGCCTCGGGCGCGCCGGTCGACAATCTGCAGGTCATGGGGGAGGCGGGCGATGCCTGGCACCCGGGCCAGTCGGGCACGCTCCGCCTCGGGCCGAAGACCGTGCTGGCAAGCTTCGGCATGCTCCACCCGCTGGTCCTGAAGGCGTTCGACCTCGACGGCGCGGTCGCGGCCGTCGAAGTCTATCTCGACGCGATTCCCCCAAGCGCGCGTCCGGCTTCGCGCGTCCTGCCTACACGCCGCCGGCGTTGCAGGCGGTCCGCCGCGACTTCGCGTTCCTCGTGCCGGCGGCGCTCGCCACCGACACGCTGGTCCGCGCGGTGAAGGGCGCCGACAAGGCCGCGATCGTCTCGGCGCGTGTGTTCGACGTGTTCACCGGGGCAGGGGTGGAAGACGGCCACAAGTCCGTCGCGGTCGAGATCGTCCTGCAACCCACCGCCAAGAGCTTCACCGACGAGGAGATCAAGGCGATCGCCGACAAGGTCGTCGCCGCAGCCGCGAAACAAGGCGCGAGCCTGCGCGGGTAAGCGTGCCCTCACCCTTCCCACGGCCAAGCGGCCGCGGGCCCCTTCCCTCTCCCCCAAGGGGAGAGGGAGAGACGCCGAAGGCGGCGAGGGTGAGGGCATGAATTCGAAGGAAGGACCCCCATGACCGACCTGATCACGATCGCCAACGACCACCTGACCGCGCAGATCAACCCGCTCGGCGCCGAACTCACGTCGCTGAAGGACGCGGCCGGCCGCGAGCTGATGACCAACGCCGACCCGGCCTATTGGACCGGCCACGCACCGATCCTCTTCCCCGTCGTCGGCCGCCCCTACCGCGACACTATCCGCATCGACGGCACCGAATACCCGATGAAGCAGCACGGCTTTGCACGGCGCATGGTGTTCGCCGTGTCCGAGCAGCAGCCCGGATCGGTCGCCTTCACGCTCGAGGCGACGCCCGAGACACGCGCAGTCTATCCGTTCGACTTCCGGCTGACGGTGACGTTCGCGCTGGTCGACGCGACGCTGAGCGTCGACGTCGCGATCACCAACCCCGCCGCGCAGCCGCTTCCGGCGAGCTTCGGCTTGCATCCCGCCTTCGCCTGGCCGCTGCCTTGCGGGAAGGATCGCGCCGACCACCGTATCGTCTTCTCGGCCGACGAGCCCGATGCGCTGCGCATGATCGCCGACGACGGCACGATCGCCGAGGGTGAGCGGGCCTCACCGCTGGAGGGTCGGACGCTGCGCCTGCGCGACGACCTGTTCGCCAAGGATGCGCTCGTCTGGGACTCGGTCCGCTCCGACTCGGTCACCTATGGGGCCGAGCACGGCCCGCGGCTGCGGATCGACTTCCCCGACACGCCGATGCTCGGCATCTGGACCAAGCCTGGCGCCGCCTATGTCTGTGTCGAGCCGTGGCACGGCATCGCCGATCCCGAGGGCTATGACGGCGACTTCCGCGACAAACCCGGTGTGTTCGAGGTGGCGCCGGGCGCCGCCAAACGCATCGCGCTCCGCGTCACGCTGATGGCCTGACCTCGCCAATTCCGTTCGTGCCGAGTAGAGACCGAGCGAAGTCGAGGGCTCGTATCGAGGTACATGTCCCTCGATACGGCTTCTCGACAGGCTCGAAGCCTACTCGGCACGAACGGTCAGATGTATTCAGTCTTGGGAAGGACGCGCCCCTCTGTCCTACACGCCCCGCATCTGCCAATAGCACGCGATGATCGCTGCAAGCCTCCTCCTCCCGACCCCGCCGCGCCCCGCGCGGGGAGGGGATTCCGAGCGGTACGTAGCCTGAACTTCCTTACCTTCCGAGCCCCGACTCGGCTCCCCGGATCCACGCCATGACCCAATTTCCCCGCCGCACCTTCGCGATCATCTCGCATCCCGACGCCGGCAAGACCACGCTGACCGAGAAGCTGCTGTATTTCGGCGGCGCGATCCATCTCGCCGGCGAGGTGAAGGCGCGCGGCCAGAACCGGCGCGCGCGCTCCGACTGGATGAAGATCGAGCAACAGCGCGGGATTTCGGTCACCTCGTCGGTGATGACGTTCGAACGCCAGGGCATCACCTTCAACCTGCTCGACACGCCGGGCCATGAAGACTTTTCCGAGGACACCTACCGCACGCTGACCGCGGTCGATTCGGCGGTCATGGTGATCGACGCCGCCAAGGGCATCGAGCCGCAGACGCGCAAATTGTTCGAGGTCTGCCGCCTGCGCAACGTGCCGATCATCACCTTCGTCAACAAGGTCGATCGCGAGGGCCGCGATCCGTTCTCGCTGCTCGACGAGGTGGCGGAGATGCTCCAGCTCGACGTCTGCCCGATGAGCTGGCCGGTCGGCATGGGCGGCGAATTCGAAGGCGTCTACGATCTCTACGCCAACACGCTGAGCCGCCCCGAGGGCGACAGCCGCGAATTCATGGGCAAGGCGATCCCCTTTGAGGGCATCGACGACCCCAAGCTCGCCGAGATCCTCAGCCCCGAAGCCATGATCCGCCTGAACGACGAGGCCGAACTCGCGCAGGGCGGCTATTCGAGCTTCGATGCCGAAGCCTATCGCGCGGGCAACCTGACGCCGGTCTATTTCGGCTCGGCACTCAAGGATTTCGGCGTCGCCGAACTGATCGCCGCGCTCGCCGACTATGCCCCGCCACCGCGCGCCCAGCCCGCCGATCCCGCCCCCGTCTCGCCCGACGAGCCCGAAGTTACCGGCTTCGTCTTCAAGGTGCAGGCGAACATGGACCCCAACCACCGCGACCGGATCGCGTTCATGCGGCTGTGCTCGGGCGTGTTCAAGCGCGGCATGAAGCTGACCCCCACGGGCCACGGCAAGCCGATCGCGGTCCACTCGCCGATCCTGTTCTTCGCGCAGAATCGCGAGCTGGCCGACGAAGCGTTCCCCGGCGATATCATCGGCATCCCCAACCACGGCACGCTGCGCGTCGGCGATACGCTGAGCGAAAAGGCAGCGATCCGCTTCACCGGGCTGCCGAACTTCGCGCCCGAAATCCTGCGCCGCGTCGTGCTGAAGGATTTCACCAAGACCAAGCAGTTGCGCAAGGCGCTCGACGACATGGCGGAAGAGGGGGTGACTCAGGTCTTCTACCCCGACATCGGCTCGAACTGGATTATCGGCGTCGTCGGGCAGCTTCAGCTCGAAGTGCTGCTGTCCCGACTCGACGCGGAGTATAAGGTCGCCGCCGGGCTCGAGCCCGCGCCGTACGAGACCGCGCGCTGGATCTCCGCGGAAGACGCGCAGGAACTCAAGACCTTCGCCGAGATCAACCGCGGCGCGATGGCGAAGGATCGCGACGGAAACCCGGTGTTCCTCGCCAAGAGCGCGTGGGAGGTGAACTACATCGCCGATCGCTATCCCAAGATCCGCTTCGCCGCGACGCGCGAGCGGTAAGGGGCTGCGACCGCTAACCGGGTGGTCGGGGGTCAGTCCGCCGCCAGCGCCTCGGCCAGCATGGCGCGGATGGCGCGCAGCGCGGGGATCGGCGATTCGGCCTGCGCGATGATCTCGGCGGGGCCGGGGATCGCAGGCGGGGTGCTCTTCTCGCCCGCCAGCAACTGCTGGACGCCGCGCACGGTGTAGCCGTCGCGGTTGAGCAGCTGGTCGATCCGCCGCACCAGTGCGACGTCCTCGACCCTGTAGTAGCGACGGTTGCCGGCACGTTGCAGCGGCCGCAGCTGTGGGAACCGTGTTTCCCAGTAGCGCAGGATATGTTGCGGCAGGCCCGTCTCGACCGACAGCTCGCCGATCGTCCGAAACGCGGTAGGGGCCTTGCCGGAGGTCTCCGGCATCGTCGGACGTCTAGTCCGCGCCGACAATGCGCTCGCGCATCATCTGGCTGGCGCGGAACGTCAGGACGCGACGCGGAGCGATCGGAACCTCGACGCCGGTCTTGGGGTTACGGCCGATGCGTTCGCCCTTGTCGCGCAGGACGAAGGTGCCGAAGCCGGAAATCTTGACATTCTCGCCGCTGGAAAGCGCTTCGCACATCTCGACGAGGATCTGCTCGACGACCTTCGATGCGTCCGCCCGTGACAGGCCGACCTCGCGATGGAGGGACTCGGCGAGATCCGCACGCGTTAGGGTACCCGTCATTGTCATTCCGCAAACTCCCACACCCAGCCCGTATCTACACAAGCGCCGGGATCATCGGAAGTGCTATATCTGACAAATCGCAAATGGGTTTCAATTGCGATTAGAACCGGATGACCGCTGCCCCCCAGGTGAAGCCGCCGCCCATCGCCTCGAGCACGACGATCTGCCCCTCGCGGATGCGTCCATCGCGGACTGCGACGTCGAGCGCGAGCGGGACCGAGGCGGCCGAGGTGTTCGCATGCTGGTCGACCGTGACGACGACGCGCTCCGGGGAGCCCGAGTTTGCGCGCGGTCGCATCGAGAATGCGTGCGTTCGCCTGATGCGGGACGACCCAGTCGACCTGATCCGCCGACAGCCCCGCCATCGCGAGCGACTCGGTCATGACCGATGCCAGGTTGGTGACCGCGTGGCGGAACACCTCGCGGCCCTTCATGCGCAGCTTGCCGACGGTCCCGGTCGTCGAGACGCCGCCATCGACGTACAGCAGCTGATTGTGCCGGCCATCGGCGTGAAGCTTGGTCGTCAGGATGCCGCGGCCGCCCTCGTCGGCGGTGTCCTGTGCCTCGAGCACGATCGCGCCCGCACCGTCACCGAACAGCACGCAGGTCGTCCGGTCCTCCCAGTCGAGGATGCGGCTGAACGTCTCGGCGCCGATCACCAGCGCGCGCTTGGCGACGCCGCTGCGGATCATGCTGTCGACGACCTGCACCGCGTAGAGGAAGCCCGAGCAGACTGCCGCGACGTCGAACGCGACGCAGTCGTCGATACCGAGCATCGCCTGGACCTTGGTGGCGGTCGCGGGGAATGTCTGATCGGGTGTCGCGGTCGCCAGCACGATCAGGTCGATGCCCTGCGCGTCGATACCCGCTGCGGTCAGCGCGGCACGGCATGCATCGGCCGCAAGCGTCGCGGTCGTCTCGCCTTCGCCCGCGATGTGGCGGAACCGGATGCCGGTACGCTCGACGATCCATTCGTCGCTGGTATCGACCTGCGCCGCGAGTTCCGCGTTCGATACGCGGCGTGCGGGCAGCGCCGACCCGGTACCGGTGACGACGGAGCGGATCATGCGGCTTCCTTGACGTTGCCCAGGTCGTCGCTGATGCGGCGGACCAGATCGTTGCGCACCATCTTGGCGGCATTGCCGATCGCCGTCGCCACGCCGCGCTCGTTCGCGCCGCCATGGCTTTTGACGACGATGCCGTTCAGCCCGAGAAAGACGGCGCCGTTGTGATTATTGGGGTCGAGATGATCGCGCAGCAGTTCGGTTGCCGGCCGCGAGATGAGGAACCCCAGCTTCGAACGGACCGAACTACGAAATGCCCGCTTGAGCAGATCGGCAACGAACCGTGCGGTTCCCTCCGCCGTCTTCAGCGCGATGTTGCCGGAAAATCCGTCACAGACGACGACGTCGACATCGCCGCGCGACAGGCGGTCACCTTCGATGAAGCCTTTAAAGTCCATGTCGAGCTTGGCCGCGGTCCGCAGCAATGCGGCGGCCTCGCGAATCTCGTCGGTACCCTTCATGTCCTCGCTGCCGATATTGAGCAGCGCGACGCGGGGGTGCGGGATATCGAGCGCGGTCCGGGCATAGGCGGCACCCATGACCGCGAACTGGACGAGGTTGCGCGCGTCGCACTCGGTGTTCGCGCCAAGGTCGAGCATGACCATGTCGGTATCGCCGAGTGTCGGCAATCGTGCGGCCAGCGCAGGCCGATCGATCCCAGGGAGAGTCCGGAGCGACAGCTTCGCCATCGCCATCAATGCACCGGTGTTGCCGCTCGACACCGCTGCTGCAGCGCGACCCTTCTTCACCAGATCGATGGCGATTCCCATCGACGTCGTCTTGGCACGCCGAATCGCCTGGCTCGGCTTGTCGCTCGAACCGACGACACCGGGCGCGTGGACGATCTCGGAATTCTGTTCGAGATTCGGATGGTCCTTGAGACCTTCGCGAGATCGCCGACTCGTCGCCGACCAACAGGAAGCGCATGCCGTCGAACTGGCGTCGCGCACGCGCTACGCCAGCCAGCATCACCGCCAGCCCGTCATCGCCACCCATCGCATCGACGGCGATCCAGGCGCTGTCGGGCATGCTCACGTCCTTCGCTCAGGTGAGGGCTCAGCCCTCGACCGAAAGGATTTCGCGACCGTTATAGTGGCCGCAAGACGTGCAGAGGTTGTGAGGGCGCTTCAGTTCGCCACAGTTCGGGCACTCCTGGAATGCCGCGATCGTCAGCGAATCGTGGCCACGGCGCATGCCGCGCTTGGAGGGCGAGGTTTTTCTCTTGGGGACGGCCATTTCGGCACCTTGTTCTTTTAAAAGGTCGGGGCTCCGATAGGCCCGGACGTGGAAGTCGGCAACCGACTGTTAAGGTCGGCCGCGTGAGCTACCATACGGCCTGACGCATCGCGAAGCGTGGCGCTATAGCGATAATCGCCTGCGTTGCAAGCATCGTGGCGGGGTGGCACGGGGTACGGCACTGCAAAAATCAAGGAACGACCAGCATGATCCTGCCCGTAACGCTGACGATCGCCGCCGCGGCGGCCATCGTCAATCTCTGGCTCGCCTTCCGGATCGTGCCGACACGGCTGAAGAACAAGATCCTGCTCGGCGACGATGGCAACACGTTGTTGCAGGGACGGATGCGCGCGCAGGCCAATTTCGTCGAATATGCGCCGTTCATCCTGATCCTGTTCGCGCTGATCGAACTGGGCGGCGGGTCGCCGACGCTGTTGTGGATCACGGGCGTCGCCTTCGTCCTCGCGCGTGTCGCGCATGCGTTCGGCATGGACCGCCCGACCTCCAATCTGCCACGCGCGTTCGGCGCATTGGTGACGTGGGCGGTGATGGCATTGCTCGCGGGCTGGGCGCTCGCGATCGCCTATCAGGGGCATGTCGTACCGGCGGCAACGACCTTCCAGCTCGTTCCGACGGGGGGCGCGCATGACCCGGTCGCATCGTTTCCTCGGCACGGCCCTCGCCATCGCGGCGACGGCGATCGCGGCGCCAGCACTCGCGCAGCAGACGGTCTCGCCCGAACGGCTGTCGGCGGACGTGAAGACGCTGGCGTCCGACGCGTTCGAGGGCCGCGCGCCGGGGACACCCGGCGAGACCAAGACGATCGACTGGCTCGTCGCCCAGTTCAAGGCGATGAAACTCGCGCCCGGCGGTCCGGACGGCAGCTGGACGCAGGCCGTGCCGCTCGTCCACACGCGGATGGGAACGGGTACGGTCACCGCGGGCACGCAGACGCTGACTCAGTCGCGCGACGTCTATCTCAGCACCGTGCGCGGGGTCGACCGCGTCGCCATCGCCAGCGCACCGATGGTCTTTGTCGGCTATGGCGTGACCGCGCCGGAGCGTGGCTGGGATGACTTCAAGGGGCTCGACCTCAAGGGCAAGGTCGCGGTCTTCCTCGTCAACGATCCCGATTTCGAGGCGACGGCCGGCGACGATTCAAAGGGTCGGTTCGGCGACCGCCGGATGACCTATTACGGCCGCTGGACCTACAAGTTCGAGGAGGCGGCGCGCCGCGGTGCGGTCGCGGCGTTGATCGTGCACGACACCGCGGGGGCGGGCTATGGCTGGGATACGGTCAAGGCGCCCGCCGGCGAGAATTACGACATCGTCCGCAGCGACCCGAGCTCGCGAGTCCTGCTGCAGGGCTGGATCGAGGGGGCCGCCGCGACCAGGCTGTTCGCCGAATCGGGGCAGGACCTCGCGGCGCTGCGAAAGGCGGCGCGGCGCAGCGACTTCCGCCCGGTGGTCCTGAAGCAGGCGTTCAGCGTCGACCTGCCCGTGCAGCACGACACCGCCGAAAGTCGCAACGTGCTGGCCAAGCTGCCCGGCAAGACGCATCTGGACGAGGTCGTGATGTTCGGCGCGCACTGGGACGCCTATGGTATCGGTGCACCCGATGCGCAGGGGAGCACGATCCGGCCCGGCGCCAACGACGACGCACTCGGCGTGGCGGGCGTGCTCGAACTCGCGCGGACCTTTGCAAAGCGCCCGCGCACCGACCGCAGCCTCGTCTTCGCGCTGTGGAGCGGCGAGGAACGGGGCCTGCTCGGCTCGGAAACCTATGCGGTCGATCCGGTCTATCCGGCGGCGAAGACCGTCGCCAACCTGACGCTGGACATCCTCCAGACCGCAGGCCCCGCCCGCGACGTCCTGCTGGTGGGTGCGGGGCAGAACAGCCTCGAGGACATGCTGGGCGATGCCGCCAAGGCGCAGGGCCGGGTGGTCACGCCCGAGGCGCTTCCCGAGCGCGGGCTGTTCTACCGCGCGGACCATTTCGCGGTGGCGCGTCGCGGTGTGCCGACGCTGCTACTGATGGCGATCAGCGGCGCGTCGGATCTCGTCACGGGCGGTCGTCCTGCCGGGCAGGCGTGGCTCGACGGCTATATGAAATGCTATCACCAGACCTGCGATGCCTGGAGCAAGGACTGGGACCTGCGCGGCGCGGCGCAGGACGTTGCGCTGTTTCAGACGATCGGGACGACGCTTGCGAACGGCCGGGCCTGGCCCGAATGGCGCGAAGGGTCGGAGTTCAAGGCGATCCGCGCCGAAAGCGCAGGCGAACGCAAGTAGGTCGCCGTGCGGCAGGCGTCCCACCCCCGCCTTCACGGGCGTGGAACGCTTGGCGGTACCGCGCGGGCGTCAGGCGGCGAGCGCCCGGTCGCTCACAAACATGTTGTTCGCCCGCTCGTGCGCGAACGTGCTCGCCGCGCCGTGTCCGGGAATGAAGCTCGTGTCGCTGCCGAGCGGCCAAAGCTTTTCGACGATCGACTTGATGAGAATCTGGTGATTGCCGCCCGGCATGTCGGATCGCCCGACCGATCCCTGGAACAGCACGTCGCCGACCTGCGCGAACTTCGAGGGCGCGTGGTGAAAGATCACATGGCCTTCGGTGTGCCCGGGCGTCTCGTAGACATCGAGCGAAAGATTGCCGATCGTGACGACATCGCCCTCGACCAGCCAGCGGTCGGGTTCGAAATTGACGCCGGCGATGCCGTATTTCGGGCCGTCCTGATCGAGCCGCTGCAGCCAGAACCGATCGGCTTCGTGCGGACCTTCGATCGGCACCGCCAGGTCGTCCGCAAGCGCCCTTGCCTCGCCTGCATGATCGATATGTCCATGCGTCAGCAGGATCTTTTCGACCGTCACGCCCGCCTGCGCGATCGCGGCCCTGATCCGCGGAAGGTCGCCACCCGGATCGATCACCGCCGCCTTCATCGTGCTCGTGCACCAGATCAGCGTGCAATTCTGCTGGATCGGCGTGACCGGAACAATCGCGGCGCGAAGCGGCGGAACGGCGGGGGGCGTGGGCGTCTGTGTCATATGTGCAAAATAGGTCGTTGGACGGTTTCGGGCAATCGCCGCTTGCGGTCGGCCGCTCCGCCCGTGCAACAGGGACAGCGATGTTTACCGCGCCTTTTGTCCTGCTCGACGATGCCCGCGAGAATGGGGCACCCGCACGCCTGTACCGCGCGCCGGTACGAGATCGTGCGGGCCGATACTCCGGAAGCGGTTCGTCCGGCGCTGGAGGCCTTGCGCGCCGCCACGGCCGAGGGCCTCCACGCCGCCGGGATGATGAGTTACGAGGCCGGCTTGGCGCTCGCCCCGCGCAGCATCCGCCCGGACGGGGCCGACCCCGAGAGCGCCGAGACGGACCGCCCCGCGCGTGCGCCGTTGCTGTGGTTCGGGCTGTTCGACGGGTACGAGACGATCGCCGCCGACGCGGTCGCGCGGCGCCTGCCCAATCCGGCGGGCGCGTGGGTCGGCACGGCGCAACCGCAGATCGATCGCGACGCGTACGATGCGCAGATCGCGCGTGTCCTCGCGCTGATCGCCGCGGGCGACATCTATCAGGCGAACCTGACCTTTGCCGCGGTCGTACCCTATGCGGGTGATCCGCTTGCGCTCTACGCCAGCCTGCGCGGTCAGGCGCGGGCGGGCTATGGCGCGCTGATCGATACCGGGATGCAGGCGATCCTGTCGCTGTCGCCCGAGCTGTTCTTCGGTCTCGAGCATGACCGGCTGACCTGCCGGCCGATGAAGGGGACGGCCCCCGCGGTGCGACGCCCGATGCCGATCGCGCAGCCGCGTCTGGGCTTGCCGCCGATCCGAAGCAGCGCGCCGAAAACCTGATGATCGTCGACCTGATGCGCAACGACCTGTCGCAGGTCGCGCACGACGTCGCGGTCCCCGACCTGTTCAGCATCGAGACCTATCCGACCGTCCACCAGATGACGTCGACCGTGACCGCGACGCTCGACTCCGGGCGCGACGCGGTCGACGTCATCGCGGCGCTGTTTCCCTGCGGATCGATCACCGGCGCGCCGAAGCAGCGCGCGATGGAGGTCATCGCGGAGGTCGAGCAGGGACGCGACCGGGGCGCATACACGGGCGCGATCGGGTGCATCGACGCGAATGGCGACGCGATGTTCAACGTCGCGATCCGCACGCTGACGATCCAGGACGACCACGCGGTGATGGGGCTCGGATCGGGGATCGTCGCGGACAGCGTTGCAGACCAGGAATGGCAGGAATGCCTCGACAAGGCGGCGTTTCTCACCGCAGGCCGACGGCCGCTCGACCTGATCGAGACGATGGCGTTCGACCCCGATCACGGGCTGTTGCGCCTCGAGCGTCATCTCGCGCGGCTGAGTGCCAGCGCCGCCGCACTCGGTTTCGCGTTCGATCGGCATGGCACGCGCAATGAACTCCAGGCGGCGACGTTCCGGCTGCGCGGCCCCCGGCGGATCCGGTTGCTCGTCGCCGCATCGGGCGCCGTCGCGATCCAGGTCGGCCCGATGCCGGTCTCGCCCGCGCGGATCGAGGTGACGGTCATGCCGCTGCCGGTCCCGACCGCGGACATCCGGTTGCGCCACAAGACCAGCGACCGCGCATTCTATGAAGACGCGCGCCGGCAGGCGGGCACGTTCGAAGTGGTGTTCGAGGATCCACAGGGGTTTCTGACCGAAGGCAGCTTCACGTCGATCTTCGTCCCGCGCGCCGATGGCATGCTCGTGACACCGCCGGCCGGCGCATTGCTCCCCGGGATCCTGCGCGCCGAGCTGATCGCGAACGGCACGGCGGTCGAGGGGCCGCTGACGAGAGCAGACCTCAGGCATGGTTTCTACATGGGAAATGCAGTGCGCGGCCTCATTCCCGCGATCGTTGCGGTTGCGAAATCCGCCGATCGGGGGGTATAGCCGCCGCGAATGCCGCAGGCGAGCTCTGCGGACAACCGCAAAGGTTCCATCATGCACGCATCCGCCGCGCTCGGTCGCATCAGCCCTTCGCCGACGCTCGCGATCACCAGCCGCGTTCTCGAACTGAAGCGCGCGGGCGTCGACGTGATCGGGCTGGGCGCGGGCGAACCCGATTTCGATACGCCCGACTTCGTCAAGGAGGCCGCGATCCAGGCGATCCGCGACGGCAAGACCAAATACACCAACGTCGACGGCACGATCGAGCTGAAGCAGGCGATCGTCGCCAAGTTCGCACGCGACAACGGCCTGACCTACACCACCGATCAGATCAGCGTGAACGTCGGCGGCAAGCACACCCTGTTCAACGCGATGGTCGCGACGATCGATCCGGGCGACGAGGTCGTGATTCCTGCGCCCTACTGGGTCAGCTATCCCGACGTCGTGCAGTTCGCCGGCGGCGTCCCCGTGATCGTCAAGGCAGGCCCCGAGGTCGGCTACAAGCTCGATCCCGCCGCACTCGACGCGGCGATCACGCCGAAGACCAAGTGGGTGATCCTCAACTCGCCGTCGAACCCGACCGGCGCCGGCTACACGATCGACGAACTCAAGGCGCTCGGCGCGGTGCTGGCGAAGCACCCGCACGTCTGGATCTTCGCCGACGATATGTACGAGCATATCGTCTATGACGGCTTCAAGTTCGCGACGATCGCCGAGGCGTGCCCCGAGCTGTTCGAGCGCACGCTGACCGTCAATGGCTGCTCGAAGGCCTATGCGATGACCGGCTGGCGGATCGGCTATGCCGGCGGCGCGGCGTGGCTGATCAAGGCGATGGCCAAGCTTCAGTCGCAGTCGACCTCCAACCCCTGCTCGATCGCGCAGGCCGCCGCGGTTGCCGCGCTCAACGGTGACCAGTCGTTCCTTGCCGAGCGCAACACCGCGTTCCAGGGCCGGCGCGATCTGGTCGTGTCGATGCTCAACCAGATCGACGGCATGGACTGCCCGACGCCGGAGGGCGCGTTCTACGTCTACCCGTCGTTCGCCGACCTGATCGGCAAGACGACGCCGAGTGGTCGCCTGATCGATACCGACGAGGCGATGGTCGGCTATCTACTCGACGATGCGAAGGTCGCGGTGGTGCAGGGTGCGGCGTTCGGGCTCAGCCCGGCGTTCCGGATCAGCTACGCGACCTCGGACGCGCTGCTGCGCGAGGCGTGCACGCGGATCCAGACGGCGTGCGCCGCGCTGCGGTAAGGGCCTGACCACGGCAGCGGCGATGGCGGCGGGCTGACACGATCGGGCCCGCTTCCGCAACATTGGCGACACGTCGCGACATCTGCCGGCAACCCTGCCGGTAGATGAACCGATCGGCCATGCCGCGTTAATCGAGAGTTTCTAAAAACGGCATTGTCGAAACCCGGCGTCTAACCGACATGCCGGTACGTAGCTGACGTGATCTTCACGATGACGCCGGTACCAATTCAACAGGAGCGCATGATGCGCAGTCTTATCAAGTCGAGCTTTCTTTGGCAGTTCACCGGTGGTTTCATGCTGGGCGCACTTGGTCTGCTTGCACTTCAGCCCGCCGAGGCGAAGCATGATTTCGAGCGTCACGTGACAAGCATCGTTCAGGGTCAACGCTGATCGGCCTTTGTTTACAACGGCTTGGAAATCATCTGCGTGCTCACCACATAGGATGACATGAAAACGCCCCTCATCGCCACACTCGCCGTCCTCGGTATCGCCGGCGCGGTCATCTCATCCGGGACAGCGCAGGCCGAGCGTGCGGTGATCATCCCGGCGGTCAAGGCGGACGTCGCACCGACGCCCGGGATCCAGACGGCGATCCTTGCAGGCGGGTGCTTCTGGGGGATGGAGGCGGTCTTCGAACATGTGAAGGGCGTCAAGGCGGTCACCGCGGGCTATGCCGGCGGGACCAGGGATACCGCAAGCTACGACAAGGTCTCGACCGAGACGACGCGGCATGCCGAGGCGATCCGGATCAGCTATGATCCGCGCGCGGTCAGCTACGGAACGTTGCTGCGCGTGTATTTCTCGATCGCGCACGACCCGACGCAACTGAATCGCCAGGGCCCCGACAGCGGCACCAGCTATCGTTCCGCGATCTTCCCGCAATCACCGCAACAGGCGAAGGTTGCCCGCGCCTATATCGCGCAACTCGACCAGACGCGCGCGTTTCCGCGTCCGATCGTCACCAGGGTCGAGGCCGGCAATTTCTTCCCCGCCGAGGCCTATCACCAGAATTTCTTCGACCGGAACCCGACGCATCCGTACATCGTCGCTTGGGACAAGCCGAAGCTTGCGGCATTTCGCGCGGCGTTTCCGACGATCGCTAGCTGACGTCCTACGCCGCGATCGGGAAGCGCAACAGCCGGTCGGCAACGGGGATCAGCGCCTGCGCACCCAGGCCGACCGCGCGCAGGATCTCCGGGTGATTGGGGTCAAGACCGCCGGTCAGCACGCCGAAGGCAGGCAGGATCAGCTTGGTCTGTGTCGCCACGAAACACCGCCGCGCGACATTCTTGCCGCGTACGCGCAGGCGTAGCTTGGGATGGAAATGGCCCGACAGTTCGGGCCGGTCCTCGCCGCGATCCGCCTCGTGCCGCAGCACCAGTCCGTCGACCACCGCCTCGGTGACGACGCGGCCGCCACAGCGGTCAAGGATCTCGGGATCGTGGTTCCCCGTGATCCATGTCCAGTCGGTCGCGCTGGTCAGCCCGCGCAACAGGTCCTGCGCTCGGTCGGGCAGGCGTGCGCACCCGTCACTGTCGTGGAAACTGTCGCCGAGGCACCAGACCTCGCGTGCGCGTGTCGCGTCGACCACGGCGGTAAGATCCGCGAGCGTCGCGATCAGAATCATAGGGTGGCAGCATCTGGCCGGATTTGGCGTACCAGCTCGCCTTCTCGAAATGCAGGTCCGCCACCAGCAGCGCACCGCGCGACGGCCAGAACAGCGCGCCTTGGGGCAACGCCAAAAGCGTATGCCCTCCGAACGAAAAGGGAACCATTCCGCCGCCATGCCGCTGCTCGAGTCGCGAATCAAGCGATTGTGCAGTGCAGGGGTGCGCACTTGCGCATCGCTGCAATCGGCGTAAAGCGCGCCGTCCCTCCATGAGGAGCGCTTCCCGCGCCATGTCGTCCGTCGTCGGAACCCGTGAAATTACCCCGCCGTCTGCCGCGCACCCCGCGGGGTCATCGCACGCGCACCCTGCGCTGGCGGCGCTGACCGTCGGCGCGATCGGCGTGGTGTTCGGCGATATCGGCACCAGCCCGCTTTATGCGTTCCGCGAGGCGCTTGGCCAGACGACCGCGGGCGGGATCGATGCCAGCGAGATCCTGGGCGTCCTCAGCCTCGCGCTCTGGTCGCTGTTTCTCGTCGTCACCGTCAAATACGTCATCTTCCTGATGCGCGCGGACAACCAGGGCGAGGGGGCGTGCTCGCGCTCGCCGCGCTTGCACGCCGCGCCTTGGGCGTCCGCTCGAAGATCGCGATCGTGCTCGGCGCGGCCGGCGCGTCGCTGTTCTACGGCGATGCGATCATCACGCCGGCCTTGTCGGTGCTGTCGGCGATGGAAGGGCTGCGCACGATCCCCAGCGCCGCGCACATCTTCAGCGAATCGACCGTGCGGGCGCTGACGATCACGATCCTGATCGGCCTGTTCCTGATCCAGGCGCGCGGCACCGCGCACGTCTCCAAGCTGTTCGGCCCGGTCTGCATCCTGTGGTTCCTGGCGATCGGCGGGCTCGGCGTGTGGCACATCGCCGACGAACCCTCGATCGTGCGCGTCTTCCTGCCCAGTTACGGCGTTGCCTTCCTGATGACCCACGGCGTCACGGGGCTGTTCGTGCTCGGTGCGGTCTTCCTCACGGTCACCGGTGCCGAGGCGCTGACCGCCGACATGGGGCATTTCGGCAAGCTTCCCATCCGCCTCGGCTGGTTCTTCCTCGTCTTCCCCGCGCTCGCGCTCAACTATCTGGGGCAGGGCGCGTTCGCGCTCGCCGCGCTCGAGGATGCGGCGACGCGCGGGGTGCCGTTCGCCAACCGCGACTGGTTCTTCCTCATGGCGCCCGAAAGCCTGCGCGGTCCGCTGATCATTCTCGCAGGGTTCGCCACCGTGATCGCCAGCCAGGCGGTCATCACCGGCGCATTCAGCCTGACGCAGCAGGCGATCCAGCTCGGCCTGCTCCCCCGCTTGCGGATCCGCCAGACATCGGCGGTGTTCGCGGGGCAGATCTATCTGCCCGCGATCAACTGGCTGCTGCTGATCGGCGTGCTGGTGCTGGTGGTGCAGTTCAAGACGTCGTCGGCGATGGCGGCGGCGTACGGCATCGCGGTGACCGGGACGATGGTCGTGACCACGCTGCTTGCGTACATCGTCGTGCGGCATCGCTGGAACTGGTCGCGCCCGCTCGCCCTCGCCGCGATCCTGCCGTTCCTGACGCTCGACCTGATCTTTTTCGGCGCCAATATCCTGCGCGTGATCGAAGGCGGCTGGGTGCCGCTGGTCATTGCCGCGTCGATCGGCCTGATCATCTTCACTTGGGTCCGGGGAAACAGATCGTCAGCGCGTTCGAGAAGCGTCAGAGCATCCCGCTGGCCGATCTCGCCGCGGCCCTGGAAAAGCGCCCGCCCGAGCGTGTCGCCGGCACAGCGGTGTTCCTGACCGCCAACCCCTACGCGACGCCGGGTGCGCTGCTGCACAATCTCAAGCACAACAAGGTGCTCCACGAGACCAACCTGATCGTCAGCATTCGCACCGCCGATCGCCCGTTCGTCGACGATTCTGCAGCGCGTCTGTACCGAGCGCGTCGACGAGAATTTCTCGGTCGTCGTGCTGACCTATGGGTTCATGGAGTCGCCCGACGTGCCGCGCGATCTGGGCGTTGGTGCGAAGACCGAACAGCTCGGGCTCGATCCGATGCGCACGTCGTTCTTCATCGGGCGCAACACGCTCAAGCCCGACGCGGAAAAGGGCATGCCGCCCTGGCAGGACCGCATCTTCATGTTCCTGCAGCGCAATGCGAGCGACCCGACCGACTTCCTGAAGATCCCGCCCGGCAAGGTGCTGGAGCTCGGCGAGCAGGTCACGGTGTAACCGCCCTCTCCCCGCCGGGGAGAGGGGCGCGGCCGGTTATCCCGCGAACGCCTTCACCAGATCGAACAGATAGTCGCGGCCGTCGTACAGCGATTCGACGCGGATGCGTTCGTTGAGGCCGTGGATACCCCCCATGTCCTTGTCGATGAACACGCCGGGCGCGCCGTACACCGGGATGCCGATCGCCTCGAAGAAGATCCCGTCGGTCGCGCCCGTCGACATCAGCGGCAGGATCGGGATGCCGCGGAAATGCTTTGCCGCGACCTTCGTCACCGGTCCCATGATCTTCGGGTCGAGCGTCGGCGGGATCGCGGTCGGACGTACCGGCTGGTTCGCCGTCACCGCGACCTTCGTGCCGGCGAGTTCCTTCAGCTTGGCCAGCGTGCCGTCCACCGTCTCGCCCGGAAAGATCCGGCAGTTGATGTTCGCCGTCGCGCGCTGCGGCAACGCGTTCTCGGCATGTCCGGCGCTCAGCAGCGTCGCCACGCACGTCGTCCTGAGCGTCGAATGCATCGCCTTGTCGCGGCTCACGATCGCATCCGCCGCCTTGTCCGCCGGATCGGCGAGCAGCGCGGTGATTGCCGTTCCCATCGCGCCCGGCATCGCCTTGGCGCTGGCCGCGAAGAACGCCCTGGTCGTATCGGTGAACCTTACCGGGAATTCATATCCCTGCACCGCCTTCACCGCGTCCGCGAGTTCGTAGATCGCGTTGTCGGGTGTCGGTTGCGAGCTGTGTCCGCCGGGGTTGGTGGCAAGGAACGTATAGTTCTGCGCTGCTTTCTCGCCGATCTGGATCGCCAGCAGCTGGCGCTTGCCGGTATCGTCGAGTCGCCCGCCGCCGCCCTCGTTGAGCGCGAATTCGGCGGCGATCAGGTCGGGCTTCTCCTTGGCCAGATACTGTGCGCCGTTCCACGCGAACGTGGTCTCCTCCCCGCAGGTGAGCGCGAGCTTGATCGTCCGCTTGGGCGTGTATCCGCCGGTCTTGAACCGGATCATCGCATCGGACCAGATCGCCGCCTGCGCCTTGTCGTCGACCGCGCCGCGCGCGTAATAATAGCCACCGTCTTCGATCAACGTGAAGGGATCGCGCACCCAGTCCTCGCGCTTCGCCTCGACCACGTCGAGATGCGCGAGCAGCAGCATCGGCTTGATCGACGCGTCGGATCCCTTGAGCACCGCGACGAGCCCGCCGTCCTTGGGATGCTCGGGCACCGAGAAATAGGTGATGTCGGCATCCGCATAGCCGGCGGCCTTCAGTCGCCCACCGATCTGCGCCGCCGCCTGCGTGCAGCTGCCCGACGACAGCGTCGTGTTGGTCTCGACCAGTTCCTTGTAGAGGCCGAGGAACGCCTTCTGGTCGGGTCGCGACTGCGCCTGTGCCGTCCCGGGCGCCGTCATCGGCGCCGTCAGTATCGCCGCCGTCATCAACCACGCTGTTCGCATCGCCATCCCCTTGCCCGAGCGCGTAGCGTCGCAGGGAATATCGGGGGCGCAACCGGATTGCCGTCACGCGGGCGGGGGTGTGGGATCCTTGCTGGGGCCCGCGGCGAACTGCGCGACGATCCAGTCGTGCGCGTCGCGCCAGTCGTCGATCCGGGCATGCGCTGCGGGTGCCTTGGGCACGGCCGCGGCAAGGACCGGCTCGGCGATCATGTGGAGGCGGTGGACCTCGGGGGCATGTCGCGCAACCGAATCATGGTGCACGGCGAGGTCGTCGACGAACACCGTCACCGGGTTCCCATATTCGGCAACAAGCCGCGCGACCGGCTCGCCCTTGCCGCCCTGGTTGCATTCGACGCGGTGCGCGATCCCGAACGCCGCGAGCTGTTCGATCCGGGGCAGGCGGCACTGGTCCTGGAGGTTGGTCAGGATGACGATGTCGGTCGTCTCCGCCAGCCGGGCCAGCGCCTCGCGCGCATGCGGCACCAGCGTCTGGCGGTGCATCTCCGCCGGGAAAAACCCGCCGAGCAGCGCCCACATATCCTCGCGTGTCGGCGCGGGGCCGCCATCGCGTCGCGTCATGCTGTTCGCGAAATCGCCATGCCCGATCGAGAAGTCGATCTCGTGCGCCTCGTCCAGCCACGTCCCGAAATGCCGGACCATGTGCAGCAGCACTTCGTCGCAATCGCTGATCAGCAGCGGCTTCATGACTCATATCCCGGTTCGAGCGTCATCCGGGCACGCGCGAGCGTCTCGGGCTTGATCCCGAGGGCTGCGGCACACGCGATCATGTCGGGTTCGTGCGCCTCGAGAAAGCCCAGCACGGCGGCCAGCACCGCGGTCTCGCCCGCGCGGGTGCGCAGGTCCGATGGCTCGAGCCCGGTCACCGACAGCAGCCGAGTCGCGCGGTCGGGCTCTGCCAGGGTCCAGGCCAGCGCACGGAGCGCGAGCGCCTCGGCGTCTTCATTTGTATCGACGCCGCGCATTGCCTATCGTGGTCCTTCTCGAAACGAATGGTGGCTCGCGTGGCAAAGAAGGTGCTCGTTGTCGAGGACAACGAACTCAACCTCAAACTTTTCTGCGACCTCCTGCGCGCGCACGGCTATCTTGCCGAGCCGGTGCGGGACGGGCGGGACGCCGTCGCGCGCGCGCGCGATTTCGCCCCCGACCTGATCATTATGGATATCCAGATGCCGCACGTGACCGGCTACGAGATCATCCTTGAGCTCAAGGCCGACGACGCGCTCCGGTCGATCCCGGTCATGGCGGTCACCGCCTATGCCGGGCGCGAGGACGAGGAGCGGATCCGCGCCGCGGGCGCCGATGCCTATGTTTCGAAGCCGATCAGCCTGGCCCGCTTCATGGAAGCCGTCGGCGCGCTGATCTGATCCATCGCGCGAGGCTAGTCCCGGACGAACGGCGCCGAAAAGAACGCCGAACGCCGCGGGCGGATAAACGGCAAAAGCCGCGGGTATCGCTACCCACGGCCTTGCGGTCCCATGCAATACGAACGACGGCAGACGCCGTCGCGCGAATTACTTGATCTTGGCTTCCTTGAACTCGACATGCTTGCGCACGACGGGATCGTACTTGCTGAACGAGAGCTTCTCGGTCTTGGTACGCGGGTTCTTCTTGGTGACGTAGAAGAAGCCGGTGTCTGCGGTGCTGACGAGCTTGATCTTGACGGTAGTCGGCTTGGCCATGAGCCCAATCCTTAAGGCTGAAAATGCTAGGGCGGCAGCACGAATGCCACCGCCCGATCTGTCGCGGCGCATGGCGCAAGCGCGCGGGCAAGTCAACCATATCGCCCGTATTTGCCGGCTTATCACCCCCGAATCGCGACGAGGCGGGTATTTAACCGCATCTTTATCGGCAGGGGTGCATGCTGATATGCAACGATGGAGTCGAAAGGCGGGATCATGGGGATGGCGGGCAAGCGAGTCGCGGAAACAGTCGATCTGGCACCGATCCGCGCCGATCTGGAAGCGCGGATCGCCGCGATCGACGTTCGCGCACCCTATTCCCGCGCATGCGATCTCGCCCCCGATGTCGACGCGATCCGCCTGATCGCCCACCGCGCCGGCATGAACCCGGCGGTGACGGTCGCGCATTTCATCGATCTCGGCGCTGGCGCGGGGCGAACACGGCCCGCTCGTCCATGGCTGGCTGGCGACGCTGAAGGACGCGATCGGCAGCGAGCGACAGGATGTCCAGGCGTGCCATGCATTTGCCGCGCTTTGCTCCGTACGCCTGTCGGGATCCTGACCTGATCCGATGACGATGCGGTTTCCATGGATGCGCTGATGGCGGCGCTGGTCGCCGCCGCGTTCGCGCAATGTGGCGATCGGACCGCGTGGCTGTCCGCGATCCTCGCCGACCGGTATCGCAGACCCGGGCTCGTCATCCTTGCCGCGGCGATCGCGCTGCTGGCGGCGAGCGGGATTGCGGCAGCAGGCGGTGCGATGCTCGCCCCGTTGCTGACGCCCAATGCGCGCCTGCTGATGCTTGCACTCGCGCTGATGCTGCAGGGCGGGGGCGCGATGCTGACGGTCACCGCCCCCGACCCGTTGCGCGGATGGACGATCGGCCCGGCCGCCACCGCGATCCTCGGGCTGTTCATCCTGGCGTTCGGCGACGGCCTGCAGTTCATCGTGTTCACGCTGGCGGCGCGGAGCACGATCCCCGCGCTCGCCGCGATCGGTGCCACGATCGGATCGCTGGCCGTGATCATCCCCGCCGTCATGCTCGGCGCGTCGCGGTGGCAGCGTCTGCCGCTCGCGCTGATCCGCCGGGGCACGGGCGCGCTGTTCCTCGTCGCCGGTGCGGTCATGGCGCTCGATGCGCTTCGCCTGATCTAGCGCATCGATCAGACTGAGCCGGAAAGTCGTACGCCTTTTAGCGGACCGTTTCGTGTATCGGATCGTTTACGCAACGATCCTTTGAATCGGAGTCCTCCCATGCCGAAGACCAACCCAGCGCTCGACACCCCCACTGACCTCGTCAGCAACAGCACCAAGTCGGTTGCCGACGCGCTGAACGCGGCGCTCGCCGATTGCTACGCGCTGTATCTCAAGACGAAGAATTTCCACTGGCACATGTCGGGTCCGCACTTCCGCGACTATCACCTGCTGCTCGACGATCAGGCCGCGCAGATCCTCGGCGTGACCGACGCGATCGCCGAGCGCGTCCGCAAGACGGGCAACACGACGCTGCGCTCGATCGGCGATATCTCGCGGCACCAGTCGATCTCGGACAACGACAAGGACTTTGTCGGCCCGACCGAGATGCTCGCCGAGCTGCGCGAGGACAATCTGCGGCTCGTCGAGCAGTTCCGCGTCGTCAAGGATGCCTCGGACGAAGCCAAGGACAATGCGACCAGCGGGATCGTCGACGAATGGACCGATCACGCCGAGGAGCGCGCATGGTTTCTGTTCGAGGCCAGCCGCAAGGGCTGATCGGATCGCCGCGACGGCGTCCCCAAGCGCAGGCCGGAACCGATGCGAATTAACATGGTTTAGCTTTCAACAGGAGATTGAACATGTTGAAGCTTGCCGTCACGTTTCTCGTCATTGGCCTGGTCCTCGCGCTGCTCGGCTTTGGTGGCGTCGGCGGCGCCTTTATCGGCATCGCGAAGATCCTGTTCTTCATCGCGATCGCGCTGTTCGTCGTGTTCCTCGTGCTCGGCCTGCTCGCCGGCAAGGGGATCAAGAACGCGATAGACTGACACGGCGCTGCCTCGTGCCGAACCGTGGACCAAGGACGGGAAGGCCCTCGCTGACCCGGGGGCCTTTTTCGTTGTGGGCGTCCCGTCGCTCGACCGATCGCGATCCTGGAGCACAGCGGCCATGCCGAGCGTTGGGGCATCATGCATGCCTTCGCCGCCCTGCTCGACTCGCTCACCTACACGCGCTCGCGCAATGCGAAGCTGAAGCTGATCGGCGATTATCTGCGCATCACGCCCGATCCCGACCGGGGCTGGGCGATGGCGGCGCTGACGGGCGACCTCGACATTCCCGGGATCAAGTCGGCGGTCATCCGCTCGCTGATCGAGGCCCGCGTCGATCCCGTCCTGTTCCGGATGAGCCGCGATTATGTCGGCGACACCGCAGAGACGGTCGCATTGCTGTGGCCCGAGCCGGTGACGCCGGTATCGGCTTCGCCGCTGTCGATCTCGCAGGTCGTCGACCGGCTCATGCAAGTCTCGCGGTCCGACGCGCCGGCAGCGCTCGCCGAGATGCTCGATCAATCCGACCCGGAGGAGCGATTCGCGTTGCTCAAGATGGCGACGGGTGCGCTGCGGATCGGCGTCTCGTCGCGGCTGGCCAAGACCGCGCTGGCGGAGACGTTCGGTCTGGACGTCGATGCGGTCGAGGAGGTCTGGCATGGCCTCTCGCCTCCCTATGCGACGCTGTTCGCCTGGGCAGAGGGCGAGGGCCCACAGCCGACGCCCGCCGACGTCCCCGTATTTCGCCCGTTCATGCTCGCACACGGGCTCGAGGACCTTCGCGTCGATCTCGCGGACTATGCCGCGGAATGGAAATGGGACGGCATCCGCGTCCAGATCGTCCATGTCGCCGGGCAGACGCGCCTGTACAGCCGCACTGGCGACGACGTCACCGCGAGCTTTCCCGACATTGCGGGGGCGTTCGCGACCTCCGCGACCATCGACGGCGAACTGCTCGTGAAAGGCGAGCATCAAGGGGGGACGCTTGAGGAAGGTGGCGGGGCGGCGAGCTTCAACGCGTTGCAGCAGCGCCTCGGACGCAAGACCGTGTCGGCGAAGATGCTTGCCGACTATCCCGCCTTCGTCCGCGTCTACGACCTCCTGATCGACGATGGCGAGGATCTGCGGGCGCTTCCCTGGACCGATCGGCGCGCGCGGCTCGAGGCGTTCATGCCGCGCCTCGACCCCGACCGGTTCGACCTCAGCCAGGTCATCGAGGCAAAGGACTTCACCGGCCTGGAGGCCGTCCGGGCGGGGGCGCGCGACTCGGCGATCGAGGGCGTCATGCTCAAGCGGCGCGATCTCGCCCTATGTCGGCGGGCGCCGCGCGGGGCTGTGGTACAAATGGAAACGCGATCCGCTGACCGCCGACTGCGTGATGATGTACGCGCAGCGCGGGAGCGGCCGGCGGTCCTCCTATTATTCCGACTATACTTTTGGATGCTGGACCGAAGACGGCGAACTGCTGCCCGTCGGCAAGGCGTATTCGGGGATAACCGACGAGGAACTGCGCATGCTTGACTCGTTCGTGCGCAAGAACACGCTCAACCGCTTCGGCCCTGTCCGCGAGGTCGAGAAGACGATGGTGCTCGAGATCGCGTTCGATTCGCTGCACGGGTCGAAGCGGCATAAGTCCGGGGTGGCGATGCGCTTCCCGCGTATCGCGCGGATCCGGACCGACAAGCCCGCGGCGGAGGCGGACCGGATCGATACGCTGCGGCGCATGATCATCGACGGATAGCGCTGCCCTCGTCGGCCTCGTCGGCGTCGATCGTGATCTCGAACAGCGTCGGCCACAGCTTGCCGGTGACGAACAACCGTTTGCGCCGGGCGTCCCAGGCAATGCCGTTGGGCACCGCATCGCGGTCGGCCGCGCCGATTTCCTTGACCAGCGGGCGCAGGTCGATGATCGCGTTCACCTCGCCGGTGCCGGGGTCGATCCGTACCAGAAAGCCGGTCTGCCAGACATTGGCGAGGATCGCGCCGTCGACATATTCGAGCTCGTTGAGCTGCGACACCGGACGCCCGTCGATCGTCACCGCGATACGGCGGCGTTCTGCCAGCGTCGTGGGATCACGGACGATCAGCGACGACGAACCATCCGACTGGATCAACGTCTCCCCGAGCGTCGTCATCCCCCAGCCTTCGCCGCTATAGCGATTCGTGCCCTTGGGGGTCAGGCTGCGCACGTCCCAGCGATGCGCGATGCCGTCATGCCATGTCAGGCTGATCAGATCGCCGTTCCACAGCGCGAGACCCTCGCCGAACTGACGCGAATCGATCGCCTGCTTCTTGAGCACCCGGCCATCGGCGAGGCGGACGCGCCGGACGTCGGACACCCCCTCCTTGCCCGTGCTCTCGAACAGCGCCCCGTCATGCCACAACAGCCCTTCGGTGAACGCGGTGCGATCATGCGGATAACGGGCGACGACGCGGACGGACAGGATCGGGACCGGACCGACCGTAGGGCGGGCGGGCTCTGGGCTAGTCCTCGGGTTCGCCGCTCGTGGCGTTTGCGGCGCAGCGACAGGTGCGTCCGTCCGGCCGGAACGATCCGTGACCGGCTTGCCGACGGCCACGCCCGCCTGACGACTCTCGTCGTACCCGCGCGCGGCCGCGTCTGCCGCCAGGGGAGGGGCGCAAAGAAAGCGGCCGGCCCCGCGAGTGCGAGACCGGCCGCGATCACATACCGTTCGATCGTCATGCGTGTCCGAAAACCGCGCTGTTCGACCGAACCGTTATCAGCCACCTGCGCTCAGGTTGACGGCTGCGTACTTGCCGCGGCGATCGACCTCGAGCTCGAACTCGAGCTTGTCGCCCTCGTTCAGCGTCGCCATGCCGGCACGCTCGACGGCCGAGATGTGCACGAATGCATCGGGCTGGCCATCGTCGCGCTGAATGAAGCCGAAGCCCTTCATCGCGTTGAAGAACTTGACGGTGCCCGTCGCCTTCTCACCGGTCAGCTGGCGCTGCGGCGCGCCGCCTGCACCACGATCGCCACCACGGGGGCGCCATGGCCTTCGTCGCGATCACGCGGGGGACCACGATCGGTAACGGCCATCGGCTCGCCATCGATCTTCAGGTCGGTCGCCGAGATACGGCCACCGCGGTCGACGAGCGTGAAGCCGAGCGGCTGACCCTCTGCGAGTGCGACCATGCCGGCCTGCTCGACTGCGCTGATGTGCACGAACACGTCCTCGCCGCCGTCATCACGCACGACAAAGCCGAAACCCTTCTGCGCGTTGAAGAACTTTACGACGCCAGTGCCTTCGCCGACAACCTGCGGGGGCATGCCACGACCGGCGCCACCGCCGCCGCCGCCGCCACCAAAGCCGCCGCCACCGCCGCCGCGGTATCCACCGCCGCCACCGCCGCCGCCGCCGAAGCGATCACCGCCGCCGCCGAAGCTGCTGCCGCCGCCGTAGCTGCTGCCACCGCCGCCGCCATAGCTGCTGCCGCCGCCGAACCGGTCGCCGCCGCCGCCGAAGCTGCTGCCGCCGCCGAAATCGTCGCTGCCGCCGCCGAAGCTGTCACGCTTGTCGCGGCCACGCCCGCCACGGTTCCCGCGGCCACCTTTATCGAAACCCATAAGCCCTGATCGTCTTCCCGGTTCGCCCGCAAAATCTCTCCAGAAAACCGGCGTGTCCGGACGACGAACGCGGGCCTTCGGGCGCGAAACCTTTTGCGCCGTGATCGAGGCATAGCGCAAAAATCAAGTCACCGCGAACAGAATCTTGTGGGCAATTCTATCATCGCCCAGCATCACGGCGAAAGAGAGGCATCGGACGGCGGCACGGCATTCACGGTCGACGGGTTCGTGCAGGCCGGCTCTGGGCAGGGCGTCTGGTGCGTCATCGCCAAGCGCTCGCAAGCGCTTCGGATCAGGGGTTTGTCGGCCGTCTGGGCGGCTGTGCGCCGCAGGGGGATGACCGCATACCCATTGAGCGGCGCGGCGACCCCCGCTAGGGCCGGGGGATGACAGTTCATCTTCATGAGGGCGATATCCCGTCCGGGATCTTCGCACCCGGCGCCTCGATCGCGGTCGATACCGAGACGATGGGGCTGATCACGCCGCGGGATCGACTCTGCGTGGTCCAGCTTTCGGATGGCGGGCCGGATGAGCATCTCGTCCGATTCGCAGCCGACAGCGACTATGCCGCGCCCAATCTCAAGGCGCTGCTGAGCGATCCCGAACGGCTCAAGCTCTATCATTTCGGGCGGTTCGATATCGCGGCGATCCAGCATTATCTGGGCGTCGTCGCCGCACCCGTCTATTGCACGAAGATCGCGTCGCGGCTGGTGCGGACCTATACCGACCGGCACGGGCTGAAGGAACTCGTCCGCGAGCTCCTGGGGCAGGACGTCTCGAAGCAGCAGCAATCGTCCGACTGGGGCAGCCCCGTGCTGAGCGAGGCGCAGAAGGATTATGCCGCGTCCGACGTCCGTTTCCTCCACCGCATGAAGGAGGAACTCGACCGCCGCCTGATCCGTGAGGGCCGAATGGAACTCGCGCAGAGCTGTTTCGACTTCCTGCCGACGCGCGCGGCGCTCGATCTCGCCGGATGGCCCGAGATCGATATCTTCGCGCACGCCTGAGATGGTGCGGACGCCACGTCCTGCCGGAGGGCCGTCGCGACGGCCGGTGCGGTCGCCGCGGCAGGTCTGGGCGGCGCCGGGCAGCCGCCACGACCGCGTCGTCGGGCTCGCACGCATCGGCCTGCCGACCGCGATCGGCGTGCTGACCGCGTTTCTGGTCATGGCGCCGCTGACCGCGGGCGGCGACGTGTCGTTCGTGCTCGACAAGAACAAGGTCGAGGTCGCGCAGGAGCGGATGAAGCTCCAGGCGGCGCAATATCGCGGGCAGGATTCGAAGGGGCAGGCGTTCTCGCTCGATGCCGGATCGGCGATCCAGAAGAGCTCCGCCGAGCCCGTCGTCGACATGACGCGTCTGAGTGCGCTGCTGCAGCTTTCCGACGGTCCCGCCACGGTGAAGGCGAATACCGGGCGCTACGACATGGATACCGAGAAGGTCCGTCTCGACGGTCCGCTCAACGTCACCGCACCGCGCGGGTATGACCTGCGCACGACCAATGCGACGCTCGATCTGCGCGCGCGGACGATGGAAAGCGGGAGCGCGGTGACGGGCACCGTGCCGCAGGGGCGGTTCAGCGCGAACAAGCTGCACGCCGACCTCGAGGGACGAACCGTCAGGCTTGATGGCAATGCCCGCTTGCGGATCGTGCCGCGAGGGCCGAAATAGCGGCCATGCGCGCCCTTCATGCCCCCACCCTCCTGATGCTCCTGGCATTCGCCGCAACCGGCGTCTCCGCGCAGCGTGCCCATAATTCCAACGCGCCGATCGACTTCGGCGCGGATCATATCGAATTGCAGGACAAGGCCAATCGCGCCGTGCTGAGCGGCAGCGTGTCGGTCAAGCAGGCCGACATGACGCTCAATTCGGCGCGGATGACGGTCGCGTATACGGGCGAGGTGATCGGCGGCAATCCGCAGGTCTCGCGGCTCGACGCATCGGGCGGCGTCACCGTCCGGCGCCCGGACCAGACCGCGAAAAGCCAATATGCGATCTACGATCTCAACCAGCGCGTGATCACGATGCTGGGCGCCGTCACGCTCACCCAGGGCGGCAACACCGTCAACGGGGGGCGTCTGACGATGAACCTCGACACGGGCCGTGCGGTCATCGACGGATCGTCGGTACGCGGCAGCAACGGCGCGGCGGCGAGCGGCGGTACCGTGACGCAGACCGGCGGCCGCGTGACCGGGACCTTCTCGGTCCCCAAGCGCAACTGATCGATCTCGCCCGGCATGACATGGCTTTCGCGATCGAAGACCGGGCTCTCGCGATCGGAGACCGGATTCACGCCTTCCGTTTCCCCGCTGCCGATGCGCACCGTTCCCGTTTCTGCCGCTCCCTTATTATCTGAAGGCCGATCTTGATGGATGCCTCCACGCTGCCCCCGATCGACAATGCCGGCGCGCACGGCGAGCCGATCGTCGAATCGCCGGTGGTCGACGGCCTCCAGGTCGTGTCGATCGCCAAGTCCTATGACAAGCGCACCGTACTGACCGACGTCTCGGTGTCGGTCGGGCGGGGCGAGGTGGTCGGGCTGCTGGGGCCGAACGGCGCGGGTAAGACGACGTGCTTCTATTCGGTGATGGGATTGGTGAAGCCCGATCCGGGCCGCATCATGCTCGACGGCGAGGACATCACGCGGTTGCCGATGTACCGGCGCGCGATCCTAGGCCTGGGCTATCTGCCGCAGGAGACGTCGATCTTTCGCGGGCTGACGATCGAGAAGAACATCCTCACGGTGCTCGAGCTCGCCGAACCCGACAAAGCCGAGCGTCAGCGCAAGCTCGATACGCTGCTCGACGAATTCGGCCTGACGCGGTTGCGGACCTCGCCCGCGATGGCGCTGTCGGGGGGCGAACGCCGCCGCGCGGAAATCGCGCGTGCGCTCGCCGCCGAGCCGTCGATCATGCTGCTCGACGAACCGTTCGCGGGGATCGACCCGATCTCGATCGCCGACATACGCGATCTGGTGAAGGATCTGAAGCGGCGCGACATCGGCGTGCTGATCACCGATCACAACGTCCGCGAGACGCTCGACATCGTCGACCGCGCCTACATCATCTATGACGGTCGCGTGCTGTTCTCGGGC
This sequence comes from Sphingomonas sp. 22R3R2A-7, assembly GCF_036856055.1. Lineage (NCBI taxonomy): Bacteria > Pseudomonadati > Pseudomonadota > Alphaproteobacteria > Sphingomonadales > Sphingomonadaceae > Sphingomonas > Sphingomonas sp. 22R3R2A-7. The sequence continues at coordinate 2,167,061 of NZ_JASPFR010000001.1, read as the reverse complement.
AGCCCCGCCGAGCTCGTCGCCGACGCGAACGTCCGCCGCCTGTATCTGGGCGAAGGCTTCTCGCTCTAGTGTCATGAGCCTCGCGCCTCGCCTGGACATTCGCCAATCGCAATCGCTGGTGATGACCCCGCAATTGCAGCAGGCGATCAAGCTGCTGGCGCTGTCGAACCTCGAGATCGAGGGGTTCCTGGCCGAGGAGATCGAGCGAAACCCGCTGCTCGAGGCGGGCGCAGCCGACGATGGCGACGGCCCCGATCGTGACCCCGGCCAGGAGCCGGCGCCCGAGACGCCGCGCGACGAACGCGTCGCGGCAGACGACCTCGTCTCGGGCGCGGCGGGCGGCGACGAGCCCGCGCTCGACGTCGACTATGCGACCGAGAGCCATCAGCAGGACAGCGTCGCCGATGGCGGCAGCGGGATGGACGGCGCGCTGTCGATGACCGGTGCCAGTGCGGGCGGGGCAGGGGGCGAGGACGGCCCCGATCTCGACGCGTTCGCCGATACCGGGCTCAGCCTGGCCGATCACCTGATGGCGCAGGCAGGTCCCGCGATCGCCGCGGACGATGCGTTCATCGCCGCGCATCTGATCGATCAGATCGACGAGGCGGGGTATCTGACGGCCCCGCTCCTCGACATGGCGACGCGGCTCGGCGTGCCGCTCGCCCGTACCGAGCATGTTCTCGCGATCATCCAGACGTTCGACCCGACCGGCGTCGGCGCGCGCGATCTCGCCGAATGCCTCGCGATCCAGGCGCGCGAGGCCGACCGCTACGATCCGTGCATGGCGCGGCTGATCGACAATCTCGACCTGCTCGCCCGCGGAGAACTTGGCCGGTTGAAGCGGATCTGCGAGGTGGACGACGAGGATATCGCCGACATGATCCGCGAGCTTCGCGGCTATGATCCGAAGCCCGGCTGCCGGTTCGGCGGCGAGCCGAGCCAGGCGGTGGTCCCCGACCTGTTCGTCGCGCGGACCAAGGCCGGGTGGGCGATCGAGATCAACGCCGCGACGCTGCCGCGCGTGCTCGTCAACCGCAGCTATTATACCGAATTGGCGAGCGGGCAGCAGGACAAGGCGTCGAAGGCATGGCTCAGCGACTGCCTCGCCAGCGCGAACTGGCTGGTCAAGGCGCTCGACCAGCGACAGCGGACGATCATCAAGGTCGCGACCGAGATCGTGAAGCAGCAGGAGGCGTTCTTCCTCCACGGCGTCGCGCACCTGAAGCCGATGACGCTGCGGATGGTGGCCGATGCGATCGAGATGCACGAATCGACCGTCAGCCGGGTCACGAGCAACAAATATGTTTCGTGCGCGCGCGGCCTGTACGAACTCAAATATTTCTTCACGTCGGCGATCCAGTCGGCCGACGGCGGCGACGCGGTCTCCGCGCAGGCGGTCAAAAGCGCGATCAAGGCATTGATCGCAAACGAGGGTGCCAAGATCCTGTCGGACGACACGCTGGTCGAACTGCTCGACGGCAAGGGCTTCGACATCGCCCGGCGGACGGTCGCGAAATACCGGGAGTCGCTTGGGATCGGCAGTTCGGTACAACGCCGCCGCGCGCGCACGCTCGAGGGCACCGGCTGACGCTTGCCTTCTGCCTGCAACGGCGTAGCGTCGCGTCGTCATCACGGGGGGCCCAGACCGATGAACGATCAGACTGCTGGTAGCGCCGCCGCCGACGATGCCGCCGACATCACGCACGCCGGACATGCAATCGGCGGGACCTCGCCGGCGATGACCGCGGCGGAGCCCGATGGCGCGCCGCGGATCGCGGTCCTCGACATCCTGCGCGGGATCGCGATCCTCGCCATCCTGTTCATGAACATCAACGACATGGGCGGCTCGCTGTTCGCGTCGTTCGACGATGTCCGTCATTTCGGCTGGGCGACGCAGGACCAGGTCGCGTGGTGGCTGCGCGAGGTGATCGCGAACGGAACCGCGCGCTGCATGCTCGAGATGCTGTTCGGCGCCGGGATGGTGATCCTGACCGATCGCGCCGCGCTGGCGGTCGGCACGCGCGTCGTGATGAAGCGCTATTATGTCCGCAACCTGCTGCTGTTCGCGTTCGGGCTCGTGCACATCTTCATCCTGCTGTGGCCGGGCGACATTCTGCACACCTATGGCCTTGCGGCGCTGGTCGCGTTCCTGTTCCGCCGGCTCCGTCCGCGCCTGCTGATCGTGTTCGGGCTGGCCGCCGCGGTGCTGCAGTTCGCGGGCGGGACCTATGGCTATGTGTCGACGGTGCAGACGCAGTCCAGGGTCGCGGCCATCGAAGCCGCGCGCGGCGCGGGGCGGCCGGTCGAGGCCGCGGACCGGGCGTTTCTCGCCAAGATCGCCAAGAACAAGGCCGCGCGCGCGAAGAGCAAGGCCGAGGACAAGGCCAGGATCGTCGCCGAGGACAAGGCGCGGACGGGCAACTTCAGGACATGGGCGGCCTATCAGTGGAGCGTCACCGCGTACCTCGAAAGCCGCGGGCTCGAACTGCTGTTCGTCTGGGAGGCCGCCGGCGTGATGCTGATCGGCGCGGCGCTCTACAGGCTGGGCATCCTCCAGGGCAGCCGCTCGCGGGCGTTCTACTGGCGGATGACGGTCATCGCCTACGGTGTCGCGATCCCGTTGCGGATCATCGGTGCCGCCGAACAGATGCGATTCGACACCAGCGCCAAGACGCTGTGGGCGACGACGGAAATCGCACGCCAGGCGATGACGCTCGGTCATGTCGGCGCGGTCAACCTGCTGGTGGGGACGCTTGTCGGGGCACGGCTGTTGCGCCCGTTCGTCGCGGCGGGCCGGACCGCGCTGTCGATCTATGTGCTGCAGACGATCGTCGGACTGTGGATCCTGTTCCCGCCGTTCGCGCTCGGTCTCTATGGCCGGCTGGGCTGGGCGGAACTGATGGCGACCGCGCTGGTCATCGACGTGGCGCTGCTGTGGCTGGCCAATGCGTATCTGACGCGCTTCACGATCGCCCCCGTGGAATGGGCGTGGCGGTCGCTGATCGAGCGGCGCAGGCTGGCCTGGCGCAAACCGCGCGCCGAGTCCCGGGGACGCCTTGAGCCCGCCTAGTCGTCCTCGTCCTCGAACCCGACGAGCGCAAGCGCACGCGCCTTGATCTGTCGCGTCATGCACCAGTGGATCAGCGCGTCGTCGCGCCCATGCGTCACCCAGACCTCGCGCGGCGCGATCTCGGCGAGCGTCTCCGTCAGTTCGTCCCAGTCGGCGTGGTCGCTGAGGATCAGCGGCAGTTCGACGTTTTTCTGCCGCGCGCGTCCGCGTACGCGCATCCAGCCGCTCGCCATCGCGGTGATCGGATCGGGCAGCCGTCGCGACCAGCGATCGTTGAGCGCACCCGGCGGGCACATCACGACATGCCCCGCCATCTCCGCCTTCTTCGCGTCGGCGACGGGGCGCAACTCGCCCAGCCGCACGCCATGCTCGGCATACAGGTCGCACAGCCGTTGCAGCGCACCGTGGATATAGATCGGCGCCTCGTGCCCGCGTTCGCGCAGTTCGCAGATCACGCGCTGCGCCTTGCCCAGCGCATAGGCGCCGACGAGCACGCAGCGTTCGGGATTAGCGTGGAGCGCGGTGATCAGCTTGTCGATCTCGTCGCCCGTGTCCGGATGCCGGAACACCGGCAGGCCGAACGTCGCCTCGGTGACGAACACGTCGCATTTCACCGGCTGGAACGGGACGCAGGTCGGATCGCTGCGGCGCTTGTAATCGCCCGACACGACGACGCGTTCGCCGCGATAATCGAGAATGATTTGCGCCGAGCCGAGCACATGCCCCGCGGGCACGAAGCCGATATCAACCCCGTCGCCTGCGCCATCCGCTCCGCCCCCCATCCGGATCGTCTCGCCATATGCGACCGGGTGGCCGGTTTGCGGACCATAGCGCGCGTCCATGATCGCCAGCGTCTCGGGCGTCGCCCAGACCGCCGCGTGCCCCCGCGCGCATGGTCCGCATGGCCATGCGTCACGAGCGCCTTCGCGCTGGGGATTGAGGGATCGATCCAGGCATCGATCGGCTTGACCAGGATGCCGTGCGGATGCGGTTCGAGCCAGTCGCCGAGTCTTGCCATGGGGCTAGTACGCGCGAGCGAGGCGGTGGTGCCGTCAGCTCCACGCCCGACGACCGCGATGATCAGGCGACCGCGCGGATCGGCGCGCGCCGCCGGCCGATCAGCGCCGCCGCCCGATCTTGATCGTCGCCAGGATGGCATCCATCCGTGCCGCGGCGACGGCCTGTGGCGGGGCATTGCGCCGCGGCGGCGGGGCGGCCGCGGCCGAATAGGTGACGCGGTCGATCGCATAGCAGGCGCCGTTGACCACGGTGCGGAAATTGGTGGCGCGGACCGCCTGGCTCATCCCGGCATCGCCGTTCGCATACACCGTCCAGCGATGGCCGCCGAGCATCCGGTCGGGCAACCGTCGCCCGCTGCCCGACCGCGTGCCCGCGGTGCCGCATGTGGCGATCACTGTGGCGCTGCGGCTGAAACCGACCTGGATCATCTCGGTCACCTGGCCCTGGCCGTCGGTCGGCTTTGCGACCTGCCAGAACCGGACCACGCCGACGCCGCGCCCGACCGGGGTCCCGTCCCACATCAGCCGCCAGCCCGCGCTCATCAGCGCGCGTCCGGCGAAATTCCGCGTCGGCTGCAGGCTCGAGGGATGGCTCAGCCGTATCAGTCCGCCCGCGCCGATGAACGACTGCGACGCCGCGGTCGCATTCGCCAGCGGCAGCAGCGCGAGGAGAGGCAGGGGCAGAAGGTAGCGATAGAGCGACACCAGGAGCCTTTCGTTGCGAGAAACCATCCGACGCCGATCGGGCTCGATCGCCGGGCGCCAACCATGCCGATGAGGTCCATGCCTATGAGATCCATAGCAACAGGGTCCATGGCGATGGGGCGCACCGCCCCCATATGACGACGATGCGTGAACGTTGCGTGACCAAACTGCCCTTGCCCCTTGAAAGCTGGTTCGCGACGCGAGGGTGGCAGCCGCGTCGGCATCAGCGCGACATGCTCGATGCCGCGCGCGCGGGCGAGCATGCGCTGCTCGTTGCCGCGACCGGTGCGGGCAAGACGCTCGCGGGGTTCCTGCCGACGCTCGCCGAGCTGATCGACGCGCCGACCGAGGGGCTCCACACGCTCTATGTCTCGCCGCTGAAGGCGCTCGCGGTCGACGTCCAGCGCAATCTGCTGACGCCGATCGAGGAAATGGGCGTCGACATCCGCGTCGAGACGCGGACCGGCGACACGCCGTCCGACCGCAAGGCGCGACAGCGGATCAAGCCGCCGCAGATCCTGCTGACCACGCCCGAATCGCTGTCGCTGCTGCTGAGCTATCCCGACAGCCTGACGATGTTCGCGGGGATCCGGACGATCATCGTCGACGAGGTTCACGCGTTTGCGACCGGCAAGCGCGGCGATCTGCTCTCGCTGTGCATGGCGCGGCTGCAGAAGATCGCGCCGGGAATGCGCCGCGTCGCGCTGTCGGCGACGGTCGCGGATGCGGACGGCTACCGTGCATGGCTCGCGCCCGATGGCGACATCGACCAGGTCACGATGGTCGACGGCGAGCCCGGCGCGGACCCGAACATCGCGATCCTGCTGCCCGAGGGCCGCATCCCGTGGTCGGGACATTCGGGTCGCTATGCCGCCGAACAGGTCATGGCCGAGATCGAATCGCACGGCACGACGATCGTGTTCTGCAACACGCGCAGCCTCGCCGAGCTGATCTTCCAGGACCTGTGGAAGGTGAACGCGAACAACCTGCCGATCGGCGTCCACCACGGCAGCCTCGCCCGCGAGGCGCGACGCAAGGTCGAGGGCGCGATGGCGGACGGCAAGCTGCGCGCGCTGGTCGCCACCGCCAGCCTCGACCTGGGGGTCGACTGGGGCAATGTCGACTGCGTGATCCAGATGGGGGCGCCCAAGGGCTCGTCGCGGCTGCTCCAGCGGATCGGCCGCGCGAACCACCGGCTCGACGAGGCGAGCGAGGCGATCCTCGTCCCCGGCAACCGGTTCGAATATCTCGAGGCGCGGGCCGCGCTCGATGCGGTCGAGGCGGGCGAGCTCGATCCCGACCTGTTCCGCGTCGGCGCGCTCGACGTGCTCGCGCAGCACGTCATGGCCTGTGCGTGCGCCGCACCGTTCCGCGAAGCCGACCTGCTCGACGAGATCCGGTCCGCGCTGCCCTATTCGGCATTGCCGACCGAGACGTTCGAACGGGTGCTCGGCTTCATCCGCGACGGCGGCTACAGCCTCAAGGCCTATGACCGGTTCAAGCGGCTGACGCAGGATCCCGACGGCACCTGGCGTATCAGCCACCCCAAGTTCATCGCGCAGCACCGCCTCAACGCGGGCATCATCGTCGAGGCGACGATGCTCAACGTCCGGTTCGGCAATGGCCGCGCGCTAGGCCGCGTCGAGGAGGGGTTCGCCGCACAGCTCAGCCACGGCGACACCTTCTTCTTCGCGGGTCTGAGCCTCGAGGTGATGAAGATCGATACCGAGGATCTCGTCGTCCGCGCGACGTCGAAACCCGCGCGCATCCCGACCTATGGCGGCAGCCGCATGCCGCTGTCGACTAACCTCGCCGACCGCGTCCGCGGCTTTCTCGCGCATCCCGGCGAATGGGCGCGCTTCCCTGACGACGTCCGCGAATGGCTCGAATATCAGCGGCTGCGCTCGGTCCTGCCCGAACCCGGGCAGTTGCTGGTCGAGACGTTCCCGCGCGAGGGGCGGCATTACATGATCGCCTACAGCTTCGAGGGGTGGAACGCGCACCAGTCGCTCGGCATGCTCGTGACCCGGCGCATGGAGACGCTCGGACTGAAGCCGCTCGGCTTCGTCGCGAACGACTATGCGCTCGCCGTCTACGGTCTCGAGAAGATCACCGACCCCGCCGCGCTGTTCTCCGCCGATATCCTCGAGCACGAATTCGTCGACTGGGTGCAGCAGTCGCATCTGCTCAAGCGTGCGTTTCGCGAGGTCGCGGTGATCGGCGGGCTGGTCGAGCGCCAGCATCCCGGCAAGCGCAAGACCGGACGGCAGGTCACCTTCTCGACCGACCTGATCTACGACGTGCTGCGCAAATACGAGCCGACGCACCTGCTGCTCGAAGCGGCATGGGCGGATGCGCGCGCGCGGATGACCGATGTCGGCCGCCTCGCCGGGCTGCTCGACCGCGCGGCGGCGACGATGCTGCACGTCGATCTCGACCGCGTGACCCCGCTCGCGGTGCCCGTGCTCACGCTGATCGGGCGCGAGAAGGTCGCGACCAACACCGCCGACGACGCGCTGCTCGTCGAGGCCGAGGCGCTGGCGGCCGAGGCGATGCGGATCGACTGATGCGTCCCCCGCTTGACCGGAGCCCCGCGCTTGTGGTGAGACCGCGGACATGACCGATCGTATCGACCGCAAGCTCGAAGAGCTTGGCCTCGCCTTGCCGCAGGCCGCCGCCCCCGTCGCCTCCTATGTCCCCGCCGTCGAGGCGAACGGGTTGCTCCACATCTCGGGTCAGCTGCCCTTCAAGGACGGCCAGATCGTCACCGGGCGCCTCGGCGACGGCGTCTCGCTCGAGGACGGCCAGGATGCGGCACAGCGTTGCGCGCTGATGCTCGTCGCGCAGATGAAGGCGGCGCTCGGCTCGCTCGGCCGTGTCGAGCGGATCGTGAAGCTCGGCGTGTTCGTCAACTCGCACGGCGATTTCACCGACCAGCCCAAGGTCGCCAACGGCGCGTCCGACCTGATGGTCCAGCTGTTCGGCGATGCCGGCAAGCATGCGCGCTCGGCGGTCGGCGTGCCCGTCCTGCCGCTCGGCGCCGCGGTCGAGATCGACGCGATCGTCCAGGTCTCCGCCGCTTGAGCCTGACGCATGTGCCCCTATTTTAGGGGCACATGACCGCCCTCTCAGCCCGCATCGCCTCAGGCGTCGTCGCAATCGCCGCCAAGGACTGGAACGCGTGCGCAGGCGAGGGCAATCCCTTTGTCGGCCATGACTTCCTCGCCGCACTCGAAACCTCGGGCAGCGTCGGCGGGCGTTCGGGGTGGCAGGCACTCCCGATCGTCATCGACGATGACGACGGTACGCCCGCCGCGATCGCCCCGGCCTATGCCAAGAGCCACAGCCAGGGCGAATATGTCTTCGACCGCGCCTGGGCGGACGCCTGGGAGCGCGCGGGTGGGCGCTATTATCCCAAGCTCCAGCTGTGCGCGCCGTTCAGCCCGGTGCCCGGCCCGCGGCTGTTGCTGCGCGATCCGACGCTCGCGCCGGCGCTGATCGCCGCGGTCGAGGCCGTCACCGACCAGAGCGGGCTGTCGTCGGCGCATGCGACCTTCATCGCACCCGACGAGGTCGCCGCGTTCGAGGCGGCCGGCTGGCTCATCCGGCAAGGCACGCAGTTCCACTGGCGGAACGCGGGCTATGCGAGCTTCGACGATTTCCTTGCCGCGCTCGCCAGCCGCAAGCGCAAGGCGATCCGCAAGGAGCGCGCGGCGGCGGTCGAAGGGCTGACGATCCGCCACCTGAGCGGGGCCGAGATCACGCCCGCGCACTGGGATGCGTTCTGGGTCTTCTATCAGGACACGGGCAGCCGCAAATGGGGCCAGCCCTATCTGACGCGGGGTTTCTTCGACACGATCGGCGCGACGATGGGCGACCGGATCCTGCTGATCCTCGCCGAGCGCGACGGCGTACCGATCGCGGGGGCGCTGAACCTGATCGGCGAGGACACGCTCTATGGTCGCTATTGGGGCGCGACCGAGGAGGTGCCGTTCCTCCATTTCGAGCTCTGCTATTATCAGGCGATCGACGCTGCGATCGCGCGCGGTCTGCAGACGGTCGAGGCGGGCGCGCAGGGGGAGCACAAGCTCGCGCGCGGCTATGCGCCCGTCGCGACCTATTCCGCGCATTATATTCCCGACGCGGGGTTCCGCCGGGCGATCGCCGACTTCCTCGAACGCGAGCGCGAGGCGGTCGCCGCCGATCGCGACTATCTCGGCGAACTCACTCCGTTTCGGCGGGGCGGGGCGTCACCGTCCGATTGACCTTGAACAACGCGCTGGTGCCGTCGCGGCGGATCAGCGTCAGGTCGTGGATCAGCGCCGGGTCGAACGCCGGCGGGTGGATCAGCCAGACATAGTCGAACGCCGCGCGCGGAAAATGCTCGAGCGCGGTCGAGATCGGTCGCCAGAACTGGCCACGGCAGCGGATGTCGGACACGATTTCCGACGGGTCGTGCGAAAAGCCGCGCGCGGCGGGATAGCGTGTCGTCATCAGCTGTCCGCCCGCCATCGACCATTGATCGTTGGCAAACGCCAGCCGGCGCTCGAGCAACAGCCCGGGCACATGCTCGAGCCGCGAATAGGCCCAGTCGTCGCGACAGCGCCGGCCGACGAACGAGACGACGCGCGCACGCTCGGGCAGCGTGTCGATCGCGGCGATCGCCTGGTCGTACGACCGGTCGTAGATCAGGTAGCTGATCGTCGTGCCCGCCAGTCGAACCGCGAAGAAGCTGAACCCGAGCACCGCGAGCACCGCCGCGCCGCGCAGCGACAGCCCGTGCCGCGGGCGCAGCGCGATGATCGCGAAGGCGAGCATGAACGGCGCGAGCCGCATGTCGGCATAGGCGGATCCGAACACGATCTGCGGCAACAGGATATAGACCAGCAGCAGGAACAGCGCGGACAGCGACAGGTTGCGCGAATATTCGATCGTCTGGTCGCGGATGCCGCGGAACAGGATGATGAAGAGCACGGTGACCGAGGCGATGTCGAACGCCATCCACCTGTCGCGCAGGACCATCGTGATCCAGTTCATCTTCCAGCGCCAGTTGAACCAGTCCTGCGTCTTGCCGGTGACGTGGTCGCCCGACCGCCACAGCACCATCATCACCATCGGCAGCGCGAGCGGGATGCAGTTGATCCCGGCGCGGATGATCGCGCTGACCCAGCCATGCGACGCGCCGCTGTCGCGGATCGCGTCCTTGCGGATATCGTGTTGGCGGATCAGCTCGGCGGAGAAGGCGAGCACGCCGAGCACGCCCCAGCCAAACGTATGGCACAGCCACAACAGGCACGAGGCGGGGACGAACAGGATCGTGCGCAACCGTAGCTTGCCCAGCCGCCCGAGCCGTACCCAGAAGGCGAACAGGTTGAGCGCGAGCGCCATCGCCAGCGCGAAATTGGCAAAGCCGAACTGGAAGGGATAGCTGTACGCGAGCGGCAGCGCGAACAGCGCGGTCGCCGGGATCCGGCCATGGACCTCGCGCGCGATCCACAACAACCCGGTCACCGTCAGCGCCGGGATCGCCATCATGATCAGCTTGACCGCCAGCTCGAGGCCGAAGATCGGCGCAAGCGGCTCGATCAGCAGATCGACGCCCAGATTGCCGATCAGCTGCCACCGGAAATCATACCATTGGCTCAGCCACGGATTGTCGCCGATCGCGAGTTGGACGCGGTAGCGCCCCATGTGCCCGGGCAGGTCGACCAGTGGCGGGATCTCCGGCCACAACAGCGGGATGATCGAGGCCAAGGCGACGCACGCGACGAACGTGCGCGTCTGCCACCAGTGAAGTTCCGTGGTTGTCCCCCGCGCCATCCCTCGACGCCTAGCGCCGGGAGGGGGCTTCGACAAGCGTCGACGTTGCGCGGTTGCGACGGAATTCGCTGCAGGCGTCACCATGGCCGAACGTCCGGCCCCGGGTGCCGCGCAGGGCGCCCGGGGGAACGTCGCGGCTCAGACCTGGTCGCGGCGGCCGAGCAGGCGCAGGCGCAGCGCGTTCAGCTTGATGAAGCCCGCGGCGTCGCGCTGGTCGTACGCGCCCTGGTCGTCCTCGAACGTCACGACCTTTTCCGAGTACAGCGAGTTGGGCGACTTGCGGCCGACCACGTACACGCCGCCCTTGTACAGCTTCAGCCGGACGGTGCCCGAGACCTTTTCCTGGCTGTGATCGATCGCTGCCTGGAGCATCTCGCGCTCGGGCGAGAACCAGAAGCCGTTATACAGCAGCTCGGCATAGCGCGGCGCGAGCTCGTCCTTCAGATGCGCCGCGCCACGGTCGAGCGTCAGCTGTTCGATGCCACGGTGCGCAAGGTGATAGATGGTGCCGCCGGGCGTCTCGTACATACCGCGGCTCTTCATGCCGACGAAGCGGTTCTCGACCAGGTCGAGACGGCCGATGCCGTGACGGCGGCCATAGTCGTTGAGCGTCGACAGCAGCGTCGCCGGGCTCATCCCCTCGCCGTTGATCGCGACGCCGTCGCCACGCTCGAAATCGATCGTGATATATTCGGGGACGTCGGGCGCGTCCTCGGGATTCACCGTGCGCGAATAGACATAGTCCGGCACTTCGTCCCACGGATTCTCGAGGACGAGGCCCTCGCTCGACGTGTGGAGCATGTTCGCATCGGTCGAGAAGGGGGCCTCGCCGCGCTTGTCCTTGCTGACCGGGATCTGGTGCTGCTCGGCGAACTCGATCAGCCTGGTGCGGCTGGTCAGGTCCCATTCGCGCCACGGTGCGATCACCTTGATGTCGGGCGACAGTGCATAATAACCGAGCTCGAAGCGGACCTGGTCGTTGCCCTTGCCGGTCGCGCCGTGGCTGACTGCGTCGGCGCCGACCATCCGGGCGATCTCGATCTGGCGCTTGGCGATCAGCGGCCGCGCGATCGACGTGCCGAGCAAATACAGCCCCTCGTACAGCGCGTTCGAGCGCATCATCGGGAACACGTAATCGCGCACGAACTCCTCGCGCAGGTCGTCGACGAAGATGTGCTCGGGCTTCACGCCCATCATCTCGGCCTTGGCGCGCGCGGGCTCGAGCTCTTCGCCCTGGCCCAGATCGGCGGTGAAGGTGACGACTTCGCAGTTATAGGTCTGCTGAAGCCATTTCAGGATCACGCTGGTGTCGAGGCCGCCGGAATAGGCGAGAACCACCCGATTGATGCCGGCGTCGCCGGCGGCGCGGTTGATCTGATCGGTCACGGGCATGGTCCTTCGGGCAATATCCAATGTCCGCGCCCCTATGCGCTGGACGGCCCGCGTGCAACCGGGCGCATTCATGGCGCGTACAACCAGCCCGCGCTAAGCGCCCCCAGTTTCATTGGAGTGTTCCGACCGTGCTACGCCAAACGCTAACCGTTCTTGTTCTCGCCGGTCTCGCGACCCCGCTCGCCGCACAGGAAACGCGCGCGTCCGCCGCCGCCAAGTTCAAGGCCGAATTCGCGGCGTCCGACACAAACAAGGACGGCGTGCTGACGCGCGCCGAGGTGCAGGCGCGGATCGGCAACATGAAGGTCGGACCGGGCCGCCCCGACCCGGTGCACGCCAAGCGGCTCGCCGATCTCTGGTTCACCAGCGCCGATGCGAACAAGGACGGCAAGGTCACGCAGCCCGAGGCGCAGGCACTGCTTGCCGCGACGTTTGCGAAATATGACGCGAACAAGGACGGCAAGATCGGCGGCGACGAACGCTCCGCCGCGAAGTCGCAGATGCAGGGCGGCCGCTGAGGTCAGACCTGTGAGGCGGTCACCCCTCTAGGGCCGTCATCCCCGCGACGGCGGGGATCCAGACTGGCTACCGTAACGGCTCTATCATGGGAGCCCGCCAGTCTGGGTTCCCGCCTCCGCGGGGATGACGAACGGCCGGACATCACGTGGCGCCGATCGGCCCGACGTCACCCCTCGCGCAACGCCCGCTCGCCCTCGAACATATAGTCGCGCGTCAGCGGCAGCGTCATCCGGCTCTTCGACAGCTGGATCTGGTAGTTGACCATCCCCCCGGTGCGGAACGCCGCCGCGGCACCCGCGAGGTAGAAGGTCCACATCCGGTAGAAGCGCTCGTCGTACAGCGCGACGATCGCGTCCTTTGCCGCGACCGTCCGGTCGTACCAGAGGTCGATCGTCCGCGCGTAATGGACGCGCAGCACCTCGATATCGGTCGGGAAGAACTTCAGCCCCTCATAGCCGCGCACGATCTCCGACAGCGCGGGGTTGTAGCCGCCGGGGAAGATATATTTGGTCGTGAACGTGTCGGTGACGCCCGGCCCGCCCATCCGGCCGATCGTGTGGAGCAGCATCACGCCGTCTGCGCTCAGCAGGTCGCGGCACTTGCGAAAGAACGCCTTGTACTGCGGCGGGCCGACATGCTCGAACATCCCGACCGAGACGATCCGGTCGAACGTCCCCGTCAGCGCGCGATAGTCGATCAGCTCGAATTTCACCTTGTCGGCGACGCCCGCCTCCTCGGCGCGGCGCCGCGCGACCTTGAGCTGTTCCTCGCTCAGCGTCACGCCGAGGACCTCCGCGCCGGTCTTCGCATGCAGGTACAGCGCCATCCCGCCCCAGCCGCAGCCGATGTCGAGCACGCGCATCCCCGGCTCGATCGCGAGCTTGGCGGCGATGTGCGCCTTCTTGTCGGACTGTGCCTTTTCCAGGCTGTTGCCGGGATCGGTGAAGTACGCGCAGCTATACTGGCGATCCGCGTCCAGAAAGAGGTCGTAGAGCCGGTCGGACAGGTCGTAGTGATGCGCGACGTTCTTCTTCGACCGGCGCGCCATGTTCACGCGGTCGACGCGGTGGACGACCTTGTCGAGCAGCTTGATCGGCAGCGACGGATTGAGCCCGCCGCCGCGCTCCCACGGGCTGTTGCCCTTGAGCAGGTTGACGAGGTCGCGGATATCGCCGCGGTCGATGACGAGGCGTCCGTCCATGAACGCTTCCGCCGCGCCCAGCGCGGGGTGGCGGATGATCGCGCCCGCAACGCCGGGGGCGGTGAGGCGGATCGTGACGGGATTATAGGCGGGATCGGGCTTGCCGAACTGCTTGGTCGTGCCGTCCGCGTGGATCAGGGTGAGTTCGCCGGTTTTTACCTGCCGGGCCAGGAAACGATCGAAAAGAGCCATGCCGCGTTAGCTAATGACTGGTACGGAAATGCGCCACCCCCGGGTGGCGTCAGATTCCTGCATACCAGTCGTAATCCACGTTATCTTCCCAATAGCCGCCCTTGCCCTTGCCGATCCCCTCGAGGCTGGCGACCGCATCTATCGCCATGATATATTTGGCATGTTTGTAGCCAAGCTGGCGCTCGACGCGCAACCGGACGGGCGCGCCGTGCGCAACGTCGAGGACCTGATTATTTAATGCCCAGGCAAGGATCGTCTGCGGATGAAACGCATCGATCAGGTCGATCGACTCGTAATAGGGCGTGCCGCGATACAGGTCGGCGCAGGTGAAGACGATGTAGCGCGCGGCGTCGCGGATCCCCGCGGCCTGCAACAGCGTGGCGAGTTTCGGCCCCTGCCATTTGCCGATCGCCGACCACCCCTCGACACAATCGTGCCGCGTGATCTGCGCACGCGCGGGCATCTGGCGCAGCTGCGGCAACGTCACCGACAGCGGCCGGTCGACGAGCCCGCCGACGCGAAGCCGATAGTCCGCGAAATTGGTCGCGACCATCGCGTCGTACGCGGGCGTCCCCGGGTTGCTCGTCCCGTTCGAGCGGAAGATCGGCGACATCTGCGCCGGGCTGAATTCGGGGGCCAGCGCGTGGCGATTGGTCAGCGCGCGCTGCAGTCCGCGGTTCATGTCCTCGCCCATGAACAGGATCTTGCGCGCTTCGGGGTGCTGGATGATCTTGTCGCACCCGGTGAGCAGCGCGCCGGCGCCGACCGCCGCGCCGGCGACGAGCGCGCGGCGGGTGATGATGCTGCTCATGCGACGTCCTCCGGCTGGTGGGCCGGGACGTGAAAGCGCCCGGTGATCATCGATCGCACCTCGTTCCACGCGCCCGCCAGGATGACGAGCGCGAGATGGACGATGATGAACAGCACGAGCGCGACCATCGCGATGAAGTGGATCGACCGCGCCGACTGCCGCCCGCCGAAGATCTCGAGCAGCCACGGCCACGCGGCATCCATCGCCGGCGACATCGCCAGCCCGGTCAGGATCATCACCGGCAGCAGGATGAAGATCGTCGCGACATAGGCCAGCTTCTGCAGGATGTTGTACGCGGCGGGCCGCTTCGGATCGTGGAAGCGCAGCGCGAGATGCTCGCGCACGTCATGCGCCACCTCGTGCGGCGCCAGCTCGCCCGCGCGGACGCGGAGATCGCGCTGGAAATGCCGGTTGAACAGGCTGACGATCATGAAGCCGAGCAACGCGAACGACAGGATGAGCGCGAAGAGCAGGTGCCAGCGTCGCGAAATGGCGAGGTTGTAGCTTGCCGGGATCGTCAGCAGGTTGATCAGCGTCACGACCCAGCCCGGCCACTGGTCGAGCGTCGTCCACGCCTGATCGAAGTTCGCGCCGTAGCGGCCCCAGTAGAAACGCGGATGCGCCTTCAATATGCCGATCCCGCTGCCGATCATGATGAACATCGTCACCGCGGTGATCCAGTGCCACAGCCGCGTCGCGATCCGGTGGCGTTTGACGACGGTGACAGGGGCGCTGGTGATAGGGCGGGCGGGATCGTTCATGCTTGGCCTTCGCTTTAGCCGACAAGCTCCGACCATAGCAGGGATAAGCGTATGACCGAATGGCATTCTTACGAACCGGCGAGCGGCCATCGCCTGCCGCATGATCCGCTCAACGCGATCGTCGCGCCGCGTCCGATCGGCTGGGTGAGCACGCTGTCGGCGGAGGGCGTGCCCAATCTTGCGCCGTACAGCTTCTTCAACCTGTTCAACTACAATCCGCCGCTGATCGGCTTCTCGTCGATGGGGTGGAAGGACAGCGTCGCCAACATCGCGGCGACGGGCGAATTCGTCTGGAACCTCGTCACGCGCGACCTTGGCGATGCGATGAACGCGACCGCCGCCAATGTAGCGGCGGACGTCGACGAGTTTGCGCTCGCGGGGCTCGAGACGCTCGCGTCGCTGCACGTGAAGCCGCCGCGCGTCGCCGCGAGCCGTGCGCAGTTCGAATGCAAGGTGACGCAGATCGTCCGGCTGGAAACCAAGGAGGGCCGCGAACTCGACCAGTGGCTGGTGCTCGGCGAGGCGGTCGCGATCCATATCGACGCGGCGATGCTCGACGACGGCGTGTACCAAACCGCGCGCGGCGAACCGATCCTGCGCGGCGGCGGCCCGGCGGATTATTTCGCGATCACCGAGGAGTCGCTCTTCAAGATGCGCCGGCCGGGTTGAGCGGAGCAAGTATGTTCACCCGCGAAGGCGGGTGCCCAGACTGGGTCCCCGCCTTCGCGGGGAAACAATTCTCAGCCGTACGCCCGCCAGAAGAACACGATCGTCGTCGCGATCGTCACCAGCAGCGTCCACACGCGAATGACCCTGGCCGACATCACCAGCCCGAGCTTCGCGCCGAAATGCCCGCCGACGATCCCGCCGAGCAGCATCGGCACGCACAGCGCCCAATAGACCATGCCCGTGGCGATGAAGATGATCGTCGCCGCGAGGTTGGCGACCGCGAGCATCAGCGTGCGCGGTGCGGCAAGCATGGCGGGTGTCGCGCCTGACAACAGCCCCCAAGCGGCGGTCAGCATCAGCCCGACCCCGCCGCCGAAATAGCCGCCATAGACGCCCAGCATCGCCTGCACCGCGACCAGCGATTTCGGCCCGATCGCGACTCGCGACCTCAGCCATAAGGAAGCCTGCGTCCCGAACGCGATCGCCAGCGTCGCGAACAGCAACAGCCACGGCACGATCAGGTCGAACGCGCGCGCCGAGGTCGCAACGAGCAACAGGCTGCCGACGAGTCCGCCGACGAATGTGATCCCCGCCATCGTCCGCATGCCGACGCCGGACACGGGCTCCAGCCCATGCCGATACGTCCACGCGCTCGCCATCGCGCCCGGCTGGAGCGAGACGTTGCTCGTCGCGTTGGCAAAGGTCGACGGCACGCCGAGCCCGATCAGCGCGGGCATCGTCGCAAAGCTGCCGCCCCCGGCAAGCGCGTTCATCGCGCCGCCGAGAACGCCCGCTCCTGCCGCCAGCGCAGCCCCACTCCACTCAAGCAAAAGCGTCGGACTCGGCAGCGGCCTCGCGATCGAGCTGTGCGCGGCTCTTCTTCTCCGACGCGGTCTTCAACTGGCCGCACGCCGCATCGATATCGCGGCCGCGCGGGGTGCGCACCGGCGCGGAAATGCCCGCGCCGAACACGATGCTCGAAAACGACTTGATCCGCTCGGGCGTCGAGCATTCATAGACGGCACCCGGCCACGGGTTGAACGGGATCAGGTTCACCTTGGCGGGCAGCTCGTATTTGCGCAGCAGCCGGACGAGTTCATGCGCATCGGCGTCCGAATCGTTCTTGTCCTTCAGCATCACGTATTCGAACGTGATCCGCCGAGCATTGTTCGTGCCGGGATAATCAGCGCACGCCTGCAGCAATTCCTCGATGCCGTATTTGCGGTTGAGCGGCACGATCTCGTCGCGCACCTCCTTGGTCACCGCGTGGAGCGACACGGCGAGGTTCACGCCGATCTCCGCACCCGCGCGCGCCATCATCGGTACCACGCCGCTCGTCGACAGCGTGATCCGGCGGCGGCTGAGCGCGAGCCCCGCACCGTCCATCACGAGCTTCAGCGCATCGCGGACATTCTCAAAATTATACAGCGGCTCGCCCATCCCCATCATCACGATGTTGGTGAGCATGCGGCCCTCGGGCTGGCTCGGCCATTCGCCGAGCGAGATCGCGCGCGAGCATCACCTGGCCGACGATCTCGGCGGGGGTCAGGTTGCGGACCAGCCGCATCGTGCCGGTGTGGCAGAAGGTGCAGTTGAGCGTGCAGCCGACCTGGCTCGACACGCACAGAGTCCCGCGATCCGCGTCGGGGATGAACACCATCTCGTAATCCTGCGCGTCGTCCGAGCGCAGCAGCCATTTGCGCGTGCCGTCGGTCGACACCTGCGCCTCGACCACGTTCGGCCGGCTGATGACGAAGCGCTGCTCGAGCCACGGGTGCATCGTCTTCGAGATGTCGGTCATCGCCGAAAACTCGGTCGCGCCGCGATTGTAGATCCAGTGCCACAGCTGTTTCGCGCGCAGCTTGGCCTGTTTCTCCTCGAGCTGCGACGTCTCCAGCGCCATCCGCAGATCGGCGAGCGACAGCCCGAGCAGGTCGATACGCCCATCGCTGCGCGGCACGAAGCTGCGGGGAACGGGCACGGGATCGATGTGCCCGGGGATGGGCATGAGGTTCGCGGCGGTCTGCATGGGCGGGCGCATAGCGGAATTTTGCCGATTTTTCTACAGGGTGTGGAAGAAGGGGATTGGTCGGCGATGTGATGCAGAACGCCCCCCGACATCAGCCCTCCGGCGAAGGCCGGGGCCCAATTGGAAGGTGGGCGTAACGATGCGGGGAGCGTCGTCACGTGCGTCTCCCAATTGGGCCCCGGCCTCCGCCGGGGTGGTAGAAGGGAGAGGGGAGCTATCCCCCGCTGCACGCCAGTACCGCAGCGTCGATCGCCGTCGCCGCGCCCGACAATGCGTACACATCCGCGAACGGCCGCCCGCCGACGCCGACCGCCTCGACGCTCATGCTGCGACCCGATCGCAGCGCGGCGACGATCGCGCGGTCGCTGGGGGCATCGCTCGCCCAAGCGTCCAGTCCGTTTGCGACCAGCGCGAATCGGCGTTCGCCCACCGTCAGCGTCACCCCGGCGGACCGATCGCGCTCGCGGCTGAGCCGGATGTGGAGCGACGCGCGCAGGCCGCGTCTGGGCCAGGTGGCGACGCTGGCGAACCCGGTCGATCGGCCCCCCGCCATCACCGGCCGTGCGATCGCGTAACAGCGCGGCGGCGTCGCATCGCGGAACGCACCCCATCCCGTGTAGATGCCGATCGTGTCGCGCGCTGCCACGGGCGTGGCGACGGCGAGCAACAGCAGGATGGCACGCGTCACGCGCTGCGGTTCACGCCGGTGCAAAGCCGGTGCCGCGGTGCGGGACGGTTGCGCGTCCGGCCTCGACGAGCGTGACCGACCCCTGCGGCAGTCCCGGCGCGATCGGCGCGCCAAGTACAGGGTCGACCGGAGCGCCGGTCATCACGCCGAGCATCACGCGGCTCGAGATGCCGTGCATGATCACCAGCCGGTCGCCGGCATCGGCTGCGGTATCCGCCAGCCAGCCGCCGACACGCGCGGCGATCTGCGGATAGGTTTCGCCGTCGGGCGCGGCGCGCAGCGTGCCGCCGGGCTGGACAATCGACCCGACCTCCGCCGCAAGATCGGCATAATAGCGCCCGCCCCAGCACCCCATGTCGATCTCGACCAGCCGCGCGTCGGTGCGCGCGGCATGCCAGTCGAGTCCGAGATGCTCGGCGACCACCGCCAGCGTCTGGAGCGCGCGCCCGGTCGGCGATGCCCACAGGGTCAGCGCGGGCTTCGCCCCGAGCAGGTTCCGCAGCGCGCGGCCAAGCTCGTCCGCCTGCGCGAACCCGGCGCGCGTCAGCGGGGTATGCGCGGCATCGCCCTGCAGCCGGTGCGCGGCGTTGAAGACGGTTTCGCCGTGCCGCGCGACGAAATCCCGCCCACGCCGAATGCGCGGTTTTTCGGTTGGACCGGCGTCCGCTGCATCCTGCCGATGGCTTGGAATCATGGGCTGCATTTCAACCCCCTGTGGCGCAAAAGCAACGGATTTCCGTGTTTATCTGGGGTTCATGCAACGTGCCGCCGGCTGGTCCATTGGGGCTGTCCATCCCGCGTTCGGGGATGACGAAGACATTATGGAGTATCCCAATGCGTAAGCTTATCGCCGCCTCGCTGTTCGCCACCACCGCGGCCCTGACCGTTGGCGCAGCCCCCGCGCTCGCGCAGACCAACCCGACCTTCACCGGCCCGCGCGTCGAGGCCACGCTCGGCTATGACCACACCGGCGCCGGCAGCAGCGTGTCCAACGACAACGGGCGTGACGACCAGAAGATCGACGGCCTGCTGTACGGCGGCGGCATCGGCTACGACATCGCGACCTCGGACAACATCGTCCTCGGTGCCGAGGCCGAACTGACCGGCTCGACGTCGAAGAGCGGCCGCAACGACTATACAAGCGACTTCGGCTTCGGGCGCGTCAAGCAGGGCCGTGACATCTATGTCGGTGGCCGCGTCGGCTATGTCGTCGCGCCGACGACGATGCTCTACGCAAAGGGCGGCTACACCAACGCCAAGCTGAACGTGCTGGCGGGCGACACGAACCAGACCACCGACACCGACTTCAACCTCGACGGCTGGCGGATCGGCGCGGGTGCCGAGCATGCGGTTGGCCCGAACAGCTATGCCAAGCTCGAATATCGCTATTCGAACTATGAGCGCAGCAACATCGATTACGCGACGGGCGGTACGAGCGGCCGATTCGACGTCGACACCGATCGCCACCAGGTCGTCGCAAGCTACGGCTTCCGCTTCTGATCGTGTTTTAACGCGACGTTTACCGTGATCAAAGAAGGGTCGGGGCGCTTGCTCCGACCCTTTGTTGTTGGGTAAGCCATTAGCGGATTGCCCCCAGCCCCGAGTCCGGCTGTGGAGGCCGGGGAATTTTGATGAAGGCGACGATCGAACGCGCAACGCTCCTCAAGGGGCTGAGCCATGTCCAGTCCGTGGTGGAGCGGCGCAACACCATCCCCATCCTGTCGAACGTGCTGATCGAGGCGACCGCCGAAGGTACGCTCAAGCTGATGGCGACCGATCTGGATCTCCAGATCAACGAATCGATCGCCGCTGCGGTCGATCAGCCCGGCGCGACCACCGTGTCCGCGCACACTTTGTTCGACATCGCGCGCAAACTGCCCGAGGGTAGCCAGGTCCAGCTCGCCGCGTCGGAAGGCCGGATGAGCATCGTCGCGGGCCGCGCGCGCTTCTCGCTCGGCACGCTGCCGCGCGACGATTTTCCGGTGATCGCGGAAGGCGAGCTGCCGACTCAGTTCGAACTGCCCGCCGAGACCTTGAAGCAGATCATCGACAAGACTCGCTTCGCGATCTCGACCGAAGAGACGCGCTATTATCTCAACGGCATCTTCCTTCATGTGGCGGACGGTGACAGCTCGAACCCGGTGCTCAAGGCCGCCGCGACCGATGGTCACCGCCTCGCGCGCGTCACGCTGCCACGGCCCGAGGGCGCCGAATCGATGCCCGACGTGATCGTCCCGCGCAAATGCATCGGCGAGCTCCGGAAACTGCTCGACGAGGTCGACGGCTCGGTCGGCGTGTCGCTGTCGCCGACCAAGATCCGCTTCGACCTCGGCCAGGCGATCCTGACCTCGAAGCTGATCGACGGCACCTTCCCCGATTACAGCCGCGTGATCCCGACCGGCAACGACAAGATCCTCAAGATCGACCCCAAGAGCTTCATGGAAGGCGTCGACCGCGTCTCGACCATCGCCACCGAGAAGACCCGCGCAGTCAAGATGGCGCTCGATCGCGACAAGATCACGCTGTCGGTGACCTCGCCCGAAAACGGCACCGCCGCCGAGGAAGTCCCCGGCGATTACGTCGCGCTCCCGTTCGAGATCGGCTTCAACAGCCGCTATCTGATGGACATCCTCGCGCAGATCGACGGCGACATGGTCGAGGTCCACCTCGCCGACGCCGCAGCGCCGACGCTGATCCGCGAAAACGACAAGTCGCCCGCGCTCTACGTGCTGATGCCGATGCGCGTCTGACCGTCACGCGCTGATGATCGATCGAAAGGCCATCCTGCGGGGTGGCCTTTTTCGTTTGAAGCGCCTTGCGGATCTGATACTGACAATCGTGTCAGTAAGGAGTCGACTCGATGGCTGTACTTCCTCCGTTTCCCGGCACCACCGGTCGTCGCGATTGGCGAACGGCGTTCGATGCGATCCGGAAACTGCTCGCGAACGGCGATGATACGACGCAGGTGTTCCGCATCATGCGCGCGCTCAACGTCGGCAATGCGCCGATGAACTATGCGCGGCTGATCGCGACGGGGCAGGGCGGGCGGATCGCCTATGACCGGGTCGAACTGGCGCAGCGTTTCTCCGATCCGGCGTTCGTCGCAGGGTTCGCGCCGGGGACGGTGGGGGCGGCGTATCGGCATTTCCTCGAGACGACCGGCTATTCGGCGGACGGCCTCGTCGCAGTGTCGCGCGTCGAGCCGAGTGTCGACGACCTTGCGCATCCCTATGCCTGGTTCGGGCGGCGGGTGCGCGACACGCACGACATCTGGCACGTGCTGACCGGCTATCAGGCGGACGAGAGCATGGGCGAGGCGTCGCTCGTCGCGTTCAGCTATGCGCAGGTCGGCGGGTTGGGATGGGCGCTGATCGGCACGGCGGCGGCGCTGAAGAGCATCCGCGTCACCGGCAGCATGCTGTTCGCCAAGGCGGTCTGGGAGGGGTATCGCAACGGCCGCAAGGCACGGTGGATTTCGGGCGAAGACTATCTCACGCTGCTGAACGAACCGCTCGATGCGGCGCGGGCGCGGCTCGGGATCGTCACGCCGGTCGCCTATCTGCGCGCGCAACGCGAACTCGGCCCCGCGCTCGCCTCGTATCTCAGCACGCAGAAGACCGGGGCGGGTGCGGTCCCCGAGCGGATTGCCGCCTGACGCGGAGGCTGACAGCGGGCGGAGATTGCCGCTAAGGCCGGTGCGATGCTGTCGCGCCTCGTCCTTACCGATTTCCGCAATCACGCCGACCTGACGCTGACGCCGGGGCCGGGGTTCGTCGTGCTGACCGGCGAGAACGGCGCGGGCAAGACCAATATCCTCGAGGCTGTGTCGCTGCTCGCCCCCGGTCGTGGATTGCGCCGGGCTGCACTTGGCGAAATGGCGCGGCAGGGCGGGGCGGGCGGTTTCGGTGTCGCCGCGCGGCTGTTCCCCGCGCGCGCCGGGTCGGGGAGGGTCTGGTCGATGGCCCACCGGGCCCGGAGGAAACCGCGCCGCAAGCCCCGGCGATCGACGAGGTGGACGTCGCGACCGGCGCGCTCGCCGCCGCCCCGGAGCGCCGCATCGTCCGCGTCCAGGGTGCTACCACCACCGCCAACGCGCTCGCCGAGTGGCTCACCATCCTGTGGCTCACGCCCGCGATGGACCGGTTGTTCGTCGCGCCCGCGGGCGAGCGTCGGGGGTTTCTCGACCGCCTGACGCTGGCGCTCGCGCCGGCGCACGCGCACCATGCCGCGCGCTACGACGCGGCGATGCGCGCGCGCAACCGGCTGCTCGCGGACGAGGGCCGGCCCGACGGCGAATGGCTCTCCGCGCTCGAAGCGCAGATGGCCGAGCATGGTGCCGCCGTCGACGCCGCCCGGCGCGAGACGGTCGGCTTGCTCGGCGCCCGGCTCGCGGGACAATCCGACGGTCCCTTCCCGCGTGCGGGGCTCGCGCTCGAGGGATGGGCGGGCGATGCCGCGCGCCTGCAGGCCGATCTCGGGCAGGGCCGCGCGCGCGATGCCGCCGCGGGGCGTACGCTGTCGGGGCCGCACCGCGTCGACCTGATCGTCACGCACCGCGACAAGGCGCGCGCCGCGTCGCTTGCCTCGACCGGCGAGCAGAAGGCGTTGCTGCTCGGCATCGTGCTCGCGCATGCCGATCTCGTGGCGGAGCGGACCGGGCAGCCGCCGGTGCTGCTGCTTGACGAGGTTGCCGCGCATCTCGATCCGGCGCGGCGCGCGGCGCTGTTCGACCGGCTCGCAGGGCGCGGGCAGGTGTGGATGACGGGTACCGAGGACGCGCTGTTCGAGGCGATCGACCCCCAGGCGACGCGGATCGCGGTCGGGCTCGCCTGAACGCGCGCTGTCGACCCGCGTCACGAGGCATTCAAGCAGACGCGGGCAAATCCCGGTCCATCGCGCCCCGGTCCACAGCGGGGGCGACGGAGAAAGATGATGAAGACGACAATCGCACGCGCTGCATTCGGGCTGGTCATGATCGCGGCGACGACCGCACCGGCATTTGCCCAAGCCGGCGAGCGCGCACGCTACGACATGAGCAACCCGCCCTGGTCGCGTCCCGGCTTCCGGCTGGCGGGTGCGGGCGTGCCGGTCCTGTTCCCCGAACTGCGCAATACGCCACGCGGCCGCGCGTTCGTGATGCCCAATTTCGACGCGAACGGCGACGGCCGCATCAACCGCCGCGAAGCCGACGATGCCAACCGCGAATTCGCACGCATCGCCGGCCCGCGCCGCGACCGGTTCGACTGGGACGCGTACGGCCGTGACCCGCGCGGCTATCGCGGCGGTACGACCGTCGTCGAAACCACCACGACGTGGGACCGCCGCGCGATGCGCAACTACGGCTTCCGCCAGACCCCGCGTGGCGCGACGCTGACGCTGCAGGAAGACGTGCTGTTCCGCACCGACAGCGCGGTGCTGCGTCCCGGCGCGATCGAGAAGCTGCGCCCGCTCGCCGGCTATCTGCGCGGCAATCCGGGCGTCCGCGTCGCGATCGACGGCTTCACCGACTCGCGCGGCACCAACGCGCACAACCAGGACCTGTCCGAGCGCCGCGCGGCGAGCGTCCGCCAGGCGTTCGACGACATGGACGTCGTCCGCGCGCGCTTCAGCGTCGTCGGCCACGGCGAAAGCCAGCCAGTCGCGACGAACACGACCGCGGCCGGCATGCGCCTCAACCGCCGCGTCGAAGTGACTCTGCTCGGCCAACGCGCCGATCGTTTCTAAGCACCAACGCCCTCTCCCTTCGGGGGAGAGGGAAGGGGCCCGCAGCCGCTTGGCCGTGGGAAGGGTGAGGGGGCCTGAGGCTCGGGAGCGCGCCCCAACTCCCCCTCACCCTTCCGTCGCCTGCGGCTCCTCCCTCCCTCTCCCCCGAGGGGAGAGGGGCAGGCGCCACGACCCTGTCCCCACAGGCCATTTCGCTTCCGTTTCGGGCGTCCGATGCCTATATGCTGGGCATGGCATCCAACCCCGAAACCAATAATCCCAACCTGCCCAACCAGGGCGACTATGGCGCCGACTCGATCAAGGTCCTCAAGGGCCTCGACGCAGTGCGCAAGCGCCCCGGCATGTATATCGGCGATACCGACGACGGGTCGGGCCTCCACCACATGGTGTTCGAGGTCAGCGACAACGCGATCGACGAGGCGCTCGCCGGGCATTGCGACCGGATCGACATCGTCCTGAACGCCGACGGTTCGGTCAGCGTCACCGACAATGGCCGTGGCATCCCGACCGGCATCCACACCGAGGAAGGCGTCTCGGCCGCCGAGGTCATCATGACCCAGCTCCACGCCGGCGGTAAGTTCGAGAACACCAACGACGAGAACGCGTACAAGGTCTCGGGCGGCCTGCACGGCGTCGGCGTCTCGGTCGTCAACGCGCTCAGCGAATGGCTCGACCTGACGATCTGGCGCGACGGCAAGGAGCATTACATGCGCTTCGCGTTCGGCGACGCGGTGATGCCGCTCAAGATCGTCGGCGACGCGGCCGAAGGCCAGAAGGGCACGCGAGTCACCTTCTTCCCGTCGCCCGCCACCTTCAAGATCACCGATTTCGACTTCGACAAGCTCGAGCATCGCTACCGCGAGCTCGCCTTCCTCAACTCGGGCGTCCGCCTGTTCCTCTCCGACGCGCGGCACGAGGAGATGAAGACCGTCGAGCTCTATTACGAGGGCGGCATCGCCGCGTTCGTGAAGTATCTCGATCGCGCCAAGGTGCCTTTGATGCCCGAGCCGGTCGCGATTTCGGGCACGCGCGACGACGTCACGATGGACGTCGCGCTCCAGTGGAACGACTCCTATTACGAAAACGTCCTCGCCTTCACGAACAACATTCCCCAGCGCGACGGCGGCACGCACATGGCCGCGTTCCGCGCCGCGCTGACCCGCACGCTCAACAACTATGCCGAGAAGAGCGGCATGTTGAAGAAGGAGAAGGTCCAACTCACCGGCGAGGACATGCGCGAGGGTCTCACCGCGATCGTCTCGGTCAAGCTGCCCGATCCGAAGTTCAGCAGCCAGACCAAGGACAAGCTCGTTTCGTCCGAAGTCCGCCAGCCCTTGGAAAGCCTGATGGCCGACAAGATGGCCGAATGGCTCGAGGAGAACCCCGCGCACGGCAAGGCGATCGTCGCCAAGATCATCGACGCCGCCGCCGCGCGCGAAGCCGCCAAGCGCGCGCGCGAACTGACTCGCCGCAAGGGCGTGATGGACATCGCCTCGCTGCCCGGCAAGCTCGCCGACTGCCAGGAGCGCGATCCCGCCAAGTCCGAGCTGTTCCTGGTCGAGGGTGACTCGGCCGGCGGTTCGGCCAAGCAGGGCCGTGACCGCCATTTCCAGGCGATCCTCCCCCTGCGCGGCAAGATCCTCAACACCGAGCGCGCGCGCGAGGATCGCATGTTGTCGAGCCGCGAGATCGGCACGCTCATCACCGCGATGGGCACCGGCATCCGCGACGACTTCAACGCGGACAAGCTGCGCTACCACAAGATCGTCATCATGACCGACGCAGACGTCGACGGCGCGCACATCCGCACGCTGTTGCTGACGCTGTTCTACCGTCACATGCCCAAGATCATCGAGGGCGGCTATCTCTACATCGCCCAGCCGCCTTTGTATAAGGCGACCAAGGGCCGGTCGGAGGTGTATCTCAAGGACGATGCGGCGCTCGACGAATATCTGGTCGATGCCGGCGTCGGCACCATGGTGCTCGACGGCCCCGGCGGCGGGCGTTCGGGGCGCGACCTGAAGGATCTGGTCGATCACGCGCGCCGCATGCGCACGCTGATGCGCTACGTCCCCAAGCGCTATGATGCCGGCATGATCGAGGCGCTGTCACTCGGCGGCGTGTTCGATCCGGAGGCCTCGGTCGCGGATCGCACCTCGCGGCTCGAGATCGTCACGCGTCGTCTCGAACTCGACGACGGCGATGCGCGCTGGACCGCGGTGCTGACCGAAGACGGCGGCATCCATTTCCAGCGTGCGTGGCGCGGCGTCACCGATCATCACATCATCGAAGCGAGCTTCCTCGTCTCGGCCGAGGCACGCAAACTCCATGCGCTGTCGGGCGAACACGCCGACAGCTATGCGCAGACCTCGAACCTCGTTCCCGCCAGCAAGGCATCGCAGGCCGAAGAGCCCGAGGCGGAGGACGGCGCCGCGGAGGCTGGTGCCGGTGTCATCGGCTCGGTCACCGCCGTCGCCGCGCGCGGCTCGACGCAGGTGTCGCGCCCGAGCCATCTGCTCGACGCGATCCTGACCGCCGGCCGCAAGGGTCTCGCGATCCAGCGCTACAAGGGTCTGGGCGAGATGAACGCGGAACAGCTCTGGGAAACCACGCTCGATCCGTCGGTCCGCTCGATGCTGCGCGTCACCGCGGTCAATGCCGAGAGCGCGAACGAGATCTTCACGCAGCTGATGGGCGAAGTCGTCGAACCGCGCCGCGAGTTCATCCAGGACAACGCGCTCAACGTCGCCAACCTCGACGTCTGAGACCAAAGGCCCGTGACTCGCGTCACGGGCCGGTCGTCACGCCGCCCGCGACCGGACGATCGCGACGGCGCCGCCGAGCACCGCGGCATCCTCGACAAAACCCGTCGGCGTCTGGCCATAGCCCGGGATGGCGGCCATCCGCGCGCGCCAGCCGGGATAGGACGCAATTACCGCGGTGACGCCGCCGATCGCTGCGCCAAGCCAGCGCTGGCGGCGTGGCACCAGCGCGGCGCCCGCAATCGCGGAGGTGACGAACCGCGCGGCGAGCCCGATCGCCACGACCCGGTCGGGCGCGGTCTTCTGCTTGTCGCCCGCCATTTCACCGATCGCGAGCGCCAGCGCACCCGCCGCAACGACGGGATCTGCAAGCAGCCGTGGTGCGCCATTGTCGACGGGCAGTTCGTCGCGCGCGGCGGCGATCGCAACTGCAGCGAGCGGGGTCATCGCGCGCTGACCGCCGACAAGACCGATGAGAAACGAGGCGAGCATGAGCGTCTCCGAAAGAGGAATATGGGCCCGCAACGCGCGGGAGCGTCCTCGGGGTACAGCGCGGCGTGCCGCGGATCGACGGGACCACGCGTCCGGCGGTCATTCCCATCGCGCGGCCGGTTCCTATATCAGACGGGCAACCCGCCGATCGGCTGCGGCATCGTCCGCCCCGACCGGCCAAACGGCGCGGCGAACGCGTCAGAGGAACGCATGGCAGACTATACCAAGACCGACGCGGCGATCGCCAAGCTGACGCCCGAGCAATATTATGTGACGCAGGAAAGCGGCACGGAGCGTCCGGGAACGGGCGAATATCTGCACACGAAGGAGCCGGGGCTCTACGTCGACATCGTCTCGGGCGAGCCACTGTTCGCGTCCGCCGACAAGTTTGATCTGCATTGCGGCTGGCCGAGCTTCACCAAGCCGATCACGCCCGAGCATGTCGAGGAGCTGCGTGACGACACGCATGGCATGGTCCGCACCGAGGTCCGCTCGACCGGCGCCGACAGCCATCTGGGGCATGTGTTCGAAGACGGTCCGCGCGATCGTGGCGGCCTGCGCTACTGCATCAATTCGGCATCGCTGCGGTTCGTGCCCCGCGACGCGATGGAGGCCGAGGGCTATGGCGCCTATCTCGACCAGATCGAAACGCCGCGCTGAGCTGGCGATCCACGCCACACACTTGCGCCTCCCCGCGCGACGACCAAGGATCTCCTCATGGCCGAAGACCGGTTGACCATCGATACAGCGACGATCGACGACAACACCGACCAGCGACGCGTTGAATTCGACGCCGACGTCAGCGGCGAACGCTATCGTTTTGCGGTTCAGTACGACGTTCTCGAAGCGCTGGCCGCGGTGCCGCCCGTCAGCAACGCGATGGCGCTCTTCCGCGCGCATCAGGAGACGATCGCCATGATCGGCGTTCGCG
Source organism: Sphingomonas sp. 22R3R2A-7 (assembly GCF_036856055.1). NCBI lineage: Bacteria > Pseudomonadati > Pseudomonadota > Alphaproteobacteria > Sphingomonadales > Sphingomonadaceae > Sphingomonas > Sphingomonas sp. 22R3R2A-7. The sequence continues at coordinate 2,138,276 of NZ_JASPFR010000001.1, read as the reverse complement.
CGCTTGCCCGCAATCCCGATCAGGACCGGGTCACGATCAGCGAGAACGATCTCGACTGATCGGCGTCGCGGCGGCGGTCGTTAAAGGACCGCCGCCCGCAGCGTCGCACGGACACCATTGTGCGTGCGGTCATATTCGACGATCGACTGCAGGCTCTGCGCCATCGCGCGGATAAGCTTGGTGCCGAGCCCGGTGCCGCGCGGTGCGGCATCAGCGGGCATTCCGCAGCCATCATCCTCGACCGCCAGCAGGAATTCGCCCTCTGCGGTCCGCGTCAGCGCGACGCGGACTTCGCCCGGCCCGTTGGGATAAGCGTATTTGCACGCGTTGGTCACGAGCTCGGTGACGATCACGCCGAGCGATACCGCGCGATCGGTCGCAAGCCGGATCGGCTCCGCCGCCAGGCTGAGCGCGCGCGGCTGCGCCTCGCTCGACCAGGTATCCGCAAGCTCGTCGACCAGCGCGCCGAGATATTCCTGCATGTCGACATTCTCGACGTCGTTGCTCGTGTAGAGACGGCGGTGGACCTGCGCGATCGCCTGGATCCGGCGCTGCGTATCGGCCAGTGCCTCGCGGGCCACCGGATCGGCGAGCGCGCCCGCCTGAAGACTGACCATCGCCGAGACGAGTTGCAGCGAGTTGGCGACGCGGTGGTTGACCTCGGCCAGCAGCGCCTCAAGCCGCGCGTTGCTTGCGCGCAGGTCGGCCTCGGCGGCGACCTTCGCCCGGTGCAGCGCGGCGCGGGCACCGACCTGGTCGAACGCCGCGTCGAGCAGATCGAAGAAATCCTCGCCGATCGTCTTGACGACATAGTCCGCCGCGCCGGCCTTCAGCGCGGCGACAGCGATCCGGCCCTCATCGGATCCGGTGACATAGACGACGGGCGGGGTATCGGGCAGCAGGCGGAGCCGTTCGAGCGTCTCGAGCCCGTCCATCCCCGGCATGTAATGATCGACCGCGATCAGGTCGAACTGCTCTGCCGTCGCGTGCTCGATGCCCTCCGCGCCCGATTCGGCGAGCGTCATCCGATAGCCGCGGCGCTCCATCGCACGCCCGACCAGACGCCGGATACCCGCGTCGTCGTCGATGTAGAGGATGCGCTGGCCGGTCACTCAGATCTCGGCCGACGGGACCTGGATGACCGACAGGAACAGCCCGAGCTGGCGGATCGCCTGCGCGAAGCTCTCATAATTGACGGGCTTGGTGATGTAGACGTTGCAGCCCAGGTCGTAGCAGCGCTGAATCTCGATCTTGTCGTCGGTCGTCGTCAGCACGACGACGGGTGCGCGGCGCAGCGGGCTGGTCTCCGACTTGATCCGCGCGAGGATGTCGGTGCCGCTCATGTCGGGCAGGTTGAGGTCGAGCAGGATCAGCGCCGGGCCGCTCTTGGCGGGGCCGTCGGGCGCGTTGAACAGGAATTCGAGCGCGGTGGTGCCGTCGGTGAAATGGCGGATGTCGTTGAGGATGCCCGCGCGCCGGATGTTCTTCTCGATCAGACGCGCATGCCCCTCGTCGTCCTCGATCATGACGATGCCGACCGACTTGTGATCATTCATGCGGGAATATCCTTGTGACGTATGTCGGCAGGCAGGGTGAGCACGAAGGTCGAGCCTTCGCCGAGTGTCGAGACGAGGTCGACCGTTCCGCCAAGGCGATAGGCGAGCGCGCGGACATGCGCGAGTCCGATGCCTTCGCCCGCCTGGTCCTGTGCGCCGGCGCGCCGGAACAGGTCGAAGACGCGCTGATGGTCGCTGGCGGCGATGCCCCGGCCATTGTCGATCACCGACAGGATCACGCGCTGCCGCTCTCGCCGGCCGCTCAGGCGTATGAGACCGGGACGCCCGGGCTGCAGATACTTGGTCGCGTTCTCGATCAGGTTCGACAGGATCTGCTCGAGCGCGAGCTTGTCGGTGACGATCGACGGCAGCGGGCGATCGATCGTGACGGTCGCGCCGCGATCGTCGACCAGATGCTGGATCGACGCGACGATCGCCTCGCCGACCGCGGCGGGATCGACCGTCTCGGGGGTGATCGAACGGCGTCCCTCGCGCGACAGCTTGAGGATGGCGTTGATCAGCCTGTCCATCTTCTGCGTCGATGCGCGGATGAAGCCGATCGCCTCGGGCAAATCCTCGCGCGCCGCCAGCCGCGCCTCGTTGGTGACGATCTCGGGCGCGATCGCTTCGGCACGGTCGATCAGCGCGGCGAGCGGGACCGTCGCCTCGGCGAGTTCGGCGGTAAAGCCCATCACGTTGACCAGCGGCGAGCGCAGATCGTGGCTGACGATATAGGCGAAGCGCTGGATCTCCTCGTTCGCGCGGCTGAGATCGGCGGTGCGCTCGGCGACCTGATCCTCGAGCGTCTCGTTCAGTTCGTGCAGCCGATCGCGCGACGCGCCGATGTCCGCGGTGTAGCGGCGGACCACGAGGACCGCGAGGATGGCGACGGCGAACAGCAGCAGCGCGGCGATGGCGGCAACCGACAGGAACAGGACGCTCGACCATTGCTGCCGCTCGCTGCGGATCGCGAGCAACCGCACCTCTTCGGCCGCCATCGCCTGCAGCCGGTACCGGATGCTCCGCATCAGCGGGACGCTCGCGTCGATCCTGAAACGCCGGCGGGCCTCAGTGATGCGCCCCGCCGCGACCAGTTCCATCGACTGGGTGCGAAGCGCCAGCAGCGCATCGAACCGCGCGTTGATCAGGTCGGTCCGCGCGGTCTGCGTCGGATTGTCCTGCGTCAGCCGGCGCAGCGCCGCGATCGACGGAGACAGATTGCGCGCGGTCCGGTCATAGGCCTGGCTGAACAGCGGCAGGCCCGTCAGCATATAGCCGCGCCGCGCCGTCTCGGACTGTTCCATCTGGATCTGGACCGCCGCGATCGTCTGGCGCACGTCCTGCGTATGCGACATCTCATTGGTATAGGCACGGTTGCGGACAGTGATCCACGCGATCGCCACCGACGCCGCCACCAGCGCCACGAATCCCAGTGTCATGAACGCGACGAGCCACCGCGCAACGCGGCCCTCGGACTGGGGCAAGTGCAATTGTACGCGAACCATAGGCACCGGTCTATGCGATGCCCGGTCGTTACGCCAGCGATACCGCTGAAAACCTGATCTAGAGCAGCAGGTCCTGCGCGCTGGCCTTGCCGACCCGCCCGCCGCCGCTGCGACGATCCATCTCGTGATTGGCGGTGAACCGGATATCGGGATCGCGATCGGTCAGGAACGCCATCAGCGTCTCATGATCGAGCTCGGACCATTCCTTGCCGCGGTCGGGACCGTAGCGGACGCGTGGGATGAGCCCCGGATCGCGCGACCATTCGATCAGCTGTGCAAGACTCGCCTCGTTGAGCATGTCACGTAGGTGGAACGCGGTGACATAGGCGTCGGGAAAGGCGCGGTGTGCGGGCAGCCCGCGTTCGTGCTCCATCCCCTCGGGCTTGCGCCAATAGCGCAGCACCTGGTTCGAAAAGCTCGGCGAGATCGGGCCACAGCCGCAGCGCGCATTTCCACGTGCAGATCCATTCCGCGTCGCGCGTCAGCGCGGGGTGCAGAATTTCTGCTCGAAATCCGCACGATGCGCCGCCAGTGCAAGCCGGCGTGGCCAGGGATCGAGCACCGGCCGCGCACAGTCGTGCCACCACGGCGAATCCGCGACATGTTCGTCGAGGATATGGTGGATCGCCTGCGTGACGGGCGGGATCGGCCGACCCGGATTGACGAGCAGATTGCCGCCTTCACCGTAAAGCTCCCAGCGCCCGTCTTCGCCGAGCGCGACGTCCTGCCAGCCGATCTCGCAGACGCCGTGCGCGGGCGGGGCGGACCCTGTCGTCTCGAGATCGATGACCCGGACGAGCTGCGGCTGGGGCTTGGGCTTGGAATAGGATGGCGCCATTCCTGCCATGTGGGGATAAAGTCGCACCTAATCCAGCGCGTACGCGTGCGCATCGTCGATATCGACCTCGCGCACACCGCGGCGTGCGCGTGCGCGATCGACCAGCGTGCGCAGCCCCTCGCGGCGGTCGCGCGCCATCGGCACGTCGCGCAGGACGAATTCGCCGCCCCCGGTCGTGCGGTCGCTCGACGTCAGCGTGATCGTGCCGATGTCGGTCATCTGGTTGAGCAGCGAATAGCCGAGCCGGACGTCCTTGATCCGGTACAGCTCGATCTCGTCGATCGTCTTGAACAGGATGCCGCGCCTGACGATCAGCCGCTGGTCGGTCACCGCATAGCGCGCACTCCGGTTCCTGAGCCAGCGCAGCGCGATGAGCACGAACCCGACGCCGACGACACAGGCGAGCATCGTGCCCCAGCCGGCAAAGCTGCCGAGCAGCCAGCGGCGCGTGCTCGAGCGGAATTCATCGACTTGCCGTTCCACGTCGCACTCCCAGAGACGGCGCGAAGGTAGCCGTCGGGTCCACCCTGTCAATCGCGCTGACGCGTCACTCCGGCGATCGCGAGATGTGCGTCAACCTGCGCGAGCAGCCGGTCGAGCGCGGCCGCGTCCCGGGCCTCCGCGCGCACCGTCAGCATCGCCTGCGTGTTCGATGCGCGCAGCAGCCACCAGCCATCGGGCGTGGTCACGCGCGCGCCGTCGGTGCGGTCGATCTGCGCGCCCTCCGACGTCAGCCGGTCGATCACCGCGTCAACGATCGCGAACTTGCGGTCATCGTCGACCGCAAACCGCAGATCGGGGGTCGCCACCAGCGCGGGCATGGCGTCGTGGAGTTCGGTCAGCGACCGTCCCGACAGATGCACCGCGCGGATCAGCCTGACGGCGGCGTAATGCGCGTCGTCGAACCCGTAATATTCGCCGCCGAAGAACAGATGCCCGCTGAGCTCGCCGCCCAGCGGCGCGCGGGTACGCGTCATCGCGGTCTTCATCAGGCTGTGCCCGGTCGGCGCCATCACCGCAATGCCGCCAAGCGCGGTGATGCGGTCGAACAGCGCCTGGCTCGACTTCACGTCCGCGACGACGGTTGCGCCGGGCCGCTCGCGGAGCAGAGGTTCGACCAGAATGGACAGGATCTGATCGCCCCAGAGCACGCGGCCCAGCGCGTCGACGACGCCGATCCGGTCGCCATCGCCGTCGAACGCGACACCGAAATCGAGCTTGTTGTCCGTGACCAGACGCTTCAGATGCGCAAGGTTCGCCTCGATAGTGGGGTCGGGATGATGATGCGGAAACTTGCCGTCGACATCGGTAAACAGCAGATGATGCTCACCCGGGAGGAGCTCGACGAGCTTCTCGATCACCGGTCCCGCGGCGCCGTTGCCGGTGTCCCAGCCGATCCGATAGCTGCCGCCCGCATAGCCGGCAAAGAGACGCGCGACATACGCGTCGATGATCGCGACATCGGTCACGGCGCCGTCGCCGGTCGACCAGTCGCCCGCCCTGGCCAGCCGGGCGAGATCGGTGATGTCATCGCCAAAAAATGGCGCATGACGAAGTACCATCTTGAAGCCGTTATACTCGGCGGGATTGTGACTGCCGGTTACGTGGATGCCGCCATCCACTTCTAGCGTCGCCTCCGCATAATAGAGCATCGGCGAGGGGCCGAGACCGATCCGGACGACGTCGATGCCGCCCGCGCGCAACCCCGCGACGAGCGCGGCCTCGAGGTCGGGGGACGATGTTCGGCCGTCATAGCCGACCGCGACGCGCGTGCCGCCGATCGCGCGGACCCGCGTGGCGAAACCTCGACCGATCGCGGTGGCATCGCTTGGGCCAAGACTTTTGCCGACGATCCCGCGAATGTCATATTCGCGCAGCGAGGTCGGGTCGAACTGATGCGTCATCCGCTTGCGTATCGACTTATTTCGGCGCGCGCTTGAGCAGCAGGTCGCGTGCCGCATTGACCCGTCGCGTCAGATCGCTCGACCCGCCGCGGTCGGGATGGACCGAGGCGATCAGCCGGCGGTGCGCGCTGCGGATCGCATCCGCGTCGGCATCGTGACCGAGCCCGAGGATCGACCGTGCCTCTGCCTCGTCCGTCACGCGCTTCGACTTCGGCTTGGGACGCAGATAATGCCAGGCCAGCCAGAGCAGGACCGCGACGGCGATCAGCTTCACGCAGCGACGCCGGCGACGGGGCCTGCCGCGGCCGTCTGCGCCTGCTCGCCGACATCATCGGGCAATTGCAGTGCGGCCATCATCTCGCGCAGTTCCTGGCGCGCGGCAACATGCGCGAGGCCCATGCTACCAAACGCCTTCAGATCGATCATCGTCAGGCCGGCGGGGAACATCTCGCGGTAGATCACGCGCTCGCCGAGGCCGGGGATGATCCGGAAGCCGACGCGCTTCGACAGTTGCGCGAGCGCATCCGACACGCGGCGCATGTTGCGCGCCTCGATATGCTGGAGGCGGTTGCGCAGCACGACCCAGTCGATCGTCGTGCCGTCGGCGCGCGCGCGCTGTTTGCGCGCATCCCAGATGAGTTCGGAATAGAAGCTCGGGCGCGTCACCTGATACGTCTCGGGATCGACCTGGCCGATCAGGTCGAAGTCGACGAAGCTGTCGTTCATCGGCGTGACCAGCGTGTTCGCGAGCGCCGCCGCGGTGCGCGCGAACGGGTCGTCGCGACCCGGCGTGTCGACGACGAGGAAATCCGACCCCTCGCACAGCGAATGCCACAGATCCTCGAACTGGTCCTCGGTCTGCGCGGACAGCGTGGCGTGACGTGGCATCGGCAGCGGAGACCCCGTCCGCTTGATCGTCTCTGCACGATTGTCGAGATAGCGGCCGACGGTCCGCTGGCGATGATCGAGATCGAGGCAGGCGACGCGCGCACCGCGTGCGGCCAGCGCGATCGCGACATGGACGGCGGTCGTCGACTTGCCCGTGCCGCCCTTCTCGTTGGCGAACACGATGACGTGCGGGGACGTCTGGGGGGCAGCATGAGGGGAATCCGGGCCCGTGGCCAACGCGCGTTTCCTTATTGATCGACAGTGTCACCCTTCATAGAAGCCGCGACCGCACTTATCGAGTAGGAGTTTGACGTGCAGACCGTTCGGGACCTGAATATGCTTCGCGAAAGCGTCGCCGCCTTCCGCGCGGCGGGGCAGCGCGTCGCGCTTGTCCCGACGATGGGCGCGCTCCATGCCGGCCATGTCGCGCTGATCGAGGCGGCGAAACGACCGGGGACGAAGGTCGTCACGTCGATCTTCGTGAACCCCAAGCAGTTTGGCCCGAACGAGGATCTCGCGCGCTATCCGCGGCGCGAAATGGCGGACGTGCGCCTGCTGAACGAGGTCGGCTGCGACCTGCTCTGGGCGCCGGGCGTCGACGTGATGTATCCCGAGGGTTTCGCGACGAACATCGCTGTCGCGGGCGTCAGCGAGGGCTTTGACGGTGCCGCACGGCCGGGGCATTTCGACGGTGTCGCGACCGTCGTTGCCAAGCTTTTCAACCAGGTGGGGGCCGACGCCGCCTATTTCGGCGAAAAGGATTTCCAGCAGCTCGCGGTGATCCGCCGGATGGTCGCCGACCTCGACTTCGCGCTCGAGATCGTCGGCGTGCCGACGCAACGCGACGATGACGGGCTCGCGATGTCGTCGCGCAACATCTATCTCGACGACGACCAGCGCCGTCAGGCGGTCGCGCTGCCGCGTGCGCTCGGTGTCGCCGCGCGCGCGATCGCGAAGGGCGAGGATGTCGAGGCGGTGCTCGACGATGCGCGCACGACGCTGGTGGGGGCGGGGTTCGCGATCGACTATGTCGCGCTCGCCGATGCCGAGACTCTGGCCGGCAATCCCGCAGCGGATCGTCCGCGACGGCTGCTCGCGGCGGCGCGGATGGGGTCGACGCGGCTTATCGACAATATTGCCGTCGAATAGGCAGTTCTACGCATTAACCCATTAACCATTTCGCAGGGCGAATCGGTCCAGTCTGTCCGCATGAACATTGGGGACCGACCATGGCTAGCAGGCTCAAGACCACGAATTTCCTGATCGAACGGCGACTCGCCGATGCCGCGCGCGGCGACGGGCGGGCCTGTTACGAGCTCGGGATGGTGTATTCGACGGGAACCGCGGGCGTCGTGCTCGACCTGATCGAAGCGCACAAGTGGTTCAACCTCGCGGCCGTGTCGGGGAACATCGCCGCACAGGAATGCCGCGCGCAGATCGCCGAGGACATGACCGCCCGCGAGATTTCGGTCGCACAGCGCGCCGCGCGCGACTGGCTGCAGCTGACGCAGCGCCGCGCGGCATAAGCCATCTCCCACGCGATCCTCCCCCTGGCGGGGGAGGATCGGAGGCCAGGTATTATTCGGCTGCGGCCTTCTTCTTCGGGGCGGCCTTTTTCGCGGGCGCCTTCTTGGCCGGCGCCTTCTTCGCGGCCGCCGGCTTCGCCTCGCCGTCCTTCGCCGCGGCAGCCTTGGCGGGGGCCTTCTTCGCCGCGGGCTTCTTGGCGGGCGCCTTCTTCTTCTTCTTCGCCGGTGCCGCAGCTGCACGCGCGTCGATCAGCGACGCCGCCTCTTCCAGCGTCAGCTGGTCCTTCTCGATCGACTTGGGCAACGTCGCATTCGTCGTGCCGTCGGTGACGTACGGGCCGTAGCGGCCTTCCATCAGCTTGATCTCCGCCTCGGTCCGCGGATGGTTGCCGAGCACCTTCAGCGGGGCCTGCGCGCCGCGCTGCTGGCGTCCGCCCCCGGCCGCCGCCTCGGCGAGCTTGACGACCGCCGCGTTCATCCCCGTCTCGAACACGTCGGCGGTCGAGGTCAGCCGCGCATATTTGCCCGCGTGCTTGAGATACGGACCATAGCGGCCGATCGCCGCGGTGATCGATTCGCCCGTCTCGGGATGCGTGCCGATCGTCCGCGGCAGGCTCAACAGCTTGAGCGCCCATTCGAGGTCGAGCTCGCCGATGTCCTTGGGGATCGACGCCATCTTGCGCGCCTCGCCCTCGCCGATCTGGATATACGGGCCGAAGCGTCCCGACTTGCGCTCGACGGGCAGGTTCGTTTCCGGATCAACGCCGAGCGTCGAGGGGCCGGTGTCGCCCTCCGCCTCGCCGCCGGGCTGCGCGAAGCGGCGCGTATATTTGCATTCGGGATAGTTGGAGCACGCAATGAACGCGCCGAATTTGCCGCCGCGCAGCGCGAGCTGCCCCTCGCCGCAATTCGGGCAGAGACGCGGATCGCCGCCATCCGCCTTGGCCGGGAACAGATAGGGCGCGAGGAAGGTGTCGAGCTCGGCGGTGATCGCGCTGGGCTGCTGCTCCATCACCTCGTTGGTGCGCGGCTTGAAATCGCGCCAGAACGCGTCGAGCACGGACTGCCACTGCGCGCGGCCGCCCGAGACGTCGTCGAGTTCCTCCTCGAGCTCGGCGGTGTAATCATAGCCGACGTACTTCTCGAAGAAGCGCTCGAGGAACGCCGTCACGAGGCGCCCGGACTCCTCGGCGAAGAAGCGGTTCTTCTCGATCCGGACGTACGCGCGATCCTTCAGCGTCTTGATGATCGAGGCGTAGGTGGACGGGCGGCCGATGCCGAGCTCCTCCATCCGCTTGACCAGCGAGGCCTCCGAGAAGCGCGGCGGCGGCTGCGTGAAGTGCTGCTCGGCGTCGACCTTCTTCTTGGCGGGGGCATCGCCCTCGCGCATCCGCGGCAGGCGACGCGCGTCCTCGTCCTGAGTGTCGTCCGCGCCTTCCTCGTACAGCGCAAGATAGCCGGGGAAGAGAACGACCTGACCGGTCGCGCGCAGAATGTTGCGCCCCGTGCCGTCGGCCATCTCGACCGTGGTGCGCTCCATCCGTGCCGACGCCATCTGGCTGGCGAGCGCGCGCTTGAAGATCAGGTCGTACAGCCGCGCATGATCGCCGCCGCCGGCCTTGTCCTTGCCGAAATCGGTCGGGCGGATCGCCTCATGCGCTTCCTGCGCGTTCTTCGCCTTCGACTGATACTGGCGCGGCTTGTCGGGGACGTAGCTCGCGTCGAAGCGGTTCGCGACCGCGAGGCGCGCGGCGCTGATCGCGCTGCCGTCCATCTGCACGCCATCAGTACGCATATAGGTGATCGCGCCGTCCTCGTAGAGGCCTTGCGCGATCCGCATCGTGTGGTCGGCGGAGAAGCCGAGCTTGCGCGACGCCTCCTGCTGCAGCGTCGACGTGGTGAACGGCGGCGGCGGGTTGCGCGTGGCGGGCTTGGTCTCGACCGTCTGGACCGAGAAATTGCCGTCGAGCACCGCCTGCTTGGCGCGCAGCGCGTCGCCTTCGTTGCCGATCGACAGGCGATCGAGCTTGGCGCCCTCGAACTGCGTCAGGCGCGCCTGGAACGCGGTGCCGTCATGCTCCATCTCGGCCGTGACCGACCAATATTCCTGCGGCTTGAACACATCGATCTCGCGCTCGCGCTGGACGATCAGGCGCAGCGAGACCGACTGGACACGGCCGGCCGATTTGGCGCCGGGCAGCTTGCGCCACAGCACCGGCGAGAGCGTGAAGCCGACGAGGTAATCGAGCGCGCGGCGCGCGCGGTATGCGTCGATCAGGTCGTCGTCGAGCTCGCGCGGGTTCCGCATCGCCTCGGTGACGGTCGCCTTGGTGATCGCGTTGAAGGTGACGCGCTCGACCTCCTTCGGCAGTGCCTTGCGCGCACGCAGCACCTCGCGGACGTGCCACGAAATCGCTTCGCCCTCGCGATCCGGATCGGTCGCGAGAATCAGGCGGTCCGCGGTCTTGGCGAGATCGGTGATCGCTTTGAGCTGCTTCGACTTGTCGGCGTAGTTCTCCCACGTCATCGCGAACTGGTCGTCGGGATCCACCGAGCCGTCCTTGGGCGGCAGGTCGCGGACATGGCCGTAGCTGGCCAGCACGCGATAGTCGCTGCCGAGATACTTCTCGATGGTTTTCGCCTTTGCGGGCGATTCGACGATGACAAGCTGCATGGGGTAACCGGGGTCCTTACGTGTACGCGTACGAGCGTGACGGCGTCGGGGCGGTGCCGTCAAGCGTGGGGTTGGCGGGTGTCGACGCGTCAGATGGGGACGCGATGCCCGAATGTCAGGCGCCGGATGCGGCGAACGCCGCAGCGCCGGCCTGAACGATCCGCCCGTTTCCGTTCAAACGACGGGCCAGGGCCAGGGTATTTCCCGGATTTTGCGCAAGCCGCGGCGGACCTAGTCTCCATCATCATGAGCGATCAATGTCCCTTGCCGGTGCGCCTGCGTTTCGACCAGACAGGGTCCGCGACGGCAGGACGGGCGGACATCGCATTCCTCGCGCCTGTCACCGGCCGGTTTCGCGCTGCCGACTGGTTTCCGAGACGATCGACGATATTTGCAGCGGGTTTGGCGGTGCGGGCCGATCATGGTGGACCGGTGCTGATCCACCGCCGCGGCTAGATCAGGCTGACGCGACCGCCCGCGTGGCGGTCGATATGACCCGCGAGCTCGAGTTCGAGCAGCACCAGCTGCACGACCGCCGGGGGGCGGTGCGACTGGCGGATGAGTTCGTCGACCGCGACGGGGACGGGACCGAGCAGGTCGATGACCGCGCGCCGGTCGGCATCGCTCGCATCCGCCGGCGGGGGTGCGTCATACGTATTGCCCGGGGCGCGGACGGAGCGCGCATCGAACGGGCGGATCTGTTCGAGGATGTCGGCGGCGCTCTGCACCAGCGTCGCGCCCTCGCGGATAAGCAGGTTGCACCCTTGTGCGCGCGGATCGAGCGGGCTGCCGGGGACCGCCATCACCTCGCGGCCAGCCTCGTTCGCAAGGCGCGCGGTGATCAGCGACCCGGATTTCGGCACCGCCTCGACCACCACGGTGCCGATCGCCAGCCCTGCGATGATGCGGTTGCGCGAGGGGAAATTGCGCGCCTTGGGCTCGGTTCCCGGGGGCTGTTCGGCGATCAGCAGGCCTTCGCGGGCGATCCGCTCCTGCAGCGCGCTGTTGTCGGGCGGGTAGGCGATGTCGATCCCGCTCGCGATGACCCCGATCGTTGCTCCATCGGGCCTGCTGCCGAGCGCGCCGATATGCGCCGCGGTGTCGATCCCGCGCGCCAGCCCCGACACTACCGTCGTCGCTTGCTCGGCGAGTTCGTATGCGAGCTGTCGGGCGAACCGACATGCCGCCGCGGATGCATTGCGCGCGCCGACCAGCGCGACACACGAGCGTGTCGCAAGCGCGAGGTCACCGCGCAGGATGAGCGCGGGCGGCGCCGTCTCGATCTCGGCGAGCAGGCGCGGATAGTCCGCGTCGTCGACGAACAGATAGCGCGCCGACAGCTGGTCGGTGGCGGCGATCTCCCGCTCGATCGTCGCGATGTCGGCGAGCGGCGGCGTGCGTCCACCGCCGCGCGCGGCCAGCATCGGCAGCGCCGCGATCGCGGCATCCGCACCGCCGAACCGCATCATCAACTGGCGATAGGTGACCGGTCCGATCCCGGTCGTTCGGATGAGCCGAAGCCGTGCAAGCCTCGGGTCAGCCACCCGGTTGCCGGCTGGAACGGCCGATCCGCGGCTCGGTCCCCGCAAACAGGCGTTCGATGTTGTCGCGGTGCTTGAACAGCACGATCAGCGCGAGCGCGAGGAGCAGCAGGACGAGGTCGAACCGCCCGAACAGCGCCGCCGAGAACGGCGCGCTCAGCGCCGCGGCGATGCCCGCAACGGACGAGATCCGCAGCCCCCCGAGCAGCCCCAGCCAGACCACCGCATAGATTAGCCCGAGCGGCCAATGGAGCGCGACGACGATACCCATCAGCGTCGCAACGCCCTTGCCGCCGCGGAACTTGAGCCAGACCGGATAGCAATGCCCGACGAACGCGCCCGCCGCCGCCAGCAGCGCGTTGCCGGGGAAGAGGTGCGCGACCAGCAGGACCGCGACCGCACCCTTGGCCATGTCGAGCAGCAGCGTCGCGGCCGCGAGCCCCTTGCGCCCCGTCCGCAGGACGTTGGTCGCGCCGATATTGCCCGACCCGATCGTCCGCAGATCGCCCGCGCCGCCGAGCCGCGTCAGGATGACGCCGAACGGGATCGCGCCGAGCAGATAGCTGAGCAGGAGCGAGAGCGTCGGCGCGACCCAGAGTATTTCCGTCTGCAAACTGCTCCCCCGTTTCGCCGGTGCTTATAAACGACGCGGAGCAGACGGCAAATGGCCTGCGACGGGCGACGACCGCGACTGTGCCACCCGCATCCCGACCGCCCGAACCCCGAACCCCGCGTTGCAGGCGATAGCGCGCATGGCGCTGGTTTACGACGCGTGATCCGTCCTAAGGCAACCAGATGGACCAGCGCCCCATCCTGTTCTTCGATCTCGGGCGTCGGCGGCCTGTCGATCGTCGCGCCCGCCCGCGCCGCGCTTCCCGATGCGCCGTTCGTCTACGCCGCCGACACCGCGGGCTTCCCCTATGGCACCAGGAGCGAGGCGGAGATCGCCGCGCGCGTGCCCGTGCTGCTCGGACGGCTCGCCGAACGCTATCGCCCGCGGTTGATCGTGATCGCGTGCAACACCGCCTCGACGATCGCGCTGCCCGTGGTACGCGCGGCGCTCGACCTGCCGGTGGTCGGCACGGTCCCGGCGATCAAGCCCGCCGCCGCGCTGTCCGTGACGCGGACGATCGGCGTGCTGGGCACCGAGGCGACGGTGCGCCAGGCCTATGTCGACGACCTTGCGGCGCGCTTCGCGGGCGACTGCACGGTGTTGCGACACGGATCGGCGGCCCTGGTCGAGATGGCGGAGGCCAAGCTGCACGGACGCCCCGTCGCGGCGGAGCGGTACCGTGCGGTGCTCGACGGGCTGTTCACACAGCCGGGCGGCGACCGGATCGACGTGATCGTCAACGCCTGCACGCATTTCCCGCTGGTCGAGCGCGAGCTCGCCGCCGTCGCGCCCGGTATCGCGTTCGTCGACGGCGGCCCCGGCATCGCCGCCCGCATCACCCATCTGACGCAGGGGCAGTCCTGGCCGTCGGGCGGGGCAGGCGCGGGGATCGCGGTCGTCACGCGGCTGGGTGACGAAGACCGCGCGCTGGCGCCGGCGCTCGCCGCGCACGGGTTCGCGACGCTCGAACAGCTCTGAGCCCGATCCTGGGACCAGACGCTGGGACAATATGCCCGCTTGCTTCGGCGCGGTCTCATGGCAATGTTCTATAAGGACGGGGAAAGCGATCACCGTTATCACGGGATCGCACTGGAAATGAGCGAAGGTGAGGCGTAGTGCCCAAGGTCATGAGTACGGACGCCACCAAGACGCATGGTCTGGAACCGCGAGTCGATTATTCGCGCGTGTTCACGCAGGCCATCGATCGCCTGCACGCCGAAGGCCGCTACCGCGTCTTCATCGACATCCTGCGCAACAAGGGCGCGTTTCCGAACGCGCGCTGCTTTGCCGGGCATAATGGCCCCAAGCCGATCACCGTCTGGTGCTCGAACGACTATCTCGCGATGGGCCAGCACCCCAAGGTCATCGCGGCGATGGAAGAGGCGCTGCACGATGTCGGCGCAGGGAGCGGCGGCACGCGCAACATCGGCGGCAACACGCATTACCATGTCGACCTGGAGGGCGAACTCGCCGATCTCCACGGCAAGGAAGCCGCGCTGCTGTTCACCAGCGGCTATGTCTCGAACGAGGCGACGCTCGCGACTCTCGCCAAGGTCCTGCCGGGCTGCATCATCTTTTCGGACGAATTGAACCACGCGTCGATGATCGCGGGAATCCGCAATTCGGGCTGCGAAAAGCGTGTGTTCCGTCACAACGACCTCGCGCATCTCGAGGAACTGCTCGCCGCCGAGGACCCCAGCGCGCCGAAGCTGATCGCGTTCGAGAGCGTCTATTCGATGGAAGGCGACATCGCGCCGATCTCGGCGATCTGCGACCTCGCCGACCGGTACAACGCGCTGACCTATTGTGACGAGGTGCACGCGGTCGGAATGTACGGCGCGCGCGGCGGTGGCATTTCGGAGCGCGATCAGGTCGCGCACCGGATCACGATCCTCGAGGGGACGCTGGGCAAGGCGTTCGGCGTGATGGGGGGCTATATCGCCGCCGATCGCACGATCGTCGACGTGATCCGCAGCTACGCACCCGGGTTCATCTTCACGACCTCGCTGTCGCCGGTCCTCGTCGCGGGCGTGCTTGCCAGCGTGCGGCACCTCAAGGCGTCGAGCGTCGAGCGCGACGGGCAGCAGGCGTCGGCAGCGATGCTCAAGGCGATGCTCAAGGACGCCGGGCTGCCGGTGATGATCGGCGACACGCATATCGTGCCCTTGATGGTCGGCGATCCGGTCAAGGCGAAGAAGATCAGCGACGTGCTGCTCGCCGAATACGGCGTGTACGTACAGCCGATCAACTATCCGACCGTGCCGCGCGGCAGCGAACGGCTCCGCTTCACGCCGGGGCCTGCGCATACCGAGGCGATGATGCGCGAACTGACCGACGCGCTGGTCGAGATCTGGAGTCGGTTGGACCTGCGCAAGGCCGCCTGAGCCGGACCGGCCTAGAGCGCCGCCGCCGCGAGGGTCAGGACGCCGAGTCCCAGAGACAGCGGCGCGCGCAACGCCATCCATCCCGGTGGTGCGATCCCGGCGCGGACGAGCGCGCGGTCGACCAGCAGCGCACCGATCAGGCTGATCCCCAGCACGACCAGCGACGGCCCCGGCCAGCGCAGCCCGACCATCCACGGCCATGCCGTCACGAGCGCGATCAGCGAAGGCGCGACGCTCGCAAACCACAGCCAGCGCGGCGGCGCCTCGGTCCGGGCGGCAAGCCCCCACCACAGCCCGCCAAGAAAGCTCAGGATCAGCGCGGCATAGGCGTAGGCGACGGCGAGCGCGGAAAACCGGCTGGCGGGATCATTGCCGAGCAGGAGCGCGACCGCACCCAGCTGCGGCAACAGCCCCGAGAGACCGAGCAAGGCTGCGATACGCGGGATACCGCCCGGCGCGGCCGGCTTGGTCATCATACGCGTGCGACGACGCCCGTCGCGACGACTGGACCAGTCGGCAGGCCGGTCGGCGAACCACCCAGCGGCTCGACCGAAATCGCAAGCGTCGCGCCCGCGACGATGCGGCGGCGGTCGACGCCTGCCGGTGCGAGCACGGTCGGCTGCGCTGCGAGCAGGCCGAGCGCATGCGGCACGCCGTCGCCGCCGATCACCCAGAGCTGTGCGACACGCGCATCGGGAACGCCCGGCCCCGCTGCGACGCGCAACGCGCCGGTCGCGGGATCGAACACCGCCGCGACGGGCGACTTCGCGTCGCCCAGCATCGCGACGAGCACGCTGCTCGGGCGGGCCGCCGGGATCGGCTGCGAGACGGGGGGCGATTCGCGGGGTTCGACCGCGATGAACACGAGCAGGCAGGCCGCGACCGCGCTGCTTGCCGCGGCGAGCCACGGCCATGGCGACCGGCGCGTCGGTATCGCGGACACGGTTCCGGTCGCCTCGGCGCGGCGTACCGCGTCGAGGCTGGCCTCGATCCGCGCGACGAGGTGCGGTGGCGCGTCATGTTCGGGCCATAGGTCAAACAATGCGGCGAATTGCGTGCGCCACCATTCGACGTCGGCGGCGAAATCCGGATCGGCGAGCACGCGGCGCAGCGCCGCCGCGCGGTCCTCGCCCTCGAGCAGGCCCAGCGCGAATTCGCCGGCAAGGGGGTCGCGATCAGGCACCAAGGCAGTCCTTCAGTCGCGCGAGCCCGCGGCGGACCCAGCTTTTCATCGTGCCAAGCGGGACGGCGCGCCGGATTGCGAGCTCGGCATAGGTCACGCCGTCGAAAAACGCGGTACGGATGACATCGCGGTGCTGCGCGTCCAGACCGTCGAGGCAGCCATGCAGCCGGCGCGTCGATTCGTCCGCGAGCAACAGCGTTTCCGCGGTCGGCGTGGGATCGGCAATCTCGGGTGCGTCCTCGAGCGGCGCTGCACGGCGCAGCGTCTGCGCGCGCTGCCAGTCGATCGCGCGGTTGCGGGCGATCGTCGCCAGCCAGGTGATCGGACTCGCACGGCCGGGCTCCCACGCCCCCGCGCGCTTCCAGATCGTGAGATAGACGTCGTGCAGCACATCCTCCGCGGCTTGAGCATTGCCGCAGATACGCAGGGTGATGCCGAAAAGCTTCGCCTGGGTCAGCGCATAAAGCTCGCGAAAGGCATCACGGTCTTCCTGTCCGGTCCGGATGAGGACGGCGGAGAGATGGGCGCGGGCGGCATCGGCCTGGGGCTTGGACAGTGTCACGCAGCGGACACTAGCGTGCTGATCCGTCGCGACAATAGCCTTCGCCCGTCTTGACCGTCAGGCAGTCGGTCTTGCCGGCCAGATATTTCAGACCCGTAGCGTCGCCATCGGTCGGGCGCAGGATTTCGCGCACGCCGCCGCGCGTGAAGACGATCGTGTCGCCGACCGCCTGCCCGTCGAACTCGCCCTTGTTGTCGAGATCCCACTGCATCGCGAGACGGAAGCGCCCCGGGGCCGCTGCGGGGGTGATGTCGAGGACCATGCCCTCGACCCCGATCCACCGCCCCGACAGGTCGCGCGTCTGCGGCGCGACGACCTTTTCCGGGCGGGTGGTCTCGGTCGCGCCTGCCGACGTCGCGACCGGCTCGCTACGCGTCTCGGGCGCGGGCTTGGAGCAGGCGGCAAGCGCAAAGGTCAAGGCAAGGGCAGGGGCGGCGAGAAGGTTAAAGGCGTTCATGGCGTATCCTTGACCGCAGCAGGGCGGTCATTGCAATCCTCCTGCGGCAGGGGGAGGATCGTTCGCGCCTCCAGGCGCATCGCGCGAACAGGTGTGGCAAATTCCGGCTCGGGTGGGTAAGGGGCTGGGCACCCGATCCCGATCACAGGAATACGCCAGGTGCGCATCGCCATCGCGTCCGACCACGCCGCCGTTTCGTTGAAAGCGGTGCTTGCCGCGTGGCTGACCGAGGCAGGGCACGACGTGCTCGATCTCGGACCCCAGGGCACCGCGAGCGTCGATTATCCCGATTATGGCTATGCGCTGGCCGCCGCGATCGAAGACGGTCGCGCCGAGCGCGGGATCGCGCTGTGCGGCTCGGGGATCGGCATCTCGATCGCCGCGAACCGCAACCCCGCCTGCCGCTGCGCGCTCGTGTCCGAGCCGTTGTCGGCGAGCCTCGCGCGGATCCACAACGACGCCAACGCCATCGCGATCGGCGCGCGGCTGATCGGCGAGGAAATGGCCAAGGCGTGCGTCGAAGCCTTCCTGTCCGCCGATTTCGCCGGCGGCCGTCATCAACACCGTGTCGACAAGCTCTCCGCCATCGACAGCGTTTCAGCAAAGGTCCCCGCATGAGCACCCAGCCCAACACGCTCCATGACGTCCAGCCGGACGGCTTTTTCACCCGCGGTCTCGCCGACGCGGATGCCGCAGTGTTCGCCGGCGTCGCCGCCGAGCTCGACCGCGAGCAGACGCAGATCGAGCTGATCGCGTCCGAGAACATCGTCTCGAAGGCGGTGCTCGAGGCGCAGGGTTCGGTGTTCACCAACAAATATGCGGAAGGCTATCCGGGCAAGCGCTATTATCAGGGTTGCGCGCCGTCGGACACGGTCGAGACGTTAGCTATCGAGCGCGCCAAGCAGATCTTCGGCTGCGGGTTCGTCAACGTCCAGCCGCATTCGGGCGCGCAGGCGAACGGCGCGGTGATGCTCGCGCTGGTCAAGCCCGGCGACACGATCCTTGGCATGAGCCTCGATGCGGGCGGCCACCTGACGCACGGCGCCAAGCCCGCGCAGTCGGGCAAGTGGTTCAACGCGATCCAGTACGGCGTCGATGCGACCACGCACCTGATCGACTATGACGCGGTCGAGGCGCTGGCGGTCGAGCATCAGCCAAAGCTGATCATCGCGGGCGGCTCGGCCTATCCGCGGGTCATCGACTTCGCGCGCTTCCGCAGCATCGCGGACAAGGTCGGCGCGTATTTCATGGTCGACATGGCGCATTTCGCCGGGATCGTCGCAGCCGGCCTGCACCCGACGCCGTTCGGCCATGCGCATGTCGTGACGACGACCACGCACAAGACACTGCGCGGCCCCCGCGGCGGCATGATCATGACGAATGACGAGGCCATCGCGAAGAAGATCAACTCGGCGGTGTTTCCGGGGCTCCAGGGCGGGCCGCTGATGCACGTGATCGCAGCCAAGGCGGTCGCGTTCGGCGAGGCGCTCCAGCCCGACTTCAAGAGCTATATCGCCGCCGTCGTCGAGAATGCGAAGGTGCTCGCGGCGACGCTCAAGGAGCGCGGTTCGGACGTCGTTTCGGGCGGCACCGACACGCACCTCGCGCTGATCGACCTCACGCCGCTCGGCATCACCGGCCGCGATGCGGACGAGGCGCTCGAGCGCGCGGGGATTACCTGCAACAAGAACGGCATCCCCAACGATCCGTTGCCGCCGATGAAGACCAGCGGCATCCGCGTCGGTTCGCCGGCGGGCACGACGCGCGGCTTCGGCCCGGCCGAATTCCGCGAGATCGGCAACATGGTCGCCGACGTGCTGGACGGGCTCGCGAAAAAGGGCGAGCATGGGGACCCGGAGGTCGAGGCGGACGTTCGGACGCGTGTTCGCACGCTGTGCGCGCGCTTCCCGATCTATCAAGGATGATGAGCATGTCGAAGATCGACGAAATCCAGAACGACATCAACGCGACCCCCGGCCTCGGCAAGAGCATGGCCAAGTGGAGCGCGCTCGGCGCGGTCGTGGCGATCCCAGTGCCGGTGATCGGGCCGATCTTCGGTGCGCTCGCCGGCGCGGGCTATGCCTATTACAAGGGCAAGAAGAAGGTCTGAATGCGCTGCCCCTTTTGCGGACATGACGACAGCCAGGTAAAGGACAGCCGCCCCACCGAAGACGGGGCGGCGATCCGGCGCCGGCGCCAGTGCGAGGGCTGCGCCGCGCGTTTCACGACGTTCGAACGCATCCAGCTGCGCGAACTGTTCGTGCTGAAGAGCGAGGGGCGCAGGGAGCCGTTCGACCGGGAGAAATTGCTGCGGTCCTTGTCGATCGCGACGCGGAAACGCGCGATCGAGGCGGGGCGTATCGAGAAGCTCGTGAGCGGGATCCAGCGCCGGCTCGAAACGCTGGGCGAGAACGACGTGACGTCGAAGCGGATCGGCGAAATGGTGATGGACGGGCTCAAGGGGCTCGATTCGGTCGCGTATATCCGGTTTGCGAGTGTGTACCGGGACTTCAGCGAGGCGAAGGACTTCGAGGCGTTTGCCGGGAGTGTCGAGGAGGTCGGGCGGGCGGAGTGATCCGGGCCTGTCCTTCGGTACGCGCTCTCGACTTCGCGCGATCGCTACTCGGGACGAACGGCTGCATTGTGCCAATATTCTTAGCGACCTGCCCCATGCCCGTTCGTCCCGAGTAGACGTCGAGCTTGTCGAGACGGCGTATCGAGGGATAAGCCCCGCCGATGACATTCTGGGCCTATGTGGTGCGCTGCGCCGACGACAGTTATTATACCGGACATACGGACGATCTGGAGCGCCGGGTCGGCCAGCATAACCTTGGCGAGATTCCGGGCTACACGCAGACAAGACGCCCGGTCGAGCTGATGTGGAGCCAGGAATTCCCCTCGCGGCAGGAGGCGCTCGCGGCCGAGTTTCAGGTCAAGGACTGGTCGCGCAAGAAGAAGGAGGCGCTGTTCCGCGACGACTGGGCGGCAGTGTCCGCGGCGGCGCGCAAGCCGGAGCGCGCCGAACCTGTCCCTCGATACGAGGTCTCGACGAGCTCGACCTCTACTCGGGACGAACGGGATGGGGAGTCGCAGCCCCACCCCCGGTGATCGTCCTCGTCCGCCCCCAACTCGGCGAAAACATCGGCAAGGCCGCGCGCGCGATGCTCAATTTCGGGCTCGTCGAGATGCGGCTCGTGTCCCCGCGCGACGGCTGGCCCAACCCCTCCGCCGGCCCGGCCGCTAGTGGTGCCGACATCGTCCTCCAGAACGCGCAGGTCTACGACAGCGTCGCGGCCGCCACTGCGGACTGCGCGCAGGTCTTCGCCACTACGGTCCGCAAGCGTGGCGTGACCAAGCCGGTCGTCACCCCCGAACAGGCCGCGACCGAAATCCACGCCGCCCCCGGCCGCTCCGCCATCCTGTTCGGACCCGAGCGCTCGGGCCTCGAAACCGACGACGTCGCGGTCGCGCGGACGATCATCACGGTGCCGATCAATCCCGAATTCGGGTCCTTGAACCTCGCCCAGGCGGTGATCCTCGTCGCCTATGAATGGTCGAAGGGGCTGACCGCGGAGCGCGAGCTCAGCCAGCCGTCGATCAACCCGATCATGCCGCCCGCACCGCAGGAGGAGCTCGACGGGATGATCGGGCAGCTCGACACGATGCTGATGGGGGCGGGATTCTTCTATCCGCCCGACAAGATCCAGACGACGCGCCGCACGCTGCGTACGCTGCTGACCAAGCCCGGCTGGTCGAGCCAGGAGATCAGGACGATGCGCGGGGTGTTGTCGTCGCTGGCGGGGAAGAAGCCCCGGGGTTGACCTGTGTCATTCTGGGCTCGACCCAGGATCCAGAGCCAGAGAGGGCGGCGTTTGTGGCTCTGGATCCTGGATCAAGTCCAGGATGACGGGAGCGGGGCGGCGGCGTCCTCCGCAGCCCGTCTCAGCGCCGGTCGAACGCCGCCAGCTCATACGCGATCGACGCCTCGACCAATCCCTCCCACAGATCCGCGATCGCCGCATCCGGCAACCCCAGCCGTGCGGCTTCCGCGCGCGCATTCTCGATCACCTGCGCTTTTCGCGCCTGGTCGCGCACATGCCCCCGTTCGGGTTTGATGCGCGCGGCGGCGTCCATATAGGCGAAGCGTCTGGCCAGCATCGCGACGAGTTCGCGATCGAGCGCGTCGACGCCCGCGCGGACCTCGGTCATGGTGGTGCAGTCGGGTCCGGATAGGATGGTCATGCGCGCCTCTTGCCGAGCGACCCGCAGCCTGTCCAGCTTGACTCTGGGGCGCCCTCCGTCTAGGCGCCCGCCTTCGCAATGGCCCTGCACCCCGGTGAAGCGGTGGCCCTGCCTTGTCCTAAACGACGACCAGCAGAGCGATACCGGGACCAACGTTGTTTGCATTTGCAAAGGTTTTATCATGTCGAAGCGTCAAAGCGCGAAGTACAAACTCGATCGCCGTATGGGCGAGAACATCTGGGGCCGTCCCAAGTCGCCGGTCAACAAGCGCGAATACGGCCCGGGCCAGCACGGCCAGCGCCGCAAGGGCAAGGTCAGCGATTTCGGTATCCAGCTGCGCGCCAAGCAGAAGCTCAAGGGCTATTACGGCGACGTGACCGAGAAGCAGTTCCGCGCGTGCTACCATGAGGCGGCTCGTCTGAAGGGTGATACCTCGCAGAACCTGATCGGCCTGCTCGAGCAGCGTCTCGACATGATCGTCTACCGCGCCAAGTTCGCGCCGACGATCTTCGCGGCACGCCAGATCGTTTCGCACGGCCACATCCGCGTCAACGGCGTGAAGTGCAACATCGCCTCGCGTCGCTGCTTCGTCGGCGATGAGATCACGCTGGGTTCGAAGGCGCAGGAAATGGCGCTGGTGATGGAAGCGCAGAGCCTCGCCGAGCGCGAAATCCCTGACTATGTCGCTCCCGATGGTGCGGCCAAGGTCACCTTCACGCGCGTGCCCACGCTCGACGAAGTGCCCTATCCGGTGAAGATGGAACCGAACCTCGTCGTCGAATTCTACTCGCGCTAAGTCGAGCGACGCGAGACCGGCCGGCGTCGCTCAAGCGACGTCCGACGACGTGGCTTTGCCACGGCGCGGTCCGAAACAGAAAAGGGCGGTCCTTCGGGGCCGCCCTTTTTCGTTGCGTGGACATAGCGATCGCGCTTTGCCAGAGACGCGCGGCATTCACTCGGGAGATCCCTATGCGCGCTGCCCTTCTGTCCCTGCTCCTTCTCGGGACCGCCGCATCGGCGCAGACCGCGCCCGCGATCTCGGTCGAGACGCTCAAGACCGTCACGCAGACGCTGTCGTCCGACGCGTATGAAGGCCGCGCGCCAACCACGCCCGGCGAGGCGAAGACCGTCGCCTATCTCGTCGCGCAGATGAAGGCCGCGGGGCTGAAACCCGGCAACAGGGGCAGCTGGACCCAGGACGTGCCGATGGTCGAGATCACCGCAAAGGACGTGAAGCCCTTCGTCTTTACCGGCGGCAAGACCCCCGTCAGCCTCGCCTATCGCACCGACATGGTCGCCGGCACCTACCGCGTCGCGCCGACCGCGACCGTGACGAACAGCGACGTCGTGTTCGTCGGCTACGGGATCACCGCGCCCGAAAAGGGCTGGGACGATTATGCGGGTGTCGACGTGAAGGGGAAGACCGTCGTCATCCTCATCAACGACGCCGACTGGCAGACGATGGGTCGCGAGGGGCCGTTCGAGGGCCGCGCGATGACCTGGTATGGCCGCTGGCCGTACAAGTTCGAGAATGCGGCGAAGCACGGCGCGGCGGCGGCGATCATTGTCCATGATACCGAGCCCGCGGCCTATCCATGGGCGGTGGTGCAGTCGTCCTGGACCGGGCCGCAGCTCGAGCTCGACGAGAAGGGCGATCATCTCGACCAGTCGCAGGTCGTCGGCTGGATGCAGAAGCCTGCCGCCGAGCGCGTTTTCGCGAGTGCGGGCAAGGATTATGCGGCGCTCGCCGAGGCGGCCAAGGTGAAGGGCTTCAAGGCGGTACCGCTCGGCCTCAAGCTGTCGACCGGCTTTGTCAACACGATCCGGCGCCAGGCGTCGAAGAACGTCATCGGCGTGCTGCCGGGGACGACCGCACCGAACGACTATGTGCTGTATTCGGCCCACTGGGATCATCTCGGCCGCTGCGATGCGGTGGGCGGCGACGACATCTGCAACGGCGCGGCGGACAATGCGACGGGCACCGCGGGGCTGATCGCGCTCGCACAGGCGCATGTGAAGGCCGGCCCGGCGAAGCGCTCGCTCGCGTTCCTCGCGGTGACCGCGGAGGAATCGGGGCTGCTCGGCTCGCGCTATTATGCCGAGCATCCCATCTATCCGCTCGCGCGGACGGTCGGCGGCGTGAACATGGACGTGCTGAACGTCGACGGCCGCGTGAAGGACTTCGTGCTGACGGGGGCGGGCAAGTCGGAGATCGAGGATCTGGTCAAGCCGTTCGTTGCCGCGCAGGGCCGCGTGATCGGCGTCGAGGCCAACCCCGAACGCGGCGGCTATTACCGCTCGGACCATTTCAGCTTCGCCAAGCTCGGCGTGCCGATGCTCGACGGCGGCAGCGGCGAGGACCTCGTCGTCGGCGGCACCGCGGCGGGTCATGCCGCGCGCGAAGACTATGTCGCCAACCGCTATCACAAGCCCGCGGACGAATATGACGCCACATGGGACTGGTCGGGTGCGGTCGAGGATCTGACGATCTATTACGGGCTCGGCCGCAAGCTCGCCGACGACACCGGGCTGTGGCCCAACTGGTACAAGACCGCCGAATTCCGCAACATCCGCGACAAAGATCGCGCAGGAGCCAAGTAAGTGACGACACTCCCCCGCCCGCCGAATGGGCGCATCACAAGGCCGTGTGGATCGGCTTTCCGAGCCATGCCGATCTGTGGCTCGACGATCTCGAACCCGCGCGTGACGAGGTCGTCGCCTTTGCCTCCGCAGTCCATGCCGACGGCAAGGGCGAGACGGTGATCCTGGTTGCCGCGGACGAGGGCTCGGCGCGGACCGCGCGCCGGCTCGCGCCGTTTGCCGAAGTCGTGGTCGAGCCGTTCGGCGACATTTGGCTGCGCGACACCGCGCCGATCATCGTCGGCGACGGCACCGCGCACCAGTTCGTGTTCAACGGCTGGGGCGGCAAATACGACCTGCCCGGTGACGACACGATCGGCCGCCGTCTGGCCGAGAGTCGCGGCAAGACGCTCGCGGCGTTCGACTGGGTGCTCGAAGGCGGCGCGGTCGATGGCGACGGCACCGGCGTGGTCGTCACGACCGAGCAGTGCCTGCTCAACCGCAACCGCAACCCCGACCTCGACAAGGCGGGGATCGAGGCGCGGCTGAAGTCCGATCTCGGCTTCAGCCAGGTCGTGTGGCTCGGCGACGGGCTCGTCAACGATCATACCGACGGCCATGTCGACAATCTCGCGCGTTTCGTCGGCGAGGGTCGCGTCGCGATCCCCGAGGCAGCCGAGAACGACCCCAACTGGCAGGTCTATCAGCTGGCGAAGCGCGCTGCGGAACGCGCCGGCCTGACGGTGGTCGGCATCCCGTCGCCCGGCCGCGTGCTGCGCGACGAGGAGATCGTGCCCGCCAGCTACATGAATTTCTACATCGGCAATGCCGCCGTCGTCGTGCCGCTCTACGGTGCGGAGAATGACGACGCCGCGGTCGCGGCGATCCAGGCGATCTTCCCCGATCGTCAGGTCGTCGGGCAGCGTGCGGACCACATCCTGACCGGCGGCGGCAGCTTCCACTGCATCAGCCAGCAAATCCCCGGCTGATGCTCGCCTTCGCGGTCCGCGCGGTCCTGTCCGGGATCATCGTCGCGCTGATCGCGGCGGTTGCCCGGCGGAATCCGGCGGCAGGGGCGCTGGTCGCGTCGCTGCCGCTGCTGTCGGTGCTCGGCATGATCTGGCTGTGGCACGACACCGGCGACCGCGTCCGGCTGGCCGCGCATGCCGAGGCGACCTTCTGGTACGTGCTGCCGTCGCTGCCGATGTTCCTGCTGATCCCGGCGCTGTTGCGGCACGGCGTCGGCTTCTGGGTTTCGCTTGCTGCCGGTTGCGTCCTGACGATCCTTCTCTATCTCGCGGTCGTTGCAATCGCGGCGCGCTTCGGCGTGACGCTCTAGGAATTCGCATGACCGAGATCACCGTCGCCGCGCTCCAGCTCGGTTTCACTGCCGATATCGACAAGAACATCGCCAATGTCTCGCGGCTGGTCCGCGAAGCCGCGGCGCGTGGCGCGCAGGTGATCCTGCCGCCCGAATTGTTCGAGGGCGAATATTTCTGCCGTGTCGAGGACGAGGGCCTGTTCGCCAATGCCGCCCCCGTCGGCGAGCACAAGGCGGTGCTCGCGATGCAGGCGCTTGCCGAGGCGCTCAAGGTCACGATCCCGACCAGTTTCTTCGAAGCCGATGGCCCGCATCACTATAATAGCCTCGCGATGATCGGCCCCGACGGCGAGGTGCAGGGCGTCTATCGCAAGAGCCACATCCCCGACGGCCCGGGCTATGAGGAAAAATTCTATTTCCGCCCCGGCAATACCGGCTTCAAGGTCTGGCCGCATGCCGCGGCGCAGGGGCGCTCGACGCTCGGCGTCGGCGTCTGCTGGGACCAATGGTATCCCGAGACCGCGCGCGCGATGATGCTGATGGGCGCCGAGGTCCTGTTCTATCCGACCGCGATCGGCAGCGAGCCGCATGATACCAGCCTCGACACCGCGCGGCTGTGGCGGCGTGCGATGGTCGGGCATGCGGTCAGCAACGTTGTCCCGATCGTCGCCGCCAACCGCGTCGGCGTCGAGCATGGCCAGACCTTCTACGGCACCAGCTTCATCGCCGACGAGCGCGGCGACATTCTCGCCGAACTCGGTCGCGACGACGAGGGCGTGATCACCGCGACGATCGATCTCGACATCGTCAAGCGCCACCGCGCCGCTTTTGGATTCTTCCGTGACCGGCGCCCCGATCTTTACGGAAGACTTGTACAGGATGTCTGATAAGTAAGGAGCTCCTCTTTGCTTGGATGCTGGCATGGCGACGACGTTTAGAGGTGAGCGACTTGGTACAATCATGCTGGCCTGCTTCATGACGGTCATGGCAGCCGTGCCAAGTGTCGCGCAGGATCGCATGGTCGAGCCGCAAGCCTCTCGCGCTCCCGATGTCGATGCTTCCGACGAGATCGTCGTGGAGGGGCTTCTAGAAGTGCCAGGCGCGAACCCCAATACGACGGCGTCGCGGGGGCGAGATTTGAGTGGGTCAAATCCCCAGGAGACGGTTATCGCCAACCGTCGAAAGTACGAATTTTCCGAACGGATCGCTAAATGTGCGGTGCGCGCACGCCTGTCCAAGATTTCGCAATTGCGGGCAGCCGTCGATGGCCCTCCCAATGGCTCGACCCAAGTCTTCGCGCAGCAGAGAATCAAGCAAATCAATGTTACATGCAGCGAAAGTTCAGCGCTGCTTTCTTTCTCCGACGAGCTACTCGGCCGGTCGATCTACGATCGCGGCGCGCTGATGATCGAGGCGATGAAGGCCTTTACCCCGAACCTTAGATTGACCCGCGCGGACACTGACAATCCGGTCGTTCAGGCGCGCTTCAATGTCCGAGAAACGCCACGTAACCGCTACCGGTTGCCTGCTGACTACCGGTATTTTGAGGTCGCCGTCTGCATGGTCCGGCTTCAGCCGGTGCTGTCGTCGCGGCTCGCAACGACGGATCTGACGCCTACGCAGATTGGGCGATTCGAGGATGCGATCGTTAATGGCGCGCAGATCTGCGTTGGCGACGCGAAGACCGTGTCGTTCGATCCGACCCAGTTCCGTCTCTACATTGCCGACGCTGTTTATCGCTGGGCGGTCGCCGCGCAGGGCGTCGAGACGCTGATACCGGACGCTTGATATCAGGTCGTAACAGCATCCTTCAGTTCCAGCGCCCGCGCGAATACGGCCTCGAACATGTCGGGGGTCAGGACGCGCGTGTTCTGATTGTAGCGCGAGCAGTGATAGCTATCGATCAGGATACGACCGTCGGGCATGACATGCTCGGCGAGATGCCCGAACTTCGCCTTGGGCAGCCGCCCGCCGAGCAGTTTCACGCTGGTCTGGTGCGCGATCTGGCCGAGTGCGATGAAGACTCGCGCCTTCGGCAACTCCGCGAGCTGGTTCTCGACGAACGGGCGGCAGGTGCGGATTTCCTCCGGCGTCGGCTTGTTCTGCGGCGGCAGGCATTTGACTGCGTTGATGATGATCGCGCCGTTCAGCTTCAGCCCGTCATCGGGTTTCGCTGCGAACACGCCGTCTGCCAGCCCGAACTTGCCGAGCGTGTCGTAAAGCAATTGCCCCGCGAAATCGCCGGTGAACGGACGCCCGGTGCGGTTGGCGCCGTGCTTGCCGGGCGCGAGGCCGATGATGCCGAGCCACGCATCGGGATCGCCGAACGCGGGGACGGGGGCATTCCACCAGGTCGGAAATTCGGCGCGCAGCTCGTTGCGGAAGGCGACGAGACGCGGGCAATTGGGACAGTCGTGCGGCGGCTCGGTTTCGGGCAGCGGGGAGGGTGCGAAGTTCATCGCGGTGCGTTAGGCGGGTCGGATGGAGCGGACAACCTATGCGATCGCGCTCGGATCGAGATCGGCGCGGAATCCACGGTGCGCCGGCGGCGACGATCCATGCCGCGCTGGCGGCCGTCGGCGGTGTCGTCGCCGTGTCGCCGATCATCGCGAGCGCGCCGCTCGGGCCGTCGATCCGTCGCTATGCCAACGCGGTCGCGCTGATCGAGACGCGCGAGTCGCCGCCCGTGCTGCTCGTGCGGCTGAAGGCGATCGAGGCTGCGTTCGGTCGGCGGCGCGGGCGTCGCTGGGGATCGCGGGTGATCGATCTCGACATCATCCTGTGGTCCGGCGGCGCATGGCGGGGGCCGGGGCTGAGCGTGCCGCACGCCGCCTACCGGGACCGCGACTTCGTGCTGGCGCCGCTCGCGCGGATCGCGCCGCGCTGGCGCGACCCGCTGACCGGGCAAAGCGTCCGTCATCTCGCGCACAAGGTTGACCGACCGCGGCTGCGCCCCTAGTGGCTCGCAGCCGATGCACGGGTCCGTAGCTCAGTTGGTAGAGCAAGCGACTTTTAATCGAGAGGTCCCGGGTTCGAGCCCCGGCGGACCCACCATCGGCACCTTATCCTCTCGCAGACCCCCGATTCGCACCGGTTGCACCGCGGCGGCGGTGCGCGCATCGTCGCGCGATGGACGAACTCACCACGTCGATCGTCGGGATCGACTTTCCCAATACCGACAAGAGCCGGAGCAACCGGCGGATGGAAATCCTGCTCTGCGCGCCCGGCGACCGCGTGACGTTGCGCCGCGAGCCCAAGAACCCGCATGATCCGAATGCGGTCGGCGTGTGGAGCGAGCGCGGCATCCAGATGGGCTATATCAGCGCCGAGCGCGCGCCGCTGATCGGCCAGCGCATGCAGGCTGACGAAACGGTCGCGGTGTTCCAGGCGATGCATGGCGGCGGCGCGTATATCCGCATCCGTTTCGGTGGCGGCGACCCGACGCTGCCGTCGCCGGTCGCGGATGCGGGTCGCCGGGCGGCTCCACCCGCGCCGGACCGGAGCGACGGTTTCTATCCCGATGAGGACGGGCCCGAATGGGGCGCCTGAGCGCTGCCGGCCTCCCGCCCGAGCCCCTTTCCGTCATGCTGACGAACGTCAGGAATTAGAGCCAGTCGCACCAGCGTGCGTAATCCAGGCGTACGGCGCTATCCGCGCGTACCGTCCGGGTCATCCGGATCAAAGCCGGCACTCACGGGTTATCGCTGCCAGACCTACCCCGCACCGGCGACGCGCGAAGGCGTTTTCCGGGGTTGCCCCATGCGAGGGGCGCGGGCAGGGACATTCGCGCAACCCCCGGGAGTCCACAGACATGGCCAGCAGCCTCGTAATCGACCAGAACAGCCTTACCGACAACGACCGCGAGCGGCAGGTCGAATTCACCGCCGAGATCGATGGCGACGACCGCGACTTCGCGGTGAAATATGCCGTGCTGAAGGAACTGAGCGGCGATGAGCCCGAGGATGATGCGCTCGAACTGTTCGAACGCTTCAGCGACGAGATCATCGATGTCTGCGCCGAGGCGGCGATGAAAAAGCCATCGGCATCGCTCGTCGTGATCGACGAGGGCGATCTGGAGTAAGCTCCGTCGTTAGCCAGCATAGCGGCGTGGACGACGGTCCGCATCGGCGTCGCCTGCCCGTCGTGCTGGCGGGCGCGTCGGTCGGCGCGGCGGGGATCGCGGTCGTCCTTCTCATCGGTCTGGCCATCGGTCACTGGCCGTTTGCGTTCGACCGCGCGATCATCGTCGGTCTGCGCGATTGGGGTGGCCCGTCGTGGCTGCCCAAGGTCGCCGCGGACGTTACCGCGCTTGGCGGCGGCGTCATCCTGACGATCGTCGTCCTGCTTGCCACGGGTCTGCTCGCCGTCCAGCGGCTCTGGCTCAGTGCGGCGGCGACGCTTGCGGCGAGCATCAGCGGCGGCCTCGTCGTCAGCCTGGTCAAGACCGAGGTCGCACGTCCGCGCCCGGATCTTGTCGATCACCTCGTTCAGGTGTCGAACATGAGCTTCCCCAGCGGCCATTCGGCAAACAGCGCGATCGTCTATCTGACGCTCGCCGGGCTGGCCTCGCAGGTCACCGTATCCGCCGCCGCGCGCCGCTATATCCTCGTGATGGCGATCATCATGGTCGGAGCGATCGGCTGCAGCCGCGTCTATCTCGGCGTACACTGGCCAAGCGACGTGCTCGCCGGCTGGAGCTTCGGGACGTTATGGGCGCTTGGCTGGTGGCTCGCGACCGCGCGCGCACGCGAGGCGATCGGCGGCGAACGTCACGCCTTTGGTACGCCGCCGGCCGACGCCTGATCTCCTTCTTCAGCCCTCCCCCTGGCGGGGAGAACTGAGGATGGAGACCCTAGCGCTGGCGTTCGGCGAGCGTGCGTTCCCAGGCCAGCGCATCGCGGACGATCCCGTCGAGATCGGCATGGCGCGGCTGCCAGTCGAGCGTCGCGAGGATCGCGCTGTTGTCCGAGATCAGCATCGCCGGATCGCCTGCGCGACGCCCCTCGAGGCGGCGGTCGATCGTCATGTTGGTGACCTTGTCGACCGCATCGAGCACCTCGAGCACCGAGAAGCCCGTCCCATAGCCCGCGTTGAGCGTGTGGCTCTTGCCCGGCTCGGCGACCAGCAGGTCGAGTGCCGCGACATGCGCGGCGGCAAGGTCGCTGACATGGATATAGTCGCGCACGCCCGTACCGTCGGGCGTGTCGAAATCGGTGCCATAGACGCCGACATGGCTGCGCTTGCCCGTCGCCGCCTCGACCGCGATCTTGATCAGGTGCGTCGCGCCGACCGTCGACTGGCCGCTGCGCCCCTGCGGATCCGCGCCCGCGACGTTGAAATAGCGCAAAGCCGCATAGTTGATCGGGTGCGCCGCCGCGACGTCGCGCAGCATCGCCTCGGTCATCAGCTTCGACATGCCGTAGGGATTGATCGGCACCGTCGGATCGCCCTCGGCGACCGGCACCTTTTCGGGCGTGCCATAGGTCGCCGCGGTCGACGAGAAGATGAAGTGCGGCACCCCTTCCGCCACCGCGCTCTCGATCAGCGACCGGCTGGCGGCGGTGTTGTTGCGGTAATATTTGAGCGGGTCGCTGACCGATTCGGGCACCACGACCGAGCCTGCGAAATGCATGATCGCGCGGACCTTGTGATCGCGGATCGCCGCGCGGACCTTCGCATCGTCGGCGACGTTCGCCTCGACCAGCGTCGCACGCGGATCGACCGCCCAGTCGAACCCGGTGACAAGATTGTCGACCACGACCACCTCATGGCCTGCGTCGAGCAGCGCCAGGACCGCATGGCTGCCGATATAGCCGGCGCCGCCCGTTACCATCACCCTGCCATCAAGCCTTGGACCGTCGATCACATGCGTCTCCTCTTTGTTGCGGGGTAGCGGCTTCCTATCTTGGCGGAAAGGAGATCGTGATGACGGATTATGTAACGCTGGCGGGCGGGTGCTTCTGGTGCACCGAGGCCGTGTTCAAGGACGTGATCGGCGTCGAAAGCGCCGAGAGCGGCTATATCGGCGGGCATGTGCCTGATCCGACCTACAAACAGGTGTGCGGCGGCGATACCGGCCATGCCGAGGCGATCCGGATCGGCTTCGATCCCGAACAGCTGAAGCTTGGCGACCTGCTCGACATCTTCTTCGCGACGCACGATGCAACGACGCTCAACCGGCAGGGCAACGACGTCGGCACGCAATATCGTTCGGCAATGTTCCCCGCCGACGACGCGCAGAAGGCCGAGATGCAGGCCGCGCTCGAGCGTGCACAGGCGGACAGCGCCAAGCCGATCGTCACGACGATCGAGCCGATGACCACCTGGTACGAGGCCGAAGGCTATCACCAGGATTATTGGGAAACGTCGGGCCGCTCGAACCCCTATTGCATGGCGGTGATCCCGCCCAAGCTGCAGAAACTGCGCAAGAGCTTCGCCGCACGGTCGAAGGCGGCGGTGAGCGCGTAAGCCTTGAACCGGTCGGACGAGCCACACCCCCGTCATCCTGACGAAAGTCAGGATGACGGGGGTGTCGCTCGTGGCTCTGGGTCCTGACGTTCGTCAGGATGACGAGGGGTCAGTGATGCGCAGCGCGGCGCAGGCGGTCGTTGATTGCTTCGCCGATGCCGTCGAACGGGATCGGCGCGATAGCAATCCGCGCGCTCGCATTCGCGTCGGCGGCGTGGAGCAGGTCGAATAACCTCGCGGCGGCTTTGACGAGGTTTCCCGATGCGGAGAGCGATACGTCCCCCGCCACATCGCCAAACCCGATCAGCCACTCATCGCGGTCCGCATTGATCGCGTTCAACCGGAGCACCTTGCTCGGCGCGTAGTGGCTATCAAGCTGCCCCGGCGCAGTAACCGCACGCCCCCCGGCGAAGGCCGGGGCCCAATTGGGGGACGGTGATGATCCGCGTTGCACCCCGTTACAGCCGACGTGCCAATTGGGCCCCGGCCTTCGCCGGGGAGGTGGTTCAAGAGCGCGTCCGCAGTCACCGGCCCCGGCCGCAACACCGACCGCCCCGCCACGATCGTCGATTCCAGCCCCGCCTCGGTCGCGCCGTCGTCGAGGATTAGCGGCACGTTCCCCCCAGACTGGCCGCGACATGTGCGGCCGTGGTCGGGCTGATCCCCCCGCTCGCATTGGCCGACGGCGCCGCGAGCGGCCGGCCCGACGCTGCGATCAGGCCCTGCATAGCCCGATGCCGCGGCACCCGGATCGCGATCGTGTCGAGCCCAGCGGTCACCAGCGCGGCGATCCCCGACTTCGCCCGCACCGGCAGCACCAAAGTGAGCGGCCCCGGCCAGAACGCCGCGGCCAGCGCGCGCGCGTCTGCGTCGAACACCGCGATCCGCTTCGCCGCCGCCAGATCGGCGACATGCACGATCAGCGGGTTGAAACTCGGACGGCCCTTGGCGGCATAAATGCGCGCCACCGCCTCGGCATTGGTCGCGTCCGCGGCGAGGCCATAGACCGTCTCGGTCGGCACCGCGACGATACCGCCTGCGCGAATCAGCGTTGCGGCCTCGGCGATCGTGGCCATGCCGTAGGGTAAAATCCGAGGGTGTGGACGGGTCATTTCACAGGCGTATAGCGGGTCCAAACCGTAGCGATAAGAGGATGCGATGGCCTTCACACCGGCAACCACCGAACAGCGTTTCGTGCTCGATCACGTCGTCCGGATCGGCGAACTTGCGGACACCGAACGCTATGCCGCCGCGAGCGACGACGTCGTCGACGCGGTGCTCGAAGGCGTCGGGCAGCTCGCCGCCGGCGAATGGGCGCCGCTCAACCGCACCGGCGATACCGTCGGCGCGAAATGGACTGACCGTGGCGTCGTCATGCCCGACGGCTTCGCACAGGCGTACACGGATTATGTCGAGGGCGGCTGGGGAACGATCGGCGTCGAGGAGGAATGGGGCGGGCAGGGGCTCCCGTTTGCGATCCAGACCGCGGTGCTCGACACATTGGGTTCGGCGAACATGGGCTTCGCGCTCTGCCCGACGCTGACCGTCGGCGCGATCGAGGCGCTCCAGCATCACGGCAGTCCCGAACAGCAGGCGCTCTACCTCCCGCATCTCGCGACCGGCGAATGGACCGGCACGATGAACCTGACCGAACCGCAGGCAGGCTCCGACGTCGGCGCCCTCCGCGCGACCGCGACGCCGCTGGGTGACGGCAAATGGTCGATCAAGGGCACCAAGATCTACATCTCGTTCGGTGATCACGACATGGCGCCGAACATCGTCCACCTCGTCCTCGCGCGGACACCGGGCGCGCCTGCGGGCACCAAGGGCATCTCGCTGTTCCTGGTGCCGAAATACCGCCTCAAGGACGACGGCACCCCGGGCGACTTCAACGACGTCCGCGTCGTGTCGATCGAGCACAAGATGGGGCTCCACGCCTCGCCGACCTGCGTGCTGAGCTTCGGCGACCATGACGACTGCATCGGCGAGCTGATCGGCGCGGAGCTGGGCGGTATCCGCGCGATGTTCACGATGATGAACAATGCGCGCCTCAACGTCGGGCTTCAGGGCGTCCAGATCGCCGAGGGTGCGACTCAGGGCGCGGTCGCCTATGCGCTCGACCGCGTCCAGTCGGCACGCGCGGGCTCGCCGAACAAGGAGTCGGTCAAGATCGTCGAGCATCCCGACGTCCGCCGCATGCTGATGCGGATGAAGGCGCAGACGCAGGCGGCGCGCGCGCTCGTCTATTACGCCGCGGGGCAGGTCGATCGCGCCAATCTGGGCGATCACGCCGCGCGCAACCGGCTCGAACTCGTGACCCCGCTCGCCAAGGCGCACGGCACCGATCTCGGCAACGAGGTCGCCTCGCTTGGCATCCAGGTGCATGGCGGCATGGGCTATGTCGAGGAAACCGGCGCCGCGCAGTATTTCCGCGATGCGCGCATCACGCCGATCTACGAAGGCACCAACGGCATCCAGGCCGCCGATCTGGTCGGCCGCAAGCTCGGCCTCGACAATGGCGGCGCGTTCGCCGCGCTGATCGCCGATATCCGCGCGGAGGCGAAGGACGAGCGGCTGTTGGCGCTGGTCGACGCGTGCGAGGCGATCGGACGTCGCCTGGCGACCGCGGATGCCGACGACAAGCTCGCGGCGAGCTATCCGTTCCTTACGATGCTGTCGGTCGCGACCTGCGGCTGGCTGATGGAGCGGCAGGGCGGCGTTGCCGGCATCGACGATTTCGGCCGGATGAAGACGGCGGCGGTGCGGTTCTACCTCGACCAGATCGTCCCCGAGGCGATGGGGCTGAACGCGGCCGCCAATGCCAGCGCGGCGGTGCTCTACTCGATCGAGGCGGACCTGTTCGCCGCCTAAGCCGCGCGATCAAGCCCCGTCGTCCTGACGAAAGTCAGGATCCAGAGTGACGCGCGCCGGCGTCCGTGGCTCTGGATCCTGGGTCGAGCCCAGGATGACGGAGGGGTAGGGGCCCGCCCTTGCATATTCTCCTCTACCCCCCGTTCGATCCTCCACCGGCCGTTCGCCCTGAGCGAAGCCGCAGGGCAGGTCCTGCACGCAGGTGCTTCGACTTCGCGCAGCACGAACGGTATAGGGGTCGGAAAAGGGATACAGAAAACCAGATGTTCGACCTCGACGCCTATCTCACCCGTGTCGCCATGCCCGCGCGGCCGACGCTCGATTCGATCGGGCTCGGTCGCCTGCAACAGGCGCACCGGCTGGCGATCCCGTTCGAGGATCTCGACGTCGTGCTCGGGCGCGGTGTCGCGATCGACAGCGCCCCGGTCTTCGCCAAGCTCGTCACTGCGCGCCGCGGCGGCTATTGTTTCGAGCATAACGGGCTGTTCCTCGATGCGCTCGCCGAACTCGGTTTTACTGCGCGGCCGCTCCTCGCGCGCGTCTGGATTGCCGCGACCGACGTTCCGCCGCTGACGCATACGTTCGCGCTGGTGACGATCGACGGGCAGGACTGGATCGCGGACACCGGTTTCGGCGGCAGCTACACGCCCGTTCTCCCGCTGGCGGACGGGGCCGAGGCGACCGCGCCGGACGGCGCGCGGTTCCGGCTCGACGCGACCGAGCAGGGCTGGCTGTTGCTGCGTGACGGCGATCCGATGTCCACCGATGGCCGCGGCGAGACGGGCGGGTTCCAGCCGCAATACAGTTTCACGCTGGCCGAGGTGTTCGACGCGGATCTGGCGATGGGGAACCACTGGACCTCGACCGCGCCGGCCAGCCGCTTCACGCATACGCCGATCGCGAGCATCGTCCTTCCGAACGGCTTTGCCTCGCTGATCGGCCGCAATTATCGCCGCCGGTCGGGCACCGACACCACCGCTGGCGAGATCACCGATCCGCGCGTGTACCGGATCCGGATGAGCCTGTTGTTCGGGATCGATCTCAGCGTCGAGGATGTCGCCGCACTCGGAATCTTCTAGGCCGGCCACCCGGGCGACCGGCGCGGCAGGTCAGATCCGCTCGCGCTCCAGCAGGTCGTGCGCGTCAAGCCCAAGCAGTTCGATATGTCCGAGGATCCGCGGCCACTGCGTCGTCACGAAGTTCTCGCGCTCGGCGACGCGCAGCGCTTCGGCGGCGCCCGGCATCACGAACATGCCGACGCCGCGGCGCACCTCGACATAGCCGTCGTCCTGAAAGCTCTGATAGGCCTTGGCCACCGTCAGCGGATTGGCGCCATGTTCCGCGGCAAAGGCGCGCACCGATGGCAGCTGGTCGCCCGTACGATAGTCGCCACGCAGGATCCCGGCCGCGATCGTGCTGCGGAGGCGGAGATATACCGGGCTGTCGTCGCTGCTGAGCGCTGTCATGCTCCCCTAATACAGCAATTCGGCGATACGTCGAGTCCTACGGCCGCCAGCGCGAGACGACGCGTTCCATATCGGGGCGGGGCCGTTCGTCGAGCGCGCGCGATGGCGTGCCGATGAACATGAATCCGGCGATGCGCTCGTGCGGCTCGCCGAACGCATCGCGAACCGCATCCGAAAAGCTCGGCCACCCGGTCAGCCAGCCGCCGGCAAAGCCGAGCGCATGCACTGCGTGGAGCAGGTTCATGCACGCGGCCCCCGCTGACAATTCCTGCTCCCATACCGGGATGTGGCTCGGCTTGGGTGACGACAGCACGACGACGAGCGCGGGGGCCTGATGCGCGAACTGGTCGAGCGCCTCGATCTCGGTGCGCGACGCGGTGGGGCGCTCGACGCGGTACGCATCGATGATCAGCGCAGCCAGCGCGGTCCGCTGGTCCTGCCCGACCACGACGAAGCGCCATGGCGCCAGCTTGCCGTGATCGGGGGTCCGCGCGGCGATCGCGAGAATTTGCGCGAACTGGTCGGCGTCGGGACCGGGGGCGGCAAGGTCGCGCGGCTTGCCCGAGCGGCGGGTCGCGAGCAGTGCGAGCGGACTGGAAGTGTCGTTGAACATCGCCCCGCAGATAGGCACGTAGCGCGGCGATTTACAGCCGCATCCGCGATTTAGCAGGCGGTCCCGCGGCCACCGATATTTACAGTCCCGGCTTTGCCGCTAGGTAAGGCGGCAATGAAGCCGCCGCGTTCGACGGCGGCCCAGCGTAGCAGGGAGCGTAAGAGATGGTGGACACCCCGACCGCGGATACACCGCGAGAGCCGGATATCACCCACGTGAACCCCGCCAGCGGGGAGACGTGGTTCGGCCATCCCCGCCAGCTCGCGCGACTGTTCACCACCGAGATGTGGGAGCGTTTCGGCTATTACGGCATGCGCGCGCTGCTCACGCTGTACCTCACCAAGCATTTCGTGTTCGGCGACCGTGAGGCGACCGGGCTGTACGGCGGCTACACCGCGCTGGTGTATCTGACGCCGCTCGTCGGCGGCTATCTCGCCGACCAGTATCTGGGTTCGAAGCGCGCGGTGAAGTTCGGCGCGATCATCATGGCGATGGGGTATCTGCTGCTCTGCTTCGGCGGCGAGACCGCCAAGCCCTATGCGACGATCGCCAGCCAGCGCTACGAGATCCAGGTCGAGGAGCGCAACGGCAGCGAGGTCCGCTATCTCGCCGATCCCGCCGGGCGCCTTCAGATCAAGGGTAACGACGACGGCACCGTCTCGCTGCTCGCCGCCGACGGCTCGGTCGCGCGCACCGTCGAGAAGGGTGGCTTTGCGTCGGGTGCCGAACGCAGCGAGTTCTACGTCACGATCATGCTGCTCGCACTGTGCATGATCTCGGTCGGTAACGGCTTCTTCAAACCCAACATCTCGACGATGGTCGGCGAGCTCTACGCACAGGGCGACAAGCGGCGCGATGCCGGGTTCACGATCTTCTACATGGGGATCAACCTCGGCTCGCTGTTCTCGCAGCTGCTCTGCCCGTTCCTCGCGGTCGCGTTCGGCTGGTGGGCCGGCTTCGGGCTGGCGGCGATCGGCATGCTGTTCTCGTGGACGCTGATCCAGTTCGATGGCGGCAAGCTGAACGGATACGGCGAGCCGCCGGTGCGCAGCGGTCCCGATCGCGCGCTCGGCATCTATGCGCTCGCGCTGCTCGGCATCCCGATCTTCTATCTGCTGTTCGTCAACCTGATGAACGCCGAGCCGCCGGTCCCCGGATCGGGGATCATCGGCTACATCGTCTCGCTGTCGCTGATGGGCAAATTGCTGTTCGGCACGTTCCTGGTGGCGGTGCCTGGCATCCTGATCTGGTCGTTCGTCAATGGCGATCGGCGCGAGTTCCAGATGATGCTCGCGGCGATGGTGCTGATCGTGTTCAACGTCGTGTTCTGGACGCTGTTCGAGCAGGCCGGGTCGTCGCTGACCTTGTTTGCGGATCGCAACACCGATCTCAGCGTGTTCGGGCTGTTCAGCATCTCGGCCGGGCAGACCCAGTTCTTCAACGCGTTCTTCATCGTCGCGCTCGCGCCGGTGATGTCGATCCTGTGGACCAAGCTCGCCGCCCGGGGCATCGAGCCGTCGATCCCGGTCAAGTTCGGCATCGCGCTGATCGGCGTCGGCGTCGGCTTCCTGTTCCTCGTCTGGGGCGCGAGCATGGTCGGGCCGACGTTCAAGGTCGCGATCTGGTGGCTCGCCGGGCTCTACTTCATCCACTCGTTCGCCGAGCTCTGCATCTCGCCGGTCGGGCTCAGCATGATCACCAAGCTGTCGATCGCGCGCGTCGTCGGGCTGATGATGGGCGTGTGGTTCCTGTCGATCTCGGTCGCGCAATATGTCGCGGGCATCGTCGCGCAGGTTGCCAGCGTCGAGACGGTCGGCGGGCAGGTGACCAATCTGAAGGTCAGCCTCGACACCTATGCCGGCGTGTTCTGGACGATCGGGCTGGTCTCGGCGGGGATCGGCGTGCTGCTGCTGCTGATCTCGCCGCTGATCAAGAAGTGGATGCACGGGGTTCAGTAAGGCTGCTGGACCTACCGACGGATCATTCCCCATGATCCGTCATCGCCTAAATGATCCGTCATCCCCGCGAAGGCGGGGATCCAGACACTCTGTGGTTCGTGATAGACCACGGCTGGCCAGTCTGGATCCCAGCCTCCGCGGGGATGACGATTATGAGAGGGTAGGACCCGGTCAGATCCGCGTCATCGACAATGCCTTCTCGCCGTAGCGCGGCCCGGCCGTGCCACCCTTCGGAGCTGCCGCATCGAGCTTGGCCAGATCGTCCGCCGACAGCGTGATCTCCGCCGCCTTCATGCTGTCCTCCAGCGTGACACGGCGCTTCGACCCCGGGATCGGCACGATGTCGCCACCCTGCGCGAGCAGCCACGCCAGCGCGACCTGCGCCGGGCTCGCACCATGCGTGTCCGCGATCCCCTTCACCACCGCGACCATTTCCATGTTCGTGGCGAAGTTCTCCTCCGAATAGCGCGGGTCGTTGCGGCGGTAATCGCCCTCGGGCAGTTCAGATCGCGCGGTGATCTGCCCGGTCAGGAACCCGCGGCCGAGCGGCGAATAGGGCACGAACCCGATCCCCAGCTCGCGGCACAACGGCAGGATCTCGTCCTCGACCCCACGCTCCCACAGCGAATATTCGCTCTGCAGCGCCGCGATCGGATGCGTCGCCGCGGCGCGCCGGATCGTGTCGAGCCCGGCCTCCGACAGCCCCAGATGCCGCACCTTGCCCTCGCGCACGAGCTCGGCCATCGCGCCCACCGTATCCTCGATCGGCACGCCCGGATCGACGCGGTGCTGGTAGAGCAGGTCGATCGTCTCGACGCCGAGCCGCTTCAGCGATCCCTCGCATGCGCGCCGGACATTGGCGGGCGTGCTGTCGACCCCGGTCATGCCGTTCTCGTCATAGCGGAAGCCGAACTTGGTCGCGATCACGACGCCGTCGCGCTTGCCGCGGATCGCCTTGCCGAGCAGTTCCTCGTTGATCAGCGGGCCATAGATTTCGGCGGTGTCGAACAGCGTCACGCCAAGCTCGATCGCGCGGTGGATCGTCGCGATGCTCTCGTCCGCGTTCGCCTCGCCGTACATGCCCTTGCCGATCCCGGCCATCGGCATGCAGCCGAGCCCGAGCGCAGAGACTTCGAAATCGGGTCCGAGCGTACGATATATCATGGCGGTGTCATCCTTCACTGTCACGGGCTCCGCCGCGGCGCGAGAGCGTCACCGTGGTCGCGAGATCCATCATAACGTTCCCCAGCGTCCGGATGATGTCGGGGATCGTCTCGACCGCGACGAGCAGCCCCAGCGGCGCGACCGGTGCCCCGATCGCCGCCGCGATCGGCGCGATCGCGCTGACATAGCTGATCGTGCCCGGCAGGCTGACCGACCCGAGCGAGGTCAGCGTCGCGACGACGACGCCGACCGCGAGCACCGCGGGCGACAGCGGCACGCCGAACCAGAAGGCGACATAGATCGCGACCGCGAGGTTCATCGCCGGCCCGGTCGCGCGAAAGATCGCCACTGCCAGCGGCAGCGTGATCCCCGACGTGGCGACCGGGACGCCAAGTGCGCTCGCCCCCTCGACCATCGACGGGAGCGAGGCGATCGACGACTGCGTGCTGATCGCGACCGCCTGGCTCGGCAGCGCGGCGCGCGCATAGTCGCCGATCCGCACGCGCCCGCCGAACACCGCGATCGGATAGGCGGCAAGCGACACGATGACGCCCACGCCGGCGACGATCAGGATATAATGGACCAGCGCGCCGAACGCGCCGGTGCCCGCGCGTGCGCCGACGACGAGCGCGAGCGCAGAGACGCCGACGGGTGCGATCCACAGGATCCATTCGATCACCACCAGCATCGCGTCGCGCACCGCGGTGAAGAACGCGGTCAGCAGCGCGCGGC
The DNA here is from genome assembly GCF_036856055.1 of Sphingomonas sp. 22R3R2A-7. Lineage (NCBI taxonomy): Bacteria > Pseudomonadati > Pseudomonadota > Alphaproteobacteria > Sphingomonadales > Sphingomonadaceae > Sphingomonas > Sphingomonas sp. 22R3R2A-7. Next base: position 2,097,230 of record NZ_JASPFR010000001.1, on the reverse strand, counting down.
CCTTCGCATCGATCCGCGTCATCGCGAACGCGAAGATCAGCGCGAAGATGATGAGCGAGATGAACGCGTTCTCGGCCGCCGCCTTGACGATGTTTGTCGGGATGATCGCGGCCAGGAACTCGCCCAGCGGCGGCGCCGCGCTCATCGCATGCAGCCCGGGGATCGCCGCGCGCAGGCTGGCGGCGGAGTCGGCGGGAATCGGGAACAGCGCGAGCAGCAGCGGCGTCACCAGCGCAGCCGCGGTTGCCGACAGCGCGAGCAGCGCGACATACAGCGCGATCGCCCGCCCCGCGAGCCGCCCGGCCTGCGCCGCCTCCGCGGTCGCTGCGACGCCGGTGATCAGCAGCGAGACCACCAGCGGGACGATCGTCATCTGCAACGCGTTCAGCCAGGCGCTGCCGATCGGCTGTGCGACGGTGATCACCGGACCGACGCTGCCGGGGGCGAACGCGGCGAGCGCGATGCCCGCGGCCAGCCCGATGATCAGGGAGAGAAGAATCCGTGTAGCCTGCGACATGCTCGCCCTTCGTGTGACACCGCGCTATCAACGCCGCCAGACCCCGATACCGGACGGAAAGCATAACGAATGGCAAGGAAATATTTCGGCACCGATGGCATTCGTGGCGCCACCAACCTGTCGCCGATGACCGCGGAGATGGCGATGAAGGTCGGCATGGCGGCAGGCGCCTATTTTCTGCGCGGCGATCACCGCCACCGGGTGGTGATCGGCAAGGATACGCGGCTGTCGGGTTATATGCTCGAATCCGCGCTGGTCGCGGGCTTTACCAGCGTCGGCATGGATGTGGTCATGGTCGGGCCGATGCCGACGCCCGCGGTCGCGATGCTGACGCAGTCGATGCGCGCGGATATCGGCGTGATGATCTCCGCCAGCCACAATCCCTATGCCGATAACGGGATCAAGCTGTTCGGCCCCGATGGCTACAAGCTATCCGATGAGGCGGAGGCCGCGATCGAGGCGCTGATCGACGGCGACGTGCCGCTCGTCGCGTCGAGCGCCATCGGCCGCGCACGCCGGATCGATGACGCGCAGGGACGCTATATCCATTTCGCCAAGTCGACCTTCCCCGAAAATCTCCGGCTCGACGGGATGCGGATCGTGCTCGATTGCGCGAACGGCGCCGCCTACAAGGTCGCACCGTCGGCGCTCTGGGAGCTCGGCGCGGACGTCGTCGCGATCGGTGTCACCCCCAACGGCATCAACATCAACGACGGCGTCGGTTCGACCGCACCGCAGGCGCTCGCCGAGACGGTGGTGGCGAGCGGCGCGGACATCGGCATCGCGCTCGACGGCGACGCGGACCGGCTGATCGTGGTCGACGAGACCGGCACGATCGTCGACGGCGACCAGCTGATGGCGACGATCGCGGCGAGCTGGGCGCGACAGGGGCGGCTCGCAGGCGGCGGCCTCGTCGCCACGGTCATGTCCAACCTCGGCCTCGAACGGCATCTCGCCGCGCAGGGACTGGGCCTGATCCGCACCAAGGTGGGCGATCGCCATGTGCTCGAGAAGATGCGGTCGAGCGGCTATAATGTCGGCGGCGAGCAGTCGGGGCATATCATCCTGTCGGATTATGCGACGACCGGCGACGGGCTCGTTGCGGCGCTCCAGATCCTCGCCGAGGTCAAGCGCTCGGGCGCGCCCGCGGGCGAAGTGCTGCACCGCTTCGAGCCCCTGCCGCAGTTGCTCAAGAACGTCCGGTTCGGCGGCGGCAAGCCGCTCGACGACGAATCGGTGAAAGCCGTGATCGCGCAGGCGGAGGACGAGCTTGTCGGCAAGGGACGGCTCGTCATCCGCCCGTCGGGCACCGAACCCGTGATCCGCGTCATGGCGGAGGGCGACGATCCCGGTCAGGTCGAGCGCGTCGTCGACCGGATCTGCGACGCGGTGCGCAAGGTGGCCGCCTGATGCTCGAGATGCGCCCCAGCTGCGAACGCTGCGCCGCCGAGCTTCCGGCCGATGCGCCCGGCGCGTTCATCTGCTCGTTCGAATGCACCTTCTGCGCGACCTGTGCAGACGCGCTCGACGAACGTTGCCCCAATTGCGGCGGCGAACTGCTCGACCGCCCGACGCGGTTGGGCGAAGCGCCCCCGCAAAGGCCGGCGTCGGGCAGGCGGCACTAAACACCTTTCCAACCTCTACCACCCCCGGCGAAGGTCGGGGCCCAATTGGAAAGGCGTCGGTAACGGATCTGCCCTCTGCCAGCAGCAGCCCCCGGTTGGGCCCTGGCCTCCGCCGGGGCGGTGGTGAAGGCATGGCCCCTGTCCCGTACCGCACCGACTATGCCATAGCCCAGCCCATGACCTCCAACCCCGCCCGGCACCGCCAATGACCGCCAGAATCCTCATCATCGCCGGCTCGGATTCAGGCGGCGGCGCCGGCATCCAGGCGGACATCAAGACCGTGACGATGCTCGGCGGCCATGCGATGACCGCCATCACCGCGATCACCGCGCAGAACACGCTCGGCGTTCAGGCGGTCCACCCGGTGCCCACCAGCATCGTCCTCGCGCAGATCGACTCGGTCGTGTCCGACATCGGCGTCGACGCGGTAAAGATCGGCATGATCGGCTCGGCAGAAACTGCCAACGCCGTCGCCGACCGCCTGACCGTCTTCGCGGGAGAACATGGCGGGGAGGACCATCGCCTCGCCAAAAGCATCCCCATCATCTTCGACCCGGTCATGATCGCCAGCAGCGGCTCGGTGCTCGCCGCCCCCGACACCATCGGTGCGTTCGCCCGCCTCATGCGGGTCGCCACGCTCGTCACCCCCAATCTCCCCGAGCTCGCCGCCCTTGGCGGCGAGGCGGCGGTGCGCGCGCTCGGGCCGGCCGTGCTGATCAAGGGTGGGCACGGCGAGGGTGAGCAGATCACCGACCGCCTCGTCACCGACGCCGGCGACACGCGCTGGACCAACCCCCGCATCGAAACCCGCCACGCGCACGGCACCGGTTGCACGCTCGCCAGCGGCATCGCCACGGGGTTGGCGCAGGGCATGCCGCTCGACGCGGCGATTGAGCGCGCGATCGCGTTCGTCCGCGCCGCGCTTGCACAGCCGCCGGGGCTGGGTGCAGGGCACGGGCCGATGGGGCACGCGCTCGGCGTCAGCCCGTTCGACCAGTTGAAAGACCGCAAATGCCCGGCATGAAACACGAAAAGCTGTGCGTTGGCCCCGTCGCCGGCGTCGACGAAGCTGGCCGCGGTCCGCTCGCCGGCCCGGTGGTCGCGGCCGCGGTGATCCTGCCCGCCAAAGGCGTCCCCCGCGGCATCGACGATCTCGAAGAAGCTCTCCGCCTCCGAACGCGAACGGCTCTGCGCGCGGCTGAAGGGCTGTGCGATCGTCGGTATCGGCATCGTCGAGCCCGACGAGATCGACACGCTCAACATCTACTGGGCGACGATGAAGGCTATGACGCTTGCGGTCGATGCGCTCGCCACAGAACTCGGCCACGCGCCGGGCCATGTCCTTGTCGACGGCAACCGCCTGCCGCGCTGGACCTACCCCGCCACCCCGCTGGTCGGCGGCGATGTCAAATCGCTGTCGATCGCCGCGGCCTCGATCGTCGCCAAGCACACGCGCGACCTAATCATGATCGCCGCCGCCGACCTCCACCCCGAATATAACTGGCATTCGAACAAGGGCTATGGCTGCGCGCACCACATGAAGGCGCTGCGCAACCACGGCCCCACGCCGATTCACCGCCGCAGTTTCGCGCCCGTCGCCGCGGCCTACCTGGCGCGCGAGGGACTCTTCGTAAAGGAAACGACGAGCTGAGTCTTTTGCGCCACACCCCAAGGGCTTGAGGCGCACGTCTTCCACGACTCAATATCTGGAGGACGGCGACTCGATTGGTCGCATCCGCCGAATCGCGTGGGGAAGCCGTTAACGATTGTTTGCTTGACGGAGTCGGACAATTCCGCCGCTATGCAGGCCGACAAGGGGCGGAAAACATGGGTTTGATCGACACGATCGCGCGGCCGCGCGCGGCAAAGAAGGTAGCGGAACCGGCGGTTCAGCCGGTTCTTCCGCTCGACCAGATCCTGCGCGGCGACTGTATCGAGCGGATGAAGGCGTTGCCGTCGAACTCGATCGACATGATCTTTGCGGATCCCCCCTATAATCTCCAGCTCGGCGGCGAACTCTATCGCCCCGACGGCAGCCATGTCGACGCGGTCACCGACGACTGGGACAAGTTCGACACCTTCGCCGCCTATGACCGCTTCACCCGCGCCTGGCTCAAGGAGGCACGTCGGATCCTCAAGGACGACGGCTCGCTCTGGGTGATCGGCAGCTATCACAACATCTTCCGCGTCGGCGCGGCGGTGCAGGATCTCGGCTACTGGATCCTCAACGACATCGTCTGGCGCAAGACCAACCCGATGCCCAATTTCCGCGGCACGCGCTTCACCAACGCGCACGAGACTTTGATCTGGGCATCGAAGGGCGAGAAGGCGAAGTACCACTTCAACTACCGCGCGATGAAGACGCTCAACGACGAGCTCCAGATGCGTAGCGACTGGGAATTCCCGACCTGCGGCGGCGCCGAGCGGCTGAAGAAGAACGGCACCAAGGTCCATCCGACGCAGAAGCCCGAGGCGCTGCTGTACCGCATCCTGCTCGCCTGCACCGAGCCCGGCGACGTGGTGCTCGATCCGTTCTTCGGCACCGGCACGACCGGCGCGGTCGCCAAGCGGTTGGGGCGCAGCTGGATCGGGATCGACCGCGAGGGCGACTATATCGAGGCCGCGCACGAGCGGATCGAGGCCGCGCTACCGCTCGACGAATCCGCGATCCGCACGATGATGAGCCCGCGCACGCAGCCCAAGGTCGCGTTCGGCGTGCTGGTCGAGAATGCGTATCTGACGCCCGGCACGGTGCTGACCGATTCGAAGCGGCGGTGGCGCGCAACGATCCGCGCGGACGGCTCGCTGCTCAGCGACTGCGGCACGATCGGCTCGATCCACAAGCTCGGCTCGACGCTCCAGAACGCGCCCGCCTGCAACGGCTGGAGCTTCTGGCATTACGAGAGCGACAAGGGGCTCAAGCCGATCGACGACCTCCGCCAGACTTATTTGTTGGCGACGACGGTCTGAGCAAAGTTCCGTTCGTGGCGAGTAGAGACCGAGCATAGTCGAGGGCTCGTATCGAGGGACATGTCCTTCGATACGCCATCTCGACAAGCTCGATGTCTGCTCGAGACGAACGGCGTGGGTTTGATCGAGCGACGGATTTGGGGAAAAGGGGATCATGACCAGCCTCCACCTCCGCCCCGTCCAGTTCGTCGACACGCCGATCGGCCACCCCGACGGCAGCGTCGCGCGGCTCGCGGGCGGGATGCAGTGGTTCGCCGCCTATGAGGTGATCGAGGGGCGTGACCGGCGCACGGTGCCGGTCGCCGACGTCGCGACGCTGGGCGCGCGCGCCGCGCATCTCCACGACGCCATCACCGCCCCGCGCTCCGCGCTCCGGCTCGGCGAGCGGACGCTGCGCTTCGACCAGCCACTCGTCGCGGGCATCCTCAATATCACCCCCGACAGCTTTTCGGACGGCGGCAAGCATGTCGGCGATCCCGCCGCTGCCGCCGCCGCGGGGATCGACATGGCCGCGGCGGGCGCGACGATGATCGACGTCGGCGGCGAATCGACGCGGCCCGGCGCACCCGCCATATGGGAGGGCGACGAGATCGCGCGGCTCGTCCCCGTCGTCACCCGGCTCACGCGCGCGGGCGCGATCGTCTCGGTGGACACGCGCAAGGCGGGCGTCATGGAGGCGACGCTCGCCGCCGGGGCGCATCTCGTCAACGACGTCGCCGCGTTGCTGTGGGACGACCGCGCGCTCAAGGTCGTCGCGACGAGCGGCTGCCCCGTCGTGCTGATGCACTCGCCCGATCCCAAGGACGGCGGCCATGGCCGGATCGGTTACCGCGACGTCGTCACCGACGTGTTCGACTGGCTCGAGGCGAGGATCGCCGCGGTCGTCGCGGGCGGGGTCGACCGGGCGCGGATCCTCGTCGATCCGGGCATCGGCTTCGGCAAGACGCTTGCCGATAATCTCGCGCTGCTCAACGGGCTCGCGCTGTTCCACGGCCTGGGTTGCCCGATCATGCTGGGGGCAAGTCGCAAGCGGCTGATCGGTGCGCTGTCGAACGAGGCGCCGGTCGGGGAGCGGCTGGCCGGATCGCTTGCGTTGGCGATCAAGGGGGCAGATGCCGGGGTGCAGATCCTGCGCGTTCACGACGTCGCCGAGACCGTTCAGGCGCTCAAGGTGTGGCGTGGACTGCGCGACCAGTCGTTGAGCGGGGGCTGATCGCCGCGGCGTGTCCGGGGCCCGGCGACGTGGCGCGATTCCGCGGCCAGTCGCTTGGCTGGGGCTGGTCACCGCTGCATTGCAGCGAAACCGGTCTTCGCGCATTAGAGGCGCGTAAACAAGGAGCTGCCCGTTGATCGTCACCGCAACCCCTCGCTTAAGTCAGATCCTCAGCGAGGTGTGGCGCCCGCTGCTCGGACTGTTCGTCTGGGACGTGATCGTGACGGTCACCTATTATGTCCTGCCATTTCACGCGCCGTCGCTGCCGCTGACGCTGTTCGGTACCGCGCTCGCGCTGTTTCTCGGGTTTCGCGACAACTCCGCCTATCAGCGCTGGTGGGAAAGCCGCGGGCTCTGGGGGCTGATGACCAATGCCTCGCGCAGTCTTGCGCGTATGACGCGCAACATGCTGCCCGAGCCCGAGGGGCATGATCTCAAGCGCACGATCGTGCTCCGCCAGATCGCCTATGTGAACGCACTGCGGTGCCAACTCCGCCGCCAGCCGATCGCGCCCGAGGTGCTGCGCTTCCTGTCGGAGGACGAGGCGGCCTATGCGCTGGCCCGGACCAATCCCGCCAACGGCCTGCTCGACGGCACCGGTCGCCGGATCGACATCGCGCGCCGCAACGGCTGGATCGATACCATCCAGCAGACCCAGTTCGAAAGCATCCTCGTCGATATCGCGAATGCACAGGGCGGGATGGAGCGGATCAAGAACACGCCGCTGCCCAACCAGTTTCGCTTCTTCCCCAGCCTGTTCACGCGACTGTTCTGCGTGCTGTTGCCGATCGGCTTGGTCGAGACGCTGGGCTTCGCAACGCCGATCGGCTCGACGATCGCTGGGCTGATGTTCCTTGCCGTGCTGCAGATCGGTGACGATCTGGTCGATCCGTTCGCGGACACGATTCACGACGTGCCGCTCAACGCGATGTGCCGCACCATCGAGATCGATCTGCTTCAGTCGATCGGCGACGAGGCGCCGAAGCCGCTGACCCCCGTCAAGGGCGTGCTCTGGTAGAACGCGGGTGGCGACGGTTCCGGGGCAATCGCGCCGGAACCGCGGCCGCAGTAATCACGCCGCGTTGTCGATCCCGAGCTCGCTGAGCTTGCGATAGAGCGTCGACCGGCCGATTCCAAGGCGACGCGCTACCTCCGTCATCCGGCCGCGATAATGGCCGATAGCGAGGCGGATGACGTCAGCCTCGATCTCTTCGAGCGTCCGCAGATGCCCGTCGGCATTGAACAACGTGACGCCCCCGCCACTCGCGACCGATGGCTTGGTATGCCGCTGCCGGGTGCCGAGCGCGGCGATCTGCGGAAAGTCGGCGCGGGTCAACGCATCGCCCTCGCAGAGCACTGCGGCCCGGAAGAGCGCGTTCTGCATCTGGCGGACATTGCCCGGCCAGTCATATTGCACGAGCAACGCGAGCGCGTCGTCGGTGATGCCGAGCGGTCGCAACCCCGGCTGCTGCGCGATTCGCGAGAGCAGGTGGCGGGCAAGCGCAGGAATGTCGCCCGCGCGTTCGCGCAGCGGCGGGATCGTGACCTGCACCGCGTTCAGCCGATAGCAGAGATCCTCGCGGAACCGTCCGGCATCGACCTCGTCGAGCAGCGTCGTGTTGGTTGCGGCGATCACCCGCACGTCGACCTGCTGGAGGTGCCGGCCGCCGAGCGGCTGGACCTCGCCGGTGTTCAGTACGTGGAGCAGCTTGGCCTGCGCGGCGAGCGGCATCGCGCCGATCTCGTCGAGGAACAACGTCCCACCATCGGCCTCCTGGAAACAGCCGACCCGCCGTTCGAACGCGCCGGTGAACGCGCCCTTCTCGTGGCCGAACAGCATGCTCTCGACCAGATTGGCGGAGATGGCGCCGCAATTGACGCTGATCATCGGCTTTTCGCGCGCGGCGATGCGGCGTGGATCGCCTCGGCGATGACTTCCTTGCCAACGCCGCTCTCGCCTTCGAGCAGGACCGCGACACGCGCCCGCGCGGCCTTTGCGGCGATCGCCAACGCGGCGCGGAAATCGGGGGATGACCCGACGATCTCGTCGAACGCGAGCAGCGCGGGGATCTTCTCGGTCAGCGGACGCAACTCGCCCGCCGTCGTGCCTGCCATCACTGCGTCGAGCGAGGCGAGCAGGCGTTCGGGAGCGAGCGGCTTGACGAGGAAGTCGGTCGCGCCGGCGCGCATCGCCCGGACCGCCTGTTCGACCGATCCGTCGGCGGTCAGCATCAGGATCGGCAGCGCGGGGCGTCGCGTCCGCAATTCCGCGATCAGCGCGGCGGCGTCGTCGTCGGGGGCCGAGCGATCGAGGATGATCGCATCGAGCTGCGCGCCGTCGTCGGTGGCCAGCGTCGCGATCGCGGCTTCGCCATCATCCGCAAAGATCGCGCGCCAACCCCCGCGTGCTGCCAGCGCCGCGACGAGTCGCCGTTGCGCCGTCTCGTCGTCGATCAGAAGTAACAGCCGCTGCCCGTTGCGCGTCATGGCATATCCCGTCCCATAGCAGGACGGTCCCTAAACGGGACAGGTAAAGGGCACCTTAAGCGCATGAACGATTCATGCCCGGCCTACCGGCCGCTGGCGAGTGCTTTGCCGGGGGTAGGGGTTGAGGCTCAGGGTTTGCCCGGATAAGGTCCGCGCAGAGCAAAATGGCGCAAGGGACGGGATCATGGCTGACGATACGAATATGAAGAGCCATGTGGCGACCTATGGCAGCATGATCGGCGTAATGAAATGGGGCGCGATGGCCTGCGCGCTGCTTGTCGCGATTGTCATCTGGCTGATTGCATAACCCGATGAAAATCGCCGTCCTGAAAGAACATGCGGACGGCGAGCGGCGGGTTGCCGCAACGCCGGAAACCGTCCGGAAATTCGCGGCGCTGGGCGCGACGCTGGCGGTCGAGACGGGCGCCGGTGACACCGCCTCGATCGCCGATGCCGCGTACCGCGATGCGGGCGCGAGCGTCGGGGATCGTGCCGCGACGCTCGCAGGTGCCGACATCGTGCTCGGGGTGCAGGGGCCGGCTGCGTCATCGCTGACGGGCGTTTCGCGCGGCGCCTGGATTGTCGCCAGCCTCGATCCGTTCGGCACCGGGCCGGATCGCGGACGCGCGCGCGTCGACGACTATGCCGCGGCGGGTTACGAGGCACTGGCGATGGAGTTCATGCCGCGGATCACGCGCGCGCAGTCGATGGACATCCTCTCCTCGCAGTCGAACCTGTCGGGGTACAAGGCGGTGCTCGACGCCGCTGCCGAATACGGCCGTGCGTTTCCGATGATGATGACCGCGGCCGGCACGATCAGTGCCGCCAGGGTGTTCGTGATGGGGGTCGGAGTCGCGGGACTCCAGGCGATCGCGACCGCCCGCCGGCTCGGCGCGCAGGTGTCCGCCACCGACGTCCGCGCGGCGACTCGCGAACAGATCCAGTCACTGGGGGCCAAACCGATCTTCGTCGAGACCGTTGCCGGGATCGAGGGCGAGGGGGCGGGCGGCTATGCCGGCGAGATGAGCGCCGAATATCAGGCGGCGCAGGCCGAACTGGTGTCGGGGCATATCGCCAAGCAGGACATCGTGATCACCACCGCGCTGATCCCCGGCCGCCCCGCGCCGCGGCTGATCTCGGCGGCGCAGGTCGCGAGCATGAAGCCCGGTTCGGTCATCGTCGACCTCGCGGTCGAACAAGGTGGCAATGTCGAGGGCGCCATCGCCGGCGAGATCGTGGACGTGAACGGCGTCAGAGATCGTCGGTCACCGCAACGTGCCGAGCCGCCTTGCCGCCGATGCCAGCGCGCTGTTCAGCCGAAACCTGTTCAACTTTCTCAGTGCCTTCTGGGACAAGGATGCGGGCCGCCCGGTCCTCGACGCGGAGATCGGTGACGCGATCCGGCTGACCAGGGACGGCAAGGTGGTCAATGCGCGACTGCTCGCATGACCCCGCGCCTCGGCTGGCGGGTGCACGGGGATACGATAATGCTGTCCTACATCGGCCGGTTCTGCTTACCTCTTCATGCGGCGGGCCAGATGAGAGGTATCGAATGTTGAGACAGTGCCAGACCCTCGACTTCCTCAACTTAAGCGCGCGGCGCGGGAGCTGACATGGACTTTATCGGGATCCTGTCGATCTTCGTGATGGCCTGCTTCGTCGGCTATTACGTCGTCTGGTCGGTGACGCCGGCGCTCCACACGCCGCTGATGGCGGTGACCAATGCGATCTCGAGCGTGATCATCGTCGGCGCGCTGATCGCATCGGCTGCCGCCGGCTCGCCCGTGGCCAAGTATCTCGGGCTGCTCGCGGTCGTGCTGGCGAGCGTCAATATCTTCGGCGGCTTTGCGGTCACCGCACGGATGCTGGCGATGTACAAGAAAAAGGAACGGCCGGTCGCCAAGTGACCGTCACGGATCCGAGGGGAACTGAGTGATGCATGACGTGGCGGTAAACCCGTGGGTGGCGCTGGCCTATCTTGTCGCAGGCGTGTGCTTCATCCTCGCGCTGCGCGGTCTGTCGAGCCCGGCGACGAGCCAGCGCGGCAACCGGTTCGGGATGATCGGCATGACGATCGCGGTCGTCACGACGCTCGTCACGCATCTCAACGTCGGGATCTGGGAGATCGTCGTCGCGATCGGGATCGGTGCCGCGATCGGGCTCGTGACCGCGCGGCGGATCGCGATGACCGCGATGCCGCAGCTCGTCGCTGCGTTCCATTCGCTCGTCGGGCTTGCCGCGGTGCTGGTCGGGATCGCTGCCTATCTCAACCCTCAGGCGTTCGGCATTTCCGACCTGATGATCCCGCTACTCGGCGATCCGGTCGCGATCATCCGGCCCGTCAGCCGGATCGAACTGGGCCTGGGCGTCGCGATCGGTGCGATCACCTTCTCGGGCTCGGTCATCGCGTTCCTGAAGCTCAACGGCAACATGGGCGGCAAGCCGATCATGCTGCCCGGTCGCCACGTCATCAACATCGCGCTGCTCGCCGGCATCCTCGGGCTCATCGCCTATTTCGTGACCGACCAGGCGCCGTGGATCTTCTGGACGATCACGGTGCTCAGCTTCGTCATCGGCTTCCTGCTGATCGTGCCGATCGGGGGCGCGGACATGCCGGTGGTCGTCAGCATGCTCAATTCCTATTCGGGGTGGGCGGCCGCGGCGATGGGCTTCACGCTGCACAACACCGCGATGATCATCACCGGCGCGCTGGTCGGATCGTCGGGCGCGATCCTCAGCTACATCATGTGCCGCGCGATGAACCGCAGTTTCATCAGCGTGATCGCGGGCGGCTTCGGGCAGTCCGCGGACGCGGGCGGACCCGCGGCCGCGAGCGATCGGCCTTGGAAGCGCGGCTCGGCGGAGGATGCGGCGTTCCTAATGAGCCAGGCCGAGCAGGTCGTCATCGTGCCCGGCTATGGCATGGCGGTCGCGCAGGCCCAGCACGTCCTGCGCGAGATGGGCGACAAGCTGAAGGCCGAGGGGGTCCGCGTGAAATACGCGATCCACCCGGTTGCGGGGCGGATGCCGGGGCACATGAACGTGCTCCTGGCGGAGGCGAACGTGCCCTATGACGACGTCTTCGAACTCGAGGACATCAACAGCGAGTTCGCGCAGACCGACGTCGCGTTCGTGATCGGCGCGAACGACGTGACCAATCCGGCTGCGAAGACGGACAAGTCCTCGCCGATCTACGGCATGCCCGTGCTCGACGTCGAGAAGGCGAAGACGGTGCTGTTCATCAAGCGGTCGATGGGCGGTGTGGGCTACGCCGGCGTCGATAACGAGCTGTTCTACCGCGACAATACGATGATGTTGCTCGCCGACGCGAAGAAGATGGTCGAGGAAATCGTCAAGGCGCTCGACTGACGCGCTGACGATGTCGGCCGCGATCCCGGCCCGGGCATCGCGAAGTCCGCCGGGATCTGATCCAGTTCGGGTGTAACCACGGTCTGTTTCATGGCCTATTGCCCGTTCCGATCGAGACGGAAGGGGCGGCCATGGCGATGCACGAGCCAGCGAACGACATTCGGTACGACAACGGTGTCGAAGCGGTTCTGATCGCCGACCCGTCCACGTTTCTGTCTTCGCGAGATGCCGGGAGCGACCGGCTGGCGACGGCGTTCACTGCGCTGGGCGGACGGATGGCGGGACGGATCGGCTGGCATGATTCGCTGGAACGACAGACCGTACCGCGGGTCGTGCTCGTCGATGCGGCGGGGATCGAACCCGGGACGATCGCCGAGCGTCTGGGTGCGATCGTTGCCTGGGCTGCCGGCGACCGCGCCGCGCTGGTCATCGCGCTTGCACCCGAGCAGATCGATGCGATCGCCGCGGTGACGCTCGGTGGTGGAACCGCGCTGCTGGTGAACCCCGGGATCGGCGAATGCGTCGGCGCGGTGGCGCAGGCGATCGAGCAGGCGCGGGGTCCCGACAGCGTGTTCGATATTAATCGCGAAAGCGATAGCGCCCGGCTCGAGCGACTGAACGTCGAGGTGAGCCGTATCGCCGAGGCGCTGGCGCGCCTTACGCGGACCGAACAGGAAAGCGATCGCCGGCCGCCGTCAATCGTCGGGGACCGCATCGATCGGTACGGTGCGCCACCCGCCATTCCGTCGCATGGCGCCCCCGAAATCCGCCGCGCCATCCGCACGCGGCGAATGCGCGACCAGTTCTTCACGAAGACATTGTTCGAGGATCCGGGCTGGGACATGTTGCTCGATCTCTATGCAGCCGAACTCGAAAGCCGGCGCGTATCGGTGTCGAGTCTGTGCATCGCATCCGCCGTAGCGGCGACGACGGCGTTACGTTGGATCGCGCGGATGACCGACGACGGCCTGTTCGAACGCGAGCGCGACCCGCACGACCGCCGCCGCGCCTATATGGCGCTGTCGTCGCAAGCGCGCGCCGCGATGCACGGCTATATGACGAGCGTCCTGCGCGAGGAATTGCGGATTGCCTGACAGATGGTCGCATTGGGGGTTGCCCCCAGGCCCGCGCTTTGGCATCGGGCATGGGTCTCCGGGGCCTGGTCCTCGTGAGGGCGCTTAGCTCAGCTGGTAGAGCGGCTCGTTTACACCGAGTAGGTCGGCGGTTCGAACCCGTCAGCGCCCACCATATGCACCGATAGGGTTGCTACGCGTCCTCCCTGGCAAGCGCCTTAAGGCGATACAGCGCCTCGAGCGCATCGCGCGGGCTCATCGCGTCGATATCGAGCTTTGCCAGATCCTCGCGAAGCAGGTCGCACGCCACCTCCTCGACCTGCGCGGCTGCGGCGAACAGCGGGAGGTCGTCGAGGCCGGCGGCAAGTCCGCCCGTCTTCGCACGGCCCGCCTCCAGCTTGGCGAGAACGGCCTTGGCCCGCTGCACCGTGACCGGCGCCATGCCCGCCAACCGCGCGACCGCAAGACCATAGCTGCGGTCGGCCGGACCGTCGGCGAGTTCATGCAACAGGACGAGCTCGCCCTTCCATTCGCGCGCACGAACGTGGTGCAACGAAAGCGCGTCGCACCGCTCGGCAAGACGCGTCAGCTCATGATAGTGCGTGGCGAACAGGCATCGGCAGCGATTATCCTCGTGGATCGCCTCCACCACCGCCCAGGCGATCGCGAGCCCGTCATAGGTCGATGTACCGCGCCCGACCTCGTCGAGGATCACGAACGAGCGCGGCGTCGCCTGCGCGAGGATCGCGGCAGTCTCGACCATCTCGACCATGAATGTCGATCGGCCGCGTGCAAGATTATCCGATGCCCCGACACGGCTGAACAGCCGATCGACGAGCCCAAGCGTCGCCTTGCTCGCAGGGACGTAGCTTCCCGCCTGCGCAAGGACCGCGATCAACGCATTCTGGCGGAGAAACGTCGACTTGCCGCCCATGTTCGGCCCGGTAACGAGCCATAGTCGCGACGATTCGGACAGGTTGCAGTCGTTAGCAACGAACCGGTCGCCGGACTTGGCGACCGCCGCCTCGACGACTGGATGCCGCCCGCCCTCGATCTCGAAACAGGCGTGATCGACCAGCGTCGGGCGTGCCCAGCCCCCCTCGGCTGCACGTTCGGCGAGCCCCGCCGCGACGTCGAGGCGAGCGAGTGCGTCCGCTGTCGCGGCGATGGCCTCACGAACGGCCAGTGCCCGGGCGGTGAGATCCTCGAGATGGGCCGATTCCGCCGCCAGCGCATGTGCACCCGCCTGGCTGACCTTCGCTGCGACCTCGTGAAGCGCGGGGGTATTGAAGCGCACCACGCCGGCGAGCGTCTGGCGGTGCGTGAAGCCGCTTTCAGGTTTCATCAACGGGTCGGCAACGCGCGCCGGAACCTCGACGTGATAGCCGAGCACGCCATTGTGGCGGATCTTCAGGGCAGCGATGCCGGTGGCCGTCCGGAACTCCGCCTCGAGGGCTGCAATCGCGCGCCTGCCACCCGCACCCGTGTCGCGGAGATCGTCGAGTGCCGCGTCATACCCCGCCGCGATATAGCCGCCATCGGAAGCCTCGATCGGCGGCGAAGGGACGAGCGCCCGTTTCAACAGGTCGATCACCGCGCCATGTCCGCGCAGCTGCGGCGCGATCTCGCTGAGCAGCTGCGGTCCATCGGCGATGTCATCCAGTCGTTCGCCGAGGTTCCACGCACCGTCCAGCCCATCGCGCAACTGGCCAAGATCGCGCGGCGAACCGCGTCCCGCCGCCAGCCTTCCCAGTGCGCGGCCAATGTCAGGCAGTGCACGCAACGTTGATCGCAACCGTTCGCGCAGGCCCTGATCCTCATGAAACAGCCGGACTAGATCCAGCCGTGCGTCGATGGCGGCCTTGTCCATGAGCGGGGCTCCCAGATCGGCGCCCAGCAATCGTGCCCCCGCGCCGGTCACCGTACGGTCGACCGCATCGAGCAGACTGCCCTTTCGAGCGCCACCCGTCGTGCAGGTCAGTTCGAGGCTCTCGCGCGTCGCTGCATCGATCGCCATCGTTTCGGTAGCACGACCGATCCGCGGCGGCCGTAGAAAGGGCAGCGCGCCCTTCGCGTTATGTTCGAGATACGCGACGAGACCGCCCGCCGCGGCGAGTCCTGCACGTCCGAATTGACCAAAACCGTCGAGCGTCGCGACGCCGTACAGGCGCTTCAGTCGCGCCTCGCCTGCGTTGCTGTCAAAGTCCGTCTTGGGGCGCAAGGTCGTGGCAACCTCTTCGTATCCGCCGGTCTCCGATGCGACGACTTCGGCAGCGCCCAATCGCGCGAGTTCGGCGCCAACCGCGTCGCTTGCGACTTCGACGATCTCGAACCGCCCCGTCGAGACGTCGGCGGCGGCGATCGCGACGGTGCCGCCCGCCTCGCCGATCGCGACGCACCAATTGTCCGAGCGCGCGTCCAGCAGCGCTTCCTCGGTCAGCGTCCCCGCCGTCACGACGCGGACGATCGCGCGCGCGACAAGTGCCTTCGATCCGCCGCGCGCCTTGGCTTCTGCCGGGCTTTCGACCTGCTCGGCGATTGCGACGCGGTGGCCAGCCTTGATCAGGCGCTGGAGATAGGCGGTGGCGGCGTGGACCGGAACGCCGCACATCGGGATCGGCTTGCCGTCATGTTCGCCCCTTGCGGTGAGGGCGATGTCGAGCACGGCCGCGGCGATCCGCGCATCGTCCATGAACAGTTCGAAAAAATCTCCCATGCGATAGAATAGCAGGCAGTCGTCGGCCTCCGCCTTCAGGCCGAGATATTGCGTCATCATGGGGGTAGGGGCAGGAGTGGGCATTGCCGCGGGGTAGCGAAAGACGCGTCAGGCTCCAATAGCGCTCGCATGGACCGCTCAAGGGGTGACGAACAGCCACGTGTTCCGTAAAGGCATGGGCTCCCCCGCAGATACCTCCGAGGCCCCGCGCATGTCCGACGACAATAATCTCCAGTTCTCCGAACGCGAAGCGCTGCTGTTCCATTCGGAAGGCCGTCCCGGGAAGCTTGAGATCATTGCGTCGAAACCGATGGCGACGCAGCGCGACCTCGCGCTTGCCTATTCGCCCGGCGTGGCCATCCCGGTGCAGGCGATCGCCGACGATCCCTCAACCGCGTATGACTATACCGCCAAGGGCAATCTGGTCGCGGTGATTTCGAACGGGACCGCGATCCTCGGGATGGGCAATCTCGGCGCGCTCGCGTCCAAGCCGGTGATGGAGGGCAAGGCGGTGCTCTTCAAGCGCTTCGCCGACGTCGATCTCGATCGATATCGAGCTGAAGACCGAGGACGTCGATCGCTTCATCGATGCGGTCGAGCTGATGGAGCCGACGTTCGGCGGCATCAACCTCGAGGACATCAAGGCGCCCGAATGCTTCATCATCGAGCAGACGCTGCGCGAACGCATGAACATCCCGGTGTTCCATGACGACCAGCACGGGACCGCGATCATCTGCGCGGCGGGGCTGATCAACGCCTGCCGGGTTACCGGGCGCAAGCTCGGCGACATCAAGCTGGTCGTCAACGGCGCGGGGGCCGCGGCGATCGCGTGCACCGAGCTGATGAAGGCGATGGGTGTCCGCCCCGACAACGTCATCATGTGTGACCGTACGGGCGTGATCTATCAGGGTCGCGACGACGTGAACCAGTGGCAGTCGGCGCATGCGACGACCAGCTCGGCACGTACGCTGACCGAGGCGCTGGTCGGGGCCGACGTGTTCCTCGGCCTGTCGGCGGCGGGTGCGCTCAAGCCCGAGATGGTCAAGGACATGGCGGCGGCGCCGATCATCTTCGCGATGGCCAATCCGGAGCCCGAAATCCGCCCGGAGCTGGCGATGGCCGCACGCCCCGACGCGATCGTCGCGACGGGCCGGTCGGATTATCCGAACCAGGTCAACAACGTGCTGTGCTTCCCGTTCATCTTCCGCGGTGCGCTCGACGTCCGCGCGACGGGGATCAACGACGCGATGAAGATCGCCGCGGCCAACGCGATCGCCGAGCTGGCGCGCGAGCGTGTGCCCGAGGAAGTGGCGCTGGCGTACGGCGTCAGCCACAGTTTTGGTCCGGCCTATATCATTCCTGCGCCGTTCGATCCGCGGCTGATGGAGGTCGTTCCCGTCGCGGTCGCCAAGGCGGCGATGGCATCGGGCGTCGCGACCAAGCCGATCCTCGACATCGAGGCGTATCGCCAATCGCTGCGCGCGCGCCTCAACCCGACCACCTCGGTGCTGTCGATGGCCTATGAGGGCGCGCGGGCGCATCCCAAGCGCGTCATCTTCGCCGAGGGCGAGGAAGAGGTCGTGCTGCGCGCGGCGATCGCGTTCAAGGAGGGCGGCTATGGCACCCCGGTGCTGGTCGGCCGCGACGATGTGCCGGACCGGTTGCGCGCTCTGGGCGTCACCGATCCAGAGAGCTTCGAGCTGCACAACAGCCGCGTCTCGCCGCTGGTGCCGCGGATGGTCGAGCTGCTCTATGCCCGCCTCCAGCGTCGCGGCTATCTGCGGCGCGACTGCGAGCGGATGGTGAACCAGGATCGCAACATCTTCGGCGCGCTGCTGCTGCAGCTCGGCGAGGGCGATGCGATGATCACCGGCATCACGCGTACGTACGGCGAGACGATGCGCCAGATCTACCGCGTGATCGATCCGGCAGCGGGCAAGACGCCGTTCGGCATCCACCTGCTCGTCGGGCAAAGTCACACGGTGTTCATCGCCGACACCACGGTCAACGAACGTCCGACCGCCGAACAGCTCGCCGATTTCGCCGAGCAGACCGCCGCGGTCGCGCGTCGCATGGGACATGAGCCGCGCGTCGCATTCCTCAGCTATTCGAACTTCGGCAATCCGAAGGGTGAGTGGCTCGACAATATCCGCGACGCGGTGACCGTGCTCGACGGGCGCCAGGTCGGGTTCGAATATGAGGGCGAGATGGCACCCGACGTTGCGCTCAACCCCAAGCAGTTGGCGAACTATCCGTTCGCGCGGCTTTCGGGGCCGGCGAACGTGCTGATCATGCCGGGTCTCCAGTCCGCGCATATCTCGGCCAAGCTGCTGCGCGAGCTGGGTGGGGATTCGGTGATCGGGCCGATGCTGATCGGCATGGAGAAGCCGGTGCAGGTCGCGCCGATGACCTCAACCGCAAGCGAACTCGTCACGCTGGCGGTTCTCGCGGCGGGCGGCATCGCGCGCTGACAGGCAGGCTCTCTCCCCGGCGGGGAGAGGGAAAGCACGCATAGCGCGCGAGGGTGAGGGCACGGGAGGGAAGGCGGCGCGTGCCCTCACCCTCCCACCGCTTCGCGGCGGGCCCCTCCCTCTCCCCCGGGGGGAGAGGGGTTTTGCTCAGGCGTCGATGCTGGTGCCTAGCGAGGCGTGGACGAGGCCGCCGTCGACGGTGATGGTCTCGCCGATCACGTAATCGCCGGCGCGGCTCGCGAGGTAGATCGCGGCGCCGGCCATGTCCTCGTCGATGCCGACGCGCTTGGCCGGAATTCCTTGCGCGACCGCGTCGCCGTGATCGCGGGCCGCCTTGTTCATGTCGCTGGCGAACGCGCCGGGGGCGATCGAGGTGACGTTGATCGAGATCGGTCACCAGCCGCGCCGCCATCCGCTTGGTCAGATAGATCAGCGCCGATTTCGACGCGTGATAGCTGTACGTTTCCCACGGGTTGAGCCGCTGGCCGTCGATCGAGGTGATGTTGATGACCTTGGCCGGCCGGTCGCGCGAGCCCGACGCCTTGAGCGCCGCGTGCAGCGCCTGCGTCAGGAAGAAGGGCGACTTGACGTTGAGGTCCATGACCTTGTCCCAGCCGACTTCCGAAAACTCCTCGAACGGCACGCCCCAGGCCGCGCCCGCATTGTTGACGAGAATGTCGAGCCGGCTCTCATGCTCGGCGAACTGCGCCGCGAGCGCCTTGCAGCCGGCGACCGTGGACACGTCCTGCGGCAACGCAATGCAGTTGGGGCCGAGCTCCGCCGCGGCTGCCTCGCAGGCATCGGCCTTGCGTGACGAGATATAGACCTTCGCCCCCTGCGCGATGAAGCCCGCCGCGATCATCTTGCCGATTCCGCGACTGCCGCCGGTTATCAGCGCGACGCGGCCGTCCAGGCGAAACAGGGTGGTCGTATCCATGCGGCATCCTCCGGTGTTTTTCGACTGGTATCGCCGCCCGCCGCCCGCCGCAAACCCGATTTTCAAATAGTGTCTGATTGACGGGTCGCGCTTCCATACTCCGGTCGGAAATATCGGAAACTGGCCGTGTCCTGCCCCGCCCGCTTCAGATCCGTGCCGTTGCTGCGCGCGGCGCCAGACGAGAGGCAGTGGTGCGTCAGAAGCCGCATCTGCCGGTTCAGGACGCCAGTGTCGCTGTCGCAAAAAGGAACTCGTCGGTGCGGTAACACGCTTCGTCGGATATGGTTCCGCAGCGACTTTCATTTAAATCGCTGCTCCCGTAGCCAGACTGTGACGAACGGGTTTTGACCGGGGGTCTCGATGAATTTCAAGGCGTTAGCAGCGCGTGTTGCGCTGATGGTATCGTGCGGCCTGATGACGGCCACACCGGCAGCAGCACAGTTCTGGCAGTGCGTGACCTTTGCGCGCTCGGCGTCCGGCATCGAGATCCGCGGCAACGCGAACACCTGGTGGAGCCAGGCCGAGGGTCGCTACGAGCGCGGCCATACCCCGAAGGCCGGTTCGGTCCTCGCCTTCTCGCCGACGTCGCGCATGCGCGTCGGCCATGTCGCGATGGTTTCGAAGGTCGTCAGCGATCGCGAAGTCCTCCTCACCCACGCCAACTGGTCGCGTCGCGGTGCGATCGAGACCAATGTCCGCGCGATCGACGTCTCGAGCGCGGGCGACTGGAGCATGGTCAAGGTGTGGTATGGCCCGCAGGGCGACCTCGGCACCTCGGCCTATCCGACCAAGGGCTTTATCTATTCGGGCCGTGCACCCGCTCTCGATACCGAGACCCAGCCGGCAATGCAGATGGCATCGATCGACACCTCCACATCCGCCACTGCGCGCGCCAACGCCGTATCCGCAGCGGCCTCGAGCGCATCACGCGGCGGCTTCAGCGATCCGCGCCACATCTTCACGCTCGTCGACTCGCGCTTCTGAGACGTGACGCAATGCGCGTCGTCTATGCCGGTTTGAAGGTCAGCGCGTCACCGTTCATGCAATAGCGCTTGCCCGTTGGCTTGGGCCCGTCATCGAACACATGGCCCAGATGACCGCCGCACCGGCGGCAATGCACCTCGGTCCGCGCCATGCCGAGCGTGCGATCCACACGGTTTCGGACGGCATTCGGCAGGGGCTGCCAGAAGCTCGGCCATCCGGTGCCACTCTCGAACTTGGTCTTCGACGAAAACGCCGGCAGCGCACAGCCGCCGCACCGGAAGATCCCGGCACGATGTTCGCCGTTCAGCGCGCTCGAATAGGGCCGCTCGGTCCCCTCCTTGCGCAGCACATCATAGGCGTCCGGCGAGAGCCGCTTGCGCCACTCGGCATCGGTCAGCTGGATCTCGAGATCGCTCGGCGGCTTCGGCGGGCTGTGCGCTGCAACCCCAGAGCGCGAAGCCGGCTGTACCGGCGCCTGCGATTGTCAGAAACGTGCGGCGATCTGAAGATGTCTGCGTCATGGTCATGATGTAAGTACGATCTCGCCCGGCAACAGGATGTGTCGATCAATATCGGCTGATCTCGACGGGTAAGCTACGGTAACCGTGGACAAAGCAGGCGGCCACCCGCTCCGGCTCGGCAATCACGTTGACGCGCATCCGCCGGTTCGCCATCTCCTCGAGAAGGATCGCGATCTGCATTTCCGCGAGCCTTGCGCCGACGCAGCGGTGGATCCCGTGGCCGAATGCCAGATGGCGGCGGGCATTCGGGCGATCGACCCGAATGGAGTCGGCATCGTCGCCAAAGACGGTCTCGTCGCGATTGGCCGACAGATACCACAGCGCCAGCTTGTCCCCCGCCTTGATCGACTGGCCCATCAATTCCGTGTCACGGGTTGCGGTCCGGCGCATATGCGCGAGCGGCGTCTGCCAGCGCAGAATCTCGCTCACGGCGTTTGGAATGTGGCCTCGATCCGCCTCGAGCATCGCGCGGGCATCGGGAAATCGGTCGAGGCCATACGCCAGTGCCGACATCGAATTGCGCGTCGTATCGTTGCCGCCAACGATCAGCAGGATCAGGTTCCCGATGAATTCGTGATGCTCCATATGCGCCATGGCATCCGAGTGGATCATCATGGAGATCAAGTCCGGGGTCGGATCCTTGCCGATCTTCGCATTCCACAGATTCTGAAAATAGGCGCCGCACTCAAACATATGCGTGAGGCGTTGCTTGCGCGTCGTCTCGTCCCGGACGAGTTCGATATCACCTGCCCAGTCGGACCAGAGCGTCAATTTCCGCCGATCGGCCCAGGGAAAATCAAACAGGATCGCAAGCATCTGCGTCGTCAGTTCGACCGAAACCGTATCGACCCAGTCGAA
This sequence comes from Sphingomonas sp. 22R3R2A-7, assembly GCF_036856055.1. Classification (NCBI taxonomy): domain Bacteria; kingdom Pseudomonadati; phylum Pseudomonadota; class Alphaproteobacteria; order Sphingomonadales; family Sphingomonadaceae; genus Sphingomonas; species Sphingomonas sp. 22R3R2A-7. Next base: position 2,075,489 of record NZ_JASPFR010000001.1, on the reverse strand, counting down.
CGGCGTATTCCAGGGCAGACTGTCGAGAATATCCGCGGTTCGCCGACGGATATCGGCGGCCATCCGGGCCATCTCGCTGGGGGTAAAGGCGGGTGCCACCGTACGACGCTGGCTGGTGTGCACGGGGCGATCGCGCGCGATGAACATCGGCATGCGGACGTCGCGGTTCTCGTCGAAATCGGCGAGCGTGATGCCGCCTGCTTCCGACGAATAGATCTCGGGCAGCGACTCGACCTCGACGATGCCCTTGTAGGTCGAGACCGACCAATATGCGCCATAGCCCGACCGCGGCACGTGATGGACCGGCGCGGACGTGCGCAGCGTTCGAAAGGGCGCGTGCCACACGTCGTCGCGGTACAGTTCGGCGCGGCTGACATCGAGAGGATCGATCGGATAGACGCGCGGGGGTGCCTGCGCGGTATCCTGCGGAATCGAGGCCATCGTTGCTCTCCTAGCGTTTTGCGCAGGAGATCGCCTGCTGACATTCCTGTCAACAGCGTTGGATCAGTCGGAGCTGCGTCGCCTGCGCCAGAACGGGCGGGCGCTGCCCGATTGCAGCACGCCGCGCCGGAACAGCCGCGCGCCGACCGCAATGAAGATCGTCACCCACAGGGCCTGCCATGCCAGCGCTGCGAAATGCGGCCACAGCTCGGGTGAATTGGCGGCATGGCCCGCCATCGCGAAGGGCGATGACAGGGGGAAGATTTCGGCAAACGTGGCAAGCCAGCTGTCCGGACGCGAGACTGCTGCCGACGACAGGCCGAACATCCCGACCTGAAGGATCGTGATCGGCAGCGAGAGCATCTGGATTTCGCGCATCGTCGAGGCCTGTGCGCCGACGCCGAGGAATACCGATCCGAGCAGCAGATAGGCCATCGAGAAATAGGCGGCGAACAGCAGCATGAACGCAGGGCCGCCAACGGCCGGGGTGAGGTCGCCGATCGCCGCCGCCGCGCCAGCTGGAAGCAGCGACGTGATCTGCCCCACCACGGTGCCCCAGAAGGCGACGAACAATACCGCGACGCCAAACATGCCGATCAGTTTGCCGAAGAAGACCGATTCGAGCGGGACCGCGGCCGCAAGCACCTCGATAACCTTGTTGTTGCGCTCCTCGGCCATCGTGCCGACGACCTGGCCGGAGAGGAACAGCGTCAGGAAGAAGATCCCGAACACCGCGAAGAAGGCCGACTGGTGCTGACCACCGATCGAGGTCCCCGTGCGCGTCATCCGGATCTTGGTCGGGTTGCTGGCTGGCAGCGTCCCGCCAAGTCGTTCCGTCGCCAGCGTCACCTGCGCGAGTGTCGCGAGATAGTCGGCGGCGCGGACATCACGCGATCCGTACAGGATCTGCGGCGCGTCCAGCGGGCCATAAAGCACGGCTGCGGCATCGATATTTTTGGCGTCAAATGCAGCCCGCGCCTGGGCAGCGGGATCGCGCCCCGGGGTGACCGTCATGAGCGCGGGCGGTGTCTCGTCGCGGCGGAACATGGCGCGAAGCCGGGCGTCGCCGCGCTGAATGACCGGCGCGGTTCCGGCGGGAACGATCGCGATGATACGCGCCTTGTCCTGCGCGCCATCGCTGACACTGGCGGCCCCAAGGCCACCGATCGCGCCGAACGAGCCCATGATGACGGGGGCGAAGAGGAAGAGGAGGAAGATCGGGGTGAAGACCGTGGCGATGAAATCGCGGCGGGCGATCGTCATCGTCTGGCGAAGCATGCGGCGAAAGGGGCTCATGGCTGGACGTCCTGCTCGCCGACGATGCGGACGAATGCCTCGTGTAACCCGGGTCTCTCGATCGACAGGCCGGAGATGCCGTACCCGGCATCGATCAGCCGCACGAGCAGCGCCTCGATCCCTTCGCCGGGAAGCTGGAAGCTCCAGCCCCCTGCGCCCACCGGACCGTCTGCGACCGCGTCGCCGGGCAATATGCCGCGGATCGCCGGATCCGGGCGGTGCGGTGTATAGCGGACGCGTTGCGGCAGCATCCCGCGCGCGTCATCGACGGTGCCCTCGAACCGGCGCTTGCCCCCCGCGATGATCGCCAACCGGTCACACAGACGCTCCGCGTGGCTCATGATATGCGTCGAAAACAGGATCGTCGCGCCCCGGTCGCGCTCGACGAGGATGAGCTTCTCGAGTCGTTCCTGGTTGACCGGATCCAGCCCGGAAAACGGCTCGTCGAGCACCAGCAGATCGGGCTGGTGCACCACCGACCCCAGCAGCTGGACGAGTTGCGCCATCCCCTTGGAGAGTTTGCAGATCTTCTCGTCGACGGCATGGCCCAGGCCTGCGCCCTCCATCAACGTCACGGCGCGGGCGCGTCCGGTCTTCCAGTCGAGGCCACGTAGCGCCCCCATGAAGGCGATCGCCTCGCGCGCCTTCATCGCCGGGTAGAGACCGCGTTCCTCGGGCAGATAGCCGACGCGGTCGCTCGCATCGCGCGGGCGGTCGTGACCGAGCAGCGAGCGGTGGCCAAAATCGGGTTCGATGATGCCGAGCAGCATGCGCAGCGTGGTGGTCTTGCCCGCCCCATTGGGCCCGAGCACGCCGTATATCGACCCCGTCGGCACGGCGATGTCGACCCCGTCGACGACGCGCCGGTCTCCGAACATCTTCACCAGCCCGCTCGCGCTGACCGCCCACTTCTCGTCCACGCGCAACTTCCTTCAAACCCCTGGCCTGTGGTAGCGGCGAGCACTCCACCAATACAAGTCATTGGACCGGACCGATTGGAACTTGAAGCACGTCTGAAGGCGAAGGCCGCCGAGCTGGGTTTCGCGGCCTGCGGGATCGCGCGGGCGGATGCCGCGCCGCGTGCAGGCGAGCGCCTTCACCAGTGGCTCGCCGAGGGACGGCACGGCGACATGATCTGGATGGAGGAGCGCAAGCACCACCGCGAAAGTCCGGCCGGGCTCTGGCCCGAGGTGCGCAGCGTGATCGCGCTGGGGATGAGCTATGCGCCGAAGGACGATCCGCTCCGCCTGGCTGACGAGGGCGGAATCGGCCGGATCTCGGTGTATGCGCAGGGGCCGGATTATCACGATGTCATCAAGCGTCAGCTGAAGGCGCTCGGTCGCTGGCTCGCGGTCGATGCAGGGCAGGAGCCCGGCGATTTCGACCTGAAGGTGTTCGTGGATACGGCGCCCGTCATGGAAAAACCCCTGTCCGAGGCCGCGGGGCTCGGGTGGCAGGGCAAGCATACCAATCTGGTCAGCCGTACCGAGGGCAGCTGGCTGTTCCTCGGAGCAATCTACACGACGCTCGACCTCGTGCCCGATCGCGCTGGTACCGATAGCTGCGGCAGTTGCGATGCGTGCCAGCGCGCGTGCCCGACCGATGCGTTTCCGGCGCCCTACAGGCTCGATGCGCGGCGGTGTATTTCGTATCTGACGATCGAGCATTCGGGTGCGATCCCGCACGAATTCCGGCGCGCGATCGGCAACCGCATCTATGGTTGCGACGATTGCCTTGCGGTCTGTCCGTGGAACAAGTTCGCGGCGTCGGCCAAGGCGAACCTGGCCTTCGCACCCCGCGCGGAACTCGTCGCGCCCAGCCTTGCCGATCTGCTGTCGCTCGACGATGCCGGGTTTCGACAGGTCTTTGCGGGATCGCCGATCAAGCGCATCGGTCGCGTCAAGATGACGCGCAACGCCTTGATCGCGGCCGGAAACAGCGGCGAGGCGGCGCTGATCGGGGTGGTCACGGCGCTCCTCGACGATCCGCACGCGGTCGTTCGCGGCGCCGCGGTCTGGGCGCTGCGACTGCTCGATCGCTCGGTCTGGGACACCGAGCGCGCGGCGCGAATGGCCGTCGAGCCGGACGAGGATGTTCGGGCGGAATGGGACCGCCAGTAGGTCGGCCGGCGTAGCGCGCGATTCTTCTGCACAAGATCGCGCCGACGCCATTCGCCGCTTGCGTTGCGCGGACAATCGCCACACCGATGCAGGCGTAGCGTCGGTGCCTGGGCATCGGCGACCGGGAAGGCGACGAGTTCTGATGTTGGCATTTACGACCGCAACGATGATTGCCGCCTTGTCGGGATCGGTTGCGGACGCCCTACCGATGACGCAGGTGACCACGCCGGTCGAAATGCCCGCGACCACGACTACGCCCGCGCCCGCGACTACGCCCACGCCCACGCCTACGCCCACGCCCGCGCCCGCTATCACGCCGGCCCAGGACCAGACGCGGCCGACCGGCGCGGTGCCGCCCGTTGCGACGAGGCCGCGGCAGACATCCGGCAGGGCGGGGGCGTCCAATGCCGCGAGCGACATCGTCGTGGTGGGGCGCAAGCGCGATCCCGGTGACCCGCTGCGGTCGGTCAATGCGCAGGCGTTCGGCGCGACGCAGGCGGTCGACAAGGCCGTGGTCGGGCCGGTCGCGCGCGTCTATCAACGCAAGGTGCCAAGCCCCATCCGCCGGGGAATCCACAATTTCCTGTACAATCTGCGCGAGCCGATCGTGTTCGTGAACTTCCTGCTCCAGTTCAAGCCGGGCAAGGCGGCGGAGACGGTCGGGCGGTTCCTGGTCAATACGACCGCAGGCATCGGGGGTGCTGGACGTCGCCAAGAAGCGTCCGTTCCGCCTGCCGCGCCGGTCGAACGGCTTTGCCAACACGCTGGGCTATCACGGCGTCAAGAACGGTCCGTTCCTGTTCCTGCCGCTGGTCGGGCCGACCACGGTGCGCGATCTTGTGGGCGGAACACTCGACCGGCTGCTGTTGCCGGCGGCGGTCGGTTCGCCGTTCACCGATACGAGCTATACCGCGCCGGCGGGGGTGCTCGGCGCGCTCGATCACCGCGCGGATTTCGACGAGACGCTGAAATGCCTGCATGACGACGCGTCCGATCCCTATGCCTCGTCGCGCGCCTTTTATCTGCACCGGCGTCAGGCGGAGATCGACCATCTCCACCGCCGTCCACCCGCGCCCGCGCCGTTCTGCGAGGATGCGCTGCCCGCGACGCGGCGGTTGACGCCGAACAGCGACGGGACGGTGGATCCGACCCCCGTCGGAGCGCCGCCCCCCGTACCGCCCCCGTACCGCCCCCCGTACCGCCCGCCGTTCCACTCACCGCTCCGACCGCCGTCCCGTCTGCGGCGGTGCCGTCGTCGGGTGCGACCGAACCGGCCCCTGCCGACCAGACGGTGCCTGTGGATCCGGCACCCGCGCCAGTGCCCGAGATCCGTTAGCGGCCGCCGTCGCGACGCGTGAGCGCGGCGACGCAGCTGGCGCGGTCGATCGTGCTGCCATCGGGTTCGCGGGCATCGAGATAGGTGACCTTGGGCTCGCCCGACCCGCTCGGGTAGAGATAGGCATCGAGCACGCAGATGCCGCTCTGGAACTGCAATTTGCGCACGGTGCCTTCACGGACATCGGCATCGGGTTCGCCGAACAGCCGCGTCAATCCGGCGGCGTCCTGGCCCACAACCCGTTCCAAACCCACGCTTGTATAGGGAATGACGGTGCGGCCTACGACGGGCTTGGCGACGGGTGCGGCGCACGCGGCCAGCCCCAGCCCGAGCGCGAGACCGACCGCCAGTTTTGCCGATGCCGTCATTGATCCAGTCCCCCGACGCGGCGTGTGCCGCGGTTTGCGTGATAGTCGTGCGTCGCCATCGCGGCACCCAGGACCGGGGCCGCGATATTGAGCACGGGAACCACGAACAGCCCGGTATTCGCAAGACCCAGCACGAACCGGCGCAAGCGCGTCGTCGCACGCCAGCCCCGCATCGCCCCGGCATCCATGTGACGGGCCGCGACCATGTCGCCGAGATCGCGGCCGAGCAGCCAGCCATTGACCACGAAGAACGCCGCGGCGGTGCCGATTCCGGTAACGAGCAGAGCGACATAGACGGGGAGCATGACGAGATTGACCAGCACGACGCGGAGCGCGGAGCGCAGCCCCATCGCGACGCCGCGCGCGAACGGGACGGGGCGGGCGGTCGCCAGCGCGGCGGGATAATGCCGCGCCTCGACCGCCGCGACGACGTCGTCGGCGAAGATGCCGACCACCGCGATCGCGACGACGCGGAACACGAGCCAGAGCGCGAGCGCGGTGACGAACAGCGCGAAAAGCGCGGCGATTCCCGAGCTCATGTCGGCGGACTGCGCGCCGAACCAGGTCGCCAGCATCGCCTGCGTCCCCCACCACACGCCGATCCCGACGACCATAAAAATCAGCAAGGTCAAGGCCATGCACTTGGCGAACACGCGCAGGATCGGCGGGTCGCCGAGCTGGCCGAGCGCGAGGAGGAGCGAGCGGATCATGCGCCAGCGATGGGCCGGGGGCGGGGGGCGTCAACGGACGAGATCGGCCGCGAGGAATCAGAGTTCGCGGATCAGGCGGACCGCGCGCGCGATCCAGACGGGGCGGTCGATCGTCTGCGGTTCGGTGCCGTGGCCGGGCGGAATAATCGTGGCGCTGCCGTCGGTTATCGTGACGAGCCGGCCAAAGGCGAAGCGCCCGGCGGGGCGCGGGACGAGCACGTCGCGGTAGAGCGCGGTGTCGAACTCGGCCGGCGCGAGCGTGGTGCACCAGAGTACGTCGCCCGCACGATAATCGCCGATCCCGGCCGCGACGGTCAGCGCGACCTGGCCCGGCGCGGCCTGTGGCGGCGTGGCGAGGTTGGGACGCGTAGGCGCCTGTATTCCCGTCGAGATCCAGGATCGCGACCACGGGCAGGTCGGCGCGCTCGGGCATCGTGACGAGATCGACCGTGGCGACGTCGAGCGCGGCAGCGATCCGGTTGAGCCAGCCGACCGAAACGGTCCGCGTCCCCGTCTCAAGCCGGCCGATCGTCTGCGCGGTTGTCGGGGGATCGCAACGCCTTGCGACGTCGTCGAGCGTCAGCCCCTTGGCACGGCGGACGGCACGGATAGCAGTGATCATCGACAGGCTCCGTCGCTTGTACAAACCAAACAGGTTAGTTTCGCTTGCATTTTCTGATCGAATATGGCAAAGAAAACCATATTCGGCAAATGGAAAGGGGCGGCGCATGCAGGAGCTGATCGAGGTCGCGATCGACGGGCAGGGCATGCGGCGGGAGCCTGACAGGGAAGGTGAGCGGGACGCTGACAGGGTGGTCGAGCGGGAGGTGCAGAGGGAAGGTGTCGCGCGGGGCGGACGGAGCGTGACGGTCAACCGGGCGGAGTCGCCGCTGACCTGGCTGCGGTCGCGCGGGCTGATCGACGCGCGGCACTATGCGGCGGGCGAACGGTTGCGCGCGGCGTACGAGACCGCGTCGATCGCGCCGAGCGTGACGATGCGCTGGACGCCGCGCGTCGATGGCGGCGGTCGCGACGGGCTCGATCCCACGAGCGCGCAGATCGCGGCGAAGCGGCGGTTCGAGGCGGCGATCGCGGCGGCGGGGCCGGGGCTCGCGGACATATTGTGGCGCGTGGTGTGCGCGGGCGAGGGGCTGCCCGCGGCGGAGCGCGCGCTGTCCTGGCCGGCGCGCGCGGGGCGGCTGGTGCTGACGCTCGCGCTCGACCGGCTGGCGACACATTATGAGGGCGGGGACGTCAGAGGGCGCGAGGGGGGCGGCGGCTCGCCTTTGCGCGGCGACGCGGGTAAGGGCGCGGCATGCGCTTCGATCTGATCAAATGTCATGGCTCCGGCAACGATTTCCCGCTGATCGACGCGCGTGCGCTGTCGCTGGGCGATGCGGACTGGGCGCGCGTCGCACGCGCGCTGGCGGATCGCGCGGGGCCGGTCGGCGGCGACGGGCTGCTGCTGCTGACCGCGGGTGACGAGGACGGGCGGGCATTCGGGATGCGGATGTTCAATTCGGACGGGAGCAGATCGGAGACGTGCCTCAACGGGCTGCGCTGCGTCGCGCGTGCGGGCTTCGCCGCGACCGGGCTGACGCGCGCGACCGCTCGGCTGAAGACGAGCGATGCGCTGGTCGTGCGCGACGCGGAGATTGCGCCGGGCGTGTTCACGGTGCGCGAGACCGCGGGGCCGGCGTCGCTCGACGTGGCGGCGTGGCCGATGCATGTCGATGCGGACCAGATCGTCGAGACGCCACTGGCCGGACTGCCCTCGACGCGCGCGTTCACCGCGGTGGCGATGCCCAACCCGCATCTGGTGGCGTTCGTCGAGGCGGTCGACGATGCCGAGCTGGTCCGCGTCGGCGAGGCATGCGAGGCGGCGCCCGACTGGCTGCCCAACCGCGCCAATGTGAGCTTCGTCGAGGTGCGCGGGACCGACCTGTTCGTTCGCACGCATGAGCGCGGCGTCGGGCTGACCGACAGTTGCGGCAGCGCGATGGCGGCATCGACCTATGCCGCATGCCTGACCGGACGGATCGCGTACGACACGCCGACGACGGTGTTCAACAAGGGCGGGCTGGTGCGCGCCGATGCGGGCGCGGACGGCATGGTGACGCTGTCGGGGAATGCGACGGTCGAATGGAGCGGGTCGGTGACGGTCGATCTCGAGTCGGGCGAGTCGGGCGTGGAGTCGGGCGCGCGCGACCTGGTGATCACGCGGCGGCATGACGAGGAAATTGCCGCCTGGGAAACATTGCGCAACCCAATGTAAGGAAGCGCGTGCATCGTTGCGGTCCGGGTGGCCGTATCTTCGTCGCGGCAGCCGGATCATCGGCGCCGATCAGGAGAGATGTGCCATGACCCCCATGTTCCGTACGACGATCGTTGCCGCCGCTATCGCTGTCGGCGGCACCGCGCTCGTCGCCGCGCAGACCAACCCGATGGTCGGCGGCGCCGCGATGTACCCGACCAAGACGATCGTCGACAATGCGATCAACTCGAAGGATCACACGACGCTGGTCGCCGCGGTCAAGGCCGCCGACCTGGTCGAGACGCTGTCAGGGCCGGGGCCGTTCACGGTCTTCGCGCCGACCAATGCCGCGTTCAGGAAGCTGCCCGCGGGGACCGTCGACACGCTGCTCAAGCCCGAGAACAAGGCTCAGTTGGCGGGTGTGCTGACCTATCACGTCGTGCCGGGGACGATCACCGCCGCCGACATCGCGGCCAAGGCGAAGGCGGATGGCGGGACGGCCAGCTATACGACGGTGCAGGGCGAGCCGCTGATGTTCGCGAAGTCGGGCGGCGGCTGGGGGATCATGGATGGCAAGGGGCACAAGGGGCGGATCACGATCGCCAATGTGCGCCAGTCGAACGGCATGATCCACGTGATCGACACGGTGATGCTGCCGTAACGCGCGCTGCGCTGGCGGGGTGACGGGGGTGGGGGATGTGTGCGCCCCTCGCCGTCATCCTGGGCTTGACCCAGAATCCAGGGTTACGGTGCGTGGCGCTGCTTGGCTCTGGGTCCTGACTTTCGTCAGGATGACGGGTGGGGTGGGGTTTCGCGCCTCACTTGCCCTCACCCTCCCACGCTTCGCGTGGGCCCCTCCCTCTCCCCCTGGGGGAGAGGGGTTTGGCGCTCACCGTCATCCTGGGCTTGACCCAGAATCCAGGGTTACGGTGCGTGGCGCTGCTTGGCTCTGGGTCCTGACTTTCGTCAGGATGACGGGTGGGGTGGGGTTTCGCGCCTCACTTGCCCTCACCCTCCCACGCTTCGCGTGGGCCCTCCCTCTCCCCCGGGGGGAGAGGGGTTTGGCTCTTCGTCATCCTGACGAAAGTCAGGATCCAGGGTTATGGCGCGTGGCGCTGTTTGGCTCTGGGTCCTGACTTTCGTCAGGATGACGGGGTTTTCAGCTGATCAGGAGGCCGGCCAGCGCGGCGGACATGAGGTTCGCCAGGCTGCCCGCGGCGAGCGCGCGGAGGCCGAGTTTGGCGATCATCGGGCGCTGGTTGGGGGCGAGGCTGCCGGTCACCGCCATCTGGATCGCGATCGAGGAGAAATTGGCGAAGCCGCACAGCGAGAAGGTGATCACCGCGATCGTCCGCGGGCTGAGCCCCGTCTGCGTGCCGAGCGAGATATAGGCGACGAATTCGTTCAGCACGATCTTCTGCCCGAACAGCCCGCCGGCGATCCCCGCCTCGCTCCACGGCACGTTCAGCAGGAACATGATCGGCGCGAAGACATAGCCGAGCAGACCCTGGAAGCTCAGCCCCGGCAGCCCGATCATGTTGCCGAGCCCGCCGAGCAGGCCGTTGGCGAGCGCGACCAGCGCGACGAAGGCGAGCACCATCGCGCCGACCGCGACCGCGAGGCGGACGCCGGTCTGTGCGCCCTGCGCGGCGGCCATGATCAGGTTCGCGGGCTTTTCCTCGTCATGCGTCGCCTGCGGCATGGGTTCGCCCGCGGACGATTCGCCGGGCAGGTCGCCGAGCGCGAGTTCGCCCTCGGGCGGCGTGACGCGGTCGGGCATGATGATCTTCGCCATCAGGATCCCGCCGGGCGCGGCCATGAAGCTGGCGGCGAGCAGATAGTCGATGCGGATCCCCATCGAGGCATAGGCCGCGAGGATCGTCCCCGCGACGCCCGCCATGCCGCTGGTCATCACGGTGAAGAGCTGCGCGGGGGTGAGGCCCGCGAGATAGGGGCGGATGACGAGCGGCGATTCGCTCTGGCCGACGAAGATGTTCGCCGCCGCGCAGAGCGATTCGACCTTCGACACGCCGATCACCTTCTCGATCCCGCCGCCGACCCAGCGCACGACGAACTGCATGATGCCGAGATAATAGAGGATCGAGACGAGGCTGGCGAAGAAGATGATGACGGGGAGCGCGGCGATCGCGAAGCTCTGGCCGCCGATCTCGGGGGTCGCCATCTTGCCGAACAGGAATTCGGTGCCCTTTTGCGAATAGCCGAGCAGATTGGCGACGCCGCCCGACATGCTGCCGAGCACGACCTTGCCGAAGCTCGAATAGAGCACGAGGATCGCGATGCCCGCCTGGAGCGCGAAGGCGGCGCCGACGATCCGCAGCCGGATCGCGCGGCGATCGCTCGAGAGCAGCACGGCGATGCCGAGGATGACGGCGATGCCGGCAAGGCCGATGACTAATCTTTCCATGGACGCCCTTGCGCTCTTTTCGAATGTCACACGCGGCCCCCCGGCAGCGCAAGCGAGCGACATGACACGGGAGGATGGTCGTCGCCAGTGAATTGCGGGGAGGTGTTTGACGCCGCGCGTGTTTTCGCTAGCGTCCCGCGCGATGACTATCCCCCCAATCCGGCGCCCGCCTTTCCGCGCTCGCTCTTCGTCTTCTCGGTCCTTTACGGCGGCATGGTGTGCATCGCCGGCGTGCTGGGGGTGAAGCAGGTCGCGCTCGGGCCGCTCGCGGTCGAGGCGGGGATCTTCGGGTTCCTGCTGCTCGTCGTGCTGAGCAGCGCGATCTCCGAGCTGCACGGGCAGAAGACCGCGACGTTCCTCGTGCGGCTGGGGTTCATCCCCCTGCTGGTGTCCGCGGCGCTGATCCACCTCGTGCTCGCGCTGCCGCACGATCCGGGGATGTACCCGCCCGCGATCGAGGCGTTCCCCATCGTCGTCGGGCAGAGTTCGCGGATGATGATCGCGGGGCTGATCTCCTACGGCATCTCGCAGACGCTCAACGTGCTGATCTTCGCCAAGCTGTCGGGGCAGGTCGGGAGCGGCGCGGGCAAGCTGGTGTGGCTGCGCGGGATGATCGCGAGCATCGTGTCGCAGGTGATCGACACGATCCTGTTCATCACGATCTCGTTCCTGGGCGAACGCCCGATCCTCGCGCTGATGGAGGGGCAGATGCTGACCAAGGTCGTGCTGTCGATCGTGCTGGTGCCGTTCATGATCACGTTCTTCGTGGGGCTGGGGCGGCGGCTCGACCGGGTTTGACGCGGTCCGTCATCCTGACGAACGTCAGGATCCAGGGTCGCGGACGGTGACGCTGCTTGGCTCTGGGTCCTGACTTTCGTCAGGATGACGGAGTTGGCGATGCGCGGTCCTGCTTTCGCTAACCCCTCGCACTGGCTAAGGGGGCGCGATGACCGATCATACGCCCGATCCCGCCCTGCTCGCCAAGGCCGAGACGCTGACCGAGGCGCTGCCCTATCTGCAGCGTTATGCCGGCAAGACCTTCGTCGTGAAATATGGCGGGCACGCGATGGGCGACCCCGAGCTGCAGCGCGATTTCGCCGAGGACATGGTGCTGTTGAAGGCGGTCGGGATCAACCCGGTCGTGGTGCATGGCGGCGGGCCGCAGATCGGCGCGATGCTCAAGCGGCTCGGGGTCGAATCGCGGTTCGTCGACGGGCTGCGCGTGACCGATGCGGAGACCGCGCAGATCGCCGAAATGGTGCTGGCGGGTTCGATCAACAAGGAAATCGTCGGCTGGATCGGCCAGGCGGGCGGCCGCGCGGTCGGGATCTCGGGGAAGGACGCCGGGCTCGTCCTCGCGCAGAAGGTCGGCCACGGGCGCGAGCCCGACAAGCTGCAGGGGATCGAGCGGCATGTCGACCTGGGGTTCGTCGGCGAGCCGATCGCGGTCGACCGGACGATCCTCGACACGCTGATCAAGGCGGACATCATCCCGGTGATCGCGCCGATCGGTATCGGGGCGGACGGGCATACGTACAACATCAACGCCGACACGATGGCGGGCGCGATCGCCGCGGCGATGGGCGCGGCGCGGTTCTTCCTGCTGACCGACGTGGTGGGCGTGCTCGACAAGCAGGGCGAATTGCTGACCGATCTGGATCCGGCGAAGATCGCCGAGCTGCGCGCCGACGGGACGATCACGGGCGGGATGATCCCGAAACTCGAGACCTGCGTCGCCGCGGTCGGGTCGGGGGTCGACGCGGCGGTGATCATCGACGGGCGCGTCCCGCACGCGATGCTGCTCGAGATCTTCACGAAGCAGGGCGCAGGGACGCTGGTGAGCGCGAAGGGCGGCGCGCGGTAGGGGGCCTTCTTCCGTCATCCTGACGAAAGTCAGGATCCAGAGCCATGGGGGACGCCGCCCGTAACCCTGGATCCTGACTTTCGTCAGGATGACGGGGTTGGGGCAGGGGGGTGCTCTTCTTTCGTCATCCCGGGGTTGACCCAGGATCCAGGGTTACGGGGGGGTGACGCTGCTTGGCTCTGGATCCTGACTTTCGTCAGGATGACGGGGTTGGGGCAGGGGGTGCTCTTCTTTCGTCATCCTGGGCTTGATCCGGGACCCAGGGTTACGGGGGGTGACGCTGCTTGGCTCTGGGTCCTGACTTTCGTCAGGATGACGGGCGGGGTGTTTGCGGTGCGGGGTTCTCGTTGTCGTTCGGCTGCCTTATATCGGGGGTACACCAGCGGAGACCCTTGCCTTGCTCGCCCTTCTTCAGATCGTCCAGTTGCTGCTCAACCTCGTCTGGTGGGTGATCGTCATCCAGGCGATCCTGTCGTGGCTGATCGCGTTCAACGTCATCAACACGCACAGCGATTTCGTCCGGTCGGTGTGGAACGCGCTGCAGCGGATCACCGAGCCGATGTACCGGCCGATCCGGCGGATCCTGCCCGATTTCGGCGCGCTCGACCTGTCGCCGCTCGTCGTGCTGCTGATCCTGTACATCCTGCAGAACATCGTCGTCCCCAACATCGCGCAGAGCCTGCTCGCTCCGACGCTGTGAACGAGGCGGCCGCCTGGCGCGTCGTCGACGGCGGCTTGGCGATCGCGGTCCGCGTGACGCCGCGCGGCGGGCGGGACGCGCTGACGGCGGGGACGCCCGAGCATCTTGCCGCAAGGCTCGCGGCGGCGCCCGTCGATGGCGCCGCGAATGCCGCGCTGATCGCGCTGGTCGCCCGGCGGTTCGGCGTGGCGAAGCGCGCGTTGCGGATCGTCGCGGGCGAGACCGCGCGGCTCAAGCGCCTGCATGTCGCCGGCGACACGCCCGCGCTGGCGGAAATCGCCGCCGGTCTTTAAGGACCGCGGGCATGAGCGCGACCATCATCGACGGCAAGGCCTTCGCCGCCGGCCTCAGGGCCCGTATCGCAGACGGCGTCACCGCCTTTCGGGCGGAGGCGGGGCGTGCGCCCGGGCTCGCCGTGGTGCTGGTCGGCGAGGATCCCGCGTCCAGCGTCTATGTCCGCTCGAAGGGCAAGGCGACGCGCGAGGCGGGGATGGAGAGCATCGAGCACCGGCTGCCCGCCGACGTGCCCGCCGAACAGCTGCTCGCACTCGTCGGGGCGCTGAACGCGGATCCCGCGATCGACGGCATCCTCGTCCAGCTGCCGTTGCCCAGGCATATCGACGAGCAGGCGGTGATCGCGGCGATCGATCCCGACAAGGACGTCGACGGGTTTCATCCGATCAACGCGGGGCGGCTCGCGACGGGGCTGCCGGGGTTCGTGCCGTGCACGCCGTTCGGCTGCGTGCTGTTGCTGAAAAGCGTGCTGCCGAGCCTGAGCGGGCTCGAGGCGGTGGTCGTCGGGCGGTCGAACATCGTCGGCAAGCCGATGGCGCAGCTGCTGCTGCGCGAGAGCTGCACCGTGACGGTCGTGCACAGCCGGACGAAGGACGTGCCCGCGCATGTCCGCCGTGCCGATATCGTCGTCGCGGCGGTCGGCATTCCCGAAATGATCAAGGGCGACTGGCTGAAACCCGGCGCGACGGTGATCGACGTCGGCATCAACCGGACCGAGACGGGGCTGGTCGGCGATGTCGACTTTGCGAGCGCGGTCGCGGTCGCGGGTGCGATCACGCCGGTGCCGGGGGGCGTCGGGCCGATGACGATCGCGTGCCTGCTCCGCAACACCCTGGTGTCCGCAGGCCGCCGCGCGGGCGTTGCGATCGACGAGGCCGCGCTGTGATCGAGCTGTTCGTCTCGTCGCTGATCACGTTCTTCGTCGTCATCGATCCGCCCGGCTGCGCGCCGATCTATGCCGGGCTGTCGGCGAGCGCATCCGCGGCGCAGAAGCGCGCGATGGCGATCCGCGCGGTCGGCGTGTCGGCGGCGATCCTGTTCGTGTTCGCGCTGTTCGGCGAGGCGTTGCTCAAAGGGCTGGGGATCAGCCTGGCCAGCTTCCGCATCGCGGGCGGGATCATGCTGTTCCTGATCGCGCTGGAAATGGTGTTCGAGAAGCGCACCGAGCGCCGCGAGGATCGCGCCGCCAAGGTCGCGAGCGACCCCGAGGCGGAGGACGTCTCGATCTTCCCGATGGCGATGCCGATGATCGCGGGGCCGGGGTCGATCGCGTCGGTTATGCTGTTGATGAGCCGCAACAGCGGGCTCGAGCGCAGCCTCGTCGTGCTGGGCGCGATGGTGACGATCCTGTTGCTGACGCTGGCCGCGCTGCTCGCGGCGGGGCCGATCATGCGGATCCTGGGGGCGAAGATCGAGGCGGTGATCACGCGGCTGCTCGGCGTGCTGCTCGCGGCGCTGGCGGTGCAGTTCGTGCTCGACGGGGTTTCGGCGGTGATGCGCTAGGCTGGGCAGGCGTCCGTGGTGCGCCGATTGCCGTCATTCTGACGAACGTCAGGACCCAGAGCCAAAACCGACTGCGCGTGTAACTCTGGGTCCTGACTTTCGTCAGGATGACGGGGAGGTGCCCCTTCTTCGTCATCCTGGGCTTGACCCAGGATCCAGGGTTACGTGTTTGGCTCTGGGTCCTGACGTTCGTCAGGATGACGGGTGCGTCAGTCGACCTTGAACAGCCGCAGCGGGGAGTTGCGGGGAGGGGAGCGGGGTGAGCCAGGCCGGGACCTCGTTTTTCGCCATCCGCGCGTAGAAGCCGTTGGGGCTGCGCGCCTTGTAGTTGGTCGATTCCGCCGCGTTGGGGCAGAGCAGCAGCAAGGTCGCGCCGTGGCGCTTGATGATCGCGTGCGCCGCGTCAGGGCTGCGGCCGAAGGCGTGCTGGACGTCAAGGATCGCCGCGCCGTTGCGGTGGTAGGGGCCGGCGATCGCATCATGGTGCGTGATCGTGATCAGCCGCGGGCCCATGTCGACGAAGGTGAAGACCGTCTGCGCGGGGTATTTGTTGAGCGCGAGCAGCACCGTCGTGCGCAGGCAGTTGCCCGTCGCCATGTTGACGCGCTTCTCATACGCCTTGGGGCGGCCGACGGGGACGTATTTGAGCGCGATCCCGACGAAGAACCCCGAGATGATCACCATCGCGCCGACCGTCCCGAACACGCGGACGAAGACCGAGCGGTGGCCGAGCAGCCAGGGCAGCACGAACCAGGCAAGCGCGACGATCCCCGGCACCGCGAGCAGCTGCGCCGCGGGGCCCGCGCGGACCTGCCACAGCAGCATCGCCGCGGCGAAGGTCGTGAACAGCGCGACCGCGACCCAGCCGATCGCGCGCCGCTCGCGCCGCGCGCGCCACGCCGCGACGAGCGCGCCGATCAGCCCGATGATCGGCAGCGTCGCGAGCGCGACCCCGGTCCGCCAGCTATGCTTGTAGATCGGCTTCGCCTCGCGGACATTGTCGAGCCAGTTGCGCTGGAGCTCGGGCGAGACGCCCTCGGGTCGGGCGAGGCATTGCGGGAACATCAGCGCGAAGCCGATCACGATTCCCGCGCCCGCCGCGACCGCGAGCGCGAGCCGCGCGCCGCGCGACGCAGGTCCGAAGCGGGCGAGGAGGAAGAGGAGCATGCCCGCCGCGATCATCACGCTGAGCCACACGGGGGTCAGCGCGTCGCAGCGCATCGCCTGGTTCGCGTTCGAGGCGAACAGCGCGAACCCCAGCGTGCTGCCGCCGCCCAAGGTCAGCGCATAGACCGCGAGCCGCGGTGCCTCGGTGCGGTCCCACACCCAGCGCAGGCCGATGATCGCGCCCGCCATCGCGGCATAGGGGAGGAGCTCGAGCCCGATCGAGAGCGACACCGCACTCGCGATCCCGACGAGCGCGCCGCCGCGCCGCGCCTGCGGATCGCAGAGCCCGGCGAGCGTGAGGCTGAGCATCGCGAGCTGCCAGCCGTGATGATCGATGCGTTCGGGCATGTACATCAGCATCGTCGCGGTCGCGCCGACGAGGAAGACGATCGACAGCGGCCAGGCATAGGGGTGGACCAGCCGCCGCACCGTCGCGCCGATCCCGAGCATCGCGATCGACAGCGGCAGCAGCGGCGCGATCCCGCAGGCGAGCCGCTCGGCCCAGCTGTTGCTCGTGAACAGGCGGAAGAACAGGATCAGCCCCGCGATCGGCAGGTCGACGATCCGGCTCCAGTGGATGTCGAACCCGACGGGCGGGTTGAGCCGGTACTGGCGCAGATCGTACCAGCCCTGACCGCCGAGCCATGCGCGGACCTGCATCAGCCGCATGTTGTCGTCGGTGTCGCCAAGCGACAGCCAGCGGACCTGGCCCCAGCGGTCGAACACCGACCACGCCGCGACCCCCACCCATGCGATCAGCGTCAGCGCGATCCAGTGCCGGTCGAGCAGGTCGAGCCACCGCTGCCGTGGGGACTGTTGGGGCTGATCCAAAACGCTTTCCTCCTGACCGCGCGCGGACTAATGCGCGGGGCTATCGTGAGCGCCGCTGTATCGACGCGCGTACAAAGAACAAGGCGGGCATGCAGGCGATCAGGCGACAGATGGACCAGATGCGGGCGAGCGGCGTGCTCGGCCAGCTCCTCCGCTTCGGGATTGCGGGCGGGCTGTCGAGCGTGATCTATTCGCTCGTCTATCTGCCGCTGACCAAGTTCGTGTTTCCGCCCGAACAGGCGGTCGCGGCGGTCCCGTTCGCCTTTGCGGTGGCGGTGACCGCGGGCTATTTCCTGCACAGCCGGTGGAGCTTCAAGGGGCATGCCGCCGAGCCGGGCGGGGCGAAGCACGTCAAGTTCGTGCTGGTGCAGGGGACGGGGCTCGCGCTCAACGCGCTGATCACCTGGGTGGGGACCGCGTTCCTCCATCTGCATCCCTGGGTGCCGCTGGTCCCTGCGGTGTTCCTTGCGGCGATCGTGACGTTCGTGCTCAACCGCTTCTGGGTATTCTCTTGATTATGGCCGATTGCTGATGGACCGCATCGTTTACGACCGGATGGCCGCGCATGATTCCACGCATTGGTGGTACCGCGCGCGCCGCGACATCCTCGCGGATTATCTGACGCGCTATGGCGGTTTGCCCGCGCAGGCGAAGATCCTCGAGATCGGCTGCGGGACGGGGCATAATCTGCCGATGCTCGCGGGGTTCGGCGAGATCGACGCGATCGAGATCGACCCGGCGGCGCGCGAGATCGCGAGCGCGCGGCTCGGCAAGCCGGTCGGGGCGGCGCCTTTGCCGGAGCTGCCGGGGGTGCCGCGCGGGCATTACGACCTGATCGCGGTGCTCGATGTGGTCGAGCATATCGCGGACGACGTCGCGGCGCTGAAGGCGATGGCGCAGTGCCTCGCGCCCGGGGGCAAGATCCTGATCGCGGTGCCTGCGCACCAGTGGCTGTGGAGCGCGCACGACACGGTCAACCATCACCACCGGCGCTATTCGAAGACGACGCTGAAGACGGCGATCGCGGCGGCGGGGCTGAAGCCCGACAAGCTCGGCTATTTCAATTCGCTGCTGTTCCCGCTGGCGGCGGCGGCGCGGATCGCCGGGCGGCTGTCGGGTCGCGACGACAGCGACGACTCGCCGCCCGCCAAGCCGCTCAACGCGCTGTTCGAGCGGATCTTCCGGCTCGAGCGGCATCTGGTCGGGCGCGTGCCGATGACGCCGGGGGTTTCGATCGTGACGCTGGCGGTGCCGGGGTAGGGTTTGGGCGCGTTTGGTGGATGTCTGGGTTTGGTGGGAAACGGTCACTCGACATCGCTGTGTTCAAACACCAGCTTATCATCCGCATAGCAATAGATTGGAACACCACCAATCGACCCCGGAGTGAGTTGCAGACTGACGCAATCGCGATCTGGAAACCTCATCCAGCCAACCAGCCGGTTTTCCATCGCGCGCGTGGGCGTCTCTCGGTTCTTAAGGCTCCAGCGCTGAATAGCGTCCTTAACTATCGGCTGGTCGGCGTAGCGGCTACTTTTCCAAGCTGCTGGATCGGTCTTTTTCAGCGCCTCGTGGCGCTCACCAACCACGTATCCAGTGACGAACGCCACTGCAGAGCAGGTAATGCTTGTCACTAGAAGAGGAAGCATTCGTGCCATGACCAAGATGGTCGCACGGTGATGCCACGTCCGCAACTGGGCGAAAGCGGCGCCTTTTGTTCATTCGCCCTGAGCGCAGTCGAAGGGTGTGTGCGGGGGCGGTGCTTCGACTTCGCTCAGCACGAACGGGGGGTGGGGCGGCGCTGCGGTTGGGTGTGGTTCGCACGCGACGTATCCTCAATTCCTCCCCGGCGTTGGCCGGGGTCCAGTTGGAGACCGTCGTGACGGCGGTTGCGCCTCGTTATTCTGGCTATCCCATTTGGGCCCCGGCCTTCGCCGGGGTGGGGGCTTTCCGAGACGTCGGCTTGCTGGGTTCGCCCCACCCCGACCCCTCCCCTGAAGGGGAGGGGCTTTTTGGTTACGTAACGGGGGTTTCCGTGGGTTCGGCGCGGAAGCCGAGGGTGGCCTTGCCCTGGATGGGGCCGGCGATGTCGGCGACGATGTAGAGCGGGCGGCGTTTGGATTCGACGTACAACCGGCCGAGATATTCGCCGATCATGCCGAGCACGAACATCTGCACCGCGCCCAGAAACACCGTCACCAGCATCGTCGAGGTCCAGCCCTGCACCGCGCTGCCAGAGAGCCAGCCGATCGCGATGTAGACGAACAGCAGCAGCGAGACGCCGGTGAGCGCGAGGCCGGCATGGCTGGCGAAGCGCAAGGGGGCGGTCGAGAAGCCGGTCATCGCGTCGAAGGCGAGCCGCATCATCTTGGCGAGCGGATAGTTGGTCTCGCCCGCATGCCGCTCGGCGCGGTCATAGGCGAAGGGGACCTGGCGGAAACCGATCCAGGCGACCATGCCGCGGATGAAGCGCGCCTGTTCGGGCAAGGAGAGGAACGCGTCCAATGCGCGCCTGCTCATCAGCCGGAAATCGCCGGTATCGACCGGGATCGGCGTGTCGGTCATCTTGGTCAGCAGCCGGTAGAAGGCGGCGGCGGTGGCCTTCTTGAACACGGTCTCGCCCGCGCGCTGGCGGCGGACCGCGTAGACGACGTCGGCCTGCTGCTCGGCCATCGCGGCGCGCATCTGGGGGAGGAGCTCGGGGGGATCCTGGAGATCGGCATCGATGATCAGGATCTGCGCGCCCGCGCACAGGTCGAGCCCGGCGGTGAGCGCGAGCTGATGCCCGTGGTTGCGCGACAGGTTGATCGCGACGAGCCGCGGATCGGCGGCGGCGAGACGCTGCATCACCGACCAGCTGTCGTCGCGCGAGCCGTCGTTGATCAGGACGATCTCGTAATCGTCGCCGACCGCGCTCTGCGCCGCTCCCGAGATGCGCGCGTGGAGGAGGTCGAGGCACGCGGCCTCGTTGTAGCAGGGGACGACGACGGAGAGCGCGGGACGGTGCATGCGGGGTCTTTAGCCGGGTGTGCGGGCGGCGTCATCGTCGGATATTCGGTCTCGATCCTCCCCCGCCAGGGGGAGGTGGCGCCGTAGGCGACGGAGGGGGAGGATAGGGGGACCTCGGTGAGTTCGTCCCTTTCCTCCCCCTCCGAGCCGCAAGGGCGGCCCACCTCCCCCTTGCGGGGGAGGATTTATTGGTCAGGCCTTGGCGAGGGCCGTCGCGCGGGCTTCGACGAGGCGTTCGAGGATCGTGAGGGGGACGGCGCCGTCGCGCAGGACTTCGTGGAACTGCTTCACATCGAACTTGTCGCCCAAAATCTTCTTCGCGGTGTCGCGCGCGCGGAGCCAGCTGATGTGGCCGAGCTTGTAGCTGCACGCCTGGCCGGGCATCGTGCAGTAACGCTCGATCTCGCGCTGCGAGCGGGGGCGGGCGAAGCCGACGGTGTCGACGAAATAGTCGGTCGCCTGTTCGCGCGTCCAGCGCTTGGCGTGGAGGCCGGTGTCGGCGACGAGCCGCGCGGCGCGGAAGAGGAAGGACTGGAGATAGCCGGCGCGTTCGATTCCGCCGGCATAGCCGCCGAGCTCGTCGGCGAGCTGTTCGGCGTAGAGCGCCCAGCCCTCGACATAGGCGCCGAAGAACGAGAATTTGCGCAGCAGCGGCGTGTCGAGCCCGGCGACGAGGCTGAGCTGGAGGTGATGCCCCGGCACGCCCTCGTGATAGGTGAGCGAGGGGAGCGTGTATTTGGGCCAGTCGGCGACGCTCTTGAGGTTGATGAAGTAGATCGCCGGGCGCGAGCCGTCGAGCGCGGCGAGCCGGTAATAGCCGTTCGAGGCGCCGTCCTGGATATCGGTCGGGACCGCGCGGATCTGGAGCGGGGCGGACGGCGGGTCGATGAACGCGCGCGGGAGCTTGGCCTGCATCGCGGCGAGCCCGGTGTTGAGCCCGGCGATCAGCTCGGTGCGGCCCGCCGGCGTGTCGGGATAGAGCTGTGCGGGGCTGGCGTTGAGTGCGGCGAGCCGCGCGCCGATGCTGCCCTTGGTCAGGCCCTGCGCCTTGAGGATGGTGTCGAGTTCGGCGCTGATCTGCGCGACCTGCTCGAGGCCCAGTTTGTGAACCTCGTCGGGGGTGAAGTTGGTGGTGGTCGCCTGCGCGAGCGCGGCGGCGTAGATCGCGTCGCCGCCGGGGACCGCCCAGAGCCCCGCCTCGGGGCGCGCCTTCGTGCGGAGCTGTTTCACGAGCGCGATCTGGCGGTCGAGCGCGGGATAGACCTTGTCCGTCACGAGCGCAGTGGCGCGGCGATCCCAGTCACCGGTCAGCCCGGCCGCCCTGGTGCGCGTCGCGACCGAGGTGACGAGGCCGCTTTGTGCGGGCGCGGGGGCGCGGAGTGCCGCCATCTGGCCGAGTGCGAGGTCGAGCGAGAAGCCGGGGGCGACGAGGCCGCGTTTCGCGCGCTCGGCCTGCGTCGCGGTGTCGCCGTCGAGCGCGGTCGCGAACGCGGCGAGGCGCGCGCAATAGGCGTCCGCGTCGGCGGCGGTCTTGATGACGTGCGCGCTGTCGAGGAAGTCGGGGACGTCGAAATAGGCGCCGTCCTGCTGGCTGATGACATAGGGGTTGGTGGGCGAGCCGACCCCGAACCGCTTGGCGGCGGCGCGCTGCTGGTTCTGTGAATAGAGCACGACCTCGCGGTTGAGGCGGCCGGCGTCGGAGAGCGTGGCGGGGGGACGGCCTCGATCTGCGCGATCGCGCGCGTGGTGCGCGCGAGGTTCGCCCGGACCGCGCCGGGGGTGTAGTCGCCGAGCCGGCTTTTCAGCGCGGCGTTGGCGCCCTTGTCGAGCCCGAGCTGCGTGGCGAATTCGGGGGCGTATTTGAGGTTCGCGTCGAAGATCGAGGTCAGCAGCGCGTCGAGCTTCGCGTCGCCGGGGGTGGCGCCCGCGGCGAGGGCTGCGCGCGGGACGAGGGCGAGCGTGGCGAGCATGCTCGCGGACGAGAGGAAGGCGCGACGGTTCATGTGATGGGTCCCCCGGGGTGTTGGGGGGATAGTAGCCGGGGAATTGTGCGGGGCAAGCGGGGGGTGTCGTCGTCATCCCGGGCTTGACCCGGGATCCAGGGTTGCGGGGCGGGGCACTGCTTGGCTCTGGATCCTGACTTTCGTCAGGATGACGGGGGGCGGGGGCGGCCCTCCTTCTTGTCATCCTGGGCTCGACCCAGGATCCAGAGTTGCAGGGCGTGGCGCTGTTTGGCTCTGGATCCTGACTTTCGTCAGGATGACGGGGGGTGGGGGCGGCACTCCCTTCTCGTCATCCTGGGCTTGACCCAGGATCCAGGGTTGCGGGGGCGTGGTGCTGCTTGGCTCTGGGTCCTGACTTTCGTCAGGATGACGGTGGGGTGGGGGTGGCACTCCCCTGCCGTCATCCTGGGCTCGACCCAGGATCCAGGGTTGCGGGGGCGTGACGCTGCTTGGCTCTGGGTCCTGACTTTCGTCAGGATGACGGCGGAGGGGGGACGGGACGGCGGTTGCGGCGCGGACGGGGGCGGAGGACGCCGGCGGGTTACACGCGTTCGACGGTGTTGACGGCGTCGGCGGCGCGGAGGCCGGCCATGAGGCGCATGAGTTGCTGGACGTCGTGGACCTCGACGTCGATCTCGTTGGTGTGGAAGCTGGTGTCGCGCGTGTCGAGGCGGAGGTTGATGATGTTGGCCATGTGCGTGCCGATGATCGACGCGACCACGCCGAGCGAGCCGGGTTCGTTCTTGACCATCACCGAGATGCGCGCGACCGCGCCCTCGGTCTTCTCGCCCCAGGCGACGTCGACCCAGTCGGTCTCGTTCTCGGTCCGCTCGGCGAGTTCGGCGAGCACGCGGCAGTCGATCGCATGGACCTCGATCCCCGCATCGGGGCGGCGCAGCCCGACGATGCGGTCGCCGGGGACCGGATGGCAGCAGATGGCGAGGTCGTAGGCGACCCCGGGCGTCAGTCCCTTGATCGAGATCGCGCTCGATTGCGGCGCGACCGCGTGGCCGAGATCGGCACCGGTCGAGCCGGGCATCAGCGCCTCCATCACCTGTTCGTCGGACACGGTGCGGCGCGCGATCGCGACCATCAGCGCGCCCTCGTCGGCGATCTTGAGGCGTTTGAGCGCATGCTCGGTCGCGTCCGCGGCGATCTGCGCGGGGAGCCGCGTGACGATGTCGTCGAACAGCGTGCGGCCGAGCGATTCCTGCTCGACGCGCTCCTTGTGGCGCAGGTGGCGGCGGATCGCGGCGAGCGCCTTGCCCGTTGTCGCGACGTTGAGCCAGTGCGGTTGCGGCGACTGGCCCTTCGAGCGCAGGATCTGCACCTGGTTGCCGTTCTCGATCACCGTCGACAGCGGCACGACGCGGCCGTTGATCTTCGCGCCGACCGCCTGGTCGCCGAGATCGGTGTGGACCGCATAGGCGAAGTCGATCGGCGTCGCGCCCTTGGGGAGCTGGATCAGCTCGCCCTTGGGGGTGAAGGCGAAGATGCGGTCGGCGTACATCGCCATCCGCGTGTGTTCGAGCAGCTCCTCGGGGCTTTCGGCGGTGTCGAGGATCTCGACGAGATCGCGGATCCAGCTGACCTGATGCTCGCCGCCGCCGATCGTCTGGCCGCCGCTCTTCTGCTTGTACGCCCAGTGCGCGGCGAGGCCGAATTCGGCCTGCGCGTGCATCGCCTCGGTACGGATCTGGATCTCGATCCGCGCATTGTCCGCATGGATGACGCTGGTGTGCAGCGAGCGATAGCCGTTGCGCTTGGGCGTCGAGATATAGTCCTTGAACCGGCCCGGCACCATCGGCCAGCGCTGGTGGATGATGCCGAGCGCGGCGTAGCAGTCCGCCTCGGTCGGCACGATCGCGCGGAACGCCATCACGTCGGACAATTGTTCGAAGCTGATATGGCGTTCGGACATCTTGCGGAAGATCGAATAGGGGTGTTTTTCGCGCCCCGACACGTCGGCCTCGATCCCCGCGCGCGACAGTACCAGCCTGAGCCCCGACGCGATCTTGGCGATGCGGTTGCCGTCGCCGTTCTTGAGCTGCTCGAGCCGGCGGTTGATCGATTCGGAGGCTTCGGGCTCGATCTGTTCGAACGCGAGCGTCTGCATCTCGCGCATGAACTCGTACATGCCGATCCGCTCGGCGAGCGGCGCGTAGATGTCCATCGTCTCCTTGGCGATGCGACGGCGCTTCTCGGGCTTCGCGATATGATGCAGCGTGCGCATGTTGTGCAGCCGGTCGGCGAGCTTGACCAGCAGCACGCGGATATCGTCGGACATCGCGAGCAGGAACTTGCGCAGGTTTTCGGCGGCGCGTTCGTTCTCGGTCTGCGCCTCGATCTTGCTGAGCTTGGTGACGCCGTCGACGAGCCGCGCGACCGACGGGCCGAACAGCCGCTCGATCTCCTCGGGCGTGGCGACGGTATCCTCGATCGTATCGTGGAGGATCGCGGTGGCGATCGTCTCGTCGTCGAGATGCAGGTCGGTCAGGATCCCCGCCACCTCGATCGGGTGGCTGAAATACGGATCGCCACTGGCGCGTTTCTGCGACCCGTGCGCCTGCATCGAGAACACATAGGCACGATTCAGCAGGGCCTCGTCGGCATCGGGATCGTAATCGAGGACTCGATCGACGAGTTCAT
Source organism: Sphingomonas sp. 22R3R2A-7 (assembly GCF_036856055.1). Taxonomy (NCBI): domain Bacteria; kingdom Pseudomonadati; phylum Pseudomonadota; class Alphaproteobacteria; order Sphingomonadales; family Sphingomonadaceae; genus Sphingomonas; species Sphingomonas sp. 22R3R2A-7. Next base: position 2,050,522 of record NZ_JASPFR010000001.1, on the reverse strand, counting down.
ATTGGCGCAACACGATTGCTAGATGGGGCCGCAACGCGCCGCTTTGCAATCAAAAGCGTCAAGTCAGTGTGATCGAGCGGCTAGATTGCGGAGCTTTGTGGCGGCGGGGGCGGCGGCGGGGGAGGCGCGCATTCCGTCGCGTCGCGGAATGCGGTACGGTCGGCGGCCGACGCGACCACCGGGGGGCCATCCGGGGGCAAGATCGGGGGGCGGGATCGGGGGAGACGATCATGGGGCGATTGCGCGAGCCTTTGAGGGAATGCAGCCTGCCCGCGGCGCTCGAGGCGATGGGCGAGCGCTGGTCGTTCCTGATCCTGCGCGCGGCGTTCAACGGGCTGCACCATTTCGAGGAGCTCCAGTCCGAGCTCGGGATCGCGCGCAACATCCTCGCCAACCGGCTCGCGCGGCTGGTCGATCACGGCATCCTCGCGCGCGAGCGGATGCCCGACGATCGCCGCAAGATCGCCTATGCGCTGACCGAAAAGGATTTGCGCTGCTGCCGACGATGGTCGCGCTGCGGCAATGGGGCGAGCGGTGGGAGACGCGCGTTCCGGCGTTCCCGATCCTCGTCGATACGCGCGACCGCCGGCCGATCGCCGCGGTGGCGGTGCTGGCGCATGACGGGCGCGTGCTGGGGCGGGGCGACCTGATCTGGGCGCTGCCGGGGGACGTCGCGGACGATCCCGCCGCCTGACGCGGGTCAGCCGGCGGTCGGCAAGCCCGCGATGTGCGCGCGGATCGCGTCGGGGAGCGGCGCGGGGCGACCGCTCGCGAGGTCGACATGGACGCTGACCATCGTGATGACGGTGTGCAGTGCGCCGGTGTCCGCGTCGACGAGCTCGAAGCGCTTGGTGAGGCTCGACGTGCCGACCCGGTCGATCCGGACGAACGCCTCGATCGTGTCGCCGAGGCGGAAGGGCCTGAGATAGTCGATCTCGGTGCGGCGGACGTTGAATTCGGTGTCCGCCCAGCCGGGGACCGCGGCGGCGATCCCCGTCCAGTCCCAGAAGTCGGTGACCGCGACATCGGCATATTCGAGATAGCGCGAGTTGAAGACGATCCGCTGCCCGTCGATCTCGGCGTAGCGGACGCGCAGGCGCGTGGAGAAGACGAAGCCGGGGCGGGTCATGCGCGGGGGATGGCGGGGGCGGGGGTGGCGTCAAGGTTGGGGGGGGCACGTCGTCATTGCGGGTCTGGCCCGGGACCCGGAGTGGCGGGGGTGGTGCTGCTGGGCTCTGGATCCTGACTTTCGTCAGGATGACGGGGTGGGGGTGTCGTTCTCCACGCCGTCATCCTGGACGTGATCCAGGATCCAGAGGGGCGGGCGGTGGCGCTGCTTGGCTCTGGGTCCTGACTTTCGTCAGGATGACGGGGTGGGGGTGTCGCTCTCCCTCGTCATCCTGGACTTGATCCAGGATCCAGGGCGGCGGGCGGTGGTGCTGCTTGGCTCTGGGTCCTGACTTTCGTCAGGATGACGGGGTGGGGGTGTCGTTCTCCACGCCGTCATCCTGGACTTGATCCAGGACCCAGAGCAGCGGGCGAGGCGTCAGCCGGTGCCCTGGGCGGGGGTGTTGACGCCCATGCTCTGGAGATAGCGTTTCACGTTGCGTGCGGCCTGGCGGAGGCGTTGCTCGTTCTCGACCATCGCGATGCGGACATAGCCCTCGCCATTCTCGCCGTAACCGACGCCCGGCGCGACCGCGACATGCGCGTGCGTGAGGAGCTGCTTGGTGAATTCGAGGCTGCCCAGGTGCGCGAGCGCGGGCGGGAGCGGCGCCCAGGCGAACATCGAGGCGCGCGGCGAGGGGATGTCCCAGCCCGCGCGGCCGAAGCTCTCGACGAGCACGTCGCGGCGCTTGTGATAGAGCTCGCGGTTGCGCGCGACGATATCCTGCGGGCCGTTGAGCGCGGCGCAGGCGGCGGCCTGGATCGGCGTGAACGCGCCGTAATCGAGATAGCTCTTCACGCGCGTCATCGCCGCGATCAGCGTCTTGTTGCCGACGCCGAACCCCATCCGCCAGCCCGCCATCGAATAGGTCTTGCTGAGCGAGGTGAACTCGATCGCGACGTCCTTGGCGCCGGGCACCTGGAGGATCGAGGGGGTCGGCTTGCCGTCGTAATAGAGCTCGGAATAGGCGAGGTCGGAGATCACCCAGAGCTCGTGCTTCTTGGCGAACGCGACGACGCGTTCGTAGAAGGCGAGGTCGACGACTTCGGCGGTCGGGTTGGAGGGATAGCCCATCACGAGCACGCTCGGGCGCGGCACGGTGAACGCCATCGCGCGCTCGAGGCTTTCGAAATAGGCCTCGTCGGGGGTGGTCGGGACCGCGCGGATCGTCGCGCCGGCGATGATGAAGCCGAAGGTGTGGATCGGATAGGACGGGTTGGGCGCGAGCACGACGTCGCCGGGCGCGGTGATCGCGGTGGCGAGGCTGGCGAGCCCCTCCTTCGATCCCATCGTGACGACGACCTCGGTCTCGGGATCGACGTCGACGCCGAAGCGGCGGCCGTAGTAATTGGCCTGCGCCTTGCGGAGGCCGGGGATGCCCTTCGACTGCGAATAGCCGTGCGCGCTCGGCTTGCGCGCGACCTCGACGAGCTTTTCGATGACGTGCTCGGGGGGCGGCAGGTCGGGATTGCCCATGCCGAGGTCGATGATGTCCTCGCCGCCCGCGCGCGCCGCCGCCCGCATCGCGTTCACTTCGGCGATGACATAGGGTGGCAGGCGTTTGATGCGGTAGAAGTCTTCGGACATGACGGACCCCAGCTGGAGGAAGCGCCGCTGTACCGTATGCGGCGGGGGCCGTCATCCGCCGCGTGCGTGCGATTTTCGATCGTCGTCGTGATGGTTCTCCGTCGTCATCCTGACGATCCTTCGTCGTCCTCCTGACGTTTCTTCGGCGTCATCCTGACGAAAGTCAGGATCCAGGGTTGCAGGGGGCGGCGCTGTTTGGCTCTGGATCCTGACTTTCGTCAGGATGACGGGGTGGGGTGGGGGCGGCTCTCTCCTCCCGTCATCCCGCGCTTGACCCGGGATCCAGGGTTGCAGGGGGTGGCGCTGCTTGGCTCTGGGTCCTGACTTTCGTCAGGATGACGGTGGGGGTGGGGCGGCTCTCCCCTCCCGTCCCGGGCTTGACCTGGGATGACCGGCGGACCGGCGGGACCGGGTGACGGGGTGCTTTCGCTGGGGGGGAGTGGGATAGGCTTGGGAAAAGGAGAGCTTGCCCATGTCCGAGACGCCGCCGGGGATCGCCGCACCGACGCTGGCCGAGCTGCAGCACTGGACCTGGGTGATGGGGCGCGCGCAGCAGATGATGCTCGAGCAGGGGCTCGACGCGATCACGACGCCGCTCGAGGGGATCGTCCCCGAGACGATGGTGGTGCCGGGGTTCAACGATCCGGCGACGCTGGGGCGGGTGCGCGATTTCTGGCGCGACGGCTTCGCGTTCTGGCAGCAGGCGCTCGACCCGTCGGCGCGGAGTGCTGCGCCCGGCGCGGGGGACGGCAAGCCCGCGCCGGGCGACAAGCGGTTCAAGGCGCCGCAGTGGCGCGAGCCCGTGTTCGACCTGATCCGGCGCAGCTACGAGACGATCGGCGATCACATGCTGCGCAGCGTCGACGCGGTCGAGGGGCTCGAGCCCAAGCAGAAGGAGCAGCTGCGCTTTGCGACGCGCGGCTTCGTCGATGCGATGAGCCCGACCAACTTCGCGTTCACCAACCCCGAGGTGATCGAGCGGACGATCGAGACGCGCGGCGAGAACCTGCTGCAGGGGCTGCAGAACATGATGGCGGACATCGGCCGCGGGCAGCTGACTCACACCGCTCAAGGCAGTTTCGAGCTGGGCCGCAACCTCGCGATGACGCCGGGCAAGGTCGTCCACCGCACGCCGCTGTACGAACTGATCCACTATGCGCCGACCACCGACGCGGTGCAGGCGACGCCGCTGGTGATCTTTCCGCCGTGGATCAACCGGTTCTACATCCTCGATTTGACGCCCGAGAAGAGCTTCATCCGCTGGGCGGTCGAGCAGGGGCTGAGCGTGTTCATGGTGTCGTGGAAATCCGCCGACGCGAGCATGAAGGACGTGGTCTGGGACAATTACGTCGCCGCGCAGATCGACGCGATCGAGACGGTGCGCGCGCTGCTCGACGTGCCCGCGGTGCACACGATCGGCTATTGCGTCGCGGGGACGACGCTCGCCGCGACGCTTGCGGTGCTGAGCGCGCGCGGGCAGGCGGACCGCGTCGCCAGCGCGACCTTCTTCACCGCGCAGGTCGATTTCGCCGATGCGGGCGAGCTGCAGCATTTCGTCGACGACGAGCAGATCGGACTGCTCGCCACGCTGTCGCCCGAGGGGTTTCTCGACGGGCGCTATATGGCGGCGACGTTCAACCTGCTGCGCGGGCGCGACCTGATCTGGAACTATGTCACCAACAACTACCTGCTCGGCAAGGACTATGTCCCGTTCGACCTGCTCCACTGGAACGGCGACACGACCAACCTGCCCGCGAAATGGCACAGCGCGTATCTGACCGACCTGTACCGCGACAATCTGCTGGTGAAGCCCGGCGCGATCAGCGTCGGCGGGACGCCCGTCGACCTCGGTCGCGTGACGACGCCGAGCTATGTCCAGGCGGGGCGCGAGGATCATATCGCGCCCGCCGAGAGCGTGTGGAAGCTGACCGGGCTGTTCGCGGGACCGGTCAAGTTCGTGCTGGCGGGGTCGGGGCATATCGCGGGCGTCGTCAATCCGCCCGCGGCGGGGAAATATCAGTATTGGACGAACCCGGCGGCGGTCGAATCGCTCGCGGACTTCATCGCGGGCGCGGTCGAGACCAAGGGGAGCTGGTGGCCCGACTGGGTCGCATGGCTCGGCGAACAGGCAGGGGCAGAGGGCGCGAAGCGGGTCGCGGCGACGGGCGCGCGGGTCCCCGGCGGCGGCGCGCTGGCGGCGCTGGGCGACGCACCGGGGGACTATGTCCGGATGCGATAATTAATCTGTATCAGATTGTAGACGTTTAACTTTGTACAAATGCTGCACTGCACAAAAAGCTTGCGGCGAGGGGTGATTCGGACTATTCTGCAACGCAGCATAATAGTGCGGAGAGTTTGCAATGGCCGAGCCGAAATCCGTGTCGTCGAACGCGCGTACCGCCGCTGGAAAGCGCGGCGCGCGCAAGGTCCGGTCCGCTGCGAGCGATGCCGCTGCGGCCGTCCCGGCACCCGTCGCCCCCGCCGTCGCAGCGCCCGTCGCCCCACCGGTCATACCGGCGGTGCTCGCGCGCAAGGCCGCGCCTGACGCGCCGCCAGCAGCGCTCGCAGCGAGTCCGGTGTCCAAGACGTCCAGCAGCGTTCCGGCAGCGCCGCTCGCCGCGACGTCAGCGACTGCGCCGCCGGTGATTGCGCCGCCGGTGATTGCGCCGCCGGTTGCAACGCCGCCGGTTGCAGCGCCGGCATCGGTCGATGTTCCGGCTGCGGTCTCGGCCGAACCCGCGGTCGACGCGCAGCCCGCTGCGTCGCCCGAGCCGGCACCCGTTTTACCTTCGCTACCCGCCGCCCCTCTGGCGGTTTCACCAGGAAAGGACGTCACGATGAGCTTCGACACGATCTCTGCCGAGAAGAACCCCGCCGACAAGGCGCAGGCGCTGTTCTCCGACCTGAACGACCGCGCCAAGGGTGCGATGGAAAAGGGCGCCGCGATGTTCGAGGACGTCTCCGCGTTCAACAAGGGCAATATCGAAGCCGTCGTCGAATCGTCGAAGCTCGCCGCCAAGAGCGTCGAGACGCTGGGCCATGACGTCGCGGCCTATGCCAAGACCTCGTTCGAGAGCGCGACCGACGCGATGAAGACGCTCGCCACCGCCAAGTCGCCGACCGAGTTCATGAAGCTGCAGAGCGACTATGCCCGCACCGCGTTCGACACGCTGATCGCCGACAGCGCGCGCTCGACCGAAATGATGATGAAGATGATGGGCGAGATCACGCAGCCGATCTCGAACCGCGTCGCGGTCGCGACCAACAAGCTGAAGCTGTCGGCCTGACCGTCTTGCGCGTCGATGTACGACGCGTCTGACGATGGTGACGGGATACAGCGGGGCAGGGGGGCGAATCGTCCCCCTGTCTCGTTTTCGGGGCCTAGGCGCGACACGGGCATCGCTTGTCGTGCCGCGCGCGCAGGTCGACCAGTGCGCGTTGCGACGGCGGGACACGGGCATGTCGTCCATGTCGTCAGGGGGCTTGTCCTTCGCTATCCAACTGCCATATTTTCCGATGATGCTTTCACACCCCAACAGACTGGTTCCGACCATGGCCGAATCCGTGGCTGAAGGGGGCGACGACCGCCCCGACGATACCGATGGCGGGCGTGGTGGCGGCGGAGACAGCGGCATCGGTGTCGCGACCAAGACGCGGTCGCGGACCAAGCAGCCGACGCCGTACCGCGTGCTGATGCTCAACGACGATTATACGCCGATGGAATTCGTCGTGCTGTGCCTCCAGCGGTTCTTCCGGATGGACATGGAGGCGGCGACGCGCGTCATGCTGCACGTCCACCAGAAGGGCGTCGGCGTGTGCGGGACGTTCACCTACGAGGTCGCCGAGACCAAGGTCAGCCAGGTGATGGATTTCGCGCAGCAGAACCAGCACCCGCTGCAGTGCACGCTCGAAAAGGCGTGACCCCGGCTCTGGTGGAGCGTCAGGCCCTGCCGACCCGACAAATGACCGGACGGCCTAGCGTGCGGCGGGCAGCCATCTAAGGTCGAGACCGTCGAACCGGTTGATGTAGTTCGCCTCGCGCGCGAGTGCGCCTTCGTCGGTGAAGGTCATCCGGCCCTGACCGCGTGCGATCATGCCGTCCTCCTCGAGCTGGCGCAGCATCCGGTTGACGTGCACCGCGGTCAGCCCGGTCGCGTCGCCGATCTCCTCCTGCGTCAGCGGCTGGATGAAGCTGGTAGCGCTCGCCTGCTGCGTGTGGCGGACGCGGTTGCGGATCTCGAGCAGCAGCGCGGCGACGCGCGCCTTCGCCGAGGTCCGGCCGAGCGCCGCGAGCCGGTCGGTGAGCGCGACCTTCTCCATCTGGTTGATCACCATGATCACCGCGGCCAGTCGCGGATGCTCGATCAGCAACGTCGCCATCAGCGTGCGGTCGAACGGGCAGACGGTGACGTCGGTCATCGCGACGATCGTCTCGGGCGAGTCGCGATAGACCAACGCCGACACCGCGAGCATGTCGCCGGGAAAGAGGAAGCGCAGGATCTGGCGGCTGCCGTCGTCGAGCAGGACATAGCTCATCGCCATGCCGCGCTGGAGGATGAAGAGTTCGGACATCGGGTCGTGCTCGCGGAGCAGGATCGTGTCGCGACGCAGGTCGCGGGGACGCTCCTCGAGGCGCACCAGGGCCGCCGTTTCGCTCGCCGTCAGGTCAATAAGATCGCCGAAACGTTCGGCGAAGCAGCTATGCGGCACTCGGCAAGGCCCCCCGTTCCAGAGGAAGACCAGAGCAAACACTTGGTTTTCGTGCATTAAAGTCGATCAAGCCGTCTGCCTGGCCGTGCCACGTTAGCGGTAGCAGCCGCAGGAACGCGCATGTATTCCTTACAAGGCGGGCGGGGCCGCGGGTCTGCGGCGGATGCGGTCGCGTGCGAGCACCGTAGCGTGCCTCTCGCGGCGGCCCGCGCGGCGGCCCGCCCGGCGGCGGGCGCGGCGACTTTGGCCCGCGCGTGCCCCGCCACGTCGTATCGCCGGACGACGGGTGGCTTGCGCGGATCGTGCGGGTCGATAGACAGCCGGACATGGACCGTATTCTCATCCGCGGCGGCAATCGCCTGACCGGGCGCCTGCCCATTTCCGGCGCGAAGAACGCCGCGCTCACGCTGATGCCGTGCGCGCTGCTGACCGACGAGCCGCTGACGCTGCGCAACCTGCCGCGGCTCGCCGATGTCGACGGGTTCGGGCATCTGCTCAACCAGCTCGGCGCGTCGACCGCGATCGAGGGGACGCGCCCCGACGAGTTCGGCCGCGTGATGACGATCCGCGCCGGGAAACTGACCTCGACCGAGGCGCCGTACGACATCGTGCGCAAGATGCGCGCGTCGATCCTCGTGCTCGGGCCGCTGCTCGGGCGCAGCGGCGAGGCGACGGTGTCGCTGCCCGGCGGCTGCGCGATCGGCAACCGGCCGATCGACCTGCATCTGCGCGCGCTCGAGGCGATCGGTGCCGAGCTCGAGATGGCGGCGGGCTATGTGAAGGCGACCGCGCCGGGCGGACGGCTGACGGGCGGGCGGTATCGCTTCCCGATCGTGTCGGTCGGCGCGACCGAGAATGTCGTGATGGCGGCGGTGCTGGCGAAGGGTTCGTCGCGAATCGAGAATGCGGCGCGCGAGCCCGAGATCGTCGACCTGTGCAACTGCCTCGTCGCGATGGGCGCGCGGATCAGCGGGATCGGGACCGAGACGCTCGAGATCGAGGGCGTCGACCGGCTGCACGGCGCGACCTACAAGGTGATGCCCGACCGGATCGAGGCGGGCAGCTATGCCTGTGCGGCGGCGATTACCGGCGGCGACCTCGAGCTGGTCGGGGTGAGCCAGGCGGACATGGGCGCGACGCTCGACGCGCTGGTCGAGGCGGGGGTGAGCGTGACGCCGACGCGCGACGGCGTCCGCATCGCCGCGACCGGACCGCTCCAGCCGCTGACGCTGTCGACCGCGCCCTATCCGGGGTTCGCGACCGACATGCAGGCGCAGTTCATGGCGATGCTGTGCAAGGCGGACGGCGCCAGCGTGCTGACCGAGACGATCTTCGAGAACCGCTACATGCACGTGCCCGAGCTGGCGCGGATGGGCGCGGACATCCAGGTGCGCGGGCGCACCGCGGTGGTGCGCGGCGTCGACAAGCTGGTGGGGGCGCCGGTGATGGCGACCGACCTGCGCGCGTCGATGAGCCTGATCCTGGCGGGACTCGCGGCGGATGGGGAGACGTCGGTCGGGCGCGTGTACCATCTCGACCGCGGGTATGAGCGGCTCGAGGAGAAACTGAGCGCGGTTGGCGCGGATATCGAGCGGGCGAGTGATGGGTGAGGCTCTTTCCGCCGTCCTCCTGAGGGACGTCGGGAGCCAGAGCCACGGCGTGCGGCGCTCGTAACCCTGGATCCTGACTTTCGTCAGGATGACGGGGATGGGGGTGCGTGGCGGCTTGCCGCTTGAGGGCCGCGGGTGGCCGGCGACGCTGCTTTTGGCGTCTGCCTGGCCAAGTCTCTTCCGTCATCCTGACGAAGGTCAGGATCCAGAGCCACGGGGTCCGGCGCCTGTGACCCTGGATCCTGACTTTCGTCAGGATGACGGGTTGGGGGGCGTGGTGGCTTGCCGCTTGAGGACCGTGGGTGGCCGGCGACGCTGCTTTTGGCGCCTGCCTGGCCAATTCTCTTCCGTCATCCTGACGAAAGTCGGGATCCAGAGCCACGGAGTCCGGCGCCTGTGACCCTGGATCCTGACTTTCGTCAGGATGACGGGGTTGGGCGCGCGCTACGCGATGCGGTCGGGGACTTCGGCGGCGTCGTGTTCGATCGTGGCGGCGGGGGCGACGGCTTCCCAGGGGAAGACGAACCAGTCCTTGGTCTCGCGGCGGTCGATCGTGCGCGCGGTGTAGTCGATGCGTTCGGCGGAGCTGAGATTGTCGATCAGCGTCGCGAAGCGGATCGCGCCGGGGACGGCGCCCGCGGCGGCGAGCGCGGTGCGCAGATGGGTGATCGTGCGGCCCGAATCGTTGATGTCGTCGAGGAAGAGCAGGCGCTCGCCCGACTGGGTGCGCGCGGCGAGCTTGACGAGCGGCTGGTCGGCGAAATCCTCGACCTGGCTCGAATAGTCGACCGAGAGCGTCGGGAGGCCGATCGCGTGGCTGAGGAAGACCGCGGGGACGAGACCGCCGCGGCCGATGCCGATGATGAAATCGGGGGTCCAGTCGGCGTCCGCGCGCAGCTGGGCAGCGAGGACGTGGATCGCGGCGACGAAGTCGTCCTGCGGGATGGGGGTGAAGATCGGCATCCGTTGCGCTTTAACGGGTGGGGGGCGCTGGGGCCAGATCGGATCGGGTTCGGGTTTGGGTTCGGAGGGGCGGCGCTGCTGGGCTCTGGGTCCTGACTTTCGTCAGGATGACGGGAAGAGGAGAGGGCGCCCGCCGTTTTTGGCGGGCGCCGGGTTGGTCAGATCGCCTCCAAGGCTTGCGTGAAGTCGGCGATCAGGTCGTCGGCATCCTCGACGCCGATCGAGATGCGCACCAGGTTGTCGGTGATGCCGAGCGCCTGCTTGCGCGCGTCGGGGACCGAGAGGTGCGTCATGCCGGCGGGGTGGCTGGCGAGCGTTTCGGTGCCGCCGAGCGAGACCGCGAGTTTCGCGATCTTGAGCGCGTCGAGGAAGGCGAAGCTCTCGCGCTCGCCGCCTTTCAGGTAGAGCGAGAAGGTCGAGCCGCCGCCGGTGCAGTGGCGGCGATAGATGTCGGCCTGACGCTCGGCGCCGGGTTCGTCGGCGAGGAAGCCGAGATAGCCGACGCGCTCGACCTTGGGGTGATGCCGCAGATAGGCGCAGACCTTGGCCGCGTTCTCGCCCGCGCGGCTCATGCGGAGCTCGAGCGTCTCAAGACTGCGCAGCAGCATCCATGCGGTGTTGGGATCGGTGATCGTGCCGATCGTGTTGCGCATCGTCCGGATCGTGTTGATGTGCGCCTTGGTGCCGAGCACGCCGCCCGCGACGAGATCCGAATGGCCGCCGACATATTTGGTCAGCGAATAGACGACGATGTCCGCGCCGTGCTTGAGCGGCTGGAACCAGAGCGGTCCGAGGAAGGTGTTGTCGATCGCGATCGGCGGCTTGTCGTCACCGAAGATCGCGTCGCGGCTGGCGGCGACGGCCTCGACATCGACCAGAGCGTTGGTCGGGTTGGCGGGGCTTTCGAGATAGATGAGCGCGACATTGCCGGTCGCGGCCTCGGTCATCACCGCGTCGATCTCCTCGCGCGTCGCGCCGGCGGGGAAGTCGAGCCACTTGACCCCGAACTTGCCAAGCACGCGGCCGATCAGCGTCTCGGTCGCGGCGTAAAGCGGGCCCGAATGAACGATCGTGTCGCCGGGCTTGACCATGGCGAGGAACAAGGTGGCGATCGCGGACATGCCGGACGAGAAGGCGAGCGCGTCCTCCGCCTCTTCCCAGACGCCGAGGCGATCCTCGAGGATCTCCTGGTTGGGGCCGTTGAAGCGCGAATAGACGAGGCCTTCGGCACCGCCCGGACGCTTGCCGGTGACGCCCTCGAAATGGCGCTTGCCCGCGGCGGCATTGGGGAAGACGAAGGTCGAGGTGAGGAAGATCGGGGCTTGAGCGACCCTTCCGACAGCGACGGGTCGTAACCATGGCCCATCATCAGTGTCGAGGGCTTCAGCTTGCGGCCGCCGATCTTCTCGACCTGCGGCTTGGGGGCGACGCGCGCGGCGACGCCGGTCAGATCGGCTTCGGTGCCGGCGGCAGTCGCGGCGGGGATTTCACTGGGCGTATCGGACATTCTGGGCTCCTGCGTGGCCCGTCTGGTGCGGGCCGATGCGGCGAGCCTAGCGATGCGCGCGCGCTTTGGGGAGGCGTCAGAGGCCGATGATGCTGATCTGGCGACCATAAGTGGGTTCGCCGCGATGGGTCGCGCGGCGATAGCTGAAGAACGCGTCGTCCTCGGTGTAGGTGTCGCGGCCGAGCGCCTCGACGCGGCCGACCCCCGCGGCGGCGAGGCGGTTGACGACATAGGCCTCGAGATCGAACTGGTAATGGTCGGTGCGGCCGTCGGCGAAGAAGCGTTCGTTTTCGGGATCGGCCTCGCAGAAGCGGCGGAGGAAGCCGGTGTCGACCTCGTAGCTGGCGCGCGCGATGCACGGGCCGACCGCGGCGACGATCCGGTCGCGGCGCGCGCCTTTCGCCTCCATCGCGAGCAGGGTCGCGTCGGTGACGCCGCCGAGTGCGCCCTGCCAGCCGGCATGCGCGGCGCCGACGATCCCCGCCTCGCTGTCGGCGAAGAGGACGGGCGCACAGTCCGCGGTGAGGATGCCGAGCGCGAGCCCGGGGCGGTCGGTGACGAGCGCGTCGGCGCGCGGGCGGACGCGCTCGTCGACGGGGGCGGTGATCGTCACCGCCTCGGCGGAGTGGATCTGGTAGAGGCCGACGAGCCGCGCGCCGGGGAGGACGGCGTCGGTCGCGCGGCGGCGGTTCTCTGCGATTGCGGCGGAGGAGTCGTCGGAGCCGGTGCCGGTGTTGAGGCTGGCGTACGGGCCGGTCGAGACTCCGCCGGTGCGGCCGAGGAAGCCGTGGGGGATCGCGCCGAGCGATTTTGCGCGGATGGGGGTGGGGGTCATGCGCGTGAGTCCTGTCTGTCGTCCAGCACCACCCCGGCGAAGGCCGGGGCCCAGTTGGGGGACGGGTGTGACGAGGGGCGGTGCTTCATTACCGGGGACGTTCCACTTGGGCCCCGGCCTTCGCCGGGGTGGAGGTTGGGTGGCTGGTCACAGCGCCAGGCGCATGATGCGGTCGTCGTCGGCCTTTTCACCGACCATGAAGACGTAGCGGCCGATCTCGGTGAAGCCGTAGCGCTGGTAGAAGCGGTGCGCGCGGTGGTTGTCGACATAGACGCTGAGGATCATCTCGGTCCGCGCCTCGGCGCGCGCGGTGGCGAGCGCCCAGTCCATCAGCGCGGGGCCGACGCCCGCGCCGTGCTGGTCGGCGCGGGCATAGAGCTGGTAGAGCTCGACCGCGGTGACGGGCCAGTCGCCGGGGAAGGCGACGGGGCCGGTCTTCGCGAAGCCGACGATCGCACCCTCGTCGAGCGCGACGTGGATGCGGAAGGCGGGGTCGCCGATCTGCGACGGCAGGCCTTGCGGCCCGAACGCCTGGTCGAGGAACGTCGCGAGATCCTGTGGGCGATAGAGCGTGCCGAACGTCTCGGTGAACGACGCGCGCGCCATCGCGGCGAGCGCGGGGCCGTCGGCGGGGACTGCGTCGCGGTAGGTGATCATGCGAAGGCGGCCGGGTTGGGCCAGCCGGGCGACGTGATCGCGAGCGCTTTGAACAGCGTCCCCATGTCGTCCATCAGCCGGCGGCGGTCGGCAGCGAGCGCCTCGGCACGGTCGGGGTGGCCCTGGCGAGCGCGGAGGTGCGCGTGTCGATGCCGAGACCGCCGAGCAGGTCGCGCTGTGCGACGGGGCCCCAGGCGACCGCGCCCTCGGCCTGCGCGGCGGCGGCGAGCGTGGTGAAATCGACATGCGCGGTCAGGTCGTGCTCGCCCGGCAATTCGAACGGGTTGGCATAGGCGTGCGCGCGGACTGCCTGGAGCGTGTCGCCGAGCGCGGGGCCTTCATAGCCGTAGTCGATCGCGAGCAGCGCGCCGCCCTGCGCGACGAGGCGTTTCGCGAGCGCGCGGACGATGCCGACCGCGGCGGGGGCGGTCTCGAGGATCGATCCGGCGGGCGCGTCGCGGAAGGGTTCGGGGATGACGGCGTCGGGAAGCGGCTTGCCCGCGATCGGGAGGAACAGCAGGTCCTGCGCGGCGACGAGACGTTCGTGCCACGCGTCCTCGCGTTTGAGCAGCTGGCGGATCGGCAGCGCGTCGAAGAATTCGTTCGCGACGACGATCAGCGGAAGCTCGGTCGGGAGCGTGTCGATCGCGTCGTGCCAGGTCGCGGCGGGGACGCGCTCGGCCTGCGCGGTGCGGAGTGCGGGGCTGGTCTCGACGAAATGGACGGGGGGCACGAGGCCGGCCTTGGCCATCGCGCGCAAGGCATCGGCGGCGAGCGTGCCGCGGCCGGGGCCGAGCTCGACCCAGGCGACGTCCGGGCGCCCGGCGCGGTCCCACAGGTCGGCGCACCACAGGCCGAGGAGCTCGCCGAACATCTGGCTGATCTCGGGCGCGGTGGTGAAGTCGCCTGCGGTGCCGAGCGGGTCGCGGGTCGCGTAATAGTGCGCGTTGGCGGCGGCCATGTACTGCGCGACGGGGACGGGGCCGGCGAGGGTGATCGCGCGGGCGAGGCGTTCGGGGAGGGCGGTGTCGGGGGTGGATTCAGTCATCGTAAAGCTCTCTGCCTCCCCGGCGGAGGCCGGGGCCCAGTTGGGAGGGCGATGTAACGACGCGCGCCGCCCGTCACGAGGGACGTTCCAACTGGGCCCCGGCCTTCGCCGGGGTGGGGGTGAGGGTGGGGAGTCCGTTACGCGACGCTCTGCGTGCCGGCGATCGGTTCGACGCGGACGCGGCGTTTGGCGGCGGTGAGGATCAGGAAGAGGCCGCCGAGGATCATCGGCACGCAGAGCCACTGGCCCATGTGGAGCCCGGTCTTCTCGGCAAAGGCGCGCAGCTGCGAATCGGGTTCGCGGAAGAATTCGACGGTGAAGCGCGCGACGCCGTAGCCGAGCACGAACAGCCCGACGAGCTTGCCCGGATCATAGCGCGCCTTGGTCTTCCAGAAGGCGAACCAGAGCAGCGCGAACAGCGCGAGCCCCTCGAGCCCCGCCTCGTAGAGCTGGCTCGGGTGGCGGGCGGGTTCGATCATGCCGAAGGGGACGGTGCGCGCGAAGACGATGCCCCAGGCGACGTCGGTCGGCTTGCCCCAGAGCTCGCCGTTGACGAAATTGGCGAGCCGGCCGAAGAACAGCCCGAACGGCACGCAGCAGGCGATATAGTCGTGGACGCGCAGCCAGTTGAGCTGGTGCTTGCGCGCGAACAGGATCAGCCCGAGCGACACGCCGATCACGCCGCCGTGGAACGACATCCCGCCGTCCCAGAGCCGCAGGATACGCAGCGGCTGGAGGATCATCTCGGGGGCGTAGAAGATCACATAGCCGAGCCGCCCGCCGAGGATGATGCCGAGCGTCGCGTAGAAGACGAGGTCGTCGGCGTGACGCCGCGCCATCGGTGCGCCGGGCTGTGCGAGGAGTTTCAGCAGATACCACCAGCCGAGCAGGATCCCGCCGATATAGGCGAGGCTGTACCAGCGCAGCGTGAAGAAGCCGATCGAGAAGACGTCGGGGTGGAGCCCCAGGTCCTCGAAGCGGATATGGCTGCCGGCGGCAGCCGTAATGGTTGGCAAGATCAAAGGCTTTTCCCCGTGCGTTCGCGCCTGCATAAAGGTGGTCAACGATAAGACCAAGTAGGAGAGCGATATGCGGACCGAGCTGGATGCGGCGATGGATTCGACGATGGCCGCGCTGACCGCCGAGGGCGCGCCGCTCGCGCTCGGGTCGGTCGAGCGGTTCGGGGTCACGCTGCCGACGATCGCCGCGGCACCGCCTGCGCTGAGCTATTATTTCGCGCATTATGCCAATGAGCACCGCGATCTGACGTTCCTGGTCGCGGGCGACGAGCGGCTGACGTTCGGCGAGGTGCATGCCGCGGCGACGCGCGTCGCGCGCGCGCTGGTGACGGCGCACGGCGTCGCGAAGGGCGACCGGATCGGCATCGCGATGCGCAATTCGCCGTCGTGGATCGTGCTGTACATGGGCATCGTGATGGCGGGCGGGATCGCGACCTTGCTCAACGGCTGGTGGCAGTCGGAGGAGCTCGAGGCGGCGATCCGCGACGTCGACTGCGGCCTGGTGTTCGCTGACCCGCCGCGCGTCAGGCGGCTCGCGCAGATCGCGGGGCTGAGCGCGCCGGTGGTCGAGATCGACGATACGCAGCCGCTGGCGACCGCGCTTGCCGCGGTGCTGGCCGAGGACGACGACGCGGCCGCGCTGCCGATGCTGGCGCCCGACGATCACGCGACGATCCTGTTCACGAGCGGGTCGACGGGGCAGTCGAAGGGCGCGGTGTGCGAGCACCGCGCGATCGTGCAGGCGGTGTTCAACTATCTCGGCCAGGCGATGATGATGGTCGGGATCGCGACCGCGCAGGGCAATCCGCCGGTCGGCCAGCCGGTCACGCTGCTGACGATCCCGCTGTTCCACATCACCGGCGAGGTGCCGGTGTTCCTGCAGAGCTTCGCGATGGGGCGGAAACTGGTGCTGATGCCCAAATGGGATGCGCGCGAGGCGATGCGGCTGATCGCGGCGGAGGGCGTGACCTATTTCGTCGGCGTGCCGCTGATGAGCTTCGAGATCCTCAACCATCCCGATCGGGCGAACTACGACCTGTCGACGGTGACCGATTTCGCCGCGGGCGGCGCGCCGCGGCCGGTCGAGCATGTCCGGCGGCTGGGCGAGGAGATGGGCGGAAGCGCGCCGCTGATCGGCTATGGGCTGACCGAAACGAACGCGGTGGGGACGGGCAACTGGCGGAGCAACTATCTCGCCAAGCCCAATTCGGCGGGGCGGGCGAGCGCGCCGCTGGTCGATCTGGCGATCCTCGACGACGACGGGCGCGCGCAGCCCGCGGGCGTGCGCGGCGAGGTGTGCATCCGCAGCGTGTGCAACTTCACCCGCTACTGGAACCGGCCCGAGGCGACCGCGGCGGCGTTCACCGCGGACGGCTATTTCCGGACGGGCGATATCGGGTTTCTCGACGAGGACGGCTATCTGTTCATCGTCGACCGCAAGAAGGACATCATCATCCGTGGCGGCGAGAACATCTCGTGCCAGGAGGTCGAGGCGGCGCTGTACGAGAACCCCGCGGTGGCGGAGGCGGCGGTGTTCGGGCTGGCGGACGAGCGGTTCGGCGAGGTGCCGGGCGCGGTGGTCGTGCTGCGCGACGGCGAAACGCTGACGCCCGACGATTTGTGCGCGTTCCTCCACCAGCATATCGCTGCGTTCAAGGTGCCGCAGCGGGTGTGGATCGCGGACGCGCCGCTGCCGCGGCTGGGGACGGAGAAGATCGACAAGGTGACGATCCGGGAACGCTATCGCGCGCTGGCTTGAGGTGGTGGGCGCGGGCGGGTTTCGGGGTGCGGCGGTGTGGCGTTTTGGGGCTCTGGATCCTGACTTTCGTCAGGATGACGGGGTGTGTGGGGATGCCTCGTTTCTTCCGTCATTCTGACGAAAGTCAGGATCCAGGGTCCGGCAGAATTGCCGCCTGTTGGTCTGCGTCGCCGCAGGGGCGTTGTGGCGGCTTCACCCCGGGGGGAGACGGGGTAGGGGCGCGGGATGATCAGTCGGCGGGGGATCGTGGCGGGGGGCGGTGCGGGGATCGGGCTGGTCGTCGCCTGGGGGCTGTGGCCGCGCGACTATGCGCCGACGCTCGTCGCCAATCCCGGCGAGACCGCGTTCGGGGCGTGGCTGAAGATCGGCAGCGACGGGCATGTCACGGTCGCGGTACCGCAGGCCGAGCACGGCCAGGGCGCCTATACCGCGCTCGCGCAGATCGTCGCCGACGAGCTTGGCGCGGACTGGCGGACGGTCGGCGTCGAGCCCGCGCCGCTGAACCCGCTCTATGCCAATCCGGTGGGGCTGAACGCGCTGTTCGAGGGGATGCTCGGCGCGATCCCCGATGCGGTCGCGGGCCCGGCACCGATGCTGACCGGCGGGTCGAGCACGATACGGATGTTCGAGGAGGCGTGCCGGACCGCGGGCGCGGCGGCGCGCGTGCTGCTGTGCAAGGCGGCGGCGCGGCGCTGGGACGCGGACTGGGCGCAGTGCCGGACCGAGGCGGGCTTCGTCGTCGCGGGCGCGAAAAAGCTCCGGTTCGCCGCACTCGCCGAGGAGGCCGCGCGCGAGACTTTGCCCGAACCGCTCGCCTTCGGGGTGCAGGGCGCGGGCAGGCTGGTCGGGACGTCGGTGCCGCGGATCGATACACCCGCCAAGGTCGACGGATCGGCCAATTTCGCGGGCGACGTGCGGCTGGCGGACATGGTGCATGCCGCGATCCGGCAGGGCCCCGTCGGCGACAGCCGGCTGGTCGGCGTCGACCGCGCCGCCGCCGAGCGGATCCGCGGCGTCGTGCAGGTGGTCGAGACGCCGCGCTGGGTCGCGGCGGTCGCGACCACGGGCTGGGCGGCGCAGCGCGCGCTCGACGCGATGCACCCGCGTTTCGCGACTGGGCTCGAGCCGGGTCGCGGCGGGGTGGTCGACAGCGCGTCGATCGACCGCGCGCTGACCGCGGCGCTCGATGCGCCCGGGATCGGCATGGCGAAGGCGGGCGACGTCGCGGGACCGCTGCGCGGCGCGGGCGTGGTGACCGCGGCGTACCGCGTCGCGCTGGGCGTGCATGCCGCGATCGAGACGCGCAGTGCGACCGCGTCGTACCGCGACGGACGGCTCGAGCTGTGGGTGCAGACGCAGGCACCGGGGCTGGCGCGCGCGGCGGCGGCGCGCGCGGCGGGGATTGCCGAGGCGCAGGTCGTGGTGCACCCGATGCCGGTCGGCGGGTCGTTCGGCGCCGCGCTCGAGCATGACGCGGCGGAGCAGGCGGCGGTGCTCGCGGTCACGCTCAAGCGCCCGGTCAGCCTTGTCTGGTCGCGCGGCGAGGACCTGCTGCACGACCGCTATCGCCCCGCGGCGGCGGCGCGGATGGCGGCGCGGCTCGCGCCCAACGGCCGGATCCTGGCATGGCGCGCGCAGATCGCGGCGCCGTCGACGGGCGCCGAGCTCGCGCGGCGGATCATGCCGGGCGCGACGACGCGCGCGGCGACGGCGATGGCGCGCGGCGATGCCTATGCGGTCGGCGGCGCGCTGCCGGCCTATGCAATCCCCGCCTATGCGATCGACCACCACGTCGCCGATCTCGGCGTGCCGACGGGGCACCTGCGCGGCGGGGCGCATGGCTATACCGCGTTCTTCACCGAATCGTTCGTCGACGAGCTCGCGCGCGTCGCGGGAACCGAGCCGATGTCGTACCGGATCGGCATGCTGGGCGGCGGCGCGCGGCTGGCACGATGCCTGTCGACCGCGGCGTCGCTGGGCGGCTGGGACGGCGGGGTCGCGGGCAGCGGGCAGGGGATCGCCTGCCACGCCTTTCGCGGGAGCTTCATCGCGGTGATGGCGGAGGCGCATCCGGGCGCGGACGGGCGGCCGGTGGTCGAGCGGCTGGTCGCGGCGGTCGATTGCGGCGCGCACATCAACCCCGACCTGATCCGCCAGCAGATCGAGGGCGGGCTGATCTTCGGGATGGCGACCGCGCTGGGCGCGGCGACCGGGTTCACGCGCAACCTCGCGGACGCGCGCGGGTTCGCCGACCTCGCGCTGCCGCGGCTGGCGGACACACCCGACATCACCGTCGAGCTGATCCGCAGCGACGAGGCGCCGGGCGGGGTCGGCGAGCTGGCGGTGCCGCCGGTCGCCCCCGCGATCGCCAACGCGCTATTCTCGGCAACGGGCTTCCGCATCCGCAATTTGCCTTTAAGACCATCGGCATGATTATGCCCCCCGATCATCCCGCCATCCCCAAGCCCCGGATCGGCGTCCTGCTGATGAATCTCGGCACGCCCGACGGCCCGGACGCGCGGTCGGTCAAACGCTATCTGGGCGAGTTCCTGTCGGATCGCCGCGTGGTCGAGATCCCCGCGATCGCATGGCAGCCGATCCTGCGCGGGATCATCCTCAACACGCGGCCCAAGAAATCGGCGCACGCCTATGGCCAGGTGTGGCGCGAGGACGGATCGCCGCTCGCCGCGATCACGCGGTTGCAGGCGACCGCGCTCAAGGACGCGTTCGGGCCCGAGGTGCTCGTCGACTGGGCGATGCGCTATGGCAATCCGGCGATCGCCGACCGGCTCGCGGCGATGAAGGCGGCGGGATGCGAGCGCATCCTGCTCGCGCCGCTGTATCCGCAATATTGCGCGGCGACGACCGCGACCGCGAACGACAAGGCGTTTGCGTATCTGGCGGGGCTGCGCTGGCAGCCGGCGATCCGGACGCTGCCGCCTTATTATGACGATTCGTTGTACATCGATGCGCTCGCGGAGGATCTCGAGACGTCGCTCGCCGCGCTCGACTTCACCCCCGACGCGATCATCGCGAGCTTTCACGGGATGCCCAAGCGGACGCTGCAGCTCGGCGATCCCTATCACTGCCATTGCCAGAAGACCGCGCGGCTGCTGTCGGAGAAGACCGGACGCGACCTGACGATCGCGTTCCAGTCGCGGTTCGGGCCGCAGAAATGGCTGGGGCCGGCGACCGACGAAACGCTCGTCGCGCTCGCGCAGGCGGGCAAGACCAGGGTCGCGATCTTCGCACCGGGCTTTTCGGCGGACTGCCTCGAGACGCTCGAGGAGCTGTCGATCCGCGGGCGCGAGAGCTTCGAGGAGGCCGGGGGGACGCACTTCGCGTATCTGCCGTGCCTCAACGACGGGCCGGCGGGACTCGCGATGCTGCGCGCGCTGCTTGCACGCGAGCTTGAAGGTTGGGTCGCACGCGGTTAGCCTCGCCACGACTGTAAAAAAAGACAGGAGAGAAGCATGGCACGCGTGGCAATCGTAACCGGAGGCACGCGCGGCATAGGCGAGGCGATCAGCCTCGCGTTGCAGGACATGGGCATCGAGGTCGCCGCGAACTATGCGGGCAATGACGAGCGCGCGCAGGCCTTTTCCGAGCGCACCGGGATCGCGGTGTATAAATGGGATGTCGGCGACTACGACGCCTGCCAGGCGGGCTGCGCGAAGGTCGCGGCGGAGCTGGGCGAGGTCGACATCGTCGTCAACAACGCGGGAATCACGCGCGACGGCACGATCCTGAAGCTGAGCCACGACGACTGGAAGGCGGTCATCGACACCAATCTGGGCGGCTGTTTCAACATGGCCAAGGCGGTGTTCCCGGGCATGCGGACGCGCAAATGGGGGCGGATCGTCAATATCGGCTCGATCAACGGGCAGGCCGGGCAATATGGCCAGGTCAACTATGCCGCGGCGAAGTCGGGGATCCACGGCTTCACCAAGGCGCTGGCGCAGGAGGGCGCGCGCGCGGGCGTCACCGTCAACGCGATCGCGCCGGGCTATATCGACACCGACATGGTGGCGGCGGTGCCCGCGGACGTGCTGGAAAAGATCGTCGCCAAGATCCCGGTCGGCCGCCTCGGCCAGGCGAGCGAGATCGCGCGCGGCGTCGCGTTCCTGTGTTCGGAAGAGGGCGGGTTCGTGACGGGCTCGACGCTGAGCATCAATGGCGGGCAGCATATGTACTGACGGGCGAGCGGCGGGTGCGGGGCACCCGTCGGTCAACCGGCCGGGGGCGGTGGCCTGGGCTCTCCTGACGTTCGTCAGGATGACGGGGATGGGGCCGTGTCGGGGCGAAAGCCGAAATAGGCGTGGCGGTAGGCGTCGAGCGCGGCGCCGATGCACCGGACCGCGGGGGACGATTCGGCATCGCCGTCGTCGCCGGCGTGCAGCGTGAAATCAGCGCTCGGCAGGCCGGTCCGGCCGGGGTGGAATTTGCTGCGGACCGCGCCGCACTGCGCGGCGATCCGCGCGACCGCTCGCGCGGTGAGGACGGGCTTTTCGCGCTGTCGGCCGGCCGCGCAGCCGGCGAGTATCGGGAGCATCGACAGGCTGGCGAGGAGGAGCGTGCGGGTCACGGGCGTCTCCGGCTGCGGGGCGGTTGCAGCGTAGGACGGACGGCGTGGTTGCGGAAGCGTCGATGCGCGGTTGGGACGGTGGGTGGTATCCTGGATCCTGACTTTCGTCAGGATGACGGGGATCGCCGTCTTTTCGCGCGTCATCCTGACGACCGTCAGGACCCAGGGTTGCGAGGGGTGGCGCTGTTGGGCTCTGGGTCCTGACTTTCGTCAGGATGACGTGGGGGGGCGTCACATTCATCACATCACGCCGTCATCCTGACGAAGGTCAGGATCCAGAGCCGCGGGCGTTGCGGGTGGTAGCCTGGGTCCCGACTTTCGTCGGGATGACGGGAGGGGATGACGGGAGGGTTGGGCTTAGGCAGGCTTGGCGTCGGTCCGGTTGGTGCGGGCGTCATTCGCCGGGCCGTTGAGGGGCGCATACGCCGCTCGCGCTGCCCCCTGGACGAACAAGAGGCCGGCTTCCTTGCGGAAACCGGCCTCTGCCCTCGATACGCTACGCGAGGGAACTGGGGAACTGGGCGCCTGCGCCGCGGTTAGCGGCGGCAGTAGCGGGGGTTGTCCGACTTATCGATCGCGTTGCCGGCGAGACCGCCACCCGCTGCGCCGAGCAGCGCGCCGATCGTGCCGTTGCCGCGACCGGCGACCGTGTGGCCGAGCAGGCCGCCCGCGAGCGCGCCGACGATCGTGCCGCCGGTGTTGTCGCAGCCGCGGCGGTTGTTGCGGTCGTTGCGGTAATTGTAGCGACGGTCGTTGCCGCGATATTCGCGACGGTCGTAGCCGCGCCGGTCGTAACCGCGGTCATAGCCCCGGCCGTCATAGCCGCGATCATAGCCGTAGCGCTGCGCCTCGGCAGCAACCGGCACCAGGGTCGAGGCGCCCATTGCGAGCGCGCTGAGGGCGAGAGTGAAAGTCTTGAACATCGTGCGTCTCCCATTTGGGACCTCGGGATGCGCGCTGGAGGCGGGCCCTTCGATCCTGATGACAGCCTTATGGTCGAGTCGCATTGAGCCGAGCCTGAATGCGCTCGTTATCAACGGTTCAGGGTTCCGCACCGCGGCACAGCGGGTATGAGGCGGCGTGCACCGCGCCCCGATCATCCTGTTCGTGCTCGTCAGCGTGCAAGCGGTCGTCCCCGCGTGGAGCGGCGAATCGCGGTTGCCGCTGCTGCGCGACAAGGCGGAGATGACGGTGACGCGCGTCCCGCTCGACCCGGTCGATCCGACGCGGCGTCGGCTCGACGGGCTGACCTATCTCGGCGGCGCGGTGCTGCGCAGCCGCGATCCGGCGTTCGGCGGCTATTCGTCGCTGGTGGTCGATCGCGGGCAGGTCACGCTGCTGAGCGACGGCGGCAACATCGTCCGCTTTCGCCTCGACGCCGACTGGCGCCCGCACGCGATCGCGTTCTCAGCGCTGCCCGGCGGGCCGGGACGCGGCTGGTCGAAGCGCGACCGCGACAGCGAATCGCTGACGATCGATCCCGCGACGCAGACCGGCTGGGTCGGGTTCGAGCACTGGAACGCGATCGGGCGCTATCGCGCGAGCGGGGACGGGACGCCGCTGGTGCGGTTCGACGGGCTGGTGCGGCCGAAGGCGATGGCGGACTGGCCCGACAATGGCGGACCCGAAAGCATGGTCCGGCTGCGCGACGGGCGATTCGTCGTGATCGCCGAGACCGCGCGGCCCCGGCGTGCGGACGGTACGCGCGGCCCCGGGCGGCGCGCGATCCTGTTTCCAGGCGATCCGCTCGCGACTCAGCCGGTCGGCTTTATCTATATGCCGCCGACGGGGTTCAGCCCCGCCGATGTCGCGGCGTTGCCCGACGGGCGGCTGATCGTGCTCAACCGCGCGTTCGCGCCGCCCTTCGCCTTTTCGAACAGCATCAGCGTGATCGAGCGCGGGGCGATTCTGCGCGGGCGCGGTCGTGCGCGGGCGCGAGATCGCGCGGCTCGCGGCGCCGCTGGTCCACGACAATTTCGAGGGGATCGCGGTCAGCCTCGAACCGCGTGGCGCGACCGGCGCGCGCGACACGGTGGTGTGGATCGTGTCGGACGACAACGAGACCGTGCTCGAGCGCACGCTGCTGCTGAAGTTCCGGCTGGAGCGGTAGCAGGCGTAAAGGACGTGCAGGAGCCGTACAAACGCCGACGGCCCGCCCTCCGCTGGGGAGGACGGGCCGCTGGAGACTCGGACGTCGTCGCGATTAGGCGGCGGCGGCGATCTTCTTGACGACGTCACGCTTCAGGCGACGCGCCTTGAGCGAGAGCTTGTCGTCGGCGGTCTTGACCAGCCAGTTGTCGAGGCCGCCATTATGCTCGACCGAGCGCAGGCCGTGCGTCGAGACGCGCAGGCGCACGCTCTGCTCGAGTGCGTCGGAGATCAGCGTGACGTTCTGCAGGTTGGGCAGGAACGTACGCTTGGTCTTGTTGTTGGCGTGGGACACGTTGTTCCCGACCATCCGGCCTTTGCCGGTCAGTTCGCAAATGCGCGACATCTGTCTACCTATCAAGTGTCGGGAGGAACCCCGGAAAGGCGCGCGGATAGCTGGCACGAGCGCCCGCGTCAACCGATTCACCCGTTTTTGGCGACGGGCCGCCGTGGATGCCGCGGCCGATCGGCAGTCTGACGGCGGGCGAACGGCGCTT
Organism: Sphingomonas sp. 22R3R2A-7; assembly: GCF_036856055.1. NCBI lineage: Bacteria > Pseudomonadati > Pseudomonadota > Alphaproteobacteria > Sphingomonadales > Sphingomonadaceae > Sphingomonas > Sphingomonas sp. 22R3R2A-7. The sequence continues at coordinate 2,026,429 of NZ_JASPFR010000001.1, read as the reverse complement.
GCAACCGGCGGGGCTCGAGCGACGTTGTTACGCCATCGAACCGGTCGCCTGCTATCAGGGATGCGGCCTTATATAAGGGGAAGTCCAATGCGTATGCTCTTGTCTCTCGTCGCGATCGCCGCGCTCGTCGTCGTCGCGCTGATGTATTTCGGGATCATCAACATCGACCAGACGCGGTCGGGCGCGATCCAGACGCCCAAGTTCGAGGCGGACGTCGCCAAGGTGCGGCTGGGGACCGAGACCAAGACCGTCGCGGTCCCGACGATCTCGGTCGAGAAGCCCGCCAACAGCCAGGCGCCGGCGAACTGAGTGCGCGCCCCGCCGCTTTACCTTGACGGGGCGGCGGGGCAGGGCGGGACGATGTTCCCGCTCCCCGATCCGATGCGCCGCGCGCTCGACGCGGCCCGTACCGCCGCCGCGGCGGGCGAGGTGCCCGTCGGCGCGGTCGTGATGCTGCGCGGATCGGTGATCGCGACCGCGGCGAATGCGCCGCGGACGCTGTGCGATCCGACCGCGCATGCCGAGATGCTCGCGATTCGCGCGGCGGCGCAGGCACTGGGGCGCGACCGGCTCGAGGACTGCGACCTGTGGGTAACGCTCGAGCCGTGCGCGATGTGCGCGGGGGCGATCGCGCACGCCCGGATCGCGCGGCTTTATTACGGGGCGGCGGATGCGAAGGGCGGCGCGGTCGAGCATGGGGCGCGGTTCTTCGGGCAGCCGACGTGCCATCACCGGCCCGAGGTCTATGCGGGGATCGGCGAGGGCGAGGCCGCGGCGTTGCTGACGGGGTTTTTCCGGGGGCGGCGTCCGTAGAGGAAGAATGGGTTCGCGCGGAGGCGCGGAGGCGCGGAGATGATGCATCCAGCCCTTCGGTCGGGAGACCCTGACCTTTCGTGCTGCCGGAGGTGATCGGGCGGTCGTTTCGCGACACGCCTATTCTCTCCGCGGCTCCGCGGCTCCGCGTGAACCAAACTTCTTCTGTCTCGTGGCTTGCGCTTGTTCAACCGGCTGACGCCGGGATGCAGGGCCATGTGTGTTTGCGCTTGCGACCCTGGGTCCCGGCTTTCGCCGGGATGACGGGTGTGGGTGGGGGCTTTTAGTCGTTGAGAAGAATTGGTTCACGCGGAGACGCGGAGACGCGGAGCCGCGGAGGGGTGCATCAAGCGCTTCGGTCGGGAGACCCTGACCTTCTGCACTGTCGGACGTGATCGCGCGGTCGCTCCGCGACGTCCGCATCTTCTCCGCGGCTCCGCGCCTCCGCGTGAACCAATTCTTCTGTCTTTCCGCCCTTGCCCGTCATCCTGAAGCCAGGAGCGTGTCCGTTCGCAACCCTGGGTCCCGGCTTTCGCCGGGATGACGGGAGGGGGTGACGGGTGGGGGCGGCCGGTGTGGCGGTTAGCGCAGGTCGCTTTGCGTGATCGGGACGATCTTCACCTCGACGCGGCGGTTGGCGGCGCGGCCGGCGTCGGTGTCGTTCGAGGCGATCGGCTGCGTCTTGCCGTAGCCGCGCGTGCCGATGCGCGCGGACTGGACGCCGTGGCTCGACAGATAGTCCGCGACCGAGCGTGCGCGGCGTTCGGACAGCGTCTGGTTGTACGCGTCGCTGCCCGTCGAATCGGTGTGGCCGTACACGTCGATATAGGTCTGGTTGTACTGGCCGAGCGTCGAGGCGACCTGGTCGAGCGTGCGCTGGAACTGCGGCTGCACGGTCGCGCTGTCATAGGCGAAGGTGATGCCCGACGGGATGTTGAGGACGAGGTCGTCGCCCTGGCGAATCACCTGGACGTCGGTGCCTGCGGTGCGTGCGCGCAGGTCGCGCTCCTGCTTGTCCATGTACGCGCCGACGCCCGCGCCCGCGAGGCCGCCGATGCCGGCGCCGAGCAGCTTCTCGGTGCGGTCGTTACGCCCGCCGACGATGTCGCCGAGCAGATAGCCGCCGAGCGCGCCGCCGATGCCGCCGAGCGCGGTCTTCGAGATCGTGCGCTGGCCCGTCTCCGGATCGGTCGTGCAGGCCGACGTCGTGACGAGTGCGGCGAGCGCTGCGCCGATGAATAAACCCTTGGCCTTCATGTCTCTGTCCCTTTTGATCATGCCGCAGATAACCCGGCATATTCGGCGATTGTTCCACCTGCGCACTGAACTCCTGATTACGATAAGTGTCGAGACCGGTTGTGAAGCGCGCGATTGTGCGCCAAGAGACGATCGAGCCAATGGCACCGCTTCCCCCTTTCCCTGGATCGACGTCGCGATCATCCTTGCGCTCGTCGCGTTGAACGGCGTATTCGCGATGAGCGAGCTCGCGATCGTGTCGTCGCGGCGTGCGCGGCTCGACGCGCTGGCGCGGACCGGGCGCAAGGGCGCGAGCGCCGCGCTGCTGCTCGCCGCCGACCCCGGCAAGTTCCTGTCGACCGTGCAGATCGGCATCACGCTGATCGGGATCCTCGCGGGCGCCTATTCGGGCGCGAGTCTGGGCACGCCGACCGCGGCGCGGCTGCAGGCGCTGGGGCTGAGCGCGAGCACGGCGGAGACCACGGGCTTCGCGATCGTGATCGGGCTGACCACCTATGCGTCGCTGATCATCGGCGAGCTGGTACCCAAACAGTTCGCGCTGCGATCGCCCGAAGTCATCGCCTCGTTCATGGCGTTGCCGATGCGCTGGCTCGCGATCATCACCGCGCCGATCGTGTGGGTGCTCGATTCGACGAGCGCGCTGATCTTCAAGGCGCTGCGCCTCAACCGCGAGATCGGAGGAGCACGTCACCGCCGAGGAGCTCCACCTGATCGTCGCCGAGGCGTCAAAGTCGGGCGTGATCGAGGAGCATGAGCGCTCGATCATCTCGGGCGTGGTGCGGCTCGCCGACCGGCCGGTGCGCGAGGTGATGACGCCGCGGACCGATATCGACTGGCTCGACTGCAACTGGGATGCCGACGAGATCCGCGACACGCTGCTCGCGTCGCAGCATACGCGACTGCCGGTCGGCGACGGGTCGATCGACCGCGTGCGCGGCGTGGTGCAGGCGCGCGACATCGCCGCCGCGCTGTTCCGCGGCGAGCCGCTCGACCTCAACGTGCTGATGCGCAAGGCGCCGGTGGTGATCGACCAGATCGACGCGATGGACGCGCTGATCGCGCTGCGCCAGGCCGAGGTGCCGATGGCGCTGATCCACGACGAATACGGGCATTTCGAGGGGATCGTGACGCCCGCCGACCTGCTCGCGGCGATCGCGGGCGAGTTCAAGTCGGATGCCGACCCCGACGATTCGCCGTCGGTGGTGGTGCGCGACGACGGCTCGCTGCTGGTCGCAGGCACGATGGCGGCGGATGCGCTGGCCGACCGGCTGGGCATCGACCTGCCCGAGGACCGCGACTACGCGACCGTCGCGGGGCTGGCGCTCGCGGTGTTCCGCCATTTGCCGGGCGAGGGCGAGAGCTTCGTCGAGCAGGGATGGAAGTTCGAGATCGTCGATCTGGACGGGCGACGGATCGACAAGCTGCTCGTCAGTGAGGTTTGAGGTTGGGGGTGCGGGGCTTGGTGGTTGTGCATCACGCAAAGACGCGACGCGACTGGTCGGCTGACGCCTAATTGCCGTGATTAAGCAATACTCCGTTGCTCATATCACGTCATCCAGTCACCAAAATCCATTCTCACCTGAACCGCATTGAGTGGCTTACACACCTCTTCAAACTCGACGCGCTTTCCCCACCAGTCGTTGATTTGATAGGTCACGCCAGCAAGTGTTAGATGATAGCCAGATGGCGTCTGTTGTCCGATATTCTCGGGGGCCATGATTGCCACTGCGAGCAACCCGAAAAGTATCCGGTCGCTTAAGCGAATGCGGCCTTTTTCGATTAGGGCGGACGTAACTTTGGAATCAGACCCGAAGTCTGGAATGAGCTCGAAACCCTTTGGCATCTCTGTACCGTGTCCGTGCGTGCAGCGATGTATTTTATACAATACATCGGCCAAGTCGGGCTGGCCGCCCGATGCCGTGGGGCTTTTCATTTCTACCGGAAATCTGGTCTCATTCAGATTGATCCCCGGCATGCCCGTCGCCCCGAGAATGGCATAGTTGCTGCGCAGAAATTCCGTGAACCGCTCGTTGGACCGACGGATCAACGGCAGCGCCTTGGCGGCGGTACCGTCGACGGCGTTGCAAGCGTGAAGCATTGCGGACTCGAGATCGCCATTTTCGATCTCGTCGATCGTCTTGGTAACAGAACGGCCAACGTCCATGCAATTTCTCCAGACCTACCTGTGACGCGTCAAACAATGAGCAGGAGGAGGTTGCACGGCCAACGTCCTTTAGTCGCCAAACCCAGCCGTTCGTGATGCAAAACTCAAAGTTTTGGATCAACTTTACCTATGCAGTTGGCGTCCGATCTTGGAACCCAGCGCAACGATAAGCATGCCGGGAATCGCGCCGATCAGGCACCCACCCGCTATCCAGAGCACCAGTATTAGTAACATGAGCCCCGTCATGCCGGCGTCCTGCCATGACGAAATCAGCCAAGGCTGCATGGAAAGTACACCAAGCCCATAAGCAAACAGGAACGGACCCCGGAGCTTGGGCGGTCGTTTCGACAGTAGGGCGGCGCCGACGATCCAGCAGGCGGTAATGACCGCCGCGAGGGGGATTAGAAGGAGGCCCAAGAAGTCCATATGCCACCCTAGGCGGCGCTTCGGTAGCTTTCCAGCCCGCCCACCATGTTCAGTCGTGATGCAAAACGCTGACGCGCGGCCCGTGCGTCAGAGTTTGCCGAAGACGGCTTCGAAGCCGGGCTTGTCGCCGGCGGCGAGGAGGCGGGATTGTTCGATCCAGCGGTCGCGGCCCATGCGGCCGGTGAAGGCGCCGAGCTGCGCGTCGATGTTCTGTGCTTCGGTTTCGGAGAGCGCAGCCATCTGGCCGACGGTGGTGACGCCCAGCTCGGCGAGGCGAGTGGCGACCTTGGGGCCGAGGCCTTTGAGCAGCGTGACGGGGGCGGCGGCGTGGTCGACCGCCGGGACGGGCGCTGGCGTCGGCGCGGGTGCCGGGGCTGGCGTCTCGGTCGGGGTGACGGCCTCGGCGGCGGGGTTGGCGTCGAAGCTGGCGGCGGCGATCGGCTCGTCGGACAGCGGCGCGGGCGCGAGACCCGGCGCGGGGGCGTCGGCGATCGGCGGCGGTGCGGGCGCAACCGGGATCGGGGCCGGGATCGGGGCCGGAGGGGCGACCGGTGCCGCGACCGGGGTGGGCGCGGTCTGGACCTGCGACTGGCTGGGTGCCGGGGTCGGTTTCGGGGCTGGCGTCGGCGCGGGGGGCGTCTCGCGGGCGGCGGCGGCGGGGGGCGGCGTCGCGGGGCTGTCGGCGGTTGGCTCAGGCGCGGGTTCGGGCTCGACGCCGGCTTCGCGTGCGTTGGCGATGACGTCGCGCGAGGCCTTTACGCGGCTGCGCTTGGCCTTGATGCCCCAGAGCAGCCCCGCGATCACGAAGAGCGCGAGCACCGCGATGATCGCGAAATGGATCGTCGTCAGCGTGGTGATGCCGTCGGGGAGCAGGCTGTCGCCCGAGGCGGACGTCGCGGAAGTTTCGTTCATTTGCCTGTAGTAGCGGGGTGGATCGGGGTGGGCGAGACTTATTGCGCGGTTCTCGGCGCTATCGCTGGTGGTGCGGTTGGGGATGCGCCCCACCCCCAACCCCTCCCCTGAAGGGGAGGGGCTTTTTGCTTCGGGTTACCTCGTAAGTTCGCGCCAGCCTATGTCGCGGCGGTAGAAGCCTTCGGGGAAATCGATCGCCCCGACCGCGCGGTAGGCGTTGGCTTGCGCCGCGGCGAGGTCGTCGCCGGTGGCGGTGACCGCGAGGACGCGGCCGCCGGCGGCGACGAGGCCGCCATCCTCGAGGCGCGTGCCGGCGTGGAAGACGGTGCCCCCCGCCGCGCGCGCCGAATCGAGGCCGACGATCGCGCCGCCGGCTTTTGGCGTGCCGGGATAGCCCTGCGCCGCCATCACGACGGTCAGCGCGGTGGCGTCGCTGAAGCGCGCGGGCGGGAGGTCGGCGAGCCGGCCTTCTGCCACCGCGAGCATCGTCGCGATCAGGTCGCCCTCGAACCGCATCATCAGCACCTGAGTCTCGGGATCGCCGAAGCGCGCGTTGTATTCGATCAGCTTGGGGCCCTGCGCGGTGAGCATGAGGCCGGCATAGAGGACGCCGCTGAACGGGATCCCGTCCGCCGCCATCGCCGCGACGGTGGGGGCGACGATCTCGTCGAGCGCGCGCTGTTCGAGGTCGGCGGTGAGGACGGGGGCGGGGCTGTACGCGCCCATGCCGCCGGTGTTGGGGCCGGTATCGCCCTCGCCGACGCGCTTGTGATCCTGCGCGGAGCCGAACGGCATCAGCGTGGTGCCGTCGGTGAGGACGAAGAGGCTGGCTTCCTCGCCCTCGAGGAATTCCTCGATCACCGCTTCGGCCTCGCCGTCCGCGAACAGCGCGTCGAGCGCGGCATCGGCCTCGGCGCGGGTGAAGGCGATGACGACGCCCTTGCCCGCGGCGAGCCCGTCGGCCTTGATGACCACGGGGAGCGAGAAGGTGCGGGTGAGCGCGATATCGGCGTCGGCGCGGGTCGACACGCGGACATAGCCCGCGGTCGGGATGCCTGCGCGCGCGCACAGATCCTTGGTGAAGCCCTTCGACCCTTCGAGCTGGGCTGCGGCCTTCGACGGACCGAAGACGGGGATGGCGGCGGCGCGCAGGGTATCGGCGAGGCCGTCGACGAGCGGCGCCTCGGGGCCGATCACGACGAGGCCGATCGCTTTGTCGCGGACGAACGCGACGACGGACGCGTGATCCGTCGCATCGAGACGCACGAGCGTCGCAAGGCTCGCGATGCCGGGGTTGCCCGGCGCGGCATAGAGCGTATCGAGGCCTGGAGAAAAGCTGGCCGATTGCACCAGCTTCCACGCGAGCGCATGTTCGCGGCCCCCGAGCCCAACAGCAGGACGTTCATGCCCGATCCCTTTTCCGATGACGTCGTGTCCAGCGACATGCTGGCGAGCGATATGGGGCGGCTGGTAGCCGAGCCGGTCGCCGGCGACAACGCACTCGCCATGTCGGTCGGCGAACTCGCGTTCAAGCTGAAGCGGATGGTCGAGGGCGAATTCGGCCATGTCCGCCTGCGCGGCGAGATTTCGGGATGGAAGCGCGTCGCGTCGGGGCATTGCTACATGGCGCTGAAGGACGATCAGGCGGTGATCGACGGCGTGATCTGGAAAGGGAGCGCGGCGCGGCTCGCCTTCGTCCCGCAGGACGGCGTCGAGGTGATCGCGACGGGCAAGCTGACGACCTATCCCGGGCGGTCGAAATACCAGATCGTGATCGACCGGATGGAGCTGGCGGGTGCGGGCGCGCTGATGGCGCTGCTCGAGAAACTGAAGGCGAAGCTGGCGGGCGAGGGGCTGTTCGACGCCGCCGCCAAGAAGCCGCTGCCGTTCATGCCGCAGGTGATCGGCGTGGTCACGTCGGGAACGGGCGCGGTGATCCGCGACATCCTCCACCGGCTCGAGGATCGCTGTCCGACGCATGTCGTCGTCTGGCCGGTCAAGGTGCAGGGCGAGGGATCGGCGGCGGAGATCGCCGCGGCGGTGCGCGGGTTCGATGCGATCGCGCCCGGCGGCCCGGTGCCGCGCCCCGACCTGGTGATCGTCGCGCGCGGCGGCGGGTCGGTCGAGGATCTCTGGTCGTTCAACGAGGAGGTCGTCGTCCGCGCGGTCGCCGCCTGCTCGATCCCGATCATCTCCGCGGTGGGCCATGAGACCGACACGACGCTGTGCGACTATGCCGCCGACCTGCGCGCGCCGACGCCGACCGCGGCGGCCGAGATCGCGGTGCCGGTGCTCGCCGACCTCAGGCTGACGATCGACAGCCACCGCAACCGGACCGAGCGGTGCGCGCGGCGCTATGTCGAGCGCGGGCGCGAGCAGCTCGCGGCGCTCGCGCGGCATCTGCCCAAGCGCGACCAGCTGCTCGGGCCGCAGCGGCAGCGCGCGGACGATTTCGGGCAGCGGCTCGACCGCGGGCTCGAACGCCGGCTGACGATCGCGCGCGGGAGCCTCGACCGGTCGGGGGCGGCGCTGCGCCCGGCGACGCTCGAGCGCAAGCTCGAGGGCGCGCGCGCGCGGCTCGACGCGACGTGGCGGCTGGTCCAGTCGCTCAACCCCGATGCGATCCTCGACCGCGGCTATGCGCGGGTGACCGCGCGCGACGGCGGTGCGACGCTGTCGTCGGCGGGGGCCACGCGCGCGGCGGGGGCGCTCGCGCTGCACTTCCGCGACGGCGTGGTCGAGGCGCTGGTCGACGACGGCAGCGCGTCGCCCCGCGCGCCCGCGCCGGCCAGACCCGCCGACGCGCCGCGCGCCAGACCTGCGGCGGTGCGCCCGCCTGCACAGCCGACGCTGTTTAACGACCTGTAAGAGAAGGAAGTCCGATCATGCTGATGTCCAACACCGACCGCGTCGCGCGGCTGCATTATATGGCCAACGGGTTCCGCGTGCTGAACCCGGGCGACCATGTCGTGTGCGCGGTCACCGGCCACCGGATCGCGCTCGAGGACCTGCGCTACTGGAGCGTCACGGGGCAGGAGGCCTATGCCACCGCCGCCGCCGCGACCGAGGCGATGGCGCCGCGATGAGCGGAGCGGCGGGGCGCGCGGGGCGGGCGGCGATGCTGGCGATGCTGCTGGCGACGCCGCCGGTCTTCGCGCAGCTGCCGCCATCCAGACTGCCGCCGGAGGCCGGCATCGCGGAGGCGCCCGCCGAGGCGCAGGGTAGGGCGCAGGATGCGGCGTTCCGGTGGACGGGGACGCTGAGCCAGGGCGGGATGATCGTCGGGACCGCGCCGCGCGGGACGCGCACGCTGACGCTCGATTCGCGCCCCGTCGCGGTCGCGACCGACGGCCGGTTCGTGGTCGGGTTCGACCGCGATGCGCCGCCCGAGGCCGTGCTGGTCGCGACGCTGGCGGATGCGCGCGGCGACGGGGGAAAAGTCCGCCAGCCGCTCGCGATCGCGCCGCGCGCGTGGACCATCTCGCGGCTGTCGAGCCTGCCCAAATATCCCGTCCCCGAGGCGCTGTTCACGCGGCTGCGCCCGCCCGAGCTCGCACAGATCGTCGCGGCACGCGCGCGCGATTCGGTGTCCGACGGATGGCGGCAGGCGTTCGCATGGCCGGTCACCGGGCGGATCTCGACGCTGTTCGGGTCGCAGCGCATCTATGCCAATGGCGAGGCGGGGTCCTATCATTCGGGCGTCGACGTCGCGCGCGAGACGGGCGCGGTGGTCGTCGCACCCGCGGACGGCGTCGTGATCCTCGCGGCCGACCACCCGTTCACGCTCGAGGGCAACCTGCTGATGATCGACCACGGCATGGGGCTCAACAGCGCGTTCCTCCACCTGTCGCGGATCGACGTGCGCGTCGGCGACACGGTGCGGCGCGGCCAGCCCGTCGGCGCGGTCGGCAGGACCGGCCGCGCGACCGGGCCGCATCTCCACTGGAGCCTGCGCTGGCGTGACGCGAAACTCGATCCGCTGCTCGCCGCTGGTGCGATGCGTTAGGCCGAAAGCCTAATTATTGTGCGTCGCGGCAGGGATTTGCCTCAAAAACAGGCGTGCGTCGGGTGCACTGCACCATTCTTGTGTCATTTTCGCTACAGCAATGCGGGAAAGCTGTATCGGAGATGAATGCTCGCTTTACAGCGTTCGAGCACCGCTTCATCCCATGTCACATGTCTCTTGGGCGCCGCACGACGTGTGCGGTGGAGGGGCGAAAAGACACCGGCTGCGGACCGTCACAACGGCTGCAAGGGTCAAACGAGGGATGGACCAATCGTGATCAGGACTTCGAATTTCGTACGCAAGGCACTGCGCGGCGGAAGCGCGCTGCAGGCGCTTGCGCTGATGGGGGCCGGCGTGGCCGCGCTGTCCGTCGTGGCACCGGCATCGGCGCAGGATTACAGCCAGGTCAATGCGACCGGCCGCATCCAGGGCACCGACGGCAAGCCGATCGCCGGCGCGACGGTGACGATCACGTCGAACGCGCAGGGTACGAGCCGGACCGTGACGACGGGGGCGACGGCACGTTCCGTGCACAGGCGTTGCAGCAGGGCACATATACCTTCACTATCGCAGCCGACGGCTATGACAGCTTCACCGACAGCAACGTTGCTCTGACGCAGGCGGGTGCCGCAAACCAGTTCACGCTGGCTCCGGTCGGCGCCGCTGCCGGTGGTGATATCGTCGTTACGGCTGGTCGTACGCAGGTCGTCGATTTCGATCGCAATACGACGGGTACCGTCATCGACCTCGGCGAGCTCGCGACGCGCGTTCCTGTCGCGCGCGACATCAGCTCGGTCATCCGGTTGTCGCCCGGCACCACCCAGGGCGATGCCGCATTCGGCAACCTCGCCAACATTTCGGGTGCGTCGGTCGCGGAGAACGCCTTCTTCCTGAACGGTCTGAACATCACCAATTTCCGTACCGGTCTTGGTTCGGTCGCGGTGCCGTTCGATTTCTACCAGACCGTCGAAATCAAGAACGGTGGATTGACTGCCGAGTATGGCCGTCTGACGGGCGGTCTGGTCAATGCGACGACCAAATCGGGAACGAATACCTTCCACGGCAGCCTGACCTTCAACTGGGAGCCGGATGATCTGCGCGACGACAATCCCAGCACGCTGACACAGGACAACGACGCGCGGTTCATCGATCGGCATGACACGATCGCCCAGCTGTCCGGTCCGATCATCAAGGACCATCTGTTCTTCTACGGTATCTACCAGTCCCGTGATGTTACATCGAAGCAGGGTACGACCGCGCTTCGTGCCGGGCTGCCGCCGATCTCGACCAACATCCTCGGCACGCAATTCCTCGTCGACCGCACCTCCAGCCCGTTCTGGGGCGGCAAGATCGATGCGGTCATCGTCGACGGTCAGCGCCTCGAAGCAACGGTATTCGACACGCGGAGCGTGACCACGCGCAACGTCTATGGGACGGCGGCATCGGGCCTTCGCTATGATCCGGTCTCGAACGCACCCGGCAACTACGCAGCCTCGACGGTATTTCGCACCGGTGGCATAAACTATGTCGGTCGCTACACCGGCACGTTTGCGCCGTGGATCACCGTGTCTGCCGCCTATGGTCAGAACAAGGATCGCGACACGACCGAAGGCACGTCCAACCTGCCTGCGGTCACCGACAGCCGTGGTGGTGCCAGCTCGGCCATCGGCAACCCGACGGGCCAGGTTTCGTTGAATTCCGACAAGCGTGAATTCTATCGCGGCGACGTCGATCTGTTCTTCAACATTCTGGGATCGCATCACATTCGTGGTGGCTACGATCGTGAAAACCTGACGACGGACATCGTCACCCAGTCGACGGGCAATGGTGCCATCACGCTGCTTACGGGTTCGGCGAACAACCAATATGGCATCCTGAGCGGGGATTACGCCCAGATCCGCCTGTTCCGTAACGGGGGAACCTTCAAATCGAAAAACGAAGCGTTCTACATTCAGGACAACTGGTCGCTGTTCAACAATCGCCTGAACTTCAACCTCGGGATCCGTAACGACCGGTTCGTCAACAAGAATATCGAAGGCGTCAGCTACTTCTCGTCGGGGAGCCAGTGGGGTCCGCGCCTTGGCGCGAGCTTCGACCCGATCGGTGATGGCCAGACGAAGGTCTACGGATCGTTCAGCCGCTATTTCTTCCCCGTGGCTGCAAGCACCAACAACCGTCTCGGTGGTGCAGAACTCGATCAGAATTCCTTCTACCGGTTCTCGGGTCTGGACGCGAACAACGTGCCTATCCTCGGTGCGCAGATCGTACCGACCGGTGGCGTTGCCTGCATCGAGGGCGGCGGGACCTGCGCAATCACCAGCGATGGGACCGCGGGGAGCACGGCCAGCCTGATCTCCACTAATCTCAAGCCGCAGGCGCTCGACGAATATATCGTCGGGTTCGAGCGTCGGCTTGGTCAGCGGTTGCGTTTCAACGTGTACGGCACGTACCGCTCGCTTAACAATTCGCTCGAGGATGCAGGCGTCAATGGCGCGGTCATCCGCTATTGCCAGCAGAACAACATCGCGGGTTGCGCTACTGCGTACAACGAGCTTGGCAACATCCAGTATGTGCTGCTCAATCCTGGCAGCAGCGCGACGTTCGAGCTTGATCGACTGGTTGGCAACGAGACGACGGCACGGACAGTAACGTTGACGCCCGAGCAGCTCGACCTCAAGCGCGCCAAGCGTGACTATCGGTCGATGACGTTCCAGCTGAACCGCGAATTCGACGGTGTCTGGTCGGCGGAAATCTCGTACACGTTCTCGAAGCTCGTCGGGAACACCGAGGGCGGCGTCCGGTCGGATGCGACCGGACAGTCGGATACGGGCGCGACGGTCGACTTCGATTTCCCGGGTCTCGGCGACGGCACCTACGGATATTTGCCGAACGACGTGCGGCATAACCTGAAGGCCTTCGGTTCCTATCAGGTCAATGATTGGCTCAACCTTGGCGCCAATCTTTCGATCCAGTCGGAAAAGAAGTTCGGGTGCATCGGCACGGTGCCGCCAAGCCGCGATCTCGGCGCATCGACCTATGGTGCTCAGGGGACATATTGTAACCTGAACGCGGACGGTACGGTCCGTACCATTCCTGGAACACCAGCAGTCGGCACCGTGGGCCAGCCGGGCTTCATCCCTGCCGAAGTTCTGCCTGCACGTCAGATCGTGCAGCGTGGTACGGGCGAGCGCGGCGATTGGGTCGGCATCCTGAACCTGGATGCCGCTATCAAGATCCCGACCGATATCTTCGATGCGACGCTTCGCTTCTCGGTGTTCAACGTATTGAACACGTCGGCGATCACCGATCTTGAAGAGCGCGGCACTGATGTTACCGGGGCTCCGCGCCGCGATTATGGCACGATCACGGGTTACCAGGCACCGCGTTCGGTACGTATCCAGCTGGGCGTTGGTTTCTAACCAGCTGCTCGAAACACGAGACGGGGGATCAGCGCAAGCTGGTCCCCTTTTTGTTCACCCCCGACCGGCACGGCCTTGCCGTCACGTTCGTCGACCGTAACGGTCGCACCGACTTTACTTCGCCGCGCAGGATCACATCGTCGAGCCGGTTGGAGACTTGCGCCAGACGTGCGACCGGCGATCTCGCTCACGTGTGGCTCGGCCGCCGACATGTCGTCGTCTTCCCCTCTATCGACGAGATCCCGGCTGCCGAGGCTGCGTGTCAGGCGAACCAGCATCTCGGAGCGACCGACGTATCGGCCGGCCATGGCTGTACGTTCGAGGATGATTTGCCGCTATGAGGGATTCGACGTCGCTTATCTGCGGCGCCTGGGCAATCGTCAGCCGCCTGCTCGCGGCGAAGCGTCTATCGCGCCATAAGCAGGCGGCCTCAGTTGAGGCGTTTGGCCTTGACGGAGGGCAGGCCGGCGACGCTCAGCCTGAAGCTGCCGAGCGCGGCGCGTTTGATCAGGACCTTGTCGTTGGCGCGGGGGCGTCGGGCGATCACGGTGTCGTCGGTCTGGATCCAGCGCGCGCCGTCCGCGAGCACGAAGCTCCAGCGGCCGAAATCGTCGACCGACGCGCTCGCGAGAATCGCCTCGATCTGCGGCAGATCCTCGCCGTTGCCGAACAGCCCGGTATCAGGGAGCGCGATCCCGAACAGCGTCCGCCGCGTTTCGCGGACCTGCTGCTGGTCGACGACGACGATCGTGCGGCGCGTCTCGGCGGTGTCGAGCGCGGCGACGGACTCGTCGAAACAGGCGAGCCGCGCGGCGGGCTCGGTAATCGCGCGGCACCGCGTCACCGCGACCAGCAGCGGCGCGCGAGCGGCACCCGCCTTGCGCGCCGCATAGGCCGGCGACACCGGTGAGGCGATCACGCTGCACAGCGCCAGGACCGTCAATTTCCGCATCGTCGAACCCGCCCTTTTACCGGTGGCAGGCGATAGGGCGGGGTGTCGCGCACGACAAGCGGTTCGCGCGATCGCAGGCCAAAAAGAGACCATTCCGGCATGTTGTAATTTTGTGACAATGAATCGGTAATGCGACGACCCGTTACTTCTGTGCAATTTTCTTTTGGACAATGCTGCTGCCACTTGCGAGATCGCCGCCGGTCGCGCGCTGAAGTGCGCATAAGTAACTCGCGTCAGTCATCCAGGGATCGACGGCGCGGAAGGGGATTAAATACATGCGAAACCTCATGTTTCGAGATTGCCTGCTTGCATCGACGATGATCGCGGGCGTTGTGATGGCGCTTCCGGCCGCTGCCCAGACCGCACCGGCGCCCGCACCGGCGCCCGCGCCGCAGGGCACGACGAGCGACGATGGCGCCGCGGCGACGACGCCTGCAGTGTCGAACACGCCGAGCGAGGATCCTGCCGCAGCGGGTACCGCCGAGAGCAGCGACATCGTCGTCACGGGCTCGCGCATCTCGAACCCCAATTTGACGTCGGCGAGCCCGATCACGGTCGTGAACGCCGCCGACATCAAGCTGCGCGGCGCGACGCGTATCGAGGACGTGCTCAACAGCCTGCCGGCGTCGTTCGCGACGCAGACCTCGTCGGTGTCGAACGGTTCGACCGGGACCGCGACGATCAACCTGCGCAACCTGGGTGAATCGCGCACGCTGGTGCTGATCAACGGCCGCCGCCTGATGCCGGGCAACCCCTCGTCGAGCAGCACCGCGAGTGCGGCCGCCGACGTCAACATGATCCCCGCCTCGCTGATCAAGCGCGTCGACGTGCTGACCGGCGGCGCCGGTTCGGTCTATGGGTCGGACGCGATCGCGGGCGTCGTCAACTTCGTGCTCGACACCGATTACGAAGGCTTCAGCGTCGACGTGTCGGGCGGCATCAACAACCACAACAACCGCAGCGAGCGCTTCCAGGCGCTGTCGGCGGCGAGCGGCTATCCCGCGCCGAGCGGCCAGGCATTCGACGGCACGCAGTTCGACATCAACTTCAAGGTGGGTGCGAGCACCAGCGACGGCCGCGGGCATGTCGTGGGCTATGGCGGCTATCGCAAGATCGGCGCGATCCTTCAGGGGTCGCGCGACTACAGCTCGTGCGGTCTGAACGCGCCACGGGGCAATGTCGGCAACGATTATGTCTGCGGCGGATCGGCCACCGCGTTCCCCGCGAACTTCTCGCTCGGCGATGCGGTCGAGGGTGGGCCGCCGACCGGCTACACGCTGAACGCTGCGGGCGAACTGATCCCCGGCACGACGCTGTATAACGCCAACCCGCTGAACTATTATCAGCGTCCGGACACGCGCTACACCGCGGGCTTCCTCGCAAAGTATGAAGTCAGCGACGCGTTCAAGCCCTATGCCGACTTCATGTTCATGGACGATCGCTCGGTCGCGCAGATCGCGCCGTCGGGTGATTTCAACAACACGTCGGTGCTGAACTGCAACAACCCGCTGCTGTCGGCGGCGCAGGTCTCGACCTTCTGCCGCGCGTCCAACCTGGTGACCGACGCCACTGGTGCGGTGATCGACCTGACCAACCCTGACGGGTCGCCGTATCAGCAGGCGAACGTCCGGATCGGTCGTCGCAACGTCGAGGGCGGCGGGCGTCAGGCGGATCTCCGCCACACCCAGTATCGCTTCGTCGCAGGCGCGACCGGCGACATCGACAAGGGCATTTCGTACGAGGCTTATGGCCAGTTCGGCAGCACCGTGTTCAACCAGGTGTATCGCAACGAATTCTCGATCGCCCGCACGACGCGCGCGCTCGACGCGATCATCGACACGCGTCCCGGCTTGGCAACGACCGGTCAGGCGGTCTGCCGCTCGGTCGTCGACGGCACCGATCCCAACTGCGTCCCGCTCAACATCTTCGGCGCGGCGGCGATCACGCCGGAAGCCCTGAACTATGTCCAGACCCCGGGCTTCCAGTCGGGCGAGAACAAGGAAACGGTCGTCAACGCGTCGTTCACCTTCAAGGGCGCCGAATATGGCGTGCAGTCGCCGTTCGCGAGCGAGGGCATCGCGCTGAACGTCGGTGGTGAGTACCGCAAGGAATCGCTGAGCCTCGAAGTCGACAACGCGTTCCTGAGCGGCGATCTCGCCGGCCAGGGCGGTGCGACGCTGCCGATCCGCGGCAGCTACAACGTCAAGGAAGTGTTCGGCGAAATCCAGCTTCCGCTGGTCAGCGACCGTCCGTTCTTCAACGAGCTGACGGTGAATGGCGGCTATCGCTATTCGAGCTACAGCACCGCGGGTTCGGCGCATTCGTACAAGGGTGAGCTGGTCTGGGCGCCGGTCTCCGACGTCCGCTTCCGTGGCGGCTACAACCGCGCGGTCCGCGCACCGAACACGCAGGAACTGTTCGCCCAGCAGTCGGTCCAGCTCGACGGTGCGACCGATCCCTGCGCCGGTGCCGCCGTCAACGGGCTGGTCAACGGCAACACCGCGGCACAGTGCGCGCTCACCGGCGTTCCTGCGAACCGCTTCGGCCTGATCGCCGCCAACCCGTCGGAGCAGTATAACGGCCTGCTCGGCGGCAACCCGAACCTGCGTCCCGAAAAGGCCGACACGTTCACCGCGGGCGTGATCCTGCGTCCGTCGTTCCTGCCGGGCTTCAACCTGTCGGTCGACGGCTTCCGCATCAAGCTGAAGGACCGGATCGGCGTCATCGGCGCCGACACGATCATCGCGCAGTGCCTCCAGACCGCCGAGCAGCAGTTCTGCGATGCGATCAACCGCGATGCCAACGGTACGCTGTGGCAGGGTAACGCCGGCTTCATCGTCGATACCAACGTCAATGCGGGTACGCTGACGACGCAGGGTATCGAGACGTCGGCGGGCTATACCTACCGGTCGGACAGCATCGGCACGATCGGGCTGTCGTTCAACGGCACCTATGTCGACAAGTTCACGTCGGACAAGGTCGGCGCGAAGTTCGATTGCGCGGGTCTTTATGGCGCGCAGTGCGGTTATCCGATGTCGAAGTGGCGTCACCAGGCGCGTCTGTCGCTCACCACGCTCAGCGGCATCGGCCTGTCGGGCAACTGGCGTCACCTGTCGGCGACCAAGTTCGAGCGCACCAGCAGCGATCTCGGATCTGGCCGGGCCGTTCTTCGTCAACGACGCGCGTGTGAAGGCGCAGGACTATTTCGACCTCGCCGCCACGATCCGCGTTGCGGACAAGGTGACCTATCGTCTCGGCGTCAACAACGTGCTCGACAAGACGCCGCCGATCCTGAGCGCGACGGCATCGCCGATCGGCTCGTTCGGCAACGGCAACACCTATCCGGGCATCTATGACGCGATCGGTCGCTACCTGTTCGTCGGCCTGACGATCGACATGTAAGCGATCCTTCGGGAGCAAAAAAGGGGCGGCGGATCATCGATCCGTCGCCCCTTTTTTGTCGACCCGGGACCGCGGGGTCAGGCGCGGGGTCAGGCGACGTGCAGCACGAGCTTGCCGTCGCCTTCGTCGACCTTGACCGTGGTGCCGTCCTTGACCTCGCCGCGCAGGATCATGTCGGCGAGCGGGTCCTGGAGGTAGCGCTGCACCGCGCGCTTCAGCGGCCGTGCGCCGTAGACGGGGTCGTAGCCGACGCGGCCGAGCCACGCGCGCGCGGCATCGGTCAGGTCGAGCACGATCTTGCGATCCGCGAGCAGCTTGTCGACGCGCGACACCTGGATGTCGACGATCGGCGCCATGTGCGCCTGCCCCAGACGGTGGAACAGGATCACTTCGTCCAGCCGGTTGAGGAATTCCGGGCGGAAGTGCGACCGGACGATCTCCATCACCTGCGGTTCGACCGACGATACGTCGTCGCCCTCGGCCATGTTCGCGAGATACTGGCTGCCGAGATTGCTCGTCAGGATGATCAGCGTGTTGCTGAAATCCACCGTGCGGCCCTGGCCGTCGGTCAGGCGGCCGTCGTCGAGCACCTGGAGCAGCACGTTGAACACGTCGCCATGCGCCTTCTCGACCTCGTCGAACAGGATGACCTGATAGGGACGCCGGCGGACCGCCTCGGTCAGCACGCCGCCCTCCTCATAGCCGACATAGCCGGGAGGCGCGCCGATCAGCCGCGCGACCGCGTGCTTCTCCATGAACTCGCTCATGTCGATGCGGACCATCGCCGAGGGATCGTCGAACAGGAATTCGGCGAGCGCCTTGGTCAGCTCGGTCTTGCCGACGCCGGTTGGCCCGAGGAACAGGAAGCTGCCCAAGGGCCGGTTCGGATCCTGAAGCCCCGCGCGCGCGCGGCGGACCGCGGTCGAGACGGCCTTGACCGCATGCGCCTGGCCGATGACGCGCTTGCCGATCGTCGCCTCCATCGCGAGCAATTTGTCGCGCTCGCCCTGAAGCATCCGCTCGACCGGGATGCCCGTCCAGCGGCTGACGACGCCGGCGATGTCGTCGGCAGTGACTTCCTCGCGCAGCATCGCGCCCTTGCTCGCGCCCGCCGCCTCGTCGAGCTGGCGTTGCAGACCGGGGATCGTGCCGTAGGAGAGCTCGCCCGCTTTCGCGAGATCGCCCGAGCGCTGCGCCTGCTCGAGTTCGAGGCGCGCGGCGTCGAGCTGTTCCTTGAGCCGGGCCTCGGCGTTGATCTTGTCCTTCTCGCCCTTCCAGCGCGTCGTCAGCTCGGCGGACTGTTCCTCGAGATTGACGAGGTCGCCCTCGAGCGTGTCGAGCCGGTCGACCGACGCCTCGTCGGTCTCGCGCTTCAATGCCTCGCGCTCGATCTTCAATTGGATGATGCGGCGGTCGAGATTTTCGATCGCCTCGGGCTTGGACTCGACCTCCATGCGGATCCGGCTTGCGGCCTCGTCCATCAGGTCGATCGCCTTGTCGGGTAGGAAGCGGTCGGTGATGTAGCGGTTCGACAGCGTCGAGGCGGCGACGATCGCGCCGTCGGTGATGCGGACGCCGTGGTGGAGCTCGTATTTCTCCTTGAGGCCGCGGAGGATCGAGATCGTGTCCTCGACGGTGGGTTCGCCGACCATGACGGGCTGGAACCGCCGCTGCAACGCGGGATCCTTCTCGACATATTTGCGATATTCGTCGAGCGTGGTCGCGCCGACGCAGTGGAGCTCGCCGCGCGCCAAGGCTGGTTTCAGCAGGTTGCCTGCGTCCATCGCGCCTTCGGATTTGCCCGCGCCGATCAGCTGGTGCATCTCGTCGATGAACAGGATGATGTCGCCCTCGGCGGCCTTCACCTCGTCGAGCACGCCCTTGAGCCGTTCCTCGAACTCGCCGCGATATTTCGCGCCGGCGATGAGCGAGCCCATGTCGAGCGACATGAGGCGGCGGTCCTTGAGCGTATCGGGGACGTCGCCGTTCGCGATGCGCAGCGCGAGGCCCTCGGCGATCGCGGTCTTGCCGACGCCGGGTTCGCCGATCAGCGCGGGGTTGTTCTTGGTGCGGCGCGCGAGGATCTGGATCGTGCGGCGGATCTCCTCGTCGCGGCCGATCACGGGGTCGAGCTTGCCGTCGCGTGCCGCCTGGGTGAGGTCGCGCGCGAATTTCTTGAGCGCGTCATAGCGGTCCTCGGCGCCCGCGGTGTCCGCGGTGCGGCCCTGGCGGACGGTGTTGATCGCGGTGTTGAGCCCCTCGGGGGTGACGCCCGCGGTCTTGAGCGCCTTGCCCGCGGCGGTGTTGAGCGAGAGCGCGAGCGCGACGAGCAGGCGTTCGACGGTGACGAAGCTGTCGCCCGCCTTGGTCGCGATCTGTTCGGCCTGGTCGAGCACGCGGACCGCGTCATTGTCGATGCCCGGCGTGGTCTGCGCGCCCGAGCCCGACACGGCGGGGATCTTCGCGAGCGCGAGATCGGTCTCGGACGTCGCGCGCTTCGCGTCGCCGCCCGCCGCCGCGATCAGCCCCGCGGCCATGCCCTGTTCGTCCTCGAGCAACGCCTTCAGCAGATGCTCGGGCGCGATCCGCTGATGGTTCATGCGGATCGCGACGGTCTGCGCGGATTGCAGAAAGCCTTTCGCGCGGTCGGTGAATTTGTCGATGTTCATGACGCATTCCTGTGGGATGGGTTCGGTGTTGGCCAAGACATGGTGTTGCATTTGGGCAACACAAGAGGCGGGCGCTGTCGCAATGCTAGGCGCGGCGCGCGGTGGCTGGAATAGCGTTTATTGTCGGTATCGAAGCCGGCGCGTCATCGCTATGTTCAGCTTCGCGTGCTATATGTCCTGCGTGTCAACAGCCATTCCCCACACCTACGCCATCGGCATCGAGCCGGCCGACATCGACTTCATGGGTCACGTCAACAACGCGAACTATCTGAAGTGGGTACAGGCGGCGGTGATCGATCACTGGCAGCGGCTTGCGCCTGCGGATGCGGTGGCGGGGCATCTGTGGGTCGCGCTCAAACACGAGATCACGTACCGCAAGCCCGCGTTCCTCGACGACGACGTCATCGCGACGGTGCTGCTCGAAAAGGTGCAGGGCGCGCGCGCGTTCTACGAGACGATCATCAAGCGCGGCGAGGATGTGCTCGCCGAGGTGAAGTCGAGCTGGTGCTGTCTCGATGCGGAGACGCTGCGGCCGTCGCGACTGGCGAGTAATGTGGTGGAGCGGTTCTTTCCGAAGGACTGAGGCTTCTCGCCAAGCCTCGTCATTCCCGCGGAGGCGGGAAGCCAGACTGGCTGGCCTTTGTGGGCGTCAGTGCCGTTCGCCGGTCTGGATCCCCGCCTTCGCGGGGATGACGGTTTTCGGGCGAGCGTTCTGACAGGACGGCTGCCTCCCCGGGGAGGCCGGGGCCAATTGGGGAGGTCGTGGTAACGGCGCGCTGCCCCTCGTTATTTCCGTCCCCCAATTGGGCCCCGGCCTTCGCCGGGGGGGCGTTTGGGGCGGCCGGGGGCCGCTCACATCACTTCGTATGGGACCGCGCCGCGGCGGTTGGGGTCGACGCGGATTTCGCTCGCCGCCGGCGGAAACGCGCGCTGGTCGCAGTCGGGGCGCAGGCAGATGCGGCAGGACGAGCCGATCGGGGTCGCGATGCCGCCGGTGCCGAGCGCGTCGGCGTAGATGAATTCGGAGGCGTTCGCCTCCTCGCAGCCCAGCGCCACCGCATAGCGGCGGGCGGGGCGCGTGTAGGTCTCGGACGGTTTCACCAGCCCCTTCGCCATCGAGACGTAGCGGATGCCGTCGGTCGTCTCGATCAGCTGCGTGAGGATGCGGTCGGGGATCGCCACCGCCTCGTGGACGATCCACAACGGACAGGCGCCGCCGAAGCGCGCGAACTGGAGGCGGGTGGCGGAGTGACGCTTGGTGATGTTGCCCGCCATGTCGACGCGGCAGAAGAAGAACGGGATGCCGAGCGCTCCGGGGCGCTGCAAGGTCGAGAGCCGGTGGCAGGTCTGTTCGAAGCTGGTGCCGAAGATCCGCCGCAGCCGGTCGATATCGTGGCGCACGCTGCGCGCCTCGCTACGGAAGCGCGTATAGGGCATGACGATCGCGCCCGCGGCGTAGTTGGTGAGTCCTGCGGTCAGCAGCGCGCGCGCGGTCTCCGACGCCATGTCGGAGGCGGCGACGATATCGGCGATCAGGTCGGCGAACTCGCTGCGCGCGACCTGATGCGCGAGCGAGAAAAGCGTGGTCTCGCCCGGTTGCGATCCGTCGAGCCGCAACGTCGCGCCGTCATAGTCGCGTAACGGCGCGGCGAGTGCGCCCGAGATTGTCACCGAGACGCCGCGTGCGGCGAGCCGTGCCTCGAGGGCTGCGATCCGGTCGCTGCCGAGCGTCTCGCCGATTTCCTCCGCGCGGCGGTCGAGCGTGTCGACATAATTGCCCGCGGCGTGAAACCAGTCGCGGACATCCTCCCAGGGGAGCAGTCCGGGTGCGCCCGAGCCGGCGACGAGACGGTCGTCGAGCGCGCGCAACTGTTCCTGCGCGCGGCGATAGGCGTCGTGCATCGCGACGAGGCGTTGCGCGAGCAAAGGCTGGTGCTTGACCGCGCGGCGGATCGCGCTTTCGTCGAGCGTCGGTGCGGCGACGCTGGTGTCGGTGACGGCCTCCAATGTCGCGACGAGCAACGCGGTGTCGTCGGCGGCGTCGATGCTGCCCCAGTCGGCGGGGAATTCGCGCGCCAATGTGACGAGCACCGCCTCGCTGACCGGGCGGTCGCCATTCTCGATCTGCGAGAGATAGCTGACCGAGATGCCGATCCGGACCGCCATCGCCGCCTGGCTGATCCCGAGCGTCCCGCGAAGGTCGCGCAGCCGGTGTCCGACGAAGAGGCGGCGGGGGGTGTGGTCATACCCCGAACCTAGTTTGCAAACATGGTCGCTACAAGTTTGCAACATTGCATTTGCGCGAAGCGTCCCGCTCTGTGAAGGCCATCAGCAGGACGGAGAGACGATGTCATCGACGATCGAAGAGCTTGAACGACGCCGCGAAGCCGCAAGAGTGGGCGGGGGTATCAAGCGGATCGCAGCGCAGCACGCCAAGGGGAAGCTCACCGCAAGGGAGCGCCTTGACGTGCTGCTGGACGAGGGATCGTTCGAGGAGCTCGATATGTATGTCGAGCATAACTGCGTCGATTTCGGCATGCAGGATCAGGTGATCCCCGGCGACGGCGTGGTCACGGGCTCTGGCACGATCAACGGCCGACTGGTCTTCGTCTTCAGCCAGGATTTCACGGTATTCGGCGGGTCGCTCAGCGAGCGTCATGCGCAGAAGATCTGCAAGGTGATGGACAGCGCGATGAAGGTCGGCGCGCCGATCATCGGGCTGAACGACAGCGGCGGCGCGCGCATCCAGGAGGGGGTCGCCTCGCTCGGCGGCTATGCCGAGGTGTTCCAGCGCAATGCGCTCGCGAGCGGCGTCGTGCCGCAGCTTTCGCTGATCATGGGGCCGTGCGCGGGCGGCGCGGTCTACAGCCCTGCGATGACCGACTTCATCTTCATGGTGAAGGATTCGAGCTACATGTTCGTGACCGGCCCCGACGTGGTGAAGACGGTGACGAACGAGGTCGTGACGCAGGAGGCGCTCGGCGGCGCGGTGACTCACACGACCAAGACGTCGGTCGCGGACAACGCGTTCGAGAACGACATCGAGGCACTGCTCGCGGCGCGCGACTTCTTCGACTTCCTCCCCAGATCGAACCGTGCGGGCGTGCCCGAGCGGCCGACCGCGGATGACTGGGACCGGATCGAGAACAGCCTCGACACGCTGGTGCCGGCCTCGGCGAACCAGCCTTACGACATGCACGAGCTGATCCGGAAGGTCGTCGACGAGGGCGATTTCTTCGAGACGCAGCCGGCGCATGCGGCCAACATCATCACCGGGTTCGGCCGGATCGAGGGGCGCACCGTCGGTTTCGTCGCGAACCAGCCGATGGTGCTGGCGGGCGTGCTCGACATCAACAGCTCGAAGAAGGCGGCGCGGTTCGTGCGCTTCTGCGACGCGTTCGAGATCCCGATCGTGACGTTCGTCGACGTCCCCGGCTTCCTGCCCGGCACCGCGCAGGAGCATAACGGCATCATCAAGCACGGCGCGAAGCTGCTGTTCGCCTATGCCGAGGCGACCGTGCCCAAGATCACCGTCATCACGCGCAAGGCGTACGGCGGCGCGTACGACGTGATGGCGTCGAAGCATCTGCGCGGCGACCTCAACTATGCGTGGCCGACCGCGGAGATCGCGGTGATGGGCGCGAAGGGCGCGGTCGAGATCATCTTCCGCGGCAAGACGCCCGAGGAGATCGCGGCGCGCACCGCGGAGTATGAGGCGCGCTTTGCCAATCCGTTCGTGGCGGCGTCCAAGGGGTTCATCGACGAGGTGATCCAGCCGCATTCGACGCGGCGGCGGATCGCGCTGGGCCTGCGCAAGCTGCGCGGCAAGCGACTCGAGAATCCGTGGAAGAAGCATGACAACATCCCGCTCTGAAGGGGCGGCTTGTTGGGGCATGCCAAGCACATTATCATGTCATGCGAAGGAGTCGTGACATGCAGACCGAACGCGTGACGTTTCTGACCACGCCCGATCACAAAGCGGCACTCGACGCGTTTGCGGCGAGCAACGGCATGTCGGTCGGGCATGTCGTTCGCGAGGCGACCTCGCGTTATGTCGTGGAGGGCGACATGACCGAGGACGATCGGTTCAAGCTGTTGATCCACGAACTCGACGAGGCGCTCCCGGCGATGCACGCCGCGCTCGACGCGGCGATCGAGGGGCAGCAGCGTCTGCGCGCCGATATCGACGCCAGGCTGCGCGAGGCCGGGTTGTCCGACGCGGAGCATACCGCATGGGCATGATCGGCGACGCGATGCGGACGATCGAGATCCGTCATCCTGCTCCGCAGCAAGGTCGAGCGGTTGAACGAGGAACTCGCCGCGACCAACGGGCAGGTGCGACGGGTGGTCGACTCGGTCATCCAGATCAACGGACGCCTGATCCGTCTGGAAACGTTCGAGGAAATGCGGTCCGGGATACGGCCGACCCCGAGGATCGAGCAATGATCGCGCTTCTGCTTGCGCAGGCTGCGGTCGCGACGGGCACGGGGGGCAACGCCCGCGTGGAAGCTCGCCGACCGGACCAATCCGGCGGGGGTGCGCAGCATCTCCGCGTCGGTCACGGGCAATGACGGGCTGTCGCGGTTCGTCGTGAAGTGCGACGTCGGCACCGAGCCGATCGTGTCGATCCAGTTCATCCAGCCGCAGTCGCTCGGGCAGGGCGCGGATAAGCCCGTCGCGGTGCGCTTCGATGGCGGGCCGGCGTTTACCTATAACTGGCAGTTTCCGGGGACGGGGACGTATATCATCGATCCCGAGGCGATCACGCGGCTGACGACGTTCCTCGTCAAATCGAAGACGTTGCGCGTCGAGACGACCAACGGCGCGGGCTTTGCGGTGCAGGCCAATTTCGCCGCGCCGGCGAGCGATGCGATGGTCCGCCAGGTGCTCGGCGTGTGCGGCTATACGCTTGGCGTCGTGCCACCGCCGCCGCCTGCCCCGCCCGCGGCGGAGGGCGAATAGTGAAACGCCGTCACATCGATACCGACGCGCCCGGTGCGCCGCGCCGTCGATGGTGGCGAGCGCTCGGCTGTGTCGTGATAGCGCTTCTGGTCGTCTTGGTCGGCAGAATTCTGGTCGTACGATCATTTGATGACGGTCCGCCGCCGCCCGCGCTTGCCGTGATCGGAAAATTGCCGATCACGCTTCCCGATGGCCGAAAGGCGCTGCTCCGCGATCTCGTGCATACGGGCGCCCCGACGGTCATTACGCTTTGGGCAAGCTGGTGCGGACCTTGTCGGAGCGAAGCGCCGAAAATCGCTGACCTTCGCCGTCGGTTCGGCCGCAGCGATCTTAATCTGATCTATCTCAATGTCCGCGATCCGGGTGCGTCGCGAGAGGATCTCGCGCGCTATATGGTCGAATACGGCATGGCGCCGGATGCTTATGCCGTGCTGCCGGACAGCCAGATCCGATCACTGACCAAGGCGGCCGACATGCTCATCCCCCGTACATTGGTGTTCGATCGGTCAGGCGCTCCGCTCGCGACGATAACCGGCTACAACCCGCTCGCTCTGGCACGCGTCGCCGGATTGGTCGGCCGATGATGCTACCGACCGTGGATTGGACCCCTTCATGACTCTTGCCACGCCTCTGGGCCGCCTCAACCATGTCGGGGTCGCGACGCCGTCGATCGCGAAGTCGGTCGAGACGTACCGGGTGCTGCTCGGTGCGACCGCGATCGGGGAGCCGTTCGACCTGCCCGCGCAGGGCGTAAAGGTGTGCTTCATCGATGCGCCCAACACGCAGATCGAGCTGATCGAACCCTATGACGACAGCTCGCCGATCGCGGGGTTTTTGCGCAAGAACCCGGCGGGGGGCAGCATCATGTGTGTTTCGAGGTGCCCGACATCCAGGCGGCGGTCGCGGATCTGAAGGCGAAGGGCGCGACGGTGCTCGGCGAACCGCGGATCGGCGCGCATGGCACGCCGATCGTGTTCGTCCACCCGAAGGACTTTGGCGGGATGCTCGTCGAACTCATGGAAACACCGAAAGGGGGGCACTGATGGCCGAGCATATCCTGAGCGAGCGGCGTGGCGACGTGCTGGTGCTGACGCTCAACCGCCCCGACCGGCTGAATGCGGCGCCGCCGGCGATGTTCGAGGAGATCGCCGCGGCGGTCGCCTCGCTCGACGGTGCGCGGGCGGTGCTGATCGCAGGCGCGGGGCGCGCGTTCTGTTCGGGGGCGGATGTCGGTAGCGGGGCGCTGGGGTCGGATGATCCGGGTGCGGCGACCTACACGGCGCTGACGGGGAGCTATAACCCGGCGATGGCGGCGATCGCCGATCTGGGCGTGCCGGTGGTGAGCGCGGTGCGCGGGCCGGCGGCGGGGATCGGGTGCAGCCTCGCGCTCGCCGCGGACTTCTGCGTTGCGAGCGAGAGCGCGTATTTCCTCCAGGCGTTCGTCGCGCCGACCGAGATGATGATGCTGGGCGAGCGCGTGCCCGCGGCGAAGGCGCTCGACTGGGGGATGGTGCACAAGGTCGTCGCGGACGACGCGCTCGACGCGGAGGCGTTCGCGCTGGCGGAGCGGCTGGCGGCGATGCCGACGGTGGCATTGGGGCTGATGCGGCGTGCGATCACGGCTGCGTATGCGAGCGACTATGCGGGCGCGATGGAGGCCGAGGCGGTCAACCAGCGGGCGGCGCGCGGGTCGGCGGATTCGATGGAGGGCGGGATCGCGTTCCTGACGAAGCGCAAGCCGGTGTTCACGGGGACGTGACCACGCGCGCTTCTCGTTCCCCGGCGGAGGCCGGGGCCCAGGCTCGATGCGCAGCATCGAACGCGCTGCCGCGCGCGATTTATTTTAGGGCTGGGCCCCGGCCTTCGCCGGGGAACTAGAGTATGACTGACAAACCGAACCCGACGCTTGCCGAGTGGGAGGCTGCTGCCGCGAAAGAGGTGAAGGGCGCCGACCTCACCTGGGCGACGCCCGAGGGGATCGACGTCAAGCCGCTCTATACCGCGGAGGACGTGACTGCGGATCCGGGGTTGCCCGGGTTCGCGCCGTTCACGCGTGGGGTGCGGGCGTCGATGTATGCGGGGCGGCCGTGGACGATCCGGCAATATGCGGGGTTCTCGACCGCGGAGGCGTCGAACGCGTTCTACAGGCGTAATCTTGCCGCGGGGCAGAAGGGGCTCTCGGTCGCGTTCGATCTGGCGACGCATCGTGGCTATGACAGCGACCATCCGCGCGTGACGGGCGATGTCGGCAAGGCGGGCGTCGCGATCGACAGCGTCGAGGACATGAAGATCCTGTTCGACGGCATCCCGCTCGACAAGATGTCGGTCAGCATGACGATGAACGGCGCGGTGATCCCGATCCTCGCCTTCTTCATCGTCGCGGGCGAGGAGCAGGGCGTGCCGCGGCACCTGCTCGACGGGACCATCCAGAACGACATCCTCAAGGAGTTCATGGTCCGCAACACCTACATCTACCCGCCCGAGCCGAGCATGCGGATCATCTCGGACATCTTCGGCTACACCAGCCGCGAGATGCCCAAGTTCAACAGCATCTCGATCAGCGGCTATCACATGCAGGAGGCGGGGGCGACGCAGCTCCACGAGCTCGCCTTCACGATCGCCGACGGCATGGAATATGTGAAATACGGCGTCGCGTCCGGGCTCGACATCGACAAGTTCGCCGGCCGGCTGTCGTTCTTCTTCGCGATCGGCATGAACTTCTTCATGGAGATCGCCAAGCTGCGCGCCGCGCGCGTGCTGTGGCACCGTGCGATGACGCAGCTGGGCGCGCAGGACGAGCGGTCGAAGATGCTGCGCACGCACTGCCAGACGAGCGGAGTCTCGCTGACCGAGCAGGACCCGTACAACAACGTCATGCGCACGACGATCGAGGCGATGGCGGCGATGCTGGGGGGCACGCAGTCGCTCCACACCAACGCGCTCGACGAGGCGATCGCGCTGCCGACCGACTTCTCCGCCCGGATCGCGCGCAACACGCAGATCGTGCTGCAGGAAGAGACGGGGATGACCAAGGTCGTCGATCCGCTCGGCGGCAGCTATTATATCGAGAGCCTGACGCAGAGCCTCGTCGATGGCGCATGGACGCTGATCGAGCGGATCCAGGCCGAGGGCGGGATGGCGAAGGCCGTCGCGGCAGGCTGGCCCAAGGCGATGATCGAGGAGGCCGCCGCGGGACGCCAGGCGCGCGTCGATCGCGGCGAGGACGTGATCGTCGGGGTGAACAAGTACAAGCTCGCCGAACAGGACGCGATCGAGATCCTCGACGTCGACAATGTCGCGGTGCGCGCCGGCCAGGTCGAGCGGATCGCGCGCGTGAAGGCGACGCGCGACGAGGAGGCGTGCCGGGCGGCGCTGGATGCCCTGCGCGACGGGGCGAAGGGGTCCGAGAACCTGCTCGCACTCGCGGTCGAGTGCGCGCGGGCGCGGGCGACCTTGGGCGAGATCTCGTCGGCGATGGAGGATGTGTTCGGGCGCTATGGCACGCAGCCGACGCCGGTGTCGGGCGTCTATGGCGGCGCGTATGAGGACGATGCGCGCTGGACGCGGCTGACCGACGGGGTCGAAGCGACCGAGCGGCGGCTGGGACGCAAGCCCCGGATGCTGGTCGCCAAGATGGGGCAGGACGGGCATGACCGCGGCGCCAATCTCGTCTCGTCGATGTTCGGCGATCTGGGGTTCGAGATCGTGCCGGGCGCGCTGTTCCAGACCCCGGCGGAGGTCGCCGCGCTGGCGCTCGCCAAGGACGTCGACGTGGTCGGCGCGTCGAGCCTCGCGGCGGGGCACAAGACGCTGATCCCCGAGCTGATCGGCCACCTGCGCGAGGC
Organism: Sphingomonas sp. 22R3R2A-7; assembly: GCF_036856055.1. Classification (NCBI taxonomy): domain Bacteria; kingdom Pseudomonadati; phylum Pseudomonadota; class Alphaproteobacteria; order Sphingomonadales; family Sphingomonadaceae; genus Sphingomonas; species Sphingomonas sp. 22R3R2A-7. The sequence continues at coordinate 1,997,602 of NZ_JASPFR010000001.1, read as the reverse complement.
GGGACGCGCGGATATCAAGGTGATCGCGGGTGGCGTTATTCCCGCACAGGACTATCAGGCGCTGCGTGATGCCGGGGTCCAGGCGATCTTCGGACCCGGCACCAACCTGATCCAGGCCGCCGAGGACGTGTTGAAGCTCCTCGGCCATAATATGGGCCCGCAAGAGGAAGCCGCAGAATGACCGATACGATGATCCGCACGAGCCCCTCCGCTTCAGGGGACGGGTTGGGGTGGGGTTCCGCCGCGAACGCTGCGTCGGATATGCGGACCGGCCCCACCCCCAGCCCCTCCCCTGAAGGGGAGGGGGGCACGGTGCGTATGGACTGGACGCGGGCGGAGATCGCGGCGTTGTTCGACCTGCCGTTCGACGAACTCATGTACCGGGCGCAGACCGTGCACCGCGCGCATCATGCGGTGAGCGAGGTGCAGCTTTGCACGCTCCTGTCGATCAAGACCGGCGGCTGCCCCGAGGATTGCGGCTATTGTTCGCAGTCGGCGAGCGCGGATACGCAGCTGAAGGCGGAAAAGCTGATGGACGTCGATGCCGTGCTCGCCGACGCGGCGCATGCCAAGGCGGCGGGTTCGCAGCGGTTCTGCATGGGCGCGGCGTGGCGCAACCCGAAGGCGCGCGACATGCCGAAGGTCGTGGCGATGGTCGAGGGCGTGCGCGCGATGGGGCTGGAGACGTGCATGACGCTCGGGATGCTCGATGCGGAGCAGGCGCGGCAGCTCGCCGATGCGGGGCTCGATTACTACAACCACAATATCGACACCTCGCCGGAGAATTACGGCAACGTCATCACCACGCGGACCTTCGAGGACCGGCTGGAGACGCTGGCCAACGTGCGCGATGCGGGGATTTCGGTGTGCTGCGGCGGGATCGTCGGGATGGGCGAGACGCGCGGCGACCGCGTCGGCTTCGTCCATGCGCTCGCCACGCTGCCGCGGCATCCCGAGAGCGTGCCGGTGAACGCGCTGGTGCCGGTCAAGGGGACGGTGCTCGGCAACATGCTCGCCGACACGCCGCTCGCCAAGATCGACGACATCGAATTCGTGCGGACCGTCGCGGTGGCGCGGATCACGATGCCGCTGAGCATGGTGCGGCTGTCGGCGGGACGCGAGAGCATGTCCGAGGCGACGCAGGCCTTGTGCTTCATGGCGGGGGCGAATTCGATCTTCACCGGCGACACGCTGCTGACGACGGGCAATGCGGGCGACAGCGCGGATGCGGCGTTGCTGGCGAAGCTGGGGATGACGCCGATGACGGGTGCCGAACCGATGCGCGAGGCCAAGACATGCTGCTGATCGCACTTTTGATGGCCGCCGCGCCGATGCAGTCGCAGGCGCAGATGACCCGGTCCGCGGGCGGCAGCTATGCGCAGGCGGACGCGGCGATGACCGCGCAGTGGAAGCGGACCTATGCCTATATGAAGCAACGCGACGGGCAGGACGGGTCGCGCGGCGGCGGGTTCGGCTATGCCGCGGCGTTGCTCGAGAGCCAGCGCGCGTGGCTCAAGTTCCGCGACACGCAGTGCGTGATCGAGGGCGGGCAATATGCCGGCGGATCGGCGCAGGGGATGACGGTCGCCGGCTGTCGCACCGACCTGACCAAGGCACGGACCGCGCAGCTCAAATCGATGATCTGGTACCAGTAAATACACGTCCGCACCCGGCGCCAAGCCGGGGAGACGGCACAGTTTAGGGCGAGAGATGTTCAAGAAAATCCTGGTCGCCAATCGCGGCGAGATCGCATGCCGGGTGATGCGCACCGCCAAGGCGATGGGGATCAAGACCGTCGCGGTCTATTCCGACGCCGATGTGCGCAGCCCGCACGTGCTGATGGCGGACGAGAGCGTAAGGCTGGGGCCCGCGCCCGCGGCGGAGAGCTATCTCAAGGCCGAGCTGATCCTGCTGGCGGCCAAGGAGACGGGCGCGGACTGTATCCATCCGGGCTATGGCTTCCTGTCCGAGCGCGAGAGCTTTGCGCGGGCGTGCGCCGAGGCGGGGATCGCGTTCGTCGGGCCGCCGCCCGCTGCGATCGCGGCGATGGGCGACAAGATCGAATCGAAGAAGCTCGCCAAGGCGGCGGGCGTCAACGTCGTGCCGGGCTATCTGGGCGAGATCGCGGACACCGACGAGGCGGTGCGGATCGCGGGCGACATCGGCTATCCAGTGATGATGAAGGCGTCGGCGGGCGGCGGCGGCAAGGGCATGCGGCTGGCTTATGGCGAGCAGGACGTCCGCGAGGGGTTCGAGGCGACCAAGCGCGAGGGGCTGGCGTCGTTCGGCGACGACCGCGTGTTCATCGAGAAGTTCATCGAGAGCCCGCGGCATATCGAGATCCAGCTGATCGGCGACCAGCATGGCAACATCGTCTATCTCAACGAGCGTGAATGCTCGATCCAGCGGCGGCACCAGAAGGTCGTCGAGGAGGCCCCGTCGCCGTTCGTGACGCCCAAGATGCGCAAGGCGATGGGCGAGCAGGCGGTCGCGCTGGCGCGGGCTGTCGGCTATTATTCGGCCGGGACGGTCGAGCTGATCGTGTCGGGCGCGGATACGAGCGGCGAGGGATTCTACTTCCTCGAGATGAACACGCGGTTGCAGGTCGAGCATCCGGTGACCGAGGAGATCACCGGGCTTGATCTGGTAGAGCTGATGATCCGCGTCGCGGCGGGCGAGCCGCTCGGGTTCGCGCAGGACGACGTGAAGCTCAACGGCTGGTCGATCGAGAACCGGGTCTATGCGGAGGACCCGTATCGCGGGTTCCTGCCGAGCATCGGGCGGCTGGTGCGGTATAATCCGCCCGAGACGTCCCCCATGACTTCGACGTCACGCCAGCGAACGCTGGGGTCTTCCGGTGGGGACACGCGCGGCTCGAACGGGGAGACCCCAGCGTTCGCTGGGGTGACGGACCGTCTGGATGCCTCCGCCGAACCCCGCGTGCGCGTCGACGACGGCGTGCGCGAGGGGGGCGAGGTCAGCATGTTCTATGACCCGATGATCGCCAAGCTGATCACCTGGGCGCCGACGCGCGAGGGGGCGGTCGCGGCGCAGATCGCGGCGCTCGACGCGTTCGAGCTCGAGGGGCCGGGCAACAACATCGATTTCCTGTCGGCGATCATGCAGCATCCGCGCTTCCAGTCGGGGGCGCTGACGACCGGGTTCATCGCCGAGGAATATCCCGACGGCTTCCACGGCGCGCCCGCGGATGCCGACCTGCTCAGGACGCTTGCCGCCGTCGCCGCGTTCGCCGCCACCGCGGAGGCCGATCGCGCGCGGCGGGTCGACGGGCAGCTCGGCAAGCGGCTTCGTCCGCCCGCCGACTGGGTGGTGACGATCGACACGGTCGACCATGCGGTCTCGGTGTCGACCGACGGGATCGCGGTCGATGGCGAGGAGCTCGATATGTCGCTCGAATACACCCCGGGCGACCGGATGGTGGTGGTCGAGGGCGACGAGCATCTCACGATCCGCATCGCCAGGGCGCGCGCGGGGTTCAAGCTGACGACGCGCGGCGCGAGCCATGTCGCGCGCGTGCTGCCCGCGCGGGTCGCGCCCTATGCCGCGCACATGATCGAGAAGGTCGCGCCCGATCTGTCGAAATTCCTGATCTGCCCGATGCCGGGTCTGCTCGTGCGGCTCGACGTCGCGGCGGGGGACAGGGTCGAGGCGGGGCAGGCGCTCGCGGTGGTCGAGGCGATGAAGATGGAGAATATCCTGCGCGCGGAGAAGACGGGCGTGGTGAAGGCGGTGGCGGCCAAGACGGGCGACAGCCTCGCGGTGGATCAGGTGATCCTCGAGCTGGAATAGGGGGAGACGCGGCTTGTGTCCCCGCGGAGGCGGGGACCCAGACTGGGCTCCCGCCTTCGCGGGAGAACAGGGGCGCGGTGGGTAAGGGCGGGGCGCCATCGCGGCTGCCCCTCCCGTTTTTGACCGCGAGGCTGTAGAGCCGGACGGATGAGCGTTTTTCGTTATCTTGCCGCGGTGCTGCTTCTCGTGTCCGCGCTGCCTGCGACGGCGCAGGACGAGCCCAAGGTCGCGACCGTCGCGGCGGGGCTGACGCGCGCGTCGGCGGAACTCCAGGCGATCGACGATGCGGCGGTGGATGCGCGCGACGACGCGGCGCGGCAGGCGCTGCGCGTGCGCGCGCAGGCGGTGCAGGCGACCGCCGCCGACGCGGTCCGCGTGCTGACGCCCGAGATGGCGCTGGTCCAGGCGCGCGTGACCGAGCTCGGCGCGACGACGCCCGGGGTGGTCGAGGCACCCGAGATCCGCCAGCAGCGCCGCCTGCTCGCGCAGAGCCAGTCGGCGCTCGATTCGGCGATCAAGCGCGCACGGCTGATCGGGGTCGAGGCCAAGCAGCAGATCGACGATATCGGTGCGGCGGAGGCGGAGGAACTCGGCCAGCAGCTCTCCGAGAAATCGCCGTCGCCGCTGTCGCCGACGCTGTGGACCGCGATCGTCGATCACCTGCCGCGCGACACCGCCAGGCTCAACCGGTTCGCCGCCGGGGGCGCGGCAGTTCGTCCAGCGGTTCGACAGCCGCGCCGCGACGATCGCGCTCGCCGGGCTGCTCGCCGCGCTGGTGCTGCTCTGGCCGGTACGCGGCGCGCTGCACCGGATGGGGCGCGGCTATGCGACCAACCATGCGCCGGGCGGGCGGATAAGGCGGTCGGCCTATGCGCTGTGGCTGGTGGTGATCGGGACGCTGTTGCCGGGGTTCGCGGCGCTCGCGTTGGTGACGTCGCTGCGCTGGTCGGCGCTGTTGTCGACGCCGTGGAACACGCTGGCGTCGAGCTTCGTCGGGCTGTCGTTCTTCACCGCATTCCTGTCGTCGCTCGGCGGCGCACTGTTGCTGCGCGCGCAGCCGACGTGGCGGCTGCTGCCGATCGGCGATACCGCCGCGCAGCGCCTCAGGCCCTATACCTGGGCGGCGGCGGCGCTGATCTTTGCCGGGCAGCTGCTGATCGCGGGCAACGTGCTGATCGGCGCGAGCGCGGCGGCGTCGACCGCGGCGAACGCGCTGATCGCGGTGCTGCACCTCGGGCTGATCGCGAGCGTGCTGATGGCGCTCGGCCGGCTGCGCGCGGCGGCGTTGCCCGACCCCGAAAAGCCCGCGCGCAACAGCGTGCTCGCGATCGTCGCGCTGCTGGTGTGGATCGCGGTCGTCGTCGCGCTGGTCGCGACGCTGATCGGTTATGTCAATTTTGGGCTGAAGATCGGCCAGTGGATGCTGTGGGGCGCGATCGTCGGCGCGACGCTGTATTTGTTGATGACGTTCACCGACGACGCGTCGCGCGCGGCGCTGTCGAGTACCAACCGGATCGGGCGGACCGCGAACAGCGGCTTCGGCGTCGGCAACCGGACGGTCGACCAGATCGGCGTGCTGGTGTCGGCGGCGCTGCGGCTGGTGCTGATCATGCTGGCGATCGGCGCGGTGATGGCGCCGTTCGGCGCGGGCGTGACCTCGGTCTTCGAGCTGTTCGGGACGGTCGCGGGCGGCGTCACGATCGGCGAGGTGACGATTTCGCCGGGGGCGGTGCTGCGGTCGTTCGCGGTGCTGTTCGTCGCGCTGGCGATCATGCGCGGGCTGCAGCACTGGCTGGTCAACAGCTATCTGCCGACGACCGCGATGGATGCGGGCGCGCAGAATTCGGTGACGATGGTCGCGCGTTATGCGGGGATCATCGCCGCGGTGCTGTGGGCGCTCGCTGCGCTGGGCATCGGGATGGAGAAGCTCGCGGTCGTGCTCGGCGCGCTGTCGGTCGGGATCGGCTTCGGGTTGCAGGCGATCACGCAGAACTTCGTTTCGGGTCTGATCCTGCTCGCCGAGCGGCCGGTCAAGATCGGTGACTGGGTGCGGATTGGCAACCAGGAGGGCGATGTGAAGCGGATCAACGTGCGCTCGACCGAGATCCAGGTCGCGGACCGGTCGACGCTAATCGTCCCCAATTCGGAGCTGATCACCAAGACGATCCAGAACATGACGCTCGCCGCGCCGATCGGCCGGATCCAGCTGCAATTCTCCGTCCCGCTCGAAAGCGACATCGACGCGGTGCGGACGATGCTGTTCGCGGCGTTTGCGGAAAAGCCCGAGGTGCTCGACGATCCCGAGGTCAAGGTGTTCATCGATCTCGATCGATGCGGGCCGCGTCAAGCTCAACTGCTTTGCCTATGTCGCGAGCCCGCGCGACACCTATCCGGTGCGCAGCGACCTGCTGTTCACGCTGTTGCGCCAGTTCCGCGAGGCGGGGATCGACCTCGGCACGACGACGACGAAGATGGAGCTGATCGCGGCGCCGCCGGTGTCCGTCGTGCCGTCGGTCGCGCCGTGAGGGCGCGTGCCGCGCGTCGGGCATAATCCTGCGACAATTGGCCGCTAGCCGGGGCGCTCGACGAACGGGGTGCCAGTATATGCGTAAATTCGGTCTGATGCTGGTGGCGAGCCTGCCCTCGATCGCGGCGGCACAACAGGCGCCGGTGCCCGCACCGGCTGCGACTGGGGCTGCGGCGCAGACGGGCGCCGAGGCGGGGGAGGCCGAAGAGGCGGGCGAGGCGGACGAGATCGTCATCACCGGATCGCGCAAGCTGCCGGGGTCGGTGGTCGGCGACATCCCGCCCGACCAGACGCTGGGGCAGGCGGAGATCCGGTCGTACGGCGTCAGCTCGATCTCCGACCTGCTGACTGAGCTCAGCCCGCAGACGACGAGCGGGCGCGGCAGCGGGGGGCGCCGGTGGTGCTGCTCAACGGGCGGCGCATCTCGAGCTTTTCCGAGATCCGCGACATCCCGACCGAGGCGATCCAGCGCGTCGAGATCCTGCCTGAGGAGGTCGCGCTGAAATACGGCTATCGCGCGGATCAGAAGGTGGTGAACTTCGTGCTGCGCCGCCGCTTCCGTGCGGTGACCGCGGAGGCGATCGGCCGGATGCCGACCGAGGGGCAGCAGCACGCCGGAGGCCAAGCTCGACCTGCTGACGATCGCGCGCGACCGGCGCGTGAACCTGCACGCCGAATACAGCTCGACCTCGGCGCTGACCGAGGCGGAGCGCGATATCGTCCCCGTCACGGGGAACAGCGGGGGCACGAGCGGGGCGGTCGGCGGGGGCGCGGCGGTCGGTGCGGGCGGGGCGGTCGTCGACCCGACGCCGTTCCGGACGCTGCTGGGGTCGAGCAACACCTTTACCGCGAACAGCGTCTATGCGCGCAACATCTTCGGCAATGTCGGCGCGACGATCAACGGACGCGTCGAATCGACCGACACGCGCAGCCTGAACGGCTTGCCGATCGCCGCGCTGACGCTGGCGGACGGGAGCAGCGTCAACCGCGCGCTCGACGATGACGGGTTCCTGCCGCTCGCGCAGCGCGTGTCGTCGATCGCGGCGCATCTGGGGACCACGCTGAACGGCGACGTCGGCACGTGGCGCTGGACGCTGACGGGGAATTACGATCGCAGCGACACGCAGACCTTCACCGACACCGGCGTCGATGCGACCGCGTTCAACGCGCGGCTCGCGGCGGGCGATCCGGGCGCGCAGCCGTTCGGACCGCTGACGCCGGGCGACATCGGCGCGGCGGCGGGCAACCGCGCCTATGCCTCGCAGAACAGCGGCGGGGTCGACGCGGTGGTCAATGGCAGCCTGTTCGCGCTGCCCGCAGGCGCGGTCTCGACGACGATCAAGCTGGGCGCGGAGACCGCCGGGTTCGAGAGCCGCTCGTATCGCGCGGGCTTGACGCAGCGCGGCGAGGTGTCGCGCGATACGGTCAACGGGCAGGTCAATCTCGATCTGCCGATCGCGAGCCGGTCGAAGGACGTGCTGCCGTTCCTTGGCACGCTGTCGGCCAATCTCAACCTGGCGAAGGATCACCTGTCGGACTTCGGGACCCTGACGACGCTCGGCTATGGCGCGAACTGGTCGCCGATCCCCGCGCTGCGCGTGATCGCATCGGTGACCGACACCGACCAGGCGCCGAGCGCGCAACAGCTCGGCAACCCGTCGATCACGACGCCCAACGTGCGCGTATTCGACTATGTGCAGGGGACGACCGCGACGGTCACGACGATCAGCGGCGGCAATCCGGGGCTGATCGCGGACAATAACCGCGTGAAGAAGCTCGGGCTGACGCTCAAGCCGTGGAGCGAGCGCGACGTGACGCTGACCGCGAACTATGTCGACAGCCGCACCGACGATCCGATCGCGGCGTTTCCGACCGCGACCGCGGCGATCGAGGCGGCGTTCCCCGACCGGTTCACGCGCGATGGATCGGGCGCGTTGCTCCGGATCGACCGGCGGCCGATCAACTTCGCGCGCAGCGAGCGGTCCGAACTGCGCTGGGGGATCAATTTTTCCGCGCCGCTGAAGTCGAAGGTCCAGCGCGAGCTCGAGGCGTTTCGCGCGGGGACCGGCCCCAATCCGTTCGAGGGGATGCAGCCGCCGGGTGGGCGGCGTCGCGGCGAGGGCGGCGATGCCCCCGGCGCGCGCGGTGCGAATGCGTCGCGTGAGGGCGGCGGTCCTGGCGGTGGCGGTCCCGGTGGTGGCGGCGGCCGCGGGGGCGGGGGCTTCGGTCGCGGCGGCGGGGGTCGCGGCGGACAGGCAGGCGGGCGCGTCCAGTTCGCGCTCTACCATACCTGGCACTTCACCGACCGCGTGCTGGTGCAGGAGGGCGGGCCGCGGCTCGACCTGCTCAACGGCGATGCGATCGGCAATACTGGCGGGCAGGCGCGGCATGAGTTCGAGGCGCAGGCGGGGTATAGCAACAACGGCATCGGCGTGCGGCTGTCGGGACGCTATGCGACGGGGACGACGGTCGATGGCGGGACCGCGGCGGCGCCCGAGACGCTCAATTTCGGCGGGCTCGCGACCGCGGATGCACGGCTGTTCGTCGATCTGGGGCAGCGGCTCGAATGGGTGAAGGCGCGGCCGTGGCTGCGCGGGATGCGCGTCAGCCTGGCGGTCGCGAACCTGTTCAACACGCGTCAGGAGGTGACCGACGCGACGGGGGTGGTGCCGAACACCTATCAGCCGGGGTATCTCGATCCGCTCGGGCGGACGGTGCGGTTGAGCGTGCGCAAGCTGTTCTTCTGAGGCCGTCGTCCGTGACGTCGTCCTGACGAAAGTCGGGATTTCAGATGACGGAGCTTTGTCCTGCCTGGCTCTGGATCCTGACTTTCGTCAGGATGACGGGAGGAGGGGGCAGGTCACCTTTCTGGTTACAGACCGATTTTCGCCGCGAGCCAGCGGGCGGCGGCCTCGGGTGTCTGTTTGTCGGTGTCGCGGTCGACCTGATAATTGGCGGTGCGCATCGCCTCGACGGGGACGCGGCCGACGAGCGGCTTGAGCGCGGCGAGGAAGGCGGCGTCGCGGGCACGCGCCGGGGCGACCATCAGGATCGCGTCATAGCCCGGGATCGCACGGCGCGGATCGGTGAGGACGGTCAGCCGGTCGGCGGCGATCCGGCCGTCGGACGAGAAGGCCGAGATCACGTCGACGTTCCCGCTCTGCAGCGCGCGGTACATGAAGGTCGGGCTGTACGGCGTCGTCCGGGCGAAGCGCAGCGGATAGGCGCGCTTGACCGCCGCCCATTCGGGCCGTTCGAGAAATTCGAGATCGCTGCCGAGCGCGAGCCGCGGCGCGGCGCGGACGAGGTCGTCGAGGCTGGCGATCCGCTGGTCGCGCGCGGGGTCGCGTTTCATCGCGAACGCATAGGCGTTCTCGAAGCCGAGCGCGCCGACGAGGCCGACGCCGTGCGTGCGGCGTGCCCAGTCGCCGATCGCGCTGACCATCGCGCCGCGATCGGGCACGTCGCGGCGTTTCATCTCGTTCGACCAGATCGTGCCTGCATAATCGACATAGACGTCGATATCGTCCCCCGCGAGCGCGCCGAAGACGACCGCCGAGCCGAGCCCGTCGCGGTATTGCACGGTGTAGCCCGCGCGCTCGAGCCGGTCGCCGATCAGGCGCGCGAGGATATATTGCTCGGCGAAGTTCTTCGCGCCGACGACGACGGTCCGGTCACCGCCGCCGCCGCGCGGCCAGAGCGGGGCGGTGGCGGCCGCGGCCCCCGCGACGAGCAGGATGGCGCTCGCGATCCAGAGCCAGCGGCGGCGCGTGCGGATCCCGAATTCGATCCCGCCGATCAGCGCGTCGACGCACAAGGCGAGCGCGGCGGCGGACAGGCAGCCGGCGAGAACGAGCGCCCAGTTCTGCGTCTGGAGCCCGGCGAAGATCATGTCGCCCAGACTCGGCTGGCCGACGGTGGTCGACAGCGTCGCCGCGCCGATCGTCCAGACCGCGGCGGTGCGGATGCCGGCGATCACCACGGGCGCGGCAAGCGGCGCCTCGACGAGGCGGAGCTTCTGCGCGCGCGTCATGCCGACCGCGTCGGCCGCCTGCACGATCGCGGGGTCGATCCCCTGCAGTCCCGCGACCGCGTTGCGCAGGATCGGCAGCAGCGCATAGAGCGTCAGCGCGATCAGCGAGGGCAGGAAGCCCAAAGCGGGGATGCCGCCGCCGACCAGCGCGGACAGGCTGAGCAGCAGCGGGTAGAAGAGCGCGAGCAGCGCGAGGCTGGGGATCGTCTGGACGAGGCTGGCAAAGCCCAGCGCCACGCGCGCGACCGCGGCGTTGCGCGCCGCCCACACGCCGAGCGGCAGGCTGATCGCGATCCCCAGCAGCAGCGCGGCCGCGGACAGCAGCACGTGACTGGCGAGCAGCGGCGGTACGCGGGTGAGCGCGTCGAGGAACGCGCTCATGCGACGAGTGCCTGGAGGCGTTCGGCCTGCGCGCGCGGGACCTGGACGAGCGCCTGCGCGTCGTCGCCGCCCTTGCCCGCGACGAGATCGGCGGGCGTCGCGTCGGCGACGATCCGGCCCGCCTTCATGACGAGGACGCGGTCGGCGAGCAGCAGCGCCTCCGCCATGTCGTGCGTGACGAGGATCGTGGTGAGGCCCAGCCGGTCGTGGAGATCGCGGATCCGCGTGCCGAGCGCGTCGCGCGTCACCGGGTCGAGCGCGCCGAACGCCTCGTCGAGCAGCAGCAGCCTTGCCCCCGGCGCGAGCGCGCGCGCGATCCCGACGCGCTGTCGCTGACCGCCCGAGAGCGCGTCGGGGAGCCGTCCGGCGATGGCGCGCGGCAGGTCGACGAGGTCGAGCAGGTCGTCGATGCGTGCCTCCTGTGCGCGACCCGCGATGCGCAGCCCGATCGAGATGTTCTCGGCGATCGTCATGTGCGGGAACAGCCCGATATTCTGGAAGACATAGCCGATCCGGCGGCGCAGGTCGGACGCGGGCCCGGCCGCGACGTCGGTGCCGTCGATCGTGACGCGGCCGTCGCTCGGCTCGATCAGGCGGTTGATCGTCTTCAGCAGCGTCGACTTGCCCGATCCCGACGTGCCGACGAGCGCGACGAAGCTGCCCCCGGCGATGTCCAGCGAGACCGCATCGACGGCGGTGGTCGCGCCGAACCGCTTGGTGACGCATTCGAAAGCGAGCGCTGGAGAATGATCTGGCATCTGAGCGCAGGATGCGGGAAACATACCGCAAAATCAAACGGAGAGGATCGGCCATGAGCCAGCAAAGCATATTCATTACCGGTGGCGGGTCGGGGATAGGGCGCGCGACCGCCTTGCTGTTCGCGCGCAAGGGCTGGCGCGTCGGGCTCGCCGACGTCAACGTCGCGGGGCTGGCCGAGACCGCGGCGGCGTTGCCCGGGGGCGCGTCGACCTATGTCATGGACGTGCGCGACCGCGACGCGTGGAGCGAGGCGCTGGAGGCGTTCACCGCGACGACGGGCGGGCGGCTCGACGTGCTGTTCAACAATGCCGGGATCGGCACCGGCGGGCCGCTCGTGCTGACCGATTTCGCGGAGATCGACCGGGTGATCGGGGTCAATCTGGTCGGCGTGCTCAACGGCGCGAAGATCGGTCATGCGTATCTGAAGCGGACGCCGGGATCGTGCCTGCTCAACACCGCGTCGGCGTCGGCGATCTATGGCTCGTCGGGGCTCGCGCCCTATTCGGCGACCAAGTTCGGCGTGCGCGCGATCACCGAGGCGCTCGACGGCGAATGGGCGGCGGACGGGATCAAGGTGCGCGACCTCGTGCCGAGTTTCATCGACACGCCACTGCTCAACGCGGGCACGGCGGGGACCAACCGGTCGATCCGCGAGACGGTGACGGGGGCGGGGCTCGAGCTGACCGGGGTCGACACGGTCGCCGAAGCCGCTTGGGCGGCGGTGCACGGCGACACGGTTCACACCTATGTCGGCAAGACCGCACGGCGGATGGCGTTCGCCGCCCGCTGGATGCCCGGCGCGCTGCGCAAGCAGATGCGACGGGGGCGTGCGCGGTAGGGGGCGTTGCGTCATCCTGACGAAAGTCAGGATCCAGGGTTACGGACGTTGTCGCTTGGGGCTCTGGATCCTGACTTTCGTCAGGATGACGGGGGTGGGGGCGTTGCGCCCTGTCCGTCATCCCGGGCTTGACCCGGGACCCAGGGTCACGGACGTTGCCGCCTGGGGCTCTGGGTCCTGGCTTTCGCCAGGATGACGGGAGGGGTGTCAGGATGACGGTGGGGCCGTCAGGCGTCGCCGACGATCGCGTCGATCGCTTCGGCCATTTCGATGTCGCGCGGGGACAGGCCGCCTGCGTCGTGCGTCGTCAGCAGGATTTCGACGCGGTTCCAGACGTTCTTCCATTCGGGGTGATGGTTGGCGCGCTCGGCGATCAGCGCGACCTGGGTCATGAAGCCGAACGCCTCGACGAAATCGGCGAACACGATCGTCCGCGTGATCGCGTCGCGCGCATCGTCATAATCCCACTCGTCGAGCCCATCGAGCGCCTCGGCCCGCTCGGTCTCGTTCAGTGCCTCGATCATTCGCGTACCCTTGCAGCTATGGATCGCCAACGCGTATGGCTGGAGCCATGAGCGAGCAAGCGACAATCCATGATGATATGCAGGGGCTCGCGCCCAGGACGCAGGGGCTCGCGCCCAGGACGCAGGGGCTCGCGCCCGATGCGGCTGCGATCGAGGCGATCGGGCGCGCGACGATCGCGCGGCTGCCTGCCGAATTTCGCGTGCATCTGGGCGACATCGTCTTCGCCATCGAGGAATTCGCCGACGAGGAGACGCTGGCCGCGCTCGGCATCGAGCATCCGCTCGACCTGTCGGGGCTGTATCACGGGCGTCCGCTTGGCGAGAAATCGTCGATGGATACAGGCGCGATGCCCGACCGTATCGTCCTGTATCGCCGCGCGATCCTCGAGGAATGGATCGAGACGGGGGTGCGGCTCGACGATCTGGTCGCGCATGTCATGATCCACGAGATCGGGCATCATTTCGGGCTGAGCGACGACGACATGCATGCGCTGGAAGACGCCGCGGCGTGAGCCTGGCGTTTCGCGGTGTCGCCTGCGATCGCGGCGCGCGGCGGCTGTTCGAGGGGGTGTCGTTCGCACTGGCGGCGGGCGAGGCGGCGGTCGTCGCGGGGCCGAACGGCGTCGGCAAATCGAGTCTCATCCGGATCGCCGCGGGGCTGTTGTCGCCCGCCGAGGGGGAAGTCGCGGTGACCGGGCGCATCGCGCTGCTCGTCGGGGCGGCGGCGCTCGATGCGGAGCGCACGGTATGCGAGGCGTTGCGGTTCTGGGCAAAGCTCGACGGCGCGGATGCGGCGGCGGTGACGCGTGCGCTCGACGATGTCGGGCTGGCGGCGCTCGCGGGCGTGCCGGTGCGGATGCTGTCGACTGGGCAGCGGCGGCGCGTGGCGATGGCGCGCGTGGTCGCGTCGGGCGCGCCGATCTGGCTGCTCGACGAGCCGGGCAACGGGCTCGATGCGGCGTCGCTCGGGCAGCTCGAGGCGCTGATCGCGCGGCATCGTGGCGCGGGCGGGATCGTGCTCGCGGCGACGCATCTACCGCTTGCCATGCCCGATGCGCGGATCATCAGCCTGTCGGGGGAGGGGGCGGCGTGATGCTCGCGCTGACCTTGCGCGACGTGCAGCGGGGCTATGCGGGGGGTGGCGCGACGCTGGTCGTCGCGTTCTTCCTGCTCGTGACGATCCTGTTTCCGTTCGCGATCGGGCCCGACGCGGTCGTGCTCGCGCGCGTCGGGGGCGGCGTCATCTGGGCGGCGGCGTTGCTCGCGGCGCTGTTGCCGGTCGAGCGGCTGGTTGCGCCCGACCTGGAAAGCGGGGTGCTCGACCAGCTGCGCGTGCGCGGGGTGTCGCTGGCGCTGGTCGCGGCGGCGAAGATCGTTGCGCACTGGATCGCGTTCGCGCCGCCGTTGATGCTCGCGGCGGTGATCGCGGCGGGGTTGCTCGATCTGTCGGGGGCGACGCTGGCGCGGGTCGAGATCGGGCTCGCGATCGGGACGCCGGGGCTCGCGGCGCTAGCGGTGACGACCGGCGCGCTGGTCGCGGGGTTGCGGAGCGGGAGCGCGGTGGCGGGGCTGGTGATGCTGCCGCTTGCGGTGCCGTTGCTGATCTTTGGCGCAGGCGCGCTCGATCCGGTCGGCGGGGCGGGGGCGTTCAAGCTGCTTGGCGCGGTGAGCCTGGTGCTCGTCGCGGGGGCGCCGTTCGTGGCGGGGGCGGCGATGCGGGCCGGGATGGAGTAGGTTGGGGTTGTCGCAGGTGCTTCGACTTCGCTCAGCACGAACGGATCGTGGGGTTTGGGGCGGGGTGTGCTTCGACTTCGCTCAGCACGAACGGTTTGGGGCTGGTCCCGCGTCAGTCGCGGGACCAGCGGGCCCAGATGGCGGTGGGGAGGGTGAGACCGCGGGTTTCCTCACGGACGCCGAGTTCGCCCGCCTCGACCTTGCCGGGCAGGTCGGCGAAGACCTGGTTGAGCAGTTCGCCGATTGCGAGCGCAGACATGCGGACCGCGTAGACGGTCAGGAACAGGAAGCGCGAATTCTCGTCGAGCAGCTTGCGGCAGTCGGCGATGAGGCGGGGCAAGTCCTCCTCGAGCCGCCAGATTTCGCCCTCGGGACCGCGGCCATATTTTGGGGGTCGAGCAGGATGCCGTCATAGCGGCGGCCGCGCCGCACCTCGCGCGCGACGAACTTCGCGGCGTCGTCGGTCATCCAGCGGATCGGCGCGTCGGCCATGCCCGACAGCCGCGCATTGGCCTTGGCCGCCTCGACCGACTTCTTCGACGCATCGACATGGACCATGCGGACGCCCTTGGTCGCCATCGCGAGCGTGCCGACGCCGGTATAGCCGAACAGGTTCATGCATTCGGGGCTGTCGAGCCCCGCGACGCGCTCGCGCATCCAGCTCCACACCGGTGCCATGTCGGGGAAGAAGCCGAGATGGCGGAAGGGGGTGGTCTGCGCGGTGTAGGACACCTCGTTCCACTTGAGCGTCCAGCCCTCGCGGGGCACGGGCTCCGAGAACTCCCAGCGGCCGCCGCCATCCTCGTCCGAGCCGGGGACGAATTCGCCTTGTGCCTTCCAGTCGGTCGAGGCGGGCGCCCACATCGCCTGTGGTTCGGGGCGGATGAAGCGGAAGCGGCCATAGCGTTCGAGCTTTTTGCCGTGGCCCGAATCGATCAGGCCGTAATCCGCCCAGGGCTCGCCGATGAGCGTGTCGAGCGTCTTCATGCCGACGGCTTTGCACGGTCGGCGATGTAGGCGGTGATCGCGTCGAAGGTCGCAGGGAGCGTGACGTAGCGTTCCTCGCGCTGGAACAGGTCTCCGACGCGTGCCGGCAGCGAGGGGCGGACGCCGGTCGCGCGCTCGACCGCGTCGCCGAACTTGGCGGCATGCGCGGTCGCGAGCGTGACGATCGGGGTGCCGGGCGGAACCTCGGTGCGCAGCGCGGCGGCGAGGCCGATCGCGGTGTGCGGGTCGATCACCTGCCCGGCATGCTCGTGCGCCCAGCGCATCGCGAGCGTCATGTCGTCGAGATCGACACGGTCGCTCTGGAACAGCGCCGCGGCGCCCTGCGACTGCGCGTTGGTCAGGCGCATCGCGCCCGAGGATTCGAAGCCTGCCATCTGTGTGGCGAGCGCAGCGCCGTCGCGGCCGCCGAGGTCGAACAACAGGCGTTCGAAGTTCGAGCTGACCTGGATGTCCATCGACGGGGTCGGGGTCTGTTCGACGCCGCTCTTCGAATAGTCGCCGCTGCTGAGCGCGCGGTGGAGGATGTCGTTGACGTTGGTCGCGACGATCAGCCGCGCGACGGGAAGCCCCATGCGGGCGGCGACATAGCCCGCGAAGACGTCGCCGAAATTGCCGGTCGGGACCGCGAACGCGACCTCGCGGTCGGGCGCGCCGAGGCGGACCGCGGCGTAGAAGAAGTACACGACCTGCGCCATCAGCCGCGCCCAGTTGATCGAGTTCACCGCGGACAGCGCGAACCGGTCCGAGAAGGCGGGGTCGTTGAACATCGCCTTCACGAGCGCCTGCGCGTCGTCGAAGCTGCCTTCGATCGCGATGTTGTAGACGTTGGGGCTGAGCACCGTCGTCATCTGGCGGCGCTGCACCTCCGAGATGCGGCCGGCAGGGTGGAGCATGAAGATGTCGATGCCCTCGCGCCCCGCGACCGCGTCGATCGCCGCCGAGCCGGTGTCGCCGCTGGTCGCGCCGACGATCGTGAGGCGCTTGGTGGTGCCTGCAAGGAAGCGCTCGAAGAAGAGGCCGAGCAGCTGGAGCGCGACGTCCTTGAACGCGAGCGTCGGGCCGTGGAAGAGTTCGAGCAGCCACTGGTCGTGGTCGAGCTGGACCAGCGGGACGACGGCGGCGTGCGAGAAGCGGCCATAGGCCTGCTCGCAGAGCGCCGTCAGCTCGTCGCGCGTCATCGCGTCGCCGACGAACGGCGCCATGACCGCGACCGCGGTGTCGACATAGGAGAGGCCCGCGAGCGCGGCGATCTCGTCGCGGGTCATCGTCGGCCATGTCTCGGGGAGGTAGAGCCCGCCATCGGATGCGAGACCGGCGAGCGTCGCCGCTTCGAAATCGAGGACGGGGGCCGAGCCGCGGGTGCTGATGTAACGCATGGCCAAGCCGGTTAGCGGGACGCAGCTTTCGACACAAGTTTGCCGCGTCTGCCCAGTGCCAGGACATAAATGATGGCGGCGATGGCAGCGAAGAAGAACCACTGGCCGGCATAGGCGAGATGGTTGTTCGGAACCGCGTCGAGGTCGGGCTTGCCGTTGGGGGCGAGACCGGCGGGCGGCGTGTCGGCAACGAGCATCAGCCGCGCCGGGGTCGGGTCGAACAGCGAACCGATCAGCGAGCGGCCGTCGGGGGCGTGGGTGATATAGCCCGAGACCGGGCCGCCGGGCCATTGGACTTTAAGCTTCGGGTCGCGCGTCGTGCCGAGCTGGACGATCATCCCGGGGCCCTCGGCGCCGGTGCGGCAGTCGGCGATGACGCGAAAACCCGCCTTGCCCGCGCCGGCGAGACGGATCGCGGTCGGCTGCAGGCAGACGCCCGAGGCGCGGCGGAACAGCAGTGTCTCGTCGGGAAAGCGCGGGAACGCCATCGGCGGGCGCGCGGGGTTGGCGGCGAGCTGGGCTAGGAACGCCTCCTTCTTCGGGAGGCGGTCGAGCAGCTGCCACAGGCCGAGCGCGATCATCGCCGCGACCGCGAGCGTGACGAGCAGCGTCGGGAGGATGGGGAAACGCCGGGTCGTCGTCACGGCTGGCTGCGGCCCTCGCGCGCGGCGTTGCGATATTCGGCGGACATGAGCGCACCCTTGGCGGCGCGGAGCGACAGGATGACGCCCCCGGCGGTGAACGGGATCCAGATCAGCATGTGCAGCCAGAGCGGCGGATGCAGCGTCAGCTCGAGCGTGATCGCGAGCGCGACGACGATCGCGCCGAGGATCAGCGTCAGGAACGCGGCAGGGCCGTCACCGACGTTGAACTTGCTGAAATCGAGACCGCAATTCGGACAGCGCTCGGCGAATTCGGCCCATCTGGCGAAGAGCGTGGGCTTGCCGCAGCGCGGGCAGAGGCCCTTGAGCGCGACCTCCGCGACGGGCGGGGCCGCGGCGAGGGGGTAGGGGTCTTCGGTCATGCGGTCAGCGTGTCCGTCCGTGGATCCCCGCGAGGGCGGGGATCCAGACTGGGCTCCCGCCTGCGCGGGAGAACAGGGTGGGAGGGCGCGTGTCTCGCCAGGTGTCACCACCCCGGCCTTCGCCGGGGGGAGGCTAGTGGAACGGGCGGTGCTCAACCGCCGTGGACGAGGGCGCCCCAGCCGCCCCAGACATAGACGGTGACGAACAGGAACAGCCAGACGACGTCGACGAAATGCCAGTACCAGGCGGCGGCCTCGAAGCCGAAATGCTGGCGCGGGGTGAAGTCGCCCTTATAGGCGCGCACGAGGCAGACGATCAGGAAGATCGTGCCGATGAGCACGTGGAAGCCGTGGAACCCGGTCGCCATGAAGAACGCCGCGCCGAAGTTGATCCCCTTGAACGGGAACGGTGCGTGGACATACTCATAGGCCTGGATCGCGCTGAACAGCGCGCCGAGGATGACGGTCAGCCACAGCCCCTTGAGCACGCCGTCGCGGTTGCCGACGCCGATCATGCCCCACAGCCCGGTCTTCTCGCCGCCGCGCTGGTTGTGGATCAGCGCATGGTGCGCCCAGGTGACGGTGGTGCCCGAGGTCAGCAGGATCAGCGTGTTGAGCAGCGGGAGCTCGAACGGGTTGATGACCGTCAGGCCCTTTGGCGGCCATTGCGCCGCGACCGCGGCCGCACCCTCGACCGCACGTTCGACCTGGCCATCGACGATCGTCATCGCGGTCGGGAACAGCGAGAAGTCGAAGAACGCCCAGAACCAGCCGACGAAGAACATGACCTCGGAGGCGATGAACAGGATCATGCCGTAGCGGAAATGAAGCTGGACGACGGGGGTGTGGTCGCCCGCGCGTGCCTCGGCGATGACCTGCGCCCACCAGCTGTAGAAGGTGAAGAGCAGGCCTGCGAGGCCGATGAAGAAGATCCAGCCGCCGCCATTGGGCTTGTCGACATGGCCGCCATGCATCCACATGATGCCGCCGACCGCCATCACGAGCGCGGACATCGATCCGACCAGCGGCCAGACGCTGGGGGGAAGAATGTGATAATCGTGGTTCTTGGCGCCGGCCATGTAACTCCCCTATTCTCTTTAACGGCTGTCCTAGCTTGCGTCTTTCGCGGAATCCACCGGGTAAAACGTGTAGCTGAGCGTGATCGTCTGGATATCTGCCGCGTCGGGATCCTTCAGGATCTTCGGATCGACGAAGAAGATCACCGGCATCCGCGCGGTCTCGCCGGGTTTCAGCGTCTGCTCGGTAAAGCAGAAACACTGGATCTTGGTGAAATATTTGCCGGCCTGCGCGGGCGTGACGTTGAACGTCGCGGTGCCGGTGACCGGGCGGTTCGACGTGTTGGTCGCGGTGAAGAACGCCATGTCGCGTGCCCCGACCGCGATCGTGTCCGACGGGTTTTCGGGCGCGAATTTCCACGGGAGCTTAGGACTGACATTGGCATCGAAATCGACGCGGATCTGGCGATCGGTCGCGCCGGGCGCGGCGAGACCGCGCTGCGTCGTGCCGTTGAGCCCCGTCACCTGGCAGAACAGGCGGTAGAGCGGCACGCTGGCGAAGGCGAGCCCCGTCATGAAGCAGATGCCAAGCACCGCGAGCAGCGCGGTCCGCGTCGTGCGTTCGATGCGCATCAGTGCGGCATCCCCGCCTGGATCTTGGCGATCGATATGGCGAAGACGAGGATGACGAACGCGCCGAGCAGCAGCGCCATGACCCTGGCGCGGCCATTCTGGCGGCGGCGGATCAGGTCTTCGCGGGTCTTGTCGTCGTTCATGCCAGCCACCTATCGACGACGAGCGCGCCGAACATCGCAAAGAGATACAGGATCGAATATTTGAACAGCCGCCGCTCGGGCTTCATCGCGTCGTCGGGGCCGGTCGTGCGCGTCGCGACGACGACCACGAGCCAGGCGAAGATGCCCGTCAGGACGGTCGCGACGACGCCGTAGAAGTTGCCGACCAGACCAAGCGGCCAGGGAAGCACCGCGGCGGCCGCCATCGGGATGGTGTAGAGGCCGATCTGCGTCCGGGTGACGCGCTCGCCCGCGACGACGGGGAGCATTGGCACGCCGGCATTGGCGTAATCGGTCTTCACGAACAGCGCGAGCGCCCAGAAATGCGGCGGCGTCCACAGGAAGACGAGCCCGAACAGCAGCAGCGGGAGGAGTGCCACGTCGCCCGTCGCGGCGGCCCAGCCGATCAGCGGCGGGAACGCGCCCGCCGCACCACCGATCACGATGTTCTGCGGCGTGCGGCGCTTGAGCCAGACGGTGTAGACGAGCACGTAGAAGAGGATCGAGACGGTCAGGATCGCAGCCGCGGCGATGTTGACCGCGAGCCCCATCAGCAGGACCGAGAAGCTTGCGAGCCCGACGCCAAAATGCAGCGCGGCCTGACGATCCATCCGGCCCGCAGGAAGCGGGCGCTTCTGCGTCCGGCGCATCACCGCGTCGATATCGGATTCATACCATTGGTTGAGCGCGCCCGCCGCGCCTGCGCCGAGCGCGATGCACAGGATCGCGGTGAAACCGATCACGGGATGGATGCCGACGGGGGCGGCGAGCATGCCGCACAGCCCGGTGAACACGACGAGCGTCATCACCCGCGGCTTGGTCAGCGCCAGGAAGTCGCGCCATTCGGCGGGGGAAGCAGGGGCGTCGCGGTGGTCATGATTGCGGACGGCTATACGCGACCGGGGCCTCGGGGGAAAGCCATGGTTCGGCGCGATAAATCGAAGACCGGGTATGGTGTCCGGCCGGACGGCGATCAGGCGGCGGTGATCGGCTGGCCCAGATCGAGCCGTTCGCCGTTCGTGACGATCACCCGGTCGCCGAGCTTCACCGCGTCGAAGATCCGTTTCGCGAACGCCCTGGGCACGCCGATGCAGCCATGCGTGACATAGCCGTCGCCGACCTCGCTGCCATGGATCGAGATGCCGTCATTGGTCAGCCGCAGCATGTACGGCATCGGCGCATTGTAGAGGTTTGACACGTGATCCGCGTCCTTCTGCGTGATCGGGAAGACGCCGAGCGGGGTCGGCTTGTCGTCGGCGCCGTAGATGATGACCGCGGTGCCGATCTCGTAGCCGGCGCGGAAGACCGAGACGGTCTGCGCGGCGAGGTCGACGGTGACGACGACGGGGCCCGGGGGCGCGCCGGTCTCGTCCCAGTAATGGTCGCCCTGCCGCATGGGCCCTGGGATCTGGAGGATGCGCTTGACGGTGTAGGCGGCGGGGTCGGGGGCGGGAGCCGCCGAGGGGCTCTGCGCGGGCGCGGTGGCCGTGGCCAGCGCGGGGCGGGCTTTGGCGCGATCCGCGGCGAGGCGGGGTCGGGCGCGGCGGTCACGGGGCGCGCGCCGGTCAGCGCGATCGCGGTGCCGCCGGCGAGCGTGAGGCCGAGAATCGTGGCGGCGAGATGCTGGCGGGTGGGCATCCGCCCTGTGTGGGGACGCCGGGGTGGTTTGGCTAGCGGGGGATTTCCGGGCGTGCCGGGGTGGGACGGATTTTCCGGGAGGCCGGGGCGTGCGTGGCTCTGGGTCCTGACTTTCGTCAGGATGACCGGTGGGGGGGGCTGGAAATGGAAAACGCCCCGGGTTTCCCCGAGGCGTTCTTTGTCCTGGCTGGCCCCGACACGGGAGCTAGTCCCGTGTCGTCGGACGCGGCGTTGCCGCGCCGGCCGGGCGGGGGCTTTATGCCCTGATCCGCCTTAGTCGATCTTCGGGAGCGTCTCGAACTGGTGATAGGGCGGGGGCGACGAGATCGTCCATTCGAGCGTCGTGGCGCCTTCGCCCCACGGATTGTCCGCCGCCTTCTTGCCCGCGATCAGCGACCAGATCAGGTTGACGAAGAAGATCGCCATGCCCGCGGCCATGATCATGTAGCCGACCGTCGCGACATAGTTCCAGTGCGCGTAGGCGTCGGGATAGTCCGGGTAACGGCGCGGCATGCCCTGGAGGCCCAGGAAGTGCATCGGGAAGAACATCACGTTCACGCCGATGAAGAACACCCAGAAGTGCAACTGGCCGAGGAACTCGTTGTACATCTTGCCCGACATCTTGGGGAACCAGTAGTAGAAGCCCGCGAACAGCGAGAACACCGCGCCGAGGCTCAGCACGTAGTGGAAATGCGCCACCACGTAATAGGTGTCCTGCATGTAGTCGTCGATGCCGCCATTGGCGAGCACGACGCCGGTCACGCCGCCGACGGTGAACATGAAGATGAAGCCGATCGACCACACCATCGGCGTCTTGAAGGTCATCGACCCGCCCCACATCGTCGCGATCCACGAGAAGATCTTGATGCCGGTGGGGACCGCGATGACCATCGTCGCCGCGGTGAAGTACATCTTGGTGTTCACCGACAGACCGGTGGTGAACATGTGGTGCGCCCAGACGACGAACCCGACCACGCCGATCGCGACCATGGCATAGGCCATGCCGAGATAGCCGAAGACGGGCTTGCGGCTGAACGTCGAGATGATCTGGCTGACGATGCCGAAGCCCGGCAGGATCATGATGTAGACTTCGGGATGGCCGAAGAACCAGAACAGATGCTGGTAGAGGACGGGATCGCCGCCGCCGGCCGGATCGAAGAACGTCGTGCCGAAGTTGCGATCGGTCAGCAGCATCGTGATCGCGGCCGCGAGGACCGGGAGCGCGAGCAGCAGCAGGAACGCGGTGACGAGCATCGACCACACGAACAGCGGCATCTTGTGCAGCGTCATGCCCGGCGCGCGCATGTTGAAGATCGTCGTGATGAAGTTGATCGCGCCGAGGATCGACGACGCACCCGCGAGATGCAGCGCGAGGATCGCCATGTCGGTCGACGGCCCGGGCTCACCATAGGTCGAGAGCGGGGCGTAGAGCGTCCAGCCATTGCCAGCGCCACCGAAGAACGGTGAGGCGAGCAGCAGCGTGAAGGCGGGGATCAGCAGCCAGAACGACACGTTGTTCATACGCGGGAACGCCATGTCGGGCGCGCCGATCATGATCGGCACGAACCAGTTGCCGAACCCGCCGACCATCGCCGGCATGACCATGAAGAACACCATGATCAGGCCGTGCGCGGTGATGAGCACGTTCCAGAGGTGGAGCGATTCGTCGAGGCTGGCGCTGCCGCCGTGGAGCATGCCGGCCCAGCCCTGCAGATACTGGATGCCGGGCTCGGCGAGCTCGGCGCGCATGAGGCCCGAGACCGAGCCGCCGATGATCCCCGCGACGATCGCGAAGATCAGGTAGAGCGTGCCGATGTCCTTGTGGTTGGTCGACATGAACCAACGCGCGAAGAAACCGGGCTTGTGATCGGCATCGTGGTGATGCTCGTGCGCATCATGGGCAACGAATGCCGACGGGTTGAGAGCGGTGTCGGTCATCTTACTGTCCCGCGTTACCGGCGCCGGCCGGATTGGAGGTGGCGCCCTGCGTCGTGGCAGGGGCGGTTGCGTTGGCGGGGGTCGTCACGTTCTCGACGGGGCCGGTGGCGTTGGCGGTATCCTCCGCCTCCTCGACCTTCGCCGCGGAGCCGTCGGCGCCGGGCTGCGGGATGACCTTGTCGGATGCCTTGCCCGGAGCGGGCATCGTGCCGCCCTTGGCGCGGACCCACGCCGCGAACTGTGCGGGCGAGACCGCCTCGACCGCGATCGGCATGAACGCATGGCGTGCGCCGCACAGCTCGGAGCACTGGCCGAAATACAGGCCCGGCTTGTCGATCGTGAAGCTGGTCTCGTTCAGGCGACCCGGGATCGCGTCGAGCTTGATCCAGAAGGCGGGGACCGCCCAGCTGTGGATGACGTCGTTCGCGGTCGTGATCAGGCGGATCGGTACGCCGACCGGCAGCACGATGCGGTTGTCGGTCGCGAGCAGGCGGGGGCCGTCGGCATCGGTGCGCGCGCGTTCACCCGCGCCGACGTCCTTGGCTTCCTTTAGCATGTTCGCGGTGACTTCGAAGCCGCCGTTATCCGGATACTGGTAGGTCCAGTACCACTGGTTGCCGATCGCCTTGATCGTCACCGCACCCGCGGGCGCGGGCTTGAACTGCGCGGAGAGCAGCCCGATCGACGGCACCGCGATCAGCACGAGGATGATGACCGGCGCGAGCGTCCAGATGATCTCGATCACGGTGTTGTGGCTGGTCTTCGACGGCACCGGGTTGGCGGCGCGGCGATAGCGGAACACCACCCAGAACAGCAAAGCGAGCACCAGCAGCGAGACTGCGGTGATCGTCGGCATCAGGATCGCGTTGTGCATCCAGTGCGCGAACACACCGTTCTTGGTGACCTGCGGCTGGAGCCCGACGACCCCCGGGGTCGGCTGGCCGACGCCAGGCGTCGCGGTCAGCCCATAGGCGCCGTCGACCGCGAGCGCGGGGCTTGCCGGATCGGCGGTCGGTGTCGCGGCAGCGGTGGTCGGGGCGGTGTTCGACACGCCCGCCGGGCCTGCTGCGGCCTGCGGTGCCGGGGCCGCCGCGTCAGGCGTGGCCTGGGCAGCGCCCGCCGGTGCGGCATCGGCCGCAGTCGCCTGCGGCGCCGGTGCGGCGTACCCTGCGACACCACCAAGACTCGCCATTGCGAGCCCTGCTGCCATCGCCAATCCTCTCATCCCCAGTATGCGCATCGTTTTTCTTGACCCCGGTTTACTGCGAACCCGTACCACGGACGCGCGGATGTCTGCTTATCATTTTGACCATTGGCTATAGGCCGCGGAACCAAATGCCTCAAGCCCAGTGCGTCGGCAGGTGCGGGGTTTGTGTGATTTGTCGTTGCAGGCCGGTGCGTTAGGCAGGCCACGAACGCCGTATTCGGGAGGCTTCGCATGGCTCCGGCGCGCCGACTTTCGTCACGATGACGCGTGCGCGGCCGCGCGGGGCCGTTGCGTGGGCCCTGCTCCGCTCGTATCAGCGCAGGATAGTTTGGAGCGACGACCTGCGATGACCGAAGACGATGTGCTCGCCGAATTCCGCGCTGCCGAGGCGTTGCTCGAGGGGCATTTCATCCTGTCCTCGGGGCTGAGGAGTTCGCGCTATCTGCAATGTGCGCGCGTGCTGATGGATCCGCGGCGTGGGGCGCGGCTCGCCGAGGCGCTGGTCGCCCGGATACCCGACGATCTGCGCGCATCGATCAGCGCGGTGGTGTCGCCGGCGATGGGCGGCGTCATCTGCGGGCACGAGATGGCGCGCGCGCTGGGGGTGGAGGCGATGTTCCTCGAACGGCCCGACGGCGTGTTCGAGCTTCGCCGCGGGTTCCGGCTTTCGCCCGGACAGCGCGTGCTGATGATGGAGGACGTGGTCACGACCGGGCTGTCGTCGAAGGAGGCGATCGCGGCGATCGGCCGGGCCGGCGGCATGACCGTCGCCGCGGCGGCGCTGGTCGACCGGTCGAGCGGCGCGGCGGACCTGGGCGTGCCGTTCTTCCCGCTGATCCGGCTCGACGTGCCGACCTATGCGGCCGACGCGCTGCCGCCCGAACTGGCGGCGATCCCCGCGATCAAGCCGGGCAGCAGGGCCGCCGCATGAGCCGCGACCTGCGCCTCGGCGTCAATATCGACCACGTCGCGACCGTCCGGAACGCGCGCGGTGCGGGGTATCCCGATCCGGTGCGCGCGGCGCTGGTCGCGGCGCAGGCGGGCGCGGACGGGATCACCGCGCATCTGCGCGAGGACCGGCGCCATATCACCGACGACGATATCGCCCGGCTGTCGGCCGAACTGTCGATCCCGCTGAATCTGGAAATGGCGGCGACCGACGAGATGCTGAGCATCGCGCTGCGGCACCGGCCGCATGCCGCGTGCATCGTCCCCGAGAAGCGCGAGGAACTGACCACCGAGGGCGGGCTCGACGTCGCGGGGCATTATGACCGGATGGCGCGGCTCGTCGACACGCTGGGCGGCGCGGGGATCCGCGTGTCGCTGTTCATCGAGCCCGATGCGCGGCAGATCGAGGCCGCGGTCCGGCTGGGCGTGCCGGTGATCGAACTCCATACGGGATTATACGCCGAGGTCGCGGGCGAGGCGCGCGCCGCGGAGTTGCGGCGGCTGATGGATGCGGCGGCGCTCGCGGCGAAGAACGGCATCGAGGTGCATGCCGGGCATGGGCTGACGTTTGACAATGTCGCGCCGATCGCGGCGATCCGGCAGGTGCGCGAGCTCAACATCGGGCATTTCCTCGTGGGCGAGGCGCTGTTCGTCGGGCTGGGCGAGGCGGTTCGGACGATGCGCGAGGCGATGGATGCGGCGCGGTAGCTTTCGGAAGGCTGTGTTCACGCGGAGGCGCGGAGGCGCGAAGAGTCTGAAGATCGCCTTGGGCTCGCGTCTCCCGCTTGCTTCGCGCCTTCGCGCCTTCGCGAGAACACATCTTTTCTTCCCACTTCAGGCGTCGCGATGATCATCGGGCTGGGGTCGGACCTGTGCAATATCGAGCGGATTGCGGCGTCGGTCGCGCGGTTCGGCGACCGGTTCGAGCAGCGCGTGTTCACCGAGGTGGAGCTGGCCAAGGCGGCGCGGCGGCCGTTCACCAAGGCGGGGACGCTCGCCAAGCGGTTTGCCGCGAAGGAGGCGTTCTCCAAGGCGGTCGGCACCGGGTTCCGCGCGGGCGTCTTCATGAAGGACATCGGTGTCGTCAACGCCGCGAGCGGTGCGCCGACGTTCGCGCTGACGGGCGGGGCCAAGGCGAGGCTTGACGCGTTGACCCCCGAAGGCCACGCCGCGCGCGTACACCTGACCATGACGGACGATCATCCCTGGGCGCAGGCTTTCGTGGTGATCGAAGCGATACCCCTGTTATCCGCGGATATGAATCGATGAAGGAAGCGGCGTTGGACGGCAATGAGTCGCTCGAAAAGCAGGTCGGGGTGGCACCCGCCACGCCGTCGAACAGCGACGTTCCGCCGCCCGTCGGCCCTGCGGCGCCGCAGCGGCGCGGCACCGACTGGTGGGGCGAGGTCAAGGGGATCTTCTGGCTGATCCTGGTCGTGCTGGGCTTTCACAGCTTCATCGCCAAGCCATTCTATATCCCGAGCGAGTCGATGCTGCCCGGGCTTCGGATCGGTGACCGGCTGGTCGTGACCAAGTTCGCCTATGGCTGGTCGTTCGTGTCGCCGACGATCCCCGATCCGCTCGCCATCTTCAAGAGCGTGGTGCTCCGCCAGCCCGAGGAGAGCTGGAGCGTGCAGATGCCGTTCATCAAGGGGCGGCTGTTCGGATCGCTGCCGACGCGCGGTGACGTCGTGATCGTGACGCCGCCGGGGACGCACAATGATTACATCAAGCGCGTGATCGGCCTGCCGGGCGACCGGCTCGAGGTGCGCGGCGGCGCGGTCATCCTGAACGGCGTGCCCGTGAAACGCGGGCCGATGCACGACACGCTGATCCCGGTCGACACCAACAGCCCGTGCAGCGAGGACGAGTATCCGGGCGCGCTCGAGAAGCGCGCGAACGGCGCGATGATCTGTCGCCTGCCGACGGTGACCGAGACGCTGCCCAACGGCCGGCGCTACGACACGATCGAGCTGGGGTGGAGCCCGGGCGACGATTATGGCCCGATCACGATCCCCGCGGACCATGTCTTCCTGATGGGCGACAACCGCGACCGGTCGGCGGACAGCCGGTTCGCGCTGACGCAGCTCGGGCTGGGCGGGCCGGTGCCGTACGAGAATCTCGGCGGGCGTGCCGAATTCATCACCTTCAGTCTCGATGGCGATGCGACGCTCAACCCGCTGACCTGGTGGGGGTCGTTGCGATCGGACCGCGCGGGCACGTCGCTGCACCCAGCCGCTGCCAACTGAGATGGCCGAGGATGCCCGCGTGACGACACGCGTCGACGAGGCCAGCCCGGTCGAGATGCGCGATCCGTTCGTGCGCAAGGAAACCAAGCGCGCGTCGATCTGGCTGGGGCTCGCCTGCCTGATCGCGCTGGCGATCGTGCTCGTCCAGCCGCTGCTGCTGATCTTCGCGGCGATCGTGTTCGCGTCGCTGCTCGACGGCGGCGTGCGGCTGCTCGGGCGCGTGCTGCCGATCGGCCGCGGCTGGCGGCTGCTGATCGTCGTCGTCTGCGTCGCCGCGTTCCTGATCGGGACCTTCTATCTGACGGGGGTGCAGGTCACCGAGCAGGCGACGCAGCTGCGCTCGACGCTCGAGCAGCAGGCGACCCGTTTCACGAGCTTTCTCGCGACGCAGGGGCTGATGCCGGGTGCGTCCGACGTCAACGGGATCGTCAAGGAGGCGCTGGGATCGGTCGGACGCGTGACCTCATGGGTGGGCACCGCGATCGGCGCGCTGACCAGCCTGTTCATGATCCTCGTGCTCGGCCTGTTCATCGCGATGGATCCCGGGACCTATTCGCGCGGGCTGCAATGGATGGTGCCGATCGACCTGCGCGACGAGTTCGCGCGGACGATGGCCAAGATGGGCGACACGATGCGGCGGCTGCTCGCCGGGCGGTTGCTCGGCATGGCGGTCGAGGGCATCGCGACGGGTATCGCGCTCGCGATCGGCGGCGTGCCGATGGCGATGCTGCTCGGCATCATCGCGGGGATCCTCGCGTTCATTCCCAATATAGGCGCGATCGTGACGGGCGTGCTGATGGTCGCGGTCGGGTTCAGCGCGGGCGTCGACACCGGCTATTGGGCGATCGGCACCTATCTGGTCGTGCAGACGATCGACGGGTACGTGATCGTGCCGATGGTCGCCAAGCGGACCGTCGACCTGCCGCCCGCGCTGACGCTGGGTGCGCAGATCCTCGCCAGCGCGCTGTTCGGGATCCTCGGGCTGGCGCTGGCCGACCCGATGACCGCGATGCTCAAGACCGCGCTGGAGCGTCGGTCGGATCGCGAGGACGAGAAGGCGGCAGAGGACGCTAAAGGAGACGCGGCAGGGGCCGCTGGGGCGACCTGACGAGCGAATCGAAGAGCGCGAGATAACGCGCGGCCGCGGTGGCGCCGGGTTGCGGCACGGCAAGCGGACGCGGCGCGTCGGGCGCGAGCCACGCATCGAGCGCGGCGACGAGCGCATCGGGATCGTCGCGCGGGACGATCGTGCCGCGCGCCGCGGTGTCGACGATCTCGGGGATTGCCCGGCTCGAGTCGGTCGCGACGACGGGGGTGCCCACCGACAATGCCTCGCGCAGCACACCCGGCACGCCTTCGAACGTGGACGTCAGCGCCACCACGCGTGCGCGGCGCATGACCGACAGCGGGTCGGCGACATGGCCGGGGAGATGGACGCGTGCGTCGAGGCCGAGCGAGCGGACCTGCGCCTCGAGCGCGGGGCGGAGCGTGCCTTCGCCGAGGATGACGAGGGCGGTGTCGCGGTCGGCGATCCGGTCCAGCGCGGCGATCAGACGGTCCCAGCGCTTCTGTGGTTCGAGCCGTCCGACGCCGAGGATGAAGCGGGGCGGCAACGGCAGATCCGGTGCAGCCGGACCAGACAGCGCCGGCGGGTTGGGGATGACGCTGACGCGGCCGTGCATGCGCGTCGCGGCGGCCGCCTCCGCGGCGGTCGCGGGGGTCATCGCGACGAGGTGATCGAGAAACCGTGCGTGACGCGCGAGCCAGAACCGGTGCGCGGCACGCAGGACGGGACCGTGATCGCCGCGAGCGGGCGCGTTGGACATCTTGGCGACGATCGGCGGGCAGGCGCCGCGCAACGCGATGCGGATCCACGCGGCGATCCCCGTATAGTGATTGCCCGGACAGAAGACGATGTCGGGCGCGAGAGTGCGGATGATCGTCGGAAGCGCACGCGCCGCGCCGGTGATCACCGCGAGCCCGGGCGGGATCTCGGCCGCGAGCGGGCCGGTCGGATCGTCGATGACGAGCGTGACGCGACGCCCCAGCGCGATCCAGCCGCGCGTGAGCCGCAATTGCGCGCGTTCGACGCCGCCGCCCGACAGCGTCTCGGCATAGGTCAGGATGTGGTGCGCGGTCGCCATTGGCGCGTGATGGCGTGATCGGGGGAAATGGCGAGAGCGCGCGGGCTCGGCGAACGCCTGCCGCGTCCGCGGGCGTGATCAAGGGCTTGCGGGGCGATGCTGCTGGCGAGTCCGCGAGCGACTTTCGGCAGGATGACGGCGGGGTGCGGCGGGTGACGCGATCTTCACGTGCAACGGCCTGACGGGGCGGCTATTGGCGCCGCGTGGGCTGCCCGGGTGTGCCGGGTGCGCGGGTCAAGTCGAGGATCGATCGATGCGTACGCGTATGACGGGCTTTCCCTCCGGGGGCGGCGGCCAGATGATCCTCGGTGCGGAGTCCGAGCGGGGCGACATCGCCGGGCTCGAGCCGCTCAAGACGTTTCGCAGCCGCTGGCCCGCGATCATCGGCGCGGTGCTGACGCTCGCGATGATCGGCGGGCTGGCGCGTGAACTGTTCGGGAACGGGCTGGCCGGACTGTCGCGGTCGGTCCCGTCCGATCCGCGATTCTATCTGTGTTTCGCGCTGCTCTACATGTCGCCGCCGACCGGGGACTATGTCATCTTCCGCCGACTCTGGGGGATACCCGTCGCGGGGCTGGTCGCGCTGATCAAGAAGCGGATCGCGAACGAGGTGGTGTTCGGCTATTCGGGCGACGCGTATTTCTATGCCTGGGCGCGGGCGAAGGCGCAGATGGTGGCGTCGCCGTTCGGCGCGGTGAAGGACGTGACGATCCTGTCGGCGATCGCGGGCAACGGCATCACGCTGGCGATGGTGGCGATCGCGCTGCCGCTGAGCCGCGAGCTGTTGCCGCCCGAGATGTTCCGGACGGTGCTGGGGTCCGCAGGGATCACCTTTGCGATCTCGTTGCCGTTCCTGATCTTCTCGCGGCGCGTCTTCTCGCTGCCGCGCGCGACCTTGTGGTGGGTGTTCATGATCCACTGCATCCGGCTGATGTGCGGGTCGCTGCTGATCGCGCTCGCGTGGCATTTCGCGATGCCGGACGTGACGATCGCGATGTGGCTGTTCCTCGCCGCGGGGCGGCTGCTCGTGTCGCGGTTGCCGCTGGTGCCGAACAAGGACCTGCTGTTCGCCAATTTCGCGATCCTGCTGATCGGGCAGGACCAGGCGTTGTCCGAGCTGATCGCGTTCACCGCGGCGCTGACGCTGCTGGTGCATGTCGTGCTGATCATCCTATTCAGCGCGCATGCGGTGGCGACGAGGGCGCGCGGATGATGCGGTTCAGGATGGCGGCGGTGACGGTCGTGGGGCTGGCGGGAGGCATGCTGGGGGCGATGATCCCGGTCGCGGCGGAGGCACAGCTGCTCGGCAGCGATGCGGCGGCGTGCCAGCGCGGCGGCGGATCGGCGATCGAGGCGACGATCACCGGGCTGAAGGATCGAAAGGGCAATCTGAAGCTCGAGCTCTATCCGCCGACCGAGGCCGATTTCCTCGATGACGACCGCGACCTGATCGCCGCGGGCAAGACGTTCCGGCGCGTCAGCGTCGCGGCACCCGCGAGCGGCCCGACGGTGCTGTGCATCGCGGTACCGCGGCCCGGGCGCTATGCGCTGCTGTTCACGCACGACCGCGACGGCAAGAACAAGTTCAGCTTCTGGTCGGACGGCGCAGGGTTCGCCAAGGGCGACCGGCTGGGCCGCTCGCGGCCCAAGGTCGAGCAGGCGCTGGTCGAGGTCGGCACGGGCGTGACGCATGTCGCGATCCGCGCGCAATATCTGCGCGGGCTTGGCGGGTTCGCGCCGATCCCGGGCGATTGACGATGTGGGGCGGCTGAGATGCGGATCGTCGACGTCAACGAATTCTACTCGCCGACGGGTGGCGGGGTTCGCACCTATGTCGATCGCAAGATGGGGATCCTCGCCGATCTGGGGCACGAGCTGATCGTCGTGGCGCCGGGGCGCGAGGACCGGGTCGAAGAGCGGCCGGGCGGCGGGCGCGTGATCTATCTCAAGTCGCCGGGGATGCCGTTCGACCGCAATTACGGGCTGTTCTGGGACCGCGCGGCGATCCACCGCGTGCTCGACGCGCTCGATCCCGACGTCGTCGAATGCTGTTCGCCGTGGCGGCCGGCATGGTTCGTCGGGGACTGGCAGCCGCGGGGGGCGGGACGTGCTGAAGGCGTTCTTCATGCACAATGACAATATCGCCGCCTATGCGCAGCGCTGGTTCGCAGGCCTGGCGAGTCATGAGCGGATCGAGCAGGGCTTTGCCTGGTACAGCCGCTATATGGGGCGGTTTCTCGCGAAGTTCGACACGGTCGTCACCAACGGGCCGGCGCTCGAGAAACGGTTGCGCGCGCGCGGGGTGCGGATCGATGCGGCGATGCCGCTGGGGATCGAGCGCGGGCATTTCTCGCCCGAGCTGCGCGACGAGGATCTGCGGCGACGGCTGCTCCGGCAATGCGGATTGCCCGACGAGGGGATGTTGTTGCTGGGGCTGGGGCGGCACCACGGCGAGAAGCGGTGGCCGCTGGTCGTCGACGCGGTCGCGCGTGCGGGAACCACGCTGCCGATCGGGCTGATCCTGCTCGGCACGGGCAGCCAGAGCGCGACGATCGCGCGACGGATCGGTGGATCGCCGCACATGCGGATGTTCGCGCCGGTCTATGACCGCGAGCGGCTGGCGCGGATCATGGCGAGCTGCGACGCGCTGATCCACGGGTCGGAGGCCGAGCCGTTCGGGCTGGTCGCGTCGGAGGCGATGGCGTCGGGCCTGCCGCTGATCGTGCCCGATACGGGGGCTGCGCGGAGGTCGCCGACGCTCGCGCGAGTGCGCTGTATGCGGCGCGCGATGCGGTGTCGGCGGCGGAAGCGATCGCGCGGCTCTATGCGTGCGACCGGGCGATGCTCAGGCGTGCGGCGGTGGTGGCGGCGGCGCATGTCCGGTCCGACCGCGAGCATGCGGTGGAACTGGTCGACTATTATGCGGGGCTGCTGGCGGCGAAGCGGCGGCTGGCGGCGTGAGATAGAGGCGGAAGCGCGTGCCGGGGACGGGAATGGCCCGGCCGCCCGCGGCAGCGAGCGCGGCGTCGAGTGCGGGGTCGCCCGCGGTCGCGGCGTTTTCCGCGCCGGTCAGGATGGGGGTGCCGGGGGCGAAGTGCATCCTGTCGCGTCCGACGACGTGGAGGCGGCGCTCGGCAGCCTCGTCGAGCAGCGTGCGGCTGCGGAAATAGAAGGGGCCAGCGGCGAAGCGCGCATCGGGGAGGCGGCCAGTCGCGGGCAGGATTTCGGGCGACAAGGTGACGATCGGACCGGTGACGTGGTGTGCGTCGAGCGTCGCCCTGAGGATCGCCCCTTCGCGCAGCGCGCTGGCGAGCGAGAGGCGGCCGGGTTCGAGCAACGCTGCGACCGTCGGGCTCAGGCCGAGCAGCGCGAATACCCCCAGTGCGATCCGCCAGCCGCGCGCCGGGGGGCTGGCCTGCCAGAGCAGGGCGAGCGCGACGAACAGCGGCGGGAGCATCGGCAGGAGATACTGGCGCCACGTCGGCACGGGCAGCAGCGCGGCGACGAGCCCGGCGAACGCGAGCAGATCGAACGGCGCTGCACGGCGGCGGTGGATCGCGGCGCGCACGACGAGCAGGGCGGCGGGCAGCGCTGCGCCGAGCGCCAGGAACTTGAGCGTGTCGACGAGCTTGGCGGCGAGCGAGAGTTTCCAGGGGCGGTCGGCGTAGAATTCGGCGGGTGCCGCTGCGGGGAAATGAACGGTGCCGAACAGGAAGCCCCCGGGCGAGAGCGTGACGGTCCAGGCGACGAACGCGGCGACCGGGAGCGCGCCGAGCGCGACGAGCCAGGGGCGGTGGCGCGGACGGGCGAGCGCGTAGAGGCCGTAGGCGGCGGCGGGGAAGGCGTAGGAGATCTTCGCGGCGGTCGCGGCGGCGAGCAGGAGGCCGATCGCGAGCGCGGTGCGCCGGTCGTGGCCGGAGCGCGCGATCAGCCAGAGCGCGGCGGCGAGGCACGCGGCGGGGAGCGCGTCGTTGCGCGCGGTGCCGATGCTGAAGAGCAGGATATCGGTGGTCGCGAACAACGCGGCGCAGGTGCGGGCGATGGCCGGGCTCGCGCCGGCGCGGCGCGCGGCGG
Source organism: Sphingomonas sp. 22R3R2A-7 (assembly GCF_036856055.1). NCBI lineage: Bacteria > Pseudomonadati > Pseudomonadota > Alphaproteobacteria > Sphingomonadales > Sphingomonadaceae > Sphingomonas > Sphingomonas sp. 22R3R2A-7. Next base: position 1,963,580 of record NZ_JASPFR010000001.1, on the reverse strand, counting down.
CGTGGACGAACGCTACGGTTGCGAGTCCGAGCAGTGCATTGGTGAGGCGGAGTGCGGGCCAGGTCAGCGTGCCGGCGAGCAGTGCGATCGGCGCGAAGAGGACGGGCTGGAGCGGGGTCTGGAGATAGGCGAAGTCGCGGTAGGGGAGCAGGCCGTGCGCGGTGAGGACGGTCGCGGCGACATACTGGCTCTCGTCATGGTCGACGGGGCGGAGGAGCGCGAGCGTGATGAAGAGGATCGCCAGCGCTGCGAGCCACAGGATGTTCACCCGCGAAGGCAGGTGTCCAGTCTGGGCACCCGCCTTCGCGGGTGAACGAGGGTGGAGAGGGCTATGCTCCATTTTTCGGTCCCACCCGGCGGAGGCCGGGGCCCAATTGGGGGACGGTCATGGCCGGGTTCAGCGCTGCGTTACCCCGGCCTTCCCAATTGGGCCCCGGCCTTCGCCGGGGTGGTGTGGGGAGAAACGGCTCAGGCTTTTACCGCGGTCAGGAAATAGTCGAGGCTGGTCGAATCGCTGAGCGTGAAGCCGGTCGCCGGCGAGAAGCCGAGCCCGCGCGTGTCGGTGACGCGCAGCCCGGCGTCGCGCAGCAAGGCGGTCAGTTCGTCGGGGGTGAGGAACTTGTTCCAGTCGTGCGTGCCGCGCGGGATGCGGCCGGTGCCCTCCGCGATCGTGATCATCGCGAGCCGCGACAGCGGCGTGCGGTTGGGAGTCGACAGGATCAGCAGGCCGCCCTCTGCCAGCACGCGCGCGAGACCGCGGACGAAGCCTGCAGGATCGCTGACATGCTCGATCACCTCGAGGCTGGTGACGAGGTCGAACTGGCCGTCGAGCCCCTCGACGCCGCCTGCGCGATAGTCGATCGCGAGACCGCTCTGCGCCGCATGTATTTCTGCCGCGGCGATATTCTCGGGCGCGGCGTCGATCCCCGTCACGCTGGCGCCGAGCCGCGCGAGTGGTTCGCAGAGCAGCCCTGCACCGCAGCCGACGTCGAGCGCGGTCCTGCCGGCGAGCGGGGTGAAGCCCGCGCCGTCGCCGTGCCAGTGCGCGTCGACTTGGTCGCGGATGTAGCGCAGGCGGGGCGGATTGAGCTGGTGGAGCGGTGCGGACGAGCCCTTGGGGTTCCACCAGTCGGCCGCCATCGTGCCGAAATGCGCGGCTTCCTTCGGATCGATTGTTGCGCTTACGTTGCGGTCACTTGCCAGTATCATGCGCGCTACCTATCAGGGCCGCCGCTTCGACCCAAAGGGATTTACGCTGCCCATGGCCCGTATCGTGATGAAATTCGGCGGGACGTCGATGGCCGGGATCGAACGTATCCGCAACGTCGCGGCGCGCGTGAAGCGCGAGGTCGATGCGGGCAACGAGGTCGCGGTCGTCGTCTCCGCGATGGCGGGCGAGACCGACCGGCTGGTCGGCTTCTGCCGCGAGGCGTCGTCGCTGTACGATGCGAAGGAATATGACGTCGTCGTCTCGGCCGGCGAGCAGATCACGAGCGGGCTGCTCGCGATCGCGCTGCAGGCCGCGGGCTGCAAGGCGCGCAGCTGGCTCGGGTGGCAGCTGCCGATCAACACGTCGGACGCGCATGGCTCGGCCCGGATCGGCGAGATCGACACGGTCGCGCTCGATGCGAGCCTCGCGGACGGCGTCGTCGCGGTGATCCCGGGGTTCCAGGGCGTGGCGGACGGCCAGCGCGTCACCACGCTGGGGCGCGGCGGGTCGGACACGTCGGCGGTCGCGATGGCGGCGGCGATGAAGGCCGATCGCTGCGACATCTATACCGATGTCGACGGCGTCTACACGACCGATCCGGAGATCGTGCCGCGTGCGCGCAAACTCGGCAAGGTGACGTATGAGGAGATGCTGGAACTCGCCAGCGTCGGCGCCAAGGTGTTGCAGACGCGGTCTGTCGGCCTGGCGATGAAAGAGAATGTGCGCGTGCGCGTGCTGTCCTCGTTCGAGGATGGCGATACCAGTGACGGACACCGCGGCACGCTGATCGTGGGCGAAGAGGAAATCGACGATATGGAACGCCAGCTCATCACCGGCATCGCGCATGACAAGAACGAAGCGAAGATCACGCTGACGCAGGTCAGCGATCGCCCGGGATCGGTCGCGGCGATCTTCGCGCCGCTCGCCGATGCGGGGATCAACGTCGACATGATCGTCCAGAACGTCGCGCATTCGACCGGCTCGACCGACGTGACGTTCACCGTGCCGTCGGCGGATCTCGCGCGGACGCTCGACGTGCTCGACAAAGCAAAGGACGCGATCGGCTTTGCGAGCCTGGTCCACGACACGCGCGTCGCCAAGGTTTCGGTGGTCGGCGTCGGGATGCGCAGCCATGCGGGCGTCGCCTCGACGATGTTCACGACGCTCGGCGAACGCGGGATCAACATCCAGGCGATCGCGACGTCGGAGATCAAGGTCAGCGTGCTGATCGAAGAGGATTATACCGAGCTGGCGGTGCGCGTGCTGCATACCGCTTACGGGCTCGATGCCGAGGATGCGGCTTGAGTCTGGGCGCCGTCGGTGACGTCGTGGCTACCAACGCCGTTACGACCGCGCCGTCACCCCAGCGAAAGCTGGGGTCTCGTGGGGCGAGGACGGGCGCTATCACGGGGAGATCCCAGCTTTCGCTGGGATGACGGGTGTGGTGGCAGCGAGCGCGCATGCTATCACGGGGAGATCCCGGCGGTTGCTGGGATGACGACTGTAATCGCGACGGGAATGTATGCATGACGATCGGTACTGAGCGGCTGCAACGCCGGATGGCGCGTGGCGCCGCATTCCTCGGGTCCGAGGTCGCGATCCTTGGCGGGGCGATGTCGTGGGTGAGCGAGCGCAATCTCGTCTCCGCGATCTCGAACGCGGGCGGGTTCGGGGTGATCGCGTGCGGGGCGATGACGCCCGCATTGCTCGATGCCGAGATCGCCGCGACGCAGGCGATGACCGACAAGCCGTTCGGCGTGAACCTGATCACGATGCATCCCGACCTGGTCGAGCTGATCGCGGTGTGCACGCGGCACAAGGTCGGCCATGTCGTGCTGGCGGGCGGATTGCCGCCCAAGGGCAGCCTCGAGGCGATCAAGGCGGGCGGCGCCAAGGTCATCTGCTTCGCGCCGACGCTGGCGCTGGCCAAGAAGCTGATCCGCAGCGGCGTCGATGCGCTGGTGATCGAGGGGATGGAGGCCGGCGGGCATATCGGGCCGGTGTCGACGAGCGTGCTGGCGCAGGAGATGCTGCCCGAGATCGCCGACATGGTACCGGTGTTCGTCGCGGGCGGAATCGGTCGCGGCGAGGCGATTGCGGGCTATCTCGACATGGGGGCTGCGGGCGTTCAGCTCGGCACGCGGTTCGTCTGCGGGACCGAATCGATCGCGCATGCCAATTTCAAGAAGGCGTTCATCCGTGCCTCGGCGCGCGATGCGATCGCCAGCGTCCAGCTCGACGCGCGGCTGCCGGTGATCCCGGTGCGCGCGCTGAAGAATGCGGCGGGCGAGCTGTTCTCGGCCAAGCAGCGCGAGGTCGCGGGGCATCTCGACGAGGGGCGCGTCGCGATGGGCGAGGCGCAGCTGCAGATCGAGCATTACTGGGCGGGCGCGCTGCGCCGCGCGGTGGTCGACGGCGATGTCGAGCATGGATCGGTGATGGCGGGCCAGTCGGTCGGCATGGTCACCAAGGAAGAGCCGGTCGCGGACATCATCGCCGAGCTGATGGCGCAGGCGGCGGCGGCGCTCGAGGCGCGCGCGGCCTGACGGCCGCTACGCCGTCCGGGCGGTATTTGTTGCAATAACCCGCTGCGATCATGCCGTTCGTCGCATTCGGGTTGCGGGCGTGCGCGGGGTTTATACCGTGTTAACCTTATCGGGGCAGTTCTGAATCTGTCGGGGGACAGCGAGGACTTGAGTCGATGAAGCGTCAGTTTGCGATGGTAGCCGTGACCGCAGCCCTGCTCGCCGGGTGCGCCTCGAAACCCGTCGAGGTCGCAGCGCCCGCGCCGACGCCGGTCGCGCCGGTGCCGGTCGCAGCGCCGCTCCCCAAGGGTGCGTTTCCGGGGATGAAAATCCCCGCGGTGCTCGCCGACGGCACCTATCCGACGCCGAACCGCAACCTGACCGAATCGGCGAAGATCTGGCATCTGCGCGCCGCGCTCAACGTCGCCGCGCTGGCGTGTCGGGGCGCGGACGAGGCGGTAATCGTCGCGGGGTATAACGCGATGCTCGCCGCGCAGAAGCCCGTGCTGGCGAAGGCCGAGGCGACCTATTCGGCGGAATATCGCGCGGGCGGCGGCGACTGGCAGGATCGCTACGACGATTCGATGACGCGGCTGTACAATTTCTTCTCGCAGTCGCCGTCGCGCGATGCGTTCTGCCAGGCGGCGGGGCGCGTGCTCGCGGAGGGCGCGAGCGTGCCGGGGCCGATGCTCGCGAGCTTTGCGGCGACGCGGCTGCCGATGCTCGAGCAGCCCTTCACCGATTTCTATCGCGCGTTCGACGCGTGGCGCGGCACCGCGACGCAGCCGCTGGCGACGCAGCGCGTGGTGTTCGCGAGCAACGGCGCGGTCCCCGTCGCGCCCACTGGCATGACGCCGGCCCCGCGCGCGACGCCGGTATCCTATCCCGCGAGCGGGTTGCAGGCGCAGCTGAAGCCGGTCTCGCAGCCGCCATTGCCCGTCGCGCCGGCAGCGCCGCGTCCGCAGCTGCAGCTCGATCCCAGCGTCTTTCAATAACTAATCTCCCGATCGGGGCGCGACCACGTCCGGCCCCGATCGCCGCTGCGGCGTGGCTGTGATTCCCCGGACCCACCGACGGCCAAATGACGGACGTGTCGCGCGAATGCTTTCTTCGCGGCGATGGTTGGGTTAACAGCCGCGGGAATGGCGGACGCAGACCAGGATCAACCGGCGGGAGGGCGCTTTGCGGGGCGCGAGCACCGGTTCGCGCTGCGCGTGTATTTCGAGGACACCGACCTGTCGGGCGTCGTCTATCACGCCAACTATCTGCGCTACATGGAGCGCGCGCGGTCGGACATGCTGCGCGTCGGCGGGATCGACCAGCGCGCCGCGTTCGACGCGGGCGAGGGGTCCTATGCGATCGCCAGTCTCAACATCCGCTATGCCGCGCCCGCGCGGCTCGACGACGCGCTGGTGATCGTCTCGCGGATCACGCAGGTCCGCGCGGCCAGCGTGGCCATTCATCAACGAGTCATGTGCGGCGGGGTTGTCTTGGCAGAGGCGGACGTGGTGGCGGCCTTGATCGCCCCCAACGGCCGGCCGCGTCGCCAGCCACGCGCATGGACTGACATCTACGAACGCCTTGTCTGGCAGGGGGAAGCATGAATCCGGTTCTGACTATGGATAGCGCGACGCTGTCGCCGATCCACCTGTTCCTCCAGGCCGACTGGGTGGTGAAGGGCGTGATGATCGGGCTGTTGCTCGCCAGCATCTGGACATGGGCGCTGATCGTCGCGTTCTGGCGGCGGATCGGCAAGACGCGCAAGGGACTGGTGCGGTTCGAGCGCGACTTCTGGAAGGCCGAGGACATCGACGTGTTCTACAAGGCCGAGAGCGAGACCGACCTGCCGTCCGCGCGCGTCTTCGCGGCGGGCGTGACCGAGTGGCGGCGATCGACCGCGGGCGGCACGATCGACAAGAGCGGCACGCGCGAGCGGCTGGCGACGACGATGGGTGCGGCGACCGCGCACGAGATCGACCGGCTGTCGGACCGGCTGAACGTGCTCGCGACGGTCGGGTCGGTGGCGCCGTTCGTCGGGCTGTTCGGCACCGTCTGGGGCATCATGCGCAGCTTCACGAGCATCGCGGCGGCGCAGAACACGTCGCTGGCGGTGGTCGCGCCGGGGATCGCGGAGGCGCTGTTCGCGACCGCGATCGGCCTGTTCGCGGCCATTCCGGCGGTGATCGCGTACAACCGCTTCAGCCACGGCATCAACCGGATCGAGGCGAGCCTGAACCGCTTCGCCGACGGCTTCCACGCGACGCTGTCGCGCCAGCTGGACGGCTCGCGATGAGCGGCGTCGGGGCGTGTCCGCTGCCCGTGCGAGGCGCGTGAGGTGGCGATGAACCTTCCCTCGTCGCGCGGCCGCGGTCGTCGTGCTCCGATGGCGGACATCAACGTCACGCCGCTGGTCGACGTGATGCTCGTGCTGCTGATCATCTTCATGGTGACCGCGCCGCTGATGACCGCGGGCGTGCCGGTGAACCTGCCCGACGCGCGCGCCAAGGCGCTGGAACAGGAGCAGAAGCCGGTCGAGATCTCGATGGACGGGACGGGTGCGGTGTTCATCGACACCGACCAGGTTAGCGAGGACGCGCTGCCCGTGCGGCTGGCGGCGATCGCGGCGAGCCGCGCGGTGGGCAACGAGCCGCAGGTGCTGCTGCGCGCGGATCGCCAGCTCGATTACGGGCGCGTGATGCGCGTGATGGGCGAACTGAACCGCGCCGGGCTGAACCGCGTCGCGCTGGTGACGGTCGAGGGCAACCAGAACTGATGCCGATGACGGGCCTGTCGTGATGGATCGTTCCGAAAAGATCGGGCTGGGCGTCGCGCTCGCCGGGCACGTCCTGCTGTTCGGCCTGTTGTCGGTCGGCTTTCTCGATGCGCCCGAGCTGCCGAAGGTCGAGCAGCAGCCGATCGACATCAGCCTCGTCCCCGACGTGGCGCTCGAGGCGACCGCGCCGCAATCGGCCGAGACGCCGGCCGAATCGGTTGCACCCGACGAGGGCGCGCCCGAGGATGCCGCGCCGCCCGCGCCCGACGAGGCGGAGCCCGCGCCGCAGCCCGATCCTGCACCGCCGCCACCCCAGCCGGCGCCGCCCAAACCCGCGCCGCCCAAGCCGCAGCCCGTTCCCAAGCCCGAGCCGAAACCGGTGGCCAAGCCCAGGCCGGCGCCGCCGAAGCCCGTCGCAAAGCCTGCGCCGGTGCCGAAGCCCGTGGCCAAGCCGCAACCCGCGCCTGCAAAGCCAGCGCCTGCCAAGCCCGCGCCGGCGAAACCTGCGCCGGCGAAGCCTGCGGCCAAGCCCGCGCCTGCGAAGAGTGCGGCGCCGTCGAAGGCTTCGGCATCAAAATCCTCGTCCTCGTCGTCGTCCTCGACTGCGGCGAAACCGTCGACGAGCAAGGGCAGCGGGTCGACTGCGGACGCCAAGGCGGCGCGGCCGCGCGGGTCGCGGCTTGGCGACAATTTCCTCAAAGGGCTGTCGGCGGATCCGTCGCCAAGCAAGTCGGAGGCGCCCAAGGCAGCCAAGCTCGGCGCGCAGGCGGCGGCCAATATCGGCTCGGCGATCCTGCGCCAGGTGCAGCCCTGCGCGAACCGGCAGGTGACGCCGGGGCCGGGCGCGGAGCGGATCCGCGTGACGATCAACCTGCGGCTCAATCGCGACGGATCGCTTGCCGCGCGGCCGACGATCAGCGACCATGCCGGCGTCGACGACGAGAATCGCCGCTATGTCGCGCGCGTCGACGACCTGGCGATCGCGACGTTTACCGGCTGTTCGCCGCTGCGCGGTTTGCCCGACGACCTGTATGACGTGCAGAATGGCTGGAGCAAATTCAGCCTGCGCTACAAGCTTCCCGGATGAGGATGTCCGTTATGTTCCGATCGATCAGCGGTTTGCGCGTCACAGGCTCGCCGCATACGCGTCGCCACCCCGGCGAAGGCCGGGGCCCAATAGGAGAGGCTTCACTAACGATGCGCGGACCCTTGTCAGCAATGTCCCCCAATTGGGCCCCGGCCTTCGCCGGGGTGGAGCGTCGCGTACGGGTGCGCGCGGTTCTCGCCTCGGCTGGCGTCCTGGCCTGCATATTCGCGGCCTCCGTCAACGCACAGACTGCGCCGGCACCTCAGGCAGCGCCCGCGGGCGCGCCGGCGGCGGACGATCAGGCCGGCGGGCTGGTGGTCGACGTGACGGGCGGGATCTCCGCGCCGATGCCGATCGCGGTGCCGGTGATGCCGACCTCCGCGGTGGTGTCGACACCGGCGGGGTCGACCGACGTGCTCGGGCGGCAGCTCGCCGATATCGTCACCAACGACCTGCGCAATTCGGGTCTGTTCACGCCGCTCGCCCCCGGGCAGCTGCGCGCGATCGGCTTTCCCGAGGTCACCGCGCCGGGGTTCGACTACTGGGGCAGCACGGGTGCGCAGGCGCTGGTGCAGGGGTTCATCCGCGCGAATGGCGACGGGAACCTGACCGTCGGCTGCTATCTGTACGACGTGTCGTCGCGCGCCGAGCTGACGCGGCAGGGGTTCGTCGTGCCGCCGTCGGACTGGCGGCGTGCGGGGCATAAATGCGCGGACATGGTCTATACGCGACTGACCGGCGAGGGCGCCTATTTCGACAGCCGCGTCGTCTATGTGTCCGAGACGGGGCCGAAGAACCGCCGCATCAAGCGGCTGGCAATCATGGACCAGGACGGTGCGAACCACCGGTTCCTGACCAATGGCCAGTCGATCGTGCTGACGCCGCGCTTCGCGCCGAACCAGCAGTCGATCGTGTATATGAGCTATGTGAACAACCGGCCGGCGATCTATGTCTATGACATCGGCACCGGGCGGCAGCGGCTCGTGGTGCAGAATGCGAGCCTGACCTTTGCGCCGCGCTTCTCGCCCGATGGCCGCAACATCCTGTTCTCGATGGCACAGGGCGGCAATACCGACGTGTACCGCGTGTCGAGCCAGGGCGGCGCGCCGCAGCGGCTGACCAACTCGCCCGGGATCGATACGGGCGGGAGCTATTCGCCCGACGGATCGAAAATCGTGTTCGAGAGCGACCGGTCGGGCGGGCAGCAGATCTATGTCATGAACGCCGACGGATCGAACCAGCAGCGGATCAGCTTTGGCGGCGGGCGCTATGCGACGCCGGTGTGGAGCCCGCGCGGCGACCTGATCGCGTTCACCAAGCTCGGCGGCGGGTTCCGGATCGGGATCATGAGCCCGAGCGGCGGGGGCGAGAAGCTGCTGACCAACGACTGGCAGGACGAGGGGCCGAGCTGGTCGCCGAACGGCCGCGTGATCAACTTCTTCCGCTCCGGACGCGGTGGTGGCGGCAAGGCGGATCTGTGGTCGGTCGACCTGACGGGTGTCAACGAGCGCAAGATTCCGACGCCGCTCGACGGGTCCGATCCGGCCTGGGGTCCGCTGCGACCCTAGACCGACTCTGCAATCTATGTTCGAATATGTTCCGATCACGGGAGAAGATTACATGGCCAAGTTCACGACAACGCTGCTGTGCGCGACCGCGCTGATCGCCGTCGCCGGTTGCGCCAAGAAGCGGCCCGCGACCTTGCCGCCGGCGCCGGTCGATTCTGTCGGCGGGGGTCGATCCGACCGGCGGCCTGCCCAATGGCGGCGCAAACGGTGCGATCGTGCCCGGGTCGGACGCCGATTTCCGCCGCTCGGTGCAGAGCAACACGGTCAACTTCGCGCTCGACATGTACGATATCGATCCGACCGCGCGCGCGATCCTCGACAGCCAGGCCGAGCGGCTGGCGCGCAACCCCAATGTCCGGATCACGATCGAGGGGCATTGCGACGAGCGCGGCACGCGCGAGTATAATCTCGCGCTCGGCGACCGGCGCGCCAATTCGGCGAAGAATTACCTCGCCGCACGCGGCGTGTCGGCGTCGCGGATGACGACGATCAGCTATGGGTCGGAGCGGCCGGTGGCGCAGGGGTCGGACGACTCGGCCTGGGCGGAGAATCGCCGGGCGGTTACGATCGTGCTGAACTGAGGGCCTTTTCCCTCTCCCCCTGGGGGAGAGGGAAGGAGGAGCGCTTGCGACGGGAGGGTGAGGGGGCGTTGGGATCCATGTCCCGAGCCTCATTCCCCTCACCCTCCCATGCGCAAGGGCGCATGGGCTCCTCCCTCTCCCCCGAGGGGAGAGGGGTTTTAGCTGAGGGCCTTGTCTAGGAGTTTGGCGAGGCGGAGGCCGCCTTTGCGGACTTCTTCGCGCGAGACGGGGGCGATGCGGGCGATCGTCGCTTCGTCGAGCTTCACGCGCGGGGGGACGGGGCTGCAGGCGTCGCCGCCCAGTGCCGACGCATAGGTGACGTCGTGCGCGACCTGCCAGCTTTCGCGGCTCCAGTCGGCGACGGTGCCGGCCGCGATGCGCGCGCGTTCGGCGGCGGGGTAGCGGCGGACGAGCGAGGGGGCGCGGAGATCGCGCGTTCGGCGAGCGTGCCGTCCCAGACCGAGTGGAGATTGAGCCGCGCGGGGGCGTAGATGCCGTAATCGGTCTTCACGTCGTTGCCGCCCTTGTCATGACGATCGCCCGCGTGGAGCGGCTGGTGGAGGTCGCCGACGAAGTGGATGAGGAAGGCGAGCGCCTGGACGCGGTCGTGCGGCGACGTCCGGCGGTCGCGGAGCAAGGTCACGTCGCGGTCGATCTGCGCGGAGACGCAGTCGCCGTCCTTGCAGGCAGGCGTCAGGTCGAACGGCGCGCAGACATCGACATTCTGGTAATGCCAGCTGTACGCAAAGCCGAAGCGCGACTTGCCGTCGGCGGTCTTGAGCGGCTTGACGCAGTCCGCCCAGACGCTTGCCTCTTCGATCGTGCCGGCCGGGCATTCGGGGGTGTCAAGCAGCGCCTGCTGCGCGAGGATGCGGCGGATCGCGACCTTCGTGCGCGGCGCGACATTGGCATAGGCGATCTGCGCGACCGTCTCGTGGCCATATTCCCAATAGGCGGTGGCGGGGGCGGCGGTCAGCGCGGTCGCGGCGAGGATGCCGAGCGCGGTCAGGGACTTGCGAATCATAGGGTCTCACTAGCGTAGATGGCGACGCTGCGCGCGCCCTTTGCGGACGCGGTGCCGCGGTACATGCCCGGCGTGGTGAACGACCAGGCCATGGTGCCATCGGGGGCGACGACGATCGCGCCGCCGGTGCCGCCAAGCGCGCGGACTTCGGCGAGGACCGCCTCGGTCGCGGCCTGGAGCGGCTCGCCGGTCAGGCGGACGCGCGCGGCGATCTCGTGCCCGACCCCGACGCGCAGGAAGAACTCGCCCGAGCCGGTGCACGACACCGCGCAGGCGCGGTCGTCGGCGAAGGTGCCAGCACCGATGACGGGCGAATCGCCGATCCGGCCCCAGCGCTTGCCGGTGACACCGCCGGTCGAGGTGGCGGCGGCGACATGGCCGTGCACGTCGCAGGCGACCGCGCCGACGGTGCCGTATTTCATGTCGACGTCGAACATGTCGCCGCTCGCCTGAAGCTCGGCGAACTGGCGGCGGCGTTCGTCGGTGGCGAACCAGTCCTGCTCCGCCTGTTCGAGGCCGTGCTCGCGCGAAAACGCGTCCGCGCCGGTACTTGCGAGGAAGACGTGGCGGCCGTCGTCGAGGATCGCGCGGGCGAGGCCGACCGGGCTGCGCGTCGCGGTGGCGGCGGCGACGGCGCCTGCGGCGCGCGTACGGCCGTCCATGATCGCGGCGTCGAGCTCAATCCCGCCGTCATGCGTGAAGACCGCGCCGCGGCCCGAATTGAAGTGCGGATCATCCTCGAGCACGCGGACCGCGGCCTCGACCGCGTCGAGCGCGGTGCCGCCGCCCGAAAGCACCGCGGAGCCGGCGTCGAGTGCGCGCGACAGGCCGGCGCGCGCGCCCGAATCCTGGTCGGCGGAGAGCATCTCGCGGTCGAGCTTGCCCGCGCCGCCGTGGATGACGAGGGTCCAGTTGGGTTGGGGCATGGGGGCTTTCACAAGGTTGGCGGGGTGGGACGAAGGTGGAGACGCAGCCCGATCAGCGGGCGCAAGGGGGCGACCCTGCGGCCGATCCGGTAGAAGGCGAAGCAGCCCGCGACGGTCGCGACCAGCAGGAGCGTGAACTCCGCCCAGCCGGGAAGGCCGGCGGGGAGCAGCGCGTACATGACGAGGACGATGATCGTCTGGTGGATCAGGTAGAAGGGGAAAACCGCCTCGGTCAGCATCGGCCGCCAGCGATGGTCGCGGTTGAGATGGCGTTCGGCGAGCCCGATCAGCGCGACGATCCCGCCCCATTGCTCGAGCGCATGCGCGATGCCGTAGGGCGTATAGACCCAGCGCGGCGTGGCGACGCCCGCGGGCCAGCCAAGCTCGATCCCGAGGATCGTCGCATAGCCGAGCAGCGCGAGCCCGGCGCCGATCTTCCACAGCCGCGCGATCGCCGCGATCGCGGGTTCGGAGCGCGCGAGACCGAAGCCGAACAGGAAGGCGGGGAAATAGGTGACGTGCGCGAGCCAGTCGCCGAACAGTGCCTGGCTCTCGCCCGCCATGCGCAGCCACCAGCCATGGACGAAGATCAGCCAGGCGAGCGGCAGGACCAGCACCAGCCAGCCGCCGAAGACGCGGTCGAACAGCCGCTGCGCGCCGCGGCTGCGGACATTCTGGTGGCTGCGCAGGCTGCGGGGCCCGCGGACCAGCGCGACGCCGAGCGTCAGGACCGTCGTGTAGACAAAGAGATAGACGACGAACCAGAGGTGGTTCCAGGCGGGCAGCCACAGGCCGTCGAGCGGGGCGAAGCGGAACGCGTCGTGCGTCCAGAACGTCCAATAGCCGCCCGCATAGCCGTGCCGCGTGACGAGCTCGACCCAGGGTTGCGGGGGGACGATGACGACGAGGCCGAAGGCGAGCGGCACGAGCAGCCGGTAGCAGCGCGTCGCGAAGAAGCGGACCGGGCCGCTCGACCGGCGGAGCAGCGCGCGGCTGGCATAGCCCGACACGACGAACAGCAACGTCAGCCGCCACGCGTTGGCGGCGAGCATCGGCAACCGCACCCAGTCCTCGACATGCGACGACTTCACATGGAAGTTCCACGGCACGAAGACCATCGCGATATGGTAAAGGATCAGCAGGGCGAAGGCGCCGATCCGCAGCCAGTCCATGCCGTAATGCCGGGTCATCGCAGCGCCCTAGGCGGCGGGGGACGGGGCTGCAAGCTTGGGGCGGTCGGGGGGGCTCAAGGTTCTACATCCTCCCCCGCCAGGGGGAGGTGGCGCCTGAGGCGTCGGAGGGGAGGACGCGCAACAGGAGTTCGTGCTTGCCGCCCCCTCCGTCAGGCTGCGCCTGCCACCTCCCCCTTGCGGGGGAGGATTTTGAGGTGGTTCGCCGGGGCGGGTACGGAGCGAGCGTTTTTCTCGCTCAGGCGGCCATGCGGGGGACGCCGAGGAAGTCGCGTTTGCCGAGTGGTACGCCCTGCGCGCGCAGGATCGCGTAGGCGATGCTGGCGTGGAAGTAGAAATTGGGCTGCGAGAAGGACAAAAGGAAGTTGGCGCCGGTGAAGGGCATGACATAGCTGCCGAATTCGAACTTCGTCGCGGCGGTGGCGAGCGTGTCGAACTCGGCCGGATCATAGGCCTCGAGCGTCGCGATCGCGCCCTGGACCGCGGCGTGGAGCCCGGCGAAATCGGTCGGCCACGCGCTGCGGTCGGGCGAGAAGACGCCGTCGCGGACGCCCTGCACGCCGCCCGCCGAGTGCGCGACGCACGACTTCACCTGATAGCCGAAGGGGAGCATGTCGTCGGCGAGCTTCGCGTCGATCAGCGTGGCGGGGTCGATCCCGCGCTCGGCGGCGAAGCCTTCCGCCTTGTCGAGCAACGCGTCGAGCGCGCGCAGGACCTGGAGGTTGGAGGGGATCGTCGCATCGTAGAGGGACAGGGTCATCGATCGGGCTCCGCTGAGATGCGGCAACCTATGGCCGTGCGACGGCATGTGCCAGCGTTGTTTCGCTCGCCGCCTCCAGCCGCTATATACGGCGGTGAACCCACGAGGAATCTTCATGTCCCTTCGTCCCTGGCGCGATATCACCCGCCGTACGAGCCGCCAGATCATGGTCGGCAACGTCCCCGTCGGCGGCGATGCGCCCGTCACCGTGCAGACGATGACCAACACGCCGACCGACGACATCAAGGCGACGGTCGACCAGATCCGTCGCTGCGAAGAGGCGGGCGTCGACATCATCCGCGTCAGCTGCCCCGACGTCGAATCGACGAGCGCGCTCAAGCAGATCGTCCGCGCGAGCCGCGTGCCGATCGTCGCGGATATCCATTTCCACTATAAGCGCGCGCTCGAGGCGGCGGATGCGGGCGCGGCGTGCCTGCGGATCAACCCGGGCAATATCGGCTCGGCGAGCCGCGTGAAGGAGGTCGTCGACGCGGCGAAATCCAATGGCTGCGCGATCCGGATCGGCGTGAACGGCGGGAGCCTCGAGCGGCATCTGCTCGAGAAATATGGCGAGCCGTGCCCCGATGCGCTGGTCGAATCGGCGCTCGATCATATCAAGTTGCTGCAGGACCATGACTTTCACGAGTTCAAGGTCGCGGTGAAGGCGTCCGACCTGTTCCTCGCGGTCGCGGCCTATCAGCAGCTCGCCGAACAGGTCGACTGCCCGCTGCATCTCGGCATCACCGAGGCGGGCGGGTTCGTCGGCGGCACGGTCAAGTCGGCGATCGGGATGGGCAGCCTGCTCTGGTACGGCATCGGCGACACGATCCGCGTCTCGCTGTCGGCCGAGCCCGAGGAGGAAGTGCGCGTCGGGTTCGAGATCCTGAAGGCGCTCGGCATCCGCAACCGCGGCGTGCGCGTCGTGTCGTGCCCGAGCTGTGCGCGGCAGGGGTTCGACGTGATCCGCACCGTCCAGGCGCTCGAGGAGCGGTTGCAGCATATCCGCACGCCGATGTCGCTCAGCGTGCTCGGCTGCGTCGTGAACGGGCCGGGCGAGGCGCGCGAGACCGATATCGGGATCACCGGCGGCGGCAACGGCAAGCACATGGTGTATCTGTCGGGGGTGACCGACCATCATGTCCAGGACGCGGACATGGTGAACCACATCGTCAAGCTGGTCGAGGCCAAGGCGGCGGAGCTCGAGGCGGCGGATGCGGCGGTCGCGGCGCTGGTGCCGGAGATGGCGGCGGAATAAGCGGGGTCTTTCAGGCGGTTGGCGGTCCTGCGTGCCGTCCTCGCCTTCCGTCATCCTGACGCAGGTCAGGATCCAGGGTGGCGGGGGTGGTGTTGCTTGGCTGTGGGTCCTGACTTTCGTCAGGATGACGGGGTGGGGGCGACGAACGTTGCGGCTTTGGCGGTGCTTCGACTTCGCGCAGCACGAGCGGGGAGGGGCGCGCGGGTGATCGCGCCTCGCGCGCGGGGCACGGGAATGGAGGGCGGAGCTTCCTCTTTTCGTCATCCTGACGCAGGTCAGGATCCAGGGTGGCGGGGGTGGTGCTGTTTGGCTCTGGATCCTGACTTTCGTCAGGATGACGGGGGTTTTTGGGGGCGTCCCGTTCTTACTCCTAGGCGGGGGGCGAGAATTATTGGCGGTGCGGTTGGGGCTTCTGGGCCCCGCTTTCGCGGGGGAACCGCCGCCCCCGACGATGATGGCGCCAGGGGATGTTGCCGGTTAAGCGGGGCGGATGGGTATTGGCATTTTCTCGGCGGCGGGTCGGTCCGCGTGACGCGGCATAGCGTTTCGCCTGCGCTGGCGTTCGGCGTCGCGGCGCTCGGGATCGGGTTGTTCTCCGTCATGGACGCGGTGATGAAGTCGCTGGTGCTGGGGATCGGGGTCTACAACGCGCTGCTCTGGCGGCAGATGGCGAGCGTCGGGCTGGGGGCGGTGGCGTGGAAGCTCGGGCGGAGCGGGCGGCCGAGCGGGCGGGCGCTGAAGCTCCATCTTGCCAGGGGTTGGTGACCGCGGCGATGGCGCTGCTGTTCTTCTGGGGGCTGGCGCGCGTGCCGATGGCGCAGGCGATTTCGCTCACCTACATCTCGCCGATCCTCGCGTTGCTGCTCGCTGCCGTCACGCTCGGCGAGCGCGTCGGGCGCAAGGTCGTGATCGCGTCGGTCGTCGCGCTGGGCGGGGTCGCGATCGTGATGATCGGGCATGGCCGCGAGGGCGCGGCGGGGGCGGCGAACCTCGCGGGGGTCGCCGCGGTGCTGGGATCGGCGGTGCTGTACGCGGTCAACCTCGTGATCGCGCGGGTGCAGGCGCAGGCGGCGCGGCCGGGCGAGATCGCGTTCTTCCAGGCGATGGTGATCACCGCGACGCTCGCGCTCGCCGCGCCGTGGCTCGCGGTGGTCCCCGATGCGGCGACGTGGCCGCGGCTGCTGCTCGCGGCGGGGCTGGCGACAGCGTCGCTGTGGCTGCTCGGCTGGGCCTATGCGCACGGCGACACGGGATTTCTCGCGACGACCGAATATAGCTCGTTCGTCTATGCAGCAGGGCTCGGCTATCTGGTGTTCGGCGAGCGGGTGTCGGCGTTTACCGCGTGCGGCGCGGGTGTCATCGTCGTCGCGTGCCTGTATGCGGCGCGGCGGCGCGATATCGCGCAGACGTCGATGGAGGCCGCCGCATGACCCAGATCCGTTCCGCCACCCGCGCCGATACCGGCACGATCCTGCGCTTCGTCCGCGAGCTTGCGGCGTTCGAGCGCGAGCCCGATGCGGTCGAGGCGACCGAGGCGACGCTGGGCGAGGCGCTGTTCGGGGATGCCCCCGCGGCGGAGGCGGTGATCGCGGACGGGACTGCCGGACCGGTCGGTTTCGCGGTGTTTTTCCACAATTTCTCGACCTGGACGGGGAAGCGCGGACTGTATCTGGAGGATCTGTACGTGACGCCCGAGGCGCGCGGGCAGGGGGTCGGCGGCGCGCTGCTCGCGCATCTGGCGGGGATCGCGGTCGACCGCGGGTGCGCGCGGTTCGAATGGTCGGTGCTCGACTGGAATGCGGATGCGATCGCGGTCTATCGCAAGCTTGGTGCGGTGGGGATGGAGGACTGGACGATCCAGCGGTTGACGGGGGATGCGCTGGTGAAACTGGCGGGGCGGTAGGGGGCGTGGTCAGCCGCGGGCGCCGTCATCCTGACGAAAGTCAGGACCCAGAGTTACTTGGCGCTGTCCTGTTTGGCTCTGGGTCCTGACTTTCGTCAGGATGACGGGAGAAGAAGGGGACGGGGCGCTTCAGTTGCGGGCGACGGTGGTGCGCCAGATGACGGGCCAGGTGATCGCGCCGCGGCAGTCGCCCATCTTGCGCATTTCGGCGAGGCGGAAGCGGGTGCCGTCCCAGACATAGTCCTGGCCGACGCCGCAGTCGCCGATGCCGCGGCCCTTGGCGTAGGAGCTGAGCAGTCCGGTCTTCGGGTCGTAGCCGGCGTTGACGAGCGCGGGTTTGGCGCCGGGTTCGCCGAATTGCGGGGGCAGGTCGAACGGCGCTTCGCTGGCCTTGCCGTCGCGGACGATCAGCGCGCGGGTGATGACATTATACGCGCCGGATCCGCAGGATAGCAGGACGAGATCGGTCGTCGCGTCGAGCGCATGGGTCTCGTTGGTGACGGGGCCGAACGCGTCCGCGGCACAGCCGGTGCGCTGGCGCATCTGTGCGACGAGCGGCGCGGCAGGGGCCTGCGCGCGGCGGTCGGTGAGCGGGGCGGCGAGGATCGTCGGGAGTGCGGGCGGGGTGGTCGCGGGCGTCTTGTCGCCGGTCGCGACGAGCGCGCCGGGCGTGCCCGCGCGGCCCTGTTGCGCGTCGGCATAGCGGAGCGCGGCGGCGGCGCCGGTGATGACGACGGGGATCGTCCGGCCGTCGAGTCGCGCGGTCATCGCGGTGCCGGTGGCAAGGCGGCGGGCGAGCGTCATCGCGACCGGGCCGGTGACGGTGAAGCGCTGGTCGTCGCCCGGATTGCCGCTGGCGAGCGGGGTGCCGTCGATCGCGACCACGACGCGCTTCACAGGCGCGCCCGGGCTGCCGATCGTGACCGTGACGGGCGCGTCGGCGGCGGGGCCGCGCTCGATGACGATCGACAGCTCTGCGATACTCGAATCGTCGGGCGCCATCGAGACCGCGGTGCAATAGGCGCCGTTGTCGCACGCGATTCCCCAGGCGCCGAAGCTGCGCGTGTCGGTCGGGCGGGGGCGTGCCTTCGAATCGACCGCGGGTTCGGCGGGAGCTTCAGGCCCCGCCCCGCGCGCGATCGGGCGCGGCTTGGGGCGCGCGGGGGTTTCGAGCGGGACGGTGGCGTCGTTGGGCGCGCTGGTGTCGCCGCTGGGGCTGCAGGCCGTCGTAGCGAGCAGAAGCGAAACGAGAACTGGATAGCGCATGCGACCTCCTGACCGGTCTGGCGGCGACGGTCCCGCTTCGATAGGGGCGACGTCATAGTCGAACAACCGGCAATAGAGATGGAGAGTGCGATGCAGACGATCGGCGTAATCGGCGCGGGACAGATGGGCGCGGGGATCGCGCAGGTCGCCGCGCAGGCGGGGTACCGCGTGCTGCTGGCCGATATGGGCCTGCCCCAGGCCGAGGCGGGCAAGGCGGGGATCGGCAAGGCGATGGCGCGGCTGGTCGAGAAGGAGAAGATCACCGCCGACTTCCGCGAGACGACGCTGGCGAACATCGAACCGGTCGCGAGCGTCGCCGAGATGGGCGACTGTTTCATCGTCGTCGAGGCCGCGACCGAGCGCGAGGCGATCAAGCGGACGATCTTCGCCGAGGTCGGCAAGGTGTTGAAAGCGTACGCGATCCTGGCGTCGAACACCTCGTCGATCCCGATCACGCGGCTGGCGCAGGCGGCGCCCGACGCCGCGCGGTTCATGGGGGTGCATTTCTTCAATCCCGTCCCCGTCATGCGGCCGATCGAGCTGATCCGCGGGCTCGCCACGTCGGACGCGACGGTCGCCGCGGTCGAGGCGTTCGCCGAAAAGCTCGGCAAGCAGGTGGTGCACGCGAACGACGCGCCGGGGTTCATCGTCAACCGCGTGCTGATGCCGATGATCAACGAGGCGTGCTTTGCGCTCGGCGAAGGCGTGGCGGGGGTGCGCGACATCGATCTGGCATGCCAGCTGGGGCTCAATCACCCGATGGGGCCTTTGACTTTGGCCGATTTCATCGGGCTCGACACGTGCCTCGAGATCACGCGCGTGCTGTTCGAGGGGACGGGCGATCCCAAGTTCCGGCCCGCGCCGGTGCTGGTCAAATATGTCGAGGCGGGGTGGTTCGGGCGCAAGACCAAGCGCGGCTTTTACGACTATTCGAGCACGGAGCCGGTGCCGACGCGCTAACCATATCGGTTATCTACCCTTGACATCGTCACGCTGTTCTGGCACATAACGGGAACGATGACGAATTGCGAGTCGGGCCGGACGCGGTCGGGGTGATCCCCCGGCGGCGGACCGGCCCGATCCATTTGGGGGATGGCGCATGGGAGCGGGGGCGGGCGGGAAAGCTGGGGGCCGGTTGCAGGTACGCAAGGCCGCCAAGGGCGGCTGGACGCCCGCCAAGCGGGTCGCGTTTCTCGAGCATCTGGCGGCGACGTGCAACGTCGCGGCGTCGGCGCGCGCGGTCGGGATGGCGCCGCGCGGGGCGCATGCGCTGAAGGCGCGCGACGCGGTGTTCGCGGCGGACTGGGCGGCGGCGATCGAGGCGGCGTACGAGACGCTCGAGGCGCGGTTGCTTGCCTATGCGCTGGGGGAAGTTGAGGGGGAAGCTGAGGCGGAGTCTGAGGCTGAAGCTGACGGGGATGCGGAGGCGGAGTTGCGCGGGGCGCATTTCGATCCGCGGGTGGCGGTGCAGGCGCTGGGGTTCCGGCGACGCGATGCGGCGGCGGGCGGGCGGGGGCCGTCGTGCAAGCGCGCGACGATCGCCGAGGTCGAGGCGGCGCTGGTCGCCAAGCTCGACGCGATCGCGCGGCGCGGGCAGGCGGGTGCGGCGGAGGACGGGTCGTGAGCGCGGGGGGATGGCACCGGTCCTGTTCGACCGGGGGCTGCTCGTGCGGCTCGCGCGCCTGTCGGCGGCGGATCGGCTGGCGGTGCTGCGCGCGCTGCCCGAGCCCGAGCTGCGCGCGTTTCACGAGAGCTGGGCGATCTGGGCGATGCCGGGGCAGCGCGAGCCCGAGGCGGACTGGCATGTCTGGCTGATCCGCGCGGGCCGCGGGTTCGGCAAGACGCGCGCAGGCGCCGAATGGGTGAGCGCGGTCGCGCGCGCGACGCCGGGCGCGCGGATCGCGATGGTCGGCGGGACCGCGGACGACGTGCGCAAGGTGATGGTCGAGGGCGAGAGCGGGCTGATCGCGGTGGCGCAGGCGGGCGAGACCTATCGCTGGCGACGCGACGCGGGCGAGTTCGTGTTCGACAGCGGCGCGCGCGCGTTCGTCTATTCGGCGGAGGCGCCCGAGAAACTGCGCGGGCCCGAGCATCATGCGGCGTGGTGCGACGAGCTGGCCAAGTGGCGGTACGGCGACGCGACCTGGGACAATCTGATGATGGGGCTGCGGATCGGCGACCGGCCGCGCGTGCTGGTGACGACGACGCCGCGGCCGGTGCCGCTGTTGCGGCGGCTGCTCGCGCTGCCGGACCTGTATGAATCGCGCGGGGGGACGGGGGAGAATCCGTTCCTGCCCGCGTCGTTCGTCGCGGCGATGACCGCGACCTATGCGGGGACTCGGTTGGGGCGGCAGGAGCTCGACGGCGAGCTGATCGACGATGTCGAGGGGGCGCTGTGGACGCGCGACCTGCTCGAACGGCAGCGGTGCGGGGCGGATTTCGCGCTGCCCGCTTTGGTGCGTGTCGTCGTGGGGGTCGATCCGCCGGCGGGGACCAGCGGCGATGCGTGCGGGATCGTGTGTGTCGCGCTGGGGGCGGACGATCTTGCCTATGTGCTGGAGGATGCGAGCGTTTCGGGCCTGTCGCCGGAAGGTTGGGCGCGCGCGGTGGCGGACTGTGCGGCGCGGCATGGCGCGGACCGGGTGGTCGCGGAGTGCAACCAGGGCGGGGAGATGGTGCGCAGCGTGCTGATGGCGGCGGACTGTGCGCTGCCGGTGCGGCTGGTGCATGCGAGCCGCGGAAAGGTGGCGCGGGCGGAGCCGGTGGCGACGTTGTACGAGGGGCGGCGGGTGTTTCATGTCGGGGCGTTTCCGGCGCTGGAGGACGAACTCTGCGGGCTAGTGAGCGGGGGGTATGTGGGGCCCGGGCGCTCGCCGGATCGCGCGGATGCGCTGGTGTGGGCGCTGACGGAGTTGTGCTTGCGGCGGCGGGTCAAGGTGGGGGTGCGGGTGGTTTGAGGTCCCCCTTCCGTCATCCTGGCGAAGGTCAGGATCCAGGGTTGCGGGGGTGGCGCTGCTTGGCTCTGGGTCCTGACTTTCGTCAGGATGACGGGTGGGGGTGGGGGTTCGAGCCTCACGTGCCCTCACCCTCCCACGCTTCGCGTGGGCCCTCCCTCTCCCCCGAGGGGAGAGGGGTTTCTTGGTCCCTCTCCCCTTGGGGGAGAGGGAAGGAGGAGCCTTTAGGCGACGGGAGGGTGAGGGGTGGTTGGGACGGGCGGTCTTAGCCTCAAACCCCTCACCCTCCCACGCTTCGCGCGGGTCCCTCCCTCTCCCCCGGGGGAGAGGGGGTTCGGTTCTGGCTTTTTTCGGGAGGGTATTATGGGGTTGTTCGGGTGGAAGTCCGGGCGGGAGGGCGCGCGGCCGGCTTTGTCGGGGGCGGGGAGTCTTGGCTGGGCGGGGGCGGGCGGCGTCGCAGGCGCGCGGGGGTATGAGGCGCAGGTGCGCGAGGCGTATCTGGGGAATGCGGTGGCGCAGCGCGCGGTGAAGCTGGTCGTCGAGGGCGTCGGGTCGGCGCCGCTCGACGGGTCGGATCCGGCGCTGGTCGCGCTCGTCACCGCGCGGTCGGGGGGCAGATGTTGATCGAGACGGTGGCGGCGCAGCTGCTGCTCCACGGCAATGCCTATGTCCAGGTGCTGCGCGATGCGGAGGGCGGCGCGGCCGAGCTGTACGCGCTGCGGCCCGAGCGGGTCAGCGTCGAGGCGGATGCGGGCGGGTGGCCGGCGGCGTATCGCTATGCGGTCGGCGCGCGGGTTACGCGGCTGTCGGCGGATCCGGTGCGGCCGCAGGTGATCCACCTCAAGGCGTTTCATCCAGTCGACGATCATTACGGGCTGGGGTGCCTGGGCGCGGCGGCGGCGGCGGTCGGGATCCACAATGCGGCGGCGCGGTGGAACACGGCGTTGCTCGACAATGCGGCGCGCCCGTCGGGAGCGCTGGTCTATGATCCGGGGGACGGGTCGGCGCTGTCGGCGGACCAGTTCGCGCGGCTGAAAAGCGAGCTCGAGGCGTCGTTTGCGGGGAGCGGGAATGCGGGGCGGCCGATGCTGCTGGAGGGCGGGCTGAAGTGGCAGGCGCTGAGTCTGACGCCGGCGGACATGGATTTTGCGGGGACGCGGAGCGCGGCGGCGCGCGAGATCGCGCTGGCGTTCGGGGTGCCGCCGATGCTGCTCGGGCTGCCGGGGGACAATAGCTACGCCAATTACCGCGAGGCGAACCGGGCGCTGTGGCGGCTGGCGATCCTGCCGCTGGCGACGAGCGTGCTGACGGGGATCGCGCAGGGGTTGTCGGGCTGGTTCGAGGGGGCGGCGCTGCGCGTCGATCTCGACCGGGTGCCGGCGCTGGTCGAGGACCGCGAGCGGCTGTGGGACATGGTCAGCGCGGCGACGTTCCTGAGCGATGCGGAGAAGCGCCAGATGCTCGATGTGAAGGAGGGGGTCTGATGGGCACGACGATGGATGGGCAGGTCCTGGCGCAGCTGATGGCGCAGGGGGCGGAGCGGGGGGCGGACCTGGTGACGCTGCGCGCGATCGCGGAGGAGGCGGGCGAACTGGGCGCGACGCGCGCGCTGGCGCGGCTGGGGCTGAGCGACGAGCGGGCGCGGGGGGACGTGGCCGAGTTGCGCGAGCTGCTGGCGGCGTGGCGCGATGCGAAACGGTCGGTGTGGAAGGCGGTCGCGGGGTGGATCGCGCGGCTGTTCGTGGCGGTGTTGCTGGCGGGGCTGGCGGTGAAGCTGGGGTTTGCGGCGTGGTTGAAGTGATCCCTCGATACGCCGTCTCGACAGGCTCGACCGCTACTCGGGACGAACGGGGCGGGGTCGCGTTTGCGGGCTATGCGGCGGTGTTCGACGTGGTCGATCGCGCGGGGGACGTGATGCGGCGGGGGGCGTTTGCCGGGGCCGGGGTGGTGCCGTTGTTGTGGCAGCATCGCGGGGGGCGGTGGGGGTGCTGGCGTCGGTTGCGGAGGATGCGCGGGGGTTGCGCGTCGAGGGGGTGGTCGAGGATCCCGAGCTTGCGGGGCTGGTGCGGTCGGGGGCGGTGGCTGGGTTGTCCGTCGGGTATCGGGCGGTGCGGGTTCGGCAGGGGGCGCGGCGGGAGGTGCTGGGGGTGGCGCTGGTCGAGGTGAGTCTGGTGGCGGTGCCGATGCAGGGTTTGGCTCGGGTGGAGGTGGTGGGGGTGGCGCGTCGTGCTGACCCAGTCCCGTCATCCTGACTCATTCCCGTCATGTTGACCCATTCCCGTCATCCTGACGAAAGTCAGGATCCAGAGCCACAGGGCACGGCGTTTGGGGCTCTGGATCCTGACTTTCGTCAGGATGACGAGGGGGTGGGGACGGCGCTCGGGGCTCTGGGTCCTGACTTTCGTCAGGATGACGCGAGGGGTGGTGCTCGCCTTGGGCTTTGCACCCACACACGGTTTTTCGGGCGTCCTTCGGGGCGCCTTTTTTTGTGTCTTGGCAGGGAGATGGACATGAGCGTGATGGATCGGCCGATGCTCGAGGGGCTGCGCCTTCGGGTGCGTTTGCGGGGTTCGTGCGGAGCGGTGCGACGATCGAGATGAAGGCGTTTACCGGGGTCTCGGGCGATGCGGGCGGCTATGCGGTGCCGCGCGAGGTGGATGCGCAGATCGATGCGGTGCTGAAAGGCATCTCGCCGATCCGGAGCATCGCCAATGTCGTGAAGGTGGGCTCGGCGGGGTATCGCAAGCTCGTCACGACGGGGGGCACGCCGTCGGGCTGGGCGGCGGAGAATGCGGCGCGGCCCGAGACGGCGACGCCGGTGTTCGTCGAGATCGTGCCGCCGACGGGCGAGCTCTATGCCAATCCGGCGGCGAGCCAGGCGATGCTCGACGATGCGGCGTTCGACGTCGAGGCGTGGCTGGCGGGCGAGATCGCGATGGAATTCGCCAAGGCGGAAGGCGCGGCGTTCGTCGGCGGATCGGGCAGCGGGCGGCCCAAGGGGTTCCTGACTCAGCCAACCGCGGCGACCGCGGACGGGGTGCGGGCGTTCGGGACGCTGCAATATCTGGCGAGCGGGACCGCGGGGGATTTCTCGGCGAGCCCGCAGGAGCGGCTGATCGACCTCGTCCAGGCGCTGCGCGCGCCGTATCGGCAGGGCGCGAGCTTCGTGATGAATGCGGCGACGCTGGCGCGGATCAGGAAGTTCAAGACGAGCGACGGGGCGTTCGTGTGGGCGCCTTCGCTGGCCGCGGGGCAGCCGGCGACGTTGCTCGGCTATCCGGTGATCGAGGCGGAGGACATGCCGGACATCGCGGCGAATGCGCTGGGAATCGCGTTCGGGAATTTCAAAGCTGGGTATCTGATCGCCGAGCGCGCGGAGACGGTGATCCTGCGCGATCCCTACTCGAACAAGCCGTTCGTCAATTTCTACGCGACCAAGCGGGTCGGCGGGTGCGTGACGAATTCGGAGGCGATCAAGCTGATGAAGTTCTCGGTGAGCTGAGTGGGTGTGAGGGGGTGGGGTTTTTAGCCTCGCTTGCCCTCACCCTCCCACGCTGTGCGTGGGCCCCTCCCTCTCCCCCGGGGGGAGAGGGGTTTTTTGGAGATCTTTTATGGGTGAGCAGGGGGTGCCGGTGGCCGTGGTGGCGGACGCGGTGGTGGCCGTGCGGGCGGTGTTGCGGCTGGAGGGGAGTGCGGAGGACGCGTTGCTCGGGCGGGTCTGTGCGACGGCGATCCTGCTCTGCGAGGCGTTTGTCGGCGAGGCGATCGTCGCGCGGGTGGCGGGGGACGGCGCGGCGGAGCACTGGGACGCGGTGCCGGCGCCGGTCGCGCAGGGCGTGGCGATGCTCGCCGCGCATCTGTTCGATCATCGCGAGTCGGATGCGCTGCCGCCGGCGGCGGTGGCGGCGTTGTGGCGGCCCTATCGGCGGATGCGGTTGAGTCCCGAGGTGGCGGCGTGAGTGCGGGGGCGGTGTTGCAGGCGGGGGTGGTCGCGCGGTTGGCGGACGTGCTCGACTGCGCGGTGTTCGATGCGCCGCCGGTGCGCGCGGCAATCCCTCATGCGGTGGTCGAGGATCCGGTGCTGGGCGACTGGAGCAGCGTGACGTGGCGCGGGCGCGAGGGGCGTCTGGTGGTGACCTTGCACGACGGCGGCGAGCGGCCGGTGCGGCTGCGCGCGGCGCTGGGCGCGGCGGAGGCGGCGGTCGAGGGGCTCGATCCGCTGCTGTCCGACGGGTGGCGGCTGGTGCGCGCGCAGCTGGTGCGGTCGCGCGTGCTGCGCGTCGGCGAGCGGTGGCGCGGGACGAGCGAATTTCTGGTGCGGATGTACCGCGAGGACTGAACGGGGAGACGGACATGGCGGTGGAGAAGGGGAGCGCGTTCCTGCTGAAGGTCGGGAACGGCGCGGCGCCGGTCGTCTATGCGACGGTCGCGGGGCTGCGGACGACGCAGATGTCGGTGAACGGCGAGGCGATCGTGGTGACGACGAAGGATTCGGGCGGCTGGCGGCAATTGCTGTCGGGGGCGGGGGTGCGGAGCGTCTCGGTGTCGGGGGCGGGGGTGTTCACGGGCTCGGCGGCGGAGCTCAGGATCAAGGCGAGCGCGCTGACGGGGGTGCTCGACGATTACCGGCTGGCGTTCGAGGGGGGTGATACGATGACGGGCAAGTTCCTCGTGTCGCGGCTGGATTATGCCGGGGATTTCAATGGGGAGCGATCCTACACGCTGAGTCTCGAGAGTTCGGGGGCGGTGGTGGCGGGGTGAGGGTTGCGGGTCGGGGGATCCATTGATCTTCGGCCACCTTCGGTCCTGTCATCCTGACCCATTTCCGTCATCCTGACGAAAGTCAGGATCCAGGGCCACGGGCGTCGTCCTCTGCGGCTCTGGATCCTGACTTTCGTCAGGATGACGGGGGGCGGGGGCGGTGTTCTTGGCCTCACTTGCCCTCACCCTCCCACGCTTTGCGTGGGCCCCTCCCTCTCCCCTGGGGGAGAGGGGTTTTGGAGATATTTTATGAGCGAAGTGGCGAATTCTTTGCGGGGGGAGGGGGCGCTTCGGGTCTCCGGGGAGACGCTCGTGGTGCGGCCGAGTTTTGCGGCGCTGGTGGCGGCGGAGGACGAGCTGGGGCCGTTGTTCGCGCTCGTCGAGCGTGCGGCGGCGGGGAAGCTCGGGATCGGCGAGATGGTCGCGCTGTTCTGGCATTGCCTGCGTGACGCCCCTGAGGGGCTGACGCGCGAGCGGCTGGGGGAGGCGGTGGTCGAGGCGGGGCTGGCCGCCGCGACGCCGGTGCTGCGCGGGTTGCTGCGGCAGATCCTGGCGGGGCGGTGATGACGCGCTTTGCGGCGAGCGCCGCGCGGCTGGCGGGGTTTGCGGGCGCGGTGCTGGGCTGGGCGCCGGACGTGTTCTGGCGCGCGACGCCCGCGGAACTGGGGGCGGTGGTCGCCGCGATGATGGGAGACACGCCGACGCCGCCCGATGCGGCGGCGATCGCGCGGTTGCAGGAGGCTTTTCCCGATGGATGACGATCTGGAGCCCGCGCTGGTGCGGGTGCGCGTGGATAACGCGGCGTTCGCGCGCGATGTCGCGGCGATGCGCGGCGAGCTGGACGGCGTGCTGGGCGCGGGGGCGGAGCGCGCGGCGGTGCGGCTCGAGGCCGCGTTGCTGCGCGCGACGCGGACCGGGGCGCTCGGGTTCGAGGAGCTGAAGGGGGTGGCGGTGTCGGCGCTCGATGCGATTGCGGGGGCGGCGGTGAAGACCGGGGTGGAGTCGGTGCTTGGCGGGGGCGGTCTGGCGGGGGCGCTGGCCGGACTGCTCGGCGGGCTGCCGGGGCGCGCGACCGGGGGGCCGGTGTCGCCGGGGCGTGCCTATGTCGTCGGCGAGCGCGGGCCGGAGATGTTCGTGCCGGCGAGCAGCGGGCGGATCGAGGCTGGTGCCGGTGCCGGTGCCGGTGCTGGTGCGGTGCGCGAGGTGCGGGTGGCGATTACCGTCAATGCGGCCGCGGGGGCGGCGCCGGGGGTGCTGGCGCAGTCGGGGCGGCAGGTGGCGCGGGCGGTTCGGGCGGCTTTGGCGGTGGAGTGAAGGGGGGAGTCTCACTTGCCCTCACCCTCCCACGCGCAAGGGCGCGCGGGCCCCTCCCTCTCCCCCGGGGGGAGAGGGGTTTTTGGGCTCGCTTGCCCTTGTCGTTCTTCTTGGAATCTGGAGATCATCATGGGGCATTGGCTGTGTTCGGGGCGGACGGGGCAGGTCGGGGGCGTGGTGTCGCGGTTCGATCCGCGGTTCTGGACGGTGGATTTTCCGCGGCCGATGATGGCGTCGGTGGTGACCACGGGGCCGGATGCGCTGCGGGTCGATGCGGTGTTCTACAAGCAGGACGATCTCGCCGGGCTGATCTGGGAGGCGGAGGATCGGTTCGATCATCCGTTACTGGCCTATGAGACCGCGCGCGACTTTCGCGACTGTCGGCTGCGGTTTCGGTGGCGGTCGGGGGTGTCGTCGCGCTCGACGCGATCCATGGCCCGACGCTGACGATCGAGGGGCGCGACGCCGCGGGGCGAGCGCGCGCCTGGTATGTGCGGGTGTGGAATTATGCGGTCGGGACGCCCGAGGACGCGGTGGTGACGCTCGATTTCGCGGCGCTGGTCGGCGGGTTCGACCTGCCCGCGGACAGCGATCCCGTCTGGGCGGGGGATATCGACCGGATGTTCGTGTCGCTGGTGCCGCCGGGCTATGGCGCGGGGAGCGGGCCGCTGGCGGCGATGCACGAGGGCTGGGTCGAGTGGAGCGCGATCGCGTGCGACGGGCCGGGCGCGGTGCTGGCGATCGGCGAGGCGGTGGTGCCCGAACACGCGCTTCGGATCGCGAGCGGCTATGACGACAGCTATAACCTGACGCCCGCGCGGTTGCTGCGCAACGCGCTGCACCTGGGGTACCGCGGGAGCATCGTCCATTATGTCGGGATGAGCCATTATTTCCGGCTCGAGGGAGCGGGTGGCGGGTTTTACGTGTCGCTGGCGGGGGGCGTGCTCAACGCGGCGTGCGCGGCGTGGCACCGGGACTTTGCGCGGCGGGCGAAGGCGCTTGGCTATGACGTGATCTGGTCGCTGAGCTACGAGCTGTTCGATGCGCATTGCTGGAACGACTGGAAACAGCGCGCGGCGGATGGCGCGCCGGCGCTGACGGGGTGGGCGCCGCCCTCGACGCTGTTGTCGCCGGCGCATGGCGGGGCGATGGCGTATCTGCAGGCGGTGGCGCGCGCGTTCGTGGCGATCGGCGTCGCGGCGGGGCTGCGCGCGCGGTTTCAGGTCGGCGAGCCGTGGTGGTGGGTGATGCCCGACGGGCGGCCGTGCCTCTATGATGCGAGCGCGGTCGCGGCGTTCGCGCCGGTGGCGATGGCGAGCATCCGGGGGGCGAAGAGCGCTGCGCAGATCGCGACGCTGGACGCGGCGGGGGCGTGCCTGGCGGCGTCGACCGCGGCGCTGGTGGCGGCGGCGCGGCAGGAGGCGGGGGCGGGCGGGTGCGTGGCGCATCTGCTCACCTATCTGCCGACGGTGCTCGATGCCGCGGCGCCCGAGGCGAAGCGGGCGAACATGCCGCTGGGCTGGGCGTGGCCGGCGTTCGATGTGCTGCAGCTCGAGGAGTATGACTGGGTGACCGCGGGGGACAGTGCGTCTTCGGCCGACGCGGTGGCGCTGGTCGGTGCGCGGCTGGGCTATCCGGTCGAACGGCAGCATTATCTGTCGGGGTTCGTGCTGACGCCCGGGCGCGGCGCGGCGCAGGTCGCCGAATGGGGGCGGATCGCGGCGGCGGCGCGCGTGGCGCGGGCGCGCGGCGTGGCGGAGATTTTCGTCTGGGCGCTGCCGCAGGTGATGCGCGACGGGTTCGTGCAGTTCGAGACCGATGGGGAGGATGATGTGGACGCGTTCGACGACGTGCTGTTCCCGCTCGAGCTGGGGCGCGAGGCGGAGGTGGCGCCGGGATTCTCCACCGCGATCCTGACGAGTGCGGGGGGTGCGGAGACTCGCAACGCGGCCTGGGCGGAGGCGCGGACGAGCTATGACGTGGGACCGGGGTTGCGGAGCGAGGCGGATATCGCGGCGCTGCTCGCGTTCTTTCGCGCGCGGATGGGGCCGGCGCGCGGGTTCCGGTTGCGCGATCCGTTCGATGCGGACGCGGTCGGGCAGCGGATCGGTGTCGGCGACGGGGTGCAGCGGCGGTTTGCGCTGGTCAAATATTATGGCGCGGCGTCGCGGCGGATCACGCGGCCGGTGGCGGGCAGCGTGTCGGTCGCGGTCGGCGGGGTCGCGACTGCGGGCTTTTCGGTCGAGGCCGGGGGGTGGGTGGTGCTCGATGTCGCGCCCGCGGTCGGGGTGGTGGTGACGGCCGGGTTCGCGTTCGACGTGCCGGTGCGGTTTGCCGAGGACCGGCTGAGCGTGGCGCGCGCGACGTTTCTGGCGGGGGTCGCTGGGTCGGTACCTTTGGTCGAGGTGCGCGAGGGATAGTCGGTTTCTTGCGGTCGGCGTGCGGGATCCAAAGCTTCCTCGCCGTCATCCTGACGAAAGTCAGGATCCAGAGCCAAGAGCGTTGTCCTGTGCGGCTCTGGATCCTGACTTTCGTCAGGATGACGGGGTGGGGGTGCGCGGGGGTGGGGGTGCGCGGGTGTGGGGATGGCGGTGTCTGGGTCCTCCTTTCGGAGATATCACATGGTTCTCGATGGTGAGCTGGCGACGATCGCGGTGTGCTGGCGGGTGGAGCGGCGCGACGGGGTGGCGGTGGGGTTGACCGCGCATGACCGCGACCTGGTGGTGGACGGGCTGGTCCACCACGCGGCGCCGGGGATGACGCCGTCGGCGATCCAGCGGGGGAGCGCGCTCGAGGCGGACACGATGGACGTTGCGGGTGCGCTCAGCGCGGCGGCGATCGGCGCGCGCGATCTGCTCGCGGGGCGGTGGGACGGTGCGCGGGTGACGGTGTTCGCGGTCGACTGGACCGATCCGGGCGGCGCGGGACTCGCGCTGGGCGGGGGAGAGATCGGCGCGGTCGAGCTGACGGAAAGCGGCTTCACCGCCGAACTGCGCGGGGCGGGTGCCGCGCTCGACCGCGCGGTGGTCGAGGAGACGTCGCCCGAATGTCGCGCCGAGCTGGGCGATGCGCGGTGCCGCGTGGCGATGGCGGCGCGGCGGCGGTTCGCCAGGGTGGTCGCGGTCGCGGGACGCGGCGTGACGCTCGACACCGCGGAGCCGGTCGCGGGGGGCTGGGGCGGCGGGGTGCTGCGCTGGTTCGGCGGCGCGAACGGCGGTCTCGAGAGCGCGGTCGTCGCGTCGGCGGGCGCCAGCGTGACGCTGCAGCGCGCGCCCGCGTTCGCGGTCGCGGCGGGGACGCTCGTCGAGCTGGTCGAGGGGTGCGACAAGAGCCTTGCGACGTGCGCGACCCGATTTGCGAACGCGGTGAATTTTCGCGGCGAGCCGTATCTGCCGGGGATCGACCTGCTGACGCGGTATCCCGGCGCATGAGCGCGGAGACGGGCGCCGCCGTCGAGCGCGCCGCGCTCGCCGCGGTCGGGAGCCGGTTCCGGTTGCACGGCCGCGCGGCGGCGACGGGGCTCGACTGTGTCGGGCTGGTCGCGCTGGCGCTGCGTGCGGGCGGGTGCGTCGTCACGGTGCCGACGGGCTATGCGCTGCGGGGCGGCGATCCGGTCGCGGTGGCGGCGTGGCTCGATCGGGTGCTGGCGCGGCGGGCGGGTGGGGATGCGGGCGCGGCGGGCGACGTGCTGATGCTGCGGACGGGGCCGGCGCAGCTTCACTTCGCGGTGCGCAGCGCGCGCGGGATCATCCACGCGGATGCGGTGCTGAAACGCGTGGTCGAGCGGCCGGGACCGGTCGCGGAGCCGGTGCTGGGATGCTGGCGTCCGGCCGTGCAATCGGGGGAGGCATGACATGGCGACACTGGTGTTGACCGCGGTCGGGAGCGCGGTGGGCGGGCCGATCGGCGGTGCGATCGGCGCGCTGATCGGGCGGTCGGTCGACGGGCTGGTGCTGCGACCGGGACGGCGCGAGGGGCCGCGGCTGACCGAACTGGCGGTGCAGACCTCGTCCTATGGCAGCCAGATCCCCGCGCTGTTCGGGACGATGCGCGTCGCGGGGACGGTGATCTGGGCGACCGACCTGATCGAGACGCGGTCGCGCAGCGGCGGCGGCAAGGGGCAGCCGAGCGTGTCGACGTACAGCTATGCCGCGTCGTTCGCGGTGCTGCTGTCGGCGCGGCGCGTGCTGCGCGTCGGGCGGATCTGGGCGGAGGGCAAGCTGCTGCGCGGTGCGGGCGGCGACTTCAAGACCGCGACCGGGTTCCGGCTGCATCCGGGCGGCGAGACGCAGGCGGTCGACCCGCTGATCGCGGCGGCGGAGGGCGCAGGGGTTTCGCCCGCCTATCGCGGCTGCGCCTATGTGGTGTTCGAGCAGATGGCGCTGGCGGCGTACGGCAACCGGATCCCGTCGCTGACCTTCGAGGTGATCGCCGACGCGGGCTCGGTGGGGGTGGCGACGATCGCGCGGGCGGTCGCGGCGGAGGTCACGGAGGGAACGGGGGAGCAGGCGGGCGAGGCGGCGATGACGCTCGACGGGTTCGCGGTGGCGGGCGGCAGCGTCGGCGCGGTGCTTGCGACGCTGGCGCAGGCGGCGGGCGGCTGGTTCGCGCCGGGACCCCGTGGAAGCGCGCTGACGCTGTGCGATCCCGCGAGCGCGGCGGGCGACCTGCCGGTGATCGTCGATGCCGGCGTGAGGGCGGATGGGCAGGGTACGGATATGAAGGTGCGCGCGGTCGCGGCGAGCGACAGCGTGCCGCGGACGATGACGATCGGCTATTACGACGCCGCGCGCGACTATCAAACGGGGTTGCAGCGCGTGCGGCGGGCTGGTGCGGGGCCGGGCGGACGCGACGAGCGGATCGCGCTGGCCGCGGTGCTGTCGGCGGGGGCGGCCAAGACGATCGCGGCGGCGGTGCTGGCGCGTGCCGAGGCGGAGCGCGTGCGGCGGACGGTGCGGCTGGGGCCGGGCGGGCTGGCGCGGACGCCGGGGTCGGTGGTGCGGATCGCGGATGCGGCGGGCGTCCCCGAGCCGGGGATCTGGCGGATCGTCGAGACGATGGTCGAGGCGATGGTCACGACGCTGGTGCTGACGCCGGTCGAGATCGCGCCGGTCGCGGTCGCGGTCGCGGGCAGCAGCGGGCGCGTCGCGGCGGCGGTCGATGCGGTGATCGGCGCGAGCCGGCTGGCGGCGTTCGAGACGCCCGGGCTCAAGGATGCACCGCTCGCGGCGCCGCGGCTGACGGTGGCGGCGGGCGGCAGCGGTGCGGGGTGGCGGCAGGCGGCTTTGCTCTATTCGATCGACGACGGCGCGAGCTGGGTCACAGCGGGAGCGACCGCGGCGCCCGCGACGATGGGGCGGATCGCGGTGGTCGCGGCGGCGCGCGGGGCGCTGCTGTGCGACGCCGCGGGGGTGTTCGAGGTGGTGCTCGCGCGGCCCGACATGCTGCTCGCGGATGCGGACGATGCGGGGCTCGACGCGGGGCGCAACCTCGCGCTGGTGGGGGACGAGCTGATCCAGTTCGGGCGTGCGGACCCGGTCGGCGCGGGGCGGTGGCGGCTGACGCGGCTGTGGCGCGGGCGCCGCGGGACCGAGGCGGCGATCGGCACGCAGGCGCCGGGCGACGCGTTCGTGCTGATCGAGGCGGATGCGATGCGGACGATCGACCTGCCCGTCGCGGCGATCGGTCAGACGGTGCGCGTGCTCGCGTCGGGGGTCGGCGATACCGAGCCGGTCGAGGCACGCTGCGTGCTGGGCGGGCGGTCGGTGCTGCCGCCGTCGCCCGTCGGGCTCCGCGTCGCGCTTGCCGGCAATGGCGACGCCGCGGTCCGCTGGATCCGGCGCAGTCGTGCGGGGTGGCGGTGGATCGATGGCGGCGACGTGCCGCTGGGCGAGGACGCCGAGGTCCATGTCGTGCGGATCGTGTCCGCGACGGGCGCGGTGCGGACGGTCGAGACGAGCGTATCCAGCGTGACCGTCACCGCGGCAGAGCGCGGGGCCGGGCCGGTCGCGGTCGAGGTGCGGCAGCGCGGGCTCTTCGGATTGTCCGCACCAGCGCGGATCATGGTGGCAGCAGCGGGAGGGGCGACATGACGATCGACACGGAGATGACGGGGGATCGCAGCGCGCGGCTGGGGCTGCCGCTGCTGCAACCCGGACAGGCGCAGAAGGAGATGGTGCACAACGAGGCGCTGACGCTGCTCGACATCGTACTCAACGCGAGCGTCGTCGCGGCTGGGGTGAGCGTGCCGCCCGTCGATCCGGCGCCGGGGGCGTGCTGGATCGTCGGTGCGGCGCCGGGCGGGGACTGGACCGGGCAGGCGCAGGCGATCGCGGGCTGGACCGCGGGCGGCTGGCGGTTCGCGGTGCCGCACGCCGGGATGACCGCGTGGTGCGAGGATCGGGCGATGCTGCTGCGCTTCGACGGCACCGCCTGGGCAGGGGCGGACATCGCGGGTGCGCGAGTCGTGATCGGCGGCGTTCCCGTGGTGCAGGCCCGCGGCGCGGCGATCGCGGACGTCGTCGGCGGCAGTGTCGTCGACGACGCCGCGAGGGTCACGATCGGCGCCATCTTGGCCGCGTTGCGGAACCATGGGCTGATTGCCGCGTAAACACCCCGGAAACTGTGTCGTTCCAGCAACACCCCCGGTTTTTGTTCGCTTGCGTGGAAACAAGGCGGAGGATAGGGAGTTTGCGATGTCCGTGTGACACTCATGAAAGGGGATTTATATGCGGAAGCTTGCCGTCGTTCTGGCACTCGCCTCCACCGCACTCGCCACTCCTGCCCTCGCCCGCGACAAGTCGTGGTACGTTGGCATCGAAGGCGGTGCGATGATCGTTGAAGACATCGATTATGACATCGGTGCACTCAACAACGCCGCTTCGGTCGACCATGACTATGGTTATGACGTCGATGCAGTCATGGGCTACGATTTCGGTGGCTTCCGCCTCGAAACCGAAGTCGGCTACCGCAAGGCAACCGTGGACGGCTTCTCGTCGACCACGACCACGCCGGCGTTCAACGGTGCAGGCGCACTCGTGAACGCACCGTCGGGTAACTACGATTACGCTGGCGGTTCGTCGTCGGCGCTCAGCTTCATGCTGAACGGCCTGCTGGACTTCGGTCCGGACGATGGCATCCAGGGTTTTGTCGGCGGTGGTGTCGGTGTTGCTCGCGTCAAGGCGAACTACGCTCTCAACAACCGTGGCGACTTCCTGAACGACTCGGACACCGTGTTCGCCTATCAGGGCCTCGCCGGTATCCGTGCACCGCTGACCGACCATGTCGACGCGACGCTGAAGTATCGCTTCTTCAACGCCGAGAACGTCAAGCTGGTCGACGTGTCGAACCGCGTGTTCGACGGTCGTTACCGTTCGCACAGCATCCTGGGCGGCCTGACCTACAACTTCGGCGCGCCTGCAGAGCCAGTCGCACCGCCGCCGCCGCCGGCACCAGAGCCCATGGCTCCGCCGCCGCCGCCAGCACCGGTCGAAGTCGTTTGCTCGCCAGGTCCGTTCATCGTGTTCTTCGAGTGGGACAAGTCGGACATCACGCCTGAGGCTGCGTCGATCCTGGACAACGCCGTCACGCAGTACCAGTCGTGCGGCAACGCACAGGTCATGCTGGCAGGCCACGCCGATAAGTCGGGTTCGGCATCGTACAACGTCGGTCTCTCGCAGCGTCGTGCAGACGGCGTCCGCGCCTATCTGTCGTCGCATGCGATCCCGGATGGCGTGATCTCGACCGAAGCGTTCGGTGAGAGCCGTCCGCGCGTCGACACCGCCGATGGCGTGCGCGAAGTGCAGAACCGTCGCGTGGAAGTCACCTACGGTCCGGGTTCGGGCCAGTAAGACTTCTGCCTTCCGATCCTTTCGGGTCGGATGCGGAACTAGGATTGGGGAGGTCGGCGAGAGCCGGCCTCCCTTTTCTTTTGTCTGGTGGTCTTGGCGGGGAAGAAGTTTGGTTCGCGCGGAGGCGCGGAGGCGCGGAGCCTTTTGGGGTAAGCGGCGTGGGCAATGCGGCGGTGTGGTGCTGCGCTACGCGCGAGAGTTGCTGTCGTTAGCATGTCGCGATCTGAAGCCGGGCATCACGTCCCCTTCCCGTCATCCTGACGAAAGTCAGGACCCAGAGTCCAGCAGCGACGGCGTTCGTAACCCTGGATCCTGACTTTCGTCAGGATGACGGGGTTGGGGTCGGGGCTGGGGTCGTTCGCCTAGGCTGCGAGGCGCGCTTTAGCAGACAGCGCCGTTACCTGCGCGGGGCGGACGTCAGGATCTGGAACCCGGCAGCGATAACCTCCCCTCCCGTCATCCTGACGAAAGTCAGGATCCAGAGCCAAGCAGCGACGGCGTTCGTGACCCTGGGTCCTGACTTTCGTCAGGATGCCGGGCGTGGGGGCGCTTCAGCCGGTGGAGTCGGCCTCGAGCGAAGGCGCAAGCCAGTCCGGAACGCGCGCGTCGCCCAGCGCGTCGGTGCGGCGGTGGTCGACCATCAGCGCGAGGTCGGGATAGGTGACGCGCGTGCGGCTGCTCGGTTCGGTGAAGGGGGCGACGACGAGGCGGCGGTTGACCTTCGAGCGGTGGTGCATCCGCGCGGTGTTCTCCTGGCCGACATAGCAGCCCTTGGTGAAGCTGACGCCGTTCAGCTCGCGCGCGTTGCATTCGAGCCAGAGCGTCTCGCCATTGCCGAGCTCGGCGACGCCTTCGGTCACGCCGAGTGACAGGCGGTGTGCGTGCCAGGCGGGCGACGCATCGCCTGCCGCCGCGTCCGCGGGCGCGAGCCAGCGGTGGCCGAGCGCGGGAAGCCGCGGGTCGGGGCTGCCCTCAGTCCCCGTCGGCGACCAGTGGACGCGGAGCGGATCGGGGGCGATCGTGATCGCGCGGCGCAGGCGGTAGAGCGTCAACCGCTTCGCCAGCGCATCAGCCTGCGACGCCTCGGCATCGACCAGCACGTCGGCACCATCCGCCCAGAGGATGAAGTCGAACAGCACCTTGCCCTGCGGCGACAGCAATGCGGCCCAGGCGGGCGCGCCGGGCGCGAGCAGTGCGGTGTCGGCGGTTACCAGCCCCTGCAGGAAGCCGCGGACGTCGTCGCCCGCGATGCGCAGCACCGCGCGGTCGGCGAGAAGGGTTGCGCTGTCGGTCTGGGTCATCTCCTTCACCTAGTGCGCGCCGGGCGATTTCCAAGGCGCGCAACCGTCTGGCGTCGCCTGCCGCGCGTCGGTAGGAGGGCGCATGACCGACAGCATCACGATCCGCCGCCCCGACGACTGGCATCTCCATCTGCGCGACGGCGCGATGCTGGACGCGGTCGCGCCGCACAGTGCGCGGCAGTTCGCGCGCGCGATCATCATGCCCAACCTTACCCCGCCGGTGACGACGATCGCCGCCGCGCGCGCCTATCGCGAGCGGATCCTCGCCGCGGTCGGCGGTGCCGATTTCACGCCGCTGATGACCTGCTATCTGACCGACGGCACCGATCCCGCCGAGATCGAGCGCGGCCATGCCGAGGGCGTGTTCACCGCGTGCAAGCTCTACCCCGCGCATGCGACGACCAATTCGGCGCACGGCGTCACCGATATCCGCGCGCTGACGGGCGTGCTCGAGACGCTGCAGCGGATCGGCATGCCGCTGCTGATCCACGGCGAGGTGACCGACAAGGCGATCGACATCTTCGACCGCGAGGCGGTGTTCGTCGAGCGTATCCTGACGCCGCTGACGTGCGACTATCCGGCGCTGAAGATCGTGCTCGAGCACATCACCACCGCGGAGGCCGCGGCGTTCGTGACCGAGGCGGACCATCCGATCGCCGCGACGATCACGCCGCAGCATCTGCTGATCAACCGCAACGCGTTGTTCGACGGGGGCTTCGGCCGCACGCCTATTGCCTGCCCGTGCTCAAGCGCGAGACCCACCGGCTCGCGGTGCGCAAGGCCGCGGTGTCGGGCAGCCCGCGCTTCTTCCTCGGCACCGACAGCGCGCCGCATGTCGTGGGCGCGAAGGAATCGGGCTGCGGCTGTGCGGGGATCTTCAACGCGCCGTTCGCGCTCGAGGCGTATCTCGGCGTGTTCGACGCGGAGGGCGCGATCGACCGGTTCGAGGGGTTCGCGTCCGAACATGGCGCGCGCTTCTATGGGTTGCCGCTGAACGAGGGCACGGTGACGCTGGTGCGCGAGAGCGTGATCGTGCCCGAGCGGGTCGGGGAGGGGGATACGGCGGTCGTGCCGTTCCTCGCGGGGACCGATGCGGGGTGGCGTTTCGCGGGCTAAGGCGCGCCGTCCGTTTCCCTTCTCCCGTCATCCTGACGAAAGTCAGGATCCAGGGTTACATGCGTTGTCCTGCCCGGCTCTGGATCCTGACTTTCGTCAGGATGACGGTGGGGGTCGTGGGTGGGGGTTCGAGCCTCAATTGCCCTCACCCTCCCACGCTCTGCGTGGGCCCCTCCCTCTCCCCCACGGGGAGAGGTGTTTTGTGTCCCCTGTCTTCATCATCCTGACGGTGGGGGTTAGTTCGCCGGATCCTCCTGCGCGAGCCGCTCCAGCCACAGCCGTGCCTCCTTCTGCTCGCCGGGCGCACTCGCGCTGACCGGGCCGCGCGCGGCGAAGAAGTCGCGGTGGAGCGCGAACGGGTCGAGCATCAGCCGGTCGCGCATCGCGTCGATCTCGGTGCCCATTTCACGCAGCGCGTCGATCGTCGGGGCGATCGCGGTGCGGACGCGGCGGTCGCTGCTGCGGTCGAACAGCCCGAGCGAACCGCCCGCGGTCTTTTCGAGCGCGGCGATCAGCGTCGCGCGGTAGTCGGTTTCGAGATCCTCACGCTGGGCGTCGAGACGGGCGAGGCGGTCGGGTTTTGCCATGGCGGGGGTGGTAGGGGATTGTGGGGGTGGGCGCTACCGGGCGCTGGTGCAGGAGGTGCTCGGAGGCCCGCCGTACACGCTGTTCTCCCGCGGAGGCGGGAGCCCAGGGTTGTGGGGGGTGAGGGGTGTTTGGCGGGGGCGGCGCCGCGTCGCGGGCAAAGCCCGCGTCGTCGGACGGCGCTACGCGCCGCCGGCCGGGCTTGGTGGAGTCAGCCGGGCGTGGCCGGCTGCCCACCTGCGCCTTAAAACGGCAGCCAGCGGCTTTTGTGGGTGATGTTCATGTATCCGACATTCACGCCTGCGCGCCAGCCGACGCCGAGCCGGATCGGGATCAGCACGACGTTGCCGCGCCGCAGATAGGTCGCGGCGAGATCCGCCGACGAGGTAGAGCCGGCCCTCGACCGCGGGGAAGCGCTTGTAGAGCTCCTCGGTATCGTAGAGGTTGTAGACGAGCACGAAGACCTTGTTCGCGTCGCCGCCGACGTCGAACCCGACCGACGGCCCGGTCCAGTAGACCGGCTTCTCGCCCTCGACCTTGTGGTTCATCAGCCCCGAGCCATAGCGCACGCCGAGGATGAACGCGCCCGACGCCTCGCGCCCCGCGATATAGGCGTTGGGCTGGCCCTGGTCCTTGAGGATCTTCTCGAGGATGCCGCCGAGCCCCGCTGCGCCCTTGCCGAACACGCCTTCGCCCGCCGCGAGCAGGTCGTCGCGTTCATAGGTGTCGGCGGCGCTCATCGTCGCCTCCGCGCGCGTCTGGGCACCGGTCGCGGGTGCGACCTGCGACGGGGTGGGCGATTCGACGGGTTCGACCGGGGCGGGCTGCTCGGGATAGCGCGGCGACGGCTGCGCGCGCGTGTCCGCCTGCGCGCGTTGTTGCGGGGCGAGATCGCCGTCGATCGCCTGATTGGGGTCGATCGTGCGAACCTGCGCGGGCGCGCTGCTCGCGATCGACGCGGCGAGGGCGCCGAGCCCGAGCCAGAAACTGCGCATGATGATCTTCCCCGATACGTGAATGCCCAGCTAACCAATCCGGGCCTGACCCCGCAATGAATGAAACGGCGGAAAGAGTCGATTTCACGCTCGAACACCGTGCAACACCAGTTGCCCCCCGCGCAGACCCCCGCTATAGCCCCGCACCTGCTGCAGCCGGAGACGTGGGTGAGTGGCTGAAACCAGCGGTTTGCTAAACCGCCGTACCGGGTTTACTGGTACCGAGGGTTCGAATCCCTCCGTCTCCGCCAATTTCATCGTGCAAGCCGTTGAGTTAACGGCATTTTGATGAAATTCGGCAAATCATTCCTATGCTTTTTCCTGCACGGTGGCCTAGCTTGATCGTCGTGCTTTTTCGAAAACGACTATCCGTCGATCAAGCTCGGCCCCTGCCTCCGCGATAGTTGCATTGCTTGCGTCGAGGTCGAGAAAGCAGTTCACAGAAATGAGAGGATCGAGCCGTGATATCGAGGCGCCAGACTCCGCCTCCCACATTCGCAGTTCGCCGTTGAGGAGCATGTTGCGAAAGAAGCCGCGCATCAAACCGGTATCGCGCTGTCTCAACTGACCCATCTTTATGACCGAACAGGCCATGTTCAAGATCAAACATCACGCGCTCCCGCCAGAAATCAAGTGTAGAGCGAAGCGCTATGAGGCCCGTCCGCGCTACGGTATTCCAGGTGCAGCAGTCCGTCGATTCCTTTGGCCTGCGCTGGTGCGCATGTTTTCAAGCGCTGGATATGTCGGCCGATCCCGTGCCTGAAAGTAGACCATCGGAACATCGGAACATCGATGGCGTCTTATCAGGCATTTTTTCGCCGGACATGATCCGCTCAACCATTACCTTGCCGATCGCCCGCTTCCAGCAACGCAATTCGTGAAGGTGCCCTCGATGCTCTTTAGTAGGGTTGTCGATACCAAAACTATTTGCGATCACACGAACAGCAAACTCGCGTATGAGTGGCAGTTCTTGGGCCGATCCTCGAGCATCGCTTGGGCAGCTGGCCAAGAGTTTTTCAGATTTCACAACTGCGCAGTACCATTTCTACAGCATGCGCGACAACGGCATCTTCGGCGTAATCTGCTCCGCGCCGTTAGCGTGGGTGCTAATTTCGGAGGGTTGCACGCTAGCACCGATCGCAGATGGCTATGATAGCCAGTTGATCAAGACCACCGAGGCGGGTGGGCCTCGCGGATACGACGCGGGCAAGAATACGACGGGGCAAGCGGCACACATGAACAGACACGATCGGCATTATTACTGGGCAATTGCTTCAAGCAGCAGTCGCGCTCATTGATCGGCTGACGATCAAAATCATTAGCGTTTCGACCTAGCAGGCTTCGTCATTCTCCCCAGCGCTGGGTCGTCGGACGCACTTTGCCTTGCCCCAACCGATGCCGGCGTCTCGCCATGGACTGAAGCACCCCCATAGCCTCGTCCAAGATCTGAAAGGTCGTCTCATTCATCAGGCGAATGACGCGCCGCATTGCTAAATTCGAATTATAAGTTCGGCTTAAGGGCTATTAAGCCCCAAGCCACGCCGGGCTTCGGCCGGTCGCAGGCTGTGAGCGAACGTCACACGAACAGGAAGTCAGACGAACTTAGTAGGTGCGCGGCGATGCCAAACGTCAGGGTGTTGTTAGGGTCGGCCTGAATTACGGTATAGTCGTTGGCGCTATAAATACTGTTCATTACATCGTCAAAGTCGGTAAATATATCGACCGAAATTTGTATCTTATCCTCGCCTTGATTAAAGTCCGATATCTCATCGTGCCCCCATGACGATCCGAGAACGAAAAGGTCGGCGCCTGCGCCGCCGGTAAATTTGTTGCTTTGTGACGAT
Organism: Sphingomonas sp. 22R3R2A-7; assembly: GCF_036856055.1. Lineage (NCBI taxonomy): Bacteria > Pseudomonadati > Pseudomonadota > Alphaproteobacteria > Sphingomonadales > Sphingomonadaceae > Sphingomonas > Sphingomonas sp. 22R3R2A-7. The sequence goes on along the minus strand of NZ_JASPFR010000001.1, from coordinate 1,922,792 downwards.
CCGTAAATCACGTCGGCAAACGCTGATCCTGTCGCATTCTCTATTCCCTGAAGCCGATCGGTATAAAGCCCGTCCCAAGTGCGCTGGCTGTCCAAGTTGATGGCTACACCGCGGTCGGACGAACCGTAGTTGACAGTATCATTGCCAGCGCCGCCAAACAGGTCGTCAGAACCGCCTGCTCCCCCGTCCAAGACGTTATCGCCTTCGTTGCCCCAAATTTGATCGTCAAACCGAGAGCCGATGGCGTTCTTGATACCCTCCAGCCTGTCGCTGGCGACGCCGTCCCAAGTACTCTGGGCCTGAAGGTCCACGATTACGCCCTGTCCAGACGAGGTGTAGCTGGCAGTATCGTTACCGCCGCGGCCAAACAGGTCGTCAGAACCGCCTGCTCCCCCGTCCAGAACGTTATCGCCTTCGTTGCCCCAAATTTGATCGTCAAACCGAGAGCCAATGGCGTTCTCGATACCCTCCAGCCTGTCGCTGGCAACGCCATCCCAAGTACTCTGGGCCTGAAGGTCCACGATTACGCCCTGTCCAGACGAGGCGTAGCTGGCAGTATCGTTACCGCCGCGGCCGAACAGGTCGTCAGAACCGCCTGCTCCCCCGTCCAAGACGTTATCGCCTTCGTTGCCCCAAATTTGATCGTCAAACCGAGAGCCAATGGCGTTCTCGATACTATCCAGCCTGTCGCTGGCAACGCCGTCCCAAGTACTCTGGGCCTGAAGGTCCACGATTACGCCCTGTCCAGACGAGGCGTAGCTGGTAGTATCGTTGCCGCCGCGGCCGAACAGGTCGTCAGAACCGCCTGCTCCGCCGTCCAGAACGTTATTGCCGTTGTTGCCCCAAAGTTGATCGTCAAACCGAGAGCCAATGGCATTCTCGATACTATCCAGCCTGTCGCTGGCAACGCCGTCCCAAGTACTCTGGGCCTGAAGGTCTACGATTACGCCCTGTCCAGACGAGGCATGACTGACGGTATCATTTCCATTACCGCCGAACAACTCGTCAGCACCACCGACGCCTCCGTCCAAGGAGTCATTACCATCGCCAGCGTACACTGAATCATCGCCGCTACCTGCATCGATGTAATCGTTGCCCGATCCGGCATCAATTTCGTCGTCCCCGCCGTTTGCGACTACAATATCGTTACCGGCGAACGTATGAAGTCGGTCTCCAGAGTCGGAGCCTATAACAAGATCTGCACGATTGAGGATGTATTGATTGAAAGCTTGCCAGTCACCTTGCTCAAACCAGGTAAGCAGGTTTTCCAACGGTACTGAAATATCGGATATCGTGAAGGTCAGCTCGCCTTCACGACGTTCGACAATGCGGTCTACGGTACCTGTGGTGACCCCAGTCTCATCGTCCCAGAAGAACCCAGTTCCGTAAATCTCATCGACGAAGCCATAATCAAAATTTAGGATGATTTCGCTCGGGCTTCGCACAACAATTGAAGGGACCAAGGCGCTAGAAATTGCCGTTTCCAGCAAATCTAAAGCTTTCGATAGTTGCGCAACAATAACGGCCATTAGTACCTCAACGCTTTAGCGAGTACGATTCCTACATATCTCAGCCATATTACACCGAAGTTCGAATAAAATATTAATGAACCAGAAATTCGCATATTGCCCGATGCCAATGCACAATGGATAATCCGCTACGAAACGCCGGAAGCGGACCCGGATGAGAACCGGGTTCAAACTGGCAATGCGCAGCGGCAATCGCAGTCGCCGCGATTTTACTACTCGCGGGCGTAAACGACAGCGTCGAATGCTACGGCGACCCGACGCCAGTTCTCAGGGTTGCCGGCGTCAGGCAAAGGATTGGTAGACCTCGATCGCATCGTCCGAATTCTGGATCATGCCTTCATCCATCAGGCGAATGAGGCGACGTATTGCCTAATTCCAACCATGAGTTGGGCTCTTAGATTATGCGGTTGCGAATGGAATGCCTGGCTTAAAGTCTGCTGATGAGAAGGGACGATGAACTGCGCCGGGTCTGCCCGAGGCCTTTCGGTGTAAGTCATGCCGCCATGCCGATGATGTCTGTGGCGGCATAATGTTGGTCTTCGGCTTCGGCAGGCGGGATGTTGCCGACGGATTCGAGCACGATGCTTGAACTAGTCAATCCATTCGAGCGTGGCATATTCGACAGCTTCGAAGCTGCGCCATGTTGACGTGATCGCGCGGGCACGGCGCAGCTTTGTCGCTGATGGTCGTGCGCATCGGCTTGCCCCCGATTACCCCTGCGAAGCCCATTTCGCACATCAGCCGTTCCACGGTACGGCGCGCGACTGCAAAGCACGCCCGCATCATCTGTACCCAAGGCCTTGCGCACGCCATACGTCGCAAAGTTGTCTGCGAACACGCGGGCGATCTTGGGCTTGAGGGCCAAATTCTGCCGCGCCCCGGCGACAGGCGTGACGCGCTCGTGGTAAGTGGATGGGGCGATCGGCTAGACGCGGCAGGCCGGCTCAACTCCATAGGCACCGCGGTAATCGTCGATAAACGCGATCATCGCCGGAACGGCCGGTCGAGCACCGTCCGGGCACAATATGCTGACGCCTTGCGTAAAATCTCGTTGGCCTGCCACAGCTCGCGAACCGCGCGTTTCAGCGCCTTCACTTTGTCGGCAACCTCAGCGGGGACGCCGGCGCGTCTGCCGCTATCGATCTCGGCCTTTTTCGCCCACTCATGCAGTGTCTGCGGAACGCAGCCCATCTTCTAGGCGATCGACACCATAGCCGCCCACCTGGACGGATGATCCCGCTCGTGGTCGAAAACCATTCGTACAGCGCGCTCGCACACCTCGGGCGCAAACTTGTTCGTCGTCTTGCTCGTCATGGCTCCACCTTCTCCGGAGTTGGAGCCTCCGACAAGCCTGGGGCGGTTCAACTGCTCAGTCGTGGAAGCGGGTAACAACGCAACGGTTTGTCGGGGTCCTGCACCCTGGCTTTCTGGCACTTTCGTTGCATTTGGGTTGACGAAGCCATCCCTTACCAATGGGTGGTCGGCAGCGGGTCACTGCTGCGCAATAAGCCCCAACTGATCCTTCGATCTTAAAATGACAGTAGTCGCCTGATGGCATGCCCCAAACCGATCCCGGCTCCAACGGAGGGCTGCCAGTGCTGTGCAAAGCAATTAAGGGATTGTTGCTTGGTACCTCCACTGGCACGCTTACGTCGTGTCGATTGTCCCCATTGCGGAGTTGCCCATTTGACGTTCACTCGCATCGAAACGGCTGATCTGCGCGGGACGGGGGCGGCGGCACCGCTTTGTCTGGACGATCAGTGGTTCCCGACGTCTGATCTCTACTCAAAGGGGCTACTCCGACGGTCAGCAACCAGCGAGCTCGCCGCCACTGAGTTCAAACGCGCCATACTCTCTAGTTCGCGACTGGTTGTGAACCGCTCATACCTCGCCAATTCGGACGCACTTTCCCTCCTCTGGGGTCGAGGTGCCGACCGGGCAGGTCTGAAGCAGCTTCTTCACAGCGGCGACATCATCGCATTTCTACATGACGATGCTTCCCCTCGAATGGAGCTAGCGCAAAAGCAAGGGACCGTGCCTATCGAGCAAATGAAGCACTGGTCCGGTGTTTTAGAAGATACGCATGTAACATGTGCTCGCCTCTCCTGGGAATCTGACGCCGCGAACCTAGACGCAATTCGCGTCAGAATTACAGATCGGTTTACCAGGCGGCTGACCATGTTCGGCATCACGGGTGCGAATGTTCTGGCTTCACTCGTACCGAAATCCAACGATGTCGGCGAGAGCGCGCGTTATCTTCGAGAGGTATTTTGTCCTACGTTGGACGATATTGCAAGCAAAGGCGTAGTTCGAAGATCCGACATCTACAAAAGACTGATTATCGTGAATGGGTCTGACCTTTCGAACACGATGATTGATACGTACAAGCCGTTTGCGCGTGAAATTAAGCAAATAGTTGATTTAATATATAATACCACTTTATCTGATGCAACGAGTATAGAGCCTATCACGCCGACTGATTCACCAAGTAGATCTGTATTATCAGAGAGTGGAGACATTGCGGCAATCGTTAGCGTAGAGGAGGCCGCAGCGCTGTTAGTGCGGGTGCATGAGGCATTAAAAACACAAACAATTCTTGATCGATACATTGGTTTGTTTGATGTGCTCACCGTTCAAGATATTCGGGCCATCCGGCTCACAGCCGAGTGGAGCCAGCACATTAGCACAGCCGCTCAACTAGCGCAGAACCCGACCTCCTCGGGAAGGGTGCTCGTCGACGAGATGCAGGAGCGTGTTGCGGCCTTTAATCGCGATGCTGAAGCGTTGGGCAAGGTTATTGTTACCAATTTCCTTAATGGCTGGTCGGGATCATCCCGCCCCCTAGCGAAAGTGTACCAGCGCGGCATGAAGGTGCTAATTGGGCAGGCCACGAAACTTGCTGTCAGCGGCGCCGGCGCACTTGCGTTCGCAGCAGGCATTGATACCGCGATCGTGGCAGGTAGTGCGCTTGCTGGGCTCGTCGCCGATGAAGCCTTGGATGAACTGAAGGAAAAGGCGCTTGGCAAGGGGCGCCAGCAAATCGATGTGGCGATCGGTCATGCAATGCCTCTGGTCATGAATCGACTGCCGCGACTTGAACTTGCCGATCCCTCGGCGACAGGCGCCGAGGTAGCTCTTTTCATCGAGCAGCATTACCGACGGAGTGCTAAAGAAATACTCAGCGATAGTGCCGATACGGCAGCAAAAGGGCATTGCTCAAGTATAGATATGCCAGCTTATGATTGAGTCTTCGTTTGCCAAATACCTTGCGCTGATGCAGCAGCATCCGGAATTATTCATTTCTACGGACAAGGCTGGTTTTGCAATACTATATCCAGTTCCTGAAATATCAGGAGTGGTGTACGAGGATGCATTCGTCTGCGTAGTTCGGGACTATGTTCGTACTCCAGGAGGTGATGAGACGGGATATATCCGAATATTATCGAAGCCGATAGCCGGTACCGGGGCGGCTATACTTCCAATTGTCAACGGCAGAGTGTTGCTTTTACGTCAGTATAGACATGCTATTCCTGGCCCGCAACTTGAAATCCCTAGGGGATTTGCCGAGATAAACGAGGCACCGCGAAACGTGGCGATAAGAGAGCTTGCCGAAGAGACAGGGCTGAGGTGCTCGGAACTGATCTCGCTAGGCGAGTACACGCCAGACAGTGGGATACTTGCATCAAAAGTTGAGTTGTTCTGTGCCGACATGCCGAGTCCTCAAGCAGTGGTCACCGAACCCGGCGTCGGGCATATCTTCGTCACATTCGCGGAGTTGGAGGCGCTTATCAGAGACGGAACAGTGGAAGACGGATTTACAATTGCCGCAGCGTCCCGAGCAAGACTGCGCGGGCATTTACGAAGCTTTGGCAATTGATGTATTTGCAGTTCTAACCACTACATATGACGCCCAAACGTCGATTAGCCCACGCCGTTTCTCGAAGCAATCCGGGCGGCGGTACGCGGCCTCGACATTGTTACCTATCGTGTGGGCCAGCGCCGACTCCACTACATTGCCGGGGAACGCCGTCTACTCGGCTGCCCAGTCGAGGAAGCTCGACCTCATGCCGTGCACCCTTGGTCGACCGCGCCGGGGCTGCGCAACACCGTCGTCAGGGTCGTGTCAGGCATTGGTTGTTTACCGGCATGCGCGTCAGCGCGCTGGGCCGCCCTTTGCCCAAGCTCTCAGTATCAATGGCGCTGCCGGTGATGCTTGGGAACACCAACTCGTCCAACGCGACCTCAGCCATGCGCTTCAGGATGACCAGGGCGGGCGCGGACGGCGGCACGAGGTGCTGCTTGCCGGCTTTCATGCGCTCGGCCGGAACGGTCCAGATCGCCGCCGCCATGTCGATCTCGCCCTCACTTCGCGCCCCGCGCGTCACCCGATCGTCCGGCCGTGAGAATCAGAAACTGGAGCGCGAAACGGCCAATGCCTCGGTATTACCAGGCGCCTGCATCAGCGCCGGCAGCTGGCCGTAGGGCGGCGTGGCGAAGTGGCCATCTCTCTGGGGTTGATGTGGCAGTCCTTTAGACAGCGAGCACATAGAAGCCTCGATAGCACGATGCCCTTGGCATAGGCCCAGTCGAGCACCGCGCCGATGCGCTCGCGCACCCGTCGCGTGGTCTCGGACTTGTCGTGCTAGACGGGCAGCAGCGTGTCGCGGATCCTTGGCCCGTCGATCTTGTCGACCGTCTCCCCGCCCAATCTGGGGAATGCATACGCCTCCAGCGACGGTAGCCACTGCGCGCGGTACTTTGGATGGCGCCAGCCGGCCTGCTGCTCACCGTGAGCCTGTTGGGCAGCATCACGGAGCGTCGGCAGCGCCACAACACCTTTCCGTGCAGCGTTCTTGGCCGCCACCGGGTCTTCGCCGGCCTTAAGCTGCTTGCGCGTCGCTGCATCTTTCTCGCGCGCCTTGGCCAGAGAAACGGACTTCCAGGTCAGGGCCCAGAGTCAGGGAAACAGGTGAGGCAACGGGCCGATTGACGCCCGGGTAATCAATGCACGGTCGGCGCCTTCGATGTTTTGCCATGACAAGCGCGAAGTCCGTTCGCGATCGCTTCGCTATCTGCGATGGCGCGCGGGCGTCGCGATATTGCACGAGCACTTCGGCAGGTTTGCCAAGCTGCAAGCCGGGTTCGTCCGCGACTAGGCGCATCGCGCGGAGGTGCGGGCGAAGTTCGGGATCGGCAGACCTCGTCGTCTCGACCTCTCGCATCAAGAGCAGCGAGCCTTGCGGGGCACCAATGACGGGACAAGCGCGTCAGCCGTACGGGCGCACGGCCTAGAGAGGCCCGCCACCCGCCTCATCCGTTCTGACTATCCGCCTGGATGGCAGTTCGAGGTGAATTACGCGCGCTGGCTTGCCCGCACTTTTACAGCTGTCACGCATTGCTAATCCGTTGGGCGTTGACGGACCCGCTGCGGCGCCGGACCTGACTCTTCGGCCGGACCCAGCTGCATGCGTCATCCCCGTCGCGTACCGCCGCCCTATGAAGGCGCACCCGCGTCGAGCGCGACGATGTTGGTCCCGGTCAGTTGCTCCCCGGGGGCAGGCGAAACTCGCGCACCTGCTGATGCCGACCTGGGTGAGCCGGACAGTCGCTCGCGCTGGATCGCGTCAGCACCCCTGAGGCGAGTGGGTTCGATGTCTTCCGTCCACCGTGAGGCGTTTTCGGGTTGAAGCTTCGGGAAGGCCAGCCGTTGTGGATTGCCAGATGTCGCTCACAGGCGCTTGCCGTAGATGGTGTAGATCTTGTTGATGTCCCCGCGGACGGTTTCCGCGATCGAGCGCATGCCCTGATTGTCGTCGAGGACCCAGCCGATCTCGCTGCGGGTCGCGCCATAATTCTCGACCGCGGTGCGGCGGGTATTCTCGATCATCATGAAGGCGAGCTGCGCGGCCAGCCGGGACGCCTGAAGCGCCTTCGAAACCCCCATGAGCGGAACGCGCATCGTGCGCACCTTCGGTTTTCGGAGCCACCACAGGAGCCTGAGCCAGCCGAACGGGAGCAACGCGCCGTTGAGGGGCTTGATGGCCTCGTTCATGTCCGGCAGCGTGATCATGAAGGCCACCGGCTTGCCGTCATATTCGGCGATCTGGATGAGATCGTTGAAGACGATCGGCTTCAGCTTGACCCCGACGTCGCGAATTTCGGGTTCGGTCAGTGGCACGAAGCCCCAGTTCGACGACCAGGCGTCGTTGAGGATCGCGAGGATGATCGCTGCTTCCTCGTCGAACCTCGACTTGTCGACGTCCCTGATCCGGATGCGGGGGTCGGCCTGGCCGGCACCGATGATCCGCTGGACGATCCTTGGAAACGCCCTGGTGATGTCGAGTTCGAACGTCAGGAGCTGCTTGGCAGCACTGTACCCCGCGCGCTCGATCCAGCCGCCATATGCGCGTCTGGCGTGTCCCATCAGGATCGTCGGGGATTGATCATATCCCTCGACCAGAAGGCCCGGTTCTTCCCAGATCGACATGCTGATCGGGCCGAGCGCGCGCGTCATGCCCCGGTCGCGCAGCCAGCTTTCCGCGCGCGCCAGAAGCGCGCGGAAGATGTCCTCGCGCTCCGCCTCCATCAGGCCCCATTGCCCCACGCCCGGTCCAAACCCCTGAGCGGGCGGCATGGTCAGCGCCAGCGTATCGATATGCGCGGAGATGCGCCCGACGACACGGTCACCCTCGCAGGCGAGAAACAGTTGCGCTTCGGCGTGCGAGAACCAGCCGTTCTTTTCGGGCGTGATGTTGGCCAAGGCCTCCCCCTCAGTGGCGGCACCCAGTAGGGATCGTCGCGATAGAGCCGATAGGGGAGCGCGACGAACGTCTTGCGATCGCGCGCGGTGGTGACGAGATGAATGGTCAGGTTGCTCAAGTCGCATCCTTGCTGCTGGACTGTAAGTACGGGAGGAGTTCTTCGCGACATCATGCAGCGTCCGCTGAATGTTTCGCGAAGGGTGTTCGTCTGATGCGCGTCCAGCGGCATTCCTGGAAAGGACTGCCGGGTTTCTTCCGAAACATGAGGGTGGCAGCGGTAGTGAACCGACGTCAGGGCGTTACCGCTGCAAGATTCTCGACCGCAGCGGCGGCTGACGACGATCTGCGTGGCAGATCCTGTCCGGCCCGCCACGTCACTTGGATGACGGTCGCCCGCCTTTCCCGAGAAACGCGAGAAGCGCCCGATTGAACGTTGCCGCATGTTGCCAAGGTGCAAAATGGCCGGCGTTGGCAAAGATCTCTAGCTTCGCGGCCGGAATCGCCCGCGCCAGATACGCGGGGTGCGCTGCAGTAATGAACTCGTCCTGCGCCCCGTCGGCGATGGTGACGGGGACACCCCGGATCGCGGCAAGCTGCGACGCGCGATAATCAGGTTGGGTCCTTTGCATCGTTCGCACCGCCTGATGCAGTGTCGCGAAACCCTGCGGGTCACGCGACAACTCGGCATGGTCGGCAGCGAGCCGTGGTCCGACGTCCTGCAGTATCGGCGCCTGCGCCGCACCGTCCCGGACGCCGTGCTGGTCCATGTTCGCGCCGAACGCGTAGAGTCGGTCGACGCGACGACTGTTGCGCATCGCTAGGACCAACCCGATGATCGCGCCGTCGCTCCAGCCGACGATCGCGGCGCGACGCAACGCGAGCGCGTCCATCACGGCGGTCACGTCGCGTGCCATCAGCTCGTAGCTGAGCGGCCGGGTTCCGAGCGTACTGCGGCCATGACCGCGGCTGTCGATGAGGACGACGCGGTAGCCTGCACCGACCAGCGCGGGCACCTGCGCGCCCCATCCGCGGCTGCTCGACAGCCCGCCATGCAGCAGGATGATGGGGGTCCCTTGCCGACGGTGCCGAACCAGATTCTGGCGCCTGCGCTGACCACCGCGCCCTCGGACGCCAGGACGGGCAAGGCGGGAACGGCCGGAATGGATTGCGCCGGCTGAGGTCCGGCAGCAGAAACATTGGCTGTTAGGGCGATCACAATCGCGAACAACGTCGCATGAGGTCGTTTCATAAGAACTCCTGAATGTAAGGATCGCTACCCGACGCGTAATCGGGCATCGGCTACAATGCGACTTCGCCGTTGCATCGGGATAAGGCGGTCTCAAGTTCAAGACCGTTACAGCTGCAATACAATCGCGGTGCTTGCAATTGTATCGCTTCTGCTTGGATCGTATCTCTTATGCTTCGACGAGGCAGGTGTGACACGACCGCAGTGGTACCGCGCTCCGGAACGTCACGGTGCGGGCTCGGCGGGGCGCGGCTTGCCGGGAGAACTGAACCCGGTTCAAGAAACATTACTGCGATAATAATAACCGCTGGACGGCGGTATCCGTCATCGGCAATAAACGTATTGCAATAAACGATATCGCGACAAACAAAAGGAGGCAGTCATCATGATCCGCAGAGCCATTCTCACCGCCGCCGCCGCCGCCGCAACCGTCGGCATTTCCGGCGCGGCGCATGCCCAGACCGTCAAGAACGTCGTGCTCGTACACGGCGCCTTTGCAGACGGATCGGGGTGGAAAGGCGTCTATGAGGAACTGACGTCGCGCGGGTATCATGTCAGCATCGTGCAGAACCCGCTGACGTCGTTCGACGACGACGTGGCCGCTACGAACCGGGTTTTGGCGCAACAGGACGGGCCCACGATCCTGGTGGGGCACAGCTATGGTGGCAGCGTCATCACGCAGGCGGGCGGCAACAGCAAGGTTGTGGGCCTGGTCTATGTTGCGGCTTTCGCGCCGGAAGTCGGCACGTCCACGTTCGACCAGTATGCCGAAGTCGCACCGCCGCCCAACTTCGTCCCCGAAGAAACGGCCGATGGCTTCGCGTTCCTCAACAAGCAGAAGTTCAAGGCGGGGTTTGCCGCCGATACCAGCGAGGCGGTCGGCGCATTCCTGCGCGACAGCCAGGTTCCGGTTGCGATGGCTGCGCTGAAGGCGAAAGTGACTTTCGCGGCGTTCAAAACCAAGCCCAGCTGGGCGGTGGTCGCGACCGAGGACGGTGCGATCGACCCCAAGCTGCTTCGCAGCACGGCGCGCCGGATCGGCGCGATCACCACGGAAGTGAAGGGCAGCCACGTCGTCTTTCTGACGCAGCCCAAGGCTGTTGCCGATGTCATCGATACCGCCGCGAAGAATGCGCGCAGCACGACGCTAGCAGCGCGCAAGTAAGTGCAAGGGGCCGCCGCCCGTTTTCGCGCGGCGGTCCCTCCACCAGCAACGTGCCCCGCCCTTTAATGGAGCGGGGTCTATGCAGCGACGGGAAGCGGCAGGAGCCGGTCGATCTTTGCCTGTGCTTCCTGCAAGGCGGCTTCGCGCTGTGCCGGGCCGTAAGCGACGCCCTCGGCAACGACGAAGACCGCGTCTGTAATGCCGATGAAGCCCAGCATCGCGCGCAGATGGCTCTCGGCATGCTCGTTCGGGATCGCGGGCCCGTCTGAATAGATGCCGCCGCGCGAGATGGCGACGATCACCGTCTTGCCGCCGGCCAGCCCCTCGACCCCGCTTTCGCCGTATCGGAATGTCCTGTTCGCGACGAGGATATGGTCGAACCACGACTTGAGCTGCGTAGCGATGCCGAAATTATACATGGGTGCGCCGATCACCACGATGTCGGCGCCCAGGAACTCGTCAAGCACGGTCGCCGCAAGGTCGGTCGCCAGGCCGGGCAGGGTGAGGTGTGGGAGCGGCGCGATCGCGAGGTCGCGATAGGCCAGGTCCGTCGTGTCGTGCGTGGCACGCAGCCGATCGACGACGGCCGCGGACAGCAGACGGCTGGCCGAGGTATCGGCCTGAATTGACGAGTCGAGATGCAGGATTTTCATGGGGCTGTTCCAATTGGATGGTGTCCCCGGCTAGCTATGGGCACCCGCCAGAGGCGCCAAGAACGCATATTTTTAGGACTAGGTCAGATGGATATGACTGCTTCCGGCAGGGACCTGTCGGGCGATCGGCACGCAGAGTCCTGCACGGTCATCGCACGGCACCTCGCCTGGATCGGCGATCGCTGGACGTTGCCGGTGGTGGTGACGTTGCAGGCGGGGCCCGTCCGCTTCAACCAGCTGCGCCGCGCGGTCGGCGGGATCTCGCAGCAGATGCTGACGCGGACGGTGCGTTCACTCGAGCGTGACGGCGTCCTCACACGGACCGTTCATCCGTCGGTGCCGCCTCAGGTCGAATATGCGCTGACCCCGCTTGGCCAGTCATTGGCCGCGCAGGGGATGGCGCTGGGAGAATGGGTTCACGCGAACCTAGCCACCTTCGACGCGAACCGGGCCGCCTTCGACGCGCGCGATTTGCGGGCATGATCCGGTCGCCTCCGGCTCAACGCTCGTGCCGCGCATGGCGGAGGCGACCTGACTTTCAGACGGTCGGGATGGTGCCGCCATCGATCACATATTCGGTGCCCGTGATGCTCCCGGCGCGATCGGACGCGAGGAACGCGATCAGGCTGGCGACCTCGTCCGGATGCGCGGGGCGGCCGAGGGGGATGCCGCCGAGCGACTCCATGATGCGCTGCTTGCCCGCCTCCACGCCGCCGCCATATTGTGTGCCCAGCCGCTCGGCGAGCTGCACCGAGGCCTCGGTCTCGATCCAGCCGGGCGACACGCGCACGACGCGAACGCCGCGGGGGGCCACCTCCTTCGACAGGCTCTTACTGTAGGTCGAGAGCGCGGCCTTGGCCGCCGCATAGGCGGTCGTCGCCTCGGGCAGCGGCAGCCGGTTCTGGATCGACGTCACATGCACGACCACGCCCTGGCCACGCGCGACCATGGCTGGCACGAGCGCACGGTCCAGACGGACCGCCGGCATCAGGTTCATGGCAAGCTCGGTTTCCCAATCCCGATCGCCGAGCGCCGCGAACCCACCGCCGGGCGCCGATGAGCCGCCGAGCATGTGGACGATGATGTCGATCGCGCCCAGTCGCTCCTGCGCGGCCGCCGCCAGCGCGGCGCAGCCTTCGGCGGTGGTCAGATCCGACGCCACGAACAGTTCGGCGGGCAGGTCGTCGGGGCGGGCGCGGGCGGTCGTCAGAACGCGCGCGCCCAGCTCGCGGAGGAGGGCGACCGTCGCGGCGCCGGCTCCGCGGGTGCCCGAGGTGACGAGGGCGCGCTTGCCGCCGAGATCGAGGAACGCGCTCATGCCCGAATCTCCAGTGCGGCGATCCGGTCGCCCGACAGCGTGAAGACATAGCGCAAATCGACGGGACTGCCGGGAAAGTCGCCGGTCAGATGGCCGGTCACGATCGTTCGGTCGCCGTCGCTTAGCATCGCGAACGGTTCGACGGTGTAAGTGAACGCTTTCGAGGCGCCGGTTTTCCAGGCGCGCACGGCATCGCGTCCGTGATGGTCCTTGCCTTCATCCTTGACGACGGCGTCCTCGGTGAACCAGCCTGCGACCGCATCGGCATTGCCGGCCTTGTCCGCATCGAAATAGCCGGCGATTGGCGCTGGAAGATATATTGTCATGGCGTGTTCCTTGTCCGGTCCCGTTGATCCAAACGTGCTCTGCCGATCGCTTTGCCGGCACTCGCTATGACTGGAAATTAGGGACTGACCGCCGTCTTGATAATCGGGACGAAACGGGACGTCACATCGCGTAAGGCGGGATAATCTTCTGCATTTGGGGGATCGTCAGATCCTCCCCTAAGCGCGAGGCTCAGGCGGCCATGGAGAGACGAACGTCGACCCCGTTGCGGGCGAGGTGCGAATAGGGGCAAACCACGTGCGCTTCCTCGACCAGGTCGGCGGCGGTCGCGGCATCGATATCGGGGAGTGAAATTTCCAGTGCGATCTCGAGCCCGAAACCGCGACCGTCTTCCCGGGACCCGATGCCGACATCGGCAGAGACGCGCGCTTCATCGGTGATGCGCAGCTTGCGGCCAGCCGCGACATAGCGGATCGCGCTGAGGAAGCAGGCGGCATAGCCGGCAGCAAACAGCTGTTCAGGATTGGCGCCAGGCCCTCCCGCCCCGCCCAGTTCCTTTGGCGTTGCGATGGCAAGGCTCAGCGAACCGTCGGCCACCGTGGCAATGCCGGTCCGGCCGCCGGTGACGTTTGCGCGCGTGCGGTAAAGCGTCTTCATCGTCTATCTCCAGAAATTGCGGCAACCGTTATCGCGATACATAAATATGCAAGGCCAGGCGTCTTGTCCAGAAAAACATTATCACGATATATGTCAGTGGTTTGAACAACGGAGTCTACGATGACCGAGCACGCGCCAAGCCCCCAGCAACTGGAAGATCAGCTGTGCTACGGTCTCTACTCGGCGAGCATGGCGATTCAGCGACTCTATAGGCCGTTGCTGGACGAACTGGGCCTGACCTATCCGCAGTATCTGGTCATGAACGTCCTGTGGCGGGAAGATGCGCAGACCGTTGGCACGATTGCGCAACACCTCGCGCTCGAGTCGAGCACGCTGACGCCACTGCTGAAGCGACTCGAGACGGCCGAGCTCGTGAAGCGGTTGCGCAACCCGGACAACGAGCGACAGGTGATCATCTCGTTGACGTCGCAAGGGACGAAGCTGCGGACCCAGGCGGTTTGCCTCAACGCCGGGTTGCTGAAAGCCTCGGGTCGAACCCCGTCCGAGCTCGACGCGCTCAATCAGCAGATCCGGCATCTGCGCGACACGCTTTACGAACAGATCGGACGGTGGGGGACAGCAGTCGAGCCAGTCGAAGACGGAGCGGTCGTCGCCGATCAGCCGGCCGCACGCTGATCGATTTCCTGCGTCCAGGCCAGGCGACCGAGAAAGTCGAGCAGTGCGGCGTTGACGCGCCCGGGTTGCTCAAGCGTCGCCGTGTGCCCGCAGTCCGCCACGACCGTCAGGCCGCACTCCAGCAGGGCCGTCATGATCCTGCTCTCATGGACAGGATGCACCCGATCGTTCGCGCCGGCGAGGACGAGCGTCGGCGCTTCGATCTGTGAAAGGATCGGCAATGCATCCCGCCGGTCGACGAGAAGCCGTCCTAGCGGGACGATCGAGCGGCGCAGCTGGTCGGGTGTGAAGCCGGACAATCGGCGCCGGAATTCGTGTGGTAGCTCGGGCGCGCGCCGCGCGATGTCGGAACCGAAGAAGAGCGGCACGATCAGGTCGGCGACGTGGCTGCTGATCGCGCCCTCTTCGGCCACGCGATCCAGGAGCGCCGCATAGACAGTCCGCTGCGCCTTCGGCTCCGGGCCGAGGAAACTGTTCATGATCGCCAGCCCGGCGACGCGTTGCGGCGCACGCGCGGCCAGATGTGCGCCCCACATCCCTCCGATCGACGATCCCACGACGACGCAGCGCTCGATGTGCAGTGCGTCGAGGAGTTCGATCATGTGGTCGGCGATATCGGCCAGGCTGCGCGTCGAGGGAGGCAGCGCACCGGATCCGCCATGGCCCCACAGTTCCGGCACGAGCACCCGGCAATGCGGGCGGAGCGCGCAGATCTGCGGGACGCACATTGCGGGGCCCCAAAGCAACCCGTGACCGAGCAGGACGGGGAGTCCGTGCCCCTGATCTATCACGGACATGCGACCGCTGGACAGCTGCACCGCCTTGCTGTCCGGATGCGCGCTTACCAATCCACCCACGCCAACCTCCTGCTTTTCGGGAGGAGCGAGGTGAGCCGCCAGCGCTGCAATCGCGTTGCCCGGCACGCCGGACGGGTTACGCCGGTAGCAAGTCGGGTGCGCTCATGGTCGCGCGTGCGTCGTCCGCAGCTTTCGGTCGAGCGCGCGTAGCCGCACCTCGTCCGACGCGAGCGCCGCCAGCGCCATGATGATACGCTCTCCGCGTTCGTCGATCACGCGGGGACTGCGGTCGATGACGCAAAGCGATCCGACCACGAAACCGTCCTGGTCAAGGACCGGGGCGCCGGCATAAAATCGAAAGCCACCCTCGCCCTTCACCGCAGGATTATCGGCAAATCGCGGATCCTCCGCGAGGTTAGGGACGCTGAACACCTGTTTCTGCAGGATCGTGTGATTGCAGAACCCCCAGCTGCGCGGCGTCTCGGTCAAATCGAGGCCGATCTTGGACTTGAACCATTGCCGCGTGGGCGTGAGCAGCGTCAGCAGCGCGATCGGGGCGTCGAGGCTTTGTGCTGCGAGCCACGTCAGTCGATCGAACGCCTCTTCGGGCAGCGTGTCGACCAGCCCCGCGCGCTCGAGCGCGACCAGCCGCTGCCGCTCGTTGAGCGCAATCGGGAAACCCAGTTCACCATCGTCCAGCGTGAAGCTCTGGTCGTCGCGCAGTGACGCGCGCACCGCCGCGACGGCGCTGGCGACATCGGGCACCTGTGCCACCCGATCGGGAAGGGACGAAAGGCCCGGCGGTGTCGCCACGACGATGATCTTGCTGGTCGCGAGCAAGGGGTTGCTGGCCAGGCTGTGCAGCAACGCACTGCGCAGTGCGCCCTCCGAACCCGCATCGACGACGACCATGTGCGGCCGGATCGAGCCGACGGCGACCAGCGCCGCGAGCACGTCCTCATACATTTCGGTCGTGCATTCGGGCACCTGCGCGAACTGTCCGGCGTAGATTGGCAAGCGGCTGGCGGCGCCGATCACGACCACGGTCGCGGATCGGGACGGCGGTTCGGTCCGCTCCCCGCTTTCGATCAGCGCCATCACGTCCGCGCGATAGACCCGCCGGTGCCCGCCCGGGGTCTTCCACGACGAAACCGTCCCACCCTCGATCAGCAACTGCGCCGTGCGCACCGAAACGCCCAGGAGTTTTGCCGTGTCCGCGGTGGTCAGAATGTCCTTGTCGGTCTTGCTCATCATGAGTCCAGCTAGCGGGCAACCATCGTAGCGCAAACATCCGAAATTATCTATTAAAGATAGAATTGATAAATCTGATAGAATTGATACATGGCGTTTTCCACGATGGAGGAATGACCATGAGCGATATCGATGTTGAGGATCCGGTCGCGTTCGGCCGGCGGGTGCAGGAGAATCAGGCACGGCTGACCGCCGGCTTGCGCGCGGACTATGATTTCATCGTCTGCGGTGGCGGTTCATCCGGCTCGGTCGTCGCGCGGCGGCTTGCGGAGAACCCGAATGCGCACGTCCTGCTGATCGAGGCCGGCGGCGACGATGAGGCGGAGAGCGTGCTCGATCCCGCGCAGTGGCCGACCAACCTGGGCAGCGAGCGCGACTGGGGCTTTCAGGCGGTACCGAACCCGCATATCGACGGCCGGACGATGCCGATGTCGATGGGCAAGGGGCTGGGGGGTGGTTCCAGCATCAACGTCATGGTCTGGGCGCGCGGACACCGCAGCGACTGGGATCATTTCGCGGCCGAATCCGGCGATGCCGCCTGGGGTTACGAGTCGGTGCTCGGCATCTATCGCCGGATCGAGAACTGGCAGGGCGCGCCCGATCCCAAATATCGCGGCACCGGGGGCCAGTCTGGGTGCAGCCCGCGACCGATCCCAGCCCGATCGCGCTTGCGATGCTCGACGCCGCGGGCGAAATCGGCATCCCCCGCTTCGACAATCCCAATGGCGCGATGATGGAGGGGCCCGGCGGCGCGGCGCTCACCGACATGCTGGTGCGCGACGGGCGTCGCCACTCGCTGTTTCGCGCCTATCTCCGCCCGTTCATGGACCGGCCCAACTTGACCGTCCTGACCCGCGCGATCGTGCGCCGCGTCGTCTTCGAGGGGCGCCGCGCGGCCGGCGTGGAGATCGAACGCGACGGCCGCATCGTCATGATCCGCGCGCGGTCCGAGGTCGTCCTGTCGCTCGGCGCAATCCACACGCCCAAGGTGCTGATGCATTCGGGTATCGGCGACCAGGCGGAACTGACGCGGTTCGGCCTGCCAGTGGTGCAACACCTGCCGGGCGTGGGCGCCAATCTGCAGGACCACACCGCGTTCTGCTGCATCTGGGAATATCGCGAGCCGATCGCTCCGCGCGCCAGCGGCAACGAGGCGAAACTGTACTGGAAGACGCGGCCGGAACTGGAGTCGCCCGATCTCCTGTTCTGCCAGGTCGAGTTTCCGGTGCCGAGCGAGCGGACCGCGGCGCGGGGCGTGCCCGCCAATGGCTGGACGATGTTTGCCGGCCTCGCCCAACCCGAAAGCCGGGGCCGCATCCGGCTGACCGGTGCCGACCCGAATGCGCCTGTCGAGATCGACGCGAACGTGCTCTCGCATCCTGCCGACATGGATGCGGCGCGGGCGTGCGTCGAACTGTGCCGCGACCTCGGCAATGCCGACGCCTTCCGGCCTTATGTCGTCGGCGAGTCGCTGCCAGGACCGCTCAAGGGCGAGGCGATGACGCAGTTCATCCGCGAGTCCGCGGTGACCTATTGGCACCAGAGCTGCACGGCGAAGATGGGGCGCGACTCCATGTCGGTCGTCGATGCCGATCTGAAGGTCTACGGCGTGGAGGGGCTGCGGATCGCGGATGCCTCGGTCATGCCGCGGGTCGCGACGGGCAACATCCAGGCCCCCTGTGCCATCATCGGTGAACGCGCGGGCGAAGTCCTACGCCGAGCGCACGGTCTCTGAACATAACCGCGCCGGGTCCATCGCGACGATGGACCCGGCGGCTCATAGGGAGTCTTCCCGTGCTTCATACGAACATTGCAAGCTGGGCGAGCAGCGCTCCGCCGATCCAGGCCACGCAGCCGTTGGAAATCCTGATCGTGACGTGCGATCGCGAGCGGCGCGAGCGGCTCGTCGCGCATCTGGGCCGTCAGCGATGCCGTGCCGTGGCGATGAGCGAGATGCCGCCACCGGCTCTGCTCAAAACCGACCGCTACAACCTGCTCCTGCTGGACGTGCAGCTCGAGCCGATCGACGGATTCGAGGTGCTCCGTCGTATCCGCGCGCAGTCGGACATTCCCATCATCATGATGAGCAGCGGGCCGAGAGACGATTATGACTGCGTGATGAGCCTGGAACTGGGCGCCGACGACTTCGTCGGAGAGCCGTTGAACCCGCGCGAGTTGCTGGCGCGGGGCCGGGCCATTCTCCGGCGTCATGGCGCGGCGCACGATTTCTCCGCGGATCAGCGCGGCGGGTATCGCTTCGATGGCTGGGAATTGCGCCGTCGCACGCGAACCGTGATCGACCCGGAAGGGCAACCGGTAGCGTTCAGCAAGAACGATTACGCGCTGCTGCTCGCCTTTCTCGGTGCGCCGCGCCGCCCGCTGTCGCGCCTGCAATTGATGCGCGCGACCCGGCCCCACGAAGACATTTTCGATCGGAGCATCGACGTCCAGGTCCTGCGGCTGAGACGGAAGCTGGAATCCGTGGCGGGTCAATCGCAGCTGATCCGCACGGACCGCAATTTCGGCTATATCTTCGATGCAGCCGTCGAGCCGCTATTCTAGCCGCGCCTCATCCGATCGACGGACTGCACTGCGGTAAGACAAGCCCGAAACGTGTTTCAGCCTTAACCATTTGTCGGTTTCGCCGAGCGATCGCCTGCGACCATTCCTCTACACCGGCGAGGGAGCGGCACGAGGCCGGGCGGAACGCAGGAGACGCAAGATGGCGACGATCACCACGACGGATGGCACGCAGATTTTCTACAAGGACTGGGGCAGCAAGGATGCGCAGCCGATCATGTTTCACCACGGCTGGCCGCTTTCGAGCGACGATTGGGACAATCAAATGCTGGTCTTCCTCGCCGAAGGGTATCGGGTGATCGCGCACGACCGTCGTGGCCATGGCCGATCGAGCCAGACGGACGTCGGCAACGAGATGGACACCTATGCCGCAGACGTGATCAGCCTTGCGGACGCGCTGGACTTGAAGAACGCGGTGCATGTCGGCCACTCGACCGGCGGTGGCGAGGTCGCGCGCTACGTCGCCCGAGCCGATGCAGGCCGCGTGTCGAAGGCGGTCCTGCTGGGCGCCGTGCCGCCGATGATGCTGCGATCCGACACCAATCCTGGGGGCTGCCCGCCGAACTGTTCGACGGGTTTCGCGCGGCGTTGATCGCCAACCGCGCGGAATTCTACCGCGAGATCGCGTCGGGTCCCTTTTATGGCTTCAACGGGGACGGTGCCAAGGTCAGCCAGGGCTTGATCGACAATTGGTCGCGTCAGGGTCTGATGGGCGGCGCAAAGGCGCACTATGATTGCATCACCGCCTTCTCCGCGACCGATTTCACCGAGGATCTCAAGGCGATCGACGTTCCGGTGCTGGTGATGCACGGCACCGACGACCAGCTCGTCCCCTTTGCGAACCATGCGCCGAGAATGCTTGCGCTTCTCAAGCACGGAACGCTGAAGACCTATGACGGACTATCGCACGGCATGGCCGCGACGCATCCGGACGTCATCAACGCCGATCTGCTCGCCTTCGTGCGTCGCTGAACTTGCCGTCGGAAGGGGCGGGCCAGGGTCCGCCCCTTCCATCGCCACAGCGCTGGACGTCGGTGCGCATCTCTCCGCGGCGGGCGAATGGAGGCGTTTGAGCGCCCCGTCTTCGAGCGCCGCCAGTTCCGTCAGCGTCTGATCGATCGCCTCGCGCTGCTGCCGCAACTCCGCGATGCGATGCCCTATGTTTCCCGTCAGCGTGCGCACCTGCTCCGGATGCCGCGGATCTGCGTCGTACAGGTCGAGGAACCGGGCGGTCTCGGTCAACGAAAACCCCATTGATCTGCCGCGGAGGACCAGCCGGATCCGGACGATCTCACACCGTCGATAGACGCGGACGGCGCCGATGCGGAGCGGTCTTATCAGCCCCTTCTCCTCATAGAACCGCAACGTTCTCGGCGTTACCGACAACAGGTCGGCAACCTCCTGGATTCCTTTCAGATCGACACTATCGTCCATGATCAAAGCTCGTCGGTGCAATATTGGTAGCGGGCGAGGAGTGCGCGCATCTGGTTGAGCAGGCGTCGGCTGATCGAGACACAGCGACTTCCGGGGCGGGTCATACCCGATGCCTAGCGAGTGCTTCAGCCCCGATGCACGTCTGCCCCGGCGGGTAAACCCGCGTGCGCGCGCGCGATAAGCCGCATCCGCGCCGCTTCGGCACCGCCGATAGCGTCCCGCGTACATCTCTGGACTTCCATACTTTGCATTGCGGATAACGGGGCTGGCCGGTCGCGGCAGACGTCGCGCGCCGCCGCCCGAATGCGGTGGTCCAGTTCGATCCGGCTCTGACGAGAAGTCAGGTCGAGATCATCGGTCGAGACCCGCCGCGAAGGATCGACGCCCCGCCCGATCGCGGCGGATTGCCCGCCAAACATGACGATGGAGACGTAAAGCAGGAGTAAAAAGGGCCAATGTACGCATGACCTGATCGTGTACCTATGCATGGAGCACCTTGTCGTTCCCCGCTGCCGTCTCGGGCAGCAGGCAGACAGTGCCGGCCTAGTCTTTCATGGTGGCTACACGATCGCGCAGATATGTTACCGTTGAACGCGCCTGCGTTGGCTCCCGTTTTCTCCTCAAACCGGACCTGGAGAAGCCATCTTTGGGCAATCGGATTTCGACGTTCCGAAGCACGCCAAGGCATAAGCGGTATCGTCAGAGATGACGCCGCTCGACTACAATTGCAGTCAAACCCGCGTCGACAACGGATCGCATTCCGCATCTAGATCATCGTGTTGAACCAAGGGTGTTGCGATGAGCATTTTGTATCGTGCCAAGGCAATTTCGACGAAAGACCGGGCCGATGTCACGTCCGATTCAGACGGTAGCTTCAGCGTGGGGCTCGTGGTCCCGGCGGCGCTGGGCGGGACGGGTGGCGAAGGCGCCAGTCCCGAGCAACTGTTCGCTGCGGGATATTCCGCGTGCTTTCTGAGCACGCTCAGGTTCGTCGCCGGCGAGCATAGAATTCCGCTCGACGAACAAAGCAGTGTTGCGGCGGCGGTCGGTATCCGGAAGCGCGATGACGGCGAGGGCTTTGGTCTCGACGTGGCGCTTACCGTCAGCCTCCCCGACGTGCCGGCGAACGTTGCGCATGGCTTGATCGAACAGGCGCACATCGTGTGCCCCTATTCGCACCTCGCCCGGAACGGCCTCGACGTTCGCGTCTCGCTCGCAGCCTGATCCCGCAGAATCGGCCAAGGTCGGCTAGTCTGCGACGGCCGTAACCTGATCGCGCGGGATTGAAGTCAGCGCGCCGCGGACCAGTGCCACAGGAGTGATCGGGAGGCCCATCTCCGCAGGACGGTGCTGGATGGGGTGTCGACGCCAAAAGGCGCGACAGGCGCGCCGGTGACCAAAATCCCGGCGTGCCCTCCCGTTCCCCGTTGATCGGGGCAGTGCCTGTCCTTGTATTCAAGGAAGGATCGGCTGCCGGCGTAACAGATGCACATCGTGACGACATCGTCACGTAGCGGCTCCCTCACATGCCTGACCCCCAATTTTGGGAGATCACGCATGTATCTGGACCGCGGGAAACTGGACGACGCCGGCATCTATGAACAGGAGCTCGCGACGTTGCCGATCGAACGGATCGACGTCGCAAGACCGCAGCTGTTCCAGCTCGGGCTGGCGCCGAAATACTTCGAGCGGTTGCGCCGCGAGGCCCCGGTTCATTACTGCTCCGACGGCGTGTACGGGCCCTATTGGTCGATCACCCGGCATCGCGATGTGGAACGGGTGGAACTCGACACCGAAACATTCTCTTCGGATCATTTCAATGGCGGGGTGACGATCGCCGCGCATCCGAACGACCCGCAATTCTTTCCGTCCTTCATCGCGATGGACCCGCCACGGCATGGCCCGCAGAGAAAAGTGGTCGCACCGGCCTTTTCGCCGCAGCGGCTGACCGAGATGGCGCCGCAGGTGCGAGCCTGGTCGCAGGAGATACTGGACGGTCTGCCGATCGGCGAGCCGTTCGACTGGGTCGACCGGGTTTCGGTGGAACTCACGGCGCGTACCCTGGCGTCGTTGCTGGGATATCCGCTCGAGCGATCCCGCGACCTGATCCGCTGGTCGGAGGCGATGGTGGCATTGCCCGGCAGCCCCGGTTTTCCGACGATGGAGAGCAAGCTGGGCGTGATGAAGGAATGCTTCGACACGTTCGATCTCGATCTGGGAGGCGCGGCTGCGTGCTCCCGCCGGCAACGACCTTATCTCGATGCTCGCGACGCGCCCGGAAACACGCGGCATGCCGCGCGCGGAACTTTACGGCAATATCGTGCTGCTCATCGTCGGGGGAAACGACACGACCCGCAGCAGCATCAGCGGCAGCGTCGTTGCGTTCGACCGATTTCCCGGGGAACTGGACAAGCTCCGGCTGCCGGGCGCGGTGGCAGGCCTCTCCCCGGAGGTGTTGCGCTGGCAGACTCCGCTCGCGCATATGCGGCGAACCGCGATGCGGGACGTGTCGCTGGGGGGCAGCGTATCAGGAAAGGCGACAAGGTCATTCTCTGGTATCTGTCGGCCAATCGCGACGACGCGGTTTTCCCCGATCCCGACGATTTCATCCTGGGACGCCCCAATGCGCGGCGCCAGCTGGCCTTCGGCCTCGGCGTCCACCGGTGTATCGGCGCGCGGCTCGCGGACCTGCAGATCAGGACATTGTGGGAGGAAATCCTCTTGCGCTTCCCCCGGATCGATGTCGTGCAGCCGCCGGTAAGGACGCTTTCCACCTTCATTCACGGCTACCCCGAACTGCTGGTGCGTATCCCCGAACGCGGCGCTGGGCGCTGAGGCCACGCCGTACGCGGGCGCCTGGGATCTGGCCCGGGTCGGGCGTGAGGTAGGGGTGGGCGGGATGCGGTTGCTGTCCGCCCCTAGGCGAGGAAAGGCTGTGGCTTCCAATAGGTCAGCGATCTCCAAAGCCACTCAAGCGGACCGAAGGCGAAGACCCGGAGCCAGACGAGGCTGACCACGATGTTCAGTGCCCACACGCCGAATGCGACGAGAAGCAACTGATAGTGTTCGAGGCCGCCATAGGGGAGAAGGCCGAACCAGACGAATAGCGCCTGGCAGACGACGCTGGTGAGGACATAGTTGGTCAAGGCCATCCGGCCCACTGCTGCCAGTCCGCGCTGGAGCGGCCGGACCCTGTCGTGCTTGACGATCAGGACGATGACGGAGGCATGCGCCAGCGCGGCTGCGATCGTCTGGCATTCATAGGGCAGCATCATCCAGACGGTGGTGACGCTGCTGCTGAACCCATAGCGGCTCGACTGGAGCAGCCCGACAAGGACGATCGGAATCGCGATCGCGTATCCAGCTACCGCTATCCTGACATAGGACGCGGTCGACAGACGGCCCGTCAGGAAGCCGGATTTGAGAAGGCCCATGCCGGCGATCAGCAGTCCCAGCGTTTCAAGGATCCACCCCGAGCCGAAGATTGCCGTGACGAACCCGCGATAGCCGGCGGCGTTCGCCGGGAGGTTGGCGAGATAGGACGAGGGTGCATCCGAAGGCTTGGAGAGGGACTTCAGCTGCCGGACGCGCGCGATGCGCGCATTGGCAAGCGCCGCGGTCTCGGCGGGGCCGGGGCTCACCCCCTTGCCGATGGCGTCCTGCGCGCTTTGCTCCAGTCGTGCGGTCGTCGCCGATGTCCCGACGTCCAGCAGGGTGTAGATGCCGAACGTCCCGCCTGCCAGCGCCAGCGGCAACCCGATCTGTACTAGCCGCCGGCTGCTCAGATGGCGAAGCGGATAGAGCGCCAGCAACGACAGGGAGGCGTAGAAGAGGAGGACGTCGCCGCTCCAGATCAGCGCGCCATGGACCATGCCAAGCAGCAGCAGCCACATGTTCCGTCGATGGAAGATATCAGCGGCGCGTCCGGTGCCGCGGCGTTTTTCGAGCCTGTCCAGAAGAAGCATCGAACCCGCCCCGTACAGCATCGAGAAGAGCGCGCGCATCTTCCCCTCGAAGAACAGCCATTGCAGTGCCATCGCCAGCGTATCGGCAAGGGGGTGCGTGCCGGTCTGTGCAACCACGCGCAGCGGCATGTTGAACGTGACGCTGGGTGAGCCCGAGAAGAGCTGGACGTTGACGACCAGAATACCGAGCAGGGCGACCCCGCGCAGCACGTCCAGCGAGGCAAGGCGATCGGCCGTCGCAATAGGAGCGGGGGACGGCCCTGGCTGGTCCTTGGCGAAACGTGGTGGACTCGTGATGCTTGCCATCGGGAGCGTGGACCTTCCTAAATTTGTGGGCGCAGGACCGCGAGCTGGATCCCGAGCAGCACCAGGATGCCGCCGGTGACGCGGTCGAGCGTGGGGACGACGCCGGGGCGTCGGAGCCACGGGCGGATGCCGCCGGTGACGACCGCGAGTATCGAGAACCAGATGATGACGATCACGGCGTGAATCGCGGCCAGAGACGAGCGCGCGAGCCTGGTTCGCATCGCCGGCGGGTACGAATTGCGGCAGCAGCGTCAGATAAAATGCGCCGACCTTGGGATTGAGGATATTCGTGGTGAAGCCTCGGCGGGTCGCGCCGAAGATCGTCGCGGCCCGGCCGACCTCCTCATCGGTCGCAAGCGCGATCCGGGGATGCAGCAGGAATTGGGCACCGAGCCAGCCGAGATAGATCGCACCGGTCCACCGGAGCCCCTCGAACGCGAGCGGCCAGGCATCGAGCAACGCCGTCAACCCGAAAGCCGCAGTCGCGCCCCAGCACAGGCATCCGATGGCGATACCGAGCCCGGTCGCCATTCCGGCGCGAGAACCATCGGCCGTCGCGGAGCGTAGCACCATCGCGGTGTCCAGCCCGGGCACCATGGTCAGGAGGGTCGCCGTCACCAGGAAGGCTGCGTAGGTTTGCGTCGACATCGCCACTTCTCACGTTCGGGGCCCAGGTTGGGCCGTCGGTGTCGTGCGTGAATTGGCATCGCTACGTGTCAGATGTGCTTCACTGGCGTCTTGGCAGACTGCAGGTGTAACCGGCGTTAAGAGTGCCGGGCGCCACGAGCCGGTGTGGAAACCGCCGTAGACGTCGACCGATCAGGCCTGCGCGATGATGATCGTTCCCTTTTCCGCCGGGAGGAGAACATGCCGTGCGATGGTGGAGAATCCGGACTTCGTGAGCATGTCCCACAGCTCCGCGTAAGTGAAAGCACGCGTGCCCGTTTCGACCATAAGCGTGAGGCCGAATGCAGCGCCGAACAGGGCGGGCGTCGTCTCCCGCGGATAATCGTGGATGATCAGCTTGCCGCCGGGCCGCAGCACCGACCGCGCGTGCCGGAAGATACGTTGGTTCTCGTGCGCGTACAGGTTGTGCGCCACCGAGAGGTAGAGGATGGCGTCATACTCTCCGCCCCAATCGCACGCGCGGATATCGGCAGGGCGAACTGAGATGCGGTCACCAAATCCCATCGCATCGATGCTCGTCCCCGTATCCCGTAGCGCGCTTTCGAGATCGATGATGACGGAGTGAAGTTGTGGATATTGCTGGCACAGTGACGTTGCGTGGATCCCGTGCGAACCGCCGAGATCCAGCAGCCGTGCCGCGTTGGCGGGCAGGTCGACCAGGCGCAGCAGGTCAGGCGTCAGATGCTCGGCGAAGGCGCGCATGTAGCGCGAGAAGCGCATCCCGAGCGCGGGATCCGCGTCCATCCTGTCCCACAGCAGTTGCACCGGCGCCCCGCGTCGTACGGCATCGGGGAGTTCGCTCATGATCGTCCACGCGTCCGCCGTCCAGCCAAGCCCGGCGCTGAAATCCACTTCGCCACGGCTCGTGAACCAGCGCATGGTCGCGGGCGTATTGCCCAGAGAAGTGCCGCGCCGCTCGAGATGGCCGGTCTCGACGAGCAGATCCGCCAAGCGCCCGAGGCCGATCTCGCTGACGTCCAACCTGTGCGCAAGCGCGTCCGGCGCCATGAATCCCCCTGCAAGCGCTTCGAACAGGCCAATGCGTTCGGCGGCGATGAGTGCCGACGCCCGCATCATGCTGAGATAGGCCTCCATCATCGGCGGCGTGGCGGCCATGGTGTCCGCACGATGTCGCCGTAAATCGCAACGGGCCGGACCGATGCCCGGCTCCGGTTCCATGACGCGTTCGTACATTGCAAGCCTCGGATGATCTGATTGTCATCGCCGTCATGCGGGGAGACGTGTCACCGACGGGCTTCACAATACGCATGCGACGTTACGGTCGAAATACCGGGTGCTGCCTGTTACCGTTTATCCGTAGCAGGGCTCGGTACGGCAGGAACGCAGTGACGCCTCCGCCACGTCGTCATACGCAAAGTTCCCGAGCCAGATCGAGAAACGCCCTGAAGGCGGCGGACGGGTTGCGGCGCCCGGGATAGTACAGGCAGAGCCCGCCGAACGGGGGCGTCCAGTCTTCCAGGACGCGGATCAAGCGGCCCGATTCCAGATCGTCGTGGACGTCCTGTTCCATCAGGAAGCCGAGGCCAAGACCCTCGATGACCGCCATGCGGGCGATGCTTGCCTCGTCGACGGTGACGGGGCCCTCGACGTCGATCTGGGCGATCGCGTCCCCTTGCCGGAACTGCCACCGGTAGAGCGAGCCGTCGGGCAGGCGCACGCGAACGCAGCGGTGCTCGAGCAGATCCGCAGGAACCTGCGGCGCACTATGGTGGTCGAGATAGCCGGGAGCGGCCACCACGGCGAACCTCTGCGGGTGGCGCAGCGACAGCGCGATCATGTCGCTGGGGATCAGCGCGGATTCACGGACGCCGAGGTCGAAGCCGTCGGCGACGATGTCCACGAGGCGCCCCTCGGTGACGATATCGACGTGAACCTGCGGGTAGCGGCGGACGAACGCGACGATCAGCGGCGCCATGATCGCACGCGCCGCGGTCGGAAAGGCATTGATCCTGATCGTACCGGCGGGGACCGTTTGCTGCGAGCGGACGGTCTCCATGGCGTGCGCGATCTCCTGCAGCGCAGGCCCGACTTGCTCGACGAAGCGGCGTCCGGCATCGGTAAGCGACACGCTGCGCGTCGTTCGATTGAACAGTCGAACGCCAAGACTGGCCTCGAGCTTTGCCACGGCACTGCTCAGCGCCGTGGCTGACATTTCCAGATCGCGGGCTGCGGCGCGGAATGATCCGCGCTTGGCGATTGCGATGATCGCCGTCAGATCTGTCAGCCCTTCCCGATACATCTTGCCATCTTCGGCGGCTTTGCGATGCCGATCAAGTCCGCGCCTGCACCTGACGTTTGTGTATCGCGCACGCGACTTACTTCTCCGGTACGTTCACGGCGTCGTCGTGGAGCAGGTTTGAAGGTAGCGATCCTCATCGGTCTGCATCTGATGCCAGAAATAGCAAACGATCCGCGCAGAGGAATTAGCGAGTACATGCCTCGGGAAAGCCGACAGCAACGACATTAAAAGCATCATCATTGTCAATGATGCCAATACGAAAAAGGCAATCTTTGCTTTGTTGGTCATGCTACGCCTCGTATCTGATACGCTAGTAGCGATGTCCTGCATCGATGGTGTTCACATCGTGCTTCAATGCAAGGTGCATGGGGTTTCATCGGTAGTCGAGGCGGCTTGGTACCGTGCTTCCGTGCGAATTCCGCTTGGCCGGGGGCGACGAGCCCCGAGGATCGAGATCGCAATCAGCCCGCCGATGATCCCGACATGCTCCGTCGCGGTATGGAAGGCGATCGTCCGAAACGGCTCCTCGGTCAGCGACCAGAAGTGGTGGACCAGTATGACCGTCAGGCCCGTAAATACGGCAAGTGCGCCCGCACCCAGCCAGGCGAGCCGGGTTGCAATGATCAGGATCGATCCGAGTAGCTGGACGGCTATCGTGGCGACACTGAACACTATTGCGGGGCGCAGGTCGAATTGCGTCATTTCTGCGATGGCGGAATCGAAATATAGAATCTTGGTAACGCCGCTTCCCCAAAATGGGAAAGTCAGAGCGACTCTTGCCAATAGTGCAAGCGCAGGATGATGTAAAAACCGTTTCATCTCATTGTTCATTGACGATCTCCAGAGGGCGGGGGCTCGATGGCTGCACCGCTTGACGGCTGGTTGCCGGTTTCGGTCAGTCGCCTGCTGCGCGTGACGGGTGCGGATGAGCGATGCCAGCTCCACCGATTCCGCGGTCGGGTATTGGGCGGCGGCGTAGAGCGCCAGGGAATCGATCAGGAAGCTCAAGATCGTGCACCGCTCGGTACGGGCAGGCTGTGGATCCGTGGTCATCGCGCCGTCATGCGTTTCGGTCGCGACGGCGAAACGACGCATGGGTGGCGATCGACTACGTTTGAAACGCCAGGCCGCCCATCACCGCCGACGCTCCGGTATAGCCGCAGGGCCAAGCCCGTGATCGCGGCGCCACGATCCACCGGGGCGTGGCAGGCGGCCCGTAGCCGCCTGCCACATCGTCAATCCTGACGGATCAGGACATTGTTGACCGCTCGGTCGCCCGCCTGCCAGCGACGCAGTGTCTGATGCGCGACCGTCCGCTGCTGCGCGGTGACGCCGTCCATACCGTCGGGTTCCTCGCAGAATTCGAGCATCTGTCCGTCGGGGTCTTCGACGTAGAGCGAACGCGCATAGCCATGGTTGAAGTCCATCGCCTGAAAGCCGGCCTGCTCTAGCCGTTCGCGAAGCGCATCCTGTTCGGACCGGCTGGCCTGCAACGCAAGATGGACGAACAGCCCCTGCCTCTTCGCCGCATTGCGCGCCTGAAGCTCGGCATCGGTAAAATTAAAGAAGGACAGCGCGCAGCCGTCGGCCAGGGCATAGAGCGCCAGACTGAACTCATGCACGACGCCACCGAGCGTCTCGCGTTCGATCCAGAAGCCGGTCAGCGGAATGCCGATCACGTCTTCGTAGAAGTGACGCGTGCGCTCCTGATCGGCGGAAACATAGGCCGTGTGGTGCAAGCGCGTGGAGAAGGCGATCGCCGGCTCCGACGGTGCCCGCCTGTCGAGAAGGTCCGTATTCATGAGAAACTCCCGTGTCGGCGTGATTGCCGGTCGGCCCGGCGTATCGGCACCGCGCTACGGCACGGTCACGGCGGTACGGCGAATGCCTACGGCGGTAGTCAGCGCTTGCGGCGACATCCTCGTTCGGACTTGATGCGATCAGGCCGTGGCGAGCGACGCCTCGCGGACCTGCCGGGGGAGCCATTCCCACAGGCGAACCAGGTCGCCGACCGAAGAGGCACTGAGCTTGCGCATGACATTGCCGCGATGCAGCTTCACGGTGATCTCGCTGATGCCAAGCTCATGCGCGATCTGCTTGTTGAGCCGCCCGATCGCCACCGCCTGCAGGACCTGCCGTTCCCGCGGGGTCAGCGTCGCAACGAGGTCTGCCTGCCGCCGCGCAACCTTGTCCGCCGCGCGGCGCCGACGGTCGTGGCCCGTGGCCAGGGCGACCGCATCCAGCAGGGTCTGATCGCGGCATGGCTTGGTGAGGAAATCGACGGCGCCGAGCTTCATGGCCTGCACGCCCATCGCGATATCCGCGTGACCGGTAAGGAAGACGACCGGCCGGCCGACGTCGTTGGCGATGAGGATCTGCTGGAGGTCGAGGCCGCTGAGCCCGGGCATGCGGACATCGAGGATGAAGCATCCGGGGCGATCGGGAAGGGCCGCCTGCAACATCGCGCGGCCCGACGCGAAGGCGACGGCCTCGATATCGACCGACCCCAGAAGCAGGACGATGCGTTCGCGGATCACCGGATCGTCATCGACGACCACGACAAGAGCCTCGGCGTCTTCTTCCGTCTCGGGCGCGAGCGATTGCTCCGAGACGGCGGACATGCCGAACGGCCCGCATCCGGTCCCTGCGCCGTTCCCGAAGGGCAGGCGGGGTCCTGGCCTCGTCTCCACCTTCGACCATGCGATTGCCTGGCTCATCCCATCACTCCCTGCAGCAGCCTCCTGCCGACCGGCATTGTCGCACGCGGTGCCGGACCGCCAAATCCCCAGCGCATCTATCGACGCGTTCCCCATCTGGGGGACGCGCTCGTGCTACCTGCAGTCGGCAAACCTAGTCCTGCCCGCTGCCTAGAACGATCGTTCGGCGGCCGAACATGATCGCATCCGTGGAATACGCACCGGCACCCGACAGCATTATCGCCGCCATCTGCAGGACCTGTGCCGCGACGCCGGTTGGCGTTGGGCTCCTCAGCAGGACGACTATCAGCAGTGCGAGACACAGGACCGCCGCCATCCGCGTCCACAGTCCGATGAGGAGGCCGACTGCAAGGAGCGTGACGATCCAGGAGCGGGCAGTTGCCTCGATGAGTACCGGCGTGGCGAGGATCGAAATCGCCGCCGACAGTCGCAGCAGCAAGAGCCCCGCGCCGACGCGGCCATCGGGGAATTTGGAAAGTATTGATCGCATCCGCTGGGCAGTAGTCGAGCTATTGGCTGCCCGGCATCCCGATATGGGTTATAGTTCGCTGCGCCATTTGGGGAGTGGAAGCGTCCTGCGGTCGGGGTATCCGATTGGCGGGCGGACCGAAGCGGGCGGATCGAAGCGGGCGGGACAAAACAGGCGGGGGCAAAACGATGGGGCGTGTCGACGGGCCGGTCATGCGGAGAGCGAGTGGAACCGCGGCGGCCCGGCGATGGGGCTTTGCCGCTGCGTTGGTCATGCTCGTACCTGGAGCGGCGGTCGCTCTCGATCCCGCACGGGACCTGCATCAGTACAAACATACACGCTGGACGATCGCGGAGGGTGCCCCGCAGAGCATCTACGCGCTGGCGCAGAGCATTGACGGCTATCTGTGGATCGCCAGTACGTCCGGCGTCTATCGCTTCGACGGGGTCAGCTTCGAACACATCCCGTTGCGCGCACCGCGCGCCGACAGCTGGCGCGCCACCGCGTTGCTCCGCGCGCGGGACGGGACGATCTGGGTCGGGTATGAGAACGGTGCCCTCGCGACCTATCGAGACGGTGCGCTGCGTCTGGAGGCCAATGTCCCCAAGACCGACGCGTTCACGATGCGCTTCGCACAGACGCGAGACGGCGCGATCTGGGTGGCCGCCGGCCGGAAGGGCAACGCCTTGCTCCGCCGTGCGGATGGACGCTGGGCGGAAATCGGTGCGAACTGGGGGTTGCCCGACGACTGGGTGATCGACGTAACGGCGGCGAGAGACGGGGCACTCTGGGTCACGACGCTGGATGCGATCCTGCTGCTCCGCAAGGGATCGAGACGCTTCGAAAGGATGGGCACGCCTGCCGGGCACGCAGCGGTGAGTGAAGACCGGAGCGGACGGATATGGCTTTCCGACGACGGCGGAAGCCGGATACTGACGGCGTCGCCAGCCGCGTCCCGAAGCACGGTACCGACGCCCGGCGCGCGTCGCGGGTTCGATACGGGCTTCGACCGGGACGGCAATCTGTGGGGCGTGAACGCTGCCGGCATCTTTCGCATGCGGGCGCCGGCGGCACGGGGCGAGCAGCGCGACACCGAACGCATCGAACGTTTCACGGCAAAGGATGGGCTGAGCTCTGACGCCAGCCAGTCGGTTCTGGAGGACCGTGAAGGCAATATCTGGGTCGGGACCAGCCTGGGTCTCGATCGGTTTCGCAGCGCCAACGTGGCCGTTTCGTCGGAAGTGGGCGTTCCGGGCCCCTGGGGATACGCGCTATTGGGCGTGCGGAACGGCAATGTGTATGTCGGCGCCGCCGACGGCGTGTTCTCGATCGCGCCAGGCGGCGGGCCGCAGCGCATTGCGGGCGCGGGCGGCGAGACGCACGATCTGTGCGAAGGACCCGACGGCACCATCTGGGCCATCCAGACAGGCGCGGCACTCCGTATCGGGGCGAACGGCATCGCGCGTGTCGCGGTTCCCGCGGAACGGGATTGGCAGGGTTGCGTGGTCGACTACGCCGACAGCCTGCTTCTGGCGAGCCGCACGGGGTTGCGCATTCGGCACTCCTCCGGCCGATGGGACCATCTTCTCCCCACGCGACCCGATCGATCGCGGCGGTTCCTCGTTCCCGACCAGGCGTGGCGCCCGCTTGCCGTGCTTGCCTCGGGCGGCCTCGTCCGGCTGGACCGTTCGGGCAGAGACGCGGCGACCATCCTTCGTGCGGGCCTCGACGATCTGAGCACCGCCTATTCCGGCGCTCGTCGCACCTTGCTCGGGGGAGAGTTCGGCATCTCACGCGTGGTCGATGGACGCCTGCAGACGGTGGACGCGGCCCGGTTTCCGTGGCTGATAGCGCCTTCTGGGATCGTGGAGACTTCCGCTGGTCAGACATGGCTGATCGGAAGAGCCGGCCTAGCCGGTGTGTCGTCGTCGGACCTTGATCGCGCGTTCACCGATCCCCGGGCGCCGTTGCGCGCGACAATCCTGAATCTCGAGGACGGCGTTCCCAATGTCTATGTCCGCGATGGATACAGGGATGCGGCGCGGGGCGGCGACGGGCGGCTCTGGTTTGCGACGACGGGCGGCGTGGTGTCGATCGATCCCGCCCGGCTGCTGCGAAACCCGTTGCCGCCGCCGGTCTCGATCCGGGCCATCACCGTGGGAGCAGCGCGATATCGCGATCCTACCACTATGACGTTGGCCAGCGGCACGTCGCGACTGGCGATCCAATATGCCGGCCTCAGCCTGTCGATACCGAGCAGGGTCCGGTTCCGTTATCGGCTGGAAGGCATGGACGAAGACTGGATTGACGCCGGGACGCGGCGCGAGGCGTTCTACACCAATTTGGGGCCAGGGAGCTATCGCTTCCGGGTGATGGCGGCGAACAACGACGGCGTGTGGAACAGGGACGGCGCAACGCTCGACTTCACCATCCCACCTACATTCGTCCAATCGGTCTGGTTCAAACTGCTTATCGGCCTCGGCGTGGTCGGCATCCTCGTCGTGCTCTATCTCCTGCGGCTGAAGCAAGTGACGGCACAGCTGCAAAATCGTTTTAACGTCCGCATCGCCGAGCGGGAGCGTATCGCGCGCGAGCTGCACGATACCTTGCTGCAGGGGTTCCAGGGTCTGATGCTGCAGATCAAGGCAGGGGTGAACCGCGTGCCCGATCCGGCCGCGCGACAACCACTCGACGAAGCCCTGAAGCGCGCCCAAGCGGTGTTGGTGGAGGGTCGGGACCGGGTCCTCGACCTGCGGTCGCAGGGCGCGGCGAGCGATCTGGCACGTGCGGTGTTCGAAAGCGCCGCCGGCATTGCGGATCATCGCGGCCCCCGGATACAGATGAACGTGGAAGGGACTCCACGCGAGATCCACCCGCTCGTGCTCGAGGAGATACACCGGATAGGCGAAGAGGCCATGCGCAACATCAAGCAGCATGCGGCGGCAAATCTGGTCGACGTCCTGCTGGTCTGGGACCGCGGGGGCGTGAGCCTGGCCATTCGCGATGACGGGGTCGGGATCCCCGGGGATATACTCGATCACGGCGAGCGACCGGGACATTTCGGCTTGCGCGGCATGCGGGAGCGCGCCGAGCGGATCGGTGGCCGGCTCACGGTTACAAGCCGCGCGGGCGACGGGACCGAAGTGGCGCTCGTCGTGCCGCGACGCGCGGCCTATCGCGATGATCCGGTGCGGTACTTGAAGCGTCCTCGCGCCATTCTGCGTGCCGCGCGAAAGCGCTTCTCGTGACGGCGTCGATCCGCATCCTCGTCGTCGACGATCACATCCTGCTGCGTCAGGGTATTGCCGGGATCGTGGCGCCCGAGCAGGACATGGAGATCGTCGGGGAGGCGGAGCATGGGGCCGACGCGATCGCGCAGTTCGACCGCCTGCGCCCGGACGTCACGCTGATGGATCTGCAAATGCCCGTGATGGACGGGATCGAGGCGATCGCGCTGATCCGGGCCCGGGCGCCCGATGCACATATTGTCGTGCTCACGACCTATCACGGCGACGTTCAGGCGGTGAGAGCCTTGAAGGCCGGCGCGCGCGGCTATCTGCTCAAGAGCTCGCTGATCGACGAAATGCTCACGGCAATTCGCACGGTGCATGCCGGCCGGCGCTACATACCCGCCGACGTCGCGCAGGACATCGCGATGCACGCTGCCGAAGACTCATTGACCCCGCGCGAAATCGACATTTTGGCGCTCGTCGCCGCCGGGCAGGCCAACAAGGTCGTGGCGCGGGAACTGTCGGTGTCCGAACAGACCGTAAAGGCCCATCTCCGCACGATATTTCAGAAACTGGGCGTCGGCGATCGGACCCAGGCCGTGACGACGGCGCTCAGGCGCGGGATTATCCGCTTATAGCAGGCCCCCGGTCGCACCGGTCGCCGCGAAGCGCAGCCGGACCAGGCGGTCGGCGATCGATCAGCCTATACCCAGGGACAGGGTAACCCCGTCCCAGCAGCGAACCACGCCCATTATCCCTCCTGTTCAGGTGCCCTACCGACACGTCCGGCACGATTGGCCGCCAACTCGCTCCCGCTCACAATCATCGTCGCGAGCCGATGGATTCAAGGGAGTGACGCAATGGCGACCGCGACGCATCACGAAGACCGTGCATTTCAGGAACGCGCGAACGCCAACCAGGCGCACCTGACGGCCAAGCTGAAGCCGGCCTATGACTTCATCGTCTGCGGCGCCGGCGCATCGGGCTCGGTCGTCGCGGCCCGGCTGGCCGAAAATCCCGACGTCCAGGTCCTGCTCGTCGAAGCCGGCGGGAGCGACGAGCTCGAGGCGGTGCTGGATCCCGGGTTGTGGCCGACCAATCTGACGAGCGACCGGGTCTGGGACTTTCAGGCGAGCCCGAACCCGCATCTGAACGGGCGTTCGCTGGCGATGCCGATGGGCAAGGTCCTTGGCGGCGGATCCAGCGTCAACGTGACGTTGTGGGCGCGTGGCCATCGCAGCGACTGGGATCATTTCGCGTCCGAGGCGGGCGACAGCGACTCGGAGTACGCCAACGTCCTCGACATCTATCGGCGCATCGAGAACTGGCAAGGCACGCCGGATCCCGCCTATCGCGGCACTGACGGGCCGGTCTGGGTCCAGCCTTCCCCAGACCCCAGCCCGGTCGCACAGGCGATGCTGAGCGCCGCCAGCGAGCTCGGCATCCCGACGTTCGACAGCGCGAACGGGCGCATGATGGAAGGCGCGGGGGCGCCGCGATAACCGACGTTCTGGTGCGCGAAGGGCGCCGCCATTCGCTTTTCCGTGCGTATGTCCGGCCCATGCTGGATCGTCCCAACCTGACGGTGCTGACCGATACGATCGTGCGACGCGTCATCCTGGATCGCAAAAGCGCAACGGGCGTCGAACTCGAACGCGGCGGCGAACGCCTGGTGATCGGCGCGCGGCTCGAGGTGGTGCTGTCGCTGGGCGCGATACAGACGCCGAAGGTGCTGATGCATTCCGGCATCGGCGACCAGGCCGAACTGAGCCGCGTCGGCATTCCGGTCGTGGAGCACCTGCCCGGGGTCGGACAGAATTTCCAGGATCACGTGTCGTTCGGCTGCACCTGGGAATATAACGAACCGATCGCGCCGCGGAACAGCGGGAGCGAGGCGTCGCTCTACTGGAAAAGCGATCCGCGCCTCGATGCGCCGGACCTGCTGTTCTGCCAGGTCGAGTTCCCAGTACCAAGCGAGCGGACTGCGGCGCTCGGCGTCCCGGACCATGGCTGGACGATGTTCGCCGGCCTCGCCCAGCCCAAGAGCCGCGGGCGACTGAGGCTGCGCAACGCAGATCCGCTGGCGCCGCTCGACATCGATGCGAACATGATGTCCGATCCGCGCGATGTGCAGGCCGCCGCCAACTGCGTCGCGCTGTGTCGCGAGCTTGGCAACGCGCAGGCGTTTCGACCCTTCGTCAAGCACGAGGTCATGCCGGGAAACCTGCACGGCGGCGCAATGCAAGCGTACATCCGCGATGCGGCGGTGACCTACTGGCACCAGAGCTGCACCGCCAAAATGGGCCGCGACGCGATGTCCGTCGTCGACGCTTCGCTCAAGGTCTACGGGATTGAAGGGCTGCGCATCGCCGATGGCTCGATCATGCCGCGTATCACGACGGGCAACACCCAAGCCCCGTGCGCGATCATCGGTGAGCGTGCCGCCGAGATGATACGGGCACTGCACCAGTTGTAATGCGCCGCTCGCCGACGCCGTTTTCCGGATCCCGGCAAAAGGGGATGGCTATCCCGCCCTCGCGCCGCTGCTGCGCAACGCCAATCGCGAGGGCTGGCATTTGCACGAGAGGGAGTTTGCCCGATGTACCGCTCGCCCACCACGCCCGACTTCGGCCCGCGACCGGGGCCGTTGCCGGCTCCATCGGCCCAGATGGGTCGCGTCCTCGTCGTCGAGGAGGATACGGCGCGTCGTCACGCCATCGTTTCGTATCTGGTCGACCAGCGCTGCACCGCGCTCGGCTGCGGTGCTCTCGAAGTCACGCGCCACATCCAGGCGCAATCGCTGAGCCTCGTCATGCTCGATTCACGGCTCGGAACGTTCAACGGCCTGGACATCCTGAACCAGATCCGCCGACGCTCCAACGTCCCGGTGATATTGTACGCCGACGGCCATCAGGTCGATGCCGACCGGATTATCGGTCTCGAGCTTGGTGCGGACGATTTTCTCAGCGGGCCGCTGAGCCTTCATGAGTTGCTCGTCAGGGCACGGGCAGTCCTTCGCCGCCAGGAACTCGGGCGGCTTGGTGCGCGGTCGCTGCGCGGCGGCTACAGGTTCAACGGCTGGGAGCTGCTGCACGCCACACGCGAGCTGACGTCGCCGGACGCGGTTCTGGTGGGGCTCACCAAGAAAGAATACGCACTGTTGGTCGCGCTATTGGAAATGCCGGGGCGTACCCTTTCAAGGCTTCAGCTCATGCGCGCGACGAGGGCGCACGAAGATATCTACGACCGCAGCATCGACGTTCAGATACTCAGGTTGAGACGCAAGCTCGCGGCGGATCCAAGCGGGACAGGGTTGATCAAAACCGATCGCGGCCTCGGCTATACGCTGGATGCTCATGTCGAGAACCTGCATTGAGATCATGAGCATGCGGGCCGCGTTTCATGGTGCCACGAGGGTCGTGCAGCGATCAGCACTGGCAGGCTGCTTTATCGAGAAAAACGGGCACCGGTCATTTAGTGGCATGGCCTGGGGTGTGGCCGCCCGTGCACCACGCCAGCATGCGTGGGGCGGGCACGTCTTTCGTCTTCGGATGTTGGCGGCTGGCTCGGCTGATGGTCGGCAAACGGCTTGGCGGCAGCGATGCGGCCTGTGGTGGAACGAATGCTGTAACGCCGTGCGTTCAACCGTCGCGGTGGGCTCCTTGCGCATGCGTAAGTATCAGAGGCGAATAGTGTGGCGACAGAGCCGAAGTGGCTGAAGGCAGCTCGAGCCAAGCTCGGGACCAAGGAGGCTGCTGGGGCAGCCAACAATGCAACGATCCTTGGATGGGCGAAGCGACTTGGCACAAAGGTCCTCGGCCTAGTGTACAACGCGGACAGCGTGCCGTGGTGTGGCGTGTTCGTCGCCTACTGCCTGCAAGAAGACGGTATCGAACCGGTCGCGATCGCGGTCCGCGCGACGTCGTGGTCGACATGGGGGCAGGCCCTTCGTCCTGACCGCCTGTCACCGGGCGCAGTGCTCGTGTTCGCGCGTCCAGGCGGTGGCCATGTGGGGTTCTACGTTGGTGAGGATGCCGCTGCGTATCATGTCCTTGGTGGCAATCAGGGCGATGCCGTCACGATTGCGAGGGTCGCGAAAGACCGGTGCATCGCGCGGCGGTGGCCACACGGCCGCCCTGTCATTGGCAAACCGGTGCAGATGGTCGCGCGGAAGCCGATCTCCACCGACGAAGTGTGAGGGCATGTGCTGCAAGTAAAAGTTACGACTTGTCGCAGCTGCCGGCCCGCGCCTTGGGGAACACGTCTGTTGCGTACGCCGGCCTGTGCGCGTGCATTGTCGGCGCGCGCCACATAGGGAAGGCACTTAATCGTCGGTCGCCCGTTGCCTTCATCTACGCCGGGAGATGGATTTTGACGAAAGACCGTATCGTGGCTGTTGGTCTCCTGACCCAACGCGATCTCGACGTCCTGGGGTCGGGGTTTCATCGCCTGTTCTCGGTCGCCGCGGACGAAGACGCGGATGACGGGTTTGCGGATCTGATCGCGGAACTCGACAAGATCGAGGCGATCACGCCCGATCCCCGGTATCGCCGCCGCTGACGTCCGCTCGCGGCGGCGCCCGGGTGCGCCAAGAGTCGTCAGAACCCGCGGGCTGGGCTATGGTCGGCGCGGGGGACCAGCTTATGTTCGACGAACTGGCCGCGGATGCCGCGCGCTTTGGCGACGATGACGAGATACGCCGCATCCTTGAGGAGGTGGCGGCGCTCACGGGGATGGGATTCGTCGCGGTCGCGCGCGTGACCGAGGCGCGCTGGATCGCGTGCCAAGTGCTCGACCAGATCGACTTCGGCATGTCGCCGGGGGACGAGCTGCGCATCTCGACGACGATCTGCAACGACATCCGCGAGTCCGGCAATGCGGTCGTCATCGACGACGTCTCCGCCGATCCGCGGTGGAACAGCCATCCGGCGCCCGCGCTCTATGGCTTCAAGAGCTATGTCTCGCTGCCGATCGTCCTGTCGGACAACTCGTTCTACGGGACGCTGTGCGCGATCGATCCGCATCCGCGCAAGCTGGCGCGCGCGGACATCGTGCCGACGCTCAAGCAATTTGCCGACCGCGTCGCGCAGATCGTGTCGCAGCGGCGCCCCGCCGCCGCGCCGTCGACCGACGCGTAATTTGCCTGACGTCGCAAAACCGGCTTAGGTCGGCGCATGGAAAACACCACATCCCCGCTCGACCTGTTCACGCTTCTCGAAATCGCGCTGGAGCAGCGCAGCGAGGCGGCCGACGCGTTCGACATCTTCAAGGAGAATGCGGTGATGGCGCACGCGCCCGCGCCCGGTGACGCGCCCGCTGACGCGGCCGGCGTGACCAGCGAGGACGCGGCCGATGCGGCGGCGGGCGAAGCCGACGCGTACAGCGCGCGCGTCGAGGCGCTGCTGAGCGCCGCGTCGGACACCGAGCTGGCGAGTGCGTATCAGCAGACCGGCGGCGACATCGGGCATCCCGTCGCCGAGGCGCTGCTCGGCGAGATCAAGCGCCGCAGCCCCGGCAACTGATCGATGTGCAACCGCGCGCGGTTCAGCGGCGAGCCGGATACGATCTTCGAACGGTTCGGCGGCGAATGGCTGACCGACAAGCCGATGGACAACCGCTTCGATCCGAAAGAGCTTCGGCCGTTCGGCCGCGCCTATGTCGTGCGCGACGAGGGCGCGCGGCGCGGTGTCGACGTGATGGAGTGGGACGTCCTTGCGGGGCAGGCCAAGCAGGCGGGGCGCAAGGTCGCGCAGACCAACGTCCGCACGCTCCATTTGCCGCAATGGCGTTCGCTGGTGAGCGATCCTGCCAACCGGTGCCTGATCCCGCTGACCGAATTCTGCGAATGGGCGCGCGAGCCGACCGACCTCGGCGACGGCAAGAAGCCGATCAAGGGCGAGATGTGGTTCTCGGTCACCGATCAGCCGGTGTTCGCGATCGCCGGGTTCTGGCGGCAGGTCGGTGAGCAGCGCTATTTCGCGATGGTGACGTGCGACGCGAACGAACTGGTCGCGCCGATCCATCCCAAGGCGATGATCACGATCCTGCGGCCCGACGATCACGACCGCTGGCTGACGGGCAGCTATGACGACGTGCTGGCGCTGCAACGGCCGTATCGTGCGGATCGGATGCAGGTGCGCGGTCCGGTCTTTCCGACGCGGACGCTGGCGGCGTAACCCGCGCGGTGTCGCGGTCGGTCGGTGCGGTCACCCGCTACGCGACCTAGCGCGCGATGACCCTGAGCGCGCGTCGCGTTTCCCATCCCGCCGTTTCGAGCTCGGGTGTCACGCCGTCGGTTTCGGGATAGCCGATGCAGAGATAGCCGACGAGCTGCCACGCGGAGGGCACGTCGAGGATGTGCGTCATGCGCGCGGGGTCGAGGATCGATACCCAGCCGAGCCCGATGCCCTCGGCGCGCGCCGCCAGCCAGATCGTGTGGATCGCGATGACCGCCGAGAAGGCGACGCTTTCGGGCATCGTCGCGCGACCGAGCCCGTGGCCCTGTTCCGGATCGGGTTCGACGAACACCGCGACATGGCAGGGCGCCTGATCGAGGCCTGCGAGCTTGAGGCGGGCATAGCGTGCGCTGCGTGCGTCGTCCTGCGCGGACAGGGCGGCGGCGTTGCATGCGACGAAATCCGCGCGCACCGCCGCGCGGCGGTCGAGGGATTCCACCGTGACGAAGCGCCAGGGCTGGCTGAGCCCGACCGACGGCGCGGTTGCGGCTGCGCCCAGCACGCGATCGAGCGCGCCGGGCGGCAGGGGCACGCGACGGAAGCGGCGCACATCCCGCCGCCACGCGAACAATGTGTCGAGCTGATGGCGGAAACCGGCATCGAACTCGGGGGCGGCGAGAGGGGCGGGAGGCGGGGCGGGGGGCATGGCGTGCCGGTCTAGCGGGATGGCGCGACGCATCCAATCCACCGCCGCGCCGGTCGCGCGCGGACCGGTCGCGGTCAGACGGGCGGGGTGAGCTGCCAGTAGGTCGCGTAGCGTTCGTGCGCGATGCGGTGATAGGGGATCAGGCGGACCGGCTGGTTGTCGGCGGATCGCGTCGTGAATTCGAGCGGACGCGTGCCGGGCGTGAGCGTGCCGGGGGTGTCGTTCGGCATGGCGGGAAGCGTCGGCGCGGTGAACGGGGTGTCGTTATACGCGCCGTATTTGCGTTCGTTGACGATGATGTCTGCGCCTGGGGCCAGCCCCTCGCGACCGAGCGCGCCGGCAAGGACCAGCGGGCCATAGGTGAACGCGACGATGTCGGGGGCGACCGGGTTGCGCTGGACCGCGACGTCCATCGCCAGCCGTAGTTCCACCGTGTCGCCGCTGCGCCAGGTGCGCGCGACGTCGACATAGCTGCCGGGCCGGGTCGAGCGCGCGGCCTCGGTGCCGTTGACGAGGACGATCGCGGTGCGGCTCCATCGCGGATGGCGCAGCTTGATCGTCGCGACGGTCGGGCGGGCGGATGTCCAGCGCAAGCTCGTCGTCGGAACGTCGGGAAACAGCGTCGTCTGCGTGACGCGCGCCGCCTTGTCCTTCCACGTCACCGCGGAGGGGATGAACAGGTTGACGTAGAGCGCGTCGTCGT
Source organism: Sphingomonas sp. 22R3R2A-7 (assembly GCF_036856055.1). Lineage (NCBI taxonomy): Bacteria > Pseudomonadati > Pseudomonadota > Alphaproteobacteria > Sphingomonadales > Sphingomonadaceae > Sphingomonas > Sphingomonas sp. 22R3R2A-7. Next base: position 1,881,261 of record NZ_JASPFR010000001.1, on the reverse strand, counting down.
CGTGGAAATAGATCGAGTCGCGGTATTTGACGTGGTTTTCCATGCCCGTGCCGGTGCAGCACCAGAACGAGTCTTCGGGGCTGTGATAGAGCTTCATATAGCCCGGCCGCGCGCCCTGGAAATAGGTGGTCATCCCGCTGTCGGGGTCCTGCGACGCGAGGATCCCGTTGTAGAGCGTGCGCTCGTAATAATCGGCATAGGCGACCTGCGGATCGTGCAGGAACAGCGCGCGCGTGAGCTTGAGCATGTTGTGCTGGCAGCAGGTCTCCGATCCCTTGGCGGAGAAGACATGCGACGCGAAGTCGGCGACCGGGAAGAAATGTTCGTTGTCGCCGTGCCCGCCCGTCGCGAACGACCGGGTGAGCGCGACCGTCCGCCAGAAGAAGCGCGACGCGTCGTGGTAGTCGGATTTTCCGGTGACCTCCCACAGCCGCTGATAGCCGATGATCTTGGGCAGTTGCGTGTTGGCGTGCAGCCCGTCGAGCGTGTCGCGACCCTTGGCGAGCGGCGCCAGCACCGCCTTCTGCGCGAAGCGTTCCGCGGTCCGGCGATAGTCAGCGTTGCCGGTCATGACGTAGAGGTCGGCGAAGATCTCGCTCATCCCGCCATGTTCGGTCTCGAGCATGGTCTCGAACTGCGCGTCGTCGAGCGACCGCGTCGCGACCACCGCCCAGTCGGCGAACCGCAACAGCGCCGCGCGCGACGGTGCGCTGTCCGCGAGCAAAGCGCCGTCGCGGAGGCCCGCAAAGACCTTGTGCAGCGTGTACCAGGGCACGCCCGTGATCGGATCGCCGCGCAGATGCGTCGCGAGCAAGGCGGCGCCGTCGGGGAACGCGCAGACGAGCCCCGACCCCGCGGCCTGCTGACATTCGGCGAGTTCGCGCGCGATATGATCGATCCGGCGCTTGTATTCGCGCTTGCCGGTCGAGCGATAGGCGAGCGCACACCCCGACAGATAATGCCCCAGCGTGTGGCCGTGGCAGTTGATGTCCGCCCAGAGCGGATCGGATTCCCACCCGCCATAGACGGGCGCCTTCGGTTTCAGCCCGGCGTTGACGCGGAAATTGTGCAGCAGCCGGTCGGGTTGCAGCGCGAGCAGATACGCCTCGGTCTTGTGCTGCGCATGCAGGAACGGGCTGTCTGACAAGGTAACGTCGGCGAGGTCGAAGGCGCGCAGCCTGGCCGCCGGGATGGCCGCCCTACTGTCCGCGACAAATGCCGCTGCAGGGCGCGCGGTCGACAGCATCGTTCCCGCCATCAGCGCGTGCGCGCCTGCGCTGACGAGGAAGGCGCGACGCGATCCGCCTGCGGGTCGCCCTGCTTTTCGCCCTGCAACTCGGGTGTCGATCATCTGCATTCTCCAACGCTTTTGTCGGAGTGATAGCAGGATGCGGGCGAGAGGGAAGGGCGCCGATCCACCGCGGTCGTTCGGCGCGTCGACGCGACCGTGTTCGATCCGGACGCGATTGCCGGATGGTAACGACGCTCAAAACGGTAGCGCGCACATCGGCAGGCGCCCTCACAGGTCGGGGCGAATTGGCCTAACCAAAGCATATTGACTTGCTGACAACTATCGCCGAGGTAGCGCTATCAACGATCTGTGTGAAGCAGGCATGACGAGGGATGGATGACTTGGGTGCTACGCAATTCTTCTAGTCGCAACGCGGGAGCGCATCGCTCCTGCCGGTTGCCCGCGTGTCGTGACGATTCCCCCGGGGCCCCCGGGCGACCGCGTCATGACCGTCGGCGCGCGGCCTGATCGGTTCGTGCAGCCCCCCGGCCGTCCACCCCGCTTACCCTGAACTTTCCGACCAGCCGCCGACGATTTTGCCTCCTGTCCAACGCACGGCAGCGAGGTTCCAGAGAGGATCCCGATCATGACGTCCAAGTCGAAGCCCGCCCGCAAGACATTGCCGCATCTGTCCCGCGGCGCGCTGTTGTGCGCGACGACGCTGGCCGCGCTGTGCGTGTCGGCCGCGAGCGCGCAGACGGTCCCGCCGCCGCAGGAGCAGGTGCCGGAAAATGGTCAGGACAACGGCCCCGCGACGCCGCCCGCGCCGCAGACCGACACGACGCAGGGGACGCCCACCGAGGACATCGTGGTCACCGGCTATCGCTCGAGCCTGGCCAAGTCGACCGACGCGAAGCGCGCGTCGACGGGGTTCACCGATCTCGATCTTCGCCGAGGATATCGGCAAGTTCCCCGACACGAACATCGCCGAATCGTTCAACCGCATCCCCGGCATCACGATCACGCGCGACGTGACGGGCGAGGGCACCAACGTCGCGATCCGCGGGCTGGGGTCGAACTTCACCAACGTGACGCTGAACGGCGCGACGATCGCGGTCGCATCGTCGGGCGCGACGGATGCGCAAGGCACCGACCGCTCGGTCGACCTCAGCTTCTTCCCGACCGAATTGTTCACCAAGCTAACGGTCAACAAGAGCTATACCGCGGATCTTCTCGAAGGCGGCGCGGCGGGTAACATCGACTTGCGGTCGGCGCGGCCGTTCGACCGCGCGACGGGGTTCCTGAACTATAACGTCCAGGGCACGCGCCAGTCGCCCGAGGACCGGATCGGCGCGCGCGGCGCGCTGATCGGCAGCTGGCGCACCGAACGCTTCGGCATCCTGGCGGGCGTGTCGGCGCAGCGGCTGTTCACCGATACGCGCGGGTTCGAGACGATCGGCTATACCAACCCCGCGCTGACCGCGGCGCAGTGCGGCGCCGCAAGCGGGTGCAACACGACGGGCGGCGGCAACTGGACGATCCCGGCGGTAGTGCCGGCGGGCGCCGGCGGCGGGCTGGTCGCGGGCACGCCGATCGACCGCGCGTTCCTGCTCGCGAACAATCCCGGCGCGACGATCCAGCAGATCGACAACGCGCTGCTGCCGCGCCTCGGGCGCACCACCAGCATCCGCGGCCCGCGCGACCGCATCAACGCGATCGTCAGCACCGAATGGCAGCCGACCGACACGCTGCATTTCTACATCGACGGTCTGTACGGCTACAAGAAGAACGAGCTGATCCGCGAGAACATGGCGTGGATCGTGCGCAACGGCGCGGTGATCCCGACCAACCTGACGTTCGACAAGGCCGATTGCACGGTCGGATGCGTGGTGACCGGCGGCACGTTCGCCAACGCGCAGTTCTTCAACGAATTCCGCCCCTATACCGAGACGACCAAGCTGTTCAGCGTCAATCCGGGGGGCGAATGGGAAATCTCGCCGACGCTCAAGGCCTCGCTGCAGGGCAATTATGCGCGATCGACCTTCCACCGCGAAAGCCCGACGGTCGGCATGACGACCCCGCTGGGCGTGGGCAATACGGTGACCTATTCGAACACCGGCGGGATGCCGACGATCACGAGCGGCCTCGACCTCAACGATCCGGCGAATTTCGGGTGGAATCCCGGGAGCCGCGTCAACATCTCCGACGAGCGCCGGCTCAACAAGAGCAAGGGCGCGCGCGGCGACCTGACCTGGGGCGACAAGGCGCTCAACATCAAGGTCGGCGGCGCGTTCGACGACGTGTCGCGGCGGATCCGCGGGTTCGACAACAGCCAGGCGTGGCAGAATGCGGTCTGCGGCAACAATCCGAGCGTGTTCGTCCCGTCGCCCAATACGCAGCCGCCCTGCGAAGGGCTGAACGCGCCGGGCGTCGTGCCCGCGGGGTATCCGACCTATCCGGGTCTGGGGACGGGGGCGACCACGGACGTCGCCGGTCCTTTGTCCTATGGCGGGTCGCTCGTGCCCAATGCCGCAGCGCCGGGCTATCTGACGCCGGGGCCTGCGGGGTTCGTCACGGTCGACTGGCCGGCGTTCGCCGCGGCGACCAACTATCAGTCCTTCCACGACAGCGCGCCTGACAGCGGCGGCGCCAACACGGGTGCGAGCGGCGGCCTGATCCGCGAGATCGTCAAGTCGGCGTTCGCCACGGTCAACGGCGCGCAGGAGCTGGGCGGCAACATGCTGCGCTTCAACCTCGGGCTGCGTTACGTCAACACGATCCAGCAGATCACCGGGCGCGTCTCGCTTCCCGATCCGCGCAACACGCCCGCGGCCGGCGGCAGCCTGCCCGATGGCAGCCGCTATCCCAACATCGTCAGCATGGTGTCGACGCGCAACGCCTATTCCGAATGGCTGCCCGCGGCGACCTTCGCCTATGATCTGAGCGAGCAGGCGGTCGTTCGCGTCGCCGGGTCGCGGACGCTGACGCGCCCCGATCCGTCGGCACAGCTGCCCGGCGTCAATTTCGGCGCACCCTCGGCGGATCAGGCGAGCATCGGCAACCCCGCGCTCGAGCCCTATCTGTCGACCAACCTCGACCTCGGTTTCGAATATTATACCGGCCGCGAGGGCGTGATCAGCTTCAACGCGTTCCGCAAGTCGATCGAGGGCTTCACCAACACCGCGATCAACACGGTCGCGTTCGCCGAACTCGCGCAATACGGCATCACCTACGACACGCTGAACCCGACGCAGCAGATCGCGCTGAACTCGCGTGGCGGTCCGACCGTCGCGCAGGTGCAGGTGACGTCGCAGGTCAACGTCCCCAACAAGCTGACGATCAACGGGCTGGAATTCCAGTGGGTCCAGCCGCTCGATTTCCTGACGCGGATGATCGGCGTCACGGGCTTCGGCTTCAACGCCAACGCGACGATCGTCGACCAGCGCAGCGACGGCCCCGCCACCGCGTTCGGCGTGTCGCCGTTCACGTACAACATCACCGGCTTCTACGAAAAGAACGGCGTGATGCTGCGCGTCGCGACGACGTCGCGGGAGGGTGCGCAGAACAGCGGCGCGGCGCAGAACGGCATCCCGTCGGCGGCATTGTTCGGGACGGACTATACGACCTACGACTTCTCGTCGTCGTTCGACCTCGACAAGATCTTCGGGATTGCGGGCGCGCCGCAGCTGACGATCAACGTGGCGAACTTCACCGATGCGACGCTGCGCTCCTATTTCCAGTTCGAGAACGCGACGTTCACGCAGTACAAGCCGGGACGCCAGTTCCTGATCGGCCTGCGCGGGACCTTCTAGGCGAGCGCGATGTCGTCGGGCGGCCGGTGGCGGCCCGACGACCGTATCGGCAAGCGTGCGGCGGGGATCAGCGGGGGAGGGGCCCGCCGACGCGGAGTCAATCAAGATAACAAATTGGCCAGTCAGAAAATTGACAAGTGTCATGCCAAATCAGCCTGCTATGCTATAAGACGCGCATGGCGACAGGCGCGCATCGACAGCAGGAAGACGATCAATGAGAATGACCCAGACCATGCGGTGGTTCGGCCCGAACGACCCGGTCGGGCTCGGCGCGATACGGCAGGCGGGTGCGACCGGCGTCGTCACCGCGCTGCACGAGGTGCCGAACGGCGCGGTCTGGAGCGAGGCGGCGATCGCCGAGCGGCGCCGGATCATCGAAGCGGCGGGGCTCGACTGGAAGGTCGTCGAAAGCCTGCCGGTCGACGAAGGGCTCAAGACGCGCGGTCGCGACTGGGATCGGCTGATCGAGGCCTATGTCGCGAGCTTGCGCAACTTGGCAGCGCACGGGATCGACGTCGTCACGTATAATTTCATGCCGCTGCTCGACTGGACGCGGACCGATCTGGCGTGGTCGCTGCCCGACGGCGCGCGCGCGTTGCGGTTCGAGCTCGAGGCGCTGGCGGCGTACGACATCCACATGCTGCGGCGTCCCGGTGCGGCGAGCGACTATGACGCGGCCGTCGTCGCAAGGGCGGAGCAGCGCTTCGCCGCGATGGACGAGGCCGCGCGCGTCACGCTCGAGCGGACGATCATCGCCGGGCTGCCGGGCAGCGAGGAGAGTTTCAGCTCGCCCGAACTGCTCGACTGTATCGCGACCTATGCGGATATCGACAGCGAGCGGCTGCGCGCGAGCCATGTCGCGTTTCTCGAGGCGGTGTGCCCGGTCGCGGAGGCGGAGGGGATCCGGCTGGTCGTCCATCCCGACGATCCGCCCTTTCCGCTGTTCGGACTGCCGCGCGTCGTCAGCACCGAGGCGGACGTCGCCGCGCTGTTCGACGCGGTGCCGTCGCCCGCGAACGGGCTGTGCTTCTGCAGCGGATCGTTCGGCGTGCGCGCGGACAACGACCTGCCCGGGATGGTCCGACGGCTCGGCGACCGGATCGGCTTCCTCCACCTCCGCTCGGTCCAGCGCGAGCCCGATGGCGCGTTCCACGAGGCGCCGCACCTCGAGGGCGATGCCGACATGCCCGCGATCATGGCCGAGATCGTCGCGTTGCAGGCGCGCACCGGGCAGTCGCTGCCGATGCGCCCCGATCACGGCCACCAGATGGTCGACGACCTGACCAAGACGACCAACCCGGGCTATTCGCTGATCGGCCGGTTGCGCGGGCTGGCCGAGCTGCGCGGGCTCGAACGCGGGATGACCTATCGCTAGGGTCGCCGGAGCCTCAGGGGCGCACGCTCACGGGCCGATATCGATCGCCTTGGCCTCGGCACGATTGGCGGCGGCGCGCGCGAAGCCCAGACGTTCGGCGACCGGGTCGTTCCAGCCGTAAGGATCGGTGCGGAACGCGACGCGGCCGTCATCGCCGACATAGACGTTGTGATAGAGCAGCCGGACAGGGATGCGCGTCGGCAGCGGGACGAACGTCATCTCGCCCGACATCTGCGCGGTCTGCCATGCGTCGGCGACACCCGCATCGTCCGCGAGCATCTGTGCGAATCCCGACGCATCCTCGACGCGGACGCAGCCGTGGCTGAGATGTCGCTGGCTGCGATCGAACAGCCCGGGCGCCGACGTGTCATGGAGATAGATCGCCTGGTCGTTCGCCATGTCGAACTTGACGAGCCCCAGCGCGTTGCTCGGCCCCGGCTGCTGGACGATCCAGCCGTCGCGGATCACCATGTTGTGCTCGGCCAGATAGTCGGGACCGACATTGGCCATTTCGCCGTTCTGGATCGACTTGGGCACGGTCCAGGTCGGGTTGGCGACGAGGCGATAGATCGGGGACGAGAGCCCGGGAGTCTCGCGGCCGGGTTCGCCAACGATGACCTTGCGCTGATCGACGAGCACGCCGTCGCGGTAGTAGCGAAGCTGCGCCGAGGCGGTGTTGACGTCGATCCGCGTCGCGGGCGCGGTGCGTGCGAGCCAGCGCCGCCGCTCGAGCCCGACCGCGAGCGAGCGTGCCCGGTCGCCCGCGCCGAGGTTGAGGACCTTGAGCGTGTCGGGACCGACGACGCCGTCGGCGGCAATGCCGTAATCGGTCTGCAACCCCTTCACCGCGTCGGCGAGTGCCTGCGTGTAGAGCGTCGGGGCGGCGGTCTGGCCGGGCGGCGGGGGCGCGGCGATATCGGGCGCGGCGATCGTGTAGCCGCTCTCGACCAGCTGCTCGACGATCGTCGCGACGCGCGGATCGCGCATGCCGACGCGGATCACGCCCGACGGGATCGCGATGGTGGGGGAGGCGACCGCAGCCTTTGCGCTGAACGCGAGATAGGCGGCGGACAGCGCGGCATAGTCCGCATCCTGCGGCGCGAGGCCGTCGAACCAGGCGGGCAGCGCGTTCGCCGCCAGTGCGCGCGCGAGGCCCGCGACGAGATCGACCTTGGGACGCGGCAGCGTGTAGACGTCGTGCAGCGTCGCCGGATCGACGCGCCCCTGTGCGAGCGCCGCGGCATAGTCGAGCGCGGCGCGCGTCCGCGCGATATCCTCGTCCGCCGCCGCGCTGCCGCCGGAAACGCCCGAGTCCTGCTCGGGCAGGAACGCGACGCGGTCGAGCCCGTGACGCGCGCGGTCGGCGAGGATCCGGTCGAGCGCCGCGGCGTTGCCCGCCGACCAGAGAGCGTGCCAGCCCGTCTTCGCATAAAGCGCGCGCGCGGGTGCGTCGGTGACCGCCTGCTTGTCGATCACCGCGGTTCCGCCCTCGATCGCGGGGAGGCTTGGCGCACTGCTCTTGGCGGCGGGCGGTTTGGCGCGCGCGGTCGCCTTTTTCTGGGCAGTCGCCGCGGCGATGGCTGCCGGGGCGGGGGCCGTCGGGACGAGCAGCAGCACCGCGGCGGCACCAAGCGCATGCCGGGCAAGCGAGGGCCGGGCGCGTAAGGGTCGTGATGTCATACCTATTGAACGTGCGACATCGCGCATCGGGTCAGATCCACGCCCAGATTTCGCTGTCGTGCCCCTGTCTCGCCCGGTGTCGCGCCCCGCATCGTCGCCTGCGCACGGTACGCGCGGGCGTCCGACCAAAGCTCTGTACGGTATCAGGGACTTGCGACGCGCGGACACTATCGGTAGCAATCGGATCGATTTGGAACAGAGTGAGAACCGTTCGCCGCTGCGGCAGGCCGATGGCGCGATGGTGCATGCGTGCGCCGTTGCCGCGTTCGAGCAGTCGCTCGACCGGACCGATCCGTTCGTCGCGGGGTTCGAGGATTCGAACCTTGCGATGGCGATCAGCGATCCTGCGCTCGACGACAATCCGATCATCTACGTCAACGCGGCGTTCGAGCGACTGACCGGCTATCGCCGCGACGAGGTGGTCGGGCGCAATTGCCGGTTCCTGCAGGGCCCGCTCACCGATCCGCGCGATGTCGGCGCACTGCGCGACGCGGTGGCGTGCGAGACGCGGATCGAGATCGACCTGCTCAACCACCGCAAGGACGGCAGCGCGTTCTGGAACCGGCTGCTGGTCGCGCCGGTGTTCGATGCTGCGGGCACGGCGCGGTATTTCATCGCGTCGCAGCACGACGTGACGCTCGAACGCGACCGGCTCGTCCAGCTGATCGCCGAGCACAAGGCGCTCGAGGCGGATGCCGCGGACGCACAGGCGCGGCTGGCGGACAGCGCGGCGCAACTCGCGTTCGCGCTCCGTGCGGGGCGGCTGGGCGCATGGACGTTCGAACCGCGCGCGCAGCTGCTCAACGCGTCTGCGGGATGCAAGGCGGTGTTCGGTCGCGATGCCGATGCGGTATTCGGCTATGACGAGTTCCAGGCGGCGATCCATCCCGAGGACCTGGCGCGCGTGCTGGATGCGATCGCGGCGACGCTGCGCGACGGCAGCGACTATGACATCGAATACCGGATCGTGACGCCCGGCGACGAGGTTCGCTGGGTTGCGATCCGCGGCGAGCTGTTGCAGCGCGCGGACGGGACGCCGTTGTCGATGACGGGCTTCTCGACCGACATCACCGAGCGCAAGCGCGTCGAGGAGCACCGCGCGCTGCTCGCGGGGGAGCTGACACACCGCGTCAAGAATACGCTCGCGACGGTCAGCGCGATCGTCAATCAGACGCTGCGCGATGCCGGATCGATGGACGAGGCGCGCGACACGATCGGCGCACGGATCGGGTCGCTCGCGGTCGCGCACGACCTGTTGCTGCGCGACGAGGTGGCGGGCGCGACGATGGGCGACATCGTCGCGGGGGTGATGGCGCCGTTCGACGATGGCCGGGGGCGGCTGTTCACGATCGCGGGGCCGGTGGTGTCGCTCGAGCCGCGCGTGACGCTCGCGCTGTCGATGGCGCTTCACGAGCTCGCGACCAATGCGAGCAAATATGGCGCGCTGTCGGTCGCGAGCGGGCATGTGACGATCGCATGGCGGATCGTGGTCGGCGACCAGGGCCGGCGGCTGGCCTTCCGGTGGGAGGAGGAGAACGGCCCCGTCGTGACGCCGCCAACGCGGACGGGGTTCGGGTCGCGGATGATCGAACGCGTGCTGGCGCAGCACCTGCGCGGCGCGGCGAAGATCGACTATGCGCCGGCGGGCGTCGTCTTCACGATCGACGCGCCGCTCTGAATGGCGAAGCCCGCGCCGCTCTCGACGCCCGACGGCCGCTATATCGTCGTTCGAGGCCGGCTGTGGCGTACGGCGAACCCGGATCTGTCCGAGGCGGCGCGAAGCGAATTTGTCGCGGCGCTGATGGACGCGCGCCGCGACGTGGCGCGTACGCGCAAGGCAGGCGATGCGGAGGGCGAGCGCGCCGCGCATGCCGCGGTCGATGCGGCCAAGCGCCAGCTCGGCGAGCGCGGGCCCGTCTGGTGGCACGACGGCGCGCCCGACCTGAACCGGCATCTTGCACGTACGACGCCCTATGCCGACTGGTTCGCATCGATCGCCCCCGATGCGGGGGGCGCGGTGCGCTGAACGGAGGGGCGTGACGCCCGAATGAACTTATTTACAGGACCGGTCCGCTTTTATCGGGCCCGTTGCGAGCGGCGCTTCGTTGGAAGCCTCTGTAATGCCGGGAAACACCAATGTGCCATGCGCTCGTAATCGAAGATGACTGGCTGATCGCCGATCATATCATCTGCCTGATCGAGCAGGCTGGTGCGACCTCGATCGCGCAGGCGGATACGCAGGATGCCGCGATCGAGCAGGCGCGGCACCGCCGTCCGGACATCATCGTGTCCGACGTCAAGCTGCTCGAGGGCACCGGTCCCGCCGCCGTTCAACGCATCCTGTCGCAGTATGGCGACCTGCCCGTGATCTTCGTGACGGGGACGCCCGAGGATTGCATTCCGTTTGCGCCGCCGATGGTCATCCTCAACAAGCCGGTGAACGACGCTGTAGTGGTCGACACGTTCCGGCGGCTCGCGCCGCGTTAATCCGCTCCCGCGTCGCGCGCGCGGCTCGGCGTGAAATGATCGAGAAAATTGGTCAGTTCGAGGCGGCGGCTGGCCTCGTGCGCGAATTCGCGGTCGACCCCCAGCGCCCATAGCAGCGACCGGCGGTCGGGCGAGTCATGCAGCGCGTCGAGCTCGGCGGCGCGGCGTTCGACATCGTCCGACGTTTCGGCCAACCCCGCTTCGATGAGATCGTCGGCCTGCCGCCGCAACGCGATCGCGATCTCGCGCGGGGCGAGCTCGGGGTGATATTGGACACCCCAGAAGACGCCGCCGTCATGGCGGATCTCCGCCGCCTGGATGCTGGTCACCGCATTGCTCGCGAGCAAGGTCGCGTCGTCGGGAAGCTGCTCGACCTCGTCGCCGTGAATTGCGGGCGCATCCCAGCTCGGTGCCCGACCCGCGAGCAGCGGGTGCGTACGGCCGTCGGCGGTGGCGGTGATCCGGCGCGCGACGCCCGCCTCGATCCGCTCGGGCATCTTGCGCACGCGGCCGCCCGCCGCGGCGACCGCGAGCTGCAGCCCGGCGCAGGATCCGAACGACGGCGTGCCCGAAGCGAATACCGCGCGCATGAACGCGAGCTGGCGGCGGACCGGGGGGTGTCGTCATAGACGTGGAGCGGCGATCCGGTGACGAACACCGCATCGAACGCGCGCAACGCCGCCGCGTCGAACTGGCCCGCATCATCGTCGGCGGGCGCGACGATCGTGATCCGCGCATCGGGACGAAGCTGTTCGAGCGTCGCGGCGTAGGTTTCGCCCGAGCTCTTGCCCGCGTGACGGCGACGCGCGTCGCGCTGATCCGCGGTCTCGCTTTCGGCGACGAGGAAATGGGGCAATCGGAATCCTTCTCGCGAGCGCGGTGGACGGCGGCGTCAGCCGAACATTTCCATCTGGCGCGGCTTCGGCGCGACGATCGGGCGAAGCTCGGCGCGGTCCGACAGCGCGACCGGACGCCAGTCTTCGGCGATGATGAACGGGCGCAGCTTGGCGACCGACACCGTCAGCCGCGCGACGTCGGCGAGATGGAGCCGGCGCCAGCGGCGGCTGGTGAGGATGCCGTTGACCGCCTTCACGCCAAGCCCGGGGACGCGGAGCAGCATCTCGCGCGGCGCGCGGTTGACGTCGACGGGGAACGCGCCGCGGAACTTGAGCGCCCAGGCAAGCTTGGGGTCGATGTCGAGCGGGAGCATGCCCGTCGCATCGTCCGCGGCGGCGACCACCTCGTGCGGCTGGAACTCGTAGAAGCGCATCAGCCAGTCGGACTGGTAGAGCCGATGCTCGCGCATCAGCGGCGGGCGTTGCAGCGGGAGCACCGCGCTCGCATCGGGGATCGGGCTGAACGCCGAATAATAGACGCGGCGCAGACCGAACCGGTCGTAGAGCGTCGAGGCCTTGCGCACGATGTCGCCATCGGTCGCGGCGTCGGCGCCGACGATCATCTGCGTCGACTGGCCCGCGGGGGCATAGCGTGGCGCGGACTTGTACTTGGCCTTGGCGTCCTTGCCGTCGACGATCGATGCCTTGACCTCGCGCATCGCGGTCTCGATCCGGACGCCGTCCTTTTCGGGGGCGAGCCGCTTCAATCCGCCGGCGGTCGGCAGCTCGACGTTGATCGACAGGCGATCGGCATAGAGCCCCGCCTGGTGGACGAGCTCGGGATCGGCGTCGGGGATCGTCTTGAGGTGAATATAGCCGCGGAAATGATGATCCTCGCGCAAGCTGCGCGCGACCTCGACCATCTGCTCCATCGTGTAGTTGGACGAGGCGATGATCCCCGAGGAGAGGAACAGCCCCTCGATGTAGTTGCGCTTGTAGAAGGCGATCGTCAGGTCGACGACCTCCTTCGCGGTGAAGCGCGCGCGGCGGACGTTCGAGCTCTTGCGGTTGATGCAGTAATGGCAGTCGAAGATGCAGCTGTTGGTCAGCAGGATCTTGAGCAGCGAGATACAGCGGCCGTCGGGCGCATAGGCGTGGCAGATCCCCATCCCCTCGGTCGAGCCGAGCCCCTTGCCGTCCTTCGAATTGCGCTTGGCGGTGCCCGACGAGGCGCAGGACGCATCGTATTTCGCCGCATCGGCGAGGATCTCGAGTTTCTCGCGGGTGTCGAGCTGCGCCATCCGTTCGCATTACGTTCCGGAAGGCACGCTGTCGATTGATCGGGATCAACCTATTGTGATTAGTCGAATAACCCGATCACATAGCGGATCGCATCGACGAAACTGCCAAGGCTGATCGGCAGGAGCAGCAACGCGAGTGCATAGCCGAGCAGCAGGCGGCTGAGCGCGCGTTCATGGCGAAAGACCGGCTTGCGCGGCGGCAGGTCGTCCTTGCGCGGCCAGATCGTCGAGTCGTCGAGGAACATCGCGCGAGCATATCGCAGGTCGGCGGGGTTTGGGAAGAATCCGGGTGCGGCCGCAATCACGCCACCGCGATCACGCCACCGCGACGAGACCGGTCGCGGCCTGGAGGTCGACCGAGACGAGGCGGCTGACGCCGGGCTCGATCATCGTGACGCCGAACAGCCGGTGCATGCGGCTCATCGTGACGGCGTTGTGCGTGACGACGAGGTACCGCGTCGCGGTGTCGCGCGCCATCCGGTCGAGCAGCGCGCAGAACCGGTCGATATTGGCGTCGTCGAGCGGGGCGTCGACCTCGTCGAGCACGCAGATCGGCGCGGGATTGGTGAGGAACAGCGCGAAGATCAGCGCGACGGCGGTGAGCGCCTGTTCGCCACCCGACAGCAATGTCAGCGATTGCAGCCGCTTGCCGGGCGGCTGCGCGAGGATCTCGAGACCCGCCTCGAGCGGATCGTCCGAATCGACAAGGTCGAGATGCGCCGCGCCGCCGTCGAACAACGTCCCGAACAGCCGCTGGAAATGATCGTTGACCGCGGCGAAGGCGGTCAGCAGCCGCTGGCGGCCTTCACGGTTGAGCGTGCCGATCGAGCCGCGCAACCGCTGGACCGCCTCGCCCAGCTCGGCGCGTTCGGCGGCGTTGCCGCCCGATGCGGATTCGAGCTCTGCCAGTTCGCGATCGGCCATGAGGTTGACCGCGCCGATCCGCTCGCGCTCGGTCGTGAGCCGTTCGAACCCGCGCGTCTCGTCCTCCGGCGATCGGACATCGGCGGCGGCGAAGCCGAGACGCTCGGGAAGCAGCGGCGCGGGGCATTCGAACCGTTGACCCGAGACGCGTCCCGCCTCGATCCGGCGCTGCTCGTGATTGTCCGCGCGCGTGGCCGCGGCGACACGGTTCTCGCGCGCGGTGGCGAGCGTCTCGGCGGCGAGACGCTGGCCGTCCTCGGCGGTGCGCAGCGCGGCGTCTGCGGCCTGTTCGGCGGCGTGAAGCGTATCGGCGGTCGCGCGCGCGGCGGCATTGTCCGCATCGAGCGCGGCGAGCTGGCGATCGAGCGCGGCGGGGCGATCCGCGATCCGGTCGGCATCGCGCGCGAGGTCGACCTCGCGCCCGTCCATCGCGCCGATCCGCTTGGCCGCCTCGCCGGCGCGTGCGCGCCAGCTGCGGATGTCGGCCTGCGCCGCGGCGAGGCGTTCGCGGTCGGTAGCGCGGCTGCGGTCGAGCGCGCCGCGTGCGCCGCGCGCCTGCGCGACCGCGGTGCGGCACGCCTCGGCGGTGCGGTGGAGCCCGGCGACCGCGTCGGCGCTGGCGCGGGCGTCGGGCAGCGCGGCGACCGCGGCGTCGGCCGCGCGCTGTTCGGCGCGCGCGGCGTCCTGTTCGGTGTCGATGCGGTGCGCGCGCAGGTCGAGATCGGCGCGCTGCCCGACGAGCCGTTCGAGCGCGGCGGCGGCGCGGTCCTCGGTGCGTTGCGCATCGCGGACGCGCGTCTCCGCCGCGCCAAGACGCGTCCGCGCGTCCTGCGCGGCGCGGCGGGCGGCGGCGATGTCATGATCGATCGCGCTCCGTTCGGCGTCGCGCGTCGCGACCGCGTCGGCCGCGGCGGGGCGCGCGGCCTGCAGGGCGTGCAGCCGGTTGAGCCGTTCGAGCCGCTCGGCCGCGGCGGCGCCGCTGCCGGTCGCGACGAACCCGTCCCAGCGCCGCAGCGTGCCGTCGCGCGTGACGAGCCGCTGGCCGACCGCGAGCGGGCCGCCCTCGTCGACTTCGGTGACGAAGACCTGCGCGAGCCGTCGCGCGAGCACCGCGGGCGCGTCGACCTGGGTGGCGAGCGGCGTCGCACCCGGGGGTGCGGTCGGGTCGTCGGCGCGCGGCGTGGCGCCCGTCCACGCGGCGTGCGGCGTGTCGAGATCGTCGCCGAGCGCAGCGGCGAGCGCGCGTTCGTGGCCGGGGGTGGCGGTGACGTGGTCGAGCAGGCGGTCGCGACCGCTGCGCTGCGTCGCACGGGTGAGCGCGGCCGCCTCGCTGTCGATCGCGGTGAGGTCCGCGCGGGCGGTCGCGCGCGCGGACTCGGCGGCATCGCGCGCGGCGATCGCGTCGCGCTCGTCGGTTTCCGCCTGCCCGAGCGCGTGACGCGCCGCGGCGGCCTCCTCGATTGCCGCCAGACGCGCAGCGGCGGCGGCGTCGCGCTCGGCCTCGATCGGGGCGGCATCGCCGAGCGCGGCGCGCGCTGCGCCGAGTTGCGCCGCGTCGCGTGCCGCACGATCGGCGCGCGCGCCGGCGGCGGCGAGCGCGGCGGCGGCGACGCGCGTCTCGGCGGCGTCGCCCGCATGACGCGTCATCGCCTGCGCGAGCGCGACCTCGGCATCGCGCGCGCGCCGTTCGGCCTCGACCTGCGCGGCGTCGAGCGCGGGCACCGCAGCGGTAGCCTGCGTGATCGCGGCATCGAGTGCGGTGGTCTCGTCCGCGAGCCGCGCGAGCGCATCGGCGGCATCGCGCGCGAGACTGCCCTCGCGCGCGCGGTCCTCCGCGATCCGGCGGCGTGCGTCGGCAAGCCCGGTCAGCTGCCGGTCGATCGCGGCGCGTTCGGTGCGCAGGCTTGCGAGCGCGTGCCCCGTCTCGGTGGCGGTGTCGCGCGCGGCGAGCGCTGCGCTGCGCGCGGAGGCGACCGCCGCGGCCGCGTCGAGCCGGTTTGCGGCGGTGGTCCGCTCGACCGCCGCGGCGTCGGACACGCGCGCATCGGCGACCGCCGCGGCCAGCCGCGCGGCATCCGCGGCGGCCGCGGCCTCGTGCCAGCGCGCGAAGACCAGCCTGGCTTCGGCGACGCGGATCTGCGTGGAAAGCTGTCGATAGCGGTCGGCGGCGCGCGCCTGGCGCCTGAGCGCGGCGACGCGCGCGTCCTGGTCGGCGATCACCGCGTCGAGCCTGGCGAGATTGGCCTCGGTCGCGCGCAGCCTGGCCTCGGCGTCCTTGCGGCGGACGTGCAGCCCGGCGATCCCCGCCGCATCCTCGAGCATCGCACGGCGATCGGCGGGTTTGGCGGCGATCACCGCGCCGATCCGGCCCTGGCTGACCAGCGCGGGGCTGTGCGCGCCGGTCGCGGCATCGGCGAAGAGCAGGCCGACATCCTTCGCGCGGACGTCGCGGCCGTCGATCCGGTAGGCGGAACCCGCGCCGCGTTCGATCCGGCGGACCACCTCGCATTCGTCGACCCCCGTCGGCCCGGCGATCTCGGCGAGGATCGAGACCTCGGCGAAATCGCGCGGCGGGCGCGTCGCGGTGCCCGCGAAGATGACGTCCTCCATCCCCGATCCGCGCAGCGACTTGGCGCTGGCCTCGCCCATCGTCCAGCGGAGCGCCTCGAGCAGGTTCGACTTGCCGCAGCCGTTCGGCCCGACGACGCCGGTCAGCCCGGGTTCGATCCGGAGGTCGGCGGGTTCGACGAAGCTCTTGAACCCGGTGATGCGGAGGCGTTTGATCTGCACGGCGCGCGCTCTCCCCTGGGGTGGCGACGGTAGCTCAGCCGGCGGGTTGTGCCGAGGGGATATCTGCGGTGGAGGTTTTGGGTCCTGGCGATCGTTCCCCGCCGGGGGGCGAGAGTGACGAAGGGGAGGGAAGGAAAACCCTTGTTCCGCGTCCGCCCCCTCCGTCAGGCTGCGCCTGCCACCTCCCCCTGGCGGGGGAGGATCGTCAGCGCAGTATCGGGGTCAGGCGCCGGCGGCCTTGAGCGCCTTTTCCATCTCGCTCCACGACAGCACGTTCTCGAGCTTCTTGCCGTTGAGCAGGAAGGTCGGCGTGCCGGTGACCGTGCCCGACTGCATCGCGTCTTCGGTCGGCTTGGCCATGACCTCGAGCTGCTTCTGGTCGGCGAGGCAGGCGCGCGCCTTGGCCTCGGGGATGCCGCGCTGCTTGACGAAGTCGATCGCGCCCATGTGCTCGGCGAGCTTGGTGGCGACCGCGGTCGGGGGCAGGTTGGCGAGGCTCTGCTGCAGCGCGGCGGGCATCGTCTGGAGCTTGTCGAGGAACGCGTTCTGGTTCTGGTACATCTGCTCGAGGATCGGGAAGAACGGCGCGGTGCCGCCGCACTGGCCGAGCAATGTCAGCGCGACGTCGGGCGCGCCGTGGACGAGGAAGTCGCGGAATTCGAAGCTGACCTTGCCGGTCGAGACATAGGTCTCGGTGAGCGGCTTGTACGCCTCGCGGCCAAACGCGCCGCAGGTCGGGCACGAGCGCGCGCCATATTCGACGAGCTTGATCGGGGCGTTGGGGTTGCCCATCAAATAGCCTTCGGGCGTCTTGACGACGGTCTCGGCCCAGTTCTGGCCGGCGGGTGCGGTCGCCGCGGCGACGGGGGCTGCGGCCTGCGTGGTGTTCGACGTGTCGCCACCCGAACATGCGGCGAGCGCGAGCGGCAGGACGGCGAGGGCGGATACGAGCTTCATGCGGTGATACTCCAACGAAATTAACGGGCGCCGGCGGTGCGCAGCGCGGGTTCGAGCTGGGCCCAGCCGCCATGCGGCACGATCTTGCCATTGATGAAGAAGGACGGCGTCGAATCGACTTCGGCGGGCGCGGCGGCGGTGATCGCGAGGATCCGGTCGACCTCCGCACCGTCCGCGAAGCACGCGTCGATCGCGGCGGACGACAGCCCGCGCGCCTTGACCAGATCGGTCAGCCCCGCGCCATCGGCATAGGCCCTGAGCTGCGCGGGACGCGGGTAGAGGCCGATGCGCGCGGCGTTCACCTCCTGGAACTCGATCCCGCGCTTGAGCCAGACGGGCTGCGCGGCGAAGATCGCGGCGGAGGTCGGGAAGAAGCCGCGCGGGCCGGTGCAGCGCGCGAGCACCGCCGCGGCGAGATCGAGCCGGTCGCGGATCATGTGGCGGAATTCGAGGCTGGTCGAACCCGAGGCGATCATCCGGCCCTTGAGCACCGCCTGCGACTGCGTCGAGAAATCGGCGCAGTGCGAACAGGTGTAGCTCGCATATTCGACGAGCTTCACGCGCGCGGTCGGGCTGCCGAGCACATAGGTGCCGCTCGCGGTCCTGGCGACGGGGGGCGCCTTCTGCGCTGGCGTGGCGGCGGTGAGGAGAACGAAACCGAGAAACGCGAAGAGAAGGCGCATTCAGCTGATCCTGGGAAGGCCGTTCGTCGAGGCGACGCCGGCGGCTAGTGATTCGAGGACCGCGCGCAGCTCGGGATCCGCGATCCCCTTCAGGCTCTGTCCGAGGTCGGCGGGCACCGTCCTGATCGCGGGCGGCGCGGCCTTGACGCGGGGGCGGGCGACCTCCCCCTGGCGGATCGTGATGCGCGCGACCGCGGCATAGCCGAAGAAGCGGTTCACGCGCTCGGTGATCTCGGGGATGACGTGCTGCATCATCGGCGCATGCGCGCCGCGGACGGTCAGCGTGAGGACGCCGTCCTGTTTCTGCCCCATCGGGAAGCGGATCGATTCGGGCGTGCTGACGCCGGCGAATCGTTCGCCGACGATCTCGGGCCAGCGGCTGACGACCGAGGACTGGACGAAGCCGAAGCGGCGGAACGCGGCGCCGCCGATCGCGGGCAGCAGCTCGGCGACCGCGCGCGAGCGGTTGGCGCGGGGGGCATCGGCGTCGATCTTGGGCTTGCGCGGCGCGGCCTTGCGCTTGGGCGCGGCGCGCGCGCCGGTCGCCGCCGGGCCGTTTTCGTCGATGCTGGTGCCGGACGGGTTGCTCATCGCAATCCCCATGCCATAGGCGGCGCGTGAACGCCAAGCGCTCTTCCGTCGCCGACGCCCTGCTCGACTGGTACGACCGGCATCGCCGCGAGCTGCCGTGGCGCGCGAGGCCGGGCGACCCGGTCGATCCGTACCGCGTGTGGCTGTCCGAGGTGATGCTCCAGCAGACCACGGTCGCCGCGGTCACGCCGCGGTTCCTCGCCTGGACCGCGCGCTGGCCCGATTTCGCGAGCCTGGCAGCCGCGGAGGACGCCGACGTGATGGCCGCATGGGCAGGGCTTGGCTATTATGCACGCGCGCGCAACCTGGTCGCCGCGGCCAAGGTGGTGGTCGCCGAGCATGGCGGCGTGTTTCCGCGGACCGAGGCCGAATTGCGCACGCTGCCCGGGCTCGGCGCCTATACCGCGGCGGCGGTGGCGGCGATCGCGTTCGGCGAGCGTGCGGTGGTGGTCGACGCCAATGTCGAGCGCGTCGTCGCGCGGCTGTTCGCGATCGAGACGCCGCTACCCGCGGCACGGCCCGCGATCCGCGCGGCCGCGGACACGATCACGCCCGATGCGCGCGCGGGCGACTTCGCGCAGGCGATGATGGACCTCGGCTCGTCGATCTGCACGACGCGCAGCCCGAAATGCCTGTTGTGCCCGCTGCGCGCCGATTGCGACGGCTATGCGCAGGGCACGCCCGAGCGGTTGCCGGTCAAGGCGAAGAAGGCGGCCAAGCCGCAGCGTTACGGAACGATCTTCTGGCTCGAGCGCGCGGGGCAGGTGCTGCTCGTGCGGCGGCCCGATACGGGGTTGCTCGGCGGGATGCGCGCGCTGCCGACGGGGCCCTGGGCGGACGCGCCGCCGGGGTTTGAGGAGGCGCCGGCGCAGGCGGACTGGCAGATGCTCGAGCAGCGCGTCGTGCACGGCTTCACGCATTTCGACCTCGAACTCGCGCTTGCGGTGGCGCAGGTCGAGGCGCATCAACCCGGCGAATGGTGGAGCATCGACGCGCTGGACACAGCCGGGTTGCCGACCGTTTTCTTGAAGGCCGCCAAGGCGGTACGGACACGATAGGGAGGGCGGCAATGAAGCTTTCGCACTGGATCCCGGCGGGCGGACTCGCCGTGGTGGCAACGACCGCGCTGTATGCGGGGCAGGGTCAGATGGCGGGCCAGACGCAGGCCGCGCGTACCGCCAGCCGCAGCGACGTCGCCGTGACCGGACGCGCCGGCGACCCTGCACGCGTGGTGCTGCCCAAGGTCGAGCGGCTGTTCGACGGCTATGTCCGCGACGGCAAGATGCCCGGGATCGTCGGTGCGTTCGGGATCGGCGACCGGCCGACGCTGTTCCCCGCGAGCGGCGCGATCGCGGACGGGACGGGGCAGCCCGTCGCCGACGCCGATTCGCTGTGGCGCGTCTATTCGATGACCAAGCCGATCACGGGCATGGCCGCGATGATGCTCGTCGAGGACGGCAAGCTCGGGCTCGACGACCCGTTGAGCAAATATATCCCTGCGTTTAAAACGATGACCGTCGCGACGAGCCCCGACACGTCGCTGGCGACACGGCCCGCGACGACGCCGATCACGATCCGGATGCTGCTGACGCATACCGCCGGGCTTGGCTACAGCATCAACGTGAAGGGGCCGCTGCTCAAGGAATATGAGCGGCGCGGGGTCCTGCCGATGTCGGTCAATGCGGCAATGGAGACGCAGATGGCGCAGGTCCGGCCGACCTCGCTCGAGGAGTTCGCCAACCGCGCGGCGACGCTGCCGCTGGTCGCCGAACCGGGGACCCGGTGGAGCTATTCGATCGGGCTCGACGTGATGGGCCGGGTGATCGAGGTGGCGAGCGGGATGCCGTTCGAGCGGTTCCTCCAGACGCGGATGTTCACGCCGCTCAAGATGACCTCGACCTTCTTCAGGGTCCCGCCGGGGCAGGTGAAGCGGCTGGCCACCAACTATGCGTTCGTCGGCGACACGCGCACGCCGCTCGACCCCGCCGCGACGTCGGTGTTCCTCCAGGCGCCGAGCTTTCCCTATGGCGGTGCGGGGCTGGTGATGTCGGCGCGCGATTACGACCGGTTCCTGCACATGCTCGACGCACGGGGCACGCTCGACGGCGTCCGCGTGATGAAGCCCGAGACCGTCGCGCTCGGCATGTCGAACCTGTTGCCCAAGGGCGTGCGCTTCGGGGGGATCGGCACCGGCAACGGCGCAAGCGCGGCGGGCAATGCGATGGGCTTCGGCGCGGGCGGCTCGGTCTATCTTGCGGACGTGCCGGGCGGCGCGTCGAAGGGCACCTATGGCTGGGGCGGCGCGGCGGGGACGATCGGCTGGGTCGATCCGGTGCGGCACGTCCGCGGCACCGTGATGGTCAATTATTTTCCCGGCGAGCGATGGCCGCTGCGCAACGAGGTCGTCGCAGCATTGTTCAGCGATGTCGCGGTACGCGCCGCGGCCGCTGACCGGGCGGCGGGACCGAGGTCTGCGATGGGAGCTGGAATGAGGGCAGGAACGCAACGATGAGTCTGGCGAGTGACGTGATACCGGGTTTCACCGGCGGGACCCTCGATCGGGCGGATGCGCTGCGTCACGATGCCGAAGCGCTCGCGGCGGCGCGCGGCGACTGGCGGGCGCGGCTGCTGGTGCTCGACGGGTTGATGCCTGCGGTGACCGACGATGGCCGGCTCGAATGGACGTCGCTCGCGCATCTGCCCGACGATGCCGAGCCGATCCTGCTCGGGCTCGACGAGAGCGGGCGGCCCCATTTCACCGCGCTGCTTGCCGGGATGCGCGTCGATACCGCACCGGCGATGCGGTCGCCCGCGCTGATGGCGGTGCTGGGCAGCCTCGCGCCGGGCGAGGCCGCGACCTATGCCGCGGCGCGCAGCGTGATCGACTGGCATGTCCGGCATGGCTTCTGCGCGAAATGCGGCAGCGCGACCGCGGTCTTCCGCGGCGGCTGGGCGCGCAAATGCCCGGCATGCGGCGCCGAGCATTTCCCGCGCGTCGATCCGGTCGTGATCATGATCGCCGAGCATGACGGGCGTGCGCTGCTCGGGCGCGGCAAGGGCTGGCCGCCGGGACGCTATTCGGCGCTGGCGGGGTTTCTCGAACCCGGCGAGATCGATCGAGGAGGCGGTCGCGCGCGAGATCGCCGAGGAAGCCGGCGTGCGCGTCGGGCGCGTCCGCTATGTCGCGAGCCAGCCCTGGCCGTTCCCGTCGTCGCTGATGATCGCATGCGTCGCGGAGGCCGAGGACGATGCGATCACGCTCGACGTGAACGAGCTCGAGGATGCGATGTGGGTCCCGCGCGAGATGGTGCGCGCGGTGCTGCGTGGCGAGGAGGGGCCGTTCCTGCCGCCGCCGTCCTATGCGATCGCGCACACGCTGCTCACCGTCTGGGCGCAGGGGTAGGCGACGCTGCTAAAATCCTCCCCGCCAGGGGGAGGTGGCGCCGAAGGCGTCGAGGGGGAGGAAAGTGTAACGTCGGTTCCGTGTCCTCCCCCTCCGTCAGGCAAGAGCCTGCCACCTCCCCCTGGCGGGGGAGGATGAAAGTCTAACCTCTCGGGCGGGCCTGTCGGTAGGTGCCGAGGACGCGGAGCCATTTCGAATGGAAGCCGAGCTCCTCGAGCGCGTGGTCGAGATTGGCGTCGCCGGGCTTGCCGACCACATCGGCATAGAATTCGGTCGCGGCGAAGCTGCCGTTGCGCTGATAGCTTTCGAGCTTGGTCATGTTGACGCCGTTGGTCGCGAACCCGCCCATCGCCTTGTAGAGCGCGGCGGGGACGTTGCGGACCTCGAAGATCAGCGTGGTCATCCAGTCGCCGTCGCCGACGTCCTGCGCCGCCGGGGGCTTGCCGCCGCGCGCGAGCGTGACGAAGCGCGTCGTGTTGTGGTCGGCGTCGGCAATGTCGGTCGCGAGCAGGTCGAGCCCGTAGAGCGCGGCGGCGGCGGGCGGCGCGAGCGCTGCGATCGCGGGATCGGCGAGCTCGGCGACCTTCGCCGCGGCTCCCGCGGTGTCGGGATAGCTGACCGGCTCGATCGCGTGCGCCTTGAGCCAGTGGCGGCACTGGCCGAGCGCCTGCGGATGGCTCATCGCCTGGCGGATGCCGTCGCGCGGGCCGATCCCCATCAACGCGTGGCGGATCGGCAGGAAATGCTCGCCGGTGATCACCAGCCCCGATTCGGGGAGCAGGAAATGGATGTCGGCGACGCGGCCGTGGAGCGAATTCTCGATCGGGATGATCGCGCAGTCGGCGCGGCCGTCCTTCACCGCGTCGATCGCATCGGCAAAGTCGAAACACGGCAGCGGCAGGCCATCGGGGAACGCCTCGACCGCGGCGACATGGCTGTTGGCGCCGGGCGCGCCCTGGAACGCGACCGCGCGCGCGGGCTCTGCGGCGGCGGCGGCGGTCATCCGCGCGACGATCGGACGGGCGGGGACGGCGAAGTTTTCCATGGGTGCGCCGCGTAGCCAGCGCGGCGCGTGCGGGCAAGCGCGTCGAAAGCCCTGGGGCAGCGTTTGCTTGCGATCAGGGCCAGGCTTTTCTATGGCAGTGCCAAACCTAACAGGGGCGGATGCGCATTATGGACGACAGGACCAATACGATCGCCGGTTGGGTGCTCGCAGGTTGTGGTGCGGCGCTCGGGCTGTCGATCGTAGGGGGCATGCTGTTCCACGGCGAGCGGCCCGAGAAGATGGGCTATGCGATCGAGGGCGTCGTCGAGGAGGGCGCGGGTGGCGGTGCCCCCGACGTGGCGATCGCCTCGCTGCTGCCGACCGCCGATGCCGCCAAGGGCGCCGAGGTCTTCAAGAAGTGCGCCGCATGCCACACGATCAACCAGGGTGGCGCGAACGGGATCGGCCCGAACCTGTACGGGACGATGGGCGAGGGGATCGGCCAGGGCAAGGGCGGCTTTGCCTTTACCGACGCGCTGAAGGGCGTCGGCGGCACCTGGGACTTCGACAAGATGAACGCGTGGCTGACCAGCCCGCGCAAGTTCGCGGCCGGCACCAAGATGACCTTTGCGGGTCTCGGCAACGCGCAGGACCGCGCGAACGTGATCCTGTATCTCAACCAGCAGGGCTCGAACCTGCCTCTGCCCGCGGCGCCTGCCGCCGGGGCGCCTGCGGCCGAGGGCGCGGATCAGCCTGCTAGCGCGAATGCCGCGGAGGCTGCGGCCGAGAACGGCGCGGATACCGCGGATATCGCGAACACGGGGACGGCGGCGTCGGGTGCGCCCTCGGTCGATCCGGAAGCTGCGCGCAAGGGTGCGCGGACGGAACAGTAATCCTCTCTGCTCCCTCTCCCCTGTGGGGAGAGGGTTGGGGTGAGGGGCTTTTCCGAGGCGCTGCGTTGCGTGGCAGCCCCTCACCCCGGCCCTCTCCCCCGAGGGGAGAGGGGGTATAAGGTCAGGCTTCTGCCGCCTCGTTGGCGGCACGTTCGCGGTAGAAGGACTGGACGGCGTCCCATGCCTCGTCGGCGGTTTCGACGTAGCGGAAGATCGACAGGTCCTTCTCGCTGACCACGCCTTCCTCGACCAGTGCGTCGAAGTTCACCACGCGCTCCCAGAACTGGCGACCGAACAGCAGCACGGGGATCGGCTGGATCTTGCCCGTCTGGATCAGCGTCAGCAGCTCGAACAGCTCGTCGAACGTGCCGAACCCGCCCGGGAATGCCGCGAGCGCGCGCGCGTGGAGCAGGAAGTGCATCTTGCGCAGCGCGAAATAGTGGAACTGCACCGACAGCGACGGCGTCACATAGGGGTTGGGCGCCTGCTCGTGCGGCAGGACGATGTTGAGCCCGATCGATTCGGCGCCGACATCGGTCGCGCCGCGGTTCGCCGCCTCCATGATCGACGGACCGCCGCCCGAGCACACGACGAACTGCCGCCAGCCGCGCTCGTCGCGGGGCAGCACGCTGACCTTGGCGGCGAGCTCGCGCGCGACGTCGTAATATTTCGACTTCTCGACCAGCCGCTCGGCGATCTTCTTCGACTTTTCGTCGGTCGCGAGTTCGAGCAGCGCCTGCGCCTTGGCGGGCTCGGGGATGCGGGCGGAGCCGTAGAAGACGAAGGTCGAGGCGATCTTCGCTTCCTCGAGCACCAGTTCGGTCTTGAGCAGCTCGAGCTGGAACCGCACCGGGCGCAGGTCCTCGCGGAGCAGGAAGTCCATGTCCTGGAAGGCGAGGCGGTAGTGCGGATGCTGCGTCTGCGGCGTGGACGTGATGTCGCGGGCGGTTTCAGCGTCCTGGCTGGCGTTCGCGAAAACGCGTGAGGGAATGCGGGTATCTGTCATTTCGGCGGATTTAGTCGAAAGCCGCGCGCAGGGCTAGACCGGTGTACTAGCGGCAGAAATTCGCGCGATCGTCCTCAAGATGGAGGTGATTGCGGTGCGCGGCGTTATAGTCGGGGCTGAGCACGGTGCCGAACCGCTTGCACGCCGAGGCGCGGATCGTCTGGAGGAACTGCCGCACCTGCGGGTCGGGCGAGCTCCAGTCGTTGAGGACGCTGATCCGCCGCCCGTCCTTCAGCACGAACCCGCCAATATCGACCGCGTTGGCGATCGCGTGGCCCGACCGGCGGCTCACGGTGCGCGCCGAGCCGACGACGTTGCGGCACGCATAGCTGCCCATGCTGTCGATCCGCGCGAGTTCGCTGCCGAGCATCTGATAGGCCGCGGGGGCGACCGCGTTGCGCGTCCAGCCGATCAGCGCGCGCGCCGCGCCGCAGCGGACCGCGGTGAGATTGGCGACGGGGACGCCGATATCGACGAGCTTGACGGTGCCCGCCAGGCCGCAACCGGGGCCGGTCTCGCGGTCGGGCAGCAGCTGGAACGAGACACGGAGCTGGCGCAGGTCGGCGAGGCATTGCGCGGTTTCGCGGTTGCTCGGGACCGAGAGGTTGGGGCGGGTCTGTTGCGGTGCGGCGGGGCGATCGGCGCGACCGCAGGCGGCGAGCATGATCGTGAGCAGGAGAGGGTAAAGAACGCGGTACATGGCGCCATCATCCCCGCGCCGCGCCGGCTTGTCACGCGGCGCGGGGCGGCGTTGCGGCGAGTCGAGGCCTGGGCATGGGGGGCGATGCGCTTCGACGTCGCGCGGGGCGAACGGGGAGCGTGGGGACGGGGCACGCATGCGCGGACATGGTTGACTCGCACCGCCACGTCGTTAGGGCCGGCAACGGGCCACGCGGTCCCAACGCCGCGCGTGCTCTCTGTGAGGAGAGATACATGACTGATACGACCTACGCCACCGCCACAGGTGCGCCTGCGCTGCCTGCGACCAAGCCGGCACGCCCCTTTTTCTCCAGCGGTCCCTGCGCGAAGCCTCCGGGCTGGTCCGCGGACAAGCTCGCCACCGATCTCGCTCGGCCGCTCGCATCGCTCGAAGATCGGCAAGACCCGCCTCCAGTACAGCATCGACCTGATGCGCGAACTGCTGAAGCTTCCGAGCACGCACCGCATCGGCATCGTCCCCGGCTCCGACACCGGCGCGTACGAGATGGCGATGTGGACGATGCTGGGCGCGAAGCCCGTCACCGCGCTGGCGTGGGAAAGCTTCGGCGAGGGCTGGGTGACCGATGCGGTCAAGCAGTTGAAGATCGACCCGACCGTGGTGCGTGCCGATTACGGCCAGCTGCCCGATCTGGAGTCGGTCGACTGGTCGAACGACGTGCTGTTCACCTGGAACGGCACCACCAGCGGCGTGCGCGTGCCGAACGCGGACTGGATCCCCGACGACCGCGAAGGCCTGTCGTTCGCCGATGCGACGTCGGGCGTGTTCGCCTACGATATCGACTGGACGAAGATCGATGTCGCGACCTTCTCGTGGCAGAAGGTGCTCGGCGGCGAGGGCGCGCACGGCGTGCTGATCCTCGGCCCGCGCGCGGTCGAGCGGCTCGAGAGCTACACCCCCGCATGGCCGCTGCCCAAGGTGTTCCGCCTCGTCTCGAAGGGCAAGCTCGCCGAGGGCGTGTTCAAGGGCGAGACGATCAACACGCCGTCGATGCTGGCCGTCGAGGACGCGATCTTCAGCCTCGAATGGGCGAAGTCGCTCGGCGAGGACGGGCTGATCGCGCGGTCGGACGCGAATGCGGCGGCTCTGGACACGATCGTGGCGGAGCGCGACTGGCTCGGTCATCTCGCTGCCGATCCGGCGACTCGGTCGCGCACCAGCTTGTGCCTGACGGTCGAGGGTGCGGACGAGGCGATGATCAAGGCGATGGCCGCCGCGCTCGAGAAGGCCGGTGCTGCGTATGACGTCGCGGGCTATCGCGACGCGCCGCCGGGCCTGCGGATCTGGTGCGGCGCGACCGTCGATACCGCCGATATCGTGGCGCTCGGCCCCTGGCTCGACTGGGCCTACGCGACCGCCAAGTCCGCCTGATAGTCTCGCTCCCTCTCCCCTCCGGGGAGAGGGCTGGGGTGAGGGGCTGCCACGCACGCCACCTCCCCGTACCACCCCTCACCCCGACCCTCTCCCCGGAGGGGAGAGGGAGAAGAAGGAAATCCCATGCCAAAAGTCCTCATTTCCGACAAAATGGATCCCCGCGCCGCGCACATCTTCCGCGAGCGCGGCGTCGAGGTCGACGAGATCACCGGCAAGACTCCGCAAGAGCTGATGGCGATGATCGGCGACTATGACGGTCTCGCGATCCGCAGCTCGACCAAGGTCACCAAGGAGATCCTCGAGCATGCGACCAACCTGAAGGTCGTCGGCCGCGCGGGCATCGGCGTCGATAACGTCGACATCCCCGCCGCGTCGGCGAAGGGCGTGGTCGTGATGAACACGCCGTTCGGCAATTCGATCACCACCGCCGAGCACGCGATCGCGCTGATGTTCGCACTCGCGCGCCAGCTGCCCGAGGCCGACGCCTCGACGCAGGCGGGCAAGTGGGAGAAGAACCGCTTCATGGGTGTCGAGCTGACGTCGAAGACGCTCGGCCTGATCGGCGCGGGCAATATCGGCTCGATCGTCGCCGACCGTGCGCGCGGCCTCAAGATGAAGGTCGTCGCGTTCGATCCGTTCCTGACGCCCGAGCGCGCGATCGAGATGGGTGTCGAGAAGGTCACGCTCGACGAGCTGCTCGCACGTGCCGACTTCATCACGCTGCACACGCCGCTGACCGACCAGACGCGCAACATCCTCTCGGCCGACGCGCTCGCCAAGACCAAGAAGGGCGTCCGGATCATCAACTGCGCGCGCGGCGGGCTGATCGACGAGGTCGCGCTGAAGGCGGCGCTCGATTCGGGGCAGGTCGGCGGCGCCGCACTCGACGTGTTCGTCGAGGAGCCCGCCAAGGCCTCGCCGCTGTTCAACACGCCCAACTTCATCAGCACGCCGCATCTCGGCGCGTCGACGACCGAGGCGCAGGTCAACGTCGCGATCCAGGTCGCCGAGCAGATGGCCGATTTCCTGATGTCGGGCGGCGTCACCAACGCGCTCAACATGCCGTCGCTGTCCGCCGAGGAAGCGCCGAAGCTCAAGCCGTACATGGCACTGGCGGAGAAGCTCGGCTCGCTCGTCGGCCAGCTAACGCACGGCGCGGTGTCGCGGATCTCGGTGCATACCGAGGGCGCGGCGGCGGATCTGAACGCCAAGCCGATCGTCAGCGCGGTGCTGGCGGGGTATCTCCAGACGCAGACCGCGACGGTCAACATGGTCAACGCCCCCGTGCTGGCGCGCGAGCGCGGGCTCGAGGTGCGTGAGGTGCGGACCGAGCGCGAGGCGGATTACCACACGCTGCTGCGGGTCTCGGTCAGGACCGAGGATGGCGAGCGCTCGGTCGCGGGCACGCTGTTCGGCGATCTCGGCGCCGCGTCTGGTCGAGCTGCTCGGGATCAAGATCGAGGCGGATCTGGCGGGGCCGATGCTCTATGTCGTCAACGAGGATGCGCCGGGGTTCATCGGTCGTCTCGGGACGGCGCTGGGCGAGGCGGGGGTCAACATCGGCACGTTCCATCTCGGCCGCCGTCAGGCGGGCGGCGAGGCGGTGCTGCTGCTGTCGGTCGACGAGGCGGTGACGCCGGAACTGCTGACGAAGGTCCGCGCGCTGCCGGGGGTTAAGACCGCGATGGGTCTGAACTTCTGATACTGCTGTGTGCTTAGCCCTCTCCCCGGAGGGGAGAGGGAGCGGTGGCTGACGCTGGTGCACGGTCGTGGTACTGATCTAGCCCTCTCCCCTTTGGGGAGAGGGTTGGGTGAGGGGTCGTTTGGTAGGGTAGCGTTTGCGGCGCCCCTCACCCCGGCCCTCTCCCCGAGGGGAGAGGGAGCGGTGGCCAGGATCGACGACGTTCTGCTGGATCGTGCGAAGCGGATGCGGCGCGAGCCTACGCCGGCCGAGGCAATGTTGTGGCGGCATCTTCGCGGGCGGCAGATCAGCGGCGTTAAATTCACCCGTCAGTTCGTCATCGGCCCCTACATCGCCGACTTCGCCGCGCGCGAGACGAAACTCGTCATCGAGGTTGACGGCGATACGCATAGTGACCAAGCGCGCGACGACAGCCGAACGGATTGGCTCGAACGACAGGGATATCGCGTGATACGGTTCAGCAATGCCGACATCATGTCCGGGATGGACGGGGTGTGGCGGGTCATTTCGGCAGCGCTTGGCAGGGAGTCCGCGCAGTGACCGCACTCCTCCCCGAAGGTTTCCGAGATCGCCTGCCGCCCTTCGCCGATTCGGCGGCGGCACTGGAAGCCCGTGTGCTCGAGGCTGCGCGCCTGCACGGTTATGAGCGCGTCGATCCGCCGCTTGCCGAATTCGCCGACGGGCTCGAGATGCGGCTGAAGGCCGGCGGGCTCCACGACGCGGTGCGGTTCGTCGATCCGGTGTCGCAGCGCACGCTCGCGATCCGGCCCGATATCACCGCGCAGGTCGCGCGGATCGCCGCCACCCGCATGGGGCATCACCCGCGACCGGTGCGGCTGAGCTATGCCGGCTCGGTGCTCAAACTGCGCGCGTCGCAGCTCGCGCCGGCGCGTGAGACACGGCAGATCGGCTGCGAGCTGATCGGGCTCGATTCGGTCGCCGCGGCGCAGGAACTCGTCGCGGTCGCGGTCGACATGATCGCGGCGGCGGATGTCAGCGGCGCGTCGATCGACTTCACGCTGCCCGATCTGGTGCCGACGCTCGCCGCCGGGCCGCTGCCGGTCACGCCCGAACAGGTCGCGACGCTGCGCGACCGGCTCGATGCGAAGGATGCCGGCGCGGTCGCCGCGCTCGCGCCCGCCTATCTCCCGCTGATCGAGGCCGCCGGGCCGTTCGCGCAGGCGATGGAGCGGTTGCGCGCGTTCGACACGAGCGGTGCGCTCGCCTCGCGGCTCGACGCCCTGTCGCGCATCGCCGAGGCGATCGACGGGCGCGTCGCGCTGACGCTCGATCCGACCGAGCGGCACGGGTTCGAATATCAAAGCTGGCTCGGCTTCTCGCTGTTCGCCGATGGCAGCACGCGCGAAGTCGGGCGGGGCGGGACGTACACGATCGTCCACGAGACGGGCGCTGAGGAAGCCGCAACCGGTTTCTCGCTCTATGCCGATGCGCTGGTCGGGCGCACCGCGAGCGTCGATCGCCGCCGCCTGTTCCTGCCGTTCGGCACGCCCGCCGGCGAAGGCGCGGCGATGCGCGCGCAGGGCTGGGTCACCGTCGCTGCGCTCGAGGCGGGCGACACCCCCGAAGCACAGGTCTGCACGCATCTATGGGTAGCGGGCGGCCCCCGCGCGCTGTAGGCGCTGCGGGTAATCCTCAGGAGATAGAGTTTGGCCAACGTAGCAGTCATCGGCGCGCAATGGGGCGACGAAGGCAAGGGCAAGATCGTCGACTGGCTCGCCGAGCGCGCCGACATGGTCGTGCGGTTCCAGGGCGGCCATAACGCGGGCCACACCTTGGTCGTCGGCGAGAATGTGTACAAGCTGTCGCTGCTGCCGTCGGGCATCGTCCGCGGCACGCCGTCGTTCATCGGCAACGGCGTGGTGCTCGATCCCTGGGCGCTCAAGGACGAGATCGCCCGGCTCGGCGCGCAGGGCGTCGTCGCGACGCCCGAGACGCTGCGCATCGCCGATACCTGCGCGCTGATCCTGCCGTTCCACCGCGATCTCGACGGTCTGCGCGAGGATGCGAGCGGCGCGGGCAAGATCGGCACGACGCGGCGCGGCATCGGCCCGGCATACGAGGACAAGGTCGGTCGCCGTGCGATCCGCGTGTGCGATCTGGCACATCTCGACGATCTGGGGCCGCAGCTCGACCGTCTGACCGCGCATCACGACGCGCTGCGCGCAGGTTTCGGCGAACCGCCGATCGACCGCGCGGCGCTGATCGCCGAGCTGCGCGAGATCGCCGGCTTCGTCCTGCCGTTCGCAAAGCCCGTGTGGCGCGATCTCAACGCCGCACGGTCGGCGGGCAAGCGGATCCTGTTCGAGGGCGCGCAGGGCGTGCTGCTCGACGTCGATCACGGCACCTATCCGTTCGTGACTTCGTCGAACACGATCGCGGGCGCTGCGGCGGGCGGTTCGGGTCTGGGCCCGAGCGCGGTCGGCTTCGTGCTCGGGATCGCCAAGGCGTATACGACGCGCGTCGGATCGGGGCCGTTCCCGACCGAGCTCGAGAACGAGACGGGCGAGCGGCTCGGCGTGCGCGGGCATGAGTTCGGGACGGTCACGGGGCGCAAGCGTCGCTGCGGCTGGTTCGATGCGGTGCTGGTGCGCCAGTCGGCGGCGGTCGGCGGCATCACCGGGATCGCGCTGACCAAGATCGACGTGCTCGACGGGTTCGAGACGGTGTCGATCTGCACCGGCTATCGCCTGCGCGGCGAGACGCTCGATTACTTCCCCGCGCATGCGGCCGACCAGGCGCTGGTCGAACCGGTGTACGAGACGATGGAAGGCTGGCAGGAAACGACGGCGGGTGCGCGCAGCTGGGCGGATCTGCCGGCGCAGGCGATCAAGTATATCCGCCGGATCGAGGAGCTGATCTCGCTGCCCGGTCGCGCTGGTCTCGACCAGCCCGGAGCGCGCGGACACGATCCTCGTCCGCGATCCGTTCTCGGACTGATCCGTCGCTGACGGCCTGCCGACGACGGCGGGCGCAAAAAAACGGGCGGGGAAATCCCCGCCCGTTTTTTATTTAGCTGACGACGAACCGATCAGTTTGGGGTCGGCGTCATTCCGGGTGCCGGCGTCATGCCGCCTGCTGCGGGCGACGAGGGCGCGTTCGGCATCGTCGGGCCGGTCGTGCTCGAACCGGGCATCGTCGACTGTGCGCCGCCGCGACGCGCCTTCTTCTGGCGATCGTTCGGGTTGGCTGGTGCGGTCGTCGACGGATTCATCGAATCGGTCTGGACCGTGTCGCCTGGCATCGACTGACCCGGCATGGGCTGGCCGGGCATCGGCTGACCGGGCATTGCCTGGCCGCCCATGGTGCCGGACTGACCGCCCATGGTACCCGACTGGCCGGGCGCGGTCGTCTGTGCGGTCGCCGCGCCGGTGATCAGCAGGGCAGCGGCGGTTGCCGTCATCAGAATACGCATCGTGTCTCTCCTAGATCTTGTACCTTTATAACGGGTGACGAGAGCAACACGTTCCGTCGTCTAGCCGCACTGGCCCCGGTGGAGCAACGCCTGGTCCGCTATTACAAGCGCGACCATCGCCTCGACGACCGGCACCCCGCGGATGCCAACGCAGGGGTCGTGGCGGCCCTTGGTGGCGATCGTGGCGGCCTCGCCGGTCGGACTGATCGTCTCGACGGGGGTGAGGATCGAGCTGGTCGGCTTGAACGCGACGCGCAACCGGATCGGCTGGCCGGTGGCGATCCCGCCCGCGATCCCGCCGGCGTGGTTGGCGAGGAATTCGGGGCCGTCGACGCCGGGGCGCATCGGATCGGCATTGGCCTCGCCCGACAGCGCGGCGGCGGCGAACCCGTCGCCGATCTCGATCCCCTTGACCGCGTTGATGCTCATGCACGCCGCGGCGAGTTCGGAATCGAGCTTGGCGTAAAGCGGCGCGCCCCAGCCCGCGGGGACGCCGGTCGCCTCGCACGCGATCACCGCGCCGAGCGACGAGCCGGATTTGCGCGCGGCGTCGACCAGCGCCTCCCAACGCAGCGCGGCCTCGGCATCGGGGCAGAAGAACGGGTTCTGGTCGATCTGCGCGTCGTCGAAATTGGCGGGGTGAATCGCATCGCCGCCGATCGCCTCGACCCAGGCGCGGATGCGGACCTGCGGCACGACGAGCCGCGCGACCGCCCCGGCGGCGACGCGCGCCGCGGTCTCGCGCGCGGACGAGCGGCCGCCGCCGCGATAATCGCGAAACCCGTATTTGGCGTCATAGGCATAGTCGGCATGGCCGGGGCGATAGGCCTTGGCGACGTCCGAATAGTCCTTCGAGCGCTGGTCGACATTCTCGATCATCAGGCTGATCGGCGTGCCCGTGGTGCGCCCGTCGAACACGCCCGACAGGATCCGGACGGTATCGGGCTCGCGCCGCTGCGTGGTGAAGCGCGAGGTGCCGGGGCGGCGCTTGTCGAGCCAGGGCTGGATGTCGGCTTCGGTGAGGGGGATGCCGGGGGCAGCCGTCGACCACCGCGCCGAGCGCGGGGCCGTGCGATTCGCCCCAGGTGGTGAAGCGGAACATCCGCCCGAAGGTGTTGACGCTCACTGGTCCCTCTCCCCGGCGGGGAGAGGGAGGGGCCCGTGCGAAGCATGGGAGGGTGAGGGCACGCTGCTAAGTGCGGACAGGATCGCGGCAAGCACGTCGTCCATCCGCTGCATCACGTCGTTGTTCCAGACACGGATCACACGGTATCCCTTGTTCGCGAGGTAGGCGGTTCTGTCGGCGTCATAGGCCGCGTCGCCGATATGCTGGCTGCCGTCTACCTCGACGACGAGCATGGCGTCCATGCACAGGAAGTCGGCGATGAACGGGCCGATCCAGACCTGGCGGCGGAACTTGAAGTCGGCGAGGCGGCGGCTGCGGAGGTTCTGCCATAGCCGGGTTTCCGCCTCGGTGGCGTCGCGGCGCATCTGGCGTGCGCGGGTGAGGGCTTCGGTGCCGTCCTTCTGCCTCACCTTGCCCTCACCCTCCCATGCTGCGCATGGGCCCCTCCCTCTCCCCTGAAGGGAGAGGGGGTGGTCGATGCTGCCTTCGATTTAGACCAGCGCGATGTCGGGGGCGTCTTCGGCCTTCATGCCGATCACGTTGTAGCCGGCGTCGACATGGTGCGTTTCGCCCGTGACGCCCGATGCCAGGTCGCTGAGCAGGTACAGCCCCGCGCCGCCGACATCGTCGATCGTCACGTTGCGCTTCAGCGGCGAGTTCAGCTCGTTCCACTTCAGGATCAGGCGGAAGTCGCCGATCCCGCTCGCGGCCAGCGTCTTGATCGGGCCGGCCGAGATCGCGTTGACGCGGATATTGTCGCGGCCAAGATCGACCGCGAGATACTGCACACTCGTCTCAAGCGCGGCCTTGGCCACGCCCATCACGTTGTAATGCGGGATAACCTTCTCGGCGCCGTAATAGCTGAGCGTCAGCATCGACCCGCCCGGGTTCATCATCTTGGCCGCGCGCTGCGCGACCGCGACGAACGAATAGACGCTGATGTTCATCGTCATCAGGAAATTGTCGAGGCTGGTATCGACGAACCGCCCGCGCAGCTCGTTCTTGTCCGAAAAGCCGATCGCGTGGACGACGAAGTCGATCGTCGGCCATTCCTCGGCCAGCTTGGCGAAGGTGGCATCGAGCGCGCCCATGTCGGACACGTCGCAGTCGAACAGTCGCGCGACGCCCAGCTGCTCGGCAAGCGGGCGGACGCGCTTCTCCATCGTCTCGCCCTGATAGCTGAACGCGAGTTCGGCGCCCGCTTCGGACAGCTTCTTGGCGATCCCCCAGGCCAGCGACTTGTCGTTCGCCAAGCCCATGATCAATCCACGCTTGCCCGCCATCAAACCGTTCACGCCGTCGTCGCCTCCACCTGCACCGTCTTAGCCGGCTGCTCTAGCGTGGTTTCGGGTGGTTCCGCCAGTGCTGCGTTCAAATGTGCGCCGAACACCAGCCCCAGCCCGATCACGTAGAAGAACAGCAGCATGATCACGACACCCGCAAGGCTGCCATAGGTCAGGTCGTAGCCGCCCAGACTCGACAGCACGATCGGCAGCAACGCGGTCGCGCTGATCCACCATGCCGCAGTAAACGCCGCGCCGGGCCATTTGCGGCATTTGGAGTAACGGTAGCGCGACGGCGTGACCGAATAGAACAGCAGATACAGCGCGCCGAACATCAGCAGCGCGGGGATCAGCCGCGACAGCCCGACCCAGCCCGCGGCGTCCTGCGCAAAGGGGACGAGGCGGTAGATGAACTGTTCGGCGGCGGTGAGGATGCCCTGCACGAGGAACGAAAGCAGCGCCATGATGACCGATCCGACGATCACCGCGGACGAGCCGAGCCGCGATTTCCAGAACGGCGCGGTCGCCTTGATCCCGTAGGCGCGGTGGAAGATGTCGCGGATCGTCTCGACGAAGCTGCCGACGGTCCACAGCCCCACCAGCGCGCCGAGCCAGAGCAGCGAGCCGGTGCGCGCCGCGAGCACGTCGGCGATCGGCTTGCGCAACAGATCGGACACGTTGGGCGGCAGGACGTTGAGGAAGGATTCGACCGCGCGGATCGTCTCGACGCTCTGCCCGAACAGCGACAGGATCGCGGCGGCCACGATGAAGAACGGAAACACCGTCATCAGCGCGAGATAGGCGAGGTTGCCGGCATGGATGAAGCCGTCGTTGAAGACGCCTACCGCGGCGCGCTTGACGACTTCGAACGCCGTGCTGCCCGGACGGACCTTCGCTATGCCGCGCGTAAGCCTGGTGCGCGCACCCCGGTGATCGTGGGCGCGCGCTTCGGGCGTAAGATTGCTATCATTCACAAGGCGTTCAGACGCCCATGGCCCCCCGTGGGTTCCCCGCGCCGTGATCCTTCCATCCTTCGACGAACGTCGCGAGCGCCGCATCGTTCGCCGGAATGTCGATCATCAGCGTGACGAGCTGATCGCCGCGCCCGCCGCCCTTCTTGTGAAAGCCCTTGCCCTTGAGACGCAACGTCTTGCCCGACGTCGTCCCCTTGGGGATCGTCAGCATGACGGGCTTGTCGACGGTCGGCGCCTTGATCGATCCGCCGAGTACCGCCTCGGCGAGGCTGATCGGCAGGTCGATGCGGACATCGTCGCCGTCGCGCGTGAAGAACCGGTGCGGCTGGACGTCGATCGTCAGGATCGCATCGCCCGCACCGCCCGGACCGGGCTCACCCTTGCCGCCCAGCTTCATCTGCGTCCCGGTCTCGACGCCGGCGGGAAGCTTGAGATCGAGCGTCTTGCCGTCGGCGAGCGTCACGCGCTGCGGCTCGAGCGTGGCTGCCTCGACGAACGGGACCTGCAGGCGATAGGCGACATTCTCGCCCTTGGGCTGTGCCCGCCGGCCAAAGCCGCTCGAGAAGCCGCCGCCGCCCCGCTGCGCGCCGCCGAACAGCCCCTCGAAGATATCGCTCATGTCGGGGCCGCCGGTTTCATACCCCTCGCTGCGGAAGCCGCCGCCGGGCTGCGCGCGACCACCGCCGCCGCCGCCAAAGCCGAACGGTGCGGCCGGGTTGCCGTCGCCGTCGATCTCGCCGCGATCGAAGCGCGCGCGCTTGTCCTTGTCGTTGAGCAGGTCATAGGCGTTGGTGACCTGGCTGAACCGTTCGGACGCCTTGGGATTGTCCTTGTTGCGGTCGGGATGCAGTTCCTTGGCAAGCTTGCGATACGCCTTCTTGATGTCGGCTTCGGTTGAATCGCGGGCAACGCCCAAGGTCTTGTACGGATCGGCCACTTACGTCCCCAGTCTTACTTGCGCATCTATGTGGGGCGATGCGGCCTCCAGCGCAATTCCCGCCCGCCGGTTTGGCAGCAAAGACCGCGTCAGGGCCGCGCCGGTTCGTCGAGCGGGGCGACGTCGACGCTGACGTCCATGTTCTGCGCACCCGATCCGAGCACGACGCCGTCGACGGGCGCGATCTCGGCATAGTCGCGGCCGACCGCCATGACGATGTGATCGCTCGCCATCCAGATGCCGTTGGTCGGATCGAGGCCGATCCAGCCATGCCGCGGTCCGCACCAGAGCAGGACCCAGGCGTGCGTCGCATCGGCGCCGACCAGACGCGGCTGGCCCGCGGGGGGATCGTGCGGATATAGCCCGACGCATAGGCGGCGGGCAGGCCGGCCGCGCGCAGGCCGGTGATCATGATCTGCGCGAAATCCTGGCAGACGCCCTTGCGGTGGCGGAACGCCTCGTGCGGGGGCGTGTCGACCAGCGTCGCATCGGCATCGAAGACGAATTCGCGCTGGATCCGCCGCGCGAGCGCGATCCCTGCATCCAGCGCGCCGCGCGCGGGGTCGAGATCGGCGGCGCAATAGTCGGCGATCGACTGGTCGAGCGGGATGAGCGGCGAGGGGTAGATATAATTGGCCGGGCTGGCCGCGGACAGATCGGTGCTCGCGCATGCCATCGCGGCGATGTCGGCAAGTGTCGGATCGTCCGCGCCGGGCATGGGGACGAGCCGGTCGACGGTCATGCGCGACCGGCTCTCGATCGTGAGATGCCGGACGGGGCTGTCCACGACGAGCCGCGTGACGTTGGCGAGCCCTGCCTCCGCGCGCGCCGCGCTGGTGCGGCCGCCGGGATGCACCGACAGCGTATAGGTCTCGAGCGTCTGGCCGGGCCAGTCGATCGGCTTGAGACGCAGGTTGCAGCGCGCGAACTTGACGCTCGCGCCATAGTCGAACGTCGTGACGTGACGGATATCGTAGATCATCGGGTGCCAGGTCCGGGGTGCGGGTCGGCCCGCCGCGTCGGCTCATGCCAGCGTCAGCCCGCTGGTGCGCAACGGCTCGGCGCCCTGCAGGAAATAGCGGCGGGCGAGCGCGTCCGACACGCCGCCCAGACGGCGTTCGATGTCGCCCAGCGTGTCGGCATCGAGATCGGCCGCGGCCGCGGTGACGACGATCGCCTGGAGCGCGATCGCCTGCGCCTGTTGCGGCTCGGCCATCTCGTCGTCGCTCAGCACCGGCAGCTCGGCGAGGCGCGCGGCAATGCGTTCGGCGGAGAAGGCGAGGCTGCGCGGATTGCCCGGATCAAGCGCGACGAGGTCGATGACGGGGACGCGGGCGATGCCGGTCGGATAACGCTGACGATAGGTGATCTGGCTGTCGGCGAGGTCGAGCAGCACGGACAGGTCATCGGGCGAGGCGCCGGGCATCCCGAACAGCCGGATCGCGCGCGCCATCGCCATCGCGCGCTCGATGCGGCGGCCGAGATCGTGGAACCGCCACGCCGCGGTGCGCCCCATATGCTCCGCCGACAGCCCGGCGATCGCGGCGTAGCGCCGCTGGAGCGACCCGGCGCGGTCGAGCATGCCGCGATGCGACGGGAAGGGCGCCTCGAGCAGGCGGACCATGTCCGCGGACAGCCGGTCGCGCGACCCCTCGCCGATGTCGCGCGCATGACGGTTGATCGTCGCGATCGACTGCCACGCGTCATCCTCCATCGCGGTCCGCGCGAACTGCGTCAGGTCGGCGCGGCGCAGCGACGGGGGATGCGGCGCGGCACCGCTGCCGACGACCAGCCCGACGAGCTTGCCGACGGTCTGCGGCGAGAGCACCGCGCCGCCATCGACGTCGATCGAGTTGCCCAGCATCACGCGGATCGCGCCGAGCAGCGCCTCGCCGCGCTCGAGATAGCGGCCGAGCCAGTAGAAATTGTCCGCGACGCGGCTTGGCAACGTCCCCGGATTGCGCCGGACATGGAGCGAGTCGGGTGCGGTCAGCAGCGAGTCGGGGGCGACCGGATCGGCGCCATAGACGCAGACGTCGGCGGACCAGATTCCCTCGCCCATCACGGCGGCGCGGGCGTCGGGATGCTCGCCGATCCGCGCGAACCCGCCGGGCAGGACGGTCCACTCGCCATCGCCGCCGCGGGCAGCAAAGACGCGCAGCGTGAACGGGCGCGGGACGAGCGAGATCGCCGACGACGACGGGCATCGTCGACAGCCGGACGATCTCCTGCCCGACATAATCCTGCGGCCGGCGCGCGATGTCCGCGAGCAGCGCGGTGCGCGCGTCGCCGGTGATGTCGGCGCCCGCGGTCGGGCCATCGGGCAGGCCGAGCGGGGCCGCGTGGAAGGCGGGGCCGATCAGCAGCGCGTCGAGATCCGCCTCGACCCGGTTGCGTGCGCCGTCCTGTCCGCACCACCAGGTCGCGATGTTGGGGAGCAGCAGGTCTTCGCCGAGCAGCGACCGCGCGAGCTGCGGCAGGAACGCGGCGAAGGCCGGCGCCTCGAGCACCGCGGACCCGGGGGCGTTCGACAGCACGACATTGCCCGCGGCATAGGCGTCGATCAGCCCGGGGACGCCGATCTGCGAATGCGTGTCGAACGCGAGCGGATCGAGCAGCCGCGGATCGAGCCGTCGCCACAGCGCGTCGATCCGCTTGAGGCCGCCGATCGTGCGGACATAGACCTTGTCCTCGAGCGCGGCGAGATCGGCGCCCTCGACGAGCAGCAGCCCGAGATAGCGCGCGAGATGCGCCTGTTCGGGATAGCTCGGGTTGAAGCGGCCCGGCGTGAGCAGCCCGATCCGCGGGTCGGTGCGCTTGCACATCGCCGCGAGGCCGGCACGGAACGCGGCGAAGAACGGCGCATGACGCTGCACGTTCAGACGCGCCTGCAACCCGCCGAGCGTCCGGCTGACCGCGAGGCGGTTCTCCAGCGCATAGCCCGCCCCCGCAGGTGCGCGCAGATGGTCGGCGAGCACGCGCCATTCGCCCGTCGGGCCGCGACCGAGATCGATCGCGATGAAATCGAGATGCCGTCCGCCGGGCGGCGGCAGCCCGACCATCGGGCGCAGGAAGAACGGGCTGCCGGTGACGAGCGCGGCGGGGATATGGCCGTCCGCGACGATCCGGCCTTCGCCGTAGAGGTCCGCGATGACGTGTTCCATCAGCGTCGCGCGCTGGACGACGCCGCGCGCGATGTCCGCCCATTCCCCCGCCTCGATCAGCAGCGGGACGGGCGACACCGGCCAGGGGCGCTCGTCGGGTTCGTCGGCGATGCGGAACCCCGTGCCGATGTCGGCGGCATGACGCTGGACGCGTTCGCGGACATGGCCGAGATCATCCGACGCGACCGCGGCGAGTTCGGCGAACATCGCCGGCCAAGCGGGGTCGATGCTGCCATCGGCGTCGGGACACAGCACGTCGGCGCTGGTGCTGCGCGCGCAATAGTCGGTGATCCAGCGGTCGGCATGGACCATCGCGTCGAACAGGGGCGCGGATTGCGTCGCTATTTCCAATGCCTCAAGTCCCCGATCAGTGGCGGCGGTGTTTCACCTTTCGACGCGGCGGTGCAACATAAATTGTCCCGTCCGCCCCGCGTCGTACCGAAACCGCGAGCGCCGGCGCGCCACGCATCGCACCGCCAGCGGCCCGGCCGGGGAGATGGTCGCACGCTCAAGGGAGAGGCAGTGGTTTCACAGATCGGGCAGCACCTGGTCGGCCACGCCCCATCCCTTGAGCACGCGCGAATTGACCCGTGCGATGAGCTCGTCGACGTCGCGTACGCCCCAGCGCGCGGCGGTGTCGATGTCGCGCAGCTCGGTCCACGACACGGGCGCCGCGACGGGTGCGCCGGCCCTCGCCCGTGCGGAATAGGGCATCACCGCAGTGGCCCCGCGCTGGTTGCGCAGCCAGTCGATGAAGATCCGGCCCTTGCGCCTGGCCTTGGCCATCGTCGC
Organism: Sphingomonas sp. 22R3R2A-7; assembly: GCF_036856055.1. Lineage (NCBI taxonomy): Bacteria > Pseudomonadati > Pseudomonadota > Alphaproteobacteria > Sphingomonadales > Sphingomonadaceae > Sphingomonas > Sphingomonas sp. 22R3R2A-7. The sequence continues at coordinate 1,840,804 of NZ_JASPFR010000001.1, read as the reverse complement.
GACGAAGCGGTCGGGCTCGGCGCCGGCGAGCGCGCGCGCGAACCGGTCGGCGAAGTCCTTGACCGCAGGCCATTCGGCGTCGGGTGTGAGCGGCACGACGACATGAACCCCCTTGCCACCCGACAGCAGCGGAAAGCTGACGAGACCGAGCTCGGCAAGCTGCGTCTTCAGGTGCTCCGCCGCTGATTTGGTGTCCGAAAACGCGAGCCCCTCGTCAGGATCGAGGTCGAAGACCAGCCGGTCGGGCTTTTCCAGCGCCGCGACCGAGGATCCCCAGCCATGAAACTCGATCGTTCCCATCTGGACGCACGCGACGAGACCGTCGGCGTCGTCGACATACAGATAGTCTTCGGTCGATCCGTCTTTCTCGCGGATCGGCACCTGATGGACCGCATCGCCGAAGCTGCCCGCGTCGTGCTTCTGGAAGAAGCAGGCGCGCGACCGGCCTTGCGGGCAGCGGACGAGGCTGATCGGACGGCTGCCCGCGAAGGGCAGCATGATGCCCGATACCGCGGCATAATAATCGGCGAGGTCGCCCTTGGTCACGTCCGACTCGTCGAACAGGATGCGATCGCGGCTGGTGACGGTGATGCGCGTCGCGAGGACCGCGTCGGCGGCATCGGGGAGGGGCGCCGGCGTCTCGGCGACGACGTCCTTCGCCGCCTTGTCCTCGCGCAGGCCAATGAAGCTCGAATGGCGCAGCACGCCGTCGGGGGTGGTCTCGGCAAACGCGATCTCGGCGACGAGTTTGGGCGTGACCCATTTCGCACCGCGGACCGCGGCCTTCGGAGCGTCGACGGTCGGCGTCTTGCGGTCGAGCGCGTCCAGCCTGTCGCGCAGCTCGGTCATCAGCGCCTGGTCGAATCCCGTGCCGACCTTGCCCGCATAGCGATAGCCCTTGCCGTCACGCACGCCGAGCAGCAGCGACTTGAACCCGCGTTTCTTGTCGGAGGGGAGCCAGCCGACGATCACGAATTCCTGCCGGTGTGTGCATTTGACCTTGAGCCACGCCTTGGTCCGCTTGCCCGCATAGGGCGCGTCGGCGCGTTTCGAGACGATGCCCTCGAGCCCCTCGCGGCACATGGTTTCGAACAACTGCTCGCCCGCGCCGACGACATGGTCCGAATAGCGCAGCCGGTCGTCGTCGCCCGGGATCAGCGGTTCGAGCCGGGCCTTGCGGTCGAGATTGGACAGGTCGGTCAGGTCCTCGCCGTCGAGCTCGAGCAGGTCGAACGCGAACAATGTCATGTCGCCGCCGTTCGAGATCGCGTCCTTGAGCGTCGAGAAGTCGGGATGGCCGTTCTTGTACGCGACGATCTCGCCGTCGATCAGCGCGGACCGGACGGGCAGCGTCGCGGCGGCGGCGGCGATTCCGGCGAACTTGTCGGTCCAGTCGAGCCCGGTGCGCGTGAACACCCTGGCCGTGCCGTTCGCGACCGCGACGAGCGCGCGGTAGCCGTCATATTTGACCTCGTGCAGCCAGGCCGAGCCGGTCGGGACGGCATCGACGAGCGTGCAGAGTTGGGGGTCGCGGAATTCGGGGAGAGCGGCGGTCCTGGATTTCGTCACCGCCGATTTTGCCGCCTTCGTCACCCCAGCGGAAGCTGGGGTCTTTCGCGGCTCGTGTCGCGTGCTGGCCGCGAGAGATCCCAGCTTCCGCTGGGATGACGGGGGAGGGGGCGTTTTGATTTGGTGACGCGCTTCCCTTCCGCGATCTCCGCCATCGTGCGGCCGGTCGAGACGCTGGTGAGCGCCTCGTCGACCAGCGTGTCGGTGCCGCCTGCTGCAGCGTCGTCGATCTTGCGCAACAGCCAGTTCTCGCGCTTCTCCTTCGCGCGGGGCTTGAGGCGGATGAGCAGCCATTCGCCCTTCATCCGTTCGCCGTCGAGGACGAAGTGGAGATGGCCCTTGTCGAGATCGCTGGCGGACTTGCCCTTGATCGGCGACCAGCTGCCGCGGTCCCACAGCATCACCGTGCCGCCGCCATATTCGCCCGCCGGAATCGTGCCCTCGAACGTCGCGTAGCTCAGCGGATGATCCTCGGTGCGCACCGCGAGGCGCTTTTCGTTCGGGTCGAGGCTGGGGCCGCGGGTGACCGCCCAGCTCTTGAGCACGCCGTCGATCTCGAGGCGGAGGTCCCAGTGGAGCCGGGTGGCGTCGTGCTTCTGCACCATGAAGCTGTTGCCGTTGCCCGGCGCGAGCGTGCCCGCGGGTTCGGCGGTCTTCGCGAAGTCGCGCTTGGCGTTGTAGCGGGCGAGTGGGTCGGGGGTGTCAGTCACAACGTGCCGCCGATACCGTCATCCCGGCGAAGGCTGGGATCTCGTGCGGCAGGGGGTGGGCGGTAACGGGGAGATCCCAGCGTTCGCTGGGATGACGATGCTGTGTTCAGGCACGTTTTTTCGCCGGGGCGCGCTTGGCGGGCGTTTTCTTGGCCGGGGCCTTCTTCTCTTCAGCCTTCGCCGGTTCCTTCGCCGCCATCGACTTCTTCAGCGCGGCCATCAGGTCGACGACGTTCGAGCCCTTGCGCTCGCCGGTATCCTTGTCCTCGATGATCGTCTTGCCGTTCGCCTTGCGCTTGCGTTCGATCAGGTCCTTCAACGCATCGACATAGCGGTCGTGGAATTCCTGCGGGTGGAAGTCGCCGCTGCGCTTGACGATCAGCGCCTCGGCAAGTTCGAGCAACTCCTCGGAGGGCTTGTCGTCGGGGATGTCGCGGAAATAGCCCTGCGCCTTGTGCACCTCGTCGGCGTAGCGCAGCGTCTCGAGCACCAGGCCGCGCCCGCATGGCTTGAGGCTGACGACATATTCGCGCCCGCGCATCGCGAGCTGGCCGAGCCCGACCTTCTTCGTCCGGCGCAGCGCCTCGCGCAGGACGATGAACGCCTCCTCGGCGAGGTCGTCGGCGGGGACGACGAAATAGGGCTTCTCGTAATAGAGCACGTCGATCTCGCTCGCGTCGACGAACTGCGTGAGTTCGAGCGTCTTCTTCGACTCGAGCTTCACCGCGTCGATCTCGTCCTGCTCGAGCAGGACATATTCGCCCTTCGAGACCTCATAGCCCTTCATGATCTCGTCGGCATCGACCGGGCCGACGCCGGTGACGACCTTGTCGTAATGGATCGGCTGCCCCGACGGCTCATGGATCTGCTTGAACGAGACCGCCGCGCCCGACTTGGTGGCGGAGTAGATCTCGACGGGGATCGAGACCAGCGCGAGCCGGATCTGTCCCTGCCAGTATGCGCGCGCTGCCACGGTGTCTGTTCCTTCGTTCCGGAACCGATTCAAACATCGACGCGCGCGAGTCGTTCCAAAGTTTCGCTGGCCGTCAAACCCCGCTATGGCGCGGGCATGTCTGACGATCCCTTCACGCTGTTCGACACCTGGTATGCACAGGCCAGGGAGTCGGAACCGAACGACCCCAATGCCGTCGCGCTCGCGACCGCGGATTCCGACGGGCGACCGTCGGTGCGGATGGTGCTTCTGAAAGGGCACGGACCCGACGGATTCGTGATCTATTCGAACCGCGAAAGCCGCAAGGCGGGCGATCTTGCCGCCAATCCGCAGGCCGCGCTGCTGTTCCACTGGAAGTCGCTGCGCCGTCAGGTGCGGATCGAGGGGGCGGTGATGCTGGCGAGCGATGCCGAGTCGGACGCCTATTTCGCGTCGCGCGGGCGCGATTCGCAGCTGGGTGCCTGGGCCTCGGACCAGTCGCGCCCGCTCGACAGCCGCGAGACGTTCGAGGCGCGCTTTGCCGACGTGGCGGCGCGGTTCGAGGGCGGCGACGTGCCGCGCCCGCCGCATTGGGGCGGATACCGCGTCGTGCCGAGCCGGATCGAATTCTGGCAGGATCGCGCGCACCGCCTGCACGAGCGCCGGCTTTTCGTGCGCGACAAGGATAGCTGGAACGAAGGACTGTTTTTCCCATGACTCAGGACGAACGTCGCCGGGTGATACCGCTCGCGACACGCGCCGCGCTCGCCAGCGTGGCGATGGCGTGTTTCCTGCTGCTGCTCAAAGCGTTTGCGGCCTGGACGACGGGGTCGGTGGCGATGCTCGGCTCGCTTGCCGATACCGCGCTCGATCTGCTCGCGTCGCTGGTGACGCTGTACGGCGTGCGGCTTGCGGCGACGCCGGCGGATCACGACCACCGCTTCGGCCACGGCAAGGCGGAGGCGCTGGCGGCGTTGTTCCAGGTCATGCTGATCACCGCGTCGGCGGCGGGCATCGCCTGGCGCGCGATCCTCGCGTTCAGCGATCCGCAGCCGACCACGGGCGCCGATTTCGGGATCGGCGTCTCGGTCATCGCGATCGTCGCGACGGTGTTCCTGCTCGCCTATCAGCGCAAGATCATCCGCCAGACGGGCTCGGTGGCGATCCTGGCGGACAACGTCCATTACCAGTCGGACGTGCTGCTCAACGGATCGGTGATCGTCGCGCTGGTGCTCGACCAATATGTCGGGTGGAGCGGCGCGGATCCGATTTTCGGGATCGTCATCGCGTTGTGGCTTGCCTGGGGTGCGTTCCAGGCATCGTCGAACGCGATCGACCAGCTGATGGACAAGGAATGGCCCGAGGATCTGCGCGCGCAGTTCCTCGACGTCGCCGCACGCCAGCCCGGCATCCGCGGGATCCACGATTTCCGCACGCGGCGGTCGGGCAGCCACGACTTCGCGCAGTTCCACATGGAGGTCGCGCGCGACCTGACGGTGGCGCATGCGCACGACATCGTCGAGGCGGTCGAGCGCAACCTGCGCACCGCCTTCCCGAAGGTCGAGGTGCTGATCCATCTCGATCCCGAGGGGCATGTCGATACCGACAATCCGCTGGTCGAGGCGGATGTCACGCCGCACTGGTTCGGCAAGCGCGTCTGAACGCCACCCGCACGAGGATCCCGTCATGAGAATACCCTTTGCGCAGATCGATGCGTTCACCGACACGCCGTTCGGCGGCAACCCGGCGGGGGTGATGCCGTTGTCGGCGTGGCTGCCCGACGACGTGCTGCTCAAGATCGCGCAGGAGAACAATCTGAGCGAGACCGCGTTCATCGTCGCGTCGGACGATGGCGAGGTCGATTTCGACCTGCGCTGGTTCACGCCGGCGGCCGAGGTCGCGCTGTGCGGCCATGCGACGCTGGCGAGCGGGCATTTCGTGTTGTCGTCGGATACTGCGCGCGACCGCGTCCGGTTCCGGACGCGGCAGGCCGGGGTGCTCGAAGTCGCGTGCGCGGATCGTGGCTACACGCTCGAACTGCCCGCGTGGAAGCCGAGCCCGAAGGACATGCCCGAGATCGTCGCGGCGCTGCGCATCGCGGATCCAATCGAGACGCTCTGGCACGAGAAGGGCTATGCGCTGGTCGTCGTCGGCGACGAGGATATCGTCCGCGACCTCACCCCCGACTTCGTCGCACTGTCGGCATTCCCGATCGTCGCGATCGTCGCGGCACGCGGTCGTGCGACCGACATCGTCAGCCGCGTCTTCACGCCCTATTACGCGATCGACGAGGACCCGGTGACCGGATCCGCGCATGCGGTCATGGTGCCCTATTGGGCGGAGACGCTCGGCGACCGGTTCTCGGCCTTCCAGGCGAGCGCGCGCGGCGGGAAGCTGTCGTGCCGGCTCGTCGACGATCGGGTGGTGCTCGGCGGCGCGTGCGTGACGGTGATCGAGGGCACGTTCCTGCTGCCCTGATTGCCCACCAAAACACCCCGTCATCCTGACGAAAGAAACAGGACGGGATTAAGACTAGCGCTTGCGCCCCTTGGTCATCGGATCGGGCTTTTTCGGCTTCACCCAGCCGGGGGCGGGGTCATCCGCTGCTGGCTGGTGCCGAGCCCCATCGCGCCGGGCTGCTGGCGCGTCAGGCCCGTCGTGTCGGCCACCGCGCCGCCGCCGCGCAACACGCTGATCTGGTCGCGCAGACGCCCGGCGGTCTCGAAGTCCATCGCGGCGGCGGCGGCTTCCATCTGGCGGCGGAGGGCTTCGATATCCATGCCGCCTCCAACGCGTCAGGCGGCCGCGAGTGCCGCCTCGGTCTGCGCGATCCAGCCGCCGCCGAGCACGCGCTCGCCCGCATAGAGCACCGCGGCCTGGCCCGGCGCGACGCCGTATTCGGGGGCGTCGAACACGATCCGGTCGTCGACGAGCCGCGCGGGCACCGGCTTGGCCATCGATCGGACCTTAGCGGTCAGCGGCCCGGTGAAATCGCCGCCGAGCCAGTTGATGTCGGTCAGCCGTGCCGCCTCGATCGCGAGCGCGCGGCGCGGACCGACGATCACGCGCCGGGTCTCCGGTTCGACGCGCACGACGTAGAGCGGCTCGGGGCTGCCGCCGATCTCGAGCCCACGGCGCTGGCCGACGGTGAAGTGGATCAGCCCGCGATGCTCGCCGAGCTTGGCGCCGTGCAGGTCGACGATGTCGCCCGCGGTATCCGCCTCGGGGCGCAGCTTCTTGACCAGACTCGCGTAATCGCCATCGGGGACGAAGCAGATATCCTGGCTGTCGGGTTTGGCCGCGACGCCGAGACCGAGCTCCGCGGCGATCTCGCGGACGCGGGCCTTGGGCAGGCCGCCGAGCGGGAAGCGCAGATAGTCGAGCTGCGCCTGCGTCGTCGCGAACAGGAAATAGCTCTGGTCGCGCGCCGGATCCGCGCCGCGGTGGAGTTCGGCGCCATCCGCACCCTCGACCCGGCGGACATAATGGCCGGTGGCGAGGCAATCCGCGCCGAGATCGCGCGCGAGCTTCAGCAGGTCGGTGAATTTGGGACCCATGTTGCACTGGACGCACGGGATCGGCGTGCGGCCCGCGAGATATTCGTCCGCGAACCGGTCGACGACCTGTTCGCGGAAGCTGGTTTCATGGTCGAAGACATAGTGCGCGATGCCCAGCCGGTCGCAGACCGCGCGCGCATCGCGAATGTCGCGGCCCGCGCAGCACGAGCCGGCGCGGCCGATCGCCTCGCCATGATCATAGAGCTGCAGCGTGACGCCGATGGTCTCGGCGCCCGTCTCGTGCGCGAGCGCCGCGACCACCGAGCTGTCGACGCCGCCCGACATCGCGACGACGATCCGACGCCCGCGCAGCGACCCGGGCGCGGTGCCACCCAATTGAAAATCCGACTGTTCCATCGGCCGATCATAGGCTTTGCGGCGAGCCGTTGCAAAAAATACGACGGACGACCGAACGGCCGCGCGAGCTTTACTTAGATTTCACCCCTCTGCGCTAAACCCCAGTCTCTACCTGATGGTTATGCGAGTTTTGCGTTGGATTTGAGCTTCCCCCGTTTTGATCGAGAGACAGAGGTCACCGTATTACCGGGCGATCTCGCGCTCCTGATCGTGGGGGTTGCCGCGCGGCAGGCGGCGAGCCCGACGGCGGTGGTGCAGGCCGGCTTTGCCCGCGTCGCGGTCGATCCCAAGCTGTTCGCGCCCGTCCACGGCGCGTTCAACGGGCCGATGGCAAACGCGCTCGCCAACTGGAAACGTGAATGAAGGGGTCGTTTACCGTGGCGCTTCAATCGTTCTTCAAGTCCTGCGCTTACACGCCGTCTACGAATGTTGAGAAGGGGCGCGACGCCCCGATCAGAGGTTGCAAATGATCGAGAACCAGAAGATCCGTCCTGCCAAGGTCATCGGGCCGCTCGGCGAGCAGTTGACGATCGACTCGCTGCCGCCGCCCAGCACGACGCGGTGGGTCGTGCGGCGCAAGGCCGAGGTCGTCGCCGCGGTGAACGGCGGCCTGTTGTCGGTCGACGAGGTCTGCGACCGCTATGGCCTGACGGTCGAGGAATTCGCCGGCTGGCAGCGCGCGATCGACCGGTCGGGGATGCCGGGGCTGCGCGTCACGCGGATCCAGCACTATAAAACGCTGTACGAGCGCCAGCAGAAATACTGAGACCTAAACTCAAAACGCGAGCGGAACAAATATCGGTCTTCGCACGTCTTTCCGCCATCGCCCGGCTACGGGATCAACGGAGGAAGTTAAAATGGGTCTTATTCTTTGGCTGATCATCGGCGGCGTCATCGGCTGGATCGCCAGCATGATCATGCGCACTGACGCGCAGCAGGGTATTTTCCTGAACATCGTCGTTGGCATCGTGGGTGCCTTTATCGGCGGGCTGATCCTCTCGGGTGGTTCGATCAACAACGCACCGCTCACGCTGACCTCGTTCATCGTGTCGCTGCTGGGTGCAATCGTCCTGCTCGCGATCGTGAACCTCGTTCGCCGCGGCAGCGTTCGCTAAAACACCTTCGCATTCGTCACGCGAAAAGAAAGGGCCGTCCGGGAAACCGGGCGGCCCTTTTGCATGGGACGTCGATCGCGGGGTCCGCCTGACGGCTCAGTTGAGCAGGAAGCGGACCGAGACGTTGACGGTGACGTCCTTCTCGCCCGCGACGATCTGCGTGCTGTCCTTGGCCATCGACGCGCGTGCCATCAGCATCGGCGGGTTGGGCGACCCGGCATTCTCGCCATTCTCGGTGATCGAGACGATCCGCGTGACGCGCATGCCGGCGGCGCGCGCATAGAGCTCGGCACGCGCACGCGCGCGCTTGACCGCGTCGGCACGCGCCTCGTCGAGCGCGGCATCGGGCTGATCGATCGAGAGATTGGGGCCGTCGATCTGGTTTGCTCCCTCGCCGACCAGCGCATCGAGGATGACGCCCGACTTCGCCACGTCGCGGAAGCGGACCGATACGCTGTTGGTCGCCTGATAGCCGGTGATCACCGGCGGCTGGTTCTCGGCATAGCGATATTGCGGCGACAGGCCGACGCTCGCGGTGGCGATGTCGCGCGGGGCGACGCCGGCCTTCTTCAGCGCCGCGAGCACGCGGTTCATGCGCTGCGCATTGTCCGACAGCGCGGCGGCGGCGGTGGCCGCCTGCGACACGACGCCGGCGCGAATCGTCGCGACGTCGGGAACGCGAGTCGTTCGCCCCTCGGCGCTGACATCGAGCACCGTACCCGCCGCCGGAATCATCGGCTCGACGGTCACCGGCGTCTGCGCGTTGGCCGCCGTCGCGCCGGCAGCGGTCGCAGCGAGCGAGGCCGCCGCGAGCATGGCAATCTTGATCATTCGGTATCTCCCTGAAGCAACACGCATTGCCCGCATGGGGCCGGATCGGTCAACGCAGGCTGAACGCCGCGTGCAGCTTGCGGACAGGTTGGTTTCTGGGCATGCCTGCGTCCGAATCGCGGCATGCTTGGCGGGGGTTGAGCGTGGTGACCTATTCAGATAATACAGCGGATGTTCGGTCCTAACGGATCGGGTCGGGACGGGGATTGTGCGCGCATGAATTACGAGACCAAGGTGATCGGTGACGACCCGCAACCGATGTTGCCGGACTATACGACACCGTCGCACACGCGTCGCAACGTCATCATCGCGCTGATCGTCATCCTCGTGGCGATCGCCGGCGCATGGTTCGCGTTCGGACCGGGCAAGAAGGGCGCCGCGACCGCTGCAGCGGCGCCGCAGCTGCCCTCGGTGACGGTCGTCGTGCCGGGCCGCAAGACCGTCGACCGCGTGATCTCGGCAACGGGGACGCTCGCGGCGCGGCGCGAGATGCCGGTCGGGGTCGCGGGCGAGGGCGGGATGATCACGCGCGTGCTGGTCGAGCCCGGCCAGTGGGTCGCCGCGGGGCAGGTTCTCGCGACGGTCGATCGCTCGGTCCAGACCGAGGCCGCGGCCTCGCTCGCCGCGTCGGTATCGGTCGCGCGCTCCGACGAGACGATCGCGCAGGCGGAACTCGATCGGGCGCGGCAGCTCGTCGATCGCGGCTTCATCTCGAAGGCGGACCTGCAGCGCAAGGCGGCGACGCGCGATGCCGCGGCGGCGCGCGTCAAGGTGGCGCAGGCCTCGCTCGGCGAGGCGCGTGCGCGCAACGGGCGGCTCGACATCCGCGCGCCCGCGGCGGGGCTGGTGCTGACCCGCGGCGTCGAGCCCGGGCAGATCGTCGGGCCGTCGGCGGGCGTGCTGTTCCGGATGGCGATGGGGGGGCAGATGGAGATGCGCGCGCAGCTGAGCGAAGCGGATCTCGCCGGGCTTCACGTCGGCGCACGCGCCACGGTGGTCCCGGTCGGCACGACGCAGCGCTATCCCGGCGAGGTGTGGCAGGTGGCACCCGTGATCGATCTCGCAGACGCGTCAGGGGATCGCGCGGATCGCGGTCAAATATGACCCGGGCCTGCGGCCCGGCGGGTTCGCCGCGGCGACGATCGTGGGCGGCGCGACCCAGGCGCCGCTGCTTCCCGACTCCGCGCTGCAAAGCGACGAGAAGGGCAATTACGTCTATATCGCGGATGCGCAGAACAAGGTGGTCCGGCGTGACGTCAAGATCGGCCAGGTGTCGGATGCGGGCGTGACGATCATCGGCGGACTCGACGGCACCGAGCGCGTGGTACAGTCTGCGGGCGGGTTCCTGACGCCCGGACAGACGGTGAAGCCGATCACGAAGAAGGCGAGCTGACAGCCATGAACTTCCGCAACATCTCGGCCTGGTCGATCCGCAATCCGGTTCCGCCGATCGTGCTCTTCTTGGCCCTGATGCTTGCAGGCGTCGTCAGCTTCATGCGGATGGACGTCAACCGCGATCCCGACATCGACTTCCCGATCGCGATCGTCGTCGTCAACCAGCCGGGTGCGGCACCGACCGAGATGGAGACGCAGGTCACGCAGCGCGTCGAGGCGGCGGTGCGATCGCTCCAGGGTATCGACGAGATCAATTCGACCGTCACCGAGGGCAATTCGGAGACGATCATCCAGCTGACGATCGGTACGCCGATCGATCGCGCGGTGAACGACGTCCGCGACGCGATCGCGCAGATCCGCAGCGACCTGCCCGACGGCATCCTCGAGCCGCAGGTCTACCGCGCGAACACCAGCGGCAACGACATTGCGAGCTTTGCCGCGATCACCACGAGCATGACGGTCGAGCAGCTGTCCTGGTACATCGACGACACGGTGACCAAGGAGCTGCTGTCGATCCCCGGGATGGCGACGATCAGCCGCAACGGCGGCGTCAGCCGCGAGATCTCGCGTGATCCTCGACCCGCTCAAGCTGCAGAGCCAGGGGCTGACCGCGAGCCAGGTCAACGCGCAGTTGCGGCTGGTGAACCTGAACGCCGCGGGCGGCCGCGCGGAAATCGCGGGGTCCGAGCAATCGATCCGCGTGCTGGGCAACGCACGCAACGCGGCCGATCTCGGACAGACGCAGATCAGCGTCGGCAATGGCCGCACCGTGCGGCTCGCCGACATCGCGCAGGTCCGCGACCTGTATGCCGAGCAGCGCAGCCGGGCGACGGTCGACGGCCGCCAGGCGATCACCTTCGACTTCCAGCGCGCCAAGGGGGCGTCGGACGTCACGATCTATCATGCGGCTGTCGAAAAGCTGCGCGCGCTCGAAAAGCGCAATCCGTCGGTCAAGTTCGTCCAGCGCTATACCAGCACCGAGTATACCGAATCGCAATATGAGAGCGCGATCCATGCGATGATCGAGGGCGCGGTGCTCGCGGTCATCGTCGTGTTCCTGTTCCTGCGCGACTGGCGCGCGACCGCGATCTCCGCACTCGCGATCCCGCTGTCGGCGATTCCCGCCTTCTGGTTCATGGACCTGCTCGGGTTCGACCTCAACGGGATGACGCTGCTCGCGCTCAGCCTGGTGGCGGGTGTGCTGGTCGATGACGCGATCGTCGAGATCGAGAACATCGTCCGGCACATGCGGATGGGCAAATCCGCCTATCAGGCGTCGATCGATGCCGCCGACGAGATCGGTCTTGCCGTGCTGGCGACGACGATGGCGATCGTCGCGGTGTTCCTGCCGGTCGCGCTGATGCCGGGTATCGCGGGGCAGTTCTTCAAGAATTTCGGGCTGACCGTCGTCGCCGCGGTGCTGATGAGCCTCGCGGTCGCGCGACTCGTGACGCCGATGATCGCGGCGTATTTCCTCAAGTCCTTCGGTCATGCGACGCATGGCGAGGGCCGCGTGATGGACTGGTATGTCCGCACGCTGCACTGGACGCTCGACAGCCGCAAGGCCGCCGCATGGCGAGCCCGCGGCGGGCTGCGCAAGGTCTTCAACCGCGTGCTCGACCACCGGATGTGGGCGATCGGGGCGGGGGCGGTGTCGTTCGCGCTGACGCTGTTCATGTTCACCGTCCTGCCGTCGCAGTTCCAGCCGACGCGCGACGAGGATGATGCGAACGCGCAGATCGAGATGGTGCCCGGCACCACGCTCGCGCAGACCGACGCGGTCGTCGCGCGCGTCAGCGAGATCCTGCGCCAGCAGCCCGAGGTGACGACCGTCTATGCGCGGACCCGCGTCGGCAGCGGCAACGTGACCGCGAACCTGAGCAAGGATCGCAAGGAGAAGTCGGTCGATTTCGAGCGCCGCCTCGCACCGCAGCTGACCGCGATCCCCGACGCACGCGTGTCGTTCCGGTCGCAGTCGGGCTGGGGGTCGAGCGGTCGCGACGTGACCGTCGTGCTCGGCGGCAGCGACCCTGCCAAATTGCAGAAGGCGGCGGACCAGATCGTCGCGGAAATGGGGTCGCTCAAGTCGCTGACCGCACCGCGCGTGTCGGGGGGATGCAGCGGCCCGAAATCGTCATCCGCCCGCGCTTCGACCTCGCGGCGAGCCTCGGCGTGACGACGCAGGCCTTGTCGTCGGCGATCCGGATCGCGACGCTGGGCGATATCGACCAGAACTCGGCGCGATTCTCGCTGACCGACCGGCAGATCCCGATCCGCGTCGCGCTCGACCAGTCTGCGCGCTCGAACCTCTCGACGATCCAGAACCTGCCCGTCGCGACCGCATCGGGCGGCTCGGTGCCGCTCAACGTGGTGGCCGATATCGGGCTGGGCTCGGGCCCGACCAAGATCGACCGCGTCAACCAGCAGCGGCAGATCACGCTCGGCGCCGATCTCGCGCCCGGCGTCGTGATTTCCGATGCGATGAAGCAGGTCCATGCGCTGCCGACGATGAAGATGCTCCCGGTCGGTGTCAGCGAACTCACGCTTGGCCAGAGCAAGTGGCAGGCCGAGATGATCACCAACTTCATCATGGCGGTGGTCTCGGGAACGTTCCTCGTGTTCGCGGTGCTGGTGCTGCTGTACCGCCGCGTGCTGCCGCCGTTCGTCAACATGGGGTCGCTGCTGCTGGCACCGCTCGGCGGGCTGCTCGCCTTGTGGGTCACGGGGCAACCGATCTCGATGCCGGTCTATATCGGGCTGCTGATGCTGCTCGGGATTGTCGCCAAGAACTCGATCCTGCTGATCGACTTCGCGCTCGACGAGATGAGCAAGGGCGTCGACACCTTCACCGCGATCATCGATGCCGGACACAAGCGGGCGCAGCCGATCGTGATGACGACGGTCGCGATGGTCGCCGGCATGGTCCCCACCGCGATGTCGATCAGCGGCGATGCGTCATCGCGCGCGCCGATGGGCACGGTCGTGATCGGCGGGCTGGCGCTGTCGACGCTGCTGACGCTGCTGATCATTCCCGCGGCGTTCAGTCTCGCGGTCGGGATCGAGCGCGCGGTCGGACCGCGGCTGGGCCGGCGTCTGCTGACCTATCGGCCAGGCGACAATGGCGAGGGGCCGCTCGGCATCCCCGGTCCCGACCGGCCGATGCTCGGGCCGGCGTCGCCCAAGATCGGCTATGCCGACGGGGAGGGCGGTACCCAGCCCGCCGAGTGACGCGCCACGTGATTCGCCGTGTGATCCGCCGCGTGAAGCGTTGCCGGTTGCGGCGAATGATTTGCGCGGGTGCGGTCGCGCCTTGAACTATCCCTGCGCTCGGGGATTGTTTCGGCTATGATACCGATCACCCGTGCGCGCCCGGCTCAGGAAGCCGTCAATCCTGCGCTGGTGCGGATGCGGATCGTCGCGACCGGGCTGCTCGTCGCGATGGCGGTCGTCTTCCTCGTCAGCCGGGCGATCGGCCCGGTGCATCCGGCGATCGGGTTCGTCCGCGCGTTCGCGGAAGCGGCGATGGTCGGCGGGCTCGCGGACTGGTTCGCGGTGACCGCGTTGTTCCGTCATCCGCTTGGCGTGCCCATCCCGCATACCGCGATCATCCCACGCAACAAGGACCGGATCGGCGACACGCTCGCGGTCTTCCTGCGCGACAATTTCCTCCTGCCCGCGGTGATCTCGCGGCGGATGCGGCGTCTCGACGTCGCGGGGGCGATCGCGCGCTGGCTGACCGACCCGCCCGAGGGTGCGGGCGGGCGGTTCCGGTCGGGTGCGTCGAAGCTGGTGGCGCAGGTGCTCGAGGGGCTCGACCCGGCGCGGCTGGGCGGCATGGTCAAGGCCGGGATCGGCGCACGGCTGCGCGAGACGGAGATGTCGCCGATCCTCGGCCAGCTGCTGAAGGCGTCGATCGCGGAAGGGCGCCACGCACCGCTGCTCGATGCGGGGATCCGCTGGGCGGCGCAGGCGCTCGCGGCGAACGACCATCTCATCCGCGCGATGGTGCACGACCGCGCCGGCTCGCTGCTGCGCTGGACCGGGCTCGACGGGGCGGTCGCGAACAAGCTGATCGACGGGCTCGACAAGCTGCTCGGCGAAGTGGCGGAGGACCCGCACCATCCGTTGCGCGTCCGCGCCGAGGAAGGGCTCGCGCGGTTTGCCGAGGACCTCCAGCATGACCCGGCGATGCGCGCGCGGATCGAGACGCTGAAGAACGAGCTGCTCGGCAACCCGGCGATGCAGCGCTGGCTCGATGGCCTGTGGGAACAGGCACGCGCCGCGCTGCTCGGGATCGCGCGCGACCCCGAACGCGCGATGGCGGGCAAGCTGGGTGACATCCTGCGTCAGCTCGGCGAGACGTTGCAGCGCGATCCGCGGCTGTCGCACACGATCAACCGCTTCGTCCGGCGCGCGGTCGTCGGGATCGCCGCGGATTATGGCGACGGGATCGTCCGGCTCGTGTCCGAGACGGTGCGTGGATGGGATGCTGACACGATCACGCGGCGGCTCGAGAACGCGGTCGGCCGCGACCTGCAATATATTCGCGTCAACGGGACGATCGTCGGCGGGCTGGTCGGGCTCGCGATCCACACGATCGACCTGCTGCTCTAGGCGGCGACTTTAGACGGGGGCTATCGCTCCCAGTCGGGCATCGGCCAGCCCTTCGCCTTGGCGAGCAGGCGGAGCGGGCCATGCGCATTCACCGCGAACGGCTCGTCCGCCCAGGCAAAGGTGGGCGCGTCCGAGACGTGATCGGAATAGAAGCGGACATGCGCATCGGCGCGCGCGATCCCCTCGCGCGCCATCCACGCCTCGATCATCGCGAGCTTGGCGGGGCCGTAGCAATTCTCGCCGTCGATCCCCGCAAGCAGGTGGCCATTCGCATCGCGCAGGCTCTCGGTGCCGATGACCGCGTCGAAGCCCAGCCGCTCGGCGATCGCCTCGACATAGAACCGGTAGGAGGCGGTCGCCATGACGAGCCGGTAGCCCGCGGCGCGGTCGGCCTCGATCTGGCGCAGCGCCGCGGCGAAGACGCCGTCCTTCGTCACCCGGTCGGCAAACGCGGTCGCGGCGCGGCGTTCCTGCTCGGGCGACATCGACTTGCCGAGCATCATCCGCTGCATCACGTGCTTCAGGCGTCCGCGACTCATCAGCCTGGCGACATAGCCCATCGCGGCGAACGCGGCGACGGGAACGAGCGCGAGCCGCCACGGCGCGCCGCTGCGGGCGGAATGGATCAGGAACGGCGTCCAGGTCGGCGCGTGCGTGATCGTCTTGTCCATGTCGTAGATGGCGAGAAGCTGAGTCATTATCCGCGCTTACACAGCATTCGTCTTGCCGATCCAGTCCGTTTGCCGCAAAGGTGCCGCGATGAGTGCGATGGCAGATTTCCAGCAGGACGGTGCCGAGACCGGTACGCTTCGCTTTACCGGCGATCTGTCTCTTGCCAGGCTTGGGACATTGCCCGAACGGCTGGAGGCGGTCGACGCCGCCAGGATCGCGCATGTCGACCTGAGCGGGGTCGAGCGGATCGACACGATCGGCGCGTGGGTGGTCCACCGGTTTGCGGCGCGCAACGACGCGACGATCGACGGGCTGGATGCCGACGACCAGAAACTGTTCGATCAGGTCGTGGCATCCGACCAGCCGCAGACCGAGCGTCCGAAGCCCGTCGGCGCGGTCAGTCGCGTGCTCGGCGAGATCGGCGACGCGGTCGTGCTGACCGGCAAGACGATGATGGGGCTGCTCGCGTTTCTCGGCGCGACGACGATCGCGTTCGGCAGCGTCATTCGCCATCCGCACCGGTTCCGGTTCAACGCGGTGGTCCAGCGGTTCGAGGTGGTCGGCATTGCCGCGCTCGGCATCGTCGGACTGATGAGCTTCCTGATCGGCGTGGTCATCGCCCAGCAGGGCGCGGTGCAGCTGCGCCAGTTCGGTGCCGAGGTGTTCACGATCAATCTCGTCGGGCGGCTGACGCTGCGCGAACTCGGCGTGCTGATGACCGCGATCATGGTCGCGGGACGGTCGGGGTCGGCGTTCGCGGCGCAGCTCGGCACCATGAAGCTGACCGAAGAGATCGACGCGATGCGGACGATCGGCGTGTCGCCGATGGAGGCGCTCGTGCTGCCGCGCGTGCTGGCGGCGATCGTCATGATGCCGTTGCTCGCCTTCTATGCGTCGCTGATCGCGATCATCGGCGGCGGGTTGCTGTGCTGGATCCAGCTCGGGATTCCGCCCGTCACGTTCATCGCGCGCATCCGAGAGGTCGTGCCGATCACCGACCTGTACATCGCGCTGATCAAGGCGCCCGTCTTCGGCGCGATCATCGCGGTGGCGGGGTGCTTCCAGGGCATGCAGGTCGAGGCGGATGCCGAACAGGTCGGCCTGCGCACGACGTCGGCGGTGGTGCAGGGCATCTTCCTGGTCATCGTCCTCGACGCGTTCTTCGCGGTATTCTTTACCTGGATCGGTTGGGACTGATGGCGCGCGACAAGGACGAGATCATCATCTCCGTAAAGGGGCTGAAGAACGCTTTCGGCGAATCGGTCATCCATGAAGGGCTCGACCTCGACGTCAGGCGCGGCGAGATCCTCGGCGTGGTCGGCGGGTCGGGTACCGGCAAGTCGGTGCTGATGCGCTCGATCATCGGGCTGCAGACGCCGTCCGAGGGGCAGATCACCGTCTTCGGCGAGCCCAATATCGGCCGCGAAGAGACCGAGGCGACCGAGATCCGCAAGCGTTGGGGCGTGCTGTTCCAGGGCGGTGCGCTGTTCTCGACGCTCACGGTCGCCGAGAATGTCGAGGTGCCGCTGCGCGAATTCTATCCCGACCTGCCGCCCGCGCTGCTCGCCGAGATCGCCGGGTACAAGGTCGTGATGACGGGGTTGCCCGCGGATGCCGCGAACAAGTTTCCGGCCGAATTGTCGGGCGGGATGAAGAAGCGCGCAGGGCTTGCCCGCGCGCTCGCGCTCGATCCCGAATTGCTGTTCCTCGACGAGCCGACCGCGGGCCTCGATCCGATCGGCGCGGCGGCGTTCGACGAGCTGACGCAGTCGTTGCAGAAGACGCTCGGTCTCACCGTGTTCCTGATCACGCACGACCTCGATACGCTGTACGCGATCTGTGACCGGGTTGCGGTGCTCGCCGACAAGAAGGTGATCGCGGTCGGGACGATCGACGAACTGCTCGCGCTCGATCATCCGTGGATCGAGGAATATTTCAAGGGTCCGCGGGGCCGTGCGGCGGTCGCGACGCAGGAGGCGCACGCGCGTGCCGACGCGGTCGCCGAGGCTCACCCGACCGAAGTCCAGTCCAAGCAGTCCGCGGCCGATGATGCCGACGCGACATATGCCGAGAAAGAAGCAAGGGCGCGCTGATGGAAACCCGTTCTAACCACGTCCTTGTCGGCGCCGTCGTGCTGATCCTGCTGGCGATGCTCGCGCTGTTCACCGTGTGGATCGCGCGCCTCGGCGGTACGGAAGAGAAGGAATACGACATCTTCTTCCGCCAGTCGGTCGATGGTCTCGCCCCCGGCTCGGCCGTCACGTTTTCGGGCGTGCCGTCGGGCCAGGTCAAATCGATTTCGCTATGGAAAAATGACCCCTCGTTCGTCCGCGTCCGCATCAGCGTCAAGGACGAGACCCCTGTCCTGCAGGGCACGACCGCGTCGATCTCGGGCGTCGGGTTCACCGGTGTCAGCCAGGTGTCGCTCGATGGCGCGCGTAAGAGTGCGCCCGCGATCGGATGCCCCGATTCGAACGGGCAGCCCTGTCCGTACGGCGTACCGGTCATCCCCACGAAGCAGGGCGGGCTCGGCGCGATCCTGAACTCCGCGCCGCAGCTGCTCGAGCGGTTGTCGACGCTGACCGAGCGGCTGACCGGGCTGCTCACCGATCGCAACCAGGCGTCGATCGCGGGGATCCTCGAGAACACCAACCGCCTGACCGATGCGCTGGCGGATCGCGGGCCCGAGATCGCGGCGACGCTGGCGCAGACGCGCGTGGCGATCCAGCAGGCGGGTGATGCCGCACAGCAGTTCGGCGTTCTCGCGCAGACGACCAATGGGGTCCTCGCCGAGGACGTGAAGCCCGCAATGGCCAATCTGAACAAGGCGATCCAGTCGGCGCAGACGAGTGCGGAGACGCTGAACGCGGCGATCGGCGATGCGCGGCCCGGGTTGCAGGCGTTCTCGAAGACGACGATCCCCGAGGCCAACCGCCTCGTCCACGACCTGCGCACCACGGCCGCCGCGCTGTCGTCGGTTGCCGAACGTGTCGACCAGCAGGGGGCAGGCTCGCTCGTCGGGCAGCAGAAGCTTCCGGATTACAAGGGTAAGTGATGACCGCCATGAAGACACCGCTGCTCATCCTCCTCGCGGCATTGCCGCTCAGCGCCTGCATCAGCTTTGGCGCGGCACCACCGCCGACGCTGCTGACGCTGACGTCGGCGTCGTCGGTCCCCGTCGGGCAGGACCAGAATTCGGGGACCGCCCGGTCGATCACGCTGCAGGTGCCGACGGTGCCGCAGGCGCTCGCGACGGCGCGCGTTCCGGTCCAGTCGACCGCGACGTCGATCGCCTATGTGAAGGACGCGCAATGGGCGGAGCCGCCCGCACGGCTGTTCGCGCGGCTGATGTCGGATACGGTGGCGGCGCGCACGGGGATGGTCGTGCTGTCGTCGGTCCAGGCCGTCGGCGATCCGAGCGCCCAGCTTGGTGGCGAACTGCGCAATTTCGGGCTCGACGCGACGACGCGCGAAGCCGTGGTGACGTTCGACGCGGCGCTGACGCGGGCGGGCATGCAGACGGTCGAAAAGCATCGCTTCGAGGCGCGTGTGCCCGTCGCGGCGATCGATGCACCGTCGGCGGCCGCCGGGATCAACACCGCGGCGAACACCGTCGCGACGCAGGTCGCGGACTGGATCGGCCGCCCGCGCGGCTGATCGTCTCGCCGCGCGGTTAGACGCGGCGGGCGGGGGCTATCCGGCCAGCGCGAGGATCGCCCTGGCTTCCTCGAGGTGAAGCCGTTCGACCATCGCGCCATCGAGACGGATCGCGCCGCGTGCGGCGTTGGCGTCGTCGGCGAACGCATCGACGACGCGGTGCGCCCAGGCGACCTGCTCCGGTGCCGGGCCGAACGCGCTGTTGGCGGCCGCGATCTGCGACGGGTGGATCAGCGTCTTGCCGTCGAACCCGAGCGTCGCCCCCTGCAACGCCTCGCGCGCGAGCCGGTCGGGATCGTCGAGCGCGTTGCAGACGCCATCGAGCGCGAGCAGACCCGCGGCGCGCGCGGCGGTGACGGTTGCCGCGAGCGCGTGGATCAGCGGCATGCGCTCGGTGCCCGGACGGCAGCGCATCTCCTTGGCGAGATCGTTGGTCCCCGCGACCAGCGCGGTCAGCATCGCCGACGACGCGGCGGCGACGATCCCCGGCAGCGCGAGGATACCCGCACAGGTCTCGATCATCGCCCACAAGGCGGGACCTTCGGGGCCGATCGCCGCGCGTGCCGCGACGAGATCGCGGTCGGACGCGATCTTGGGGACGAGTACCGCATCGAGCGCGAGCCCCGCGACCGCCTCGGCATCCGCGGCGCCCCAGGGCGTGTCGAGCCCGTTGATCCGGACGACGAGCGCGCGATCGCCGAACCCGCCGGCGCGGCATTCGGCCGCCATCGTCGCGCGCGCTGCCGCCTTCTCGCCGGGTGCCACCGCATCCTCGAGATCGAGGATGACCACGTCGCACGGCAGGCTGCGCGCCTTGGCGATCGCGCGGGGGTTGGACGCGGGCATGTAGAGCGCGCTGCGGCGGCGCAAGGGGGCTGTGGTCATGCCGCCGATCCTACGCAGAACCGGCGCGCATGTCGAAGGGCAGGAGCCAGCGCTCAGGGGATACGCCGGACCTTGATGCTCCGCAGCCCGGGGCTGCGCAGGATGTAGCTGCCGAGCGCGGCGCGGTGGAGCGATACCGCCATTCCCGGCCGCGGATCGCGATCGCCGTCCCACGCGGCGATCGTCTGCCACCGGCCGCCCTCGGCAAGCGTCAGCGTCCAGCGCGCGCCGGCGACGGGCGCGACTGCGGTGACCACCGTGTCGAGCGCCTCGATCCGCTCGGCGGGTGCCGCCGGCGTCGCGAGCAGCGCGCCCGCATCGACGGGCAGGCCGAACAGCGAGCGCTGCGTCCGGGTGATCTGGCGGCGGTCGAGGATCACCACGTCGCGGCGCTTCACGGCGTCGACGAGCGTCCGCACCGCGGCATCGCTGCACGCGAGCCGCTCGCGGGCGTCGGCGATCTCGAGGCAGCGCGACAGATCCGCCACGATCCTGTCGGACTGGGGCGCGGGCCCGGTCTGCGCGACCATTTGCGCCGCCATCACCGCGGCCAGCGCGGCCATGCCAAAAACGTCCGTCATGATCCCCCTCGCACCGATCGACGGTCAGCATAACGCAGGTCCGATCCGGACATTGTATCGAAAATGTCACATCCGAAACAAATCGGAAAAGTTGGTCATAACGCCGATTGTCGCATGCTGCACTGCGATGCACACTCTTGGCAAGGCCGGAACGGCCCTAAACGGGAGGCGTGCCTACGGGGGTAGGTGCGCACAGGGGAGATAAATTACATGAATGCAGGTTTGCGGTGCAGGTTACTTGCGTCCACGCTCTTCGTCGGTGCTTTCATTGGGGCCACACCGGCACTGTCGCAAGTTGCCGAACCGGTCGAGGTCGTTCCTGAGGCGCAGGCGACGAGCGATGCTCCCGCAACCGATATCGTCGTGACCGGGTCGCGGATCGGCCGTCCCGACCTCGAGACCGCAAGCCCCGTCAACGTGATCGGCCAGCAGGAACTGCTGCTCCGCCAGCCCGGTACCGCCGAGGAACTGCTCCGGACGCTGCCATCGGTACGTCCATCGCTCGGACCCGGCGTCAACAACGGCAGCGACGGGTCGGCGACGATCAACCTTCGCGGCATCGGCGACAACCGCACGCTGGTGCTGCTCGACGGCCGTCGCATCGTGCCGTTCGGTCTCGACAACCTGACCGACACCAACGTGATCCCGGTCGGCCTGATCGACCGCGTCGACATCGTCACGGGCGGCGCGTCGTCGGTCTATGGCGCCGATGCGGTCGCGGGCGTCGTCAACTTCGTCACGAAGCGCGATTTCCAGGGCGTCGAGGCGACGTCGAACTACCGGATCTCCGAGCGCGGCGACACCGCACGTTATCGCGGCGACATCCTGTTCGGCGCCAACCTTGCCGACGGCAAGGGCAACGTCGTCCTCGGCATCGGCTATACCCAGTCGGACCCGCTGCTCCACACGCAGCGCGACATCAGCGCGTTCCCGATCAGCTCGGCGAACGGCCAGTTCTCCGGCGCGACCGCGGCGCAGGTGACGATCTTCGCGTCGCCGAGCAACGCGTCGCTGGGGCTGCCGACGAGCGCCTTCGGCGCGGTGGTCAATCCGACGACGGGGCTGCTGCAGGCGGCGACCGCGGCGGACACGTACAACACGAACAACGGCACCTATTTCCAGACGCCGCTCAACAAGATCAACATCTACTCGGCCGCGCATTATGAGGTCGCCGACGAAATCGAGCTCTATTCGTCCGCGATGTACAGCCGCAGCGAAGTCCGCCTGCAGCTCGCGCCGTCGGCGACGTTCGGCAACACCTATCAGCTCGCGCTCAACAACCCGTATCTGCCCGCCGGCCTGCGCAACCAGATCTGCAACTCGGACACCAACCTGACGCTCGCCGGAATCCAGCCGCGCGTGTCGGCTGCGGCCTGCGCCGCGGCGGCGGCGGTCCAGGGTGGCCCGGGGACCGCGGGCTATCTCGAAGTGCCGGTCGTCGCACAGCGTCGCTTCACCGAATATGGCCCGCGCGGCAATCCGATCACCTCGCAGATGTTCCAGGTCCAGGGCGGCGTCCGCGGCAAGATCACCGACGGGATCAAGTTCGACCTGTCGGCACAATATGGCGAGACGTCGCAGAACCAGGTTCGCGAGAACTGGGGGTCGTACAGCAAGGTCCAGCAGGCGCTGCGCGCCTATCGGACGGCCGACGGCACGCTGCGCTGCGCCGACACGAGCAATGGCTGCGTCCCGCTCAACCTGTTCGGCCCCAACGGCAGCATCACCGCCGACCAGCTCGCGTTCATCGATCTCGATGCGATCATCACCCGCAAGACCGAGCTGACGGTCGTCACCGGCAGCATCGCGGGTGACCTGTTCGGGCTCAGCTCGCCGTTCGCCACCAACGCGGTCGGCTTCGCGATCGGCGGCGAATACCGCAAGGTCAGCGCGCGCAGCACGCCCGATGGCCCGTCGCAGATCCAGGGCGAAGTGCTCGGCACCGGCGCACGCACGCCCGCCGATTTCGGGCAGATCACGACCAAGGAGGCGTTTGCCGAGCTGATCGTCCCGCTCGTCGAGGACGTGCCCTTCATCTACAAGCTGACCGCGGAAGGCGGCGTCCGCTATTCCGATTATTCGACGACGGGCGGCAGCACGACGTGGAAGGCGGGCGGCGGCTACGAGCCGATCAAGGGCTTCAAGTTCCGCGGCATGTACCAGCGCGCGGTCCGTTCGCCCAACATCGCCGAGCTCTTCGCCTCGCCGGTGCAGGGGCTTGGCAACCTCAATCCCGATCCGTGCCAGGGGGCGATCTCGGGTGGTCTGGCGGCGCTGTGCGTCGCGACCGGCGCGCCGTCGAACACGATCGGCTCGATCCCCGCGCCGACCTCGGGGCAGATCAACGTCACGACCGCGGGCAACCGCGATCTCGATGTCGAGCGTGCGCGGACCTACACGCTGGGCGGCGTCCTGACGCCGACGTTCCTGCCGGGCTTCTCGCTGACGGTCGATTACTTCAACATCGTCGTGAAGGACGCGATCACGCAGCCGGGGCAGGGCGACATCCTCAACGGCTGCTATTCGGCAGCGCTCAACCCGAGCTTCGCCAATAACAGCTTCTGCCAGCTGATTCAGCGCAACCCGTTGACGGGCAGCCTGAACGGGGCGGGCGAGACGCCGGGCGTCATCCTGAGCTATTCGAACCTCGGCGTCATCGAGACGGCGGGTATCGATTTCGGCGTCACGCAGCGCGCGCGGCTGCAGGATGCCGGGATCAATGTCCCCGGCACGCTGTCGCTGGGCTTCAACGCGACCTGGCTCGACTATTACCACTTCCAGGCGACGCCGAACGCGATCAACCGCGACTGCACGGGCTATTACAGCACGAATTGCACCAACCCGCGGCCCGAGTGGAAGTGGAATGGTCGCGTGACCTACAGCCAGGAGATGTTCGACATCTCGCTGTTGTGGAACCACGTCAACTCGGTCGCGATCGAGCCTTTCCGCGCAACGGCGACGCAGCCGCTGACGACCGCGCAGCCGGGCGGGCCGAACCCGGCGACACTGCTCGACGCGTATGAGCGGATCGACGCCTATGATTATTTCGACCTGGCGCTCCGCTTCCTGCCGACCGACCAGTTCGAGATGACGCTGACCGTCGACAACCTGTTCGACAAGAAGCCGCCTCTGGTCGGGTCGACCGTCGGTGGTACGGCGTTCAACAGCGGCAACACCTTCCCGACGACGTACGACGCGATCGGTCGCGCCTACACGATCGGGGCCCGCCTGAAGTTCTGATACCGGGTGTCTCTGCGGGGGCGGGAGTCGAAAGGCTCCCGCCCTTTTTTTGTGTCGTGCGAAGGTGTCGGGGACGGCGCTGGATCAGTCGGTCATCAGCGCGCGCGTGACGCCGTTGGTCCAGCCAAACCCGTCCTGGTTGGGATATTCGCCACCGCCGCCCGGCTTGCGCTCGACGACGTCGTATTTCTCGAGAAGCTTGCCGCTCGCTGTGTATTCGCGCGACACGCTGGCGAGCCATGCCTTGGCGATCTGGTCCGCCATCGTGGTCTCGCCATAATGTCGCAGGCCCTGGATCGCGACCCATTGCAGCGGTGCCCAGCCATTGGGATCGTCCCATTGCTGACCGCTGCCGATCGCGGTGGTGCGCAGGCCGCCCTCGCCGACGAACGGGCGGAGCGCGGCGGTGGTTGCGCTCGCCTGATCGCGCGTGGCGATCCGCGCGAACAGCGGGAACGCCATCGCCGCGCTCGCAAAGTCGTTCGCATGGTTGGCGTCGAGGTCGTAATCGGCAAAGAACCGGCCGTTCCACAGATGCTTGCGGATTGCCGCCGCGCGGGCGGACGCGCGCGCCGTGAACGCCGCCGCGCACGCCGGATCGCCCAGCGCGCTGCAGTTTGCGGCAATCGCCTGTTCCATGCCGAACATCAGGCTGTTGAGATCGACCGCGGCGAACCGCGTGGTGCGGATCGTCGCGAGCGAGCGCCCGTCGCCGAGCCAGCGCGACGAAAAGTCCCAGCCGCTTTCCGCCGCCGCGCGCAGATCGCGGAACAATTGGCGCCGATCGCGCGACGGGGTCTGGTCGGCGAGCGCGGCGTCCTCGCGGTAGCTTTCGTCGCGCGGATCGTCGCGATCGTCCCAATAGCGGTTGAGCAAAGTGCCGTCGGGCAGGCGGACCGCGCGACGCGATTGCTCGCCGGGCCTGAGCGTCTCGGCGCCCGCCATCCAGAATGCGTGTTCGGCGCGAAGCTGCCGGTTGCGCGTCGCGAGCGTCGTCGGATCGCGCGAGAGCGCGGCGATGAGATAGAAGACGGGAGGCTGCGAACGGCTGAGATAATAGGTGCGCGTACCGTTGGGGACATGGCCGTAGCGATCGATCAGGCTGCCGAAATCGACGACCATGTCCTCGACCAGATCCTGGCGCCCCGATCGCTGGACGCCGAGCAGCGTGAAATGGCTGTCCCAGTAATACATCTCGCGGAAGCGGCCGCCCGGGACGACATAGCGCCTCGGCAGCGACAGCGCGGACGCGCCGGCCGGAACGGTCGTCTGGGTCCGCGTGAGCTGTGGCCAGAGCGCGTCGATATGCGCCTTCAGCGTCAGCTTCTGGATCGTCGGTGGCGCGGCGGGGGTGGCGGGGATCGCGAAATTCGCCTCGACGAACCGGCGGAGTGCCGGCGCGGTGTCGCAGCGGCAGCGCGCATAGGCGGCCAGAATCGCCTCTGGCGAGCGATGGGGGACCGCGTCGGCAAAGGTCTTCGAATCGGGAAACAGCCCGCGCATCTGGACCGCCGTGTAGAGCGGGCCGAACAGTTGCGCCGGGGAGCGCGGCGGCGTCTCGGGTGCCGGCGCCGCGGCGGCGAGCAGCGCGGACGCCGCAAGCAGCACGGCGCGGCGGATCACGTCACGACGTCCGGCGCGGTGCGCGCGGTGTGCCGTTCGATGCCTGCGATCGCCTCTGCTGCCGCGACGATCCCGGACAGCATGTCGCCGGTATCACGGTCGAGATCGCCGCCGATGCCTTCGTAGCGCTCGAGATAAACGCGCAACGTCGCGCCGCTGGTGCCGGTGCCCGACAGACGGAAGACGACGCGGCTGCCGCCTTCGAACAGGATCCGGACACCCTGGTTGCGGCTGATCGAGCCGTCGGTGGGGTCGGTATAGGCGAACTCGTCCGCGGTCTCGACGGTAAGGTCGCCATGACGCTGGCCGGGCAGCGTGGCAAGACTGGCGCGCAACGCGGCCATCAACGCGTCCGCACGCGGCGTGTCGATCCCCTCGTAATCATGACGCGCGTAATAGTTGCGGCCGAACTTCGCCCAGTGATCGCGCGCGATCGCATCGACGCTCTCGCCGCGGACGGCGAGGATGTTGAGCCACAGGAGGACTGCCCACAGGCCGTCCTTCTCGCGGACATGGTCGGAGCCGGTGCCCGCGCTCTCCTCGCCGCAGATCGTCGCCATGCCTGCGTCGAGCAGATTGCCGAAGAACTTCCAGCCGGTCGGGGTCTCGTACGCGGGGATGCCGAGCGCTGCCGCGACGCGGTCCGCCGCCGCGCTGGTGGGCATCGAGCGGGCGATGCCCTTGAGCCCGCCGGCATAGCCGGGGGCGAGGTGGGCGTTCGCCGCCAGCATCGCGAGGCTGTCCGAGGGAGTGACGAACCGGTGCCGGCCGATGATCAGGTTGCGGTCGCCATCGCCGTCCGACGCCGCGCCGAAATCGGGCGCGTCGGGCGCCATCATCGTCTCGTACAGCGCGTGCGCGTGGACGAGGTTGGGGTCGGGGTGATGCCCGCCAAAATCGGGAAGCGGGGTGCCGTTGCGCACCGTGCCCGCCGCAAATCCCAGCCGGCGTTCGAGGATCTCGGTCGCATAGGGGCCGGTGACCGCGCTCATCGCGTCGAACGCCATCGTCAGCTTCGCGGCGCGGATCGCGTCGAAGTCGAACAAAGTCTCCATCAGCGCGGCATAATCCTCGACCGGATCGACGACCTCGACGGGCATGTCACCGACCATGACCTCACCGTCCTGGTCGAGATCGATGTCGGCGGCGTCGACAGTCAGCCAGCGGTCGATCTCGAGCGTGCGCGCGTTGATCGCGTCGGTGATCGATTCGGGCGCGGGGCCGCCATTGGCGATATTGTACTTGATCCCGAAATCCTCGTCGGGACCGCCGGGGTTGTGGCTGGCGGACAGGACCAGCCCGCCGATCGCGCCGCGCTTGCGGATCATGTGGCTCGCGGCGGGCGTCGACAGGATGCCGCCGCGGCCAACGATCACGCGGCCGAAGCCGTTCGCCGCGGCCATGCGGATCGCGACCTGGATCACCTCGCGGTTAAGGAAACGGCCATCGCCGCCGATTACCAGCGTCGCGCCCGCCTTGTCGTCGACGACGTCGAACACCGACTGGACGAAATTCTCGGCATAATTGGCCTGCTGGAAGATTTTCACCTTCTTGCGCAGACCCGAGGTGCCGGGCTTCTGATCGGTATAGGGCGTGGTCGAAACGGTGCGGATCATGCTGGCTCCAGGAGGCTCGAATACAGGTCTGCGTAGCGGCGGCCGCTCTCGTCCCACGAGAAGTCCGCGCGCATCGCGTTGCGCTGCAACATGGCCCAGCGATCGGGGCGTGCATAGAGCGCGAGCGTTCGGCGCAGCGCGTGGCGGAGTGCATCGGGCGTGACTCCGTCGTGCTGGACGCCGGTGGCGACGCCCGCCGCGATCGCGGCCTCGTTGGCGTCGATCACGGTGTCGGCAAGACCGCCGGTGCGCGCGACGACGGGGATGCAGCCATAAGCGAGCCCATAAAGCTGCGTCAGGCCGCAGGGTTCGAACCGCGACGGGATCAGGATCGCGTCGGCGCCGCCCTGGAGCAGATGCGAGACGGGTTCGTCATAGCCGATGCGCACGCCGATCCGGCCGGGATGGCGCTCCGCCGCGGCTAGGAACGCGTGTTCGAGCGTGGTGTCGCCCGACCCGAGCAGCGCCAATCGGCCGCCAAGCGCGACGAGTTCGTCGAGTATGTCGACGAGGACGTCCATGCCCTTTTGCCAGGTCAGCCGGCTGATGACGGTGAAGATCGGCCCGTCGCCGCTGTCGAGGCCGTAGAGCGTCTCGACCGCGCGCTTGTTCGCACGACGGCGACCCAGCGTCCGGTGCGTGTATCGCGCGGGCAGCGCGGCGTCGGATTCGGGATTCCAGACCGCGGGGTCGATACCGTTGACGATCCCCGAGACACGGCCTGCGCGATCGTTGATCAGCCCCTCGAGCCCCATGCCAAACTCGCCGCGGCGGATCTCCGCGGCATAGGTCGGGCTGACCGTGGTGATCGCGTCGGCGGCCTCGAGCCCCGCCTTCAGGAAGCCGACACCGCCATAATATTCGATGCCGTCGAGCGCGAAGGCGGCGTCGGGCAGCGCGAGCGCGGTGAAGATGTCGTGACCATAGCGGCCCTGGAACGCGATATTGTGGATCGTGACGATCGTCTTCGCAGGGGTGCCGGGGCCGGGGGCGTAGCGCAGATAGGCGGGGGCCATCGCCGCCTGCCAGTCATGCGCGTGGAGGATGTCGAACGCATGGCCCTCGACGACACCCGAGGCGAGATCGGCGGCGGCGCGGCCGAACGCGGCAAAGCGACGCCAGTTGTCGACCCAGTCCATCCCGCTCGCGTCGCCATATGGGCCGCCGCCGCGGGCGAACAGGCTGGGCGCGTCGAGCACGAGGAGCGGGTGATCGCCGATCCGTGCCTTGAGGATGCGTGCCTCGACGCCGAGCAGGTCGGTGTAGCGATGGACGACCTTCGCCCGCTTCGTCACGGCGGCGAGCGCGGGATAGCCCGGGAGGAACGTCGTGAGCGCGGCGCCGTGCGGTGCAAGCGCGGCGGGAAGCGCACCGACCACGTCGGCGAGCCCCCCGTCTTGATCAGCGGATAGGCTTCCGACGCGACCGACAGCACGCGTGTCTCAAAGGCATCGGTCGGGGGATGGGCTGCCCGCTGCGCCATCACGTGATCAGCCGGTCGATCATCGACTTGGTGACGAGGACGACGCCGTTGTCGGTGCGGCGGAAGCGCTGTGCGTCGAGTTCGGCATCCTCGCCGACGACGAGGCCGTCGGGGATCACAACGCCGCGGTCGACGACGACCTTCGACAGACGCGCGCCGCGGCCGATCTCGCAGTGCGGCAGGATCACCGCCTGGTCGAGCATCGAATAGCTGTGCGCGCGCGTGCCCGTGAAGATCAGGCTGCGGTGGATCGACGAGCCCGAGATGATGCAGTCGCCCGACACGAGGCTCGACACCGCCTCGCCGCGCCGACCGTCGTCCGCATGGACGAACTTGGCGGGCGGGGTGACTTCCGAATAGGTCCAGAGCGGCCAGCTGCGATCGTAGAGATCGAGCTTGGGTACCACGTCGGTGAGGTCGATATTCGCCTCCCAATAGGCGTCGACGGTGCCGACGTCGCGCCAATAGGCCTCGACCTCGCCCTCCGATCGGACGCAGCTGTCGGAGAAGCGGTGCGCGACCGCCTTGCCGTGCTTGACGAGGTACGGGATGATGTCCTTGCCGAAGTCGCGCGACGATCCCGGCGTTTCGGCATCGCGGCGCAGCTCGTCGAACAGCAACCGGGTGTGGAAGACGTAGATCCCCATCGATGCCAGCGCGATGTCCGGATTGCCCGGAATCGCCGGCGGGTCGGCGGGCTTCTCGACGAAGGCTGTGACATTGTCATGCTCGTCGACCGCCATCACGCCGAAGCCGACCGCCTCCATCCGCGGCACTTCGAGACAGGCGATCGTGACGTCCGCGCCGGTCTCGCAATGCTGTTGCAGGATCAGCTCGTAATCCATCTTGTAGATGTGATCGCCCGCGAGGATGACCATGTATTCCGGCGCGTGGCTCTCGATGATGTCGATATTCTGGTACACGGCATCCGCGGTGCCCTCATACCACTGGAACTCGCTGATCCGCTGCGAGGCGGGCAGGATGTCGAAGCTCTCGTTGCGTTCGGAGCGCAGGAAGTTCCAGCCGCTCTGAAGGTGGCGGATCAGCGAATGCGCCTTGTACTGAGTCGCGACGCCGATCCGGCGGATGCCCGAATTGATCGCGTTCGACAGCGCGAAATCGATGATCCGTGCCTTGCCGCCGAAATACACCGCGGGTTTCGCGCGCGTGTCGGTCAGCTCCATCAGCCGACTGCCGCGGCCACCGGCCAGCACATACGCCATCGCGTCGCGCGCCAGTGGCTGTCCCCGCCGTTCAACCATCTTCGTCTCTCCCTAATCGTCCGCGGTATAACGCCTCGTCACCCGCGGCTTGTTCCGTTTCAGCCCTCGAACTCGAGCATGATCGTGGCCAGAGGCGGCAGCGTGACCCATGCCGCGCCGTCTTCCGCGACGACGCCGCCGAGATTGCCGAGCCCGCTGCCCCAATATTCATGCGCGTCGCTGTTGATGATCTCGCACCAGCGGCCGTCGAGCGGGAGCGGGATGCGATAGGGCGCGCGCGCGATCGGCGTCATGTTGGCGATGATCGCGACGGGCTTCGCACCCGGCGCCTTGCGGAGCCACGCAAAGACCGAATTGGCGGCATCGTCGGCGAT
Organism: Sphingomonas sp. 22R3R2A-7; assembly: GCF_036856055.1. Classification (NCBI taxonomy): domain Bacteria; kingdom Pseudomonadati; phylum Pseudomonadota; class Alphaproteobacteria; order Sphingomonadales; family Sphingomonadaceae; genus Sphingomonas; species Sphingomonas sp. 22R3R2A-7. The sequence continues at coordinate 1,810,371 of NZ_JASPFR010000001.1, read as the reverse complement.
CAGCCATTCGAAGCCCTCGGCCTCGCAGTCGCGCGCGTGGAGCGCGGGCTTGTCGCGGTAGACCGTGTTCAGGTCGCGGACGAGGTTGCGGATGCCCTCATGGCTGCGGCTGTTGCGCAGGCACCAGTCGAGCGCGCGGCCTTCGGACCATTCGCGACGCTGCGCGAACTCCTGCCCCATGAAGAGCAGCTTCTTCCCCGGATAGCCCCACATGAACGCGTAATAGGCGCGCAGGTTCGCGAATTGCTGCCAGTCGTCGCCGGGCATCTTGGTGAGCAGCGAGCCCTTGCCGTGGACGACCTCGTCATGGCTGAGCGGCAGGACGAAATTCTCGCTGAACGCATAGACCAGCCCGAAATTGATCTCGCCGTGATGATGCTTCCGGTGCAGCGGATCGCGCGCCATGTACTGGAGCGTGTCGTGCATGAAGCCCATGTTCCACTTGAACCCGAAGCCCAGCCCACCGCTCTTGCCGTCATCGCCGACGGGCGCGGAGACGCCTGGCCATGAGGTCGATTCCTCGGCGATCGTGAAGATGCCGGGATGCTGTGCGTAGACCGCGCGGTTCATGTCGCGCAGGAATGCGACCGCCTCCCAGTTCTCGCGCCCGCCGGTGTCGTTGGGGATCCATTCGCCCGCCTCGCGCGAATAATCGCGATAGAGCATCGACGCGACCGCATCCACGCGAAGCCCGTCGATATGATAGCGCTCCGCCCAGAACAGCGCGTTGTTGACGAGGAAGGACGACACCTCGCGCCGCCCGAAATTGTAGATCGCGGTGTTCCAGTCAGGGTGGAAACCGAGCCGCGGGTCTTCGTGTTCGTAGAGCGCGGTGCCGTCGAAATGCGCGAGCCCGAACGCGTCGGTCGGGAAATGCGCAGGCACCCAGTCGAGCAGCACGCCGATCCCGGCGAGATGCGCACCGTCGACGAACCGCGCAAAGCCCTCGACATCGCCGAACCGTGCGGACGGCGCGTAGAGCCCGGTGGTCTGATAGCCCCAGCTCGGATCATAGGGATGTTCGCTGATCGGCATGAACTCGATGTGCGTGAAGCCCATCTCGACTACGTACGGGATCAACCGGTCGGCGAGCGCGTCCCAGGTCAGGAACCAGTCATTCTCGTCACGGTCCCACGATCCGGCATGAACCTCATAGATGCTGATCGGCACGCGGCGCGGATCGACCGAGGCCCAGTGTTTGCGGTGGCTCGTATCCGCCCATTCGTGCGCGAGCGTGCGCGTGATCGACGCGGTCGCGGGGCGCAGCTCGCTGGCAAAGGCGAAGGGGTCGGCTTTCAGCGGCTGGAGCCGGCCATCGGGACCGACGATCTCGTATTTATACGCGCGATATTCGGCGATGTCGGGGATGAAGATCTCCCAGACGCCGACGTCGCCGCGCCTGCGCATCGCGTGGCGGCGGCCATCCCAGTCGTTGAAGTCGCCGACCACCGAGACGCGCTGCGCGTTGGGCGCCCAGAGCGCGAAATGAACGCCGTGCGCGCCCTCATGCTCGATCAGGTGCGCGCCCATCTTGTCGTGGAGGCGGTGGTGGTTGCCTTCCGCCATCAGCACGTCGTCGACGGGGCCGAGCACGGGGCCGAAGCTGTACGGATCGGTCACCCACCAATCCGCGCCACCGCCCTCGGCATGGTATTTCACCGGCTGCGGATCGCCGTCGATCGGCCCCTCGAACAGCCCGCGATCGTCGATCCGGGGCAGGGTGCCAAGCGTCGTGCCGTCGAGTGCGTGCGCCTCCGCGGTCGCCGCGCCGGGCAGCCAGGCGCGCGCGAACGTGCCCCGGGGCCGGCATGCACGCCAAGCAGCGAGAAGGGATCGTCGTGACGGCCCTCGATCAGGGCAACGATGGCGCCTTCGGGTGGCTTCACATCACCGTCCAGATATCGCGGGCATATTCGCGGATCGTGCGGTCGGACGAGAACCAGCCCACACGCGCGACGTTGCGCACGGTCGAGGCGACCCACGCGTCGCGATCGTTCCAGCGCGTGTCGACGCTGCGCTGCGCGGTGGCATAGCTGTCGAAATCGGCGGCGAGCATGAACCAGTCGCCCTCGTACAGCCCGCCCATCAGCCCCGCATAACGCTGGCGATCATCGGGCGAGAACACGCCCGAGGCGATCGCCGAGACCGCCTGGCGCAGCTCGGCCGACCCGTCGATCACACTGCGCGGGTCATAGCCCGAGGCGCGCTTCGCCTCGACCTCGTCCGCGGTCATGCCGAAGATGAAGATGTTGTCGTCGCCGACGCGATCCTTGATCTCGATATTCGCGCCGTCGAGCGTGCCGATCGTCAGCGCGCCGTTCATCGCGAACTTCATGTTGCCGGTGCCCGACGCCTCGAGCCCCGCGGTCGAGATCTGTTCGCTGAGATCGGCGGCGGGGATGATCTTCTCGGCGAGCGACACATTGTAATTGGGCAGGAACGCGACCTTGAGCAGCCCGCCGACCGACGGGTCCGCATTGATCCGGCGCGCGACGTCGTTCGCCAGTTTGATGACGAGCTTCGCATTGTGATAGCTCGACGCCGCCTTGCCCGCGAACAGCTTCACACGCGGCGTCCAGTCGCGTTCGGGGTGGCTGCGGATCTGGTCGTACAGCGCGACCGTCTCGATGATGTTGAGCAGCTGGCGCTTATACTCGTGAATGCGCTTGATCTGCACGTCGAACAGCGCGTCGGGGTCGATACGCAGCCCCATGCTGTCCTTGATATGATTTGCCAATGCCACCTTGTTCGAACGCTTCACCGCCCAAAACCGCTCCCTGAAGGCGGAATCGTCGGCAAAAACATCGAGATCGATCAGCCGTTCGGCATCGTCGAGAAAGCCGTCGCCGATCGCGTCGCGGATCAGCGTGGTGAGGCCCGGGTTGCACTGCTGCAGCCAGCGGCGCGGCGTTATCCCGTTGGTCTTGTTGTTGATTCGCGTCGGATAGAGGCAGTGGAGATCGGCGAAGACGGTCTTCTTCATCAGCTGCGTATGCAGCGCCGCGACACCGTTGACGCTGTGCGATCCGGCAAAGGCGAGATTGGCCATCCGCACGCGCCGCTCGCCGCCCTCGTCGATCAGGCTGATCGCGGCGATCGCGCGGTCGTCGATGCCGTCAACGCCGCGCGCCTCGCGCAGCAGCCTTGCGTTGATCGCGTAGACGATCTGCATGTGGCGCGGCAGCAGCCGCTCGAACAGCGGCAGCGGCCAGCTCTCCAGCGCCTCGGGCAGCAAGGTGTGGTTGGTGTAGCCGAAGGTGGCGCGCGTGATTTTCCACGCCTCGTCGAACGCGAATTCGTGATGATCGATCAGCAGCCGCATCAGCTCGGCGACCGACACCGCGGGGTGCGTGTCGTTGAGCTGGATCGCGGCCTTGTCGGGCAAGGTGCGGATGTCGCCGAAATACTGGATGTGGCGGCGGACGATGTCCTGGATCGAGGCGGACGAGAAGAAATATTCCTGCCGCAGCCGCAGTTCCTGCCCCGCGGCGGTGGAGTCATTGGGATAGAGAACGCGCGTGAGCGTCTCGGCGCGGAGCTGATCGGCGAGCGCACCGGTGAAGTCGCCCGCGTTGAACCGGTCGAGCTTGATCGGATCGAACGCGCGCGCGGTCCACAGCCGCAGCGTGTTGACGTGCTCGCCGCGCCAGCCGACGACGGGGGTGTCGACCGCGATCGCCTCGACCGCCTCGGCGGGGCTCCAATGGACCTGGCCGCTGTCGGTCGCGATGACCTCGCCGCCGAAGCCGATGAAATACGCACTCTCGCGGCGCTCGAACTCCCACGGGTTGCCGTGCGCGAGCCAGCTTTCGGGCATCTCGACCTGCCAGCCATCGTCGATCCGCTGGCGGAACATGCCGTTCACATAGCGGATGCCATAGCCGTAAGCGGGGAGCGCGAGGCTCGCCATGCTTTCCATGAAGCACGCCGCCAGCCGCCCGAGCCCGCCATTGCCGAGCGCCGCATCGGGCTCGATCTCCTCGAGCGCGGCCAGATCGACGCCGTGGAGTGCGAGCGCACGCGATACCTCGCCGCTGCGTTGCAGGTTGGTCACCGCATCGCGGAGCAGCCGGCCGATCAGGAATTCGAGGCTGAGATAATAGACGCGCTTGGCGCCCGCCGCATGCGCCGCCTTGGTCGACGCCATCCAGCGTTCGACGATGTCGTTGCGCACCGTCAGGATCGTCGCCGCGAGCCAGTCGTGTGGAAGCGCGGCCTGCGCATCCTTGCCGATCCGGTGGACGAGCGTGTCGAGGATCGGATCGGCCAGCGTCTGGACGGAGTGCTGCATGGCAGGGTTTGCGGTCACGCGAATTCCGTATCTCGTTGTCGTCGCCGGTGATCCTAGCCGCGCGGCCACCTTTGTCACGCGGACTTGCGCAGTCGCGGGACGCGATCGACGAGATGGGCGCGCGTTGCCTAACCCATGTCAATTTATCCTAGAGCATGCCGATCAGCAGCGTCGCGTTGAGGCCGATAATGACCGCGGCGATCACCCAGGCGAGCGCTTTCAGCCAGACCGGGCTGACCAGCGAGCCCATGATCTGCGCGTCGCCGGTGAACTTGACGAGCGGCACGACCGCGAAGGGAAGCTGCAGGCTTAGCACGACCTGGCTCAGCACCAGCAGCCGCGTTGCACCCGCATCGCCCGCGGCGCCGACCACGAACACCGCGGGGATGATCGCGAGCAGCCGCGTGACGAGACGCCGCGCCCAGACGGGCATGCGCAGGTTGAGGAAACCCTCCATCACGATCTGGCCGGCGAGCGTGCCCGTGACGGTCGAATTCTGCCCCGAGGCGAGCAGCGCGACCGCGAACACGACGCTTGCCGCGCCCATGCCGAGCATCGGTGCGAGCAACGCATGCGCCTGGTCGATATCGGCGACGTCGGTGCGCCCGGCGACGTGGAAGGTGGCGGCGGCGAGGATCAGGATCGCGGCGTTGATGAAGAAGGCGAGGCCGAGCGCGATCGTGCCGTCGATCGTCGCCATCGTCACCGCGTCGCGCTTGCCCGCCTCGGTCGGTGCGAAGGCGCGCGTCTGGACGATCGACGAGTGGAGATAGAGGTTGTGCGGCATGACGGTCGCGCCAAGGATGCCGATCGCGATATAGAGCATCGCCGGGTTGGTGACGATCTCGGTCGTCGGCACGAGCCCGCCGAGCACGCCCGCCATGTCGGGCCGCGCGAGGAACAGCTCGAAGATGAAGCAGCCGGCGATGATCACGAGCAGCGCGACGATGAACGCCTCGAGCTTGCGGAAGCCGAAGCGTTGCAGCGCGAGGATCAGGAACACGTCGAGCGCGGTTAGCACGACGCCCCAGACGAGTGGCAGCCCGAACAGCAGTTTGAGCGCGATCGCGGTGCCGAGCACCTCGGCCAGATCGCACGCGATGATCGCGATCTCGCACAGGAACCAGAGCACGACCGACACGCGCTTCGAATAATGCGCGCGACACGCCTGGGCGAGGTCGAGCCCGGCGACGATGCCGAGCCGTGCGGACAAGGCCTGGAGCACCATCGCCATCAGGTTGGAGAGCAATACGACCGACAGGAGCGTGTAGCCGAACGCCGAGCCGCCGGCGATGTCGGTCGCCCAGTTGCCCGGATCCATATAGCCGACCGCGACGAGATAGCCCGGTCCGACGAACGCGAACAACCGCCGCCAGAATGGGGCGCCTTCGGGGATGGCGACGGTGCGATAGCTGTCGGACAGCGAGTGGGCGAGGGCGGAACTGGGCGGCGGCATCGCGCGTGCTTTGCCGGATGGGAGCGGGGGGGACAAGCGCTTCGCTCGCCGCGCGGGTGTTGGGGGGGGGCGGGGGCGCGGTTGTTCGTTGGTCCTGTCATGCTGATGGACGTCAGCCCTGGGGGCACGGGCGGTGGGCTGCTTGGCTCTGGATCCTGACTTTCGTCAGGATGACGGAAGGGGAAGGCTGTGGTGGTGAGGCTGGGGGCGGGCCGTGGTGTTTGTGGCTCGAGAGGGCCGGCGGGGCGTGCTGCGCCGGCCTGTTCCCGTCATCCTGACGAAAGTCAGGATCCAGGGTTACGGACGCTGAGCTGTTTGGCTCTGGATCCTGACTTTCGTCAGGATGACGGGAGGGGGTGAGCGGTGGTGGTGAGCTTGGGAGCGGGCCGTGGTCTTTGTGCCCGGTGAGGGGTTCGCAGGGCGTGCTGCGCTGGCCTGCACTCGTCATCCTGACGAAAGTCAGGATCCAGGGCCCCGAACGCCGCGCCGCTTGGCGCCGGGGCGTGGCTTTGGTCGGGACGACGGCGCGCGGGACGTTCAAGCGCCGCGCTCAGATCACCTTCATCTCTGCCTGATAGTGATGCCACGCGAAGATCGCCGCCGCGCCGCGGTGCGGGCGCCAGGCCTCGGCGAGTTCGCGGGTCAGTTTTTCGCTGGGGCGCGTGTCGTGACCGAGGATCCGGCCGACCTCGATCTGGATGGCGAGATCGCCCGCGGGCCAGATGTCGGTGCGTCCTTCGGCGAACAACAGGTAGATCTCGGCGGACCACCGGCCGATGCCCTTGACGCGGACCAGCGCCGCGATCGCCTCCTCGTCGTCCTCGGGCAGGTTGGCGAGGTCGAGCCGGCCGCTCGTGACCTCGTCGGCGAGGCTGCGCGCATAGCCGAGCTTCTGCCGCGACAGGCCGGCGCTTCGCAGCGTCTCGTCGCTGGCGGCCGCGATCCGCGTGGGGTCGTCGGCGCCCCCGACCACGGTGTCGAGCTTGGTCCAGACCGCCTGCGCCGAGGCGACGCTGACCTGTTGTCCGACGATCGTCCGCAACAAGGTGGCAAAGCCGCGTTCGCTGATGCGCGGGGCAGGGTGGCCCTTGTTGGCGACCGCGACGGCGAACGCGGGCTCGATCGCGCACAAGGCCGCCATCGCGTGCTCGAGCTGGTCGGCGTTCAGCCCCATGATGCTTGATCGCGTTGCGCACTGTCGGCATGGGATTGCGAGGATTTTTCGGAGACTGACATGCCCAAGCTTATCGTCGTTACGCGCGAGGGGGAAGAACGTGAGATCATGGGCGATGCGGGGCTTTCGGTGATGGAGGTCATCCGCGACGCCGGGATCGACGAGATCCTCGCCTTGTGCGGCGGCTGCTGCTCGTGCGCCACCTGCCACGTCCATGTCGACCCGGACTTTGCGGCCAAACTCAAGCCGATGAGCGAGGACGAGAACGACCTGCTCGACTCGACCAGCGACCGCGACGAATTCTCGCGGCTGTCGTGCCAGATCGACATGACCGACGCGCTGGACGGGCTGAAGGTGCGGATCGCCGCCGAGGATTGATCCGGGCGGTTGGGACGCGCGGTGGGGGCGGGGGTTTCTGGCCTCACGCCCCTCACCCTTCCCACCGCTGCGCGGCGGGCCGCTTCCCTCTCCCCCGTGGGGGAGAGGGAGAGAGTCAGCGCGTCGTCACCGCGTAGAGCGCGATCGCGGCGGCGTTCGAGACGTTGAGGCTCTCGACCTTTTCCGAGATGGGGAGCTTGGCGAGTTCGTCGCAATGCTCCTCGGTGTTCTTGCGCATGCCTTCGCCCTCGGCGCCGAGCACGATCGCGATGCGCTGCGTCCCCATCGCCTCGGACAGCGTCTGCGTCGCATGGCCGGTGAGGCCGATCCGCCAGAACCCGGCTTCGGCGATCTCCTCGAGCGCGCGGGCGAGGTTCACGACGCGGATCCACGGCACCGTCTCGAGCGCGCCCGACGCGGCGCGCGCGATCGTGCCCGATTCGGGTGGGGCGTTGCGGTCGGGGGTGACGATGCCGAGCGCGTCGAACGCCGCCGCCGAGCGCATGATCGCGCCGACATTGTGCGGATCGGTCACGCCGTCGAGGATGACGAGCGGACGATTGTCGTCCCGGCCATGCTCGAGCAGGTCGGCGAGCCACATGTCCTCGAGCGGCTCGACCTCGATCACCACGCCCTGATGCGGCGCATCGCCGGGGACGAGCCGCGCGAGGTCGGCGGCCTCGGCAAAGGTCACGGGGACGTTGGCGGGCAGGTCGAAGCCTGCCAGCGCCTCACGCGTGCCGAGGATCTTGCGGACCGTGCGTTCGGGGTTGGCGAGCGCCGCGCCCACCGCGTGCTTGCCCCAGAAGCGCGGACGTCCCGCGGGGGCCTTGCTCGGCCGATGGCCCTTGCGTGCTGCCATCAGAGCGCTCCTGTCATGCTATCAGTCATCGTCATCGCTATATCCATAAGGGTCGGTCACCACCGGTTTGGTCGGCAGTGGCGTGCGTGGCAGCGCCTTGTCCGCATTCGCCGCGCTGAGCAACACCGATGCGAGCACGATCGACCCCTGGCGCATGTCGTCCGCCTTCAGATGGTCGAAGGTGTCGGCGGACGTGTGGTGGATCCGGCTGTCATAGTCGAGCGGATCCTGGATGAACTGGAAGCCCGGTACGCCGACCTGCTGCATGAAGACGTGATCGGTCCCGCCGGTGGGGCGGACGACGACGGTCGACGCGCCCATCGATGCGAACGGACTGAGCCAGTCGCGGAAGATCGGCACCACCGCGGGATTGGTCTCCGCATACAGCCCGCGCAACTTGCCCGAGCCGTTGTCGATGTTGAAATAGGCCGCGAGGTCCGCATAGCCCGGCAGCGGCGTGATCGGCCATTTCTGCGAGAAGCCGTAATAGCTCTGCATTCCCGTCTGCGGCGGATCGTTCGGGCCGCCCCGCGTCGCGAGATGCTGCGTCACATAGGCCATGGAGCCGAGAATGCCCTGTTCCTCGCCCGCCCAGAGCGCGAACCGGATCGTGCGCTTCGGCCGGACGCCCGTCGCCGCCAGGATCCGCGCGGCTTCCATGATCATCGCCGAGCCCGCCGCGTTGTCGGCGGCGCCATCGGCGGCGACCCAGCTGTCGAGATGCGCGCCCGCCATCACATAACCCGCCTTCGGGTCGGTCCCGGGGATCTCGGCGATGACGTTATAGGCCTGCGGGTCGCTGTCGTCGAAGCGGACGTCGCTGACGATCTCGAGCGTCGGGGCAGGGCCCGACTTGGCGAGACGCGCAAGCCGACGGTAATCTTCCGCGGCGATCTGCACGCCCGGCAGCGCGGGCGTGTCGCCGACACCGAACAGATAGCCCTCGCCGCTGACCAGCTTGCCGTCGCGATAGGCCATCGTCGCGGTCGCCACCGCGCCTTCGCTCTTCAGGAACGCATCGAGCTTCTTCGCGAAATCGAGACGTTTCAGCCGGCGGTCGGCGGCCTCCGGATCGTAGCGGGGCTGCTGGAAGCGGTCGAGCTTGCCGAGGTCTTCGCCGCTCAGCCGCTTGAAGGCGGGCTCGCCCGGCTCGTCGCCGGTGCCGGGCAGCGTGAGCAGGACGATCTTGCCGCCGAGCTTGCCGCGCCATTTGGCGAAATCGCGTTCGCGCGTCATCGGCGCGACGATGACCGGCGCGGTCAGCGCGGCGCCCGTCGTCCCGGGCGTCCACGCGACCGGGATCGCCGTCAGCTGGACGACGCGCGGCGTGATCATGCGGACGCTCGACCGCTCGATCGACCAGCCGCGGCCGAACGCAAACCCTTCCTTGTGGACGTTCTTGAGGCCCCAGTCGGTGAACTGACGCTGCGTCCATGCCTCCGCGGTGCGCATCGCGGGCGAATTGGTCAGCCGCGGGCCGATCACGTCGGTCAGATGCTGGACGGTCACCATGACCTGGCTGTGATTCGTGCCCTCGTCGATGATCCGGTTGACCGGCACCATGTCCTTGCCCGGCGCCGCGTCCTTCGCCGCGGCGAGGCCGGGCAGCACGATCGACAGAGACGTGGCCGTGACGGTGGCAGCGGCAAGCCGGAATAGGTGCGATCGACGCATGAATGTCCCCCTGATGCGTTTTTTTGTCGTGGAAAGGCTATGCGGGCGCGGAAGTTGGCGCAACCCGCGTTGACAGCGCCGACAAGCTTCGCCATTGAGCCGCCTCGCTTGAAACAAGAGCGGCCTATCTGGACAGGTGGCCGAGTGGTTAAAGGCAGCAGACTGTAAATCTGCCCGGGTTTCCCGTACGCTGGTTCGAATCCAGCCCTGTCCACCAAGGCTTTGCGGCCAGACGCCGCAAGCCGCAATTGCCCAGCTCGAAATTGAACGGCGCCGGCGCTACCGCATCGTCGGGCTCGCGCACGCGCGCTATGCCTGCCGGGGAGGGCCAGCCTGGGCAGGCGGGGTCAGTCCCGGCAGCGGTCGATAGGGGAGGCGTGCGGGGAGGGTGCGAAGCGCCGATCCCGCGCGGTTGCGCAGTGCCAGCGCCGCGCCGGTGAGCAGCCCGAAATCGAGCCCCGGGTCGGGCGACGAGGCGGCGATGCCGAGCGGGATGACGCATAGGATGGCGGCCCAGGCGGCGGCGACGCCGACCGACGAATCCTCGTCGGCAACGGGCGTGTAGGTCGACGAGGCGAGCGGGCGGAGCACGCGGTAGAGATGCGTCAGGAACAGGCTCAGCCCGATCACGCCCGACGATCCGAGGATCGCGGTGAACAGCCCCGACGAGCGCAGGCTGCCCGGCCCGACGCCCAGCCCTCCCGATACCTGGAACGCCTCGACGCTCTTGCGCGCCCAGAAGGCGCGTTGCAGCCCCGATGTCGACGTCGATTTGCCGACCGTCATATGTTCGAGCATGTCGCCGAACCCTTCGGCGAAATGCGGCACCGCGACCATCGCGCCGATCGAGCCGATCAGCCCCGCCAGCCCGGCGGCGGCGAGCACGCCCATCTTCGACGACGAGATCAGCGCCGGCGACAGGATCAGCCGTATGACGAGGACGACCGAGAAGGCCGTCAGGCCGATATAGGCCGACGACGAGGTGCTGATCAGCAACACCACGAACATCGTCAGCGCGAGCGGGCCCGTCCGGCGGGGCTGGACGTCGCGCAGCCAGCATTCGAAGATGAAGCAGAACCATGTGAAGGTGTAGGCGGCATAGGCCGATGCTTCGGGAAACAGCCCGGTGACCCGGACATAGCCTTTGAATTCATGGTTGAGCTGCGCATAGGCGCCGTTGCGAAACAGTTCGAACACCGGGCGCAGGAACGTCGGTGCGTCGCTCGGCCCCGCCAGCACGCTCAATATGCCGATGCCGAGATTGATCCAGCCGATGACGATCGCCCCTTTGACAAGGAGCCGTGCGTTTCCCGGGCGGGAGAACAGCACATGCGCGACCATCGCGGCGACCATCGTGCCGATCAGATAGATCGACGTGGTTATGTTCTGCATCGAGGGGGCGAGCTGTACCGTGTCGTAGAGCCCGCGCAGCTTGATCCCGCGCAGGCTCGGAAGGTCGGCTGCATGATAGAAGATCCGCGGCGCCAGCGCGGCCATGACCACGCCGTAGAACGTGAACGCGACCAGCGGCCAGTTATGCAGCAATGCCGGTATGTTATCGCGCTGAAATGCCGGCGGTGACATCAGCAGCCGTATCGTGGTGAGTGCCAGGACGAAGTGAACCGGCGTGATCGACGACGACGAGAGATACATGGCCGCCGAGCCGTTCATCGGGCCGCACAGCAGCATGAGGATGAACATTGCTTCGAGGCCGCCGCCAAGGATGATCGGAATGCTCACCAGAATGATGAACATGCCGATGAAGGTCAGTTCCATGCGCCTAGTATTTCCCACAGAGGAATGAGCGTGACTTAATTCCAGACCTATCCTGAACAGATGTCGATGTAGACGGCGGAACGTGAGAATAGGCAAGCCGTAGTGCCGGGTAAGTTCGTGTTTTTTGTACATTCGAGCCAGCGAAACAGGGGCATTGGCGTCGCCGCCACGCGCGCCGCGAGCGCGGTAATGCGCCGTCTGGCTGGGATTTCCGGCAGCGCGCGCGGTGAACGATCGCGCGTTTCAGCGGTGCGGCCGCCGCGCGCAGCATCGCGCGCGCCATCAAACAGGTGTGCAGGTCGCGGTTTATGCCTAACATGGCGGCATGCCGACGCGTCGCATCGATCACCTCACCGAAGCGCAGAAAACCTGCCTCCGACTCGTTCTCAAGCATCATAGCTCCAAAGAGATTGCGGTGATCCTCGGGGTCTCGCCGTCGGCGATCGACAAGCGGATCGAGCGGGCGATCCAGATCCTGCGCGTCGGATCGCGATTCGAGGCCGCGCGCGCCTTGCAGCGGCACGAGGAGAGCGCGGGCATCGCGGCTGCACCCCCGCCGATTGCATCCGCTTTGGACGGGGATCCGCGCGACGGCGATGAGCCCGCGGCGTCGCGCGAGGCGACCGGATCGACTGCTCCCACACCTGGCATCGAGCTTTCGGTACAAGACGTGCCGATCCAGCCGCGTCCGACGTACGAACGGCTGCCATCCGAGCCATTCGACCTTCCCCGAACCGACGCAAATCGATCAGGAATGGATCAGATCGAGCCATGGGGGCTCGTTCGCCGCTTCATGGGAACGATGCCCATGAGCGGTCCGGGAGGAACGGCGCGTAACCGTCTGTCCAAGGGGGACAGGCTGATCCGCCTGATCGGGATCATGGCGTTGCTGGCGGTCACCACGGTGGCGCTGCTCACCATGACGACGACGGTGACCAGCCTGTTCCGTCAGTTCCGCGGTGATGCCGGGTCTCGCAAACTGGTCGAGCGATCGGCCTTTTGGGGTGGGGAAGCAGGAATGTTGAAGCAACGCCGGCAGGCGACCGATACCGTCACACGGGACTTCTTGCGCGCAGAGGCGGCCGTCGACGAGGCCGCGCTGCTGGCCAGCACGTGCGTGGCGACGCTGCTGCAGCAACGCGTCGCCGCCAATCTTCCGGTCGCGACGGGGAGCGCCGCGCTGCAGCTCGTGTCCGACGCGGCGTCGGATATCATCAAGGCCCGCCAGCGCTTCGTCGACGCGCATCGGGCGCTGGTCGGGGTTCGCACCGAGATCGGATTGGCCGCCTATTACGGCTATGGTGACGAGGGAGAATGTCCGCCGAACGACGGGGCACTCCGCTCCGGTGTCGAGGCGTTCCCGCCCGTACGCATCGTCGCCGCGGCCTGATGCTCGCGGTGATCCCGCAAGCGGCGGTGGTCGGTTGAACCGATAGGTGGAACGCGTCTGGATCTTCAACGCCCTCCAGGTGGCGGTCACGGTCTATGCGGTCTGGCGCGGTGGCGCGCCGGAACGGCTGGTCGGCGTCGCGCTGCTCGTGGCGGCGATGGCGACGCGCATGTTTCACCTCATGGGTGCGACGATGTTCGTCGATGTCGAGATCGGCATCATGACCGTCGACCTCGTGCTGCTGGGCGTGATGATCGCGATCACGCTCACCGCCGATCGGTTCTGGCCGGCCTGGGTCACCGCGCTCCACGCGTTGGGGACGGGAGCCCATCTCGCCAAGGCCATCAATCCAGACGTGATCCGGCTGGCCTATGCCGTGATGTCGGTCGTCTGGAGCTATCCCATTTTGATTTTGCTCATCGTCGGCACGCTTCGTCATTCCAGGCGGATCCGGTCGCAAGGCCGGGATCTGGACTGGAGTCGCCAGGACCCGACGATGCGCTGACAAGGCAGTCGAGACATACGATGTCCTATGCAATTCCCTTCGTCCGGCCGGTGAACGGCCTTCGCCCGGTTCCCGTGGCCAGACCGTCCGACACACCCGAAGGCGTCGTCGCGGTGGCCACGCGGCTGTACGCGCTGCGGCGGCAGCGCGATCAGACGCTGGGCGTGTCGCTGTTTTCCGAGCCCGCCTGGGATATCCTGCTCGACCTGTTCATCTCGCATCATGCGGGGCGGCAGCTGAGCGTATCCGCGGTGTGCATCGGTGCCTGCGCGCCACCCGCGACGGCGCTCCGCTATCTCGCGATCCTGCAGGAGGCGGGTCTGGTGATCCGCACGCGCGACGAAAGCGATGGGCGACGCTCGCATATCCACCTGTCCGCGACGGGGCGTCAGCGCATGACCGAATTGCTGATGGACCTGCCGTCGCGCTGACGATCGCGGCGCACGACAGCGGGTCGCGCGCGCGGCCAAGATCGCGCCGATGCGGTCAGGATTAGCAGGGCTTTTCATGCCTTTCCGGGGCCGCCATCTTGTCGGCGGACGCCCGGGGTGCCATGTAGGGGCTGGAAACGGTGCGCGCTGAACCGCGCATGATAGCCCAATAAACGAAGCAGACTCTGGTGAGGACTTCGAGCAGCGCGAGCGCTCGGGTGATCGCCATGTGCGTCTTCCGGCATCCGTTGCACACCCAAACGACAGGCCGGTTTCCGGGTTTCCTGCCAGGTTTTTGCCCATCGGCGAAACCGGCGTGGCCGGGCGGCAACGAAGAGGTTTTTCTGTGCGACTTGGATCGAACGACGACGGCAATTCCCCGCAGCCGGGTAACGATACTTCCAGCGACGCGGCCAATCCCGCCGGGGGCGTGACGCGCCGCAATTTGCTCGGCTCGGCGATCGTCGCGGGTACGGCGTCGGTGCTGCCCGCGGTGCAGGCCGAGGCCGCCACCGCGACGCGCAACGTCGACGTGCTGCTGATCGGGGGCGGGATCATGAGCGCCACGCTCGCGGTGCTGCTGCGCGAACTCGAGCCGAGCTGGACGATCGAACTCGTCGAACGGCTCGACAAGGTGGCAGAGGAGAGCTCGGGCGGCTGGAACAACGCGGGCACCGGGCATTCCGCGCTGTGCGAGCTCAACTACACGCCGGTCAACGCCGCCGACGGCAAGGTCGAGATCGCCAAGGCGGTCGAGATCAACGAACAGTTCCAGGTCACGCGCCAGTTCCTGAGCCACCAGGTCGAGGCCGGGATGCTTGGCAACCCGCGGTCGTTCATCAACTCGACGCCGCACATGAACCTGGTGTGGGGCGATGCGAACGTCGCGTTCCTGCGCAAGCGCTGGGAAGCGCTCGGCGCCAGCCCGCTGTTCTCGGGGATGGAATTCTCGACCGATCGTGCCGAGATCGCGCGCTGGGTGCCGCTGATGATGCAGGGGCGCGACCCGTCGGTGAAGCTCGCGGCGACGCGATCGCCGCTGGGGACCGATTGCGACTGGGGCGCGGTCACCCGCCAATATATCGCCGCGCTCGACAAGCAGGATAAATTCACGCTGACGACGGGGCATGAGGTCCGCTCGCTCGAGCGCAATCCCAAGGGCGGCTGGCAGGTCACCGCGCGCAGCATGAAGAGCGACGACAAGCAGATCATCAACGCGCGCTTCGTCTTCGGCGGCGCGGGCGGTGGTGCGCTGCCAATCCTGCAGAAGTCGGGGATCCCCGAAGCGGACGATTATGCGGGCTTCCCGGTCGGCGGATCGTTCCTCGTCGCGGACAATCCCGCGATCGCGCATCGGCATCTCGCCAAGGTGTACGGCAAGGCCGCGGTCGGGTCGCCGCCGATGTCGGTGCCGCACCTCGACACGCGCTATCTCGATGGCAAGCAGGCGCTGCTGTTCGGGCCGTTCGCGACCTTCTCGACCAAGTTCCTCAAGCAGGGATCCTATTTCGACCTTCCCGCATCGGTGACGATCGACAATTTCCGCCCGATGGTCGCGGTCGGCTGGGACGATTTCGCGCTCGTCGAATATCTGGCGGGGCAGCTGATCATGTCGGATTCGGACCGGATGGACGCGCTGCGCGAATATTTCCCCGGTGCCAAGGATGGCGACTGGCGGCTGTGGCAGGCGGGCCAGCGCGTGCAGATCATCAAGCGCGACCCCGAAAAGGGCGGCGTCCTCAAGCTCGGCACCGAGATCGTCGCGTCGAAGGACGGCTCGATCGCGGCGTTGCTGGGGGCATCGCCGGGGGCATCGACCGCGCCGTCGATCATGCTCGACCTGTTGAAGAAGGTGTTCCCGAACCGGCTGTCGAGCGCGGGCTGGCAGGCCAAGATCCGGGAGATCGTGCCAAGCTACGGCATCAAGCTGAACGAGCATCCCGAACTGCTCGCGGACCATTGGGACCGCACCGCGGCGACGTTGCAGCTCGCGGTCAAATCACCCGCGGTCCACATTGCGACGACGCCCCGCCCCGCCGCGGCACGCGTCAAGGTCGACCGCAGCCCCGACCTCGCGCTCTGACCGGCCGGCACGCCCTCCAAAAGGGGGCGTGCTGGGACATGCGGGTGGAAGCCGCTGATGTGCGGAGCGACCATGGTCGGCGCCACGCACATCGCGGCGAGCGCCATGCCGCCGGCGGATATGCGGTATCGCGATCGTCGTGATCAAAGGTAAAGCGCTGGAGCGGGTAACGGGAATTGTTCGTTAACGGACGGTCGAGAATGCCCAATAGCGGGCGTCGACATCAGAGCCGAACTTCAAGCAGACCCTCGCGGTCGCAAACCCAAGATGAGGCGAATTCCAGCACTTCGTCGAGCGGTTCGCCGGGGTGGGCCGCTGTGACCAAAAACCGCCCCTCGTTGCTTCCGTCGCCGATCACCAGCCAATCAATCTCAATTTCCACTTTCTCCGCATCGTCACCCGCGATGGATATGAGACGAACACCGTCCCGGAGACAGCGCTCGACGAATTCCGCCAAGGCTGCGTGGTCTGCTATAGGTGAATGGAGGATTATTCGAGGCGGGAGCGACATACGCTCATCGTAGAGCACGAATGTCCGTTTGCCGCCAATTGCGGACGCTCCGGAGCCGATCGCGTCGAATGACCGCTTACGCCCACTTGCAGTCATTCAATCGTTACGAGACAGTGGTGCATGCGATGGACCGACCTCCCTACTGCCCTAGTAATTTCGTTATGGGGCTACCTATTGTACGCGGGTATCGGCGGTTTGTGCGATATTAAAGCGCAGCATGTTCCCGGCTATCCAACTTCCGGTCAAATAGTCTTATATGCTGGCGTGCCGGTGCTGGCGCTCCTTTTGTTAATGGGAGCAGCCGTCCTTTCCCGTAAGGCACGCTGGTTTTATGATCTCTATCCATTTACAATGGGTTTAGTTGCGTTCCCGATTTTTCCTGTTTTAATGTTTTGGGGTGGTGGCGTCTAAGCGGCAGAGGGTGTGGACGGCAGCTTTCCACCAAAAGCGGACATCAGTCCGATGACTTGCTTTTATAGGAGGGATGGCGTTGGAGCGGGTAACGGGAATCGAACCCGTGTATTCAGCTTGGAAGGCTGCTGTACTACCATTGTACTATACCCGCACGACGTTGAAAAACCGGCGTTCTTCAGTCGAGGCCCATGTGCGGTCCGATCGGTGCACCGGTGGAATTCCGATGGCCAACCGCGATGGGCAATCGGCTCTTATGCAAAGCATCGCTGCGGTGCAAGTCGGGCCGGGCGGGATGTTTCATGGCTTGCTTACCAAAATCGGGTAACCCGGCGGCATGTCCGACGTTTCCCTGCCCGTCCAAGCCCCCATGCCGGCGTCGCGGCACCGTGGGGCGGATCCGCGTCCGGCGTCTGCGGTAAGCCATGGCGCGGGGCTGGCCGGGCTCGTCGGGGTCCTCGTCTGGGTCGGATGCGCGCGGACGTGGGGAATGGACGGGCCCTATGCGGCGCTGGTCGACCTTGTGGCGTGCGGCGTGCCGATGGTGCTGTGGTCGCTGATCGTCGACAAGGTGCACCGGCGTCCCAGTACGGGGATCGACTGGTCGCTGGCGCGGCCGTGGCGCGAGACGATCGACCTCAGCCTGACCAAGCTCGCCGCATTCTGGGCGACCTGGGGCGCGATCGCGGTGATCTACGGGACCGGCCGGTTCTACTGGGAAGGCAATTTTGCGTTCGCGATGTGGTGCTTCACCAATGTCGTGCCGATCCTCCTCGTCGCCTCTGTCCCCTATGTGATCTGGCTCGACCGGTATCTCGTCGAGCCGAGGGACGGCGCCTGGTCGCTTGGCGCGTGGCTGACGGGGCAGGCGGGCGTCGACCATGGAGCGATCCACAATCATCTGCGCAGCTGGGGCGTGAAGGCGTTCTTCCTCGCGTTCATGCTCGCGATCGTGCCCGGGGGTTCGGCGAGTTCATCCGCGGCGACGTGCCGGTGCTGATGCGCGATCCGGTCGCGCTCGCCAAATGGCTGATCACCTTCATGTTCCTGATCGACGTCGCGTTCGCGACGGTCGGCTATGTCCTGACGCTGCGTCCGCTCGATTCGCACATCCGCAGCGCCAATCCGTTCGCGGCCGCGTGGATGGCGGCGCTGATGTGCTATCCGCCGATCATCCTGATGAGCGACGGCGGGCCGCTGGACTATCATCCGGGCACGCGCGAATGGGATGTCTGGTTTCAGTACCACCCGGTGCTGCTCGCGCTGGTCGGTGCCGCGCTGGTGGCGCTGACCGCGATCTATGCCTGGGCGACGATGGCGTTCGGACTGCGCTTTTCCAACCTTACCAACCGCGGGATCCTGACGCACGGACCCTATGCCTGGTCGCGGCATCCGGCGTATCTGTCGAAGAACCTGTTCTGGTGGCTGTCGACAATGCCCGTGCTGACGATGGGAACGCCCGTCGACGCGATGCGCGCAACGCTGATCCTGGCGGCAGTCAGCGGCGTCTATTACTGGCGCGCGCGGACCGAGGAGCGTCATCTGGGGCTCGATCCCGACTATCAGGCGTACAGCGCCTGGATGACGCGCAACGGACCCGTGCCGCGGGTCTTCGCGTGGGTGTCGGGGACGCGCCGGGCAGACGGGGACGCGGCCGCCGCGGGACGGGATGGCGGCGAGCTGTAAGCCTTCGTGACACCCCTATCGGGCGATCAGCGTCCGGTAGAGGTCGGCATAGGCGCCGATGATCGTTGCGTGATCATAATCGCGGCGGACGCGCTCGCGCATCGTCTCGCCCATCGTGCGACGCAGCTCGGGGCTTCCCGCGATCGCGACGATTCCGGCCGCCGTCGCCGCGGGATTGACCAGCGGCGTGACGATCCCGCCATGCCCGCTGTCGACGCCGCCGCGACCCTCGATCATCTCGCGGCAGCTGCCCACGTCGGGCGCGACGACGGGGATGCCACATGCCCCCCTTCGAGGATCACGAGCGGCTGTGCTTCCGACAGGCTGGTGAGCACGAGCAGGTCGATCTTCGCCATCCAGTCCTCGATCCGCACGCGTCCGGCAAAGCTGAACACCGGCGTGAGATCGAGATCGCGCACCAGTCGCGCGCACTCGGCGGCATATTCGGGATCCTCGTCCTCGGGACCGAGCACGACGAAGCGCAGCTCGGGGCGTTCGGCATGCGCGATCGCGGCGGCGCGGATGAACGTCTTCACGTCCTTGATCGGCACGACGCGGCCGAGCAGGGCAACGAGCGGATGCGCGGGATCGCGCTGGTCGGGTAGCGCCGCGAACCGCCCCGAATCGATCCCGTTCGGAATCACGCGGACGCGGTCGGCGGCAGCACCCAGGCGACGCTGGACCGCGGTGTTCTCGCCGTAGAGTGCGACGATCGGATCGCAGCTGTCATAGCAGGCGCTCGCATAGCTGGTGAACGCGCGCACCCACAGGTCGCGCAGATCGCGGACGCTGCGGTCGAGTTCGAGCCCCGTGTCGACCTGATCGCCGATCCAGTCGGCCATCATCACCTCGATCTGGCGTTCGAGAAGATAGATGCCGTGCTCGGTGATGAAGGCGGGGCGTCCGGTCTGACGCGCGGCGCGCGCGGCGAGCAGGCCCGCGAACCCGGTCGATATCGTGTGATAGGCGCGCGCGGACGGCAGCGGTGCGGTGAGCACGGACAGCAGCCCGCCGAGCAGCACGCGCATCGCCCAGAAATAATGATGGAAGGACGCCTTGGGCAGCGTCGCCTGATAATGGCGCCGCAACCGCGCGAACACTGCGGGATGCGACAGGATGTCGCCCGGTGCGAGCGTCCGCGGCGTGGCGCCGAGGAGGTCGATCAGGATCGTCAGGCGCGGCGCACCGCCCGCCGCGACGAACGCGATGAGCGCGTCCGCGATCGGGACCGCGATCCGGTCCGGGATCGTCCGCGGGATCGCGGCGGCGGGCGCCAGACCGATCTCGACGACACCGACGACGTTGGGCGGCGGCGTCAACCGGAACGGCAACGGTGCGCCGTCGGGTTTGATCGCCGCGATCACGAACCGCACATCGGGGGTGTGCGTGATCAGGTCCTGCAACCAGCCGGACACGCCGCCGATCACATAGGGATAGGCGCCCTCGACGATCAGGCAGACGTCCGCCTCCGCGGCGTCTGCCGGCGCGGCGCCGGTCGGCTCGGCGAACGCCGTCAGGGGAATCACGCGGTTGCCCCCGCGCGCCACCACTGCGCGAGCCTGGCCATGTCGCGGGTCGTTGCGTCCGCCGGCTGCGTCTCGATCGCGGCGACCATCGTGTCGATCGCCGCATAGTCGCCGTTCGCCCAGAATGTTTCGAGCAGCATCGTCTGCCGGTCGCGCGCGTCCGCGGTCCCGCCGCCATCCGCCGTGCCGGCAGCGATCGTCGCGACCGCATCCTCGCGCAGGTGGATGCGCTGCAGATCGGACAACAAGACGTCTGCGCGGGCGTGATCCGCGAGCAGCCTGGCCAGCGTCTGCGCGGCGTCGGGGTCGGTCCCGTCGGGCCCTTCCGCCGCCAGCGCGATACGCGCGGACAGCCTTTCGCGCGCGGATGCCAGGTTCTCGACGACGCGCGCCGATGCGGCGGCGGCGAGCGCGCGGATCGTCTGGTCGCGATCGGTCAGGGCGAGCGCGATCAGCGGCGACAGCGCGGGTTCGAACGACCGCACCACGGTTTCGAGCGCACGGCGGCGCGCCGCGACATTGCCGTGCCGCATGATCGTGACGAGCGAGCCGAGCGTCTCGGGTGTCGCATGCCGGATCCGGCCGTCGAGCAGGCGCGCGACCGCGAGCCGTGCGCCGCGCCGCGCCATCCGCGGCGAGACGCGCCCGAAGAGGTCGTCGCTCGCGCGGGGAACACCGGCACGCGAAAGCCGCCCGAGCGGCAGCGCGGCGAGGAGTCCGATCGGCCCAAGCACGCCGAGCATCGCCGACGCGAACCCGCCGGCCGCACCGCGACGCAGCCAGACGGCGAGCGCGAGCATCGACAGCGCGCTGTGGACCGCCATCACCCAGCCGACCCCCATGCTCAAGACGAGATGCGCCGGCAGCAACAGTACGTCACCCACCGCGAGCGGCAGCAGGACGGCGATCACGCGACCAGTCCGGCGGGCCGTACCGTCGGGTGCGTCGCGCGCGCGCTGTCCGCGAGCAACGGCGTGAGCCACGACGCGATCTCGCAGAGTTCGGCGGTGCGGCTGGCGTTGAGCGCGTCGAAGGGCAGGCTGTGCAGCACCAGGCATCCGACGAGATCGCCGCCCGCGCGGTCGAGCAGCGCGACCGCGGCGACGCCGACGTCCTCCAGCATCGCCCGGTCCTGCGTGTCGGCGACGTGCAGGATCGCTCGCGGCCGTCCGATGCAGGCGACGAGCCCGGCGGGAAGGACGTCGCGGTGGCGTACGGTCATCGCGCCGTGCAGCCACGCGCGGGCCTCGCCGCCGGCGACGCGGTAACAGGTGAAATCGGCGGTCCGCGCGGCGAGCGTGATCAGTTCGCCGATCGCGCCGCGCCGCGCGGCGGGATCGATCGACGACACGCGCGTCGCGGTATCGATCGCATGCCCGATCGTATGCGCTTCGGTGGCGATCTGCACCTGAAGCCGGCGGTTGGTGTGGGACAGCGCCGCAAAGGCCTCGGTCAGCCGGGCGAGGTTGCGCGCGGCGACCTGACCGCGCTTTTGCAGACGTGCATGGCGCGTGGTCCGCACGATCGTGACCTCGCCGATCGCGACTGCGGCGGAGAACCACATCAGCGGTTGCAGCGACAGATGGAAGAGATGGTCGAGATAGTCGCGCTCGCCCGCATTCTCGTGTGCGTAGAGCAGCCACAACCCGGAGGCGATCGCCGCGGCGAGGACGCCGGGCCCCGTGCCGTACGCCAGCGCCATCGCGAGCACGGGAAGCCAGTATGGATTGGGCTGGACCTGCGCGAACCCGGTGCCCCCGGTCAGCCACCGGTCGATCGCCACGAGCATCGCGACCGCGAGCAGCAGTTCCAGCGCGATCCGCGCCGTGCGCCGCCAGCCGCTTCGCCAGGATCGTTGTCGCGGCTGCTGCGTCACTGCGTATCCCCCAGGCTGCGCGTCACCTGCGCGCGCGCGAAAAGCTGACGGCCCGAAAAACCGGGTCGCGTGATCGAGGTGATCCCGGCGCCCCCCTCGACGCGCCAGGCGATCGCGATCGGCGCGGCCAGCCCGATGCTCGCGGTCGGGCCGTCGCCGCCGAACCGGTCGACCGTCCAGCCCGCGAGCGCGGTGAGCTGCACCGCTCCCAGCGCGCCGCTGACCAGGCCCTGCAGCGTATGGTTCTCGCGGCTGGCGAGCGGGATGATCGCGGTGCCGTTCGCGCCGAGCATCATGCGCCGGACATATTCCGCCTCGAACCGGTAGGTCAGGCCGAGCGCGGGAAACTGGCGGCGGATCAGGTAGTCCGCGCCCGCATTGGCCACCAGCGTATCGCTCGCGCCATCGCCGCCCGCGATCCCGTAGCGGTTGGCGCCGATGTCCACCTGCGCGACGAGGCCCGGGGTCAGCCGATAGGTGACGCCCAGTAACGCGCGTGACAGATAGCCGCCGCCAAGCACCTGCGCGGGCGTCGAATAATCGGGCATGTGCCGCGTCACGCTGCCCCGGACCTGCGCGTCGGCCGACCCTGCGACGAATTTCGCACCGCCGCCGGTGACCGCATCGTCGAGCGCCGCGGACGCGATCAGCTGCACGCGGACCGCTCCGTCGAACGCTGCGGCCAGCGCGGCGTCGACGACCGTGGCGCCACTGCGCACGTCGCGTCCGATCGTCGCGACGCGGCTCTCGATGTGCCGGACGCCGCCGCCGACGGCAAAGCGGTCGTCGATCGCAGCGTCGATCCGCGCGGCATATTCGGCCTGCGACAGGTCGCTGCCGTCGCGCGCGCTGACGCCGATACTCGCCGTACCCGGCGCGGCGGCGATCGCACGCCGCGCGGCGGGATCGTCGGCGGCCAGCGCGCGATACCCGCGACCGGCGGTTCGCACATCGCCATCCGCGAGGCGAATGTCGGCGAGCAGCCGTGCCACGCGGCGATCGCGCGGATAGCGTTCCGCGAGCCGGTTCGCCGCCCGCAGCGCCCTGCCCGGATAGCCCGCGGCTATCGCCGCTTCGACCGCCGCGATGTCCGTCTCGGGTGCGTCGCCGGCGCCCTGGTCCGCGCCGGTCTCGTCGGGTGTTGTGGGGACGAAGGCAAAGGCGAGTTCGGATCCCGTCCGTCGCCATGACATGATCCAGCCCGGTGCAGGCCGGAGCACCAGGCTCGTGTCGTTCCACCGCAGGTCGCCGACCGCCTCGCCAGCGGCATCGCGGAATGCCGCGATCGGCTCGGGCGCGATCGGTCGGTCGAAGCGGATCACGACTTCGTCGCCGGCGTCCTGGATATCGAGCGTCGCATCGCCGGGCCAGCCGAGCCTGGCATCGGGCGCCAGCACGCGTGCGTCGGCGAACACCGTGCGCGGGACGGTCAGCGCAGGCGCATCCGCCATGCCCAGCAACAGCGCGATCATTGCGCGAGGAGCGCGCGTGCGCGGCCCGGCTGACCCCGGGCGATCAGCAGCCGTGCGTGCAGCGCAGCGAGCGCCGGGTCGTCGGGCGTATCGGCGCGCAGCGTTTCGACGAGCGCCACCGCCTCGGCACGGCGACCCAGCGTATTGAGCAGTTCGGCGCGCGCGCGGCTCTCGTCGGGTGTCTGCGCCAGCGCGCGCTCGAGCCATGGACGCGCCGCGCGGTCGCCGCCGATCCGCGACTGGACATCGGCCATCAGTCGCAGCGTCGGCAGGTCCGTCGGGGTGCTCGCCAGCTGGCCATCGAGCCATTTCGCGGCAGCCTTTGCATCGCCGGCGTTCCACGCCGTCCAAGCCAGGTCGAGCTGGTCGCGTGGCCCGGCGACACCCGCCGCGATTCGTCGCCGCGCGATCTCCGCCGCCTGCGCCGGACCGATCCGCGCGGGCGCTGTGGCCGACAGCGTCGCCAATTGTCCCGGGTCGAGCGGGCGTCCGTCGAGCAACGCCGCCAGCGCGGCGCGTCCCTCGTTGTCGTCGTGCGCGGCGCGGGCGAGCGACAACCGCATCAGCATGACATCGGTCTGTGCCGCGAGCGGATGTCGCGACACGAAGGCAAGCGCGTCGCCTGGCCGGTCGCGCTCGACATAGGATGACAGCCAGCCGCGCTGCTGTTGTGTGTCGCCCTGCATCGCCTGCTGCCGCAGCCATGCGACATCGTCCGCACCGGGCCGCGGTCCCATCAGATAGAGCAACCGGCGTGACACGGCGGCGGTCGACGATTGTCCGGACGCGGCACGGCGCAAGAGTGCGATCGCGTCGTCGCGATAGCCCGCCGCGAGCAGCCGTTCCGCGCTCGTATCGGGGCGGGCGCCCGGGATCGCGGCGTGCGCGACGAGTTCGGCGCGCAGCCCCTCGCGATCGCCCGACTCGGTCAGGATCGCCTCGCGCGCCGCGGCGCGCTGGTCGACCGGGAGACCGTTTGCCGCACGCAGGCCGGCGGCGACGTCCCGGTCACGCGCGGCGAGGCGGATCGCGAGCCAGGGGTCCGCCGCGCGCCAGTCTGCCCGCGTGGCCCGGTCGAGCAATGCGATCAGATCGCCGCGACCGGCGGCGTCGGCGCGGCGCGCGAGATCGAGCGCGAGACGCGTATCGGGGGGCGGAATGACGCCATTCGCGCTGGCCAGGACGACGAGATCGGGCCGATCGATGGCATAGGCCGCGGCGACCAGATCGGCGGGCGGCACCGCGCCGCGCGTCCGCGCTGCCGCTGCGACCAGCGCGGCTGCGGCGGGTTTCCGACCCGTCCGGTTCAGCAGGTCCACGCGCAATCGCCACGTTGCGACGGCGCTGCCATCGGGGCGCGCGGCGAGATAGGCGAGCGCAACCGCGGGCCGCCCCGCCGCGACCAGATCATAGGCGATCTGCGCCGTGGTGACCGGAACGCCGTCGGCAATCAGCTGCGCCGTCAGCGCGGCGAGCCGGGCGGCGGTCGCGGTCCTGATCTCCGCGGCGATGACCGGGTGCGGCGGTACCGATGCCGGCGCCGGCGCGGGTGTTGCGGACGGCAGGGTGCTGCTGACACCGGACAGCGGCTGCGCGCGGCGTTCGGCGGGCAGGATCTCGCGCTGGCTGGGGAGCAGCATGAGCCCCACCGCGAGAAGACCGAGGCCGGCCACCGCGGGCAGGATCAGCGCGAGCTTGCCGTTCTGGCGGTCGACCCTCATCGGGTCGGCTCCGGCCACAGACGGTCGAGCGCGAGCGTCGCGACATAGGGGCGAAAGCCGGCCCTGCGTTCGCGTGCATAAAGCGATCTGACATGATCGACGTCGGCTTGGTCCCAATAGTCGAGCGTCATGACGCCGAGCGCGGGATTGCGCGCCCTGGCGGCGCGCAAACGCGCGGCCTGCCATTCCCAGTCGTCATCGCTGAGCATTTCATAGCGTTTGGCAGCGAAGTTCCAGCGCGACGCCATCGCTTCGCCCAGGACATAGTCGAGCTTGGACGCGACGTCGGGCAGCACCGCATAGCCGCGGTTGAGCATGATCCGGATCTTGGGAAACCGCGTGCGTACCGCGCCGATCAATGCGGCCCCCGCGGCGATCATGCCCTTGTTCGCGACCGGATCCTGCCGTTCCATCGCTTCGGCGTTATCCATCGTATCGATGAAGATTCCGTCATAGCCGAGCGCGAGGATCGCCGGCACGAGCTGGTCGATGACTGCCGCCCGCCATGCGGGATGTCGCAGGTCGACCAGTCGCGCATCGGGCCAGTTCGGGTTCGCGCGACCCAGCGCACCGGCCTTTTCAAGACCGGGAAAATAGGGTCGCGACCGTTCGATCTCGCCGAAGCTGACATAGCCGAGCAGGCTGCTGCCGGGCCCGCGGAGCGGTGCGATCGGACGCGGGTGATGCGGCTCGAGCACGAGCAACCGGCACGCGCGCGCGAGTGCCGGGTCCGTCGCCGCGCCATAGTCTATCGCCCACCGCGCATCGTCGTCGTCCGAGCGCCGTGCCGGTCCGGCGGCGGCATCGAGCGGTGCGCGCAGTCCGAACGTCAGGCCCAACGCGCCGAGCGCCAGCATCCGTCGCCGCGCCAGATCGGTGAGGCGCGTCACAGGAAGCGCCCGCCATGCCCGACGACCGAGGGGTTGTTGCCGACGAACAGCAGATAGGTAAGGTTGACCGTGGCCTCGGCAACGAGCGCGAGACCGACCGACGCCCCCACCACCGCGCCCGCCATATAGCCCCATCCGAACGCCGCGAAGCCGGTGTCCCATTGCAGGATCGTCGCGATCGCGCTGCCGATCGCGAACGCCAACCAGGTCAGCACGATGCGGCCGAACAGATCATAATAGGCGAGCACGACCGTCGTCGCGATGACGACGAGGTGGAACACGGTGCCGAGCGACGTCTGGCGGAACGCGAAGATCGCGCGCGCATCCGCGCCGATCGCCTCGAACAACGGCACCGCGAAGACCCAGGCGAATGCCGCGACCAGCGCCTGCGCCAGCACCAGGATGCGCAGCCCGTCGAGCATGGCGCGCGCGACGTCGCCACGCGCCTCCTCGATCCGCTGCAGCGTGGACGTCCCGGTGCACCGGACGATCATGCCCTCAAACGCCCGGTCGAACCGGGTCTCGGTGACGATCAGCAGCAAGGTCAGCCCGGGCACCATCGTCAGCAGACCGAGGAAACTCCCCTGATCATTGATGGGGTTGAGACGGAGCAGGCCGATCGTCGGGATGCTCGCGGGGCCGAACCACAATTGCCATTTGTCGATCCAGATCGCGACCACGCCGAGGACCCCGGCCGCCGCGACGATCTGCGCGAGCCGCGGTGCCATCGCGGTCCGGTCGGGCAGGATCGGCGCTGCGGAAAAATGGCGGCGGACGACGTACATGACCGCGGCGAGCGTCGTGGCGATGCCGGCGGCGATGACCGCGAGCACCATGATCACGCCGGGCCCCGGCAGCACAGCGAGGAGGAGCGCGGCGAGCGCGATGCCCGCGAGATAGGCGAGGGGGATCGCGCGATAGCGGCGCAGCGCGGTCAGCAGCGGCGCGGCAATCCAGATCTGCGTAAGCCAGGCGAGGATCAGCGTGGCGAGCACGGCCTGCGCGAGCGGCAATCGGCCCAGCAGGCCGAACGTGACCGTGCCGATCGCGAGCGCGAAGCCGCCGCCCGCCGCCAGCGCCACGAGCATGATCCCCGATACGCCGCCTGCGTCGCGCGCGAAGATGCGATCCGCCACCAGCCGCGTCGCCAGGATACCCACCGGCGCCGCGGCAAGCGCCGACAGGCTGAAGCTGTAGACCAGGATCGTCTGAACCGTCCGTGCCGCGTCGCTGCCGAGATGCGCCGCCGACCAGCGGTTGAGCATCGCCATCGCGATCGCCGTGATCAGCCAGGGGCCGGCGCTGATGACCGCGCCGAACGCGGCCGCACCGACGATCCCGCCAACCCCGCCTTCACGCGCGGTCCTCGCCAACTGGAAGCCTATGCCTGCCATACCATCGCCGGCTATGCCTTGCGCTACATGAAGAAATCGTTCGCGCTCAGGAAGTGGTGGCCGAGCAGCGCGATCGAGAAGTCGGCTGCGGATCCGGTATCGGTATTGCCCTCGACGACGGTGTATTCGCGGCCGCCAATCATCTGATAGCTGTAGCGGATCTGTTCCGGCGCGGTGAAGCGCGCGCCCGTTCCGATCAGGTTGAACGACTGGTCGCCGCGCGCGAAAATCGAGCTGTTCGCGTCGATCATCGACAGGTCGATCTTGTCCTGTCCGACCGTGAAATCGTTGATCACGTCGCGCAGCGAGGATGCCGGGCTGTCACCCTTCGCCTCGAACCGGAAGATGTCCGCGCCCGCGCCGCCGGTCATCACGTCCTGATCGTCGCCGCCGGTCAGGATGTCGTTGCCGTCACCCCCGGCGAGGGTGTCGCGGCCAGTGCCGCCGATCAGCGTGTCGTTGCCCGCCCCGCCATTCAGCGTGTCGTTGCCAAGACCACCGATCAGGCGATCATTGCCGCCGAGACCGTTCAGCACGTCGTTGCCCCAGCTGCCGTCGAGCACATCCTGTTCGCCCGTGCCGTTCATCGTCTCGGCAAAGATCGTCCCCGTCCGGGTGATGCCGACGATGTCGGTCACGCCGATCGACAGCATCTGCGTGTCGACCGCGCCCCGGGTATCGGTAGCGACCACCGTCACCGCATAGACATTGTCACGGTTCGCGTCGGTCGGCGTCTCGAAATCGGGCGCGGTCACGAACTTCAGCACGCCAGTGGTCGCATCGATCGAGAAATTGGCGCCGTCGCCGCCCGTGGCGATCGAGTATCGGATCGAATCGCCCAGCGCGATATTGGCGTCGGTCGCGGCGATCGTCGTCAGCGCGGTGCCGTTCTCGGCGATCGACAGCATCCCCGTCGTGCCGCCGCCGAACGACGTGATCGCCGGGCCGACATTGGCCTGATGCCCGATCCTGACGGCGTGGACGCCGATCGCACCGAGGTCGATCGTCAGGATCTCGCCGATCTGGCTGGCGATGGTCGCGCCGGTGACGGTCGTCCAGTCGCTGCCCGGCGCCTTGAGATCGACCGTCACCTTGCCTTCGCCCTCGACGGTGAACGCCAGATCGCGTCCGTCGCCGCTGAGCGTTTCCAGCGTCGCGCGCATCGGCAGCGCGGTGATGTGGGTCACGTCGTCGGCGACCGCGCCCATCGTGATCGCATAGGTTCCGCCGGTCCTGGGGAGGAACACCGTGTCGGCGTCATAGGCGTACCAGCCCGCGACGTTCCGGATCACCTGTCCGCTCGCCTGTCCGTCGATGTCGAGCGAGAAGGTGCCGGTGGTCGCGCCGACCGTCGCCGTTATCGTGTTACCGACAACGGTCGAGGCGATCGTCGCGTCCTGGAACGCGCTGACCCGGGTCGCGAGATCCGCGAGCGTCACGAACTCCAGCCCGGCACCGGCCGCACGGGCGATGAAGTCGGTGAACATCTGTTTGGCATAGGGGCTGACGGTGCCGTCGCTGGTCCACATCGTCGGGCCGTAATCATGCCATGGCCATACCACCACGGGCGCGTCCGCACCGCTCGTCAGCGCGCTGAATTCCTTCGCCCAGGCCGCGCTCGCCTCGGCCACCGTCTTTTTCTGGAACTCGATCAGCGAGAAATCGAACGACGTGTTCGGCGCGATATAGACCTTGTCGTCCGCGGCGTTCTGCGGCGTCATATAGCCGATCGCGTTGGGATAGCCTGCGCCGACGCCCGAATAGCCACCGCTGAGATACGTCACATATTTCAGGATTTCCTGGCTGGTGGCGATCTGCTCGGGCGCGCCGGGCACCGCTGCGCCGCCGACCGTCACGGCCTTGCCGAGATACGCGCTCAGCTGTTTCTCGAGCTCGGCGCGCGACTGGCCGAACTCGGACGCGACCTGTGCGTCGGTCAGCAGGTTGGTGTTCTCCGGATGCGTATAGCTGTGCGAGCCAAGCTCGTTGCCCATGTCGAGCAACGCCTTGTAATAGGGCAGCGACACCGCCCAGTCGGTCGACTGGCCGTTTGCGGGGTCGTTGCCGATATTGACGTAATAGCTGCCGACGAAATTATACGCCGTCTTCCATTCGGTCAGGATCGGCATCAGCTTGTCGTAGATGCCGGGCGCGTTGTTCGCCGGATTGACCTCCGCGGCCTCCTGGCTCTGATCCATGTCGACGCGCGACGCGAACAGCCCGGACTGGCGGGTCATCTGCAATCCGACCGACAGGCCATTGCCGTGGACCGAATAATCGATCGCCTTTTGCAGCAGGTTGTCGTCGGCCATGACCGCTTCGCTCGAGAACAGGACGTTGCGGCCCCCCGTCTGCGTCGCGAGCGCGGCCGCATAGGTCTGGCCGTTGACGGTCTCGGTCGCGATCGTCGTCCCCGTGCCGCTGACGCTGGTGAACGCGTTCCAGCCGATCCCGGTATATTGGCGGATCACCTGACCATCGTCATAGCCGTCGAGCACGAGATGCGCCGCGTCGCTCGCCTTGAGCGTCACGTCGGCCGGGAAACCGCCGGTCACGCGCGTCGCGTCGAACAACAGCTTCATGCGTGAATAGGAGTCGCCGGCGAGTGCGGCGTTATCCGCGCCGTTGGTCATGAACTCGCCCGCCGCGACCAGCCCGATCCCGAACTGCCTGGTCGCCTGTTCGAGCGTCTGCGCGATCAGGTCGGCCTTGCCGGCATCGACGTTGCGGAACGACGGGAAAATGATCGTGTCGTATTTGGCGAGCGTCGCCAGACTGGTCAGGTCGCTTTCGTTCAGCACGTCGAACGGCACGCCCGCCTGCATCGCCTGGCTCTGTGCCGCCATGAACAGCTGCGAATAGGCGGTCTTGCTGAAATAGGCGTTGGCGGTGGTTTCGGACCAGACGATCGCAACGCGGTGCGCAGGGTCGGCGACGAGACCCGTGTCGTTGAACACCGTGAACGGCGTGCTCGAATAATTGCCCGGCAGGAACGCGGTGTCGTTGACGTCGTAGATCGTATCGATCGCCTGCGGGGTGCCGATCGCGACCTTGGGTACGCGGAACTCGACCGTCATGCGGTCCGCCGACCATGCCGCCTTCAGGCCGCTCGCCACCAGCGTTTCGCCCGCGCCGCCACTGTATAGCGAGACGGTCCCGTCGGCGGCAAAGTTGACGTTGTATTCGGCACCGCCTGCAAAGCCGAACACCTGATGCCCCGTCGCGGCGTTGCGATCGGTATTGAGCCAGGCGGTCGTGTTCGCGCCGATCGCGGTCGGCGCCGTCATCGCAAAGGCGAAATCGGCACCGTCGCTCCGCGCATAGATCGCGTATCCCGTCCCGAGCCCGCGATCGATCCGGTCGCCCGGCGCCCAGTCGTTCAGATTCCCGTCGAGCGTGATCGGTGTTGCGTTCGCCATCATTCGTCCCCGTTGCCCCAGCTTTTGCAAAGCGGTCGTCGTCGCAATCCACCGAGCAGTATCGATCTGCGCGTAGCAAGAGCGGCGCCCGCTCCGGAACTCTCCATTTTTTTGCAATTTAGGTCACATGTGCCAACCGGGCACGACGTCGCGCGGGCCATCGCCCGGCGCGCTCAGCCGCTGCGCTGCCTAACATCCGCTGCCGCCGCCGTCCCGACACGCGGGCGCCGACCGAATTGATTCCGAAAACGGAATCGACGCGGCCGGGCGTCCGCGACCCCGTTTCTGGTTCCGAGACAATGAAATGATCGCGCGTCGCCGACGCGCGGAGCGGCCGCGGCGCAGTCCGACGATCGTGCACCAAAAGGGGAGAGTCCGATGAACGCCGAAGTGATCCTGAAGTCGACTGGTGCCGTAACCGAAGTTTCGGGTGACGTCGTCGACCTGACTGCGCCGAGCATCGTCCGCCTCGATCTGGCCCGCGCCGATGTCGCCACGATGGAGCGTCAGGGCAGCGACCTCGTCATGCGGCTGGCCAATGGCGAACAGATGCGCGTCGCCGACTTCTATCCCGAGGGCGATGCCGCGGTCCCCCACGACCTCGTGCTGCGCGAAAACGACGGGACGCTCTGGCATGCGCGCACGGTCACCGGCGTCCCGCGCTATGCCGCGCTGCAGGACCTCGACGATCTCCTCGCGGCGCAGGCGGTGGGGGGTGGCGGATCGTCGCTTGCACTCCCGGCGGCGTTGCTCGGGGGTGCGGCTGCGGCGGGTGCAGCTGCGGCGGCGGCGGGTGGCGGCGGCAACGATGATGCCGGCGGCAATACCGGGGGCAATACCGGTGGGACCACGCCGGGCCAGCCTGCGCCGGGAACCGGCGGCACGACACCCGATCGGGATCCTCCCGCCGCGCCGAGCGTGACCGTGCGCGGTGACGGCGCGCAGATCACCGGGCGCGGCGAGGCCGGTGCCACGGTTCAGGTGCGCGGTCCCGACGGCGTCGTCGTCGGCACCGGCGTCGTCGGCGCGGATGGCGCCTTCACCGTCACGCTGTCGCCGCCCCGCACGGGCGGCGAGCCGCTCGTCGTCACGCAGACCGACGCTGCGGGCAACGTGTCCGCGGCGACATCGACGCAGGCGCCCGACCTGACGGCCCCGGCGGCACCCATGGCAGAAATCGGCGCGGATGGCGCGGCGATCACGGGACGTGGCGAGTCCGGTGCGACCGTCACCATTCGCGATGCCTCGGGTGCGGTGGTGGCCACCGCGATCGTCGGCACCGACGGCACCTACACCGCGACACTGACGCCCGCCCAGGCGAATGGCGGCACGGTTTCGGTCACGCAGAGCGATGCGGCGGGCAATGTCTCCACGCCCACGACCGTCTCGGCGCCCGACATCACCGCACCAGGCGCACCCACCGCTGCGATCGGCGCGGACGGGGCGAGCATCACCGGCACCGGGGAGGCAGGGGCCAGCGTGACCGTGAGCGACGCCGCTGGCACCGTCATCGCGACCGCGACCGTTGCAGCGGACGGATCCTACAGCGCCTCGCTGTCGCCGGTGCAGGATTCGGGCGCGCCGGTGACCGTCAACCAGACGGACGCGGCAGGTAACGCGTCGGCTGGCGTGACCGTCGCGACGCCCGATCTGACCGCGCCCGGTGCGCCCGTGGCGACGCTGGATGCGACCGGGTCGGTCGTGAGCGGGACGGGCGAGCCCGGTGCGCGCATTTCCGTCAGCACCACGGGCGGCGGCGAGATCGGCACCGCGACGGTCGATGCCCGCGGGAGCTATAGCATCATCCTGTCGACGCCGCAGGGTGACGGTCAGGCGGTGGTCGTGACCCAGACCGATGCCGCGGGCAATGTGTCGCCCGGTACGTCGCTGACCGCGCCGGATCTCACCGCGCCCGCCGCGCCCACCGGGGTCGTGGCGGCCGATGGTGCGAGCATCGCGGGCACCGGCGAAGCGGGCGCGACGATCACGATCCGCAGCCCCTTGGCGCGGTCGTCGGGGGCGCCGTCGTGGGTGCCGATGGCAGCTATGTCGCGGTGCTGTCGCCTGCGCAGATCGATGGCGAGGTGCTGAGCGTCCGCCAGGCCGACGCCGCAGGGAATGTGTCGCCACCCGCGGACGCCGCTGCGCCCGATCTCGTCGTGACGGCCGGTCCCGATGCGCCGACCGCCGCCGTCGGTGCCGATGGTTCCAGCGTGGCGGGGACCGCCGCGGCGGGTGCGACGGTCACGGTGTTCGATGCGGCCGGGGTCGTGATCGGAACGGGCGTCGCGGGTGCCGATGGGGGATACGGCATCGCGCTCGCGCCACCGCGCACCGATGGCGAGACGATCCGCGTCACGCAGACCGACGCCAATGGCGCGGTTTCGCCGCCCGTCACGGCGATCGCGCCCGACCTGACCGCGCCCGATGCGCCCGCCGCCGTCATCGACGCGACGGGCTCCGTCGTCACCGGGACGGGACAGCCGGGCGCCACCGTCACCGTGCGTGCCGCCGACGGGACCGTGATCGGTACCGCGACTGCCGGCGCTAACGGTGCGTTTGCGGTGACGCTGACGCCTGCGCAGACCGATGGCACCAGCGTCGCGGTGACCCAGGCGGACGGCGCTGGCAACGTGTCCGCACCGTCGACGATCGCGACCCCGGATTTCGCCGTACCGCTCGCACCGACGGCCATCGTCTCGGCCGATGGTAGTGCCGTGACGGGTGGTGGCGAAGCCGGTGCAACCGTCGTCGTCCGCGATTCTTCGGGTGTCGTGCTGGGCAGCGGGACGGCTGGCGCCGATGGCGCGTTCACGGTCCGCATCGCGCCGGCACAGGCCAATGGCGAGACGCTGAGCGTCACCGTCAGCGACGCAGGCGGCAACGTCTCGCCCGCGACGGTCGTCACGGCGCCCGATATCACCGCCCCGGCACTCCCCGTGGCGCAGATCGACGGCGATGGCGGAACGGTGGCGGGTACGGGCGAGCCCGGGGCGACGATCACGGTCCGCGACGCCACCGACACCGTCATCGGCACCGCGATCGTCGCGGCCGATGGCAGCTATTCGGTCACGTTGACCCCGGCGCAGACCAACGCCGAAACGGTCCGCGTGTCGCAGGTCGATGCCGCGGGCAACGTCTCGGCATCGGCTTCGGTGGTCGCGCCCGACTTTACCGCCCCCGCACAGCCCAGCGCGACGATCGCCGGGGATGGCGCCAGCGTCAGCGGAACCGGCGAGCCCGGTGCCGCGATCCTGATCACCGGTGCGACCGGCGTGACGCTCGGCACGGCGGTCGTCGCCGGCGACGGCAGCTACACGGCCCCGCTCGATCCCGCGCAGGCCAATGGAGAGGCGCTGCGCGTCGTCCAGACCGATGCCGCGGGCAATGCGTCGGCGCCGTTGCCGCTGACCGCGCCCGACATCACCGCGCCGCCGGCCCCCGGTGCGATACTCGACCCCAGCGGTGCGGTGGTCACGGGAACGGGCGAGATCGGCGCGCGCGTCACCGTCGTCGATGGCGCGGGAACGCTGCTCGGCTCGGCGCTCGTCACCGCGCAGGGCAATTACAGCATCACGCTGTCCACGCCGCAGATCGACAGCCAGGCGCTGAGCGTGACGCAGCGCGATGCCGCGGGGAACCTGTCGCCCGCCACCGGCCTCACCGCACCGGACATCACCGCACCGGGCGCACCGGTTGCGCAGGTCGGTGCCGATGGCGGCACAGTGACGGGGACCGGCGAACCGGGCGCGACCGTCGTTGTCCGCGCGCCTCTCGGGGGCGTCGTCGGCACCGCGATCGTCAACGCCGACGGCAGCTATTCGGTCGCGGTGACACCCGCGCAGATCGACGGGGAGGTGCTCGTCGTTCGCCAGACCGACGCTGCCGGCAATGTCTCGCCGATTGCGTCGGCGGTCGCCCCCGATCTGGTGGCGGACACGGCCCCTGACGCGCCGACCGCAACGGTGGGTAGCGATGGCGCATCGGTCGGCGGCGCAGCGATCGCCGGCGCCGTGATCACGGTCTATGATGCGACGGGTACCCAGATCGGAACGGGTGTCGCGAACCCGGACGGGAGCTATGCCGTAGCGCTGAACCCCGCGCGGATCGACGGCGAGATCGTGCGCGTGACGCAGACTGACGCCGATGGCGACGTGTCGCCGCCTGCGACCGCGACCGCCCCCGACCTGACCGCGCCAGCCGCACCGACGGCGGCGATCGACAATACGGGTGCGGTCGTCACCGGCACCGGCGAGCCCGGCGCGACGATCACCATCCGGGCGGCCGATACCACGCTGGTCGGCACCGCGACGGTCGGCGCCAACGGTGCCTATGCAGCGACGCTGACCACGATCCAGATCGATGGCGAGGCGCTGTCGGTCGCGCAGATCGACGTGGCGGGCAACGCATCGCAACCGATCGCCTTGCGCGCACCCGACTTCACCGTGCCCGCGGCACCCGTCGTGCAGATCGGTGGCGACGGCAGCGTCGTGACGGGTACGGGCGAGGCTGGCGCGACGGTGACGGTGCGCGATGCGGCGAACGTGGTGATCGGCACGGCGACGGTGGCGGCCGATGGCAGCTTCACCGCGACGCTGACTCCGGCGCAGGCGAATGGCGGCACGATCAGCGTCGTCCAGGCGGATGCCGCCGGCAACGTCTCCGCAACGGTTCCGCTCGCGGCCCCCGACATCACGCCGCCCGCTATACCCGTGGCGCAGATCGCCAACGACGGCAGCGTCGTCACGGGCACGGGCGAGGCTGGCGCGACGGTGACGGTGCGCGATGCGGCGAACGTGGTGATCGGCACGGCGACGGTCGCGACCGATGGCAGCTTTACCGCGACGCTGACCCCGGCGAAGGCGAATGGCGGTACGATCAGCGTCGTTCAGGCGGATGCCGCCGGCAACGTCTCAGCAGCGACTCCGCTCGTGGCCCCCGACATCACGCCTCCCGCCGTACCGGTGGTGCAGATCGCCAATGACGGCAGCGTCGTGACGGGGACGGGCGAAGCTGGCGCTACGGTGACGGTGCGCGATGCGGCGAACGTGGTGGTCGGGACGGCAATTGTCGCGATCGATGGCAGCTTTACCGCGACGCTGACGCCTGCGCAGGCGAATGGCGGCACGATCAGCGTCGTCCAGGCGGATGCCGCCGGCAACGTCTCCGCAGCGGTTCCGCTTGCCGCGCCCGACATCACGCCGCCCGCCGTACCGGTGGCGCAGATCGCCAATGACGGCAGCGTCGTGACGGGTACGGGCGAGGCTGGCGCGACGGTGACGGTGCGCGATGCGGCGAACGTGGTGATCGGCACGGCGCCGGTGGCGGCTGATGGCAGCTTCACCGCGACGCTGACCCCGGTGCAGGCGAATGGCGGCACGATCAGCGTCGTTCAGGCGGATGCCGCCGGTAATGCCTCCGCAGCGGTTCCGCTCGCGGCGCCCGACATCACTGCGCCCGCGGTACCGGTGGTGCAGATCGCGAATGACGGCATTACGGTAACCGGAACCGGCGAGGCCGGGGCGAGCGTGACCATCGTCGTGGGGGCTGTCACCGTCGTGACGCAAGTTGCTGGCGATGGGAGT
Source organism: Sphingomonas sp. 22R3R2A-7 (assembly GCF_036856055.1). Classification (NCBI taxonomy): domain Bacteria; kingdom Pseudomonadati; phylum Pseudomonadota; class Alphaproteobacteria; order Sphingomonadales; family Sphingomonadaceae; genus Sphingomonas; species Sphingomonas sp. 22R3R2A-7. The sequence continues at coordinate 1,773,860 of NZ_JASPFR010000001.1, read as the reverse complement.
TTCGCCGCCACGCTGAGCCCGGCGCAGCTCAATGGCGAGACGATCACCGTCACCCAGGCGGATCCGGCGGGCAATGTGTCGGCAGCCGCCATCATCGTCGCACCCGATCTCACGGTCCCCGCTGCACCCACGGCGACGGTTGCGCAGGACGGCGCCAGCGTCGTCGGTGCTGGTGAAGTCGGCGCGCGGATCGTCGTCACCAACGCGGCAGGCGGCGTCGTCGGCGTCGCGGTGGTTGCGGACGATGGCAGCTATAGCGCAAGGCTCGATCCGCCATTGCTGGACGGCGAACGCCTGACGGCGACGCAGACCGATGGCGGTGGCAATATCTCGCCGCCCGCGGTCGCGGTCGCGCCCGATCTCACCGCGCCTTCGGTCCCGACGCTTATCGTCGCGAACGACGGCGCCTCGGCCAGCGGTGTCGGCGAGGCAGGCGCGACGGTGACGTTGCGCAACCCGGATGGCAGCGTGATCGGCAGCGTCGTGGCGGCCGGCGACGGCAGCTTTACCTTCGCGCTTTCGCCGCCCCGCCTCGATGGCCAAATCCTGTCGGCGACGCAGGCCGATGCGACCGGCAACGTGTCGGTGGCCGCGTTCGATGCCGCGCCCGACACGACCGCGCCGGCCGCACCAACCGCGTTTATCACGACGGATGGAGCGACGGTCCAGGGCGTCGGCGAGCCTGGGGCCACGGTAACGGTCAGCGGGGTCGGCGGCGTGCCGCTGGGCAGTGGCGTCGTCGCCGCGGACAGCAGCTATTCCATCGCGCTCGGTTCGGTGCAATCCGATGGTCAGGCGTTGCTCGTCAGCCAGCGCGATCCGACGGGCAATGTGTCGCCCGACACGCCGGTCACGGCACCCGATGTCACGCCCCCGGCGGCGCCGACGGCAATTGTCGCGATCGACGGGGCAAGCGTGACGGGTGTCGGCGAAGCGGGTGCGACGGTGACGATCCGCGATGCCGACGGCGTGCCGCTGGGAAGCCAGGTCGTCGCGATCGATGGCAGCTATACGGTGACGCTGTCGCCCCCGCAGACCGATGGTGAATTGCTCAGCGCCAGCCAGCGTGACCTGAACGGGAATGCGTCGCCGACAACGTCGGTGTTCGCGCCGGATACGACGGCCCCCGACGTCCCCGTCGCCATCGTGTCCGCGGACGGGACATTCGTGACAGGCCGTGGCGAGCCCGGGACGACGGTGACGGTCACCGGCGCTGGCGGCGGAACGCTCGGCACGGCGACCGTGGGGGCCGGGGGGACATATGCGGTCGCGCTGTCATCTCCGCAGATCGATGGCCAGACGCTGAGCGTGACGTTGACCGATAGCGCGCGCAACGTCTCGTTGCCCGCCACGCCGATTGCCCCGGACGGCACCGCGCCGCTGGCGCCGACAGCGAGCATCACCGCAGACGGCACCGCGGCGGTCGGGGTCGGGATCGTCGGTTCGACGATCACCGTCACCAACGCCGCTGGCCTTGTGCTGGGCACCGCGATCGTCGCTGCCGATGGCAGCTACACGGCGCCGCTCGATCCGCCGCAGCGCAACGGCGAACTGCTCGGCGTCGTCCAGGCGGACATCGCCGGCAATTTTTCGCCGAGCATTCCCGCCGTCGCCCCCGACACGACCGCGCCCGCTGCGCCGGCCGCCGTCGTCGGCAGCGAGGGGACTGTCGTCGTCGGCAGCGGCGAGCCGGGCGCAACCGTCACGATCACCTCGTCTGGCGGCGCCGTTCTCGGTACGGCGGTGGTCAGCACCGCGGGTGCCTATGTCGTGACGCTCGCAACCGCCCAGCGTAACGGCGAGACCGTCGTCGCGACGCAGAGCGACGGGGCCGGGAACATCTCGGGCAGCACGACCGCGGTCGCCCCCGATCTCACCGCACCGCCGCCGCCGACCGTGACGGTCATTGCGGACGATGGCACGGCGCTGACGGGCCGTGGTGAAGCCGGTGCGCGCGTCGAGGTCCGCGCGCCTGATGCCACGCTGCTCGGCACCACGACCGTCAACGCGGATGGCAGCTTCGCCGTCGGTCTCGTCCCGGCACAGACTGCGGGCGCGACGCTGAGCGTGACGCAGGCCGATCTCGCCGGGAACGTGTCGTTGCCGTCGACGATCGTCGCACCGTTCGATATCTCGGCATTCGACAATGTCGATACCGCGGCGGTCGACCTGTTGCCAGCCACGACCGCGGTGAACCTCGGTCAGGCGGACTATCTGGCGTTGGTCTCGCTGAACGTCGTCAACCTGCAGGCCGAAGTGCTGACGACGGGCAACGTCCGGTTCAGCGTCCAGCAGGGGCACAGCCTCGATGCCGTATTCACCTTCGGCACCGTGGCCGACATCGAAGTCGCGGGGTCCTATGTGGTCGCGGTCCAGCGGCTTGAAAACGGTCGCTGGGTCTCGGTCAACGGGACCGGTGCGGCATCGCTGCTCGAGATCAACGTGATCAACGGCGATCTCGTCGCGACCAATACGCTGGGGCCGGGCGAGTATCGCGCCTTCGCGACGGTGCAGGGCGGGGCCGCGGGTGTCGCGTTGCTGAGCACGCTGAACGTGACGGGTGTCGATCTGAATTTCACCGCGGTCGCCGGCGCTGCCCCGATCTCCGCGACCGGCAACGTCATCACCGAGGCGGGACCGGGCGGTGAGCTCGACATCGTCGGTCCGGGTACCCGCGTGGTCAGCGTGACCGTCAACGGCGTCACGACCGAACTCGCGCCCGGCGGCAGCACGGTCACTGGTGCCTGGGGAACGCTGACGATGAACCGCGATGGCAGCTACAGCTATGCGCCGACAGCGGATGTGGCGACGATCGGGAAGACCGATGTCTTCACCTATACGCTCATCGATCCGACCGACGGGGAGCGTGCGAGTGCCAATCTGTCGATCACGATCGGCAGCCCGGACATCGGCGGCGCGCCGGTCGCGGTCGCGGACCAGGCGTTCGCCGACGTCACGTTCCAGAATGTGGTGACGACATTGCCGCCGGCGCAGGCGTTCTCGTTCTCTGCCGGGCTTACCGGTTCGCGCAGCGGCAGCTTCGCCGTCGCCCCGAACACGTCGAGCGACATCACGATCGTTGCGGATCGTCAGGCGGGTCTCGGGCTCAGCGTGCTGCCGCAATACACGGTCACGATCCGCAATTCGAGCGGCGCGACCGTGCGAACGGCATCGGCGACCGCGGTGGCGAACGGTCTTCTCGGCACATCGACCTTCACCTTCGACGATCTTCCGAGCGGTACGTACAGCTATACCGTCGCGAGCCAGAGCACGCTGTCGCTGGGAAGTTTCACGACGAACGTGTCGCTCGGTTCGAGCACGACCTTCCTCGACCAGTTCACGCTGGCGAGTGCCGAAACGGCGACGGGCAATCTGCTCGCCAATGACAGCGCGAACACGGCGTTCGCCGCGATCCGCGTCGATGCGGGTGGGGGCTTTGCGGAGATCGGCGCAACACCCGTCACGCTGACCGGCACATATGGGACGCTGACCGTCAACGAGACGGGGGGCTATGTCTATCAGCCAAGCGCGTCGCTCGGCTATTCGGCGGTCGATCTCACGGACAGCTTCACCTACCAGCTCGTCCAGCCCAACGGGGCCGCTTCCAGCGCGGTATTGACGGTGACGATCGACGTGCCGGCGGACGGTCCTGCGGTTGCCCCCGTGCCGGCAACGCTGTTCGCCGCATTCGCCGCGGGCGAGGACGGCGCGATCCCGCTGGACGCGCTGACGCTCGACAGCGGCGAATCAGTGATCGTGACGCCCGACGGCGCCGCAATCGGCCTGGCCGCCTATGATCTGTTTGAGGGGAAAGGCGAATTGGAGGACGTACTGTCACACTATCTGACAGAACCACAGGCTGATCCGGCAAGCGATACAGCCGAATTCGTTCATCCGGCTGCGGTTGAAAACACGATGCTCCCGGTGGTCGAGGACCCGTTCAGCTTCCTCGCGACGCTGCCCGATCAGGACCAGAACGGAACTGTCACCAATCATGTCGTATAAAAGTCCAAACTCGGGAGAATATAGACCCAATTCAGGATCTTATCGTCGATAGACTTTATAAGATTTGTTAATGATCTCTGTCCCTTTCTAGTCGGCATGAAAGGGACAGGGATATCGTGATCAACCCGAATCTTGCCGGCGCAATGCCGTTTGTTCTCAGTATCCTGCTGGTTGCCACCCCGTGTGCGGCAGGGCGTGCGGCGGATGCATCGCCGGTGACGCTGGAAGGCGCTGCACGCGAGGCGGTCGAGTGGCATCCGTCGCTGATCGAGGCGGCGGGGATGCTGGCGGCGCGGGGCGAGGACGTGAAGGCGGCGCGGGCAGGGTATCTCCCCACGATCAGCGCGGGCGTCGGCAGCGGCTATGACAGCCGGGTGTCGGGAACCCTGCGTCCACGGCCGCAGGTCGGCGCGTCGCAGATGCTGTTCGACTTCGGCAAGGTGTCGAGCGAGATCGCGGGGGCGAATGCGGGTACGCGGATCGGTCGTGCCGAGATGCTGCTCGCGGTCGACGCGCTCATCCGCGACACGGGCTATGCGATCATCGAGTATCAGCGTGCAGCGGCACAGCGCGACATCGCGCGCGAACAGGCGCAGCGGGTCGAGGAGATCGGCGATTTGGTCGGCAAGCGCGCCGCGCTCGGTGCGGCGACGCGCTCCGACGCGCTGCAGGCACAGGCGCGGGTCGAGGCGGCAGTCGCCAACGTCGCGACGGCGGAAGCCGCCGAGCGGCGCTGGGCGAGCAACCTGGCCTTCCTGCTCGGGCGCACCACGCCGCCGCCGTCGGTATCGGGCGACGTGCCCGACTGGCTGATGCGCAGCTGCGCGGGCCCTGCGCCGGTATGGGATGCGGTACCGTCGGTGATGGCCGCGGACGCGCAGGCCGAGCGCGCGGTCGCGGCGCTGCGCCGCAGCCGTGCAGATCGCTACCCGACCGTATCGCTGGGTGGGGACGCGTCGACCGACATCACCGCACCGTTCGGCGACCGCGGAATCTTCAATTTCGGACTGCGCGTTTCCAGCAACATCTTCGGCGGCGGCATCACGCGCGCACGCGTCCGCGGCGCGTCGTACGAGCTCGAAGCCGCGCAGGCCGCGACCAGGCGGATACGCAACGAGAACAGCCAGCGCTTCGCCGAAGCCCGCCAGCAGATCGACAGCCTGTCGCAGGTCGTCGCGACGCTCGAATCGCGCGAGGGCAACATGCGCGAGACGGGGCGTCTCTATCGCATCCAGTATCTCGAAATGGGCACCCGCACGCTCGTCGATCTCCTCAACGCCGAACAGGAGTTGCAGCAGGTCCGCTTCGAGGCGGTGAATATCCGGCAGAATCTGCGCCGGCTCCAGGTGGATTGCCTTTTCCTGTCCGGACGGATGCGCGACGCCTTCCATCTTTCCGGCACGTCGGTGCGCGGGGTGATGCTGTGAGCACGCAACTGGCAAGCGTGCCCGCGCTCGAGGGCTGGCTCGATCTGCTGGGCCGGGTCGCGCGCCATTACCGCCTGCCGGTTTCCGAGCAGCGCGCGCGGCTGGCGGCGCAATGGGAGCTCGGCGGCGATGACGAGGCGCGGATCCGGACGCTTGCCCGCGCGACGGGGCTCGGCGTCCAGTTCGTCCCGTCGAACGCGATGCGGCTGACCAGCTGGCGCCTGCCAGCCATCGTGCGCCTGAACGACGGCGAGATCGCGCTGATCGAGGGGATCGACGCGGATGGGTGCGCGCGGCTCGCGATGCCCGGTGATCGCGGCGGGCAGGCGCGCCTGTCGCTCGACGCGGTGCTCGACGGGGCGACCAGCTTCGTCGTCCCGCGTCCGTCGCGCTCGGCGCCGGATGCGCGCGTCGACGCCTATATCCGCCCGTTCGAGGATCACTGGCTCCGCGACATCCTGATGGCCGATGCCGGCTCCTATGCGCATGTCATGGTGGCGTCGGTGGTGACGAACTGCCTCGGGCTGGCGGGCGTGCTGTTCTCGATGCAGGTCTATGACCGGGTCGTACCGGCGGGGTCGATCCCGACGCTCACCATCCTGTTCGTCGGCGTCCTGATCGCGATCGGGTTCGATTTCGTGTTGCGGCGTCTGCGCACCGATATCGTCGACGTGCTTGGCAAGCGCGCGGACCTGCGGATCTCGGACCGCGTGTTCGGCCATGCGCTGCGCGTTCGCAACCGCGCCCGTCCTGCCTCGACCGGGACCTTCATCGCGCAGCTTCGCGACCTCGACCAGGTCCGCGACATGCTGACGTCGACGACGGTCGCTACCGTGGCGGATCTGCCGTTCTTCCTGCTGTTCCTCGGCGTGCTCTGGTATGTCGGCGGCGCGCTCGCGCTCGTGCCGCTTGCCGCGCTGATACTGCTCCTGCTTCCCGGCCTGCTTGCGCAACGCCGGTTGCGCCTGCTCGCGACCGAATCGATGCGCGAATCCTCGCTGCGCAACGCGATGCTCGTCGAGGCGGTGCAGGGGATCGAGGACGTCAAGGCGCTGCAGGCCGAAGACCGCTTCCATCATCAGTGGAACCATTACAACGCGGTCGCCGGAGAGGCCCAACTGCGTCTGCGGGGGCTCACCAATGGCCTCTCGGTCTGGACGCAGAGCGTGCAGAACGGCGTCTATGCCGCGATCATCTTCGTCGGCGCGCCGCTGGTCATCGCGGGCGACATCACGACCGGCGTGCTCGTCGCGACCTCGATCCTGGGGTCGCGGATGATGGCGCCGATGGCGCAGGTGACGCAGTTGCTCAGCCGGTTCCAGCACGCGAAGGTCGCGATGGGCAGCCTCAACCAGATCATGGCGCTTCCGGTCGACAGCGCGGACGCCGATCACCGTATCCCGCTGCCTGCGGCGACGGGCGACTTCACGCTGCGGTCGGCGGTGTTCACCTATGCCGATCCCAATGCGCCGCCAGCGCTGACCGTCGCCAGTCTGGACATCACCGCCGGCGAGCGGATCGCGCTGCTCGGTCGCAACGGCGCGGGCAAGTCGACGCTGCTTCAGGGGTTGTCGGGCATGCTCCAGCCCGTCTCGGGTGAAGTCCTGATCGACGGGCTCGCGCTGCACCAGGTCGACCCCGCGGACGTTCGCCGCGACATCGGCCTGCTCACGCAGCACAGCCGCCTGTTCCACGGGACGCTGCGCGAGAACCTCACGCTCGGGGCGCCCGCCGCGTCCGACACCGAGATCGTCCAGTGCCTCGCGATGGTCGGTGCGAGCGCGATGGTCAGGCGTCTGCGCGACGGGCTCGGCCATGTCGTGCAGGAGGGCGGGCGGGGGCTGTCGGGCGGCCAGATCCAGGCGCTGCTGCTCGCGCGGATGCTGCTCCGCCAGCCGACGATCGCGCTGCTCGACGAACCGACCGCGTCGATGGACGAGGGGACGGAGCGACATTTCATCGAGCAGCTCGGTGCCTGGAGCTGCACGCGGACGCTCGTCGTGGCGACTCACCGGATGCGGATGCTCGACATCGTCGACCGGATCATCGTCATCGACAATGGCGCGGTCATTCTCGACGGACCCAGGGACCAGATCCTCGCGAAGATGCGCGGAACGCGGAGTGCGGCGGCATGACCGGGATCGCGATCGATGACGACCATCTGTTCGGGGGAGAGGGCGAGACACGGCTTACGACCGCGACGCGGCTCGTGTGGATCCTGGCCGCTCTGTTCGTCGCGGCGCTCGCCTGGGCTTGGTTCGCGGCGCTCGACGAGGTCGCGACCGGCGAGGCGCGCGTCGTGCCGACCAGCCGCGAACAGGTCATCCAGTCGCTCGAGGGGGGCATCCTGACCAAGCTGTCGGTGCGGCAGGACGATATCGTCAAGCCCGGGCAGTTGCTGGCGCAGCTCGATCCGACCCAGGCGGGATCGACCGTCGAGGAGAGTGCGGCGAAATATCGCGCGGCACTCGCCAGCGCGGCGCGGCTCCAGGCGGAGGCGAACGGAACCTCGCTGACCTTCTCCGCCGAACTCGATCGCTTTCCCGATCTCAAGGCGGCGGAGACCCGGCTGTACGAGACCCGTCGCCGCAGCCTTCAATCCTCGCTGCAGCTGATCGACCAGAGCCTGTCGCTGATCGGGCGCGAGGTGGCCATCGGCCAGTCGCTGATCGCGGTCGGTGCGGCGAGCAACGTCGAGGTGCTCCGGCTGCAACGCCAGCGCGCCGAGCTCGAACTCAAAAAGGCCGACCTGCGATCGCAATACATGGTCGAGGCGCGGCAGGACTTTGCCAAGGTGACGGAACAGGTCGATCTCGCTCGCCCCCGTCGTCCGCGGCCGATCGGACACGCTGTCACGGCTGACCTTCCGATCGCCGGTGCGCGGCGTCGTCAAGAACATCGAGGTGTCGACCGTCGGCGGCGTCGTTCCGCCCAACGGCAAGTTGATGGAGATCGTCCCGCTTGACGAGCGCCTGCTGATCGAGGCGCGCATCCAGCCGCGCGACATCGCGTTCATCCGTCCCGGCCAACCGGCAAGCGTGAAGGTCACCGCGTATGATTATTCGATCTATGGCGGTCTTGCCGGCACCGTCGCGAGCATCTCGCCCGACACGATCCGCGACGAGGTGAAGCCCGATATCCTGTATTACCGGGTCTTCGTGCGAACCAAGGCGGATTCGCTGACCAGCAAGTCGGGCCGGCAGTTCGCGATCACGCCGGGCATGGTTGCAACCGTCGACATCCACACGGGCAGCAAGACCGTGCTCCAATATCTGCTCAAACCACTGAACCGGGCACAGGAGGCGTTGCGCGAACGATGACCGACAGCGCACGCCGCCTTCACAATCCTGGTCCAGGGACGAACCGCGCGCAGATCCTGCCGGTCCTGCTTGCACGGGCACGCCAGGCACGCCGGCTGCGTGCGACGATGAGCGCGTTCCTGCCGCAGGACCTGCTGGTCGATCCGGCGTGGGACATGATGATCGACCTGTTCATCGCCGCCGGCACCGGCGAGCGGCTTTGCGTCAAGGACCTAATCCTTCTTTCGGGGGAAAGTCCGGCAAGCGCGATGCGGCGTATCGACCGGCTTCAGCAGGCGGCGCTGCTTGCGCGGCATGCTGATCCGAAGGATCATCGCCGCGTTCACGTCACGCTGACCGACACCGGTCTGACCGCAATGGCCGCGATGCTCGAGCATCTGTTCGATCGTGGCGAGGAAGCGGAGGCCCCGGCGACCCCCGATCGTTCCGACCGGGTGCGTTGCGCGGCTGAGGGCCTGATCGATCGCGACGTCACCCCGTTACGCAGGGCTCCTCGTCGAACGCCAGCGCGAGGTACATGTTGGCCAGCGCGTAGTGGCTCGCGCACGCATTCGGATCGTCGGTCGCGGCGGCCATGGCGATTTCCCGCTCGGCGCGCCGTTCATAGTAATTTCGATCCTCGTCCGTCACCACGACTTACCTCTGCACCTTGCGTTCCGTTTGATGTCCGCCGAAGCGATTGCCCGCTTTCTGGGCGGGTCCTAGTCCGCAAGCGGTGCCGTCGCAAGGTCGTTCGTTCCCGTTACGTTCAATGCTTGCGGCATCACGCCGCCGACCGCGCGAGCAGGCCGGTGACCGCGACCAGCGGCTTGGAGAGCAGCGTGTAGCACTGCATCGCGGCAAAGCATGCGGCCCCGAGTCCGATGATCACAAGGCATGCGAACTGAAACGTCGAGGACAATCGACGGTTGCGATCCGCCTGTTCGGCCGTGCGACGCACGGTGGCGTCGCGCGTCTCGCTGCGCCGTTCGGCTGCTGCGGGGCGGCGGTTGAGGACGGGTTCGCTCAGCAGCGTGGCAAGACCGACGGGATCCTGCATGCGAACGCCGAAGCGGTTGCCGCCAACCCAGATCACGCGGCCGATGATGATCAGCGTCCCGCGCCGGATGTCGACATAGGTGCCGATCGGCGGCGGGGCGATGCTCGACAGCAACAGGCCATGGTCGGACACGTCGTGAATGCACCCGCTCGACCATTTGCCGCCGACGTTGATCCGGCACGGTATCGACAGTTCCTTCAGCGCCGCCACGACACATCCAATCCGGTTTCTGCAGGCGTGATCGACCGGGCGTCGATGCCCACGCGCCGCCTGTCCGGACCTGCGGCCGGGCTGTGGCGATCGACGGTCATCGGGCGAGCGCGATCAATTGGGCGATGCCGTTCGCACCCGTCTTCGCGACGATGGCGGCGCGGTGGTCCTCCACGGTCTTCGGACTGATGTCGAGCGCAGCGGCGATAGCCTGGTTGTTGTGCCCCTTCACGAGCAGATCGAACACCTGGCGCTGCCGCGGGGTGAGCGTTGCGGTGCGCGCGATCGCGGTGCGTTGCGCACGCGACCACGCGACGCCCTCGGCGACCGCGGCAAGAAGCCGTGCCTCATCGAGCGGCTTCTCCAGATAGTCGAGGCCCCCGTAGCGCCGTACCGAATCCACCGCGTTTGCGGTGGTCGGCCATGCGGTCATGAACACGATCGCGACCGCAGCATCGAGTGCCCGGACGCGATCGGCGAAATCGAACCCGTCGATGTCGCCCATCATCACGTCGGTCACCACGCAGTGCGCGGGCGCCTGGGGATAAAGGTCAAGCAGCGCGACCGGGTCGAGAAACGATTCGGCGACATGTCCGTGCCGGCACAGCAACCGCGCGACCGTGGCGCCCAGATCATCGTCGTCGTCGACGACATAGACGGTGCCAGACAGTGCGTCGCTCACGGTCATTGCGGCTCTCCGATCAGCGGCAGCAGAATCGTCGCACGCGCTTCGCCGATATCGTCCCCGACGCGCGCGAGGCTGCCGCCATGCGCCTCGACGATCGCGCGCGCGACCAGCACGCCGACCCCCATGCCGGCTTGATCGGGGCGATTGCGCCGGCATCGGTTGGTCACGACGATGCGTGCCTGGTCGCCGACCTGCGTCGCTGCGAGCGATACACGACCGTCGCCGCTGGCCTGTACCGCGTTGCGCACCAGATTGACGATCGCCTGTGCCAGCTCGACTTCCTGCGCGAGCACGACGAGGTCCGGGGCGACGGGTTCGATCGTCAGCGTGACGTCGTGCGACCGTGCCTCGGGTTCCGCGAGCGCGGCGGCCGTGGCGATCAACGTCGCAAGCGGAAGCGGCGTCGGCTTGTCGACCGTGCGCCCGCCGAAGCGCCGAAGCCGGCGCACGAGCGTGGAGAGCGCCGCCGCCTTGCGATCGATCAGCGCGGCGGTGCTGGCGATCTCGACATCGGCGGATACGGTGATCTCGTGCAGGTGCTTGGCTTCGATCGCGAGGGTCGACAGCGGCTGGCTGATCTCGTGGATGACCGCGACCGACATCGCGCGCAGTGTCTTCAGCCGCTCGGCCTGGAACAACAGCCGGTCGCGGCGCTGCAGATCGCTGCGGGTCCGCGCCTGTGCATCTGAGAAGCTGCCGGCGAGGTACCCGACGACCATGATCGATGCGAGGCTCATGTGCAGTGCAAGTCGCGCATCGACGCGCATCGGCATCGCGGTCTGCGGCAGCGTCATCGCCGCGACCGCGACGATCGCGAGCCAGCTCGCGGTACGTCCGAACCGCAGCCCGATCCACGCCACCGCGAGGAGCAGCGGGGTATGTGGCGTACCCAGCCCGATCGACGCGAGCAGGACCTCGCTCGCAAAGGAGAACAGCAGCACGAGCACCGCCTCGACCACGCCCGCGATGTTCGGCCGGGCGGGGCGCGACGCGCTGCCGCTCGCGAGCTCGGCGAGCCACAGCAGCGGCGGCGTCAGCAGCAGCACGCCAAGCAGATCGCCGACGATGAACCCGGTCAGCGACGCGATGACTTCGCGCATCCCGGATACACCGGTGAGATCGGGGCGCCACAGCGACCAGGGCAGCGCGGCCATCGCCGCCGCAACCGGTGCACCGACCGACGCGAGCCCGAGCGGCATCGGCGCGACGCTCAGGCTGGTCGTTGCATGATCGGTCATTCGGCGCACGAGCAGGACGACCAGCGCATAGGCAAACGCGGGCCGCACGACGCCGCCGAGCTGCGTGGCGAAGCCCGCCGACAGCGGATCGATGATCCCGGTGACGAACTGGACGGCGACTTCGGTGGCGGCAACGCCCAAGACCAGTCGCGGCCCGCGCCGCCAGAGCAACGCCATGCGCAACCCCGCCGCAGGGTAGAGCAGCGAATAAAAGCCACGGCCGCCCCATTCCGCGGCGACGTAATGCGCGACCCAGAACGCCACCGCATATCCGGCGAGCCAGGGCAGGTCCGCCGCCGTCGGCACGATCACGGCAAGACGTGAAGAGGGGCGGGGCAGTGCAAAGGGCCGGGCAAGCGTCGTCATCAGCCCCCGTCTGCACGATCCGGGGGGCGAGGACTATCCGGGCAATTCCCGGACGGCGACGTTCGATACGGGCCGATCGCCGTCATGGGTTTACGCTGCCCTGGATTGCAGCGCGAGCATGCGGGAGACGAACGGCAGCGTGTCGGCGAGTGGGACGGGGCGGCTGAAATAATAGCCCTGCGCGCTGTCGCATTTCTCCGCGACGAGGATGTTCAGCTGATCGAGCGTCTCGACGCCCTCCGCGGTGGACATGATCCCGAGGCTGCCGCAGAGGCCGGTCACCGCGCGGACGATCGCCAGGCTGTCGCTGTTGGTACCAAGGTCGCGGACGAAGGACTGGTCGATCTTGACGCGGTCGAACGGAAAATTGCGGATATGGCTGAGCGACGAATAGCCGGTGCCGAAATCGTCGAGCGAGATCAGCACGCCGAGCCGCTTCAATTCGCGGAGCTGCTTGATCACGCCGGCGGTATCCTCGAGCATCGCGCTTTCGGTGATCTCGAGCTCGAGACGGCGCGGATCGAGCCCGCTGACGCGCAGCGCGCGGGCGACCATCGCGGGCAGCGTGCCCGACTTGAACTGCAGCGCGGACAGGTTGACCGCAATCTTGACGTTTTCGGGCCAGCACGCGGCATCACGACACGACCGCATCAGGACGAACTCGCCGACGGCGCCGATCAGACCGATCTCCTCGCACACCGTGATGAAGTCGTTCGGGGGGACGATCCCGCGCTCGGGGTGATACCAGCGCGCCAGCGCCTCGAAGCCGACGACGGCGTGAGACCCGATCTCGATCTGCGGCTGATAATGTACTTCGAACTCTTCGGACTTGAGCGCACGCCGGAGTTCGATTTCCAGCTCACGGCGGCGGGTCGCAAACACGTGCATGTCGGGCGTATAGAAGCAGTAATTGCCACGCCCGCCGCTCTTGGCACGGTAGAGCGCCAAGTCGGCATCGCGCAGCATCGTGTCGGGGTCGAGCGAGTCGACCTCGACCGTCTCGACGCCGATGCTTGCGCCGATCTGGATATGGTGGCCGGCAATCTCGAACGGCTGCGTCAGCTCGTCGATGATGCGGCGGCAGAGTTGTTCGATGGCGTGATCCGACGTCACATGCTGGACGAGGATCGAGAATTCGTCGCCACCGAGACGCGCGACGACGTCGTGGTGGCGCACCAATGAGACGAGGCGTTCCGCCACCGCAACCAGCAGTGCATCGCCGATCGGGTGGCCGAGCGTGTCGTTGACCAGCTTGAACCGGTCGAGGTCGAGGCACAGCATCGCACACCGATCGCCGCGGCGGGCATTGCGCATCATCTCGTCGAGCCGCTCGCGCAGCAGCGTCCGGTTGGGCAGGTCCGTCAGCGCGTCGTGGCGCGCCAGATGCGCGATCTGCGCGGAGGCGTTGCGCGCCTCGGTGACGTCGGCAACCGTGTCGAGGAAGCCGCCATCGACCAGCCGCGTGCGTTCGATCGTGATGGTTCGCCCATCGGGCCAGCGCTGCTCGAGCTTCGCTCCATAGGCCGACGCGGCGCCGTCATATTCCTTGACCAGCCGACGATGTTCGCTGGCGGTGCTGACCGACAGATACGGGCTGCTGCGGAGAACCTCGTCGAGCGTCGACCCGGGTGTGGCCTGGTTGAGGCCGTATATGTCGAGGAACCGCTGGTTGGTCAGAACGAGATGACCGGCGGCGTCGAACAGCGCGAGCCCCTGGTTCATGTTGTCGAGCGCGGCCTTGAAACGCAGGTCTCTGGAGCGCGCTTTTCGCCAGCGCCACCTCCAGTTCCTCCGCCATCAACCGGTTCGCGCGATCCGACCGGCGCCGATCGACGTCGGTTTCGGTATAGGTCGCGGAGACGAGCGCGAGCAGGCGATCGATATCGATGCCGCCATCGGGCAATCGCGCCCGCTCCGCCTGCCGCGCTGCGATCTGATGCAGTGCCGGCCGCGGCGGCGCCGGCGGTTCGACCGGTATCGGGAGTGCCGAAAGGGTCATGTGCGTTCGCCGATCAGGGTGATCGTCATCGTCTGATTATGCAGGCACGGTACCGCGGTCAGATTCTGCGGCGCGATTTCCCCGTAGGAATAGAAACCTGCGAGCGCGATGTCGGCGCCGAGCACGGTCGAGACGGCCGCGAGTTCCTCCTCGGTGCGCTGCCCCATCAGCAGCCGGCGGCCGACACAGCTGATCGCAAGGCATGCGGATGGCGCGACGCCCCATGTTGCCGCCTGGTCGGCGGCGTGTCGCGCGGCGCTCGATGCGCCGTTGATCAGGTCGTCGAACATCCCGCGCATCAGTCGCGCCTTCCATCCCTGCGGCATGTCGCCAGCAAAGGTCAGCGTGCCCTTGTCGCGGTCGATCGCGAGCAGCGTGCGGACGACACGGTCGTCGGGTTTCTGCGGATCCCAGATCTCGAGCGGATACAGAAGGCCCGATGCCGGCAGATCCGCCGCCTCCTCGCCCAGATAGCGTTCGTAAAGCGCGAGTGCCGGCTCGTCGTCGAGGCCGCGCAACTCAGACCCCGCCGCATCGCTGATCGTGCGCAATGGTCCGAAGGGCTGCCATCCGCCAGCGCTGCCGTGCGCGATGCGGACATGGTCGCCGTAGAAGCCGATCGCGGCGACGACGTCCGAGGGGTTCCCGCCCCGTGCGAGCACGCGGGTGTCGCTGAAGCGCGCGCCATCGCCGGCAAGCCCGCCGCTCAGGACGACGGTATCGCCGACCGCGCTGCGGATGCCCGCGACCAGCGCGCTGCCGTTGACGTTGAGGCCGTTCGACAGGATGAAAATCCCCGCCAGCGAATCGTCGGCGAGATCCCGCGCGAGACCGGCACCTGCGGCGAACGACAGGTCCGAGTCGGGCAGCGGCTGCACAGCCAGCGCAAGCCTGGTATGATCAAATCCCATGCCGAGAACGACGACCGCGTCGTCGTCGATCTGGTCGCCGGAGACCATGGTGCCCGAACTGCAACCGGTCAGGATCGCGCCATCGTAACGCTGCGCAAGCCGATCGATGAAGGCTTGATCGGCAAGGCGTTCGGTCGGGCCGAAGACCATCACCAGATCGGGCGCGGCCGGGAAGGTCTCGGTCTCGATGCTGCCGTTGATGCGCTTTGACCACATAGCTTGACGTCCCGGACTGGCGGTGAGCCCCGCTTTTGCCGGTCGAATGGTTTCGGCTCTATTGTCGGATCCCTAAGGAAAAACCCGTAGTGCGCCGACGCCCGCGTCTCGCGTCCTCGCGATATACGCTAAAAGTCTTGAAGAATTCTTCCCGCGCTTCAGACCAGCAACACCGCCGCCGCCAATGACAGCAGCAGCGCGACCAGCGACGCGGCCGCGATCACGAGCAGCGGTCGGGCCCCGGTACCAAGCAGCGCCTGCATCGGCGCGCGGATCCCGGTCGCCGCGACGGCACAGGCCAGGAATGCGGCTGCGACGCCTTGCGCGGACCGGCCGACGATGGCGGGTACCGGGACGACCGAGTTGATCGCCGCGACGACAAAGAACCCAGTGACGAACCAGGGGACCGACAACCGCGCCCGCTTGCCACCCTCTGCGGGGAGGAACGTGGCGATCAGCGCGAGCACGGGTGCAAGCAACGCGACGCGGGTGAGCTTGACGATGGTCGCGATCTGGCCCGCATCGTCCGAAAAGGAATAGCCGGCGCCGATCGCCTGCGCGACATCGTGGATCGACGCGCCGAGCATGAACCCGGCCTGCCGTTCCGACAGCCCGAGCTGATGGGCGATCAACGGGTAGAAGAACATCGCCGCCGCGCTCGCCGCGGAAATGCCGACCAGCACGAACGCCAGCTGCCCCTGATTGACGCGCCGCTCGCCGAGCGTCGTCGCCAGCGCGAGCGCGGCGGATGCACCACAGATCGCGACCGATCCGCCGGCCAGCATACCAAAGGCACCGGTGAGCCCGAGCGCCCGCGCCACGACGATCCCCGCGCCGAGCGTCGCGAGCAGGATGAGGACGACGGCGAGAAGCGTCATCGGCCCGAGCCCGACGATCTGCCCGATCGTGACGCGCGCGCCGACCAACACGATTCCCCAACGCAGCAGCGTCCTCGACGCGAACCCCAGCCCCGGCGCCATCCGCGCGTCGCCGCGGAGGAAGTTCAGCGCCAGCCCGATCAGCAGCGCCATCAGCGTGAGCGGTGCGTGATAGCGATCCGCGACGAACCCGGCGGCCATGGTCGCCAGCACCGCCACGCTCAGTCCCGGCCACAGGTCGCGCCAATGCCTGCGGGGTTCGTCATCGAGATCGTTGTAGAGATCCGCGGCCTCGAACTGCGCGAACCTTTCGCTCATCGGGACGCGGCGTCGACCAGGCCCGCAAACAGCGCGGCATGGTCGCTGCCTTCGCGCCAGAAGACGGGGGGCTGACCGATCGGGGCCGCGACCTCGATCGCGCTGCCGCCGGTGAAACGTGCGTTCGACCAGAGATGCACCCAGGTCGCGCCAGCCGGAAGATAGGCTGTCCAGCGGTCGACGCCGGGTTCGATCACCGGCGCGACGATCAGGTCGGGGCCATAGCCATATTGCGTCTCGATCCCCCAGCAGTCGCGGTCGTCCTCCCAGTCGAGCAGCAAGGGGCGCTGCAGCGGGAGTCCGGTCTGTGCGGCGGTATCGCACAGCGTCGCGACATAGGGCGCAAGTGCCGCGTGCACGCGCGTCATCGCAACGAAGTGCGCAAGCACCGCCGGGTCGCCGTCGAGCTGAAGATTGTCGTCGGGACGATTGCCCTCATGGCTGCGCATGACCGGCGAAAATGCGCAGAGTTCGGTCCACCGCATCAGCAGTTCGGGCGTCCGGACGTTTCCGTACAGGCTCGTATATCCCCCCAGATCGCTGTGATGATAGGCGTTGCCGAGCATGCCCGACGACAGGGCTGCGCGCACCACCGTGCCGATCCCGTCATGGCGCGAAAAGTCGACGCACTGGTCGCCCGCCCACAGCAAGGGGCAGTAGCGACCCACGCCGGTAAAGCCCGCGCGCATGAAGAACAGCGCGTCGCCGGTCTTGCCGCGCGATTCGATAGCGCGGGCGTTCACCTCGGCCCAGATCGTCGGCCAGGCATTGTGTGCGAGCATCCCCTCGGTGCCGTCGTGCAGCCGGACGTCGGTCGGCAGATACTCGCCGAAATCCGCCATCCAGCCCGACAATCCGTAATCGATCATCTCGTGACCGATGACGTCGTCGGCGAACCATTGCGCGGCGGCAGGGTTGGTAAAATCGACGATCCCGCAATCGAATTCCCCGAAATCGACGCTGTAGGGCGCATCGATGTCGAGCCGGCGGACCAGATATCCCGCCGCCAGCGCGTCCTGGTACAGTGCGCCGTCGATGGCGAGATACGGATTGACGTAACCGAGGAACCGAATGCCGCGATCGCGAAGCGCGGCGATCCGGTCGCGAAGCCCGGGATAGCGCGTCTCGTTGGCCTTCCAGTCCCAGAACAGCCGCTTGCCGAAGCTGGTGACGCGCAAGCCGACCCAGTCCTCGCACCACAATCCGCTGACGACGGCGCCGGCCTCGATCATCGCCTCCATCCGCGCAAAGCTCTGCTCGCCCTGCTTGAGGCCGAGGATTGCGCCTGCATATGCCCAGGCCGGCAGGACAGGCTGGCGGCCGAAGCGCGTCGACAGTTGCGACACCAGCCCTGCAAACCGGTCGGCGGCGAACAGGTCGATCCGTTCAGGGACCTCCCAGACCTCGATCTCGTGGAAACCGGCATCGCGAAAATCGAAACAGCTATACGCGGTCGTATCGCAATGCAGCGCGTAATGACGCGACGAGACATAGCTCGGCTGCGGATAGTTGGTGTTCCAGTAATCACCCCCGATCGGCCGTCCCGGTCGCACTGGAACGTCATCAGCGTCGACTTGTCCCGGCCGACGCCGGGTTCCGACGTCCACATCGGAAAACGCCGGCCCGCCATGTCGAAATAGGACAGCTGCTCGCCGCCGCCCCACAGCCGCTCGCCGGGCTCGGCGACGATGCGGAACCACAGGCGATTGAGTGCAGGGTCGAGCGCAGCGAACCGAATACCGGCGGCATCGATCGTGATCCGCAGACGTGGCGCGCTATCGGCTGCAGCGGACAGCGTCACGGTGTCGCCGTCGATCGTCGCATGCGTCAGCGGAATGCGCGCATCGAGCCGGTCCGAGAGAAAATAATTCCCGCGGTACATGTCGACGTCCGCGCGTCCGCTCCCGACGAACAGCGCCGGCGCGTCGGTGCGATGGCGCATCACCAGCGTGTCGCCGATCGACAGGTCGAAGCCATTGCCCGCTGCCGCGCGGCGCAGCGTGATCGGAGCACCAACATCGTCGAGGCGGGGGGCGTGGCGTCCATCATCGTCTCTCCGGTGCGGCGTGCGGCGCTGTCAGTCGAGCGTCAGCGGCCCATGTTGCATGTTTGGCAGCACGTGCCGCGCGAACAGGTCCGCTTCGGCGGCGTGCGGATAGCCGGACAGGATGAAGGCCTCGATCCCCATGTCCTGATACATGCGCAGCTTGGCGAGCACCTGGTCGGGATCGCCGACGATCGCGGCACCACAGCCGGACCGTGCCCGACCGACGCCGGTCCACAGATGCTCCTCGGCATACCCGCCGTCGGTGGCGTTTTCGCGCAGCGCGACCTGGGCGGCCACACCCGCCGAGTTGGTATCGAGCGACTTGTTGCGAATGGCCTCGCCCTGCGCGGCGTCGAGTTTCGACAGCAGCCTGTCGGCGGCGGCGCGTGCCTCGGCCTCGGTATCGCGGACGACGACGTGCGCGCGATACCCGAATTTGAGCGTTCGGCCGTGCCGTGCGGCGCGTGCGGTCATGTCGTCCATGATCTCGCGGACGACCTCCTTCTTGTCGGGCCACATCAGATAGACGTCGCAGCCCTGCGCCGCCGCTTCGCGCGCATCGGGCGACAGGCCACCGAAATACAGTGGCGGGCATTTCCCCGACACCGTGGTGACCGCCGGCGGATCGAGCTTCAGATTCCAGAACTCGCCCTGGTGATCGAGCGGTTCGCCATCGAGCATCGTCCGCAGGATCTGCATCGCCTCGAGCGTGCGCGCATAGCGTGGCGCCGACGCCAGCGTCTCGCCGGGCAGGTCGGAGGAGATGATGTTGACCGTCAGCCGCCCGCCAAGGATCCGGTCGATCGTCGCGATCTGGCGCGCCAATTGCGGTGGCCAGCTCTCGCCGATCCGGACCGCCATTAACAGCCGGATGCGGCGGACCATCGTCGCGATCGCCGCGGCGAAGGCGGTGGTGTCGATCCCGAGCGCATAGCCCGATGGCAGCAGGATATTGTCGAAACCGCCGCTTTCCGCCTGCAGCACGATGTCGCGGCAATGCTCCCAGCTCGACATCAGCTTCGGATCGGGAACGCCGAGAAACTCGTAATCGTCATCGCACAGCGCGGAGAACCAGCTGACCTCGCAGCGCTGCGTCATGGCAGTTTTTCTCCGAGGCTGGCTTCGAGGACCGCATACCATTCGGCGCGGGTCCAGGTCGGCGTATAGGCATCGCCGATCGCGGCTATCCGTGCGGGGTTCTGCGTCCCGACGATCGGGATCGGCCGGGCGGGATGCGCCATGATCCAGCTATAGGCGACCGCCGCACGATCGACTCCGGCTTGCTCCGCCTTGCGATCGAGCAGCGCGACGACGGCCCGGGCCCGCGCGTCCTCCGGCGCGGCAAGCCGACCCCCGCCAAGCGGCGACCAGGCGAGGACCGCCATCCCCCGCGTCATCGCCTGGTCGAACAGCCCGCTGAACAACGGGCCGGTTTCGAGCGCGGAGAATTCGGGCTGGTGACTGGCGATCGGCACGGTCAGAAACGATGCGAGTGCCTCGGTTTGCGTCACCGTATGGTTGGACACGCCGATTGCGACGATCTTGCCCGCGGACCGCGCGTCGTCGAGCGCACGCGCGACTTCCTGCGGGTGTGCAAGCAGGTCGGGGCGGTGGATCTGATAGAGGTCGATCCGCTCGCAGCCGAGCCGCGTCAGCGACGCATCGATCGCGCTCGCGAGATATTCGCCGCTCGAATCATACGGCACGCCCATGCTGATGCCACCCTTGCTCGCGAGCACCATCCGGTCCCGCAAGCCGGGCGATTCCGCCATCACGCGACCGAGCAGGGCTTCGGCCGCACCGAACGACTCGCCATTGTCGGGGCCATAGATGTCGGCCGTATCGAGCAGCGTGACGCCGGCATCCAGCGCCGCCTCGACCTGTGCGCGCGCCGCCGCGACATCGGTTCCACCAAAGCGCCACATGCCCCAGGCGATCGTGCTGACGGTCAATCCGGTGTCGCCAAGGGCGACGGTGCGAGCGGGGGAGCGATATAAGACACCGTTGTCTTATGCGAAAAAACGGGCGTAAAGAAAAGCCGAAATGGCGACGTTGCGATCGCCAAAGACATACTTTGGCGCGGGCTTCGCCTGTGCTGCGTATGAGACCGTTTCGGAGGTCGCGGCTCGGCTGGCGGCTCAGGGGAGAATGACGATGAAGACGACGACGCGGGTCCAGATGCTGATGGGGGCGGCGCTCCCCGTGCTGACCGCGGCTTCTGCCAACGCGCAGGATGCCGCGCCATCGGCCCCGGCATCGAGCCCAGCGCCACAGGCCGGACCCGCGGCCCCACCGGCGCCGGGCGTCGCTGCCGAGCAGCCGGCCGCCCTTTCGCCCCCCGCGGATTTGCCCGCTTCACAAAACGGCGAGATCGTCGTCACGGCGCAGAAGCGCAGCGAGCGGTTGCAGGACGTTCCGATCGCGGTCTCGGTGATCAGCGGCCAGGCGCTGGCGGCGCTCAGCCGTCCGGGCCTCGAAGGGGCGGTCACGCTGGTGCCCGCGCTCAATTTCCAGAAATCGGGCACGACGCTCAACCAGTCGCTGTTCCTGCGCGGCGTGGGTACGACCACCTTCTCGATCGCGGGCGAGCCCTCGGTATCGACCGTGGTCGACGGTGTCGTGTTCGCACGGTCGGGCGAGGCGTTCGGCGATCTCGTCGACATCGACCGGCTGGAGGTGCTGCGCGGGCCGCAGGGGACGCTGTTCGGCAAGAACGCCTCCGCGGGCGTCGTCAACATCGTGTCGGTCCAGCCGACGCGCGAGCTGGGCGGCTATGTCGAAGGTGGCTATTTCACCAACGGCAACGAGCGGCGCGTCCGCGGCGCGCTGAACATCCCGGTCAGCGAGGATCTGCTGACGCGCTTCACCGGCTTTTACGGCCGCTATGACGGCAACATCCGCAACGTGGCGACGGGTGGGGGCCGGGTGAACGGCTATGAGCATTACGGCGCGCGCGCGCAGGTCAAATGGACCCCGAGCAGCGCCACGACGATCGCGCTGATCGGCGATTATCACCGCAATGACGACAATTGCTGCGCCGAAGTCATCGGCACGGGCGCGCTCAACGCTGCAGGCGCGCCGATCACCAGCCCGGTCTTCGCGGTCCTGCCGACGCCGCTCGGCGACCGGACGCGCGCCGTCAACCAGAACCTCGTCACGCGCACGAGGGAGGAGGGCTATGGCGTCTCGGTCCAGGTCGATACCGAGCTCGGAACGCAGACGGTGACGAGCATCACCGCGTACCGCGACTATCGCAACACCGAGATCCGCGACGGCGATTTCCTGCCGCGCGCGTATGTCGGCTTCAACCAGTTGCACGATACCGGTCCGCAGACGGGCAACACGTTCAGCCAGGAACTGCGCCTGACCTCGCCCGCGCGCCAGTTCCTCGCCTATGTCGTCGGCCTCTATTATTCGCGCGCCGAATCCGAACGAATCTATTCGCGATCGGATATCGTCTGCAACGGCGCGACGACGTTGGTACAACCGGTGTCGTGCGACACCGCCGGCGCGCCGGCCTCCACGACGCCGTTCGGGCGTGCGGATTTCGGGTCGGTGTTCAAGAACATCTCCGCCTTCGGTCAGGCGACCGCGAACGTCACCGACCGGTTCCGCGTCATCGGCGGTCTGCGCTGGACCGCCGACCAGCTCGATGTCTTCCACAGCCGTGCGACGACGCTGGCGGGGCCGGGCATCCAACCGAGTTTTCCGACCACGCCGACCGGGACGGGCAACCCTGCAACCGCGTTCACCGGCAAGACGACGAACACCAATTTGTCGGGCAAGGCGTCGCTGCAGTACGACGTGACACGCAACGTGACCGCCTATGGCGGGTATACGCGCGGCTATAAGGGGCCGGCTTTCAACGTCTTCTTCAACCTGACCGCGACCGGCACGAACGTGATCGCGCCCGAAACGTCGGACAGCTACGAGGTCGGGCTCAAGAACACGCTGTTCGGCGGCAAGCTCGTCCTCAATCTCGACGCGTTCTACGCCAAGTACGACAATTTCCAGGCGAACAACCCCGACCTGGTCGCGGGCGTGGTCGTGACGCGCTTCACAAATGCGGGGAAGGTCTCGACGCGCGGTGCGGAGGCGGACATCGTGCTCCGCCCGGTCGACGATCTCTCGGTCTCGGGCGGGATTGCGTATACCGATGCGCGCGTCGACCAGTTCCTGCAGGCACCCGGCGCAGCGGTCACGGCCGTGATCCCGGCTGGCACCGCACTGCCGTTCGCACCCAAGTGGAAGGGGTCGCTCGGCGCCGATTATCGCTGGCGTACCGGCGGCGCGGTCGACCTGTTCCTCGGCGCGCAGGGGAATTATCAGTCGAAGCAACTTGCCTTGTTCTCGCCCGACGCGGTCCAGCGGCGCCTGGGGACGATTGACAGCTATGGCCTGGTCAACCTCTCGGCCGGGGTAGGCGACGCGGACGATCGCTACCGGCTGACGTTCCAGGTCCGCAACCTGTTCGACCAGAGCTTTGCCGCGGCGATCCAGAATGGCGGGCCAGCGGGTTCGTACCGCTATCAGATCCCGCGCGATGCGGATCGCTATTACGGGATCACCGGGCGCATCAATTTCTGACGACGGGGACCTGGATCCGAGCGGCCCCGGCATGATCCGGGGCCGGTTTCGTCAATGCGCCGGCGCGGTTGTCCGCGCTGCGCCGGGCTCGGCGAGCACCAGCCGAGGCACCAGCAGGTGCACCAGCGCCAGACCGATCAGATACGAGCCGCCGCAGCCGACCAGCATCGGCGCATACCCATAGCCGGCGTCGAGCGAGAAGCCCGCGCCTTCGATCATCGCCATCCCGCTCAGATTGCCGGCAAAGGCGCCGATCCCGATCGCGGTGCCGATCATCCGCGATGGAAAGATGTCCGCTGTCATCGCGAACACGTTGGTCGAGAATCCCTGATGCGCGAACAGTCCGAGGCCGAGCAGCGACGCCGCGACCCAGGCGTCGCCGGTGAACAGGACCAGCGGCACGGGCAGGATCAGGAGAGCGTAGAGCAGCATCGACCCCTTGCGCGCGCGGTCCATGCCGACGCCGCGCGCCATCAGCCATGTCGGCAACAGCCCGCCGCTGAGCGAGCCCAGCGCGGCGAGCAGGTAGATGAAGGCAATCGGCAGCCCCAGTTCGCCCTGCGACAGCGCGAACATCCGGTGGAACAGGTCGGGCATGAAGAACAGCAGGAACCACCAGCACTGATCGCTCAGCGCCTTGGCGGCGATTACCGCCCATTGCCGGCGATCGCGCAACAGTTCGCCCCAGGGGACCCGCGACGCAGGCGTGTCGGTGGCGGGGGCGGCCGCGCTGCCGGTGCGCGGCGTGACGACGAGCCAGACGACGACCCAGACGAGGCCAAGCCCGCCGGTAATGAGGAATGCGGCCTGCCACCCGAGCCACAATGCCAGCGCGGGCACCGTCAGCGGGGCCAGAACCGCGCCGAAATTGGACGCCATGTTGCCGATGCCGAGCATCACCGATCGCTGTTCGGGCGGGAAATAGGTCGCGGCGGTCTTGACCTGTGCGGGCGTACCGATCGATTCCGCGGCACCCAGCAGCGCGCGCACGCCGACGAAGCCCGCGACGCTGGTGACGAACGCATGCGCCATCCCGGCGATGCTCCACGCCGCGACGCCGATCGCAAATCCACGACGCAGGCCGATCCGGTCGATGAACCAGCCGGTGCCGAGGAACGACACCGCCGCGCAGAACTGGAACGCGGATGCCATGTGGCTGTAGTCGCGGTCGTTCCAGCCGAACTCGCTTTGCAGCATCGGCTTGAGGAGTGCGATCACCTGACGATCGACATAGTTCAGCATGATCGCCGTAAAGGCGAGAACGACAATCGCCCATCGCCGTGCGTCGACGCGGTCCTGCATCTGGCCTCTCCGATTTTCTTGAGGCAGCGGTGTCACGTTGCGGTCGAATCCGTCAAGCCGGGGGGCGGACTGGTCGACTCGCGGACGACGAGGGCATGTGCGAGACAGCGCACTCCCTTGGCCTCGCCGAACAGGAGATCCGTCGCCTCCACCGCGAGGCGCCTAACGGGCTGGTGGATCGTCGTCAGCGGCGGCCAGACCAGCTGCGCGAGCGGCGCATCGTCGAATCCGGCGACCGACAGCTTGGCCGGCACCGCGATCCCGCGACGATGCGCCGCGACCAGCACCCCTGCCGCCATGTCGTCACTCGCCGCGAAAATGGCGGTCGGAGGGTCGGGCAGATCGAGCAACGCGTCCGCTGCCGCCTTGCCCGAGCCGAAATCGAACGCGCCCTGCCGCACGCAGGCGGGATCGTCCGGAATAGCTGCCTCGGCCAGTGCCCGCCGATAGCCGGCAAGCCGCTGGCCCGAGGTCGCATAGCTGCGCTCGCCGACGACGAACCCGATCCGGACATGACTTAGCCCGATGAGGTACGCGGTCATGTCATAGGCCGCCGCCTCGTTGTCGATCGCGCTGCCGGGCACGCCGGCGATGGCCGCGCCGGGCTGCAACCGGACGAACGGGATCCGGCGCCGTGCCAGCTCGTCCATGACCTGCCGGTCGTCGCAGGCTGGCGGCGTGAGTACCAGCCCGTCGGGGTGCGCCTGGTCGATCAGCGCGACGATGTCGTCGAACAGCGTCGGCGACGCCCGGTCATAGGGCTGGGCGATCATGCGTACGCCTTCGCGCTCGCAGCGCTCGCGGACGCCCGCCTGGACTTCGAACACGTACCATGGGTTCGGATTGTCGCAGATCAGCGCGATCTGGTGCGAGCGGTGCCCGGCCAGCGCGCGCGCCGCCTGGCTTGGCTGGAACCCGATCTCGGCCATCACCGTGCGGACACGGTCCCGTTTGTCGGCGCTGACATAAGGCTGGTTGTTGATGACGCGCGAGACGGTCTTGAACGATACGCCTGCCAGCCGCGACACGTCGCGGATGGTCGGGCGCTGCGGCTTCGGCGCGGAGGACTTGTCGGCCATCGCGCTTGCCTACGCAGCGCCGGCGGATCGGGGAATAGCGATTGTCAGCGCAGCCCGCCATGCAGCGTCTCGACCAGCGCCACCCCCGCATCGCGGCACGCGCCGGCGAGCCTGGGGTCGGCGCGGTCGGTGACGAGGAAGTCGATGTCCGCCATCCCGCCGATCCGGACCGGGGCAGGGCGGTCGAGCTTTGAGCAGTCGAGCGCCAGCAAGACCTGGCGCGCCTGCCGGATGATCGTCTGCGACACGCGCACCTCGTCGAGGTCGAAGTCGAGGAAGCTGCCATCGGGCTCGATCGCCGACGCGCCGATCAGGGCGAAGTCGACCTTGAACGCGCGGATGCAGTCCATCGCGAGCGCGCCGACGATCGCCCGGTCGCCGGCCCGGACGCGCCCGCCCGCGACGATGACCTCGATCGTCGGATGACCGCGCAGGATGTCGACGACGTTGAGGTTGTTGGTGATCACCATCAGGTCGCGGTGATCGATCAGATGCCGCGCGATCGCTTCGGTCGTCGAACCGATGTTGATGAACAGACTGGCGCCGTTGGGGACGAGCGCGGCGGCGGCGGCGCCAATGCTCGCCTTCGCTGCGGCGGCCACCGTCCGTCGTTCGTCATAGGCGAGGTTGTCGATGCCCGACGTCACCACCGCGCCCCCATGGACGCGCGCCAGCATCGAGCGCCGCGCGAGCAGGTTCAGGTCCTTGCGGATCGTCTGCGGCGTGACCGACAGCGTCTCGGCCAGGCTGTCGACGGTGACGCTGCCGGTGTGGCGTGCGATCGCCAGAATTGCCGCATGCCGCTCCGCCACCACGTCGGCGGATCCGACAGCGATCATGCGGGCGTCCCGGGTTTCAGATAGGCGGCGACCCGGTCGGCGGTTCCGGCGGGAACGTGCAGGCCAAGCTTGCTGCGCCGGTAGAGTATGTCTTCCGCGGTTCGCGCCCATTCGTGCGCGACGAGATAGTCGATTTCAGCCTGATACAGGTCGCCACCGAAGGCGGTGCCGAGATCGTCGACCTGCGCGGCCTTGCCGAGCAGGATCCGGACCCGCGTTCCATAGGCGCGCGCCAGCCGTCGCAGCATCGTCTGGGGTAGGGCCGGATAGGCATGCTGAACCGTCTCGAGGAAGCGCTCGAAATCGGCATCGGCGATGTCGCCGCCCGGCAGCACGGCGCCCGCCGTCCACGGCTTTTCCGCGACACCGAGCAGCGGAGCGAGGTCGCGCATCGCGTGCTCGGCGAGCTTGCGATAGGTCGTGATCTTGCCGCCGAAAATGCTCAGCAGCGGCGCGAGCTCCTCGCCCTCGGCGCCCGTGTCGAGGTCGAGGACATAATCGCGAGTCACCGCGGAGGCGTTGGCGGCCTTGTCGTCGTAGAGCGGCCGGATCCCGGCATAGCTCCATGCGATGTCCGCCTCGGTGGTGCGGCGCGCGAAATAGCGATCGATCGTGTCGAGCAGATACCGTGTCTCCTCCGCCCCGATCGCAGCCTTGGCGGGGGCGTCGGTCCATGGCTCGTCGGTCGTTCCGACCAAAGTGAACCGGCCTTCATAGGGGATGGCGAAGACGATCCGCCGATCGGCATTCTGCAGCATGAACGCGTGATCGCCCTCATACAGCTTGGGGACGACGATATGGCTGCCCTTCACGAGCCGGACGCCGCGATCCGCCCGCGCCCCTGCGACGCGACCGATCACGTCGGCGACCCAGGGCCCTGCGGCATTGACCAGCGCACGGGCCCGGACCGTGCGGGGCGCACCGTCACGGGGCTCGATCGTCGCGATCCAGCCACCGTCCGCCCGCCGCGCGTCCACCAGCCGCGTCCGGGTCGCGATGATCGCGCCATGCTCTGCCGCATCGATCGCGTTCAGCACGACAAGCCGGCTGTCCTCGACCCAGCAGTCGGCATAGACGAACGCCTTGCCGCCGCGCTGCGCAAGCCCGTCGCCGAACGGGGACCGGTCCAGCGCGACGGTGCGCGTGCCCGGCAACCGGTCGCGCCCCCCGAGATGGTCGTAGAGGAAAAGGCCGAGGCGGACCATCCAGGCGGGTCGCGGCGACTGGGTCTGCGGGAGCACGAAGGCCAGCGGCCAGATGATGTGCGGCGCCATGGCGAGAAGCCGCTCGCGTTCGATCAACGCCTCGCGCACCAGCCGGAACTCGCCATATTCGAGATAGCGCAGCCCGCCATGGATCAGTTTGGTCGACGCGGACGAGGTATGGCTGGCCAGATCATCCTGTTCGACGAGCATCACCGACAGGCCGCGCCCCGCGGCGTCCCGCGCGATCCCCGCACCGTTGATGCCGCCGCCCACGATGAGCAGGTCGACCGTCGTCTCTGCGTCCGCCACCATCTTGCCGCGTTCCCAATCTCCAGCGTAGCACCGTCTATAGCTGTGTATCGATAAAACCGAAAGCATTGACGTTCGAACGAAAACGACGGACGGGTATAAACGAAACAAGGAGAGGCGCGTGGCCAAGTCGCATATTCTGGTCGTCGATCAGGGGACCACGTCGACACGCAGCATCGTCTTCGACGATCAGGCGCGGCGCGTTGCGATCGCGCAGGCCGAATTCGCGCAGCATTATCCTGCTCCCGGATGGGTCGAGCATGATCCCGAGGACATCTGGCGCGACGTCCTTGCAACCGCGCGCAGCGCGATCGACTCGAGCGGTGTCGGCGCAAGCGGGATCGCGGCGATCGGGATCACGAACCAGCGCGAGACCGCGGTGATCTGGGACCGCGCGACGGGCGCGCCGATTCACAACGCGATCGTCTGGCAGGACCGGCGCGGTGTCGAGGCGTGCCGCCGGCTCAAGGCGGACGGGGTGGAGGAGTTGATCCGCGACCGTACCGGATTGCTGCTTGATCCGTATTTCTCCGCGACCAAGGTCGCCTGGCTGCTCGATACCGTCCCGGGCGCACGCGCGCGCGCCGAGCGCGGCGAACTCGCATTCGGGACAATCGACAGCTTCCTGCTGTGGCGGCTCACCGGTGGCGCGGTGCATGCCACCGACGTCACCAATGCGAGCAGGACGATGCTGTTCGATATTCACCGCCACCGCTGGGACGCGGACCTGTGCGAACTGCTGCGCGTGCCGATGGCGATCCTGCCCGTCGTCCACGACAATGCGCATCTCTTCGGGACGACCGATACCGCGCTGTTCGGCGCGCCGATCCCGATAGCGGGCATGGCGGGCGACCAGCAGGCGGCGTTGTTCGGCCAGGCGTGTTTCGACCCGGGCATGGCCAAGTCGACCTATGGCACGGGCTGTTTCCTGCTACTCAATACCGGAAGCGAGGCGATCACCTCGCGCCACCGCCTGCTGACCACGCCCGCCTATCGTCTCGATGGCCGGACCACCTATGCGCTGGAGGGTTCGATCTTCGTTGCGGGCGCGGCGGTGAAATGGCTGCGCGACGGGCTCGGCGTGATCACGCATGCCAGCCAGACCGACGACCTCGCGACGCAGGTGCCAGACAGCCACGGCGTGTACATGGTGCCGGCGTTCGTCGGCCTTGGCGCGCCCTATTGGGAGCCCGATGCGCGCGGTGCGATCTTCGGGCTGACGCTGGGGGCGACCGGCGCGCATCTCGCCCGCGCCGCGCTCGAATCGGTTGCCTATCAGACGATGGACCTGGTCGAGGCGATGTCGGCGGATGGCGGGGGGCGCCCGGCGATCCTGCGCGTCGATGGCGGAATGGCCGCGAACGACTGGCTGTGCGCGTTCCTCGCCAACATGATCGCGACGCCGGTGGAGCGCCCGGGCGATCTCGAGACGACCGCGCGCGGCGCGGCGTTCCATGCGGGGCTCGCGACCAATGTCTGGTCGGGACTCGATATGCTGAAGGGGCTGTGGTCGCGCGAACGCTGTTTCGAGCCCGTTATGGACGACGAAACCCGTGCGCCGCTCGTCGCGGGCTGGCGCGATGCAATCCGCCGGACGCTCGCCCCGCCAGCCTAGGCGATGAGGTCGGCCAGCATGCGGCCCGAAAGCCACGCCGCCTCGACGCGCGAGGCCAGCAACCAGTCGCCGCATGCGCCCAGCCGGCGATCCGCGAGCCACACGGCCCCGCGCTGCTGTGCGCCGGACTTGGCGTAGCGCCAGCGGTGGGCGCTGGTCGTGACGACCGCGGGCATGTCCGCTCCTACGGTGTCGGCGAACGCCGCGAGCATCGCTGCCTCGACCATGGCCGGCTCGTCCTCCAGATGGGACCGCGACCAGTCCGCACTGGCCTGCAGGACCCACGCTTCGGGTCCGGTTCGTCCGGGTTTCGCGCCGTTGCGCAGCGCCGATGCCAGCGGTCCGCG
Organism: Sphingomonas sp. 22R3R2A-7; assembly: GCF_036856055.1. NCBI lineage: Bacteria > Pseudomonadati > Pseudomonadota > Alphaproteobacteria > Sphingomonadales > Sphingomonadaceae > Sphingomonas > Sphingomonas sp. 22R3R2A-7. The sequence continues at coordinate 1,743,915 of NZ_JASPFR010000001.1, read as the reverse complement.
ATCGACAATGCGATCGGATCCGATCGGCACGCGCGCGTCATAGGCGACCATCACCGTCCAGCACGGATCGGACGGCGTCGCGCGCGCCAGCGCGGCGATCGACGGCGCCTCGGCTTCGGTCAGCGCCGGCACCTGCTCGGCGGGTATCGCGATGACCGCCGCGTCGAACGGCGTGTCCGTTACGCCGTCGCCGTGAAAATGCCAGGCCTCGCCAGCGTATGCGATCCGGTCGATCCGCGTGGCCCAGCGGACATCGAGCACCGCGGCCATGGCGCGGACGGGCGCGTTCATCGCGGGCGTGCCGACCCACGCATCGTCGCCCGCCACAGGCCAGCGCGCCACGTGACCCGCATTCGACCAGTCGTCGACGGCCTTGACGAACCGCGCATCGCGCGCCGTGAAATACTGTGCGCCGTGATCGAACGCGGTTTCGCCCAGCGGCGTCGCGAGGCGGCGGGTCGACATACGGCCGCCGGGGCCGCGCCCCTTGTCGAACAGCACGACCTCATGACCGCACGCCGTCAGCGCCGTCGCGCAGGAGAGTCCGGCCATGCCGGCGCCAATGATCCCGATGCGCATCCGATTATCCCTGTACCGCAACGGCCTGCAGAAATCTGCTGCATCCGCTTGTTATCCGGGCACTCGATAGGCGTCCGACCGTTCGTGTCGCAAGCCAACACAGGACATTGCCATGACCGAAGATCCCCGCACCAGCCAGCCCACGCGGTTTCCCGACGAACCGCAACAGCCAAGCCCGGGGCTCGAGACCGCGATGCGGACGAAGCCCGATCATGGGGAGGAAAGCTATGTCGGCAAGGGGGCGCTGAAGGGCCGCGTCGCGCTGATCACGGGCGGGGATTCGGGGATCGGTCGTGCGGTCGCGATCGCCTATGCGCGCGAAGGGGCGGACGTCGCGATCTCGTATCTTGCCGAGGAACAGGCGGATGCGGACGAAACGCGCGCCTGGGTCGAGAAGGCGGGGCGCCGGTGCCTTCAACTGCCCGGGGACATCCGTGATCGCGCGCATTGCGCGGTACTGGTCGAGCGGACCGTCGCCGAACTTGGCGGCATCGACATCCTCGTCAACAACGCCGCCGCACAGACGGTGAACACGGGGCTCGACGATATCGACGACGACGAGATGCAGGCCGCCTTCGCCGCGAACGTCTATGCGATGATCCGGTTGAGCAAGGCCGCGGTACCGCACATGAAGCCGGGGAGTGCGATCGTGAACTCCACGAGCGTGCAGGCCAAGGTCGCGACCGAGAACATGATCGTCTATGCGACCACGAAAGGCGCGATCGCCAGCCTGACGATCGGCCTGTCCAACCTGCTCGCGCCCAAGGGCATCCGCGTCAACTGCGTCGCGCCGGGGCCCGTATGGACGCCGATCCAGCCGATCGCCAAGGGCGCGGACGAACTCGAGACGCTTGGCCAGAACACCCCGCTGGGTCGCGCGGGCCAGCCCGGCGAACTCGCGCCCGCCTATGTCCTCCTCGCCTCCGACGAGGGGAGCTACATGTCGGGGGCGTTGATCCCGGTCACGGGTGGCATGCCGATGCTATGATGCGGGCCGTCGCGCGAACCCGCCGGCCGATGCTGCATTATGTCGGGTTTCGCGGCGACGAATATCTTCGGGCGGTCCGCGTGTTCGGACCGCCCGATTTCGTGCATATCGGGTGGGATAGCTGGGCGAGGATGGAGGTCGTGGAAGGCGATACCGCGATCTTCGCGCGGGGAACCTTCGACGACATACCGTCGGCCTATGGCTTTCCCGACTTGCGCGAGACGGGCGATGCGGAGCGATAAGACAGGACAGGCGATGGGTGTGACGGCGAAGGACGACATGATGGTGGCCCGATGGCGATGATCCGTCCGACCCCCGATGCCCCGTTGCCGGGACAGGAGAGTGTCTGGGCTTATCCGCGCCCCGCGATCGCATGTCCCACGCCGCGTCGGATCAGGATCGTCCATCTCGGGATCGTCCTGGTCGACACGCGCGCGGCGGTCCGCACGCTCGAGACGAGCCATCCCCCCAGCTACTATATCCCGCCAGCCGACATTCTCGCGGATGCGGTGCGACCGTCGCGACGCGGGTCATTCTGCGAGTGGAAGGGGCACGCGGTCTATCATGACGTTACGATCGATGGCGAAGTCCTGCACGATGTCGCCTGGAGCTATCCCGCGCCCACCGCGCCCTTTGCCATGTTGCGCGATCATCTCGCCTTTTATGCCGCGCCGTTCGATGCGTGTCTTGTCGACGACGAACACGTCGTGCCGCAAGCAGGCGAATTTTACGGCGGGTGGATCACGAGCGATCTGGCAGGCCCGTTCAAGGGAGTCCCTGGCAGCAGGTTCTGGTAGGTATCGGCGCGCTCACCGACCGCGCCGGGCACCCGCGGAGGGGCCCGGCGCGTATCGTGTTATCAGTTGACGCCCTGCTTGCGCGCACCGGTGATCATCTTGCGCGCGATCGTGCGGACCGCCTCATCGTCCTTCGTGCCGTCAATCGCCGGATCGCCGAGATGGTCGAGGCTCTGCTCGAGGAAATCGAGCAGTCCTCTATGACGATCCTCGACGAATTCCATCATCTTGAACAGCAGATGCTCGGTGGCGATCTCGCGTTGACGCGCCAGCGTCGCGGTGTCGGCCATCATGCCTGTCCCGACCGTTCGGATGCATCGAACTCGGCGAACGCCTCGCGTACCTCGCTGGCGGCTGCGTCGTCGGCGACCTCGACGGTGACAACGACCTTGCCGTTCAGTTCCGCATCGTCACGCGCCTCGGGGCTGGGCTGTCCCGCCTCGTTGTCGGATCCCGCTTCCTCGACGCCGGCCGTGTTCTCGTCGCCATCGGCGGCAACGACGATCTTGCCGCGATCGATGTCGAACTGCTGGACCAGTCGCTCGACGGTCATCTCGGCTTCGCGTCGCGTATCGAATTTCCCGGTCAGTTTCATGCTGCTTACCCTTCAGCCGACATGGCTCAGGGACAGAACCATCGAGCTTCGCGTCGGTGCCATCGCGCAGCGTCGTTTCGCCTGTGACGGCGACGGCGGCGCGTCGGGCCGTGGCATCATCCCGTTGTCGGGCGCGCCCAGAGAGCGACGGCCATCCCCTCGAGATAGCGCGCGGCGGCGGCGGCAGCCGCGTCTGCCTGCAACATGGTCAGCGCTTCGGGGGCAAGCGCCTTGGCCGTGTCGAGCAGCCCGCGCCACGGCGTCGATGCGCCCGGCCAGTTGAACAGCGCGATAGCCGCGCCGAGTTCGGCCAGTCGTTCGGCCTTGCGAACCTGTTCGTCGAAATAGCGCCATTCGGGTGCGCACACATAGGGGCGTCCCACGCGCGCAATCTCGTGGACGATCGTGTCGCCTGCGGAGGCGACGACGACGTCTGCCGCGGCGAGGTAGTCGGTGATGCCGTAAACCCATCCCCGCATGTCGAGATTGCCGAAATCGGTTTCGTGCCCCTCGCGCTGGACGGGGCCGAGCACCAGCCACTGCGTGTCGGGGAGTGCGCGTGCGGCCATCGTCAACGGCGCATAGGGCGTGCCCGCGCCGCCGCCGCCGGTCAGCACCACGACGATCTCGCGGTGGGGGTCGAGGCCAAGCCGGATGCGCGCCTCGGCCTTGGTCGGCACGATGTCATGCGTCGTGCAGAGTCCACCCGTGTAACAGGTCCTGGCGCGGATCCAGTCTGGCGTATCGCGTTGCTCGAGCGCTTCGTCGAACGGAGCGAGCAGCCCGACGCACGCCTGATACCCCGCCAGATGTGCCGGATCGCCGCGGTTTCCGTGCATCCGGATACCGATCGCAGGCACGCTCGCGATCCGCGCGAGCAGCGCGATCTCCGCGGAGACGTCGATCACGAAGAGCGCGGGGTCGACCGTGTCGAGATGCTTGAGGATCGTCCGCATCGATCGCCTGATCGCTGCGTCGCCGAGCGGCGCGCGGTGCATGATCTCCGGCGTCGGCTGGGCGGCGAGCAGGGGTGGGGGACTGTAGGCCGCGTCAGCCTCGTCGGGCAATGCCGTGATCGCGACGTCGCGCGCAAACCCGTCGAATAGCGCGGGGCGAGCCGTCAGGATCGTGACGGCGCGTTCCGCGGGCAACGCACCGATGATCGCCATCGCGCGATTGGCATGCCCCCGGCCCTGATGGCCGACATAGAAGGTTATTGGCTGCTGCATCGCCGATCGATACCCGCTTGGCAGGCTGAAATCGCGCTTAATTCGGCATGGTCGATGACGGTCGAGTGAAATGGACCGCGGATCGACGCTATGCCGGCGCGATCGCTAGAGCAAGGTCGCGCATGCCTCTTCGATCGCACCGTAGATCGCGTCGAGGTCGGCCTCGTCGATGCAATAGGGTGGCATGACGTACACCGTGTTGCCGAGCGGGCGGAGCAGCAGGTCGCGGCTCACGAAGAACCGGGACAGTCGTGGACCGAGGTCGGAGAGGTACCCACCATCCCCGACCTGCAGGTCGACCGCCGTGATCGTACCGATGCGACGCGGATTGGTCACGCCGCGCACCCCCGAGAGCCGGTCGAGACGGGCCGCCTGGCGTCTGCCCAGAAGGGCGATCCGGTCATACACCGGCTCGTCGCGCCAGATCGCCAGGTTCGCGTTGGCAGCGGCGCACGCGATCGGGTTCGCGGTATAGCTCGACGAATGGAAGAACATCCGCGCGCGGTCGTCGGACAGATGCGCGTCGAAGATCTCGGCGGTCGCCATCGTCACGGCAAGCGGCACCGCGCCACCGGTCAAGCCTTTGGACAGGCACAGGATGTCGGGGACGATGTCCGCCTGCTCGCACGCCAGCAGGGTTCCGGTGCGACCCCAGCCGGTCATCACCTCGTCGGCGATGAACAGCACGCGGTGGCGCGCGCAGATCGCGCGTATCCCGGCGAGGACGTGCGGGGGATAGATCAGCATGCCGCCCGCGCCGAGCACCAGCGGCTCGACGATGAATGCGGCAGGGGCGGCCCGGCACGCCGCCTCCAGCGCGTCGAGACTTGCCTGCTCGCAACCGGGATGCGGAAAGGGGATCGTGTCGACGTCGAACAGCAACGGCGCATAGGCGCGGTTGTAGACGCCGCGCTCGCCGACCGACATCGTGCCGATCGTATCGCCGTGATAGCTGTGCTCGAGCACCAGGATCCGGTCGCGCGGCTCGCCCCGGTTGCGCCAGAAGCCGAGCGCCATCTTCAGCGCGACCTCGACCGCGGTCGAGCCCGAATCGGAGAAGAAGACATGCTGCAGGGCGGGCGGCATGATGTCGATCAGCCCGCGCGCCAGCGTCTCGGCGGGTTCATGCGTCCAGCCCGCGAAGATGATCTGGTCCATCCGCCCCGCCTCGTCGGCGATCGCAGCGATGATCCGCGGATGGCGATGGCCATGCGTGGTCACCCACCAGGACGAGATCGCATCGACGATCCGCCGCCCGTCGCTCGTGTAGAGCGCTGCGCCTTCGGTCCGCGCGATCTGCGGAATCGGGTCGCCAAGCCCGTGCTGCGTGAAGGGGTGCCAGATCGGCGACGTCATGCGAAATCCTCGATCGCGAAGCCCGCCGCGAACGCCGCGCGCAGCGATGCCGCGTCGAGCGTTGGAAGAATGGGCAATCGCCCCAGTCGCTTGACGCCGCCAAGCCGCATGATCGCCTCTTCGCTGTGCGGAACCGGATCGCCGATGAACGCGACCCCCAGGATCGGCACGTCCCTGCGCCGCAGCGCCTCGATCGACAGGAGGCTGTGGTTGATCGTGCCGAGCGTCGTGCGTGCGACCAGTACGACGGGAAGGCGCCAGAGCGCGAACAGGTCGGCAAAGACGACCGTCTCGGTCAGCGGCACCATCACGCCGCCCGCGCCCTCGATCACCAGCGGACCCGGCACCGCCGGCGGGACCAGCCGGTCGACGTCGATCGTCACGCCGTCGAGCGTTGCGGCGCGATCGGGCGAGCACGGCGTCTCCAACCGATAGGCCTCGTCGAGGATCTTGCCGCGCGCGAGGCCCGACAGCGCGGCGACGCGCGCCGCATCGCTGCCGCCGTCGAGGCCGGCCTGGACGGGCTTCCAGTAGGACGCGCCGAGCGCGCCGGCGAGTGCCGCGGCGAACACGGTCTTGCCGATGTCGGTATCGGTGCCGGTGACGACGAAACGGGTCATGATCGGGCCTTTTGAAGCGCATCGGCGAGCGCGGTGATGTCGTGTTCGGTCACGTTGAGCGTGAGCGAGATCCGGAGCCGTGACGTCCCCTGCGGTACGGTCGGCGGGCGGATCCCGCGGATGTCGAACCCCGCGGCCTGCACCGCGGCCGCGATCCGCATCGTCGCCGCATCGTCGCCGATGACGAGCGGCAGGATCTGCGACCCCGTCGGCGCGACGCCGTGCGGGGCGAGTACATGTTCCGCATGCGCCACCAAGGCGTGCAGGGCGGTGCGACGGTCGGGTTCGTCGGCGAGGATGCGCAGGCTCTCGCGCGCGGCGCTCGCCATCAGCGGCGAGGGTGCGGTCGAGAAGATGAAGGCGCGCGCACGGTTGATCAGGAAGTCGCGAACCACCGCCGGCCCGCATACCAGCGCGCCCTCGCACCCCATCGCCTTGCCGCAGGTGCGCAGCGTGACGACGTCCGGGCGTCCCTCGAATGCGCCCGCCAGCCCGCGTCCGTCGGCACCGAACACGCCCGTCGCATGCGCCTCGTCGATCAGCAGGACGCCGTCATGCCGCTGCGCGACGGCAACCAGCTCGTCGAGCGGCGCACGATCGCCATCCATGCTGTAGAGGCTTTCGACCGCGATCCAGGGGCGCCCCCGTCCGCCGCCGCGCCGCCACGAGACGATCGCATCCTCGAACGCGGTGACGTCGTTGTGCGCGGCCGCGACGCTGTCTCCGCGGCCAAGACGCATCCCCTCGTGCGCGCTCGCATGGATCAGCGCGTCGTGCACCACGAGGTCGCCACGCTGCGGCAGCGTCGCGAACAGCGCGGCGTTGGCCGCGTAACCGGTTGAAAAATAGAGCGCGGTCTCCGCGCCGAAGAAGGCGGCGGCCTCGGCTTCGAGCATCTCGTGCTCGGGATCGTTGCCGCGCAACAGCCGCGATCCGCCCGAGCCGATCGGCACGCCGCGCGCGATCGCGTCGGATACGGCCGCCGCGATCCGGGGGCTCCGTCCGAGCGCCAGATAGTCGTTGGACGAAAAATCTTTTCCCTGTCGTTCGATCAGCACACGCCGCCGCGCGATCGCGTCGAGAGCGGCCAAGTCGTTGCGATGCGGGTCAAACACGGACATCGCGCAAGCCTCTAGCGGCAATGCACCGGCCGCGCGACCCGGTTGCGCCGACCCGTGCGCGTCGGTCAGATCGGGATCGTTCGGCCGAATGGGGTATTTCTCTCCTATGGTATAGCGGGACCGGCTTGGCTAACCCCGTTTTCTCCATTCCGGTCGAAGGTATCCCGCCCCATGAAGCGCAAGACGCTGACCCAGTTTCTGATCGAACAGCAACGCGAAGCCGGCACGCTGCAACCCCAGCTGCGCCTCCTGATCGAGGTCGTCGCGCGGTCGTGCAAGGCGATCAGCCATGCGATCGGCAAGGGTGCGCTTGGCAACGTGCTGGGCAGCCTGGACAGCGAGAATGTCCAGGGCGAGGTGCAGAAGAAGCTCGACGTGATCGCCAACGAGATGCTGCTCGAGGCGAACGAGTGGGGCGGCCATCTTGCGGCGATGGCGTCGGAGGAGATGGAGACGATCCACCTCGTCCCCAACCGCTATCCCAAGGGCGAATATCTGCTGCTGTTCGATCCGATCGACGGGTCGAGCAACATCGACGTCGATCTTTCGGTCGGCACGATCTTTTCGGTGCTGCGCGCGGCCGAGACCGCGTCGGGTGCCGACGTGACCGAGAATGATTTCCTCCAGGCGGGGCAGACGCAGGTCGCGGCCGGCTATGCGGTGTACGGCCCGCAGACGATCCTGGTGCTGACCGTCGGCGCGGGCGTCCACGAGTTCACGCTCGATCGAGAGGTCGGGTCATGGGTCATGACGGATACCAACATCCGCATGCCCGGCGGCAAGCGCGAGTTCGCCATCAACACCTCGAACGCGCGGCAATGGTCGGCCGAGGTCACGCAGTTCATCGACGATCGCGTCGCGGGCGCCGAAGGGCCGCTCGGCAAGGATTACAACATGCGCTGGACCGGATCGATGGTCGCCGATGCGCACCGGATCCTCAAGCGCGGCGGCGTCTTCCTGTATCCGCGCGACGTTCGCCAGCCGGGCAAGGTCGGCAAGCTGCGGCTGATGTACGAGGGCAACCCGATGGCGATGCTGATGGAGCAGGCCGGCGGTGCCGCGACCGATGGCGAACAGCGTATCCTGTCGATCGAGCCCAGCAGCCTGCACCAGCGTATCGGCCTGATCATGGGTGATCCGGCCGAAGTCGAAGCGATTACCAGCGCGTATCGGGACTGATCGGCGCGCAGTCGGCGGCCCGGTACGACGTGACGAGAGGAGCAAGAGATGGATGTTGCGTCACAAGGATATGCCGCCGACCGCGAGGATCGCGCGTCCTGGAGCCGGCTGATCGACGATCACGACCGGATCGCCGAACGATGCGTGGACCTGGTCGCATTGCTCCAGCGGCGCCACCGGAACTGCGCGGCGGCATCGCGCAAGCTGGTGGATCTGGCCGTGCTGGTCGCGGATCATCTCGGCGTCGAGGATGATATCGTCGATCTCAGCGCGCTGGCGACCGAGGCCGACTATGCCCCCGAGACGGTCGAGCGGATGGCGGCCGAACTGGCTGCGCTGCGGCGCGACTGGCGCGTGTACATCGGACGCTGGCTGCCGATGATCGAGCCCGCCGACTGGACCGAATTCCGTGCCGAATCAGAGGCGATGCTGGACCGGTTGTCGCATCAGGTGAAGCGCGAGAGCGCGCTGTTGTACGATGATGCGCTGCACACCGGGGTGATCGCCACGGGACCGGTCGAGCTGCACTGAGCCGCAGGTGACGGTTGAGCGCGCGCGGGTTCGCGCGATCTTAACCGACCGGCTCTACCCGGAGGCTCATGCTGCGCGTCCTGACCCTGTCCAGCCTGTTCCCCGATGCGGCGCGGCCGAATTTCGGGGTGTTTGTCGAGCGGCAGACGCTTGGCCTCGCCGCGCATCACGACGTCGAACTGCGTGCAGTCGCGCCCGTCGGCGTGCCGCCGGTACCGTTTGATCGGCTGTCCCGATACGCGCCGCTGACGCGGTTGCCGACGCGCGAGACATGGCGAGGGATCGACGTCGATCGGCCGCGCTTCACGACAATTCCGGCGACGCAGGGGCGGTGGCATGCCGCCGCGCTGGTCCGCGCGCTGGTCCCGTTGCTGGATGCGCTTCGCACCGACTTCGCGTTCGATGTCATTGATGCGTCGTTCTTCTTTCCCGATGGTGTCGCCGCGGTCGCGCTGGGACGGCGGTACGGGGTGCCCGTCTCGATCAAGGCGCGCGGCGCGGATATTCATCATTGGGGACGCGCCGGCGCGACGCGCGCGCAGGTCGTTGGCGCGGGGCGGGCGGCGGACGGTCTGCTTGCGGTCAGCGGCGCGATGAAGGCGGACATGGTCGCGCTCGGCATGCCGGGCGATAGGATCCGGGTGCACCATACAGGCGTCGATCACGACCGGTTTCATCCGATCGATGCCGAGGACCGGACGCGCGAGAAGCGGAAGCTCGCCGTTCATGGTCCGCTCGTCCTCTCGGTCGGGGCGCTGATCCCGCGCAAGGGGCATGACGTGGTGATCGAGGCGGTCGCGCGGCTGCCCGGTGTGGCGTTGCTGATCGCGGGGGAGGGAGCGACCGGGCCCGGCTCGAGGCCGCGATTGTCCGTCACGGCGTTGCGGACCGGGTCCGGCTGCTCGGGAGCGTCGCGCATGCGGATATTCCGCGGCTGGTCGCGACGGCGGACGTCATGGCGCTGGCGTCGGCGTCGGAGGGGCTCGCCAATGCGTGGGTCGAGGCACTGGCGTGCGGGACGCCGATCGTGATCACCGAGGCGGGCGGCGCGGGTGAGGTGGTGACGTCGCGCGATGCCGGGCGGATCGTGCCGCGCGACGCCGCCGCCTTTGCCGCGGCGATCGCCGACGTGCTGGCCGACCCGCCCGCCGTCGACGCGACGCGCGCGGTGGCGGGGCGGTTTACGTGGGAGGCGAATACCGCGGCGCTGTATGCGCATCTCGCGGGACTGGTCGGACCCCGGTCCTAGGCCTTATTCTTCAAGCGGATAGAGCACGCCGGCGATCCACCGGCCTTCGCCGCGCAGGACCGCCCAGGCGCGCGCCGCCGCCCGGCTGTCCATCGCCTCGATCCCGATGCCGCGCGCCTCGACCGCGCGACGGAACGCCGCGGACGGCTGCCGCAGCTGCGTGCCGGTGCCGAGCAACAGGAACTCCGGTGCAGGGGACAGGCCGAGTATAGCGTCGATATCCGATGCCGCGAGCGCCGCGAACGGCGGCGGGGTCCAGCCGTCCGCGCGTTCGGGGGTGATCAGCAGCGCGGTGTAATAGCCGTCGTCGACCTTGAACCCGGCGCGACCGATCGCCGCGATCATCGGCCCGTCGGTCTTCTCGCGGTCCATCCTCATGCGCGAGCCCCGCCGCGCATCAGCGTCCGGCCTTCGGGCCGACCCGCTCCGCGCCGTCCTGATCGCCCTTGCGGCCCTCTGGCTCGGCGCGAAGCCCGAGCGTGATGAGCAGCGACGACGATACGTAGATCGACGAATAGGTGCCGACGACGATGCCGAGGATCATCGCGGCGGTGAAGCCGCGCAGCACGTGCCCGCCGAGGATCAGCATCGCGAAGAGCGCGAGCAGGATCGTCACCGAGGTCATGACGGTACGCGGCAGCGTCTCGTTCACCGACAGGTCGATGATCTCGCGCATGTCCATCTTCCGGTACCGACGCATGTTCTCGCGAATGCGGTCGTCGATCACGATCTTGTCGTTGATCGAATAGGAGATGATCGTCAGCACGGCCGCGACGATGTTGAGATCGACCTCGAAATAATCGCGCATCAACGCGAAAAAGCCGATCGTCATCAACAGGTCGTGGACGATCGCGACGATCGTCGAGACGCCGAACTGCCACTCGAACCGGACGACCGCGAACAGCGCGATGCCGAGGATCGACAGCCCGACCGCGAGCAGGCCGCGCGTGATCAGCTCGTCGGAGACCTTGCCCGTGATCGTGTCGTATTTGGAGAAGGTCGCGCCCGGGAACTTGACCGCGAGGTGGTCGGAGACTTTCTTCACCAGCCGGTTTGTCGCGCCCTCGTCGTTGCTCTCGGGCAGCGGGAGGCGGATCGACAGCGTCCGCGGATTGCTGAACGACTGGATCGAGGCTTCGCCGACGCCGAGCCGGTCGACTTCGGTCCGCACCGCCTCGATCGACGGCGGGGTCGCGAAATTCTCCTCCATCAGCACGCCGCCGACAAAGTCGACGCCCATGTTGAGGCCGCGGACCGCGACCAGTCCGATCGCCAGCAGCGAGAGGACGAGCGTCAGCCCGAACGCCCATTTGCGGAGCGCAACGAACTGCAGGTTGGTGTTGTCGGGTACGAGTTTCAGCAGGCGCATGATGATCTCCCGCCTCAAATATTGATCGTGGAGGGACGGTTCTTGCGCAGCCACAGCGCCACCAACATCCGCGTGAAGGTCACCGCGGTGAACACGCTGGTGCAGATGCCGATCAGCAGCACGACCGCGAAGCCCTTGACCGGACCCGAGCCCAGCAGGAGCATGATCACGCCGGTGATCGCGTGCGTCACATTGGCCTCGAAGATCGTGCGCGACGCCTCCTTATAGCCGAGCTCGACCGCCTGGACGACGTTGCGCCCGCGGCGGCGTTCCTCGCGAATCCGCTCGTTGATCAGCACGTTGGCGTCGACCGCGGTACCGATCGTCAGCACGAAGCCGGCGATGCCGGGCAGCGTCAGCGTCGCACCGAGCATCGACATGACCGCGACGATCACGAGGATGTTGATGACCACCGCGAGGTTCGCATAGAGCCCGAACCGGCCATAGGTAACGAACATGAACACGATCACCGCGACCGCGGCGACGATGCTCGCCAGCACGCCCGCGCGGATCGAATCCTTGCCGAGATCGGGGCTGACGGTGCTCTCGGCGATGATCTTCAGGTTCACCGGCAGCTTGCCCGAACGCAGCGAGATGGCGAGCGAGTTGGCGGATTCGGTCGTGAAGTTGCCCGAGATCGAGGCACGACCGCCAAGGATCGGCTCGTTGATATTGGGCGCGGAAATGACTGAATTGTCGAGGATGATCGCGAACGGCTTGTTCGTGTTCTCCTGCGTGACCTTGGCGAAACGACGGCCGCCGACCGCATCGAAGGTGATCGCCACCTGCGGCGCGTTGGTCTGCGGCTCGAATTCCTGACGCGCATCGGCGAGCTGGTCGCCCGAGATGATCACCGACCGCTTGACCGCGATGAAGGGAACCCCCTGCGGGTTGCCGGGATAGGGCAGGACCTGGCTGCCGACGGGCGCGATGCCCTTGACGAGGTCGGCGGGGTTCGCGGTCTCGTCGACCAGCTTGAATTCGAGCTTGGCGGTCTTGCCGAGCAGGCTTTTCAGCGCCTGCGGATCCTGCAGGCCGGGGACCTGGACGACGATCTGCGTCGCGCCCTGGCGGACGATCGACGGCTCCTTAGTGCCGAGTTCGTCGATGCGGCGGCGAACGACTTCGGTCGCATCCGTCATCGCGCGGTCGATCGCCTGCTGGAGCCCGGCTTCGGTCGGCTTGAGCACGAACCGGCTCGTGTCGACGACCGTGATGTCCCACTCGCGCTGGCCGCTCATCCCGGCGCCGCCGCCGGTGATCCCGAGCAGCCGCTCACGCGCCGCATCGACCTGGCTCGGATCGCGGAGCAGGAAGCTAAGCTGCCCGCCACGCACCGAAATATCGCCGATCGCGATCCGCGGCGTGCCGTTGCGCATCGTCCCCGCGACGCTGTCGCGCATCGCCTCGATCCGCGTGTTCGCGAGATCGGCGGTGTCCGCCTCGAGCAGCAGATAGCTGCCGCCCGCGAGATCGAGACCCAGGTTGATCCGCTGATGCGGGATCGCCCCCCACTTGCTGGTCGTCGATTCGGAGAAAAAGCTCGGGATCGCAAGCGCGCAGAGCACGGCCAGCAGGCCGATGATCGAGGCGACCTTCCAGCGGGGAAAGTCCAGCATCAGTCGTTCGCCGGCTTCGTGTTCGGGCTGGTGATGTCGGTCAGCGTCGCCTTGACGACGCGGACGCGCGTGTTCGGCGCGATCTCGATCTCGACGATGCTATCCTCGACCTTGGTCACCTTGCCGATGATCCCGCCCGAGGTCACGACGCTGTCGTTCTTCTTGACCGCGGCGACCGACGCCTGGAGCGCCTTCATCCGCTTTTGCTGCGGACGGATCATCAAGAAATAGAACACGATGAAGACGAGGAAGAGCGGCGCGATGCTCAGGAAAGAGGCGATGCCGCCCGATGCTGCCGTCTCGCCGGCGGCCTGCGCGTATGCTGGGGAAATGAACATGGAGTCCCGTTTTGGCTGGTGGGCAGGCGCCATACGCCCGCGCTCGCATGGGCGATGCCGCTATCACCGGTTGCGGGTCCGTGCAACCGATGTGCGGGGCAGGCGACCGCGTATGACGCCGGTGAAGCGAGCCGCAGCGGCGACGAGCGCGCGCGGCCGGTTCGGCAAAATCACGGTCGCGACACGGTTTTTGCGGCATTCGCTTGCATCGCGTGCGGCATCGGCATAAGGCGCGCCCCTCGGTCGGGGCGTAGCGCAGCCTGGTAGCGCATCACACTGGGGGTGTGGGGGTCGCAGGTTCGAATCCTGTCGCCCCGACCAGAGAATTTCAGGCCGCTGGCGGATCGCTTCGGATCCCGCCCGGCCTGTTCCCCTTACACTATCGGCAGCGGTTACAGCGCCTTGGGCGTCGCGTACGGCGGTCAGCCCTTGCAGGTGGGGCCGGCGCGCGTCGCGACCTGATCCGCGACGATCCGCATCGCGCCCTTGTCGGTCTGTCCGGTCATCGTCATCCGCGCGGTGAAGCCGCTCGCGCCGTAGCTGCCCGCGCGGACGACGCGCATCGGCGGGCCCTTTTTCTGCGGGCACAGCATGACATGATCGATCTGCCCGCCATCGAACTGCGCGCGCTCGACGGTGCATTTCGCATCGGGGCGGGGCACGAACAGCGTCGCGACGCCGGTCCGCGCCTGGTCGGGCGCGATGCATTTATGCTCGGTCTTCGACTTGCCGCGCATCATCCGCAGCATGAAGCCGGGCGCGCCCGGAATCTCGAGGTCGACCGCGGTCGATTTGATGGCCCAGTTGCCCGCGGGAAGCGACTGCGCCGACGTCGCGGCGGGGCACAGCAGGACGGGGGCCAGCAGGATGGGCAACAGCAGGAAAGGCGGGGATATCTGGCGCATAGGCGGGGCAGTCTGTAGCGCGATCGGGATGCTGGCAAGCGGCGAACGGAGATTTGTCATGGGCGAGATCGTCAATCTTCGACTGGCGCGCAAGGCGCAGGCGCGCGCGCGGCGGCGGCGGCGGCGGACGTCAATCGCGCGGCGTTCGGGCGGACCAAGGCGGAGCGCGCGCGGGATGCTGCGGATCGGGCGCGGGTCGAGCGGGTGCTCGATCAGGCGCGGCGGGATGGGGAGGAAGGCTGAGTTCCGGCAGCGGGTTGCGGGTTGGCGGCGTGATCGAGGGGGCGGTGTGCGGGGCTCTGGATCCTGACTTTCGTCAGGATGACGGGGTTGTGGGGGGAGTCGCGTTTCCTGCTGCGTCATCCTGGGCTTGACCCAGGATCCAGGGTTACGGGGGGTGACGCTGTTTGGCTCTGGATCCTGACTTTCGTCAGGATGACGGGGTGGGGGGGCGTTTCCTGCTCCGTCACCCTGGGCTTGACCCGGGATCCAGGGTTACGGGGGTGGCGCTGCTTGGCTCTGGATCCTGACTTTCGTCAGGATGACGGGGTGGGGGGGCGCGTTTCCTGCTCCGTCATCTTGGGCTCGACCCAGGATCCAGCGTTGCGGGGGTGGCGCCGCTTGGCTCTGGGTCCTGACTTTCGTCAGGATGACGGGGTGGGGGGTGTTTGTCTTTTACCATTGACGGCTCTGATCTTGCTTTTCGCTAACCTATATGGTTATAAGGGGATGGGCGAATCGGGGGGATTGGGATGGAGATCGGCGAGCGGATCGACGACGTGATCGATCGCGAGGGGGGTATGGCGATCATCCGGCAGATCGCGGGGGGCGACGCGGTTCGGGATCACGCAGGCGGTGGCGCGGGCGCAGGGCTTTGCCGGGGACATGCGGGTGTTTCCGCGGGCGGCGGCGGTCGCGATCTATCGGCTGGCTTACTGGATTGACCCCGGATATGAGGGGGTTGGCCGACTCGCGCCGGCTATTGCGGGCGAATTGTTCGATACCGGGGTGAATATGGGGCCGGCGGTCGCGAGCGGGTTCCTCCAGCGCGCGCTCAACGCGCTCAATCGCGGGGCGAGCGATTATCCCGATCTCGTCGTCGATGGCCGGATCGGGCCGGGGACGCTCGCGGCGCTGGCGGGGTTCCTCAGGCGACGCGGCGCGGGGGGCGAGGCGGTGCTGCTGAAAGCGATCGAGGCATTGCAGGGCGAACGCTATGTCGCGCTGGCGGAGCGGCGGCCGGCGAACGAGGCGTTTCTCTATGGCTGGCTCGCGAACCGGGCGTGAGGCGGAAAGCGCCACTTTTCCAGGGGGGTGTCATGACGAGAGGGGTTGAGGAGGGGGCGGCGCTGCCCCCCGATCCGTGGGTGACGCGGGCGCGGCCGGGGTTCCTGTATGTGATGTACGCGTTGCTGCTGGGGGCGATCCCGGTGGGGCTGCTCGCGGCGGTGCGGCCGGGGGCGGCGCAGGCGATCGCGCGCGGAATGTCGGCGTATCTGAACGCGATGCCCGAGCCGCTCTATGCGCTCTTCGGGACGGGGTATCTGGGGTATACCGCGGCGCGTGAGTGGGGGAAGCGGCGGTGAGCGGGGCTGGTATCGGAGCGGCGGGCGTGGCGTTCGGGGCTCTGGATCCTGACTTTCGTCAGGATGACGTAAAGGGGGAAGGTAACCGGGAGGCTGACAGGGAAGTCGAGCGGGAGGGTGAGGGGGTGGTGCGGGGGGTCGGTGCAGCGAACCGTTGCGTGGTCGAAAGCGCACCCTACATCGCTGGCATGAGTGCACATGATCCCCACGCCATGCCCGTCTGGCACGGCACCACCATCCTTTCGGTCCGGCGCGGCGGCAAGGTCGTCGTGATCGGCGACGGCCAGGTCTCGATGGGCCAGACCGTCATGAAACCCAATGCGCGCAAGGTGCGGCGGCTCGGCGACGGGTCGGTGATCGGCGGGTTCGCCGGCGCGACCGCGGATGCCTTCACGCTGTTCGAACGGCTCGAGCGCAAGCTGGAGCAGCATCAGGGGCAGCTGCTCCGCGCCGCGGTCGAGCTCGCCAAGGACTGGAGGACCGACAAGTTCCTGCGCAACCTCGAGGCGATGATGATCGTCGCGGACAAGGACGTGACGCTGATCCTGACGGGCAATGGCGACGTGCTCGAGCCCGAGAACGGCGTCGCGGCGATCGGGTCGGGCGGCAATTACGCGCTCGCCGCGGCGCGCGCGCTGGTCGAGTATGAGAGCGATGCCGAAGTGCTGTGCCGCAAGGCGATGGCAATCGCGGGCGAGCTCTGCGTGTATACCAATGACCGGCTGACGGTGGAGTCGATGGACTCGACCAGCTGAAGGCGACGCCCCTCCCGTTCGGGGAGGGGTCGGGTCGGGCTTCACCAGGCGCCCGTCCCGCGGATAGTCCCCACCCTCAACCCCTCCCCTGAAGGGGAGGGGCGAAGAAGAGTGATCATGAACGACCAGCTTACCTCCAAGGCCGCCCTGTCGCCGAAGCAGATCGTCGCCGCGCTCGACGCCCATATCATCGGCCAGGCCGCCGCCAAGCGCGCGGTCGCGGTGGCGATGCGCAACCGGTGGCGGCGCCAGCAGCTCGACGAGGATCTGCGCGACGAGGTGACGCCCAAGAACATCCTGATGATCGGGCCGACCGGGTGCGGCAAGACCGAGATCAGCCGGCGTCTGGCGAAGCTCGCCGATGCGCCGTTCGTGAAGGTCGAGGCGACCAAGTTCACCGAGGTCGGCTATGTCGGGCGCGACGTCGAGCAGATCGCGCGCGACCTGGTCGAGGAGGCGATCCGGCTCGAGAAGGAACGCCGGCGGATCGCGGTGAAGGACAAGGCGGAGGAGGCGGCGATGGGCCGGCTGCTCGACGCGCTGGTCGGCAAGGATCTCGAGCACCGCGACGCGCGAGAGCTTCAAGCAAAGGTTCCTCGACGGGCATCTGAACGCCGCCGAGGTCGAGATCGAGGTCGAGCAGACGCCGACGACGCCGTTCGAGATCCCCGGCGGCGCACCGCAGATGATCAATATCGGCGAGATGATGAAGTCGCTCGGCGGCGGGCAGCAATTGAAGCGCCGCAAGCTGACGGTCACTGCGGCGTGGGACAAATTGGTCGAGGAAGAGGCGGACAAGCGGCTCGACCAGGACGAGGTGAGCCGCGTCGCGCTGGCGGATGCCGAGGCGAACGGGATCGTGTTCCTCGACGAGATCGACAAGATCGCGGTCAGCGACGGCCGCGGCGGCTCGGTGAGCCGTGAGGGCGTGCAGCGCGACCTGTTGCCGCTGATCGAGGGGACGACGGTCGCGACCAAATACGGGCCGATGAAGACGGACCATATCCTGTTCATCGCGAGCGGGGCGTTCCATGTGGCGAAGCCGAGCGATTTGCTGCCCGAGCTGCAGGGGCGGTTGCCGATCCGCGTCGAGCTGAAGGGGCTGACCGAGGGGGATTTCGTCGCGATCCTGTCAGATACCAAGGCGTCGCTGCCGCTGCAGTACAAGGCGTTGATCGCGACCGAGGGCGTCGAGATCAGCTTTACCGAGGACGGCATTGCCGCGATCGCGCGGATTGCCGCGGAGGTGAACGCCGAGGTCGAGAATATCGGCGCGCGGCGGTTGCAGACGGTGATGGAGAAGCTGCTTGAGGAGGTCAGCTACAATGCCGAGGATCGCGGCGGGTCTAGCGTGGTGATCGACGGGGCGTATGTCGACAGCCAGCTGAAGGAGATCGCGCGGAATACGGATCTTAGCCGGTTCGTGCTGTAGGCGGCGGGGGGCTTCTTTCGTTATCCTAGGCTTGACCCGGGATCCGGGGTTGCGGGCGGGGTCGTTCGTGGCTCTGGGTCCTGACTTTCGTCAGGATGACGGGTGGGTGGCTTCGCCTTCGCCCTGACGCGCGGCGCTCGCCCTTCTTCCGTCATCCTGGGCTTGACCCAGGATCCAGGGTTACGGGCAGTGTCGCTCTTGGCTCTGGATCCTGACTTTCGTCAGGATGACGCGGGGTGGGGTGGGTGGTTTCGCCTTCGTCCTGATGCGTGGTGCTGGCCCTTCTTTCGTCATCCTGGGCTTGACCCGGGATCCAGGGTTAGGCGCGGGGTCGTTCTTGGCTCTGGGTCCTGACTTTCGTCAGGATGACGGGGGTGGGGATGGGGCCGCCCCCGTCATCAGGGATCGCGTCAGAGGATGACGGTTTGGGGTTTGGCGTTCTTGATGCCCGCGAGGATCATCGCTTCCCAGACCGCGGGGTCGCCCGCAGCGGCCATCGCCTTGTCGGGTTCGCGCAGCGTGCGCAGGACCGCGAGCGCGTCGGGCAGATAGTCGGCCCAGGCATCGTCGATCAGCCGCGATGCGGATTCGGCGTCGCCGCCCGCATTCGCGCTGATCCGCTGGCCGGCGAGCACGCGTGCGATGCGCTCGGCGACGGGGGTAGTGGAAACGTCCATGATCCTTCTCCTCGCGACCCTGCATACAGCAAACCCGCGAGGGGAGGATATGGTCCGTTAGCGCGCGGCGCTCGGACCGGCGCCGCGACCGCCACGGCCGCCGCCGCCACCGGCCGGGCGACCACCGCCCTGGCCGCCGGGACGACCGCCGCCCTGCGGACGACCGCCGCCGCCGCCCTGGCCACCGCCCTGGCCGCCACGGCTAGCGCCCGCATAGTTGCGGCCGGTGCTGCCGGTCGCGCGCGGTGCATGCGTCGCGCGCGGCCGGGCGGGATCGCGCGGACGGTCGATCCGGACCTCGGGATCGGCGCCCATCGTCTTGACGCGAGTCTGCTTGATCTGGTTCGACAGGTTGACGAAATCGTCGGGCAGCGCGCGGACAGTCACCTTCTGGCGCGTGATCCGCTCGATGTCGCGCAGATACGCCTTCTCGTCATCCGCGCAGAATGCGACGGCGATGCCGCTGGCGCCCGCACGCGCGGTGCGGCCGATGCGGTGGACGTACTGCTCGGCGACGTTGGGGAGCTCGAAGTTGATGACGTGGCTGACGCCCGAGACGTCGATGCCGCGTGCGGCGATGTCGGTCGCGATCAGGACCTTGACCTTGCCCTGCTTGAACTCGCCGAGTGCGCGCTCACGCTGGCCCTGGCTCTTGTTGCCGTGGATCGCGTTCGAGGCGATGCCGTTGCCCGCGAGCAGCTTCACGACGCGGTCGGCGCCGTGCTTGGTGCGCGTGAAGACGAGCGCACGGTCGATCGCCGGATCGCCGAGTGTGATCGTCAGCAGCGCCTGCTTTTCCGACTGGTTGCAGAAGGTGACATACTGGTCGACGCGCTCCGCGGTGGTCGCGGCGGGCTTGACCGACACGGTCTTCGGATCGAGCAGGAACTGCGAGGCGAGGTCGCGGATCGCGGCCGGCATCGTCGCTGAGAAGAAGAGCGTCTGGCGCTTCTTCGGCAGCATGCGGACGATCTTCTTCAGCGCGTGGATGAAGCCGAGGTCCATCATCTGGTCGGCTTCGTCGAGCACGAGGATCTCGATCATCGATAGGTTGCAGAAGCCCTGCTCGATCAGGTCGATCAGGCGGCCCGGCGTCGCGACGAGGATATCGACGCCGCGGCTGAGGTCCTGGCGGTTCTTGTTGATGCTGGTGCCGCCGAACACGGTGGTCACCGACATCTTGCTGAACTGGCCATAGGCGCGTGCGCTGTCGGCGATCTGGCTGGCGAGTTCGCGCGTCGGCGCGAGCACGAGCATGCGGCAATGCGTCGGCAGGACGCGCTTCTGGTTTTCGGTCAGCCGCTGGATCGAGGGGAGCACGAACGCGGCAGTCTTGCCGGTGCCGGTCTGCGCGATGCCGAGCAGATCGCCGCCCTCGAGCAGGATCGGGATCGACTGCGCCTGGATCGGCGTCGGCTCGGTATAGCCCTTGGCTTCGAGCGCACGGACGAGCGGCTCGGCGAGGCCGAGGTTTGCGAATGACATGTAGAGTCTCTCAAATATGCCGGGCTCGCGAATCCACGGAACGGGACGCACGAGTGGCGGTGGTGTTTTGACACCCCGCGTGAAAAGGGAAGCCCGTTGGAAACGACCGAGGCGGAGCTTAGACCGTAAAGGTCCAATCACGCTGCATTACGCCTCGATCCGGTGCAGATGGTCGATAACGACCAAAATGTCAAGCGCAGGGGGCTGGCCGGTCTAGCGGCGGGGCCCTTGGCCCGGCCGCGCTTCAGCGGCGGAACTGGTCGAGGTGGAGATAGCGTTCGTTGAATTCGGCGGCGTCGCGCAGCGCGTGCCAGTCCGCGACGCCGATCTGGCGCTTCCGCCGGGTGATCAGCCCTTCGGTCTCGAGCGACTTGAGCACGCGGTTGACGTGGACTGGGGTGAGCCCGAGCGCATCGCCGATCTGCTCCTGCGTCATCGGCAGTTCGTAGCCGTCGTCCTCGGTCATCATCGACGAGGCGCGCAGCCGTGCGGCATATTCGCAGAGCAGGTGCGCGAGCCGCATCTTGGCGTTGCGGCGGCCGATGTTGAGCAGCCACTCGCGGTGGATCGACGCCTCGATCAGCACTTCGGTCCACAGCGCGCTCGCGATCCGCGGACATTGCGCGACCGCCTCGCGCAGCGCGGGAATCGCGATCTCGGCGACGGTGATCCGCGTCAGCGCCTGGACGTCATGATCCGATTCCTCGAGGAACAGGTTCTGCAGGTCGATGAAGTCGCCGGGCATCAGGATCGAGACGATCTCGCGCTCGCCATTGGGGGTGAGCTTCTGGCGATAGGCGAACCCCTCGATGACGAACGCGCAGCGCTGCGGCCGCTGTCCCTCGCGCACCATATAGGTCGACTGGGCGATCGTCCGCAGCTTGAACGGCAGGTCGGCGATGGTCGCACGGTCGCCGTCCGTCAGCGCGACGCGCGTGGACAGCTTGGCGATCAGATGATCGGTAACAACGGTGGATCTTTCCACATGAACTCCGCATCGAGGCGGGAGCACATCGAAACTCTCAGTCGCCTCGACCATGTCTAGACGAACCCCATTTCTAAAACTCTATCACAGGAGGCACGGGCTGGCTTATACATAGGTTAGGAAAACCCCCGTATGGAACCACCGCGCCAAGGAGGCGTAGTCCACAACGCAGGAAAGGCGCATTTCGCGACGTCGTATATAAGGGAAACTACGTAGGGCGATCAATCGGACCGCAGGCGCTCGCGCCCTTTCCGATCGGGACCCCGCCGATCAGGACATCGTCAATGCCGTGGTTTCATTTCCATCTCTCCATCGGAGACGCGGTGATCGAGGACCCCGAGGGGCTCGAACTGCCCGACCGGACCGCGGCGATCCGCCAGGCGCTGGTCTCGGTGCGCGAGATCCTCGCGGAGGACATCCGGATGGGCCGTACCGACCTGACGCTCCAGCTCGCGCTGGCGGACGAGACCGGGGTGTTCCACGTCACGACCTGTACCGACGCGATGGCAACGAAAGTCTAGCGGGGAGCCGCCGGCGCGATCCGCGGCGGCTCCCGGTCCGCGCTTACCAGTGGCCGGTGTTGGGCATCGACGCCCAGGGCTCGGCGGGGTCGAGATGACCGTCCTGGAGCAGCTCGATCGAGATGTTGTCGGGGGTGCGGACGAACGCCATGTGGCCGTCGCGCGGCGGGCGGTTGATCGTCACGCCCGCGTCCATGAGCCGCTGGCACGTGTCGTAGATATTGTCGACGCGGTAGGCGAGATGGCCGAAATTGCGGCCTTCGCCATACTCTTCCGGATCCCAGTTGTGCGTCAGCTCGACCTCGGCGGACTCGTCGCCCGGCGCGGAGAGGAAGATGAGCGTGAAGCGGCCCTCCTCGTTTTCCATGCGCCGCGCTTCTTTCAGCCCGAGCAGCTCGAAGAACGCGATCGTCTTGGCCGGATCGGTGACCCGGATCATCGTGTGGAGATATTTCATGGACGGCCTTTTCCGTTGGACCGCCGCTAGATAGGCGGCGTCCGGGTGAGGTTCCAGAGGGGGCGACACGTCATCCCGGCCCGTCATCCTCGCGACGGCGGGGATCCAGAGTCGCATCGTCCACGATAGAATCGTGAGGGTCGCCAGTCTGGGTTCCCGCCTTCGCGGGAATGACCTTGGGGGTACGGGCCCGCCTGTCGCGCCGATCAGGGTTTGGGCGGGTCGAACTGGCGGAGCGCGGCGACGGCGTTGCGCGCGGTGGGGGTGTCGGGGGCGAGGCGTGCGGCTTCGGCCCAGGCGGTGCGGGCGCGGTCCTCGTCGCCGCCCGCCGCGGCGATGTTGCCCGCCTCGAGCTGGACCGAGGCGTCGTCGGCGGAGCGCTTGAGCGCCTCGGCGATGTCGCCCTTCGCGCGCGGCAGATTGCCCATCCGGCGCGACAGCGTCGCCGACAGCAGCCACGCGAGCGGATCGTCGCCCGCGGTCGTCAGCGCGAGGTCGATGTCGGTGCGCGCGGCGTCGAGATCGCCCGCGGCGACCAGCGCGCGCGCATGGTCGAGCCGCGCCTCGCCGAGCTGCAGGCCCTCGAGCGTTCCCGCGGTCAGCGCCGAATCGAGCGCGAGCCGTCCCTTGGCGGGGTCGCCCGCCGCCAGCCAGGCATTGCCGCCCTGCGCCCAGTAGTTCGCGGCGCGGTCGTCCCTGGCGAGCTGCGCCTCGCGCGCGGCGCTCTCGAATTCGTCCGCGGCCGAGCCCCAGTTCTTCTCCGCGGCGAGGGCGAGGCCCGCGCACTGCCGTGCGACGTACCCGCCGCCCGCGATCCGCCAGCGACCCGCCTCCGCGCGCGCCGCCGCGGGATCGGTCGCGATCATCGTGACGCAGCGCGAAAACCGCGCCTCGCGATTGTCGACCGGACCCGAGGGTTTGGCCGGCTTTGCCTGGGCCGGCGCGGTTTTTGCCGGGGGGCGGGCGGACGCGCTGGTCGCCTGCGCGGGCGCCGCGGCGGGCAGCAGGGCGGGGGCGAGCAGGGCGGGGGCGAGCAGGGCGGGAGCGAGCAGCATCAATATCATAGCGGGGCGATCACATCCTCGACCGCGCGGATGATCAGCGCGATGTCGGAATCGCGTGACAGGCGGTGGTCGCCGTCCTTGACGAGCAGCGTCTGCACATCGGCTGAACGAAGCAGATCGGCGAGGCGGGTGGTGCGCAGCCACGGCACCTCCGTGTCGCGCTGGCCCTGGAGGAGGCGGACGGGGCAGGTGACCTCGATCCAGCCGAACATCAGCCGGTTCGCCTCGCCCGACGACCAGAAGGCGCGCGTATAGACGGTGGGCTGGGGGCCGTAGCTGTTGGGGCGTTCGAGCCGGCCCGCGCTGAGCAAGGTCAGCTTTTCCTCGGGCGTGAAGCCCCAGTCGGTGAAGTCGGGCGCGGGGGCGATGCCGACGAGTGCTGCGACCAGATCGGGGCGCAGCTTGGCCACCAGCAGCATCAGCCAGCCGCCGAGCGACGAGCCGACGAGCACCGCGGGGCCGTTGCCGAGCGCCTCGAGCATCGCGATCACGTCGTCGCGCCAGTCGACCAGCGTCTGATCCTCGAACGCGCCCTCGCTCTGGCCGCAGCCGCCATAATCGAAGCGGAGGAACGCGCGGCCCTGCGATTTCGCCCAGGCTTCGAGCGTGACCGCCTTGGTGCCCGCCATGTCCGAGCCATAGCCCGAGAGGAAGACGATCGTCGGGCCGGTGCCCTCGCTGTGGTGATAGGCGAGGCGGGGGCGTTCCTTGGCGGGGACGGGGACGGAGGCGGGAGCGGGCGTTGGGGCGGGCGTTTCGGTCATGCCACGGCTTTAGCCAGACCGGGCGGACGGGGCTAGGTCAGGCGGGTCGGTTCAGGGGGCGGGGGCCGACGGGCTGGTGAAGATGTCCTCGATCGCGAGGCCGAACAGCTCGGCGATGCGGAAGGCGAGCGGGAGCGAGGGGTCGTAGCGGCCGGTCTCGATCGCGTTGACGCTCTGGCGCGAGACGTCGAGGCGGTCGGCGAGTTCGCCTTGGCTCCAGTCGCGTTCGGCGCGCAGGACTTTCAGGCGGTTCTTCATACCGCGCGGCGCATCGTCAGCGTGTTGATGCAGCTGCCGACGCCGAGCCCGCCGAACCACAGCACCGCGATGTAGAAGGATTCGACATGGCCGACGATCTCGAACGATTCGAGAAAGCCCCAGATCGTGGCCACGCTGAGCGCGAAGCCGGTCGCGTAGAAGCTCTGCCGCGCGGTGAGCATGCGGATATATTCGTCGGTCTCCTCGACCAGATACCGCCCCATCGCCGCGAACACGCCGATGATCGGCAGCGCGGGGAGGATCGCGACGACGACCGCGAGCGGGCCGCTGACGAGCTGGTGGTTGAACGCGTAGATCGCGGTCATCAGGAACGCCGCGTAGAGCAGGCAGAGGATGATGACGGTGCTGTTGTAGCGGCGGATGGCGCGACTGCGTGACATGGAAAGCTCCCTTGCGGTTTGGTAAAGGGAGCTTGTCATTTGGAGGTGTGGGAGTCAAGGGGGCTTTACAGGGGGTGGCGTCTTACCGCCGTCATCCTGGGCCTGACCCAGGATCCAGAGTCGCGGGGGTGGCGCTGCTTGGCTCTGGATCCTGACTTTCGTCAGGATGACGGGTGGGGGATGGGGGTGCTTCCCCGCCGTCGAGATGACGGGTGGGGAGGGGCGGCACGTCATCGCCGTCATCCTGGGCTTGACCCAGGATCCAGGGTTACGGGGCGCAGCGCTGTTGGGCTCTGGGTCCTGACTTTCGTCAGGATGACGGGTGGGGGAGGGCGGCGCTTACCGCCGTCGCCCTGGGCCCCGCTTCCGCGGGGGGACGGGGTCAGATGATGAACTCGACCGTCTTCATCTGCGTCTGGTCGGCCGCCACCGCGCCGCGTTTGGCGACCATCTGGCGGTGCAGGTCGCGGACCGTGTCGCTGCCGCGCGTCTTGCAGAGTGCGGGGACGACCGCGTGGACGAGCGCGCCGAGGCCGCCGGCGATCATCGTCACGCCGAACCGGCCCGCGACGCCGAAATGCTCGGCATAGCTTTCGCCGACGGTGGCGGGATGGTCGAGGAAGAGGCGGCGGAACATCGGCGGGTCTCCGGACGGGCTGGTGCGGCTATCCTATCAGCCGGCGAGGGATTCGACCATGGTCGCCGCGAGCAGCCCGAGCGTGTCGTCGCGCGCGCCCATCACGACGATGCGGTCGCCGGGGCGCGCCTCGGCAACCAGCAGCGCGGCGGCGTCGGCGCGGTCGGCGATGTGGCGCGCGTCGCGGCTTCCCGCTGCGATCTGCGCGGCGATGTCGGCGCTGGTGACCTCGCGGGTGACGGTGCCGCCGTAATAGGCCGGGTCGGGCAGGACGAGCAGGTCTTCGGGCGCCATACGCTCGACGAAGGTGGCGACGAGTTCGGTGCCCATGACCTTCAAGGGGCCATAGCCGTGCGGCTGGAAGAGGATCAGCAGGCGGCCGGGAAACGCGTGGAGCGTGTCGAGCGTCGCGGCGATCTTGTCGGGGTTGTGGCCGAAATCGTCGATCACCGCGACGCCGTTCGCTTCGCCGACGAGGTCGAAGCGGCGGCGCAGGCCGGTGAAGCTCGCGAGCGCCTTGACCGCGTCGGGGAGCGACACGTCGGCGGCCATCGCCGCGCCGATCGCGGCGAGCGCGTTCGACACGTTGTGGCGGCCGGGGACCGCGAGTTTCACGCGCGTGCGGACGCCGCGCGAGACGAGGTCGAAGCCAATCGCGAAGGGTTCGGGCTTGAGGTTCTCGGCGCGGAGGTCGGCGGAGGCGTCGATCGCGAAGGTGGTGACCTGGCCGCGGGGGAGGCGCGACGCGAGCGCGGCGGCGTCCGGGTCGTTGGCGTTGACGACCGCGGTCTCGGCCTTGGCGATGAAGGTGCCGAAGAGCGCGCGGAGTTCGTCGAGCGACTTGTGGTCGAGGCTGACATTGTTGAGCACGGCGATCTTCGGCGCGTAGTGCGCGATCGAGCCGTCGCTTTCGTCGACTTCGCTGACGAACGCGTCGCCTTCGCCGACGAGCGCGCTGGCGAAGGGCGCGTCGGGCCCTGCGAAGTTCTTCATCACCGCGCCGTTCATCACGGTCGGGTCGCGGCCGGCGGTGTGGAGGATCCAGCCGATCATGCCCGTCACGGTCGACTTGCCGCTGGTGCCCGCGACACCGATCGGGAGGCGGCTGTCGTTGAACAGCGAGGCGAGCATCGCCGCGCGGGTCGAGCGCGTGCAGCCCTGCGCGTCGGCGGCGATCATGTCGGGGACGGTCGGCTCGATCGCGGCAGACGCGATCACGATCTGGTCGGGCGAGACGATGCCGCTGCCGTCCTGCGGGAAGAGCGCGACGCCCTTGGCAGCGAGGTCGGCGAACTTGGCGGGGACGCGGCCCTGGTCGAGATTGCGGTCCGACCCCGCGACGGTCGCGCCGCGGCCCGCGAGGATCATCGCGAGCGGCATCATGCCCGACCCGCCGATGCCGACGAAGAAATAGGCGGGCTGGCCGGCGGCGGGCTGGTCGGAGGGGTTGGTGATATCCATGCGACCGCGCTATCGGCGGTTGCGTAACGGGGCAAGACAGGACGAACCATGCGCATCGGTGTTCTCGCCGCGTCGAGCCGGACCAATCCCTCGGCGATCCCCGTGATGACCGCCTATGTGGCGCGCGCGTTTCCCGAGGTCGAGCTGGTGTTCCATCCGCAATGCACCGCGACCGACGGCCATTTCGCGGGGTCGGATTTCGCGCGCGCGGCGGCGTTTCTGGAATATGCGAACGATCCGGCGTTCGACGCGGTCTGGTTTTTGCGCGGGGGCTATGGCGCGAACCGGATCCTCGCGATGGTGATGCCCGAGCTGGGGCGCGCGGCGCGGCACAAGACGTATCTGGGCTATTCGGATGTCGGGTTTCTGCTGGGCGCGCTGTACGCGCGGCGGATCGGGCGGGTGGCGCACGGCCCGATGGTGAGCGACATCAACCGGCATGACGGCGAGGCGACGGTCGCGCGGTCGCTCGGGTGGATGGCGCGGGGGGATCGCTCGGGGCTCGAGCCGGGCTTGCGGGGGCAGCCTTCGGCGGCGTTCAACCTGTCGATCCTGACGTCGCTGATCGGGACGCCGTGGCTCCCGGACCTGACCGATCACGTGCTGATCGTCGAGGAGGTGTCGGAGCCGATGTATGCGATCGACCGGATGCTGTTCAAGGTGGCGAACGCGACGCAGCTGAAGGGGATTGCGGGGCTCAGGCTGGGGGCGGTGACCGCGGTGCAGGCGAACGAGCCGGCCTGGGGGGAGACGCTCGACTATATGATGGTGCGGTGGGCGCGGGATATGGGGGTGCCGTATCTGGGGCGGGCCGAGGTGGGGCACACGCAGGCGAACCATGTGGTGCCGTTCGGGGTGGCTTGAGGGGGGCTGTTCACGCGTCAGGGTTACGGGGCGGGGTGCTGTTTGGCTCTGGGTCCTGACTTTCGTCAGGATGACGGGGGCGGGGCGGCGCTCCCTTCTCGTCATCCTGGGCTTGGCCCAGGATCCAGCGTTGCGGGGGTGGTGCTGCTTGGCACTGGATCCTGACTTTCGTCAGGATGACGGAAGGGGTGTCGGTGCGTGGCGGGTTGCCTATATCGGCTGCGCGACGGCATAAGCGCCGTTCTTCCATCACGAGAAAGTTCCTCATGTCTGCCATGTTCCGCATTACGCTTCCCGACGGCTCCGTCCGCGAGGTTGCGCCCGGGACTACGCCCGCGGATGTCGCTGCGGCGATCGGGCCGGGGCTTGCCAAGGCGGCGCTGGCGGCGCGGATCGATGGGCAGGTGCGCGATCTGGGGCGGCCGTTCGAAGGGGATACGCAGCTCGCGCTCGTCACCGCGCGTGACGAGGCGGATGCGCTGGAGCTGGTGCGGCATGACCTCGCGCATGTGATGGCCGAAGCGGTGCAGCATCTGTTTCCGGGCACGCAGATCACCTTCGGGCCGGCGACCGACGACGGCTTCTATTACGACTTCGCGCCCAAGGACCGGCCGTTCACCGACGAGGACCTGCCCGCGATCGAGGCCGAGATGCGGGCGATCATCGCGCGGAACGAGCCGT
This sequence comes from Sphingomonas sp. 22R3R2A-7, assembly GCF_036856055.1. NCBI lineage: Bacteria > Pseudomonadati > Pseudomonadota > Alphaproteobacteria > Sphingomonadales > Sphingomonadaceae > Sphingomonas > Sphingomonas sp. 22R3R2A-7. The sequence goes on along the minus strand of NZ_JASPFR010000001.1, from coordinate 1,715,412 downwards.
TCCTGCGCGAGGTGTGGAGCCGCCAGCAGCTGATCGACCGGTGGACCGAGCAGGGCGAGACGTTCAAGGCCGAATGGGCCGCCGAACTGCCCGAGGGCGAGGAACTGACGATCTATCGCCAGGGCGAGTGGCTCGACATGTGCCGCGGGCCGCACATGGTCTCGACCGGCAAGCTGGACCCGGCTGCGTTCAAGCTGACGCGCGTCTCGGGCGCCTATTGGCGCGGCGACCAGAAGAACGCGATGCTGAGCCGGATCTACGGCACCGGCTGGCTCAACAAGAAGCAGCTCGACCAGCACCTGTTCCGGCTGGAGGAGGCGGCCAAGCGCGATCACCGCAAGATCGGGCAGGAGATGGACCTGTTCCACCTCCAGAGCGAAGCGCAGGGGTCGGTGTTCTGGCATCCCAACGGCTTCGTGCTGTGGCGGCAGCTCGAGGCGTATATGCGCCGGCGGCTCGACGCGGCGGATTATGCCGAGGTGAAGACGCCGCAGCTGATGGACGCCAAGCAGTGGGAGCAGTCGGGCCACTGGGGCAAGTATCGCGAGAACATGTTCGTGGTGCCCGACGAGATTCCGAACGTCGAGGACGAGGGCGCGGTGCTTTCGGGCGAAGGCGACCTGATGGCGCTGAAGCCGATGAACTGCCCGGCGCACGTCCTGATCTTCAAGCAGGGGATCAAGTCGTACCGCGACCTGCCGATCCGGATGGCGGAGTTCGGCTGCTGCCACCGCAACGAGCCGCATGGCGCGCTGCACGGGATCATGCGCGTGCGGCAGTTCACGCAGGACGACGCGCATATCTTCGTCCGCGAGGATCAGCTGGTCGAAGAGGTCCGGAAATTCTGCGAGCTGCTCGACAGCGTGTACAAGCATCTGGGCTTCGAGGAGTATGCGGTGAAGCTCGCGCTGCGCCCCGAGAAGCGGTTCGGCGACGACGCGATGTGGGACAAGGCGGAAGCCGAACTGCGCGAGGCGGTGATGCAGTCGACCTTGTCCGACACGATCAAGGCGAATTTCGAGGAACTGCCGGGCGAGGGGGCGTTCTATGCGCCGAAGCTTGAATTCCACCTGACCGATGCGATCGGGCGGACGTGGCAGGTCGGCACGATCCAGTCGGACCGCGTGCTGCCCGAGCGACTCGACGCGTCGTACGTGGGCGCGGACGGCGAGCGGCACCGGCCGGTGATGCTCCACCGCGCGATTCTGGGCACGTTCGAGCGGTTCATCGGCATCCTGATCGAGCATCATGCCGGGCGCTTCCCGCTGTGGCTGGCGCCGGTGCAGGTGGTGGTCGCGACGATCGTGTCGGATGCGGACGAGTATGCGCACAGTGTCGTGGCGGCGCTGCGCAAGGCGGGAATCCGCGTCGAGACCGATCTTCGCAACGAGAAGATCAACTACAAGGTGCGCGAGCATTCGCTGGCCAAGGTTCCGGTGCTGTTGGTGGTCGGCAAGCGCGAGGCGGACGAGGCGACGGTCGCGATCCGGCGGCTCGGCAGCCAGGGGCAGGAGATGCTGTCGCTCGACGAGGCGGTGGCACGCCTTGCGGTCGAGGCGCGCGCACCCGATATGTGATGTCGTAACGGGCCGGCTATCCGCGCAAGCGATTTTACGCTATGAGTCGGCCCAAATACTGCGTCAGAAACAACAGGAGCAACCCCCATACGTCCTCCCACGATGCGCCGGCCCATGCAGACTCCCGCGATGAACGGCCCGCGATTCAACGAATTCATCCAGAGCCAGAAGGTCCGCGTGATCGATCACGAGGGCGAGAATCTGGGCGTGATGTTCACGCGCGAAGCGATGGAGCAGGCGGCCGAGCTCGGCCTCGACCTGGTTGAGGTTTCGCCCAACGCCGATCCGCCCGTCGCCAAGTTCCTCGACGTGGGCAAGTTCAAGTACGAGGCGCAGAAGAAGGCGAACCTCGCACGCAAGTCGCAGAAGACGCAGGAGATCAAGGAGATCAAGATGCGTCCGAACATCGACGACCATGATTACGACACGAAGATGAAGAAGGTGAACGACTTCATCGGCGAGGGCGACAAGGTCAAGATCACGCTGCGCTTCCGTGGCCGCGAGCTGAGCCATGGCCAGCTGGGCATGAACCTGTTGAAGCGCGTGCAGGACGACGTCGCGGAGATTGCCAAGATCGAGGCATACCCGCGCATGGAAGGCCGTCAGATGCTGATGGTGCTCGCGCCCAAGTAAGCGATGCTCGCAGCCCCCCGGCCAGGCTCAAGCCGGCCGGGGGCGGCTTGTAAAAACTTCCTGTAAATAATTTCGGGGTCGTCGGGTCCGTGCGTTGCGCCAGACCCGCCTCCGCCAGCCAGCCGTAGCGTCAAGCGCGTGTCACGCCGGGTCCCGTCGGGGCCCGGTGTTGCGCATCTGCGACACAATTGCCGGAAAGCGTTTGCCGCATACGGAAATTGATGGACGTTGACGCAGGTTTCTCCTTACCTCCTGACCAAACCGGATATTCGAACTAATTCGAAGCCGCCAGGAGAGATGCCCATGCGTATGACCGCGTATCTGTTGTCTGCCGCTGCTACCGTCGCGCTCGCCGCGCCCGCCTATGCGCAGGACGTCCCGACGACGCAGCCCGAGGCGCAGACCGTACCCTCAAACGCCTCGGGTACGGCGGCGGGATCGGTCGACGCGCAGCAGCCGCCGGTCGCGGTCAACGACACGCCGCAGCCGGTCAACGCGGGTGACATCGTCATCACCGCCACCCGCCGCTCCGAGCGGCTGTCGAACGTGCCGATCGCGGTGTCCGCCGTCGGGCAGGCCGCGCTGCAGAATTCGGGCGCGACCGATATCCGCCAGATGACGCAGCTCGCGCCATCGCTGCTGATCTCGTCGACCGGTTCGGAGGCGAACGCCTCGGCGCGTATCCGCGGCATCGGCACGGTCGGTGACAATCCCGGTCTCGAAAGCTCGGTCGCGGTGTTCATCGACGGCGTCTATCGCAGCCGCACGGGGTCGGGGCTGAACGATCTCGGCGAAGTCGATCGGATCGAGGTGCTGCGCGGGCCGCAGGGGACGCTCGCGGGTCGCAACGCGTCGGCGGGCACGATCAACATCCTGACCAAGCTGCCGTCCTACCAGTTCGGCGGCTATGCCGACGCGACCTACGGCAATTACAACAATATCCGCATCGCGGGCGGGCTGACCGGGCCGATCATCAAGGACAAGCTGGCGTTCCGGCTCGACGGCGTGTTCGGCAAGCGCGACGGCTATTATTACGACGTCATCAACAAGACCGATTACAACGACCGCAACCGCTACTTCGTGCGCGGCCAGTTGCTGTTCGAGCCGAGCAGCGACGTGTCGGTCCGCCTGATCGGCGATTACACGCGGCGCGACGAGAAATGCTGCGGTGCGGTCTATATCGACACGCGCGAGAAGATCGACCCGACGCCCGGCGTCGCGGGCGACTTCGCGATCAACCCCGCGGGCAACCGCATCCAGCAGGTGATGCAGAGCATGGGTGCGGTGTTCCCGAGCCAGGGCGATCCGTATAACCGCCGCATCGCCAACACGCTGGGCCGCGCCTATTCGAACATCACCAAGGATTATGGCGGCTCGGGCCAGATCGACGCGAACCTGGGCTTTGCGCAGCTGACCTCGATCACCGCGTATCGCGAGTACAAGTCGGGCGGCGCGGCGGACATCGATTACGGCAATCTCGACATCGGTTACCGCGCGGACGACGGCAACAGCTATCGCCAGTTCCACACGTTCAGCCAGGAAGTCCGGCTGAACGGGTCGCTGTTCAACGACAAGCTCGACTGGCTGATCGGCGGCTATTTCTCGAAGGAAGACCTGGTCGTCGCGGACAATCTGAAGTTCGGGACGCAGTATGGCGCGTTCGCGGCGTGCCGGATCGTCGCGACGGTCAGCCCGATCGCGGCGCTGCGCAACCCCAACGCGCCGGGCTGCCTCGGGACGACGCCCGTCGCGGCGTTCGGCGGGGCCACCGGGCGGCAGGCGTTCGGCGCGAACTTCGGCCAGCTCGCGCAGCCGATCCTCGGCATGATCGACCGGCTGAGCGCGCTCAACAACCTGGGCGATCAGCGTTCGACCTATTACCAGGACAGCAAGAACTACGCGTTCTTCACGCACAACATCTTCAAGGTGACCGACAAGCTGTCGATCACGGGTGGTCTTCGCTACACGCACGAGCAGAAGGATTTCCACGCCGATTTCAACAACAACAACACGCTCTGCCCCGCGCAGCAGGCGACCGGCAGCCAGGTGTTCGCCGGGATCGCGGGCGCGCCCGGCCTGACCGCGGCGCAGCGTGCGCAGCTCAACCAGATCGTCGGCGGGATCGTCACGCTGACCTGCACGGGCAACTCGACCTCGGCGCTGAACGCGCTCGATCTCAACGACGGATTCAAGGAAGGCGAGTTCAGCGGCACGGGTATCGTGTCGTACAAGCCACGCACCGACACGCTGCTCTATGCGTCCTATTCGCGCGGCTACAAGGCGGGTGGCTATAACCTCGACCGGTCGGATCTGACCGCGAACGTCTTCGCGGCGCCGACCAATGCCAGCGCGAGCCGGCTGCGGTTCGATCCCGAGACGGTCAACGCGTACGAAGTCGGGCTGAAGTTCACGTCGAGCGACTTCACGTTCAACGTCGCGGGCTTCCGCCAGGAGTTCAAGAACTTCCAGCTGAACACGTTCAACGGCACCAACTTCATCGTCCAGAACATCAGCTCGTGCGACACCAGCCTCAATGGTGCGGATCGCGATGCGAGTGCGGCGACGGGCGCGTGCACCGGCGACGTGAAATACGGCGTCCAGTCGCAGGGCTTCGAACTCGAGGCGGGGCTGTTCCCGGTCCGCAACGTCGCAGTGAGCCTCGGCTACACATTCGTCGACACGAAGTTCAAAAACAACCTGGTCGGATCGGAGACGGGCGAGGCGCTCGACCCCGCGCTGTTCCTGCTGTCGGGCAACAACGTCTCGAACGCGCCGAAGCACACGGTGACGGCATCGACGACCTGGACGCCCGATCTGGGTTCGTCGGGGATCACCGGGCTGTTCTATCTCGATGGCCGCATGACGAGCGATTACAACACCGGGTCGGACCTGTTCACGGAGAAGACGCAGGACGGCTTCTTCCTGATGAACGCGCGCGTCGGCATCCGCGGGCCCGCGCAGAAATGGGCAATCGAGCTCTGGGCGCAGAACCTGCTCGACACCGACTACCAGCAGGTCGGATTCAACGCGCCGTTCCAGGGTGCGGGCAACCTCGACCAGGTCAAGGCGTTCGGCGGCGTGGGGAACCAGATCTTCACCTCGTACCTCGCCGAGCCGCGGACGTACGGGCTGACGCTGCGCACGCGGTTCTGATCGTTCGACAGGGCTAAGGGGAGGCCGGTCCGCTCGGGTGAGCGGGCCGGCCTTTTTTTGGCGGGGCTTTCGTTCACGTCCGTCATTCTGACGAAAGTCAGGATCCAGGATAACTCAGCGGGACGTTCGTGGCTCTGGATCCTGACTTTCGTCAGGATGACGCGGGAGGGCGTGACCGGACGGGGTTCGCACCCCCCCGGGGGTCAGGCGGCGATCGATTCGAGCGCTTCGCTTGCCTCGAGCCACTTGGCCTCGCTTGCCTCGAGCTTGGCGTTCACTTCGGCGCGGCGCTTGCTGAGGTCGCCCATCGACATGCGCGAGAAGCGCGGCTCGGCATTGGCCGGGTCGATCATCGCGCGGTCGATCGCGTTGCGTTCCTTGGTGAACTTGGCGGTCTGCTCCTCGACCTCGCGGAGCGCCTTGCGCAGCGCGGCGTCGTTGCTCTTGGCGTCCGCGGCGGCCTTCTTGCCCGCCTTCTTGTCGGCCTTCGACGCGGCATCGCCCTTGCCCGCGTCGCCCTTGAGCACGAACGCGATGTAATCGTCGAGGCTGCCGTCGAATTCCTTCGCGGTGCCGTCGTCGACCAGCACGAGGCGGTCGGCGGTCAGCTCGAGCATGTGGCGGTCATGGCTGACGAGCACGACGGCGCCGGTATAGGCGTTGAGCGCCTGGACCAGCGCCTCGCGCGCATCGACGTCGAGATGGTTGGTCGGCTCGTCGAGGATCAGCAGATGCGGCGCGTCACGCGTGATGAGCGCGAGTGCGAGGCGCGCGCGTTCGCCACCCGACAGCTTGCCGACCTTGGTCGTCGCCTTGTCGCCCGAAAAGCCGAACCGGCCGAGCTGGCCGCGCACGGCGGCGGGCGTCGCGCCCTTCATCAGATGCGACATATGCTCGATCGGCGTGTCGGTCGGGTCGAGCTCCTCGACCTGATACTGGGTGAAATAGCCGACCTTCATCTTGCCCGACGACGCCATCTCGCCGTCCATCGGCGTCAGCTGTGCCGCGAGCAGCCGCGCGAGCGTCGTCTTGCCGTTGCCGTTGCGCCCGAGCAGCGCGACGCGGTCGTCGGGATCGAGCCGCATGTTGAGCCGCTTGAGGATCGGCACGTCGGCATAGCCGACCGTCGCCATGTCGAGCGTGATCAGCGGCGGGCGGAGCTCGGTCGGGTTGGGGAATCCGAACGACAAGGTCGGATCGTTATAGCTCTCGGCGATCGGCTGCATCTTCGACAGCATCTTCTGGCGCGACTGCGCCTGCTTCGCGGTGGAAGCCCGCGCGGAATTCTTGGCGATATATTCCTGCAGCTTCTCGCGCTGCACCGCCTGGTTGGCGCGTGCCGCCTCGATCTGCGCGAGGCGCTCGGCGCGCTGACGCTCGAACGCGTCGTAGCCGCCGGGATAGAGCGTGATCTTGCCGCCCTGCAGATGCAGGATGTGATCGACGACGTTGTTGAGGAAATCGCGCTCGTGGCTGACGACGACGATCGTCGCCTTGTAGCTCTTGAGGAAGTCCTCGAGCCACATCACCGCTTCGAGATCGAGATGGTTCGACGGCTCGTCGAGCAGCAGCAGGTCGGGCTGCGAGAAGAGCAACGCGGCGAGCGCGACGCGCATCTTCCAGCCACCCGAAAAGCTGTCGAGCGTGCGCGCCTGCATCTCCTCGTCGAAGCCGAGGCCGAGCAGGATCTGCGCGGCGCGCGCGGGCGCGGTGTAGGCGTCGATCGCGATCAGCCGCTCGTACACGTCGCCGAGCCGATCGGGATCCTCGCTCGTCTCGCTCTCGAGCATCAGCGCGGCGCGTTCGAGATCGGCCTCGAGCACGGTCTCGAACGGGGTCTTCACGCCGTGCGGCGCTTCCTGCGCGAGATAGCCGATGCGTGCGCCCTTGGGCATGTCCGCGGAGCCGTCATCGGGTTCGAGCTGGCCTGCGATCACGCGCACCATCGTCGACTTGCCCGCGCCGTTGCGCCCGATCAGCCCGACTCGGCTGCCCGGCGGCAATGCGGCACTGGCGCCATCGAGGATAACGCGTCCGCCAAGGCGCACCGTGATATTGTTCAGGTTCAGCATGGCCGCGGGCGTTAGCAGATGCAGCACGGTTTTACGAGGGGGCGGGGTGAGGGGGGCGGGCTCATACCCGGTCAGCCCGGTTGCTTTCGCCCACGGACGCCGCCCCACGTTTGCCGTCATCCTGACGGAGGTCAGGATCCAGAGTTACGGGCGGGGGCGGTTGGGGCTCTGGATCCTGACTTTCGTCAGGATGACGGGGGTTTTTGCAGGTCGGGTCGCGGGGTTTGGATTCTGCAACGGGCCGGCTTGGGTGCTTGGTTCGCGGCGGCCGCCCCACGCTTGTCGTCATCCTGACGGAGGTCAGGATCCAGGGTTACGGGCGGGGGCGCTTGTGGCTCTGGGTCCTGACTTTCGTCAGGATGACGGGGGTTTTGCTGGTCGGGTTGCCGAGTTTGGATTCGCAGCGAGCCGGCTTGGTTGCTTGGCCCGCGGCGGCTGTCCCACGCTTGTCGTCATCCTGACGGAGGTCAGGATCCAGGGTTGCGGGCGGTGGGGGTGGGGCTCTGGATCCTGACTTTCGTCAGGATGACGGGGGTTTGGATGGTCGGGCTGCGGGTGTGGATTCGCAACGGGCGGGCTTGGTTGCTTGGTTCGCCGCGGCTGTCCCACGCTGGCCGTCATCCTGACGGAGGTCAGGATCCAGGGTCGCGGGCGGGGGCGCTTGCGGGTCTGGATCTTGACTTTCGTCAGGATGACGGCGGGGGATGGATCAGTGGACGAAGCGTGCCACGACGTCGCGGTAGGAGCGCGAGACCTTCACGCTCGCGCCCGAGTTCAGCACGAGGAAGCATTCGCCGTTGGTGTGCGGCTTGACCTGCTTGACGAGGTCGAGGTTGACGATCGTCGAGCGGTGGACGCGCTGGAAGCGGCGCGGGTCGAGGCGCTTTTCGAGGTCCTTCATCGTCTCGCGCAGGATCAGCGTGTTGTCGCCGGTATAGATGCACATATAGTCGCCTGCCGCGTCGATCCGCTCGATCGTGTCGACGTCGACGCGGAAGATCTGGCCGCGATCCTTGATGTTGATGAGCTTTTCAAAGCGGTTGGCAGAGACCGCGTCGCCGTCGGGCATGTCCGCCGCGGCATCGGGGGCGACGTCGGCGAGCACTTCGCGCAACCGGTCGACTTCCTCGACGCCGCGCTTTTCCGAGAGACGCTGGCGGACGCGCTCGATCGTGTCGGCGAGCCGCGATTCCTCGACGGGCTTCATCAGGTAATCGACCGCCTGCGCCTCGAACGCGCGCAGCGCGTGGTCGGAATAGGCGGTGACGAAGACGAACAAAGGCGGCTCGACCTCCATCAGCCCTTGCACGACGGAGAAGCCGTCAAAGCCCGGCATCTGGATATCGAGGAAGACGAGATCGGGCTTGTGCGTCTTGATCGCACGAATCGCCTCGCGGCCGTTCGAGCATTTTTCGATGATCTCGACGTCTTCATGCGCCTGGAGGCGCAGTTCGAGCCCCTGGATCGCCAACGGCTCGTCGTCGACGAGAATGGTACGGATGGTCATGCGGCCTCTCTGTTCACGTCTTCAAGCTGATAGGGAATCTCGATCTCGACCGAGAAGCCCCCAGCGGGCGTGGAGCGGGTTTCGAAACGATGGTCGGGCCCATATGCCTGCACCAACCTGTCTCTAATATTAGCGAGCCCCACGCCGGTGGAAAGGCTTGGACTGATCCGGCCATCGATCAAGCCCGGTCCGGTATCGGATACGGCGATCTGCACCCGTTCCCCGGCCAGCCGCACGGTAACACAGATTTCCGCGCCCTCTTCCTGCGGCGTGACCGCATATTTGATCGCGTTCTCGACCAGCGGCTGGAGCAGCAGCGACGGCAGGCGCGCACGTTCGGCGCGCGGATCGATGTCGAACTTGGGGCGCATCCGGTCCTCGAAGCGCATCTTCTCGATCTCCAGATACAGCTTCAGCTGGTCGACCTCCTGCGCGACGGTGACGTGCGCGGTCGGCTCGTTCGCCAGCGTATAGCGCAGGAACGACGACAGCCGCGACAGCATCGCGTTCGCGCGCTCGGTCTGTTTGAGCAGCACCAGCGTCGAGATCGAGTTGAGCGTGTTGAACAGGAAATGCGGATTGAGCTGATAGCGCAGCATCGCGAGCTGCGCCGACGACGCCTGGTTCTCGAGATGCTCCATCTGGTCGATCTGCTGCTCGACGATCAGGTAGAAGTTGATCCCGAAATACAAGGCCGACCAGCCCGCCAGCGTGACGAAGTTGAGGAACACGAAGCCGAGCATCCGCGTGATCGTGATCCCGGGCGTTGCGGTCTGGATGAACGAGAAGGAAAAGGCGTCGAGCACCGCGTAAAGGAAGGTCGCGGCCGCCAGCGTCGCGATCGTCAGGAACAGCCCGATCAGGCGCGGGATGCGGCGATAATAGCCGTACATCGTCGAGAGCAGCAATGTGATGCAATAGCCGACGATCGCCTCGATGATGACGGGGATGATCGAGGTCAGCGTGAGCCCGTTCGACACCGACGAGACGCCGCGCAGCATGAGATAGCCGCTCCACCCGACCGCCTGCAGCGTCCAGAACGCGCGCGCCTTGTTCTCGAAGAACGGCCGCGCCGAAAAGGGCAGGCGCGGCGTCGTGCCGGGATACGCGGCAGGCGGCGCGGCGGGGGTCTTGCCGGCGGCGGTGCCGGGGGGCGGGGCGGGAGAACTGGCCATGATTGGCCGCGGTCTTACACGGCGGCGGCGGCGCGCGCAAAAGGGCTTGGGGGTATTGGTGTTTTTCGCGGACGGCGTGTGGCGCCGGGGGGATCGGTGGGGGGCTGGTGGAGGGCGGACACGAAAAGGCCGCCGTTCCCGGGGGAACGGCGGCCTCATGACCGGTCAGGCCATCGCGACGCTTAGAAGGTGAAGCGCGCGCCGAGACGGATCAGGTAAAGCGATCCGTTGAACACCGGCGACACGGCGGTCGCAGGCTCACGGAACGACGAGTAGCGATACTGGGCGCAGGTCTGGCCTGCGTTCGCGTTGGGGACAGCCGTGGCACCCGTCGGGGTCGCAACGGCAAGGCACTGAACCGTGACGACCGATGCGGTGGACGGGAAGGCGAGCTGACGCAGGCCGCCCCACTTGCTGTTGAGCAGGTTCGGCAGGTTCTCGATATCGCCGAACAGCGTGACGCGCGACTTTCCGATGAAGGTCGGAACCTCCTGCTCGAGGTGGAGATCGATGCGCGTGAAGGCGCGGCTGCGGGCAATGTTGCGACCCGCGATCCGGCCGCGATACTTGTTCAGCTCGGTGTTGCTGATGAGGCCCTCGAGCTGCGTCTGCGTGTTCGCGTTGTCGTAGCTCACGAGCGGATCATTGGCGCCGGTCGGTACGTAGAGCAGATAGCGGTTGTTGTTCGACAGCGTGCCGAACACCGGGCTGCGCGCCGACGAGCCGTTCGACGCCTGATCGATCATCGTGAAGCTGTAGTTGCGGCCCGCACGCGTCTCGCCGAACAGCTGGATCGCGGTACGATAGTCGCCGAAGAACGCGTGATCGAAGCCGATATTATACTTGAACGCCCAACGCGTCTCGTCGTTCGAGCGGCCATAGGCGGCGAAGTTCGGATCGACCATCGCGCCGTTGCCGTAGTTCGACAGCGCGGTCGACGAGGTGGCGGGCGTCGCGTCCTTCACGTCCTGCCAGGTGTAGCTGCCGCCGAGCGACAGGCCCCAGTCGAACGTCTTGGCGGCGCGGACGTCGAACACATGGCCACGACCGCGGTCGGTGTTGCCGAGCACGATGTCGGTGTTCGTATCGGTGAAGCTGATCCCGCCGGCGCTGGTCCGAGCGGCATAGCGTGGGCGACCATCGGGCAGGCGCCCGATAACGACCGAGCGTGCGTCGCTGAACTGAACCTGCTGGATGACCTGCGAGTAGATGTAGTCGGCGCCGAACTGGATGCCGAACAGGTCGTAATCCGCGGACAGCGTCGCCTTGAGCGTCGACGGGAGGTCGAAGCCGGGCGCGATCGCGTTCACCGGCGCGGTCGACAGCGATCCGGTGTTGGTCGACAGGAAGCCCGACAGCGCCGCCGGGATGGCCGCACCGTTGACGTTGTTGAGCGCGGCGTCGCCAACCGCGAGCGGCTGGTTGTACCCCGACAGGCCACTGACGTTGCGCGTCAGGTTCACCTGGTTGGTGACGACGCCGGTGTTCGAGAAGCTGTTCGACAGATAGACGTCAGGGGCGCCGCCCGCGAACACGCCTGCACCGCCGCGCAGCTTCAGGCCCGAAACGGGGGTCTTGAAGTCGAAGCTGATGCGCGGCTGGAACGCGCCGAGACCCTTGAAGGTCTTGGTGTTCGTGAAGCCGACGCGGCTCTGGAAGTTGGCGTTGGCGGGAACGCGGCTCTGCATGTCGTACAGGTCGTAGCGCGCGCCATAGGTCAGGTTCAGCGTATCGCTGACGCGCCAGCTGTCCTGCACGCCGAACGTGTACTGCTGATACCCGAAGTCCGCGGCGGCGTCGGCCGTGTTGAGCGAGACCGCATCCTGATAGGTGACCGAGTTCGCCCGGCGCGCCTGGAAGTCGGCGAGCGAGTCGAAATAATAGTTACCGGCTGTGTTCTGCAGGAACAGGTTGTTGATCGTGACATGCGCGAATTCGCCGAGCAGGCGGATGCTGTGGTCACCGGCCGTGACGTTGGCCAGCGCCGAGCCGCCGAACGTCTCGGTCGCGAAGGTGTTCGACTGGCTGGCGCTGTCGGGACCGAAGGTGATGATTGGGGTGCCCGTGCTGCACGTCAGCTGCCCGCCGGCGCTGCCGACCGAGTTCGGATCGAGGCAGACGCGGAACTGCGCGAAGTCGTTGCCGCGCAGCGGGTCACGCGTACGCGTATAGCGCTTGTAGGTACCGCGGATTTCGGTCGAGAAGGTGTCGCTCCAGTCCGAGTTCAGCTGCGCGATGCCGGCACGGAGCAATTCGCCGAGCTTGTACCCGTTCGAATCCAGCGAGAAGCCGGGGGTCGCGTTGTTGACGGAGTTGCTGCCGCTGACGACGAACGAGTCGAACGCGTTGACGTAGGACAGAGCGAGCTTCTGGCCATCGGTGATGTTCCAGTCGAGCTTGCCGACGATCTTCTCGTCCTTCTGCTGCGCGATCGTCAGGATCTGGCCGGCGTCATAGCCATAGACCGACTGCGCGATGTTGGCGACGTTGGTCACCTGCGCCTCGGTCAGGAAGCCGGTGCCGAACGGCACCTGCGACGGCGACGACACGGTCAGCGGGCGCGCTTCGGTGTTGCGCTCGGCCGAGACCATGAAGAACAGCTTGTCCTTGATGATCGGGCCCGACAGCGTTGCGCCGTAGGTCTCGGACTTGAAGCTGGTCGCGGGGCGCTTGAACGACCCGATCCGCTCGCCGTACAGCCCGTCGGTGTTCTGCGAATAGAAGCCCGTGCCGTGGAATTCGTTGGTGCCGGACGCGAGCGTGGCGTCGATCGCGCCGCCCTGGAAATTGCCCTGGCGGAAGTCATACGGTGCGATCGAGACCGAAACCTGCGCGATCGCATCATACGGGATCGGGCCGCGCGCGGTCGGGCTGGCATCGGGGTTCAGACCGAAATTGTCGCTGACCGAGACGCCGTTGATCGAGAAGCGGTTGAAGCGCGGGTTGCTGCCAGCAAAGCTGACGGCGCGGTTGTTCGACAGATCGAGCGTGGCGAACGGGTCGCGACGCTGGATGTCGCGGATGTCGCGGTTCACCGAGGCGACCTTGGCGATGTCGCGCGCGCTGAGCACCGTCTGGGGGCCGTCCGACGAGGTGCCGGCGCCACGGATCGACGACGCGGTGATGACGATCTCTTCGCTCTCCGCATTGCCGCCCGCTGCGAGTTCGATGGGGAGATCGAAGGGCTGGCCGATGACGGTGTAGATGTCGGTGACGCTGCTGTTACCCTGCGCCGACGTGACGTCGACGGTGAAGGGGCCGCCCGACCGGAGACCGGTTGCCGTGAACGTGCCGTTCGCGTCGGTCGTGGCGGTCGAGCGCGAGCCCGACGGGACATGGGTGATCGTGACGGTTGCCGCACCGACGGGCGCGCCCGCCGACTGAACGGAGCCGCGGATCGTGGCGGTCGTCTCCTGTGCCGATGCGGCCATCGGTGCGATCAGCGCAATCGCCGCCGCACCCAGGAAAAGGTTGTTACGCATTAGAAATGTCCCCTTTGAGCTTTTGCTCGAGATCCGCGACGTGTCGTTCGGTCAGCCGCGCCCCTGCGCCCCAAATATTTCGGTTCCATGACATTGGCGAGTCGCGAGTTGCACGCGATGCACTCCGTCATATTGCGTTGCAAAAAAGCCACGCTCGCGCGCCGATCACGCGCGGATGGAACCAATCTCGATCAAGTGCGTGACGCGCGACGCTCAGGCGGCGGCGACGATCGCGGCCCATTCCGCCTCGGTGATGACGCGGATCCCGAGGTCGGTCGCCTTTTTGAGCTTCGACCCCGCGCCGGGGCCGGCGATGACGAGGTCGGTCTTGGCCGAGACCGACGCCGCGACTCGCGCGCCGAGCAGCTCGGCCTGCGCCTTGGCCTCGTCGCGGCTGAGCGTCTCGAGGCTGCCGGTGAAGACGAGCGTCTGGCCCGTGACGTCCGAATCGCGCGCCTCGTGGACGACGTCGAGCGGGGTCACCTCGCGCAGCAGGTCGAACACGACCGCGCGGTTGTGCGGCTCGGCGCAGAAGCCGATCAGCGCGTTGGCGACCTCGGGACCGACGCCCGCCGTCTCGATCACGCCGACGAGCAGCTTGTCGCGGCGCAGGACATATTTGCGCTCGGGCTCGCCGATCACGGGCGTGATGCTGTGGTAGAGGAATACCGCGCGGCGCAGCATGCTGCCGAGCGCCTTGGCCGAGCGATAGCGGCGCGCGAGGTCGCGTGCGGTGATCTCGCCGACATGGCGGATGCCGAGCGAGAAGAGGAAGCGGTCGAGCGCGATCTGGCGGCGCGCGTCGATCGCGGCGATCAGCTTGGCCGCCCAGACGCGGCCGTCCTTCTTGCGCGCGACGAGCTGTTCCTCGGTCAGGCGGAAGATGTCGGCGGGCGATTCGATCAGCCCGTCGCGGAAGAACGCCTCGACCAGGGTCTGGCCGAGCCCGCCAATGTCGAAGGCGTGGCGCGAGGTGAAGTGGATGAGCCGCTCGACGCGCTGTGCGGGGCAGATCAGCCCGCCGGTGCAGCGATAGACGACCTCGCCCTCCTCGCGCTCGGCGGCCGACCCGCACTCGGGGCAGAGCCGGTCGAAGACATAGGCGGGGCGATCCTCGGCGGCGGTCAGGCTCTCGACGATCTGCGGGATGACGTCGCCCGCGCGCTGGACGAGGACGCGGTCGCCGACGCGGACGCCGAGCCGCTCGATCTCGTCGAAATTGTGCAAGGTCGCGTTGGTGACGACGACGCCGCCGACGGTGACGGGGTCGAGCCGCGCGACCGGGGTCAGCGCGCCGGTGCGCCCGACCTGGATGTCGATCGCGTTGAGCGTGGTCTGCGCGCGCTCGGCGGGGAATTTGTGCGCGATCGCCCAGCGCGGCGCGCGCGCGACCTGGCCGAGTCGCGTCTGCCAGTCGAGCCGGTCGACCTTGTACACGACACCGTCGATGTCGAAGGGGAGCTCGGCCCGGCCCGCCTCGATCGCGCGGTAGATGCCGAGCGCGCCCTGTTCGTCCTCGACACGCGCGAAGGCGTCGGCGACCGCGAAGCCCCAGGCGCGGAACTGGTCGACGATCGCGGACTGCGTCTCGGCGGGGACGGCGCTCGCCTCGCCCCAGCCATGCGCGAGGAAGCGCAGCGTGCGTTCGGCGGTGATGCTCGCGTCCTTCTGGCGGAGCGAGCCGGCGGCGGCGTTGCGCGGGTTGGCGAACTGGCGCGCCTCCTTGCCGGTCTGTGCGGCGTCCGCGAGCAGGCGGGCGTTGAGCGCGGCGAAGTCGGCCTTCGCCATATACACCTCGCCGCGGATCTCGAAGACCGCGGGGAAGGGGGCTTTCCGCCGAGCGTCTGCGGGATGTCGGCGATCGTGCGGACATTGGCGGTGACGTCCTCGCCGACCTGGCCGTCGCCGCGGGTGAGCGCCTGGACCAGCCGGCCGTCCTCGTAGCGCAGCGAGCAGGACAGGCCGTCGATCTTGGGCTCGGCGGTGAGCGCGACGGGGGCGTCGTCGGCGAGTTTCAGGAAGCGGCGGACGCGAATTAAAAACTCGGCGACGTCCTCATCCGAAAAAGCATTATCCAAGCTCAGCATAGCTTTGGCGTGCGGAGCCTTGGCGAGGTGCGCTGCGGGAGATCCGGCCACGACCGAGGTGGGGTCAAAAAGATCACGAAGGTCGGGATCTTTTCGTTCTATCTCGCGCAACTGCAGCTTTAGATTGTCATACTCAGCATCGGTTATCGTCGGATCGTCGTGAACGTAATACCGATCGTCATGGGTTTTGATCTCATGCATGAGCCGGGAATGAGCGGCTTGCGCTTCGGCGGGCGGTAGCGGGAGGTGACGCGTTTCAATCTTTTTGCGCCGTGTTTGACGTTCCGCCATTTTAAGTCAGCTTACCTGTTGTCGGGTTGAATACTGCTGCGCGAAGCAAGCCCTCGGTTAAAGGTGGGCTTGGATCCGTGCAACGCGCGTCGAACAAAACAGTTTTGCGACTAAGCGATATCGTTCAAAAATTGCCGCTACTAAGCGGTTTCAAGCAGCCGTTCGGCCTGCGCACGCGCCTCGTCGGTGATCGTCGCGCCCGAGAGCATCCGGGCGATCTCCTCGCGGCGCTCGGCCTCGTCGAGCGCGCGGACGCCGGTGCGCGTGACGGTGCCGTCGTTACTCTTTGCGATCAGCAGATGCTTGGCGCCGCGTGCTGCAACCTGCGGGCTGTGCGTGACGACGAGCAGCTGCGTGCTCTGCGCGAGGCGGGCGAGTCGCTCGCCGATCGCGCTGGCGACCGCGCCGCCGACGCCGCGGTCGATCTCGTCGAACACCATCGTCGTCGCGCCGCCTTCTTCCGCGAGCGCGACCTTCAAGGCGAGGATGAAGCGCGACAATTCGCCGCCGCTGGCGATCTTGGTGAGGCCGGCGAACGGCGCGCCGGGGTTGGTCGAGATCTCGAACTCGACACGGTCCTTGCCCGCGCCCGACCAGCCCTCCTCGCCGAGCGGGGCGCAGACGGTGCGGAAGCGCGCGGCGTCGAGTTTCAGCGGCGCGAGTTCCCCCGCGACCGCGGTGTCGAGTCGCAGCGCAGCCTTGGCACGGCGGGCCGAGAGCGCGTCCGCGGCCTTGTCGTAGGCGGCGCGCGCCTTGGCGAGCGTCGCCTCGAGCACGGCGATACCGCCTTCGCCCGCGTCGAGTCGTTCGAGCCGCGCGCGCATCTCGTCAGTGAGCGCGGCGAGGTCGTCGGGCTGGACGCGGTGCTTGCGTGCCATCGCGCGGAGTTCGAACAGCCGCGCCTCGTCGTCCTCGAGGCTGCGCGGGTCGTAGGCGAGATCGATGCGGGCATCGCGCATCCGCTCCTCGGCGACCGATCCCTCGATCACCGCGCGGTCGACCGCGGCGAGCGCGTCGGCGAGCGCGACATGGTCGCCCGCGATCCGTTCGAGCACGCGTGCGGCCTGGCGCAGCTTGGCGAGCCCGCCGTCTGAGCCTTCGAGATAGTCGTCGATCGCCGACAGGTCGTCCGCGATCTTCTCCGCGCGCTGCATCGAGCGGCGGGTGTCGGCGAGCGTTTCCTCCTCGCCGGGTTCGGCGCCGAGCGCGGTGAGTTCGGCAACGGTGTGCTCGAGCCAGTCGCGGTCGCGCGCCGCGCTCTCGATATCCGCGCGCGCGGTGGCGAGGGCGTCCTCGGCGTCGCGCAGCGCGGTCCAGGCGCGCGTCGTCGCGGCGGGTTCGGTGCGGCCGAAGATGTCGAGCAGCGCGCGGTGGCCGCGCGGGTTGAGCAGGCCGCGTTCGTCATGCTGGCCGTGGATCTCGACGAGCGTCGGCGCCATTTCGCGGAGCAGCCCGGCGGAGGCGGGCTGGTCGTTGACGAAGCCGCGGCTGCCGCCATCGGCCTTGACGATGCGGCGGATGATGAGCGGCTCGCCCGCCTCGATCGTCAGCCCGTTCTCGTCGAGCAGCGCGGTGAGCGGCGTGCCGGGGGCGGGGGGATCGAAGGTCGCGGTGACGACCGCCTGCGCGGCGCCGTGGCGGACGAGCCCGCTGTCGCCGCGGCCGCCGAGCGCCAGCCCGAGCGCGTCGAGCAGGATCGACTTGCCCGCGCCGGTCTCGCCGGTCAGCACACCGAGTCCCGGGCCGAAGCCCAGGTCGAGCGCCTCGATCAATACCACGTCGCGGATGGAGAGTTCGGTCAGCATCGGTTCGTCCCTTAGACGATCCGGATGCGAAAATGATCCCCCAATGTTCCGTCTGGTTTGCAGGGGGTGGGGGCGGGGGTTCGCGTTACTGCGGCGCTCTTGTCGTTACCCAGTCCACGTCATCCTGACGAAAGTCAGGATCCAGGGTTACGAGCGCTGCGGTCTGTGGCTCTGGGTCCTGACTTTCGTCAGGATGACGCGGGGGGGGGCGGGCGCGGCTGTGGCTCTGGGTCCTGACTTTCGTCAGGATGACGCGGGTGGGGGACGGGTGCGTTTGTGGCTCTGGGTCCTGACTTTCGTAAGGATGACGTTGAATGGGGGACGAGGGGGGCGGGTGCCCCCCGCTCAGTTGCCGGGGGTGGTGCGGGTGGTGCCGGCGGGGCCGACGGGGCCGGCGCCGCTTGGGGCGGCGGAGCCCGAGCCGCCATTGCCGACCGAGCCGGGAATCGCCGGGGCCTCGCCGAGGCCGGCGGCGGGGAGCGCGCCGGGGGTGCCCGCGGGGACGACCTGCGCGCCGGTCGCGATCGGCGCGAGCGGCTTGACCGGGTGCTCCTGCATCAGCTTGTACGCGCGCTGGTACCAGCTGGTGCCGGGATAGTTGCGGCCGAGCACCGCCGCGGCCTTTTCGGCCTCGATCGGGACGCCGAGCGCGAGATAGGTCTCGGTCAGCCGCATCAGCGCCTCGGGGGTGTGCGTGGTCTGCTGATACTGGTCGACGACGGTGCGGAAGCGGCCGTTTGCCGCGAGCCACTGGCCGCGCGTCTCGTAGAAACGGCCGATCTCCATCTCCTTGCCGCCGAGATGGTCGTTGACGAGATCGATCTTGAGCCGCGCGTCCGACGCGTAGCGCGTGTTGGGATAGCGGCGCATCAGTTCGCCGAGCGCGTCGAGCGCCTGGCGCGTGATCTTCTGGTCGCGCGTCACGTCGGTGATCTGCTCGTAATAGCCGAGCGCGATCAGGTAATAGGCATAAGGGGCGTCGCGGTTGCCGGGATGGACCGAGATGAAGCGCTGCGCCGACTGGATCGACTTGGTGTAATCGGCGTCGAGATAATAGCTGAACGCGCTCATCACCTGCGCGCGGCGGGCCCAGATCGAATAGGGATGCTGGCGCTCGACCTCGTCGAAGAGCTGCGCCGACTCCTTGTACCGCCCCTGATCGAGCCGGCGCTTGGCCAGCGAGTAGAGCGTGCCGACGTCGCGCGCGACATAGGGAATGTCGGTCGAGGTGCGCGAGCTCGCGCATCCGGCCATCGGGAGCGCTATGGCGGCGAGGAGCGCGATCGTGAGCGCGCGAGACTGGGGGATACGCATGGACGTCGTCCTTAGCGTAACCGGGGCCGCACGAACAATCCCCTTCGGCGGGGGGATTGCACGGGGGGATCGCACGGGGGATCGCGCTGACCCGGCGCAGACGGGGCGGGGCGAACCGGCGGGGTCGGATCGGACGCGGACGACCCGCGTTAACCCCCGCGTTAACCCCCGCGTTAACAGCGTCTCGCCACCGGGCGTCGCGAGGGCTATGTCCGAGCCGATACGCCCGACGTCAGAAGGAATAGCCTATGCCCGCCACCCTGCTCCACACGCATCGTGTCGAGAAGCCATGGGGGCGCCACACCCTCTGGCCCGGTTTCGACGATCCGGCGCCGGGTTCGCCGCCGATCGGCGAGGTGTGGTTCCAGGAGCCGGGCGACACGACCCCCGACCTGCTGATCAAATATCTGTTCACGAGCGAGAAACTGTCGGTGCAGGTGCATCCCGACGACGACCAGGCGCATGCGCGCGGGTTGCCGCGCGGCAAGGACGAATGCTGGACGGTGCTTGCCGCCGAACCCGATTCGACGATCGCGGTCGGCACGAAGACGCCGATCTCGCACGAGGAACTGCGCGCCTCCGCGGTCGACGGGACGATCGAGGACAAGCTGTACTGGAAGCCGGTCAAGGCGGGCGACTTCATGTACTGCGCGTCGGACACGATCCATGCGATCGGCGGCGGGCTGACGGTGATCGAGGTGCAGCAGAATTCGGAGACGACGTACCGTCTCTATGATTATGGCAGCGACCGCGAACTCCATCTCGACGACGGCATCGCGGTGTCGGATCCCGTGCCCTATCAGCCGATCACGTCGCCCGGCCGCGTGTCCGACGGGCGGACGATCCAGGTCGAGGGGCCGAAATTCGTGCTCGAGCGGTGGAGCGGGCGCGAGCATGCGGTGACGCTGCCCGAGGGCAAGACGGGCTGGCTGATCCCGGTCACCGGGTCGGGCTCGGTCGCGGGCGTCAATTTCAAGGCGGGCGAGTGCGTCACGGTGACGGGCAGCGAGCAGGTCGTGCTGGCCGACGATGCCGACGTGCTGTTCGCCTATTCGGGCACCACGCGGATCTGACGCGGGACGGCGAATCGGGGTGCGCCCCGGTTCGCCGCATTTCGAAGCGCCGCGTCAGGCGGTGACGCGCGCGATCAGCGTGTCGATCTGCGCGCGGTGGAACCCGGCGGCGACGAATCGCTCGATCTCGGCGGCGGGGAGGGCAAGTCCCTTTCGCCATGCGTGGACCGCGATGCGGCGCAGCGCCTCGAGCCGCGGATCCGCGAGCGGCGCCTGCGCGGCGATCCCGAAAATCGCGCCGAGCGCGCGTGCGACCCGGCCGCGACTCGACAGGCTGGCGACGCTGTCGTTGCGCGCGAGCAGGATGACGTTCCACTCGAGCGCCGAAAACCCCGTGCGTGCCGCGATGACACGGCTGCCACTGGCCGAACCGGCGGGGGCGGCGAACAGGTTGTCGAGGTCGAGATAGGCCATGATCGGGTCTCTTCGGATGGGCAGATGGTCACGTCGCACCAGCGCGCGACGCGGTTGGAATGGGCAGGCGGTGATCGGCGAGGCGCAGGGCGTTCGCGAACCGAGTCGTATCCGACGCGGCGTGGCGGTATCGCCCGATCGTCTTCGATACCGTCCGGTACAGTACGGTCTTTCGCGCGTCAATCGGCGCGCGCGACGGGCCCGGCGGATTTGCGACGAGCCGTTGCCGTAACGTCAACCGCCGCCGCAGGGCTGCGACGGCGGACGAGAGCGCGTGGGGTGGGTCGGGTCAGGGACACCGGCGGGACGCGCAGGGCGCCCCGTCACGATGTCATCGTTGGCGGGTCAGCGCTCGTTCGCGCGCTTCGCCAGTTCCTTGTTCACGCCGAGCGCGATGAGCGTGCAGACCGCACCCGAGAAGAGATACGCGCCGCTGGCGGCGAGACCCAGTTCGCTCGACAGGACGAGCGCCGCGAGCGGGGCGAAGCCCGCGCCGAACAGCCAGGCGAGATCGGTCGTGAGCGCGGAGCCGGTATAGCGGTGCGTCTTGCCGAGGCTGGTCGCGAGCGACCCCGACGACTGGCCGAACGACAGGCCGAACAGCAGGAAGCCGATGATCATGAACGCCCATTCGCCGGTCGGACCGCCGCTGAGCAGCATCGGTGCGCCGATCGCGAACAGCGCGATCAGCACCGCGGTGCTGCCGAGCAGCGTACGGCGGCCGATCCGGTCGGCGAGCAGCCCCGAGACGAGCGTCGCGCCGAGACCGATCGCGGCGCCGATGACCTCGATCGTCAGGAAGCGGCCGGGCGTCTCCGAGGTGAAGAGCACGATCCACGAGAGCGGGAACACGGTGACCATGTGAAAGAGCGCGAAGCTGGCGAGCGGCGCGAACGCGCCGAGCACGATCGTGCGGCCCTCCGCGCGGATCGTGTCGAGCACGGGCGCGGGCTGGAGCGCGCGCGATTCGAACAGCGTCTCGAACTCGGGCGTGACGACGAGGCGGAGACGGGCGAAGAGTGCGACGACGTTGATCGCGAACGCGACGAAGAACGGATAGCGCCAGCCCCAGTCGATGAAGTCGGCGGCGGGCAGCGTCGCGACGAAGAAGGCGAACAGACCGCTGGCGACGAGCAGGCCGAACGGCGCGCCGAGCTGGGGCAGCATCGCGTACCAGCCGCGGCGACCCTCGGGCGCGTTGAGCGACAGCAGCGAGGCGAGACCGTCCCATGCGCCGGCGAGCGCGATGCCCTGCGCGATCTCGCAGCAGCGACAGCAGCACGACCGACCAGTTCCCGACCTGCTCATAGCCGGGCAGGAAGCCCATCGCGACGGTCGCGGTGCCGAGCAGGAACAGCGCCATCGTCAGCTTCGCGCTGCGACCATAGAGACGGTCGACCGCGATGAAGATGATCGACCCGAACGGCCGCGCGATGAAGGCGAGTGCGAAGACCGCGAACGAGTAGATCGTCCCCTGCAGCCGGTCGACATAGGGGAAGACGAGCGCGGGGAAGACGATCACCGAGGCGATCGCATAGACGAAGAAGTCGAAGAATTCCGACGTCCGGCCGATGACCACGCCGATCGCGATCTCGCCGGGCGAGATCTTTTTGCCGTGATCGTGGAGATCGCGGGTATCGTCCTCGAAAGACGTCGATCCTGCGTGTGCACTCATTCTCAAACTCGCTTCCGTGAGGCGGCACGCCGCCCATGGCCTGTTCGGACGGCGCATTGATCATACGCCGTTTTTTCACCTGCGGGCAGGGCCTTTCGGACTCTCTCCGTAACGCCTATGTCTGTCGCAGCATGAGCGCCATGCCTTTGCTGCAGTGCGGCGCCCATTGGACAAATTGTCCACTATGGTATGACCGAACTGCGGCGTAGGGGCGAGCATATGACCGCCGAGCTATCGAATTCCAGGCCTAGATCCTGGCTCTTACGCGCAGCCGCCGTGCTGCCCGCGCTGCTGATCAGTGGGTGCAACTGGGTCGTGATGTCGCCGTCTGGCGATATTGCGGTGCAGCAGCGCGACCTGGTGCTCATTTCCACGGGGCTGATGCTGCTGATCATCATTCCGGTGATCGTGCTGACGCTGCTGTTCGCCTATCGCTACCGCCAGGCGAACAAGGCCGCGAAGTACGAGCCGAACTGGGATCACTCGATCGGCCTCGAGCTGCTGATCTGGGGCGTGCCGCTGCTGATCATCATCGCGCTCGGCGCGCTGACATGGACCAGCACGCATCTGCTCGACCCGTATCGCCCGCTCGGCCGGATCTCGGCGCAGACCAGCGATGTCGGCGAGAATGCGCCGATCGGCCAGCTTTCGGACAACCAGCAGACGATCACGGGCGGCAAGCCGCTCGACGTCCAGGTGGTCGCGCTCGACTGGAAATGGCTGTTCATCTATCCCGAATACGGCATCGCGACGGTCAACGAGCTGGCCGCGCCGGTCGATCGCCCGCTGCGCTTCAAGATGACGTCGTCGTCGGTGATGAACGCGTTCTACATCCCGGCGCTCGCGGGCATGATCTACACGATGCCCGGGATGGCGACGACGCTGCACGCGGTGATCAACAAGCCCGGCAACTATGAGGGCTTCTCGTCGCATTACAGCGGCGCGGGCTTCTCGGGGATGCGCTTCCGCTTCCACGGCGTGTCCGACGCAGGCTTCGATGCCTGGGTCGCCAAGGTCCGGAACGGCGGCGGCGGGCTGAACCGCACCAACTACATGCAGCTCGAAAAGCCGAGCGAGAAGGTCCCGGTCCGCTATTTCGGTGCGGTCGACGGCGGGCTTTTCCAGGCGATCGTCGAGCAATGCGTCAAGCCCGGCAAGGCGTGCATGTCCGATCTGATGAAGAAGGACGCGCATGGCGGCATGGCGATGCCCGGCGTCAACGGCGGGAGCGGTCCGCAGGACGGCTCCACCCGCGTCGAAGGCGCGCTGATGAAGGATGCCGACGAAAAGGGGAACGCCCCGCACTGGTCGGCACCCGCGACGACGAAATCGGACGGCGGCAACAATGCCCCCGGCGCCTCGCAGAACCGCAACCACACGCAAATGATCCCAGTGCCGACACCCGGCACGCAACGCCTCGCCCTCGGCTAGGTCAAGAGAACCATGATGTCTGATACCCTGTTGAAGACCATCTTCGGGCGGCTCACGCTGGAGTCGCTGCCGCTGCACGAACCGATCGTCGTCGCGACGTTCGGGATGGTGGCGATCGGCGGCGCCGCACTCGTCGCGGCCCTCACCTATTTCAAGGTGTGGGGCTATCTGTGGAACCAGTGGTTCACCAGCGTCGACCACAAGAAGATCGGCATCATGTACATGGTGCTCGCGATCGTCATGCTGCTGCGCGGATTTTCCGACGCGATCATGATGCGCCTGCAGCAGGCGATGGCGTTCGGGGGTAGCGAAGGCTATCTCAACGCGCATCACTATGACCAGGTGTTCACCGCGCACGGCGTGATCATGATCTTCTTCGTCGCGATGCCGATGGTCACGGGCCTGATGAACTATGTCGTTCCGCTCCAGATCGGTGCGCGCGACGTGTCGTTCCCGTTCCTCAACAATTTCAGCTTCTGGATGACCGCGGCGGGTGCCGTCGTCGTCATGATGTCGCTGTTCATCGGCGAGTTCGCGCGGACCGGCTGGCTGGCGATGCCGCCCTTGTCGGGGATCGCCTATTCGCCCGATGTCGGTGTCGACTATTACATATGGGCGCTGCAGATCGCGGGCGTCGGCACGTTGCTGTCGGGCGTCAACCTGGTCGCGACGATCGTCAAGATGCGCGCACCCGGCATGGGCCTGATGAAGATGCCGATCTTCACCTGGACCGCGCTGTGCACCAACATCCTGATCGTCGCCGCCTTCCCGGTGCTGACCGCAGTGCTCGCGATGCTGTCGCTCGACCGCTATATCGGCACGGCGTTCTTCACGAACGACGCGGGCGGCAACCCGATGATGTACGTCAACCTGATCTGGATCTGGGGTCACCCCGAGGTCTACATCCTGGTCCTGCCGGCGTTCGGCATCTTCTCGGAAGTCACCTCGACCTTCTCGGGCAAGCGCCTCTTCGGCTACAGCTCGATGGTCTATGCGACGCTCGTCATCACGATCCTGTCGTATCTCGTCTGGCTGCACCATTTCTTCACGATGGGGTCGGGCGCGAGCGTCAACTCGTTCTTCGGCATCACCACGATGATCATCTCGATCCCGACCGGGGCCAAGATCTTCAACTGGCTGTTCACGATGTACAAGGGGCGGATCCGG
Organism: Sphingomonas sp. 22R3R2A-7; assembly: GCF_036856055.1. Lineage (NCBI taxonomy): Bacteria > Pseudomonadati > Pseudomonadota > Alphaproteobacteria > Sphingomonadales > Sphingomonadaceae > Sphingomonas > Sphingomonas sp. 22R3R2A-7. The sequence continues at coordinate 1,690,556 of NZ_JASPFR010000001.1, read as the reverse complement.
TACGAGCTGCCGATGATGTGGACGGTGGCCTTCATGGTGACGTTCACGATCGGCGGGATGACCGGCGTGCTGCTCGCAGTGCCGCCAGCCGACTTCGTGCTGCACAACTCGCTGTTCCTGGTCGCGCATTTCCATAACGTGATCATCGGCGGGACGCTGTTCGGGATGTTCGCGGGGATCAACTACTGGTTCCCCAAGGCGTTCGGCTTCCGGCTCGACCCGAAGTGGGGCACGATCTCGTTCTGGTGCTGGGTCGTCGGCTTCTACCTCGCGTTCATGCCGCTCTATGTGCTCGGCCTGATGGGCGTGACCCGCCGGATGCGCTATTTCGACGATCCGAACCTGCAGATCTGGTTCGTCATCGCCGCGCTCGGCGCAGCGCTGATCGCAGCGGGCATCGGTGCCTTCCTGATGCAGATCTTCGTCAGCATCCGGAACCGCGAGGCGCTTGCCGACCATACCGGCGATCCGTGGAACGGTCGTACGCTGGAGTGGGCGACCTCGTCGCCGCCGCCGGAGTACAACTTCGCGTTCACGCCCGTCGTCCATGACCTGGACGCCTGGTACGACATGAAGGACCGCAAGCACGAGCGGCCGCTCAGCGGCTTCCGCAAGATCCACATGCCGAGCGGCACCGGCACCGGTGTCGTCCTTGCCGGACTGAGCGTGGCGTTCGGCTTCGCGATGATCTGGTACATGTGGTGGCTGGCGGGTCTGGCGCTGGTCGGGATCTTCGCCACGACGATCTTCCACACCTTCAACTACAAGCGCGACTTCTACATCCCGGTCGAGGACGTGATCGCCAGCGAGGACGCGCGCACCCGCCTGCTCGCGACCCAGGGAGCCTGACGCGATGTCTTCGGTATCATTGAAGAAGGATGGTCTGGACGAGAAGGGTGAGCCCCTCTCGTTCTACCAGCTCGAGGAACATCACCATCCCGAGGGCAGCAGCACGATGCTGGGCTTCTGGATGTACCTGATGAGCGATTGCCTCATCTTCGCGGTGTTGTTCGCGGCGTACGGCGTGCTCGGCAGCAGCTATGCCGGCGGGCCGACGCCCAAGGAGATCTTCGAGCTGCCGCTCGTCGCGGTGAACACCGCGATGCTGCTGTTCTCGTCGATCACCTACGGCTTTGCGATGCTGTCGATGGAAGAGGGCCGCCAGCGCATCATGCAGATGTGGCTCGCGTTCACCGGTCTGTTCGGCCTGTGCTTCCTGTCGATCGAGATGTACGAGTTCGCGACCCTCATCCACGAGGGTGCGGGCCCGACGCGCAGCGCGTTCCTGTCGTCGTTCTTCACGCTGGTCGGCACGCACGGCCTGCACGTCACGATGGGCTTCATCTGGCTCGTCACGCTGATGGTGCAGGTGCAAAAGCATGGCCTGATCGCCGCGAACAAGCGCCGCCTGATGTGCCTCAGCATGTTCTGGCACTTTCTCGACGTCATCTGGATCGGCGTCTTCACCTTCGTCTATCTGATGGGTTCGCTGCGATGACCGACCGCCACGCCACGCCGCACGATGCGCATGCCGAGCACGCGCACGATGATCACGCGCATGGGCACGCGCACGGGCACGACGATCACGGGAACGACCACGCGTCGCACGGGACGCGGGGGAGCTATCTCAAGGGGTTCTTCCTCTCGGTCCTGCTGACTGCGGTGCCGTTCTGGGCGGTGATGACGGGGGCGTTCAAGGACCCGTCGACCGCCGCGCTGGTCATCATGCTGTTCGCGGTGCTCCAGATCATCGTCCACATGATCTACTTCCTGCACATGAACACCAAGTCCGAGAATGGCTGGACGATGATGGCGCTGATCTTCACGATCATCCTCGTCGTGATCACGCTCAGCGGGTCGATCTGGGTCATGTATCACATGAACACGAACATGATGCCGATGCAGGCCGCGGTAGACATGTGATGACCGCGCATGCCCGGCCGCGGCCGGCGATATGGGTGGCAGGCTTCATCGCGTTGCTGCTGTTCGCCGGGTTCGTCGCGCTGGGTGTGTGGCAGGTCGAGCGCCGCGCGTGGAAGCTCGACCTGATCCGGCAGGTCGACGCGCGCGCGACCGCCGCGCCGGTCGCACCGCCGGGGCCCGACCGCTGGCCGGCGATCACTTCCGCGAGCGACGCCTATCGCCGGATCCGCGTGAGCGGCACATTCGTCCATGACCGCGAGACTTTGGTCCGCGCGGCCACCGCGCTCGGCAGCGGCTATTGGGTGATGACGCCGCTGCGGACCGCGCGAGGGTTCAGCGTCCTCGTCAATCGCGGCTATGTCTCGCCCGAGCAGCGTCGCACGCATGCGCGGCCCGCGGGGTCCGTCACGGTGACGGGGTATCTGCGCATCACCGAGCCAAAGGGCGGGTTCCTGCGCAGCAACGATGCCGCTGCCGACAGCTGGTATTCGCGCGACGTCGCGGCGATCGCGGCGAAGCGCGAGCTGGGGCGCACCGCGCCCTATTTCATCGATGCCGACAGGGTCGGGACCGGCGCACCCGTCGGCGGGCTGACGATCATCGCGTTTCCGAACAACCATCTCGTCTATATGCTGACCTGGTTCGGCCTTGCCGCGATGACGGCGCTCGGCTTCGTGATCGTCGTGCGCAACGAGCGCCGCCGTGACGGGCGCTGAGACGCGCGCTCGCGCGTTGATGCCGTCGCAGGAGGGATCGACCGCGTGACGCCGCCCGACACGACACGAATGACGCTCGACACGTCGCGGTGGCAGACATGGCTGAGCCGCGCGCGCGCCGATACCGATGCGGCGGGCAACGCGAACATGCGGCAGCTGGTGACGCTGCGCTGGATCGCGGTGGCGGGGCAGCTGGTCACGGTGCTGACGGTGCGGTTCCTGTTCGGGATCGACCTGCCGCTCGTCCCCATGCTGATGGCGATGGCGGCGTCGGTCGCGCTCAACCTCGCGAGCATGCGGCTCTACGGGTGGCAGCGCGGGGCGAACGCGCAGCTGCTGCTGGCGATGCTGCTCGACGTCGCGTTGCTGACGGTGCAGCTGTACCTGAGCGGCGGCGCGACCAACCCGTTCATCGCGCTGTATCTGTTGCAGGTCGTGCTGGGCGCGGTGCTGCTCGATCGCTGGTCGAGCTGGGCGATCGTCGGGGTGACGGGCGGGTGCTTCGCGCTGCTGACGATCCGCTATCGCCCGCTCGCGCTGCCGACCGATTACACGGGCGAGTATTTCGCGCTCTATACGGTCGGGTCGCTGCTCAACTTCCTGCTGATCGCGACGCTGCTCGTGCTGTTCATGACGCGGATCACGGGGAACCTGCGCGCACGCGACGAGCATCTCGCCGACCTGCGGCAACAGGCGGCGGAGGAGGACCATATCGTCCGCATGGGCCTGCTCGCATCGGGCGCCGCGCACGAGCTCGGCACGCCGCTCGCCTCGCTCGCGGTGATCCTCAACGACTGGAAGCGGATGCCCGCGCTCGTCACCGATGCCGGCATGCTCGAGGAGATCGGCGAGATGCAGGCCGAGGTGCAGCGGTGCAAGACGATCGTCACCAACATCCTGCTCGCGGCGGGCGAAGCGCGCGGCGAGGCGCCCGAGGTCGTGCCGCTGCACGCGTTTCTCGACGCGATCGTCGAGGACTGGCGCGCGCTGCATGCCGGGGTCGAGTTCGACTATACCAGCCGGCTGGGCGACGATCCGCTGATCGTGTCGGACCCCGCGCTGAAACAGGTGATCGCGAACGTGCTCGACAATGCGGCGGAGGCGTCGCCGCACTGGGTCGGATTTTCGGGCGAGCGGACGGGCGATCACCTCGCGCTGATCGTGCGCGATCACGGGCCGGGGTTCACGCGCGACAAGCTGGCGAGCTTCGGCAAGCCCTATCAGTCGAGCAAGCGCGATCCGGGGCACGGGCTCGGGCTGTTCCTCGCGGTCAACGCGATGCGCAAGCTGGGCGGCAGCGTCGCGGTCGCCAATCGGGATTCGGGTGGGGCGGAAGTGACGCTGACGCTGCCGCTCGCGGCGATCGCACTGGAGCGTGACGAATGAACGACGACGGCCTCCCCCGGTGAAGCATCTGGTGATCGTCGAGGATGACGAGACGTTCGCGCGCACGCTCAAACGCTCGTTCGAGCGGCGCGGCTATGCGGTCCGGCTGGCGGCGAGCCATGAGGACCTGGTGGTGCTGCTGGCGGACGGGGTGCCGCAATATGCGGTGGTCGATCTGAAGCTCGGCGGCGCGTCGGGGCTCGTCTGCGTCCAGACGCTGCATGCGCACGATCCCGATATCCTCGTCGTCGTGCTGACGGGGTTTGCCAGCATCGCGACCGCGGTCGAGGCGATCAAGCTCGGCGCGTCGCATTACCTGGTGAAGCCGTCGAACACCGACGACATCGAGGCGGCGTTCGACCGGACCGAGGGCAAGGTCGACACCGCGGTCACCGAACGCCGCGCGACGATCAAGACGCTCGAATGGGAGCGGATCCACGCGACGCTGGCGGAGACCGGGTTCAACATATCGGAGACGGCGCGGCAGCTGGGCATGCACCGGCGCACACTCGCGCGGAAGCTGGAGAAGCGCCCGGTCAAGTGATGCGCAGGGGCGCGCGGCAACGCTGTGTTGCCGAACGCGCTATTCCGGGGGGCGATCGCAGCGCCTAGATCGCGTGGACCGTCCTGCCGGGAGCCGTCCGATGACCACGACCTTGCGCCAGCCGAGCCTGTTCATCCCGCATGGCGGTGGACCGTGCTTCTTCATGGAGGATCCCGCGGGCAACTGGACCGGCATGGCGGCGTTCCTGCGCACGCTCGCCGATCGCCTGCCCGAGCGGCCGCGCGCGGTGCTGGTCGTGTCGGGGCATTGGGAAACGCGGGGCTTCGCGTTTACCGGCGCCGCCCGGCCGCCGCTGATCTACGATTATGGCGGCTTCCCGCCGCATACCTATGAGCTGCGCTACGACGTGCCGGGCGCCCCTGCGCTGGCAGCGCGCGGCGCGGCGTTGCTCGAGGCGGCGGGGATCGCGGCGCAGGTCGATCCGGCGCGCGGGCTCGATCACGGCGTGTTCGTGCCGATGAAGGTCGCGTTTCCGGAGGCCGATATCCCGGTGGTCGAGATGTCGGTCGACCGGGATCTCGACCCCGCGCTGCACCGTGCGGCGGGCCGCGCGCTCGCGCCGCTGCGCGACGAGGGCGTGCTGATCGTCGCGTCGGGGATGAGTTTCCACAACATGCGCGGCTATGGCGATCCGCGGTTCACCGCACCGTCCGAGGCGTTCGATGCGTGGCTGAGCGATGCGGTCGCGGCCGCGCCCGACGCGCGCGGTGCCGCGCTCGATCGCTGGGCCGATGCGCCCGCGGGGCGGCTGTCGCACCCGCGCGCGGAGCACCTGCTGCCGCTGATCGTCGCCGCGGGCGCGTCGGAGGCGCGCGGGACCAGGATTTACGCCGAACACGTTCTCGAGACCGCGATTTCCGGTTTCAGCTTTGCCTGACCCTTTCACAGGAGACACGTCCATGCCCCTTCTTCTCGGTATTTCCGGCAGCCTGCGCCGCCACTCGTTCAACACCGCGATCCTCGAATCGCTCGCCGATGCGCTGGGCGACAAGGCGACGCTGCGGATCTTCCCGCTCAACGCGATCCCGATGTACGATCAGGACGCCGACACCGAGACGCCGCCCGAGACGGTGGCCGCGTTCCGCGCCGCGATCGGCGAGGCGGACGGGATCGTGATCGCGTCGCCCGAATATAATCACGGGATGCCGGGCGTGCTCAAGAACGCGCTCGACTGGGCGTCGCGGCCCTATGGCAAGGCGACGCTGACGGGGAAGCCGGTGTTCACGCTGACCTCGTCGCCGGGTGCGGTCGGCGGCGCGCGCGCGCAGGCGCAGCTCAACGAGACGCTGGCGTCGATCGGCGCGCGCACGCTGCTGCGGCCGCAATCGGTGATCGGCGCGGTGCACGAGAAGATGACCGACGGGCGGCTGGGCGACCAGGGCACGCTCGAGTTCCTGATGCACGGGGTCGACGACCTGCTGCGCGAGATCGCGCGGCCCGCCTCGGCCGTGCGCGAGGCCAACTGAGATGCGGCGCGTGCTGCGGACCTACCCCGCCCAGCGTGACGATATCGCCGATCTCGTCACGCGGCGGCCGCTGCCGGGGCCGCAGCTGCCGCAGGTCGATCCGTTCCTGTTCCTCAACCATCACGGGCCGCAGACGTATCGGCCGGGGAATAACGGCCTGCCGTTCGGGCCGCATCCGCATCGCGGGTTCGAGACGGTCAGCTTCATCCTGAGCGGCGAAATGGCGCATCTCGACAGCGGCGGGCACGAAAGCGTGATGCGCGCAGGCGGGGTGCAGTGGATGACCGCGGGGTCGGGGCTGATCCATGCCGAGATCTCGCCCGCGTCGTTCAAGCGCGACGGCGGGCCGCTCGAGATCCTGCAGCTGTGGGTCAATCTGCCGGGGCGGCTGAAGATGACGCAGCCTGCCTATACCGGGCTCCAGCGCGAGGATATTCCGGCGGTCGCGGTCGACGGCGGCGTCGTGAATGTCATTGCGGGGACGTTCGAAGGGCGGGCGGGGCCGGTCGAGTCGCTGACCGGGGTTGCGATGATGACGGTCGAGCTGGCGGCGGGGGGGCGGGTGACGCTGCCGGCGCCGCGCGGTCGCAGCGTGTTCTTCTATGTGATCGAGGGGCGGCCCGAGGTTGGCGGCACGGTCGTCGAGCCGTGGCATCTCGTCACGTTCGATGAGGACGGCGATACGGTCGAGGTTGTGGCGGCGGGGCCGGTGCGGCTGGTGTTCGGGCATGCCGATCCGATCGACGAACCGGTCGTCGCGCACGGGCCTTTCGTGATGACGACGCGCGAGGAGATCGGCGAGGCGATCCGCGATTACCAGGCGGGGCTGTTCGGGCCCGCGCCGGTTATCTGAGCGCGGGACGTCCAAACTAGATCCTCCCCCGCCAGGGGGAGGTGGCAGGCGTCAGCCTGACGGAGGGGGCGGGAAGGGAAACGCCTGTTCCGTATCCTCCCCCTCCGTCACCTTCGGCGACACCTCCCCCTGGCGGGGGAGGATTTTGCGCTTACTTCGCCTGCACCGCCGACTGGTCGACCGCGACCACGGGCAGCCACACTGCGCTCGCATTCGCGCCGCCGCGTTCGATCGTTACCGTCGCCTTCTTGTAGTCCGCCTTCTTCGCGAGGAAGATGTTGGGGACGAAGGTCTGCGGGTTGCGGTCGTAGAGCGGGAACAGGCTCGACTGGACCTGGACCATGATCCGGTGACCCGGCTGGAACACGTGGTTCACCGTCGGCAGCCGGAACTTGTAGCGCTGCGTCTTGCCCGCGGGGATCGCGGTCGGCTTGGCGAAGCTGTCGCGGTAGCGGCCGCGGAAGATGTCGAGGCTGATCGGCAGCTCATAGCCGCCCATCTTCGGATCGCTCGCGACCTCGTCGGGATAGACGTCGATCACCTTGACGACGAAGTCGGCGTCGGTCCCCGTCGTCTTGGCATAGATGTCCGCGATCGGTGCGCCCGACACGCGGACGGGTGTCGTCAGCACCTCGGTCGTGTAGGTCATCACGTCGGTGCGGCCATCCACCCCGCGCTGGTCGCTGACCAGCCAGTCGCCCCAGCGGCCGTCGCCGAAATTGACCGGGCGCGGCAGATGCGGGACGGGCTTGGCGGGGTCGGAGACATAGCTGTCGCCGCCGCTCGCCGCCTTGGTGAAGCCCAGCCCGCCCTCGGCGCCGAGATAGATCGGCTTCAAGGGTGCGGCACAGCCGGTCTCGCACGCGAGCGGCCAGGTCGTGAGCTTGTCCCAGTGATTCTCGCCGGTGTTGTAGATCGCCGCGGCGGGCAGCGTGACCGCGGGGCCGTCCTTCAGATACTGGTCGAACATCGGCAGCACCATCTGTTCGCGGAACTGCTGCGCGGTGTCGCCGTCCCACTCGAACGGACCGAGGCTGCGGCCGTCGCGATTGACCTGGCTGTGCCGCCACGGGCCCATGACGAGATGGTTGTTGCCCATCTTGCCCTTGGCCTTGAGCGCCTCCCACGCGGTGATCGCGCCGTACATGTCCTCCTGATCCCACAGCCCCTGTTCCCAGAGCGTCGGCACGTTCGAAGGGTTGGCGGCGAGCAACTTGTCGAGCGCCTGGCCCTGCCAGAATGCGTCATAGGCGGGATGCGCGACCATCCGCTGCCAATAGGGCAGCTGGTCATAGCCCGACGCCTTGGCCCAGTCGCCCGCCGAGCCGATGCGGCGGAAATTCTCGTAATCGTCATAGCCGCCCGTCGGCGGCGCCTTGCCCGCGCCCTTGTAGCCGGTCTGGCCGCCGAGCCAGGCGATGTTGGCGAGGCGGAACGCGCCGTAATGGAACCAGTCGTCGCCCATCCAGCCGTCGATCATCGGGCTTTCGGGCACCGCGGCTTTCAGCGCAGGGTGCGGGTTGAGCAGCGCCATGACGACGGTGAAGCCCTCGTACGACGACCCGATCATGCCGACGCGGCCGTTCGACTCGGGCAGGTTCGCCTTGTTCACCAGCCAGTCGATCGTGTCATAGGCGTCGGTGACATGATCGACCTTGGTCGGGTTGAGCGGGCCGATCACCGGGCGCGTGACGACATACTCGCCCTCCGAGCCATATTTGCCGCGGACGTCCTGATAGACGCGGATATACCCGCCCTTGACGAACATCTCGTCGGCGAGCGGCAGCGTCGAGAGGATGCTCGGGCTGTCCATCCGCGTCGCGCGCGACTTCGCGTCATAGGGCGTGCGCGTCAGGACGATCGGCGCGTTGGTCAGCCCCTTGGGATAGACGATGACGGTGTAGAGCTTCGTCCCGTCGCGCATCGGGACCATCACCTCGCGCTTGACGTAATCGCGGTTGGCGGTGGCGGGGACGAACCTGGCCGGCACGTCGCCGCCGGCGGGGGCGGTCTTGTCAGAAACAGTCTGGGGCACCTGCGCCGACGAAACGGTGGCGAGCGCGATCGAGGCGAGGAGGACGAGCTTGAAGGTCATGCAAACGCTCCGGGAGGGGAATGGCCACAGGCTAGGCGCAATTGTCGCGCGGGGGCAATCGGGTTTGTCTCGCCGGCACGAGATCGCGGGTGACGGTGGTTTTGGCTCTGGGTCCTGACTTTCGTCAGGATGACGAAAAGGGGGGGCGTCAGGATGATGGAAGGGGGCGAGCACCGCGCGCTCGCGGCCGACGAGGGCGACGAGCCAGTCGGTGAAGGCGCGGATCGCGTCGAAGCGGCCGGTGTCCTGGTGCGTCACCAGCCAGAAGGCGCGGCTGATGCGGATGTCAGGGAGGATCGCGACGAGCCCCGGATACGCCTCGCCGATGAAGCAGGGGAGCACGCCGATCCCTGCGCCCGCCGCGATCATGTGCGCCTGCGCGTTGATGCTCGACGAGCGCAGCACGGGGTCGCGGACGCCCGGGATCTCGTCGAGATAGCGCAGCTCGGGCGCGTAGACGATGTCGGGGACATAGCCGATCATCCGCCGGTCGCGCAGGTCGGCGATGCCGTGCACCGGGCCGTGCACCGCGAGATGCTCCGCCGACGCATAGAGCCGCAGCGTATAGTCGGTGAGCTTGCGCGTCCGCAGCGGACCGCGGCGCGGGCGCGCGAGCAGGACCGCGACATCGGTCTCGCGCCGGGTCGGGTTGAGGAACCCGCTGGTCGCGACGAGATCGACCGCGAGCCTGGGATGCGCCTGCGCGAGCGTGCCGAGATGCCGGCTGACGAACCAGGTGCCGAACCCCTCGGCGACGCTGACGCGGATCGTGCCGTCGACCTCGGTCCGGCCCGCGGGCGGGGTGCGGATGTCCGACGCGATCGCCGCCATCGCGGTCGCGCGCGCGAGCAGGTCCTCGCCCGCGCTGGTCAGGATCTGGCCGTCGGGGCCCTGTTCGAACAGCCGCTGGCCGACCGCGGTCTCGAGCCGGCGGAGGCGGCGGCCGACCGTCGTCGCATCGACACCAAGGCTCGCCGCGGCGCGGCCAAGCTGCTGCGCGCGGGCGACTTCGAGGAAGATCGGGAGGTCGCTCCAGTCCATGCCGGCTGCAGATATGCAGCTATCGCCTGCAAGTCTATCGCTTGTGTCGTGGTGGATGCGGTGGTGTAGAGGCCACAAAACAAGGAGAGGCGCCATGACCGTTCGCACCATCGAGCATCTGATCGCAGGCGGCGGCGCGGGTGCACCGCGCTCCGGCGGCGCGCGCAGCGGCGACGTGTTCGATCCCAACAGCGGCGAGATCCAGGCGCGTGTGACGCTTGGCACGCAGGCCGATCTCGACCGCGCGGTGGCCGCCGCGCACAAGGCGCAGCCGGGCTGGGCGGCAACCAACCCGCAGCGCCGCGCGCGCGTGATGTTCGAGTTCAAGCGGCTCGTCGAGGCGAACATGGACGAGCTCGCGCGGCTGCTGTCGTCCGAGCACGGCAAGGTGATCGCGGACTCGAAGGGCGACATCCAGCGCGGGCTCGAGGTGATCGAGTTCTGCTGCGGGATTCCGCACATCCTGAAGGGCGAGTATACGCAAGGCGCGGGACCGGGGATCGACGTCTATTCGATGCGCCAGCCGCTGGGCATCGGCGCCGGCATCACCCCGTTCAACTTCCCCGCGATGATCCCGCTGTGGATGAGCGGCGTCGCGATCGCGACGGGCAACGCGTTCATCCTGAAGCCGAGCGAGCGCGATCCGTCGGTGCCGGTGCGGCTCGGCGAGCTGTTCCTCGAGGCGGGGCTGCCCGAGGGGATCTTCCAGGTCGTCCACGGCGACAAGGAAATGGTCGACGCGATCCTCGATCATCCGGCGATCTCGGCGGTCAGCTTCGTCGGGTCGTCCGACATCGCGCATTACGTCTACCGCCGCGGCGTCGAGGCGGGCAAGCGCGTCCAGGCGATGGGCGGCGCGAAGAACCACGGCATCGTGATGCCCGACGCGGACCTCGACCAGGTCGTCGCCGACCTGTCGGGCGCGGCGTTCGGCTCGGCGGGTGAGCGGTGCATGGCGTTGCCGGTGGTGGTGCCGGTCGGCGAGAAGACCGCGATCGCTTTGCGCGAGAAGCTGATCCCGGCGATTGCGGCTTTGCGCGTGGGCGTGTCGACCGACAATGACGCGCATTACGGCCCGGTGGTGAACGCGGCGCATCGCAGCCGGATCGAGACCTGGATCCAGACGGGTGTCGACGAGGGCGCGGAGCTGGTCGTCGACGGGCGCGGGTTCGAGTTGCAGGGGCATGAGAAGGGGTTCTTCATCGGGCCGTCGCTGTTCGATCACGTGACGACGGACATGTCGGCGTACAAGGAGGAGATCTTCGGGCCGGTGTTGCAGATCGTCCGCGCGAAGGATTTCGGGGAGGCGGTGCGGCTGCCGAGCGAGCATCAATACGGCAACGGCGTCGCGATCTTCACGCGCAACGGCCATGCGGCGCGCGAGTTCGCGGCGCGGGTGAATGTCGGGATGGTCGGGATCAACGTGCCGATCCCGGTGCCGGTCGCGTATCATACGTTCGGCGGGTGGAAGCGCAGCGCGTTCGGCGACACCAACCAGCACGGGATGGAAGGCGTGAAGTTCTGGACCAAGGTCAAGACGATCACGCAACGCTGGCCTGATGGCTCCGCGCTGCCGGCGATGGCGGAAGATGGCGGCCCGGCGCGGAACAACGACGCGTTCGTCATTCCGACGATGGGGTGAGTGGGGTGCGCTCCCTTTCTTCCGTCATCCTGGACTCGATCCAGGATCCAGAGTTGCGGAGCGCGGCGTTCGTGACTCTGGATCCTGACTTTCGTCAGGATGACGGTGGGATAAGCGATTGCGACGTGTTGGTGCGGGGTGGGGTCGCGTTACCCTCTTCCGTCATCCTGGACTTGATCCGGGATCCAGAGTTGCGGAGCGCGGCGTTCGTGGCTCTGGATCCTGACTTTCGTCAGGATGACGGAGGGGTGGGCGATTACGCGGCGTCCGCGCGGGGTGGGTCCGCGTTACACCCTCCCGTCATCCTGGACTTGATCCAGGATCCAGAGTTGCGGAGCGCTACGCTCGTGGCTCTGGATCCGGACTTTCGTCAGGATGACGGTGGGGGAGGGGGCGAAGCCCCAGTCTTCGGCGAGGTCGCGCCAGGTCGGGTTGTCCGTCTCGATCAGCGTGGTCTTCCAGGATCGTTTCCAGACCTTGAGCTGTTTCTCGCGCGTGATCGCCGCGTCCATCGTGTCTGCCATCGCGAACCAGGCCAGCCGGTTCACGCCGTATCGCTTTGAGAACCCGTCGAACATGCCGTCGCGATGCTGAACGATCCGCGCCATCAGGTCGGACGTCACGCCGATGTAGAGCGTTCCGTTGCGCCAGCTCGCCATGATATAGACCGCGGGTTGCCTAGCCATATCATTCCCCCACCCCGTCATCCTGACGAAGGTCAGGATCCAGAGCCACAGGCGTCAGCATTCGCCGCTCTGGATACTGGGTCAAGCCCAGTATGACGACACAGGAAAGCCCGATGACCAACCAGTTCGACCTCACCCAATTTGATCTAACGGGCGACCAGCGCGAGATCCAGGAACTCGCGCGCCGCTTCACCGCCGACCGGATCACGCCGCATGCGGCCGAGTGGGACGAGAAGCACATCTTTCCGCGCGACACGATCAAGGCGGCGGCCGAGCTCGGCTTCGCGTCGATCTATGTCAGCGAGGAGAGCGGCGGGATCGCGCTCGGGCGCCTCGAAGCCGCGCTGATCATGGAGGCGATGTCGTACGGGTGTCCTTCGACGAGCGCGTTCATCAGCATTCACAACATGGCGGCGTGGATGATCGACCGGTTCGGGTCGGCCGCGGTGAAGGACAAGTATCTCCCCGATCTGGTGACGATGGACCGGCTGGCGAGCTATTGCCTGACCGAGCCGGGCTCGGGGTCGGATGCCGCCGCGCTCAAGACGCGCGCGGTGCGCGACGGCGACGACTGGATCGTGACGGGCTCGAAGCAGTTCATCTCGGGCGCGGGCGAGAACGAGGTGTACGTCACCATGGTCCGCACGGGGGAGGAGGGGCCGAAGGGCATTTCCTGCCTCGTGATCGAGAAAGACATGCCCGGCGTGTCGTTCGGCGCGAACGAGAAGAAGCTCGGCTGGCATTCGCAGCCGACGCGGCAGGTGATCTTCGACGGCGTCCGCGTGCCGGGCGCGAACATGGTCGGCGGCGAGGGCGAGGGGTTTCGGATCGCGATGATGGGGCTCGATGGCGGGCGGCTCAACATCGGCGCGTGCTCGCTCGGCGGCGCGCAGCGGTGTCTCGACGAGGCGATCGCCTATACGCGCGACCGCAAGCAGTTCGGCAAGCCCATCGCGGACTTCCAGAACACGCAGTTCATGCTGGCCGACATGGCGACCGAACTCGAGGCGGCGCGCGCGCTGCTGTACATCGCGGCGGCCAAGGTGACGGCGAACGCGCCCGACAAGACCAAGTTCGCGGCGATGGCGAAGCGGCTGGCGACGGATACCGGCTCGTCGGTGGTCGACCGCGCGTTGCAGCTGCATGGCGGCTATGGGTATCTGCAGGATTACCCGATCGAACGCTTCTGGCGCGACCTGCGCGTGCATTCGATCCTCGAGGGTACGAACCAGGTCATGCGGATGATCGTCGGCCGCGAACTGACCCGGCAGTGAGCCCGCGCAGCGTTGCTCCCTCCTTCTCCTCCGCGGCTCCGCGCCTCCGCGTGAACAAAGAATTTTCTCACGCGGAGACGCGGAGGCGCGGAGATGGTGCCCGGGAGGTGATCGCGTGACCGATGATCTAATCGTTGAACATGAAGGGCCTGTCGGCCGGATTCGGTTGAACCGGCCCAAGGCGTTGCATGCACTCAATCTGGCGATGTGCGAGGGTGTGCTGGAGGCGCTCGAGGCGTGGCGCGGGGATGCTTCGGTCGAGGCGATCGTCGTGGACCATGCCGAGGGTCGCGGGTTTTGCGCGGGCGGGGATATCCGGATGCTGGCCGCATCGGGAGCCGGCGATGGCGTCGACGCACGCGCGTTCTTTCATGCCGAGTACCGGATGAACCACCGGCTGTTCGTCTATGCCAAGCCGATCGTCGCGTTCATGGACGGGATCACGATGGGCGGCGGCGTCGGGCTCGCCTTGCCGTGCACGTACCGCGTGGCGACCGAGAACACGAAGTTCGCTATGCCCGAGACCGGGATCGGGCTGTTCCCCGATGTCGGCGGGGGCTGGTATCTGTCGCGACTGCCGGGGCGGATCGGGCAGTATCTCGCGCTGACGGGGCATCGGCTCGATGGGGCGGAGTGTGTCGCGCTGGGGTTGGCGACGCAGTATCTGCCGAGTGATACACTCGACACTGCCAAGGCGCGGATCGCCGAGATGCCGCAGGATATTGCCGGCGTGCTCGCTGCGCTGTCGACTGCCGCGCCCGAAGCGCAGATCCTTGCGCGCAAGGACGAGATCGACCGGCTGTTCGCGTCCGACGTGCTCGAGGAGATCTATGCCGCGCTCGACGCTGATGGCGGGGAATGGGCGGCAAAGACGCTTGCGACGCTCAGGACCAAGTCGCCGCAGACGATGAAGGTGTCACTCCGGCTGCTCCGCGAAGGCGCGGCGATGGCGAGTTTCGCGGACGAGATGAAACAGGAATATGCGGTCGGCGCGCATGTCGTGCAGCGGCATGACTTCATCGAGGGCGTCCGCGCGGTGATCGTCGACAAGGACAATGCGCCGCGCTGGGACCCGGCGACGCCCGAGGCTGTGAGCGATCACGTGATCGACCAGATCTTCGCGCCGTTGCCGGAAGCCGAGGCGTGGACGCCGGGTTAATCCGTCATCCTGACGAAAGTCGGGATCCAGAGTTACTTGCGACGTCGTTCGCGGCTCTGGATCCTGGATCAAGTCCAGGATGACGATGCTTATTGGAGACTGACATGGCCGATTACGAAACGATCCTCGTCGAGCAGCGTGGGGGCGTGACGCTCGTCACGCTCAACCGGCCGCAGGCGCTCAACGCGCTCAATTCGCAGGTGCTCGCCGACCTGATCGCCGCGTTCGCCGCGTTCGATGCGGATCCGTCGCAGGGCTGCGCGGTGCTGACCGGCTCGGCCAAGGCGTTCGCGGCGGGCGCGGACATCAAGGAGATGCAGAGCCAGGGCTTTGCCGACATGTATGCGAGCAACTTCTTCGCCGGCTGGGAACAGGTGACGCGGACTCGCAAGCCGATCATCGCGGCGGTCGCGGGCTATGCGCTGGGCGGCGGCTGCGAGGTCGCGATGATGTGCGACTTCATCCTCGCCGCCGATACCGCCAAGTTCGGCCAGCCCGAGATCAAGCTCGCGGTGTCCCCCGGGATGGGCGGGTCGCAGCGCCTCACGCATGCGGTCGGCAAGGCCAAGGCGATGGAGATGGTGCTGACCGGGCGGATGATGGATGCGGTCGAGGCCGAGCGCGCAGGGCTGGTGTCGCGTATCGTGCCCGCCGACGACCTCGTCGAGGAGGCGGTGAAGACCGCCGCGACGATCGCCGCGATGGCGCCGCTCGCGGTGCTGGCGAACAAGGAGATGGTCAACGCGGCGTTCGAGACGGGGCTAGCGATGGGCGTCCAGTTCGAGCGGCGGCTGTTCCACGGGCTGTTCGGCACCGCGGACCAGAGCGAAGGCATGGCCGCATTCGTCGAGAAGCGCGCGGGGGCCTGGACGGGCAAGTAACGGGCGCGCCCGTCATCGTTGCTGCCCGTCATCCTGACGAACGTCAGGATCCAGGGTTAAGGGCGGTGTCGTTTCTGGCTCTGGATCCTGACTTTCGTCAGGATGACGGGGTGGTGGGGTGCGGGACATCGGCGCCGCATATGGCGGGATCGCAGCGCGAGCGGCACAGCCGCGGCGGCAGATTTAGGAGAGAGAACATGGCACGCATCGGATTCATCGGGCTCGGCAACATGGGCGGCGGGATGGCCGCCAACCTCGCGAAGAACGGCCATGACGTGCGCGCGTTCGACCTGAGCGCCGACGCGCTGGCCAAGGCGAAGGCGGCGGGCTGCCTGCCCGTCGACTCCGCCGCCGAGGCCGCGGACGGCGCCGAGGCGATCGTGACGATGCTCCCCGCGGGCAAGCACGTCGCCGAGGTGTATGATGCGCTGTTCGGCGTCGCGGCGCCGACCGCGATCCTGATCGACTGTTCGACGATCGACGTCGCGACCGCGAAACAGGTCGCCGACGCCGCGCAGGCCAAGGGGCTCGCCGCGGTCGATGCGCCCGTCTCGGGCGGGATCGGTGCGGCGAATGCGGGCACGCTGACCTTCATGGTCGGCGGTTCGGCGGCGGCGTTCGAGCGCGCGCAGCCGATCCTCGCGGCGATGGGCAAGGCGGTGATCCATGCCGGCGTCAACGGCGCGGGACAGGCGGCGAAGATCTGCAACAACATGATCCTCGGCGCGACGATGATCGCGACGTGCGAGGCGTTCGTGCTCGCGGACAAGCTCGGGCTCGACGCGAAGGCGTTTTACGACATCGCCAGCGTCTCGTCGGGGCAGAGCTGGTCGATGACGAGCTATGCGCCGTTGCCGGGGATCGGCCCCGACACGCCCGCCGACCATGACTATCAGGGCGGGTTCGCAGCGGCCCTGATGCTCAAGGACCTGCGGCTCGCGATGGCGGCGGCGCAGGACGTCGGCGCCGACACGCCGATGGGCGCGAAGGCCGCCGAGCGCTACGAGGCGCTCGCCGCGGCCGGGCAGGGCGGGCTCGACTTCTCCGCGATCATCCGCACGTTGCAGGGTAACGCCTAGCCCGGCGTGCGACGGACCGGCGGGAGCGCGTTGCAGATGTCCGCACCGCCCGCCGGCACCGTGAAGAAGGGCGGCGTCCGGTTCTCGCGCCCCGCGATCCAGGCGGTGAAGCGCGGATTGCGCGCCCCGCGGTACTGGAAATGCGGGCGGGTGGCGGCGGGAAGGTCGCTCGCCAGCCGTGCCGAGACGATCGGGCTGCGTTCGGCAGGCGTGGCGTAGAAGCCGAGATCCCCCGTACCGCGCGGCAGCGACGACAGCCACTCGATCCCGTCGACGACGCGCCCGACGACCGCGATGTTGCGGTCGAGCGCGCGCGGCGCATGCCCGATGACGGTGTAGAGCTCGGCGCCGCTGCCGACGCTCGGCGCGAGATCGCGCGCGACGCCGACCATCCCGTAGCAATGCGGCAGCCACTGCCGCGCGCCCGATCCGGCGAGCGGCCAGCCATCCGCGCTGTATCCTGCCCATTGCGCATAGGGGTCGGACTTGGTGAGCCGTGCGACCGCGGTCGGCCCGGCCATGTCATATTCGGCGGCGATCCCGTCCGCGACGCCGGGGACGAGCGGCTTCTTCTCGGTCGCATCGCCCCATTGCGCGACATAATTGTCCTGCACGCGGTAGACGCTGGTCGCACTGTCCCACCAGCGCGCGCGGGCGAGCGCGCGGATGTTGGCGACGTGCGCGGGCGCATAGGCGGGCGCGAGCCGGAGCGTGAAGCCGTGCCCGTTGGCGAGCGTGAAGACGAGGATCTCGTCATCGGGCACCGCGACCCAGTCCGCCGCGACCGGATCGGACGGCAGCGGCGGGGCAGGCGCGGGCGTCGGGGCGGCCTGGGCGAGGGCGGCGGCGAGAAGGGCTGTGATCATGGTCACGAGACTGCCCGAGTGCCGCGCATCACGCAATCGCTTGCGCCGCGGCCCAACCCGCTCTAGCAGGCGCGTTCCAGAGCAATGCGGAGCGGTGGCCGAGTGGTCGAAGGCGCTCGCCTGGAAAGTGAGTATACGTCAAAAGCGTATCGAGGGTTCGAATCCCTCCCGCTCCGCCACTAACCGCTGCAGACACATCTTGCCGGATTCCGCTTCGGGGTGCGCACGCGCAGGTGAGGCATCGCGTGCGTGAATTACCGCTGGTGATCCGTACGTTCGGTTGCAGGCTGAGGTCGTAGCAATACCGGCACGCTGGCCAAAGGTCTCCGCGCGTCAAGCCGGTCCCGAGCTTGAACGGGCGATAAAGGTATAGGGCACCTGAACCGATCGCGCGGCGCGGTCGTCGGCCTGTCGGTACGAGGGGTCGGTCAGGATATCGATCGCCGCGCTTGCGAGGACGGCGTTGGGCTGGTGGATGGTCGTCAGCTGAGGCCAGGCCATCCGCGAAATCGGCGCATCGTCGAAGCCGACGACGGACAGCGCCCCGGGGACTGCGATGTTTCTGCGCGCGGCGCTGACCAGAACACCCAGCGCCATCTCGTCATTGGCGGCAAACACGGCGCTGGGACGGTCGTCGGTCGACAGGATCGCGTCGCCGGCCGCCATGCCCGACCGGAAGCTGAAGTCACCGGTCTGAACCCAGCCATCGCTGATGCGGATCCCCGCGCAATGCATCGCGTCGCTGAACCCCGCGAGCCTTTTGCCGGCCGCATCGTGTGACGCTATGCCCTGAACAAACGCAATGTCGCGGTGCCCGAGCGCGATGAGATGATCGGTCATGTCGCGCGCGGCCTGATAATCGTCGATGTGGATCACCGCGGCAGACGTGTCGGTTCGTGATGCATTCAGCTTCACGACCGGGATGCCGCGCTGATCGAGCAGGTCGGTGAGCTCCGCCCAGTCGCAGATCGGCGGGGTGAGAATGACCCCGGCGAGTTGCAGGGCTTGCACCATGCGCGATACCTCGTCGAGCGCGCCCGAGCCGCTGCGGTCGATCCGTTCGACGATGAGATGATAGCCATGATGGCGACAGCGGGCCATCGCTCCGATCTGGACGTCTGCGGCGTATCCCGATGCCGGATCGTCGAAGAACAACCCGATGAGGTAGGATCGCGAGCTCGACAGGCTGCGGGCATAGGCGTTCGGGCGATAGTCGAGTTCCGCGACGACGCGCAGGACATGATCGCGTACCGCCGGGCGGACATGCGCCTCCGCGTTCATCACGCGCGAAACGGTCTTGGGCGACACGCCTGCAGCGCGCGCGACATCCTTGATGGTGACCGGCGGCATC
The DNA here is from genome assembly GCF_036856055.1 of Sphingomonas sp. 22R3R2A-7. Classification (NCBI taxonomy): domain Bacteria; kingdom Pseudomonadati; phylum Pseudomonadota; class Alphaproteobacteria; order Sphingomonadales; family Sphingomonadaceae; genus Sphingomonas; species Sphingomonas sp. 22R3R2A-7. The sequence goes on along the minus strand of NZ_JASPFR010000001.1, from coordinate 1,671,573 downwards.
ATCGTCTCACAAAGCCCATGTTCGCTGCCGCCACCACGCGAACGCCGCGATGACGATGTAGCATGCGCCCGGGAGCATGAAGGACATCGTCAGGCCGACCGCGTCCGCGACAACGCCGGTCAGCAACGGGATGATCGCGCCGCCGACGACCACCATGCACAACAGCATCGAGGCATAGGTCGCGGTGGAATGGTCATCGGGCAGCGAAAGCGCGAAGATCGTCGGATACATGATCGCGTTGCACAGCCCGACTGCGAGCAGCGCCGCGGCGGCCACCGGCCCGTGCAGGCCGATCGCGATCGCCACGAGCGCGACGGCGGCGATCGCGCAGCCGAGCAGCATCGTCGGCGCGCCGTAGCGGGTGAGATAACGGGCGCCCACCAATCGGCCGACCAGCGCCCCTGTCCAGTACAGGCCGACGAGTTGCCCCGCCGCGACGGGCGAGACGTTCAGGATGCCGGGCATCGCCAGATATTCGACGAGCAGCGTGCCGATCGTGACCTCGGCACCGACATAGGCGAACATCGCGCCGCCACCCGCCAGCAATCGCCGGTTCGACAGCACGCCGACGATCCCCGAGAGCGGCACGCGACGCGGGCTCGAGGATGCGCGCAGCAGATCGCGTCGGGAGATAAAGGCGGCGGCCAGCGCAAGCGCAACCAGCGCGACCGCGAGGAACGGCAGAACGACGCGTATGTGCTCGGCCAGCGCGCCGGGCCGTTGCCGACCCGTTCCGAGCAGCAGTGTCGATCCTGCCAGCGACGCAAGCACGGTACCAAGCGAGTTGAAGCCTTGCAGCAAGGTCAGTCGCGAGACGGCGCGGCGGACCGGTTCGACCACGGGCACGACGATGTTGGCGGCGATCTGCAGAAAGGTGACGCCGCCCGCGAGCGCGAGGAGTGCGAGCAGAACCATCGTGTAGCCGAGCGACCCGAGCGATACGGCCAGCAGGCCGCACCCGAGCGCAATGACGACCAGCCCCGCTGCGATGCTGCGCATGTAGCCGAACTTCACGACCAGCGCGGTGATCGGCACGGCAAAGAGGAGATAGCTCGAATGGAACGCCGACTGCACCAGCAGCGAACGCGTGTGGTTCAGCCCTTCGATCATCCGCAACCGGGGGACGAGCAGCCCGACGAGCGAGTTGAGGAAGCCGCCGAGGAAATAGACGCCGATACAGAGCCGGAACAGCAGCGTCGCGCGCTGTTCGCTGGGCGTGGGCGCAAGGAGCATGCTGATGGTGGTCACGCCTCATCCTAGCAAGGCGGCGCGGCTGCGCAACGTGCGACCATGGCCGCGCGCTTCGCATTGACATCGATGTCGGAGTTGGCGATCACGCCTCCAAGCCGCTCGGGAAGACGCGGCATGGGAGGATATTGACGATGAGCACGGGGATGAGCACCGGATTTCCGCGGATCGCCTGCGCGCTGATGAGCGTCGCGCCGATCGCGCTTTCGGCGCAGACGCTGCCGGTGCCGCTGCCGGTGGCGGGCTCCGCACAGGCGTCGGCGTCAAGGACCGCCGGCGCACCGGATGCGCGCACGGCCGAGATCTGGCGCGACACCGCGCGAACCGCTGCGGACCGCGCGGACGCTCTGGTGAAGGCGATGACCCGCGCCGAAAAGCTGCGTTATGTTCACGGCATATTCCCGCCGATGGCGAAGCCGGCAACGGCCGACATGATCCCGTCCGCGGGTTATGTGCCCGGTGTCCCACGGCTGGGCGTACCGACGTTGCGCGAGAGCGATGCGTCGCTGGGCGTTGCCAACCAGGTCGAGCAGCGCAAGGGCGACGTGGCCACCGCGCTGCCCGCGAGCCTTGCCACCGCCGCGAGTTTCGATCCCGCCATCGCCTATGCCGGGGGCGCGATGATCGGCAGCGAAGCGCGCGCGAAGACCTTCAACGTGTTGCTGGCCGGCGGCGTGAACCTGACGCGCGATGCCTGGAACGGGCGGAACTTCGAATATCTCGGCGAAGATCCGCTGCTGACGGGCGTGATGGGCGCGGCGTCGATCCGGGGTGTCCAGTCGAACCATATCGTCTCGACGATCAAGCATTTCGTCCTGAACAGCCAGGAGACGGGACGCGCCGTGCTCGACGCGCGGATCGATCCGACGGCGCTGCGGGAAAGCGACCTGCTGGCGTTCGAGATCGCGATCGCGGACGGGAAGCCGGCTTCGGTCATGTGCGCGTACAATCGCATCGACGGTGACTATGCGTGCGAGAACAAGCGGCTGCTGACCGACGTCCTGCGCGGCGACTGGAAATATCCGGGGTTCGTCATGTCCGACTGGGGTGCCGTCCATTCCACCGAGAAGGCCGCCAACGCAGGGCTCGATCAGGAATCGGGTCAGGAACTCGATGCCAAGGTCTATTTCGGCACGCCGCTTGCCGACGCCGTCGCTGCCGGGCGGGTCTCGACGGCACGGCTCGACGACATGGTCCGCCGCATCCTGACCGGCGTCATCGCGAGCGGGCTTTACGACCATCCCACCCCCTGTCCGCACAGCCGATCGACTATGCCGCGAACGCCGAGGTCGCACAGCGTGCCGCCGAGGCCGGGATCGTCCTGCTCAGGAATGAGAACGGCCTGTTGCCGCTTGCGAAGACGGCGCGATCGATCGTGGTCATTGGCGGGCATGCCGATGTCGGCGTCTTGTCCGGGGGCGGCTCGTCGCAGGTTCGCTCGGTCGGCGGCGTGCCGATCGAGATCCCGCTCAAGAGCGGCGCGGCCGCGTCGTTCGCGCGAATTACCTATCATTCGTCATCGCCGCTTCGGGCGATCAGGGCGCTGGCCCCCAATGCGACGGTGACGTTCGTCGACGGCACCGACCCCGCCGCCGCCGCGAAGGCGGCGCGCGCCGCCGACCTCGCGATCGTCTTTGCAACGCACTGGCAGACCGAGGCGCAGGATGCGCCATCGCTTTCGCTTCCCGATAACCAGGATGCGGTGATCGACGCGGTCGCCGCCGCCAACCGACGCACCATCGTCGTGCTCGAGACCGGTGGACCCGTCCTGATGCCGTGGGCGACGCGCGTGCCGGCGATCGTCGAAGCCTGGTACCCGGGCCAGCGTGGCGGCGAGGCGATCGCGCGCGTCCTGTTCGGCGAGGTCGATGCATCGGGTCGTCTGCCGATCAGCTTCCCGCGGACCATCGAGCAGCTTCCTCGCCCCCGGCCGGTCACATCGCCGACCGGCGCGACGAGCAACGATGCCTCCGCCAATGCCGGTGCCGGCGACGCCGGCCTGCTGCCGGCCTATCCCGTCACCTATCAGGAGGGCGCGAACGTCGGGTATCGATGGTACGCCACGCGCAAGGACTCGCCGCTGTTCCCGTTCGGCTTCGGGCTGAGCTATGCCAGCACCCGGATCAGCAACCCACGGTTCTCGGGCGGCGCCAACGCCAGCGTCACGTTCGCCGTTACCAACCGGACCGCGCGGACGGGCGTTGCCGTACCGCAGCTCTACGCAACGTTGCCGGACGGCGGCGCACCGCGGCTGGTCGGCTGGTCCCGCCAGACGCTGGCGGCCGGCGAGACCAGAACCGTGACGATCACCGCCGATCCACGCGCGCTGGCACGGTGGGAAGCCGCCGGCTGGCGCCTCAAGGGCGGCGCCTATGCGCTGACGCTCGCAACCGACGCACAGACCATGGTCGCGGCGGGCAGGGTCAACCTGACGGACCGGCGGCTTGCATCGGCGCGTGCTGCATTTGACACACCTTGAGGCAAATCCGCGCGCGAAAGGCCTTGATGTCACGCATTGATTGACATCGATGTCGGGCGAAAGCACGGTCGGGGAACGCGGGATTACACCGCCAAAAGTCACACGCCGGCAGGGACTTGCCGGTCAGGGAGGATGAGTATGAGGGGTTCTATTCCGACGGCGTTTGCGCGCTCGACGTCGGTGTTGGCGTTGGTGGCGGGGCTGACGATGCCCACTTTGGCGACGGCGCAGACGGCGCCGGTTCCGGCACCGTCGGCACAGGCCCAGCAGGGTACGCCGCAAGCCGATACGTCGCCCGGCGCCACGCAGCCCGAGACGGGCGCGACCGCGACCAATGCGCAGCCCGACCAGGCCCCCGGCGACGATATCGTCGTGACCGGCGTTCGCGCCTCGCTCGAGCGGTCGATCGCGATCAAGCGCGACTCCTTCGGTGTCGTCGACGCGATCAGCGCGGAGGACATCGGCAAGTTCGCCAATACCAATCTCGCCGAATCGCTGCAGCGGATCACCGGCGTGTCGATCGATCGCCGCAACGGCGAAGGCTCCACCGTCACGGTGCGCGGCTTCGGTGCGCAGTATAATCTCGTCACGCTCAACGGGCGTCAGCTCGCGACGTCGAACATCGTCGCCGTGGGCGGTGACCAGGGCGGCGACGGGGCCGGCGGCTTTGGTCGGTCGTTCGACTTTTCCAATCTCGCGTCCGAAGGCGTCAAGACGCTCGAGGTCTACAAGACCGGACGCGCGGCGATCCCGTCGGGTGGCATCGGCGCGGCGGTGAACGTCGTCAGCCGTCGTCCGCTCGACTCGAAGGACACGGGTCTGCTCGGCTCGCTCGGCGTCAAGGGCAGCTATGACAACAGCTCGTCGGACTGTTTCGACTGCGGTGCGCGGGTCACGCCCGAGGTGTCGGGTACCGCCAGCTGGAGCGATCCCAACCAGCGGTTCGGCGTTTCGCTCTTCGGCAGCTATCAGAAGCGCAACTTCAGCTTCTCCAGCGTCGCGCCCGACAATTGGAACATCCGGTCGCTGACTGACTTCCTCAATCCCGGCAACGGCTTCGTCAACGGTCAGACGGTGATCAACAACCGTCCCACGAACGGCAATGTCCTGGTGTCGGTGCCGAACGACTCGCGCTATCACTTCTCCGAGGCGAGCCGCGAGCGCATCAACGGGTCGGGCGTCCTGCAATTCCGCCCGACCGATACGCTGACCTTCACCGCAGACGGCCTTTATGCGCAGCTGCGTCAGTCCGAACGTCGCTCGACCCAGTCCAACTGGTTCAATCGCCCGTTCGGCGTGGTCACGTTCGACGACGCCAGCAACGGCATCGCGACGACGAGCTTCCTGTCCGAAACGATCAACGGCGTGAAGGACGAGGCGTTCGAGCAGGCGTATCGTGCGCAGAAGAACAAGCTGTACGATTTCGGCGGCAACATCGAATGGAAGCCGACCGACCGCTTCTCGCTCGCGATCGACGGTCATATCGGTCGGGCGGACAGCGCGCCTGACAATCCCAATGGCCAGACGTCGACCACGGTCGCCTTCAATGCACCGGTCGTCGCCGAACATTCGCTGACGCTGGGCAAGAATGGCTTCCCCCAGCAGACGATCGCCATCAACGACGGTTCGGTCAGCACGACGCCGACCGGCCAGTCCTTCATCAAGGGCAATGGCAACGGCGTGATCGATCTCGGCGATCTGTCGAGCGCGGTGCAGCGTCAGTTCGCGTCCAACCAGACGCAGCGGGTCAAGGAACTGCGCGCCGATGCCGGATGGGCATTGAACGATCAGCTCCGCGTCGATGCGGGTGCGGACTATCGCACCACGAATACGCGGCAGACGCAGTACAACACGCGCCAGGTCCTGGGTGACTGGGGCAACTCGCTGCCGCCCGACGTCGCGCGTCTCGCGCCCGGTCAGGTGTTCCAGTTCTGCAACGTGTGCAAGTTCGAGCACAACGACGGAAATCCGGATGCCAACACGCTGGTGGCGTTCCGTACGCAGGATGCGACGAAGCTCTACAACACGCTCCACGACTATTATCTCGGCGTGACGAACGACGGCGTGAACCATGCCGACAACATCGACGCGAACGACGACAACCGTGTCCGTGAGAATATCTGGTCGGGCTATGTCCAGGGATCGTGGAACGGCAAGCTGTTCGACCACAACGCGCAGCTGGTTGCCGGCGTCCGCTACGAAAATACCAAGGTGCGCGCGGTGTCGCTTCAGCCCGTGCCGACCGCGGTCGTATGGACGGCCGACAACGACTTCTTCGTGGCGAACACCGCCGATCGGCAGACTTTGTCGTCGCGTGGCGGGTACAGCAACTGGCTGCCGTCGGTGGATGCCAAGTTCGAGGTCGTCGACAACCTCTTTGCCCGCGCGTCGTACAGCAAGACGATCTCACGCGCCGGCTACGGCGACCTGTTCGCGTCGACCAACGTCGGCGGTCCGGGCCGCCCGACGGCGATCGGCGGCATCGCCACCGGCACCGCGCACAATACCGATCTCGATCCGTTGTCGTCGGACAATATCGACGTCTCGCTCGAATGGTATCCGCGCAAGGACGTCTTCCTGTCGGCGGGCTTCTTCAACAAGAAGGTCCATAACTTCATCGGTCAGACGGTGGTCAACCGCAACCTGTTCGGTCTGCGCGATCCCACCTCGGGCACCGCGGGGACGCGCTCGGGCACCGCGCGCGACCAGCTCGCCGGCACGTTCAACGCGGACATCACCGACGTGAACCTGTTCACCTACACGGCGCTGCTGCAGCAGAATGCGGGTAACGTCGCGACGACGAACGCCCAGTTCGCGGCCAACTACAACACGCAGAGCCGCGCGTTGAACCAGGGGTTCGTCGATCAGATCCTCGGCCAGTACGACATCACCGCCAATGCGCAGGATCCGCTGTTCAACTTCGCGGTGAATACGCCGATCAACAACCAGGACGCGCACATCTACGGCGTGGAACTGGCGGGGCAGTATTTCCTCGGGGATACGGGCTTCGGCGTGGCCGCCAGCTACACGCTGGTCCGCGGCAATATCGGCATCGACATCGCCGCCGATCCGAGCGTCAACACGTTCGCACTGGTCGGTCTGTCGGACACGGCCAACGCCACGCTGATCTACGACAAGAACGGCATTTCGGCGCGCATGTCCTACAACTGGCGCGACAAGTTCCTCAGCGGCATCAACCGCGGCGGCGATCGCAATCCGGTGTTCACGGCCCCCTATGGTCAGCTCGACCTTTCGGTGAACTTCGACCTGACGCCCCGGTTCGCGCTCGGGTTCGAAGCGATCAACCTCACCGAGGAGGGCGTGCGCTCCTACGGCCGCGACAAGAGCAACCTGTGGTACCTTTCGGAAGGATCCGCACGGTACCTGGTCGGAGCGCGATACCGCTTCTGACCGAATGACGAGAAGGCCGCTGACGAAAGCGGCCTTCCTCGTCTAGGATCAACGCATGGCCTCTCCGGTACTTCTCAACAATATCGACCACCGCGACCTGCGTGTCGCGGTCGGTCACCACGCGCGCTATGGCGATGCGATCAACCAGACGCGCGTCTTCCCGGGCGAGTTCGAGGAACTGCAGCGCGACTATGCGATCCTGCTGCGTCGCGACGAGCAAGGCGTCCTCTTCGCGACCGTCCTGCTGGGGCTCGATCCCGACGAAAACCTGTTCCTCGACGGCGAGAACTGGGACGCGCGGTACGTGCCGGCGGCACGCGCGCGTGGTCCGTTCTCGATCGGCGTCGATGCCGGTGGCGGACCGATGATCCATGTCGACCCGGACCATCCGCGGATCGTCGACGATGGCGAGCCGGTGTTCCGCGAGCTTGGCGGCAACGCGCCGTTGCTCGATCACGTCTCGACGATGCTGCAACAGATCTATGTCGGTCTGGAGACCGAAAAGGCGATGTTCGACGCGTTCGCCGACGCGGGCCTGCTCGAACCCGCGACACTGCAACTCGATCTCGCCGACGGGCGTCGGTATGACATTCCCGATCGCTTTACCGTCGATGCGGGGCGGCTGGCTGCGCTCGACGGCGACGCTCTGGCAGCACTCCACCGCGACGATTTCCTGCGTCCGGCATTCTGGATCGCCTCGTCGCTCGGCAACCTTCGCCACCTGATCGATCGCAAGCTGCGGAAGGAGTTCCGTGGCTGAGCGCGTGCGCGTGTCGCGCGGGGTGCGCGAGATCGATCACACCGGCGTCCTCGATCTGGAAGCGTTGATCGCGACCGAGGAGCCGGTGATCCTCCGCGGGCTCGCCGCCGACTGGCCGCTGGTCCAGGCCGGACGGAGGTCGCCGCACGAGGCTGCCGCCTATCTGCGCCGGTTCGATGCGGGCCGTCCCGTCACCGGCTATGTCGGCGATCCCGCGATCAGGGGGCGCTTCCATTATGACGGGTCCGTCACCGCGATGAACTTCGTGGCCGAGCGGATCGCGCTGGGGGATTTCCTCGATCGCGTGCTCGGGCATCTGGGCGACGCCGAGGCGCCCGCTTATTATCTCGGCTCGACCGACGTCGAGACCTATCTTCCCGGCTTCCGACGCGAGAACGATCTGGCGCCGCACGGCGACGTCTTCGATCGTCACGCGCCGCTAGCCAGCATCTGGATCGGCAACCGCACGATCGCGTCCGCGCACCATGACATGTCGAACAACGCGGCGGTCTGCGCCGTCGGGCGGCGACGCTTCACGCTGTTTCCACCCGACCAGGTCGGCAACCTCTATCCCGGCCCGCTCGCGCCGACCCCGGGCGGGCAGGTGGTGAGCATGGTCGATTTCGCTGCGCCCGATCTCGAGGCCTATCCCCGCTTCGCTGCCGCGCTTGCCGCCGGATCGGTGGCCGAGCTCGAGGCCGGCGACGTGCTCGTCTATCCGGCCCTGTGGTGGCACCATGTCGAGGCGCTCGACGATTTCAACGTGCTCGTGAACTATTGGTGGAACGCGGCACCGGCCTTCATGGACACGCCGATGGATACGCTGCTGCACGCGCTGCTCAGCCTGCGCGACCGGCCCGCCCAGGAAAAGCGTGCGTGGCGCGCGATGTTCGACCATTATGTGTTCGGCGATGCGGAGGCGGTCGCGGCGCATCTGCCGCCCCCGCACGCGGACCGCTCGCACCGCTGGACGAGCCCGGCGCCCGTCAGTTGCGCGCCTATCTGCTGCACAGGCTGAACCGATGACCGAGACGTCTGAACGCCCGCGGACCCGCGTCGTGATCGCGGGCGGTGGCACCGCCGGATGGATCGCGGCCGCGGCGATCGTGCGTCAGCTCGGATCGCTCGTCGACGTGACGCTCGTCGAATCGGACGAGATCGGCACCGTCGGCGTCGGCGAATCGACCATTCCGACCGCGCGCAGTTTCCACGCGTTTCTCGGCATCGACGAAGCCGCCTTCATGCGCGCCACGCAGGCGACCTTCAAGCTGGGCATCGCGTTCGAGAACTGGCGCCGGGTCGGCGACCGCTATTTCCATCCGTTCGGCAGCGTCGGCAGGTCGGTGGCGATCGCCGACTTTCAGCATTTCTGGCTCGAGGCGCGTGCCCGCGGGTTCGGTGGCGCCTACGGGGATTATTCGCTCGAACAGCAGGCCGCGGGGGCGGGGCTCTTCGGTCACGACGAGCAGCATTCGCTGGCATACGCCTACCACCTCGACGCGACCGCGTATGCGCGGTTCCTCCGGACATTGGCAGAGCCCTGGGGCGTGCGGCGCGTCGAGGGACGTATCGACCGGGTCGAGCGCGACGGCGAGGGGGTGATATTACGGCGCTCGTCCTGGCATCGGGCGAACGGATCGCGGGCGACCTGTTCATCGACTGCACCGGCTTCCGCGCGCTTCTGACCGAAAGCACGCTCGGGACCGGCTATGAGGATTGGTCGGAATGGTTAGCCACCGACCGGGCGCTTGCCGTGCAGACGGAGACGGTCGCGCCGCCCGTGCCGTACACGCGCGCGATCGCGCACAGTGCAGGCTGGCGCTGGCAGATCCCGCTCCAGACGCGGACGGGCAACGGGCTGGTCTATTCCAGCCGGCACATGAGCGATGACGAGGCGCATGCGACGCTGATCGGCGCGCTCGACGGCCGGCCGCTGTTCGAGCCGCGCCCGCTGCGTTTCCGCTCGGGCATGCGCCGACAGGCCTGGAACCGGAACTGTATCGCGCTGGGCCTCGCGGCGGGATTCATCGAGCCGCTCGAGTCGACCAGTATCCACCTGATCATGAATGCGGTGATCCGTCTGATCCAGCTGTTCCCGTTTCGGGGTGATGATCACGCTGCGCTCGCCGCGCGCTTCAACGCGCAGTCGCGACACGAGTGGGAGCATGTGCGCGACTTCATCATCCTCCATTACCACGTCACCGAGCGTCGCGATTCGCCGTTCTGGCGCGACTGCGCGCAGATGAGCGTTCCCGACAGCCTCGCCGAGCGGATCTCGCTTTTCACCACGACCGCGGGTGCCTGGCAGGGACAGGACGACCTGTTCCGGATCGATTCCTGGGTTTCCGTCATGCTCGGGCAAGGCGTCGTGCCACGCGCGCATCACCGCATCGCGAGCATCATCAAAGGACAGGAGCTGCAAAACTCCTTCGCGGATTTGTCCAGGGGGATAGCGCGCACGGTGCGGACGCTGCCGCGACATGGCGAATTCCTCGCGCGATATTGCCCTGCTCACGGCTGATGCCTTGCGCAGCCGTTCCGTTGCCGGACTTGGCTGTCGCCGCTCTAGCCCCGCTGCTCCATGCAAAAAACGGCGGGGCTAGAAGCGGCGGGGTTCGTGACCGATGGCGTCGCACGTGCCACGAAAGCCGTAATTGCTCATGCCTTCCACCGTGATGCGACCGCTGCGCCGATCGATCACCATCCGTGGCTTGTTCAAACCGTTCAGGCGATAGCTGGCCCGGATCATATCCGGGCTTACCGACACGTCGTACAAGTCCCACCACCCCTGATCCCCACGGGAATGGATTGGCGGGACCAGCGATTTGGGCAACCGGATACGTCCACCACCCGCCCAGGTCTGCACCATGAGCGAGGCGTCGAAGACCTCTCTCCTGGTTTCGGTGTAGGTGCCGGACTCGTACCGATCGCGATCACGATTCCAGTTCCATGTCGTACCGCTGGCGAGGCCGGTCTTCGATCCGTCCCCAAAACACACGAGACCGAGCTCCACGTTTCGTCCGTCGACGACCGGGCCTGCCGATGGATAGCCCGCTTGTCCGCTACCGGTACGCGGTGGCGCGCGTTCATAGGCAGGATCCGGTTCATAGTCAGGGCGCGGCCGTGACGCAGGCTGACGACCGTAGCCGGGGTCGGGACGAAGGTTGGCGGGTTTCCGGCAGTCGGGCGACGTGGTCGGTTGAATGGAATTGTACCGGCCTTCCATCGTGGCGATGGTGACGCACTGGCGCCGGTCGGCGTTCCACCAATAGGTATAGGCGCGATCGTCACCTTGCTCCCCGCGGATGTTCACATAGCCGCGCCGTTGCAGTTCCATCTCGGCCTGACCGGCACGGGCACCAATCATGTCTTCAAGACCGGTAGATTGCGCCGGGGCAATCGCCGGAAGTGCAGAAGCGGAAAGAAACATGGCCGTGATCTTCAACAGGCCTGCTGGGCAACGCATCGCGACTCTCCTGTTCGGGCGGAATCAGCTCGTCATCGGTATGGCGAGTTTATAAATCAGGAACGACGGCGTCCATAACCGTCGACAGCTTTCAGGCCCTGGTCACCAGCGGGAATTGGGCGATCAGGATCGTCGTTTCGGCCAGAGAGCCGCACGCCCGACGATGGTTTGCATCATACCCGGCCGCGTCAGTGACCTTCCATCGATAGCAGGCACCAAGGCCGGACCTTGAGGGAACGCCAGCCGTTGCGATCGATGATCGAATCGAACATGATGCAGCATGGACTTCATGAAGTGGCTCAGTTCGCTCGACGAACTCCTCTATGAGGTCATGAGCTGGCTGATCTTCTTCCCGTTGACGCTATGGCGTGCCGTCTTCCAACCCATCGCCGTGATGGAGCAGGTCGAACGCGAAGCGGCACTTCCGGATGATCAGCAATATGCGGCCCTGCTGCGGCCGCCGCTTTTCCTGGCGCTGGCGTTGCTGCTTGCGCATACCGTCAGCGCAGCACTTGGCCAGACCGACGAAATCATCGCCAACACGCATGGGCTTGCCGGCCTCGTCAACGACAATACGACGGCGCTGGCCTTCCGGGCGGTGATATTTGCGGCATTTCCGCTTTTTCTTGCTGCCCGAATAGTGCGTTGCCGCGGGGTGAAGTTAGACCGCAGTTCGCTACGACAGCCCTTCTATGTGCAATGCTATCCTGCCGCGGTGTTCGCGCTCGGGATGAGCCTCAGCGCCGTCCTGATCGACGATAAAAGCGATCTGATGCCGATGATCGGCCACTGGTTGATGGGCGTTACCACGCTCAACTATTTTCTCGTTCTGACCGGCAGGTTCGCGAAGGTGCTTGGAACCGGCTATCTGCGTGCCACGGGTAACGTGGCGATCGGCATGCTCGAGGGCGCCTTGTTTCTCGGCGGCGTCGGGTTCCTGTTCACGCGGTAGCCGTGCAGCGCACGATCACCTGTCTAGGTGACGGCCATGACGGCGGGTCGGTCGCCAAGCGCGGTCGTCGCAACGATGAATGACCGGCATGACGGTGCCGATTTCATTCGCCAGCGGCCCGGGCGCTTACTCGGGACGCAGAAAGGGCACCCGGGTCGGCCCCGGATGCCCTGTTCTTACAAGCTGCTTGGGAGCAACCTGGCTGCGGTTTTACGCGGTCAATCTTTTAGATGCCATTCGAAAGATTGGTGTCGGGGTCGTTGGTGCGCATGTCGTCGGCCTGATTCTGGCCGGTTGCGCGCACGGCGTCGGCCTTGTTCTCGAGCGTGGCTTCCGCTGCGGCGTTGCCCGTATCGTCGGCCGCGTCTTCGAGGTTGTCGGCGACGGCTTCGGTGTTCGACTCGATCTGATCAGCCGCCTGCTCGCGCGGGCTGGAGTTGCAGGCTGCGAGCGAGAGCAGGCCGGTAGCGACGGCGACAGCGAAAACTTTCTTCATGATCAACCCTTTTTGTGGTGGCACAGGGATACACGACGGCCGCCGGATTTCAACGCCTATCCGCCTGGTCGGGTATCGCTGTTCCCGCCTAGTTGGCCGCGATATCCTGCCCGAGCCACGCGGTGCGAAACGCGATCTGGCGGGCGGTCGGCGTTATGCCCGCGGTTTCGTAGCGGACCACCTCGACGGTGGGATTGGCGACGAAGGTCAGCGTGGCGCGGCGTTCGAGGCCGCGCTGGCGGTAGACGATGTCGGCGGTCTGGCCGGGTTTGTAGCGCGACAGCGCCGCGGCCGTCTCCGCATCGCTGGTGATCGACGTCCCGCCCAGGCTGACGATCTGGTCGCCATTGTCGAGGCCGGCGCGATAGAGTGGCGTACCGGGTGCGGGCGCGCCATCGATGCGGACCTCGCTGCCGGTCGCCTTGAGGCGGACGTTGCCGAACCACGCGGCGGCCGGGCTGGCGGGACGCAGCTTCAGACCCGCCTGGTCGAGCAAAGGGGCATAATCGGGGAGCGCGCTGGCATCGATCGAGGTCCTGAAAAAGGCGTCGGCGAAGGCGGGGTCCTTCGTCACCGCGCCCAGCGCGCGCGACAGGTCGGCACGCGTATAGGGGCGCTCGGGCTTGCCGAAGGTCTGCCACAAATGCCGCATGAAGGTGTCGAGCGTGATGTCCGGGTAGCGCTGACGCAGCGTCAGGTCGAGCGCGAGCGCGAGGCCGGCGCCATAGGTGTAATAGGACACGAAGATGTTGGGGTTGGTCGCGTCGATCGCCTTTGCCGCGTCGACGAACGGCGCGCGCAGGCTCATCTCCTGCGGGCCGCCATAGGTGCGGGCGGTGCCGGTGGTCAGCGCGTTGACGGTCGCGCCGACCCCGCGCAGATACGCGTCGATCGCCGATTCGCCCGCGCGGCGGATCATCAGCGGCCCGTAATATTGCGTGAACCCTTCGGCGAGCCACAGCGACGGGGTCGGGTTGGCGCGGGTGAAGTCGAACGGTTCGAGCTCGGCGGGGCGGATCCGCTCGACATTCCAGCTGTGGAAGAATTCGTGGCTGAGCGTGTCGATCTGCGAAAACTTCGCCGCCTTGAACGAGCGCGGCTGCGAGATGATCGTCGAGTTGCGATGTTCCATGCCGTCGCCGCTGATCTGCGGCATGTAATCGGCGATGAAGGTGTAGGTGCCGAAGTCGTAGGCGGGGTGTTCGCCCCACAGCGCGATCTGCTGTGCGACGACCTTCCTGGCGCTGGCGGCGAAGCGATCGAGATCGGCGGGCGTGCCGTCGTGATGGACCGCGAGGCGGATCGTGGCGCGCGTCGGCCCTTCGCCGACCTGCCATTCGCGCAGGTCGAAATCGGACAGCTCGGTCGGGCTGTCCATGAAATACTGGAAGTCGGGCGCGGCGAAGGTGTAGCGGTCGCCGGTCGGCTGAAGCTGCGTCGCGACCTTCCACTTGGTGTCGAAGGGCACGAACCGCACGCGAATCGGGCGCTTTTCCTGTCCGGCCGCCCACAGGAAGGTCGCCGGCATGTTGAGATGCGCGTGCGTCGCATCGATCTGCGCATAGGTACCGTCGCCGTGATCGCCGAACAGCGTGTAGGTCACCGTCACCGTGCCGTCGTGCCCGGCGACCGTCCAGCCATAAGGGTCGGTCCGCGTCACCGCGAGCGCGCGACCGCGGCCATCCCTGGCGGAGAGCGCATAGACGTTCTTGGCGAATTCGTGGATCGCGTAGCGGCCGGGTGACGACCGCGACATCTGGACGCGCAACGGGGCAGGGCCAAGATCGCGCCAGGTCGCGGTGACCTGCGCCTCGTGATGGACCGCATTGGGGAAGCTGATCTCATACTGCGTCGCCGCCGGGGCCTTGGTCTGTGCGATCGCGGGGGGCGCGAACGGCAGCAGCATGGCGGTAAACGTCGCGAAAACGGTCTTCATGGCTGGTCCCCCGGATAATCTCCCGGGTAGCTAGGATCGGACGGCATTCATCTTGTCAACGTGCCCGCAGGGGACGACGCCGGAGGAAGACTGATCTTTACAAATATTACGTCGGCATGAGACGGGAATAAGAGCGTCCGGAGTCGAGCGTGCGCGTTCATGCCGGGACACGGGGGGTGATTGAAGGAGGCGCGACGCTGGTCTTCCTGCGCTACCGTCCGTGCAGGAATGACCGACCGTCGGGAGCCGCGCAGGTCGACAAGCCATTCTAATGACGAGATTTGGGCCAGTGACGCCGCGGCGTGACGCTGTATGGTCCGGCTTCGTTTGCGGGGGGATGCGCATGGTTTCGGTGTCTAGGCGTACCGTGCTGGCGGTTCCGTGCCTCGGAGCGGTCGCGGTGACCGCGACGCGCGCAAGGTCGGCGCAGTTGCCGGCACCGCTCGACGCGATGCCGGCGTGGCTGGAGCTGGCGTCGGTGCCTGGCGCAAGCTGGGCGGTTCTGCATGCGTCGGGCACCATCGCAAGCGGCGCGGTCGGCTATGCCAGGGCGAATGACGTGCTGGCGACGCCCGACACGCTGTTCGAAGCGGCGTCGCTCTCCAAGGTCGTCATCGCGGTCGCCGTTCATGACATGGTGCGCGCTGGTCTGATCGATCTCGACAGGCCAGTGGCCGACCATGTCGCGTTCACCGACGATCCCCGCACGCGCACCATCACGCCGCGGCACCTGCTTTCGCATTCCAGCGGTCTGCCCAACTGGCGGGACGCGGCGGGCGAAGCGCTGACGAGCGCGTTCACCCCCGGCACCAGATTCCGCTATTCGGGCGAAGGCTTCGTGCTGCTCGGTCGACTGATCGAAGCGGTGACCGGTGAGACGGCCGCGCGGGTTGTCGCAGCGCGGGTCCTGCGGCCGGCGGGGATGCGCCGGAGCAGCTATGGCTGGGCGCACGGCACCGAGCCGCTGGTCGCGTGGGCGCATGATGGCGCCGGTGCGCTGCTCGCGGACAAGGGGCCTGCAGAATTCGCAGCGCGTCGCGACGCCGGGCCATCGACACCCGTCGACCGCTGGACGCAGGTCGAGCGGGAGCGCGCGGCCGTGTCGCGCGGGAGGCCGGCGATGCCGATGTTCACGATCCCCAACATGGCGGCCGGGCTGTGGACGACGGCCGCCGATTTCGCCCGGTGTCTGGCGTATGCGCAGCGCTACGCGATGCTTTCGACCCCGACGACGCGCGTCAAGGGGACGCTCGACTGGGGGCTCGGGTGGGGGCTGGAGCGCGGTGCGGACCGACGTTTCGCCTGGCACTGGGGCGCGAACGACGGCGTCGCCAACCTGTTTGTCGTCGATCTGGCATCGAACATGGCGGTCGTAATTCTCACGAACGGCGATTCCGGGCGCAAGGTCTATGAGCGTGTCGCCCGTGCGATCTTCGCCCGGGAGTTCGATGCGTTTGCCTGGCTGAAGTGATGGATGTTCGCGGCGGTGGTTCGGCCTGCGCTCCGTCCCCGGTTAACGGACCGAGCCGGGTCGCCGGGCGCGGCCGATGGGTCGGATGAACGATCGGCGAAAGTCGGCAAGGCGGTCCGAACGTCTGCAACCGGCGCTCGCCAGCGGCAGGACTGCGGCAGGCGTGCTCGTGTCGAACGCAGCGGGCGCGGCGATCGTACACCAGACCCGTTCCCACTTCGTTCCGTGTTTGCTATCGGTGGAGGATGACCGCCGTCGCCCGCACGTTCGTCCCCGTCGACATGGACGCCTGTTCCGCCTTCGTGGAAACGGGCATCCGGCTGGTCGGCGCTGCCGTTTCAAGCCTTGCCGCGCCGCCGTCAGCCATGCCGGGCCGGCGCCCGATCGTCGCGGCGACGATGGCGTGACCCTGGACCTGTTCGACGCGCCGGTGCTGCCCGGGCTCAGTACGCGCGGCGACCTGGTCGATGCGGGCGAGGAGCACGCGTTGATCGAGCGCATCGATGCGACCGATCTCACGCCCTTCCGCTTCCAGGGCTGGACCGGCAAGCGCCTCACGACCTCCTTCGGGTGGAGCTATGACTTCGAGGTCGGCCGGCCGGCAGAGGCACCCCCATCCCCGGGTGGCTGCTGCCGTTCCGCGACCGGGCGGCGGGCTTTGCAGATCTCGATCCGGAGGAGCTGATCCAGGCGCTGCTCATCCGGTACGATCCGGGCGCAGGGATCGGATGGCATCGCGACCGCCCGATCTATGGTCACGTCCTCGGCATATCGCTCGGCGCGCCCGCCGAGATGCGGTTTCGACGTCGACGCAGCGATGGGTTCGACAGGGCGTCGGTCCCGCTCGATCCGCGCGCCGCCTACCAGCTGAGCGGACCCGCCCGTCACGACTGGGAGCACAGCATCGTCGCGATGGAGCGGCCGCGCTGGTCGATCACGTTCCGCAGCCTTGCAGGTCGACCATGATGGCCCTTGACCCCGTTCAGCTGCCTCAATCGCCCGCACCGGATGCCGCCGTACCCGACTTCGTGGTCGTCGACGTGGAAACGGCGTGCTCGCGCGTCAGCAGTATCTGCCAGATCGGTATCGTCGGCTTCAGGGACGGCGTCGAGCTGTTCGCGTACGAGACGCTGGTCGACCCGCTCGACCATTTTTCGTCGTTCAACACGCGCATCCATGGGATCACCGGCGATCATGTCGTTGGCGCGCCGAATTTCGGCGACGTCCATGCCGTCATCGACGGCCATCTCGCGGGCCGGATCACCGTCGCGCACTCCTTCTTCGACAAGGGCGCGCTTGGCGCGGCGTGTGCGATCCATGGGCAGGCCGCCATCGAGACGACGTGGCTCGACAGCGTGCGCGTCGCGAAACGCGCGTGGCCCGAGCTGCCCAGTCACCGGCTGAACGTGCTGACACAATTCCTTGGGGTTCGGCACAAGCACCATGATGCGCTGAGCGACGCGCGTGCCGCCGGCATGGTGATCGTGCGTGCGATCGAGCACACCGGTATCGGGCTCGCCGGCTGGCTGTCGTCGACGAGCGGACGCCGCGGTGTCGCGTTGAAGGCCGCCGCGACGGGGCCAATGAAGGGTCAGCGCGTGGCCATTCTCGGCGGCGCGCGCGATGGCACGCTCGCGCGGCATCTGGCGGCCGCCGGTGCGCGCGTCATGGCCTCGGTCGGGTCCACGACGACGATGCTCGTCATCAGTGATGACCAGCCCTTCGGCCGCTTCGTCACCGCGCATGCGGACTACCGCCGGGTGGAGGAGCTTCGGCGAGGCAAGGCGACGATCGAGATCGTCACAGAACCGGAACTTCGTCATCGCCTCGCGCTGCCGCTGACGTGACGGAATTTCGGGCTTTCAATCGCGTCTTTCGGAACGTTGGCATCGGCGATGCGCTCGGACGCCGGAGCCCATGACCGTGCCGAGCCTGCGGCACGGTCGCATTCCCGACCCGAAAGACCCGTCATGATCGCCGTTTTCGGATTGCCCGACCCGTACATCCTCATCCTGACCGGATTTGGCCTGCTCACCGCGCTGGTCGTCTGGCTGCCGCTGGCGCTCCGCAAGCTGCCCTTGTCGTTGCCCATCGTGTGCATCGGGCTCGGCGCCGCGCTGTTCTCGCTGCCGCAGGTGACGCTGAGGCCGCTACCGATTCTGTACCCCGAGATCACCGAGCGCTTTACCGAGTTCGTCGTCATCATCGCGTTGATGGGCGCCGGCCTGAAGATCGACCGGGTGTTTCATTGGCGCGAGTGGGTGGTCACGTGGCGCCTCCTTGCGATCACGATGCCGCTCGGCATTCTCGCCATCGCCGCGGTGACGGCGTGGGGGATGGGATTGCCATGGGCGATCGCGCTGCTGCTTGCGGCGAGCCTGGCACCGACGGATCCCGTTCTCGCCTCCGATATCCAGGTCGGGCCACCCAAGAGCGACGACGAAGACGAGGTGCGCTTCGGACTGACGTCGGAAGCAGGGCTCAACGACGGCTTCGCGTTTCCGTTCGTCCATCTCGCGATCATGGCGGCAGCCGCTGCCGGCACGCAGGGACCATGGCTGGGTGAGTGGCTGAGCTACCGCGTGCTGTGGGAAATCGGCGCGGGCGTCGGCGCCGGCTGGCTGATCGGTCGCGCCTTTGGCTGGCTGACCTTCCATGTTCCGGCGCAGACCAAACTGGCGCAGACCGGCGACGGGCTGATTGCCTTGGCTGCGACGTGCATCTCCTATGGCGTGACCGAGATCATCCACTGCTACGGGTTTCTTGCCGTGTTCGTCACGGCGCTGACGTTTCGCGGGACGCATCGGACTCACGATTTCCATCACGACATGCACGATGTCACCGAGCAGATCGAACGACTGGCGATGATGGTGTTGCTTCTGCTGTTCGGCGGTGCGCTGGTCAGCGGCCTGCTGGCATCGGTCTCGCTAACGGACGTGCTGGTCGCGCTGGTCATCCTGCTGGTGATCCGCCCGGTCACCGGGCTGATCGGGCTGTGGGGTCACCGGGCTGATCGGTCGGAGAAACTGACGCTGGCGTTTTTCGGCATACGCGGCGTCGGGTCGATCTATTATCTGGCCTATGGCCTCAACCATATCCACGTGACGGGCGCCGAACGGCTCTGGGGACTGGTCGGGCTGGTCGTGTTGTTCTCGATCGTGCTGCACGGGCTCACCGTGACGCCGATCATGCGTCTACTCGACCGCAGCCATGGGCGAGACCCGGACAAGGATGAGCGGCCTGCCGAGGGCAGCTGATGCCTTCGCGTCCAGACACGTGTGACGCTTGACAGCGGGTGCCGGGACAAGGACGATGATAGAATGCTGGCCCTGCTGCTTCTCGTCGCACAAGTTACTGCCGCGCCGCCATCGCCGGATATTGTCGTGGTGGGCAAACGAGCAGAGCGAGAGCTGGCCGCTTGCATAGCCCGCAACTGTTCGCCTGACGAAGAGATCGAACTTACGCTCCAAACCTCTGTCGAGCAATTTACCGGTGGCCGGTATGATGATGCCCAACGGTCTCTCCAGAAGGCGATCAAGCGCAACGTGGCGTATGCAGAGCGGTTGCCGGGCCCCGTATCAAGTCTTTACGCCACGCTCGCCACCGTTGCCGAGCATCAGGGCAATGACGAGCTGTGGCTGAGGTCGGCCCGCAACAACGTACTGACGCTGCGCCGCTATCTGGGGGAGGCCAATAGCGCGACGTTGGGGCAGGAGATCGACTTTGCCGATACTCTGATCAAGCTGGGCCGGCTTCAACTTGCCGAAGGCATTTATAAAAAGGTCGAGCGCCTGGCCATTGCGCAGGGACAAGGTGAAATCGCCGCGGGGAGCGCTTTTCGGCGGGCGTGGCTGCTCATGGGCTCGGGTCGCTACAAGGACGCCGAGCGCGTCGCGGACGAAGCCGTCGGGCTGGCGGCCAAGAACAAAACGTCGATGACCGACCTGCGCGACATATTGCGCGCCCGGATCGCGTTCCAGCAAGGCAAGCGTGACGGAATCGAGGCGCTTGCCGCGCGACTTCGTCAGAACCCCGAGGGGCCGCCGAAGCTGCTCTATGCGCCACCGATCAATGACATCAACGCGATCCGGACGTTGGTCGAGAAGGATCCCTGGCATGATTCGAAGATCAGATTTGCCGATGTGGGGTATTGGGTTCGGCCTGACGGGAAAACGGCCGGCGTCGAGGTGCTGCGTAATGCCGGGCTCGGACAATGGGCGCCCGGGATCCTGAAACAGATCGGTTCACGCCGCTATATTCCCCTGAGCGGCAGCGACAATGATGCGGGCATGTACCGGATCGACCGGTTCACCGTGCGGGCCACGTTCGAGATACCAACGGGCAGCCGCATACCGCAGCGGATCGGTCCGCTCACGGTCCATGTCGTCGATCTCACCGAAACGGATGCCATGAAAGAGGTGAGCCGCAGACATGCGCGGCAGGCACGTCTGAACGCCGGCAGCTAGCGGTCCAAGGCGCCGACGTTTTAACGGCGGCGCGCTTTGGCGCGATTACACGCACCTCGTGGAGGCGTAGCGTCCGCTAGCAGTAAAGCGCGCGGCGAGACCAGATGCCCGGCTGGTGCGGGGCAGTCCGCCTCGGGCGGACCGTATCCTCCGCCGGTCCGTCGGCCGCGCGGCGGGCGACACGCGATGGCGCTGGTCGATACGACAGCGTGATGATGCGCGACGGTAATCTCGTCGTTAAGGATTTCCCGATAACCGATTGCAATGCGACGAATGATTATACGATTGGGTGATTCACCGCTCGGTCCGATGGCTCTCGGCATTGCCTATTTCGCCTTTGCGGTGGTGTCGCTGCTCGCGACACGCGGGGCGCATGGCATCGCCGCGATCTGGCCGCCGAGCGGGATCCTGCTGGCGACGCTGCTGATCGTCCGCCGGCGATCGGTCTGGCGGTTCGCGATCGCGGCGCTCGCCGCGAGTTTTGCCGCCAATTTCCTCACCGGTGCCGATCTCTACGTCTCCGTGGGATTTACCGCCGCCAACGGCCTCGAGGCGGTCGTCGCCGCGCTGCTGCTGCGGCGGCGGTCGGGACGCCGCGTTTCGTTCGTCGATCCGGCGGGGCTGGCCGCGTTCTTTCTCGCCTCGCTGGTCGCGGCGCTGGTGAGCGCGGGCGTCGCGGCGTGCATCGCACCGCAGGCCGGCCGCGCGTTCATCCTGTCCTGGTTCAGTACCGTATGGCTCGGCATGCTCCTCGTCACGCCGCTGTTGCTCGCGCTGTTCGAGCTGCTGGTGTCGGCACGGCAGGCGGTCGCGCGGCGCGATGTCCTCAACCTCATCGCTATCATCATCTGCACCGCGGTCGCGGCGGGCGCGACCTTCTCGCAAACCCAGTTTCCCATGCTGTTCGTGCCGATGATGGTGATCGTCGTCGCGGTCCTGCGTGGCGGCATGCTCGGCGGGATCATCAGCATGATCGTCGTCGCGGCGATCGGGTCGCTCGCGCTCGGGTGGGATTCCGGCCCGATCTTTCTGATCCGGGGATCGCATGATTCTGCGCCTGCTGTTCTTCCAGTTCTATCTTCTGTCGCTGTTCGTCTCGGCATTGCCGATGGCGACGCTGCTCGCGGCGCGCGATCGCCTGAGGGTCAATCTGTCCGAGCGTATCCGGCTGCTCGATCAGGCCGAGGCCGCCGCGCATATCGGCCACTGGCGGGTGAATTCGGTCAACCAGACCATTTTCTGGTCGCCGCAGGTCTTCCGCATGCACGGGCTTCCCGAAGATCGGCCACCGTCGCTCGAACAGGCGATCGGCCTGTATCACCCGGATGACCGGGCGGTCGTGTCGCAGGTTGTCGCGGAGGCGCTCTCCAGCGGGCAGCCCTTTGCCTTCGAGGCCCGGATCGTCCGGCCCGATGGCGCGATCCGTCATGTCGCGACACAGGGCGAGCGCGATTATTCGTCGACCGACGACGCGATCGGGCTGTTCGGCCTGATCCGTGACGTGACCGAGCAGATCGAAGCGCGGAAGGTGCTGCAGGATGCGCGCGACGCCGCCAACCGGAGCGCGGAGAGGGCAATGGCGCTGGCCTCGACCGATGCGCTGACCGGGCTGGCGAACCGCCGGCGGATCGTCGAATATCTCGATGCGACGCTGTCGGACGTCGCTGACGGCGATGCCGCGCTGTCGGTCGTGCTGTTCGACATCGACCATTTCAAGGCCGTCAACGACCGGTACGGGCATGATGTCGGCGACGAGGTGCTGAAGCGCGTCGCGGCCTCGGCGATCGAGGGATTGCGGAGCACCGACCTGATCGGCCGTTATGGCGGGGAGGAGTTCGTCATCATCCTGCCGCGGACCGATGCGGACACCGCGTTGCAGATCGCCGAACGCGTGCGGTCCCGGATCGAGGCATCGCGGGGTGGCGCGCAGCCGAAGGTCACCGTCAGCCTGGGCGTCGCGACGACGCAGGGCGACGACACGGGGCATGTCATCCTCAAGCGTGCCGATGTCGCGCTGTATGCGGCGAAAGATGCCGGGCGGAACCGATTGCGCTTGGCGTCATGATGCTGCGGCGTCAGGATAATCTGCGATCAGCCGCGACAGGCGGCGATGCGGCAAAGTCGACTCGACGGGGGAGCCGACGGGGAGGGCGATGTGTCTCTGACGGCAGATCAGATCAGGCTCGTGCGCGAAAGCTATGCGCTGATCAGCCGCGCACCGACGCGCTATTCGGACGCGTTTTACTATCGGCTGCTGCTGGATCATCCGTTCGCGCGCGCGCTTTTCCCCGACGACATGGCGCATCAGATCGCCGTGTTCTCGGAGACGATCGATGTCCTGGTCGAGAATGTCGTCGATCTCGGGCGGCTGCATCCCGCGCTGTCGGCGCTGGCGCTAAGACATGTCCAGTACGGCGTGAAGCCCTATCATTATGCGGTGGTCGGCGCCGTCCTGATCGATACGTTCGCAGACATTCTCGCGGACGGTTTCACGCCCGCAACGCGTCAGGCCTGGGAGGCGGTGTACGCCGAGACGGCGGGGGTGATGATCGCCGACGCCTATCCTGGAACCGCGGGCCTGTTCGACCCCGGGTCCTGACGTCTGAAATCCGCCGGGTTCAGCGTCAGCGTCTGCCCGGGGGACAGCGTCACGCGGTGCTGACGATCGCCGTAGTGCAATGTCCATGTTTCCGAGATCGCCGACTGCATCCGGACGTGCTGCAGGACGCCGGCGTTCCAGGCGAGATCGAGTTCGGCGGCGCCCCGGACGCGAACGCCCTGGATGCTCCCGTCGGGCCAGGCGCCCGGCAATGCGGGGAGCAGATCGATCGTCTGGCCCCGGCTGCGTACCAGCATCTCGGTGATGCCCGCGGTGCCGCCGAAATTGCCGTCGATCTGGAACGGCGGGTGCGGATCGAACATGTTGGGATAGGTGCGCCCCGGGCCGAGCAGATGGCCGAGGATCGCGTGCGCGTGCTCGCCATCGTCGAGCCTCGCCCACAGGTTCAGGCGCCACGCCAGCCCCCAGCCGGTGGCGTTGTCGCTGCGGATGCGGAGCGATCGGCGTGCCGCGTTGGCGAGGGCGGGCGTTTCGTCGAGGCTGATCTGGGCGCTGGGATAGAGCCCGTAGAGGTGGCTGACATGGCGATGCTGGAGGTCGGGCGCGTCGAGGTCCCAGTCCTCGATCCATTCCATCAGCTGCCCCTGCGCGCCGATCCGGTTGGGGACCAGTCGCGCGCGCGCGGCCGCGACCTCCTTGGCGAGCGAAGCGTCCGTGCCGAGGATCGCGGCGGCGGCGGCGACATGGTCGAACAGGTCGCGCAGGATCTGCATGTCCATCGTCGGGCCCGCGCAGATCGAGCTGCGATGCGGGTGCTGGTTCTCGGGCGACAGCGACGGATTGGTGACGAGCCAGTCGGTCCCCGGATAGCGCACCAGCGTGTCGAGGAAGAACAGCGCGGCGTCGCGCAGCAGCGGATAGATACGGCGCAGAAACGCCGGGTCCCGGCCATAGTCCCAGCGGTCCCACAGATGCAGGCACAGCCACGCGCCCCCGGTCGGCCACATGCCCCATTGCGCGCCGTCGATCGGTGCGGTCGCCCGCCACAGATCGGTATTGTGATGCGCCACCCATCCGCGCGCGCCGTACATGACGCGCGCCGTCTCCGCACCGGTGACCGCGAGATCCTCGACCATCCGGATGAGCGGCTCGACGCATTCGGCAAGACCGGTGGGCTCGGCAGGCCAGTAGTTCATCTCGGTGTTGATGTTGATCGTATACTTGCTGTCCCATGGCGGACGATTGCTGTCGTTCCAGATGCCTTGCAGGTTCGCCGGCTGGCTGCCCGCGTGCGACGATGCGATCAGCAGATAGCGGCCGAACTGGTGATACAGCGCCACCAGCGCCGGGTCGGCGGCGAGCGACGGCGCCGACAGCGAGTCGGGCGAGGTCAGCGCGGCGATCCGCACGTCCGTCGGCCGGTCGGCGGCGGCGGTCCGGCCGAGGTCGATCGTCATGCGGCGGAAGAGCCGGCGATGCTCGGTGACGTGCGCCTCGCGCAGCGCGTTCCAGCCTTTGCGCGCCGCACGGTCGATCGCCGCCGCGGTCACGTCCGCGGGCTTGCCCGACACGTCGTCATAGCGGCGATGGCTCGTGTCGAGCGCGACGATGGCGACCATTTCGGTGGCGCCGCGCACGACGAGCGTGTCGCCCTCGACGGCGATCCGCGCGCCCGGTGCGATGATACGCGCGCGGATCGCCAGCGACAGCTTCGCGTCGATCCCCGACGAGGGCTGGTTGTGGCCGAGGAAGACGAGGTCGGCTCCGCGCGCCTCGGTCTTGCCGACCTGCCCCGGCTGCAGGGCCACCGCGACATCGAGCGCACCCGGCCGGTCGACGGTCAGCCGCACGGCGATCACCCCGTCGATCGCGCTCGCGAACACCTCGCGGACATGATGCACGCCCGCGCTCGTGAACGACACGCGCGCGATCGCCGTATCAAGGTCGAGCGCGCGTTCGTAGCGATCGGTCGTCGCGAGCGCGGGCAGCGTGAATGTCAGGTCGCCCGCGGTCTGGTACGGCATCTGCTTGAGCGGGCGCGCCATCATCCGCGCGTTGATCAGCGCCTCCGCCTCCGCATAGCGGCCTTCGAACACCATCCGGCGAATGTCGGCGAGCGCGCCGTGCGCTTCGGGGCTGTTGGGGCGATAGGGGCCGCCGGCGTACAGCGTATCGCAATTGAGCTGGAGCCGTTCGCTGGCCGCGCCGCCGAACACCATGGCGCCGACGCGGCCGTTGCCGATCGGCAGCGCCTCCGTCCAGGCTGCGGCCGGCTGGCGATACCAGAGTCGCCACGGGTGGTCGGCACCGACGCGCGGCTGTCCGATCGCCGCCGCGGGTCCGCTCAACAGGACCGCCGCGCCCGCGGTGCCGGCCTTCATCGCTTGTCGACGCGACAGGGTATCCATGGACGCATTTCCTTTGGCCGCTGCGGATCGGTCGGGGGGAATTGACCCGATCGGGCTTGGGGGGAGGATGGTTGTCCGCTTTTCGCTGCCGGTGCGCAATGTCGGGGATTTGCCGGCCGATCGCGGGATCGAGGTCTGGTGCGCGCAGGTGCGGTCTACGTCGCTCGGACCGGTGACCAAGCAGCGCTATGCAGCATCATGGTCCGCGCAGCGCTGGCGCTGCGCTGCGGACCCGGTCGCCGCGGCGGCTTCGAAGACGGCGGCTCAAGGCTGCCGTCTTCGAAGCCGAAGTGTATCAAATGTAAAGCAGACCGATAGTAAACTCGTGCCTCATTCGCCGGGGGCGTCGCCCTTGCGCTTGCGCGCGACCGACTTGGCGGCATCCGTCTTGCTTCCGACAGTCTCACCGGACTTGCGACCAAGACCGATCTTCATCGCCATCGCCCGACGGCTCTCGGAATAATTGGCCGAGACCATCGGATAGTCGGCCTTGAGGCCGTAGCGCACCCGATATTCTTCGGGCGTCATGCCATGCGTCGACAGATGGCGGCGCAACGTCTTGTACTTCTTTCCATCGATCATGCTGACGATGTAGTCGGGATCGGCAAGCGACTTTCTTGCAGTCACGGCGGGAGAATAGTCGGTCGGCACGTCGGTGGTCGTGCCCGATGCCTGCGCATGGCCAGCAAGCGCCGCGATGGAATTGTGCATCTTGCCGAGAAAAGCGGGCACTTCATCGGCAGACGTACGCGTGTTGGGATTGCTTAACCATGCGATCGTCAATTCGGTCGCAAGTTCTATAGGGTTCAGTTCGATGGTATCTGCAGACATATTGTGCTCCATTCTATTCCTGCGGCGTAGGCCTGAATTCCAGTAGCTACAACCCCGCCTGCAATCGATTGTTGCATCAGGTAGAAAATTATAGGTTAAGTTGTTGTCCAAACGCGTTCACGGCAAATTGTAACGATATGCTGTCGAGCAATAGCGTTCATTCATCGCATAAACCTCCCGGCATGCCTCATCATGGTGCGGCGGCTTGCCGGCATTGTGCGGATTGTCCCGGGCGTCATCGTCGCCTGCCGCCACTGGCGTCGTGCGACCGGCTTTCATCGTTGCCGCGCGGAATTTTGAGGGAAGCAACGCGCGCGTCGGCGCCTGATCTTCGCGTCTTCTCAGCCCATCGCGTATATTGGAACGACCGCGAGGCGAAGATCTCGGCGTTCCATGGGGGAGCATGTCACACCCCGCCTGGTGCAGACGCATCACGCGGGGTGCAAGGCATCCTTGCTGGTCGAAGCTTTTGTGCGGCGGGCGTCGGGGCGTCCGGGGCGGGGCAGGGCGCGCTGCTCGCCATCAAACCCGATCGGGCGATGGGCCCCGATCCGCAGCGCTGGTGCTGGTTTACGCCTGTTTGAGTTTGTGCGCGGCGTGCCCGAGCGCGAGAAACGTTGCCAGGGAAGAGCCAGCCCACCCGACCAGGATCATTGCCATCGATACACCCTCTCATCCGCGGTGCGATCTGCACCGTCGATGGCGTACCGTAAGCCCCAAACTCTTATGGTTAACAAGGCACCGAGACTGACCCAATGCTCAATTAACCGGGGAGTCCGGCGAGATCGCGTAGTGCCGCGCCGCACTGGACCAGCCCCAAGCCTTGCAGGGCAAACCGGAAGGGCTATTTTACCGCGATGGCTGACTTTGACGATTCCGCGGATCCCGAACTCGGTGCAGCGTGCAACCGGCTTGCGGCGTGGGTCGAGCCCTTGCCCGTCGCGGCCGTGATCGACCGGGACACCGGACTGACCGAGCGCGACCTCGCGCTTATCCTGCGCCACCTGCACGCGACCCGGCACCAGCGGCCGGCGGCAGGCGGCGCCGTGGAGGCGGCGGTCGACCGTCCGCAACGCGCGTCGGTGCCGATCACCGCGAAGCACTGACCCCGCTGATCGAACGCGCTGGCTCCCGAACCCGTGGCGGGTGGGGAGCTCCGGTCGCGGCATCATCGTCCGGGTCAAGATCGCCATAATGGTTTGGCCGTAGAACCGGCGGGCTTGTTCATGGCAGGTCAATACTGCGAAGTAGTGTTCAAGTCTTTACGACCATTTGCGTGACCAATGCGGATACGATGCGCTGTCCGGAACAAGTAAAAAGCTGCGCAGGATTAGTGTCGAAGTTAAGCCAGTGTTCAGTAACGTGATCAGTCTTGGCCGATCAACGTTTCACGCAATTGCGTGCCAAACCGAGACACATGGCAAATTGTATGTTTCAGTCATATTCTGTTTATGTTGGATCGTTCAGTCCTTGCGAATGGACAAGGAAGCAGACCCATCGATTCCGGACTGGAAGATTGAAGGAACGCTCGCTGCGGCCGAGCGCGCCGCGATTGTTGCCGCTCTGTCATATTGCGGGAACTCGCGAACGCTGACGGCAAAGCGCCTCCGGTGCGGGCGCGCCACGCTGTACCGAATGGTCGCGGAGTTCGAGATCGAGATGCCGCCGCCGGCGAGTACCCAGTCGGCCCCTCAGCCCGACCAGCACGACCTGTCCCGGATCATCGTTCTCAACGATGGACAATATGTGCTGATCAAGAAGCGCGAGCCGGCCTGAGCGGAGTCATGCCGATGGCTGGGGGTTAGCGGGGCGCAGTGTGCCCGCGGCGCTTGGCGGTGAGCAGTCCCGGCGAATAGTCGGTCGAGGTCATGAATATGCTTTCGACCTTCGCGACGATCTTGCCATCCGCCTCGGAACTGGCGACGACGGCGCGCCATGCGGGATCGGCGCCGAACGCCTTCCAGCTGGCGTCGCGCGACGTGCGATCGGCATAGCTCAGGATGTAGACGAGCCGGCCTTCCGGTGCGGCTTCGGTCGGTTCCTCGTTCCAATAGGCGACGTTGCGCATGCCGTGTTTGGCAAAGAGCGTCATCGTGTGGTCCCTGAAGCGCGCGTTCAGTGCCGCGAGCTTGCCTTTCTCCGGATAATAGATCCGCAGTTCGAACAGCGCGTCCTGGCGAGCGTGCTGCGCCTGTTGCGCGGGGGCCGCGGTGGTCGTCGGGACGAGCGCGAGACCGGCAAGCAGGTAAAGTCGCAGCATCAAACGCTCCTGTTCGGGACGAGGGTGTCGGCCAAGCTACGGGAATCCTGTCGCCGTGCAACCGGCCGATCATCCGCCCCGTGCGCTGCCGTATCGGACGTACGGCACCGGCTGGGCGGCGAGGGTACGGGGATTCCCGCGGCCTGAGATCGCGTCAGCAGTGCCCATGATGCCGATATGAGCCGGGTCGCCAGGCTCGGAAGCAGTGGTGTGCGGTTACCGAACAGTAAGTGCGGCGCGATCTATAGTCATCGGAAGGCAATATATAAGATTATTCCGAATGATTGCTGGACAAAGGCAAATTTCCTTTTCATTGTTTCCGCGCGGCCACATTGACGTAAGATAATTACGCAGGTGGTTGACGTCGATCGTAACAGGAGGGGATTGCATGGCGCTACCGTTCAAAGCCGGATTGCTCGTGACGGCGCTTGCCGTCGCCGTGCCGGCATTCGCGCAACAGGTCACCGACCCGACGCCGGGGTCAGTCCAGCAGGACCCTTCGGTTGCCGGGCAGGATCCGACCCCGCCCTCGGCAGAGGTCGGCCAGAACGACGTGACGACGACCAGCAACGACGACATCGTCGTCACCGGTATCCGCGGTAGCCTGACGTCGTCGGCACGGACGAAGCGCGAAGCCAATCTGATCGTCGACAGCATCTCGGCCGAGGACGTCGGCAAGTTTCCCGATGCGAACATCGCGGAGTCACTCCAGCGCATTACCGGCGTGGCGATCGACCGTTCGGGCGGCGAGGGGCAGTTCATCACGGTCCGCGGGCTTGGCCCGGAGTTCAACACGGTGCTCGTCAACGGTCGCGTGATGGCGACGGACAATCCGGGCCGCGAATTCTCGTTCGACGTGCTGTCGTCCAACATGATCCAGCGGACCGACGTCTATAAGTCGAGCGTGCCCGAACTGCAGGAAGGCGGGATCGGCGCGACGGTCAATATCGTCACGGCAAGGCCGCTCGACGGGCGGAGCGGCTTCCATGTCGCGGCGTCGGCCGGGGCGATCTACGACAAGCTGCGCGACAAGTTCAGCCCGGACCTGTCGGCGGTGACCTCGCTGACCAACGACGCGAAGACGCTCGGCATCGTGCTGTCGGGATCCTATACCAACCGCAAGAGCCAGCTCGACTATACGCAGACCGACGGATGGCTGTTCGGCCCGCAGTCGGTGATCAACGGCAACGCGGACTCGGTCGGGCTGACGCCGGCGGCGATCGTGACGACGCCGGGTTCGGTCAACGTACCGCAGAACCTGGCGTTCGTCCGCCAGAAGGACCGGCGCGAACGCATCAACGTCGCGGGCGCGTTTCAGGCGAAGCTGACCGACACGCTGTTGCTGACCGTCGACGGCATCTATTCGAAGTTCAACGTCTATACGAACCGCAACATCTTCGCGAATTTCTACTCCGCGCCGTATATCGGGCTGACCGTCGACGACACGAATAGCGCGACCGGCTTCAACCGTCCGGGCACGCAGTTCATCGCCAACAATCCACTGCTCGCGTCGCGCGTCTCTCTGTCGCAGAACGACAATATCGTGAATCTCAACGATCGCCTGACGCAGACCTATCAGATCGGCGGGAACCTCAAATGGAACCCGACCGAAGATGCCGAGATCCGGTTCGACGCGTCGACGACACGTGCGAAACAGCGCAACCCGACCAATTTCGTCGTCGTCGGCTCGCTCGCGCAATCCGCACCGCGGTTCGATCTCAATCCCGGCGACGACGTGCCGAGCGCGTCGAACTTCGGCAACATCACCGATCCGTCGCTGATGCGCGCGCATTATACGGGCGCCGAGATGAACACCGTCCGCGACAAGGGGTCGGAATACCATATCGACAGCGACTTCAAGGTGCGGGACAGCGTCCTGCAGGCGGTGAAGATCGGCTTCTCCTATTCGGAGCGCAACAAGCTGCGCCGGTTCCGGAACAATACGGACGGCGGCTGCGCCTATTGCGGCTACGACATTCCGATCGACCCGTCGTTGCTGAGCCCGTTCCAGCTCGACGATTTCCTGTCGGGCGTCTCGGGCAGCCAGAACGCGCCCGCGGGGTTCATCACCTACGACCCCAAGGCGATCATCGCGTTCCTGTCGGACCCGACGAACCTGGCCAGGCCACGTCAGGGCCGCACCGCCGCCGAGCAGGCCGCCGAGGCGGCGCGGCTGCTGGCACTGCCAGGCGGGCCCTACGGCGTGCGCGAGAATCTGGGGTCGCTGTCGAATGTCGATGAGAAGCTGCTCGCCGGCTATATCTCGATGCAGTTCGGCGGCGAGAACTGGAGCGGCAATGCCGGCGTCCGCGTGATCCGCACGCAGACCATGTCGCGCGGGTTCGACCTTCCCGTCATCGGCATCGCGACGACGCCCGGCGACGACACGCTGCAATATACCTTTGGTCCCTCGACGCCGGTGACGGTGCGCAACAGTTACGTCAACGCGCTGCCATCGGCCAACATCCGGTACAATCTGACCGAAAAGCTGCTGGCGCGTGCCGCGTTCTCGCAGATGATCACCCGGCCGACGCTGACCGACCTTGGCGTCGACAACAGCTTTGGCGGTCGCGTCTCCGTCCCGCTCTCCTCGGGCGGCAACCCGTCGCTCGCGCCGTTCAAGTCGAACAATTACGATCTGTCGCTCGAATGGTATTTGTCCGCGGTCAGCTACATCAGCGTGGGCGGGTTCTACAAGGACCTGAGCGACTTCCTCGAGCTGCAGACGCTGCCGGTGCAGCGCTTCGGGCGGACGTTCCAGGATACGCGCACGCGCAACGGCCAGTCGGGCTATATCCGCGGCGTCGAGATCGGCGCGCAATATGCACTCGACTGGCTTCCGGGCTTCGCATCGGGTTTCGGCGTCGCCGGCAACTACACCTATGTCGAGAGCAAGGCCAATCGCGACATCTCGCTCAGCGATTACGACTGCGGCTATAACGGGCTTTCACCGCATTCGGCGAACGGCAGCGTGTTCTACGAGAAATACGGCGTCTCGGCGCGGACCTCGTACAATTGGCGCTCCGATTATCTGCGCGCCTGCCGGTCCGATCAGTCGCGGCCGCGGAACCGGTCGGCCTATGGCCAGCTCGATTTCAACGTGGGCTATGATGTCACGCCCAATTTCCAGGTCTATGTTCAGGGCGTGAACGTCCTCAACCGTCAGAATCCACGAATGGTCGGCGATCGAGGAGCGCTTCCTGCTGCTGCAGGAAACGGGAAGCCGCTACAATTTCGGCATCCGCGCGAAGTTCTGATGGTCTGACGCGGGGCGGCGTCGCGGCGGTCAGGCCGACCGTGACGCCCGACCGCCGGCTTGCCGGGGTCGCGTCATGATCGCAATGATCGCCACATTCGTCGTCGATCCCGGACGAACTGGTCCCCCGCCGGCGGCCTGACCGCGGCGCAACCGCATTGCGTAGTTTCCGAGGGTCTTCGCGCATCCGCTGCGCGCGTATTCCGGTATTTCCTTGCACCGCACGGATGATCGGACAGCATGATGAGCGTAGACGAGCAGGCCCCGGGCAGGGGCGGGCGACATGCCGTCATCCTGTGTCATCCCGATCCGCACAGCTTCAACCATGCCATCGCCGCGCGCTATTGCGACGCGGTGCGCGCCGCCGGGCAGGACGTCGTGCTGCGCGATCTCTATGCGATGCGGTTCGATCCGGTCCTCAAGGCGGACGAGCGGCCGACGCTTGCCGACCCGCGGCGGGCGCCCGAGGTGACCGCCGAGCGCGAGCTGCTGGCCGGGTGCGACCTGTTCGTACTGATCTATCCGATCTGGTTCGGGTCGCCGCCGGCGATGATGAAGGGCTATATCGAACGCGTCTTCGGCGCCGGCGTGACACCCGAAGCCGTGCGGCGGCAGGTGCGCGACCCGCTGCTCGGTCGCAAACGCCTGCTGAGTTTCACGACGGCCGCCTTGTCGAACGTCTGGCTCGAGGAGGAAGGGCAGGAGCAGGGGCTGCGAAGCGTGCTCGACGCGTATCTGGTCCATGCGTTCGGCATGCAGTCGCACGAGCACCGACGCTTCGATCACATCACCCCGGATCTAAGCCGCCACGCCGCCGACGTCTGTCTGCGCGACGTGCAGACGCAGGCGCGGCGCAGCTGCGCGCAGGTCGCGTTCGGCGACGAGGCGCTGATGCACGATCCCGACCTCGTACGGCAGGTGACGCAGTGACGCTGCCCCGGACCGCACCCGTGGTGCCGCGCATGATGATGGCTGCCGTCGTCGAGGCCTTCGGCCAGCCGCTCGTCCTTCGCGAATGCGACACGCCGTCGGCCGGCCCCGGCCAGATCCTCGTCAAAACCGAGGCGTGCGGGGTGTGCCATACCGATCTGCACGCCGCCCGCGGCGACTGGCCGGTCAAGCCGGTCCCGCCGTTCATCCCGGGGCATGAAGGGATCGGCGTCGTCGTTGCGGTCGGTGCGGGCGTCACCATCGTGGCGCTCGGCGACCGGGTCGGCGTGCCGTGGATGTATTCGGCGTGCGGGCACTGCGAATATTGCCTGTCGGCGTGGGAGACCGTCTGCCCCGACATCGCGTTCACCGGCTACACGCGCAACGGTGGCTTTGCCGAGTATATCCTGGCGGACCCGAACTATGTCGCGCGGATTCCCGACGGGCTGTCGGCGATCGACGCCGCGCCGATCATCTGTGCGGGTGTGACGACCTACAAGGGGCTCAAGGAGACCGGCGCGAGGCCCGGCGAATGGGTCGCGATCTCGGGGATCGGCGGGCTCGGGCACCTTGCGGTCCAATATGCCCGCGCGATGGGGCTGCGCGTCTGTGCGGTCGACGTCGATGACGGCAAGCTGGCGCATGCGAGGGCGCTCGGTGCCGAAGCGCTGGTCGATGCGCGGGGGGATGATCCGGTCGGCGCGCTCAAGGCCGTCACCGGCGGGGGCGCGCACGGCGTGCTCATCACCGCGCCGTCGCTCGCCGCGTTCGATCAGGGCGTCGCGATGACGCGGCGGCATGGCACGTGCGTGCTCGTCGGGCTGCCGCCGGGCGACTTTCCGCTGCCGCTGTTCGACGTCGTGGCGGCCTGCATCACGGTCCGCGGGTCGTTCGTCGGCACGCGGAAGGACATGGCCGAAGCGCTCGCCTTTGCCGCTGACGGCAAGGTCAGGGCCGAGATCGAACGCCAGCCGCTGTCGGCGATCAACGCCGTGTTCGACCGGCTCGACCACGGTAACGTCGCCGCGCGCGTCGTCCTCGATTTAGGAAGCCCGAGCTGACCCCGATCATCGTCGTGCCAGGGGACCATCGATGCGTGCGGCCGGGCGGGCGGGGGGGCGGGGTCGTTCGCCATGCGACAACGGAGAATCAACCGGCTAGCATGGCGGCAGGCCTCCCATCCGAACGAAAGCGCGATGCATGCATGACTATCCGGCGGCCGAAAGCCGTGTGACGCTGGCGATGATCCTGAGCGCGGCCGGCGCGGCGCTTGGTGGTCTGTTGTTCGGGTTCGACACGGCGGTCATTTCCGGAACGACGGCCGCGTTGCAGAGCCAATTCGTGCTGAGCGACGGCGCGCTCGGCTTCACGGTCGCATCGGCGCTGATCGGTACGGTGATCGGGTCGCTGTGCGCAGGCGCGCCTGCCGACCGGTTCGGGCGCAAGCCGATGCTGCTGGCGGTGGCGATCGCCTATGTCGTCTCGTCGCTGGGAACCGGGCTGGCGCCGGGCTGGGCTGTGCTGCTGGCGTTCCGCTTTCTCGGCGGTCTGGCGATCGGCGCGGCGTCGGTGGTCACGCCGGTCTATATCGCCGAGGTGTCGCCCGCGCGGTTCCGGGGTCGGCTGGTCGCGCTCAACCAGCTCAACATCGTGCTCGGGATCGTGCTGGCCTTCCTGTCCAACTACATCATCGCCGGGCTGATCCCCGCCGATACCGCGTGGCGGTGGATGTTCGGGATCGTCGCGGTGCCGTCGGTGCTGTTTCTCGCGGTGACGTTCCTGCTGCCCGACAGTCCGCGCTGGCTGGTCGGGAAGCGGCGCGACGAGGAAGCGCGCGCGGTGATGACGCGGCTCGGCTTTGCGAACCCCGCCGGCGAGGTCGCGAAGATGCACGCGGCGGCGACCCGGACCGCCGCGGCGTCGGCGCCACGGCTGTTCCAGCGCGCCTATTCGGTACCCGTGACGTGCGCGATCGCGATCGCGATGTTCAACCAGCTCTCGGGGATCAACGCGCTGCTCTATTATGCGCCGCGGATCTTCGAGCTGGCGGGCGCGGGCGCCGATTCCGCGTTGCTCCAGTCGATCGCGGTTGGTGGGACGAACCTCGTCTTCACGATCCTCGCGCTGTTCCTGATCGACCGGTTCGGCCGCAGGCCGTTGTTGTACATGGGGTCGGTGCTGACCGCCGCGGCGCTGTTCCTCGTCGGCGTGCAACTCGCCGGCGACCGTCCCGACGGGACGCTGGTGCTGATCGGGCTGCTCGGCTTCATCGCCGCCTTCGCGGTGTCGCAGGGCGCGGTGATCTGGGTGTTCATCTCCGAGGTGTTCCCGAGCGCGGTTCGCGGCAAGGGCCAGGCGCTCGGCAGCACGACGCACTGGGTGATGGCGGCGGCGATCACCTGGGCATTCCCCGTCTTCGCCGCGCGTCTTGGCGGTTGGGTGTTC
This sequence comes from Sphingomonas sp. 22R3R2A-7, assembly GCF_036856055.1. NCBI lineage: Bacteria > Pseudomonadati > Pseudomonadota > Alphaproteobacteria > Sphingomonadales > Sphingomonadaceae > Sphingomonas > Sphingomonas sp. 22R3R2A-7. The sequence goes on along the minus strand of NZ_JASPFR010000001.1, from coordinate 1,636,198 downwards.
GCGTTTTTCGGCGCGATGATGCTGCTCCAGTTCCTGTGGGTCTGGAAAGTCATGCCCGAGACGAACGGGATCGCGCTCGAGGACATGGATCTGGCGCGGGGGCACTGAGACGGCGGAACGCGGGGCCGGCGCGGCGTGGCGGTTCATATTTGACAAATTGCTTTTCTTATTTGATCCTCGGGTCGCTGCGATGCTCCGCGATCGAGACGGGGCACGCCGCGACGGGAGAGGGGCATCGCCCTCGAAACACGAGAGGCGCGCGCCATGATCCGTTCCGGTCCCTGCCGAGTTCTCCTCCTGGTCGGCGGCGCGCTGATCGCGGTGGCCGCGGGTGCGCAGTCCGGCCGGGGCATCCGCGAACCCGTCGATGAAGCCAACCCGCTCGTCGGGACCGCGCCGCTCGACCGCGCCGATCTGCTCGGCAACGCGCCGCCGCCGGGCGAGCCGGCCTATTCGGGGCAGACGTCGCCCGGTGCGCGCGTGCCGCACAGCGGCGTCGAGGTCGCGCCGGTCAACGTCAACATCGAGCTGAACTATCCGTTCGGCGTCCCGACACCCTATCATTATCCGAACGCGACGATGATCGGCTTCACCGCGGGCGGCGGGCCGACCTATGGCGGGCGTGCCAAGCCCCTCTTCATGCCCGTGGTCGGCGACTGGACCGTCCCGCCGGCCTATACGCAGGTCCATTACGACAAGACGCGCGAGACGGCGGCGCCCGGTTATTATTCGGTCGCGCTGGACGGCGGGACCGTGGTCGAGCTGACCGCGACGCGCCTGAGCGGGCTGATGAAGTTCGCCTTTCCCAAGACCGATCGTGCCGCGGTGCTGGTCAACCTGCCGCGTGCGGGCGGTACGATCGAGGTGGTGGGCGACCATGTGATCCGCGGTCTGTCGGCACCGCAGGGCGATCGCGAGACCGCCGACGGCCCCTATTTCGTTGCCGAATTCTCACGGCCGTTCAGCGGCTTCGGTACCTTCCGCAAGGCGCCCGGCGACGGTGCGGCATGGGGCATCGGCGACAAGGACGTCGAGGCGAAACGCCGCAGCGTCGCTGGCAGCTATGCCGGCGGCTATCTCGATTTCGCGGCGCAGCGCGGCGAGACGGTGCTCGTCAAGGTGGCGCATGGCCACAGCTATGCCGAGGCGGAGGCTCGGCTGCGGTCCGAACAGCCGGGCTGGGATTTCGCGGGCGTCCGCGGGGCCGCGCGTGCCGCCTGGGCGCAGCTGCTCGACAAGGTAAAGGTAACCGGCGGCACGCCGCGCCAGCGCCAGCTCTTCTATTCGACGCTGTTCCAGTCCTTCGCGAGTCCGCGGCTGATCGCGCGCAAGGGGGAACGGCTGATGCGGCAAGGCGGGGGGCGTCGGTGATGGCGTATGACCGCTACAGCCCGGTGCCGTACTGGGATACCGCGCGCAACCAGCTGACGCTGCTGGAACTCGTCGCGCCCGATCTGGTCGCGGCGACGATGCGCTCCGAGCTCGAGACCGCGCGCGAACGCGGGTATATGAACACCTCGTTCCACGGCGATCATGCGGTGCTGATGTACCTGGGCGCGATGGAGCGCGGCATCCGCTTCGATTATGCCGACGCCTATGCCTATCTGCGCAAGAACGCGACGGACGTGAACGGGCCGCGCGGGTATCTCGCGGAATATGCAAGCAAGGGCTGGATCTCCGACATCGTGCCCGCGGGTAATCCCAGCCCGCCTTATGCGGGTGGCAAGGCGGGGATGGACAAGACGCTCGAATATGCCTGGGACGACCACGCACTCGCGCAACTGGCGCGCCGGCTCGGCAAGACCGACGACGCGGCGTTCTTCGCCAGGCGGGGGGCGAACTGGCGCAACGTGTTCGACCGGTCGATCGGGTTCATGCGCGGGCGCACCGCGGATGGGAACTGGATCGCGCCGTTCGACCCGGGCGAGCCCTATTACAACTTCGCGAGCAAGGAGGCGTCGGGCTGGTCGAACCTGTGGCTGGTGCCGCACGACGTGAACGGACTCATCGGTGCGCTTGGCGGACGCGCGGCGTTCAACGCGAAGCTCGATGCGTTCTTCACCACGCCTTATGCGCCAAAGGGCATCTGCCGCGACTGTACCGGGCTGATCGGCCAATATGTCCAGGGCAACCAGCCCGACCAGCATGCGCCGTATCTCTATGCCTGGAGCGGGCAGCCGTGGAAGACGCAGGCGCTCGTCCGCCGCGTGCTCGCGGACCTCTATGGCAGCGATGCCGCGGGCTATGGCTATCCCGGCATGGACGACCAGGGATCGACCTCGTCCTGGTACGCGCTGAGCGCGATGGGATTCTACCCGGTCGATCCCTCGACGCCGGCGTACATCATCGGCAGCCCGATCTTCGACCGGGTGCGGCTGACGATGGGCAACGGGAAAATGCTCGAGATCGTCGCGCGCAACACCTCGGCGGCCAACATGTATATCCAGTCCGCGACGCTCAACGGCCGCCCGTGGACGAAGCCGTGGTTCAGTCACGCGGACATCCGCGACGGGGCGACGCTGGCGCTGGTGATGGGGCCGAAGCCCAACACCGCGTGGGGGAGTGCTGCCGCCGACGCGCCACCATCGGCGACGCGTGCGACCGTCTCCGCCGCCGGTGTCGACAGCATTGCGAAGGGTCAGGCCGCGGCGTCGGGGATGTAGCCGAGCACGAACGCGATCACGTCCGCGGCGGGCATCTCGCACGGTCGCAGCGCGGGACCGGCGGCGAGCATGTAGAGGTTGAAACTGACCGTGAAGCTGCCGTCCAACGCCTCGCCCCAGAGCCAGCGGCGTTTGGCATCGGCCGAGACCGACAGCGTCGCGCCCCAGCGGACGCCGCGATACGATCCCTCGCCATATCCGGTCGGGAGCCGGTCCAGCGCGGCGATGAAGGCTTTCATGTCGTCCGCGCTCATGGTCCTGTCCCTACATCCCGCGCTTACATCCCAGTGCCTTACATCAGCGTGTCGATGATGCCGCCATCGACGCGTAGCGCCGCGCCGGTGGTCGCCGAGGCAAGCGGCGAGGCGAGATAGACGACCATGTTCGCCACTTCCTCGACGGTCGCGGCGCGGCGGATGAGCGAGCCCGAGCGATGCGCCGTGACGAAGTCGGCGGCGACGTCCTCGATCGCGCGATCGCCCTTTGCACGCTCGTCCTCGAGCATCGTCGCGACGCCTTCGGACAGCGTCGGGCCGGGCAGCACCGAATTCACCGTCACCCCGGTACCCGCCATCCGCTTGGCGAGGCCGCGCGCGAGCGCGACGTCGGCGGTCTTGCTGACGCCGTAATGGATCATCTCGACCGGGATGTTGAACGCGGACTCGGACGCGAGCAGCACGAACCGGCCCCATCCCGCCTTTTCCATGCCGGGCAGATAGCTGCGCGCGAGGCGGACGCCCGCCATCACGTTGATCTGCCAGTGGCGGTCCCACGTCGCGTCGTCGGTTTCGAAGAAGTCCGCGGGCTGGAAGATGCCGAGATTGCTGACGACGATGTCGGCCCTGGGTTCGGCCGCAAGCAACGCGTCGTGACCCGCGGCATCGCCGAGATCGGCGACGACGCCGCGCGTGGCGCCGCCGATCCCCGCGACCGCGGCATCGACCTTCGCCTGCGTGCGGCCGTTGACGACCACGGTCGCGCCTGCGTCGGCGAGCCCCTTGGCGATCGCGAACCCGATGCCTTCGGTGGAGCCGGTGACGATGGCGCGTTTGCCGGTGAGATCGATCTGCATGGGGCGTGGTCCTGTTGCTGTGCGCGGGCGCTGTGTCGTGCGAACGAACGGGGAGGCGGAAAGCCGCGCGGCGCGCTTGCCATCGACCGCTGGCTGCACGGGCGGTCGTTTCCGGAACCGCCCCGGCGTTCATCGCTTCAGATGGTGAAGGAAGACATCATGTCCAGTATCGATCGACGGCAGGGATTGTGGCTGCTTGCCGGGAGTGCGGTCGCGACGCTTGCGCTTGGCGCGCGCGCGGTGGGGCAGGCGGCTGGGCAACCGAGCGGACCGCGCGGAGACGTGCTGGCGCTGATCGAGAAGTCCGCGGGGCGTATCGCCTTTTACGCGCTCCCCGACGGCCGGCGGGTCGCCGCGCTGTCGCTCGGCACGCAGCCGCACGAGATCGCGGCGGACGCGGCACGGCGCTTTGCCTATGTCGGCCATTACGGGGTCGAAAGCTGGAAGGCGCCCGGCGCGGGCGGGAGCAAGGTCTGGGTCATCGACCTACACCGGCGTGCGCTCGTGCGGACGATCGACCTGTCGCCGTTCGGTCGTCTGCACGCGGTCCGGATCGACGCGCGGGGGCGGCTCTATGTCCTGTCGGAGACCGACAGCATGCTCGCGCGCTTCGACGATCCCGTGCGGGACGACGCGCCGTCGCGGCTGATCCCGGTGGGCGGCGCGCGCAGCCATTACCTCGTCATCCGGCGCGACGGCACGCGCTGCTATGTCGCCGACACGCTGAGCGGCGCGGTCATCATGGTCGATCCCGAGGACATGGGCGTCGCGCCGGTGCGCAAACGGATCGGCACCGCGCCCGAGGCGATGACGCTGAGCGCGGACGAGCGGACGCTCTACGTCATCGATCGCCCCGGCGGAATCATCCACGCGCTCGATGCCGACACGCTCGAGACGCGCGCGCGGCGATCGATGCGCGGTGAGGCGGTCCGTATCGTGACGCAGGCGGATGGCCGGCTGATCGTGTCGAACGTGGCGGACAAGAGCCTGTCGCGGCTCGATCCGGTCACGCTCGCCGAGACGGACCGGCTTGCCCTCGAGGCGGGGGCGCCGGGGCTGAACCTTGCAGGCGACATGCTCTATGCCTCGCTAGAAAACGACAGGGTCGTGCGCGTCGATCTGCGCACATGGGCGATCGCAGGGGCGTTCGCCACGGGATCCGCGCCCGACGCCGCGATCGTCGTCTAGCCGGCAAGGTCTACGCGGGACGCCGGCATCGTGACGGCGCGCGATCAGCGGGGGCGAGCAGCTGGTCGAGCAGGATCGGCGCATAGCCGTTCGCGTCGACGCCGACGTCGAACTGGCGCGTCACCGGTTTCAGCCGCCCATGGCTGTGGCCGTGCAGGTTGATCGCGCCGCGGTGCTGTCCGTTCCAGCTTCGGAACGGGTAATGGCACAGAATGAGCAGCCTACCGTCCAGCTCGATTTCGGCATAATCGGCGACGCTCGCCCACCCGGGTGCCGCGAGCGTCGCGTCGGGATCGTTGTTGCCGCGGAGCAGATGCTTGGTGCCGTTGAGCCGTGCGAGCAGCCCGGCGACGTCCGCCGGTCGTCGCGCGACGTCGCCGAGATGCCAGACCACGTCATCCGGGCCGATCGCGGCGTTCCAGCGTGCGACGAGCGCCTCGTCCATCTCGGCAACGGTCGCGAACGGCCGGCGCGAAATGTTGATCGTGCGGTGGTCGCCGAAATGCGTGTCGGCGGTGAAGAATACGCGCGCCTGCGCCTGCTGCGCCGCCGGTTCTGCCATCGTCCGTCAACGGCCACCGGCGACAAAGGTTCGGCGCGACCGGGTGTTTCGGCGTGCGCGCCCGGGGCGGACGGCGCGTCGGATGGCGGATGGCATTGCGAGGGTGTGTCGTGGCGTCCGTCCCCGCGTCGTACCGCGATGGCGGGGCGAGCATCGTCCTCGCGTTCGTCGGGCGCAGGGTCGGCGGGAAGGGCTGCAGCAGACGCAGCCTGATTTATATCAATTCACATTTTATAACCTGTGTTGCGTCGGTCTATCTGGCCGTCGGTCGTCGGGAACTGCCGACTACACCCGGGCATGGAGAATTCTCGCTGCTGCGCGAATGTAAAGGTGGTAATATTCATGGTGGTCCGAAAACTGTCCTTGGTGCCGCGATAATTCGAGTGCCACGATCTTCCAACGACGGTATGCATGGCGACGGGAATCGGGGAGGCGGGTGATATGGCAGAACAGGCCGAAGTCTTTCCCGAACAGGATCGTCATTTCCGTCTGGTCGCCGATAGTCCGATTTCCTGTGTCATCAGCGATCCGCGGTTGCCGGACAACCCGATCATCGCCTGCAATACCGCCTTCTGCGACCTGACCGGCTATCCGGCGGAGTATGTGGTCGGGCGCAACTGCCGGTTCCTCTCGGGTCCGGCGACCGAGCCGTGGCTGACCGAAGAAATCCGGCGCGGCGTGCGCGAGCATCGTCCGGTTCTCGTCGAGATCCTGAACTACAAGCGCAGTGGCGAGCCGTTCCGCAACGCCGTCATGGTCGCACCGATCTATGACACGCATGACGCGCTGCTGTATTTCCTCGGCGTGCAACTCGAGATTGCGCCCGAAGCGGCGACGTCGTCGAGCATGCGGCGCATCCGTGCGGCGGAAATGGTCAAGGCGCTGTCGCCGCGACAGGGCCAGGTGCTCCAGCTCGTCGCGAACGGCCTGCTCAACAAGCAGATCGCGGCGGAACTTGATCTGGCGGAAAAGACCGTCAAGATGCACCGCGCGATCCTGATGAACCGGCTCGGATTGCACACGACGGCGGACCTCATCCGGCTGGCGGTCGAGGCGGGGCTTTAGGCGCGCGCGCTGGGATACGGCACAAAGTCCGTATCGCCCGCGATCCCGGTGCCTTCTACGCAAGGCTGGTCGTCACAACGGCGGTGTCGTGGCCCCTGGGCCATGCGATCTGCGGCTGGGAGAACCCGCTCCCATCCAGCGCGGTGTGACGCTGTACCGGGGGATGGAGGGCGCCTCATGATCGTTGGGCGACATCCCGCGTCAGGCTGCCCGGCGCACTCGTGCCGCGGATCAATGCGACGGAGGCTCCAATGGATATCGTGACACCCTTTCAATATTCGCTGATCTACAACGCGTTTTCCTTCACCTTCGCGACGATGGCGGCGGCAACGGCGTTTCTGTGGCTGAGCCGGTCGCAGGTCGCGCCGGCGTATCGGACCGCGCTGACCATCTCGGGCCTCGTCACGGGAATCGCCGCCTATCATTATTACCGCATCTTCGAGAGCTGGATCGCCGCGTACAGTTTCGGCAACGGCGTCGTCACGGCGACGCCGTTTGCGTTCAACGATGCGTATCGCTACGTCGACTGGCTGCTGACCGTGCCGCTGCTGCTGATCGAACTGGTGCTGGTGATGCGGCTGTCGCGCGAGGAGACCAGCTCGAAGGCGGTGCGGCTGGGGTCGGCCGCCGCGCTGATGATCGTGCTGGGCTATCCGGGCGAGATCTCGGCGGATATTCCGACGCGCGTCCTGTGGGGCACGCTGTCGTCGATCCCGTTCGTGTATATCGTGTGGGAGCTGTTCAGCGGGCTGGGCAAGTCGATCGCCGACCAGCCCGTCGCCGCGCAAGGGCTCGTGCGCAAGGCCCGGCTGCTGACCTTCGCGTCATGGGGGTTCTACCCGATCGTGTACATGGCGCCCTATGCCGGGCTGACCGGCGGCACCGTCACCACGACGATCCAGATCGGCTACACGATCGCGGATATCGTCGCCAAGGCGGGTCTGGGCATCCTGATCTTCCTGATCGCGGTCCGCAAGTCGGAGGCGGAGGCCGATGCGCACAAGGGCTATGCCGTGTGATGCCGTGACGATCGTTGCGCATCCCCGCCCGTCATCCGAACGACGCGCGTCATCGGACCGACGCGCGTCATCCCGTCACCGTGCCCCGTCCGGGCGCGGTGATGTCGTCTATCCGGCCTATTGGGTCGCGGCGGCGGCGCTGATCGTGGCGACGCTGCTCGGGCTGCCGCTCGGACAGCCGGCCGCGGTCGTGGCGGCGACGATCGTGTTCATCGGCGGCGGGCTGCCGCACGGCGCTTATGATATCGCGCTGTTGCGGCGCGCGGTCGCGCTGGACCGGTCGCGAGTCGGCTTGGCGCGCGGCGGATTGACGGGCGACGGATTGCTGCGCGTCGGACTGGTGGTCGGGGGCTATGTCGCGACCGCGCTGCTGATGGTGTCGCTGTGGTTGACCGTGCCCTTGGTGGCGCTGGTCCTGTTCCTCGCGGTTGCCGCGGTGCATTTCGGCGAGGACTGGGCGATGCTCGAAGAGCCCTTGTTGCGCGTGGCGGCGGGTGCGGCGGTGATCGGCGCGGCGACGATCGGGCATCCGTCCGCGGTATCGGCCGTGTTCGTCGCGATGAGCGATCCGCGCGCGGCGGTGGTGGCCCGGATCGTCACGGCAATCGCGCCGGTCGCGCTGCTGGTGACGCTGGTCGGGATCGCGCTGGCATGGCGGCAGGGGAGCCGGCACTGGGCGAGCGCGATGGCGGTGTGTCTGGGTCTGCTGATCGTGTTGCCGCCGGTCGCGGGGTTCGCGCTGTTCTTCGTCTTCCTCCATTCGCCGCGGCACCTCGCGCAGACGCGCGTGCTGTTGCGCGACATGACGCGCGCGCGGTGGATCGGGACGGGGGCGCTGCTGTCCGGCGTCGCGATCCTCGGCTGGTGGGGCGTGCGCGTCATCGCACCGTCGCGGTTCGACCCGAGCTTCGGGGCGCAGGCGTTCCAGTTGCTGGCGTCGGTGGCGGTCCCGCATCTGCTGCTGTCGCGCTGGCTCGAACGGCGGCTGGCCGTCGCGTGCTGCGCTGAGGACCAGACCGCGGCGCCGTGAACGTCCGGACGCCGCCGTCGCCACGGCGGTGCCGGCGCGTCAGCCGGTCATACCCGCAGGGACCGACGCCTCGAACCGCGTTGCCCCGGGGCGCGAGGCGGCGAGCATGAGGTCGCCGTCATGGCCGCGGAGAATCTGCCGGGCGAGCGCGAGGCCCACGCCGGTGCCTTTGGCCTTGGTGGTGAAGAAGGGGCGGAAGATGTCGGGCTGGTCGCCGGCGGGGATCCCCGGACCGGTGTCCGTCACCGCGAACCGCGTCTGGCCGACCAGTGCGAAGACGGCGAAGGTGACGCGCGGATCGGGCGTGTCGTGGAGCGCCTCGGCCGCGTTCTGCAACACCGCCCAGAGTGCTGCGGTCAACTGGTCCGGGTCGGCGAGCAGATGCGCCGGCGCGTCCGCGCGGTCGGTCGTGAACGCGATACCCGGCCACCGCGTCGTGAACAGCGCCGCCAGATCGTCGGTGAACGCGGTCAGCGCGATCCGCTCGGGCACGGGCGCGGGAAGCCGCGCCAGCGCACGATAGCTCTCGCCGAACCGGTGCAGGCTCGCGGCGCGGCGCGCCACCGTCTCGATCGCCTCGCGGACCTTGGGCAGCGCCGGGTCGGGATCGTCGAGCATCGCCACGGCGGTCTCGGCGAGCGAGGCGATCGGGGTGAGCGCGTTGACGATCTCGTGGCTCAGCACCTGGACGAGTTCGCGAAGCGCGGTCGCCTCGACGGCTTTCAGTTCGGCATCGATGTCGATCAGCGCGCCGATCCGCGTCATCCGACCCGACAGCGCGAGATCGCCGGTGGCCAGCGCGAAACTGCGGACGACGGCGTCGTGGCTGATGTCGATCGTCGCGGTCCGACCGGGGCGGGTATCGGACAGCGCGGTCACGAGTCCCGCGGGCGGATCCGCGACGAGGTCGCTCGCGCCGAGCAGACGCCGCGCGGCACGGTTGACGACGCGCAGGCGGCCGTCGTCGAGCGCGACGAGCGGGGCGGGCGACAGGTCGAGATAGGCGGTCAGCCGCCGACGGTCCTCCTCGTCGGCGCGGACGTCGGCGAGGAGGGGCGCAGGGGGCGACGGCCGCGGCGGCGGCTGCCGGCCGATGTCGACGAGGTTCAGCGCGGCGGTCCAGACCGCGATCAGCGCGGCGAGCAGCGCGGTGGCATAGAGCCCGCGCGTCGCGGCAAACGCTCCGCCGGCCCCCGCCGCGGCGATCACCAGTGCGCGCACCGCGGCGCGGACGCGGTCAGAGGCCATGGCGCGCCATCCGTCGATACAGCGCGGCGCGCGTCAGTCCGAGCTGCGCGGCGGCGCGGCTGACGTTGAACGCGTGACGCTCGAGCGCGGCGGTGATCAGCGCCGCCTCGTTGCGCGCCAGCGACAGATCGGGGGCGAGCGCGTGCGGCACGGCGATGTCGGGCGACAGCATGAGGTCGCCGATCGCGTGCGCGTCACCGGTGCCGAGCAATACCGCGCGCTCGATCGTCTGGCGCAGGCCGCGGATGTTGCCCGGCCAGCGATCCGCCGCGATCGCCTGCGCCGCGTCCGCGTCGAGCGGTCTGTTCGGCTTGCCATGGCGATGCGCGAACAGCGCGAGGAAATGGCGGGCGAGCAGCACCGCATCGCCACCGCGGTCGGCGAGCGGCGGGAGCGCGATCTCGATCGTGCCGACGCGGTCGAGCAGGTCCTCGCCGATCGCGCCCCGCACGCCCGCGCGATCGAGCCGCGTCGTCGCGACCACGCGGATCCCGTCGAGCGCGGGCAGCAGCACGTCGTGGAGCGCGCGGGGCAGCCGGTCGATATGGTCGATCACCAGCATCCCGCCCGCCGCGGCGGCCGTCCGCGCCGCGATGGCGGCAGCGTCCGCGGCCTCCGCGTCGAGCGTCACGAGCGGCCGGTGCGCGCAGGGCGAGGCCTGATGGATCAGCCGCGCGATCAGCGTCTTGCCGGTGCCCGTCGCACCCAGGAGCAGGATCGGCGCCGCGGTCGGCGCGACGCGCGCGATCAAAGTCCGTGCGCGCACGATCCCGTCGCTTTCGCCGAGCAGGATGCCGTCGGTGACCGGTGGCGTCGCTGCGGTCTCGAGCTTCGCGCGGCGCAGCGCCAGGCCGCGTTCGACCGTGGTCAGCAGGCGTTCGTTGTTCCACGGCTTGATGACGAAATCGGCGGCGCCGCTGCGCATCGCACGGACCGCGACCGCGATCCCGCTATGCCCGGTGACGACGATGACGACCGCGCGCGCATCCGCCGCGATCAGCCGGTCGAGCATCGCGAACCCCTCCTCGCCGGTGGTGCGCCCGCGCGCGAAGTTGAGATCGAGCAGGATCACGTCGATCGATTCCCCCGCCAGCACGACCCATGCTGCCTCCGGATCCGCCGCGGTCGACACGCGCATCGCGTGCCGTTCGAGCAACAGCCGGGCGGCCCTCGCGATGTCGGGATCGTCGTCGATGACGAGGATATGCGATTCGGTTGACATGGCGAACATAGTGTCCGGAAACGAACAGTCGGTACAGTCTGGCTACGCGACGAGGCCGGCCGCGTTCTATTCTCACTATAACTCAGTCACTTAGGCTGTAACCGCGCGGTCCGGTACAGTGTCCGCATGACGGAGACGACCCTGCCCAGTGCCGGCGCCGCGATGGATCGGCGGATCGAGCGCCCGCATGCCGCGCGGCGCAGGCGGATCGTGCGCGGCACGATCGCGCTGGCGGTGCTCGCGGCGGCGGCGCTGCTATGGCTGCTGATGCCGGGGGCGAACGCGCTGGCGGTCGATGCGGCGGCGATCCGGACGGGCGTCGTGACGCGCGCGCCGTTCCGCGATTTCGTGCCGCTGCGCGCGGAGGTCGCGCCACTGCGCACGGTGTTCGTGACCGCGATCTCGGGCGGGCAGGTCGCCGCACTGGCCGCGAGCGACGGCGCGCGCGTTGCCGCGGGTACGCCGCTCGCGCAGCTGTCCAACCCGTCGCTCGAACTCGACGTCGCCAGCCGGTCGGCCGACATCGTCGGGCAGTTGAGCGCGATCAGTGGCCAGCGCCTGTCGGTTCAGACCACGCGGCAGGACGGCGCGCGCGATCTTGCCGAGGCACGCAACGCGCTGTCCAAGGCGCGGACCTTGCTCGCGCAGAAGCAGGTGCTGTTCGACCGCGGGATCATCACGCGCGCGGCGATCGATCCGGTGCGCGAGGACGTCGGCTATCAGCAGGCGCGCGTGGCGGCGCTCGATCGCGGGACGGCGGAGGCGGGGGCGACGCTGGCGGACCAGGCGTCGGGGATCGCCGCGACCGCGCGCCAGTTGCGCGAAAGCCTCGCGATGGTCCGCGCGAGCCTGTCCGCGCTGGTGCTGCGCGCGCCCGTCGCGGGGCGGCTCACCGCGTTCACGCTCCAGCCCGGGCAGACGCTGAAAAGTGGCGACCCGGTCGGGCAGATCGATTCGGAGGGGCAGTGGAAGCTGACCGCCGATGTCGACCAATTCTATCTCGGGCGCGTGCGCGCGGGGCTCGGCGCCGCGGCGGATATCGACGGGCGCAGCTATCCGATGACCGTCATCAAGAAACTGCCGCAGGTGACCGAGGGGCGGTTCCGCGTCGAACTGGGGTTTCGGGGTGCCGCGCCGGGCGGACTGAACCGCGGGCAGACGCTCGACGTGCGGCTGGTGCTGGGTGCGGACCGGCCCGCGGTGGTCGCGCCCGCGGGCGGCTGGCTCGATGCGGGCGGCACGACCGCGTTCGTGCTGGATGGCGACCAGAAGGCCGTCAGGCGCGCGATCGTCACCGGCCGGCGCAATCCCGATCAGGTCGAGATCGTCTCCGGCCTCGTGCCCGGCGAGCGGATCGTGACGACCGCGCTCGGCACCTACACCCCCTTCCAGACCCTTCTCATCCGATAGGATTCGATCATGATCCAGTTACAGGCCCTCAGCCGCACCTATGCCTCGGACGAGATCGAGACGACCGCGCTCGGCGGCATCGACCTCGCGGTCGAGGCGGGCGAGTTCGTCGCGATCATGGGGCCGTCGGGGTGCGGCAAGTCGACGCTGCTCAACATCATCGGCACGATCGACCGGCCGACCGACGGGCGGTATCTGTTCGAGGGCGCGGACATCGCACGCGCGCCCGAGGCTGCGCTGGCAAGGTTGCGCCGCGACCGGCTGGGCTTCGTGTTCCAGAGCTTCAACCTGATCGACGAGCTGACGATCGCCGAGAACGTCGCGCTGGGGCTCGCCTATCGCACCATGCCCGCGCGCGAGAAGAAGGACCGCGTCGCGGCGGCGATGGACCGCGTCGGCATCGCGCACCGCCAGCGGCATCACCCGCATCAATTGTCGGGCGGGCAGCAGCAGCGCGCGGCGATCGCGCGCGCGATCGTCGGCGAGCCGCGCCTCATCCTCGCGGACGAGCCGACCGGCAATCTGGATACGGAGAACGGCGCGCAGGTGATGGACATCCTCGGCCAGCTCAACGCCGACGGCGCGACGATCGTGATGGTCACGCACAGCCCGTCGCACGCCGACATCGCCAAGCGGACGGTGCACATGCTCGACGGCCGCATCCTGTCGTCGGCGCGCCGGGCGGCATGATGCGCCGGTTGCTCGGGACGCTCGTGCTGCTGCTGCTCGTCGTCGTCCTCGTCCGCCATCTCGCGGCGACCAAGCCCGCCCCCAAACCCTCCGGCGACGCCTGAAGGACCCGCCATGTCCGCTCTCACCAGCCTCTATCGCTCGGCGACGCGCCATCGCCTGTTCGCGCTGCTCAACATCGGCGGGCTCGCGCTCGGCATCGCGGTGTTCCTCGTGCTGTTCCTGTTCGTGCAGTTCGAGACCGGATTCGACCGCGCGCTGCCTGACCAGGACAAGCTCTGGGTTCTCGAGCAACGCTATGCAATGCCCGGCTATCCTGCCGACACCAGCTCCGACACGCTGGGCAGCGAATTGACGATCCTGAAGGCCGATTATCCGCAACTCGTCGGCACGCGCTATTCCACTGTCGCGGCGACCGTTCGGCAAGGGGCGCAGGCGACCGCCGAGGATCTGGCCGCGGTCGATCCGAATTTCTTCGACCTGATGCGCTATCCGGCGGTCGAGGGTGACCCGACCGCCACGCTCGCCGATCCCAACGGGCTCGTCGTCACGCAGGCCGCCGCGCGCAAGTATTTCGGCAGCCAGCCGGCGATCGGCCAGACGCTGCAGCTGTCGATCGATGGCCAGACCTATCCCTATCGCATCGGCGCCGTGCTGCGCGACATGCCCGACAATGTCAGCCTCAAGAGCGAGATGTTCGCGCAACTCGTCCGTGCGCGGTTCGGAAGCGAGTGGTGGGATCACTGGGGCAGCGCATCGTTGACGACGGTCCTGCGCTTTCCCGATGTCGCGGCGGCGCGCGCGTTCGAGGCGCGATTGCCCTCGTTCCTCGACGCGCACGCCTATGCGAGCGGCAACATCAAGAAGGGCGAGTATTTCCAGTCGCTGCGCCCGATGACCGCGATGCACCTGTACACCCCTGGCGACCGCGCGATCGTGACGACGCTGGGCGCGGTCGGGCTGCTGACGTTGCTCATCGCGATCGTCAATTACGTCAACCTGGCGACCGCGCGGGCGGGCTCCGCGCGCGCGAGGTGGCGATGCGCAAGGTGCTCGGCGGCACGCGCCGGTCGCTCATGCGACAGTTTCTGGGCGAGGCGCTGGCGACGGTCGCGGTGGCCGCGTTGATAGGGCTGGCCCTCGCCGAGATCGCCTTGCCGTTCGTCAACACGCTCGGCGGGACCACGCTTGCGATCCGGTATTTCGGGGCGGACGGCATCCTGCCACCGCTCTTGGCGCTGGTCTTGGGGATTGCGCTCGTCGCCGGGCTGTATCCCGCCTTCGTGCTGTCGAGCTTCCGCCCCGCCGCGGTGCTCGCGTCGACGCGCGCGCCGGGCGGTGGTCGCGCCGGAGCGCGGCTGCGTGGCGGACTGGTCGTGATCCAGTTCGCCATCGCGATCGCCTTCGCCATCGCGACCGCGACGATGCTGGCGCAGACCGCGCACATGCGCGACGCCGATCTCGGGTTCCGGCGCGACGGGCTGATGATCGTGCGGTCGCTGATGACGGGCGGGATCGATGCGCCGCAACGCGCGGCGATCCTGCGCGCCCTGGCGGCGGTGCCGGGCGTGACCGGTGTCACGGTCGGAAACAACGCGCCGGGCGACCAGAGCACGACGAACTTCTCTGGCTATACCCGACCGGGCGGCTCCAGCGTGAAGACGTCGGTCATGGATGTCGATACGGGCCGCGACTATTTCCGGGTCTATGGCGCGCGGCTGATCGCCGGTCGGCTGTTCGACGCCGCGCATGCCGACGATCGCGCGCTGCTGACGCTTGAGCAGCGCAAGCGGACCGGGCCCAATATCGTGATCAACCGCAAGGCGGCGACCGCCCTGGGGTTCACCTCGCCCGCCGCAGCGCTCGGACAGACGATCAGCGACGGCAGCCGGCCGTCGACGATCATCGGCGTGGTCGACGACGTGCGGTTCCGCAGTCCGCGCGATCCGGTCGATCCGGTCGCCTATAGCTACAACAGCATCGACATCCTCTCGCCCTATGCCGCGGTGCGCTATGCGGGCGATCCCGAGGCGATGGCGAACGCGATGGAGGCGGCGTGGAAGCGGGTCGTGCCCGGCGTTCCGTTCGACGCGCGCTCGGTCGAGGACAATCTGTTCCGGCGCTATTACAAGGCGGATGCGCAGCGCTCGCGGTTGTTCACGATCGGGGCGGTCCTGGCGATCGCGATCGGCTGTATCGGGCTCTACGGCCTCGCCGCGTTCGACACGACCCGGCGCGTCAAGGAGATCGGCATCCGCAAGACGCTCGGCGCGTCGACCGCGGACGTGCTCAGGCTGCTGATCGGGCAGTTCATGCGGCCGGTGATCCTGGCCAATATCGTCGCCTGGCCGCTCGCCTATGTCGCGATGCAACGCTGGCTGGCCGGGTTCGACGACCGGATCGCATTGTCGCCGGCGTTCTTCGCCGGTGCGTCGCTGGCCGCGGTGCTGATCGCGAGCGCCACCGTCTTTGGCCAGGCGTGGCGCGTCGCGCGTGCCGAGCCCGCGCGCGCGCTGCGGCACGAATAGGATCATCGCCATGCATTCCGCACTGCTGACGCTGTACCGATCGCTGACCCGGCATCGGCTGTATGCCATCCTCAACATCGGCGGGCTCGCGCTCGGCATCGCGGTGTTCCTCGTGCTCTTCCTCTTCGTGCGGTTCGAGACGGGCTATGACCGCGTGCTGCCGGGATGGGAGCGGGTGTGGAAGGTGGAGCGCAGCATCCAGTTTCCGGGCAATCCGCGGTTCCAGATTCCCTCGTCGCCCGAGCTGCTCCCGCAGCTCAGGGCCGCGTTTCCCGGGCTCGTCGGCGTGCGGATGACACCGTACGACACCGCCACGGTGCTGACGGGGCAGAGCAGCGCCACCGCCAGGCTCACGCTGGTCGATCCAGGCTATTTCCGGATCTTTCCGTCGCCGGTGCTGGAGGGCGATGTCGCGGGCACGCTCGCACGCCCCGACGGCATCGTCGTCACGCGCATGGTCGCCGAGACCTATTTCGGCAGGGCCAGCGCGCTGGGCCGTACGTTGACGGTCGCGCGCGACGGCAAGCCCGCGGTCTACCGGATCGGCGCGGTGATCGCGAACCTGCCCGCGAACACGACCTATGTCAGCGATATGTTCGCAGCGATGCCCGCGCGGCCCGCCGCCGACGAGCAATCCGCCGGCTACGGCGTGACGACCTTCCTGTCGTTGCCCGATGCCGCGAGCGCGCAGCGTATCGCCACCTTCATCCGTCGCCACCCCGATCCGGGCTTCAACGCGGACAGCATCAAGTTCCTGACCGAGGACATCACGCCGCTCGCCGACCTGCACCTCGCGGACGGCCGCAGCCGGACGGTCGTGACCGTTCTCGGCACCGTGGGCGCGGTCGCGTTGCTGCTGGCGATACTCAACTATGTGAACCTGGCGACCGCGCGGGCAGGGATGCGCGCACGCGAGATCGCGATGCGCAAGGTGCTCGGCGCGACGCGCGGCATGCTGGTCGTCCAGCTGCTCGGCGAAGCGCTGGTCGCCGTGACGCTGTCGGCGCTGGTCGGCCTGACGCTGGCGGAGATCGCGCTCCCCTTCGTCAACGCGACAGGCGGGATCGGGCTAACGCTCGTCTATTGGGGCGCGCGATCGATCCTGCCGCCGCTTGCCGCGCTGGTCGTGCTCGTGACGCTGCTCGCAGGCTTCTACCCCGCCTTCGTGATTTCGCGGTTCCAGCCAGCCGCGGTGCTCGCCGCGGCGCAGACTCCGGGGGTGACCGCGCCGGGGCCCGCGTCCGCAAGGCGTTGGTCGTGCTGCAGTTCGCGATCGCGACGAGTTTGATGATCGGCACGGCGGTGCTCGTCGCGCAGGCCCGCCATGTCCAGAATGCCGATATCGGCTTCGGTCGCGATGGCCTGATCCTCGTCAACGGCTTTGGCGACCGCGCGCTCGATCCGGCGCAGAGGACCGAACTTGCGACCGCGATCCGCGCCATCCCGGGCGTGGCGGCCGTGACGACGAGCGGCATCGTGCCCGGCGGCGGGAGCTTCGCGATCGGCAAGATGCACCGCGCGGGCGCGACCGGCGAACCGCCGATGATCGTCCAGGGCACGGTCGGAGACGCCTTTTTCGAGACCTATCGCGCGAGATTGCACGCGGGGCGGCTGTTCGATCCCGCCCGGTTCGCGCTCGATATCGGCAATGGCGACAAGGATCCGCCCGCGCGACTGCCAAACGTGATCCTCAACCGCACCGCGGTCCGCAGGCTGGGGTTTGCACGCCCCGCGGACGCGATCGATCAGGTGGTGGCGCGCGATACCGGCGCGGTTCGGATCGTCGGTGTCGTCGACGACATGCGGTTCGGCACGCCGCGCGATCCGGTCGATGCGCTGGCCTATAGCTACCGGCCCGATGGCGGCTATCGCTCGGTTCAGGTCGTCCGGACGGCGGGCGATCCGGCGCCGGTGCTCGCGCGCATCGAGACGCTGTGGCACCGGATCGCGCCGGCGGTGCCCCCGGTCGTGGTGACGGTCGATCAGAAACTCTACGAATCCTTCTATCGTCAGGACGTCCAGCGATCGCGGCTGTTCATGATCGGCGCGGTGCTCGCGGTCGCGATCGGGTGTATCGGCCTCTATGGCCTCGCCGCGTTCGACACCGCGCGCCGGATCCGGGAGATCGGGATCCGCAAGACGCTGGGCGCGTCGACGACGGACGTGCTGATGCTGCTGATCGGCCAGTTCCTGACGCCCGTCCTGATCGCCGGGGTCATCGCGGTCCCGGTCGCCTATATCGCGATGCAGCGGTGGCTGGCGGGGTTCGACGACCGCGTCGCGCTGTCGCCGTGGCTGTTCGTCGCGGCGATCCTGATTGCGGGCTGTATCGCGGTGGCGACGATCTTCAGCCAGACATGGCGCGTCGCACGCAGCGAGCCCGCGCGCGCGCTGCGCCACGAATGAGACCGGCGCTGTCGGGAGTTTGACCCGCTGCCGGCGCTACGGAACGTCGCGGGCCTGTGGCTCGGACGCACGGTCGGCATCCGGCGGTGAGCGATCCGCGGGGCTGCGCAGGATGCCATCGCGCAACATCCGCGCGACGACGCCGGCGATCTCGTCGGGCGTCCCGTCCTCGCTCCAGACGCCGTAGCGGAGTCCGAGGAACACGTTCATTCCCATGATCGCCCAGCCGTGGATCTCGCCGACGTCGCCCGTGACCTCGCCGCGCTCCGCGGCGTTTCGCAGGCGGCGCGTGATGCGATCGGCGGTGGTCGCGTAGTGGAGGCGGAAGCTGGCGGGATCGACGAATTCGGATTCGTCGATGATCCGGTAGATCTCCTTGTGCTGGCGGACGAAGGTGATGAACTCGCGAAGCCCCGCCTGCTCCGCGGCAAGCTGGTCGGGC
Source organism: Sphingomonas sp. 22R3R2A-7 (assembly GCF_036856055.1). NCBI lineage: Bacteria > Pseudomonadati > Pseudomonadota > Alphaproteobacteria > Sphingomonadales > Sphingomonadaceae > Sphingomonas > Sphingomonas sp. 22R3R2A-7. The sequence continues at coordinate 1,617,653 of NZ_JASPFR010000001.1, read as the reverse complement.
GCGGACAGGATCGCCGGGGCGACCTGATCGCGCACCTGGTCCGACATGTCGCGGACGAGCGCGCGGAACACCGCGTCCTTCGAGTCGAAATAGGTGTAGAAGCTGCCGAGCGCGACGCCGGCGCGGCGGGTGATGTCGCTGATCGATGCCTGGTGAAACCCGTTGTCGCCGAATTCAATCGCGGCGGCGTCGAGGATCGCGCGCATCGTCCGGCGGCCACGCTCGGTCCGCGGTGCCTTGCTGTCGCCGGTCGTCGCCGGGTCTGACGGCGTCGTCTCCTGCGCCTTCGCCATTCTGTCTGCCTCGATACACAAGTTGAATACTGGTTCAGGTTTCAGTATAGACTGGAACCAAGGCGCACAACCCGGATCATACCGGGCGCATCAAGCGGGCGCCGCAGGAGGGGATGACACCGTGGCACAGCCGAAATCCGTGATAATCATGTTGAACGCCGGGGTCGCACTCGCCGCTATGCTCGGCGGATCCGCGTCCGCGCAGACTCAACCCGCCGCCAGCGCCGCAGACGCCGCGCAGGCCACGCAGACGGGGCCCGCCGCCGACGAGGCCGGGATCGATGGCGATATCGTCGTCACCGCGCGCCGCCGCGAGGAACGGCTGCTCGACGTGCCGATCGCGATCACCGCGTTCACGGGCGCGCAGCTCGAGGCGTCGGGTGCGCTCGACGTCACCGACCTCGCCGCCGTCACGCCGAACGTCACGCTCGAGACCTCGCGCGGCACCAATTCGACGCTCACCGCCTTCATCCGCGGCGTCGGCCAGCAGGATCCCGTCGCGGGGTTCGAGGCGGGCGTCGGCATCTATCTCGACGACGTCTATCTCAACCGCCCGCAGGCCGCGGTGCTCGATATCTACGACGTCGAGCGGATCGAGGTGCTGCGCGGGCCGCAGGGGACGCTCTATGGTCGCAACACGATCGGTGGCGCGGTGAAGTACGTGACCCGCCGGATCGGCTCGGACCCGACGCTGAGCATCCGCGGCACCTATGGCAGCTATGACCAGGCGGACGGCGTCATCAGCGCGAGCACGCCGATCGGCGACACGGGGTTCCGGATCGGCGGCGCGGTCGCACGGCTGAGCCGCGGCGGGTTCGGCACCAACCTCACCACGGGACAGGACAATTACAACAAGGACTTCTGGGGCGCGCGCGGCACGCTGCAATATGAGGCGGGCGACAGCGCGTTCTTCCGCCTGTCGGGGGATTATACCAAGGACGACAGCAACCCGCGCGGCGGGCACCGGTTGATCCCGGGGCTGGTTTCAAGGACGCCGGTGCTGTCCGACGTGTTCGACAGCCGCGGGGGACTGGTCGCGCCGAAACAGTCGGTCGAGGCCTATGGCGGTTCGCTCTTCGCCGAACTCAAGCCCGCCGCGTATCTGACGCTGCGCAGCATCACCGGCTATCGCAAGGACGACAGCGCGACGCCGATCGATTTCGACGCGCTGCCCGCGGTCGATGTCGACGTCCCCGCCTTCTACAACAACGAGCAGTTCAGCCAAGAGGTTCAGCTGCTGGTCGATGCCGGGCCGTTCAACATGCTGGCGGGGCTCTATTATCTCGATGCCAAGGCGCGCACCGTGTTCGACGTGCGGTTGCCGGCGACGGTGACCGCGCTGACCTTCGGCGATGTGCGGACGAATACGGTGGCGGTCTTCGGCGATGCCACGCTCGACGTGACGCCGATGCTCAGCGTGTCGGTCGGCGGCCGCTATACGTGGGACGATCGCATGTCGCAGGTGCAGCGCAACGTGTATCTGGGCGCATCGCCCTTCTTCGGCGGCACGACCGCGCCGATCGCACGGCAGACCGACTTCCGCGGGACGGCGAGCTTCGCCAAGTTCACGCCGCGCGCGTCCGTCAGCTTCAAGCCCGATGCGAACAACACGCTCTATGCGAGCTGGTCGAAGGGTTCAAGGGCGGCGGGTTCGATCCGCGCGGGGTCGGCACCGCAGCGCCCGACCTCAACGGCAACGGCATCACCGGTGCCGGCGGCGACCGGCAGGATATCTACAACTTCCTGTCGTTCGGGCCCGAGAGCGTCGAGAGCTATGAGGCGGGATACAAGGCGTCGCTGTTCGACCGCCGGCTGACGCTCGCGGTGGCGGGGTTCCATTCGAAATATACCGATGTCCAGGTCCCCGGATCGGTCGGGGCCACCGTCGGCGGAATCCAGACCTTTATCGGCATCACGACCAATGCGGGCCGCGCGCGGATCAACGGTGTCGAAGGCGAGGCCAATCTGACGGTGGCGGAGGGGATCGCGGGGACCGGCGACCGCGTCAATCTGTCGGGGACGATCGGCTATCTCGATGCCAAATACACGCGCTTCATCGATTCACGCGGGATCAATGTCGCCGCCAATCGCAGGTTCCAGAACACGCCCGACCTGACCGCAAGCGGGACGCTCGCCTATCATGTCCCGGTCGGTGCGGCGGGCGCGATCGATGCGAGCACGACCTTGTCCTATCGCAGCGATTCGCAACAGTTCGAGCTTCGCACGCCGCTGCTCGACCAGCCAGCCTATGCGCTGCTCGACGCGAACCTCGTCTATACGATCGATGCGCGCTTCTCGATCGGGGTTCATGGGAAGAACCTGACCAACAAGCGCTATGTCGTGTCGGGCTATAATTTCCTGCTGCAGAACCCCGATACCGGCGACTATCTGCGCACGGCGGCGGGCGCGTTGCGGCCATCGCTCGGCAGCGACGGCGTGCTGACCGCCTATTACGGCAACCCGCGTCAGGTCTTTGCGACCCTCACCGCGAAATTCTGATGGAGCGCAGGCGGGGGGCGGGTGATCGCCCTGCGTTTGCTGGAGTAGAATATGACGAGTGATATCCCGGCGGCCCCGCGCGAGGGCAGCCGCTACCGCGTGACGGCGCTCGTCATGCTGTTGCTGGTCTACACGTTCAACTTCGTCGACCGGCAGATCCTCGGCATCCTCGCGCCGACGATCAAGACCGACCTGGCACTGACCGATACGCAGCTGGGCCTGCTGGGCGGGCTGGCGTTCGCGTTGCTGTATTCGACGCTGGCGATCCCGCTCGCGTGGCTCGCCGACCGGACGAGCCGGACCTGGGTGATCACGCTCTCGCTCGCGGTGTGGAGCGCGTTCACCGCGCTGTGCGGCGTGGCGGGCAGTTTCGCGCAGCTGTTCGCGTTCCGCGTCGGCGTGGGGGTAGGCGAGGCGGGGGGCGTCGCGCCCTCCTATGCGGTGATCGCGGACACGTTCGCGCCCGATCGCCGTGCACGCGCGCTGGCGGTCTATTCGCTCGGCATCCCGCTCGGGTCGGCGGCCGGCGTGATGCTCGGCGGCTATATCGCGACGTCGATCGACTGGCGGACCGCGTTCGTCGCGGTCGGTGTCGCGGGGCTGGTGCTCGCGCCGGTGTTTCGGCTGTGCGTGCGCGAGCCGGTCCGTGGGTCCGATGCGTGCGACCGCGAACCCGTCCGCCGCGTGTTCGGCATCCTCGCGCGCAAGCCGAGCTTCTGGCTGCTCGCGTTCGGCGCCTCGGCGAGTTCGATGCTGGGCTATGGCCTGGCCTTCTGGCTGCCGTCGCTGATGCAGCGGAGCTTCGGGCTCGACCTGATCGCGACCGCGCAATTCTATGGCGGCGTGCTGTTGCTGGGGGGTGTTGCGGGCGTCCTGCTCGGCGGCGTGCTCGGCGACCGGCTGGGCGCGCGCGATCGGCGGATGTATGCGCGCGTCCCCGCGATCGCGTTCGTCATCGCGGTGCCGCTGTTCGCCGCGGGGATCCTGTCGTCCTCGGTGACGGCGGCGTTCGTCTTCTTCCTCGTGCCCCAGGCGCTCGCCTATGTCTGGCTCGCGCCCGTCATCACCGCGATCCAGCATCTGGTACCCGGGCATATGCGCGCCACCGCATCGGCGACGTTCCTGCTGATCAACAACCTGATCGGTCTTGGCGGCGGCAGTTTCGCGCTCGGCGCACTCTCGGACACGCTTGCCGCGCGCTATGGCGACGAAGCGCTGCGCTATGCGATGCTCGCGGGGCTCGTTCTGTACCTGGTCGCGGCGTTGCTCATGTGGCTGGCATCGACGCCGCTCCGCCGCGACTGGGTCGATCCCGAACGCCTGCGCTGACGGCAGCGCGGGGACAGGCGTGCCATCGCGCGTCAGTGACCGCGCCGGCGCATGCGCGCGGCGTGGACGACGTCGATGGTGTGGCTGTGGCCGCGACGTTCCGCGCGGACCATCTGCCCCACGCGTTTGCCGTGGATCATCAGCGGCAGGCCGAGCAATGCGAGCGGGAAGACGATGATCATCAACGGCGACCCGTCGACCGCCCCGCACAGCGCGCAGGCGGTAGCGGTCAGCGCGAGACCGCCGGCTTTCCATCGCAGGTCGCGCCGCGTCATGCCGCGCACCTCCAGGCGGTTCCGGATACGCGATCGTCGATCACGACGTGACCCGCAGCCGCCAGCAGCCGCGCGGTGCTGCCGTCGTTGTCGTCGGCGGCGTGACGGTCGTGGCAGAGCAGGATGTCCGCCGGGACATCGGCTTCGCGGGCCAGCGCCTGCGCGATGTCGGCACGTTCGAAGCTGAGCCCGATCGCGGGATCGTGCAGCCGGGTCGCGGCAGCGCGCGCGCGACCGATCAGCGGGGCGGCGTCGTCGATGCCGTGTCCCTCGATCGCGGTGAACCCGAGCGCACGCGCGTAGCGCACGGCCGCGATCAGCAGCGTCCCGCACGCGCAGTCGGCATCGACGATCCGGACGGCGTGACGGTGCCGCTCGCGCATCGCCGCCAGCGCCGCCGTGATCCGCGGCCAGCGCGGGTCGTATCGTGCCGTGCGGCACAGGCCAGGTCTTGTGATGATGACTGTCATGTCCGTGTCCCGCTCAGGCCACGCACCGCGGCCTGTGTGATCGGGCGTCCAGCCGCCCGCGGACCCGAGTTACGAACCGCGGCATAGCGATTCGAGAGCGATTTCGGGAAACCCCATAGTGCCGGCATAGTGGCCGCAACGGCTCGTCGCATTTCACCGCGTCGTCGCTACCGCCAGCGCGACCGGCGGACCGAACGCGGCGCGATCGGATCGGCCGTCGACGCGTTCGGCGGTCGATGCGCAGAAACCGCGCGGTGGACGAGCGTCGGTGCGTTCGGTGCCAGCCAGCCGAGACGCGGGCACACGCTCGGCACCCGCGGTTTGCGACGCGAGCCGTGCGGGGTCTGTCATATCGATGGCTTTCGCGGTCTCGACCGGCAGGATGACGTCATGGGTCCGGGGCTGCCACCGTTCGCTGAGCGCGATCTGGTCGAACAGATGGTGGCCGAGCGCCGCCATCGCGCTGCCCGCGCTCGCCGCGAGCAGACCGATCGCGGCGAGCGCAAAGGCGAGCGCGCCGACGGTGTCCGGGGAGAGCGGCATCGCGCACAGCCGCGACAGCGCGGTGTACGCTATCCCGCAGAGAAGAAGTCCCGACGCGCGCAAGCCGAGATCCGCTCGCCGCGACCGATGCCACGCCGCCATGCCACACTCCTTGTCGTGGCAACCCAGCTATCGGGCGCGGCATAGCAATTCGAGATCGATTCCGACTTTCTGCGTAGCGCCTGCATAGTGCGGCGCGCTTTCCTACCGATGCGGCGGAGGATCGGCGCGGGCGTGGCGCCGCGGTCCGCGGGCCGGGTCCGATCGGGAAAGTCACCGCGTTTGGTGCCGCGGGCTGCCGTCAGGCAACCCGCGGTCATCAAGCGCGCGTTACAGCTTGAACTTCTTGAGCGCCTCGAGCGCGGCCTTCGCGGCGGCATCGGCTCGCTTGAGCAGATCCCTGGCGGCGTCGTCGGCGCCCTTGGCGGCGTCGTCGGCGGCCTTCTTCGCGCCCTTTGCAGCATCGTCCTGCTGCTTGGCGAGGTCCGCCGCGGCCTTGGCGGCGTCCTGAGCAGCCTCGCGGGCCGCCTTTTCCGCATCCTTCGCCGCCTGGTCGCGTCCGTTCTTCGCCGCCTCCTCGGCGGCCTTGGCGGCATCCTTCGCGGCCTTTTCCGCGTCCTTGTCGGATGCGGCCTTCGCAGCATCCCGCGCCGCCTTTTCGGTATCCGCGCGCGCGGCATCGGCCGCTGCCTTCGCAGCCTTTTCGGCGGCCTGGGCTGCATCCTTCGCAGCCTTCTCGGCATCCCTGGCGGCGTCGCGCGCGATCTTGTCGGCGCTGTCCTTGGCGGCCTTTTCGGCGGTCCTCGATGCTTCCGCGGCCTGGTCGGCGGCCGCCTTGGCCGCGTCCCTCGCCGTTTTGTCGATTTCCGCCTGCCGCGATGCGGTCGCGGCCGCCGCGGCGTCGCTCGCCGCCTTCGCAGCCTCCGCCGCCGCCTTCTGTGCTGCGGCCTGCGTCGCGGCGTCGTCGGAGTCGCGCGCGGCCGCCGCAGCGGCGTCCGCAGCCTTGGCCGCAGCGGCGGCCGCGCTGGCGGCGACGGCATCGGCGGCCGACTTCGCCGCATGATCCGCATCCGCGGCGGCGGCCAGTTCGCTTGCCCGGCGGGCATCCTCCGCCGCCTTGGCCGCGGTGGCCGCCGCGACGCGTGCGGCCTGTTCGGCCGACAGATCGGCGGCGGCCCTGGCGGCGTCCTCTGCCGCGCGCGCCGCCATCGCCGCATCGGCGTCGGCTGCAGCCTTGGCTGCCGCCTTTGCCGCTGCATCGGCCTGCGCCGCGGCGGCCTGCTGCGATGCATCGGCAGCGGCCTTGACCGCGGCGTCGGCCTGCGCCTGCGCCGCCATCTTGGCGGCTTCGCTCGCATCCTGCGCGGCCTTGGCCTTCGCCGCGGCGTCGTTCGCGCGCAGGGCTGCGCTGGCGGCTTCCTCGCTCGCGCGGTCGGCGGAGGCCTTCGACTCCGCGGCGGCGGTTGCCGCCTCGCTTTGGCGCGTCGCCGCCGACGCGGCGACCGTCTGCGCATCGGTCACCGCGGTCGTCTCGACCGCGACCTGCACCGCCTTGACGGCGGACGTCGACGCCTCGGTCACGGTCCTGCTGATGCTCGCGACGTCAGCGAGGTCGGCAAGCGCGTTGCCGCCAAGCGTGCCGGTGACGAGGCCCGCGGTCGTCGATGCCAGCGAGACGGGTGTCTCGTACACCGCGGCCATGACACCGGGCGTGGCGATCGCCGATCCGGGCGCGTCTGCGGCAACCGCGATCTCATCGGCGGGTGGGGCCGCAAGCGTGGGGGTGGGGGTGGGGGTGGCGAGCGCCGGGGTCGCGAGCGCCGGCGTCGTCGTGCTGTCGTCCGGGGCAGTGGTGCCGCTTGGCGCGGTGACGATCGGACCGGCCGTGTCTCCCGACGCGGGCATCGCCGGCGACACGAGCGTCCGCATGATGCCGTTCGTCTGAACCTGCATGCGATACATGTTGTCCGCGCCGACGCGCGCGATCGAGCCGGGGCGCAGCATGTCATGCGCGCCGCCATCGCCCGTCGCCACGTCGACCGCGCCTTCGAGCACCTGGACGGCGGCACCCTGCGGGCTCACCCCGATGCTGAAGGTCGTGCCCTTCACGACGGCGGCGAGATAGGGCGTCTTGACCTCAAAATGCGGCGTCATCTGCTTCTTGATCATGAAGACGACATGGCCGAAATCCTCGAACACGCGCGTGAATCCCGTCGCCTGCTCCTCGACCGGGAGACGAAGCTGCGACGCCGAGGCGACCATCATGAACTCGGTGCCGCGGACGAGGACCGCGCGGCCGCCGGGGCCCGTCGTGACGACGTCGCCCGGCGCGATCGCATTCCCCCGCGTCGCGACACGCGTGATGCCGGCATGCGACACGCGCACCGCGCCACTCGTTTCGCTGATCGTCCAGCTCGGCTGCTTGCCGATCGCGGCCGTTGAACAGCCGGCAACCAACAACGCCAGTATCCGCTTACGCATTACATCCCCCGCGGGCGCGCTCCGCCCATTCCGGGTCTATCGTCGGATCATCATTACCGGTGCGTTCAGCGGGAAGGTAAATCGCGCGTTAGGGTCAAGAAAAGCAACCATTTGCAAACGCTTGCTCACTAGTCAGCGGTCGAATGACACGAGAGAACATGATGCGCCGCACGCTGGTCGCCGCAACGTTGACCGCAGCAGGCGCATGCGCCGCGACGCCGGCAATCGCCCAGGTCCGGCTGGATCGGGCGGACCCGAGAATCACCGAACAGGCGCTGCCCAAGCCGGCGCCCGTACCCGCCGCGGGACCACCCGGCGTGGCCCAGGAAACGACAGCGCCCGTCAGCACGATTGCCGCGCCGTCGCAGGTCGCGACCGCCATCGTCGTCGACGGAAACGAGCGCGTGGCGACCAGCGCCTTCGCGCCCGCGCTGGTCCCGTATATCGGCCGGCAGCTGACCGCGGCCGATCTCTCGACGCTGGCCGGCGCGGTTGCGGGGATCGCGCGCGGTGGGGGCTATCCGTTCGCCAGCGCGTCGATCCCCGTCCAGTCGATGCGCGACGGCGTTCTCCACATCACGCTCGACGAGGGGACGATCGCCGCGGTGCGCGTGATCGGTGCGACCAGCCCGCTGGCCGACCGGATCCTGACCGATGCGCTGGTCGCCGGTGGACCGGTCCGTCGCGAGACGCTGGAACGCGCGATCCTTCTGGTGGGCGATATCCCCGGGATGACCGTCACCAGCAGCAAATATATCCGCCAGAACGGTTTTGGCATTCTTCTCGTCACGATCGCGCAGGACAGCGCGTTTGCTTATCTGCAGGTCGACAATCGCGGCAGCGCCGAGGTCGGGCCGATCCGTGCGACGATGCTGGCCAATCTGCGCAGCATCGCCCAGTCGGGCGACGAACTCCGCTTCATCGCTGCCGCGACGCCCGTCGAGCCGAGCGAGTTCGCGTTCTTCCGCGCGCTGTATGCGGCACCCGTCGATTCGCATGGCAGCGTGGTCACGGTGTCCGGATCCTATGGTCGCGCCAACCCGGGGGCCTCGCTCAAGCCGCTCGACGTCGTCGGGAACAGCGTCGATGCGGCGATCAGCTATGCCACGCCGCTGATGCGAAGCCGCGCGCGGAGCGTGTGGGCGACGGTCGAGCTGCGCGCGCTGAAAAGCGACCAGACGCTGCTGGGGACGATGCTCCGCAACGATCGACTGGCGACGATCACCGGCGCGATCAACGGTACGGGCAAGCTCGGACCGGGCATCCTGCGCGGTGAGGTCGCGATGGTCGGCGGGCTGCCGCTCGACGGGGTCAGCCACGAAGGCGATCTGAGGACGTCGCGCGCGGACGGCGACGCGCGGTTCGTGACCTGGGGCTACACGATGGACTGGTCCGCGGATATCACCGGCCCGTTCGCGATCGCGCTCGCCTCGTCGGGCCAGCTCGCCTCGCGCCCGCTGCTCGCCACGGCCGAGATCGGCGCGGGCGGGCCGGGGTTCGGGCGCGCCTATGATTATGCCGAGCGGACGGGGGACCAGGGCATGCTCGGCTCGGCCGAACTGCGCGCCAATTTCGGGCGCGTGAAGGGCGGGCTCGACCGGATGCAGCTCTATGGCTTTGTCGACGGGGGCTATGTCGACAATCTCCGGAACGGCATCGGCGGAGGGTCGCTGCTGTCGACCGGGACGGGGGCAAGGCTCGGCTACGGGACGCTCGACGGGATGATCGAGGTCGCGTTCCCGCTCAACGAGGACCGGTTCGATACCGAGACGAAGCGCCCGCGCGTGTCGTTCCGGCTTTCGCGGAGTTTCTGACCGGTGGGCACCAGCGTCTTGCGGACCGGATGGCGGCCGTCCTCCTGGGTGATATGCCTCCTCGTCCTCTCCGCCGGCTATCTGACGATGGTGACCGCGACCGGCGCGGCGATCGACCGCGTGCTGATGCCGATGCGCTTCGGCGTGGTCGATCGCCAGGCGAGCGGCAAGGTCGCGATCGTCGAGATGGACGCCGACAGCGCGGCGGCGATCGCGCGCTGGCCCTGGTCGCGGTCGCATTATGCCGCGGTGGTGGATCGTCTGCGCAAGGCTGGGGCCGCATCGATCGTGTTCGACGTCGATTTCTCGTCGCCCTCCGATGCGGCCGGGGATCGTGCGCTCGCCGCGTCGCTTTCGCGTGCGGACGGGCGCGTCGCGCTGCCGACGTTCGGCCAGGTCGCGGGGAGCGACGACCAGCGCACGATCGACGCGCTGCCGATCCCGATGCTGCGCGGTCACGCGATTCTGGCATCGGTGAGCATCCGTCCGGATCCCGATGGCCAGGTCCGCAACATGACGATGGCGACCGTGACCGCGGGCCAGCCGCGACCGTCGCTGTCGGCGTTCATCGCGGCACGATCGGGCGCGGTGGATCAGGAATTCCCGATCGACATGTCGATCGATCCGAGCACGATCCCGCGGCTCAGCTTCGTCGCCGTCCGCGATGGCCGCTTCGACGCGTCGCGCGTCAGGGGGCGCAACGTCCTGGTCGGCGCGACCGCGATCGAGATGGGCGACCGGTACGGGACGCCGCAATGGGGCGTCATACCGGGCGTCGTCGTCCAGGCGCTCGCCGCCGAGACGCTGATCCGCGGCGTGCCGTCCTATGGCTCGCCGCTGCTCGTCTTCCTGCTCGCCGGGATCGTCGTCTGCGTGATGCTGCGGTTCCGGACCACGGTCGGGAGCGCGGTCGTGATGGGCGTGAGCCTGTGCGTCCTGATCCTTGGCGTGCTGCTGGCACAGCATTATCTTTTCATAACCTATCCGATCGCCACCGCGGCGTTGATGATGGTGTTGACGGGCATGGCCTGTCTCGTCCGGGACGTGATCGGTCGGTTCAAGCGACAGCGTTCGGTTGACGAGGCGACGGGTCTTCCCAACAGCCGTCAGCTGCTCGACTTGTCGAATCGCGGCGAGACGATCGTCCTCGCGGTGGCGCAGATCGGCAATTACGATCCGCTGCGCGCGGTTCTGGGCGAGCGCGGAACCGCCGATGTCGTCCTTCGCGTGAGCGAGCGGCTCGCGCTCGTCGGGGAACGCGGCCAGGTCTACCGCATGTCGGATCCGCAGCTCGCCTTCTGCCTGCCGCTCGACCAGTCGATCGACGACGCGCTCCACGGGCTGCGCACGATCATGCTGCAGCAGATCGAGGTCGGCGGGCGGCGGGTCGATGTCGCGATGACGATCGGGATCGCGACGGGGCCCTGCGCCGAGATGGAGCGGGTGATCGCCGACGCATCGCTCGCAGCCGAGGATGCGCGCGCGTCCGACCTGTTCTGGAAGCGCGCCCAGACCGACATCGTCGGCCTCGAACGGTCGATATCGCTCATGGGCGAACTCGACGATGCGATCGCCACCGGTCAGATCGAGGTGTTCTACCAGCCCAAATACAACCTTCGCGAGACGTGCATCACGAGCGTCGAGGCGCTGGTCCGGTGGCGTCATCCGTCGCGCGGGTTCGTCGGCCCCGACCTGTTCATTCCGGTCGCGGAAAAGACCAACCGGATCGCGCCGCTCACGCTTCACGTCCTGTCGCACGTGATCCGGGACCTCGCCGTCCTGCGCGCGCAGCACCCGCAGCTGACCGCCGCGATCAACATCTCGGCCAAGCTGCTGTCCTCGTCGTCGTTCAACACCGAGGTCGAGCGGCTGATCGCAGCCGCGGGGACGCCGGCATCCGCGCTGGTGTTCGAGGTGACCGAATCCGCGGCGATGGCCGATACCAATAAGGCGGTGGCCGCGTTGCACCGTTATCGCGCGCTCGGCATCGCGGTCTCGATGGACGATTACGGGACCGGTCAATCGACGCTCAGCTATCTGCGGCAGCTGCCGCTCAACGAGCTGAAGATCGACCGGAGCTTCGTCCAGCATGCGCACCAGAATCCGGATGACGCGATCCTCGTCCGATCGACGATCGAACTCGCGCACAGGCTGGGCCTGAAAGTCGTCGCGGAGGGCGTCGAGGATGACGCCTGCTTCGAATTCCTCCGCACGTCGGGCTGCGACATGATCCAGGGCTATCTGATCAGCAAGCCCGTGCCGTTGCAAAGCCTCGCGACGATACTGGACAGTCATTACCGGTACGCCGCCTGATCGACACCGCCGCCGAATGTGTCATCGCCGCGCCATGATCGGGTGTATAGGACCGGACGCGGCTCCGTCGCGTTTGTGCATCTCTGTCCTGCCGGGAGTTGCTTCATGCCGTTCAAGATCCTGCGCGTCGCCGCGCTGCTGACGTTCACGCTTGCCAGCGCGGTTGCCGCGCATGCGCCCGACGCTGCGCAAGCGCGACCGCATGTCCGGCTGCCCATCCGGGTCATGACGTTCAACGTCCGCTATCCCAGCAAGGACGATGGTCCCAATGTCTGGGCCAAGCGTCGCGCGGTCTTCCTGCAGACGATCGCCGCGGCACGGCCGGACGTGATCGGCACGCAGGAGCTGTTCGCCTCACAGGGGGCCGATATCGTCCGCGCGCTGCCCGGCTATGCGTGGTTCGGGCGCGACCGCCGGGGTGGCCATGCCGACGAGCATATGGGGATATTCTATCGCCGCGACCGGCTGACGCTCATCCGTCACGGCGATTACTGGCTGTCCGACACGCCGTCGGTGGTCGGCAGCATGGCGTGGGATGCCAATTTGCCGCGAACGGTCAACTGGGGCGTCTTCGAAACCCGCGGTCCGGCGCGGCGGCAGTTCGTCGTGTTCGACACGCATTTCGCGCACCGCGACGAGGATGATGGCGCGCGCGAACGCTCCGCACGCCTGGTCCTCGAGCAGCTCGCGCCGATCGCCGGCACGCTGCCGGTGGTGCTGACGGGTGACATGAACGCGACGCCCGACAGCAAGGCCTATCATATCCTCGCGGACCGCCTGACCGACGCCTGGGCAGCGGCGCCGGTCCGCCGCGGCCCGGCGATGACCTTCCACAATTTCACCGGGGTCGCGGATCGCCGGATCGACTATATCTTCACGCGCGGGTTCACGCCGGTTCGCGCGACGGTGCGGACCGACCATGTCGGGCCACGCTACGCATCCGATCACTTCCCCGTGGTCGCCGACCTCGAATAGCTCCCGGGCTGCGTCGCGGCCGGTGGCGCGGTCCTAAGGCGGCGCCGCGCGAACATACTGGTCGGCGATCGTGTCGATCAGCTCCTGCGGATTGGCGCCGACGAGGTTGGTCATCACGATCACCGCGAGATCGTCGTCGGGATAGACGAAGAACGCCGCCCGGCCGCCGCCGATACCGCCGACCGCGCGACGCTTCGTCCCGGCGAGGATCGGCCAGCCCATCGCCCAGATGCTCGCCGTGCCGTCGTTGAGCCTGTCGGGTTGCCACAGGCGATCGATGCTGGCCCGCCTGGCGAGAAGTCGCCCGTCCTGCAGCGCGATGATCCAGCGCGCGACATCGTCGGCGGTGGTGTAGAGCCCGGCCCCCGCGCGCGTCGACACGGGGATGTCGTCGATCCAGTGGTACAGCGCGCGCGGATCCGACGCGGCGTCGCTGCGTCCCGCATGGTCGCGGATATACGCATCCGCGCGGCCGGGGACGATGTCGTACCCGTCACCGAACCGCGCATGCGCCATCCTGGCCGGCGTGAACTGATGCTCGGTCAGGAAGTGCACGAACGAAACCCCGCTCACCGTCTCGATGACGCGGCCGAGCAGCAGATAGTTGGTCTGGTTATAGGCGAACGCCGCGCCGGTTTCGCCGTCCATCGGAAGCGTCTGCACCCTGGCCCAGGCATCCGCATCGCTGCCGCCCCCGATCAGCCCCTTCTCGTCGACGATGTTCGGCAGGCCCGATGCGTGCGCCAGCAGGTGACGGATCCGCACGCCGCGCCATGCCGCGGGCAGGCCGTCGATGTAGCGCGACACCGGATTTTCGAGATCGACCTTGCCCGCCTCGACGAGCTGCATGATCGCGAGGCCGGTAAAGGACTTGGTCGCCGAATTGATCGGGAACAGCGTCTGGCGAGTCGCCGCGACGTGCTGTTCGACATCGGCAACGCCGTATGCCTCGGACATCACGACGCGGCCATGGGCGATGACGGCGACCTGAAGTGCGGGGATGTGCCGTTCCGCCATGCTCGCCTTCAGCAGCGTCCGGGTCCGGTCGTTCGCCTGCGCGATCGCCGCCGATGTCTGCACCGTCGCCGCGGGGGCAGCGCTGGGCGCGTTTCCAGCGAGAGCCAGCCCCAGCAGCAGCACCAGACGCGCGCGCGACGACATGATTTCGTTCCTCATCCGGAATGACCATGGCCGAGGTATGTGGCGCCGCGTCGGTCGTCAACGATTGCGGCGTGTCGAACGCGGGGTTTGTACCGGTCCGACGGATCGTGTCGCCGCGGCTGGCGCTCGCTTGGAAATGTAATCCTTTACATGATGCGTTTCTCACAATAACCAATGGACAAAGGTGACGCCAAGACGTCGCGAAAGGAGAGGTGAGCATGATCGCAGCACATGCGGGGATCAGCGTAGCACGCATGGCGATCCGATGGGATCGGCCAAGGCCAGTTCCTTAATAGCTTGCGGCTTGCGCGTGATTCGCGCGCTCCCATCGCTATCATGAATTGCGACATCGCTTGGCCGTAGCCACGCATGCGCGCTGCGTAACTGCACATTTCTTTCAATGATCGACAATCGGGCGCTCAAGAACCCGAAGCAACCATAAATCAATGGACCGAACGGGGTCCGATACAGGGAGAAGAACCATGAGGCTGTATTCCGTACGCGTCTGTCTGCTGCTCGGCAGCATCATCGCGACGACCCCCGCGCTGGCGCAGGACGTAACCGCCCCCACCGCAGGCGCGGTGCAGGACAGCGCCGCCGCGACCCCGCAGGACCCGACGCCGACCGCCGCCGAACCCGGCCAGGACAATCCCGCCGCCGCCGGCGAGGAGATCGTCGTCACGGGCATCCGCAGCAGCCTTGCCAATTCGGCGCGCGTCAAGCGCGACGCGCAGCAGATCGTCGACAGCATCAGCGCGGAGGACGTCGGCAAATTCCCCGATTCCAACATCGCCGAATCGCTCCAGCGCATCACCGGCGTCGCGATCGACCGGTCGGGCGGCGAGGGTCAGTTCATCACCGTCCGTGGTCTGGGGCCCGAATTCAACACGGTGCTGGTCAACGGTCGCGTCATGGCGACCGACAATGCGGGGCGCGAATTCTCGTTCGACGTGCTGTCGTCGAACATGATCCAGCGTACCGACGTGTTCAAGTCGAACGTGCCCGAGCTTCAGGAAGGCGGCATCGGGGCCACGGTCAACATCATCACCGCGCGCCCGCTGGCGGGACGCGACGGCTTTCACTTCGCAGGGTCGGCGGGCGCGATCTACGACACGCTGCGGGAAAAGGCGGGGCCGGATGCATCGGCCACCGCATCGTGGACCAACACCGACAAGACCTTTGGCGTCGTGTTGTCGGGATCCTATACCAAGCGCAAGAACCAGGACGATTCGATCGGGATCGACGGCTGGATCAACGGACGTCCCGACGTAATCTCGGTGATCGGCGGCGCGCCGACGCTGATCACGGGCGCCGACTCGCGGTACCCGGCGGCGGGCAACGTCAACGTGCCGCAGAGCCTTTATTACCAGCGCACACAGGAATCGCGCGAGCGGATCAACCTTGCAGGCGCGGTGCAGTTCAAGCCGCGCGACAATCTCGAGATCACGATCGACGGCGTCTATTCGAAGTTCACCGTGTCGGGCGTGGTCCGCAAGATGGATAACTTCCTCGCCGCGCCCTATTACCAGCCGACGTTCGACGCCAACAACACCGCGACCGGGCTTGGCATGATCGGCGGCGACTTCATCGCGCAGAACCCGCAGTTCCTCGCGGACAATCGCGACCGGCTGACCAACAACGGCCTCAACGCCAAGATCGACCATGTCTACAACCTGACCAACCGCAAGTCGGAAAGCTATCAGTTCGGCGGCAACATCAAGTGGAACCCCGCCGAGGACGTCGAAGTCCGGGTCGACGCGTCGGTCACGGGTGCGAAGCGCGTCTCGCCCAACCAGTATCTCGTCATCGGCGCGCTGCTGCCATACAGCTATCAGTTCGATCTGAACGCGGGGCAGGGGCTGCCGACCGCGTCGTTCAACAACGCGATCATCAATGATCCCAACCAGATGCGGCTGCATTACATGGGGATCGACAGCAACCGGTCGCGCGATCGCGGCTCGGAGTTCCACCTCGATACCAAGTACGACGTGCAGGACTCGGTGCTGAAGAACGTGCTGATCGGCGGGTCGTACACGCAGCGGCGCAAGATCAACCGGTCGTTCAACAACAGCGATTCGAACTGCACCTATTGCGGGTACCAGGTCCCGATCGCCTCGGGCATTCTCGAATCCTACGACTGGCGCGATCTTCTCGGCGGGGGGCGCAATATCCCGCCATCGGTGTTCCAGTTCGATCCGTCGGCGTTCCTTGCCTATCTGAACGACCCCGCCACGCTGTCGATCCCCACCAACGGCCGCACCCCCGAGCAGCAGGCCGCGTACGCGCAACAGGTGCTCGCGCTGCCGGGCGGGCCGTTCGGCGTGCGCGAACAGCTTCGCGGCACGGTCAACGTGCAGGAGAAGCTGGCCGCGGGCTATATCAGCATGCAGTTCGGCGGCGAGCGCTGGGCAGGCAATGTCGGCGTGCGCGTCGTCAAGACCGACGTCGTGTCGTCGGGCTTCGATACGCCCGTCACCAACATCGCCAACACGCCGGGCGACGATACGCTGCAATATACCTATGGCCCGGCCACGCCGGTGACGGTGCGCAACAGCTACGTCAACGCGCTGCCCTCGGCGAACATCCGGTTCAACCTCACCGAGAAATTGCTCGCCCGCGCGGCGTTCTCGCAGACCGTCACGCGTCCGACGCTGACCGATCTCGGCGTCAACAACGACTTCGGCGGACGCATCTCGGTGCCGCAGTCGAGCGGCGGCAACCCGAACCTGCTGCCGTTCCGGTCGACCAACTACGACGCCTCGGTGGAATGGTACGTGACCCCGGTCAGCTATTTCAGCGTCGGCGGGTTCTACAAGGACCTCAGCGACTTCCTCGAACTGCAGACGCTGCCGGTGAACCGGTTCGGCCGCGTGTTCCAGGACACGCGCACGCGCAACGGGCAGAGCGGCTATATCCGCGGCGTCGAGGTGGGCGCGCAATATGCGTTCGACTGGCTGCCGGGCTTCGCCTCGGGCTTCGGCGTGACCGGCAACTACACCTATGTCGACAGCAAGGTGGAACGCGACCAGACGCTGGCCGACTATGATTGCGGGTATAACGGCTTGTCGCCGCATTCGGCCAACGGCAGCATCTTCTACGAGAAATACGGCATCTCGGCGCGCACGTCGTATAATTGGCGGTCGGATTACCTGCGCCAATGCCGGTCGAGCCAGGGGCGCCCGCGCAACCGTTCCTCGTACGGCCAGCTCGACTTCAACGTCGCCTATGACCTGACCGCGAACTTCCAGGTCTATGTCCAGGGCGTCAACGTCCTCAACGAGCGCGTCGACGAATGGTCGGCGGTCGAAGACCGGTTCCTGCTGCTTCAGGAAACGGGTCCGCGCTACAATTTCGGCGTGCGCGTGAAGTTCTGATCGTCAAAACCACGGCCGGGCGAGGCGCGCCCGGTCGTGGAACGGCGCGCCAGCGTGGCGCGCGAATTACTTGTCCTTCTTCCAGCCGAATGCCGACAGCATGATGTCGAAGAGACGCGTGTTGGGCATGAAGCCGCGGACCTTGTCGGCGCCGGGGCCGCTCGCCGCGACGACGACTTCCTCGCCGGTATGGCCGGGTTCGACGCTGATCACCGACTTCGCAGCGGGATCATATTGCGACGCGAGCGGCGTCGCGCGCGTGCCGCCGGTCATGCGCAGGCCGAAACTGTGGTCCGCGGTGAACAGGATCAGCGTGTCCTTGCCGGCAACCGCGCTGATCCGGCGGATCATGTCGTCCATCTCGACGACATGCCGCAGCCCCGCCTTGGGGTCGTCGGTATGCATGTCCCATTCGACCATCAGGAAATAGCCCTTCGGGTTGCGCGAAAGCTGCGCGACGGTCGCCTCCACCGCGGGAAGCGGCGCGAAATCGGCATCGCGGAGCACCGCGGTCCGCGGCGCCTGGCCGACGAGCGCGGGATCCTCGCCGAACCGGTAGCCGGCGGTCCTGAACGCCTGTTCCGCGCTCGTTCCCGGACCGGCGAAAGCGGCGACGGCGTCGGCGTGGCCCTTGCCGATCAGGATGTCGACGCCGTCGCCGAAGCGGGGCTTGAGCATCTGGTGGAATATCTCGCGCTTGTCCACGCGCGCGGCGACATGCGCAAAGGTCGCGGCGGGGGTCGCGTCCCAGATGTTCATGTTGGTGACGACGCCCGTCGACAGCCCGCGCTGCTCGGCATATTCGAGCAGCGTCTTGACCGGCATCGCGCGGCCGCCCGGTCCGGACGGCGTGGTCGACACCATCGCGTTGTTCGTCTTGTGCCCCGTCATGATCGCGGTCATCCCGGCGGCGGAATCGGTCACCCATTTATCGAGCGCGGAGGTATCCGACAGTGCGACGTTGGGCATCGACTGGATGAACAGCGATTGCGGCCGGTCGTGCGCGAGGATCCCCGCGGCGCTAAGCGTCGACAGCCCGCCCGCGTCGCCGAGGAACAGGATGACGTTGCGCGCCTCCTGCGCCGCGGCGGGCGTGCTGCAGACCGCGAGCATCGCGCCCGCCAGCGCCGTGCCGCGCAGGGCTTTGTAAAACAGCTGTATCATAGCAGAGGTCCTTGCAGGGGGTCGGTTGCCCAGCCCGTCGCCGGGTCGTTTGGCGGATGTGTCGGGTCGCACGGCCGCGCCGCGGTTTCGGGCGCGCAATGGGGGAGCGGTCGCAGGCGTCGTCGACGATCTCGGCGAATAGGAACTGGGGCGCGGTCACGGCGACAAACTCTGAACTGAACTGGCGACGTCCGGCGTGTAGGCGTGAAAAAGTAACCTTCGCGACAGCGCGACGATCGCGCTGTCGCATCTCCCCTGCGTCCGGTCGCCGAGACGACCGGACCGAGGCAACAGCGGCGTGTCAGGTCGTCGGCGATACCGTCGCGACGTCGAGCTTTGGCAGCAGCAGATGGACGATGGCGAGCGCGACGAGATACGCGCTGCCCGCCCAGATGAAGACCGGCGCGTAGCTGCCGACCGTCTCGAGCACATGCCCGACATAGCGCGCCATGATCATGCCGCCGACCGCGCCCGCAGCGCCGCCAATTCCCATGACGGAGGCGACCGAGCTCTTGGGGAAGGTGTCGGAGACCATCGTGTACAGGTTCGACGACCAGCCCTGATGCGCCGCTGCGGCGACGCCGATGATCGCAACCGCGGCGAACAGGCTCGACACGGTGCTCGCCAGCATGATCGGGAGCACGAGCACCGCGGACGCGAGCAGCGCGAGCTTGCGCCCGGCATTGACGCTGTACCCGCGCTTGATCAGCGCCGACGACAGCCAGCCGCCGCCGATGCTGCCGACGTCCGCGAGCAGGTACACCGCGATCAGCGGCGGGCCGAAGGTCTTGAGATCGAGACCGTGGCGCTTGGCGAAGAAGTCGGGCAGCCAGAACAGGAACAGGTACCAGACGGGGTCGGTCAGGAACTTCGCGGTGACGAACGCCCAGGTGCCGCGATAGCGGAACAGGCGGCGCCACGGGATCGGCGCAGTGCCCGCGTCATTGTCCTGATCGGCGCGGATATAGGCGAGCTCCTGCGCCGAGACGCGGGGGTGATGTTCGGGCGCGCGGTAGAAGAGAAGCCACGCCGCCAGCCAGACGAACCCGAGCATCCCCGTCACGATGAAGGCAACCCGCCAGCCATAGGCCAGCGTGATGATCGGCACGACGATCGGCGTCGCGATCGCGCCGACATTGGCGCCCGCGTTCAGGATCCCGGCCGCGAGCGCGCGTTCCTTCTTGGGAAACCACTCGGCGACCGACTTGATCGCGGCGGGAAAGTTCGCGGCCTCGCCGAGACCGAGCGCGAACCGCGCGATCGAGAAGCCGCCGGGGGTGCGGACCAGCGCATGGAACAAAGCGGCGAGGCTCCACAGCGTGATCGCCGCGGCATAGCCCATCTTCGACCCGACCTTGTCGATGATCGGTCCGCAGGCGAGCAGCCCGATCGCATAGGCCGCCTGGAACCAGAAGACGATCATGCCATAATCGACCTCGGACCAGCCGAGCTCGCCCTGCAGCGTGGGCTTGAGGATGCCGATGACCTGCCGGTCGATATAGTTGATCGTCGTCGCGAAGAACAGCAGCGCGCAGATGACCCAGCGGACGTTGCCGCCGGCCTTTTGCGGGCCCGCATCCGTCGCCTGTGTTGAACCGTTCACGCTTGCTCTCCCTCGCGGTTCTTCCGCCTGTTATCGTTTGTCGCGGTTATCTTGTGTCGAATGCCGTCAGCGTTTCGGACAGAATCGCTCGGTCGTCATCGCGCGGGCACCAGGTACCGGCGAGCAGGCCGCGTTCGCCGAGCACCGCATCGACGATGCCGTCGCGACCTGCCGAAGCCCATGCGGCCGAAAGGTCGGCAGCGCGCGGGTCGTCGACGTGGCCGTCATCGCCGCGGACGTACAGCAGCCACGCGGCGAGCGCTTTCAGCGTTTCCGGGCACGACCGTCCGCGCGCGCGATTGGCGTCGAGCGAGGCGAGCCAGCGCTGCGGAATCTTCTGCGACCCGTCGCCCGCGATCTGGCGCAGCGCGTGACGCAGCGCCGGATTGGCGAAGCGGGCGAGCAACGCGTCGGCATAGGCCGTCAGATCCTGTTCGGGCGCAGGGTCGATGCTTGCCGCGGCTTCGTCGCGCATCAGCCGTTCGACGCTTGCGCCGATCACGCGGTCGCCGATCGCCTCGTGGACATAGGTCAGGCCGGCACGCAGCCCCAGATAGGCGAGCGCGGAATGCGCGCCGTTGAGCATGCGAAGCTTGGCGGTCTCGTACGGCGCGACGTCCGCGACGATCTGTGCGCCGACCGCATCCCAGCGCGGCCGGCGGCCGGCGAACCGGTCCTCGATGACCCATTGCGCGAAGGGCTCGGTCAGGATCGCGGCCTCGTCGCGGACGCCGAGCATCGCCTCGACCGTATCGAGATCGGCGGGGGTGACGGCGGGGACGATGCGATCGACCATCGTCGACGGGCACGCGCATTCGCGGGCGAACCAGCTGCCAAGCGCCGGATCGACATGGTCGAGCCATGCGCCGAGCGACGCCGACAGCGCCCCGCCATTGTCGGCGAGGTTATCGCAGCACAGCAGCGTCAGCCCGCCGATCCCGGCATCGCGTCGCGCCGCGAACGCGCGCGCGAGGTGATGGTAGAGCGTGCCGCCCGACCGCTCGACCGCGGCGAGGTCGAGCGATCCGTCGGCGCGACGGTGATAGCCCTTTTCGGTCACCGTCATCGTCACGATCGCCACGTCGGGCGACACGAGCGCGCGGTGGAGACCGTCGGTCGCCGCCGATGCGACGAGCACGTCGCGGACCGACCCGATCAGGCGCGACGCCGCGCCGTCCGCGCCCGTTTCGGTGAGCGTGAACAGCCCGTCCTGCGGGGCGAGCGCGTCGTGGACCGCGGGGGAGCGCAGCGACGCGCCGATGATTCCCCAGTCCCGGTCGCCCGCCGACATCGCGGCGTCGGTGAACACCGCCTGGTGCGCGCGTGCAAAGGCGCCGATACCGAGATGGACGATGCCGATACGCTGGCGCCGGCGATCATAGTCGAACCGCGCGACGCTCGCCGGCAGCCGTTCGATCGTGGCGGCGGACAGCCTCACAGGCGATACGCCCTGCGCGCCAGCCCGACGGTCAGCTCCTGCGCGAGCTCGGCCGCCTCCCAGTCCGCGAGCCGGTGCTCGGCGACGAGCCGCGCGAGGAACGCGCAGTCGACGCGGCGCGCGACGTCGTGGCGCGCGGGGATCGACAGGAACGCGCGCGTGTCGTCGTTGAACCCGACGGTGTTGTAGAAGCCCGCGGTCTCGGTCGTCATCTCGCGGAACCGGCGCATGCCCTCGGGCGGATCGTGGAACCACCAGGCGGGGCCGAGCCGCAGGCACGGATAATGCCCCGCGAGCGGCGCGAGTTCGCGCGCATAGGTGGATTCGTCGAGCGTGAAGAGGATGATCGTCAGCCCCGGATCATTGCCGACCTCGTCGAGCATCGGGCGCAGGCCGTTGACGAAATCGGCGCGGCCGGGGATGTCGGCGCCGCGGTCGCGGCCGTGCGTCGCGAACAGCCGGGCATTGTGATTGCGCACGCTGCCGGGATGGATCTGCATCACCATCCCGTCCTCGATCGACATGCGCGCCATTTCGGTGAGCATCTGCGCACGGAACAGCTCGGCATCGGCGGGTGTCGGATCGGTGCCGATGACGCGCGCAAACAACGCCGCCGCCTCGCTTGCGGCGAGATTGGCGGTCCGCGCGGTCGGGTGGCCGTGATCGGTCGCGGTCGCACCGGCTGCGCGAAAATCCGCCCGGCGCTTGCGGTGCGCGGCGAGATAGCCGCGCCACGTCCAGACATCCTCGCCGGTCAGCGCGGCGAACCGCTCCATCGTCGGGCGGAACGCCTCGTGCTCGACGTCGATGACGCCGTCGGGACGGTAGGTCGTCACGACGCGGCCCGCCCAGCCCGAGCTGCGGATCGCGCGATGCGCCTCGAGCGGATCGTCCGCACCCTCGGTGGTGGCGAGGAATTCGATGCCGAACCGGTCGAACAGCGCACGCGGGCGGAACGCGTCGGTCGCGAGCCGCTCGGCGATGCCGTCGAAATACAGGTCGCTCGTCGACGCATCGAGCGCGACGTCGAACCCCAGTACCTCGGCGAAGACGTGATCGAGCCACGCCTGCGACGGCGTGCCGCGGAACAGGTGATAGTGGCTTGCGAGCGTCCGCCAGGCCTCGCGCGGGTCGGTATCGGGTGCGCCGTCACGCGACGGCACGCCGAGGCGATCGAGCGCGACGCCCTGGCTGTAGAGCATACGGAACAGATAATGGTCGGGCGACAGCAACAGGCTGGTCGCGTCGCTCCAGCGCGCGTCGGTCGCGAACCAGCGCGGATCGGTATGGCCGTGCGGCGAAACGATCGGCAGCGTCGCGATCTCCGCATAGAGCGCGCGTGCGATCGCGCGCTGGTCGGGATCGCTCGAGAACAGCCGGTCGGGCGAGAGACGAAGCGGGCGGGTCATCGCGACGTCGCCATATGCGCGATCCCGCGCTCGAGCCCGCGCAGTTCGGCGAGCCCGCGCATCCGTCCGAGCAGCGAATAGCCGGGCAGCGTGTGCTTCGACAGGTCGTCCAGCATCTGGTGGCCGTGATCGGGGCGCATCGGGATCGATCGCCCCTCGCGCGTCTGCACCGTGTGGATCGCGGCGACGAGCGCGACCATGTTGGCGTCGCCCGCGAGATGCGCGGCTTCGTGGAAGCCGCCATCGGGCTCGCGCTGGACCGAGCGCAGGTGGAGGAAGCCGATCCGGTCGCCAAGCCGCTCGATCATGCCGGGCAGGTCGTTGTCCGCGCGCGCACCGAACGACCCGGCGCAGAAGCACAGGCCGTTGGAGGGGTTGGGTACGCGCGCGAACAGGCTTGCGACATCCGCCTCGGTGCTGACCACGCGGGGCAGGCCGAACAGCGCGAAGGGCGGGTCGTCGGGGTGTACCACCAGTCGGATGCCAAGCGAGTCGGCGAGGGGGCAGACCGCCTCGAGGAACGCGACATGGTTGGCGCGCAGCGTCTCGGCGTCGATCGCGTCATACTGTGCGAGCGCCTCGCGGAACCGGTCGGCGGTAAACGTTTCCTCGCTGCCCGGAAGCCCCGCGATGATCGTCTTCTCGAGCAGCCGGCGCGCGTCGGCATCCATGCCCGCAAACCGGCGTTCGGCGGCGTCGACCAGCGCGGGGGAATAGTCGCGCTCCGCCCCCGCGCGGCGCAGGATGTGGAGGTCGAAGACCGCGGCGGCCTCCGGCTCGAACCGCAGCGCGCGCGCGCCGTCGGGCATGACCCAGGCGAGATCGGTCCGCGTCCAGTCGATGACCGGCATGAAATTATAGGTCACCGTGCGGATCCCGCACGCCGCCAGGTTCGACAGGCTCTGCCGGTAATTGTCGATCAGCGCATCCCAGTCTGCGCCGCGCGTCTTGATCGCCTCGTGTACCGGCAGGCTCTCGACCACCGACCAGACGAGCCCAGCCGCCGCGATCTCCGCCTGCCGTGCCGCGATCGCCGCCTGTGGCCAGACATCGCCGTTGGCGATCTCGTGCAGCGCGGTTACGATGCCGGTTGCGCCCGCCTGGCGGATGTCGTGCAGTCGTACGGGATCGGAGGGGCCGAACCAGCGCATCGTCTCGGTCATCATCACCGTCAGCCACCCCTCTCGATACCGCGCGGGCCTTATGGCTCTTCCACTGCGGGTCATGTCTGTTTAGCACCGGATAATCTGATAGGCCATAACCAAAGAAGTGGTAAGGCCATTTTGTCTGTCAAAAAGAGGGATCGCATGATCATCGTCGTCGGAGAAGGCATGCTGGAATTGTCGGGCGGGGCGGACGCGCGCGTGTCGGGCTGGGCGCTGGGCTATGGCGGTGACACGCTGAATAGCGCGGTGCATCTGGCACGGCTGGGGCAGCGCGTCGCGTTCGTCACCGCGCTGGGCACGGATCCGTTCAGCGAGTCGCTGCGCCGCGACTGGACGGAGGAGGGGCTGGACCTGACGCTGGTCCGCCGTGATCCTGACCGGCGGCCCGCCTTGTACGCGATCACCACCGACGCGCAGGGCGAGCGCAGCTTTACCTATTGGCGCAGCGACAGCGCCGCGCGACGGATGTTCGCGCTGCGCGACAATGACGACGTGTTGGCGGCCGCCGGGGAGGCCGATCTTCTGTATTTCTCGATGATCAGCCTCGCGATCCTGCCGCCCGAAGGCCGTGACGCGGTGTTCGCACTGTGCACGCGCATCCGCGAACGCGGCGGACGCGTGGCGTTCGACAGCAATTACCGCGCCGCACTGTGGGAAAGCGATGCCGTGGCGCGCGCGGTCCATGCGCGCGCGGTCGCGGTCGCCGACATCGGCCTGCCGACGCGCGAGGACGAGCAGGCGCTGACGGGGCTCGACGATGCCGTGGCGATCGACGCGTGGTGGCGCGACCGCGGTGTCGGCGAGGTCGTCGTGAAGCTGGGCGGCGAGGGGTGTTTTGCAGACGGCGCGGTCCGCCCGGTGCCGGCGAAGATCGTGCCGGTCGACACTACCGGGGCGGGCGATGCGTTCAACGCGGGCTATCTGCACGCGCGACTGAACGGCGGCAGCATCGCGGACAGCGTGACCGCCGGCCATGTCCTTGCGGGCTATGTCATCGGCCGTCGCGGGGGCATTCCCGCCGCATCGCACGATGCACCCTATGCGACGCTCGCATAAGAAAAGGGTGCGCCGCGCATGACGTGCGGCGCACCCTGAGGTTAGGTCGACATCGGCTATGGGAACGACCGATGTCGACGGGGGAAACCGAGTGATCAGAACTGGAAATTGACCGCCAGTGCATAGGTGCGGCCGAAATAGGCGGTGTAGAGCGGGTCGTTGCGCGTCGTGTCGACCGTCAGCCGGTTGGTCTCGTTGGTGATGTTCGAGACTTCGGCGATCAGCTTGATATGCTCGTTGAGGTTGTACGAGGCGGAGGCGTCGACGAAGATCGAGCTGGCGTTCGACGTCGAGTCCGCGTCGACCGAGCCGCTGGGAACCGCGGTCAGGAACGCGGCGCGATAGTTCACCGTCGACCGGATGCTGAACTTGTCATCCTCGTAATAGAGCGTCCCGCTGGCGGTTTCGGGCGACAGCCCGACCAGCGGTGCGGTGCGCGAGAGCGTCGGCGAGATGACGTAGTTGATGTTCGACCGGACGCGCGTGAAGTTGGCGAGCGCGCCGAAGTTGCGCAGCGCCCCCGGGAGGAAGGTGAAGGGCAGCTGCACGTTCACCTCGAACCCGCGCAACGGCCCGCCTTGCGTGTTGTTGCTGCGCTGGACGGTGAACAGGTCGGTCGGGCGCAGCTGCGTGCCGTTGAGCAATGTGAGCGGCAGCCCGATGTCCTGGAACGCGACCGACTGGCTCGTCGTCTGGATATAGCTTTCGATATTCTTGTAGAAATACGCGAGCGAAATCAGCGAGCCCTTGGCGAAATACCATTCGAGCGCCGCGTCGAACGTGTTGGCGCGGATCGGCTCGAGGAAGGATTGCTGAACGAGGCGGTCTGGATGACCAGGTTCGCCGAGCCCGCGGGGATCAGCTGCCCGTAGGAGGGGCGCGACATGACGCGTGCCACCGACGCGCGCGCGATCAGCTCGGGCGTGACGTCGAGCGCGAGGTTCGCCGATGGCAGCCAGTCCTCATAGCTGCGGCTGATCTCGGAGATCACGAAGCGTGACGGATAGAGCGAGCCGGCGGGCGCGGCCGAGGTGATCGGGCCATAGGTGTCGAGGCTGGTATGGACGTAGCGCACGCCGGCATCGCCGCGCAGCGCAAACGGCAGCGAGTTCGCGGTGTTGAACTTCACCATCGCGTAGCCCGAGCCGTATTTCTCGTACACGCCGCCATAGGTGCCCTTGGCGCACTCGATGCTGCAATAGACGTAATTATCGAGCCCGACCGCGTCGCGGAACTTGTCCGGATCGATCGTCACGAAATCCTGCAGCAGGCCGTCCAGATTGCCGCCAACGCCGCTCGTCACGGTGGTGAAGCTTGAAACGGTGACGCCCGCGGGCAGCGCGAGCGGCGTGTTGGTGGCGAGCTGCCGTTCGCGCGCGGTGTATTTGTTGGTGCGGTACTGGCCGCCAACCTGCAGCGTGAAGTCGGGGGCTGCTTCCCATTCGCCGTTCAGCTCGAACGTCTTGCTGGTGATCGTGTTGCGACGGATCAGGTTCGACAACTGGCCGCGCTGGTCGCCGTTCGCGAGCGGCGGGCCGAACTGGAACAGCGCCGCGTTCGTCGTGTCGATGCCGTAGCCGATCTTGGGAATGTTGGGATTGTCGCGGAAATCGATCGAGAAATTGCGCGTGTCGTTCGGATCGATCGCGACCTGCAGGCGATCGACGTCGAGCCGCGACTGGTTGATGCCCGCCAGGCCAGAGATCCGGACGGTGTCGGAGAAGCGGTGATCGAGGTTCAAATTGACCTGGCGATAGGTCGAGGTGAACTTCTCCTTCTGCATTTCCGATCGCAGGTCGACGCCGTCGAACAGCCCGTGGATCAGCGATCCGTTGTCGTCGACCTCGATCTCGCGCACCGACGTCAGCGGCTGACCGTTGTTCGAGATCGCGCGACCGAACGACCGCGCATCGAAATAATTGTCGAGCCGGTCGACCTTGAACCGCGAATACAGGCCGTCGAGCG
This sequence comes from Sphingomonas sp. 22R3R2A-7, assembly GCF_036856055.1. Taxonomy (NCBI): domain Bacteria; kingdom Pseudomonadati; phylum Pseudomonadota; class Alphaproteobacteria; order Sphingomonadales; family Sphingomonadaceae; genus Sphingomonas; species Sphingomonas sp. 22R3R2A-7. The sequence continues at coordinate 1,590,325 of NZ_JASPFR010000001.1, read as the reverse complement.
AGATGTCGGTATCGTCGCTCGGCTTCCACTGGAGCGTCAGCGTGCCCGCGAGACGTTGCTGCTCCTGGCTGCTCTTCACCGGGCGCGGAAGGCGCGGCAGGAATACCCCGCCGCCGGGGCGACCGTTCACCCCGGTACGGCTCATGATATAGTCATAGGCCGCCGCGGTGCTGGTCCGCGGATTGCCCGTGCTGCAATTGTTCGCGTCCGCGCCGATCGGCGTGCCGTTCGGCTGCGTATAGCCGGACACCGGGTTGGTCGCCGCGCCGCCGCGGAAGGAATAGCCGACCGGGGTGCAGAACGGGAAGATGACGCCGGCATTCGCGGTGCCCGCGGGCTGCGCCTGGCCATAGACCGTGGTCGGGACGACATCGACCGCCGAATAGGCATATTCGTCGATATGCCGCTTCGAATAGGCGATGCTGCCGAGGATGCCGAACGTGTCGCCGAACTTCTTCGAGACGAGCGCGGAGAGGCGCGGATCGGCTTCCTTGCTGATGTCGTTGTAGATGCCGCGCCCGGTGCCGGTGAGGACGAAGTCCTTGCGCTGGTCGAACGGCTTGGGCGCGCGCAGATCGACGGTCGCGCCGAGCGAGCCCTCCTCGACATCGGCCGACAGCGTCTTGCGGACCGAGAGCGCCGAGAAGATCTCGGTCGGAAAGGTCACGAAGTCGAACGAGCGCCCCGTCGCGACGCCGCCGCGAATGTCGCTGCCGCTGACCTGCGACACGCCCTCCATGCCGTTGATGCGGACGCGCGTGAACTGCGAGCCGAGCCCGCGAACCGAGATGTTGCGACCTTCGCCGCCGTCGCCGCGCGAAAGCGCGACACCGGGGATGCGCTGCATCGATTCGGCGAGGTTGGAGTCGGGAAACTTGCCGATATCCTCCGCGACGATGCTGTCGATCGCGGCGGTCTCGTTGCGCTTCTGGTTGAGCGCGTTGTTCAGCGCCGCGCGAAAGCCGGTGACGACGATGTCGGCACTCTCCGATTCGGGCGCGGCCTGGGATGGATCAACGGGGTCGGGTGCGCTGGTCTGGCTGTCCGCCGGCGGCGGTACCTGGCTGCCCGCGGTCTGCTGGGCGATCGCCGGTGCGGCCACTAACAGGCTGACAAGGCTCGTCGAGACGAGCAGCCCGCGCATATTGATGCCTCTGCAGATCACATTCCCTCTCCCCGTAAATCCCCGCGTACAGAAGGCCTGCCGACAGGGATGTTTATGCGTCGGCGTGGTTTTTTCTGTCCGACCAGAGATGCGTAACACTGCAATTTCTATATTACAATATGGAATCATGTGGTCAGGCAATACCGCTGCGGGCAGGACCTGGGTTCGCTTGGATCGTCGTTGGCCGGCTGCAGTGCAGCACTATCGACGGTCCAAGCGCGCCGATGCAGTGCGATACGCCGTGCCGCGTGCGCCATTGTCGGGGACGTGCCGGGACTTCCGGCGTCAGATCGGGCACGCGCCCGATCACTGTGTCAGACCGAGCGGCGCGCCAGCGCGCGGCGGCGCTCGTTCGTGGCGGCGCGTGCGCGCTCGACCGCCTCGGTCTCGGTGACGTGGAGCAGATGGTCGATCACGCGCGCGAGATGGTCGCGCATCGCGAGGCGTGCATCGATCGGCGACCGCGCTTCGAGCGCGCTGAGGATGCGGCCATGTTCGGCCATGCGGCTCTCGGTGCCGAGGCTGCCCGCCTTCGCCAGCACCTCGCGCGCGAGCGGGGAGCGGAACCGCATGTCCCAGAAATCGGCCACCGCCGAGATGATGACCGCGTTGCCCGTCGCCTCGGCGATCGCGATGTGGAACCGGCGATCGGCGTCCTCCGCCGCAGCGGTGTCGTCCTGCTCCATCAACGCAAGCAAACCGCGCAATTCGGCGAGTTGTGCCTCGTTGATCTCGGTCGCGGCGACCGCGGCGACTTCGCCTTCGAGCAGCCGCCGCGCCTCGGTGATCTCGAATGCGCCGATATCGAGCTCGCGGTCGGTATCGGCGGTCGCGGCGGCGAGCACGAACACGCCCGAGCCCTTGCGCGCTTCGACCAGCCCCTTCATCTCGAGCGCGATCATCGCCTCGCGGATGGTCGGCCGGCTGACCTGAAACCGCTCGGTCAGGTCGCGTTCGGCGGGCAGCCGCGAGCCGACGGGAAATATGCCGTCGGCGATGTCCGCGATGATCGCCTGGACGATCTTGCCGTAGAGTTTGCCGCCGCCGTCGGTCACGTGCATCCTTGTCCTCGTCGCCGGCGCACCCGGGCGGTGGCCAGCATCGCCACCTAGTTCGCGTTGTATCGGCGCGCGTCAAGCCTCTGAAGCGGTCATCACGGATAAAATGTCTTACAATCCTATTGCATGTGGCCCGACCACAATTTAAGACCAGATACAGGAGAGGCCGTACGACAGCGACATGTCGGCGGTACATGATGCGAGACGTCCGGAAACCGTCCGGCCGAGGGTTGCCCGATCCATGCTCGCAGAAAAGAGAAAGGGGAGGCGAATGGCTCGAGCGCTCGCAATTCTGACCCTGGCGGTCGCGCCGTTGATGGCGCAGGCGTCGGTCCGCGCGGCACCGGCACAGCAGTCCTCCGGCACGCAGGCCAAGGCGCCGTGGCGCGACGTGACTCCGCGCGAAGGGCTGGCCGGCTGGCGCGCGACGGGCGGCAACGCGACCTACGCGTTCGAGAATGGCGAGCTGATCGGCCGCGCCGAGCCGGGCAAGACCAATAGCTGGCTCGTGTCCGAGGCCCAATATGGCGACTTCATCGTCGAGTTCGATGCGAAGACCGATCCTGCGCTCAATTCAGGCATGATGATCCGCGGGCAGAGCCGCCCGGATTATCGCAACGGCGTCGTGCACGGCTATCAGGTCGAGATCGATCCGTCGGCGCGCGCGTGGAGCGCGGGGATGTATGACGAACAGCGCCGGCAATGGCTGTACACGCTCGGCCGCAATGCGCCTGCGCGGCAGACCTTCCGCTCGGGCGACTGGAACCACTACCGTGTCGAGGCGATCGGCACGCGGCTGCGCAGCTGGATCAACGGCGTCCCCGCGACCGATACCGTCGACGACGTCGATGCGCGCGGGTTCATCGCGTTCCAGGTTCATGCGATCCCCGATGCGGACGCCGCGCGGCACCCCGAGGTGCGGTTCCGCAACGTCCGCGTGATCACCGATGCGCCGGCGCGCTATGCGATGCCCGCGACCGCGCTGCCGCAGCAGGGCTGGCTGAGCAACCGGCTGTCGGCTGAGGAGCAGCGCGCGGGCTGGAAATTGTTGTGGGACGGCAAGACCGGCGCCGGCTGGCGCAGCGCGAAGGGCACGGGGTTCCCGGCGAAGGGCTGGACGATGGCCAGCGGCGTTCTGCGCGTGGACGGCGGCGGCGGCGACATCGTCACGACGCGCGAGTATCGCAATTTCGAGCTGTCGGTCGATTTCAAGCTGACGCCCGGCGCCAACAGCGGGATCAAGTATTTCGTCGATGCGGGGCTGCTCAAGCGCAAGGGCGATGCGCTCGGGCTCGAATATCAGCTGCTCGACGATGCGCGGCATCCCGATGCGAAGATGGGTCGCGACGGCAACCGGACGCTCGGCTCGCTCTACGACCTGATCGCGGCGAAGAACCTGTCCGACCCGTCGAGCCCGGGCAAGCGGATCAACCCGCCCGGCGAATGGAACCGGGCGGTGATCGTGGTGCGCGGTGCGCGCGTCGAGCACTGGCTGAACGGCTTCAAGATGGTCGAATATGACCGCGGGTCGCCGGCGTTCCGCGCGCTGGTGGCGCAAAGCAAATATGCCGCGATCCCCGGGTTCGGCGACGCCGTGCAGGGGCCGATCCTGCTGCAGGATCATGGCGATCGGGTCGAATTCCGGTCGATCAAGCTGCGTGTACTCTAAGGGGGATCAAGCGATGGACCGTCGGACGATGATTAAGGGCGCGGGCGCGACGCTCGGCGTGGCGATGAGCGCGCGCAGCTATGCACGGATCAAGGGCGCGAACGACCGGCTGAGCGTCGCGATCGTCGGGGTGAATGGCCGCGGCCAGGCGCATATGAGCGCGTTCACCAAGGTGCCGAACATCGACATCACGCATTTCTGCGACGTCGACTCGGCGGTGCTGGCCAAGCGCGCGGCGGCGTTCGCGGCGAAGGGCCATGCCGCGCCGCGGACCGAGGGCGATTACCGCAAGCTGCTCGACAACAAGGCGATCGACATCATCACCGTCGCGACGCCCGATCACTGGCACGCCAAGCTGGCGGTCGACGGGATGAAGTCGGGGCATCACGTCTATTGCGAGAAGCCGATCGGGATCGCGCCCGCCGAGGGCGAGGCGATGATCGCCGCGCAGAAGAGCACCGGGCGCCAGCTCCAGGTCGGCAACCAGCAGCGGTCGAGCCCCGAGACGCGGCAGCTGCTCGCACTGGTCCAGGCGGGCGAGCTGGGCGACGTGTACGAGGCGCAGACCTGGTACGCGAATAATCGCGGATCGATCGGCAAGGGGCAGCAGGTCGCGCCGCCCGCGACGCTCGACTGGAACATGTGGCAGGGGCCGCGCCCGCGCGCGGCGTACCGGTCGAACCTGGTGCCGTATAACTGGCACTGGTTCTGGCAATACGGGACGGGCGAGCTGTGCAACAACGCGATGCACGAACTCGACGTCGCGCGCTGGCTGATGGGGCTGGCCTATCCGAAGCAGGTCGAGGCGAAGGGGGCCAAGCGCTTCCACGCGGGGGACGACTGGGAGATGTACGACTCGCTGTCGCTCGACCTGAACTACGATAACGACCGCGTGATTCGCTGGAACGGGCAGAGCTGCAACGCGATGCTGACCTATGGCCGCGGCCGCGGGGTGTTGCTGCTCGGCACCAAGGGATCGGCAGTGGTCGATCGCAACGGGTTCGAACTCTATGACCTGGCGGGCAAGTCGGTCCGGCAGGTGATGGCCAAGGCGACGTCGGAAACGACGGGCACGGTCGGCGAGGGGGTGCTCGACGTCTATCACGCGGGCAATTTCGTCGACGTGATCCGCGGCAAGGCCACCACGCTCAACTCGCCGATCACCGAGGGGCATATCAGCACGACGCTCTGCCACCTCGGCAACATGGCGTATCGCACGAACAGCGTGCTGACCGTCGATCCGACGACGGGCAAGCCGAGCAGTGCCGAGGCGATGAAGCTGTGGTCGGTCGCGTACGAACCCGGCTGGGAGGTCAAGGCCTGACGTGGGCAGCGTCGCGCGGGTCGAGCGCTTCGTCGCGATGGGGACGCGGATCGAGCTTCACGTCTTCGGTGCAGGATCCGCGGATGCGCTCCACGCCGCGCGGCGTGCGATCGAGGGCGTCGACGACGCGCTGACGATCCACCGGCCGTCGCCGACGACCGCGCTCAACGACGAACTGCTCGCCGGGCGCGGCGTCGCGATCGACGATCCGGTGCTGATCGAGGCGCTGATCGCGATCGACGCGGCGCATGCGCTGACCGAAGGGCTGTTCGATCCGGCGGCCGACCGGCGGTTTGCCGGCGCGGGCTGGGGCGATCTCGTGTTCGACCGCAGCACCGCGCGGATCGCCGCGACGCGGCCGCTCGCGCTCGATTTCGGCGGGTTCGGCAAGGGCTTCGCGCTCGACCGCGCGTGCGCCGCGTTGCGCGATGCGGGCGTCGTCTGCGCGTGCCTGTCGGCGGGTGAAAGCTCGATCGCGGTGATCGGGGAGCATCCGCTGGGCGGCGGGTGGCCGTTCGCGATCCCCGATCCGTCGCGCACCGACACGGTGCTGGTCGAGGTCGAGCTGGTCGACGAGGCGCTGTCGATCTCGACGACGGTCGGTGCGGGCACGCAGGCGCCCGAGCGCGCGGCGATGATCCGCCCGACCGATGGCGGGATCGTGATCGCGGCGCGCTGTACCGTGGCGATCGACCGCAGCGGCGGCGTCGCCGAGGCGATGAGCACCGCGTTGCTCGTCGCCGATGCGCCGCGCGCGCGACGGCTGGTCGAGGCCGCGCCGGCGCGGCGGTTCCTGTACGATCTCTCAAAGGCGGCGGCGCGGACCGACGACACCACAAGGATGCAAGCGGCATGACCGACAAGGATTTCGACCTCTCGCGGCGATCGTTCATCGATCGTGTGCTGACGGCGACGGCGGGCGCGGGGATGGCGGCCGCCGCACCCTGGGCCGTGTCCGCAGCCTCCGCCGCGGCGGGCGCCGAGCCGGTCAAGTCGAACCCGGTGCGGCTTGGCGTGATCGGCACGGGCGACCGCGGTCGCGCGCTGATCCAGAACATCGCCAAGTCGCGCAACTGCACGGTCGTCGCGATCTGCGACAGCTATGCGCCGAACCTCGTCAAGGCGCAGCAATGGGCGCCGACCGCGCGGCGCTTTGCCGATCACCGCGCGATGCTCGATGCGCGCGGGATCGACGCGGTGGTGATCGCGACGCCGCTCGATACGCATGCGAAGCTCTGTTTCGACGCGTTCGACGCCGGGCTGCACGTGTGGTGCGAAAAGGCGATGGCGCGGACGATCGCCGACTGCGGCGCGATGATCACGCGCGCCAAGGCGGCGGGCAAGGTGCTGCAGATCGGGCATCAGCGGATGTTCCACCCGACCTATCTCAACGCGCTGAAGCGCGCGCGCGCGGGCGAGATCGGCACGCTGACTCAGATCCGCGCGAGCTGGCACCGCAACAATGCCTGGCGCCGCGTCGTGCCCGCGGATGCGAACGACCGGCAGATCAACTGGCGGCTGTACCGCGACCGGTCGGCGGGGCTGATGACCGAGCTGGCGACGCACCAGCTTCAGGTCGGCAACTGGTTCCTCGACGCGGTGCCGACGCGGGTGATCGGGTCGGGCAGCATCTGTTTCTGGAAGGATGGCCGTGAGGTCTATGACCATGTCGCGCTGATCTACGAATATAGCGGCGGGCGGAAACTGATCTACACCTCGCTGCTCAACAATGCGCGCTATGGCTGCGAGGAGCAGATCCAGGGCAGCAAGGGGACGATCGAGCCCGAGCTGGGGCGGATCTATCAGGAGGTGCCCGCCAAGGTGCTGGCGTTGCAGCGGATGCACAAGGACGTCGCGCGCGGACACAAGCGCACGGTGCCGATCGGTGGCGCGACCTGGTTCCCCGAGCTGCCCGTGACGACGCCCGGCGAGTCGCTCGGCTGGGGTGAATATGACGAGACGATGCTCCAGTTCGAGGGCTTTGGCGAGGCGGTGCGCGCGGGCAAGCCGCTGCCCGGGCTGCTGCGCCAGGCCTATCAGGCGAGCGTCGCGTCACTGCTCGGCGAGCAGGCGATGGACCGCAACCAAGCAATGACCTGGCCGACGAACCTGGTCGCGATCTGAAGGGGATAGAGCTGTGACCGACACCAACCGCCGGGGACTTCTCGGGCTCGGACTGACTGCCGGACTGGCGGCGGGGTTCGCCGCCGATGCGTTCGCGCAATCCGCCACGCGCGGCGATGCGCCGACCGAGGGGGCGGTCGCCAAGCCTGCGCCCGAGGCCAAATACCGCGTGCCGTTCGCGGTGATCGGGATGGACCATAACCATATCTATGGCATCACCGACGCGGTGATCCGCGGCGGCGGCGTGCTGACCGCCTTCTATGCGACCGATCCCAAGCAGATCGCGAGTTTCCGCAAGCGTTATGGCGACATCAAGCTGGCGCGGTCCGAGCAGGAGATCCTCGACGACCGCGCGATCAAGCTGGTGTGCAGCGCGGCGATCCCCGTGCTGCGCGCGCCGCTGGGCATCCGCGTGATGCGCGCGGGCAAGGACTATCTGAGCGACAAGGCCGCGGTCGTGACGCTCAAGCAGCTCGCCGATGTCCGCCGCGCGATCCGCGAGACGGGGCGCAAGTTCGCGATCATGTATTCCGAGCGGCTCGAGGTGCCCGCCGCGGTGATGGCGGGGCAGCTCGTCCATGACGGCGCGATCGGGCGCGTGATCCAGACGATCAACCTCGCGCCGCACCGGCTGTCCGCGCCGAGCCGTCCCGACTGGTTCTGGGATCCGGCGCGCAACGGCGGCATCCTGACCGATGTCGGCAGCCACCAGGCGGACCAGTTCGTCTATCTGACGGGCAGCAAGCGCGCGCAGGTGCTCGCGTCGCAGACGGGCAATTTCGGCAATCCCGCGCATCCCAAGTTCGAAGATTTCGGCGACATGATGCTGAGCGGCGATGGCGGCGCGGGCTATGTCCGCGTCGACTGGTTCACGCCCGACGGCCTGTCGACCTGGGGCGACGGCCGCCTCTTCATCCTCGGCACCGAGGGCTATATCGAGCTGCGCAAATATGTGGATATCGCGGGACGTCCGGGCGGCAACCACCTGCTGATCGCGGACAAGAAGGGGACGCGCTATCTCGATTGTTCGAAGGTGCCGCTGCCGTTCGGGCCGCAGTTCGTGACCGACCTGGTCGAACGCACGTCGGTCGCGCAGGATCAGGAGGGCGCGCTGCTCGCCGCCGAACTCGTGCTGACCGCGGAGGCGCGTGCGACTCCGGCGAAGCGATGAGTGCGCGCTGCGGCGTGGCGGCGTGTACGATGCTGCGTGTCATCGGGGTCGGCGTGGCGCTGGCCGCGGCCGCACCGGCCACACCGGCTGAAAAGCGGGCGGGGGCGGGGCGCGATCCGCTGCCGCTCAGCCAGTATGTCGATCCGCTGATCGGCACGGGGGACGACGACGAGGGCGACACGATCCCCGGGCCGACGCTGCCCGCGGGATCGATCCACCCCAGCCCGAACACGATCACCGCGGCGACGAGCAATGCGGGCTATGACCGCGCCGCACCGCTGAGCGGGTTCGCGCAGCTGCATACGCAAGGGTCGGGCGGGGTGCCGAGCTATGGCACGTTCCTCGTCTCGCCGCAGACGGGGCCGCTCGCGACGACCGAGGCGGAGCATCTCTCGCCCAAGCGCGACGAGCGCGCGCGGGCGGATGGCTACCGCGTGACGCTCGCGCGCTATGGCACCGACGTCGAGATCGCGCCCGCGCATCACGCTGCCCTCTACCGCTTCACCTTTCCCAGCAGCGGCGAGGCGCATCTGCTGTTCGACGTGACGCGCAAGATCATGGGCGAGCTCGGCACTGCGGGATCCGAGGTGACGCTGTTTCCCGAGCAGGGCAAGATCGTCGGGCGAGTCCGCACGCGGCATTACTGGTCGCCCGCGGAGGTCGATATCTGGTTCGTCGCCAGGGTCGATGCGAAGCCGACCGCCTGGGGAATCGAACGCGCCAATGTCCGCACCGCCGGCGCGACGCGCGCGAACGCGCCCGCGGACCAGCCGCTGCGCGCGTGGTGGACGTTCGGCAGCGCGGGGCGCGGGCCGGTCACGATGAAGATCGCGGTCTCGTTTACGAGCGCGGCGCGCGCCGAAGAGTTGCTCGCGCAGGACCTGCCCGGCTGGGACATGGCCGCGGTCCGCAGCGCGGCGGGCAAGGCGTGGAACGACGCGCTCGGGCGGATCACGATCGACGGGGTCGGCGCGGCGGACCGGCGGCGCTTCTATACGGCGCTCTACCACAGCGTCGTCCAGCCGCGCGACCGCACGCAGGATCAAGCGGACACCGAGCGCGCGTCGCCGCTCTACGACGATCACTATACGCTGTGGGACACGTACCACACGGTCTATCCGCTGATGTCGCTGATCCGGCCCAGCGCCTATGCGGGTGTGATCGGATCGTTCGTGCGGACGTGGGAACGCTATGGCGCGGCGGATACCGCGTTCATCGCCGGGCGCAATTTCCATGTCGGCCAGGCGGGCGACGAGGTCGACAATGTGATCGGCGAGGGGTTCCTGCGCGGCGTCCCCGGCGTCGACTGGCAGAAGGCGGCGAACGTCGTCCTGTTCAACGCGTTCGAGCGGCGCCGGCCGCGCTATCTGGTCGACGGCTATTTCGCGGTCGACGATCGCAGCCCCGAGGGGACGCCGCAGCGGTCACGCTCGGGGTCGGCGACGATGGGCATGGCGCTCAACGATTATTACGCGGCGAAGGTCGCGGCAGGCACGGGGCACGCCGCCGAAGCTGCGGTGCTCGAAACGCGCGCGGGGAACTGGCGCAACGTCTGGGATCCGCGCGCGGCGAGCGACGGCTATACCGGGTTCGTCGGGCCGCGCTTCGCCGATGGCCGGTTCCAGCCGAACGATCCCAAGCGCGGCTGGGACGGCAAGACGCACGACAATTTCGGCTTCTACGAGGGGACGGGCTGGATCTACTCCTACGGCGCGGTCCACGACGTGCCGGGCATGGTCGCGATCATGGGTGGGCGCGCGGCGTTCACGCGGCGGTTGCAGCATGCGTTCGATGCGGGGCTGATCGACTTTACCAACGAGCCGTCCTTCTCGACGCCCTGGCTGTTCAGCGAGGTCGGGCGCCCCGATCTGGCGAGCAAATATGCCGATATCGTCTTCCGGCGGTTTACCGCGGACGCCTATCCCGGCGACGAGGACAATGGCGCGATGAGCTCGCATTACGTGTTCAACCGCCTCGGGCTGTTTCCGAAGCTCGGCAGCGACCTCTATTATCTGCACGCGCCGCACCAGCCGCGGAGCCGGATCACGCTCGAAAGCGGGCGGACGTTCACGATAGTGGCGCGCGGGCAGGGGGCGGGGACGCGCTATATCCGCGCGGCGCGGCTCAACGGGCGACCGCTCGACACGCCGTTCGTGTCGCAGGCCGCGATCCTGCAGGGCGGGACGCTCGAGCTCGCGGTGGGTCGCACGCCGAACGACTGGGGGCGCGCGGCTTCGGTCCTGCCGTGATACGCAGCGGTGGAGGCCGGGATCAGGCTCCCGGCCTCTTCCCTCGTCAGCGGCGGCGGCGTGTGCCGGGCTGCGGTGCGGCAGCCGGTTCGGCGGGAACGACGGTCTTGGGGGCAGCGCTCAGCCGGCGGATCAGGTCGGTCTCGGCCTTGCGATACGGCGTGCCGTCGGTGCGGAAGACCTCGTGGAACCAGATCGTCGGCTCCTCCATCACATAGGGCTTTTTCCAGCTGTCCCAGGGCAGCCGCGTCTGCGTCTTGCCGTCGACGAACCCCCAGTTCATCATCGCGACATTGTAGCGCTTGGCGATCGGCAGCGAGCCGTCGAACGTCGAGCCGTTCCCGCGCGCCATATATTCGGTACACAGGATCGGCCGGTTGTACGGCAGCAGCTGGCGCACGCGCGCCTCGAACGTCTCTGGCCAGCTGTAATCGTGGAAGCTGATGACGTCGGACTGGCCCAGCTGGAGCTTTTCCATCGGCGTCAGCTTGCCACCGGTCGGGGTCCAGTCGTCATGCTGCCACACGCCCGACGTCAGCGGTTGCGACGGGTCGGCATCGCGCGCCCAGTCGAACGCCTGCGCCAGAAGCGCGCGGACGAGCGGCTCCTTGCCCTCCTGGCCCTTATACTGGTCGGCGCCGTTGTCGGGTTCGTTCCAGACGTCCCAGCCGAGGATGCGGTCGTCCTTGGCGAACGCGCCGACGATCCCCTGCACATAGGCCTTGTACGCGGGGTAGCGGCTGCGGTCGCGGAGCCCCGGCAGGCCCGGACCCTGCACCCAGCCCGAATTATGCACGCCGGGGATCGGCGGATGCTGTGGCCCGAGCTTCGGATCGGGATCCCAGCAGCTGTCGAACAGCACGAACAGCGGGCGGATGCCGTGCGCGCGCGCGATCGTCAGGAACTCGTCTACGCGGCGCTTGAAGCCCTCGGGGTCCTGCACCCAGAGCTGGTCGTGGAGGAACACGCGCATCGTGTTCATCCCGATGCCCTGCGCGAGGCCGAGTTCATAGTCGATCCGCTTGGGATCCCACGTCGTCGCCTGCCACATCTCGAGCTGGTTAATCGCGGAGGCGGGGGTGTAGTTCGCGCCCACCAGCCAGGGTTGCTTGGCGTACCAGGCGGAGGCCTGCGCCTCGGTCCAGCGCGGGCGGGCATCGGCGGTGCCTGCGGTGAGCGCGCTCGTCGCCGCGAGTGCGGCCAGCAGTAACTTGTTCATGTCTTCCTCCCCTGTCAGTTTTTCTCGGTGAAGAGCCGGTACGTCATGACGTTGCGATAGGTCTGGCCGGGGTTCAACCGGATCGAGGGAAAACCGGGCTGGTTCATCGCGTCGGGAAAGACCTGCGGTTCCATGACGATGGCGTCGCCCATCCGATAGGCCTGCCCGCGCTTGCCCTTCACCGTGCCGTCGAAGAAATTGCCCGAATAGAATTGCAGCCCCGGCTGGTTCGACCAGAGTTCGAAGCCGCGCCCCGAGACCGGGTCGACGACACGCGCCATGTGGTGCTGGTCGGGCGTCACCGCGTCGCCGACGACCCAGTTGTGGTCATAGCCGCGCGCAAAGACGATCTGTTCGTCGCGCGCGTCGCGGACGCGGTCGCCGACCGCGGTGGGCTTGCGGAAATCGAAGACCGTGCCCGCGACGCCGGCATGGCGACCGAGCGGGATCGAGGAGGCGTCGGTCGGGGTGTAGCGGTCCGCGGGGATCGTCACGACATGCCCCATCGCGCTCATGCCCGGCCCCGCGAGGTTCCAATAGGCATGGTTCGACAGATTGACATAGGTCGGCCGGTCGGTGGTCGCGCGGTAATCGATCGTCAGCGCGCCGCGCTCGTCGAGCGAATAGGTCGCCAGCGTCGTCACCGTGCCCGGATAGCCCATGTCGCCATCGGGGCTGACATAGCGCAGCGTCACCGAGGCGGTCGGACCGTCCTTTACCGCGACGACCTGCCACAGCACCTTGTCGAACCCCTTGGTGCCGCCGTGGAGCGAGTTGGGGCCGTTGTTGACCGGGGTCGCATAGGCCTTGCCGTCGAGCGTGAAGCGGCCCCTGGCAACGCGGTTGGCGACGCGACCCACGGTGGCGCCGAAGAATTCGGGCTTGGTCGCATAGCCCTCGAGCGTGTCGTAGCCGAGTTGCACGTCGGCGACCTTGCCCGCGCGGTCGGGCATCGTCACCGATTGCAGCGCGGCGCCGAGCGCGATCACGCTGGCGGAGACGCCGTGCGCGTTGGTCAGCGTCACCCGCTCGACCGCGCGCCCGTCGGGCAGGGTGCCGAACGTCGCGCGGGTCGTCCGCGCCGCGACCACAGGCGTGGCACAGGTCGCCGCGAGCAGCGTGGCGATGATGACGTGGCGCATCGGGTATCTCCCTCCATCGATTTCCGGCCCGTCATGCGGGCCTGTCTTTATGCAGCACACCGGCGCCCTGCGACGCCCGTATGCTGCTCGGGAAAGGGGTAGGAGATCGGTTTTCCGCAGGCAAGTGATTAATAAGATAAATCCCTTGATACGCCGGATACGAGCGGATACCACGCCGCCACGTAACCGGCACCGAACGCTTCGTATCGCGCGCCGGAACATCAGGGAGAGGTTATGATGCGCAGGTCCTTCGCGCTTTCGGTGTCCGTCGTCGCGCTCGTCGTCGCGGCACAGGCACATGCCCAGACACAGACTGAGACCGCGGGTCAGACCCCGGCCCAGACCGCACCCGACGGCACGACAGCGGCGAACGGGCAGGCCGCACCGCCGGCCAACGACGCCACCGCGCCCGCGGGCAGCGACACGAGCCCGCTGCCCAACACCGCCGCGGCCGCGCCGCAGGCCGCCGCACCAGGTGCGGACGGCGAGGGTGCCGAGATCGTCGTCACCGGCATTCGCGCGAGCCTGGCAAAGGCCGCCGAGATCAAGCGCAACGCGCCGCAGATCGTCGATTCGATCATCGCGCAGGATATCGGCAAGTTCCCCGACCCGACGACCGCCGCCGCGCTGCAGCGCGTTCCCGGCGTGCAGGTGACGGTCGGCGGCAACAACGAGATCGTGAGCCCGCTGGTGCGCGGCCTGTCGGACATCCTGACGACGCTCGACGGGCGCGAGATCTTCACCGCCGAGGGCCGCGGCTTCGCGTTCCAGGACCTGCCCGCCGAGGCGATCGCGCGCGTCGACGTGTTCAAGTCGAACACCGCGAACCTGATCGAGGGCGGCGTCGCCGGGTCGATCGACCTGCGGCTGAACAAGGCGTTCAACTATACCAAGCCGACCATCGCGCTGAGCGGCAAGCTGAACTATCCGTCGAATGCCGAAAAGGTGGGGCCGCAGGTGAGCTTCCTCGCGACCGATCGCTGGGACACCGGGATCGGCGAGATCGGCGCGCTAATCAACGTGTCGTGGTACGACATCCCCTATAACCGCCCGACCAATTACGTCGCGGATCGCCGATCGGGCAATGCGGGGCCGGCCGGCGCGAACGGGCTCTTGCTGCCGATCTCCGCGGGTGGGCTCAACGAATTCGGCCGGTACCAGCGGCCGCAGGCGAACGGGTCGCTGCAGTGGCAGGCGACGCCCAATCTCGAACTCTATGTCGACGGGCTCTATTCGGCGTATCGCAGCAAATATTCGACCGGCTTCTACGAATACCGGCTTGGCACCGCGTCGAGCGTGACGGGTGTCACGCCGACCGACGACTGCTTTACCGCCAATGTCGGTCCCGACGGGTTCAACCCCAACGCGACGACCAACCCGGCAAGCGTCACGCAACAGCAATTGTGCAATTTCAGCAGCGCGACGTTCAACAATCCCGAGGCCTTCACCTCGACGCAGGCGCACAACAACCGCACCGATACCTGGCTGGCCGCGACCGGGATGAAGTTCGACCGGGACCAGCTGAAGGCGAATCTCGACGTCAGCTACGAACGCTCGATCGCGAACAACGAGAATTTCATCGTCGATATCGGCAAGCGCATCCCGTCGGTGACGATCGGGCTCGACGACAACAAGACGCCGAGCGTGACCGCGCCGGGCAACCCGATGATCGACGCGACCGGGTTCACGTACATCAACGCGCTGTTCCAGGACTATGTCCGCTCGAGCGGCGGGCTGCTCGCGATCAAGGGCGATGTCAGCTATGATTTCGACACGGTCCTGAAGACGATCGAGCTGGGCGGGCGCTATGCCGACCGCACCGCGCTGTTCGAGCAGGTCCAGCTGGGCGTCGCACCGCCGGGCGGGTCGTTCGCGACGCCGATCACCGCGGCGAACCTGCCGCTCGAACGCGGCCCCGGCATTCCGCAGATCAACAATGGCGCGCCGTACCTGCTGCCGTCGCGCGACTATCTGTTGTCGAACGCGGGGCAGGAGGCGCTGCGGGGCTTCTTCGGCGCACCCGCGGGACAGCCGGCGTTCGACCCGACGCGGCGCTTCGACGTCGCCGAGAAAAGCTATGCGGGCTATGCGCAGGCCGGATACGAGATTCCGTTCGGCAGCGGCCCCGTCACGCTCGATGGCAAGCTGGGGGTGCGCTATTCGCGGACCGAACGCGACATCACGGGCACGGGCGTCGTCAGCGGCGCGCCCGTCACGACGACGGTCGGCAAGACCGATGCCGACTGGCTACCCAACGCCAGCGCCCGCCTGCAACTCGGCGGCGGACTGCAGTTCCGCGCGACCTATGCCAAGACGCTCGCGCGGCCGTCCTTCGGGTCGCTCAATCCGGGGCTCAACTACATCGTCTCGACCAACCCCAACATCCGCAACGGCGGGTCGGGCGGCAATCCGGACCTCAAGCCGCAAAAGTCGGACAGCTTCGACGCGACGGCCGAATATTACTGGCAGGACGGCTATTTCGCGATCGCGGGCTATTATCGCGACATATCCAACCGCGTGATCAACGGCGTCACCGCGGAGACGATCGACGGCATCGTCTACAACATCTCGCGCCCGCGCAACGTCGGCAGCGCCAAGCTGAAGGGGATCGAGGTCAGCGGCCAGACCTTCTTCTCGTTCCTGCCGGGCGATCTCGCGGGGCTCGGCGCGTTCGGCAACTTCACGCTCGCGGACTCCGAGGTCGGCGGCGGCGATCCGCTCGCGGGCTATTCGCTGCAGGGCGTATCAAAGTACAATTACAATGTCGGGCTGTTGTATGACCGCAGCGGGATCTCGGCGCGGCTGGTCTACACCTATCGCTCGAAATATTTCGACGAGGATCGCTCGGGAACCGGCGACGTGCGGCCGGTCGACAGCCCCGCCTGGCTCAATTACGTCCGCCCCAACGGCCGGCTCGACTTCAGCGTCGGCTATGACGTGAACAAGAACGTGACGCTGACGGTCGAGGGCAGCAATATCCTGCGCTCACGCTACCAGAGCTATATCGGACAGGACTTCATATGGCGCGACACACGGACCGACGACAGCCTCTATGCCGTCAGCATCCGGACGCGGTTCTGATGCGCCGGATCGTCACCGCGGCCGCGCTCGCGGCCTCCATGCTCGTGCTCACCGCGGCGGATGCACCCGCGGGGCGGGGCAATCCGCAGTTCGAGGGTGCGGACCCGCACGCGATCGTCATCGGCCGCGAGCTGTGGGTGTTCCCGACCGGTGGACCCGGCGGCAGCTGGCAGGCGGACCGCTTCGGCGCGTTCTCGTCGGGCGACCTGCGCCAGTGGCGCCCGCGCGGCGTGCTGATCCGGCGCGACCAGATCGGCTGGATCGGCGACGATGGCGCCAGGGAGCATTTCCTCTGGGCACCCGCGGTCGCGACGCGGGGCGGCAAATGGTATCTCTATTATTCGGTCGGGCCGCAGAACCCGACGCCCAGCCGCATCGGCGTCGCGGTCGCCGACCGGCCGGAAGGGCCGTATCGCGACAGCGGGCGACCCTTGGTCACCGGCGGCAACGGGTTCGAGGCGATCGACCCGATGGTCTTCGTCGATCCCAGGTCGCAGCGGACCTATCTCTATGCCGGCGGCAGCGCGGGCGCGCGGCTGCGCGTGTGGGAACTGACACCCGACATGACGCGGACCGCGCGCGAGGTTCCCGTCGCGCAGCCGCAGCACTTTACCGAAGGCGCGTTCATGCACGAACGCGGCGGGGTCTATTACCTGTCGTACAGCCATGGACGGTGGAACGGACCCGATTATTCGGTGCATTATGCGACCGCATCGTCACCGGTCGGGCCGTGGCGCTATCGCGGCCGGATCCTCGCCAGCGATGCGGGGCATCAGGGGCCGGGGCATCACAGCTTCGTCCGTGGCCCCGATGGCGTCTGGCTGATCGTCTATCACCGCTGGGAACGCAAGGCAGGCCCTGCGCCGTTCAAGGGCGAGCGGGTGATCGCGATCGACCGCGTCCGCTACGCGCGCGACGGGGCGATCGCGCCCGTGCGCATGACCGACGGCGCCGCCGCACCCGTCTGGCCGACCCGCGGCCGCTGACCTGACCCCGGACGGCACGCGGAACCGACGCGTGCCGCCGCTTACCTTATCCTGTGCAGGACCGTCTACCATGAGCAGCATCGCCCGGATCGAGACGTTCATCGTGCCGCCGCGCTGGCTGTTCGTCCGCGTCGAGACCGACGATGGCGCGGTCGGCTGGGGCGAGGCGAGCCTCGAGGGGCATGCCGAGGCGGTCGACGGCGCGTTCGCGTCGCTGCGCGACCGGTTCATCGGGCACGACCCCGCGCGGATCGAGGATATCTGGCAGATCGCCTATCGGCTGGGGTTCTATCGCGGCGGGCCGGTGCTGATGTCCGCGCTGTCGGGGCTCGACCAGGCGCTGTGGGATCTGAAGGGTCGGTTGCTCGGCGTGCCGGTGTGGCAGCTGCTCGGCGGCAAGGTGCGCGACCGCGTGCCGGTCTATGCCTGGATCGGCGGCGATCGCCCCGCCGAAGTGGCCGAGGCCGCGGCGGCGCGGCTGCAGCAGGGGTTCAAGGCGGTCAAGATGAACGCGACCGCCGACCTTGGCTGGCTCGACAGCCCGAGGGCGCTCGACGAGACGGTCGAACGCGTCGCCGCGGTCCAGGCGCAGGGACTCGATGTGGGGCTCGATTTCCACGGGCGCGTGCACCGGCCGATGGCCAAGCAGCTCGCCGCCGCGGTCACGCCGCTGCGCCCGCTGTTCATCGAGGAGCCACTGCTGTCCGAAAATCTCGAAGGCATCGTCGACTTCGCGCGGCATACGACCGCCCCGATCGCGCTGGGCGAGCGGCTCTACAGCCGATGGGATTTCAAACGCGTGTTCGAGGCGAACTGCGTCGACGTGATCCAGCCCGATCTCAGCCATGCCGGCGGCATCTCCGAATGTCGGCGGATCGCGGCGATGGCGGAGGCGTATGACGTCGCGGTCGCGCCGCATTGCCCGCTCGGCCCGCTCGCGCTCGCCGCGTGCATGCAGATCGCCGCAACGACGCCCAATTTCGTGATCCAGGAGATGTCGCTCGGCATCCATTACAATGTCGGCGGGCACGACCTGCTGACCTATATGCGCGACCCCGCGGTGTTCGACGTCGCTGACGGGATGGTCGACGTGCTGACCGGCCCGGGTCTCGGGATAGAGATCGACGAGGCGAAGGTCCGCGAGGCGGCGCGCGGCCCGGTCGAGGGCTGGCGCAACCCGGTCTGGCGCGGTCCCGACGGGCTGGCGCGCGAATGGTGAGCCGTCCGCTCGCGATCATCGGCGCGGGCAAGATCGCGCGCGACCAGCACATCCCCGCGATCGCGGCGGGCGACGGCTTCACGCTCGTCGCGACGGTCGACCCCGGCGCCGGGATCGACGGCGTGCCGAACTTTGCCGATCTCGCCGCGCTGCTGGCACGCGGCCCCCGCGTCGAGGCGGTCGCGATCTGCACCCCGCCGCAGATGCGCGGCGCGATCGCGCGCGAGGCGATCGCCGCGGGGTTGCACGTGCTGCTCGAAAAGCCGCCGGCGGCGACGCTGGCCGCGCTGGCGGCGCTGACCGATCAGGCGCGCGCGGCGGGCGTCACGCTGTTCGCGGCATGGCATCTGCGTTTTGCCGCGATGGTCGAAGAGGCGCGTATCTGGCTCGCGGGCAGGACCGTCGTCGGCGGCGGCGTCACGTGGCGCGAGAGCGTGCGCCGCTGGCATCCGGGACAGGCCTGGCTATGGGCACCGGGCGGGCTCGGCGTGTTCGATCCGGGGATCAACGCGCTGTCGATCCTGACCGAGATATGCCCGGCGTCGCTCGACGTCGTGTCGGCGCGGCTTGCGGTGCCCGCGAACGCGCATACGCCGATCGCCGCACGGCTGACGCTGGCGAGCGGTAC
Organism: Sphingomonas sp. 22R3R2A-7; assembly: GCF_036856055.1. Classification (NCBI taxonomy): domain Bacteria; kingdom Pseudomonadati; phylum Pseudomonadota; class Alphaproteobacteria; order Sphingomonadales; family Sphingomonadaceae; genus Sphingomonas; species Sphingomonas sp. 22R3R2A-7. The sequence continues at coordinate 1,571,290 of NZ_JASPFR010000001.1, read as the reverse complement.
CGCGATGATCCCGGTCGACTTCGACTTCCGCGAGGACGGCGATCAGGTCTGGCGGATCGTCCTCGAGACCGCGTGCAGCCACAGCCTGTGCCTGTCGGACGGCGCGGCGGTGCTGACGATCGATGCAGACCCGCCGCGCTCGCGGCAGACCTCGGAATATGCCGGGGTCTATGCGCGGTTTGCGGCGCTCGTCGATGCGCGCCGGATCGATGCCGATCCGGCGCCGCTGCGGCTGGTGGCGGATGCGCTGCTGGTCGCGGAGACCGAACGGGTCGCGGCGTTCGTCGAATAGTCCCGCCGCGTACCCCCGCTCACCACCAGGTCGCGTAGAGCGCGATCAGGATCAGGATCACCGCGCCGGCGCCGATATTGAAGCTCGCGCGCGTGCGGTAGTCGACATCCGCGGTGGTGATCGTGTCGGCGCCCGCGCGCTGCGGCGTGACGAGCGAGACGATGACCGCGAGCGCCAGCGACGCGAGGAACACCACGCCCATCCGGTCCATGAACGGCAGCGTGCCCCAGACTTCCTTCAGCACCCAGGACAGCACGACCGACGCGACCGCGGCGCTGATCGCGCCCGCCTCGTTCGCGCGCTTCCAGAACAGCCCGAGCAGGAAGATGACGGTGATCCCCGGCGTGAAGAAGCCGGTGAACTCCTGGATAAACTGGAACGCCTGTTCGGACGCGCCGACGAGCGGGCGCGCGGTCAGCACCGCGATGACGATCGCGACCGTCGCGGCGATCCGCCCGGCCTTCACCAGATGCTGTTCGTTGGCGGCATGCGCGCCCGCGCCGTTCTCCGTATCGGTGCGCACGCCGCGATATTTCGCATAGATGTCGAGCGTGAAGATCGTCGCGATCGAATTGATCTTCGATGCGGTCGACGCGATGATCGCCGCGATCAACGCCGCGAAGACCAGCCCGAGCAGTCCGGTCGGCAACAGCCGCATCATCGTCGGATAGGCCTCGTCGGGTTTGGCAAGCCCCGGCGCGAGCAGCACCGCCGCGATCCCCGGCAGCACGATGATTAGCGGCATCAGCAGCTTGAGGAAGGCGGCGAAGATGATTCCCTTCTGCGCCTCGCCGAGATCCTTCGCGGCCAGCGCGCGCTGGATGATATACTGGTTGAAACCCCAATAGCTCAGGTTCGCGATCCACATCCCGCCGATCAGCACCGACAGGCCGGGCAGGTCGGCATAATGCGGATCGCCCTTTTTCAGGATCATGTGGAAATGGTCGGGGATGCTCGCGGCAAGGCGGCTCCAGCCCGCCATCACGCCCGCGCCCTCGCCGAGCTTGCCGAGCGTCAGCCACGCGATGATGAGCCCGCCGAGCACGAGCAGCGTCACCTGGACGATGTCGGTCAGCGCCACCGCCTTCAGCCCGCCGCGGATCTGGTAGAGGAGCGCGAACGCGCCGAGCCCGACGAGCGCGATGTTCTGGTCGACGCCCGCCACCTTGGTCACCGCGATCGAGCCCAGCCAGATGATCGAGGTGAGGTTCACGAAGACGTAGAGCGCGAGCCAGAATACCGCCATCAGCGTGCGGATTCGCGTGCCGTAGCGCCGCTCGAGGAACTGCGGCATCGTGTAGATCTCGTTGCGCAGGAAGATCGGCAGGAAGAACTTGCCGACGATCAGCAGCGTCAGCGCCGCCATCCATTCATACGACGCGATCGCGAGGCCGATCGCATAACCCGAGCCCGACATCCCGACGATCTGTTCGGCGGAGATGTTCGCCGCGATCAGCGATGCACCGATCGCCCACCAGGGCAAAGCCTTCGACGCGAGGAAATAATCGGTGGTGGTCTTCGGGCCGGCGCCCTTCTTGTCGCGGCTGACCCATTGGGCGAGGCCGAAGATGAAGATCGCGTAGACGATGATCACGCCGATATCGATGGGATTCATGGGCAACGGACAGGCTCCTCTCGGCGCCGCACCGTTCGGATGCCGCCGAAGGATCGGGGCTCGCGAATTCGCGTCGGCAGCGCTTGGCATTGACGACGAGGCGATTGCCTCTTCTGTGCTTCTAATTATATGATTAGTGATACGTGTCGAGCAGGAAAGCATCGGCGATGAACGGGAGTCGTGTTCTGGAAGAGCGTTTGATCTGGTCCGACCGGACGATCCCCGACGACGCGCCCGCCGCCGCCCGTGCGGACGTGGCGGCGGGTTCGCCGTGCGTCGGCTTCACCACCGGGCTCTCGCAATGAGCTATAGCGTGGCGGGCGACTGGGGCACGAGCAATCTGCGGCTCTACAGAATCGAGAACGGCGCGGTCACCGATCGCGCAGCCGGTCCCGGCATCGGCGATCTGGGCGGCAAGACGCCTGAACAGGTGCTGCGCCACGCGCTCGAAGGCTGGCGTACGGAGGCGGACCCGCGCGCGATCCATCTGTGCGGCATGGTGGGATCGCGCAACGGCTGGATCGAGATCCCCTATGTCGACTGCCCCGCCGATGCGGCGATCTGGGCGGCGGGGTCGGCGCACGCGCTGATCGACCGGATTCCCGTCACGATCGGCGCGGGTCTCGCCTGCACCCGCGCGTCGGGCGCGCCCGATGTGATGCGCGGCGAGGAGACGCAGATCTTCGGTGCGATGGCGCGCGTGCCCGGGCTTGCGGCCGGGCGGCACCTGATCGCGCTGCCCGGCACGCACAGCAAATGGGCGAGCGTCGACGACGGCCGGGTGACGGGGTTCCAGACGTTCGTCACCGGCGAACTGTTCGCGCTGCTGCGGACGCATTCGACGCTGACGCGCGCGGCGTCCGATGATGGCGCCGCCGAGGATGAAGCGACCGGGTTCGACGCGGGGCTCGCGCGCATCGCCGATGGCGGGCAGCTGCTCGGCGCGCTGTTCGAGGCGCGTGCGGCGCAATTGCGCACTGCGGCGAGCGGCCGCTGGGCGCGGGGGTTCCTGTCGGGGCTCGTCATCGGCGCGGAGATTGCGGAGATCTTGCCTGCCGCCACCGGCGACATCACCTTGATCGGTGATCCGGCGCTCGCCGATCGCTATGTCCGGGCGCTCGCGGCGCGCGGGCTGAGCGCCACCGTCCATACCGGCGAAGCCTGTTCGCTCGCCGGTCTTGCCTTGCTGGAGACCCCATGACCGTCGATGATCTGCTCGCATCGGGCACCGCACCCATCGTTGCCATCCTGCGCGGCGTGGCCCCCGACGCGGTCGTCGCGATCGGCGACGCGCTGGTCGAGGCTGGAATCCGCCTGATCGAGGTGCCGTTCAACTCGCCCGACCCGACCACGAGCATTCGCATGCTGCAGGACAGGCTGGGCGACCGCGCCGCGATCGGTGGCGGGACGGTGCTCGACGTCGCGGCGGTCGAGGCGCTGGCAGCGACCGGCGGGACGATCATGGTCACGCCGAACACCCACCCCGCGGTCATCGCGCGCGGGGTCGAACTCGGGCTCGAGCCGATGCCCGGGTTCGTCACGCCGAGCGAGGCGTTCCAGGCGATCGCCGCGGGTGCGCGACGCCTGAAGCTGTTCCCCGCGGTCGCGCTCGGACCCGCCTATCTGAAGGCGGTGCGCGAGGTCCTGCCGAAGCACGTCCGCGTCTGGGCGGTCGGCGGCACGGGGGCGGACAATCTGGCCGAATGGCTCGCGGCGGGGGTCGAGGGGATCGGCGTCGGCGGCGCGCTCTACAAGCCCGGCGACGGTGCCGCGGTCGTTGGCGAGCGTGCGCGCGCGCTCGTCGCGGCGTGGCAGGCGGCACGGACCGCGTGATGCCGCGCAAAGCGCTTGTCGTCGCGGCGGAATTGGGCAACCAAACCGCATGAACGACCCCGCCCCCAACCAAGTCCGTCCGTCGCTCGGCCGCAACCTCACGCATGGCATGCTGGCGGTGGTCGGCCGCGCGATCGTCACCGGGCAATATGACGGCAAGCGGTTCCCGACCGAGGCCGAACTGACCATCGAGCACGGCGTCAGCCGGTCCGTCACGCGCGAGGCGGTCAAGATGCTCACCGCCAAGGGGCTGCTGTCCGCGCGACCGCGGCAGGGAACGATCGTCCAGCCGACCTCGGCCTGGAACCTGTTCGATACCGACGTGCTGCACTGGTTGCTCGAACGCAAATTCACGCTGCCGTTGCTGCGCAGCTTCAACGAGTTGCGCCTGGCGGTGGAGCCGATGGCGGCGCAGCTTGCCGCGCGCTATGCCACTCCTGCGGACAAGGCGATGATCGCGGCCGGATTCGCCCGGATGGAGGCGGCCGAGCGCGGCGACGACGACGCGCTGGATGCCGACATCGCATTCCACGTCGCGATCCTGCGTGCGTCGGGCAACCCGTTCTTCGCGCAGTTCGAGGAACTGGTCGGGACCGCGCTGCGGACCTCGATCCGGTTCACCAACCGGTTCAAGGGGCGGAGCGCCAGCCTGCCCGCGCACCGTGCGGTGCTCGAGGCGATCGAGGCGGGCGACGACATGCTCGCCGGCGCTACGATCCGGTCGATCATCGAGGACGTCATGGTCCTGATCCGCCAGGCCGAGAGCGAAGGCGCGGTGGCCGATCGCGACGGATCGCTGCGCGGCTGATCCGGGTCGGGGCGCGGGTAGTCAGGGTGCGGGCAGCCGCGTCCCCGACCCGACCGGCGCCGCGAAGACCGGGCGTCCGTCGGTGCTCCATGTCACGCGCTGGATACGCGGCGAACGCTTCGCGGTGCACTTCATGTCGGGGCCCGGATTGGCGTGATAGACGATCCAGGTTTCGCGACCGCCGGGCGACGTGAAGAACCCGTTATGCCCGGGGGCGTAGACATTCTCGTCGGGCGCCTTCGCGACGACGGGGCGTGGCGACTTGGTCCAGGCGGTCGCGTCGAGTGGATCGCTGCCCGCGCGCGCGCTGAGCAAGCCGATCGCATAGTCGTCCGACCAGCATGCGCTTGCCGAATAGGTCAGGAACAGGCCGCCCTTCGGACCGAGCAGGAATTCGGGACCCTCGAGAATCTGTCGTCCGCCCTGGCGCTCCCAGGCGCGGTCGGGGCGGGCGATGATCGTCTCGCGGCCCGCCAGCGTCCAGGGGTTGGCCATCGCGACGATCGCGAGCACGCTGTCGGCGCCGACATAGGGCGAATAGACGAAATACCGCTTGCCCGCATGGGCAAAGGTCGTGCCGTCGATCCCGCTATGCTCGGTCTGCAACCGGCCGCGATCGGTCCAGCGTCCGCGGGTCGGATCGGCAGTCGCGTTCTCGAGGACGAAGATCCCGCGATGCGCGTCGTCGTCATGCCCGTCCTCGGCGGCGGTATAATAGATGTACCAGCGACCATCGATACGGTGGAGTTCGGGCGCCCAGATCGACTGCGCGTTCGGCCCGGTCGCCGGGGGCGTCCAGATCGTCACCTCGGGCGCGTCGGCGAGCCGCGCGAGATCGGTGGTCTTGCGGATCGCGAGCCGGTTGCCGAGCGTGTTCATGTAGTAATAGGTCGAACCCTCGCGGACGATCCACGGGTCGGCACCCGAGGCGAGCAGCGGGTTGGCGAACGTGCGCGCGGCCGGTGCCGGCACGCGCGCCGGGGTCGCGGGCATGGCGCCCGCCGCGCCCGCGATCGCCGCTGCGGCCAGTGCGGCACAGGCGAGGCGTTCTGCGATCATGGGCTGTCTCCGGGAAAGGCGGCGAGGATCGCGTCATATTGCGCGCGCGAAATGCCGATCATCGAGCCGTGGCGCGTTCCCGCGGGCATTTCGTAGCGGTTCCATTCGAGCACGCCGCTGTTCCCCGAGACCTGATACCATGGCCCTTCGAGGCGCGGCGCGGTGGACAGCCCGTAGCTCGTGCCGGCATATTGCTCGTAATAGAGCAGCCAGTCGGCGCCGTTCGGTGCGCGGACGATCGTCGGGGCCTCGCGGAAATTGGGGCTGACCGGCGGACCCGGCTCGGGGTACGGGCCGAGCAACGCGGCGGCGCAGCTGATCCGCACGGTCTTGCCCGTCGTCCACGCGGTCGAGGGATAGCGCTCGTCCTTGACGATCGCGCAATAGCCGCTGGTGCCGTCGGGTTGAACGATCGTGTCGATCGTCGCCATGTCCCATGCGAACAGGCGACGCGGCGGCGCGGCGAAGGTCCGGAGGTCCTTCGACTGGACATACAGCGTGCGCTGGCTTCCCCAATAGCGTTCCGGATCCTGCGGCGAGCCGTCGAGGTTTGGCGTATGCCATGTCAGCAGGAACTGCCCCGATGGCGTATCGTAGAACAGCTTGGGCGCGCCGATGCGTTGCAGCGCGTGCGGGTGACCCGCAATCGTCTTCAGCGCAGGGCGATAGGTGCCGAAGGACGTCCAGCGGATCAGGTCGTCCGAGACCCAGAAGCGGATCAGCGGGTCGTCGTCGCCCGTGTTGCCGACCAGATAATAGCGGCCATCACCGCCGCGCGCGATCGAGGCATGGCCGTGATAGTCCGCCGATACCGGCCGCCCCCTATTGATGCGGCGCCAATGCAGGCCATCGAGGCTGACCGAATAATACAGGACGCCGTACTGCTCCTTCGTCATGTGCGCGAACAGATAGGCCTTTGCGGGATCGACATAGGGGGTCACCGGCCCGCCCGGTGCGACCTGTGCGCTGCCCGTCCCGGCAAACACCCCGACCGATGCCGCAAGCGCACGCATGACGATGGACGATATCCGCCTCATATCACTCTCCCTTCAGGGATCGATACTATAGATAAGACAAATTGTCGCTGTCCATTGCGAAGCGGGGCAAGGATGGGCGCGCGACGCGGGTGCGCTGGCGTTGCGAGCGAGGGGACAAGACGGATCAGCGGTGGCGTTCGCGCGTCGGGCACCCTAGGTCGCGGCGATGACCGATACAGTTGCTGCCCCCTCGATTCCTGCCCCCGCGATGCCGCAGCGCGAATTCGTCGCGTTCGTGGCCGCGCTCATGGCGGTCAATGCGCTGGGCGTCGACCTGATGCTGCCCGCGCTCGCGGATATCGGGCACCAGCTCGGGATCGCCACCGCGAACCATCGGCAGTGGATCATCACCGCCTATATGCTCGGCTTCGGCGCCGGACAGCTCGTCTACGGGCCGCTTGCCGACCGGTTCGGGCGCAAGCCGATCCTGCTCGGCACGCTGGTCGGATTTGTCGCCGCAAGCGTCTTTGCCGCAAGCTCGCAGACGTTCGGTGCGCTGATCGGGGCTCGCATCCTCCAGGGGCTGATGTCGGCCTCGACGCGCGTGCTCGCGGTGGCGATCGTCCGCGACCGCTTCTCGGGGCGCCAGATGGCGCGGACGCTGTCGGTGGCGCAGATGATCTTCTTCCTCGTGCCGATCATGGCACCGAGCCTCGGCCAGATCCTGCTCGCGTTCGGGCCGTGGCGGTTCATCTTCTATGCGCTGGCGGCGTTCGCGGCGTTCGTGCTCGCCTGGTCGTTCGTACGGCTTCCCGAGACGCTGACGCTCGCACGGCGCACGCCGCTGTCGATCGCCTCGCTCCGGCGCGGCTACACGCTGACGCTGACCAACCGCTATTCGGCGGGCTATGCGGTCGCCGCGTCGATGACGTTCGGCGGGATCATCGCGTTCGTGTCGTCGGCGCAGCAGATATTTGTCGACGAGTTCCATGCCGGCTCGCGGTTCACCATCCTGTTTGCGGTCTGCGCCTTTTCGATGGGCTGCGCGTCGTTCGCCAACAGCCGGCTGGTCGAGCGGCTCGGCACGCGGCTGATCTCGCAGACCGCGGTGCTCGCGCTGATCGCGCTGTCGCTGGCGCATATCGCGGTGATCGCGGGCGGGATCGAGACGCTGTGGACCTATATGGTGTTCCAGGCGCTGAGCATGACGTGCATCGGCCTGTGCGGTTCGAACTTCGGTGCGATGGCGATGGAGCCCGTCGGGCATATCGCGGGCACCGCCTCGTCGATCCAGGGCTTCATCACCAGCGTCGGCGCGGTGATCGTCGGGTCGCTGATCGGGCAGTCGTACAACGGGACGACCTATCCGCTGGCGATCGGGTATCTGCTGATCGGGCTGGGCGTGCTCGCGGTCGTCTATGCGGTCGAGGGCGGCAAGCTGTTTCACGCGCACAACAAGGTGCCCGACGCGGGCGAATGATCGCCAGAGCTCTGCGGCGGGCGGGGTAGCCAACCCCGCCCGCCGCCGCCTGTTAGTCGAAGCCCGTCAGTCGCCGCAGCGCGTCATCGGGACGGGGGCGGAGTCGATCTTCACGTCGGACACCGCGAGATCGAGCGTCGCATCGGCTGCGATCACGAACGGTGCCGTGACGTGCGCCATGTCGACGCCGCGACCGGCGAAACATTGCAGCGGGACGATGACCTGCTGCCACGCGCCGGGCTTGGCACCCGCGAGCATCTTCGTGGTCGGCACGGTGACGGGCGCGGCGTCGCCGCTCGCCATGCCCAGGCTGACGGCGCCGGTGGCGGGACGATCGACGCGGACATCGACGACGAGGCTGAGCTCGCCATTGCTCTCGCGCGTCAGGTCGAGCGGACGATCCGACTCGATCCGCGCATCGGTCCGCGTCGTCGCGGGGCCGCCGGTCCAGCTAAACCGGCGCGCATCCTCCTGCCGGCGGCGATCGACCGCGGTCACCGTCAGCCGCTTGGCGACCGTCGTCGCGGTCGCACCCGACATCCGCACCTTCGCCTGGCCCGGCTCGACCAGCGTCAGCGACCAGCCCTCGGGCACGCGGCCCTTGCCGAACACCGTGCCGTTGGCGGACGCCGCGAGCCCGGCCGGGCGCGTCTCGTCGAGCCTGGGGACCGACCCCGGCTTGGCGTAGCGCAGGCCATAGCCGAGCGCGAACAGCGGGTCGTACCCGGGATCGCTGCGGTTCAGCACATATTGGTCGGGGCGGCGCGGCCAGGAGAAGCTGAGCGTACCGCGAAAGTCGTTCGCGACCGCGCCATCGGGCTTGCGCAGCAACAGGTCGGCGACCCCGCCGCCCTCGCTGCCCGGCAGGAACGCGGCGACGAACGCATCCGACGCGTTGAGCTCGGCATTCACCCACATCGGCCGCCCCGACAGGAAGACGGCGACGACGGGAACGCCCGCCGCCTTCAGCTTGCGCAGCAGCGCGAGGTCGGACTTGTCCTCGGGGCTGTATTCCAGCGTCGGGCGATCGCCCTTGAACTCGGCATAGGGCTCCTCGCCGAACACGACGATCGCCGCATCGGGCTTCTTGGTGAAGCTGCCGTCCGCCGACAGCGTCGCGGTGCCGCCCGCCGCCCTGACCGCGGTGTCGATCCCCGACCAGATCGACTCCGCATTGGGGAAATTGGCCTTGGTCGTGCCGGTGCCCTGCCAGGTCAGCGACCAGCCGCCCGCCTGTTGCGGGATATTGTCCGCACCCCCGCCCGCGACGAGGATCGTGGCAGAGGGCTTCAGCGGCAGCAGCCCGCCCTCGTTCTTGAGCAGCACCAGCGATTCCCGCACCGCGCGGCGTGCGATCGCGCGGTGGTCGGCGGCACCGATCAGGGTCATCTTGCCCGCCAGCGCGCGCGACGACGGGCGGCCGCGATCGAACGTCCCCGCCCGGAATTTCACGCGCAGGATGCGGCGCACCGCATCGTCGAGCCGTGCCGCGGGGATCTCGCCCGACTGCGCCTGCTTCAGCGTGTTCGCGTACAGCGTCTTCCACGCGTCGCCCGAATACATGAACATGTCGAGCCCGGCGTTGATCGCCGCGGCGCAGCTTTCGTTGGTGCAGCCGTCGACCTGGCCGTGCCCGTTCCAGTCGCCGACGACGAAGCCGTCAAACCGCATCCGGTCCTTCAGCACGCCCGTCAACAGGCTCTGGTTGCCGTGCATCTTGGCGCCGTTCCAGCTCGAGAAGCTCGCCATCACCGACTGAGTCCCCGCCTCGATCGCGGCGGGATAGCCGCCGAGATGGACGTCGCGCAGCACCGTCTCGGGCACGCGCGTGTCGCCCTGGTCGCGACCACCGGTGCCGCCGTCGCCGAGGAAATGCTTCGTCGTCGCGATCACATGGTCGGGCGCGAGAAAGCTCTTCGTGCCGACGATGCCCTGTACGCCCTCGATCACCGCGCCCGCATAGTCAGCGGGGATCGCGGGCTCCTCGGAATAGCTCTCGTACGTCCGGCCCCAGCGGTCGTCGCGGACCACCGCGAGCGTCGGCGCGAAGGTCCAGTCGATCCCGGCCGCCGCGGTCTCGATCGCGGTGACATGACCGATCTCGCGCATCAGCTCGCGATCATGCGCCGCGCCGAGCCCGATATTGTGCGGAAACAGCGTCGCACCGGGGATGTTGTTGTTGCCGTGGACCGCATCGGTGCCCCAGATCACCGGGATGCTGGGCCCGGCGTCGCTGCGCGCCATCGACGCGTCGTAGAAGGCGTCGGCGAGCTTCAGCCATGCTGCCGGGGGCGCCAGATCGTCCCCGCCGGGCCCCGAATTGCCGCCGTTCAGGATCGAGCCGAGCTTGTACGTGCGCAGGTCGTCGGGGGTGATGCTGGCGATGTCGACCTGGATCAGCTGCCCGACCTTGTCGGCGATGCTCATCCGCTTGATCACCGCATCGATCCGCGCCTCGACAGCGGGGTCGCGCGACGGGCGTGCGGCGACCGCGGGCCACAGGTCAGGATGCGCGACCGCCGAGAGCGGCCCGGGCTGTGCGGGTGTCCGGACGCCGGGTGCGGACGGGGTGGCGCGCACCGGGGCTGCGGTCGGCGCCGTCGCTGTCGGGGGAGGGGGCACCGTGGCCGCGGATTGCAGCAGCAGCGCAAGCGTGAGCGTTGAAAACCCCGTCGACATCCCATTCTCCCCGATCGGCACGCCATCGCGAGCGGTACCGTTACCACCCTGTTACTGCGCGCATCGCGGCGCGGACAAGGATTTTGCTCGATTGTACGAAAGCGCGCTGAGCGGGGTCGCTGGCGGCGTGGGGATGGACCGTATCGGTCGGCCGGACGGGATGCGACGAGTCGTGCTGGTCGTCATCCGACGCATTTCGGCCATGTCTGCGGCCATCTCTGCGGCCGTGTCTGTAGATCTGCGAAATCTATCGGCGGGGCAGCGTACCGCGCGTGGAGAAGAAATGGGCCGGGTTTGCCCCGGCCCACCAGTCTTAGTTGCTGTCGGAGTCGTTACCGCCGTCGATCGCCATGTACAGACCGCCTGCAACCGCGACAGCGGCAACCGCGACGATCGCGAGGCCGGCACCGGCAACCTTGCTCTTCTTCGCGGTCGGCGTTGCAGCGCGCGTCGACTTCGCGACCGACAGGCTTGCCGCGGCGTTCGGCGCAGCATTTGCAGCGACCGGCAGTGCGAGGAAAGCAAGGGCCGATGCGGCCGTAATGAACTTACGCATAATGAAGAACTCCGTCTCGTTGATATCTGGCGAGCCGCAGTCATTCGGCAAAAGACTTAATTTAGCAATAATTTTCGGTCGCTGTCATGGCGGCAAATGCTGGGGAAAGGGCTCGAAACGTTCGCGATCAGCTTTAGGCAGGCACCATAAAGTACAGATTTACAGTGATATTGCTGATGCAGGCGACCACATGACGATCCGGGAACGCAGCGTATCTGTCGAAGCCGGTCGCGTACACGTGACGAGGGCGCATCGAATCGTAAGTCCTTCCACGGTCTCGCGAGGATCGCACGCGTGCTCAGCGTCCGGCGGGCGGCGTATCGGCCGCGGTGACGTGGATCCGCTCGACGCGCAGGATCGGCTGTCGGTCGCCGTCGCCGGCGGGGTAGATTGCAAGCGCCATGTCGATCGTGGCGCCGCCGTCGGTAGTCGGCTGATGATCTCGTCCGCCAGCCGTCGACCGCGGCCGCGACCTGGCCAACGAAATCAGGGGCGGCGCCCGACTCGATCACCGCGGACGTCACCGGCATCAGCAGGATGGGCACCACGGTTCGCGGCATCCCCGCGCCCGGGACGAGGCTGTATGCATAGGTCATCGTCGCGGCCGCCTCGACCGGCACCGTCCCGGTCACGCCGCTCGCGAGCCCGGCGGACACCGCTTCGAGATTGGCCTGGTAGCTCGATCCCACCGGCAGGAGCCCGTCCATGTCGAGGCTGGCAAAGCTGAGATCGGGCGCGAGCGGGCTTGCAAACCGCACGACGGGGGTCCGGAAGACGAAGGCATCGCTGGTCGTGGCGGATGGCGCGCTGTCGGGCAGGAGATGCGCGTTGCGCAGGATCTGCAGGCTGGTCTGTCCGTTTCGATACCCGAAGATGCTGAGCCCGCGCATGACGATCGACCGCGTGCCGGCCGCGACGACCTGCTGGTACGTGACGGGGGTTGTCCCGGCCGTGTAGCCGAACCGGATGCTGTCCTGCCCCGCGACCGACGTGATCGTCGCGGTCCACGGATCGGGCCCGGTCCCCGCGACGTTCGCGACATCGACGACGGGCTCGATCTCGATGACGGGCACGGGCAGCGTGAGTCCCGCGCCCGGTGCCGTGATCGTCGTGCGATTTGCGTCGAGCGTTGCCGGGTAGCCGTTGATCGTGAGCCCGTTTATCGCGACCGCCGCGGGATCGGTCGGGTTTGCCGGGACCAGTTCGATCTCGAATGCCAGTTTCGTTTCGGGCGGCAGCGATGGCGGCGCATCGAACGCGACGACCGACCTGGCCCAGGCATCATGCGCCTGCGACACCGCCGTCAGCAGCGCGATGAACCATTGCACCGGGGTCGCCGCCGCGGGCGCGGCGCCGTCGTCCGCGATCGCGTCGAGCGCGGTGGTCATCGCCTGCAGGACGGCCGGATAGACCTCGACGAACTGGGCAAGCGCCGCCTGGAGCGTGCTTGCCGGATCGGCGTCGTCGGCCTGCACGTCGTCGTCAGGCGGAATGTTGAAATCGATCTCGGTCGCGATCGAGTCCTGCGCTGCACGATCATAGGCGAAGTCGACGCGGTAATCCCATTGCGCCAGTTCGTCGGGCGTGGTCGCCGCTGGATAGGTGGCGTTGCCCGACTGGGCCTGCATCGTCGGCGGCTGCGGCAGCGCGCGCAGCACGACGGGAACGTCGATCGCCTGTGCGGTGCCGGTGCTGTCCGGATTGAAGGTGCGCGGGGCGAACGGCGTGACAAAGGCGATCCAGTCGCTGTCCGTATAGCCGGCAATGCCCGGGACGCTTCGGATCGCGTGCTCGACATGCGTGATGGCCCATTCGAATTCGAGCGACAAATAGGCGGCGCTGCTCGTCGCGACATTGCGTGAATCCACCAGGAACCCCAGCCGCGCCGGGCTTGTGGGGTCGAGCGGCAGCCGCGTCGTGGACAGCGCGAAGGTCGCATTGGCGCCCGCGACGGCGGTCTCCGCCAGTGTCGCGCGTGGCTTGCCGTACAGCGTCACGGCTCCGCCAGACACGGCATCGGCCTGGAAGACGGTGATCGCGGTGGTCGAAAACGCCGGCCCGAGACGGTCGAGCAACGCCTGGCGCAGCGTCTCGCATGCGGTTTGCCGGCTGGCGGGGTCGGGCGTCGGCCAGGGACTGTCGGCGCCCGGGGATGCGAAGATCGGCTGGACCGACGCGGCGATCGAGCCCGCCAGCGCGGCCTTGATCAGGAGCAGCTGTGCGAGCGCGCCATCGGTGAGGGGATCGGCGATCCCCCGGCTCCTGTCGAACAGATAGAGCGCGGCCGCGAGGTCGGGTGCGAGCGCGGCGTCGATGGCGTCGAGCACGAGCTGGAACCAGACGTTCGGATCGATCCCGGTAAAGCTCCGCGTCACCGGCGACTGGGCGGGCGGGAAATTCTGCGTGCCGTCATAGGCGGGGTAAAGCGCGAAATCGTCGCTGACCAGATGCGTCGCCAGCGGCAACGGCGCGTAATAGAGCGGCAGATCGGCGAGCGTGAACCCCAGCCCGCTCGGCGTGGCGGAAAGCGGCGCATCGGCCATGCGAACCGCCCACAGGCTCTGCGTACGCCGGTCGCCGACGTCCGCCGCCGCACCGCTGGCGGGGGAGGTGCCGACCCTGAGCGACCAGCCGTCTGCGGGTGCGACGAACATCGCCTCGAACTGCGCGGCGAACTGCGAATAGCCGCTTCCGGCATCGGCATCGCCGTCGGGCATGGGCAGGATGTCGATCGACGCCCGCTCGCCGTCCGCCAGACCCGCCAGCGCGGAATCGACGAGCAGTCCCTGGCGGCAGAGCGTCAGTGACATCGTCAGCGGCAGGATATTGCCCGGCGCCACCGCATCGACGCTGACCGGGATCGACAGGCACGCAGCCAGGGGCGGGGTGCCGGCCTGGCCAGCCTGCACGGCTGCAAGATAGGCGAGTATCTGGTCGACGAAATCGCGAAAAATCTGCGCTTGTACGTCGCCGAGCGCCAGATCGGGCACCGCCAGCAGATCCGTATGCAGCGCGAACCCGACCGCCTCGCCGCTCGCCCAGGGCGAGGTGTTCGTGCCGTAATCCTGGTTCAACTGATACCAGACTTTTGTGTAGCACAGGGTGTCGCGCACGGCCGCGGCCTGTCCGCTGGCGGGATCCAGATAGGCCGCGGTCGAGAACGACAGCGTGATCGCGAGTTCGCCGGCGGCATAGGCATAATGAAGCGCGAAATTGGGCCATGACGCGGGGCCGATCAGCGTGTCGCGGTAGAGCAGGGGTACGATCTGCCCGTTGACCGCACCGCTGTACTGGGGCGACGGTGCCGCGAACTGGTCGATCAGCCGGTTGCCGAACAGGTCGCGCCAGCCCAGCTCGAGCTGCGCGAGCGTGCCGACGCCGCGATAGGGGCTGTCTGCACCGAGCGGCTGCCCCGCACCGCCGCCCGTCGGCGCGACATTGGTCTGCGCGCTGGAGAGCAGCCCGAATGTCTGGCGATAGCAGCGCGGCGCGGTATCGGCCGCGGCGACGAGCAGCGCACGCCGCAGGACGGGGTCGGCCATGGCGCGCCGCTGTTCCGCCGCCCGCCGCGTCGCTGTCGCATCCATCGGGTCGTTCAACGGCTGCGGACCGATCGGCGCGCCGCGACTGGCGGTAAAATAGCGATTCCCGACAAGCCCCGTCCCGAGCAATGTGAAAAGCTGCGCGAGCGTCGCTCCGGGTGAAATGTCGGTGGGATCGGGTGCCGGCCGGGTCAGTTCGAAGGTGACGTTGCCCGATGAATCGCCCGGGCGCACGTCGAGCGCCTGCGGATCGATCGTCAGCGTCGCGCCGCCCGTGCCCGGCGAGGTGAGCATCGCGGCGTCCGCCACCCCCGTCGCGAGGTCATCGACGCTGATGCCATAGCGCCCGGCGAGCGAGGCCAGCGTGTCGCCCGCCACGGTCCCATAGGGGATGGGCGGAAGGTACAGCGCGGTGCCCGCGGTGGCGCCAATTCCTGGATTGGCTGCGGATATCTGCGTGCCGGTGAGCGGGGGATAGGACGCCGCGATTGCATCCCACGCGTCCGCCGCGCCGGCGTCGGCGGGGGTCACGAGATGCGTGACGCCACCGATCTGCACCGCGACCCCGGGCAGGAGCGGGAACGTCGCGTTGAGCTCGGCGATCCGACCAACGCTGAGGCCATAAAGCGCCGCCATCTGCGCCAGCGAGGCGTCGGCGACAGGCTGTGCCGGGGTCGCCGCGCTGCGCGACTCGAGCGCGACCTGTACGCCCACCCCGGCTGCCGGATCGTCGGTCAGCACCGCGTTGACGAACGCGGTCAGCCGGTCCTGGACAAGCGCGCCGCCGCGAGGATAGCAGAACAGCAGCACGAGATCCGCCTTGCCCGTCGCGTCGAACGCCGAGGCCGGCAGCCGATCCCAAGTCAGGAAATACCCGCCCGACCGCACCGTCGAGAGTTCCCACAGCAATTGCGCGACCTGATCCGGGGGATTGGCGATGTTGCCGATTGGCGGGGCGGGGGCGGGCGGATCGGCGTCGCGCGCTGCTGTCGCCGGCGCCGGGTTCGCCTGCGTCGACAGCGTCGTGCGGCTAAAGAACGCCGGGGCGGCGGGATCTTCGGGTGCAAGCAGTTGCGCATCCTTGCCGCTGCCCTGCGCGTACGCCAGGTACAATCCCGATATCAGCGCATCGGTGCCGGCGTGGCTGTCGTTCAGCCCCAGTGCCGAGACGAGCTGTTCGAGCAGCGACGCCTGCGTCGCGTCCGGCGCCATGACCTCATAGGTGAAGCCGCGTGTCTTCGCGAACGCCGCGCCGGCGGTGGCCGGTGGCAATCGCCGAACGCTGAACCCGATCCGCGTCGCCCAGCAATATTGGGAGAGCACGGTCTGGACCGGCGCCTTGCTGATCCGATCGACGGTCAGCGCCTCGGGGTCGAGCGCCTCGCAATAGGACAGCTGCGCCGCGTAGGGGACACCCGCGGCGTTCAGCCGCCGCGCGCGCGCCGCCGCGTCGGCCAGCAGCGTCTGCGGCACCCTCCACAGCATCGGCAACAGCGATCGTTCGGGCTGCAGCGGCTCGGTCGGAGGGATCGTGAGCAGCCCGATCGCCGTCGGATCGGCGGCGACGAAGCCGACGCCCGTGCTGAGCGGCCAGGTCCGCGGCGCCCGCGCGACCGCCGGCAGGATACGGAAATCGGTCGGCGGATCGAACGCCCCGGCCTGCGCACAGGCGAGCACCGGACCGAGCTGAGCCAGCGGATCGACGAGGTCGACGACGCTGCCCGCTGCCGTATCGAAGGAGACGAACGTCAGATGTCCGGGGAGGCTCGAGACGGTCAGGCTGTACTCGCCCGCGGCGGGCACCGGGTCCGCCGCCGCTGCCGGGAATTGCTGGCCGGTCAGCTGATAAAGGCCATATTCGCCTTGCGGGCTGGTGTTCGCGGTGAACGCCGCCGACAGCGATAGCGCGCCCTGCGCGGTCGTGACGGGCAAGCGCACGCCCGCGGTCATGAAACGTGTGACGATGCCGGCAATGGTGGCGAGCTGGTCGTCGTCGCAGATCGCTGTCCACAGCGCATCGCTGCTTGCCTGCGTGACGTTGTCGAGCGGGATGCTGGGCGTCGTCGCGGCATCGAACAGCGGGATGGTCTGGTTGGCCGGCACCGCGCCGATCGCCGAAACGGTCGTGCCATAGCGCGCCGCGATCGCCGCGAGCGTATCGCCGGCCGCCACCGCAAGGCTCAGTCCGGCATCGAGCGGATCGCGCCGCACGTGCAGCTGCTGCCCCGCGATCAGCGCCGGCATCGTGCCGATCGCGGTGGCGAGTTGCGCGGGCGTCCAGGCGGTGGCGGGCTCGATCCGACCCAGCGCGTTCAGCAATTCGGCAAAGCTGATCGCGGGCGGCGTGACAAAGGACCCGCCGTTCACCGGGATGGCAATTCCGCTCGACAGCACGCGCGCGTCGGGATTGCCGGCGATCAGGTCGGCGGCCTCGATCGCGAAACGCTGCGCGATCGTCGCGAGGCTGTCGCCGTTGCGGATCGTGTACGCGGCGGCCGGAACGAGGAGGACGCCGGCGGCGAGCGGTGTCGCCGCATTCGGCAGGACGATATCGTCGACCGTGATGCCGAGCCCGTCGGCGGTACCGCTCGTCCTGCTCCAGTCGAGGATGGCCTCAAGCGTGTCGGCCGTCGCGAGCGCGAAGTCGAACCTGCGGAACGCGTTGCACGCCGCCTGCAACAGCTGCCGCCCCGTCAGCATCATCATGTCGACGAACAGCATCGCCGCCATCGATCTGGGTATCTCTGCCGCCGCCCGCGACGGCCGCGGCAGGATGACGCGTGACGGCGCCTGCGCGCCCGCGGTTTCGAGCTCGGCGGCAAGGCTTGCGAACAGCGCCGCGACGCCATCGCGGTAGCCCGGTGGAACGATGACGTAGCGGGAGAAATCGACGCTCTGCCCGGTCGTGCCGTTGAGGCTCGGCGTCGCGATCAATCCGTCGATCGGCGGCACCGGCACCGATCCGGGATCGAGCGCACGCTGGTTCGCCGCGGTCAGCGCGTGCAGAGTGATCGTGAACCCCGACAGAAAGCTCAGATAGTCGTCGAAATCGAGCGGCGGATCGGCAAGATCGGCAAGCCTGTCCATATAGGCCTGGAGGATGGCAGGCGTCAGGCGCGCCGCGTCGCCGCCGAGATGACCGACCAGCCAGGGCAGCAGGTTCGCGCACAGCGTCTCGAACGATGTCGCGCCGGCCGCCCGCACGCCCGACTGCGATGGCGCATCCATCATCAATACGACGACGAACGCGCCCGTTTGCGCGGCCGGGTCGGTGTCCCCCTCGGCCGCCACGACCGTGTAGGCGACGGTCGCATACAGATCGAGCACCGGCCCGACGTCGCCCGCGCTACGCAGGCGGGGCCGTGCCTCGCCGCGCGGGGTCGGCGTCGGCAGCATGATCAGCGTGCGATCCGCCGGTCCGGCGAGCCCCGCGCCGGGCGGCGGCAGCCAGGGCGCGGTGCCGTCGTCGACTTGGATCATGAAGCTGCAATGGACGTCGGTGTGAAACGACAGATCGAAGCTGATCGAGAACAGGCCGAGATCGATCCGCACCGTGAGCGCCACCGATACCGATACGCCTGCCGAAATCGTGATCGGCTGGAAGGACTCATACGCGATCGTCAGCGTGAGCGTGATGTTGATGCTGAGCGATGCCCGGACGATCGCAAAATCGACCGATCCATATAGCAGCCCGATCAGGCCGACGGTGCCGATCAGTTTGAAATAATAGTCGTGCTGGACGCTGTTTCCGGGCTGCGCGGGCGGCAGATAGGGGTGCCAGGACGCGATCACGCCCTCGATCATGGCGACGGCGGTGAGCGAGAAGCCCGCGCTGAGCGGTCCGGCGGTAAAGCTGTAGCCCAGCCCGAGCTGGAAACCGATCCCGAAGGCGATGACCGGGTCGAACGTACCGAGCGTGGTCGCCGGCGTGACGGTCGACGTGGCGCCGCTCAGCTTGCCGAAATATACCCCGCCGCCACCCGTCACGGGGAGCCCCGCGATGATCGCGGAGAACGCAAAGGACCGGCTGAAATCCATGTTCCGCGGAAAGCCGATGTCGATCATGAAATCGCCATTGGTGTAGATCTGCACGCCGATGTCCGGCAGCACCACCGAGACCGCACCGAAATCGAGCGTGCGGACAGAATCGGGGAAGTGCCAGTCGATCTGGTACAGCCCGACCCGGTCGGTCACTTTCTTGTAGAGTATGTCGACTGCCAGCCCGGCGAGCGCCTTCGCCTTGCCACCCGCCATCTCCAGATGCAGCCCGTAGAAATCGGAATCGTGGAATACGAACCCCAGGTCGACCGTCCAGCCGATATCTGTCTTGAGCATCTGCATGTGCGACGCGATCAGCCAGTCGCTCGACCGGGCGTATTGGACCACGGGCGGGGTCACGCCGGCCGGCACGACCGGGTTGGAATCACCATCGCTGCTTGTAATGGCGGCGAGCGCTCCGATCACCTGCGTGACGCTGGTGGCGTCGGTCATTCCGGTGACGCCGACGCGCTGTCCCATGATCAACAGGTCGATCGAGAGCAGATCGTTGCCGCGGCCGGCTATGCCGGGTAGATCCTGCACGTCCTGCCCCGCGGGGGCGGCGTCCGCGAGACCCGGGCCGCTCGCTTGCCGGCCGAAGAGTTTCAGCAGACGCGGATCGACACCCGGCAGATACAGCAACGGCGAGTCGCCCGCGAGCGACAGCGTTATCAGGGGGTTGCCGACCGCTTGGGGAACCCTTGCGACGGTGAGGCCGCTGATCGTGGCGAACCCCAGATCGATCGCGCTCGGCAGCGTGTAGGTCGCGGAAATCGCCGCCGGCGCGTCTTTGGCGAGCGCGAAGCCGATCTCGAGCCCGTCGAGCGCGACCTGATCGAGCAGGTCCCATGGCGACGAGAGCGTGACATAGGGTTCGTGGATCGTCCGCATCAGCGCGGTGATCGCCCCGCCGACGCTGATGCTCGGGAAGGCGAATATGAGTGTGTCGTCCCCCGCGGTGTACGTCGCGGTGGCGCCTTCCCAGCTGAGCCGCAGCATCGAGTTGGCATCGGCGAAGCTGTACGCGATGACGACGCTGGCGCCGAGCACGACGACCGTCGTGGTTGCCGTGCTCGTATAGCGTTCGCCCTCATCCCGACCCGCGTCGTAGAGCAGACTGACCTGCGCCTGGGCAGGCTTGGCGACGATATTGCCGAGCGTGAGCGTCCAGCTGAACGTGCCGGCGACGGTATAGGTCGTGGCGACGTTCGCGCCCTCGGGCGCGATCTGCGCGTCGATGGTCAGCGCGGAGACGAGGATATCACCCGGCAGAAACGGCGAAGGGCTGAGCGGTCCGAGAAACTGGTCGACCAGATCCGATAGCGCGACCGGTTCGACCAGGGTCGCCGACAGGGCCCAGACGCCGCCGCTTCGATGCTGCACCGTCACCGCCGCATCGACGGTTCCGATCGCGATACTGCCCGTGAACGATCCGTCGTAGATCGTCAGCGCGGGGCCGGCATTTCCCGCTCCCGTCTGCGCGGGGGGACTCGCCGCGAGGACGAAGGAGGCGTTTTCGACGGCGAGCAGCGGCGTGCCTGCGATCGTGAGGAGATCGAGGTCCGCCTGCAACTGGGCGGTAAGCGCATAGGTGCCTGCGCTCCGGCTATAGTCGAACACGACATCGGACAGCGCGATGTCGGTCCCCGATGGCAGGCTGATCTGGCCGGCGGAAAGGCCGTCGACCAATCCGCCGAGCGTGACGCTTCCCCGATACCTCGCGTGAAACGTCAGATCGGTGCTGATCGTGAAGCCGAAACTGCCGGGGAAGATCGCGGGGAGCAGCGCGGCGGTGGCGGTGAAGACCGCCGAGGAGGTCGGCGTCGTGCCCGGATCGTCGATCGTCCAGACGAGCGATACCGCGTCGAACGTCAGCGACAGCGCGTTGGTGCTGTCGTTCAGCGGGTTCCAGCCTATCGGCTGCGGCGTGCCGAGCGTCGCCACGATCGATGTGAGCGTCGCCGGATCGAGATGGGCCGTGAACACAAGGTCGATCAGATCGACGCTGGTCAGATAGGCCTGGAGCTCGGCCGGTACGTCCTGGAAATAATATCGGCCACCGACCAGCCCTGCGATGGCGCCCGGACTGAGCGGGGCCGCGCCCGCCGCCGCTTCGAGCACGAAGTCGACGCTCGTGGTGGTCGCCGGGGGATCGGGGGGGACGGTGGCGCTGAGCACGCAGGTGACCGGGGTCTCGCCCGTCGCCCCGACCATGGTGTCGATCGCCAGGTCGAGCGATGGCGCGGCCGCCGTGCCGGGATCGTCGGCGGCGGCCGATCCTCGCGGGTCTTGTGCGACAGCGCCGGCTGCCGGCAGGATGAGACGGATCCTCGGCGTGTCGACGGTCAGGAATCCGAAGAGTGTCAGCGGGGCGCTCGTGATGAGTGGCGCGGTCAATCGTCCCGCTGGAAGACAGACGGACGCGCCGTCGACCGCGGCGAAATCGAGCGCGCCGGCGAGTGGCAGGACGCCGCCGGGCAAGACCAGTCCCGCGATCAGCGCCGCGACCGGCCCCAGCGGTACCGGCGGGACCAGCTTCGCCGCCATGGTCTGGATCGCGCCCGCGTCGAGCGTATCGAACGTGAACGACACGTCGGAGACCTGCGCGCAGTCGAACGGCCAGCCGGTCGCGGCCGGCGTGAGGTCGGTCCAGGTCCAGCCGTCCGGGCTGATCTCGACCGTGATGCGCAAGACCGCCGCATGGTCGGGATCGAGCCCGAAAATGATCGTCGCACCCGGGACCGCGACGCCGATGAAGTCGAGCTGGACGCCCGTCACGCTGAAGCCGTCCGCGGTGACGGACGAGATCGCGTCGGCGGCGTAGCGCAGCACGAGCAGGCCGCCGCCGGCCGTCTGGAACGCCTTGGCGAGATCCGTGTCGATCCCGTCGGGGACGGTCGCACCGCCGGCCAGCGCCGTCGTGAGGGTCGCGCTGTCGAGCGTGAACTTGGGCGCGGCGGCGGCGAGCGACAGCGCCAGCGCGCCAAGCGGAACCTCAGACATCGGCGGTCACCCCAAACGCGCCGCACAGGGCGTCGACCCGGCTCATCGCACCACCTCGGACCGCGCCGCGATCGCCGCGACATCGCCGGCTGCCGCAATCGCCCCCGAGGCCGAATTGTAGGCGGCGTACCAGCCCAGGCTGCCGCCGCCGGGGTCGCCGAACAGGAAGAAGTGGATGGTGCCGTCGGGAATCTTCTTCACCCCGAGTAAGGTCACGCCGATATCGGCAAGCTTGATCGAGAACTGTCCCGCGACCGGCTGCAGCAGCGTGATCGGGCCGGTGGTGACGTCGATCACGCCCTGCAGGCTGAACATGCTTGCGCCCGGTGCCGCGCCGGGGAGGCTGATGCCGACGAACAGGGCGGGCGGGGTGCCCGCGATCGGCGACCATGCCACCAGCAGCTGCGAACTGAAGCCGGCGTCGGCAACCAACGTGCCCGGGCCGCCCATATTGACCTTGTAGACGATGCCGTACCAACCGCCGCTCAGCGCCGCCAGCGTCGGTCCCTCGGGGGCAACCGTCAGGAAGCCGTAGTCGAGCGGCGTCGCGCCGTCGGGCGCGGCAATGAAGCTCTGCAGCTGCAGCGCCATGCTCGAAAACAGGCTCGACGCGCGCGGCGTGCTCGCGCCGAGATCGAAGGCGATATTGGAGGGATCGAACGCGAACGCGCTCTGCGTCGGCGTTGCCAGCGGGCTGCGCATGGTGAGCTGAAGGTTGGAATAGGCCAGACCGGGACCCGGCGGCGCCTCGACCTGCGAGCCGAACGACAGGATGTCGTAGCCGATGCTGCGATCGCCCGTCGGCGTGCTGACCGGGGCGTCGAGCAGCGGGAAATCGAACGTGCCCCATAGCAGGAAGCGGCTGGTGATCGTCGGCACCGTGCCCGACGGCCAGATGTCGTCGGACACGCCGAGCGTGTCGAACTGCACGCGTGACAGCGTGATCGCGTTCAACGCGGGCGTGTCGATGGTAAACAGGACGGGCCGCGTCTGCCGGAAGACATAGGCGGTCTTGCCGTTCTGACTGACTGCGCTGCCGGCCAGCACGACGCCGTTCCCCTCGGACGCCTGCCATGCGTCGGGGAAGGTGGGATCGACCGGATTATACCCGGCATCCGGCGCCGCGCGGCGCGTCGCGGTCACCGGGGCACCGAACAGTTCGTTGATCGAGAGCTGGATCCGGCTCTCGAAACTGGTCATCCGCGCATTGACGAACAGCGCCTGCAGATTGAGGACGCGGAACCCGAATGCGTCGTCGGTATCGATCGCGAGCGGCGTGTCGGGGTCGTTCCCCGCCGCGATCGACGCGAGATAGAGCGGGTCCTGATAGTCGATCAGACCGAACAGGCTGGAGACGCCGTCGATCGTCAGCGCTGCGGTCGGCGGCGCGCCCGTGCCCGTATCGGGGGCAAGCGTCACACGGCTGAGCGTCGCGCCGAAATGATGCGCATAAAGCCGACTCGGATCGATCCCCGCGGCCAGCCCGGCAATCTGCGGGGGCAGCGCCGACGCTGGCGGAAGCGAGGCGCGCAGGGCGAGGAAACCCCGCCAATCCGCCTGCGTCGCGATCGCTGCGATATTGGCGTAAAGCGGGCTGGTCTTGCTGGAGGCGATCGCAGCCTCGAGATAGGTCACGAGCCAGGTCGACACGCTGGTATAGCCGAACGCGGGATCCATCCCTGACAGCAACGAGAACTCGAGCGGGTCGACCCAGGTGTTGGGGTTCCGCGCCCAGTCGATCAGCGGGCCATCGCAATATTTCAGCAGCAGGATATTGCTGTAGTCGATCGGCCGCACGCCCTCGCCGACCGCGACGTCGAATTGCCAGTCGCCGATGTCGAGCGTCTGCGAGAAGCTGGCGAGCGGCTCCGCGTTGACCGCGACCGCGAACAACTGGCTCGTCTGGAGCGCGTCCTGGAGCGTCGCGGTCGGGGCGGTGAAGCCCAGGGTGGTCAGCGAACCGCCGTCACGCGGCTGGTATTGCGCCAGCGTCACACCGAGCAGATCGGTGGCGCCTTCGGTCGCGGCAACCTGCGCGAGCAGTCCCTGGCGAGTGGTGGTCCAGCTGCCGGCGGGGGCGTCGCCAACGCCATCCGCGGTGAGCCGCCTTTCGCGCCGGAGCGCGCGCGCGGCGCGCGCCGCCGAGCTCGCGCCGCCGAGGATCGTCTTGCGCGTGGCCGACAGGATCTGGCTTTCAAGGGCCCCGACCGCGCTCGCGGTGCCGCCCGCAGCGCTCCATCCGGTCGGATCGGGGACATAGGCGGCATAGGGCGCGATCGGCACGGAATAGCCCGGCTGCTGCGGTACCGATGTCGCGGGCGGCGCCGATCCGAGCAGCGGCGTGCCGCCCGACCCCGTACCATCCGACCCCGTACCATCCGACCCCGCGCCACCCAACGGCGCGCCGCCATAATAGGCGCCGCCGTCCGGCTCGGCCTGATACAGCGGGGAGGGGCCGATTAGACCCGCCCAGGCGGTACGATAGGTGCCCGTCAACCGCTGTGCCGCGACCATGCCGTGGTCCAGATTGGTCATCGTCGCCGCCGGAAACGGGAAGGCTGGGGCATAGGCCGGTTGCGCCGTAAGGAAGCGGAGCCGCGATCCGGCGTCGGGCTGGTCCGGATCCCAGCCGGTGAAGTTGAACCGCTCCGATCCGAACAGCCCCGGCAGCAGCGTCTGTCCCGCACAGCCCGGCGTCATGCCTTCCGTCGCGAGCCCGTAATCGCCCGCCAGCGTCAGCGCGAACGCCCCGGCGTTCGGCGCGGGGGTGCCGGTCACGGCGTGTTGCGCCATGAACGCGAACCCGCCGCCGTGATCGGGCGGGCCATCAAAGGCGCCGACGCTTTCGCCACCAACCGGGGTCAGCGCGATGGCGCGTCCGTCCAGGGTGCGAAACCAGCTCGTCCACGCGGGCGCGACGCCGGTTAGCGCGAAACCGGTGCGCAACTGCCCCCCGTCGAGCGTGACCGGGCCCGTCGTCGGCAGCGCGAGGTTGAGCGGATCGAGCGGATCGAGCACGGTCGCGAGCGAGACCGACGCGGCTGGATCGACGGTTGCGGCATCGAGGACGGGAAAGCGCGCCGCGATATCGGTGCCCGCAGCATTGGCCCAGAACCCCACGCCCGGCTGCAGCGTGGGAAAGGTGGTCGAGGGCGTCATCCGCGTCGTCAGCACGAACGCGCCGGCACGCGGGCCGGTCAGCGGCAGGATCATGTCGACATCGTCGCCGGTGGGATTGGACTGCACGAGCAGCCCCGCATCGCCGGGAATGCCGCTCGGCGGATCGATGTAGGAATAGCCCGTCTTTCCCGAGAACGTGACCGCCTGGTTCGCGTCGCTCCAGCCGATCTGGCTGTTCTGCCCGACGGAAAAGGTGAAGCTGTTGTTCGGGCCGAGCCACAGGCTGAAATTTCCGACCGCCTGGATGCCCGAGAGGCTCCGGAGAAAGGTGATGGCGAAGCGGCCCGGTGCGTCGCCCGGCAGCGGGTTTGCCAGCGTCGGATCGGGCAGCCAGATCAGGCCGCGGGCCGCCGACTGGTCGATCTGCCGCAGAAATGCCCGGATGTTGGCCTGAAGCCCGTTCATGCCCGCGGTGCAGGGCATCGCAGATGCGAAGAAGTAGCTGCCCTGATAGCGGTTGAAGGCGTCCGAAAGCGTGATCGGCTGGTTGGCAGGGGGCTGGTCCTGAGCGCCAAGCGCATAGCCGACCCAGCCATAGGCAGCGTCGGATCCCTCTGCCTGGAGGGCATAGACGCCCGGTCCACAGGGGATGAAGACGGCCTGCGCCGGGGCCATCGTCACTGCACGCCGCTTGGTGCCGTCGCCGGCGGGACGCTGCGGTTGCCGGGTGGCGCGGGGGCGGGCGCGACGGGCCAGTTCGACAGGACGCCGCTCGCGTCGACGATCGTCGTGCCCGTCACGATCGTCAGATCCTGCGCGATGAGTTGCCCCTGGCTGAGCGCAGAGGGCAGGGTGATCGTGAAGCGCGCGCCCTTGCGGACGACGATCTCGCCCATCGCGACATCCTGCGTGAGCGTTACCGCACCCGCGCTTGTCACCGGCGTGCTCCAAATTCGCCGTGCGCCGTTGAACAGCGACAGTATGATCGCCTGGTCACCGCCGGTCTGCTGGATGACGTCGACCTCGACCGCAACGCTGGCGGTGAGGAGATGCCGGTCGCGCAGCACCGCGATCGCGACCGGCGTGCGCCATTGCACGAGGTCGCCGCGAAACGCGCGCGTCGGGCCCGACGCCGCGCGCCGCGCGGTCGCCGTGCATTTCGCGGGATCCGGGGATCCCGAAACCACGCCGTCGATATAGAGTGCGGAGACGTTCGGCGTGTCGTTGAGCCGCAGCATCATCGTCCCGGTCATGCTGCAACCGCCGGCACCTACGCTGAACGGTGCGACCGGGTTGCGATAGTCGATCATGATCCCGTTCATCGTCGCCTCCCCCAAGAACACGGTTACCGTGGCCCGCGCGACCGCCGGATCGAGAACGATCTCGAAAACGGCCGGCAGGATGTCGCGCCGGACGCGCGCGCCCGCATCGACCGGCGGCCCGGGGGGCACGCAGGTCGCGCAGCGTGCGATCGCGATATCCGGCGCTGCTCCCGCCGCTCCCGCTGCTCCCGCTGCTCCCACCGCTGCCGCCGCCGACAGCATGACGCCAAGGACGAGATGGAACACGATCCCGCCATGGCCTGGGCCGGACACGGCAACGTCGCATCGGGGGCGCTTCAGGCCCACGCCGGTCTTATGCGTCGGTTGCTTGCGTGCTGGTCTGGAACGTCGCGATCTGCTGGCCCGTGGTGGTCGATTCGCTCGCGCCATCGATAAGGGCGCCCGAGAAGCTGACGATGATGGTCGGCCCGACCAGTTGCAGCGAGACGGACGAGCCTGCCGTGAGTGTCGCCGAACCAAGTTTCTGATCGCTCGCACAGGCGACGCTCGGGCTATTCTGGCTGACCTGAACAGTCCACATGGGCTCCGCTCCGAGGAGAATCTGCACCTGCACCGTCGGGTTGGTGCCGGCTATGAAGAGTGCCGCAGAGGTGATGTTGAACGACAGATTGGCGAACTGCGGATTGGAAGATGGAAGGTTGGCGCCAGTTGCCAAGCTCACGAACTGCGTATCGGTGTCAGACGTCTTCATGCTGCCCTCCCAAATGACCGCGTGCGACGCACTGTCACGCGCAGATCCGTCAGATCCGACGACATGGTGGAGTTCGTCGAATGAGCGGCAAGGATAGCGCGTCGTAAAATCCGGAACATCAGAGTTGGCGCCATAACGGCGGTAAACCCCAAGACTTTCTGGAAGGCATCGGGTTCAATTGCCGAGCGGGCATTCGATGGCGATGATAAGGGAGGTATAATTCTCCGTCGACTTGGCCGATCGCAAATAATTTAGTTTCAAAACGGTGTATTCGACCGCCGCGCCGCTCGCGCGCTGTCGCAGGCCCCGGAAACCTGCAGACGCAACTATGCGCCTGCACCTACGCGGGGATGTGGGTCTGCGACGGGGCGAATGAAAGTGGAAAGCTGGTGCACCCGACTGGTCTCCGTTCAGACGGCGGCGATGCTGGCGACCGTCTCCGCCGAGGACCCGGCCGCTTTCCGGACCGGTAACGAGTCGCCTCTTGCCAAGGCCCTCGCTTTGCTGGGGCGGCGCGTGGACCTTAGTAACGCGAATTCACCGGGTGGTCAGAACCCAACCCTGCAAGGTTAAATATAGGAGAAACGCCGTTGGCGTGCGCAGGTTTGCGGCTCCACCAAGCCCCCGAGGCCCCGAACCCAACGGGTTCAGCATCCAGCGACCGCGGGCGAGCGTGCCGGCTTGCGCCGTCCCGTGCATCCTGGGGAGGATGCGTGGTTTCGGGCAGCGTCCGATGATAACGCGATTCGCGTGCAGCGAGGTCGGCTGGCAAATGCCGGCTATGCGAGCCCAATTAATTGCGGGATTGCGTCGCGAATAACAAAAACTAGAGATTGCCCAAATAGAGATCCCAAGTTTTTATATTGAAAAACAACGCTATTCTCCTCGTCGCAGCCAAATACTTGTCTGATATCTACAAGTATTCGTTTGCCGCCCGCGAACCGCTGACCCTAGACCAAGTATCATGGGGGAAAACGAAACACTTGAACGGTTCATCGCGCGCTGGGTATCGAACGAAGGCGGCGCCGAGCGGGCGAACTTTCCCCTCTTCCTGACCGAGCTCTGCAGCCTGCTCGACCTGCCCCAGCCGGAACCCGCCGCGGCGACCCGGCACCGCAACGATTACGTCTTCGAGCGTGCTGTGACGTTCCACGACGAGGCCGGGAAATCCGGCCATGGCCGGATCGATCTCTACAAGCGCGGCAGCTTCGTGCTCGAAGCAAAGCAGAGCCGCGAACTTGGCGGCGCCAAGGAGGTCACACTCCCCGAACAGACCGTCCTGCCGGGCTTCGCCGCGCCACAGGCGCGCGGCCGCCGCAGCGCGCAGCGGGGCTGGGACGTACTGATGCGCAACGCCCGCGAGCAGGCCGAACAATATGCGCGCGCGCTTCCCCCGACCATGGCTGGCCACCCTTCATCCTGGTCGTCGATGTCGGCCATGCGATCGAGGTTTTCGCCGATTTCTCCGGCCAGGGGAAAAACTACCGCCAGTTTCCCGATCGCGCCGGGTTCCGCATCTATCTGAGCGATCTGCGCGATGCCAAGATCCGCGATCGCCTCCGCGCGATCTGGCTCGATCCGCACAGTCTCGATCCCGCCAGACACGCCGCCGTCGTCACCCGCGACATCGCGAAGCGGCTCGCGCATGTCAGCAAGATGCTCGAGGAACGCGGCTATCAGCCCGAACCCGTCGCGCATTTCCTGATGCGCTGCCTGTTCACGATGTTCGCCGAGGATACCGGCCTGCTGCCAGAAGGTAGCTTCACCGAAATGTTGGGCGAGGCTCGCGACAATCCGGCAAGCTTCGCGCCGATGCTCGAAGGCTTGTGGCGTGACATGGACAAAGGCGCTCGGTTCTCGGAACTGCTCCGCAAGGAAATCCGGAAATTTAACGGCGGCCTGTTTGCCGATCGCACCGCCATCCCGCTCCACAAGGAGGAGATTGGCGAGCTGTACGAAGCGGCCAGGCACGTCTGGACCGAGGTCGAGCCCGCGATCTTCGGCACGCTGCTCGAACAGGCGCTCGATCCCGTCGAGCGCAAGCGTCTGGGCGCGCATTACACGCCGCGCGCCTATGTCGAGCGGCTCGTGATCGCGACGATCATCGAGCCGCTCCAGCGCGAATGGGAGACCGAAGTGCTCGGGACGGTCGAGCGCGAGCGCGGCGCCGATCCGCAGGGCGCGATCCGCGCGGTGCATGACTTCCACGAAAAGCTGGCGGGCACGAAGATCCTCGATCCCGCGTGCGGCACCGGCAATTTCCTCTATGTCGCGCTCGAACTGATGAAGCGGCTCGAAGGCGATGTGCTCGAAGTGCTCGCCGATCTCGGCGGGCAGGAGGCGCTCGCGCTCGAGACCGCGACCGTCCACCCGCGTAACTTTCTCGGGCTCGAGCTCAACCCGCGCGCCGCCGCGATTGCCGAGCTCGTGCTGTGGCTCGGCTATCTGCAATGGCAGATGCGCAACGGCGGACAGATCGCCGACCCGGTGCTCGAACGCCTCACCAACATCACCCCGATCGACGCGGTGCTCAGGCATGACGCGGGGCGGCTGCGCGACGACGGGACGTTCGACGAATTCCCCAACCCGCGCCGGCCCGACTGGCCGGAGGCGGATTACATCGTCGGCAACCCGCCCTTCATCGGCGGCAAGGACGTCCGCGCCCGGCTCGGCGACGGCTATGCGACCGCGTTGTGGAAGGCGCACCCGAAGATCAACAAGTCCGCCGATTTCGTGATGTACTGGTGGGACCGCGCCGCCGAACGGCTGACCGAGAAGGGCACGCGGCTCAAGCGCTTCGGCTTCGTCACCACCAATTCGATCACGATGGAATTCAGTCGCCGCGTGATGGCGGCGCGGATGGACGCGCGCCAGCCGATCAGCCTCCTGATGGCAGTTCCCGACCATGCATGGACTAAGGCAACACGGGACGCTGCTGCGGTGAGGATTGCGATGACGGTTGCCGAGGCCGGTACGCACGACGGCATCCTGTACAAAATTGTGAACGAAAGCGCCTTAGATACCGACGCCCCTCGCATCGAATTGCGCGGGTCGTTTGGGGCAATTCATGCTGACCTGACGATTGGTGCCAACCTGGGAAAAGCCCGACCCATGTTGGCAAACGAGTGGCTCTGCTCGCGCGGCGTCTCACTACACGGGGCCGGCTTCATTGTATCTCCACCTCAGGCAGCGTTCCTTGGCCTAGGCGTTAGAGACGGTCTGGATCGACACATTCGACCTTATCGCAACGGCAAGGATCTGATGGGTCGCTCCCGCAATCAGCTCGTTATAGATCTTTTTGGTTTGAGCGAAGCACAAGCACGTCGTCAATATCCAGAAGTTTACCAGCATCTTCTGGTTACGGTGAAGCCGGAACGTGATGTCAATAATAGGCCAAGCTATCGTGACAATTGGTGGGTATTTGGCGAGCCACGGAAAGAGCTTCGTCCTGCGTTGCTGGGGCTTAGTCGATACATTGCAACCGTGGAGACCTCAAAGCATCGTGTTTTTCAGTTCGTAGACTCCTCCGTCCTACCGGACAACAAACTTGTATGTCTCGCGGTGAGCGACGCGTCTCACCTAGGAGCTGTTCAATCGCGCGTCCACGCTAGTTGGTATCTAGCAAATGCGGGGATGATTGGCGTTTTCGATCAGCCTGCCGTCTATGTAAAAACGTCCAGCTTCGACCCGTTCCCCTTCCCCGACGCCACACCCGGGCAACGCACGATCATCGGCGATCTCGCCGAGGAACTCGACGCGACGCGGAAAGAGGTGCTCGCCGAACATACCGACCTGACGCTCACCGGCCTCTACAATCTGCGCGAGAAGCTGCGCCAGCACGGCCCCTTCACCGCGGTCGAGCAGGACCAGCGCCGCCGCGGCCGCGTCGACATCATTGCCGAGCTGCACGACCGGATCGATGCCGCGGTCGCCGACGCCTATGGCTGGCCGCGCGACCTGACCGACGACGCGATCGTCACCCGCCTCGTCGCACTCAACGCCGAGCGCCATGCCGAGGAGAAAGCCGGCAAGGTCCGCTGGCTGCGCCCCGACTATCAGCTGCGCCGTGCCGGCGTCACACTGCTCGCGCCAAAGGTGCAGGACCAGCAGATCGAGGCGCTGCTGCCCGTTGCCGCGACCAGGAAGCCCGCCTTCCCGCGCGACGCGATCGGCCAGACCGCGGCCGTCCTCGCCGATCTGCGCGGCGCGTCCGGCTTCACCAGCGCGGACATTGCGCGCCGGTACGCGCAAGGGATGAAAACCGAACCGCGCATCGCCGCAACGCTCGCCGCGCTGGTCAGGCTCGGCCATGTCGCGGTCGACGATGGCCGCTATACTCTGCGGCGTGCCGCATGATTCCTCTGGTTGCGCCGATAATCGGGTCATAGGAACGCGCAGCGTGACGGAGGAAGCATTATGGCGTTGAAACTCGCCCGAGCCGTGGCTGAATGCCTTCGACGCAGCCCAGGCCAGCGATACAGGGCGCGCGAGATCGCCGAATGGATCTTCGCGACATATCCCGGCGAGTGCCAGGCAAAACTGGAGCGCAGCGCGGCGCTCCACAACGAAGCGGATCTCTTGCAACAATTGGTTGCCGAGATTGGCAGCAACCGTCCTCAGATCACGAAATCAAACCCGCAGGTCAGAACCGTCGAAATTCGGCCCAGGCTGTTTTACTGGACCGACAGCACCGAGGACGAGGAGGCCACTACCGTCGAGGAATGTGGCGTCCATGTTGCGCCAGCAGCACCAGGCATCGCCGCAGAAACCACGAGCGAAGCCACGTCCGTCATTTACGAAGCGGATCTCTACTCAAAACTCGGAGATTTTCTCCAGACCGAGTCCAGGCTGTACGTCCCGAGGATCGACGAGAAGAGATCATCCAATAAGCGGGGACCGCAGGGCAACAGATGGCTTTATCCCGACATCGTCGCGATGGAGGACCTGTCCCAAGGCTGGACCAAGGAAATCCGCGATTGCGTTTCCGAGGTGGGCGCGCGCAAATTTCGGCTCTGGTCGCTCGAGGTGAAGCTCCTTCTGAATCGCTCGAACGTCAGAGAGGCATATTTTCAGGCGGTGTCGAACTCATCCTGGGCAAATTTCGCCTATCTGGCCGCGATGGAGATCGAAGGCGCCGATACCATCAAGGAGCTACGAATTCTCAGTTCGCTTCATGGTGTCGGCTTGATCCGGATCGACCCGGACAACCCATCCGAAAGCGAAGTGCTCATCCCAGCTCGAGAGAGGGCTGAGGTAGATTGGGCGAATTGCGACCGCTTGGCATCCGAAAATGCAGACTTTCAAGCCGTGATACGGCGCCTGTGGGAGTTTCACCGCACCGGCACTGCCAAATCGGGGAATGGCAGGTCTGACTGGCTGTAAGTTGGTTGACGCCGTTATCCCGTTTCGATGCTCAAGGTGCACCGAACTGCACCGTGAGAAAGCCGGCTCAAAAAGCACCACGCCATAGGGTCGTGAGCGGGCCGATCACTACTATGTATCGTGCGAGCGCGCGTTCGACAGCAGCTTGATCGGCGTGCCGGTGATCGTGCTGCCGAACAACGACGGGTGCGCAGTCGCCCGCTCGGCGGAGGCCAAGGCGCTCGGCATCAAGATGGGCGAGCCCGTCCACCTGCTGCGCGACAAGATCCGCGCGCACGGGATCCGCGTGCTGTCGTCGAATTACACCCTATACGGCGACATGCAGCGCCGGGTCGTTGCGGCGTGCGATGCCTTCGCGCGGGACTTCGAGATCTACTCGATCGACGAGACCTTCCTCGACCTGACCGGCTTCGAGAATCGGGATCTGGTCGCGCATGTCAACGCGATGCGCGCCCAGGTCCGCCAGTGGACGACGATCGGGTAGCCGCGCCTGGATCGGCTCGATCTTGAGCTCGAAGAACATTCCGAACGCCTCGCTCGGCTTGCCGAGGCTGGAGCCCTGCGCGTTCTTGATTCCGGTGAACTCGTCGTTGGCGCCGACCTGCGCGATCGGCAGGATCTTGATCCCGCCATCCTTGCCGCCTGGCTGGTGGACGAACAGATTCTTGAAATTTCCGGGCCCCTTCGACTGTTTCAACGCGGTGCGGATCGCCTGCACGTCGCCGTCGGAGAATTCTCCGGTCGCGTGCAGGATGAAGCCCGCATGGCTGCCGCTGAGGTAGTATTTGCGGCGGAACAGCGTTGCCGCCTCGTTCAGCAGCGCGGACTGAAGCGCCGAGAGATATTCCGGCACGCCGTACAGCTCCTAATTGATATCGGGCTGCATGATCTGGATGACGCTGTTCGGCCGGGACTCGGTCTCGATCGCGCCGCCTGGCGCAAAGAAATAGTGGCCTTCCTCGACGCCGCGGCGCGTGAACTTGGCGAGCGCATGGTCGAGGCGGAGCAAATCGCCCAGCACGCTGCGGCGTTGCTCGACAAAGCCGAAGCCGAAGATCAGATAATCCTGCACCAGTTTCTCGAACGTCGCGCGCGACAGCCAGGCGGTCGGCATGAACGACCGCACCAGCAGGTTGCGTTTGAGCAGGATCGCCGAGCTGTGATGCGGGCTCGCGCGGAACGATCGCGCCAGCCCCTCGACGCTGATCGGCGGTTCGTACCAGCGCCCGTTATGCCAGCACTGGAGCAGATCGAGCACCTCGCGCCGGCTGTTGACCGGTTCGGGATCGCCAAAGGTAAACGCTTCAACCGCGGTCGACGGCGCCCCCGCCATGCCGATCGCACCCGCCCGGCCAATGTCGTGGCGACCCATGCGGCGCGCGCGTGCGTTGCCCATTACAGGATCTCCATGGTGGCCTTCGGCTTTTCCTTGCCGTCGAGCGGTTCGTTGTTGAGCAGCTGCATCGTCGCCCAGGCGAGATCGGCGTGGCCCTCGTCACCGCCGCGCCCCGCCTTGAAGGTGACGTTGCGCCCCGAGGTGGTGAGCGTCTTCTTGATCGAGACGAAGGACGACACGACGTCGAGCCAGCCGGCATCGAACAGCATGCGGCCGCGCGCGATGACGTGCTGCGCCTTCATGATCATCTGCGCCTTCACCTCGAGCGAATATTCGACCTTGGTGACGCCGCGCAGCCCGGCCTCGGGTTTGGCGAGCAGCTGATAGACGCCGGCGCCGACGCCGGTCGCGTCGATCGCGAGGAAGGTGCAGGTGTAGCGCGACAGCACGCCCTTGATGAAGGTCGCCTGCTCCTCGAAATCGAGCCCGCGGAGCTGGTGCTTCTCCAGCAACCGGAACGGCGCGCCCTGCTCGGCGGGTGGCGCGGCGATCACCAGCGCGGCATTGTCGCCGTCGACGCTGTTCTGCGGATCGTAGCTCGCCCAGACGATGCCGTTGCCGAACGGTCGCTCGGCGTCCGGATTATAGTCGGTCCATTCCTCGACGGTATCAACGCCGCATTTGACCAGGTCGTTAAAGCGGAACGCTGACAGGCTGTCGTCGACGAAATCGCACAGGAACAAATTGGCGAATTCGTCGGGCGCGTATTCGTCCTCCAGCTCGTCGATATCGAACAGGTCGCAACCGGCCTCCTCCGCGTCGCGGATGTTGACGATATGCCGCCACACCCGGTCGGGCCCCTGCGCGCCGTCCTTCAGCGCGGCGTGGCTTACGTCGATCTCGACGCGGTTTTCCTTCCGGCGCCGCTTGTTGCGGCGCTCGCCGGTCCAGTACGGATAGGCCGGATGCGCGATCGTCGACGGCGTCGAGAAATAGGTCTTCCGCCATTTCCTGTGCGTCGCCATGCCGGAGGCGACCTTGTTCAGCTCCTCGAAGCTGTGGACCCAGAAGAACTCGTCGAAATAGAAATTGCCGTGGCGCCCCTGCGCCGTGCGGAAATTGGTCCCGAGAAAATGCAGCTCGGCCGCGGCCTCTTCGGCCGGGCGCAGTTCGCTGGTGATCAGCATCGGATCGCCGGCCAGGCTGACGCCGACCAGCTTGGCGAAGTTGACGATGTAGCTGCGGAACTGGTGCGCCTGCGCCTTTGACGCCGACAGGAAGATCTGGTTGCGGCCGGTCTCGATCGCGTCGATCAGCGCCTCGAACGCGAAATAATAGGTCGCGCCGATCTGCCGCGATTTGAGGATCATCCGCGTGCGGAACGTCAGCGCCGCGAACCATGCCTCCTGATAGCCATAGAGCTGGTCGAGGAAGATCGCCTTCAGCTCGGCCGCCTGGTCGGCGGTGAAGTGATTCTTCTTCGCCTTCTTCTTCTTCTCGCCCACATTGCGGTTGGCGACCTTGTCGTTCAGATCGCCCGAATGTCCGCCGGGCGCCTCGTAGTGGCGGACCTTCGCCAGGCTCTCCACCTGACGGCGCAGCGCATCCAGCTCGGTATAATCGGCGCCGGTCTTCTTCTCCTTGCAGATCAGCACCATCAGCCGCGTCTCGAGACAGTCCTCCAGCTTGCGGATCGACGGCGCGTCATCCCAGCCGTGGCGCCGCGCCCAGCTTTTCACCGTGTCGTATTTGACCGCCAGCTCTTCGGCGATCTGCGCGAGGCTCCAGCCACGCCAGTACAGGCTGCGCGCCGGGCGCACCCGTTCTTCGACGGGGAGGGTGAGAGGGTTGGCAAGGATCGACATCGTCGGCGAGCCTAGCCACGGCCAAATGCTTGCCGCCTCCCAGGGCTCTTGTAGAATATGTTTCTACAAGAGCCCTGGGATGGCGCCGTTCATAAAAGCAGTTTTGGAATCGCCGCTTCCTGATGCAGCAATGCGTGGATTTCACAGATCGCCTCAGCACCAGCTATCTAAGATGTCGTCCAATTCCGATTTTTTGTTCGCCGATGTAATTCTTCGCCGGCTGTGCTGTTGCCATTCCCATTATGAACGCTATCGCGGTTCAAATCACATGTGGAGCAAGGCGCGAAATGACGGGGTTCTCGATAGACCTAGCGGCCGACCGGATCGTCGATCACCGTTCACGCGCCTATTTCGTCGAAGTGTCCCGATCCTTTTCAAACGATTGTTATCGCAGCGCGATTGTGATGCTCTGGACCGTCGTTGTATGTGATATGGTCTACAAGTTGCAATCGCTTCGCGACCTGTACGCGGACGCCGGGGCTGGGAAACTTCTGCAAGATGTAGAAGCAAAGAGAACAGTTAACCCTAACAGTCCTGACTGGGAAATTTATCTCCTCGATCAAGTGTTTGCGAGAACAAAGATCCTTGAGACTTCCGAGCACGTGCAGCTGCAGCATCTTCAAAAGCTCCGACACCTCTCTGCTCATCCAGTGTTATCGGGTGCAGATCTCCTGTTCCTGCCCACCAAGGAGGACACTCGTGCGCAAATCCGCGTAGCGCTCGGCGCCCTGCTTCTGAAGCCGCCAATGTTTTCGAAGCGGATTGTAGAAGCGCTTGTTGAAGATATTGCTGCAAACAAAGCGCTTCTCATCTCGCGTGAGAAGCTAAAGGCTTATATTGAGGCACGCTACCTTCCCAATATCCCCCCCGCTATCGAACTCGAAATTATCCGCGCACTGTGGAAATTCTGCTTCAAACTTGATAAACCTGAGACCCAAGCCAATCGGCAGATTAATCTCGACACACTGGCCATTCTCTGCGCCCGCAATCCCGTCCCAGTCCGCTTGATGATAGACAGCGAACGTGCCGTTTTCAGCAATGTGGGCCCGGAAGTAGAGGCGCTCGATGCGTTGGTTCAATTCCTCGGCGAGCATCCAGAACTCTACGCATCGCTCGATTCAGCTGCGCACATCCTTATTGATGGCCGTATAGACGCAGACATTAACAACCTAGTCAGGGCGCGGTTTAAGTCAGTGGACATGGCAGATCACTTGGCGAACCTTGTGACAAAAACATCTGTGATGCTTGCTAAGATCGACGACGATGTGTGGATTGACTTGCTAGATGCTGCTGTAAACGAAGGGCATGGTGATGAAGCGGTGCGGATCGCAGTAAAGATATACGCCGGGAGCGGGAGCTACGATGCCGCCGACCGTCGCTTCCGTGCTTATATAGAGCCTGCGCTGCCCCGGTTCAATTTGGCGACAATGAGAGAGCTTCTTGAGGAGATCGACGTCAAACCTCAGACTTATGGTCGCGGGCGTGCTTCGTTCGACCATTCCCAGATTAGGGATGCCGCCACAGCGCTTGGGCTCGATACAACTATTTTTAAAAACTTCACCACGTATATTTGAGATGGAGTCCCCAGTCTGGGCTGGAAAGAGGCTGTTCGACGCCCACGACAAAATTATACGGCTATAGGCTGCGGTCTCTTGTAGAAAGTTATTCTACAAGACCGGCCGCTTGAGACTGCGGCTGTCTTCGTCCCTGTTCGATTCAACAAACGGCGCCCGGCGCGCCGCAATCGAACCGAGGATCAGCCGCCATGGGCACCAAGAGCAAGCCGTTCCGCGCCTTCGTCGAAGGCGAGACCATCAGCGATGGCCGGAAGGTCACGCCCGAGATGATCGACGAATGCGTCGCGACCTTCGCGCCGGCGACCTATTCCCCGCGGATTAACCTCGAGCACGTCTCGGGCTACAGCCCGGAGCCGCCCTTCAACGGCTATGGCGACGTCGTCTCGCTCGAAGCCAAGACCGACGACATCGTCATCGCCGGCAAGAGCGAGAAGCGCCACGCGCTGTACGCGATCGTCGAGGGCCAACGACCAGCTGGTCGCGCTGGCCCGGGCCGACCAGAAGCCATTCCCGTCGGTCGAATTCACCCCCAATTATGCCGTCAGCGGCAAGTTCGGCATCATCGGCCTGGCCTTCACTGATGCGCTCGCGTCGATCGGCACCGAGCGCCTGCAATTCTCGCACCGCGCGCCCGGCACGGTGTTCGCCTCGGGATCCGACCCCGTCGCGATCGAATTCGAGGCGAAGCAGGCCGAACAGGAGAAGGTCGACAGCATCGTCGATCGCCTGTTCTCGGCCGTAGCCGCCAAATTCAAACCCGCCGAACCCGTCACGCCGACGCCCGCCAACGACAATTTCGATCCGGCGAACTTCGCCACCGACATGCGGACCGCATTCAGTGGCTCGCTGACCGCGGCGCTGAAGCCGGTCACGGATGCGCATGCCGCGCTGCAACGCGAGCTGGCGACGCTGAAGACGCAGCTGGCCTCCACGGAGCAGCCCGGCTTCTCACGCGCGCCAGCATCGGGGGCAGGGGACGACGCCGTCACCGACTGCTGATCCGCCGCGCCCGACACCGACCGCCCCGCCAGTCCGCCTTCACAGGAACCGCCCCGATGCTCAACGCCACCCGCACCAAGTACGACGCCTATACCCAGCAGATCGGCAAGCTGAACAACGTCGCCGACCCCAGCTGCGCCTTCGAGGTGCTGCCCGCCATCGCGCAGACGCTGCGCGCCAAGCTGACGGGATCGAGCGACTTCCTGTCGAAGATCAACATCATCCCGGTGGTGGCGCAGGAGGCCGACAAGGTCGGCGTCGGCGTGAAGGGCACGATCGCCAGCCGCACTGATACGCGCACCAAGGACCGCAGCCCGCGTTATCCCGGCGACCTCGACGAGACGCGCTACCGGTGTGAGAAGACCGACTTCGACACGCTGATCCGCTAAGAGACGCTCGACGCCTGGGCGCATCAGCCCAATTTCCAGACGCTGCTGCGCGACGCGATCGTCAGCGAAGGCGGTTGACATCATCACCATCGGCTTCAACGGCCTGTTCGTGGCGAAGGACACCGATCCGGTCGCCTATCCGCTGCTTCAGGACGTCAACAAGGGCTGGCTCCAGCATATCCGCGAGGACGCGCCCGAGCGGCATGCCGCGGGCGGCGAGCTGAAGGCGGAAACGCGCGATGCGGACGGTGTCGTGACCGCAGCCGGCGCGATCTATGTCGGCGCAGGCGAGGTCGGCACCGAGGTCGATTACGTCAACATCGACGCGCTGGTGTTCGCCAGTATCGAGCTGCTGCACGAGAATTACCGCGAGGATACCGACCTCGTCGCGATCGTCGGGCGCGAGCTCGTCAACGACAAGTATTTCTCGATCGTCAACGCATCGGGCGACCGCGCGATCGAACAGCTCGCGCGTGACGTGCTGCTCTCCGACAAGAAGATCGGTGGCCTCAGCGCGGTGCGCGTGCCGAAATTTCCGAAGAACGCCATCCTCATCACCACGCTCGCCAACCTGTCGGTCTACGAACAGATCGGCACCGAGCGGCGCAAGATCGAGGACAACGCCAAGCGCGACCAGATCGAGAACTACGCAAGGCGGCTGCGCGCCGCTTCGCCGAGGCTGGCTGCTCGAATCAGGAGATCAAGGCGTGGACCGGTCACACGACCGACAGCGAGGTCGCGCGGTACACCGCCGCGGACAAGCTTTTGGCTAACCTTGCGGAAAGGCTAGCCAAGGATGCCACCATGGCATTGAAATCAGGTGAAAATAAATGAAATATTGGTGCACCCGACTGGATTCGAACCAGTGGCCTCTGCCTTCGGAGGGCAGCGCTCTATCCAGCTGAGCTACGGGTGCCTGAAGCGCTCGCCTAGCAAAGCGGATCGGGGTGCGCCAGACCTTTTCGGTGGGCGACGCGTGTTGGCGTCAGCGAGCCGGTGCGGCGGGCTTGCGTGCGGGCTCGGGGGTCTTGGGTTTGTACGCGCACAGGTCCGCGACGATGCAGCGCCAGCATTCGGGGGTGCGCGCCTTGCAGACATAGCGGCCGTGGAGGATCAGCCAGTGATGCGCGTGCAGGCGGAACGGCTGCGGCGTCGCCTTGTCGAGCTTGAGTTCGACCGCGAGCGGGGTCTTGCCGCGCGCAAGGCCGGTGCGGTTGCCGACGCGGAAGATATGCGTGTCGACCGCGAACGTCTCCGCGCCGAACGCGACGTTGAGCACGACGTTGGCGGTCTTGCGACCGACGCCCGGCAGGCGCTCGAGCGCGGCGCGGTCGTCGGGAACCACGCCGTCATGGTCGTCGACGAGCATCTGCGACAGCGCGATGACGTTCTTGGCCTTGGTGTTGTACAGCCCGATCGTCCGGATGAACGGCTTGAGCCCGTCGAGCCCGAGCGCGATCATCTTCTCGGGCGTGTCGACCTCGCGGAACAGCGCGCGGGTCGCCTTGTTCACGCCGATATCGGTCGACTGCGCGGACAGCGCGACCGCGACGACCAGCGTGAACGGATTGACGAATTCGAGCTCGGTCTCGGGATGCGGATCGGCCTCCGCGAGCCGCGCATAGAAGTCGACGACATCGGCCTTCTTCATCGTCAGAGACCCAGCACGTCGCCCATCCGATAGCGCCCGGCGGGCTGGTCGGCGAGCCACAGCGCCGCGCGGACCGCGCCGCGTGCGAAGATGCTGCGGTCGTCGCCGCGGTGGTTGAGCTCGATCCGCTCGCCCTCGCCGGCAAAGACGACGCTATGGTCGCCGATCACCGATCCGCCGCGCAGCGAGGCAAAGCCGATCGTGCCCTCGGTCCGCGCGCCGACGAGGCCCGCACGGCTGTCGACGCGCAGTTCCGCGAGCGACGAGCCGCGTCCCTTTGCCGCGGCATCGCCGAGCAGCAGCGCGGTGCCCGACGGCGCATCGACCTTGTGGC
Organism: Sphingomonas sp. 22R3R2A-7; assembly: GCF_036856055.1. Classification (NCBI taxonomy): domain Bacteria; kingdom Pseudomonadati; phylum Pseudomonadota; class Alphaproteobacteria; order Sphingomonadales; family Sphingomonadaceae; genus Sphingomonas; species Sphingomonas sp. 22R3R2A-7. Next base: position 1,530,721 of record NZ_JASPFR010000001.1, on the reverse strand, counting down.
GGTGATGCATCTCGACGATCTCGACGTCCCAGTCCGCACCGAGCCGCGCCGCGGCCTCGCGCACCAATATGCCGAGCAGCGTGACGCCGAGCGAGGTGTTGCCGGTCTGCAGGATCGCGATGTCCGCGGCGGCAGCGTCGATCATCGACTGGTGCTGCGGCGACAGGCCGGTCGTGCCGATGACGATACCCGTGCCGGCCGCGCGCGCGGCGGCGAGGTGCGCCTCGACCGCCGAGGGGGTGGAGAAGTCGACGAGGACGTCGGCGGCGGCGGCGAGCGGCGCGGGATCGTCGCCTGCATCGACGCCGCCGGCGAGCGTCGCGCCCGCCGCCTCGATCGCGTCGGTGATCGCACGGCCCATCCGGCCGGCGCTGCCATAGATGCCGATCGCGGTCATGCGGGGGTGCGGAGTGTAGGATTATGCATCCGCGCGCTTTGGCACGAAGCGGGGGGCGCGAATAGGCCGGATTTCAATTCCGGGAGCGGTAACGCGGATCCGCGACGATCGCGCGGACCAGATCGAGGTCGGCGGGCTTGTCGACATCGACCGCGGCCAATCCGTAGGGGCAGGGGATCGCGGCGGCATCGAGCCCGGCCTTGCGCCCGAGATGCGCGATCGCCTCGCCGAGCGTCAGCCTGCCCAGCGCATAGCGGATCAGCAGCCCGATCCCGAGCCGCCGGACGATCCGCCAGGGACGCTTGCGATCGGCCTCGACCCGCCGCCACAGTTCGACCGCGGCGATCGCGCGCGGCGTGGCGAACTGGAACAGGTTGCACCCCGACCAGCCGCCATCGGCAAAGGTCAGATAGGTGCGACGCGTACCCGGTGCCGCGGCCTCGACCACGTCACGGCGGGCGAGCAGCACCGCGACGTCGGCACCCGGTGGCACGTCGGTGCGGAACCGCGTGACCCATTCGGCGCGCAGCAGCGCATGATCGGCGGTCGTGACGAGCAGCGGCGTACCCAGCGCCTCGATCCCGCGTGCGACGCTGAGACTGGGGCCCGCTGCGGCATCGAGCACGATGAGGCCGAGCGCGCGTGCGTGATCGCGCACCACGTCGTCGGAGGCGGAGACCGCGATCTGAGTCGCACCCGCCGCGCGCACCGCATCGGCGACGCGCGCGAGCAGCGTCCGGCCGTCGAGCTCGATCAGCGCCTTGTGCGCGACCCCGGCATAGTCCGCGACCGGATCGGCGCCGCCGCGCGATCCGGCGAGGATCAGCGCGCTGAACGCTGTAGCAGGCTGGGCGGCAGGCGGGGTGCTCATCGCGCGGGCCGTGCCCGCCACACACGCCAGAGCACGCCCGGCGCGGCGAGGATCGGATGACGCTCCGCCCAGGGCGACAGCGTCACGGGCACGTTCGTGTGCCGCTCGATCTTCCACGCGCCATAACGTGCGGCGCCCTCGAAGGTGAACGCCGCACGGATCAGCCGCGCGATGTTGATCGGCTTGCCCGCGCGGCGCCGCACGCCCCACGCGCGCAGCAGCGCACGTCGCTGAACAGGGGGCAGCGCGGGGCGCAGGCGTTCGCCGTCCTGCACGAACGCGATCCCGTCCGCCTGCCAGGCGAGCGGCAGCAGCTGGTGATAGCGATCGGGATCATGCGCGAGGATCTGATCCTCGCGCCCGCGTGCCTCGACGCGGAATTCGGCGGCATAGGTCTGGCGGAACAGCGCACGCCAATAGTCGCGCGCGGGCGCCGCCTCCGGCCCCAGCGCGGCGGCGAAGCGCGCGGCGGACCGCGCCGCGGCGGCGATCGCGTCGGCGACGTTGTCCCGCGCGGCCGGATCGCGCGACCAGACCAGCGCGGAGGGCTGGACGAACCGGGTCCAGATCGTCGTGTCCAGCGTCGCTGCCGCCGCCGCGTCGGCGAAGGTCGAAAGCCGCATCGTCGCGATCTTCGCGCGCAGCCGCTCGCCGTTCGGCGCATCGGCCGGGTCGAACTCGCGGTAGCTGACCGTCGGCCAGATCCCGCGCTCGCGCGGTCCTGCGGTCAGCACGTAGAAGTCGAGCACGCCCTCGGTCGATCCGGTCCGCAGGTTCGAGCCGTAGAACAGGATCGCGAGGGTGTCGGGCGTCTGCGCCAGCTGCGTGGCAATGGTGCGGACGGCATCGATCGTCGGCGCCGCGAGCTGGCGCCGGACGACGTCGGCGAGATCGGTCACGGCACGACGAAGCTGATCGGCGCCGCCTGGCGGATCGTCAGCGCGCCACCGGGATACACCTCGCCATCGAGGATGAAGCCCGCGTCCATCGTCACGTCGAGCGAATCCGGGTCGATCCGGTGATAGCCCGCGCGATCGAGCCATTTGGCGGGCGACCCGGCCACGATCAACGGCGCGGCGGCGGCGAGCCAGCGTGGCGGTGCGTCGACCAGAAGCGTCTTCAGCCCGTCGCGCGCCGGCCCGAACGGCTGCACGCCGAGCGGCATCCGCGTCAGCGTCGACGCGAGCAGGATATAGCGGTTGGTGTCGGTATCGGTCAGGTCGCCCGCGCGCGCGCTCGCGTCGTAGCGGACGTGCATCCGGTTGCCGACACGCCACGTCCCCGAGGACCGCCCGAACAGCGTCTGGACGATCGCCCAGCTGAGCGCGACGCCGACCGCGAATCCCTTGAACGCACCGGCACGGTGCGCGCGCTGGGCGAGCCCGGTCGCCTCGACGAACGCGCCAGCGCCGAACAGGAACCCGCGCCGCGTGCTGCCGGTGTCGCGGTGCTCGACCTCGACCGGACGGCGGACCACGACATGGCCGACGCGCGCCGCCGCGAGCGCCTTGTCGAGCGTCCAGTCGTCGGGGATGCCGAGGTCGAGCGCGAGCGCGTTCGTCTTGCCCGAGGGGACGATCGCGACGCGTGGCTGGGTCCCCGTCCAGACCGTCGCCGCGGCGGTGAGGACGTCGCGGATCGTCCCGTCGCCGCCATCGATCACGAGCAGTTCGATGCCGTGGCGCGCAAAATCGGTCAGCACCTCGGCGAGTTCGGCCTGCGTGCGCGGCGTGACCGCCAGCACCGTGCCCGACACGAACGGCCGCGTCGCCTCGACGCTGCTGCGGTTGCGATGGCTTTTGGGATTGCAGATGATCCCCGTGCGGATCTCCGACGCCGCGGTGCGCGCGGCCAGATCGGACGTCGCGTCGCGACGTACCGGGGTGAACGGCACGCCATCAAAGGCTTGAAAACTGGAAACGGCGTCGTTCACACTGTTGGCTACCTGTCGCAGCGGATAATCGCTACACTTTTATGTCGGGGCGGACCAGTGCCGGGTGGCGCCGGTGCCGCACCACCCGTTCAGCGGCGATACCGCATCGTCATGCGCAGCGTCGTCCCCGCTGCGGGAAGCTGGACGCGCGCCGAGGCGAAGGACGGCAGCCCGACCGAGGTCGGCGCATCGTTCGAAAAGCCGAAGCCTTCCTTGGGCAGGAACAGCGTGCGGTTGAAATTATGGTCGGCATTCTCGTCGTGATATTGCGCGATCGCGTAATAGCCGGGCTTGAGCCAGAAACAGGCGCGCGGCTGATTGGCGGGAACGCGCGCGCGCACCAGCTTGCCCCCCTTGGCGAGGAATCGCGACTTTTCGTCCGGATAGACCGTGAACGCGACCTCGCCCGCGGCATTGTGCAGCGTCGTCGCCTCGAGCGTCATCTTCGCAAGACCGGGACCGGGTTTGCCGACGCAGGTCTCGGCGGCGGCAACGGGGGCCGACGCCGCCAGCGCAGCCGCGGTCAGACCGACCATGAGGGGCAGTTTCGTCATCGTTCGACCCTGGAAGTGTATAAAGGCAATTTGGTGGCCAATGCCGGGCAGTGTGTGAACACGGGCTTTATCGACCCGCCGATCCGCCGCCCGTCGTAGGCAGCAGGGGTCAGTCGCGCGCGCGTGGCCGCGTGAAGCGGGCGGCGGCGATGCCGAGCAGGATGGCGACCGCGATCGATCCGATCATCACCCCCATCGCGACTCCGGTCGATCCATAGACCGGCATCAGCACGAATGCCGCGATGAACAGCAGGACGACCGCGACGACGCGGATCGCGAACACCGTCCCCGCGCGGTTGACCGCGGTCATCACCGTGTCGAGGCTGACCGTCGCGAGATCGAAGCATCCCGCCGCGGCGAGCCAGAGCAGCACCGGATAGGCGGTGCCGAACGACTTGCCGCCGACCAGCTTGAGCATCGGTTCGCCGATCAGCGCGACCACCGCGAGGATCGCCAGCGCCGCCGCGCTACTGGCGAGCATCGTCTTGACGAGGATGCGCCGGAGGCGTTCGGGCGCGGCGGTGCGCACCGCGCGGACGATCTCGGGAAACGCCGCGCGCGAGAGCAGCTGCGACAGTTTCGCGAGCGCCTGCGCGACCTGCGCGGCAAGCCGGAACGCGCCCGCGGCGGCGGGGCCGATCGACGCGCCGACGAGCAGCAGCGGGATCTGCTTGCTCGACAGCCCGAGCGTCGCGCTGGCGTTGGTGCTCAGCGCAAACCGGACGACGCCGGGATTCTCGGCGATCAGTGTCTTCCACCGGCTTCGCCCCTGCATCAGCAGCGCGAAATCGCCGCTGCGCCAGACCATGATCCAGTAGGTCGCGGCGGTGACGATCTCCGCCACCGCCCAGGCGGTCATGAAGCCGCGAATCGTCGGGTCGAACAGCATCGCCGCACCCGCGCCAATAAACCGCATCACCGGCGTCATGCTGTCGGCAAGCGCGGAAAGCGAGAATTTGTCGCGCAACCGGAGGATGCCGAGCGGCGTCGAGCGGATCGTCACCAGCTGGATCACCGCGAACACCAATGTGTAGTGCATCAGGTCGCGCGGGATGCTGAACGCGTCGGCCCAGATCTGCAGGATGCCGATCGTCAGCAGCGCCCCGACGATCGCGCTCGACAAGTCGAGCCGCGCCGCCAGCCGGAACAGCCGGGCGAGCCGCGGCGTGTCGCCTTCATGCGCGGCGTGGACGCCGTACTGGACGATGATCTGCCATGTCTGGAACCCGACAAAGGTCGTCAGCGCCTGCACCGCGCCGGTGATCAGCGCGAACCGGCCGAAATCGACGACGCCGAGCGTGCGCGTGGCAAAACCGAGATAGAAGAGCGACAGGATCGCCAGCACGCTGCGGCTGGCCAGCAACCAGCCCAGGTTGCGCGCCGCGGAACGGAGCATCCCGCGGATATCCGCGGGCGCCGGGGAGGGTGCGGTGTCCTGTGTCATGCGCGTTCCGGCCCCTAAAGCGCGCGGCGCGGGGCGGCAAGCCGGTGTTGCGGGACAGGCGGCAACCCGGCCGCCTGCCGCGTCAGGCGAGCCAGCTCGTGATCGTCGCGCCGCTGGCGCGCCGCGCCATCGCCTGGAACAGCCGGACGAGATGGACGACCAGCGAGATCGCGGTCCAGCCAGCGACGCCGATGATCCCCCAGTCGGGCCGCGTCACGACGAGCCCGGCGAACAGGATGACCATGTTGGGGTTGCGCCGCGCGGTGATCAGCCGGAACCAGCTGTCGAAGCGTTCCCAGACATGGATGTGCATCCCGAAGCGGACGATGAACGCGCCTTCGATCAGCCGCTGCGCGACATAGCCGAACAGCATCGTGCCGATCACGATCCAGAAGGTCCGGTCGTCGAGTGCGCGGCCATAGGGCGCGCAGCCCGCCGCCCAGGCCCACCACCAGAAGGGCGGATGGACGAGATCGACGCCGTGGTCCCACGCATTGCCGAGCTTCGACGCGGTGATCGTGCAGCGCGCGAGCTTCCCGTCGACGGTGTCGAGCACCATGAAGACGAGGCCCGTGGCGAGCCCCGTCCAGAACCAGCCATACCAGAACGCGACCGTCGCGACGATGCACAGCAATGATCCCATCGCGGTGACCTGGTTCGGCGTGATCCCCGCGCGCGCGCAGACCCGCGTGATCGCCAGCGCCCATTCGGGCCACAGATATTTGGTCAGCAGGTCGGTGACGCCCTTGTACGCGCCGACATAGCTCGCACGCTCGATCGCGGGCACCGCTTCGGGAGTCAGCCGTTCGGCGAACGGCTTTTCGCGCTTGCGCAGCGCCTCGTTGAGGATCCCCTCGTCCGCTTCGGCGGCGATCACGCTCAGCATCCCCGTGCCCTGCAACGGCACCGCGTCGCGCATCGCCGCCTCGACATCCGCACGCTCGGCGCGGTCGCGGACATAAGCGAGCACGGGAACGCCGGCGCGGGTGACGACCGTCCCCGGCCGTGTCTTGAGGTGCGCGGTCCAGACCGGATCGAACGCGAACGCCATGTTGGCGAGGATCGCGGGGCCGTCCTGATCCGCGGCGGCGTGATCGGCAAACCCCTGCGCGCGCGCGATCCGGCGCAGCCGCTCGACATTGGTCATCCCCCATAACAGGGTCGGGTTGCTGCCGACGGGCGTCAGTGCTGGCGTGTCTTGCATGCGCTGCCGATAGCCGATTGTGCGCGGATTGCGAGACCCCCGGCGCTCGCGGCGCAGCCGGTCGCGTCCGGCCCCCGCGCCGCGGTCAGCGGCGAAGCGCCTCGATGACGATGGCCGCCGCGCGCGCCGGCGCCAGACCCGACACGTCGCCAAGCGCCGTCTGCACGAACGCGCGCTGGAACGCCTCATAGTCGCCGTGGCGTATCGGCGCGCGGTCGATCGCGGGGATCAGCGCGTCGAGCGACTCGACCACGTCGCCCGCCTCCCACATCGCGTAGGACGCGTCCGACCGCCACGCCGCGCCCAGCGCGTTGAGGAACACGCAGGGGCGCGGCCGCATCATATATTCGACCACCTGGCTCGACGTGTCGCCGAGATACAGGTCGGCGGCGGCGGTATAGCTGCCGTCGACCATCGCAAAGCTGTCGAGGTCGGCATGGACACCCGCCGCGCCGGCGAGCCCCGCCACGAACGCGCGCAGCTCGGGCGCGCGCTCGACGAGGCGCTGGTGCGGCGCGAAGATCAGGTTGTAGCGGCCATCGGCACGGATCCGCTCGACCACCGCGGGGCCCCAGGTCCACCAGGACGAGCGATGCGCCTGCCAGTGCGGGGTGTAGAGGATCACCGGCTTCGTATCCGCGAACAGCCGCGTCGCGGGGGTGCGCTGGCGGAAGGCGGCCTTGACATAGCCCGTGGTGACGACGCGTTCGGGCGCATCGCCGCCCGCGATCAGTGCCTGACGATCGCGTTCCGCTGCGACCAGCGTGCGCCAGCCGGCACGCCGTCGCCAGTGCCCGCGCGCCATCATCGACCCCGCGCCGTGGAACGTGTCGATGAACCGCGTCCGCAGCGGGACCATCGCGGGCAGCCACAGGCTCGTCTGTTCGGCGCACACGACGACCGGCGTCCGCAGCAGATGGGGGAGCAGCCGCAGCAGCGTCGGGAGCTTGGCCGGGACCGGCGGGTTGCGCCCGTCGTCATAGCCGGCGAGCGTCCGGAACCCCGGTGCGCGGCGGATCCGGACACCTGGCAGCATTTCGCTCCACCCCCGAGCAACGCCTCGTGCATCGACGTGCTGACCCAAAGCTCGATCGGCAGGTCGGGCTCGGCCGTCGCAAGCGCCTCGACGATCGGATAGAGATGCGGGATCAGCAGCGTCTCGCCGAGGAACAGGAACGCGACCTTGCGGTTCATGCGGACGCGTCGATCGCCGCGGACCGGTCGCGGGGCGTGGTTGCAGCTTGAGTCGGGTCCAGAGTCGGGGCCGCATGCTCGCGCTGCCACTGCGCGATGTCCTCGGGCCGGTCGATCTCCTGCCAGCGCAGGTCGGGCGCGATGCGCAGCGCGCGGACGCCGCTGCGTTCGGCGACGCGGCGGACGACCGCATGGTGATAGGCGTGCAGCCCGTCGGGCTCGCCGATCACCGCGCGCAGCGCCTCGGCATAGGCGGTGCCTCCCGCCGACAGGATCAACCCGAGCGACCGGTCGGTCGCCTGATGCCCGACCAGATGCTTGCCGACCGCGATCACGCGTTCGCCATCCGCCTCGACGAGCATGTCGTCGAGCCCGGGCTCCTCGAGCGGTTCGACGACCAGCGTCACGCCGGCGGCGGATCGCGCCCGTGCGCCGCGCAGGATCGCCGCGTCGAACAGCGTATCGCCGTTCATGAGCGCGAACGGCGTATCGAGATACGCGGACGCCGCCCACACGCTGCCGATCGAGTTCGCGACCGACCAGAACGGGTTGAAGACGAGCGTGGTCGCCAGCCCGCCGTCACGCCCGCCGTCACGCCCGGCGAGATGCGCGTCGATCTGGTCGATCCGGTAGCCGCCGACGATCACCGCGCCGTCGAACCCCGCCGCCGAGACCGCGTCGAGCTGATGATCGAGGATCGCTCGACCCCCGACCTCGACGAGGCATTTGGGCGTCGTGAGCGTCAGCGGCAGGAGCCGTGATCCGTGGCCGGCAGCAAGGATGATCGCCTTCATGGGGCATGGCTCTACGCACGAAGTGTGGCAGGAAAATGCATGCGCCGTGCCACCCGGCGCGAGTTTCTTGCCCGCGCGCGCGGGGCCGGTTCAGCGTCGAACGCGGTCGGCCTCCGCGCGCGACCAGCCGCCGCCCATCGCCTGGTACAGCGTCACATACGCCGTCAGCCGGTCGGCGCGCGCCTGCACCAGCGACAATTCGGCGGTCAGCAACCCGCGCTGCGCGTCGAGCTGGTCAATATAGGCGGAATAGCCCGCACGATAGCGGTTGGACGCGTTGCGCAGCGCGCCTGCGAGCGCGTCGCGCTGCCCCGCGAACGCTGTGGCCTGCTCGCCCGAACGGCGGACGCCCGCGAGGCTGTCGTCGACCTCGCGGAACGCCTGCAGCGCGGTGCGGCGATAGGCGAACGCGGCCTGGTCGCGCCGCGCGGTCGCGGCATCCGCCTGCGCCCCCAGCCGCCCGCCGTCGAGGATCGGGCTGAGCACGCTCGCACCGATCGAGAAGACGGCGATCGGATTGGCCAGCGCGCTCGACAGCACGACGCCCGCCGAACCGGTCAGCGCGAGATTGGGCAACATCGCCGCGCGCGCGCTGTCGAGCGAGCGATCGGTCGCCACCAGAGTCTGCTCGGCCTGATAGAGATCGGGGCGGCGGCGGAGCAGGTCGGCGGGGAGACCGTCGGGGATCGCCGGGGCGGCAAGCTGGTCGAGCGTGACGCCGCGCGGGATCGCGCCGGGGACGTCGCCGACAAGCAGGCTGAGCACGTTTTCCTGCCGGCTGATCGCGAGCTCGGCGGCGGGGACCAGCTGTTCGGTGGCGTGATATTCCGCTTCCGCCTGCCGCAGTTCGAGATTGGAGGTATAGCCCGACTCGGCGCGACGGCGCGCGATCCGCAGCCCCTCGGCGCGCGCGGCGAGCGTCTGGCGCGCGACCGCGAGTCGCTGGTCGAGCGCGCGCAGCGTGATGTAGCCGCTCGCCACGCTGCTCGCGAGACCGAGCCTGACCGTGTCGCGTGCCGCCTCGGTCGCGAGCAACTGCGCCTGCGCGGCACGGCTTGCCTGGCGAAGGCGGCCGAACAGGTCGAGATCATAGCTGATGCTGACCGAGGGCTGCGCGCCGATCGCGTCGGACGGCAACCCGAACGGGCTGACCGTCTGCCCGGTGGTGCTGGGGGCCGATCCGCTGACCAGCGGCGTCTGCTGCGCGCGTGCGAGCCGCGCGGCGGCGCGCGCCTCGTCGATCCGCGCCGCGGCGGCGCCGAGATCGGGGCTGTTGGCGAGCGCGCGCGAGACCAGGCTCGACAGCGCCGGATCGCCGAACGCGCTCCACCAGTCCGCGCGGATCGGTTCGCCCCCGCCGAGCGCGGTCCGCCACGCGGGGGCGGGACAACCGCGGTCGTTGCCGGCGCCTCGGGGCGGGGGCCGATGCACGCGGTGGCGAGCAGCGCGAGGGGGAGGGCGGTGGCGGCCCGCCACACATGCACTGTTCGCCACGCACCCATGCCGCGCGCCATCCGCATCCCCTGGGACCACCCCGGCGAAGGCCGGGGCCCAAGTGGGAAGGCCGCGGTTACGACGGACCGCGCGTCGTCACGATCGTCCCCCGATTGGGCCCCGGCCTGCGCCGGGGGGAGGTTCTCGCCAGGGTACCATCCTCCCCCAAAATGTTTCCCCGCGAAGGCGGGGACCCAGTCTGGGCTCCCGCCTTCGCGGGAGAACAGGGGGCGGGGGGGCACTGGGTCTCGACCGCATCACCGCGGCCCCGGTCCGCCCGCGGTGTCGACGCGCGCCTGCACCGACATCCCCGGCCGCAACCGCGCGCTCAGCGGCTGGCCCGGATCGACGCGGATGCGCACCGCGATCCGCTGCGGGACCTTGGTGAAGTTGCCCGTCGCATTGTCCGCCTTGAGCACCGCGAATTCGGAGCCCGCGGCGGGCGAGATCTGTTCGACATGCCCGGTCAGCCGTTCGTTCGCGAGCCCGTCGACGGTGAACGACGCGGGCTGGCCGACCGCCATCCGCGCGGTCTGCGCCTCCTTGAAATTGGCGATCACCCAGGTTTCCGGCGGCACGAGGAACATCAGCTGCGACCCCGCGGTCACATATTGGCCGAGCCGCACGCCGACTTCGCTCAGCCGCCCCGTCTCGGGCGCGCGGATGACCGTGTTGGCGAGGTCGATCCGCGCAAGCTGCCGCGCCGCTTCCGCGCCCGACACGCCCGCCTGCTGGCCGCCGCGTCCGACCTGGACGGTGCGGATGTCCTGCCGGGCGATCTCGCGCGCGGCCTTGGCCTGCTGGACCTGTGCCTGCGCCTGGCGCAGCGCCGCCAGCGTCTGGTCGCGCTCGCGCAACGAGACCGATCCGTCGACCACGAGGTCGTTGACGCGCGCCATGTCCGCCTCGGCGCGCATCAGCTGCGCGGCGGCGTTGGCGACCGCGGCGTCCTGCGCGGCGAGGCTCGCCTGCCGGCTCCGCGCGGTCTGGAGGCTGTTCGACAGCGTCGCCGCCTGCGCATCGACCTGCGCCTGCGCCTGGTCGATCCGCTGGCGATAGATGCGGTCGTCGATCTTCACCAGCGGATCGCCCTGCTTCACGTCGGCGAAATCGCGCACGAGCACCTGCGTCACATAGCCGCTCACCTGCGGGCTGATCACCGTCGTCCGTCCGCGGACATAGGCGTTGTCGGTCGATTGATAGCTCGTCGCGAACGGCGGCAGCCGCCACGCCGCGAGGACCGCGCAGATCCCCGCGATCGCCAGCACGACGATCACGACGATCACCTTCGCGCTGGGGGCTGCGGACGCCAGCCCGATCCCACCGGCACCGCGGGGCTTGCCGCCGCGGGGGTCGGGGTCGGGGAGGGCGCTGGCGCCGCCGGTTGGGCCGCCGCGGCGTCCATCTCCGCCTGTTTCGCTTCGGTTGCCGGTCCTTCCGCGACCGGGCTGCGCGCATCGCTCATGTCGTTCCCTCACGCCGCGCCCGTCGTTCGCGTCGTCCACGCCGCACGAGCAGGAACAGGAGGTACCCGAATGTCCCGGCGGCAAGCACCGCGATCAACCGGAAGACGTCGTCATACGCAAGTACGTTTGCTTCGCGCGTCGTCGTTTGGGACAGAATCGCAGTACCTTCCGCGGTGCGCAGCGTCGGATCGACGATCACGCGGCTGACCGCGGCGCCGCCCGCGGCGATCCGCTGCGCGACGATCGGGTCGGTCGGCGAGATCTGCTGGACGAGCGCGGCGCTGTTCGCCTTCTCGCGAATCACCTGATAGCTGCCGAGCAGCGCGGTGCCGCCGAGCCCGCCGAGCGAATTGATGATCCCGAACAGCGCGATGAAGCTGATGATGTGGCCCGCGCCCTGTTTGAGCGCACGCGTCATCCCGAACAGCAGCGCGGGGCCGAGGAAATAGGTCGCGCTGAACCCGATGATCGCCTGCGTCACGTACATCTGCGGCGCGCGCGTCAGGCTGGTCGCGTAGGAATCGAACCACGCGGCGACCGCGACCAGCCCGATCGCGAGCATGATCGGATGGCCGAGCCGTTCGACGTCGAGCGTGACCGCGCTGGCGATCACCCCTGCCACGGAGGCGATGAAGATGATCAGGAAGAACGGCACCAGCTGGTCGTTGTTCTGGCCGAGCAGTGTCAGCAGCCCGACCGAGGCATAGGTCTGTTCGGACAGCACGATGCGCGCCATCACGATCACGACGGTGAACCGGACGATGTCCGCGCTGCCCAGCCAGCGCGTGTTGAGCAGCGGGTTGACGCGGTGGTGCTCGATTGCGATCGCCGCGAGGAACAACGGGATCGCGGCGATCAGCGCCCAGCCGATCCACGGCGCGTTGGTCCACCACACGATCCGCCCGAGCCCGAGCACCGCGGCGAACAGCGCGGTCGAGCTAGCGAACAGCACGAAGGTGAGAAAGTCGAGCGGCTCGAACGCCTTGCTCCGCGTCGTCGGCGGCAGGCGGAGCGCGGCGACCGCGGCGAGCGACAGCAGCGCCAGCCCGAGCTCGAACAGATACAGCGTCCGCCACTGCGACATCGCCAGAAGGTCGGGCGAGAACAGCCGCGCGAGCGGCGTCGCGCATTGCGGGATGCCGATCCCCAGCACCACCGCCTTCAGCCGCCATTTCGCCGGCAGCGCCTGCATCACGTAATAGAGGCACAGGCTGCTGAGCGCCGCACCCGCCATCCCGCTGATCGCGCGCACCGCGATCGCGGTGGCAAAGCCGTGGACGAACAGATGCGCGAGCGTCACGAGCACGTAGAGCGTGAGGAAGATCAGCGCGAACGGCCTCAGCCCGAACTGCGCGCGGAACTTGATCATCAGCAGGTTGATGCTGACGTTGGTCATCACATAGACCGTCGGCAGCCACGCGATCTCCGCCGGATCGAGCCCGAGCGCGCCCTGCAGCGTATAGGTGTTGGCGCTGATCAGCGCGTTGCCGAACCCCACCGTCAGCCCGAGCAGGATGCCGATCAGCGCATAGGCGATCTGGCGGTGCCGCGGATGCGCGGGCGACCCCGGCGACCCGGGCAGCACGGGCAGCTCGTGCGGCGCGAACGTCCAGTCTTCCTCGCTCAGGAAGCGTCTGATTCTGCGGGCTATCATGGTGGCCGTCTTCTGACATGATCGGGGCAGGACGTCATCCGGGAACGCGGGTAACGAGCGAGCGATTTCCGAGCAAACAGCACCACCCCGGCGAAGGCCGGGGCCCAATTGGGAAACGGCGATAACGGCGGGCCGCGCGTCGCCATATTGGTCTCCCAATTGGGCCCCGGCCCTCGCCGGGGTGGGGGCCATGGCGGTAGCGCGCTCGTCGCCCCATGCTGCACCGCAGCGGAACATCCCCGCAGCCGCACCGTTGCGCCTTGATGCGCATATTCAGATCGCTCCACATACCACCCGAATGGGTCTGGCTGGAAAGCGTCGCCGTCGTGTCGGCGGCGGTCGTGTTCGCGCTGGTCGCGCACTGGCTGACGATGCGGATCGCGGGCCATGCGCAGCGGCGGTCGACCGCCAAGACCGACGGGCTCGTCCTCGCGCGCGTTCGCCGGCCGCTGCGCGCGGTGTTCGTCGCGGTCAGCGTCGCGTTCGTCGCGCGGATCCTGCCAATGGACGACGATATCGAGGAATTGTGGAAGCAGATCCTCGGCTTCCTCGTCCCCGCGCTGCTCGGCTGGCTCGCGGTCGCCGCGCTGCGTGCGTTCCAGGACGTCATCGAGATCCGCTCGGACATCACCGTCGAGGACAATCTCCGCGCCAGGCGCAAGCGGACGCGCGCGGCGATCCTCGGGCGGATCGGGACGTTCTTCATCATCTTCATCAGCGTCTGCCTGATGCTGCTGAGCGTGCCGGGCATCCGCTCGATCGGCGTGACGCTGATGGCATCCGCGGGTATCGCCGGCCTCGTCGTCGGTGCCGCGGCGCAGCCTGCGCTCAAGAACCTGATCGCCGGCGTGCAGATGGCGTTCACCGAGCCGATCCGGCTCGACGACGTGCTGATCGTCGACGGCGAATGGGGGCGGGTCGAGCAGATCAACCTGACCTTCGTCGTGATCAAGATCTGGGACGAGCGCCGCCTCGTCGTTCCCGTCTCGAAGTTCCTCGAACAGAGTTTCCAGAACTGGACGCGCGAGACGAGCCAGCTGATGGGGTCGGTGTTCTGGTATGTCGATCCGTCGACCGACGTGCCGCGACTGCGCGAGAAGCTCGCCGAGGTGGTCAAGGCCAATCCACGCTGGGATGGTCGCTTCTTCAACCTCCAGGTGACCGACGTGAAGACCGACGCGGTCGAGCTCCGTGCGCTGATGACCGCCAAGAACGCGTCGGTTGCGTTCGACCTGCGCTGCGACGTGCGCGAGGCGATGCTGGCGTTTATCGCGCAGGAGATGCCCGAAGCGATGCCGCGCGGCCGTTTGCTGATGGCGCCGGATCCGGTGCGGGGCACCGGGTCGTGACGCTGGGGCGGCGCGGGCACCCGTCACCATGACGAAAGTCAGGGCCCAGGGTCACGAACGCCGCGCTGTGCGGCTCTGGATCCTGACTTTCGTCAGGATGACGGCAGTGTGTGGAGGCAACTGATAATCCGCCACGGCGAATGTGCATGGTCGCCGTACCCCTCCCGTCCGTCACCCTGACGGAAGTCAGGGTCCAGGGTCACGGGTGCTGCACTGTGTGGCCCTAGGTCCTGACTTTCGTCAGGATGACGGGTTTTGGGGAGAACACCTTACAGCTCGGTGACATCCTAAACTTGCGCCGTCATCCCCGCGCAGGCGGGGATCCATATTGGCTGGCCGTGGTGGGGGCTCGCGGGCGGTAGCCAGTCTGGATCCCCGCCTGCGCGGGGATGACGGAGTTAGGCAGGGGTATAAGTGGGGTTACGCCTCGGCGTGCTCGGGTGCATCCTCGAGCGCGGTGATGAACAGTTCGCACCACCACATCACGTCCTCGCGGCGGACATTGTCGATCAGCTTTTCCCACCGCGCCTTGCGTTCCGCGAGCGGCATCTTGAGCGCGCGCGCGATCGCGTCGGCCATCTCCTCGGGGCTGTACGGATTGACCAGCACCGAGTCGGTCAGCTGTGCGGCGGCCCCCGCGAACTGCGACAGGATCAGCACGCCGGGATCCTCGGGATCCTGCGCCGCGACATATTCCTTCGCGACGAGGTTCATCCCGTCGCGAAGCGGCGTCACCAGCCCGACCCGCGCCGCGCGGTAGATCCCCGCCAGCACGTCGCGCGGGAAGCCCTGATTGACGTAGCGGATCGGCGTCCAGTCGATGTCCGAAAACTCGCCGTTGATCCGCCCCGACATCGAGATCGAGGTTCGCGCGGATCTCCTGATAGGTGTCGACCTTCTCGCGAGAGGGCGGCGCGATCTGGAGCATATAGACCAGCCCGCGGTGATCGGGGTGCAACGCGAGGAAGCGCTCATAGCCCGAGAAGCGCTCGGCCAGCCCCTTTGAATAATCGAGCCGGTCGACGCCGACGATCAGGCTGCGCCCGGTCGCGGACATGTACATCCGCTCCTTGGCGTGCCGCGCGGCGTTGCTGCTCGCGGACTTCTCGAAATCGGCGGTCTCGATCCCGATCGGCGTCGTGATCGCCTTGATCGTGCGGTCGCCGACCGTCACCCAGCCATCCTCGCCGACGACGCCGTCGAGCTGGCTGGTGACGTAATGCAGGAAGCTGTCGAGCCAGTCCTGAGTCTGGAATCCGACCACGTCGTACGCGAACATCGATTCGACGAGCGCGCGGTGGCTCGGCAGCGACAGCAGCATCGCCATCGGCGGCCACGGGATGTGGAGGAAGAAGCCGATCTTGTTCTCGACCCCCAGCTTGCGAAGCTCGCGCCCCAGCGGCACGTGATGATAATCATGCACCCAGACCAGATCGTCGGGTTCGATCAGCGGCAGCACCGTCTCCGCGAACCGCGTGTTGACGCGTGCATAGCCGCTCGAGAAATCGCGTTCGAACTCGGTCAGGTCGATCCGGTAATGGAACAGCGGCCACAAGGTCCGGTTCGCATAGCCGTTGTAATATTCGTCGAAATCCTGTTCCTCGAGGTCGATCGTCGCGGTGGTGACGCCCTTGCCCTGCTGGAAATTGATATGCCCCGTGAAGGTCTCGGTGGTCTCGCCCGACCAGCCGAACCACACGCCGCCCTTCTCGCGCAGCGCCGCGAGCAGCGCGACCGCGAGCCCGCCCTGGTTGCCCGAGGGGGCATCGACCGATTGGACACGATTGGAAATGACGACCAGGCGGCTCATCGTACGGCGCTCCAGGGCTTGCTGAGCAGGACCGCGCAGTTGATCAATCCCACCAGCGAATAGGTTTGCGGATAATTCCCCCACAGCTCGCCGGTGTTGGGATCGATATCTTCGGACAACAGCCCCGCGGGCGTGCGGCGCGCGACCATCTCGGCGAACAGCGCGCACGCGTCGGCCGTGCGACCGGTCGCGTGCAACGCCTCGATCAACCAGAAGGTGCAGACGTTGAACGCGGTATGCGGAAGGCCGAAATCATCCTCGGTCGCATAGCGCAGCATGTGGCTGCCGCGCCGCAGACCCTCCTCGACCGCCTTGAGCGTCGACTGGAAGCGCGGATCGTCGGGCGCGAAGAACCGCAGGTCGAGCAGCTGGATCAGGCTTGCGTCGAGATCGTCGCCGCCAAACGTCGCGGAGATACGCTGCGTATCCTCGCGCCACGCCGCCTTCTCGATCGTCGCGCGGATCGTGTCCGCGCGCGCGTTCCAGAATGCCCGGCGATCCTCGAGCCCGAGCACGCCCGCCGCATTGGCGAGCCGGTCGCACGCCGCCCAGCACATCGCCGCGGAATAGGTGTGGACATGCGCCTTCGTGCGCAGCTCCCACAGCCCCGCATCGGGCTTGTCATAGGTTTCCCACGCGCGGTCGCCGACCAGCTCGAGGCTCTTGAAGTCCTCCGCGCTCGACATGCGGAACAGCCGCTGGTCGAAGAACGCCTGAACGTCGGACAGGATGATCTGGCCGTACGCGTCGTGCTGGATCTGCTCGTACGCCTGGTTGCCGACGCGCACTGGCCCCATGCCGCGGTACCCCGGCAACGCGGGCGCGACGCGCTCGACCAAAGTCGCCTCGCCGCCGACGCCGTAGAGCGGCTGGACATGCCCGCCCTTCGACGCATCGACGATGTTGCGCAGATATTCGAGATACCCCTCGAGCACGTCGAGCGCGCCTAGGCGGTTGAGCGCCTGCACCGTGTAATAGGCGTCGCGGATCCAGCAGTAGCGGTAATCCCAGTTGCGCTCCGACCCCTCATGCTCGGGGATCGAGGTGGTGAGCGCGGCGACGATCGCGCCGGTCTCCTCGTGCTGGCACAGTTTCAGCGTGATCGCGGCGCGGATAACGACGTCCTGCCATTCGACCGGGGTCGCGAGCCCGCGGACCCAGTGGCGCCACTCGTCCCGCGTGCGCGCGAGCATCGCCTCGGCCGCTTCGTGCAGCACGCCGGCAAAGCTCTCGTCGGGCCCGAGGAACATGTACATCGGGCGTTCGAGCCGGAACCACCGCTCGTCGACGATATGCCCGACCGGCGCGTCGGTCGTCAGCCGCAGCGTCTGGTCGTCCATCAGGAAGCGGATATGGTTCGACCCCTGCGTGTGGTCAGTGGCGTGCCCCCAGTTGGTCGCGACGCGCAGGCGGATGCGGATCCGCGGCGATCCGGCGACCGGCCGGACGATCCGGACGAAGCTCGTCGGCCGATAGGTCCGCTCGTCGCGCACGAACCGCGGACAGAAGTCGGTGACCTCGACCGCGTTCCCCGCGGCATCCTCGTGGCGCGTGACGAGGATCGGCGTGTTGCGGATATAGGCCTGGGTCGTCCTGGTGACGCCCTCGAGCTCGATCGACCAGAACCCCGTCTCGGGGGCATCGCCGCCGAGCAGCGCGCAGAACGCCGGATCGCCGTCGACACGCGGGACGCAGCCCCAGACGAACCGGCCCGTCCTGTCGATCAGCGCCGAGACCTGGCAATTGCCGATCGGCCAGAGGTTCATGTCCGCGGTGCTCGCGCGGAGATCGACGGGTGTGGCGGGGTCGGGAGAGACGGTCATCATGATTCCAATATGGCGGCGATCCAGCCGCGAAGCGCGGCGACGTCGTCGAGACGATAGGTGGCAGCGGTAGGGCGGGGCTCGCCGATCAGGATTCCGGCGCCGCCGAGATCGCGTGCCGCCTCGAACCCGTCCTCGTCGGTGACGTCGTCGCCGAAGAAGAACGGCGTGGTGCCCGCCATTCCTGGTGCGGCGATCAGCGTGCGCAGCGCGGCGCCCTTGTCCCCGGCGGTGCGCAGCTCGACCATCATCTTGCCGCGCTGGAGCGTCAGGCCGTGCGTCTGCGCGAGCATCTCGGCCAGCGCGACGGCCTCGGCTTCGAACGCGGGGTTCTGCCGATAGTGCAGCCCCGCACCGAGAGTCTTGGCCTCATAGACGAGTCCGTTGCGATCCGCGAAGTCGCGCAGCAGCACCGCGGCGCGCTCGAGCGCAGGCGGGCGCACTGCTGCGACATGACCGTCCTCGGGGGTGCGCCGCTCGGCGCCGTGGCTCCCGGCCACCGCGAAGCGGGCCGCATGATCGCCGAGCATCGCGTCGAGCTGCGCAATCGACCGCCCGCTGATGATCGACACGCGCCCGGGAAACCGCGCGGCGAGCTGGTCGAGCTGGTCGAGCAGCATCCGCTCGACCACTACCGCGTCGGGCGTCGCCGCCAGATCGACGAGTGTTCCGTCGAAATCGAAGAAGAGGCTGGCTGCGTCGAGCACGAGCGGCGGGGCTGCGAGGATATCAGTCGCGGGCTGGCGTTCGGCAAGCATGGTCGTCTAACCCCTGGCAGTCACGCTCCGTTCCGCTGCAACGCAAAATTGGAACGGGAGCGGTTCGATTGGTGCTCTCCGTAGCGGCATTCGCTGCCGCCGTCGCTGCCATGGATTGCTGTCCTCGTCCGCCCCCGTCCGGAATTCCGGCGGGCAACGCTTCCGGCCCTGGGTCCTGACTTTCGTCAGGATGACGGGAGGCGGCTGTCATGGCCAATAACGGACGATTCCGATGCAGCCCGCTACCTCCCGTCTTCCGTCATCCTGACGAAAGTCAGGACCCAGGGTCCCACGCGCAACGCCTGCGGCCTGTAATCCGGATCCAGGCTGCACGATGCCAATCCGCGGAGAGCGGACGACGCACCCGGTCTCGCCTGCGACACTTCGCGACACAAAAGCGCTGGACTACCCCCCGACCGCCCGCCATTCCTGCCGACCATGTTACGCGTCCGTTCCTTTCTTGTTGCGCCCGTCTTGCTCGCCGGCTGCTCGGTAGGGCCGGACTATCACCCTCAGGCCGCGGCCGAGCTGGGCGTTCCCGACGCCTATTCGGTGACCCCGGTCACCACCCCGGAAGACCTGACGCGCTGGTGGCAGCGGTTCGACGACCCCGTGCTCGGCCAGCTCGTCGAGCAGGCGGCGGCGACCAATCTCGACATCGCGCAGAGCGTCGCGCGCCTCCGTCAGGCGCGCGAGAGCCTGATCCAGAACCGCGCCTCGCTGCTGCCGACGCTCAGCGGGTCGGGCGGGTATCAGCGCAACGAGAATCTGCGCGGCGGCGGGCGGTCGTTCACGCTGCCCGACGGGACCGTCGTCGATACCGGCGGCGGCGGGACGAACAGCTTCACGCTGGGCGGAAGCGCGAGCTACCAGGTCGGCGTGTTCGGCGAGATCCGCCGGACGATCGAGGCAAGCCGTGCGGACTATGCCGCGTCGGGGTTCGACTATGCCACCGTGCTGATCTCGGTCGAGAGCGAGGTCGCGCGCAATTACGTGCTCGCGCGGCTCTACCAGGGGCAGCTCGCCAACGCGCGCGCGTCGCTGACCATCCAGGACGACAATCTCGAAATCGCCGGGTTCCGCGTCCAGGCGGGGCTGGTCTCCAGCCTCGACAGCGAACAGGCGCGGTCGCAGCGCGCGCAGACCGCCGCGACGATCCCCAATCTCGACCAGCAATATGCCGCCGCCGTCGCGCGGATCGGCGTGCTGACGGGGCAGGCGCCGGGCGCGTTGCGGACGCTGATGGCACCCGCAAAGGCGATCCCCGTCGGTCCCGCGGCGGTTGGCGTCGGGATTCCCGGCGATACGCTGCGTCAGCGTCCCGACGTGCGGTCGGCCGAACGCGCGCTCGCCGCGGCGACCGCGCGGATCGGCGTCGCCAAGGCGCAGCTCTATCCTGCGCTCGCGATCACCGGCAACATCAACACCAACGCGACCTCGATCGGCAATATCGGCGATGCGATCACCGGCGGGCTGTTCGCCGGGCTGACGCAGGCGATCTTCAACGGCGGGCGGTTGCGCAGCCAGGTGCGCACGAGCGAGGCGGCGACCGATGGCGCGTTCGCCTTCTACCGCGCGACGATCCTCACCGCGCTCGAGGATGTCGAGAACGCCGTGGTCGCGCTGCAATCGGCGCAGGAACGCGAGCGGCAGTTTGCGATCGCGCTCGATGCCGCGAACAATTCCGCGATCCTCAGCCGCAGCCAGTACCGCACCGGGCTGACCGATTTCACGACGCTCAACCAGCAGGAAATCGCGCTGCTGTCGGCGCGGAACGGCGCCACCCAGGCGCGGGCCGACGCGGCGACCGCGCTGATCGCGCTGTACGCGGCGCTTGGCGGCGGCTGGGATTCCACGACCATTCCGGAAGCGCCGGTTCGCGCCCCGGCATCTTCAGAGGCACGCTGATGGCCGACGCAACGATCGACGACTTTCTCGGCGTGAAGCCGCAGGCCCCCTGGAAACGCTATATAAAATGGGTCGCGATCGCGATCGGCGTGGTGCTGCTGTGCCTGCTCCTCGCGCGCTGTTTCGGCGCCAAGGAGCAGACGCAATATTCGACCGCGCCCGCGCGTCGCGGCAATCTGACCGTCACCGTCTCGGCGACGGGAAAGCTCGCACCGACCACGCAGGTCACGGTCGGGTCGCAGCTCTCGGGGCTCGTCACGAAGGTCGTGGTCGACGTCAACGACCGCGTCGTCGCGGGCCAGCCGCTCGCGCTGATCGATCCCGAGCAGCTCGACGACCAGATCCGCCAGACCAGCGCCCAGCTCGCGGCGAACCAGGCTCAGGTCAATCAGGCGCAGGCGACCGTCGCCGAGTCGCGCGCGCAGCTCAACCGTCTCGAGGAGGTCGCACGGCTGTCGGGCGGACGCGTCCCGTCGAAGACCGAATTGCAGGCAGGACGCGCCGACTTCCAGCGTGCGCTCGCCGCGCAGAAGGTCGCCGAGGCCAATGTCGTCGCCAGCCGCGCCGCGCTGGCGCAGAACCAGACGCAGCGCGCGCGGGCGATCATCCGCTCGCCGGTGACGGGCGTCGTGCTCGCGCGGCAGATCGATCCGGGCCAGACCGTCGCGTCGTCGTTCAACACGCCGACGCTGTTCGTGATCGCCGAGGACCTCACCAAGATGAAGCTCGAGGTCGCGATCGACGAGGCGGACGTCGGCGAGGTCAAGATCGGCCAGCGCGCGAACTTCACCGTCGATGCGTTCCCCGGCCAGACCTTCCCCGCGACGATCACGCGCGTCGATCTCGGCTCGAACCTGACCGTCAGCGCGGCGACCGCGTCGTCCTCGACGACCGGCACGACCGCGACGACCGGGCAGGTGGTGTCCTATGCCGCCGACCTCACCGTGGCCAACCCGACGCTGACGCTGCGCCCCGGGATGACCGCGACCGCGGACATCGTGACGTCCGACAAGCAGCGCGTGCTGCTCGTCCCGAACGCCGCGCTTCGCTTCAAGCCGACGACGACGACGGGGGATTCGGGCGGCGGGATCGCCGGATCGCTGACCTTCCGCCCGCGTCGCGGCGGTGGCGCCGAGCGGACCGCGACGCTCGGTCGTGGCGCGCAGCAGACGATCTACATCAAGGGTGCGGACGGTACGCCGCAGCCCGTCCAGATCACCACCGGCGACACCAACGGCACGATGACCGAGGTCATGTCGGGCAATCTCCAGCCCGGCGCGCAGGTCATCACCGGCCAGCTCGCGAGCGGCGACGACGCGACCAAGCGCGGCGGCGGCGGTAGCGGCGGCGGCCGTCGCTCGGGCGGCGCAAGCAAGGGTGGGGGCGGTGGCCAGTAACGCCCCCATCATCGCCGCGGGTGCGGACGGCCCGCCGGCGCTCATCTCGCTGCGCGGCGTCACCAAGACGTACGGGCAGGGCGCGACGATGTTCCAGGCGCTCAAAGGCGTCGACCTCGACATCGCGGCGGGCGATTTCGTCGCGGTGATGGGGCCGTCGGGGTCGGGCAAGTCGACGACGATGAACATCCTCGGCTGCCTCGACGTGCCGAGCGACGGGACCTTCCTGTTCCGCGGGCATCATGTCGAAACGCTCGACCGCGACCAGCGCGCGCTGCTCCGGCGGAAATATCTCGGGTTCGTCTTCCAGGGGTTCAACCTGCTGAGCCGGACGTCGGCTCTCGAGAATGTCGAGCTCCCGCTCCTCTATCGCGGCGACGAGAAGCGCGCGCGGCGCGCGGCGGCGATGGCGAGCCTCGACACGGTCGGTCTCGCCGACTGGTGGGACCACACGCCCGCCGAGCTGTCGGGCGGCCAGCAGCAGCGCGTGGCGATTGCGCGCGCGCTGGTGACGAACCCCGACGTGCTGCTTGCGGACGAGCCGACCGGCAACCTCGACAGCGAACGCTCGGTCGAGATCATGCAGCTGCTGACGCGGCTCAACGCGGAGCAGGGGATCACGGTGCTGATGGTCACGCACGAACCCGACATGGCCGCGTTCGCGCGCACCGTCGTGCATTTCAGGGACGGACTGGTGGAACGCATCGAAACCCAGCATCGCCAGGGCGAGAGGGTGGAGTCGTGAGCGTCGAGATCCTTCAAAGCCCCTCCCCTTCAGGGGAGGGGCTTTAAGTCATGTTCGGCACCACGCTCTCGCTCGCGCTGCGGTCGATCCGGCGGCATCTGCTGCGGTCGTTCCTGACCATTCTCGGCATCGTCATCGGCGTCGGCGCGGTCGTCACGATGGTCACGCTGGGCAAGGCGACCACCGCGGCGGTGCAGCAGTCGATCTCCGCGCTCGGCACCAACATCCTCCAGATCCGTCCGGGCCAGGGCTTCGGCCGCGGCGGCGGCGGGCCGCGTCCGCCCGACTTCAAGCCCGAGGATGTCGAGGCGATCGCCAACCAGGTCACCGGCGTCACCGCGGTCGCGCCGCAGGCGCAGGCGACGGCGACCGCGATCTACGAAGGCGCGAACTGGTCGACCACGATCAACGGCACCACCAGCGCCTATTTCCAGGTCCAGCCCTGGCCGCTCGCGACCGGGCGCATCTTCACCCCGCTCGAGGAGGCGTCGGGCAAGGCGGTGTGCATCATCGGCAATACGGTGCGCACCAACCTGTTCCGCGGCGGCGACGCGGTCGGCCTCCGCATGCGGATCGGCGCGATCAGCTGCGACGTGATCGGCGTGCTGTCGACGCGCGGGCAGGCGGGCTTTGGCGGCGATCAGGACGACGTCGTCATCATGCCGCTCAAGGCGGTCCAGCGGCGTTTCACCGGCAACCGCGACATCCGCCTGATGCTGGTGGGCGTCGACCAGAAATTCTCGACCGCGACGGTTCAGGCGTCGATCACCGACCTGCTGCGCGAGCGCCGGACAATCACCGGCGGCAAGGAAGACGATTTCAACATCTTCGACACCAAGCAGATCTCGGACACGCTGACGGGCACGACGACGCTGCTGACCGGGATTGTCGCCGCCGTCGCGGGGATCAGCCTGGTCGTCGGCGGGATCGGGATCATGAACATCATGCTGGTGTCGGTGACCGAGCGAACGCGCGAGATCGGCATCCGCCTCGCGATCGGCGCGGTCGCGCGCGAGGTGCTGTTGCAGTTCCTCGTCGAGGCGATCGTGTTGTCGTGCCTCGGCGGCCTTGTCGGGCTCGTCATCGCGCAGCTCGCGATCGCGGTCATCGCGCCGCTGATCAAGGTGCAGTGGATCTTCGTGCCCGAGATCAACATCTTCGCGTTCGCGATCTCCGCGGTGATCGGCGTCGTCTTCGGTTATTTCCCCGCACGCCGCGCCGCGGCGATGAACCCTATCGACGCGTTAAGGCACGAGTGATCGCCGCGCGGGGATCGTGGACGAGCGCCTGCAGCCTCTCCAGATCCTCGGGCGTGTCGATATCGATCAGTTCCGCGGGGGCGGTAACGACGTGGCGCCCCGCCTTAACCAGATCGCGCGCGCCCGCATCGCCGTCGAGCGTCAGCAGGAAATCGAACCGCCCGCGCCCGAACAGCGCGGGCGGGCTCGGCTTCTCGCCATCGCTCGACGCGACCACCGCGTCCGCGCTGTCAGCGGCATCGAGCATGCGGTAGACATGCGCCGCGGTGACGCGCGGCATGTCGGCGAGCGCGATCAGTACGGCCTCAGCGCCGTCGTCCTTCGCGCGCTGCACGCCCAGCTTGACCGATTGCGACATGCCCGAGGCGGCGTCGTCATTGTGGACGATCTCGAACCGCTCGCTGATGAAGTCGAGCTTGCACCCGTCGGTGACCGCCAGCCGCCGCTTGAACGGGATGTTCTCGAACGCGGTGACGACGTGCAACCCGAGCGGCTTGTTGAGGAACGGCACCTCGAGCTTGTTCGGGATGCCGAACCGCTCGGACCGCCCGGCGGCGAGCAGGATGAGGACGACGTCTTCAGCCGCGATCATGGAACGCTCCGATCATCGCCGCCGCGATCGACAGCGCGATTTCCGATGGCCCGATCGCGCCGATATCGACTCCGACCGGCGCATCGATCCGGTCGATAGCCTCGGCCGTAACGCCCTCGGATGCAAGCCGCTCGCGCCGTGCCGCATGGCTCTTGCGGCTGCCGAGCGCGCCGACATAGGCGGCGTCGCTGGCAAGCGCGGCGATCAGCGCGGGGTCGTCGATCTTGATGTCGTGGCTCAGCGTCACGACCGCGGTCGACGGACCCGGTCGATACGCCGCGATCGCCTCGTCGGGCCAGCGATCGTCGAGCGTGACGCCCGGAAACCGCTCATCCGTCAGGAACCGTGCGCGCGGATCGATCACGACGGTGGCGATCCCGAGCTCGCGCGCGAGCCCGACCAGCGCCTGCGCGATCTGCACCGCGCCGACGATCAGCAGGCGGCGCGGCGGATCGTAGCGATTGAGGAAGACCTCGCCCGTCTCGAGCGGGCGCGCGTCGCTGTGCCCGGTCTTGAGGTCGGTGGAGACGGTCAGCGCATCGCCCTGGTCACGCGCATCGGCGATCCGGTCGAACAATTCGGGGTCGAACCCCTCGGCCGAGACGGGCTGCACCATCACCGCGATCTCGCCGCCGCACGGCAGCCCGACTTCCCACGCCGCGGCATCCGCGACGCCGTAGTTGCGGACCTGGAACGGCGCGCCCGCGATCACCTCGGCGGCGGTCGCGAGGATGTCGCTCTCGACGCAGCCGCCCGATACCGATCCCTCGAACCGGCCATCGGCGTGGACGAGCATGTGGCTCCCCTTGGGACGCGGCGCCGAGCCCCAGGTCGAGACGACCGTGGCGATCGCCATCTTCTCGCCCTTCCACGCCTTGGCGGCGGCAATCACGCTATCGTTCTCGGCCATGTCTTCTCTCTCTTCTCGTTCCTCCGCATCGGCGTGGGAACAGACCTTATATCGCGGGCAAGCCCTCGAGCAGCTTGTCGAGCGTCACCGGGAAGTCGCGCACGCGCACGCCGGTCGCGTTGTAGATCGCGTTCGCCACCGCCGCGCCCGCGCCCGAGATGCCGAGCTCGCCGACCCCCTTGGCGCCGGCCGGATTGGCGGAGTCGTCGATCTCCTCGATGAAGTGCACCTCGAGCTGCGGAATGTCGGCGTTCACCGCGACGTGATATTCACCGAAATCGGGGTTCACGAACGCGCCGGTCCGCGTGTCGACGATCCCCTCTTCGCTCAGCGCATAGGCGATTCCCCACGCCATCCCGCCGGTGATCTGGCTGGTCGCGGTCTTGCGGTTGAGCACGCGGCCGACATCGAAGACGCCGAGCATCCGCCGCACGCGCGTCTCGCCCGTCACCGCGTTGACCGCGACCTCGACGAAGTGCGCGCCGTGGCTCGCCTGGCTGGTGCGCTTGCTCTCCTTGCCCGGCCCGGTCTTGCCCATCGCGACGATCGGCTCGCCGCGGACGAGGTCGGCGAGCGCCACCTGCCGCCCGCCCGCGCTGACGCAGCCGTCGTGCAGGCTCAGCTCCTCGGGCGCCGCATTCATCCGCAGCGCGAGTTCGCCGAGGATATCCTCGCAGGCGAGCATCACCGCGGACGCGGCGCTCCCCGCGCCGAACGAGCCACCCGAGCCCGCGCTCGGCGGGAAATCGGTGTCGCCCAGCCGCACGGTCACGTCGGCCACCGGCAGGCCCAGCATCTCGCCCGCGGTCTGCGCGAGGATCGTGTACGTCCCCGTGCCGATATCGGTCATGTCGCACTCGACCGTCGCGCGGCCATCCGCCTCCAGCCGCACGCGCGCCTGCGCCTCGACGGTGAAGTTGCCGCGCAGGCTCGCCGCCATGCCGATCCCGATCAGCCACTCGCCCTCGCGCACCGATCCCGGCGCGGGCGGCGTGGCGGGCCAGCCGAACCGCCTGGCACCCTGCTCGTAGCAATCGAGCATCCGCCGCGTGGAGAAGGGCTTGCCGCTCACCGGATCGGTCTCGGGCTCGTTGCGTCGCCGCAACTCGACCGGATCGATCCCGAGCTGCTCGGCGAGCTCGTCCATCGCGCATTCGACGCCGAACGTCCCGACCGCTTCGCCGGGCGCGCGGACCGCGCCACTTGCGGGCAGGTCGACGCGAACGAGGTCGGTCTTGAACCGCCGCGCCTCGCCCCGGTACAGCGGCAGCGTCCCGAACGGGACGGGCTCGAGAAACTCGCCATCGTCGTTCTGCGCGACGACGCTCTCATGCCCCATGCCGAGGATCACGCCGTCCTTGTCCGCCGCGATGCGGATACGCTGGGTGGTGTGCGAACGGTGGTGGACCATGTACGCGGTCTGGCGGCGGGGCAGCGCGATCTTCACCGGCCGCCCGACGACTTCCGCCGCGATCGCCGCGAGGATCGCCTCCGCGCCGACGCCGGTCTTCCCGCCGAACCCGCCGCCGACATAGGGCGCGAGCACGCGCACCGCGTCCGCGTCGATCTTGAGCGCCTTGGCGATCGTCTTGCGCGCGCCGCCGATCACCTGGTTGCTCGAGCGGACGGTGAGCTTTCCGTTCTCCCACGAGGCGGTCGTCGCATGCGGTTCGAGCGCGGCGGGAAAGTGTACGGGGGTCGTGTAGGTCTGATCGAACGTCACCGCCGCCCCGGCCATCACCGCGTCGAGGTCGCCCTTGTCGATCGGTGGAAGGAAGCCGATCTCGGGCTTGGTATCGACCGGCTGCGCCTCGACGTCGAACCGGTCCTCGCCCGCTTCGGTGCGGACCACGACCAGCGCGGCGGCGTCGCGCGCGATCGCCTGGTCCTCCGCGACGACGATCGCGACGGGCTGGCCGAGGTGGAGGATGACGTCGGTATCGCACAGCGGCATCGCGCGCGAGTTGGACTCGCCCGCAGGCATGCGCGGATCGTCGTGGATGACGGCGATAACGCCAGGCAGCGCCTCGGCGGCGCTGACGTCGATCCCGAGGATCCGTCCGCTGCCGACGGGCGTACCGACGATCGCGGCATAGGCGATGCGCTCGGGCGTGCCTTCATACGCGTAATCCGCAACGCCGGTGACCTTTGCGGGGCCTTCGATCCGGTCCAGCCCCAGCCCGAGAACGCCCTGCTTCGCACGGCCAAGCCCCGCCGGCCGAAACGCCGCATCCATCACGTGTTCGTTCATTTTGGCATCCTCGGGTGAAGTGCGAAAGATAGGGGCGGGCGGTACGTTTGACGAGGGGCGTTGCCGATCTCCCAATACCACCCCGGCGAAGGCCGGGGCCCAATCGGGAAAGGCAATAACGACGCTCGGCACGTCGTTATCAAGGCCTTTCCAATTGGGCTCCGGCCTCCGCCGGGGAAGTAATTTCTGATCGGGGTAGTCGTTACCTGACGATAGCCGATCCTCAGACTGCGGGGAGCTGGTCCAGCAGCTTGTCGAGCGTGATCGGGAACTCGCGCACGCGGATCCCGGTGGCGTTATACACCGCGTTCGCCACCGCGGCGCCCGCACCCGAGATCCCCAGCTCGCCGATCCCCTTCGCATGGATCGGGTTCGCATGGATGTCGCGCTCGTCGACGAAGTGCACGTCCATCTGCGGCACGTCCGCATTGGCCGGCACGTGATATTCCCCGAGATCGTGGTTCACCAGCTTGCCGGTGCGCGTGTCGTGGATCAGGTCTTCGGTCAGCGCTGTGCCGATCCCGAAGGTCATGCCGCCGAGGCACTGCGACCGCGCGGTCTTCGCGTTGAGCACACGCCCCGCCGCGAACGACCCGAGCATCCGCCGCACGCGCGTCTCACCGGTGATGACGTTGACCGCGACCTCGGCGAAATGCGCACCGAAGCCTGCCTGTGACGTCTCCTTCTCCTGCTTGCCCGGCTTGATATGCCCGGTCGCCTCTAGGCCTTTGCCGACCAGCTCGCCGATCGGGGTCGAGCGGTTGTCGCCGATCGCGTTGCCGTCCTTCAGCGTCAGGCCGTCCTCGTCGACGTCCATCGCCTTGGCGAGCTTGCCGCGCAGCATCTCGCAGGCGAGATAGACCGCGGTGCCCGACGAGGCCGCGCCCCACGAACCACCCGAACCCGCCGCGGGGGGATCGTTGGTATCGCCCAGCGACATCGTGATATTGGCGACCGGGATGCCCAGGATCTCCGACGCGATCTGCGCGAGGATCGTGTAGCTGCCCGTGCCGATGTCGGTCATCGCCGACGATACGGTCGCGGTGCCGTCGGGATGGATCTCGACCTTGGCGGACGATTCCATCATCATGTTGCCGCGCACCGCCGAGGCGACGCCCATGCCAATCAGCCACTCGCCCTCGCGGCGCGTGCCGGCCTTCTGGCGCTTGTCCCAGCCGAAGCGGGCCGCACCCTCGTCGAGCGCGCGCGTCAGGTTGCGCGACGAATAGGGGACGTCCTTCTCCGGATCGATCCGCGGATCGTTGCGCTTGCGCAGCTCGATCGGATCGATGCCGAGCTTTTCGGCCAACTCATCCATCGCGCCCTCGAGCGCGAGCATCCCGACCGCTTCGCCCGGCGCGCGCATCGAGCCCGACAGGACGAGGTTCACATCGACCAGATCATGCGTGATCAGCCGGTTCTCGCCGCCGTAGAGCAGATGCGTGCCGATGCCGGCGGGCTCGAAATAATCCTCGGTCGACTGGTTCGATGCGAGCGTCTCGTGCCCGATCGCGGTCAGCTTGCCCGCCGCGTTCGCCGCGAGACGGACGCGCTGCTCGGTGTTCGAGCGACGTACGGTCGCCTCGAACACCTGCGGGCGCGACATGACCGCCTTGACCGGCCGGCCGAGCTGCTTGGCGGCGATCGCCGCCGCGACGCTCTCGGGCGCGATGCCGAGCTTCGACCCGAACCCGCCGCCGATATAGCGCGCGACGATCCGGACCTTCTTCGCCGACAGGCCGAGCGACTTCGCCAGCTGCTGCGCATCCGACGTCGGCATCTGATAGGCGCCGTACAGCGTCAGCGAGCCGTCCTCTTCCCACACCGCGGTCGAGGCATGCGGCTCCATCGCCGCCGAGTTCTGGCTCGGCGTGACATAGGTCGAGTCGACCGTCACCGCCGCATCGGCCATCGCCGTGTCGACATCGCCCTGCTTGAAATGCGCAGGCGCGGCATCGTCGGGGGCGTCCGCGTCTCGTCGCGGTGCGCGGCGAAGTCATACTGGCCCTCCGCCTCGTCATAGACGATCGGCAGGCGGGCGGCCGCATCGCGCGCGACCTCGAAGCTCTCGGCGAGCACGATCGCGACGATCTGGCCGAAGAACGCGATGTCCTTGACGCCCTGCGTGGGTGCATCGGTCGCGCCGCCCTGTGCGGACACGCGGATGAACTGGTCGAAATCGGTGACGACGTCGAGCACGCCGGGGATGCTCTTCACCGCGTCGACGTCGATCGACACGACCTTGCCCGCGGAGATCTTCGTGCCGACGAGTACGCCGTACGCCATGTCGTCGAACTGATATTCCGCCGCATAGGTCGCGGTGCCGCTGACCTTCAGCGGACCGTCGACCCGGTCGAGCGGCTTGCCGATGACGCCCTGAACGCCGCTGTCCAGAAGACTGTCCGGATGCGGCTTGTCCATCGTCAGGCTGTTGGTGGTTCCAAAACCGAACATGTTTATGCTCCCGTTACGGTGCGCAGCGTCGCGATAAGCGTGCGACGCGCGAGGGGGATCTTGAAGTCGTTCGAGCCATAGCCCTTGGCATCGGCGAGCAGCGCGGTCGCCGCGGCCTCGAAGGCCTCGTCGGACGGCGCCTTGCCGACCAAGGCGGCCTCGACCGCCGGATTGCGCCACGGCATCGGCCCGAGCCCGCCGAATGCGAGCGAGGCGGACGCGATCACGCCGTCCTGCACATCGACCACGGCCGCGACCGAGACGAGCGCGAA
This sequence comes from Sphingomonas sp. 22R3R2A-7, assembly GCF_036856055.1. NCBI lineage: Bacteria > Pseudomonadati > Pseudomonadota > Alphaproteobacteria > Sphingomonadales > Sphingomonadaceae > Sphingomonas > Sphingomonas sp. 22R3R2A-7. The sequence goes on along the minus strand of NZ_JASPFR010000001.1, from coordinate 1,500,188 downwards.
GGCATAGGACGCACGGTCGCGCACCTTGCGATAGGCCTGCTTGCCCTTGGGCGGTGCGGGCAGCTCGATATGCGTGATCAGCTCACCCGTCTCGAGCACGGTCTCGATCTCGGGCGTCGATCCCGGCAGGCGGTAGAATTCGTGTACCGAGATGCGCCGGCGATCGCCGTCCGCCTTCAAGGTCACGATCGTCGCGTCGAGCGCGCGCATCGCGACTGCCATGTCGCTCGGATGCGTCGCGATGCACTGCTCGCTGGTGCCGAGCACCGCGAGGATGCGGTTGAAGCCGCCGATCGCCGAACAGCCGCTGCCGGGCTCGCGCTTGTTGCACGCCGCCGCGGTGTCGTAGAAATAATAGCAGCGCGTCCGCTGGAGCATGTTGCCCCCGGTCGACGCCTTGTTGCGCAGCTGGCCCGATGCGCCCGCGAGCAGGGCGCGGCTGAGCACCTCATACTTCGCGACGACGCGGCGGTCGGCGGCAAGATCGCTGTTCGGCACGAGCGCACCGATCGTCAGCCCGCCATCCTCGCGCTCCTCGATGTTCGCGAGATCGAGGCGGCTGATGTCGACAAGCGTGTCGGGCGTCTCCACCTGCAGCTTCATCAGGTCGAGCAGGTTGGTCCCGCCTGCGATGAAGCGGGCGCCGGTCGTCCCGGCATCCTTGACTGCGGCCTCGGGGGTCGCCGGTTTTTCGTAGGTGAAGGTCTTCATGCTACCAGCTCCCCGCGCGCATCGGCGTCCATCGCGGCGTCCTTCTCGTCCGCGGACCGGCCCTTGGGCGCGGTGTCGCCGACTTCGCGGATCGCATCGACGATGTTCGGATAGGCGGCGCAACGGCACAGATTGCCGCTCATCCGCTCCGAAATCTCGGCGTCGTCGAACTTCGGATCGGTCAGGTCGCCCGACGCGTGGCTGGCCCAGCCCTTCTTGACCTCGTCGAGCATGCCGACCGCCGAGCAGATCTGGCCCGGCGTGCAATAGCCGCACTGATAGCCGTCATGCCGCACGAACGCATCCTGCAGCGCGTGGAGGTTGCCCGGCTGGCCGAGCCCCTCGATCGTCGTGATCTCGTCGTCCTGGTGCATGACCGCGAGCGTCAGGCAGGAATTGACCCGGCGGCCGTTGATCAGGACGGTGCAGGCGCCGCACTGGCCGTGGTCGCAGCCCTTTTTCGAGCCGGTGAGGCCCAGATGTTCGCGGCACAGGTCGAGCACCGAGGTGCGAATATCGGGCTCGGCGTCATATGATTGACCATTGATCGTGAAATGCATGGGGTCGCCCCTTCTGGATCCGGGAAATATGAGGACTGAACGCCGATGCGCCGAATGGTTTCCTATTGCGATTGGCTCTCACGGATCGCGGCGCTGGTGCTTGGCATCGCGGGCGGGCAATCTGTTGCGATGACACCGAAAAATTCAGATCCTGCGCCCATCGTGATCGCCCATCGCGGCGCGAGCGGGCTGCGTCCCGAGCATACGCTGGCGGCCTATGACCTCGCGATCGAGCAGGGCGCCGATTTCATCGAGCCCGACCTCGTCCCGACCAAGGACGACGTGCTCGTCGCGCGGCACGAGAACGCGATTGCCGACACCACCAACGTCGCCGATCATCCCGAATTCGCGGCGCGCAGGACCAGCAAGACGATCGACGGGCAGACGATCACCGGCTGGTTCGTCGAGGACTTCACGCTCGCCGAGCTGAAGACGTTGCGCGCGAAGGAGCGGCTGCCGAAACTCCGCCCCGCCAACACCGCGTATGACGGCCGGTTCGAGATCCCGACGCTCGCCGAGATCATCGCGCTCGCCAAGCGGCGCTCCGCCGAGACGGGGCGGACGATCGGCATCTATCCCGAAACCAAGCACCCGACCTATTTCGCGGGGATCGGCCATCCGACCGACGTCAAGCTGGTCGCCGAACTGCGCGAGGCGGGGTGGGATTCGGCCGCTGCGCCGGTCTTCATCCAGTCGTTCGAAGTGAAGAACCTCCAGCGGCTCCACACGATCACGAAAATCCGCCTGATCCAGCTGATTGACGGCGAGGGCGGCCCCGCCGATGGCGCGCAGCCGAGCTATGCGGCGATGATCACGCCCGTGGGGCTGAAGGCGGTCGCGGCCTTTGCGTATGGCATCGGCCCGAACAAGACGATGTTGTGGGCGGGCGCCAAGCCGTCGCCGCTCGTCGCGAACGCGCATGCGGCGGGGCTGCGCGTCCACCCCTGGACCTACCGCGCGGAGAACATGTTCGAACCCGACCGCTTTCGCCGCGGTGCCGATCCTGCCGCGCATGGCGACATCGCCGCGGAGATCGACGCCGGGCTCGCACAAGGTATCGACGGATTCTTCACCGATTTTCCGCTATACGGTGCGCAGGCGCGCGACCGGCTGCGCGCAGGAGTGAAGTAGATGCGTAAGGTTCTTCCCGTTCTGGCGATCCTGCCCCTGATGACGGGGGTGCATCAGCACCGCGACGTCGATCGTGAAGGCGCCGTTCCAGGTCGCGGGCAAGGCGGTCGACTGGACGACGACCAGCCAGGAGGAATCGGACCGCAACTACGGCCGCAAGATGCGCAAGCAGGAGGCCGAGGAGGGCAAGCAGCGCAAGGAGCTCGCCAAACGCTGCAAGAAGGACCCGCGGCGCGGCGAATGCGGCCAGTACCAAGGCTACCGCGCAGGCTATTGACGCGGCCGCACGCTCGTCTGTCGTCATCCTGACGAAAGTCAGGACCCAGAGCCCCATGCACCGCCCCCGCGACCCTGGATCCTGGGTCAAGCCCAGGATGACGGGGGAGGGGCCGGCGGTCCGCACACCCGCGCAGTGCCGATGTCCCGCACCACCCCGGCGAAGGCGCAGGGGGTCAGAGGGCAGTCTGCGCCGCCAATCCTGTTCTCGCGCCTTCCCGCGAGAGCACGTGCTGTCAGAACCACCACATCACCGTCGCCGGAAACGGCGTCCACCACCCGACCCGCACTCCGGCGAACCGCAGCGCGTCCCCCGTCCATGCGTTGCACGTCGCCACCGCGCTGTAATGCCCCCGCGCGTCGTAGAACGCATCATAGGCGTCATACCCCGGATAGGACCGCCCCCCGGCCGGATCGTCGCCGCGATGAACCCCGCAAGCCGCCGATACTCGGCCTCGCTCAGCATCACCGCGCGCACATCGCCACCGGGCGTCGGCGCGGCGAGATGCTCGACGTGGAGCAGGACGTCGTCACTGCCGACCGCCGAGCCGACGATCGTCCGCAGCTTCACGTCCGCCCAGGTCGGTGTCTCGAGAAAGAACGCTTTCTCCCCCCAGCCGATCGCGAGATGATCCTGCGCGGCATAACGCGGGTCGCGCAGGTCACCGGGGCGGGCGAAGGCGCGCCAGTCGATCCCGGCCGCGACCTTCGGTACGATGATCCCGGTGTGCACGCCGTTGCTCTCGACGAAGATCCGCACGCCGCGCGGGGGCGCGAGCCAGCCGCGATTGGCCGGGATCATCCCGCCGGCCAGCCCTGTCCCGATATAGATCATTACCAGTGCCAGCAGCACCGCACCGACGCGGACACTCCAGCGCGCGGCCCGCGTTTCCGTCTTCATTCCATCATGCTAGACGATACGCATGCTAGAAGAAACGCACGTGCTGAGCACGCCGCCGGAAGGCGCTCCCGACTGGACCATCCCGCAGAACTGGGATGCCTATACGGCCGAGGACCATGCGACCTGGGACACGCTGTTCGCGCGCCAGTCCAAACTGCTCCCCGGTCGCGCGTCGAACGCGTGGCTGCGCGGGCTCGACGTGCTCAAGCTGTCGAAGCCCGGCATCCCCGATTTCGAGGAACTGTCCGAACGGCTGATGAAGCTCACCGGCTGGTCGGTCGTCGCGGTCCCCGGGCTCGTCCCCGACGACGTGTTCTTCGATCACATGGCGAATCGCCGCTTCGTCGCGGGCAATTTCATCCGCCGTCCCGACCAGCTCGATTACCTGCAGGAGCCCGACGTCTTCCACGACGTGTTCGGCCACGTACCCATGCTCGCCGACCCGGTCTTTGCGGATTATCTCGCGGCCTATGGTCGCGGCGGACAGCGCGCGCTGGGGCTCGACGCGCTCAAATATCTCGGCCGGCTCTACTGGTACACGGTCGAGTTCGGGCTGATCGCCGAGCCCGAGGGGCTGCGCATCTACGGCTCGGGGATCGTCTCGAGCTTCGCCGAGACGCGCTTCGCGCTCGACGATCCCAGCCCCAACCGCATCGCGCTCGACCTCGCGCGCGTCATGCGGACGGAGTACCGGATCGACGATTTCCAGCAGAACTATTTCGTCATCCCTAGCTTCGACGAACTGCTCCGGCTGACCGTCGAGACCGATTTCGCGCCGCTGTACGAGGAACTGAAGGCGCTGCCCGACATCCCCGTCGCGCAGATCGAACCCGATGACGTCGTGCTGACGAAAGGCACGCAGGATTATGCAAAGGCCAAGCTCACCACACTCACCCTATAGCGCCACCACCCCGGCGAAGGCCGGGGCCCAATTGGGATAGCGGTGCGGCTCCACGCCAGAGGTTCACCCAATTGGGCCCCGGCCTCCGCCGGGGTGGAGTTGGGTACGAGGCACTGCCCGGAACAGTCAGATATCGAGCGCCCAGCCGTCGCGCCCCTTGGGGTCGAACGGTCCGTCCGCGACGAACCGCGTCGCCCCCGCGCGCAACCGCAGCACGCTCCAGTCGCCGCGCCGGTCGACCGCCGCCAGCGTACATCCGCACGCTTCATACGCCGCGACCACACCCGCGCGCTGAGTCTCGAGCAGACCCGCGAGCACGATCGTCGCCCCCGTATCCGCGATCGACGCGATCTCGGGCGCCATCGACACCAACGGCCCCGCCAGAATGTTCGCGATCACCAGGTCATAGGGCGCGCGCGCGACGATCGCGTCGTCGAGCGTCCCGTCCGCCACCACCAGATCGATCCCCGCCACGCCGTTCAGCTCGGCATTCTCGCGCGTCACTTCGATCGAGACCGGATCGATGTCCGTCCCCATCACCGCGGCGTCGGGCCACAGATGCGCGGCGGCGAACGCGAGCAGGCCCGTGCCCGTCCCGATATCGATGACATTGGCAAACGTTTCGCCGTCCAGCCCGTCGAGCATCGCGAGGCATCCGCTGGTCGTCTCGTGATGCCCCGTCCCGAACGCGCGGCTCGCCTCGATCAGGAACGCGCGCTTGTCCGCGGGTGCCGCGTCGGCATGCGCGCCCGTGTGGACGAAGAACCGCCCGACCGAGAGCGGCTCGAGCCCCGCCTGGCTCATCGTCACCCAGTCCGCATCGCCGAGCCGCTCGACCGCGATTCCGGCCCCCGCCGCGCTCGGCACTAGCGCGCGCACCGCGGCGACCGTGTCGTCATCCGGCTCGACCTCGAAATACGCATCGAGCCGCCACGATTCGACGTCGTCCTCGATCTCCTCGGTGGTCATCAGCACCGCGCCGCCCGGGATCGCATCCCCGAGGTCGTCGCTCGCGTCGATCGCCTCGGCCTCCGCGCGCGTGCAGGGGAGGGTAAGCTTCCAGCTGTCAGCGGACATAGCTCGCCCCGTTCACGTCGATCACCGCGCCCGTCATCGATGCGGGCGCCTCGAGCGCGCAATAGCGTGCGACCGAGGCGACTTCCGCCGGGTCCGCGACCTTGCCGAGCGGAATGTCGGCGAGCAGCGCGTCGCCGCCGCGGCTGGAGAGATAGTCCTCCGCCATCCCGGTCATCGTGAACCCGGGGCAGATCGCAAAGGCGAGGATCCCCTCGCGCGCATAGCCTCGGGCAATGGTCTTGGTCATCGCGACCATCCCCGCCTTCGATGCGGCATAATGCCAGTGCGCGGGCGAGATCGCCGCGATAGGCGGCGCGGCTGGCGATGTTGACGATGCGGCCCGCAAACCCGCGCGCCTGCCAGTGCAGCACCGCGAGCCGGCACAGTTCGGCGGACGCGGTCAGGTTGATCCGCATCGTCCGCTCCCACTGAGCGGTCCAGTCCGCGTCCTCGAGCGGGCTCGCCTCGAACACGCCCGCATTGTTGATCAGCACGTCGATCGCGCCACCCGCCTGTTCGAGCGCGGCGTTCCACAAAGCGGTCGGCCCGGCGGGGTGGGCGAAGTCGGCAGGAAGCCCGTGCGCGCTGCCCCCTTTGGTGCTCTTGTGGCCGATGACAGTGGCGCCCGCGTCGGTCAGCGCCTGGTGGATGGCCGCGCCGATGCCCCGGCTCGACCCTGTGAGTAAGATGGTCATGCGCGCGGCCTTAGCGCGGGCGGAGGCGTCGCGTCACCTCCCGCGGTCGCCGCGGATCAGGCGACGCTTGTCGAAAATCCGTCCGCGGCGGCGCGCAGGACGCTCAGCTTGTCGTCGACCTCGCCGAATTCCTGCCCGAGCAGCGTGATCTCGGCGGCGACCGCCTGCGTGTCGCGGCGGATCGAATCGATCGTCGCCGACATCGAATCCGCGGCGAGCGCGGTCTCGTCGACCGCCGCGGTGATCGCCGAGACGATCCCCGCCTGCGTCTGCATCGCGCTGCGGATGCGGTAGGCGCTGTCCTGCACCTCGCCGACGGTCAGCTTGATCCCCGCGGTGGTCGCGACCGTGCCGCGCGTCGCCGACTGGATCGCGGCGATCTTGGTGGCGATGTCGTCGGTCGCGCGCGCGGTCTGGTTGGCGAGGCTCTTGACCTCCTGCGCGACCACCGCGAACCCGCGCCCGGCATCGCCCGCGCGCGCCGCCTCGATCGTCGCGTTGAGCGCGAGCAGGTTGGTCTGGCCCGCGATCGACCGGATCAACCCCAGGATCGACTCGATCGCCTCGGCATGGTCGCTCAGCGCCTCGGACATGCCGACCGCGTCGCTCGCCTGCGCGGAGGCGCGGCTGGCGATGTCCGCGGCGCCCTCGACTTCGGTGCGCGCATCCTCGATCGCGCGGATCAGCCCGGCGGCGGTCTGCGCCGCCTGCCGCATCGCCACCGCCGACTGCTCCGCCGCGGCGGCGACCTCGTTCGCCTTGTGCAGCACGCCGTGGGTCGACGCGGAGGCGTCGGTCGCCTGCACGCGGATCCGCGCGCCCAGCAGCGCGGTATCCTCGATCGACGCCGCGATCCGCTCGCGGAACGCCGCCGCGTGCAACCGGCGTTCGGCGCGCGCCGCCGCCGCGTCGCTGGTGCCCAGATACGACGCCATGATGTCCGCCTCGATCAGCGCGAGCCGCTGCACGACGTCGCCGAGTGACCGCATCGACGCGAGATCGCCATCGACGCGTTCGGCGATCAGCCCGAGCGTCACGCTGTGCGCGAACGCCAGCGACGACAGCAGCGCGGGCAGGGGGATGCCCGACTTGCGCGATCCCACCGCATGGTCGATCGCCATCGTCTTCCACGCCTCGTCATAAGGCGAGAGGTATTTCAGCCGGACATATTCCGCGCTCGAGACGATGCTGCGCTCGAGCCGCGCCGGGGTGAACCGCGCCACGACGTGACGCGCGGCGTCGAGCGACAGATAATGCCGCCAGAACGTCTCCGCGATCCGGCGCCGGTCGTCGGCATCGAGCAGCGCGGTCAGCACCGCGCAGCCCGGCTCGACCATGCCGTCCCAGTCATAATCGCGCACGCGTTCGCGCAGCGGACGATGATCGCCGCTCCAGTCGCGCACGTCGTGTGCGTCCTCGGCTCCGGTCCCGGCTTCAACCCCTGTCCCGGCTTCAACCCCTGTCGGGGCCGGCGGCACGCGCTCTGTATCGGCGATCATGCTCTCTCCTGCGGTCGGTTATGCGGCGACCTTGGTCACGAAGACGCCGGCGCTCGTCTTGAGATTGCTCAGCCGGGTGTCGAGGACGTCGAAGCCGCGACCGACGCTGTCGATCTCGCTCGCGACCGTTTCGGTATCCTCACGGATCGCGGCGATCGTCGTCGACATCGAATCGGCCGCCAGCGCGGTCTCGTCGACCGCGGCGGTGATCGCGGTCACCGTCTGCGCCTGTGCCTCCATCGCATAGCGGATGCGGTCGGCGCTTTCCTGGACCTCGGTGACGGTCGCCTTGATGCTTGCATTGGTCTCGACCGTGCCGCGCGTCGCGGACTGGATCGCGGCGATCTTCGCGGCGATGTCGTCGGTCGCGCGCGCGGTCTGGTTGGCGAGGCTCTTGACCTCCTGCGCGACGACCGCGAACCCGCGCCCGGCATCGCCCGCCCGCGCCGCCTCGATCGTCGCGTTGAGCGCGAGCAGGTTGGTCTGCCCGGCAATGTCGCGGATCAGCCCGAGGATCGACTCGATCGACTTGGCATGCTCGCTCAGCGCCTCGGACATGCCGACCGCCTGGCCGGCCTGGTGCGACGCGCGGTTCGCGATCTCGGCGGCCGCCTCGACCTCGGTGCGCGCATCCTCGATCGCGCGGATCAGCCCGGCGGCGGTCTGCGCGGCCTCGCGCATCGCGACCGCGGACTGTTCGGCGGCGGCGGCGACCTCGCTCGCCTTGCCCAGCACCGCGCGTGTCGACGCCGAACTGCGCACCGCCTGCTCGCGCAGCAGATGCCCCTCGTCGGTCGCGGTCTCGACCATCGAGGCGATTCCGTCGCGGAATTCGACCGCGAGCGTGTCACGCGCGCCCTGCGCCGAATGCGCGCGGTACTTGGTATAGATCGCGACCGTGATCTCGCCCTCCAGCGCCGACAACCGCATCAGCGTATCGATATACACTGGCAATCGCGTGTCGTCTCGCGCCACGCTGCGCATCAGCACGTCGAGCGCGGCGCGGTCGCTCGCGCTGATCATCGACAACAGCGCCATCGGCGAGACGTTGGCGGTATAGGCGGCGGCGACCGAGCGCTCGACCGACTCGACCCATGTCCGGCCGCTCGTGTCGAGGAAGCGGTTGCGCAGGAAGGTGCACCCGACCGCGATCATCGCCTCGGCCTTGTCCGGCGCCCAGATCCGCTCGTTGCTGAAACAGCGCTGCCACTGCTCCCAGTATGCGCGTGAGATCGCGACGGAATCGGGCTCGAGCACGGCCCAGAGCTCGCGGCTCGCGCTCGTCAACGCGCCGTCGAAATCGAACACCCGCAGCCGGGCCGAGAGATCGACGTTGGCCGCGATCGTGCCGATGCTCGGTAGGTCGGTGGTATTCAAGGCGGGATCTCCGGATCGCGAATTCCCGACCAGCGCTAGTGCCGATTCCTTAAGGGCAGGTTAGGGATGGACCGCTGCGGGACTGCGACAGGCCGATGACAAGCGCGCACCAGTGTCGCGCAGGACAGCGAGGCCCCGGGAACGCCCCGAACCGCCGCGAATCGGGTGTCATGGGTTATCAACCGCGGCGGCGGTGGGTTGCATCGCAGCACACGGCGTCTAATAGACCGGCAAACCGTTTGTTTATCGCCCTTCGTGTCTCGCCCTTCGCTATCGAGGACCTTGCCCTTGGCATCGCGCAATCCAGCCCGCCCGCTCTCTCCCCATCTGCAGGTCTATAAATGGGGCCCGCATATGCTGGTCTCGATCCTGCACCGCGCGACCGGCAGCGGGATGGCTACCGTGGGCAGCCTGCTGCTCGTCTGGTGGCTGATCGCGATCGCGACGGGCGAGCAGGCCTATGCGACCTTCGTCGACGTGTTCACCACCGACGCGGGCCGGCTGAACATCCTCGGCTATGTCATCGGCATCGGGCTGACCTGGTCGCTGTTCCAGCACATGGCGACGGGCATCCGCCACCTCGTGATGGACACCGGCGCAGGGTTCGAGCTGCGCCGCAACCGGCTTGGCGCGCGCGCGACGATCGTTGCCAGCACGCTGCTGACGGTCGCGTTCTGGCTCTATATGGGGATCAAGTAATGGGTTCGGGTACGCCAGTCGGCCGCGTCCGCGGTCTGGGCAGCGCCAAGCACGGCACGCAGCATTGGTGGCAGCAGCGGCTGACCGCCGGCGCCAACATCTTCCTGATGGCGTGGCTGATGGTCGCGGTCGCGCGGATGCCGAGCTATGATTACGCCTCGGTGCATCTGTGGCTGCAATCGGGCTGGGCGGCGATCCCGATGGCGCTGCTGATCCTGTCGGTCTTCTACCATTTCCGTCTCGGTCTTCAGGTCGTGATCGAGGATTACATGCACGGCGAAAGCCGCGTCGTGACGATGATCCTGCTCAACCTGTTCACCTTCACGCTGGGCGGCGTCGCCCTGTTCGCGATCCTCAAGGTCGCCTTCTCCGGAGCCCCCGCCTGATGTCTGCTGCCTATAAGATCATCGATCATACCTATGATGCGGTCGTGGTCGGGGCCGGCGGCTCGGGCCTGCGCGCCACGATGGGCATCGCCGAGAGCGGCCTGAAGACCGCGTGCATCACCAAGGTCTTCCCGACCCGGTCGCACACCGTCGCCGCCCAGGGCGGCATCGCCGCGTCGCTCGGCAACAACTCGCCGGATCACTGGACCTGGCACATGTTCGATACCGTCAAGGGCTCCGACTGGCTCGGCGACCAGGACGCGATCGAGTATCTATGCCGCGAGGCGCCGCAGGCGGTGTACGAGCTGGAACATGCCGGCATGCCGTTCAGCCGTAACGAGAACGGCACGATCTATCAGCGTCCGTTCGGCGGCCACATGCAGAACATGGGCGAGGGCCCCCGGTCCAGCGCACCGCCGCTGCCGCCGATCGTACCGGCCACGCGATGCTTCACGCGCTGTACCAGCAGAGCCTGAAGTACAACACGGACTTCTTCGTCGAATATTTCGCGCTCGACCTGATCATGGAAAACGGCGTCTGCCGCGGCGTCATTGCGCTGTGCATGGAAGACGGTTCGATCCACCGCTTCCGCAGCCACCAGACCGTGCTCGCCACCGGCGGTTATGGCCGCGTCTATTTCTCGGCGACCTCGGCGCACACCTGCACCGGCGACGGCAACGCGATGGTGCTCCGCGCCGGGCTTCCGTTGCAGGACATGGAGTTCGTCCAGTTCCACCCGACCGGCATCTACGGCGCGGGCGTGCTCATCACCGAGGGCGCACGCGGTGAAGGCGGCTACCTGACCAACTCCGAGGGCGAGCGCTTCATGGAGCGCTATGCCCCGTCGGCGAAGGATCTCGCCTCGCGCGACGTCGTCAGCCGCTCGATGGCGCTGGAAATGCGCGAAGGCCGCGGCGTCGGCAAGAACGGCGACCACATCTTCCTCCACCTCGATCATATCGATCCCAAGGTGCTCGCCGAGCGCCTCCCGGGCATCACCGAGACCGGCAAGGTCTTTGCGGGCGTCGATCTCACGCGCCAGCCTTTGCCCGTCACGCCGACCGTGCATTACAACATGGGCGGCATCCCGACCAACTTCCACGGCGAGGTCGTCAACCTCGTCGACGGCAACCCCGACGCGGTCGTCCCCGGCCTGTTCGCGGTCGGCGAGGCCGCCTGCGTCTCGGTCCACGGCGCCAACCGCTTGGGCTCGAACAGCCTGATCGATCTCGTGGTGTTCGGCCGCGCGACCGGCCTGCGGATCAAGGACACGCTGAAGCCCGGCACCGCGCACGCGCCGCTGCCCAAGGGGTCGGAAGACCTCGCGCTCACCCGTCTCGACCATTTCCGCAACGCGAGCGGCGGCTCGCCGACCGCGCAGATCCGTCTCGACATGCAGCAGACCATGCAGAAGCATTGCGCCGTGTTCCGCGACACCGAGCTGCTCAACCAGGGCGTCGAGAAGATGGCCGGGATCTACAACCGGATGACCGACGTCGCCGTGAAGGATCGCAGCATGATCTGGAACACCGATCTGGTCGAGACGATGGAGCTCGACAATCTGATCGGCCAGGCGGTCGTCACGATGAACTCGGCGGCCAACCGCACCGAGTCGCGCGGCGCGCACATGCACGAGGATTTCCCCGAGCGTGACGATGCCAACTGGATGAAGCACACCATCACCACCTTCAACGGCTGGGGCGGCAAGGGCGGCGAAACCAAGATCGATTTCCGCCCTGTGCACGACTACACGCTCACCGACGACGTCGACTACATCAAGCCCAAGAAGCGGGTATATTGATGATCTGGGCCATCATCGCGATCGGGTTCCTCGTGCCCGTCGCGGTGGGGCTCCTGACTCGCTTCCCACCGATGATCGCCGGCTTTCTCTGGCCGGCGATCGTTGCGATCCTGACCGCGGTCTATATCTACGGCATCGAAACGCGCGCGCCCGGCGAAGACCCGCAGAAGATCGCGATCACTTTCTTCGCGCTCTTCTCGCTCGCGGGCGGCGTTCCCGGCGGTCTCGTCGGCTGGATCCTGCAGCGCAAGCGCACGAACCGGCACCTGAGCTAAACCAAGACTTCGCGCGGAACCGCCGCGTTCCCGGTCGGTTACGCCGCGCATGACCGACACATCCCCCGCATCGAACGCGCGCAACTATCCGCTGCTCGCCATCCCCCATATCCAGCTGCATGGCCCCGTCGACGGCGACATGTACACGAGCTTCAAGTCGCAGCTTGTTGCCGCGCCGACCGAGGGGCCGCTCGTCGTCTCGATCACGACGCTTGGCGGCGATCCCGAAATGGCGCGTGCGATGGGCGACACGATCCGGCTGCTGCGCGACTATACCGGGCGCGAGACGCTGTTCCTCGGCAAGGTCGCGGTCTATTCCGCGGGCGCGACGTTCATGTCGGCGTTTCCCGTCGACAGTCGCTTCCTGACGCGGGGCAGCCGCATCATGATCCATGAGCGGCAGATGACGAGCACGATCCAGCTCAACGGACCGCTCAACACGCTGCGCTACACGCTCGAGGCGAAGCTCCACGAGATCGAGGATTCGATCAACATCCAGGAGGAGGGCTTCCGCGATCTCGTCAAGGGATCGAAGGTCGCGCTCGACGATCTGAAGGCCAAGGCGCCGTCCAACTGGTATATCGAGGCGGAGGAAGCCCGCGACCTCGGTCTGGTGCTCGACATCATCTGAGATCGGCCGGCGGGCGGTGTGCGCGGGGGTAACGGATGTTGCACCCGCGAAGCTAAGCGTTTGCGAGCCGGGCCGCGGTCATGTATCGGCTCTGCAAACCTCTCTTATTTCCTGGAACGGACCGCTCGCAATGGCCGAATTCGCCCTCCCGAAGAACAGTGTCGTCAAGAAGGGCGTAGCACACGCCGCGACCAGCCAGGGTAAGCGGCTGAAGTCGTTCAAGGTCTATCGCTACGATCCGGACTCGGGCGAAAACCCGCGTTACGACACGTTCGCGCTAGATCTCGACGAGACCGGCCCGATGGTGCTCGACGCGCTGATCAAGATGAAGAGCGAGCAGGACAGCTCGCTCACCTTCCGTCGTTCGTGCCGCGAGGGCATCTGCGGCTCGTGCTCGATGAACATCAACGGCAAGAACGGCCTGGCCTGCACGACCGCGATCGAGGATTGCAAGGGCGAGGTCCAGATCACGCCGCTGCCGCACATGGACGTGATCAAGGACCTCGTTCCCGACTTCACGCATTTCTACGCGCAATATTCGTCGATCAAGCCCTGGCTGCAGACCGTCACGCCGCCGCCCTCGGGCAAGGAGCGGCTCCAGTCACCCGCGGACCGCACGAAGCTCGACGGCCTTTACGAGTGCATCCTGTGCGCGTGCTGCTCGACCTCGTGCCCGAGCTATTGGTGGAACAGCGACAAGTTCCTGGGGCCGGCGATCCTGTTGCAGGCCTATCGCTGGCTCGCCGACAGCCGCGACGAGATGACCGGCGAGCGTCTCGACGAGCTCGAGGATCCGTTCCGCCTGTATCGCTGCCACACGATCATGAACTGCGCGAACGCGTGTCCGAAGGGTCTGAACCCCGCCAAGGCGATCGCCGAGATCAAGAAGATGGAAGCCGAACGGATCGTCTGATCCGGGAGGGGGCGGAACTCCCCCACTCCGTTCGTCCCGAGTAGCCATCGAGCGTGTCGAGATGGCGTATCGAAGGACATGCACCTCGATACGAGCCCTCGACTTCGCTCGGTCTCTACTCGGCACGAACGGAAATCATGACTGAAAAACCCCATTTCGTCGAAGCCGAAGACTCCGCGAACCCCGGCTGGCGCAGCTGGTCGCTCTCCGACCCCACGCGTTTCAACACTTTGCTCGGCCCCATGCTCTACCGCGTCGACGGCCCTGTCGTCCGCGTCCGCATCACCCCCGAGCATCGCCACTCGAACCTCCAGAACAACGTCCATGGCGGCGCGCTGCTCGGCTTCATCGACGTCGCGCTGTTCGCGGCCGCGCGCGGCTTCGGTCTGATCACCGCCGGCACTGCGGTGACGCTCGATCTCAACACGCAGTTCATCGGCGGCGGCAAGATCGGCGCCCCGATCGAGGCGCAGGTCGAGGTGCTGAAGGAAACCGGCCGCCTCTTGTTCCTGCGGGGCCTCGTGGTGCAAGGCGACGACGACGCGAAGATCGCGGCCTTCTCGGCCACGATCCGCAAGCCGACCAGGGGCTGATACCGCCTCCACCCACCACCCCGGCGAAGGCCGGGGCCCAATTGGGACACGATCATTGTTCAAGCGTAGCGTTCCGTCATCGAAGCCTCTCCACCTGGGCCCCGGCTTCCGCCGGGGTGGTAAAGGGTGGCGGCATGACCGTTCTCGCCGCCTATGACGCCCTCGTCGCCGCGGGCGAACTTCGCCCCGACCCCGAACAGGCCGCCGCCGCCGCGCGCCTGAACACGCTGGCCGCCGAGCTCGCCACCCCCAAGTCCACCGGCTTTTTCGCGCGCCTCACCGGCAAGAAGGCCGACCCGCGCGGCGTCTACCTCTGGGGCGGCGTCGGCCGTGGCAAGTCGATGCTGATGGACCTGTTTTTCGCCGAGGTCGCGGTCGACAGGAAGCGCCGCGTCCATTTCGGCGAGTTCATGCTCGAGGTCCATGCGCGCATCGCCGGCGAGCGTCGCAAGGAGGTCGGCGACCCGATCGTCCCCGTCGCCACCGCGATCGCCGACGAGACGCGCCTGCTCGCGTTCGACGAGATGATGGTCACCAACAGCCCCGACGCGATGATCCTCTCGCGGCTCGTCACCTCGCTGCTCGACTCCGGCGTGACGATCGTCACCACCTCGAACCGCCCACCCGCCGATCTCTACAAGAACGGCCTCAACCGCGAGCATTTCCTCCCCTTCATCGCGACGATCGAACAGCGGCTCGACGTCCTCCCGCTCAACGGCCCCGTCGATTATCGCCGCGACCGGCTCGGCAGCCAGGACACGTGGCTCGTCCCCAACGGCCCCGAGGCCACCGCGCAGCTCTCCGCCGCGTTCTTCCGCCTCACCGACTTCTCGCCCGACGACAGCGAGCATGTCCCGTCCGAGGAGCTGATCGTCCAAGGCCGCGCCCTGCGCGTCCCCAAGTCGCTGAAAGGCGTCGCGGTGTTCAGCTTCAGGAAGCTTTGCGGCGAGGCGAGGGGGTGGCCGACTATCTTGCCATCGCGCGCAAATTCCACACGATCATCCTCGTCGGCATCCCCAAGCTCGGGCCTGAGAACCGTAACGAAGCCGCACGCTTCGTCGGATTGATCGACGCGCTCTACGAACACAAGGTCAAGCTGCTCGCCGCCGCCGACGCGCAGCCGGGCGACCTCTACAAGAGTGGTGACGGCCGGTTCGAATTCGACCGCACGATCAGCCGGCTGGAAGAGATGCGGTCCGAGGAGTATCTCGCCGAGGGGCATATCTGAGCCCCGACGAACAGCATCCACACCCCACCCGTCATCCTGACACCCTTTCGTCAGGATGACGGCATACGCCAAAGCTTATTGCTCTTGCGAACGATGTGCAATAACACAAGCACTTTATCGCTTTAACGGTTGCCGCGCGGCCATAATGCGCGTAACCGGCGTCACCAATCACCCCGCACATCAGACGGAGACGGATTGGAATGGCTCGCAAGAAGATCGCGCTGATCGGCGCCGGTAACATCGGCGGCACGCTCGCGCACCTCGCAGCACTCAAGAATTTGGGCGATATCGTCCTCTTCGACGTCGCCGAGGGCATCCCCCAGGGTAAGGCGCTCGACCTGTCGCAGTGCGGTCCGGTCGAAGGCTTCGACTCGACGATCACCGGCTCGAACGACTATGCCGACATCGCCGGTGCGGACGTGATCATCGTTACCGCCGGTGTTGCGCGCAAGCCCGGCATGAGCCGCGACGACCTGCTCGGGATCAACTTGAAGGTCATGAAGGCCGTCGGCGAGGGCATCAAGGCCAACGCACCCGGCGCATTCGTGATCTGCATCACCAACCCGCTCGACGCGATGGTCTGGGCGCTGCGCGAGTTCTCGGGGTTGCCGCACCACATGGTCGTCGGCATGGCCGGCGTGCTCGACTCGTCGCGCTTCAGCCATTTCCTCGCCGACGAGTTCAAGGTCTCGGTCAAGGACGTCACCAGCTTCGTACTCGGCGGCCACGGCGACACGATGGTCCCCGTGATCCAGTATTCGACCGTCTCGGGCATTCCCGTCCCCGATCTCATCGCGATGGGCATGTCGAGCCAGGAAAAGATCGACGCAATCGTCAAGCGCACGCGCGGCGGCGGCGGCGAGATCGTCGCGCTGCTCAAGACCGGCTCGGCCTATTACGCGCCTGCCACCAGCGGTATCGCGATGGCCGAAGCCTATCTCTACGACCAGAAGCGCGTCCTGCCCGCCGCGGCCTACGTCTCGGGTGAATACGGCCTCGACGACCTGTATGTCGGCGTGCCCGTGGTGATCGGTGCCGGCGGCGTCGAGAAGATCGTCGAGATCAAGCTCGACGACGAAGCCAAGGGCAACCTCCAGGTCTCGGTCGACGCGGTCAAGGAGCTGATCGTGGCGTGCAAGGGTATCGACGGTAGCCTGAACTGATTTGAGGAACTGAACTGAGGTAAGCAATACCACCCCGGCGAAGGCCGGGGCCCAATTGGGAAGGCCCCCGTGATGGAAGACCAAGCATGCGTCTACATCATGGCTAGCGGGTTTAACGGTACGCTCTACCTCGGTTCGACGGTGAACCTGGCAAAGCGCGTGTGGGAACACCGCAACGGCGTCGTCGCAGGGTTCACGAAGAAGTACGACTGCAAGCTACTCGTCTGGTACGAATTGCTCGGCAGTTGGGAAGCCGCCCGGCAGCGCGAGCTGCACATGAAGGAGTGGAAGCGGGACTGGAAATTGCGAGAGATCAACGGTTTCAATCCCGCCTGGGACGACCTTTACGATCGCATCGCACAACCATGACCGCTTTCCCAATTGGGCCCCGGCCTTCGCCGGGGTGGTAAGGAACGAGACAAGATGAGCATCCTCGTCGACAAGAACACCAAGGTCATCACGCAGGGCATGACCGGCGAAACCGGCAGCTTCCACACCAAGATGGCGCTGGAATACGGCACGCAGATGGTCGGTGGCGTCACCCCCGGCAAGGGCGGCACGACGCACCTCGACCTCCCCGTCTACAACACCGTCGCCGAGGCGAAGTCGGTCACCGGCGCGACCGCGTCCGTGATCTACGTGCCGCCTCCCTTCGCGGCCGACTCGATCCTCGAGGCGATCGACGCGCAGATCGAGCTGATCGTCGCGATCACCGAGGGCATTCCCGTGCTCGACATGGTCAAGGTCAAGCGCGCGCTCGCGGGCTCGAAGTCGCGCCTCATCGGCCCGAACTGCCCCGGCGTGCTGACCCCCGGCGAGTGCAAGATCGGCATCATGCCCGGTTCGATCTTCAAGAAGGGCTCGGTCGGCGTTGTCAGCCGTTCAGGCACGCTCACCTATGAGGCGGTCTTCCAGACCTCGAACGCAGGCCTTGGTCAGACGACCGCGGTCGGCATCGGTGGCGATCCGGTCAACGGCACGAACTTCATCGACGTGCTCGAGCTGTTCCTGGCGGACGACGAGACCAAGTCGATCATCATGATCGGCGAAATCGGTGGCGACGCCGAGGAGCAGGCCGCGCAGTTCCTGATCGACGAGGCCAAGCGTGGCCGCAAGAAGCCGATGGCCGGCTTCATCGCGGGCCGCACCGCACCTCCGGGTCGCCGCATGGGTCATGCCGGTGCGATCGTCTCGGGCGGCAAGGGCGATGCCGAGAGCAAGATCGCGGCGATGGAAGCTGCCGGGATCCGCGTTTCGGAAAGCCCCAGCCTGCTCGGCGAGACGCTGCTGAGCGTGCTGAAGGGTTAAGTCAAAGAAGGCTGTTCCCCCGCGAAGGCGGGGGCCCAGTCTGGGCTCCCGCCTTCGCGGGAGAACACGGAAGGCGAGTGACATGGGCTACGAAGGCCAGGATTTCAGCGATATCGCAGCCGGCGTCAGCCCGGCGTTCGTAGAGACGCTCTACGCCAAGTTCACCGCCGATCCGGCCTCGGTCGAATCCGGCTGGCGGACGTTCTTCGAGGGGCTCGAAGGCTCCGCGCAGGGCCCGAGCTGGGAAAGCGCGCGCTGGCCGCTGACCACCACGGACGATCTGACCGCGGCGCTCGACCCGACCCAGATGGAGCCCGCGCCCAAGCCCGCAAAGGGTGGCGGCAAGCCCGCTCCCGCCGCCGCCGCGCCCGCGCCCGTCTCGCAGGACGAGATCGCCAAGGCCGCGGCCGACGCGATCCGCGCGCAGCTGCTGATCCGCACCTACCGCGTCCGCGGTCACCTCGCCGCCAATCTCGATCCGCTCGGCCTGTCGAAGCGCGAGATGCCCGAGGATCTGAAGACCGAATATCACGGCTTCTCCGACGCCGACATCGACCGCAAGGTCTATCTCGGCGGCACGATGGGCTTCGAATGGGCGACCATCCGCGAGCTCGTCGACACGCTGCGCAAGAATTATTGCGGCAATGTCGGCCTCGAATACATGCACATCGCCGATGTCGAGGAGCGCCGCTTCCTCCAGGAGCGCATGGAAGGCCAGGACAAGGCGATCGAATTCTCCGTCGACGGCAAGAAGGCGATCCTCAACAAGGTCATCGAAGCCGAGCAGTGGGAGAAATTCCTCGGCAAGAAATATGTCGGCACGAAGCGCTTCGGTCTCGACGGCGGCGAATCGATGATCCCCGCGCTCGAATCGGTCATCAAGTACGGTGGCCAGATGGGCGTGCGCGAGATCGTCATCGGCATGGCGCATCGCGGTCGTCTGAACGTGCTCGCCAACGTGATGGCCAAGCCGCTCCGCGTCATCTTCCACGAATTCGCCGGCGGCTCGGCCAACCCCGATGACATCGGCGGCTCGGGCGACGTGAAGTATCACCTCGGCACCAGCACCGACCGCGAGTTCGACGGCCACAAGGTTCACATGAGCCTCGTCGCCAACCCGTCGCATCTCGAGGCCGCCGATCCGGTCGTGCTCGGCAAGACGCGCGCGATCCAGACGCTCAATAACGATCTGAAGGACCATGTCGCCAGCTTGCCCGTGCTGATCCACGGCGACGCGGCGTTCGCAGGGCAGGGGATCGTCTGGGAGTGCCTCGGCTTCTCGGGCATCCGCGGCTACAACACCGGCGGCTGCGTCCACTTCATCATCAACAACCAGGTCGGCTTCACGACGTCGCCGCAGTTCGCGCGCTCGTCGCCCTACCCGTCGGACGTCGCCAAGGGCGTCCAGGCGCCGGTCTTCCACGTCAATGGCGACGATCCCGAGGCGGTGACCTTCGCCACCAAGATGGCGATGGAATTCCGCCAGAAGTTCCACCGCGACATCGTCATCGACATGTGGTGCTATCGCCGCTTCGGTCATAACGAGGGCGACGAGCCCTCCTTCACCCAGCCGCTGATGTACGACATCATCCGCAAGCATCCTGGCGTCAGCTCGGTCTATGGCAACCGCCTGATCAAGGAAGGCGTCATCGACCAGCCCTGGATCGACGAGAATGTGAAGCAGCTCACATTGCGGCTCGAGGGCGAGTTCGAGGCGGGTGCGTCGTACAAGCCCAACAAGGCGGACTGGTTTGGCGGTCGCTGGACCGGCCTCAGCGCCCCGACCGATGGCGCCTCCGCGCGCCGCAACGTCGAGACGGGTCTCAGCCAGAAGCTGTTCGACTCGCTCGGCCGCACGCTGACGACCGTCCCCGACAGCGTGAAGATCCACAAGACGCTCGCGCGCGTGCTCGATGCCAAGCGCGAGATGTTCAAGTCGGGCAAGGGCTTCGACTGGGCGACCGGCGAGGCGCTCGCCTTCGGCGGCCTGCTCTCCGAAGGATACGGCGTCCGTCTGTCCGGCCAGGATTCGGGCCGCGGCACCTTCTCGCAGCGTCATGCGGTCTGGGTCGACCAGACCGACGAGCACAAATACGTGCCGCTGCAGGAGATCGAGCACGGCAATTTTGAGGTGCTCGACAGCCCGCTGTCCGAATACGGCGTGCTCGGCTTCGAATATGGCTATGCGCTCGCCGACCCGAAGACTCTGGTCCTCTGGGAGGCGCAGTTCGGCGATTTCGTCAACGGCGCGCAGATCATGATCGATCAGTTCATCACGTCCGGCGAGTCGAAGTGGCTCCGCGCCAACGGCCTCGTGATGCTGCTCCCGCACGGCTATGAAGGGCAGGGGCCAGAGCACAGCTCGGCACGTCCCGAGCGCTTCCTCCAGTCCTGCGCGGACGACAATATCCAGGTCGCGAACTGCACCAGCCCGGCGAACTATTTCCACCTGCTCCGCCGGCAGATGCATCGCAACTTCCGCAAGCCCCTGATCGTGATGACGCCCAAGTCGTTGCTCCGTCACAAGCTCGCGGTGTCGAACGCCGAGGACTTCCAGGGCGACAGCCACTTCCGCCGCCTCCTGTCCGACACCAACGGTGCAGCCGACGTCGACACGAAGCGTCTCGTCCTGTGCACCGGCAAGGTCGCGTACGACCTGATCGAGGCGCGCGATGCGGCGGGCGACACCGACACGCAGATCGTCCGCGTCGAACAGCTCTATCCCTTCCCCGGCAACCCGATCGCCGAGCGCGTCGCCAGGATGCCGAACCTGGAAGAGATCGTCTGGGCGCAGGAAGAGCCGAAGAACAACGGCTATTGGTTCTTCGTCGAGCCGCTGATCGAGGAGGCGCTGGCAAGCGTGAACTCGCCGGTCAAGCGCGCGCGCTACGCCGGCCGCAACGCCTCGGCGTCGCCCGCGACCGGTCTGATGAAGCGTCACCAGACCGAGCAGGGCGCACTCGTCGCCGACGCGCTCGGCCACAGCGTCCGCGACGAAATCCGCCGCACCCGCGCATCGTAATCAACGCTGTTCCCCCGCGAAGGCGGGGGCCCAGTCTGGGTCCCCGCCTTCGCGGGGATACAAGGAAGTAGGCAGAAACCATGGCAACCGAAGTCACCGTCCCCGTCCTGGGTGAATCGATCACCGAAGCCACCCTCGGCGAGTGGCTGAAGCAGCCCGGCGATCCCGTCGCCGTCGACGAGCCCATTGCCAGCCTCGAGACCGACAAGGTCTCGGTCGAGGTGCCGTCGCCGGTCGCCGGCGTCATGGGCCAGCACGCGGTCGCGGTCGGCGACACGGTCCAGGTCGGCGCGATGCTCGCCACGATTGACGCCGGTGACGGCGCTGCTGCTGCCCCCGCAAAGGCACCCGAGCCCGCCGCGACCGCAACGCCCGCAGCCCCCGCCAAGGACGAATCCGGCGCAGGGTACGGCGACCAGCCCGGCGCCGGCACGAGCGACTCGCCCGCAGCGCTCTCGCCGTCGGTCCGCCGCGCTGTGCTTGAGCACGGCGTCGACCCCGGCACCGTCAAGGGCACCGGCCGCGACGGTCGTATCACCAAGGAAGACGTGACCGCCGCCGCCTCGAGCAAGCCCGCCCCGGCCGCAGCACCTGCGCCCGCACCGGCCGCAGCGCCCGCAGCCTCGGGCCGCGGTGAAGAGCGCGTCCGCATGACGCGCCTGCGCCAGACGATCGCCAAGCGCCTCAAGGAAGCGCAGAACACCGCCGCGATGCTGACGACGTTCAACGACGTCGACATGACCGCGGTGATCGAGGCGCGCGCCAAGTACAAGGACCTGTTCGAGAAGAAGCACGGCGTCCGCCTGGGCTTCATGGGCTTCTTCGTGAAGGCCGCCACGATGGCGCTGCGCGACATCCCCAGCGTCAACGCGTCGATCGACGGCGACGACATCGTCTATCACGACTATGCCGACATCTCGGTCGCGGTCTCGTCGCCGGGCGGCCTCGTCGTCCCCGTGATCCGCGATGCCGACCAGATGTCGGTCGCGACGATCGAGAAGACGATCGGCGACTTCGGCAAGCGCGCCAAGGACGGCGCGCTCAAGATGGACGAGATGAAGGGCGGCACGTTCACGATCTCGAACGGCGGCGTGTTCGGCTCGCTGATGTCGACCCCGATCATCAACCCGCCGCAGTCGGCAGTGCTGGGTCTTCACCGCATCGAGGAGCGCCCGGTCGCGATCAACGGCCAGGTCGTCATCCGCCCGATGATGTACCTCGCGCTCAGCTACGATCACCGCCTGATCGACGGCCGCGAAGCCGTGACGTTCCTCGTCGCGCTCAAGAACGCGATCGAAGACCCGACGCGCATCCTGATCGACCTGTAAGTATCCAAGCACCCCGGCGCAGGCCGGGGCCCAGTGGGGAAGGCCGCGGTGACGAAGCGCCTCGCCCTCCCCATATATCTCCCAACTGGGCCCCGGCCTGCGCCGGGGAAGTAAGAGAGAAGCGACAATGGCTGACTATGACTATGACGTCCTCGTAATCGGCGCAGGCCCCGGCGGCTACGTTGCCGCGATCCGCGCCGCGCAGCTCGGGCTGCGCACCGCATGCGCCGAGAGCCGCGACACGCTCGGCGGCACCTGCCTCAACGTCGGCTGCATCCCGTCCAAGGCGCTGCTCCACGCGTCCGAGATCTACGAGGAGGCCAAGGGCGGCCACCTCACCAAGTTCGGCATCGATTTCCAGGGCGTCTCGCTCAACCTCGACCAGATGCACGCCGAGAAGGCCAAGGCCGTCAAGGAACTGACCGGCGGCGTCGAATTCCTGTTCAAGAAGAACAAGGTGACCTGGCTCAAGGGCAAGGCCGCGTTCCAGGACGCACACACCGTAGACGTCGCGGGCCAGAAGGTCACCGCGAAGAACATCGTCATCGCCACCGGCTCAAGCGTCATGCCGCTTCCCGGCGTCGAGGTCGACCAGACCACGGTCGTCGACTCGACCGGCGCGCTCGCGCTCCCCAAGGTGCCCGAGCACATGGTCGTCATCGGCGGCGGCGTGATCGGTCTCGAACTCGGCAGCGTCTGGCGTCGCCTCGGCGCGAAGGTGACCGTCGTCGAATTCGTCGACCAGATCCTCCCCGGCTTCGACGGCGAAGTCCGCCGTGAGAGCGCCAAGCTGTTCAAGAAGCAGGGCATGGAGCTGAAGCTCTCGACCAAGGTCACCGGCGTGACCGTCGAGAACGGCGTCGCGACCGTCACCGTCGAGCCCGCCGCGGGTGGCGCGTCCGAGACGATGACCGCCGACGCAGTGCTCGTCTCGATCGGCCGCAAGGCGAATGTCGACGGCCTCAACCTCGAAGCCATCGGCCTCGAGCTCAACAAGCGCGGCCAGATCGAGACCGACCACTCGTTCCGCACCAAGGTCGACGGCGTGTGGGCGATCGGCGACTGCGTGCCCGGCCTGATGCTCGCGCACAAGGCGGAGGACGAGGGCGTCGCGGTGGCCGAGAACATCGCCGGCCAGACCGGCATCGTCAACGAGGACGTCATCCCGTCCGTCGTCTACACGATGCCCGAGATCGCCGGCGTCGGCCTCACCGAGGAAGCCGCGAAGGACAAGACCGAGATCAAGGTCGGCAAGTTCCCCTTCGCCGCCAACAGCCGCGCCAAGACCAACCGCGACACCGACGGCTTCGTCAAGGTCATCGCGGATGCCAAGACCGACCGCGTCCTGGGCGTCTGGATCGTGTCGAGCCTCGCCGGCACGCTGATCGCCGAAGCCGCCATCGCGATGGAATTCGGCGCGACCAGCGAAGACATCGCCTACACCTGCCACGCGCATCCGACGCATGCCGAGGCGCTCAAGGAAGCGGCGATGGCAGTACAGGGCAAGCCGATCCACATCTGACCGCGCAAGGCCGTAGCGAAGCTACGGCCGAGCACCCGGCGGTCAGACCGGCCGGCGGCGCTCCAGCGCCGTCCGACGGCAGGGGCTTTGCCCCTGTCCGCCCAGGCCACGGTTGAGCCGAGTTTTAGAGGGCGTCGGTAGTTAACTTCACCGGCGCCCTTTCTGCGTCTGCGGGGTGCGAGCGAAGCGTGTGTTCTATATCCCTAAGCCCGTGAGGGGAGGGGCGGGCGCTACAAAATCGCGCCCACAGCGCCCCGGAACCAGACGACCCACCCCCACCCGTCATCCTGGCGAAAGCCAGGATCCAGAGCCACAAGCGTAACCCCCTGCGGCTCTGGATCCTGGGTCGAGCCCAGGATGACGGCAGGGGCGGGCGCAGTTTGCATCCAGCAATTAATCGCCGGTCCGGATCGGCAAGCTCACACGCGACATTCCGCGTCCGCAACTACGCTCAACCGCGGCGCGCCCCACCCCACTCCCCGTCATCCCGGCGAAAGCCAGGATCCAGAGCCGCAAGCGTAACCCCCTGCGGCTTTGGATCCTGGGTCGAGCCCAGGATGACGGCAGGGGCGGGCGCAGTTTGCCTCCAGCAATTAATCGCCGGTCCGGATCGGCAAGCTCACACGCGACAACCCGCACCCGCAACTAGGCTCGACCGCGGCACGCCCCAACCCACGCCCCATCATCCTGGCGAAAGCCAGGATCCAGAGCCGCAAACGCAACCCTCCGCGGCTCTGGATCCTGGGTCGAGCCCAGGATGACGGAAGAGGTGGGCGCAGTATGTCTTTCAAGCCGTCGATCGCCGGGCCGTAGCTGCAGGCTCACCTGCAACAACCCGCCCGCTCCCGTCATCCCGGCGAACGCTAGGACCCAGAGCCCCGAAGGCACCCGCCCGCGGCCATGAGTGCCGGGTCCAGCCCGGGATGACGGAAGGGGGCAGGTCTCGCACCGTCGCCCGCCCGACCACCGCAGCGGGCCACCCGCACCGGTGCCGCTCGTCCCGCCCGCTCAGCGCGGCCAGCCGACGTTTCACCGCATCGATCGCTCGCTCCGGTGCGCACTAAGCGAGATTAGTGCGTGCGTTTACAATCTGTTTACCACCGCAGCATAGCGACCCGTCTCCACGCCGGTTCGACATCCCCGTCGCGACCGGTCGTGCAAGGAGCCTGCCTGTGCGTGCGTTGATGATCTTGGCGATAGGAGCGGCCTGCGTCGCGGGATGTACGACGCATCCGCGCAGCAGCGGGCGTCCCGTGGTGACCGCCGAACGCGATCCCGCCGCGCCGCGCTGGACGACGATCGCCACGCCCGCCGATCGCGCGCGGCTGGAGACGATGACCGACAGCTGGACGCGCGCGCGGGCCGCAGTGCCGAAGCGGCTCGCACGCCGGTTGAGGGAGGAAGGCGCGCTGCTCGATCCCGCCGCCGCGCTTGACCTGCCCGCGCTGTCGCCGGGCTCCTATCGCTGCCGGCTGGTCCGGCTCGGCGGACGCGCGGGCTATGCGAGCTTCGCCCCTGATTTCTGCTATGTCGATGGCGACGGCGCCGGGCTGTCCTTCACCAAGCAGACCGGAACGACGCTCCCCGGCGGCTGGCTGCACCCCGACACCGACCGGCGGCAGGTGTTTCTTGGTACCGTGCGGGCCGCCGCCGCGGATGTCGCGCCGCCCTATGGCACGAACCCGGCGCGCGATATCGCGGGCGTCGTCGAACGCGTCGGGCCGCTGCGCTGGCGGCTCGTGATGACGCGCGCAGGGCAGGGCGCGATCCTCGATCTGTACGAGCTGGTGCCTATGCCGCCCGCGCCGCCCGCGCCGCCGCGCTGAACTTCCGATCCTCCCCCGCCAGGGGGAGGTGGCGCCGCGGGCGTCGGAGGGGGAGGACACGCAGCCGCAGTTACCCGTTCCTCCCCCTCCGTCAGGCTGCGCCTGCCACCTCCCCCTGGCGGGGGAGGATCACCCAGGTCAGGCCTTGGGCGGCTTGGCGAAGTTCGCAGCGAAGCGCTCCAGGCCCGATGCGAAGGAGTCGATCACCTTGGCGAATTCGGGCGGCAGCGCAGCAGCGTCGCTCCTGGGCGGCTCGGGCGTTTCCCCTGCGAACGGCCCCGTGCCCGTCGCCGCATCGTCCGGGACGGGCGGCGTCGGCGGGATGGGCGGCGTCGGCGGCTGAGGCGGCTCTGGCGGCCGCGGTGCGGAGCCGTGCGCATCCTTTGCGGTGATCGCGTTCGCGGCCATCATCAGCCCGGCGGCGATCACCTGGCGGCCCGCGGGCGTCCCCATCTGCCGCGTCAGCGCGGCTGCGATTCCCGCGAACGGCGCCGCGCCGCCATGCTTGCCCGCCTTGGCGGACCAGCGTGCCTCGAACCCCTCGCGTTTCGTCCCGCCCTGCATCGCCTCGCGCTCGCGCGCCTCGCGTTCGCGACGCTCCTTCTTCTTCCCCATCTCGGTCTCCAGCACTGTATTGTACTAACAATACACGATGTAACTATCGTCGGCACCTTGGACAATGGTTCGGCGTTACCCATCTTTGCGAGCACCCGCCCGGCGCCCCCCGGGCTTGTCGCGTCCGAACAAATGTGGAACAGACTCTCCTATGCTGACCAAGATTTCCGTACGCGGCGCGCGTGAACACAACCTCAAGGACGTCGACATCGACATCCCCCGCGACACGCTGACG
Source organism: Sphingomonas sp. 22R3R2A-7 (assembly GCF_036856055.1). NCBI lineage: Bacteria > Pseudomonadati > Pseudomonadota > Alphaproteobacteria > Sphingomonadales > Sphingomonadaceae > Sphingomonas > Sphingomonas sp. 22R3R2A-7. The sequence continues at coordinate 1,473,515 of NZ_JASPFR010000001.1, read as the reverse complement.
GTGATCACCGGGCTGTCCGGCTCGGGCAAGTCGAGCCTCGCCTTCGACACCATCTACGCCGAGGGCCAGCGCCGCTACGTCGAGAGCCTGTCCGCCTATGCCCGCCAGTTCCTCGAACTGATGCAGAAGCCCGACGTCGACCACATCGAAGGCCTCAGTCCCGCCATCTCGATCGAGCAGAAGACGACGAGCCGCAACCCGCGCTCGACCGTCGCGACCGTCACCGAGATCTACGATTACATGCGCCTGCTCTGGGCACGTGTCGGCATCCCGTACTCGCCTGCGACCGGCGAGCCGATCGCCGCGCAGACCGTCAGCCAGATGGTCGACCGCGTCATGGCGCTCCCCGAGGGCACGCGGCTCTACCTGCTCGCCCCCGTCGTCCGCGGCCGCAAGGGCGAGTATCGCAAGGAACTCGCCGAGTGGCAGAAGGCGGGCTTCACGCGAGTCCGCATCGACGGCACGATCCACGACATCGACGAGGCGCCCGCGCTCGACAAGAAGTACAAGCACGACATAGAGGTCGTCGTCGACCGCCTCGTCGTCGGTGGCGAGATCGCCACGCGTCTGGCCGAGAGCTTCGAAACCGCGCTAAAGCTCGCCGAAGGGCTCGCCTATGTCGACCCCGCCGACCCGGTCGAGCCGCACACCCCCAAGTCCGAAATCCTCGGCAGCAACGCCCCCGACGGCCGCATCGTGTTCAGCGAGAAGTTCGCCTGCCCGGTCAGCGGCTTCACCATCTCCGAGATCGAGCCGCGCCTGTTCTCGTTCAACGCCCCGCAAGGCGCGTGCCCGGCCTGTGACGGCCTTGGCGAGAAACTGCTGTTCGACGAAGACCTCGTCGTCCCCAACCACATGCTCAGCATCAAGAAGGGCGCGGTCGTCCCCTGGGCGAAGTCCAACCCGCCCTCGCCCTATTACATGCAGGTCCTCGGCAGCCTCGCGCGCGAATACAAGTTCGACATCGAGACCCCCTGGGGCGAGCTCCCCGAAGAGGTCCAGCGCGTCATTCTCCACGGCTCGAAGGGCAAGCCCGTCACGCTCACCTTCATCGACGGCAAGAAGAAATACGACGTCTCCAAGCCGTTCGAGGGCGTCATCGGCAACCTCAACCGCCGCCTGCTCCAGACCGAGAGCGCGTGGATGCGCGAGGAGCTGAACAAATACCAGTCCGCCGCCCCGTGCGAGGTCTGCGCCGGCGCGCGCCTGAAACCCGAGGCGCTCGCGGTCAAGATCGCGATGAAGGACATCAGCTACGCCACCCACCTCTCGGTCGTCGACGCGCTCCAGTTCTTCACCGACATGCCGCAGCATCTCGGCGACCAGCAGAACGCGATCGCCGAGCGCATCCTGAAGGAAATCGTCGAACGCCTCGGCTTCCTCAACAATGTCGGCCTCGACTATCTCAACCTCGACCGCACCAGCGGAACGCTAAGCGGCGGCGAGAGCCAGCGCATCCGCCTCGCGTCGCAGATCGGCAGCGGCCTGTCGGGCGTGCTCTACGTCCTCGACGAGCCCAGCATCGGCCTGCACCAGCGCGACAACGACATGCTCCTCAAGACGCTGCGGCGCCTGCGCGATCTCGGCAACACCGTGCTCGTCGTCGAGCATGACGAGGACGCGATCCGCACCGCCGACTATATCATCGACATGGGCCCCGGTGCAGGCGTTCGTGGCGGCCAGGTCGTGGCCCAAGGCACGCTCAAGCAGATCCTGAAGTCGAAGGGCAGCATCACCGCGGACTATCTCAACGGCACGCGCGAAGTGCCTGTCCCGGCCACGCGGCGCAAAGGCAACGGCAAGAAGCTCACCGTCCACAACGCCACCGCGAACAACCTGACGGGCGTCACCGCCAGCATCCCGCTCGGCACCTTCACCTGCGTCACCGGCGTCTCGGGGTCGGGCAAGTCGAGCTTCACGATCGACACGCTCTACGCCGCCGCCGCGCGCGAGCTCAACGGCGCGCGCATCGTCCAGGGCAAGCACGACAAGATCACCGGCCTGCAATATCTCGACAAGGTCATCGACATCGACCAGTCGCCGATCGGCCGCACCCCGCGCAGCAACCCCGCCACCTATACCGGCAGCTTCACGCAGATCCGCGACTGGTTCGCGGGCCTCCCCGAAGCCCAGGCGCGCGGCTACAAGCCCGGCCGGTTCAGCTTCAACGTCAAGGGCGGCCGCTGCGAGGCGTGCCAGGGCGACGGCGTGCTCAAGATCGAGATGCACTTCCTGCCCGACGTCTATGTGCAGTGCGACGTCTGCCACGGCGCGCGCTACAATCGCGAGACGCTGGAGGTGAAGTTCAAGGGCCACAGCATCGCCGACGTGCTCGACATGACCGTCGAGGACGCCGCCGAGTTCTTCAAGGCGGTCCCCCCGATCCGCGACAAGATGGCGATGCTGGTCGAGGTCGGTCTCGGCTACGTAAAGGTCGGCCAGCAGGCGACGACGCTCTCGGGCGGCGAGGCGCAGCGCGTCAAGCTCGCCAAGGAACTCTCGCGCCGCGCGACCGGCAACACGCTCTACATCCTCGACGAGCCCACCACCGGCCTGCATTTCGAGGACGTCCGCAAACTCCTCGAAGTCCTCCACGCGCTGGTCGAGCAGGGCAACACCGTCGTCGTGATCGAACACAATCTCGACGTCATCAAGACCGCGGACTGGGTCCTCGACCTGGGGCCGGAGGGCGGCGTCAAGGGCGGCGAGATCGTCGCCGAGGGCACGCCGGAGAAGGTGGCGAAGGCCAAGGGGAGCTTTACGGGGAAGTATCTGGCGCCGTTGTTGGAGAAGCGGGTGGTGGCGGCCTAACCCGGACTCCCCTCCCCTCCGGGGAGAGGGCTGGGGAGAGGGGGGCAAGGGAATGCATGCCACGGCTGCCAACCGACTGATCAGGATCTCGGAACGACAACCGCGCCAGGTTAGCGGCGTTGCAAGCGGAGAAGGTGGCGAAGGCCAAGGGCAGCTTCACGGGAAGTATCTGGCGCCGCTGCTGGAGAAGCGAGCGGTGGCGGGGTGATTAGGCTACGGCGTATCGCCTCTCGCAGCTAATTCTTTCAGTATGATCGTTACGGCATCATCTAAGGCGTTGCCGTAACAATTAAACTGCGTGCGAAGTTCGTCTTCAGAAAGAGGCCACGTCTTACTTACCCACATTTCACGAACCTCGCGGGCGCTTTTGGAAAAGCTCAACCGAGGTGTGAAAAGAACAAGGGCGTCTGATCCTTCAAAATCTTCCTGCGTAAGAATTGCTTGCTGGATCATTGTCGCAAGAAGGCGTTTTTGAAAACCGTTCAACGCATTTGCTGACTAGCCGATGATAAAAACCGGCGTGAGTTTGCCACCTCGATTGTAAACGAAGGTCGGCCGTACCGGTATCATAATATTTCGGCCAATCGGGTACCGTTCGATCATTCCGTCGAACGCGCGAAGGCCTTTGATCTCGTTTTTATCCAGCCACGGTATGAGCGCTGTAGCAATCTCATGGCCCAACTTACGAACAAGTGGGTTAAGGATGAGGTCGATGCCCGACCGCGTAGTTGCCGCGGAAACTCCTAGAGTGACATAGTCAGCGAGCAAACGATAAACTTGCGCCAGCGCATCGCGTGGCTTTGCGAGGACGAACTTTGATATACGCAACGCGGTTTCGTCACGACGACGATCATTCAAACGAACCCAGTTTGCGAGCGACGGTGGTCGTCTCATTTCGTCCACGCGCTGCTCAGCAGTTTTAGGTATTTTCAAAGACACCTCCCGTTCCAATTTGAGTTATCCGAGTCGCGCTTATTTCCATTCCAGGATTCGTATGGCCACTATACCACCAAACGCTATACCATGCACCACCTTCTCGATGAGATAGGGCTCTAAGTTCCGATGCGTTGCAGGATAGGAGGGGCTTAATAGCTGATTTTAGGAAGGCTTCTTCTTCGGGGGTAGATGGATCTTAGCTTCCTCGAACTCCTCTGAAGCGGTAGAAAATGACTTAGCTCTCCCGCCAATGAATCCGTTACCATAGCTCTTAAAACTCTGATAAAGTTCGCGAAAAACAGGACCGTGCTCCCAAGCTTCCATTTTTGCATTTGTCAGAAGGACGTTTCGTTCAACGAGAAACGCCTCAACTGCAAAGTACACAAGCTTGTTTATCCCCATGTTCGTATGTCGGTAACCAACTGTCTCGGCGTGGTCTAAAATCCAGTTTGCTAAGCCTCGCACGCTATAGCCCAGCCGCCGAGGCTCAGCCGTTCGCACGTCGGTGTTTGCATGGTCTTTCATCGTCACTCCGCGAATGTGATCTGAGAACTAAACTAGGTCAAAGCCGAAGGCTTAATGGGCGAGTGATCGCGACGCTCGGTACCAATCGATGGGCACGTGTTGCCCTTCCAGCCTCATCCTCAACAAGCTATACTAACCTTTCTGGCGGACCTAATTCCAATCGAGATGCAGGACGCTACCCAAAAAAATGCCGCCACCTATGACGCATGGTTCCGCGCAAAGGTCGAGCGTGCGATGGCGTCCACAAAGCCCGGTATTCTGCATGAGGTAGTGATGGCAGAACTGCAGGCCATCATCGATAAGTATAGACCTCATTGATCCCGCGGGTTGTCTGAATAGACGAAGCGACAAGCAACCTGCTGAACATCCTTAGCCACATCAGCGCGCGCGATTTGGCGGCCGCCTAACTGCTGAGCGCGGCGATCATGGACACCGCGAAAACTCTCAATGATCAGCGATATAGGCACCTAGCGGGGACGGGGCCGGAACCAGCGAGGCGGTGGTCCATCCCGACTGCTCAATCTACCGGGTCACCGGGGCGATCGAGATCCTTGCCGTCCTCCACGCTCGCCAGCGTTACCCCTGACGCCCCGCCGCCGCCCGCACCCCCGCGGCGGAACCTCGCCGCACGGCCGCCCGTTTCCCGGCCTCATCACAAGGACACGCGCATGACCAAGCCACGCCATCCCCATACGCCGCCCAAGCCCAAGACGTTCGGTCGCAACGCGCTCGCGTTCGGGGCGGCGGCGATCGGGCTCGGGGGGCGCTGCTTGCGGTGTTCCTGCGGTCGAAGGCCAATCCGGCGGAACATGCTGCGCCCGACCTCGCGCTCGACAAGCCACGCCCCGGCGCGGACGATCGTGCGCCCGAGGCGTTCCGGCCCGATCCGACCGCGGGGCCGACCAAGGCCGAGCGCGAGTCGCTGCGTCCGGCGACCGGGCCGGCGCCGTCGCTGGTCGCCGACCGGGGGACGCTCAACAGCTGAGCCGCACCTAGCCTGCGCATCGGCGACGCACCCAAAGCCGGTTCCGAACGTTCGGGCTGTGCCATCCACGAGGAATCGGAATACTCCATGAGCATCTTCAGCAAGATCAAGTCGGCCATCTTCGGCGAAAAGGGCCCGCTCGGCAGTGGCCATTTCGGCACGCCCAAGCCTGCCGCGCCGACGTCCGCCGCACCCACGCCCGCGGCCCCCAAGCCCGCCGCGCCGGCGGCACCCGCTGCGCCGCAGGGACAGGCCGCGCAGCCCCAGGCGATCCCGCAGTCCGCGCCCGCCGCGGCGCAGCCCGTCGACGTCGAGGCCGTGCTCTCGGGGATCGCGTCGCGCAAGGGGTCGGATCTCAACTGGCGCAGCTCGATCGTCGACCTGATGAAGCTGCTCGATCTCGATTCGAGCCTCGACAACCGCAAGGAGCTCGCGACCGAGCTCGGTTATTCGGGTGCCAAGGACGGCAGCGCGGAGATGAACATCTGGCTGCACAAGGCGGTGATGCGCGAGCTCGCCAAGAATGGCGGCACCGTGCCCGCGTCGCTCCAGGACTGAGCCATACCGGCGAAACGTACAAGCTGACGGCGCCGCGCAACAAAAGCGCGGCGCCGATCATTAGGGTGATATCACCAACCCCCTGATAGGAAACGATAGATGCGTGCTATGACGCTTGGCCTCCTGGCCGCCTCCACCTTGGTTGCCGGCTGCGTCGGTGACGGGGGCAGCCGCTACGGCGTCGATCCGCGCTATCGCAGCTACGACTATAACGCGCCCGATCCGGCCTATGGCGGCTATGACGCCGGCCGCTACTACCGCGACGACCGTCGCTATCGCGAGCGCCGCCTGTCGAACAACGATCGCGTCTATCGCGGCAATGACGGCCGCTATTATTGCCGTCGCAACGACGGAACGACGGGGCTGATCGTCGGCGGCGTCGCCGGCGGCGTGCTCGGCAACGTCATTGCGCCGGGCGGGTCGGGTCTGCTCGGGACCGTGCTCGGTGCCGCCGGCGGTGCGCTCGCAGGGCGCGCGGTCGATCGCGGCAACAGCCCGGCGCGCTGCCGCTGACCGGGAACCGGAGGGCAGGGGTGGCGGCCGGTGGTCGCCGTCGCGCCTGCCCGACGGACAGGTTTTTGCGCTGATAAAATGGCCCGGCGATTTGCAATTCCGGGGCATGTAGACCATATTGCAGTTTGCTACAGTCGCATATCGACGGTTCTTGGCGCTTTGCGGCACCTTTCTCCTTCTTTCCCTGCTCCGCGGCATGGGTCGTCCGAACCTCGGATGCCCTTAATTAGAAGGAGCCAACGCATGGCTATCACCGGAACCGTCAAGTTTTTCAACGCCGACAAGGGCTATGGCTTTATCGCGCCGGATGGCGGCGGCAATGATGCCTTCGTGCACATCACCGCGGTCGAGCGCGCCGGCATGCCGACGCTGAACCAGAACCAGCGCGTCACCTACGAGCTCGAGCCCGACAAGCGCGGCAAGCAGTCGGCCGTGAACCTCCAGCCGGCCGATTGATTCGGCCACGGCGCGACGATCATACGGGTCGTCGCGCCACTCTATTGCGGATGCCGCCGTCACCCGATGGTGCGCTCCGATCTCCTCAGGAGCACGCACGATGGCCGACAATCCCGAATTTTACCGTGCCCGTGCCGAAGAAGAGCGTCGCAACGGCGATGCCGCGCAGCTCGACAATGTCCGCGACCGCTGCCGCCGTGCCGAAAAGGCATGGGACGACATGGCCAACCGCGCCGAGCGTACGCAGATCCTGCGCGCCGCGCGTGAAGCCGCTCCCCGGGCGGAGAGCGCATGTCGATGGTAACGATGGCGCCCGCCGAATAATTCGCCGGTCAGGACCGGGCGGTCACAACGGCTTGCCCGAATCCTTCCAGCGATCGAGTATTTCGGAACGCGGCGGCAATCTGTCCGTGGCGTTCTTGTCTTCCCGCACGTCACCGCTCTTTTGATAGGCCGGCTGCGCATCGCTCAGGACCACTGGCGCGATCAGCGACGGCGACGCGTCCGTCCGGGCGCTTTGGGCCACCGACACCGGTAACACGGTCGGTGCCTCCAGAACCCCGCCGGCAGTGCCGCCGGGCACGGGTTCTCCCCCATGATAACGCTGGCTGAATGCCGCCGCCGTTCCCCAATATCCCTTCCAGCGATGGAAGAAATGCGCGCCGACGACGTCCGTCATGACCAAGGTACGGTTCCAGGCAGGCGTGACCGCATAGGTGTGATAATGCGTCGCCAGTCCGACCGGGGCGTAGACATAACCCGCAAGCGCCATCCCGGCATTGCGCGCCGCGCGCGCCCAGGCGGCCCGCGCCGGTATCCGCATCGTCGCCCCGTCGCACGCGAAACTGAACTGGCATCCTGTCGATGCGGTGTCCGTCTGGACACCCTGATACACGACGCCGCACACCGTCGCCGGGAAAGCCGGATGGCGTGCACGGTTGAGAATGACCTGTGCGACCGCACGCTGGCCCGCATCGGGTTCGGATGCCGCCTCGTAATACAGCGCTGTCGTCAGACACAGTAGCGCGCGGTTGCGATCGGTCGTGCTCGTCCCCGCCATCGAAAAGGGACGCGCCGCAACGACGCCGTCATCGCCGCCAACTAGTGTTGCGCTGATGGGCAGCGCGGGCAGGTCGGTCGTCCCCGTGGCCCCCGTTGCGGGCGCTGCGGCACCCTGTGCGGCATAGAATAACGCGGCTCCCGGAAAATGATCCTGCCGTTCATATCCAGCCGCCGCGCTGCTCGCGCCGCCCGAGACGACCGGATGTTCGCTGATCGCACGATAGGCAGCGTGTGCCGACAGCCCGACACCGATCGTGCCGCCAGCTGCTACCGCAACCAGCCACGCACGGGCATGCATCGATCCTCTCCACGCCAAACCGCGCACCGCAGCGTCATCCTTCTTCCACGCACTCGAGCCGCGGCTGCCATAGCAGATGATGTCCTACCGATCCGCTACCGATCGCGAGACGCGTCCCGATCGGAGACGCGTCGCGCCGCCGATCATTTCAATGCTGCGGTGTCGAGGTTCACTGCGGTTTCGGGGATGACTTCGACCTTTGGATAGGCCTTCCGCAGCGGCTCGATGAACTGCTTCGCATCGCCAACGACGACGATGCTTGCGGCCTTTGGATCGAGCAGCGCCGCCGCTGCCGCTTGTGCCGCTGCCGGATCGACGGACCCGACCGCGCCGGTGAAACGCTGCAACTCGCCGAGCGGGACACCGTTCTGGACATAGGCGCCCAAGATCGCCGCGACGCCCGATGTCGTCTCGATCGTGCGACCGAAACCGCCGATCAGCACGGCCTTGCGCGTGTCGAGTTCGCCTGGCGGTACCGGGGCGGAACCCATCCGCGCCATTTCGGCTGCGATCAGCGTCACGACCTCCGCCGCGGTCGGGTTCTTGGTCTGCGTCCGCGCTGCGACGGTGCCCTGTGTCTTCCCCGCATCGAGCCCGCTGCTCGCGCCATAGGCGAGTCCCCGCTTGATGCGGATTTCCTGGTTGAGGCGGGACGAGAAGCCGCCGCCCAGCACCGTGTTGGCGACCGCGAGCGGGTAATAGCGGCTGTCCGACCGCGCGATCGTCGGGCGTGCCACCACCACGCCGGCCTGACCGGCCTCGGGCATGTCGACGACGATCACGCGCGGTGACGGATAGGCGATCGGCGGGATGGGCCGGGTTGCCGCAGCGGCAGCCTTCCAGCCGGCAAACTGCGCTTCTGCCAAAGACTTCGCGCGGGCCGTGGTGACATCACCGACCATGATCAAAGTCGCCTGGTCGGGCCGGAAGCTGGTCGCATAGGCCCTGGTGATGTCGGCGCGCGTCAGCGCCTTTAGCGAGGCCGGCGTACCGTCGATCGGTGCCCCGTAGGGCGACGTGCCGAGGACTGCGCGATCGGCGACCAGCGCGGCGAGTTGTGCCGGGTTCTTCAGCGCCAGCGCGACGGCATCGATCTGCTGCGTCCGCGCGCGCTCGATCTCGGCCGGGTCAAAGGCCGGGTTGATCGCGACATCGGCGAGGATCGCGAGCGCCGGCGCCAGTTGGTCGGCCTTGACCGTCACGTCGACCGACGCGCCGTCACTCGCCGCATCGCTGCTGATCGCGCCGCCGAGCCCCTCGACCTGCCGTGCGATCTGCGTCGCCGATCGGGTCCTGGTGCCCTTGGTGAGCAACCCGGCAGCCATCGCACTGGCACCCGCGCGGTTGGCCGGATCGGTTGCCGCTCCTCCCGACGTCACGAGATAGGCGGTGACGATCGGGAGGTCGTGGCGTTCGACCGTGATGAGCCGCATCCCGTTCGCCAGCCGCGTCTCGGTCGGTTGCGGGATCGTCGCTGCGACCTGTGTGCCGGGAGCCGGGGGCTGGATCCGCTCCGCCTCCGATGCGGGCGTGACCACAGTGATGTTCGCCGGGGCGGTCAGGTCGGCAACGCGGACCGTCTGGGCGATTTCGATCGGCGTCGCGGCCGCACCATTCGGCTTCGACGCGAGCGGCAGGTAGCGGATCGTCGCGGACTGGGCTTCTGCCAGATATTTGCGCGCGACGCGCTGGACGTCTGCTGCGGTCACGCGCGCGATCTCGGCAAGCTGCCGGTCCGCGGCGTGCGGGTCGCCGTCGATGATCACCGAGGCGGCCAGCGTGCTCGCCTTGCCCTCCGCGGTCTCGCGTGACTGGATCGACTGGGTCAGGATCTCGTTCTTCGCCTCCGCCAGTTCGGCAGCGGTGACGGGAGCATCCCGCAGTCGCCCGATTTCGCGCTTCAGCGCAGCCTCGCCGTCGGCCGCGCTCTTGCCGCCCGCCATGATGGCGTAGACCGCAAGATTGCCGGTCGACTGCTTGCTGTCGAGCATCGCGTCCGCGGACTGCGCCAGTTGCTGGCGATAGACGACGGATTCGTACAGCCGCGAACTTTCCCCGGTTGCAAGCACCGCCTTCAGGACGCTGAGCGCAGGAATGTCCGCATCGCGGTCGGCAGGAATATGATAGCTGATCAGCACGGCGGGCAGCGGTGTGTTCGGCTCATAAACCGTCCGCGATATCGCCTTGGCCCGTGCCGGCTCTGCAACGGTCACGCGCGGGATCGCTCCGACCGGCTTCTTGATCTTCGCGAAATAGCTGTCGATCCAGCCGTCCAGCTGTCGCTGATCGAAGTTGCCGGAGACGACCAGGACCGCGTTGTCCGGCCGATAATAGGTCGCGTGGAATGCGCGGACATCGTCGATCCCCGCCGCCTCGAGATTTTCGAGGCTGCCGATCGTGCCGCGCGCATAGGGATGCGCCTGATAGGCAAGCGCCGGGTAATAGAGCGAGAACAGCTTCCCGTAAGGACGGGCGAGCGTGCTCTGGCGCAATTCTTCCTTCACGACGTCGCGCTCGGAGGCGAAGCTCTTGGGTTCGACGACCAGGCTCGCCATCCGGTCCGCTTCGGCAAAGAGCAGCCGTTGCAAATGGTTCGCTGGCACGACCTCGTAATAATTCGTGTAATCGTCGTTCGTCGATGCGTTGTTATAGCCGCCGACGTCTTCGGTAAGCCGGTCCATCTGCTCGGAGACGAGGTTGCGCGTCGACTTGAACATCAGATGTTCGAACATGTGCGCAAAGCCGGACTTGCCCTTGGGGTCGTCCTTCGATCCGACATCATACCACACCTGCACCGACACATTGGGCGTGCCGGTGTCGCGGATCGCATAGACACGCAGCCCGTTGGGCAGCACCCGCTGCGTGAAGGCAATCGGCTTGACCGCGACTTGCGCGGTCGGAGCGGTCTGCGCCACCGCCGCCAGGGGCCAGCAGGCTGCAGTGAGCAGCAGGGCGGAGCGGAGGAGGCGCATCGGTATCCTTACTTGGGGTTGCGCGAACGGTTGAACAGCACCGCCCCGGCGATCGCGGCAGAGCCGATACCGACGCCGAGCCCGATCTTGCCGAGCGGCCAGGTCTTGGCCTTTTCCACGGTGGCCTTCGCGGCCGCTTCCGCATGGAGCTTGGCTTCCTTTGCGGCGGCCAGGATCTCGTTGGGGGTATCGTTGTCGGTATTCGTGGTGATGGGATCGGTCACGTCACTCTCCTAACTCGATTTGCGAGCATACTCCGCTCGAAAACCATTTGCGAACTGCGTCAGCGTGCCGGTTGCGATCGCTGCACGCAGGTCGGCCATCAATGTCTCGTAGAACCAGATGTTGTGCTCGGTCATCAACATAGCGCCAAGCATCTCGCCTGCGCGGACGAGATGATGAAGATAGGCACGACTCCAGGTCGCACACACCGGACAGCCGCAGCCCGCTTCAAGCGGCGTCTGGTCCTCCGCAAATTTGGCATTGCGGATGTTGATTGGCCCGATGCGCGTGAATGCCTGTCCGGTCCGCCCCGAGCGCGTCGGCATGACGCAGTCGAACATGTCGATCCCGCGCTCGACCGCACCCACGATATCGTCGGGCTTGCCGACTCCCATCAGATAGCGCGGCTTGTCGACGGGCAATTGTCCCGGCGCAAAGTCGAGGCAACCGAACATCGCCGCCTGGCCTTCGCCGACCGCGAGACCGCCGACGGCGTAGCCGTCGAAGCCGATCTCGATCAGCGCATCGGCCGAAGACTTGCGGAAGGACTCGTTCAGCGCGCCTTGCTGGATTCCGAAGATCGCGTTGTTTTCGGCGTGTGCGCCGCCGGCGTCGAACGCATCGCGGGATCGTCTGGCCCAGCGCATCGAGCGCTCCATCGCCGCCGCCTGAACCTCGCGTGTCGAGGTCGTCGGAACGAGTTCGTCGAACGCCATGACGATGTTCGAACCGAGCAGCCGCTGGATCTCGATCGACCGTTCGGGGCTGAGCAGGTGGCGCGTACCGTCGAGGTGGGACTTGAACGAGACGCCCTCCTCGGACCGCTTCGTCAGATCCGCCAGGCTCATCACCTGATAGCCACCCGAGTCGGTGAGGATCGGCTTCGACCAGCCCATGAAATCGTGCAGCCCGCCGAGACGCGCGACGCGTTCCGCCCCGGGGCGCAGCATCAGGTGATAGGTGTTGCCGAGGATGATGTCGGCGCCCGCTGCTGCGACGTCGTCGGGCTTCATCGCCTTCACCGTCGCCGCGGTTCCGACCGGCATGAAGGCGGGTGTGCGGATGACACCGCGCTGCATCGCGATCTGGCCGGTCCGGGCGGCGCCGTCGGTTGCGGCGATGGTGAACGTGAAGCGGGGGGCACGGGATTGTCCATTAGCGGCGCTTGCTGCGCGGGGGGCGTTGGGCGCGAAACTGCGGATCGTCAGCAATTCCTCGCGGACGAGAACGCCGTCGCGATTTCGGTCGAACCGGCTGAAGAATTGCGCGAACCGCGCCTGCAGTTCGACGAGCGTGATCGCATTGTCGCCGTCGCGGTCGACCTCGAACGGGCTGGGGAGCGCGTTGCGATCACCCAGCCATTTCAACGACCAGTCGGCATAGGAGATATACCCGATCTTGCCGCTGCTCGCGCCTTCGGCGGTGGCAAAGCTGCGGGCGAGGCAGGCGTTGAGTTCCGGTTGCGTTACCCGCGCGTCGTTTTCGCCATCGCATGCCGCGATGAACAGCGCGGCTGGTTCGGCGAAGATGGTCGATGGCGGCTGTGCGCCGCCGGCAGCCGGTGCGGCGGGCACCGCCTGCAGCGCCAGGATCAGGGGTATCAGCATGGGCATGTCATGGCAGCAGCAGGCTGGCGTCGCCATAGCTGTAGAACCGATAACGCGCGCTGATCGCATGGGCGTACGCCGCCTGCATCCGCTCGCGACCCATCAGTGCCGAGACCAGCATGAACAAGGTCGAGCGGGGCAAATGAAAATTGGTCACCAGCCCGTCGATCCCGCGAAAGCGATAGCCCGGCGTGATGAAGATCGCGGTGTCGCCCTCGAACGGTCTGATCACGCCATCATCCCCCGTCGCGCTCTCGATCAGCCGCAACGAGGTCGTGCCGACCGCGATGACGCGCCCGCCAGAAGCGCGAACGGCGTTCAGTCGGTCCGCCGTCTGCGGATCGATCCGGCCCCATTCGGCGTGCATCCGATGATCGTCGGTATCGTTCGCCTTCATCGGCAGGAACGTGCCGGCACCGACGTGAAGCGTCAGCGTCGCATGCTCGACACCCGCATCGGCGAGTGCCTGAATCAGCGCGGGCGTGAAGTGGAGGGCGGCGGTGGGCGCTGCGACTGCGCCCGGCTCGGCGGCAAACATCGTCTGATAGTCGTCGGCATCGCGCGCGTCGGTCGCCCGCTTGCCGGCGATATACGGGGGCAGGGGCATGTGCCCGACGCGATCGAGCAGCAGTTCGAGCGGCTCGTCACCGGCGAATTCGAGCGCATAGCTGCCGTCGCTCTCGCGGTCGACGGCCGTGGCGCTGACATCGGCACCGAAGTCGATCACGTCGCCATCGCGCAATCGCCGCGCATTGCGAATGAACGCCCGCCATCGCCGGGGACCTTCGCGCTTGTGCAACGTCGCGCCGATCTTCGCGTCCCCCCGCCGCCCCTCGAGCTGTGCGGGGATCACGCGGGTGTCGTTGAACACGAGCAGATCACCGCGCCGCAGCATTTGCGGGAGATCGGCGACGCCCGCGTCACGCGTCGTCGCGCCATCCAGAACCAGCATACGCGCCGCATCGCGCGGCGCCGCGGGGCGTAGCGCGATGTTTTCGGGCGGCAGGTCGAAGTCGAAAAGGTCGACGTTCAACGCAATCTCACTTCTTTGAAGCTGCCTTCTTGGCGACGGGCGGCTTGCGCACCGGCGCGAGCTTGGGCTTGGCCACGCCAGGTCCGGTGGCGGTGCCCGGCAGCGTCACGGGGGCGCCAAGCGCCGGCGGCGCGACGACTGGCCCGGCGACATAGGCCGGCGGGTTGTCAGCGGCGATATAGGCATGCGTGATCCGCGACGGGTTCGCCGGCGGCTCGCCGCGCTCGATCGCGTCGACATATTGCATGCCGTCAATCACGCGACCGAAGACGGTGTATTTCTTGTCGAGGCTCAGCCGCGGCTGGAAAACGATGAAGAACTGGCTGTTCGCACTGTCTTCCTTCTCCGAGCGGGCCGCGGACACGGCGCCGCGCACATGCGGGAGATAGTTGAATTCGGCCTTCACGTCGGGCAGCGGCGAGCCCCCGGTGCCGTCGCCCTTGGGATCGCCGCCCTGCGCCATGAATCCGTCGATCACGCGGTGAAACGGCAATCCGTCATAGAAATGCTGGCGCGTCAGCGTCTTGACCCGCTCGACCATCAACGGCGCGACGTCGGGACGGAGCCAGATCGTCACACGTCCGCCGGTCGACAGGTCGAGCAGCAACAGGTTCTGCGTGTCCGTCGTCAGCGGTGGCGTGGCGCGACCGGCAACATTGGGATCGATGATCTGGGCTGTCGCAGGAACCGTCAACAGGGACCCGAGAACCGCAAGCATACCGGCGAAAAAGCGCATCAAATCCCTACTCGCATTGGCTGGACGAACGACGTCGAACCGGCCCCGAACTCTCAAGCCGCCGCTTAGAGCAAATCCTCGCTTGCGCCAAACTGAACATCGCACCGAACGCAGGCGATCGGTTCAACTTCCTTGCGACCGATCAGCGTCACGCGGTCGACGACCTCGTGGCTGACCGTGGCGGGTACGAACTTGCCGATATCCCCGCCGAACAGCGCGATTTCCTTGACCAGCTTGCTCGCGATCGGCTGAAGCGCGACGTCGGCCATCAGGAACACCGTCTCGACGCGCGGATTGATCTGCTGATTCATGCCCGCCATCTGATATTCATATTCGAAGTCCGCGACCGCGCGCAGCCCCCGCACGATCACGCGCGCGCCCTCACGCTCGGCAAAGTCCATCAGCAGCAGAATCGAACGCGACCACCTCGACGTCGCCGTCCACGCCCGCGACCTCGCGCCGGACCATCGCCAGCCGTTCGTCGATCGTGAACATCGGCGATTTCGACGCGTTCGTGGTCACACCCACGACCAGCCGGTCGACGAGCTTCGCGCCGCGCCGGATGATATCCATATGGCCGAGCGTGATCGGGTCGAACGTGCCGGGGTAGACACCGATCCGCGCGCCTTTGACCCGCTGCGGTTCTGGACTTGCGGTCATGATCGGATCCCCGGAAATGGTCAGCGGTCGCGTTCGAGGACGAAGCGCGCGATATCGCGCAACAGGTCGGCTTCCTGCCCATAGGCATGAAGATGCGCAATCGCCTGGTCGACGAGCATATGCGCCTGTTCGCGCGCACGGTCTGCGCCGAGCAGTGACAGGAACGTTTCCTTGCCCGCGCCTTCGTCCTTGCGGAGCTTCTTGCCCGCTACCGCCTCGTCACCCTCGGCGTCGAGCAGGTCGTCGGCAATCTGGAACGCAAGCCCCAGATCATGCGCATAGCCCCGCAGCCCGACACGCCCCTCGGGCGGAAGCTTGCCGAGGATCGCGCCCGCTTCGACCGATGCGGAAATCAGTGCGCCGGTCTTCATCTGCTGAAGCCTGGTGACCGTGTTCAGGTCGAACCGGTTGCTGTCCGCCTCGAGGTCCATCATCTGCCCGCCCGCCATTCCGGCGGGGCCCGCCGCCTTGGCGAGATCGAGGACGAGATCGGCACGGACGAACGGATCGGGATGCGTCGCGGGATCCGCGAGTATCTCGAATGCGAGCGCATGGAGGCAATCGCCGGCGAGGATCGCGCAGGCCTCGCTGAACGCCTTGTGCACCGTCGGCTTGCCGCGGCGCATGTCGTCATTGTCCATCGCCGGCAGGTCGTCGTGGATCAGCGAATAGACGTGGATCGCCTCGAGCGCGGTCGCGACGCGCGCGGCGCTATCCTTGTCGACGCCGAACAGGTTGGCGGTGGCAAAGACCAGCAACGGACGGAGGCGCTTTCCGCCACCGATCGCGGCATGACGCATCGCGCGGTACAGGTCGGCACGCGGATCGCCGGGCACCGCAAGCAGCGTGTCGAATCGCGCGTCGATCTCTGCCGAAACGTCGGCAAGGGCATCGGCGAGCGACGATGGCATGGCGCTCATCTTCGCCTCAACCAGCGACAAAGGGGCGCACCCCTGCCGGATTACCTTCGCCGTCGAGCCGGATCGCCTCGATCCGCGCCTGCGCTGCGTCGAGGCGATCGGCGCACCGCTGGCGCAGCTTGTTGCCACGCTCGTAAAGCTCGATCGCGTGCTGGAGCGGCGTGTCGCCGCTCTCGAGCTGCGCGACGATCTTCTCGAGCTCTTTCAGTGCCTCTTCGAACGAGAGGTCTTCGGTCGGCGTGTCCATGACGTCGCTATGGGGCAGGGGCGCGACGGGGGTCAAGGATGCGTGATGCAAGAAGCTGCGCCCTGGCGAAACCGCGGCACCTGCCACTGCTGGCACCGCTCAATGCAGTCGGTCGACGGTCCAGGTGTAGAGTATCGAGACGCCGACCAGGCCAAGATCGACCGCGGCCTGCATGCGCCGCGGCGCAGGATCGGACCGATCATGCGTGATCAGCCGAAAGTCTGCGGTCGGATGGCGTAGTGCCACCACCGCCAGGCTCACTCCGATGACTGTAAGCGCGAGCTTTCGATTTCGCATGATCTTCCCCCGGCAGGACCGTGACCTATGGTGCCGATCTTGACAAGACTTCATTCCAGGATTGCCGGTCCGGCGAGGGTCCGTGATCGATCGCGTGACGCGCGCGGTCGCGTCCTGCCGCCTTTGCGGCAAAAAGCGCGCGATCCGCCTCACGGTACAGCAGTTTCCAGTCTGTCTCGCGCAGCAAGGGGCCGGTACAGCACCCTATGCTTGCGGTGACCTGCACGTCGTACGGCATCGGTTCGCGGCGTATCCGCTCGAGGATCGCGTTGGGCGACACCGACGTTGCCGCGTCCCCCACGATGGCGAACTCCTCGCCGCCGACCCGCGCGACCAGCGTCTCCGGGGGAAGCGCGGACCGCAGCGCGCGGGCAAACACCCGAAGCACTTCGTCGCCGCCGTCATGGCCGATGGTTTCGTTGACACGCTTGAAATGGTCGATGTCCACGATGAGCAGGACCTGCTCCCCCGTCCGGCCGATCGCGCGCGACAGGAATGCACGCCGGTTGAGCAACCCCGTCAGCGGATCGGTGTCGGCGAGCAGCCGGGCCTCGATTTCCTTCTCTCGCGCGGCATCGCGTTCGCGGCTCAGCAGCAGGATACGGTAGGCGATTGCGATGCTCGAGAGCAGCGCTTCAACCGCCATCGCAAGGATCGTGGAATTGTCGAGCCACAGCCGCCAGCCGATCAGGCCGAAACTGTTGGCGACGCGTAGCCCCGCCATGACGATCGGTGCCCCCCACGCCAAGGCGAACAGCCACAGATAGTTGCTGCGCACCCGCCACGCGCGCCACAGAATGACGGGGATGAGGAGCATCAACGCGAGGTAGCCAAGCGACATTGCCGTATCGGCAGTCCGCAGAGCAACCGGGGCGGCAAGCCCCCACACCACCGCGAGGCTCATCAGCGCGGCCATGACGGCATTGCTGACGGTCCGCGGCCAGCCGGCAAAGACCGCCCGTTCGAAGAACGTCCGCGCGAACATGAGCGCCGCGGTCGCCGAGGATGCGAGCAACAGGACGCTGAATTTCTGACGATCGTTGTTGTCGAGGCCGGGGAAGACGTGCGCAATGGCGCCCGAGGAGGTGGCGGCATAGGCCAGGAGGCAAAGCACGAGAAGGCAATAGGCCGGCTGATACGCCTGGCGCAACGCGCCCCAGAGCGCGAGATTGTAGACGATCAGCGCGATCGCCATCCCGGCGAATGCCCCGTACAACGCGGCACGAAGGGTCTGCGTTCTCGCGCCTTCAGAATCGTCGACGATCGACGGGCCCAATATCACGCCACGAAAATTGGCCGAGCCTTCGACATGCCACAGCAACTGGATCGGTGGCGATCGACGCGGCGGCAGGCGCTGGCTGAACACCGCACCGAGCTTGAGCACCTGCGAGGCCGTGCGAGAGGAAAAGCTGCTCTGCCGCACGACGCCATCGGCATAGCGGACGTACAGCGTGATGCGCGACATCCAGACGCTGCCGTAGCGTATGTTTGCCCCGCGCGCACCGAGGTCGGGAAGGCGTTGCGACAGAACCCAGAAATCCCCCGAGCCAAACCGTGCCTGCGACGTGCGGCAATCGAAGTGCTGGGTATTTTCAAAAAGCCTGGCCGCGGCCATGCCGGCTTTGGCGGGCACTATGCACGTCGCCAGGGGCGTCCCCGGCAGCGCCGCCGCGGGCCGCGACACGCACAGGCCGATCATCACGATCAGCGCGGCGATGACCGCTCGCAGGGAAGCCCGACTTTGCATGCGGCGGCTATAGGCCGCGTTAGCCAATTAACCGTAAACGCCGAGGCGTCGGCACAGAAAAACCGGCGACGCCATTGCGCCGCCGGCTTCTGCACCTTCGTCAGTCTTCCTTGACCGCGACGGCCTCGGGCTTGCCCTTCTTCTTGGGCTTCTTGGGGGCCGCGCTCTCGATCGCGAACGACAATGCGCCGTCCTTCATCTTGACCGTGACCTCGCCGCCATGGACGAGCTTGCCGAACAGCAGCTCCTCGGCGAGCGGCTGCTTGATCTTCTCCTGGATGAGGCGGCCCATCGGGCGCGCGCCATACAGCTTGTCATAGCCCTTCTCGGTCAGCCATGCCTTCGACTCGTCGTCCAGCTGGATATGGACGCCGCGGTCCGCCAGCTGCAGTTCGAGCTGCAGGATGAACTTGTCGACGACGCGCGCAACCACGGTCGTCGGCAGGTAGCCGAACGGCACCACCGCATCGAGACGGTTGCGGAACTCGGGCGTGAACATCTTCTGCACCGCCTGCTCGTCCTCGCCCTCACGCGTGAGGTTGCCGAAGCCGACCGTCTCGCGCGCCATGTCGCTTGCGCCCGCATTGGTCGTCATGATCAGGATGACGTTGCGGAAATCGACCGACTTGCCGTGCTGGTCGGTCAGCCGCCCGTTATCCATCACCTGCAACAGGATGTTGAACAGGTCGGGATGCGCCTTCTCGATCTCGTCGAGCAGCAGCACGCAATGCGGGTTCTGGTCGACCGCGTCGGTCAGCAGACCGCCCTGGTCGAAACCGACATAGCCCGGGGGCGCACCGATCAGCCGGCTGACCGAATGCCGCTCCATATATTCGGACATGTCGAACCGCTGGAGCGGGATGCCGAGGATCGTCGACAGCTGCTTGGCGACTTCGGTCTTGCCGACGCCCGTGGGGCCGGTGAACAGATAGTTGCCGATCGGCTTCTCCGGCTCGCGCAGGCCCGCCCGCGCCAGCTTGATCGCCGAGCTGAGCTTCTCGATCGCCGCGTTCTGGCCGAACACCACGCGCTTCAGATCCGTCTCGAGCGTGGCGAGCGCCAGCTTGTCGTCGGTCGAGACCGACTTTGGCGGGATGCGCGCCATCGTCGCGATGACCATCTCGATCTCCTTGGGGGTGATCGTCTTCTTGCGCTTGTTCGGGGCCACCAGCATCTGCATCGCGCCGACCTCGTCGATCACGTCGATCGCCTTGTCGGGCAGCTTGCGATCGTTGATGTAGCGCGCGCTCAGCTCCACCGCCGACTTGATCGCGTCGGGGGTGTATTTGACGTTGTGGTGATCCTCGAACGCCGAGCGCAGACCCGCCAGGATCTTGATGGTGTCCTCGATCGTCGGCTCGTTCACGTCGATCTTCTGGAAGCGCCGCAGCAGCGCGCGGTCCTTCTCGAAGTGGTTGCGGAACTCCTTGTACGTGGTCGAGCCGATGCACCGGATCGTGCCGCCGCTGAGTGCCGGCTTGAGCAGGTTCGATGCATCCATCGCGCCGCCGCTGGTCGCGCCGGCACCGATCACCGTATGGATCTCGTCGATGAACAGCACCGCATCGGGCAGCTTCTCGAGTTCGTTGACGACCGCCTTCAGACGCTCCTCGAAGTCGCCGCGATACCGCGTCCCCGCCAGCAACGCGCCCATGTCGAGCGAGTAGATGATCGCGGGCAGCAGCACGTCGGGCACGTCGCCCTCGACGATCTTGCGCGCCAGGCCTTCCGCGATCGCGGTCTTGCCGACGCCGGGATCGCCGACATAGAGCGGGTTGTTCTTCGACCGGCGGCACAGGATCTGGATCGTGCGATCCACCTCCGGCCCGCGCCCGATCAGGGGATCGACCTTGCCCGCCTTGGCCTTCTCGTTGAGGTCGACCGTGAATTGCTTGAGCGCGCTTTCCGTCTTGCCCTTCTCCTGTCCCTTGGCCGGCTTCTCGTCGTCGGCACCCTTTGGCGTCGAGGCTTCGGTCGGCTGCTGGCCGCCCTTGCCGACGCCGTGGCTGATGAAGCTGACCGCATCGAGCCGGCTCATGTCCTGCTGCTGCAGGAAATAGACCGCATAGCTCTCGCGCTCGCTGAACAAGGCGACGAGCACGTTGGCGCCCGTCACTTCGTCGCGGCCCGAGGACTGGACATGGAGGATGGCGCGCTGGACGACGCGCTGGAACCCGCTCGTCGGCGAGGGATCGGTCGCGGCATCGACCTTCAGCGCATCGAGCTCGGTATCGAGATAATGCGCGACCGTGGTCTTCAGCTCGCCAAGGTCGACATTGCAGGCGCCCATGACCTTCGACGCATGCTCGTCGTCGATCAGCGCGAGCAGCAGATGCTCGAGCGTCGCATATTCGTGGCGCCGGGACGACGCGGCCTCGAGCGCCTTGTGCAGCGTGGTCTCGAGGGCGGGTGCAAATGATGGCATTTACATTACTCCTGTCGGGCCGCGAAACCGCAGGCCCTTTGCCACTATGTCGGAACTGTAATCGATCGCATCAAGCACTTGACCCAGCCGCCCTGCGTTCCTTTGCCGCCCGAAAGCGGACCGCCGAGACGTGGCCGCGGGGTTCACCGTCTAAATAGGTCGTCGGCGCTGGCGCGATGGCTGATCGCCCGATCTTTTTTCAGCTGACAGCGCGCGATCTCGCCCTGCAGCACCGTGATACGGGCATCGAGTTCGGCGACCGACAGCGGATCGATATCCTGACGTACCAGAGCGTCGAGAAAGTCGTCGGGACGGGAAGGGGCGTCATCCGGATCCATCGTGCGTACAACGTTGACCCGCACCGGTGTGATGTCAATAAGGCACGGGAATCTAAAGGGGCGTGTCGATCTGATGCCATCACTAGCCAACACCGTGCCTGACGTCATGAAGGCGATCGACCCGAAGGAGCCCGGCGGCCCCGACGTGCTGATCCTGTGCGATCGTCCCGTCCCGCGTCCGGGCCGCGACGAGGTGCTGATCAAGGTGTCTGCCGCAGGCGTCAACCGCCCCGAGGTCATGCAGCGGCAGGGCAAGTATCCGCCGCCGCCCGGGGCCCCCTCGATCCTCGGCATGGAGATCGCAGGAACGATCGTCGCGGTCGGCGAGGGCGTGGGGCAGGAGCAGATCGGCCAGCCCGTCTGCGCGCTGATCAGCGGCGGGGCCTATGCCGAATATGCGGTCGCGCCATTCGGGCAGTGCCTCCCCGTTCCGGTCGCGCTGACCATGATCGAAGCGGCGGCGATCCCCGAGACGCTCTTCACGGTTTGGACCAACCTGTTCGAGCGCGGCTATGCAACCGAAGGCGACACCGTCCTCGTCCATGGCGGCACGAGCGGAATCGGTACGATGGCGATCGCGCTGTGCAACGTGTTCGGCATCGACATCATCGTGACCGCGGGATCCAAGGCAAAATGCGAAGCGGCGCTGAGCCTCGGCGCGACGCACGCGATCGATTACAAGACCGAGGATTTCGTCGAGCGCGTCGCCGAGATCACGAACGGCAAAGGCGTCGCCGTCGTGCTCGACATGGTCGGCGGCGAGTATGTCCCGCGCAACCTCAAATGTCTGGCCGACGACGGCCGTCACGTGTCGATCGCGGTTCAGGCGGGGGCGACCGCGACGGTACCGCTGTTCGAGATCATGCGCCGCCGCCTGACTCTGACGGGATCGACGCTGCGCCCACGCGACACCGCCTTCAAATGCCTGGTCGCGGACGAACTGGCGCGCACCGTTTGGCCCCATGTCGAGGCGGGGCAGGTAAAGCCGGTGATCGACCGCGTCTTTCCCTTTGCGGAGGCGCCCGCCGCGCATGCCCGGATGGAAGCAGGCGAGCATGTCGGCAAGATCGTGTTGACGATGGAATGATCGTGCCACGGCGGGGGGCACAACTCACCGTCGCCCTGAAGAGGTCAGGGTGACGGTGAGGCAAACCTCGCACCTGCTGTTCGAGCGCGGCGCGTCGGTGCGGTTATGGCCCGGCCTTCGACACCGCCGGCTCCCGCACCATAAGATTAGTTGCTGTCGGAATCGTCGCTGCCGCCCGTCGCGAGCAGCACGCCGACCACGAGCGCGGCAAGAATTCCGATGCTGACATAGGTCGCGGTCGGGCCCTCGGCGAGGCTGTTCTTCCCGGTCGTGACCGTGCCGGTGCGCGCGGGTGCGGATTTGGCGACGGACAGCGATGCGGCGCGATTGGCGGCCGATGCGGTCGCGGGTGCTGCCATCAAGGTGACGGCGGCGGCTGCGGCGGCGATGGTCTTGAAGCGGAACGTCACGGTGGTTCTCCCTTTGGAAGCGGCCATAGTTCAGCTTGGCAGGGATCTGTCAATGCGTTTGCCGGCCGGCCCGCAGAGCCCGGCCGACTGACATCGAACGGTCACCGGACTGCGGCGATGGTGTCACAATAGCCGGCTAATCCAGCGGATAAGGAACAGTTTAGCGGGGCATGCCCATGGACGCCGTCACGTTTCCGATCGCCGAGATCACCGACATCGCAGACTTCATCCATTCGCGTCCCGCGCAACCCGAGCCGGTGGTCGAACGGCGGCAATACAGGACGATCTGGATCTCCGACGTCCATCTCGGCACGCGTGGCTGCAATGCGGCGATGCTCAACGACTTCCTCGATCATGTCGACAGCGAGATGCTGTATCTCGTCGGCGACATGATCGACGGCTGGCGGCTGAAAAAGAAATTCTACTGGCCGGACGCGCACAACGACGTGCTCTGGCGTCTGCTCAAGCGCGCCAAGCGCGGCACGCGCGTCATCTACATTCCGGGCAATCACGACGAGGTGTTCCGCCAATATTCCGGGCTCGACTTCGGCGGCATTTCGATCCGCCGCAAGGCGATCCATGAGACCGCCGACGGCCGTCGGCTGCTCGTACTACACGGCGACGAGTTCGATGCGATCACGCTCGCGCACCGCTGGGTCGCGCATATCGGCGACGCCGCCTACACGATGCTGATGGGGTTGAACCGCTGGGTCAACGCCGCACGCCGGCGGCTGGGCATGCCCTATTGGTCCTTGTCGAAGCATGCCAAGGCCAAGGTCAAAAACGCGGTCGCGTTCATCTCGCACTTCGAGGAGGTCGTCGCGCACGCGGCGGGCGTCCGCGGGGTGGAAGGCGTCGTCTGCGGCCATATCCACACGGCCGAGATGCGCGAGATAGCCGGCATCGCGTATTACAATGACGGTGATTGGGTCGAAGGATGCACCGCGCTGGTCGAGCATTTCGACGGCCGGATGGAACTGCTCCACTGGGCGGACGAGATCGCCGCCCGCCACCGCGATACCGCGAATGCGTCGTCGCTCGCGATTGCCGCCTGACCTCACATGCTTCCCTTCGGGGATCGTCACGGAGAATATCGATGCGCATCGCAATCGTCACCGACGCGTGGAGCCCGCAGGTCAACGGCGTTGTCCGAACGCTGCACGCGGTAAAGCGTGAACTCGAATCGATCGGGCATGATGTCCTGATCATTTCCCCCGAAGCGTTCGTCTCGATGCCGTGCCCGACCTATCCCGAGATCAGGCTCGCCCTGGCACGGTCGGAGGTCGTCGGCCGCATGATCGAGGCGTTCGGCACCGAGGCGATCCACCTCGCGACCGAGGGGCCCGTATGCCTTGCCGCACGCAGCTGGTGCATGGCGAACGCCCTGCCGTTCACCAGCGCCTATCACACGCAATTTCCGGATTATGTCGCTGCACGGACCGGCGCCAATCCTGACTGGATCTGGCGGTATATCTGCTGGTTCCATCGCCCGGCGCAGTCGATCCTCGTCTCGACGCCCTCCGTCGCCAACATCCTGCGCGCGCGCGGGCTCGACCGGGTACGGCAATGGGGCAGGGGGTGGATTTCGCGCAGTTCGGGCTGGACGGCGCGCGCGATCCGTCGATCACGGCGTTATCGGGACCGATCCTGCTGTATGTCGGGCGCATCGCGGTGGAGAAGAACATCGAGGCGTTCCTGGCATCGCCGCATCCCGGAACGAAGGTCGTCGTCGGTGCGGGCCCCGCCCGCGCGGCTCTGGCCCGCCGGTTTCCGGACGCGGTCTTTCTGGGGCCGCGGTCGGGACACGAGCTCGCGGCGGCATATCGCAGCGCCGACGTCCTCGTCTTCCCCAGTCGCACGGATACGTTCGGCCTGGTGATGATCGAGGCGCTTGCATGCGGGACCCCCGTCGCGGCCTATCCCGTGACCGGGCCGATCGACGTGCTCGATCCCCGCGTCGGCGCGATGGACGACACGCTCGAGCTCGCCATCGCGCGGGCGCTGACCTGTGATCCACGGGCGTGTGCGGCATATGCGGCGCGGTTCAACTGGCCAACGAGCGCGCGGCAGTTCGTGCACGCGCTGGTACCCTTTGCCCGGCACGGGGCAGAGGTCGATCACGACGTCTATCTCGCGTCGCATATCGGCCAGATCGCCGCGTAGCGTTCAGCCCATCGCCTTGCGCAACAGCCGCGAAAGCTGCTCCACGGAATAGGGTTTGTGCAGCAGCTCGAAGCCGTGGGTCCCGTTCTGCGCGAGGACATTGCTGTATCCCGACGTCAGGACGACCGGCAATTCCGGATGCGCCGCGCGGATCGCCTTGGCGAGGTCGATGCCGTTCATGCCAGGCATCACGACATCGGAGAACACGATGTCGAACCGCTTCGCATCCTTGCCGAGTTCGGCAAGCGCCTCCTGCGCGTCCGCCGCCCACACCGTGACATAGCCCAGCTCGGACAAAGACTGGGTCGTGAACGTGCCGACCTCGCGATTGTCCTCGACGACGAGCACGCACGTGCCGTGGCCGTCCGCGAGCGCCTCGGTGGAATCGTCGGCATCGGGGATACGTTGCTCATCGGCCTGCGGCAGATAGAGCGTGAAACACGCGCCGTGGCCGACATCGCTTTCGACGGTGATGTCTCCCCCCGATTGCTTGGCGAAACCGAAGACCTGGCTGAGCCCCAGCCCCGTGCCCTCGCCGACGCCCTTGGTCGTGAAGAACGGCTCGAAGATCCGGTCGAGCTGGTCGGGCTGGATCCCGCTTCCGCTATCGGTGATCGAGATCGCCACGAAACGACCCTGCACCGCAGGATGCGCCCGGACTGCGGGAATACACGCCGCCGTTCTGACGGCGATGTCGATGCGCCCGGCACCGTTCATCGCGTCGCGCGCGTTGACCGCCATGTTGATCAACGCGGTATCGAGCTGGCTGGGGTCGACATTGGTCAGGCACGGGACATCAGGAACGTCCACGCTGATGACGATGCGCGATCCGGTGAGCGTTCCGAGCATGTCTGAAATGACGGTCAGGCTCTGCCCGACGTCGATGACCTCCGGCTGAAGCGCCTGTCGCCGCGCGAACGCGAGCAACTGCCCCGTCAGCTTCGCGGCACGATCGGCGGTGTCGGATATCGCATCGATATACCGCACACGACGCTCGGCGCTCAGTTCGGGGCGCTTGAGCAGGTCGGTTGCGGACCGGATCACCGTCAGCAGGTTGTTGAAGTCGTGCGCGACCCCGCCGGTCAGCTGGCCGACCGCCTCCATCTTCTGCGACTGGCGAAGCGCGTCCTCGGCTTGCTGCAACTCGCCGGTGCGTGCGGCGACTTGCTGCTCGAGCGATGCCGCCAGTGCGGCCAGCCGCTGCTCGGCGCGGCGCCGCTCGACCGCGATCCGGGTCCGCTCGGCAGCTTCACGGACGAATGCGACCTCATTGGCGTGCCAGCGTCGTTCCGTCGCGCCGGCAAGATAGAAGATTGCGACGAGCTCGCCGGATTCGGTCAACGGTATGTTGATCAGCGATCGGGCGCTGATCGCCTCAAGCGCAGGCGCCGTCGCCTGGCTGCGGGGATCGACGCGCACGTCGTTGATATGGACTTCCTGACCGCGTTTCAGGTCGTCGATGTACCATCCGAAATCGCGGAACTGGAACTCACCGGACAGCGCGTCGATACCGGGCATGTGCCAGTCATGCTCGATGGCGATCGTCTCTGTCTGCGGATCGATACTGCCATAGCCGGCATGGCTCGCCCCCAGCGTACGGCCGATGATCTGGGCCGCCGCGAACGATATGTCGTCGGGCTGCTCGACGTCGCGAAAGACATCCGCAAGCTCGGTGAGGGCGTCGCGGCGGATGTCGCTCATGCGCTGGTCGGTGATGTCCATCGACACCCCGGCAATCCGCATCGCGATCCCCTGGGCATTGAAGAAGGGTTGTCCGCGCGAGGCGATCCACCGCATCTCGCCATCCGGACGAAAGACACGGTAGACGACGTCATAATCCGTTCCCTCCGCGACGCAGCGGTCCAGCTCGGCGATGCTGTTGGCCCGGTCGTCGGGATGAATGGCCTCCAGCCGATCGTCATAGGTGAAGGGTTCGTCGACGGGACGCCCGAACAGCTCCTTGCACGTCTCCGACGGGGTCAGCTGCCTGCTGGCGATTTCGAGGCTCCACGTGCCGAACCGCGCCGCCTTGAGCGTGAACGAGAGCTCGCGCTCATGTTCCTCCTGCGTTCGCAGACGGTCGGTCAACTCGGCCATCAGCGAGGCGTTGCTCGCCTCCAGACCGTGCAGCCGCTCGCGTTCCAGCGTCACATCGACCTGGCTCGCGAAGAAATATGCGAGGATCCCCTCGGTGTCATAGACCGGCGCGAGCAGCAGCCGGTTCCAGAACGGATCGCCGTTCTTGCGATGGTTGCGGATGTCGATCTCGATCGGCTGCACCGATTCAACCGCATCGCGAATGCGACGGACGGTAGCAGGGTCGGTTTCGGGCCCCTGCAGAAACCGGCAATTCCGTCCGAGGATCTCCTCGCGCGTATAACCGCTCAGGCGACAAAACGCGCCGTTGGCGAAGACGACCGGGTTGTCGGGCAGCCGTGGGTTCGTGATGATCATCGGCATTCGCGTGGCGCGGACCGCGGCCACGAACGGGTCGGTACCCGTGTCCTGCCCGACCAGCTGCGCTGCGATGCGTTCGGCGTCGGCGGTATGCGGGATCGCGTCCGGCGCGGCCATTATGTCCGGGCGAACGGCAGCGGCATCCGTTCCCGCCAACGCTTCGTCGGCACGGCTCGGACTACCCGGCAAAGTTTCCGCATGTGGCACGCGCGTATCGTTCAACGGCCGCTTTCTCGTTCGTTTCGCTAACCCCCTCATACGTAGGGAAATAGCGAAGGCCTCGCAACGTGCAGATACGGCTGAAAACGGCTCATGACGGGGCGGGACAGGCCGGCGTCGGTGGCGCGGGAGCGGCGAACCTCTTTGTAACGATTTGCAGGTAGCGAGATGGCAGGTGTTTCGCTTGCGCGCTTGCCTGTTAGCCGTGCGCGCACTAAGTCGTGTCTCATGTCAGGCCGCTCCGAAAGGGGCGGCCCTTTGTATTTTTACGGAGTTCTCGCCGTGGCCCAGCCGCTCATGCCTCATGCGACCGCCGCCTGGATGGTCGATAATACCGCGCTCAGCTTCGAGCAGATCGCGGATTTTTGCGGTCTGCACATCCTTGAGATCCAGGCGATCGCCGATGACACGACCTCGACCAAGCTGACGGGTCGCGATCCTGTGCGTGCGCATGAGGTGACGCAGGAGGAGATCGACAAGGGCGCGGCCGATCCCGACTATCAGCTCAAGATGATCAAGGGCCCTGATCAGGTCCGTCGCACCAAGGGCCCGCGCTATACCCCGGTGTCGAAGCGGCAGGACAAGCCCGATGGCATCGCCTGGATCATCCGCAATCACCCGGAGATCACCGATGGCGCGATCTCGCTGCTGATCGGGACCACGCGGACGACGATCGCGGCGATCCGGGATCGTAGCCACTGGAACATCGCGAACATCACGCCAAAGGATCCGGTCACGCTCGGGCTGACGTCGCAGCGTGAGCTCGACGCCGCAGTCGCCAAGGCTGCCAAGGCGGCCGGGATGGAAGCACCGACCGACACGCGTCTCGAAGGCGACCGCGAGGCGCTGCTCGAGCAGCTCCGCAACGAGCGTACCCAGGCCGCGGCCGACGCGCAGTTCGTTGCCGAAGGCGGCGTACTCCCGGTCAAGCCGCTGTTCGACGATCCCTTCAAGCGCTGAATTGATAGACGCGCATGCCCGCGTCATCCCAATGCGGCAGGCGCGAGGCGCCGTTGATGAGCGGGTGACGCGGGGCGGCATGCGCGCGTCGCGTTAAGCTGGTGGGGGACTATCTCCGCCCGCGATCCGTTGCTATCCGCAACGCATGGCAACGCTTCCAGACACGATGCCCGCACCGATCTGCCACAAGGGGCTGACCTATCCTTTGGGCGGCGTCGAGCCTGGATATGGCGACGTGTTTCAGATCGCGCCCGGCATCGACTGGGTGCGCCTCACGATCCCCGGTCCGCTCCGCCACGTCAATTGCTGGCTGCTTGCGGATGGCGAGGGCGACGCGCTGGTCGATACCGGGATGAACACGCCCGAAGCGCGCGATGCCTGGACGGCCGTGTTCGCGGGTCCGAAGTCCGGGGTACGCGTTACCCGCCTGATCGGAACGCATTTTCACCCCGACCATATCGGCCTCGCCGGCTGGATATGCGATCGTCACGCGGCACCGCTCGTCATGACCCGGGGCGAGTGGCTTACTGCGCGCATGCTGGCGGCGGATGCGCGCGATGCGGTGCCGGACGAGATGCTGGCATTCTGGCGCGGCGCGGGGTGGGACGATGCGCAGATCGCGCATGCCGCCGCAAAGGGCTGGGCGGGCTTCCGCAGGATCATCACGCAATTGCCGCTGAGCTACGACCGGCTTCAGGACGGCGATCGCCTCGAGATCGGTGATCGCCAGTGGCAGATCGTCACCGGCTCTGGGCACAGTGTCGAGCATGCCTGTCTTGTCGACGAGACGGACGGCATCCTGATCGCCGGCGACCAGGTCCTTCCGCGGATCAGCCCGAACGTATCGCTTGGCGTGACGGAACCCGGGGCCGATCCACTCGGCGAATGGTTTGCCTCGATCGCCAAGCTGAAGATGCTGCCGCACGACCTGCTCGTCCTGCCGGGGCACGGCGATCCCTTTACCGGGCTGCACACCAGGCTCGACGCGATGGACCGCGAACACCGCGAACGCCTCGACGAGTTGGCCATCTTCCTGGCCGAGCCGCGGCGTGCGACGGATTGCTTCTCGCGCCTGTTCCGTCGCGCGATCGGCCCCGACATGCTCGGTATGGCAACGGGCGAGGCGTTGGCGCATCTGCGCCGCCTCGAGGTAGAGCGGCGCGCCGTCCGCGAAATCGTCGATGGTGTGTGGTGGTGGCGCGCCGACTAGTCTAGCGTGCCGCAAAATCGGCAGGAGAGGCCCATGTGCGACGAGCATACCGCTGACGACAACGCGATATTCCTCGCCGGCGTTTCGCGCAGGCAATTCGGTGCGATGACCGGTGCGGCAGGGCTGGCGATGCTGCTTCCCGCACCTGCCAATGCCGCGGCAATCGCGGGGCGCGATGTGACCATCACGACGGCGGACGGAAAGGCCGACGCCTATTTCGTCGCACCCGCGACCGGCCGGCATCCGGGCGTCCTCGTCTGGCCCGACGTGATGGGACTGCGCCCTGCCTTCAGGAAGATGGCGGACCGGCTCGCGCAGTCGGGCTACGCCGTCCTGGTCGTCAACCAGTTCTACCGCTCGACCAGATCGCCGTTCCTCGCCCCCGGTGAGTCGTATGACCAGCCGGCCGTTCGCGCGCGCATCGCGCCGTTCCGCGAGGCGCTCACGCCCGACGCAACCGTCCGCGACGCCAAGGCCTTTGCCGCGTTCATCGACGCGCAGCCTCAGGTCGATCGCAAGCGGGGAATGGCAACGACGGGCTATTGCATGGGCGGGCCGATGGTCCTTCGCACCGCTGCGGCGGTATCGAACCGCATCCGCGCCGGGGCAACCTTTCACGGCGGCGGCTTCGTCACCGATACGCCCGACAGCCCGCATCTGCTGATCCCGAAGGTGCAGGGCCAGTATCTGATCGCGATCGCCGCGAATGACGACGCCCGCGCGCCCACCGAAAAGGATACGCTGCGCACGGCCTTCGCGAACGCCAAGCGCCCCGCGGAGATCGAGGTCTATGCCGGGACGATGCATGGCTGGTGCCCCCGGACAGCAAGGTCTATGATCCGGTCCAGGCGGACAA
The DNA here is from genome assembly GCF_036856055.1 of Sphingomonas sp. 22R3R2A-7. Classification (NCBI taxonomy): domain Bacteria; kingdom Pseudomonadati; phylum Pseudomonadota; class Alphaproteobacteria; order Sphingomonadales; family Sphingomonadaceae; genus Sphingomonas; species Sphingomonas sp. 22R3R2A-7. Next base: position 1,442,805 of record NZ_JASPFR010000001.1, on the reverse strand, counting down.
GGCGTGGGGACGAATGCTCGCGCTGTTCGGCCGGGCACTGGTCTGATCGACTGAGAGTACAGGGGCGGGCGTCCGGCCCTAGAATGGTTTTCATCATGCGCGCGGGGCGTCACGCTTGACGCCTCGTGCTTCGCATGTGATGTTCGCCTTACGTTCCAGGGGAGCCAGTCATGACGCTGATCTTGTATACCAACCCGATGTCGCGCGGACGGATCGCCCGCTGGATGCTGGAGGAGGTCGGCGCCGACTATGAGGCGGTGGTGCTCGACTATGCATCGACGATGAAGGCAGAGGCCTATCGGTCGGTCAACCCGATGGGGAAGGTGCCCGCGATCGTGCATGACGGCAAGGTGGTCACCGAATGCGCGGCAATCTGTGCGTATCTCGCCGACGCATTTCCGGGGGCGGATCTGGCCCCGCGCGATGACGAGCGCGCCGATTACTATCGATGGCTTTTCTTTGCCGCGGGTCCGGTCGAAGCCGCGATCACCAACCGTTCGCTCGGGGTCGTCCCGACCGACGATCAGCAGCGGATGGTCGGCTATGGCAGCTTCGACGCCGCCATAACGACGCTTGAAGGCGGGGTCTCGGCCCATGACTATATCGCTGGCGATCGGTTTACGGCAGCGGATGTCTATGTCGGATCGCAGGTGATTTGGGGGCTACAATTCGGGTCGCTGCCGAAAACCGATGGCTTTGTCCGTTACGCGGCGAAGCTGACCGGCCGCGCAGCCTATCTCCGCGCCGCCGCGCTCGACGATGCACTCATCACGCCTGCAGCAACGTAACATCGAACGACGACAGGGCTGATCCGTCTGCCGGCCTCTTCAGGCGCGGCGCAGGCGGATCAGGCTGCCCATTTCGCAAGCCAGTCGGCGAGCGCTTGCGGTCCCATCGAACGCGCATCGGCGAGCTCGGTCTCGTGGCCGGCGTTCAGCAGGCGGTTGGTGCGCGGATCGACGATCAGGACCGCTGGTACGCCCTTGAGACGTCCCTGAATCCCGTAGCCCGACGCGACCTGCCCATTCTTGTCGAAGCGACCGATGTCGACCGTGACGACGACGAAATGTCGCGCGACGAACCGCTTCATCTCGGGAAGCTCGATGGTCCCTGCGAGCAGCCGGCAATCCAGGCACCAGTTGCCGCCGAGATCGATCAGCAGACGCTTGCCTGCCTTGGCGGCGCGCATACGTGCCGCCGCGATCTGCGCGTTCGCATCCGCCTTCTCGTCGTACGGGAGCGGAAGCGGGGTCGGCAGCCTTTCGAAGCTAGTCGTCGCGACATGCGGGGCGACGATCTTCGCACGCGGTGCCGCGGGCGCGGCAGCGGTGGTCGCCAGCAGCGCCAGGATGATGCTGCGGCGAAGACGCATCACGACTGTCCCCCGATCACGGCGTTGAGGAAGTCCGGGAAAGGACCGTTCCACGCGCTGTTGACTGCGTCCGGCGCAGGCTCGCTCTGATATGCGGGGGATGGGGGCCGGGCAGGCGAAGCGGCCGCCTCCGGGCGTGCGCGTTCGCCACGCTTGCGATCGGGGCGATCGCGCCGGCTATCACGCGTCACGGCCGGATCGCGCTCGACCAGCGTCGTGTCTGCGCGCACCGCCTCGCGGACGTCGCCGGCGCGATCGGGGACAACCGCCGCGACCGGTTCGACCGTCTGTGACCGCGTCGGTGCCGGCTCGCGCGAGACGACGGGCTGTGCGGCGGGAACCGGTTCGTCGATCGGCGTCCGCTGCCAGCGTGAGCGCTTGGCTGGCGCGGCGACCGGCTCGGGTGCGGCCGCTTCGGCTGCAGCGATGACCTCGGCCTCGACCGCATGCGCGACCGTGTCGGCGCGCGGCACGCGGCGCGAGCGCGACCGCTCGCGGCGTGGAGCTCGATCGTTCTCACCGGCGGTGTCCGCGACTGGGTCGGCGACGACGCTCCGGGCCTCTGTAACCTTCAGCCGCTCGATCGTCTGCCCGGTCAGCTTCTCGATGTTCTGGATGTTCTCCGAATCATCGGGTGCCACGAACGTATAGGCGGTGCCCGTCGCACCCGCGCGACCCGTGCGACCGATCCGGTGGACATAGTCGTCTGGGTGCCACGGTGCGTCATAGTTGAACACCGTCGACACGCCCTTGATGTCGAGGCCACGCGCGGCAACGTCGGAGGCGACCAGCACGGTCACCGCCCCCGTCTTGAACAGCTCCAGTTCGGCGAGACGCTGCGGCTGTTCCATGTCGCCATGGATCTCGCCGGACTTGTAGCCGGCCTGTTTCAGCACCTTGTTCAGATCGCGGACCGTCGTCTTGCGATTGCAGAAGATGATGGCGTTGGTGACCTCGTCCTGCGCGAGGATGCGGCGCAACGTCTCGCGCTTTGCCGCCTGGCTGGCGACGGGCACGAGATACTGCTTGATGTTGAGGTTGGTCGAGGCCGGACGCGATACCTCGATCGTCTTCGGGTTCGACAGGAACTTGTCGGCGAGCTTCTTGATCGGGGGCGGCATCGTCGCCGAGAACAGCAGCGTCTGTCGCGACTTGGGCAGCTTGGTGCAGATCTCTTCGATGTCGGGGATGAACCCCATGTCGAGCATCCGGTCGGCTTCGTCGATCACCAGCAACGAGCAGCCGTTGAGCATGATCTTGCCGCGGCCGAACAGGTCCATCAACCGCCCGGGGGTCGCGATCAGCACGTCGACGCCCTTTTCGAGAGCGGCAAGCTGGTCGCCCATCGACACGCCGCCGATCAGCAGCGCCATCGAGAGATGCGAATTCACGCCGTATTTCTCGAAATTCTCCGCGACCTGCGCCGCCAGCTCGCGCGTGGGCTCGAGGATCAACGATCGCGGCATCCGCGCGCGGCTGCGGCCATGCGCGAGAATGTCGATCATCGGCAGCACGAACGACGCGGTCTTGCCGGTGCCCGTCTGCGCGATGCCGATGATGTCGCGCATCATCAGGACCGACGGGATCGCCCCGGCCTGGATCGGCGTCGGCTCCGTATAGCCGGCGTCGGTAACCGCCTTCAGGAGTTCTTCGGAAAGGCCGAGATCGGCAAAGCTCATTTATATGTCCGGGAAAGCGAGGGCGCGCATATTCCCTCAGGCGCTTCGCCGCTCGCGGATTTACGGCAAAATGTCAAGGAAAGCGGCTGGTGTACTTCTGAAAACGCGCATTTTTCGCGTATGAGCTAGCGTTTGGGGGTCAACGTCTTGAAATCGTCGATCTCGCAACTGCCGCCCGAACGCATCCGGATGGCATCCCGATCGCGACAGATCAGCCCATCCTCGCCCGGTCGCAGATAGAAACCCGAATAGTAATCGAGCGGTCTGCAGTCCCCATCGAGCTTCGCGCGCAACCGGCGGCCGTCGTTCATCAGCAGGTCGACGGCCTGTTCGTCGCGGAGCACGGCGCCCGCAACATCGCCGACCACGATGCATTTCGGCCCCTTATGCTCCTTCCAGTGCCGCGGCACGGACATCGGCACGCGGCCGGGTTGCGGCTGGGAGCGGCGGAGCATGCGCGGCACGCGGATGATGATCCGTTCATGGATCGACGTCTGCATGGCAACCGGCAGGACGCCGGCGCGGGGTTCGGACGACGCCGCGACGCTCGCCGGAGCGGCGACGGCGAGCAGCGCGGTGCGGAGCAATGCCGCGGTGTGAAATCGAGGGTGGGCCATGAGTCGTTTGCAAGCGTTAGGGTGTAGCGTTGAACGAGAGGTGAATTGGGTTTAGCCGCGCGTCGATGACACCCGCACAGTCCCACATGCTCGAAGCGCTGTCACGGCAGCTGGACCACAAGTCGATCATAATCGATCCGTCGGATATCGCGCCCTGGCTCGTCGACTGGCGTGGGCGTTTTCATGGCGCGGCGCCCGCGATCCTGGCGCCGCGCTCGACCGAGGAGGTCGCCGCGATCGCCGTCGCCGCGCGCGACCACCGGGTGCCACTCGTGCCGCAGGGGGGCAACACGTCGATGGTCGGCGGCGCCACGCCGCCTGCGGATGGCGGAGCGTTCCTGCTTTCGATGCGACGCATGGCGCGGATCCGCGCGGTCGATGCGGACGCCGGGCTCGCCATCGCGGAGGCCGGCGTGATCCTCGATACGCTCGACATGACGGCGCGCGATCACGGTCTGCGCTTCCCGCTGACGCTGGGGGCACGCGGCAGCGCGACGATCGGCGGGCTCGTCTCGACCAATGCGGGCGGGACGCAGGTCCTGCGGTTCGGCACGATGCGCGGGCTGGTCGCCGGTGTCGAAGCCGTGCTGCTCGACGGTACGGTGCATGACGGCCTGTCCGCCCTCAAGAAGGACAATCGCGGCTATGACATCGATCAGTTGCTGATCGGATCCGAGGGCACGCTCGCGATCATTACCGCGGCCACGCTGCGACTGGTGCCCGCAGTCGCAGCCCGTGCCGTCGCGTGGATCGGTCTCAGCGGACCCGATGTCGCGTTGCGGCTGCTTCGTCGGCTGCAGGCGGCGACCGACCGGATCGAGAGCTTCGAAATCCTGCCGGCAGAGACGCTTGCCGCTGCGATCGCGCATGATCCTGCGGCCCGCGCGCCGCTCGACGGCGATCACGCGTGGCACGTGCTGGTGGAGGCAACCGCGCCGTCGACGGAGGGTGAGGCGCCCGCCGCGCTTCTCGAGCGGCTTCTGGGTTCCGCGCTCGAGGCTGGCCTCGCCCAGGACGCCGTGATCGCCGCCAGTGAGGCACAGGCGGCAGCGTTCTGGCGTATTCGCGATTCGCTGTCGGCCGCCGAGCGTGCGCTGGGGCCGGCGACGCAGCACGACATCTCGATCCCGGTCGACGCGATGCCACGGTTCATGCTCGACGCCTCCGCCGCATGCGAGGCGCGGTTCCCTGGGGCACGCGCCAGTGGTTTCGGGCATCTCGGTGACGGCAACGTGCATTTCCACGTCCGCGCGCCAAAGGGGACCGATCCCGCACGATGGTACGGCGAGGATGCGGCGGTCGTGACGCGTTTCGTCGACGATCTGGTCGTTGCGGTCGGCGGATCGATTTCGGCCGAGCACGGCATCGGCCAGATGAAGATCGGCGAGCTGGAACGCCTCTCTTCGCCGGCCCGGATGTCGATCCTCCGCTCGGTCAAGGCGGCGTTCGACCCGCACGGGTTGCTCAACCCCGGCAAGCTTGTCACGCTTGCACCCGCCCGCGTCACACCATAGAGCCTCGCGCCAATCGCCGGCGTCCTGGCGGCAAGATCCTCTCACGACTTACTGGAGACCCATGATGGCCAGCGCAGCCCAGCTTCCGCTTTTCTACAACGGCCTCGAGCCGCTTTCGAGCGATACGCATGCCAAGTACAAGGTCCGCCCGCAGGACAGCGCACCGTTCCTCGTCGGCCAGCATGCGGTGCCGATCACCGTCGACGAATTCCCGCTGGTCCAGCGCCACATGCCGATCGTCTTCTCGGTCGGCGACGACGCCATCCCGCTCGCGCTGATGGGCCTGAACGAAGGCGTCAACGTCTTCATGGGCGATGACGGCAAGCTGACCGAGAACACCTTCTACGTGCCCGCTTATGTGCGCCGTTACCCCTACATGCTCGCCCGCCTTCACCCTGACGCGCAGGAGCTCTCGCTTTGCTTCGATCCGACCTCGGACGCGCTGGGCGAATCCGACGAGGGCGATGCGCTGTTCGATAACGGCCAGCCGACCGAAGTCACCAAGGCGATCCTCGCGTTCAACGAATCGTTCGAACAGGCTGGTGCCCGTACGCAGAACTTCATGAAGGAACTGCGCGAGATGGATCTGCTGATGGACGGCGAGGTCTCGATTCAGCCCGACGGCGCCGACCAGCCTTTCGTCTATCGCGGCTTCCAGATGATCAACGAAGAGAAGCTGATCGACCTGCGCGGCGACACGCTGCGCAAGATCAGCAAGTCCGGCATGTTGCCGCTGCTCTACGCACACCTGTTCTCGCTGTCGCTGATGCGCGACATCTTCGCGCGCCAGGTCCAGCTCGGCAAGACGCCCCAGCCACAGCTCAACGGTTGACGAATTGATCGCAGCGGGGCGGGGGTTACCGCTGCGATCGATTTTTTGGGCGGAGGGTTGAACCAAAACGAGGCTCACCCATTTTATCCCTGTACGGCATCGTGTCCCCCCCTTTCGCGGCGCCGTACGGTACGCTTCTAGCGTACCTCCTCCCTGAACCTAGGCCACCTCGCGCTATCATGTGCGAGGTGGTTTTTTTGGTCCCCGGCCCCCGGCCTATTCTGCCGCCGCCAGTCTGGGTGTTGCCTGAGCCTCGTCGCCCAGCGCCGCGAGCATCGCTTTCAGCAGGTGCGCGACCCGGTCGAAACCCGTACCAAGCCCATCGAATTGGCGATCGAGATAGAGCGATCGATCGAACTCGAGCTGCAGGGCATGGATCCCGGTCGATGGCCGTCCGTGGCGCTTCAGAATGTGCCCGCCGGCATAGGGGGCGTTGATCGCGACCGGCAGGCGCGCATCCTCTGCTTCGGCCTGCAGCCGGGCTACGAACCGCGCGGCGGTGCTTCGGCCGAACCGGTCGCCGATGACCACCCTGGGCGGCGGATTGCCGCCGCTGCCGCTTGCCGACAGCGGCGGCATGGAGTGCACGTCGAGCAGCACCGCGATCCCGAACCTGGCGTGCGCGGCGGCGAGCGCGTCACCGACCGCGGCATGGTAGGGGCGGTAATCCTGTTCGATCCGGCGAACGATATCGGCGTCGGTGAACCGTCGCCGCCACAGGTCGCTGGCAGCACTCGCGCGACGCGGCACGAGCCCCAAACCGCTGCGCAGCTTGGCGGAGGGCTTTGGCTGGGCGGTCGGGTCGGCGCCTTCGTCGACGCGCGGGTCGCGTTCCATCTCGCTTCGGTTCAGGTCGATCCAAGCGCGTGCACGCGTCTGGACGATCATCGTCTCATCGTGTCGTGCGGCGATCGCGACGGCGTCGATGCGTCGATCCTCCAGCGTCATGACCGCCGAGAGCGGGACGCGCAGCGCCGTCACCAGCTCGGGCGGATACTCGCGTCCCGCGTGCGGGACCGAAATCACCACGGGGCTGGTCGGCGGCGTCTGGCCGAAGCGGTCGAACGAGGAGTCTGGCATCGCATACAGGGTAGGGGGCATCGTGATCGCGGGCAAACGATCTGGAAATCTTAACCGATTCTGGGGTAACGCGGCGCCTCATCACGGGAATATATCGATGTTGCAGAATCCTGCTGGCCGAGGACGATCAGGTCATGCGCGAATATCTGACGCGGGCGTTGCAACGCTCGGGCTATGCCGTGACCGCGGTCGATCGCGGGACCGCGGCGATTCCGTTGCTCGAGACGGAAAGCTTCGACCTGCTGCTGACCGATATCGTCATGCCCGAGATGGACGGCATCGAACTCGCGCAGCGCGCTGGCGAGATGTGCAAGGATCTTCGCGTGATGTTCATCACCGGCTTTGCCGCCGTCACGCTGAAGGCCGGAAAGACGATGCCGCAGGCGCGCGTGCTGTCGAAGCCGTTCCACCTGCGCGACCTGGTGGCGGAGGTCGATCGGCTTTTCGAAATGGATAATGTCACCGGCTTGAATTGAGCGCTTGCACCCCGCGGAATCCTCGCCTAGTGGAGCCCTCCGGCGGGCGTGTAGCTCAGTGGTAGAGCACTGTGTTGACATCGCAGGGGTCGCAAGTTCAATCCTTGCCACGCCCACCATTGAAAGCCCCGGGGGTCTTCGGACCTCCGGGGTTTTTTCGTTTTACAGCATGTCGCGCACGAGCGCCGGTCAGGTCGCCGGGTATCTTGACAGGCCATGGCCCGCGCGTAGGGCTTGGAGCCATCACAAACGCTCGTGCGGCGTGGATGACGGTGGTGCCCGGGCCTTGGGGCCAGGCGGCGCGCCGTGATCGTCGCGTCGCGGGCTTCTGCAGGGTATTCAGCATGACCGACGATCCGATCATCATTGCCAGCTTTGCTCGTACGCCGATGGGCGGGTTTCAGGGGGCGCTCGCGAACGTGTCCGCGACCGAACTGGGAGCCACCGCGGTCAGGGCCGCGGTCGAGCGTTCGGGCGTCGACCCCGCGCAGATCGACCGGATCTACATGGGGTGCGTCCTGCCGGCCGGGCTTGGTCAGGCGCCCGCGCGTCAGGCGGCGCTCGGCGCAGGCCTGCCCGACTCCGTCGAGGCGACCACCGTCAACAAGATGTGTGGGTCGGGGATGCAGGCCGCGATCATGGGGTTCGAGGCGCTCAAGGCGGGTACCGTCGACGTCGTCGTCGCGGGCGGCATGGAAAGCATGACCAACGCGCCGTTCCTGCTCGCCAAGCATCGGTCCGGCGCACGGATCGGCCATGACGTCGTGTCCGATTCGATGATGATGGACGGCCTCGAGGACGCCTATGAAAAGGGCAAGCCGATGGGCGCGTTCGCCGAGGACACCGCGGCGATCTATCAGTTCACGCGGCTCGAACAGGACGCGTTCGCGCTGGAAAGCCTGGCGCGTGCGACCGCGGCGGTCACCGACGGGCATTTTCGCGCAGAGGTCGTGCCGGTTACGGTCAAGACGCGCGGCGGCGACGTCGAGGTGGTCGAGGACGAACAGCCGGGCAAGGCCAAGCCGGACAAGATTCCGGGGCTGAAGCCTGCTTTTGCGAAAGGCGGCACGATCACCGCGGCGACGTCGGCCTCGATCTCCGATGGTGCGGCTGCGCTCGTGCTGACCCGTTCGAGCGTCGCCGCGAAGCTTGGTCTTTCGCAGGAGGCGCGGATCGTCGCGACCGCGGCACATGCGCATGCGCCGGCCCAGTTCACCACCGCGCCCGTATCGGCCATCCGGAAGGTGCTCGATCGGGCCGGATGGCGCGTCGAGGATGTCGATCTGTTCGAGGTGAACGAGGCGTTCGCCACGGTCGCGATGATCGCGATGCGCGAACTCGGCATCCCGCGCGACAAGCTGAACGTGAATGGTGGTGCCACCGCGCTCGGTCATCCGATCGGTGCCAGCGGTGCGCGGATCATCGCGACGCTGGTCGCCGCGCTGAAGGCGCGCGGGCTGAAGACCGGCGTTGCCGCGCTTTGCATCGGTGGCGGCGAGGCGACCGCGATCGCAGTCGAACTGGTCTGATGGGGCAGGGGGCGCCGCTGCGTGGCGGCGGCCCCTCAGACGCGAGGACGAGCGACCTTTAATTGCGCAAAGGGGGTTTCGCGGTGCGGTGCGAACCGGCATGCGCCCGGGCATGATCAGACCTGCGTTGCGTGCCGCCGCCGCCCTCCTTTTGTCTCCTGCGCTGATACCCGCAGAGGGTGCCGCGCAGACCGCTCAGGACGGTGAACCGTCGCCGATCGCGACGCGTGCCGACGAACCGCCGGTTATCCTGGTTACGGGACGGGGCCTCGGCACGGCGCCCGGCGATCGCGCATTCGACATCGTCACGATCGACCGCGACCGGATCGCGGCCAATGCGAGCAATCGTCTCGAGAGCGTGCTGGCCGACGTCGCAGGCCTTCAGCAATTCCGACGCTCCGATTCGCGCAGTGCGAACCCGACGAGTCAGGGGATCTCGCTGCGCGGGATCGGCGGCAATGCGTCGAGCCGTGCGCTGCTCGTCTTCGACGGCGTTCCCCAGGCGGATCCCTTTGGCGGCTGGGTGGCATTTCCCGCCTATGCGACCGGACGGCTGGGACAGATCCGCGTCACGCGTGGTGGCGGCAGCGGATATCAGGGGCCGGGCGCACTGGCGGGCACGGTCGAACTCGAAAGCGCGACACCCGACCAGCTTGCGCCGCTCGAGGCGCGGATCGCCTATGGCAGCCGCGACGCGGTCGACGCGCAGGGCTCCGCATCGCTGGTCCGCGGGGCCGGTTTCGCGGTCCTGTCCGGTGCGTATGCGCGGGGCGACGGCTTTACCCCGACCGTTGCGTCATCGCGGGGGCCCGTCGACCGGCCTGCGCCGTACGAACAGGCATCGGGCGCGATCCGCACGGTGGTCGGGCTGGATTCGACCACCGAGCTTCAGGTGAACGCCAGCGCGTTCAGCGACACGCGCGACCGCGGGAGTGATTTCACCGCCAACCGCAGCGAGGGCGCAGACGCCAGTGTCCGGCTGGTGGGACGTGGCCGCTGGGGCTATTCGCTGCTCGGCTATCTTCAGACCCGATCGTTCGCGTCGAGCTTTGGCAGCATCAACGCGACACGCACGACGACGGCCCAGTCTCTCGACCAGTACAACACCCCGGCAACCGGGCTTGGCGCACGCATGGAGATCGCACCGCCACTCGGCGAAGCGGTCACGGTGCGGATCGGTGCCGATGTGCGCGACGTGCGGGGCAAGACGCAGGAGCTGTTCTTCTTTTCAGGGGGCAATCCCACCCGGCGTCGCGAGGCGGGAGGCCATTCGGTGACCGCCGGCATATTTGCCGACGGCAGCGTCGTTGCCGGCGACCTGACCTTCAGCGCGGGCGGGCGGATCGACTGGTGGCAGATCGAGGACGGCTATCTTTCCGAGCGCCCCGTCGCTGGCGGTCTGCCGCTGGCCAACCTCCGCTATGCGGATCGCGATGGAAGCGAGCTCACGGGGCGGGCGGGTATAGCCTACACGCCAACGGACGCGGTCACGCTGCGCGTCGCAGGCTATCGCGGCTGGCGGCTGCCGACGCTCAACGAGCTGTACCGGCCATTCCGTGTCGGCAACGATACGACCGCAGCGAATCCGATGCTCGCGCCCGAGCGTCTGACGGGCGTCGAGGGGGGCGTGACGCTCGCGCCCGTACGCGGCGGAACGCTGTCGGCGACCTATTTCTACAACCAGCTCGACGACGCGATCGCCAACGTGACCTTGTCGACGACCGCGACCAGCGCGTCGCGCGTCCGGCGCAACCTCGAGGCCATCCGTGCGCATGGCTTCGAGCTCGATGCCGCGTATCGCCCGGGGCCGTTCGGGCTGCGGGCGTCATGGTCGCATGTCGTATCGCGCGTCGACGCGTCGGGGGCTGCCCTGCCCCTGGACGGCCTTCGCCCCGCGCAGACACCGCGCGATCAGCTGTCGGGCACGGTCGACTGGCACCGCGACGCCGCCGCGCTGTCGCTGACGCTGCGCCATGTCGCACGCCAGTTCGATGACGACCAGAACAGCCGCAGTCTCGATCCGGCGACGACGATCGATGCCTTTGCCGCAATGCCGCTGACCCGCGCGCTCACGATCGAAGCCCGCGCGGAGAACCTCCTCGACAAGATCGTCGAGGCGGGGATCAGCAGCGGTACGGTGGTCGAGCGCGCGACGCCCCGCACTCTATGGCTCGGGTTGCGCTACGCGCTTCGATAGCACGCATGCGGCGCGGCCTTGAGGGGGCGGTGCCCGCGTGGCCGGGGGCAGAGCCACCGCTCGGATGGGCGTGAACCCGCACCGCCGGGTCCGAAGGTCATCGACGATGCCGCGCGACCGCACTATCCCGCGCGGGTGATCGACATTCCTGCCCCGCTCCGCCTGCGCCTCGACGGCGACGCTCTTGTCCGCAACTGGCAGACGCTCGATCGCATGAGCGGGACCGCCGCCTGCGGTGCGGCGGTCAAGGCCAATGGGTACGGGCTCGGCGCGACGCAGGTCGCCGCCCGTCTCGCTCAGGCGGGCTGTCGCGACTTTTTCGTCTCGAACTGGCAGGAAGCCGCCGAACTGGCACCGCTCGGCCTGACCGTCTCGGTGCTGCACGGCCTCCGCGCCGAGGACATGCCCGCCGCGCTCGCAGGCTTTGCCCGCCCCGTCCTGAACACACCCGCGCAGGTCGCCCGGTGGAAAGGCGCCGGTGGCGGGGCATGCGATGTGATGGTCGACACGGGCATGAACCGGCTTGGCGTTTCGGCGGACGACATTGCGGACGGATTGCTCGACGGGCTCGCGATCGAAACGGTGATGAGCCACCTCGCTTGCGCCGACGAGCGCTCGCCGATGAACGCCGTCCAGCGCGATCGCTTCGCCGCGTTGAGCGGCGCGACAGGCGCGCGGCGGATGAGTCTGGCGAACTCCGCAGGGATCGCGCTGGGGGAGGGCTATGCGTTCGATCTCACGCGTCCCGGACTTGCACTCTATGGCGGCGTGCCGCGGGCGGAATACGCGAGCCGGATAGAGACGGTGGCGAGTCCCGAAGCGCAGGTTCTGCAATGTCGCACGGTGCCGGCCGGTCAGACCGTGGGATATAACGCGACATGGACCGCCGGCCGCGACAGCATCGTCGCGATCGTCAATCTCGGCTATGCCGACGGGTATTTTCGAGGGTTCTCGGATCGCGGAGTCGCGCTTGCGTCCGGCAATCCTGCCCCCGTTGTCGGGCGCGTGTCGATGGACCTGCTTGCCATCGACGTCACCGATGCCGGGCCGATCGCGGAGGGCGAATGGATATCGCTCGACTTCGACCTGCCGACGGCAGCCGCCAGCAGCCAGATGTCGCAATATGAATTGTTGACGAGCCTGGGCAGCCGATACGATCGCTTCTGGACTTGATCCGGTTCGTCGCTTTCGTCGCGGTGACAAAAAACGGGCCGCCTGACTGGAGGCGACCCGAGTATACAACGATCCGTGTCTTAGAACTTGGCTTCAAACCCGGCGTACATGAACCGGCCGACATTCTCGTAGATGCCCTGGGCTCCCGTCGTGCCGGTGAGGTCGTAGGGCGGCTGGCGATCAAAGACGTTGTCCATGCCGGCGTAGAAGCGGAACTTTTCGTTCACGTCCGCGCCAATCCGGACGTTGTGATAGGTCACGTCGGGATAGAAGACGAACGGGAACGCATCCGGATCACGAGCAGGACGGCCCTGAACCGAGTTCTGCGTTTCATACTCCGCGGCGACCGTCTGCTTGCCGATATAGCGCATGTTGTAGTTCAGATCGAACACGCCGAAATCCACGTTCGTCGTGAACGACCCGGACCATTCGGGGTCACCGACCTCGAACTTCTGCTGGTCGATGAAGGTCGGCGTATTGATATCCGTGTAGTTGTCGCGATTGATCAGATAGCTGACGATGCCGCGCACCGTTACCTTGGCGCCACCGATATCACGGCTGTAGCTCAGGTCGGCGTCGATACCGGAGGTCTTTTGCTTCGCGAAATTGAAGGGACCCGAAAGGAACGACTGACCCGTTGCCGGGAACGACACCTGTACGCCGCCATTGGTGACGCCGGTCTGGCCAGCGAAGGTACCATTGGGGTTGCGCGTGAGCGCGGCGCAATACTGGTTGTTGATGCCGCTCGGGCTGTCATAGCACTGGTTGATGATCGTCTGCGGCGCGAGCGCAAAGATCACGTTGTCGATCGTGATGTTATAATAATCGACGGACAGCGTTAGGCCTGGGATTGCGCTGGGCTGAAGGATGAAACCGCCAGTAAAGCTGTCGGCCGTTTCCTCGCGCAGGTTCTGGTTGCTGCCGTTCAGACCACTGATGCCCGCCGTGGGGACATTGGTGAAAGGTTCGGTAATGCCGTTGAAGGTCTGCGTCGTCGGAACACCCGCGGCGGCGCAATTGGCCGTGCGGTTGGGATTGTTGCGGATGTTGTTCTGGCTGCAGGGGTCGACCAGACCGTTGAGGAATGTCTGGCTCGGGGCCGCGAACAGATCCGACTGGGTGGGCGCACGCACCGCGCGAGCATAGCTGCCGCGGAAGCGGACGTCGCGGATCGGCGACCAGGTGAGACCCGCGTTATAGGTGTAAACGGTTCCGGTCTGGCCGATGTTGTAATTCGAGATACGACCCGCGCCATCGATCGTCAGTTCGTTGAAGAACGGAACGTCCTTCAACAGCGGGATACGGATCTCGCCGAAAGCTTCCTTCACCACCTGCGCGGGCGGATCGAAGACCGGAATGGCGTTGAGGAATGTCGCGCCGCTCCGCGTGACCTCGTCAAATGCCGAATAGGCGGTCTCACGCCGATATTCGCCACCGATCGAGAAGGCGACCGGACCGCCCGGAAGCTCGAACAATTGCGACAGGTCGCCCGATACGAATGCCGTCGCATCGTACTGGTCGGCTTTCTGTCGGCGGCTGGAATTCACCACAAAGTAGTTCAACGCCTCTGCGCTGGGCGCGCCAAGCCCGAACAGGTTCACAGGGACGCAGCTCGCGTCGTCATTGCCCGTGATGCCGTCGGCGTTGATGCCGCAAACGATGTTGCCGGCGGCGTTACGAACCGCGTTTTGCGAGTTGCGAAACCGCTCGACATTCACGTTGCCGCGCGTCGTGTAGAATGTATCGAGATGCCCGTAGTTGAACGACGCTTCGTAGCGCCAGTCGGTGTTGAACGTGCCCTCGACGCCAGCGACGATCCGATAGGTTTCCCGCCGATGATTTTCGCCTCGTGCGCCGAAGTCGACATTGATCCGCTGCGCCGTGAACGACGTCGCGCCGGGTGCCAGCGTCTGCGCCAGGACCGAGCGTGCCTGATCCGTCAGGAACGGGTTGTTGACGCTGTAGAGCGCGGGCAGTGTGCCCTGAAGAAAGGTCGGCTGACCCTCCTGAATGGCATCGATACGAACATATTTTGCTTCGACGAAAGGACGGAACGCGTCGGAGACGTCATAATGCGCCAGGACGTTCGCCGAATAGCGCTTCACGCCCGGCTGAAGCTGGCCGGTCAAACGCTGCGTCGAACCGAGCCCGCCAATGGCATTGCCCGAACCAAATGGTCGGAAGTCCTTGACGACGTTGTTCGGGACGAGGTTCCCGCCGTTATCGAAGACGAAGACGCGGCCGAGTGCTGCACCCGTGTTGCTGGTTTCGCCGGTGCAATTGAACGCGCGTCGCGCTGCGTTGGCGGCATCGCCCGCCACGGCCGTCGGGCAGGCCGACGTTATCGCGCCGCCCTCGGAGATCGCGATGTTGCGTACGTTTGTCAGGAAGGTCGTGTCGGGAACGCCGTTGCCGCTGCCCGGTTCGTTGAGCACGTTTTCGGTCAGGTTGAACTGACGACGCCCGTCGCTGTACCGCCGCCGGTCGGTAAAATAGAGAGGATCATTCTGGCTGTATTCGAGCGACGCCGCGATGTTGCCGCGATCATCCGCGAAATTCTTTCCGCCCGTTATGCTGCCGAAGTAGGAAGGCCGATCGCCGCGGGGCGTGATGCCGCTCTGCCCGCGTATGCGCAGACCGTCATAGTTGCGCTTCAGGACGAAGTTGACGGCGCCTGCGACGGCATCCGACCCGTAAACTGCGGAATTACCGCCCGTGACGACGTCGACGCGTTCGATCAGGTCGACGGGAATCGTGTTGATGTCGACATTTGCGTTGCCAGGCGTCGTCGTGACGTGACGACGGCCGTTGACCACCACGAGCGTTCGATTGGTGCCCAGGCCGCGAAGATCCAGGATGCTTACGCCTGCGGTACCGATGTTACGCGTCGAGTTGGAGCCGCTGAACGTCGCGCGCAACGCGGGCAGCTTGTTCAGCGTGTCGCCAAGCGAGACGTCGCCGGTCTGCGTCAGTTCCTGCGCGCTAAGCGACGTAATCGGTGATGCCGAGTCCAGGTTTGGGCGCACGATACGCGATCCCGTCACGACGATGACATCGTCCGCAGGCGCCGCCGCGGCCTCTTCCGCGACTTGTGTGCCTGTCTCCATCACGGTGCCGTCGGTGGCGGACGGTGCTGTCTGTGCCTGTACTGCTGCTGGCAACAGCACGCCGGATGCGAGGATGGTCGCCGTAAGAAAATTGCGCACTTTTAACAATTATGGTCCCCTTTGGTCGGCATTTTTGCCGCTAGGGGATCACAAAACGCCAAAAATGCGTTTGGGTGCAAGGCCGAAGGCGGCGAAACGATAGGAACGGGACAGGTTTGGTTTTCAATTGTGACAAAAACGTCACGATTCCGTCATGTTCGTTTCACCTTCGTCGATTTGGCTTAGTCGATTATCGCTCGAGACACATGGCGATGCCCATGCCGCCGCCGATGCACAGCGTCGCGAGACCCTTCCTGGCATCGCGCTTGAGCATTTCGTAGATCAGCGTGGTCAGCACGCGTGCGCCGCTTGCGCCGATCGGATGACCGATCGCGATCGCGCCACCGTTGACGTTCACCTTGTCCGCGTCCCAGCCAAGCTCCTTGCCGACCGAGAGCGCCTGCGCGGCGAACGCCTCATTGGCTTCGATCAGGTCGAGGTCGCCGATCTGCCAACCGGCCTTCTCGAGCGCGCGCCGGGTGGCGGGGACCGGACCGATCCCCATGACCGAGGGGTCGACCCCGCCGACGCCCAGCTCCGGATCGTCGCCAGAGACGGGCGTGCCGCGGCGTTCGGCCTCGTCGCGGCGCATCATCACCAGCGCGGCCGCACCGTCGTTCAGGCCGCTCGCATTCGCCGCGGTCACGGTGCCGTCCTTCTTGAACGCGGGCCGCACCCCGAAACGCTTTCGATCGTCGCGCCTGCGCGGATATATTCGTCGTCGGACACCACGACGTCGCCCTTGCGACCCTTGATCGTCACCGGCGCGATCTCGTCGGCGAAGCGCCCGGAACTGCGCGCAGCCTCCGCCTTGTTCTGTGAGCCGACCGAAAAGGCGTCCTGGTCACCGCGTGTGACCTGATATTGCTCGGCAAGATTTTCGGCCGTGATGCCCATGTGATAGCCGTTGAAGACGTCGGTCAGGCCGTCGCTCACCATCGTGTCGACGAGGCTGAGATTGCCCATCTTCTGGCCGCCGCGGATCGACTGCGCATGCGCGGAAAGCGACATCGATTCCTGTCCGCCGGCGACGACGATCGTCGCATCGCCGGTCTGGATCGCCTGGCACGCGAGCGCCACCGCGCGCAGACCCGAGCCGCAGACCTGATTAACGCCCCATGCCGGGACCTCTTTCGGGACCCCCGCCGCCATCGATGCCTGGCGCGCCGGGTTCTGGCCCTGCGCGGCGGTCAGCACCTGCCCAAGGATCACTTCGGACACGTCGGCACCTGCGACGCCTGCCTGTTCGAGCGCGGCCTCGATCGCGATCCGGCCGAGCTCGTGCGCCGGTACCGCGGCGAACGCGCCAAGGAAACTGCCAACGGGGGTGCGCTTGGCCGCGGTGATGACGATGTCGTTCGGGCTGCTGGTCATGACGGGTCCTTTCGTTTTGTTTTATGTAGGCGCCTCGAGCGCGCCAATCCAGTTCGCCAATGGCTCCCAGAGCTGATCGCGCGCCTTGCTCCCCACGATCATCCCGACATGCCCCGCAGCGACGTCGCGGCGGTCGCGTAGCCCCGCTGCGGTAGCGGCAGGCACGATCGCATCGTTCCGCGAGACGAACTCGACGGCGGGGCAGGACAGCGCGGCAGGATCGATACGGCGGTTGCCGATGCGCCACAGGCCGCGTCCCGGGAGATCGGCGGCGATCATATCCTCGAACAACGCTGCGGCGGCGGCGCGCGGCAGCGGTGCACCGCCATTGGCCCAGTCCTCGAGCCGGACGAACGCGCGCGCCGCGTCGCTGTCGGGGACGAGATCGGCAAAGGCCGCGTATTTGGCGATCGTCTGCGCCGGCGCGAGCCGCCAGAACCCGCTTTGCAGCACCTCCATCGGCAGGAGGTCGAGCGCCTTTGCAAAGGGTTTGGCCGCGCGCCACAGCCTCGCCATGTCGGCGCGTGCGGGGGCGCCATATCCTGCAAAATGCCATGGTGCGGCGATCGTGGCGAGCCCGGCCAGGGGCATCGCTGTGGCTGCTGCCATCGCGAGCGTCCCGCCCAGGCAATAGCCCACCACGACCGGCGGCGTCGCGAAACGCCGCAGCAGCGGCACGAGCAGCTGCTCGACATGCGCGGTCAGGTCGAGATGACTATCCGCATCGCCCGGATTTCCCCAATCGACGAGGCAAGCCTGCCACCCTCGGCCTGCCAGCCATTGCATGAGCGACGTCTGTTCGGACAGGTCGAGGATTGCCGCGGGGTTGATGAGCGATGGGACGACGACGATCGTCGGTTTCCCCGCCGACGGGTCGCCATAGCTCCGCAGCGTCACCCGCCCCACCGCGTCGAGCACCGGGCGGGCGGGCATCGGCGCGGCGCGGGGTGCCGACTGGAATGCCCTAAGGCCCGCGAGCGCGGCAGCCCGTGTCGCCGCCGATGCTGCGGTTTCGCTGCGCAGCATTTTGAGGAACAGGGGCAGCGGGCGTGGACCATGTTGCGGCGCAATGTCAAAGCGCGTAGCGTTCGGTCTAGTCACGTGGAGGGGCTGCATATGAAGAAGCAAGGCACGGTAGACGGGCTTGTCGTCATCAAGAAGTACGCCAACAGGCGACTGTATAATACCGAGACGTCATCGTACATCACGCTGGAGCATCTCGCGACGATGACGCGCGAAGGGCGCGACTTCAAGGTCGTCGATGCCAAAACCGATGAGGATATCACGCACAACGTCCTCACGCAGATCATCATGGAGGAAGAAAGCCGCGGCGAGACGATGTTGCCCGTCAATTTTCTCCGTCAGCTTATCTCGATGTACGGCGACTCCATGCAGAAGATGGTGCCGGGGTATCTCGAGGCTTCGATGGACAGTTTCCGTCGGAATCAGGAACAGTTCAAGTCTGCGGTCGAGGGTGCGTTTGCACATTCGCCGTTCGCCGACATCGCCAAGCGCAACATCGCGATGTTCGATGTTGCCGCTCAGGCGTTCGCACCCGCAAACGGCGCTGCCGCGCCGGGTGCGCCAGGGACCAAGCCCGCAGCGAGCAAGGACGACGAGATCGCTGCGCTGCGGTCGGAACTCGCCAATCTCCAGGACAAGGTCGAGAAGCTCGGATCCTGACATGGCGATGGGTCTGTGGGCAGCGAGTGGCGGGTGTGCCGCGCTCGCCGTGGCGGCCGGGCTGGGCGCGCGCCGCCGCCGCTTGCGGCGCGATCCCGATGCGGTCGGCTGGATCGACTGGCCGACCGTTCAGATGGTTGCGCTCATCGGCCTGGCCGTCACGGTGGGGCTGATCTTCAAACGATAGCGCGCGATGGCTGTCGCGCGGTCGGGCCAGATGCTGCGCCCGACGCCAGCGCTTGCTCGACGCGCGCGCCATCGCTGTCTAGACGATGCGGCAACGACAGGGGATTCAGCATGGACGCGTTGGTGAGCACCGAGTGGTTGGCGAACGAACTGGGCGCGCCCGATCTGCGGATCGTCGACGCGACCTATGCCGAGGGACGCGATGCAGCCGCGGAATATTCCGCAGCGCATATTCCAGGCGCGGTGTTCCTGAACCTTGCCGCATTGCGAGATACGGCCAGCGACTTGCCGAACATGCTGCCCTCGGCCGAGAAATTCGGCGCCCTTATGCAGGCGCTCGGGATCGGCGATGGCGATCGCATCGTCATTTACGACACGTCGCCCTGGCATACGTCAGCGCGTGCCTGGTTCATGCTGCGGCTGTTCGGCGCGCGCGACGTCGCGATTCTCGATGGCGGGCTCGCCAAATGGCGCGCGGAGTCACGCGATGTCGAGGCGGGCATCCCGGCACCGCGAGCGGCCCGCTTTACGGTCACCGAAGACCGAAGCGGGGTACGCAGCCTCGGCCAGATCAGGGCAAATCTCGATGGTGGCGGGGATCAGATACTCGATGCGCGGTCCGCGGCGCGGTTCACCGGCGCCGAGGGCGATCCGCGACCGGGCACGGCGGCCGGCCATATTCCCGGATCGGCCAACCTGCCGCAAACCGCGTTGTTCAACGCCGACGGCAGCTGGAAGACGGGGGACGCGTTGCGCGCGGCCTTCGACAGCGCGGGGGTGGACCTTGGCAAACCGATCGTCACGACATGCGGGTCGGGGATCACCGCCGCGGTGCTCGTCTTCGGCGCGCATCTGCTCGGCCACGATGCTGCGCTATATGATGGCAGCTGGTCGGAATGGGGCGGCGACCCCACGACGCCCAAGGCGGTGAGCCGCGACGGGGGCGACCAGTGAGCGACACGGACAAGCGCGTCGGCGACGCCACGAAGGTCGTGCTGGCGGGGCGCCGCGCCGAATGGACACGCGGCGTCGGCGAGGGGGCGATCGTCAGCCCGCCCGTGTGGCGCGCATCGACGATCCTGTACGACTCGGTCGCGCACCTGCGCGACAGTGCGACGCGCGACACGCACCACAGGCTCTTTTACGGGCGCAAGGGCACGCCGACGCAATGGAGCCTTGCCGACGCGCTGACCTCGCTCGAGCCGGGCGCGGAGGGGACCTTCCTCTATTGCTCGGGTGTCGCCGCGATTGCTGCGGCGTTGCTGTCCGTGCTGTCGCCGGGCGACGAACTCCTGCTGGTGGACAGCGCCTATGATCCGACGCGCGGGATGGCGAACGGGCTGCTCAAGCGGTTCGGCATCACCACGCGCTTTTACGACCCGCTGATCGGCGCGGGGATCGCCGACCTCATTGGCGACAGGACCCGGGCGATCTTCATGGAAAGCCCCGGTTCGCTGACGTTCGAGGTGCAGGACGTCCCCGCGATCGTCGCGGCGGCGCGCGCGCGCGGCGTCACGACATTGCTCGACAACACATGGGCGACACCGCTGTTTTTCCCGGCGATCCAGCACGGTGTCGACCTGACGATCCTTGCGGGGACCAAATATGTCGTCGGTCATTCGGACGTCATGCTCGGGTCGGTAACCGCGGGCGCGGGTCATTTCGCACGGCTTCGCGAGACGAGCTTCCAGCTCGGGCAGGTCGCGAGCCCCGACGACTGCTGGCTCGGCAGTCGGGGGCTGCGAACGATGGCGGTCCGTCTCGCGCAGCATCAGTCGAGTGCGCTCCGAATCGCGGCGTGGCTTCGTTCGCGTCCCGAGGTTGCGCAGGTCCTGCACCCCGCGCTTCCCGACTGTCCCGGACACGCGATCTTCGCGCGTGACTTCAAGGGATCGAGCGGACTCTTCTCGTTCGCGTTGAACGGCGGGAGCGACGTTGCCCGCGCCGCGTTGATCGACACGCTGCAATTGTTCGGGATCGGCTACAGCTGGGGCGGATTCGAAAGCCTTGCCATCCCCGTGGATCCGCACCGCTATCGCAGCGTCACGCGGCGCGAGGCGGCAGGCCCGATGGTTCGTCTGCAGATCGGCCTCGAAGACCCCGACGACCTGATCGCAGACCTCGACGCCGGCCTTGCCGCGTACCGTCAGGCGCTGGCCTAGGCGATTGGAGCCTCGTGCGAGCGGGGTGCGCCCATCAGAGCCGGGGACGCGATATAATATGATAAACTAAGGTAGAGTGTGGTGATTGCGCAACATATGCGCGTCAATGCTGGGCCGTACGCAATATACCTTGTGCGCCGCACCATGCGCTGTCACAGATTGGTCACCGCAGGAAAGACCAGGCTCGGAGGCTTCGCCTCGATAGACATGGCGTCCGCGGTTGCAGGCGGGGACATCGACTTCCGGTTTCGAAAGGGAAACGATGCGCTTCTCCACTCTTCTCCTCGGCGGCGTTGCGCTGGCCGCCGCCACGCCCGTCTTTGCCCAGGACACCGCGCCGCCAAAGCCGGTGACCGTGTCTGGCTCGGTCGGTCTCGTCAGCGATTACCGCTTTCGCGGCGTATCGCAGTCGGACGAAAATCTGGCCGTACAGGGCGGCATCACGATCGCGCATGAAAGCGGGATCTACATCGGCACTTGGGGGTCCAACCTCTCGGGCTGGGGTACGTTCGGCGGTGCCAACATGGAGCTCGACCTGATCGCGGGGTACAAGGTTCCCGTCGGCGGCGGCGCGCTCGACGTCGGTGCGACCTGGTACATGTATCCCGCCGGGTTCGACAATACCGACTTCATCGAGCCTTATGCCAAGCTGTCGGGCACCGTCGGCCCCGTCGCACTGCTCGCCGGCGTCGCTTACGCGCCCAAGCAGCAGGCGCTTGGTCCCTGGTACACGAACGGCACCTCGGCGGCGAACGGCGTCTACGACCGGGTCAATGCCAAGGATGACAACCTCTATCTCTGGGGCGATGTCAGCAGCGGTATTCCGGACACCGGGCTGACCGTGAAGGCGCATGTCGGCTATTCGAACGGCAACAAGGGCCTTGGCCCGTTCGCGACCAGCGTGTCGCCGACCGGCGAGTATTTCGACTGGCTGTTCGGCGCCGACTATGTGATCCCGACGACCCCGCTGACGCTCGGCGTGGCCTATGTCGATACCGACATCGGCAAGGGCGAATCCGCCTATCTCCAGCCGAGCTTCAGTCGTGGCCAGGACGGTGTCGGCTCGATCGCCGGGGGCAAGGTCGTCGTATCGCTCACCGCGGCGTTCTGAATGCACGACCACGCATAAGGTACGTCGCGCCCCCTCATAGCGGCACCCCGTCGTCGGATGGGGTGTTCCGCGGGGGCGGGGGCGGTCGCTCTGGCAAGTAACCCTCGTCTTGCGGGGTGACCGACCAGTGCGATTGCACGGGACGCCGGACACATGAAAAGGGCGGCTCCTCGCGGGGCCGCCCTTTTTCACGTGTGCCGGTATGTCCCGATCAGTTTGCCGAAGCGCGTGCGTCCTGACCGTCACCCTCGGGCGCAGCGACGATGTCGCGGGTCGTCGAACCCTTGTCGACCACCGTCGTGCCCGGATCGCCTGCGGTCGAACGGATGCCGGGGTCGGCATTGTTCTGCCCCGCCTCGCCGATGACGCCGGCTTCGGCGGCACTGCGCGCTGCCGTGCCGCCGAACAGCGCGTCGAGCGTCTGTGCGTTGGCGGCGGTATCCTGCGGGCGCGCGGCGCCCGGCTGCGGCGGGACCAGCGCGAAGTCGGGCGGGATCACGAGGGGCGCCTGACGCGCGACCGCGAACTCGTCCGGGCGCGCGCGATCGAGGCTCTTGCCGGCGCCGCAACCGGACAGCAACACGACGCTCGCCAGACCGGCAGCCAGGGGCACAAACTTACGCATGGGAATTCTCCACAGGGGGCTTCTCGCGCACGAGCAGCGCCCGGACAAGCAGGACGAGCACGCCGACAGTAATCGCTGCATCGGCGACATTGAAGACCAAAAACGGACGCCATTCGCCGATATGCAGATCGGCGAAATCGACGACATAACCGAGCCGGATCCGGTCGAGGATATTGCCGACCGCGCCGCCGAGCACG
Organism: Sphingomonas sp. 22R3R2A-7; assembly: GCF_036856055.1. Taxonomy (NCBI): domain Bacteria; kingdom Pseudomonadati; phylum Pseudomonadota; class Alphaproteobacteria; order Sphingomonadales; family Sphingomonadaceae; genus Sphingomonas; species Sphingomonas sp. 22R3R2A-7. The sequence continues at coordinate 1,419,792 of NZ_JASPFR010000001.1, read as the reverse complement.
AAGCCGAGCGCGATCTGATCGGCGGGGTTCTTCTCGCGCGTCATCCACACCGCGACGCCGACCGAAATCGCACCCGTCAGCAGCACCAGCGCCCAGCGCGTCAGGTGGCCGTCGGCGGGCAGCAGCCCGAGCGAGATGCCGATATTGGGCACGAACCGCAGGTCGAAGAACGAGGTGATCGTCCGCGCATCGCCGAGCGAGATCGATCCCGAGCGGCTTCGTCACCGCCCATTTGCTGAGCTGGTCGGCGAGGAAGAGGACGATCGCGGCTGCAAAGCCGGCCTTGGGCAGGTTACGCATGCGCCACGACCTCTTCGCAACGATCGCACAGCTCGCCATCGACCGTCACCTCGGGGAGGTGGCGCCAGCAGCGGCCGCACTTGTGGAAGTCGGTGCGCGTCACGGTGACCGCGTCGCCCGGCGTGACCTTGGCGACGATAAACGCCTCGGCCAGCGCATCGGCGTCGAGCAGCATTGCAGGAACGGTGACTTCGGCCTCAAGGCTGGAGCGAACCGTCTTCTCGCGGCGCAGCGGCTCGATCGCCTCGGTAACGGCGACGCGGAGGTCGCGGATCTTGCGCCATTTGCTGCCGATCACGTCGTCCGCGTCGAGCGACGGGAGCGACGGCCATTCAAGATAGTGCACCGAGCTGTCATCGCTCGGAAAGCGGGCCTGCCAGACTTCTTCCGTGGTGAAGCACAGCACCGGTGCTGCGTAGCGGACCAGCGCGTGGAACAACACGTCCAGCACCGTGCGGTATGACCGGCGCTTGATGTCGGTCGGCGCGTCGCAATAGAGCGAATCCTTGCGGATATCGAAGAAGAACGCGGACAGATCCTCGTTCGCGAAGTCGGTCAGCAGGCGCGTGTAGCGGTTGAACTCATACGCCTCGGCGGCCTGGCGCAGTTCGGTGTCGATCATGCCGAGGCGGTGGAGCACGTAGCGCTCGAGCTCGGGCATGTCGGAGACCGCGACGCGCTCCGACTCGTCGAAGTCTTCGAGCGCGCCGAGCATGTAGCGGAACGTGTTGCGCAGCTTGCGATATGCGTCGGAGGCGGTGGCGAGCACCTCCTTGCCGATCTTCACGTCGTCGAAATAGTCGGTGGAAGCGACCCACATGCGCAGGATGTCCGCGCCGCTCTCGCCGATGATCTTGAGCGGATCGACGACGTTGCCGAGGCTCTTCGACATCTTCCGCCCCTGGCCGTCGAGCGCGAAGCCGTGCGTGAGGACCGCGTCGTACGGCGCGCGACCACGCGTGCCGCAGCTTTCGAGCAAGCTCGACTGGAACCAGCCGCGATGCTGGTCCGAGCCTTCGAGATAGAGATTCGCGCGGGTGCCTTCGCCGTAACGCGCCTCGACGGTGAAGGCGTGCGTGCAGCCCGAATCGAACCAGACGTCGAGGATGTCCTTCACGACCTCATAATCGGCGAGCGCGTAGTCGGGGCCGAGCAGCGCCTGGTGGTCGTCGGCATACCAGGCGTCCGCGCCGTTCTGGCGGAAGGCTTCGACGATGCGCGCGTTGACCGCGGGGTCGTTGAGATACTGGCCCGTGGCGCGGTTGACGAACAATGCGATCGGGACACCCCAGGCGCGCTGGCGCGAGATGACCCAGTCGGGGCGGCCCTGCACCATCGACGTGATCCGGTTTTCCGCACGCGCGGGGATCCAGCTGGTCGCGGCGATCGCGTCGAGCGCGATTTCGCGGAGCGTGGCGCCGTTGCCGTCTTGCTCCCTCTCCCCGTCGGGGAGAGGGCTGGGGTGAGGGGCCGTTCCGGGCGCAGCGCTGCTTGGCTGCCCCTCACCCCGACCCTCTCCCCGGAGGGGAGAGGGAGGCGTGGCCGCATCCATCGGGATGAACCATTGCGGCGTCGCACGGAAGATCACCTTGGCCTTCGAGCGCCACGAATGCGGGTAGCTGTGCTTGAAGTCGTCGCTCGCCGCGAGCAGCGCGCCGGCCGCGCGCAGGTCGCTGCAGATCGGGCCGTCGGCGGCCACGAACTTCTTGTTGATGACCGACCCTTGCCCGCCGAGCCAGGCCCAGTCGGCACGGTACATGCCTGCGCCGTCGATCGCGAAGACCGGATCGATGCCATATTGCTTGCAGAGCTCGAAATCGTCCTCGCCGTGGTCCGGCGCCATGTGGACGAGCCCGGTGCCCGCGTCGGTCGTGACGAACTCGCCGGGGAGGAACGGGCGCGGCTTTGCGAAGAAGCCGCCGAGTGCGTGCATCGGGTGGCGTGCGGTGGCGCCTTCGAGTTGCGAGCCCTTGCCTTCCCAGAAGATGCCAGCGGTTGCGCCGGTATCTTCAAGATCAACAGGTTTGAACCGTTGGATAAATGTCTGAACCAGCGCTTCTGCGACCAAGAAAGTTCGATCATCTTCATGGCTGATCTTCACGGCTACGTAGTTGATCTCAGGCCCATAGCTCAGCGCCTGATTCACCGGGATCGTCCACGGCGTCGTCGTCCAGATCACCGCATGCGCGCCGACCAGTTCTGGCGCGTTCGGCGCATCGACGATCTCGAACGCGACGTCGATCTGGGTTGAGACGATGTCCTCATACTCGACCTCGGCCTCGGCGAGCGCGGTCTTTTCGACCGGCGACCACATTACGGGCTTGGCACCACGGTAGAGCTGGCCGCTTTCGGCGAACTTGAGCAGTTCGCCGACGATCGTCGCCTCGGCGTCGTACTTCATCGTGAGGTACGGATCGGCCCAGTCGCCCATCACGCCGAGACGCTCGAACTCGCCCTTCTGCACGGCGACCCATTTTTCGGCATAGGCGCGGCATTCGGCGCGGAACTGGTCGACGGGGACGTCGTCCTTGTTGAGCTTCTTCGCGCGATACGCTTCCTCGACCTTCCACTCGATCGGCAGGCCGTGGCAGTCCCAGCCGGGGACATAGGGCGCGTCCTTGCCCATCAGCGATTGCGAGCGGACGATGATGTCCTTCAGCACCTTGTTCATGGCGTGACCCATGTGGATGTCGCCGTTCGCGTACGGCGGGCCGTCGTGCAGGATGAACCGCTCGCGCCCGAGCCGCTGTTCGCGCAGCCGGTCGTAAATGCCGAGTTTCGCCCAGCGCTTGAGGATCGCCGGCTCCTTGGCGGCGAGGCCCGCCTTCATCGGGAAGTCGGTCTTCGGCAGGAAGACGGTGTCGCGGTAATCGCGGGCGGGCGCAGGAGTATCGGTCATAAGTGGGCCGGGCTGTAGCCGAGCGGAGGACACGTTGCCATCCCCCTCCAGCGCGGCTTGCGGCTTCGATGCCTAGCGCAGAATCGCCCGTGCCCGCGCGCAATCGGCATCCATCTGCGCGATCAGCGGGTCGAGGCCGTCGAACTTCGCCTCCGGGCGGAGATATTCGATCAGCGAGACCTCGATGCGGCGGCCGTACAGGTCTTCGGCGAAATCGAAGAAATGCGGCTCGAGCAATTCCTTGGGCGGATCGAAGCTCGGGCGGATGCCGAGATTGGCGGCGCCCTTCAGGACGCGACCGTCCTCCAGCTGCCCGGTCACCGCATAGATCCCGTAGGCGGGACGCAGATACTTGCCCATGTCGATGTTCGCAGTCGGATAGCCGATCGTGCGGCCGAGCTTGTCGCCGTGCTGCACCACGCCCTCGATCGCGAACGGGCGGGTGAGCAGCCGCGTCGCGGTCGCCATGTCGCCGGCGCGCAGCGCCTCGCGGATCCGGGTCGAGGACACCGTCTCGCCATCCAGCGCGACCGCGCCGACGGTTTCCGCGCGGAATCCGTGGACCGGGCCGCGCGCGGCGAGCGTGTGGACGGTGCCGCTCTTGGCATGGCCGAAGGTGAAGTCCTCGCCCGTCACCACGCCGCCGATCCGCAGATTGCGTTCGAGCCGGTCGGCGACGAACTGCTCGGCGGTCAGCGCGGCGAGATCGCCGTCGAAATGGAACACCACCATCGCATCGGCGCCTGCGTCTGCGAACAGCCGCTCGCGCTGGTCGAGCGTGGTGAGGCGGAAGGGGGCGTAGCGGGACGGAAATGGCGGACCGGATGCGGGTCGAATGTCGCGACCAGCGCGGGGCGACCCTCGGCCTTCGCCCACGCGATCGCGCGCGCGACCACCGCCTGGTGACCGAGATGGAATCCGTCGAAATTACCCAGCGCCACGATCCCGTCCGCCAGATACGAAGGGATGGATGCGCCACCGTCGAGCCGTTGCATGGACGGGTCAGTACCCAGACGCCGCGGAGGACGATAGTCCCTCCTTACGCTTGCCCGCCCGCGCCGCCTTTGCGGGACAACAGTCTTCAGCGGCGGGTGAGCGTGACGAAGCTGAAGGGTGGGCGCTGCTTTTCGCCGGGGTGATCCTCGCGCGCGATCTCGCGCCAGCCGTCGAACGCGGGGACGATCGCGTCGCCTTCGGGCTCGGCGTGCACTTCGGTGAGTTCGATCCGGTCGGCATGGGGGAGCAACTGCGCATAGATCTGCGCGCCGCCGATGACCGCGACCTCGTCGCCCGCGATCGCGAGCGCTTCGTCGATCGAGTGCGCAACCTCCGCGCCGTCGGCGTGCCAGTGGCCGCGCGTGAGGACGATGTGGCGGCGGCCGGGGAGGGGCTGCGGAAGCTCTCGAACGTCTTGCGCCCCATCACCATCGGCTTGCCCATCGTCAGCGCCTTGAAGCGCTTGAGATCGGCGGGGAGCCGCCAGGGGAGCTGGCCGTCGCGGCCGATGACACCGTTGCTGGCGCGGGCGAGGTAGAAGGTGATCATGCGGCTATCATGCCGGATCGGGGGCTGGGGGCTACTTCCGCGTGTGGGGAGGCAGCCCGGCCCTTAACTCCTCCCCGGCGGAGGCCGGGGCCCAATTGGGGAACGTCGATGACGAGCGCGGCGCTCCGTTACTTCGACCTTGCCAATTGGGCCCCGGCCTTCGCCGGGGTGGTGAAACAGGGATCAGTTCGGGGCGTGTTCCTTGACGTACGCCTCGGGGTCCTTCTCGACGACCTTCACGCCGTTCAGGTGGTTCGCCTCGAACGCCGCGAACCGGACGCCGAGCTCATGCCGCTCTTCGAGCGTCGCATGCTTGCGGAAGTCGGTCAGGCCCTGTCGCTCTTCCTCGGCGAGGTGATCGCTGTTGGCCTTGTTGCATTCGCCGACCGCCTCGAACCACGCGTCCGAGCCGACCGGGTGCTTGTCGACCGCCTCGCCGGTCTCGCGGATGTCGTTGTGATCCTCGATCGCGTCCTCGGTCTCCTCGGCCGCCGAGTCGGCGTCGTTGCCGCCGGTGCCGATCTTCATGAGGCGCGGGTAGAAGAAGCGCTCTTCCGCCTCGGCATGCGCGTCGAGCAGGTTCTTGAGGCGCGTCCACAGCGCCGACAGCGCCTCGGTGTCCTTGGCGTCGATGCTGTCGATCTGCGCGAACAGTGCACGCTGCTGCGCGTGTTCGTCGAGGATGAGCTGGGTGATGTCCATGATAGGCCTTCCGAATAGGTTCGGACGGTCAACCGGGTATGACGCTGCGAGTTCCTATTGCGATTCGCTATCGGTTCAGACGGCTACGGGCGCCTTGATGTGCGGCTGCGCGACATAGTCGTGGAGCACGAAATCCTCATACTCGTACGCGTCGATCGAGTCCGGCTTGCGCACGATCTCGAGTCGCGGGAGCGGGCCGGGGTCGCGGCTCAGTTGCAGTCGTGCCTGCTTGAGATGGTTCGCATAGAGGTGGCAATCGCCGCCGGTCCAGATGAACTCGCCGACCTCGAGCCCGCATTGCTGCGCGAGGATATGCGTGAGCAGCGCGTAGCTGGCGATGTTGAACGGCACGCCGAGGAAGATGTCGCCCGAGCGCTGGTACAATTGCAGCGAAAGCTTGCCGTTCGCGACATGCGTCTGGAACAGGCAGTGGCACGGCGCGAGCGCCATCGCGTGCAGGTCGCCCGGATTCCACGCGCTGACGATCTGGCGGCGCGAGGCGGGGTTGGTCCTGATCTGGTCGATCAGCTCGGCGATCTGGTCGATGTGGCGGCCGTCGGCAGTCGCCCAGTCACGCCACTGCTTGCCATAGACCGGGCCGAGATCGCCGTTCTCGTTCGCCCATTCGTCCCAGATCGCGACTTTCCGCTCCTGCAGCCAGCGGACGTTGGTGTCGCCGCGCAGGAACCACAAAAGCTCGACGATGATCGAGCGGAGGTGGAGCTTCTTGGTGGTGAGCACGGGGAAGCCCGCGGCGAGATCGAAGCGCATCTGCGCGCCGAAGACGCTCAGCGTGCCGGTGCCGGTGCGGTCCATCGTCTCGACGCCGGTCGAGAGCACGCGGTCCATGAGGTCGAGATACTGGCGCATGGCGGCGGGCGTAGTCGGGTGCGCGCCCGGGCTCAAGGGAATGTCGTTGGCGTGCGTTTGTCGGGTGACGAGGCGTTGCGTGACGGTCGGGACAGGCTGAGGTCGCCGGCATCCTGACGAAAGTCAGGATCCAGGGTTAGGACCGTGCCGCCTGTGGCTCTGGATCCTGACCTTCGTCAGGATGACGGAAGGGGGAGCCGCGCCGTCACGACGACGGGCAGCGCGTCAGCGCAGCCGACAGGCGCGGATCGCGTCCGGGGCAGGGCGCGGGCCCGTCGCGCGGAAGGTGGCGATGTAGCCGCCCGCCGAGGGCATGGCGTCGGTATCGACCTCGGTATAGCCGACCGCGGCGAATTCACACTTCAACAGCGCAGGGGGTGCCGTGGTTCTGCGTCTGGCGGTCGGCATCGACGACGACGACCAGCCCGTCCGGCTTCAGCGATGGCCGGAGCCGCCAGAGGAATTCATAGGGCTGCTCGATCTCGTGGTACATGTGCACCATCAGCACGCGGTCGAAACTCGCTTCGGGCAGTTTCGCGTCGTTCGGCTCGCCGAGCTTCACGCTGACATTGGCCAGATCCTCGCGCGCGACGCGTTCCGCCAGCTGGTCGCGGACGTTGGCGACGATGTCCTCCGCCAGCACACGGCCTTCCTTGCCGACGCGCGCGGCCATGCGGATCGTGTAATAGCCCTCGCCCGCGCCGATGTCGGCGACGGTCATGCCCTTGCGGATGTCGGCCTTGTTCATGACCTCGCCGGCTTCGTTCAGCCGATCGCGTGCCTCTTCGTTGGACCAGCGCGACGACACGATCGACGCGACCGGACGGTCGGCGGCGGGGAACACGGGTTCCTTCGGCTCGCGCTTGATCAGCGGCTTGCTACCGTCGCAGGCCGCAAGCAGGAACACCGGCGACAGCATCAGGACGAGGGCATCCCTCAGCGTCAATCGACGTCCTCCACCTCGACAGCCTCGCCGGTCACGCGCTGCGACAGCGCCGCCGCCATGAACAGCTCGAGATCGCCGTCGAGCACGTCCGAGGGACTGGTCGAGACGACGCCCGTGCGCAGGTCCTTCACCATCTGGTACGGCTGCAGCACGTAGGACCGGATCTGGTGACCCCAGCCGATATCGGTCTTGCCCGCATTCTCGGCATTGGCGGCGGCCTCACGGATCGCCAGTTCGCGCTCGTACAGACGCGCGCGGAGCTGATTATACGCCTCGGCCTTGTTCTTGTGCTGCGACCGCTGGTTCTGGCACTGCACGACGATGCCGGTCGGGATGTGCGTGATGCGCACCGCCGAATCGGTCGTGTTGATGTGCTGCCCGCCCGCTCCGCTCGCGCGGTACGTGTCGATGCGCAGATCGCTTTCGTTGTACTCGACCTCGATATTGTCGTCGACGACCGGATAGACCCAGACGCTGGCGAACGAGGTGTGGCGACGCGCGGCCGAGTCGTAGGGGCTGATCCGGACGAGGCGGTGGACGCCGCTCTCGGTCTTGGCATAGCCGTACGCGTTCTCGCCCTTGAGCAGCAGCGTGGCGGACTTGATCCCCGCCTGCTCGCCCGAATGCTGGTCGATCAGTTCGACCTTCAGCCCGTGGCGTTCGCCCCAGCGCGAATACATCCGGCTGAGCATGCCCGCCCAGTCCTGGCTCTCGGTGCCGCCGGCGCCGGCGTTCACCTCGATATAGGTGTCGTTGCCATCGGCCTCGCCCGCGAGCAGCGCCTTGATCTTGTCCTTGTCGGCGCGCGCGGCAAGTTCGGCGAGCGCGGCGACGCCGTCCGCCTCCATCGCGGTGTCGCCCTCGGCCTCGGCCATCTCGATCAGCTCGGACGTGTCCGCCAGCTCGCTCTCGATCGCGCGAGTCGCACCGATCGCCTCGTCGAGGCGACGACGCTCGCGCATCACCTCCTGCGCGGCCTTGGGATCGGACCAGAGCGCCTGATCCTCGACGCGCGCGTTCAGCTCGTCGAGACGACGCAGCGCGCGGTCCCAGTCGAGGAAGCGGCGCAGCAAGGCCAGCGCGTCTTTGATGGTGTCTACGTGAGCCTGCGCTTCGGCGCGCATGGGTATTCTCCGGTCTTCGTCATGCCAGCGAATGCTGGCATCTCCTGCGGCGAGGAGTGTCCTCCCTTACCACGAGATCCCGGCTTTCGCCGGAATGACGGATTGATGTGCGATGACGTCTATATAAGCGCGCTAGTAGATTCCGCCTTCTCTTTGCAAGAAATCGCTGTCGCGCGGGGCTTCGGCCTTTTTCACGGCGACCGTCGCGGCAGCGGCCGGGGCGGGGCCTGCACGGCGCGCGGCACGCCGCGGTTCGCTCTCGGGCTTGAACGCCTCCCAGATCACCGCGGGCTTCGGATCGTCGGTGTTGGGCCAGGTCCCATAGACCGGCCGCCCGCTGCCGCGATCGATCCGGACCATGCGGATCCCCGCAGGCGCGCGGAACGGCAGCTTGGGCAGATCCTCATAGGCCTTGACCGCGAACTGCTTGAAGATCGGCGCGGCGAGCGTGCCGCCCTGCGCGGCGCCACCCAGGTTCCGCGGCGTGTCGAAGCCGATATACAGCCCGCCGACGAACTGCGGCGTGCCGCCGATGAACCACACGTCGGTCGGGCCATTGTTGGTCCCGGTCTTGCCGAACATCGGCCGGTCGAGATCGCGCAGCGTCACCGCGGTGCCGCGCTGGACGACGCCTTCGGTGATGTGGACCATCTGGTACGCGGTCATCGCGTCGAGCACCTGGCGCTGGCGCGTGACCGGGCGCGGCATCGGCTTGCCGTCCCAGTCGGGGGCGTTGCAGCGGTCGCAGGCGCGCCAGTTCTCGGGCCAGATCACCTTGCCGTGACGATCCTGGACGAAGTCGATCAGCGACGGCGGCCCGCCCTTGCCGTTGTTCGCGAGGATCGAATAGGCGTTGACCATCCGCCCCACCGTCGTCTCGCCCGCGCCCAGCGCGAACGAGAGATAGGGCGCATAGTCGCCGACGCCCATCTTCTTGATGGTGGCGACGACCTTCGGCATGCCGGTCTGCGCGGCGGTCCGCACGGTCATCAGGTTGCGCGACTGTTCGATGCCCCAGCGCATCGTGTGCGGCCCGGCGCCGCGCGAATTGCCGAAGTTGCGGAAGCATTTCTGCCCGAGCCGTGCGCCCTGATAGACGCAGAACGGCCCGTCGACGATGATCGACGCGGGCGTCATGCCGTTGTCGAGCGCGGCGGAATAGACGATCGGCTTGATCGTCGACCCCGGCTGCCGCATCGCCTGCGTCGCGCGGTTGAACGCCTGCAACCGGTCGTCGAACCCGCCCTGCATCGCCAGCACGCGGCCGCTCGCGGGCTCTTCGACGACGAACGCGCCCGATACCTTGGGGATCGCGCGCAACGCGAAGTCGCCGCCGTCGGGCGCCACCGCGATGATGTCACCCGTCTTGATCGCGCCGAACGCGTTGCCGCCCTTGCCGCGCACCGCCATCTGCGCGGCATAGCGCGGCAGCGTGCCGGTCTTGCCGGTGCGGAAGCCGAGGTTCCAGGCGTTGCCGTCCTTGCCCGTCACGATCGCCGCCACCCAGTCGCGATAGTCGAGCGCGATATTGCTGTTGAGCAACGGCTGGAGCCAGTTGTCATCCTCGATGTCGACATGGCGGATCGGCCCGTTCCAGCCACGCCCGCTGTCGAACCGCACCAGTCCGTCGCGCAGGGCCTGCTGCGCCAGATCCTGCAACCGCGTGTCGAACGAGGTCCGCACCCACAGGCCGCCCGAATAGACGCTGTACGGGCCGTCCTTCGCACTTTCGCCGAACTTGGCCATCAGCTGGCGGCGGACCTCCTCGACGAAATAGCCGCCGACGCTTTCGAACTTGGGCGTCCGGCGCATCACCGTGCCCAGCGGCTGGGCATTGGCTTCGCTGAACTGCGCACGCGTGATGAAGCCGTTCTGCAGCATCCGGTCGAGCACATAGTTGCGCCGGATCATCGCGCGTTCGGCATAGCGTGCCGGATCGTAGTTGGACGGCCCCTTCGGCAGGATCGCCAGATACGCCATTTGCGCGAGGTCGAGCTGGCCCAGATCCTTGTCGAAATAGGCGTGGCTCGCGGCCTCGACCCCGAACGCGTTTCGCCCCAGCGCGATCTGGTTGAGATAGAGCTCGAGGATCTGCTGCTTGGTCAGCGTATCCTCGATCTTGTAGGCCAGCACCGCTTCGCGCAGCTTGCGCGATGGCGAATAGGCATTGCCGATCAACAGGTTCTTGGCAACCTGTTGGGTGATCGTCGATCCACCGCGCGCGCGGCGGCCGCTGCCGATCTTGGACACATAGTCATACACCGCGCCGGCGAGCCCGGGATAATCGACGCCGTGATGCTCGAAGAACGACTTGTCCTCGGCCGCGAGGAACGCGTTGACGAGCATCGGCGGATATTCGGCGAAGCTCAGTTCGACCCGGCGTTCGCGCGCATAGCTGTGGATCGGCGCGCCATCGATGCCGCGCACGTTGGTCGGCAGCGGCGGCTCATAGGTGCGCAGCGTATCGACCGAGGGAAGATCGCGCACCACGATCAGCCAGAAGGCGAAGATCGCGATCAGCCCCGCCCCGAACAGCGCGAGCGCCGCCTTGGTCCAACGGCTGGCCCAGGCGCGTGCGAACCCGCCCCGCAACCTGTCGGTGGTACGGCGGATCGCCGTCGTCGGAGTGGGGGAAGGATCGGACGCCATAAATACTGGCGCCGCATCTAGCAGGTTCGCGAGCGCTTGCCAGCCTTCGGTGCCGCGTGGGTGCTTCGCCATCCAGCCGGGTGTCGCAAACTATCCTCCCCCGCAAGGGGGAGGTGGCAGGCTTTAGCCTGACGGAGGGGGAGGAAAGGGAAACGCCTGCTCCGTGTCCGCCCCCTCCGTCGCCTTCGGCGCCACCTCCCCCTTGCGGGGGAGGATTGTACGGTGCCGATCATCGTCAGGCGGCCACGAACGCTGTCACCGCGCCCATCCTTGTGGCAGCAGGCGCCGATGACCGCGCCGCCGCTTCCGATCCTCGCCGTACTCCCCGACCTGCTCGCCACCTTGCGCGACCGGTCGTCCGCGGTGCTCGTCGCGCCGCCGGGTGCGGGCAAGACCACCGCGGTCGCGCCCGCGCTCCTCGCCGAGCCGTGGTGCACCGGCGAGATCCTGCTGCTGTCGCCGCGGCGTCTGGCCGCGCGGGCGGCGGCCGAGCGGATGGCGGCGACCGCAGGCGAACCCGTCGGGCAGACCTTCGGCTATGCGACGCGCATGGACAGCAAGCGCTCGGCGGCGACGCGCGTGACCGTGATCACGGAGGGCATCTTCGTCGCGCGGATCCAGGCGGACCCAGAACTCGCGGGCGTGTCCGCCGTGCTGTTCGACGAGGTCCATGAGCGCAGTCTCGATGGCGATTTCGGACTGGCGCTCGCCCTCGACGTGCAGGCCGGCTTCCGCCCCGATCTGCGTATCGTCGCGATGTCGGCGACGCTCGACGGTGCACGATTCGCGGCGCTGATGGACCCGGATGCACCGGGCGCGCCGGTGATCGAAAGCGAAGGCCGGAGCTATCCGCTGACGCTGCGGCACATCGGCCGCCAGGCGGAGTTGCGGATCGAGGATTCGGTCGCGTCCGCGATCCGGCGCGCGCTCGGTGAAGCGGAGGGCGGCGTCCTCGCTTTCCTACCGGGCGTCGCGGAGATCGAACGCACCGCCGACCGCCTCGCCAATCTTCCCGACGACATCGTCCTGCACGAGCTTCATGGCAGCCTCGACCCCGCAGCGCAGCGTGCCGCGATCCTTCCCGAACCCGATGGCCGCCGCAAGGTCGTGCTCGCCACCAGCATCGCCGAGACCAGCCTGACGCTCGACGGTATCCGTATCGTCGTCGATTCGGGACTGGCGCGACGCCCGCGCTATGACCGCGCCGCGGGCATGACGCGGCTGGTGACCGAACGCGCGAGCCAGGCCGCGGTCACGCAGCGTGCCGGCCGCGCGGCGCGGCTCGGGCCGGGAACGGCCTATCGCTTGTGGGAAGAGGCAGCCACCGCGGGGCTGCCCCGCTACGATCCTCCCGAGATCCTGGAGGCGGACCTCTCGGCGCTGGTCCTCGCCTGCGCGCTATGGGGCGTCGGCGATCCGCGCGACCTGCGCTGGATCGATCCGCCCCCTGCCGCGGCGATCGACGAGGCGATGGCGCGCCTGACGACGCTCGAGGCGATCGAAGAGGGGCGGCCGACCGCGCATGGCCGCGCGATCGCCAAACTGCCGATGCCGCCGCGGCTGGCGCACATGCTCCTGCGCGCCGCCGACCGCGGCCTGGCCCCCGTCGCGGCGCAGGTAGCGGTCCTGCTGGGCGAGCGCGGCATCGGCGGACAGGATGTCGACCTCGAAACCCGCCTGCGCCGATGGAAAACCGAGCGCGGGCCCAAGGCGCAGGCGGCGCGCGGGATGGCCGAGAGATGGGCGAAACTTGCCCCCCTCCCGCGAGCGGGAGGGGGCCGGGGGTGGGCGCGCGCCGTCCGCGGGGCGCGACGTCGAAATCGGGCGCCCACCCCCAACCCCCTGCCGCAAGCGGGCGGGGGGCAGGCGTCTGCGTCGCGCTGGGCTTCCCCGATCGGGTCGCGCGTCGGCGCGACGCGTCCGGCGAGACATGGGCGTCGGTCGGAGGCCGCGGATTCCGGCTCGATCCCACCGCGCCGCTCGCGCGGTCGGAATGGCTCGCGGTCGCCGATACGCAGGGCTCGGCGGCGGGCGCGCGGATCCTGTCGGCGGTCGCGATCGACCAGTCCACCGTCGAGACGCTGTTCGCCGACCGGATCGAATCGCGTCGTAGCGTGCAGTTCGACTCCACGACCGGCGGAATCCAGGCGCTCCGCGAACGCAGGCTCGGCGCGATCCGCCTGTCGAGTGGCCCCGACAGCGGCGCCGATCCCGAGTCGATCCTCGCCGCGTTGCTCGACGGCGTCCGCGAGCATGGCCTCGGCCAGCTGTCATGGAGCGACGGCGCCCAGGCGCTGCGCGATCGCGCCGCCTATGCCGGCGTGCCGCTCGACGATGCGACGCTGCTCGACCGCATCGACGAATGGCTCGCCCCCTTGCTGGCCGGCAAGCGGCGGCTGGACGCGATTGCCCCGGGCGCGCTCGCCGACGCGCTGCGCAACCTGCTCGGCTGGGATGCGCTGCAGGCCATCAACCGGCTTGCCCCGGCCGATTTCACCAGCCCCGCGGGGAGCACCCACGCGATCGACTATGCCGCGGAAGGCGGTCCGCGCGTCGAGTTGCGCGTGCAGGCGCTGTTCGGTCTCGCGGTCCATCCGGTGATCGGCGAGCAGCGCGTGCCGCTTGTCCTCAGCCTCACATCGCCCGCCGGACGCCCGATCCAGACGACCCGCGATCTGCCCGGTTTCTGGGCGGGCAGCTGGGGCGCGGTCGCCAAGGAGATGCGCGGTCGTTATCCCAAGCATCCCTGGCCCGACGATCCCGCCGCGGCGTCGGCGACACTGCGCACGAAAAAGGCGGATGCAAGGTCGGCCAGTTCGCGATAAGGGGAACGCTATGCCTACCGCCCGTATCTTTCAGCGCCCCAAGAACGCCATGCAGTCCGGCAAGCACCGGACCGACAGCTGGCAACTCGAATTCGAACCGTCGGAGCCCAAGCGTCCCGATCCGCTGACCGGCTGGGCCGGCAGCGGCGACACGCGCGACCAGCTCCGCCTGTTCTTCCCCACCGCCGAAGCGGCGATCGCGCATTGCGAGCGCGAGGGGTTCGGCTACACCGTCGTCCCGGCGCCGCAGAAGACGCTGAAGCTGCAGAGCTACGCCGACAACTTCAAATAAGCCGCGCCGCCGGGCGGTTTAGAGGATCGATCCTGCCAGGATGAGCAGCATCTTGGTGTCGATCGCCACGCCCGCGGCGCGTCTCGCCGCGACGAAGGCCGGAACCTCGGCGAGCGCGACGCGGTGCACGGTGATGTTCTCGTCGCTATCGCCTCCGCCGTCGCCGACGCGGGTCAGGCCGGTGGCGCGCACCAGCGTGAAGCATTCGGACGTCATCCCGGGCGACGAATAGAACAGGCCGAGATCCTCGATCGCGGACGCACGGTAGCCCGTCTCCTCCTCCAGCTCCCGGCCCGCCGCAACCGCGACGCTTTCACCCGCGGTCTCGTCACCGACCAGGCCCGCGGGCAGCTCGAGACAGGCCCGCCCCAGCGGGACGCGGAACTGTTCGACGAGGATCACGTCGCCAGCGTCGATCGCGACGATCACCGCCGCCGCGATCTGGCCCTTGCGCTCCGCGAACTCCCAGCGGCCTTCGGTCTGCACGGTCAGGAACTTGCCCGCCCATACGGTCTTGCTCATAGTTCGATCAGCCTGTCAGGAAGCTCGTTCACCGCTGCGCCGGTGCGCGGGAAATGTTCGGCGAGTACCACGCCGATCTGCGCGACGGCATCGGCCATGCCGTCCGCCGGCCGGTCGTCGCGTACGGCGGTGAGGACCGCCGCCATCGCCGCACCCCACGTCTCGTTCGGGACGCGCGAATGGATCGCCGCGTCGGCGACGATCTCCGCACGATGTTCGGCAAGCGACAGGTAGAGCAGCACGCCGGTCGATCCGCGCGTGCGCTTCTCCGCGCCCGCCCGGAACAGCATCAACGCACGCCTTCGCACCCGCCGCGATTTGGTCGCGCCCGGCGTCAGCGCGATTCGCAGCGCGGGCACGGCAAGCGCCAGTCGCACGCCGAGATAGACCAGCGTCATCAGCACGAGCGCGATCGCGAACAGCGCGCCCTGCGGCGCGGATTGCGCCCAGGGATCGACCAGCCGCGCATAGATCTGGTCCGCGGCCACCGGATGGAATGCGAGGATCGCGAGCGTCAGGACCATGCCGAGCACCGCCCATTGCAGCGACGCGTCGTGATAGGCGTCGGACTGACGCGCGACGATCGTCACGATCTCGCCCGTCGTGGCCGCCTCCGCCTGCGTCACCGCGGCGGTCACGCGGTCATGGTCGGCTTTGCTCAACTGCATGTCACCAACTCCCCGATGCACCGCCGCCGCCGGCCGATCCGCCGCCACCGCCGCCAAAGCCGCCGCCCATCCAGCCACCGCCGCCGCCACTGTCTCCGCCACCCCAGCCACCGCCGCCGCCGCCGCCGCCGCCGCGCGACATCTCGTTGGCGATACTCCACAGCACGATGGGGAGCGCGCTGCTGCCCCGGCTGCCGTCCGAAAAGCGTTTGCCGCCCGCACGCCGCGACAGCATCGGGATGACGATCGCTGCCAGGATGATGCCGAAGACGATCAGCCCGATCGGGATGCCGCCGCCGCTGTTGCTGGCCGGGCGGCGATGCGTCTTGTCATATTCGGCCGCCGCGGCGCCGACCTTTGCCCGGGCCTCGGCATCGGGCAGCGCGAGCTGATCGGCGACCGCATTCGTACCGGCGACGATGCCGCCGGCCATGTCGCCCGCCTTGAACCGGGGCAGGATCTGCTGATTGATCACGACGCTCGAGAACGCGTCGGTCAACACCGGCTCGAGCCCGTAGCCGACCTCGATCCGGACCTTGCGGTCGTTCGGCGCGACGAGGAGGATGGCACCGTTATTGGTGTTCTTCAGTCCGACACCCCAGCTGCGGAGCAGGCGATAGCCGTAATCCTCGATCGGATAGCCCTCGAGATCCGCCACCGTCGCGACCACCAGCTGGTTGCCGGTCGTCTTTTGCAGATCGTCGAGCCGCTTCGTGAGCGCCGCCTCCTGCTCGGGCGGGATCACGTTCGCGGCGTCGACGACGAAGCCGGTGAATTTCGGGAATGTCTGCGCGCCTGCTGTGCCACTGCCGAGCAGCGCCGCAAGCACGACCGCCACGAGCGCGCGGATCATGCCGCCGGCCCCGCGATCAGCTCGCGTTGCCGAAGTTCACCGTCGGGGCCGTCTCGGCCCCCGGCGTGGTCGCCGCAAACGGGACCATCGGCTTTGCACCATAGAAGATCTTCGCGCCGACGGCGTCGGGGAAGGTGCGGATCTTCGTGTTATACGCCTGGACCGCGCCGTTATAATCGCGCCGCGCGATCGTGATGCGGTTCTCGGTGCCTTCGAGCTGGCTCATCAGCGTGGTGTAATTGCCCTGGCTCTTCAGCTCGGGATACGCTTCCTGAAGCCGTTGCAGCGACAGGCCGACGGCGCCCTGCACGCGCGAGAATTGCGCGATCTTCGCGGGATCGGTCAGGTCGTCGCCCGACACCTGGACCGTGCTCGCAGCGGCACGAGCCTGCGTGACTTCGACGAGGATGCTCTTCTCCTGCGCCCCCGCGGCCTTGACGGTGGCCACGAGGTTGGGGATCAGATCGGCACGCCGCTGATAGTCGTTCTGCACATCGGCCCAGCGCGCCTTCACATTCTCCTCGGCGGTCGGGATGCTGTTGATCCCGCAGCCCGCGACGGTCGCGGCAAGCGCGATGGCGGCAGTTCCGCGGAAGATCGGGGCATAGGACGACATCGGGGCTCTCCTGCTTGTCTGTGTCACCCCCATAGGACAGTCGACCCGCTTGGCGAAACCGAAATCGAGGATTAGCGTAAGCGTGTCACAAAAGGGGGCGCATATGCTCAAGGAATTCAAGGCGTTCATCATGCGCGGCAACGTGCTCGACCTGGCGATCGCTGTGATCATCGGCGCGGCATTCAGCAAGATCGTGACGTCGCTGACCGACGACGTGCTGATGCCGGTGATCGGCAAGATCTTTGGCGGGCTCGACTTTTCGAGCTATTTCTGGCGAATGGGCCCGGTGCCGGCCAGTTATGCCGGCTCGCTCAGCGATTACGCGGCGCTCAAGAAGGCGGGGGTCCCGCTGCTCGGCTATGGCGCGTTCGCGACTCAGCTGGTCAATTTCGTCATCGTCGCGTTCATCATCTTCATGATCCTGCGCGTCGTGAACCGCGCGGCGGGGCTGATCGAACGCGAAGCCGCGCGGCTGAAGCGTGAGGAAGAGGCGGTGCCCGTCACGCCCGCGCCCGAGCCTGTCGAGATCGCGCTTCTCCGCGAGATCCGCGACGAGCTGAAGACGCGTCGATAAGCCGGTCGGGAGAGGCCGCGGGCGCGAGGCTTCCTCGTCGCTCGTGGCCGAGCGGTATCTTGGTCCTCCCCCGTATGGGAGGAGCGCAGGATCACGCGGCGGCAAGACTTTCGGCGTTGGCGTCAGCAAGGCTCGTGCCGTCGAGAATGCGTGCCGTCTCGTCGCGGACGCGCATCATCGCATAGCGGATCGCGCAATCCGCCTCGTTCTTGCAGTCAAGACACGGTCGGTACGCAGTCCTGCTCACGCACGGCACCAGCGCGAGCGGTCCCTCGATGATCCGGATGATTTCACCCAGCGAAATCAGGTGACTGGGCCGCGACAGGCAATAGCCGCCCATCTTGCCGCGATGGCTGTTGAGCAACCCGGATTCGCGCAGGTCGGCAAGGATGAGTTCGAGAAACTTGCGCGGCACGTTCGCTTCCGCAGCAATCCGGGTCATCGGAATCGGAGGGCTGCCGGCGGGGGCGCCGCCAAGGAAGATCATCGCGCGAAGCGCGTAGCGGGAGCGCTGCGTCAACATAATATATGTTGCTATGCACGCGGTTTGTGGCGAGCGAAAGGCCATAGAAGCGTAATTCGCAGGCTTTTAATCGTCGGGCTTGCAGCCTATATCCGGACTGTCGTCGGGGAATTCTCTCTTGGCGACTATGGCGATAAACCGTGGCGTGTCATAGACACAGCGGACCCGGGGGCAGTACCCGGCGACTCCACCACCGCCCTCTTCGTAAGAGGGGGACGATGACGGGGTCGAACTAGGATCGACGTGTGTTCAACGACGCTATGTTTCGCTCGGAATGGGACCACCGCAACGGCCCATACACAAGTGCCAACGATAACGAAGCACTCGCAATTGCCGCATAACTGACGGTCTAACGACCTAGGTTATACGGACGAAAGCGCGGTTCGGGCCGCACCGGGCAACAGAAGCGGAAACCGGCGGTACGGGGAGCACCGAGCAACAGAAGCTCCCCACTTACCCTTCTTAAAGATACCGGCCCTGGCGACGGGTTCGCGGCAGGCTGGCCCTCCGTGCGCCAAGGCCGGGCAGGGCAGGGTTACACTCGACCGTCATCCTGCGGGATTCCCAGTTGCGGGCTACGAATCCGCACGTTGGCGGATCATAAGCCACTCCCACGACAACTCTCACGACTACAGACTGCGCGACGGGTAGCGGCGCGGAGCCGTCGACCGCTGTCCGTTGATCGCAATCGGCCACGAAAAAGGGGACCCGGTCGCCCGGATCCCCCTTCGTCTCGCCAAAAGCGAAAGGCTTAGTCGCGATCGCCCGTCAGGAACGCCGGAGCGAATTCGGGGGCCTTGTCGCCATCCGAACGCTCGGCGCGGGGCGCGCGCTCGCCGCCTTGGCCACCGCCGTCACGACGCGGGCCACGGCCACCGCCGTTACCGCCGGCATCGCGACCACCATCGCCATCACGACGCGGGCCGCGCGAGCCACGGTCACCGCCGCCGCCTTCGCCGCGCGGGCCACGACCACCGCCGCCGTTACCGGCATCACGGCCACCATCGCCATCGCGACGCGGACCGCGCGGACCACGATCGCCACCCTCACGGGGCTCACGCGCCGGGCGGGTATCTTCCAGCTCTTCGCCGGTCGTCTGGTCGACGACGCGCATCGACAGGCGAACCTTGCCGCGCGGGTCGATCTCGAGGACCTTGACCTTGACTTCCTGGCCTTCGCTCAGGGCATCGCTGACCTTCTCGACGCGCTCGTTCTTGATTTCGGACACGTGGACGAGACCGTCCTTGCCACCCATGAAGTTCACGAACGCACCGAAGTCCACGAGGTTGACGACCTTGCCGTCATAGACCTTGCCGACTTCGGCTTCCTCGACGAGGCCCTTGATCCACTTGATCGCCGCTTCGATCTGCGCGGGATCGGACGACGACACCTTGATCACGCCCTCGTCGTCGATGTCGACCTTGGCGCCGGTCTGCGCGACGATCTCGCGGATCACCTTGCCGCCGGTGCCGATGACTTCACGGATCTTCGACTTCTCGATCGTGAAGGTCTCGATACGCGGTGCGTGTGCCGACAGCTCCTCACGCGTGTGGTCGAGCGCCTTGGCCATTTCGCCCAGGATATGCGCGCGGCCTTCCTTGGCCTGTGCCAGCGCCTTGCCCATGATCTCTTCGGTGATGCCGGCGATCTTGATGTCCATCTGCATCGTGGTGATGCCCTCGGACGTGCCAGCGACCTTGAAGTCCATGTCGCCGAGGTGATCCTCGTCGCCCAGGATGTCTGACAGAACCGCGAAGTTCTTGCCCTCGAGGATCAGGCCCATCGCGATGCCCGAGACGGGACGCTTGAGCGGAACGCCCGCATCCATCATCGACAGCGAACCGCCGCAGACCGTCGCCATCGACGACGAGCCGTTGCTCTCCGTGATGTCCGACAGGACGCGGATCGTGTACGGGAACTCTTCCTTCGACGGCAGCACCGGGTGCAGCGCGCGCCAGGCAAGCTTGCCGTGGCCGACTTCGCGACGACCCGGCGCACCGAAGCGACCGACTTCACCGACCGAGTAGGGCGGGAAGTTGTAATGCAGCATGAAGTTTTCGTACGACAGACCGTTCAGGCCGTCGATCATCTGCTCTGCGTCGCGCGTGCCGAGCGTGGTGGTGCAGATCGACTGCGTCTCGCCGCGCGTGAACAGCGCCGAGCCATGCGTCCGCGGGAGGAAATGCACCATCGCTTCGATCGGACGGATCTGCGTGGTGGTGCGGCCGTCGATGCGGGTGCCGTCCTTGAGGATGGCGCCGCGGACGATCTCCGCCTCCAGCTTCTTCATCAGCTTGCCGGCCGCCATCTGGTCCTGCGGGGTCGCATCGGCAAAGGCGGTCTTGCCCTTGGCGCGTGCGGCGTTCAGCAGGTCCGAACGCTTGGACTTGTCGGTCACCTTGTAGGCAGCCGCAATGTCCTTGCCGATCAGCTTCTTCAGCTTGTCCTTGGCGGTCGACAGGTCGGCCTGCTCGGCCATTTCCCACGGATCCTTGGCAGCCTGCTCGGCCAGATCGATGATCAGGTTGGCGGCTTCGCGGCACGCCTTGTGCGCGAACTGGACCGCGCCGAGCATGATCTCTTCCGAAAGCTCCTTGGCTTCCGATTCGACCATCATCACGGCCTGGCCGGTGGCGGCAACGACGAGGTCGAGATCGCCAGCCTTGGCTTCGTCGAGCGTCGGGTTGAGGATGTAGGCGCCATCGACATAGCCGACGCGTGCTGCGCCGATCGGGCCCATGAACGGCACGCCCGAGATCGTCAGCGCTGCCGATGCCGCGACCATCGCGAGGATGTCGGGCTCGTTCTCGCCGTCATACGACAGAACCTGGCAGATCACGTTGATCTCGTTGTAGAAACCCTCTGGGAAGAGGGGACGGATCGGGCGATCGATGAGACGGCTGGTCAGCGTCTCCTTCTCGGTCGCGCCGCGCTCACGCTTGAAGAAGCCGCCGGGGATGCGGCCGCTCGCGGAGAACTTCTCCTGGTAATGGACGGTGAGCGGGAAGAAATCCTGCCCTTCCTTGACGGTCCGTGCAGCCGTGACGGCGCACAGAACGACGGTCTCGCCGAGGGTGGCGAGCACGGCGCCGTTTGCCTGACGGGCCACGCGGCCGGTCTCGAGCGTCAGCGTCTTGCCGCCCCACTGGGCGCTTACGGTCTTGGTATCGAACATTCTTTTTCCTTCACTCCGGTCGCCAGATGCGAGCGGGGCCTATGTGCGGGCTTAGCCGGCCCGCGGCGGTGTGGAGCGAGTTGTCGCTCCTTGCCATTGCACCGAATTGCGCTCTGGCGTTTGCCTCCGCGCGCGATGGCGCGGAATCAAAGTCGTATATAGCAAAACGGCCCCCGAAGGGAGCCGTTTGTCTTACTTGCGGAGACCGAGCTTCGCGATCAGATCCAGGTAGCGCTGGCCGTCCTTGTGACGGAGATAATCCAGCAGCGTCCGGCGCTTGTTGACCATCATGAGAAGACCACGACGCGAGTGGTTGTCCTTCTTGTGGCCCTTGAAGTGCTCGGTCAGGTTCTTGATGCGCTCGGTCAAGATCGCGACCTGGACTTCCGGCGAACCGGTATCGCCCTCGGCGCGCGAATGCTCCTTGACGAGCTCGGTCTTGCGTTCAGCGGTAATCGTCATGAATTTCGTCCTACGACATCACAGATTGAAACCGCGAACGACCCGGACGTCTCCGTCCTCGACCTCGACCAGCGCGACCGGGACGGCGTCCAGCTCGGCAAAGTATTGGCCATCGTCTGCGGCGATCCCGGCCAAGATACGCCCCTGTCGGAGCGCCCCTGCCTGGTCGGGGGTGAGGGAGAGAGCCGGGATGTCGTCCAGCGCCACCCTCAAGGGCAGAAGTACATCTTCAAGCGCGGAGGCCTTAGCGAGTTCGTCCAGTTTGTCCAGCGATATCGCGGCGGAGAGGTCGAACGGACCCGCCTTGATGCGGCGCAGCATGGTGACGTGACCGACTGTCCCGAGCGCCAGCGCGATGTCACGCGCGAGGCTGCGGATATAGGTGCCCTTGGAGACGTGGGCGGTGAGCGTGACCTTCTCTAACGGGGCCTCCGACCGCGTTGTCGATCCCTCCTCACCCCCGTCATCCCAGCGAACGCTGGGATCTTCCTGTGGTGCGGGCGCCTGTTCCCCGGAGAAATTCCAGCTTTCGCTGGAATGACGGATGGGGTGGGCGGCGAGGGCGTGGATCGTCACGTTGCGGCTGGCGAGCACCACGTCCTGCCCCGCGCGCGCGAGGTCGTAGGCGCGCTCGCCGTCGACCTTCAGCGCGGAATAGGCGGGCGGCACCTGTGCGATCGGGCCGGTGAACTGCGCGAGGACCGCCTCGACCGCGTCCATCGTCGGGCGCACGTCGGAGGTGGCGATGCTCACCCCCTCGGCGTCGAGCGTGTCGGTCTGGACCCCGAACATCACCGTGAAATCATAGATCTTGTCGCTGTCGAGCATCCGCCCGGCCAGCTTGGTCGCCTCGCCGACCGCGATCGGCAGCACGCCCGTCGCGAGCGGATCGAGCGTGCCGCCATGCCCGACCTTGAACTTGCCATAGCCGCCGTTGCGCAAGGCGCGCTTCACCGCGGACACGCCCTGCGTCGAGCCTAGCCCCAGCGGCTTGTCGAGAATGATCCAGCCATGCATGTTCGGGGTCCTTGAATTCTGGGGGCAAGATCGCGAGCCCCACGCACTCCGTCATCCTGACGAAAGTCAGGATCCAGAGCCATGTGCGCCTGTGTTCGGTACCCTGGGTCCTGACTTTCGTCAGGATGACGGGGCGTGGGGAGCAAGGGGCGGGGGTCAGCCCAAAGCCTCGGTAAAATGCCGGCGGCAGAGCGCGACATAACGGTCGTTGCCGCCGATCTCGGTCTGCTGCCCCTCGGCAATCGCGCGGCCGTTCGCATCGACGCGCAGGTTCATCGTCGCCTTGCGCCCGCACATGCAGACCGACTTGATCTCGACCAGCGAGTCCGCCAGCGCCAGCAGACGCGCCGACCCCGGGAAGAGTGCCCCCTGGAAATCGGTCCGCAAGCCGTAGGCGAGCACCGGGATCCCGACCACGTCGCAGATCTGTGCGAGCTGGTCGACCTGCGCGGGGGTGAGGAACTGCGCCTCGTCCACGAGCACGCAGGATATCGCATCCTCGCCGTGCTGCCGGGCGATGCACGCGCCGATATCGGTCTCCGCATCGAACGCGATCGCCGGCGCCTCCAGCCCGATCCGCGAGGTGATCGTACCCGCTGCGAACCGGTCGTCGATCGCCGCGGTGAACAACATCGTCCGCATCCCGCGTTCGCGATAGTTGAAGTCCGCCTGCAACAGGTTCGTCGACTTTCCCGCATTCATCGACGCGTAGTAAAAATAGAGTTTCGCCATCGCATGGCTTTAGGCGTGCGTCATGCGATGCGTCCACTGTGTGTGTGTGGACATTGCGCGCGGCGCGGATACCATCGCCGATGATATCGGGGGATCGTCATGCGCGCTGCCATCTGGGTGCTTACTATCTTCGGGGCGATCTGGGGCGTTATCGGCCTTGCCGGGTTCGGGTGGCCGGGCATGGCTGTCCCGATCGTGATCTCGGTGATGCTGATAACCTGGGCAAGCCGCATCGCCGCGCCGGTACGGGCAGCGGCGGACGCCAAGCGTATCGGACGGCTGATCGGCATCTGGACGATGGTCGAGGGGATCGCGATATTCGCGACATTCGCGCTGGCCCCGGTGCTGGGCATCCCCGATGCGGCGGTGCCGATCCTCGCAATCGTCGTCGGACTGCACTTCCTGCCGATCGCGCGCGGCATACCGACGCCCGTCTATTATGCGACCGGGTCGGCGATGATCGCGACAGGCGCGATCGCGCTGCTGCTGCCGGCGGCGGATCGGCATGCCGCAACCGGCATTCCCTGCGCGATCATCCTCTGGGCAAGTTGCGTGGCAATCGGCCAGCGCAGTCAGCGCGGAATCCTCGTCCAGCCTTCGTCGGCGCCCAAATCCCGCGCGACATGCGGGGCGCGCAACAGCGCGTCGATATGCGTGCCCTCGTCGAAGCTCTCGTCGGGGAGGAACTTCAGCTTGGCGGCGTAGCGCATCTGCACGCGCGCCGCGACCTCGCGCTGAAGATAGGCGGTGTTGGTCCGCAGTGCCTTGAGCACCTTCTCCTCGTCCTTGCCGAGCAACGGCTTCACGAAGACGGTCGCGTGGCGAAGGTCGGGGGACATCCGGACCTCGGTAATCGTGACGAGATGCTTTTCGAGCACCGCATCGTGCACGTCGCCGCGCGCGAGAATGTCGCTGAGCGCGTGACGCGCCTGCTCGCCAACACGCAACGTGCGGACGGACTTGGTTTCGGGGGTATCGGTCTTCATTCTTCCAGCTCCCTCGCCCCTCCGGGGAGAGGGTGGGGGTGAGGGGCAATCCCGACCGCGAGCGCTCGGTATTGCCCCTGACCCGGCCCTCTCCCCACGACGAGACCCATGAAACTACCGGTTTCACGGGCCCCGGGGAGAGGGCTTTACGTCATTACAGTGTGCGGTCGCGCATCTCGACTTCGAACGTCTCGAGATAGTCGCCTGCCTTGATGTCGACGAAGTTGGACGTGAACGTCACGCCGCATTCGAGACCGGCACGGACTTCGGCGACATCATCCTTGAAGCGACGCAGCGATGCGATTTCGCCCTGGTAGATGATGACGTCGTTGCGCGTGATGCGGGCCTTGAGCGCCTTGCGGATATTGCCCTCGGTGACGAGCAGACCCGCCGCCTTGCCATGCTTGCCCGCCGAGAAGACCTCGCGGATTTCCGCACGGCCGACGACCGTCTCGAACGCTTCCGGTCCAAGCTCGCCTGCCATTCCCGCCCGGATCTCGTCGATCAGGTCGTAGATCACGTCGTAATATTTGAACGCGACCTTCTGGCGCTCGGCGATCTCGCGCGCCTTGGCGTTCGGGCGAACGTTGAAGCCGATGATCGGTGCACCCGATGCCGCCGCCAACGTGACGTCCGACTCGGTGATGCCGCCGACGCCCGAGCTGAGCACGCGCGCCTTGATCAGATCGGTGGAGATCTTGTTGATCGCCCCGACGATCGCCTCGACGGTACCCTGCGTATCCGCCTTCACGACCAGCGGATATTCGATCGCCTGCTTTTCCTTCAGCGCCGAGAACATGCTCTCGAGGCTGGCAGGAACCGAGGCGGTCCGCTTGTCGGTCTTCACGCTGCGACGATATTCCGCGACTTCGCGGGCACGCGCCTCGTTCTCGACCACCTGGAACGGATCGCCCGCCGACGGGACACCCGACAGACCCAGAACCTCGACCGGCATCGCCGGACCCGCTTCCTTGATCTGCTTGCCCTTGTCGTCGACCAGCGCACGGACCTTGCCGCTCTCGCCGCCGACGACGAAGATGTCGCCGACCTTGAGCGTGCCGCGGTTGACGAGGATCGTCGCGACCGGGCCGCGACCCTTGTCGAGCTTGGCCTCGATCACCGTACCCTCGGCCGCGCGATCCGGATTGGCGCGCAGTTCGAGCAGTTCGGCCTGGAGCTGAATCTTCTCGATCAGCGTATCGAGACCGATCTTCTTCAGCGCCGAGACTTCGACGTCCTGGACGTCGCCGCCCATGTCCTCGACCACGATCTCCTCGCTCAGCAGGCGCTCGCGCACCTTCTGCGCATTGGCGCCTTCCTTGTCGATCTTGTTGATCGCGACGATCATCGGCACGCCCGCCGCCTTGGTGTGGGCGATCGCCTCCACCGTCTGCGGCATCAGCCCGTCGTCCGCCGCCACCACGAGGATGACGATGTCGGTGACGTCCGCACCACGTGCACGCATCTGCGTGAACGCCTCATGGCCCGGCGTGTCGAGGAAGGTGATCTTCGACTTGTCCTTCAGCGTGACCTGATACGCGCCGATATGCTGGGTGATGCCACCCGCTTCGCCGCGCACCACGTCGGTGCCGCGCAGCGCGTCGAGCAGCGACGTCTTGCCGTGATCGACATGACCCATGATCGTGACGACCGGCGCACGCGGACGCAGCGTCTCCTCGGCATCGTCGATCGTGTCGTTGGCCAGATCCTGGTCGACATCGCTGACGCGCGTCAGGTTGTGGCCGAACTCGGTGACGAGCAGCTCGGCCGTATCCTGGTCGATCGTCTGCGTCATCGTGACGGGCATGCCCATCTTGAACAGCGCCTTGACGAGGTCAGCGCCCTTCTCGGCCATACGGATGGCGAGTTCCTGCACCGTGATCGCCTCGGGGACGACCACGTCGCGGACCTGCTTGGCCTGCGGCTCGCGCGGACCACCGGTGCCACGACGCTCCTTCTCACGCGCACGCTTGAGTGCGGCGAGCGAGCGGGCGCGGGCGCCGTCACCATCGCCGAGCGCGCGGTTGACGGTGAGCTTGCCCGACGTGCGACGATCGTCGCCCTTGCGGTCACGCTGCTGCGGCCGTGCCGGGACGGCATCGCGGCGTACGCCACCCGCGGGTGCGTTTGCACCGGTCGCGCCAGGGCGCGCTGCGGTCGTACCGGCATTGGCCGCCGTGGTCGGCGCTGCTGCTGCGGCAGGCGCTGCAACGGGCTTTGGCGGCGGGGGAGGGCGTTCGGGACGCGCCACCGGCGAGAACCGGCGTGGTGCCGGCATCGACGGATCGCGCGACAGTTCCAGAATCGGCGGCGGTGCCGGCGGAGCAACGGGGGCCGGCGCAGGCTTGGGAGCCGGCGCAGGTGCCGCCACGACGGGTGCGGGCTTCGGTGCAGCGACGACAGGCGCGGGCGCAGGTGTCGCGGCCGGAGCCGGGGCTGGCGCAGCGACGGGCGCAGGCGTCGGTGCCGCGACCGGAGCGGGAGCCGCTTCGACCACAGGCGCGGGCGCAGGGGCCTCGACCGGCTTCGGCGCCGGCGCGGCCTTGGCTTCCGCCTCGGCACGGGCACGGTCGGCGGCGCGGTTGCGCTCGTCCTCGGCCGCCTTGAGACGCTCGGCCTCCTGACGACGACGCCCCTCTTCCAGCGTGTTCATGCGCTGCTCTTCCGCCTCGCGCAGCAGCTTTGCCTGACGCTCCTGCGGCGACAGGTTGCTCTGCGCCGGCTGACGCACGGGGGCTGGGGCGGGCTGTGGAGCACGCGCCTGTGGAGCCGGTGCCGGCGCCGCAACGGGTGCGGGCGCCGCTACCGGTGCATCCGCGACCGGGCCGTCGGGCTCGCCCGGACGGCGCAGCACGCGCGCACGCTTGGTTTCCACGATCACCGTATTCGATCGGCCGTGGCTGAAGCTCTGCTTCACCTGGCCGGTCTCGACCGTGCGCTTCACACCCAAAGGTGCGCGCATGCCAAGTTTCGGCTTCTCGTTGTCCGTGTCGCTCACTCAAATTCCTCAGTCATGTCCACGGCCGGGCTGTGTCCGGTCGATCCGGACGCCCCTGTTATGGGTGACGTCCCGTTTTGTTGGGACGCCGATGCGCCCTGCGAGGCCGTTTCGCAAGACACGGGAGAAGGTTCGGGGCCGATAAAATGCAGCCAACGGTCGAGCGCTTCGCTCACCCGCTTTGCTGCAGCGCGGTCGGTCAGGCCAATGTGTACCACATTTTCCCGCCCCAGCGCCAACGCCAATATGGTGCGTGACGCAGGCAGTGCCAACCCCCGCAGACCCGAGCCTTCGACATCGTTGCCGATGCGCCACGCCTGGTCGAGCTTGCGGTTGCCATCCTCGGCCGCGTCGGACGCATGATAGAGCGCCTTCAGCTTGCCCGAGCGCGCGTTCTGCTCGATCCGGTCGGAACCGATCAGGACGGTGCCCGAGCGCGATTCGAGCCCGAGCCGGTCGAGCGCGTTACGCTCCAGCGCGGCTTCGATCTGTGCGGGCAGTTCGGGGGAATCGTGAACTCGCCCGTCTTGAACGCCCGTGCGAGCGCGCCTTTCAGCTTACCCTTCTTGATCGCGGCTTCGAGTTCGACGCGCGTGACGCCGATCCACGCACCACGACCGGGCGCCTTGGCGCGCACGTCGGGATGAATCTGCCCGTCCGGCGCGAGCGCGAGCCGCACCAGATGCGGCCGCACGTCGCGTTCGCCCGAGAGGATGCACTTGCGGATGGGTTCGGCTTCGGCGCCTTCGCGCACGCGCGGCGGGCCGGGGCGCGCTCGCGCTTGCCGCCCTTGCCCTTGGTCGAAGCCGGGCGATCGCCCCGTCCCGCCCCGCTTGCGGGGGACGAGGAGGGCGGGGTGTCGGTAGCGCCTAGCGTCTCATTGCGAGGATTCCGCATGAGCGTCCTCCTGCAATTGCGGCTTCGGGGCGTCGCGGTCGACCAGCAGCTGGCCGCCCGCGCCGTAATTCTCGGTCGAGACTTCTTCGATCACGATCTGCACCGCAGCCGGGTTCTTGCCCAGCCGCTCAACGAGCGACTGGGTCACGTCGGCGACGATGCCGGCCTTCTGGTCCTTGGTGGCGGACCCCGAAATGCGGATGCTGACAAACGGCATCAGGCCTTGTCGTCCTCGCTCTTTGCGTCGGTCGACTCCGTAGCGTCATCTGCCGCGACGTCGTCAGCCGCAGTGTCCTCAGCCGAAGCCGCTTCCACCGGAGCCTCGTCCGCCTCGTCGGCATCAGCCTCGGGGGCCTCGTCCTCGAACCAGTGCGCACGCGCGGCCATGATGATCTCGTTACCCTGCTCGTCGCTCAGGCCGTATTCGGCGAGAATGCCGCCCTTGGGCTCGGGGCGCTTGGGCGCATCGTCGTTGCGACGGCGTGGCTCGACGCGCTTCTTCTCGACCAGCTCGTCGGTCGCCAGATCGGCGAGGTCGTCGAGCGTCTTGATGCCCGCCTTGCCGAGCGTGACGAGCATCGCCTCGTTCAGATACGGCATGCCCGCCAGCGCGTCCTCCACGCCGAGCGCGGTGCGCTCTTCACGGCTGGCCGCGTCGCGGCGCTCGAGCGCCTCGGTCGCGCGGTTCTGCAACTCGCCTGCGAGATCCTCGTCGAAGCCCTCGATGCCGGCGATCTCCTCGACCTCGACATAGGCGACCTCTTCGAGGTTCGTGAACCCTTCGGCCACCAGCAGCTGCGCGAGCGTCTCGTCGACGTCGAGCTCCTTCTCGAACATTGCCGAGCGCTCGACGAAGTCCTTCTGCCGCTTCTCCGAGGCATCGGCCTCGGTAAGGATGTCGATCGCCTTGCCGGTCAGCTGCGACGCGAGACGCACGTCTCTGGCCACGACGGCCGATCGCGAGGCTCAGCTGATCGTCGGGAACGACCACCTCGATGCGCTCTTCTTCCTCGTCGATCACGACGCGGCTGACCGAAGCCGGCTGCAACGCGTTGACGACGAAGGTCGCGATGTCGGGCGACCACGGAATGATGTCGATCTTCTCGCCCTGCATTTCCTGCACGACGGCCTGGACGCGGCTGCCCTTCATGCCGACGCACGCGCCGACCGGATCGATGCTCGAATCATGCGAGATGACGCCGATCTTCGCCCGGCTGCCGGGATCGCGGGCCGCGGCCTTGATCTCGATGATGCCGTCGTAGATTTCCGGCACTTCCTGCGCGAACAGCTTCTTCATGAAGTCGGGGTGCGCGCGGCTGAGGAAGATCTGCGGACCGCGGTTTTCGCGGCGGACGTTGAGGATCAGCGAGCGGATGCGGTCGTTGACGCGCACCACTTCGCGCGGGATCTGCGCATCACGGCGGATAACGCCCTCGGCGCGGCCCAGGTCGACGACGACATGGCCGAACTCGACGCGCTTGACGACGCCGGTGATGATCTCGCCCGCGCGGTCCTTATACTCTTCGAACTGGCGCTCGCGCTCGGCGTCGCGGACCTTCTGAAAGATGACCTGCTTGGCAGCCTGAGCAGCGATGCGGCCGAACTCGATCGGAGGCAGCGGATCGACGATGAAGTCACCGAGCGCTGCATCCTTCTGGAGCTTCTGCGCGCCCTTGACGTCGACCTGCTTGAAATAGTCATCGACCGCCTCGACCACTTCGACGACGCGCCACAAGCGCAGATCGCCGGTGTTCGGATCGAGCTTGGCGCGGATGTCGTTCTCGGCGCCGTAACGCGAGCGGGCGGCCCGCTGGATCGCGTCCTCCATCGCCTCGATCACGATCGCCTTGTCGATCATCTTCTCCGACGCGACCGAATTCGCGATCGCGATCAGTTCCGCGCGGTTTGCGGTGACTGCCGTGGCCATCAATGCTGTCCTTCTTGCGTGTCGGCCTCGTGAGCGTCAGGCTCATCGGTGGGCGTGTCTTGATAGAAAACTTCGTCCGCGCCTTCGGTCGAAAGCGGTGCGGTCGCGGCGATGAGTCGGTCGGTCATGACGAGCTTGGCATCGGCGACCTGCGAAAAGTCGATCGTCATGATCTTGTGCTTGTTCACGTCGACGGTGATCTTGGTCCCCTCGACGCCCATGAGGTTGCCCGAGATCTGCTTGCGATCCTCGAACGGCTCGACGAGGCGGATCCGCGCCTCCTGGCCTTCCCAATCGGCAAAGTCCTGAAGCCGGGTCAGCGGGCGATCGATACCGGGGCTCGATACCTCGAGACGATACGCGTCCTCGCCGACCGGGTCCTTGCCCTCGGCCTCGAGCGCGTCGAACTTGTCCGAGATGCGGCGCGACAGTTCGGCGCAATCCTCGATCACTAGCTGGCGGGTGTCGGGGCGCTCGGCCATGATCTGCAGCGTCGGATCGGACTTGCCGCCCTGCATGCGCACGCGCACGAGGCTGAGGCCGAGCGCCTTGGCTTCGGGTTCGATCAGGTCGGTCAGCAGGGCGATATTCGCCATCGAAATTCCAAACAGGGCCAAAGCACAGGGGGTTTCCGCCGCGGAGCAAGCCCCGCAGCCTCTTCACCTGGCGATGTAGAGAAGTGATGTCCCTATACGCCGGCTGGCGTTGCTCCGCAAGCGGGAGCAACCTTCGTTCGTCACGCTGCGTTTGCGTTGAGATTTCCGGGAGAAGATCATGATTCGTCGCACGCTGTTCGCCACCACCATCCTGTCCGCCACGTTGCTCGGATCGACCGTCTCTGCGGCGCAGACCGCGGGCGGCAAGCCCTTCACCGAGACCGTGGTCGCCGATTTCGAGTCACCCTGGGCGATGACGGTCCTGCCCGATGCGCGGATGCTGGTGACGGAGAAGAAGGGGCAGATGCTGCTCGTGTCCGCCGATGGCAAGACGCGGCAGACGGTGGCGACGATCACGGTCGACTCGGCGGGGCAGGGCGGCCTGATGGATGTCGTGCTCGCGCCCGATTTCGCGACGAGCAAGCGCGTGTATTTCAGCTATTCGAGCGCGGGCGAGGGCGGCAAGGGCGTCGTCCTCGCGCGCGGGCGGCTGCGCCCCGACGGCGGGGGTGGCGAGCGGCTTGGCGAGATCGAGGTGATCTTCAGCGCGCGGCCGTTCGTCGAGGGCAATGGCCATTATTCGGGTCGCATCGCGTTTTCGCCCGACGGCAAATATCTGTTCTTCACCAATGGCGAGCGGCAGAAGTTCACGCCGGCGCAGGATCCGAAGATGACGCTGGGCAAGGTCCTTCGCCTGACGCTCGACGGCAAGCCCGCGCCCGGCAACCCGCTCGCCGCCAAGGGGTTCGCACCCGAGGTCTGGACCTATGGCCACCGCAACCTGCTCGGCATCGCGTTCGACGCGCAGGGCAATTTGTGGGAGCAGGAGATGGGGCCGAAGGGCGGGGACGAGGTCAATCTGATCAGGCCCGGCCTGAACTATGGCTGGCCCAACGCATCGAACGGCAGCCATTATGACGGCCGCGACATTCCCGATCACAAGCCGGGCGACGGTTACGAGGCGCCCAAGGTGTCGTGGAACCCGGTCATCTCACCGGGCGGGCTGATGATCTATTCGGGCGCGATGTTCCCGCAGTGGAAGGGTGATGCGTTCATCGGCGGGCTGTCGTCGAAATCGCTGGTCCGCGTCGACCTGAACGGCACGACGGCGGCGAAGGGCGATCAGTGGGACATGGGGGCGCGCATCCGCGAGGTGGAACAGGGCCCCGACGGCGCGATCTGGGTGCTCGAAGACGGCGGTGAATCGCAGGGCCGGTTGATCAAGCTGACCGCGAAATAACGTGTTGGACCCATCCCCCTGCCGCGCGGGGGATGGGGTCAATCCCGCACGATCAGATAGTTCATCCGTGCAGCGGCGATCGGCTTGTCGCGTTCGTCCTGCCACGCGGTCGCCTCGACATTGGCGACGCGCGTGCCGAGGCGGGTCACCACGCCGGCGGCCCGAGTCGGCTTGTCGCGCCCGCCGCGCATGAAATCGACCGTGACGTTGACCGGCTTGATGCGTGCGGAGGCGCCATCGCCGCCCTCGGCATTGAGCGCATGGTACAGTGCGGCGATCGCCGCCACCTCGAGCAGTCCCGAGATCGCGCCGCCATGGAGGAAGCCGGGGCGGCCGACCACGTCGTTGGCGAACGGCATGACCAGGATCGGCGGCGCGCCGTCCTCGGCTTCGATCGAGACGCCGAGGATCGCCGCATAGGGGGAAGACCGATCACCATGTTCCGAGCACCATGAATGTCCCCGCGACATGCGCGAGCGGATCGTCGGGGTCGCCGTCATGCGCCTGGCCCCGCACGAACGCGATCGACCGCGTCAGGCGATAGCATTCGCCGCGGCCGATCACCGTCTTGCCCGGCGTCGCCGGCCGCAGGTAATCGACGCGCAGGTCGAGCGTCGCATGCGGGACGAACGCGTTGCGCTTGATCCAGATCGCGAGACTCGTCGCCATGTCCATCATCGTGATGATCGGCCCCGACGCAATCACGCCGCTCGACGGATCGCCGACAAGCTTTGGATCATAGGGCAAAGCGAGCTCTGCCCAGTCCGCGCCGTGCGCGTGATAGCGCATGCCGAGCGCGGCGCCGTGCCCGCCAAACCCGTGCTTCGAAAATCGCTGTGCGTCGAACCCGTTCATGTCCCGACCTCTACACGCCACCGACCGTCGCGCAACATTGCCGCACCTGCGGGGCGGGGCTAGCATTGCGCGCAACGAGATCAGGAGAGAGGATCGCCATGAACGACCGGGTCACCATCGCCGTTGCCGACGGGATCGCCGATGTCCGCCTCAACCGCGCGGACAAGATGAATGCGATCGACCCGGCGATGTTCGAGGGGATCGCCGCTGCGATCGACCGGCTGGCGGGGATGGCCGAGGTGCGCGTCGTCGTGCTGTCGGGCGAGGGCCGGGCGTTCTGCGCGGGGCTCGACATGGCATCGATGGCGGGCGGCGGGTCGGGGCTTTCGCTCGACGACCGGGCGTATGGCGACGCCAATCTGGTTCAGCAGGTCGCCTGGGGCTGGCGCATGCTGCCGATGCCGGTGATCGCTGCGGTCCACGGCGTCGCGTTCGGCGGCGGGTTCCAGATCATGTCGGGCGCCGATATCCGGATCGCGCACCCGCAGGCGCGGTTCGCGATCCGCGAGACGTATTGGGGGCTGGTGCCCGACATGGCGGGGATCGCTTTGTGGCGGACGCTCGCGCGCGACGACGTGCTGCGCGAACTGACCTACACCGCGCGCGAATTCGACGGGGCCGAGGCGCTGCACCACGGCTTCGTCACGCGGCTCGACGAGGATCCGCATGCCGCCGCGATGACGATGGCCCGCGCGATCGCCGCGAAGAACCCGCAGGCGATCCGGGGGTCGAAGGCGCTCTACACGCTCGCCGCGGATGCGGACTCGGCGGCGATCCTGCGCGCCGAAAGCGACGCGCAGGGACGGGTCATGCGCAAGCCCAACCAGGTCGAACAGGTCCGCGCCAACATCGAAAAACGCGCCGCGGTGTTCGTCGACTAGGGCTATTTCATCAGCACGAGCTCTTCCGCCATCGTCGGATGCAGCGCGACCGTCGCGTCGAAATCGGCCTTGGTGAGCCCCGCCTTCACCGCGACCGCGGCGGATTGCAGGATCTCGGGACAGTCGGGGCCGATCATGTGGATGCCGACGACGCGGTCGGTCTCGCCGTCGCAGATCATCTTGTAGAGCGAGCGCTCGTTGCGCCCCGCCAGCACGTTCTTCATCGGCCGGAAGTCCGACGTGTAGACCTTCACCGACCCCAGCGCCTGCTTCGCCTGCGATTCGGTCATGCCGACGCCGGCCATCGGCGGGTGGCTGAACACCGCGGCGGGGACGTTCGCGTAGTCGACGCGCGTCGGCTTGTTGCCGAAGAACGTGTCGGCGAACGCCTGCCCCTCGCGGATCGCGACGGGGGTCAGCTGGATGCGGTTGGTGACGTCACCGACCGCGAAGATGCTGTCGCAGCTCGACTTGTTGTCGTCGTCGACCACCACCGCGCCCGCCGCGTCGAGTTCGACGCCTGCGGTCTCGAGCCCGAGCCCCTTGGTGTTGGGCAGGCGGCCGGTCGCGAACATCACGAGATCGACGGTGATCGGCTCGTGCCCGCTGGTATGCACGGTCAGGCAACCATCCTCGCCCTTCTCGATCCCCTCGAACGCCGCGTTGAAGCGGAAGTCGATGCCCTTGCTCATCGAGATCTGGAGCAGCCGGTCGCGGATCGATTCGTCATAGCCGCGCAGGATCACGTCGGTCCGGTTGATCAGCGTGACGTGCGCACCGAACTGGTGGAAGATCCCTGCGAATTCGTTGGCGATATAGCCCGCGCCCGCGATCAGCACGCGCTTCGGCACGCCGTCGAGGTGGAACACCTCGTTCGACGTGATGCCGTGTTCTGCACCGGGGCAGTCGGGCACCAGCGGGTGCGCGCCGACCGCGATCAGGATCTTCGCGGCGGTCTTCTTGCTGCCGTCGGCGAGCGTGACCTCGTTGGGCCCCGAGACCACCGCACGCTGGTGGATGATGTCGACATGGTTGTTCTCGAGCGTCTGGGTATAGGCGCCGTTGATCCGGTCGACCTCTTCCATGACGTTGTCCCGCAGCGTCGGCCAGCTGAACGCGCAATCATCGGGCACCTGCCAGCCGAAGCGCTTGGCGTCCTTCAAATCCTCAGCGAAATGCGCGCCGTAAATCAGCAGCTTCTTGGGCACGCAGCCGCGGATGACGCAGGTACCCCCGACGCGATATTCCTCGGCGACCGCGACGCGTGCGCCGTGTGCAGCGGCGACGCGCGACGCGCGCGTGCCGCCCGAGCCGGCGCCGATGACGAAGAGGTCATAGTCGAATTGGGTATCGGTCACGGGCTATCCTTGTCGTCGCGCCGCCGCGCTGCGGCTTTCGGTGCCATCTGGGGCAGGGGGGATGCGCGGACAAGCCCGGCGCGGCGATCAGGGTGATCGGCCGGCTCTATCGCCGACCCGCCCGGCGCATCGGCATCGCGTCGATCGTCTGCTCCAGGACGGCGGTGGGGAAGGGCTTGGCGCTGCGCAGTTTCTCACCGCCGTCCTTGCCGATCAGGATCGCGGTAAAAGCGGCCGGAAGGCGGAATTTCCGGCGCAACGCGGGAGCGGTGTCGCCAGCGCCGCGGACCTGGTCGCCGATGACCTCGACGATGGTGAGGTTGCGCTCGTCGCGTTTCGCGGTCCAGCTGCCAAGAAGGCGGCGCTGCTCGGCGAGCGCCGGATCCTGCGGGGAGGGGGCCGCGACGATCAGCACGCGCCGCTCCCAGCGCATCTGCGCGAGGGTGGGGGAGGCGGCGAGCGCTGCGGCTAAGAGGATGGGCATGAAGATGTAACGCGGCAGGTTCGCTCGCGCTCCCTCAGCCACCACCCCGGCGAAGGCCGGGGCCCAATTGGGAGGGGGTCGTTTGGGAAACCACGGTTCGCCCAATTGGACCCCGGCCTTCGCCGGGGTGGTGCAGTTTGAGGTTGAGGGAAGCGCGTTCCCCCGAGCCCAGCTTACCCGAACGCGCGCTTGATCAGGTCATCCGTCGAAGGATCGAACGTCTGTCCGCCCTTCTCCGCGGCCTTCGCCATTTCCTTGCCCAGCTCGACCCCGAACTGGTCGAACGAGTTGATCCCCAGCAGCACGCCGTTCACGAACACGCGGTGCTCGTAGAACGCGATCAGCGCCCCCAGCGTCCGCGCATCCAGATCGTCTAGCAGCAGCGTCGAAGACGGCCGATCACCCGAATAGCTGCGCGCCGGATCCTCGACCTGCTTGCCCGCCATCAACGCCGCACCCTGTGCAAACGCGTTGAGCAACAGCGCCTTGTGATGCTCCTCGGGCAGCGTGTCGCCGGCCTCGATCGACGCGACGAACTCGACCGGCACCAGATGCGTGCCCTGGTGGAGCAGCTGGAACACCGCATGCTGCGCCTCGGTGCCGACCCCACCCCAGGTGATCGCCGCCGACGGCCGCCCGAGCGGCTCGCCGTCCGCGGTCACCGACTTGCCGTTCGACTCCATCTCCAGCTGCTGGAGATAGCTCGGCAGCAACCGCAACCGCTCGTCATAGGCAAAGGTCGCGCGCGTCTCGGCATGGCGGATCTGCGTGTAATAGAGATCCGCAAACGCCGCGAGCGCCGGCGCATTCTCGTGCAGCGCGGCGAGGCGGAAATGGCGATCCATCTCGGCCGCCCCCTCGAGCAGCTCCTCGAACCGGTCCCAGCCGAGCGCGATCGCGGCCGGAAACCCGATCGTCGACCACAGCGAATAGCGTCCGCCGACGCTCTCGGCGAACGGCAGGATGCGCGTCTCGTCGACGCCCCATTCCATCGCCTTTTCGGGCGCGGCGGTCAGCGCGATCACGCGGCCATACGGATCCTCGACATTATGCTCGGTCATCCACTGCAGCACGCTCTCGGCGTTCATCAGCGTCTCGGTCGTCGTGAACGTCTTCGACGCGACCACGAGCAGCGTCGCCGCCGGATCGAACTTGGCGAACACGTCCTCCAGCGCGACGCCGTCGACATTGGCGACGATCCCGACATCATAACGCTTGTCGTCACGCCCCAGCGAGTCGACCAGCAACTGCGGCCCCAGCGCCGATCCGCCGATGCCGACGTGGAGGATATGCCGCACCGGCCCCAGCGCATCCGCCTCGATCGCGTCGATCAGCGTGCGCATCCGCTGGTGGCTCGCCTGCGCGATCGCGACGCTCTCGGGCTTGCCCTCGCCGCGCTCGGCGGTGTGCTCGACCGCGCGGCCCTCGGTGACGTTGACGACCTCGCCCGAGAACAGCGCCTGGCGCTTGCCCGCCAGATCCTGCGCCTTGGCCATCTGCTCGAACGCGGCGACCATGTCGGTCGTCAGATGCGTCTTCGACCAGTCGAAATGGATACCCGCGACGTCGAGGCTCAGCTTCGAGAGACGCTCCGAGTCCTGCGCGAACAGGTCGGTCAGCGTGGTGGCGGGCAGGGCTTCGATCTTGGACCAGTCGGCGGTCATGCTACTTCTCCGAATAGACGTGCGCGCCGGTCATGCTGCAAGCGCGAGACGGCGACAACGGTCTTTCGGCGTTCGGTATCCTGCATGCGCTTGACGACACGCGCCGGTTGAGCAAACCCGCGGGCATGGCAAAAGACACGAAGACCAAACCGGTGCGCTCCGAAACTGCAGAGACGTTCCGCTTCCTTTTGAAGCTGGCCGTGGTCGTTCTGATCCTGCGCAGCTTCATCTTCGCGCCGTTCAGCATCCCGTCCGAATCGATGCTGCCCCGGCTGCTGATCGGTGACTATCTCTTCGTGTCGAAGTGGAATTACGGCTATTCGCGCTGGTCGCTGCCGGGTGGCGTGCCGCTGATCCCCGGGCGCATCTTCGGCAGCACGCCGACGCGCGGCGACGTCGTCGTCTTCCGCGCGCCCGAAGTGCTCGATCACGACGTCATCAAGCGCGTCATCGGCCTGCCCGGCGAGACCGTCCAGATGCGGCAGGGCGTCGTCTATCTCAACGGCAAGGCGATCCCGAAGCTCCGCATCGCCGACTTCACGATCCCGCTCACCGCCAATTTCGACGCCGAGAAATGCGGCGCGCCGTTCGTCGACGTCGTCGCCAACGTCCAGATCTGCCGCTACCCCCGCTACCGCGAGACGCTTCCCGGTGAGAACGGGGCTGCGGGCCGCAGCTACGAGGTGCTCGACCAGGCGCAACTCCCCGATCGTGACGATACCGGGCTGTACACGATCCCCGCGGGCCATATCTTCGTGATGGGCGACAATCGCGACGACAGCGGCGACAGTCGCTTTCCCGCGCCGAGCGGCATGGGCTATGTCCCGCTCGAGAATGTCGAGGGGAAGGCGGTCGTCAGCTTCTTCTCGACCGACGGCAACGCCGAATGGCTCAAACCCTGGACCTGGGTCAGCGCGGCGCGCTGGAGCCGGATCGGGGAAGGCTTTTGAGCGACCTCGCGCAGTGGCTGAAGACCGTATTCGGCCGCGTTCCGACCAACCTCGCGCCCTATGAGCGCGCACTGACTCACGGCAGCCAGGCCGCGGCGAACTACGAACGCCTCGAATTCCTCGGCGACCGCGTCCTCGGGCTGATCATCGCGGAATGGCTGTACGAGCTGTTCGCGACCGACCCCGAGGGCTCGCTCTCGAAGCGTCTCAACGCGCTCGTCACCGGCCCCGTCTGTGCCGACGTCGCGCGCCAGCTCGGCGTCCGCGCGCATCTGAAACTCGGCAAGCAGGCGCGCGACGATGGCGCCAGCGACAGCGACAACGTGCTCGGCGACGTGATGGAGGCGCTGATCGGCGCGTGGTACCAGGAGGCCGGCCTCGACGCCGCGCGCGCCTTCGTCCGCGGCGCCTGGGGTGACCGCGTCCAAGCCGGCGCCAAGGCCCCGCAACACCCCAAGTCCGCGCTCCAGGAATGGGCCGCCGCACACAACCGCAAGCCCCCCGAATACACCGTCGTCGAGCGCTCCGGCCCCGGCCACGCCCCCAAATTTACGATCCTTGTCTCGATCGGCAAGCTGGCCGAAGCGACCGCCATGGGATCGAGCAAGCAGGAAGCCGAAACCGCGGCCGCCAAGGCGCTGTTGGAAAAGCTCGGCTGACCCGACCCTCTCCGTCATCCTGACGGAAGTCAGGATCCAGAGCCAAAAGCGACACCCTGCGTGACCCTGGATCCTGACTTTCGTCAGGATGACGGGGTTGAGGGTGCGGGAATGACGGCCGCGCGTTTTATCTGTATGAGCGGCGCCGAATATCCCGATGCCGAAAAGAACCTGCGTGACCGAAACTACCACTCCTGAGACTTCCGCCCCCCAATCGGCGACCCCCAAGCATTGCGGCCTCGTCGCCATCGTCGGCGCGCCGAACGCCGGCAAGTCGACGCTCGTCAACGCGCTCGTCGGCCAGAAGGTCGCGATCGTCAGCCCCAAGGCGCAGACCACGCGCGCGAAACTGATGGGCGTCGCGATCGAAGGCGACACGCAGATCCTGCTCGTCGACACCCCCGGCATCTTCGAGCCCAAGCGCCGCTTCGACCGCGCGATGGTCGCCGCCGCCTGGGGCGGCGCGGAAGGCTCGGACATCATCGCGCTGGTGGTCGACGCCAAGGGCGGGATCGGCGGCAAGGTCACGACCATCGTCGAGTCGCTGGTCGGCCGCACCGAACCGATCTGGCTGATCCTCAACAAGGTCGATCTCGCCGACAAGACCAAGCTGCTGATCCACGCGGAAAAGCTCAACGCGCTGCTCCCCTTCGCCGAGACGTTCTTCATCAGCGCCGGCACCGGCGACGGCCTCGCGCACTTCAAGGCCGAGCTCGCCAAGGCGATGCCCGAAGGCCCGTGGCATTATCCCGAAGACCAGGTGTCCGACTCGACCGAGCGCGCGCTCGCGTCCGAGGTCACGCGCGAGCAGCTCTACCTCCAGCTCCACGCCGAATTGCCC
Organism: Sphingomonas sp. 22R3R2A-7; assembly: GCF_036856055.1. NCBI lineage: Bacteria > Pseudomonadati > Pseudomonadota > Alphaproteobacteria > Sphingomonadales > Sphingomonadaceae > Sphingomonas > Sphingomonas sp. 22R3R2A-7. The sequence goes on along the minus strand of NZ_JASPFR010000001.1, from coordinate 1,380,102 downwards.
TATGCGAGCACGATCGAGACCGAGCAGTATATCGAGCGCCAGGACGGGTCGTTGGAGATCCACCAGCAGATCCTCGTCGAACGCCCGACGCAACGCGCGATCGTGCTCGGCAAGGGCGGTGTCCGGATCAAGGAAATCGGCGCACGCTCGCGCATCGAACTCGCCTCGATCACCGGCAAGCCCGTCCACCTCTACCTGCACGTGAAGGTCAAACCCGGCTGGGACGAAGACCGCGAAGTCTACCGCGACATCGGCCTCGACTGGGTCGAGTAGAGTTCCGCAATACCACCCCGGCGAAGGCCGGGGCCCAATTGGGGGCCGTTCATAACGGGGGGCAGCGCGTCGTTACCTCGACCTCTCCACTTGGACCCCGGCCTTCGCCGGGGAGGTGGCGTTTTCCGCGCGGGACGTCCTAGGCCAGCAATTCCTCCACCCAATCCGGCACCAGCACACCCGCCGGCCCGATCCGCGTCTCCTCGAAGAACACGCTCCCCATCGACGGATCGAGGTTGAGCTCGAGCGTCGCAGCGCCGTGATACGCCGCGGTCTGCACGAACCCCGCCGCCGGATACACCGCACCCGACGTTCCGATCGACACGAACAGATCGCAACGCGCCAGCGCCGCCTCGATCCGCTCCATCTGGTACGGCATCTCGCCGAAGAACACGATGTCCGGCCGCAACGCCGCCGACCCGCACGTGCCGCACACCGACCCTTCCGGCAAAGCCCCGGCCCAGTCCTGCCGCGCGCCACACACCGCACACAGCGCCGACAGCAGCTCGCCATGCATATGCAGCATCCGCGTCGCCCCCGCGCGCTCATGCAGGTCATCGACATTCTGCGTGACGATCAGCAATTCGCCCGGCCACGCCGCATCCAGCCGCGCGAGCGCGTGATGTGCTGCGTTCGGCTCGACCGCCGCCAGCGCCTCGCGCCGCAGATCGTAGAAGCGGTGCACCAGTTCCGGATCCGCCGCGAGCGCCTCGGGGTGCACACATCCTCGACCCGGTGGCCTTCCCACAAGCCGCCCGGCCCGCGGAACGTCGCGATCCCGCTCTCCGCGGAGATGCCCGCGCCCGTCAGAACGACGATGTTCCGTATATCCTGCATTGGCGCAATCTAGGGACGGCGCTGTCGCCAGGATAGCTGCAGCCGCGCCGATATCGCGCCCCACCACGCGTCGCGTCGACGGGATGCGTCCGGTTGCTCGGTTCCGGCGTTGAACCGAACCGACCATGTCTTCATGGCCGCCCGCAAATTGCCCGCCGGTGCCGCCATGGCACCGTGCGGCAGGATAATCGAAGGACCCAATGCGATGGTGACGAAAAAGCTGATGCTGCTTAGCGGCGTGATCGCGGTCCTTGGCGGCTGTGGCGATCAGACATCGACCGGCGCCAACAGCGCCACCGCCAACACCAGTGCGGCGGCAAGCCCGGCGTCCGACGTCACGCGCGTCCGCGGTGTGATCACCGCGGTCGGCACCGACGCGCTGACCGTCCAGACCTATGACGGCAAGTCGGTCAGCGTCCCGCTCGACGCGCAGACCAAGGTCGCCTGGGTGGTGAAGTCGGACCTGTCGACGCTGAAGGACGGCGACTTCGTCGGTACCGCGACGACCGGCCCCGACGATGCGCTGCGCGCCGTCGAACTCGTCATCTTTCCCGAGGCGATGCGCGGGACCGGCGAAGGGCATTATCCGTGGGACGTGCCCGGTGCGGTCGCGGCCGCAGGGGGGCATGAACGGGTCGAGCGCGATGACCAATGGCACCGTCGACGGCCATAGCGCGATGACCAATGGCACCGTGGATCAGCAGAGCGCAATGACGAACGGTACCGTCGATCAGCAAAGCGGCATGACCAACGGCACCGTCACTGGTGGTGCGGGGAAGCCCGGCGAGACGAAGCTGAGCATCTCGTACAAGGGCGGCAAGGCGCAGGTCGTCGTTCCCGTCGGCACCCCGATCGTCCGGTTCGAGCCGACCGAGCGCTCGGTCCTCGCGAAGGGCCAGAAGCTGTTCGCGGTCACCCCGGCCGGCGCGTCGGGTGCCAAGTCGGTCGCCGTCGGCAAGGACGGCCTGACCCCGCCGATGTAATCCGGTTCCGCCGCCGCGCCGGTACGCCGGCAACGCGCGCGACGCATGGCCGGAGGGGCAGGGCCGCTCCTCCTGCCATGCGGTTGCCGGGACGCCCGCCGACTTCATAAATCGCACGATCGCCGCTAAGACGCCTGCAACCCTGTATCCATAAAGGCGCTGCATGACCGTCATCACCGAAGCCGACCTGATCGAAAGCGTCGCCGACGCGCTCCAGTTCATCAGCTACTACCACCCGATGGATTACATCCGCGCGCTCGGCGTCGCGTACGAGGCGGAGAAATCGCCTGCCGCCAAGGATGCGATCGCGCAGATCCTCACCAACAGCCGGATGTGCGCGGAGGGCCACCGCCCGATCTGCCAGGATACCGGCATCGTCACGGTCTTCGTCAAATGGGGCCAGGATTGCCGCCTCGACTCGACGCGCTCCTTGCAAGAGGTCGTCGATGAAGGCGTCCGGAAAGCGTATCTCAACCCCGAGAACAAGCTGCGCGCGTCGATCCTCGCCGATCCCGCCTTTACGCGCCGCAACACCAAGGACAACACGCCGAGCGTGATGCATGTCGAGATGGTGCCCGGCAACACCGTCTCGATCGACGTCGCGGCCAAGGGCGGCGGCAGCGAGAACAAGTCGAAGTTCAAGATGATGAACCCGTCCGACTCGATCGTCGACTGGGTGCTCGAGATGATCCCGCAGATGGGCGCGGGCTGGTGCCCGCCCGGCATGCTCGGCATCGGCATCGGCGGCACCGCAGAAAAGTCGATGCTGCTCGCCAAGGAATCGCTGATGGGCGCGATCGACATGGCGCAGCTGAAGGAACGCGGCCCCAGGAACGACATCGAGGCACTCCGCATCGAGATCTACGACAAGGTCAACGCGCTCGGCATCGGCGCGCAGGGGCTGGGCGGTCTCTCCACTATCCTTGACGTCAAGATCTTCGACTGGCCGACGCATGCCGCGTCCAAGCCCGTCGCGATGATCCCCAACTGCGCCGCCACACGCCACGCGCATTTCGTGCTCGACGGCTCGGGCCCGGTCTATCTCGAAGCGCCCAAGCTCAAGGAATGGCCGGATGTGAACTGGACGCCCGACAAGGCCGCGATCCGCGTCGATCTCGATACGCTGACGCCCGAGGTCGTGCAGACGTGGAAGCATGGCGACCGCCTGCTGCTGAACGGCAAGATGCTGACCGGGCGCGACGCCGCGCACAAGCGGATCGCCGACATGCTGGCGAAGGGCGAAGAGCTCCCCGTCGATTTCCGCGGTCGCGTGATCTATTATGTGGGGCCGGTCGATCCGGTCGGCACCGAGGTGGTCGGCCCCGCTGGCCCCACCACCGCGACGCGGATGGACAAGTTCACGCGCATGATGCTCGACCAGGGCCTGCTTGCGATGGTCGGCAAGGCCGAACGCGGCGCGGACGCGACCAACGCGATCGCGGAGCGCAAGTCGGCCTATCTGATGGCGGTCGGCGGCGCGGCCTATCTCGTCGCGCGCGCGATCAAGGGATCAAAGGTCGTCGGTTTCGAGGATCTCGGCATGGAGGCGATCTACGAGTTCGAGGTCGCCGACTTCCCGGTGACGGTCGCGGTCGATTCGGCGGGTGAGAACGTCCACCAGCTCGCGCCGCTCGTCTGGCGCGAGAAGATTGCGCGCGAGGGGTTGCTGACCCCTGCGTGATGCCGGGGCCCGCCGAGGCCGATAGATGGGAACGGGGAGGGTGGCCCCTCCGTTGACCGTGCGAACCACAGGAGTTTCGTATGTTCAAGCCCGCCACCCCCGCTCTCGCGATCGCGATCGCGGCTCTCATGACGGCCGGCGCCAGCGCGCAGACCAGCACACCGGCGCCCGCGCCCACGCAGTCCAATGGAGGGCTCGGAGGTCTGGGCGACAGCCTCGGTGGCCTTGGCGGCGGACTGGGCGGACTGTTCGGTGGTGCCGCGCCGAGCATCGGGTCGATCGGCGCGGGCAATGCAGCAGGGCTGCTCGGCTACTGCCTCAAGAACAATCTGCTTGGGCAGGGCGGGATGCTCGGCGGGCTGGCCGGCGGCCAGACCGGCGCGCGCGCGGCGCCGCAGGCCAGCGGCGCGCAGTCGATCCTGCAGCGGCTGACCGGGCGCAAGGACGTGCAGACCTCGCCCGGGTTCGCCGCGGGGCAGGCGGGGCAGGTCCAGGCCGGCAATGGCCAGACGCTGGCGCTGGGCAATCTCGGTGGGCAGGTGAAGACGCAGCTTTGCAACGTCGTGCTGAAGCGCGCGAAGGCGTTTCTGTAAGGCGGATGGGGAGGGGAGGCGGGAACAGCCCGCTTTCCCCCTACCGTCATCCTGACGAAAGTCAGGATCCAGGATTTTGAAGCGCGCTGTTGATGGCTCTGGATCCTGACTTTCGTCAGGATGACGGCGCGTTTGGGTAGGAAGCGGTACTACGTCACACCGCGGGTATCGGTCGCTGTCGCAAGGCCGGCACGACTCACACCCCCGCGAAAACACTTCGCCACAAATGAAAAGAGGTTGCCGAGGCGCATCCCTGCGACCCGGCAACCTCCAGACATGGTCAGCGGCCGGAGAGCTCCAGCCCGGAGGACCATGCGTACCACCTCATCCTGTGACACACGCGTTGACTGGGGAGGATACCCCCCACGCATGTCGTCGGATATTAGCGGTGCGTCCCCCGAACGAACCGAACCGAACTCACTGCTGAACCATGAGACATCGGATCACCTCCTTTCGCTTGTTGAAAAAACACGACCAAGCTTGGCCGCGACCGCAATGTGTGCCGAGTATGGCCGCGATACAAGCCTTGATTTGGATAAGATTTCGATCGATCCTTCGCGGCTGTCGCTTGGCCGCAAATCAGCTGCGGCAGTCCTCCGCGACGCGCCCGATCTCGGCCCAGGCGGGGACGACGAGCGGCGGCTGGCCGGGCTGATCGATCACGAACCGGCCGCGGCTGAACCCCATCGCCTCAAGCAGCGGATCGGACGCGGTCAGCGTTGCGGCGACGGTGGTTGCAGTCATGGGCTGGACGGGGAGCGCCCGCGTGACGCTCGACGTGCGGATCGTCAGCGGGGTGACCGCGCTCGCGGTGCGCGACAGCACGACCTGGCGCGCGGCGGTGTCGCAGCGCAGCGTCAGGACGGGTGCGCCCGACGACGTCCCGAACGACGCGAGCGACCCGCGGGGCTCGCGGCGATACGTCCAGGTTCCGGCTGTATAGGGCCAGTCACGCCAGTCCGCAGTCAGCGGCATCGGGCGCGGCGCCGGTGCCGGGCGCGCGACCGGGGCAGGCGCGGGCGGTGCCTCGACCGTGCGTGGCGCGACGCAGCCGGAAACCAGTGCGAGCGTGGCGAGGCTCAAGAAGCTGGCGGGCGTTCGCCAGCCGGCGGCGGAAAGGATGGAGACGCGCATCGCAGCGCTATGCGGCAGGCATGGGCAGGGCTCAAGTCGCGGCGGTGGACAGGGTGTGGGAACCGGCGCACGCTGATACCGGTTCAGCGACGGAAGATTCTGAATCAGGAGAAGAATGATGTCCGATACCGCTGCTGCACAGACGCCGACGCAATTGCTTGTCCAGGCGAATATCTCAGGGACGATGAAGGTCGAGAGCCGCGATGGCGATGCGGTCGGATCGGTCTATGCGTTCATGGTCCACAAGGGCACCGGCCGTGCGACGCACGCCGTGCTCAGCCTCGGCGGCTTCCTCGGCATGGGCAAGAGCTTCTATCCGCTGCCGTTCGCGCTGCTCCAGTTCGACGCGGTCCGCGACCTGTACGTCGTGACGATCGACAAGCGCGTGCTCGAAGGCGGCCCGAGCTGGGCGAACAACGCACCCGTGTTCGACCAGGCCTATGCCGATCGCGTCGCCAGCTATTACGGGTCGAACAGCGAAGACCTCGTCGTCGGCTGACCCGACCCCTGCCGTCATCCTGATGCACGTCAGGACCCAGAGTTACCCGCCACAGCGTCCGCGGCTCTGGGCCCTAACTTCCGTCAGGGTGACGAAAGCGGGGCCCGCCACAGCGTCCGCGGCTCTGGGCCCTAACTTCCGTCAGGGTGACGAAAGCGGGGGATGGGCGCCTCAGCGCGAGCGCGAGCCGCCCATCCGCATCTTCTGGCTCTTCCCGTAGCGCGTCTTCCGCGTCCCCGGCTTGCCCTCGTTCGAGCGGCCCATGACCGGGGCCTTTTGCTGGTCGACCGGCAGACCCAGTTCCTCGTTCTCCAGCTGCCGGATTTCGTCGCGCAGCCGCCCCGCGGTCTCGAATTCGAGATCGGACGCCGCCTTGCGCATCTGCTTTTCCAGATCCTCGATATACGCACGCAGATTGTGGCCGACCATGTGCGGCCGATCCTCGTCGATCGGGATCGTCACCTGATCCTGGCTCGCCACATGCGCGATGATGTCGCCGATGTTCCGGCGGATCGTCGTCGGCGTGATGCCGTGTTCGGTGTTGTACGCGACCTGCTTCTCGCGACGCCGCGCGGTCTCGTTCATCGCGCGCTCCATCGAGCCCGTGACGCGGTCGGCGTACAGGATCACGCGGCCGTCGACGTTACGCGCCGCGCGACCGATCGTCTGGATCAGCGAGGTCTCGGAGCGCAGGAATCCCTCCTTGTCCGCATCGAGGATCGCGACCAGCCCGCATTCGGGGATATCCAACCCCTCGCGCAGCAGGTTGATGCCGATCAGCACGTCGTACACGCCGAGCCGCAGGTCGCGGATCAGCTCGATACGCTCGAGCGTCTCGACGTCGCTGTGCATGTAGCGGACCTTGATCCCCGCCTCGTGCATATACTCGGTCAGATCCTCCGCCATCCGCTTGGTGAGCGTCGTGACGAGCGTGCGGTACCCTAAAGCCGTCGTCTTCCCGACCTCGACGATCAGGTCCTGCACCTGCTCCTCGACCGGCTTGATCTCGACGGGTGGATCGATCAGCCCGGTCGGACGGATGACCTGTTCGGCGAACACGCCGCCGGTCTGCTCCATCTCCCAGCTCCCCGGCGTCGCCGACACATAGGTCGTCGGCGGACGCATCGCGTCCCATTCGTTGAACCGGAGCGGCCGGTTGTCGATCGCGCTCGGCAGGCGGAAGCCATATTCGGCGAGCGTGAGTTTGCGCCGGTGATCGCCGCGCGACATGCCGTTGATCTGGCCGATCGTGACGTGGCTCTCATCGACGAACAGCAGCGCATTGTCGGGCAGATATTCGAACAGCGTGGGCGGCGGCTCGCCCGGCATGCGGCCGGTGAGGAAGCGCGAGTAATTCTCGATCCCCGCGCACGACCCAGTCGCCGCGATCATCTCGAGATCGAAGTTCGTCCGTTGCTCCAGCCGCTGCGCCTCGAGCAACTTGCCCTCGAGCACCAGCTCCTTCAGCCGCTCGGCCAGCTCGTGCTTGATCGCCTCGCCCGCCTGTTTCAGCGTCGGGCCGGGCGTCACGTAATGCGAGTTCGCATAGACGCGCACCGAATTGAGCGACGCGACCTTCTTGCCGGTCAGCGGGTCGAACTCGGTGATCTCCTCGATATCGTCGCCGAAGAACGAGATGCGCCACGCGCTGTCCTCGTAATGCGACGGGAAGATCTCGAGCGTGTCGCCCTTCACGCGGAAATTGCCGCGCTGGAACGCCGCGTCGTTGCGCTTGTACTGCAGCGCGACGAGCTTGCGCACGATCTCGCGCTGGTCGACCGTCGTGCCCTTTTTCAGGTCGAAGATCATCGCCGAATAGGTTTCGACCGAGCCGATGCCGTACAGGCACGAGACCGACGCGACGATGATCACGTCGTCGCGTTCGAGCAGCGCGCGCGTCGCCGAATGCCGCATCCGGTCGATCGACTCGTTGGTCGACGATTCCTTCTCGATATAGGTGTCCGACCGCGCGACATACGCCTCGGGCTGGTAATAGTCGTAATAGCTGACGAAATATTCGACCGCGTTGTCGGGGAAGAACGACTTCATCTCGCCGTAGAGCTGCGCCGCCAAGATCTTGTTGGGCGCGAGGATCAGCGCAGGCCGCTGCACGCGCTCGATGACGCTGGCCATCGTGAAGGTCTTGCCCGACCCGGTGACGCCGAGCAGCACCTGGTCCTTCTCGCCCTCGCCGATCGCCGAGACGAGTTCGGCGATCGCGGTCGGCTGGTCGCCCGCAGGGGCGTATTCGCTGACGAGCTTGAACGCCTTGCCGCCCTCGACCTTGGCAGGCCGCGCGGTTGGGCGGTGCGGGACGAAGGTGTCGCCGGTTTCGGGCTCGGCGAGACTGGTGCGAATCTGAATGGCCATCGAGGGGGAATATGGGGAACAGACGCGGCGACGGCAACGTGTCTGGCAGCGCTGATCCGTCATCCTGACGAAAGTCAGGACCCAGGGTCCCGGGGGCCGCCCTTTGCGGCTCTGGATCCTGACTTTCGTCAGGATGACGGGCGTGGGGTCGGCAAGAGCAGGTCGTGTAACCCGCGGTGACGGCGGCGCTTTGTGCCCCCCAAGCTTTGCTGTTGTTGACCCATACCCCGCGCGCCAATACTGCGACCGTTTCGCAAGCCATCGATCCGCCGACGCCCCCCGCGCGCAGGCCAAGGAAAAGACGCATGACCGCCCCTATCGTCGCCGAAACGCGCGCGCCCGCGCTGATCCCCGAAACCCCCGCGTTCCTCAACGCCAAGGTCCTCTGGGTGCGCCACTGGAACGAACATCTGTTCAGTTTCGCGATCGAGCGCCCGTCGACCTTCCGCTTCCGCTCGGGCGAGTTCGTGATGATCGGCCTCCCGCAGGAGGGCGGCAAGCCGATCATGCGCGCCTATTCGATCGCGTCCCCGCATTATTCGGAAGAGCTCGAATTCCTCTCGATCAAGGTCGAGGACGGCCCGCTGACGTCGAAGCTCCAGCTGATCCAGCCCGGCGACGAAGTGTATCTCGGCAAGAAGCCGACCGGCACTTTGGTGCTCGACGCGCTGCTCCCGGGCAAGCGCCTCTTCATGTTCTCGACCGGCACCGGCCTCGCGCCGTTCCTCAGCCTCATGCGCGATCCCGACGTCTATGCGGCGTATGAGCAGGTCATCGTCGTGCATAGCGTGCGCCGCGTCAGCGACCTTGCCTATCACGACGAGATGGTCGGGCTGCTCGCCGAGGACCCGCTGATCGCCGACGAGGCGCAGACGCAGTTCCACTATATCCCGACCGTGACGCGCGAGCCGTTCCGCACCACGCGGCGGATCGGTGCGCTGATCGAGGATGCCTCGCTGTTCGGCCACCCGGTGCGCGGCGAGCAGAAGCTCAACCCCGAGACCGACCGCGCGATGCTGTGCGGCTCGACCGAGATGATCAAGGAATTCGCGGTGATGCTCGAGGCGAACGGCTTCGAGGAGGGCGCGAATTCGAAGCCCGGCACGTTCGTAATCGAGCGCGCCTTCGTCGGCTGATCCTCCGTCATCCTGACGCCCCCGTCATCCTGACGACAGTCAGGATCCAGAGCCACATAGCGCGAGCATCGCGGCTTTGGATCCTGGGTCGAGCCCAGGATGACGGAATTAGTGGCGGAAAGGGTGCATTGTCTCCGCCGCGGAACGGGTCGATATGCCTCCTCAAATACCAAGAGGAGAGAGTCATGATCGGCTACGCAACGCTCGGCACCAACGACATCGACGCCGCGCTTACCTTTTACGACGCGCTGCTCGCGACGGCGGGCGGCAAGCGGCTCATGCAGATGCCCGACGATCGCAAGCTGACCTTCTACGGCGCCGGCGCGGCCAAGCCTATGCTCGTTATCGGCAAGCCCTATGACGGCCAGGCCGCGACCGCGGGCAACGGCACGATGGTCGCGCTGGCCGCGGATTCACGCGCGCAGGTCGATCAGGTCCATTCCAAGGCGATCGAACTCGGCGGGGCGGACGAAGGCGCGCCCGGCATCCGCGGCCCCGAGGACATGGGCTTCTACGGCGCCTATTTCCGCGATCTCGACGGCAACAAGCTCTGTGTGTTCAAGATGGGGTGAGCGGTGTGGGCGAATGAGTGATTACCGTCCCCGCTTGCATACCACCCCGGCGCAGGCCGGGGCCCAATTGGAAAGGTGGCAGTAACGAAGCGCTGCTCCCTGCCGGCAGCCTCTCCCAATTGGACCCCGGCCTCCGCCGGGGTGGTAGCTCTGGCGGTGCTACGGCGCGGCAAGCTATCTGAGACAGATACCCCGGCCTACCGCAAAGCCCGAACCGCTGGCGTGTCGAGGCACTTCAGCAACGCCGCCCGCGGCATCGGCGTCCCTCTCGCTGGCGGCGCATAGGCAGCGACCTCGGTCGGCCGCCCGATCGCGACCGGTGCGAACCCGGTCTGCCCGGTGCACCGCATCGCCGCCGCGAGCAGCCTGGGCGGCGTGTCATACCCCTCGAACGACAGCCGGAACGTCCCCCAGTGGATCGGGATCGCCCTCGCGGCACCCAGCCGGCGATAGACCTCGACCGCGTCGACCGGCCCGATATGGCTGCCCGACTCCATCTGCCCGTCGACGAACCGGAACGCGCCGATCGGGATTAGCGCCAGCCGGACCGGGCCCAGCGTCGCGGCCTCGACCGGCCATTGCCCGTCGCCCATCCCCGTATCGCCCGCAAAGAACACGTTCCCGCCCGGTAGCGTCACCACGAAGCTCGACCACAAAGCGCGGTTGCGATCGGTGAACCAACGGCTCCCCCAATGATGGTTGCGAGTCACGCTGACCGACACGCCGGGCTTGATCGCCACCCGCTGCCCCCAATCGAGCGCCGTCGCCGTCGCGCCGGTCTGGCCGATCACGCTGTCATTCCCAAGGCTCGTGACGATCCGCGGCCGATCGCGCTGCCACAGACGGCCGAGCGTCGCCTTGTCGAGATGGTCGTAATGATCGTGGCTGACCAGCACGAGGTCGATCCTGGGCAGCGCCTCGAACGCGATCCCCGGCGCGGCGACACGATTCGGCCCCGCGCCAAGCGGCCCCGCCTTCTCCGCCCACACCGGATCGGTCAGGATGTTGAGCCCCTGCGTCTGGATCAGCACGCTGGCATGGCCGACCCATGTCACGACCATCCGCTCGCCCTCGACGCGCGCGGGCGGCGCGATCTGCTGCACTGCCACCGAACTGGGCCAGGCCGGCCGCCCGTCGCTGCCCGTGAAATAGCGCCAGAAGAAGCCCGCGCGGCCGCCCCCCGCAGGCTGGATCTGCTGCGTATCGGCGTCGTTGTCGGGATTGGCGAAGCGCGCGCCGTCGAAATGACCCGTGGCGGGGCCCCGGTAATAGATCCGGTCGAGGAAGCGCGGGACGATCGTCACGGCCAGTGCCACGATCACGACCGTCAGCAGCAGCACGCTTCCGACGATCCTCAACACCAGACGCACGCCGTTTCCCCAAGATTGTTGTCGACGCGTAACGCATCGTGCGGCGCATCGTTCAGACCGCTTGGCGCGACGCTGCAACCCCGATAGCCTCGGCAAAAGGGGATCTCGAAAATGCGCAGGATCATCATGGGGCTGTTGCTCGCAACCGCGATTCCGGCGGGCGTGCATGCAAGGACGGTCACGGTCGAGGAGCAGTCGATCGATCAGCTTCAGGCGATGATGCAGGCGGGCTCGGCGAGCAGCGTCGATCTCGTGCGTGCCTATCGCGCGCGGATCGCGGCGATGGATCGCAAGGGTCCGGCGCTGCGCAGCGTGATCGCGCTCAACCCGGATGCCGAGGCGCAGGCGAAGGCGCTCGATGCCGAACGCAAGGCCGGGCGCATCCGCGGTCCGCTCCACGGCGTGCCCGTGCTGATCAAGGACAATGTCGAGACCGCCGATGCGATGCCGACCACCGCGGGCAGCCTCGCGCTGAAGGACAACATGACCCGCCGCGACGCGCCCGTCGTCGCGCAGCTCCGCGCGGCGGGGGCGGTGATCCTCGGCAAGACCAACCTGAGCGAGTGGGCGAACATCCGGTCGACGCGGTCGATGAGCGGCTGGAGCGCGGTCGGCGGGCTCGTGAAGAACCCCTACGCACTCGATCGCACCGCCTGCGGCTCGTCGAGCGGTTCGGGCGCGGCGATTGCCGCCAGTTTCGCGGCGGCGGCGATCGGGACGGAGACCGACGGCTCGGTCGTCTGCCCGTCGTCGATCAACGGGCTGGTCGGGCTGAAGCCGACTTTGGGACTTGTCAGCCGGACGCATGTCGTGCCGATCAGCCATAGCCAGGACACGCCGGGGCCGATGGCGCGCAGCGTGCGCGACGTCGCCACGATGTTATCGGCGATGATCGCGGCCGATCCGGCGGATGCCGCGACCGCGGGGGCAGCGGCCTATCGGCGCGACTATGCGGCGGGGCTGTCGACGAGTGCGCTGTCGGGGCTGCGGATCGGTGTGATCCGGCCCGAGATGACGGCGGACGTTGCTGCCAGATACGAGGCGGCGCTCGACGTGCTGAAGGCGGCGGGGGCGGTGCTGGTCGAGGTGAAGCAACCCAAGCTCGACGGGATCGGCGAAGCGGAACTGCTGGTGCTGCAGACCGAGCTGAAGGCGGATCTCGATACCTATCTCGCGACCACGCCCGCCGCGGTGCGTACGCGGACGCTGGATCAGGTGATCGCGTTCAACACGGCCAATGCGGCGACCGAGATGCCGTTCTTCGCGCAGGAGACGTTCGAGGCGGCGGCGAAGACCAGGGGCTGGGCGATCCCGCCTACAAGGCTGCGCGTGCTAAGTCGCTCCGGCTGGCGGGCGTCGAGGGGATCGACGCGATGCTCAAAAGCGCGGGCGCAACCGTGCTCGTCGAGCCGACCTATGGCCCCGCCTGGCTGAGCGAACCGGTCTATGGCGACCAATATGGTGGGCCGAGTGCGAGCGAGTTGCCGGCGGTGGCGGGCTATCCGAACCTGACCGTGCCGATGGGGCTGGTGCGCGGCCTGCCGGTCGGGCTGTCGTTCATCGCGACGAAATATGGCGACGCGGCCGTGCTGGGGGCGGGCTATGCCTATGAGCAGCGGGCAAAGGCGCGCGTGGCGCCGCGTTACCGCGCGACGGCGGATGCGGGGCCGGGGCTGGACGGGGTGCGCTAGGCCGGGGCTAACGCGTCGCTTGGCGCAGCGGGCGGTCGTTGCGCAGATAGACCGCGGTGCGGTCCTTCAGGCGGCGCGTGGTGAAGACCAGCCGGTAATCGCGCGCGAGGGCCGCCTTCACCGCGCGCAGGCTGCCGACGTTCCAGATCGACAGTCGGCGGTTCGAGGTCACGATCACCGGGGGCCGGGTGGCGAGGATGCGGCGGACTTCGCCGGCTTCGTCGACCCCCGTCGCGCCCTGTTCGGTCGTCAGGCTGAGCAAATTGGGAAACGCGTAGGCGGTCGGCACGCAAACCTTGGCCAGCACATAGGTGACGGTGTCGCCGCGGAACACATAGGGGCATTCCCCCGCTGTTCGCCGCGACAAGCCGGGCGACCGCGCGCGCGCCGGGGGCGTCGTCATGGCGGACAATTCGCTCGACGAGGAGGATGCCGAACGGCACGACCAGCGCGAGCGCCAGCATCCTGCCGTAGCGCGACAGGGTCGGCGCGGCGGCGATCGCGAGCGGCGCGACCAGCGGCAGGCCGTAATGGTCGAAGAACGTGCCGATCGCAAAGAACCCCAGCGCCGCCGCGATCAGCCAGCCAAAGGCGATCAGCCGGGTCTGGCCGTCGATGCCCGCGCGCGGGCGATCGCGCCATGCGAGCACCGCCGCCGCGAGCAGCGGCAGCAGCTGTGCGGTGATGCCGAGCAACCGCATGACGACTTGCTCCAGCGGATAGCCCGGCCGCAACAGGATCGACGCGAAGTTCGCAAACCAGAAGGCGTCCAGCCACCCGTGCGCCGCGTACCAGCCGAGCGCGGCGAGCGTCGGTGCAAGACCGGTCGCGGCGAAGAGCAGCGCGGCGGCACCGGTCGCGGGCACGGAGGCGCCCGCCTTGCGCAGGTACCAGAGATGCGCGAGCCCGAAGAACGCGCCTTCGAAGGCGGGCGTATACTTCATCTGGATCGCGATTCCCGCGAGCAGGCAGGCGACCACGCCGCTCCGCACGATGCCGCGCCGATCGCCGGCGGCCGCCTTCACGGGCAGCTGCAGCGTCAGCAGCGCCGCGAACGCGATGGGCAGATTGTAGAAGACCGGCGACTGGCCGCCACCGCCGCTGAGCAGCGACAGCCCGGCGAGATAGGCGGCGCCGGCGGCGAGCGCACCGCGATCATCCGCACTGACGATCCGCGCGCCGCGGTGGACGATGACCGCGGTCGCCCAGGCAAAGACGGTTGCGACGAGCTGATAGGCGAGGACGCCGTCGCCGGGCAGCAGGCGCATGCCGGCGAACAGCAGGAACAGCCCGATCGGCTTGCGGTCCCAGATGTCGATGAACGGCACCGCGCCGTGAAGCATCCGGTCGCCGACGAGCAGATAATATTGCTCGTCGACCGCGATGACGGGATTGCCGAAATCCCAGCCGCGGATCGCCAGCGCGACGAGCAGCAGGACGAGCGCGGTCGCCCAGCGGTTGCGCGGCATCGTCATCAATAGAAATTCCGCAGCGTCAGGATCTCGCGATGTCCCGTCACAGCCGCCGAGCGTGACCGCGCTGCCCGCGGGGCGTACCGCCCAGGTCGCGATCGGACTGGTGGGATAATCGCGCGGGATCGGCACGCCGTCGATCGTGCAGATCTGGTCGCCGACCTTCCACCCGTCCGCCTCGGCCGGACCGCCGCGCATCACGTGCAGGACCTTCAATCGGTCGCTCTCGACGCCCATCAGCAGGCCGCTGGTCGAGCGGAGCGGTAGCGGGTCGGCGACGGTGGTACGCTTGAACACCATCCGTCCGGCAAGCGGGTCGAGCAGCACGCGGTAATGCTGGAGAAAGCCCGAGCCGATGCGGCCGGCGGTGCCGATCGATTGCGAAAAGCCGTTTTCGGGTTCGATCCGCACCTCGGTCTCGCGCGCGACGAGCGTACCGACGCGAATTTCGGGGGCGATGGCGAGCCCGCTGACGACCGCGCCGCCGAGGCCGAACGCGATCGCGGTGGTGGTGCGCAGCCCGGGCCGCGCAGCGCGGCGCCAGCCTGCGGCGGTGACGGTGATCGCGGATCCGTCGCCGGTATCGACCACCATCGGCGCCAGCGTCCGCGTGCCGAGCCGGATCGCGCTTTCATAGACGCGGCGGTCGGTCGACACGCCGAGCGGCGCGGTTTCGCCGGCAAAGGGCAGGCGGCCCGACGGGATCAGGCGGAAGCGGTGGCCTGCATAATCGATGTCGAGCGCGTGTGCCGCGAGCAGGTCGCGCCCGACGAGCAGGTCGACCGCGCTCGCGCTGCCGGTCGCGAGTGCCGGCAGTTCGGCGACGCTGACACCGCCGCCGGTCCGCGTCAGTCCGCCGAGCGTGATCGTGCGGGTGGGCATCCATTGCAGCGCGACCGATCCACCGATCGCGGTCGCCTGGCCACCCGCCTTCAGCTTGGCGCGGACGACCGCGGGCGAGGTCTTCGCCAGCAGGGTATAGCTCACGCCTGTATCGAGGATCGCGGTGACGCTCCGGCCGTCGATCTGCATCGTGAAGCGGATCTGGTTGCCGGGTGTCAGGTCGAACGGAACCCAGCGCGCCTCGGCGTCGGGCGCCAGCCGCGCGACACCCTGATCGCGCGACGCGGGCGACGTGTCCGCGGCCGGCGCAGCGTTCGCGACCGGCTCGTGCGCCGATAGGGTCGGGGCCGCGAGCAGCGGGACGATGGCGAGGAGACGGAGACGCATGTGGCATTGGCCCTAGCGGGTCCGCCACGCCTTACAACCCGCGGCGGTCCCGCTCCGGTCCGCCGCGCGACACCGGGGGAGGCGAGACTAGAGGCACGCCTCGAGATACGCCTGGTCGAAGCCGAACTGCTTGGCCTTGTCGAGCGTGTAGGGGCGCAGGCCCATCGAGCGGTATTCGCCGAGGATCTTGCCGTCGGCGCTCTCGTCGAGATATTCGAACTTGAACAGCTCCTGCGTGACGATCACCGGGCCCTCCATGCCGATCACCTCGGTGATGTTCGTGACCCTACGAGATCCGTCGCGCAGGCGCTTCACCTGGATGATCAGCTCGACCGAGTCGGCGATCTGGCGCGAAATCGCTTCCTTCGGCACCTTGATGTCCGACATCATCACCATGTTCTCCATACGCGCGAGCGCCTCGCGCGGGGAGTTGGCGTGGAGCGTGCACATCGACCCGTCGTGCCCCGTGTTCATCGCCGCTAGCATGTCGAAACACTCGGAGCCGCGAATTTCGCCGAGGATGATCCGGTCAGGGCGCATACGCAGTGCGTTCTTCACGAGATCGCGGATGCTGATCTCGCCCTGACCCTCCAGATTGGCGGGGCGCGTCTCGAGCGGGAGCCAGTGCGGCTGTTGCAGGCGAAGCTCGGCCGCGTCCTCGATCGTCAGCACGCGCTCGCCAGGGTCGATCATCTTAGACAGCGCGTTGAGCATCGTCGTCTTGCCCGAGCCGGTACCGCCCGAGATGACCACGTTGAACCGCGACGCGCCCGCGATCTTGAGCGCGGTCGCCATCTTGGGGCTCATGCTGCCGAAGCCGGCCATCATGTCGAGCGTGATCGGCTTGGCCGAAAACTTACGAATCGAGATCGCGGTGCCGCGCAAGCTGAGCGGCGGCACGATGACGTTGACGCGGCTGCCGTCCTTCAAGCGGGCGTCGGCGAGCGGCGTGGTCTGATCGACGCGGCGGCCGACCGAGTTGACGATCCGCTGCGCGATCTGGAACAGATGCTCCTCGTCGCGGAACTGGATCGGCGCGAGCTCGAGCTTGCCCTTGCGCTCGACATAGGTCTGTTCGGGGCCGTTCACCATGATGTCAGTGATGTTCGGATCCGCCAGCAATTCCTCGAGCGGCCCGAGCCCGAGCAGCTCGTCGACGAGCACCTTTTCGAGCGCGAACTGTTCGCGGCGGTTGAGCGTCAGCTTGAGCTCGGCGAGCACTTCGCCGATGATCGGGCGGAATTCCTCCGCCAGCTCGTCCTTGCCGAGCGTCGCCGCGGCCTCGGGATCGACGCGTTCGAGCAGGCGGGGAAGCACCTGTTCCTTGATCTTGTGGATCGACTGTTCGAAGCCCTCGACCTTGCTCGCGCCGGCATCGCCCGACGCCGCCTGGCGGTCGGCAAGCCGCTGCATCGCGTCGACCTGCGCGAGCGGGACGCTGCCTTCGGTCTCGCCGGGCATCGGCAGCGACTCGAGCGGCGGAAACTGGCTGCCGGCGTCCGATTCGACGCGGGGGGCGGGGCCACCGCCCTGCATCGGCCGCGCGACGCCAAAGGCCGGCCGGACCGCCGTTCCACCACTTATTCCACTGCGACGCCCGAACGCGCTCATGCACAAATCCTTGATCGTTAACGCCGGACTAGGGTCGAAGCCTTGAGATTTAGCTAACCAATCCAAGGCGGCCGCCGCTCGGCCCGAAACGGGTTCTTTGACGGCGCCGGGACGGATAAGGAGGGGGCATGCTGAGACGCCTGTTCACCCTGCTCGTCATCCCTCTGATGGCGCTGGCCGCCATCGGCCTGACCGCCGCCCCCGCCAGAGCCGACGATATCGCCGCGGCGGGTCGCGGCGTCGTCCGCGTCGTGACGATCGCCGTCGTCGACGATCAGGTGGTGGGGTTCGGGCATGGCAGCGGCTTTGCCGTCGCACCCAACCGGATCGTCACCAACGCGCATGTCGTCGACCTTGCCGAGCGATACCCCGACAACGTCGTCGTCGGCGTGGTGCCGACCGAGGGCGACAAATCCTATCAGGGCAAGGTCATCGCCTATGACGCGCTGCGCGACCTCGCCTTGATCGAGTTCACCGGTGCCCGGCTGCCACCGAGCGCGCTGTACACCGGACCGATCGACGAGGGCGGGGCGGTGGTATCGCTGGGATTTCCCGGCAATGTCGACCTGGCGACCGCGCGATCGGCCGCGGACTATATCCGCCCGACCAGCCCGGTCCGGTCGGAGGGCGTGTTCTCCGGGCGACGCACGCTCGGCGACATCGAGGTGCTGTTGCATACCGCGAGCATCGCGCGCGGCAATTCGGGCGGGCCGCTGCTCGACCGGTGCGGGCGCGTGATCGGCGTCAATTCGGCAATCACGCGCGGCGAGGAGGGCGATTCGACGTTCGGGTTCGCGATCGCGGATACCGAGCTCGCCGCGTTCCTGCGCGAGGCGAAACAGCCCTATGCCGCGGTCGGCACCGCGTGCACGTCGATCGAGGACCGTCTGCGGCAGGACAGCGATGCCGAGGTCCGTGCGGCGACCGATGCGGCGGCGGCACGGCGCGATGCGGCTTCGCAGGCAGCGCTGTCGCGCGAGCGCGCGCTTGAACAGGCGCGGATCGAGGCCGAGCACATGCGCGAGAACGTCATGGCGATCGCAGGCCTGCTGCTCGTCGCGGGGGCATTGGGGATCGGCACTGCGGGACTGCTCGAATCGCGTGGCCGGCGGCCGGCGGCGATCTGGACGGTGGCGGGCGGCGGCGTCGCGGTGGTCGCGGCGGTCGTCGTGTTCGTGCTGAGGCCATCGGGGGCGGTCGATCTGCCCGCAGCCCCGGCCGGGCGGGCGGCCTCGACCGCTGGACGGTCCGTCCCGGTGGTCGAGGACAAGGCGCTCGGCAAGCTGATGTGCAGGCTGATCCCCGAGCGGAGCCGGATCACGATCTCGTCGAGCGACGACGTGCCGATCCTCTGGGGGGCGGGTGGCTGCGTGAACGGCAAGACGCAATATGTCGCCGGCAATGGCCGGTGGGAGCGCGTGCTGGTGCCCGAGACCGAGCAGACGGTGTCGCTGCTGTCGTTCGACCCGCTGACGCGCACCTATGCCAACACGCGCTATCTGATGTCGGGATCGGGGATGGCGGCGGCGCGGGCGGCACGGGGCGAAACGCCGGGGCAGTGCACGACCGATCCGGCGGCGATCACGCGGCTGGTCGGACAGCAGTCCGCGGTGCGCGCAACGCTGCCGCCTTTGCCGAACGAAAAGCTCGTCTACAGCTGCGCGCCCGCCGATTGATCCAGAACCAGCGTTTCGAGGCTCGGCAAGCGTCGCCCCGCGTGGCAGGATAGCCCCTCGAGGGGGATGATGATGCGGCGATACGGGGTGCCATGCGGAGCGTGGGCCGGAATGCGGAACGGCGTGGCGTTCGGCGTCATGCTGGTCGCGGGGTTGGGCGCGCCGGCATCGGCGAAATGGGCGCGCGCAACGTCCGACCATTTCGAGATCTATGCCGAGATGCCGCCCGCCGCGCTGGAGAAGATGGCGACCCGGCTCGAGCAGTTCGACGGGGCGATGCGCTTTCTGCATCATACCGACGCGGGGACCGGCGCGAAGGGGGCGAACCGAGTCACCCTCTATGTCGCGAACGACATTGCCGCGGTCCGCAAATTGTCGGGCAACCGCAATATCGCGGGCTTCTATCTGCCGCGCGCGAGTGGATCGGTCGCCTTCACACCGCGCATCGGCGACGTCGGCGGGATGCCGCAGATCGTTCTGTTCCACGAATATGCGCATCATTTCCTGCTGGGCAATTACGCCGCCGCCTATCCCGCGTGGTTCTCCGAAGGCTATGCCGAGTTCGTCTCGACGACCGCGTTCGAAAGGGCGTTTGTCCAGCTCGGCGGTGCGGCCCAGCACCGCGCATACGGTCTGCTGTCCGCGAAGCCGCTTCCGGCGGCGACGCTGTTCGCGACCGGGCAACAGCTGACCGTGGATCAGCGCGACGTGATGTACGCGCGGGGATGGCTGCTCACGCACTATGTGATGTTCGACCCGGTCCGCGGAAAACAGCTGTCGCAGTATCTGGTGGCGCTCAACGCCGGAACGCCGAGCATCGCGGCCGCGACTGCGGCGTTCGGCGACCTCCGCGCGCTCGACAAGGCGCTGGATACCTATCTGCGTCAGCCGCGGATCCCGGGCCTGCGCATCCCCTATGACAAGCTGCCGGTCGCCCCGGTCGTCGCGACCATGTTGTCGCCGGGTGCCGAGGCGATGGTCGAGCTGCGGATGCGATCCGAGCGAGGCGTCGATCGTACCACCGCAGCGCCGATCTTCGCGCGTGCCGCCAAGATCGCGGCCGCCTATCCCGACGATGCGCTTGCGCAGGGCTGGCTGGCGGAGATGGCCTATGATGCCGGGTATGACGATGCGGCGGAGGCTGCGGCGGACCGCGCGTTTGCCGCGAGATCCGGCGTCGCGCCAGGCGATGCTGTACAAGGCGCAGGTGTTGCTGCGCCGCGCCGCGATCGCGAAATCGACCGATGCCAAGATTTGGAACGCGGCGCGGCGCTGGATCGTCAAGGCCAACCGCCAGTCGCCGGACGATGCCGAGGCGCTATCGCTCTATTACGACAGCTTCGCCATGGCGGGGGAAAAGCCCAGCGACGCCGCGATCGCGGGGATCGGCCGTGCGCTCGAGCTCGTGCCGCAGGATCCCTCGCTGCGGTTCACGGTGGCGGCGCAGGCGATCCTCGACGGGCGCGCCGACGTCGCGAAGCGCGCGTTGCGTCCGCTGGCGTTCGACCCGCACCAGCCTGCGGACAATCCTGCCGCGCGGTTGATCGCGATCCTCGACAGCGGCGTCACGGGGCCGGCGGCGATGCTCGCGCTGACCAAGGCACAGGGCGAGACCGCCGCCGCGGCGCCACCCGCGACGGGAGCGCCGACGGGCGATTAGCCGGAGACCGGGCGGGGGCGGTTCGACACGCGCGGGGTCTCGACCGACGTCAGGATGATGCTGTCGGGGAGCGAGCGTCGGCGCCGATCTCCTTCGCCAGCAGCGCGCGTTTGCGGTCGAGTCCATAGGCATAGCCGCCAAGCGTGCCGTCGCTACGCTGTGCCCGGTGACAGGGGATGAGGATCGCGACGGGGTTGGCGCCGCATGCACTGCCTGCCGCGCGGACTGCGGCCGGGTTGCCGGCCGTCGCTGCTAGCTGCGTGTAGGTGCGGGTTTCGCCCGCGGGGATACGCGCGAGCGCCTGCCAGACCGCCTCCTGAAACGCGGTGCCGCGAACGTCGAGCGGAAGGTCGTGGTGGCGGTCGGGTGATTCGACGCTGGCGACGACGCGTGCGGCAAGCGTGGCGAGCGCGGTATCGCCGGGCAGGATCGTCGCGTTCGGGAAGCGCGTCGCGAGCGCGCCCGCATCCTCGTCGAACGCGACGCGGCACAACCCCGTCTCGGTCGCAGCGATCAGCAGCGGGCCGAGGCTGGTCGGAGCGATCGTCCAGCGGATCGTCACCCCGCGGCCGCCGCGGCTCCAGACGCTGGGCGGCATGCCGAGTCGCGCGCCCGCATCGGCGTAGAACCGGCTGGGGGCCGCATAGCCCGCGTCGTAGATCGCATCGGTGACACGCGTCTCGCGGCTCAGCGCGTCGGCGGCGCGGGCGCTGCGCAGGCCGCGGGCATAGGCCGCCGGGGTGACACCGGTCGCGCGGCGGAAGAGCCGGTGGAAATGATGCGGCGCATAACCGACTGTCCGGGCAAGCGCATCGAGCGGGATCGTCTCGCCGCACGCCTCGATCGCGGCGATCGCCTGCGCCACCGCGATCCGGTCTCGGCCAAGCAGATCGGGGGTGCAACGCAGGCACGCGCGAAACCCCGCGGCGCGCGCGGTTTCCGCGTCAGGGTAGAAGCTGACATTGGTGCGGTTGGGATGACGCGCCGGGCAGCTCGGCTTGCAATAGATGCCCGTCGTGGCGACCGCGACGACGAAGCGGCCATCGGCGGATCGATCGCGCGCCTCGAACGCGGCCCAGGCGGCGTCCGCGTCGATGCCGGTGGCGATCGGACTGGGGGCGGGGCCGGTACTGGTCGCAGAATCGGGGGCAGGGGAGTGGGTCATGTCCGGATGATAGCCGATCCCGAGCCGCACCCCATCCCACTGCTTGCTGTCAAAGTCGCCGATCAGCCGCCATGCGCGCGGAACAGGTCGAGCGTGCGCTGCCTGGCGAGATCCGCGCTCGGCTCGTGGTAATCCTTGCGGCGATCCGAGTTGAAGCCATGGCCGGCCTCGTAGACGTAGACCGTCGCGTTCGGCCAGTCCTTGGCGATGACCTGCTCGACGCCCTCCATCGGGATGCCGTGGTCGTGGCGGCCGAAATGGAGGATGACGGGCACTTTGGGCTCCTCGTCGACTGCGGCGGGGATCATGCTCCCATAATAGCCGCTCGCGGCGGCGACGCCGGTAAGCCGCGTCGCGGCGAACCACGCGACCGACCCGCCATAGCAATAGCCGACGACGAACACCGGCCCGGCGGGGGCAAGCGAGTCGATGCATGTCTGGACGTCCTTCAGCGACAGGTCGAAGGGATGAAGCTGCCGGGCAAGCTCGATGCCGCGCGCGAGGCCGTCACCCGAATAGTCCGCCTCGAACCCCGGATGCTCGCGGTCGAACAGCGCGGGCGCGAGCACCTCATAGCCGTCGGCGGCATAGTCGTCGCACAGGTCGCGGATATGGTCGGTGACGCCGAAGATCTCCTGCACGAGGACGAGGCCGCCGCGTCGTTCGCCTGCCGGCTGCGCGTGATAGACCGCGATGGTCGCGCCGTCGGACATGGTCATCGATTCCATCGTGCCGGTCATTCTCGAGTCCTCGTCTGTTGGTCGTAACGCCCGCCCAATACCGTCATTCCCGCGGAGGCGGGAACCCATAGTGGCAGGCCGTGCGATGAAAGCGCCGGGTCCGGAGGTTATGGATCCCCGCCTGCGCGGGGATGACGGGGAGGGTGAGGTGGGGCCGTCCAGCCATCTATCAATGACAAAACAGTCACAAACCGACCGCGGCAACCCTCCCGCCGGGTTGCCAATCCGTGAACCCGATGCTACCCGCGCCGCGTCCCATGAGAGGTGCTTTCGCGCCCTCTTCCCCCATGGGACAGCAACATTTTCGGTTTCAGGCGAGGATTGACAGGTCCGTGGAGACATCCGGCGGTATTCAGGCGAGCTTAGGCGGGCGTTATGCGCTGGCCCTGTTCGAACTCGCACGTGACGCGAAGACGATCGACGCAGTCGAGTCGAGCCTGGCGAACGTGCGTGACGCACTGGCGCAGTCGGAGGACTTCCGTACTCTGACGATCAGCCCGATGGTGTCGCGCGGCGCGGCGGTGAAGGCGGTCTCCGCGGTCGCCGACGAACTCGGCGTCGATGCGACCACCAAGAGCTTCCTCGGCGTCCTCGCCGAGAACCACCGGCTGGGTGCGCTGCCCAAGATCATCAAGGCGTTCCGCGCGCTTGCCGCGCAGCATCGCGGCGAGATCGCGGCCGAAGTGACCTCCGCGCATCCGCTGACCGACGAACAGGTGATCGAGCTGAAGCATCAGCTCCGCCAGCGCGTCGGCCGCGAAGTTTCCGTCGACCTCAGCGTCGACCCATCGTTGCTGGGTGGACTCGTCGTCCGCGTCGGCAGCCAGATGATCGATTCGTCGATCAAGACGCGTCTCAACACTCTCGCGCACGCGATGAAGGGCTAAGCTAATGGATATCCGCGCCGCAGAAATCTCGAAGATCATCAAGGATCAGATCGCCAATTTCGGCACCGAGGCCCAGGTCAGCGAGACCGGCCAGGTGCTGAGCGTCGGCGACGGCATCGCGCGCATCTTCGGCCTCGACAACGTCCAGGCCGGCGAGATGGTCGAATTCTCGAACGGCGTGCAGGGCATGGCGCTCAACCTTGAGGCCGATAATGTCGGCGTCGTGATCTTCGGGTCGGACTCGGAGATCAAGGAAGGCGACATCGTCAAGCGCACCGGCACGATCGTCGACGTGCCGATCGGCAAGGAGCTGCTCGGCCGCGTGGTCGATGGCCTCGGTAACCCGATCGACGGCAAGGGCCCGATCCACACGACCGAGCGCAGCCGCGTCGAGGTCAAGGCGCCGGGCATCATCCCGCGCCAGTCGGTCAGCGAGCCGGTCCAGACCGGTCTCAAGGCGATCGACGCGCTCGTTCCCGTCGGCCGCGGCCAGCGCGAGCTGATCATCGGCGATCGCCAGACCGGCAAGTCGGCCGTCGCGATCGACGCGTTCATCAACCAGAAGATCGCCAACGCCGGCGACGACGAGTCGAAGAAGCTGTATTGCGTCTATGTCGCGATCGGCCAGAAGCGCTCGACCGTGGCGCAGCTCGTCAAGACGCTCGAAGAGAATGGCGCGATGGAATATTCCATCGTCGTCGCCGCCACCGCGTCGGACCCCGCACCGCTCCAGTATCTCGCGCCCTACACCGGCGTCGCGATGGGCGAGTATTTCCGCGATCGCGGCATGCACGCGCTGATCTGCTACGACGATCTGTCGAAGCAGGCCGTCGCCTACCGCCAGATGTCGCTGCTGCTGCGTCGTCCTCCCGGCCGTGAAGCCTATCCCGGCGACGTGTTCTATCTCCACAGCCGTCTGCTCGAGCGTGCGGCCAAGATGTCGGACGCGAACGGCGGCGGCTCGCTGACCGCGCTGCCGATCATCGAGACGCAGGCGGGCGACGTTTCGGCGTACATCCCGACCAACGTGATCTCGATCACCGACGGCCAGATCTTCCTCGAAACCGACCTGTTCTTCTCGGGCGTGCGCCCGGCGATCAACGTCGGTCTCTCGGTCAGCCGCGTCGGCTCGGCCGCACAGACCAAGGCGATGAAGAAGGTGTCGGGCTCGATCAAGCTCGAGCTGGCGCAGTACCGCGAGATGGCGGCGTTCGCGCAGTTCGGGTCGGATCTCGATGCGTCGACGCAGAAGCTGCTCAACCGCGGTGCGCGTCTGACCGAGCTGCTCAAGCAGGCGCAGTTCTCGCCGCTGCCGTTCGAAGAGCAGACCGTGTCGATCTTCGCTGGCACCAGCGGCTATCTCGACAAGGTGCCCGTCGCCGACGTGACCCGCTATGAGCAGGCGCTGCTGGCCGACATGCGCGCGAACCACGCCGATGTGCTCAAGCTGATCCGCGATACCCGCGATCTGGGTAACGAGGCGAAGGACAAGCTGAAGGCAGCGCTCGAGGCGTTCGCGAAGACGTTTGCATAAGTAAACTCCCTCTCCCCTGCGGGGAGAGGGTCGGGGTGAGGGGCAGTACCGCGAGGTGCCGCTCCCGTGGCAGCCCCTCACCCCAACCCTCTCCCCGGAGGGGCGAGGGAGCAGGAAGAGAAGATGGCATCACTTAAGGCCCTCAAGATCCGCATCGGCTCGGTGAAGTCGACGCAGAAGATCACCAAGGCGATGAAGATGGTCGCCGCTGCGAAACTGCGCCGGGCGCAGGACGCCGCGGTCGCCGGCCGGCCCTATGCCGAGCGGCTCGAAGCGGTGATGGCGAGCCTTGCGGGGCGAGTCGGCATCGCGCCGGGCGCGTCGCCGCTGCTGGCCGGGACCGGCAAGGACCAGGTCCACCTGATCGTCATCGCGACGTCGGAGCGGGGCCTGGCGGGTGCGTTCAACACCAACATCGTCCGTGCGGCGCGCCGCAAGGCCGACGAACTGATCGCGGCCGGCAAAACCGTGAAATTCTATGTCGCCGGCAAGAAGGGACGCGTGATCAAGCGCTTCTTCCCGAACGACATCCTTGCCGATCACGAGATGGGCGGGATCAAGAAGCTCGCGTTCAGCGATGCACAGGCGATCTCGGAAGACCTGATCAAGCGCTTCGGCGAAGGTCAGTTCGACGTCGCGCACCTGTTCTACGCGAAGTTCGTGTCCGCGCTGGTCCAGCTGCCGACCGGGATCCAGATCATCCCGATCCCGCTTTCGACGATCCCCGGTGCCGAGGGTGCAAAAGCAGGTGGGCCCAACGCCCCCGCCGAAGCCGTGGTCGAATACGAGCCCGACGAGGAAGCGATCCTCGCCGACCTGCTGCCGCGCAACGTCGCGATCCAGATCTTCCGCGCGCTGCTCGAAAACGCGGCGTCGGAGCAGGGCAGCCGCATGAACGCGATGGACAACGCCACGCGCAATGCGGGCGACATGATCACGCGTCTGTCGATCCAGTATAACCGTACACGCCAAGCCGCGATCACGACCGAGCTGGTCGAAATCATCTCGGGCGCCGAAGCGCTCAAGTAAGCCCAAGGAAGCAGACAATGGCAACCGCCCCAGAGACCATCGCCGCCCCCAAGGCAGCAACCAACAACACGGGTCGCATCTCGCAGGTGATCGGCGCGGTCGTCGACGTGCATTTCCCCGACAATTTGCCCGCCATTCTGTCGGCGCTCGAAACCGACAATAACGGCAACCGGCTCGTGCTCGAGGTCGCCCAGCATCTCGGCGAGAACACCGTGCGCACGATCGCGATGGACGCCACCGAGGGCCTGACCCGCGGCCAGACCGTCACCGACACCGGCTCGCAGATCCGCGTGCCCGTCGGCCCGAAGACGCTCGGCCGCATCCTCAACGTCATCGGCGAGCCGATCGACGAGCGTGGCCCCGTCGGCGCAGAGACGACCGCACCGATTCACGCCTCGGCACCGTTGTTCGTCGACCAGTCGACCGAGAGCGCGATCCTGGTCACGGGGATCAAGGTCATCGATCTGCTCGCACCCTACGCCAAGGGCGGCAAGATCGGCCTGTTCGGCGGCGCCGGCGTCGGCAAGACCGTGCTGATCCAGGAACTGATCAACAACATCGCCAAGGGTCACGGTGGCACCTCGGTGTTCGCCGGCGTCGGCGAGCGTACCCGCGAGGGTAACGATCTGTACCACGAGTTCCTCGACGCGGGCGTCATCGCCAAGGATGCCGACGGCAATCCGCAGTCGGAAGGCTCGAAGGTCGCGCTCGTATTCGGCCAGATGAACGAGCCGCCAGGCGCACGTGCTCGTGTGGCTCTGTCGGGTCTGACGATCGCCGAGTATTTCCGCGACGTCGAAGGCCAGGACGTGCTGTTCTTCGTCGACAACATCTTCCGCTTCACGCAGGCGGGCGCAGAGGTGTCGGCTCTGCTCGGCCGTATTCCGTCGGCCGTGGGCTACCAGCCGACGCTGTCGACCGACATGGGCGCGCTGCAGGAGCGCATTACGTCCACGAACAAGGGCTCGATCACTTCGGTGCAGGCCGTGTACGTGCCGGCCGACGATCTTACCGATCCGGCGCCGGCTACGTCGTTCGCGCATCTCGATGCGACGACCAACCTCAACCGTGCGATCTCGGAGCTGGGCATCTACCCGGCGGTCGATCCGCTCGATCTCGACCTCGCGTCTGCTCGAGCCACGCGTCGTCGGCCAGGAGCATTACGACACCGCGCGTGCGGTCCAGTCGACGCTGCAGAAGTACAAGTCGCTGCAGGACATCATCGCGATTCTCGGCATGGACGAGCTGTCCGAAGAGGATAAGCTCACCGTGCAGCGTGCGCGGAAGATCCAGAAGTTCCTGAGCCAGCCGTTCCACGTCGCCGAGGTCTTCACCGGCATCAGCGGCAAGTTCGTCCAGCTCGAGGACACCGTCCGCTCGTTCAAGGCGGTCGTCGAAGGCGAGTATGATCACCTGCCCGAGAGCGCATTCTACATGGTCGGCGGCATCGACGAAGCCGTCGCCAAGGCCGAAAAGATGGCCGCGGAAGCGTAAGCCGCACTGCTCCCCCTCCCGCATGCGGGAGGGGGCTGGGGGTGGGCACCCGCTCTCCACGTCGCGCGAGGCCGATAGCGCGAGCCCACCCCGGCCCCTCCCGCATGCGGGAGGGGAGTGAGAAGATAGACATGCTGCATTTCGAACTCGTCACGCCAGAAAAGCTCGTCCGGTCGGAGGAGGTCTACATGGTCGTCGTGCCCGGCACCGAAGGCGATTTCGGTGTTCTCGAAGGCCATGCGCCGTTCATGTCGACGGTGCGCGACGGTGGCCTTCAGGTGTACCGCACCGAAAACGGCACGCCCGAGACGATCGCGATCCAGGGCGGGTTCGCCGAGGTCAACGCCAAGGGCCTGACCGTCCTCGCCGAGCACGCGAGCGAATAAGCCTATCAGGCGAATGCCGCGCCCTGGCTGGCCGGCATTGGCCGCCCGCGCGTCAGCCGGGCCAGCAGCGGGCGCTCAACCCAGCGATGGACGATCAGCCCCAGCATCGTCGACGCGGCGACGAACGCCGCGGCAAACGGGTAGGGTGAGACGGGCGGAACATCCTGTCCGAGCTTCCAGAGGATCGCGATCAGGCACGGGTGCGTGAGGTAGGTCGAATAGGACGCGTCGCCGATCCGCGCGACCATCCGCTCGAACGGCCCGCGCGCGGTGGCGTCGATCACGCCCACCACCACCAGCGCCCACGGAACCCCCAGGTCCATGTCCGCGCGAACCCCGTCTCGCCCGCCACCGCGAGGTTGACCTGCAGCGGCAGCGTGACCCCCAGTCCGAACGCGATCCCGATCGCGAGCAACGCGATGCCGGTCACCAGCGCGGGGGCGGCGATCCGCGCACTGATCCCGCGGCGCCATGCCATCCAGACCGCCACGCCTAGCGCGAATTCGAGCAGCAACGGGTTGAGCAACACGCGCAGCGGCGCCCAGCCGGGGTGGATCACGCTTCCCGCTAGCGCGACGGCGACGGTCAATGCGAGCAGGTGCTCGACGCGGTGCCGACGTACGCGCATCGCGACGGCGACGACCGCGTAGAAGGCGAACTCGAATGCGAGCGTCCACCCGGGATAGAGCGCGGGCAGATGATAGCTGCCGCCGTCGAGCACGGGGAACACGGTGAAGGACATGACGGCCGACGGCAGCGTCAGCGGATCGTGCATGATCGTCATGTAGATCACGCTGACGCAGGCGAACAACGGGACGATGCGCAGCCATCGCTTCGCCAGGAACCGCACCGGATCGTGATCCGCAGTCGCCAGCCAGTGCGCCATGACGAAACCACTGATGACGAAGAACAGGTCGACCCCGCTCGCGCCGAATGCGGCAAGGTTGGGGACCGCGGGAACGAACGCGCCCGTCATCAACACCGGCCCGGCCTCGATCATGTCCGACGCGTGCATCAGCAGGACGAGCGTCGCGGCGAGCGCGCGGAGCCACTGGATCGGAGCGATACGGCTGGACGACATGCCGGGGACATTAGCGCCCAGCCGTTAAGGCGACGTTTCGTCAGGCGGTCAGAGGAAATTATACGGGTCGACGTCGACCGTCACGCGCACCTTCGAGGGCCATTCCAGCGTACCGAGCCAGGCGCGGATGACGTCCTGTACGTCCAGCGCGCGCTTGGCATGGACGAGCAGGCGGTAGCGGTGCCGGCCGCGAAGCATCGCGAGCGGGGCGGGCGCGGGGCCATAGACGTGCATGCCCTCGACCTGCGGTGCCGACCTTCCGACGAGCCTTGCCGTGTCATGCGCGCATGCCTGGTCCTCGGACGATACGACGATCGCCGCGTATCGGCCGAAGGGGGCGCCCGCGTCCTTGCGCGCGTCGGTCTCAGCCTCATAGAACGCGTCGGCGTCGCCGGTGATCAGCGCCTGCATCACCTGCGCCGCGGGACTGTGCGTCTGGATGAAGACATGCCCGGGCTTCTCGCCGCGTCCGGCGCGACCCGAGACCTGCCGGATCTGCTGGAACGTCCGTTCCGCCGCGCGGAGATCGCCGCCGTCGAGCCCGAGATCCGCGTCGACGACGCCGACCAGCGTGAGGTTGGGGAAATGATACCCCTTGGTGACGAGCTGCGTGCCGACGACGATGTCGATGTCGCCCGCCTCCATCCGCCCGACGAACTCGGCGGCCTTGGCAGGCGACCAGATCGTGTCCGAGGTCACGACCGCGGTCTTCGCCTCAGGGAACAGCGCGGTGACCTCGTCCGCGATGCGCTCGACGCCGGGACCGCAGGCGACCAGCGTATCCTCGCCCTGGCATTCGGGACAGACTCGCGGCGTCGGTTCGATATGGCCGCAATGATGGCAGGCGAGGCGCCGCGTCAGCCGGTGCTCGACCATCCACGCGGTACAATTCGGGCACTGGAACCGGTGCCCGCACGTCCGGCACAATGTCAGCGGTGCATAGCCGCGGCGATTGAGGAAGAGCAGCGACTGTTCGCGCCTGTCGAGCGTCGCCTGGATCGCCTGGACGAGGCGGGGCGCGAGCCAGCGGCCGCGTTCGGGTGGCTCCTTGATGAGGTCGATCGGTTCGATCGTCGGCATTTCCGCGACGCCGAACCGGCCGGGCAGTTTGAGTTCGGTATAGCGGCCCGTCGCGACCTGTTGCCGAGTCTCGATCGCGGGGGTCGCGGAGGCCAGGATGACGGGGCAGGATTCGAACTTGCCGCGCATCACCGCAACGTCGCGCGCGTGATAATGCACGCCCTCTTCCTGCTTGAAGCTCGTCTCGTGCGCTTCGTCGACGACGATCAGCCCGAGGTCGCGGTAGGGGAGGAACAGCGCGGAGCGCGCGCCGACCGTCACCAGCGCCTCGCCGCTGGCGATCGCGCGCCAGGCCCGACGGCGCTGGCTCGAGCGGAGCCCCGAATGCCACGCGACCGGTTCGCATCCGAAGCGGTCGTGGAACCGCTTGAGGAACGGTTCGGTCAGCGCGATCTCGGGGAGCAGGACGAGCGTCTGGCGGCCGTCGCGGATCGCCTGTGCGACCGCCTCGAAATAGACCTCGGTCTTGCCCGAGCCGGTGACCCCGTCGAGCAGGATCGGCTGGAACGCATGCGCCGCGACCCCGGCGGTCAGCGCGTCGGCCGCGCGCTGCTGGTCGGTCGAGAGCACGGGTTGATGATGCGACGGATCGGGCACGGGGTAGGGGCTGTCGATCGCGACCTCGACCGCTTCGAGCGCACCGACCTTGACGAGCCCGCGGATCACCGCGTCGCTGACGTCGGCGGCGGTCGCGAGCTCGCGGATCAGGCCCTGGCGGTCGGCGATACGCTCGAGCGCCTGCTCCCGTTGCGGCGTCAGTCTGGGCGGGATCGTGCCCGTCGCGCGGTACTCGACCGCGGTGCGCGCGCCCTCCAGTGCGGAGGTCGATGCGAGCGACATCCGCAGTACCGACGCGGGCGGGGCGAGATAATAGTCCGCGGTCCATTCGATCAGCCGGCGCAGCGGCGCACCGAGCGGCGGGACATCGGCAACCGCGAGCAGGTTGCGCAACCGGTTGTCGCCGACCTCCGCATCGGACGGCATCCGTTCCGCCTCCCAGACGACGCCGAGCAGCTGACGCGGGCCGAGCGGGACGACGACGATCGACCCGGGCTCGACCGTCGTGCCGGCGGGCACGCGGTAATCGAGCGGCCCGAGAGCGGCGTTGAGGATCAGGACACGGGCACGGGACGACATTGTCCCTGCATATGGGGGCGGATCGACTCGACGGAAACCATTTTAGCGATAGCGGATCATCGCCGGCGTCGGTCAGGCGGCGCGCTGCTGGTTCCCCCGCCGCCGCTCGCCGATGCGTTCGCGCTTGGCCTTGTACAGATGCGTGTCGGCCCGGTGGACGAAATCGCGGATCGAATGCGTGTCGGGCTGGAGCGCGGCGAGACCGACGGTCCCTGCGCTGACCATCGCGAGGCCGTCCTGGACGACGGGAAAGCGGAGCGCATCCTGCAGGCGGAGCGTGACGTCGTCGGGCGCCGAGACGAGCGCGGGATCCTCGAGGATGACGGCGAATTCGTCGCCGCCGAGCCGCGCGGCGAAGCTGCCGCACAGCCATGGCGCGCGCAGCACGTCGCCCACCTCGCGCAGGACGTCGTCGCCGGCATTGTGGCCCAGCGTGTCGTTGATCGCCTTGAACCCGTCGAGATCGACCAGCGCGAGCATGAGGGGCGTCTGGTCGCACCGCGCGCGCGCCATCGCCGCCTGCAACGCGCGGTCGAACGCGGCACGATTGGCGATGCCGGTCAGCGCGTCGGTATCCGCGCTGCGTCGCAGCGAGACCTCAAGCGCGTGGCGGTCGGTGACGTCCTGGAAAATTCCGATGAGCGCGACCTGATCGTCATAGGCCGACTCGCTACTGGCCTCGCGCTCGCCGAGGATGCGCACCCGGCGCGGTTCGCCCGCGGCGGTCAGGAAATCCACTTCGAAATCGAACGGGCTTCCGGTCTCGAACAGCGAGGTCATCGCCTCCGCGACCTGTCCGCGCGCATGCGGGGGATAGAAAGCGAGCGCTTCCTCGGGACGTGGCGTCGCCCCGATCGGCAGGTCGTGGATGCGGAAGACGCCGTCCGACCAGTCGACGGGGCCGTCGGGCCAGACCGCGCGCCACGACCCGATCGCCGCCATGCGCTCGGCCTGGCGAAAGATCTGGTCCTGTCGCGTCAGCGTTGCCGACTGCCGCTCGGCAGTGACCGCGATCGCCAGCGCCTTCTGCGCCGAGGTCCGCGCGGCGATCGTCGTTTCGGCCAGCACGGCGAGATGCTGGAGCGCGCGGCGCCCCGCGTCAGTGAGGCTCCGCGGATTGGTATCGAGCACGCAGAGCGCGCCGATCGCATAACGATTGCCGCCGTCGTCGGTCGCGTGGATCGGCGCGCCTGCGTAGAAGCGCGCACCATCGGGCGCGGCGACCAGTGCGTTCGTCTCGAAACGCGGGTCCAGGCTCAGATCGCCGATGACCAGCGGGTCGGTGCCGCGGATCGTGTAGTTGCAGAACCCGTCTTCGCGGCGAAATTCCTGCTGCTCGCCCGAATTCGCAGCCTTGATCCACAACCGGTCGCGATCGACCAGCGTCATCAGCGCGGTCGGGCAATCGAGCATCTCTGCCGCGAGCGCGACCAGCGAGTCGAACTCGCGTTCGGGGTCGGTGTCGAGCAAGGCCAATGCATGCAACATTGCGACCCGACGGTCTTCGAACGCGGCGTCGCTTGCTGTATTGGCAGGTGCGGAAGCGTGCGCATCGACAGCGATCAGGTCGGTGGATGACATGAGTCCTGATAACCCCAGACCGTTAATTTTCTTTGACGTTAAAACGCCCTAGCATGGATCGATGACGAAAACCGCAAGCCTTCCCGCGTCGATGCTCTGGGCCGATCATTTGGCCCGGGACCGGTTGCGCTCGGCGCATACCGTCCGCGCCTATCGCGGTGCGGCGGAGCGGCTGACGGCGTTTCTCGTCGGTCACTGGGGTGGTCCGGTCGACCGGATCGCGCTCGCCCGCGTCGGCACCGCCGAGCTTCGCGCGTATCTCGCGCATCGGCGCGGCGAGGGGCTCGGCAATGCGTCGACCGCGCGCGAACTGTCCGCGGTGCGCGGCTTCCTCGCCTGGGCGAACCCGGAAACGGACGTCGTCCGGCTGAAGGGACCCCGCGTCCACAAGGGTGTGCCGCGTCCGATCTCGCCCGCCGAGGCCGTGGCGCTCGCCGAGGAGGTCGCCGACGACGCCGCCGAGCCGTGGATCGGCGCGCGCGACTGGGCGGTGCTCTTGCTGCTCTATGGTGGCGGACTGCGGATCGGCGAGGCGGTGGCGCTGAGCGGTGCGATCCTGCCGCTCGGCGAAACGCTTCGGGTGACGGGCAAGCGGGAGAAGACCCGGATCGTCCCGCTGCTGCCGCAGGTACGCGACGCGATCGCAGCCTATGCCGCGCAATGTCCGTGGCCGCTGGTCCGGGACGAACCGATATTCCGGGGGCAAAGGGCGGGCCGCTGGCGCCGACCGTGGTCAGGAAATCGGTGCGCGCCGCGCGTGCGCGACTGGGCCTCAGCGAGCGGACCACGCCGCATGCGCTGCGGCACAGCTTCGCGACGCACCTGCTGGGGCGGGGGGCGGATCTGCGCGCGCTGCAGGAGCTGCTCGGGCATGCGAGCCTGAGTTCGACGCAAATCTATACGCAGGTCGACGCCGCGCATCTGATGGACGTGTATCGCAACGCGCATCCGCGCGCGTGATCAACCCTTGGGCTTCCAGGTCAGCACCCGCCAGCCATAGAGCAGCGCGATGATGACGAACGTCGCGACCGAGACGGGCCCGACATAGCGATCGAGCTGTTCGAACCGCGAGCCGAGCAGGATCCCGGCATAGGCGAGCACGGTGTTCCAGATCGCGCTGCCCGCCGCGGTCCAGACGACGAACTTCCAGATCGGCATGCACGTCATCCCCGCGGGCAGCGAGATCACCGTGCGGAATGTCGGCATGAAGCGGAACACGAAGATCACCCAGCCGCCGCGCTTCACGAAGAACCGGTGGACCTTCTCGATGTCGGACCATTCGATCGTGAGCCAGCGACCATGGCGTTCGACGAACGGGCGAAACCGCTCGTAGCCGATGTTCCGGCCGATATAATACCAGAAGTAGTTGCCGACGACCGAGCCGACGGTCCCCGCTGCGATCAATGGAATGACCGTCATATGGCCGCGCGCGACCGCGATCCCGCCAAGCCCCATGATGACCTCGGACGGAACGGGAGGCACGATGTTCTCGAGTGCCATCAGCAGGAAGATGCCGAAATACCCGCCCCAGGCGATCAGGTTGATGATGAATTCGGTCATGGGTATCAGATACTTCCGGCACCGCGGATGTGTTCCGCCGAGCGCCCGTGGTTACACGCACCCGGGCCTGATCGAACAACGGGCATACCGAGGAGCCGCGCGGGCGGCACGATCGCTCGGATCAGGCCATGACGGCCTGCGCGGTGGTGATTGTGGCGCAGTCAGGTGCGGCGCTGTACGCCGGCCTTCACTTTCGTCTCGATCGCGTCCCAGATCATGCCGGCGATGTCGGTCCCGTTGAACCGGTCGATCGCGACGATCCCGGTCGGCGAGGTGACGTTGATCTCGGTCAGCCACTTGCCGCCGATCACGTCGATCCCGACGAACAGCAACCCGCGCTTCTTGAGTTCGGGTCCGAGCACCGCGCAGATCTCGCGCTCCTTGTCGGTCAGCTCGGTCTTCTCCGCCGACCCGCCGACCGCGAGGTTGGAACGGATCTCGCCCTCGCCGGGCAGCCGGTTGATGGCGCCGGCGATCTCGCCGTCGACCAGCACGATCTCGCTTGTCGCCCTTCGCGACGTCGGGGAGGAACGCCTGCACCATGTGCGGCTCGCGCCACGTCATGTTGAAGACCTCGATCAGCGCGGACAGGTTGGCGCCGTCGGACTCGACCTTGAAGATCGCCTTGCCGCCATTGCCGTGCAGCGGCTTGATGACGATCGCGCCGTGCTCGGCAAGGAACTTGCGCGCTTCGTCGAGACTGCGCGTGACGAGCGTCGGCGGCATGAATTGCGGATAATCGAGCACGAACACCTTTTCGGGTGCGTTGCGGACCTGCGCGGGGTCGTTGACGACCAGCGTCTTGTCTGAGATCCGCTCGAGCAGGTGCGTGGCGGTGATGTAGCCGAGATCGAACGGCGGATCCTGGCGCATGAGCACCACGTCGGCCTCGTCGCCGAGATCGAGGTTCACGGGCTCGCCGACTGAGAAATGGTCGCCGACGACGCGCTGCACGGTGACGGGATACGCCTTCGCCCAGACCCGCCCGTCGCGGTAGTTCAGATCCTCGGCGGCATAATGGAAGAGGCTATGGCCACGCTCCTGCGCCGTCAGCATCAGCGCGAAGCTCGAGTCGCCGGCGATGTTGATGCTGTCGAGCGGGTCCATCTGGACGGCGACGGTGAGGCTCATGCGTCTTCCTTCTGTTCGGTCGTGCGCATGTAGGTGCGCACGGGGGCGAAGTCACCCGGTCACCCACGCCGTCATCCTGACGAAAGTCAGGACCCAGAGCCAGACAGCGATGCCCGGAGTATCCCGGGTCCTGACTTTCGTCAGGATGACGGGGGCGGGCCTCTATCCGATCCATGCATTCTCGATGTGCCGCGGGCGTGTGCCGGGGGCGAGCAGGATCACGTCGACGCGGATGTCGTCGGTCGGCCCGGCATAGCGCGACATCAGATATTCCGCCGCCGCCGCGACGCGCGCAAGCCGGCGTTCGTCGATCGCGAAGTCGAGGTCGGCTGCGGTCGCGCGCGTCTTCACCTCGACGAAGGCGACGAGACTGCCCTTGCGCGCGACGAGATCGACTTCGCCGGCCGGGGTGCGGACCCGGCGGTCGAGGATCTGCCAGCCCTTCAAGCGGAGCCACCAGCCGGCGAGCCGCTCCCCGCGCCGTCCCGCGTCATCCGCCTGGCGGCGCGATGCCGCGCTTCGGGCGGGTCGTTTGACGGGGCGGGGTCCGGCCATGAGGGCAGGGTGCCCGCCAGCGGGCGAGCGGGCAAGGCCGCATGCGGTTATATCGCTACGGCCAGCGCGCTTCCACGAATCGGGCGATCGCATCGGCGAGCTCGCGGTCCTCGGGCGTTCCTCCCATGAACCCGCCATGCGGCATCGCCTCGAAGACGTGGAGTTCGGCAGTGACGCCGGCCCGCAGCAGCGCGCGGTGCATGCGGACGGTGCTGGACAGGAACAGATCGCGCGTGCCGGTCTGCAGGAAGGTCGCAGGGAAGCCGGTGGGGTCGCCGAACAGCGGGGAGACGAGGGGGGCGGCGAGGTCCGCGCCGTTTGCATACAGCAGATTGCTCGCCATCAGCGACCCGGGCAGCACGACGTCGATCGTGTGGTTGGTCGCGAAGCTGTCGCCCGATTCGGTCAGGTCGACCTGCGGCGACAGCAATACCAGTCCGGCGGGGAGCGGCAGCCCTTCGTCGCGCGCACGCAGAAGCGTTGCCGCGGCGAGGTTGCCGCCCGCCGATCTTCCGCCGACGACGATGTTTTCGGGTGCGTGCCGTTCGAGCACATGGCGATACGCCGCCATGCAGTCGTCCAGCGCGGCGGGATAGGGGTGTTCGGGCGGCGTGCGATAATCGACGGCGTAGCAGCGGACGCAATGCGCATCCGCCTGCATCTGCGCACCGGCGCGACACGCCTGGCCGCCACCGAATACCAGCGCGCCGCCGTGCAGGTCGATATAGGCGCAGTCCGCGCGCGCGATCGTGCCGGGCGTCGCGACGTGGACGATCGCGCTGCCCGTGCGGATCGTCTCGACGCGCGCGTGCAGCCCGCCCGCCAGCCCCTCGACCGAGGCGGCATATTGCGCATCGACCGCGGCCTTCATCCGTATCCAGCCATCGTGATCGGTCGGGTCGGGCATCGCGTACAGCGCGTGGAGCGGTATGCCGTCGTCGCCGACCAGCCGTTGCAGCGCGGCGCGTGCGGGGGCGCTGATCGATGTCGGGAAGGGCACGATCCTTCGGTCGACCGCCACGCCTTGTACATTGTCGTTCATGGCGTTCCCATAGTGTTGCGCGCCGCCGGCAAGCCCGGCCTCAGCGATCCTGCTTCAGCACGAGCGCCCGCGCGTATAGCGTCTTGCGGTCGAGCCCGAGCGCCTTTGCGACCTCACTCGCAGCCTGGCCGGTCGACAGGCGGGTCAGCGCCTCGGCGAGCGCCACGTCGGCGTCCTCAGCGCTGGCGGGCGGCGCCTCGCCCGGTGGGGCGACGACGATGACGATCTCGCCGCGCGGCGGGGCGTCGGCATAGCGCGTGGCAAGCGTGGACAGCGTGCCGGTCACCGCCTCCTCGAACTTCTTGGTGATCTCGCGCGTGACCGCCGCCTCGCGATCGCCAAGTCCCTCGGCGAGCGCGGCGAGACTGGCGCCGAGCCGCGGGCCCGATTCGTACAGGACGAGCGTCGCGCGGATCGTCGCGATCTCGGCGATCGCCTCCGCGCGGGCGTGCGCCTTGGACGGGAGGAACCCGACGAACAGGAACCGGTCGGTCGGCAGCCCGGCGAGCGTCAGCGCCGCGACCGCCGCACACGGGCCCGGGATCGTGACGACGAGATGTCCCGCCGCACGCGCGTCGCGGACCAGCTTGAAACCGGGATCGGAGATCAACGGCGTCCCCGCATCCGACACGAGCGCGACCGCCTCCGTTGCCATGCGGGCGATCAGGCCGGGGCGCACCCCTTCCGCATTGTGATCGTGATACGGGACCATCGGCGTCTTCGTCCCGACATGGCGAAGCAGCCCGGCGGTCACCCGGCTGTCCTCGACCGCGATCACGTCGGCGCGGCTGAGGATATCGGCGGCACGCGGCGACAGGTCGCCAAGATTGCCGATCGGGGTCGCGACGATGTAGAGGCCGGGGTTCAATAGGGTTTCAGGGTTCATGGGGATTGTCATGGCAGACGTAGCGACGATTGGGCAATCGGGCCGCAGACAGATGCACGCGTTTGGGCGTCTGACGGTGCGCGGGGTTGCGCTGACGGCAGCGTGCCTGCTGGGGGCGTGCCAGACGATCGTCCCGCGCGGCCCGGTCGAGCCGTCGCAGCAGCGCCCGACCACGCGGCCGGCGGAGCGTCCCACGCTCGACGTCGAGGCCGGCATCCCGCGTGATGCCGAGCGCAACCGCGTCGCGCTGCTGGTGCCGCTGTCGGGGAGCAATGCGGGCGTCGGCACGTCGATCGCGAACGCGACGATGATGGCGCTGCTCGACACGCAGAACCAGCGCGTCCGGATCACCAACTACGACACCGCGACGGGTGCCGCCGCCGCCGCACAGCGTGCGATCGCCGAGGGCGCGCAGCTGATCCTCGGGCCGCTGCTGTCCGACGACGTGCGGACGGTCGCGCCGATCGCACGTGCGGCGGGTGTGCCGGTGCTGAGCTTTTCGAACGACCTCGGGGTCGCGGGCAATGGCGCGTATCTGATGGGCTATGTGCCGACGCAGGCGATCACGCGCGTGGTCGATTTCGCCAAGGAGCGCGGTGTCAGCAATTTCGCCGGGCTTATCCCCAACGGGCTGTACGGCGAGCGGGCATCGACCGCGTTCCTGCGCGCGGTCGAGGGCGCGGGCGGCCAGGTCGTCTCGCTCCAGACCTATGGCCGCACCGCGGGTGGTGTGTCGGGCGCGGTCACGCGGCTGGCGGCGAAGGCGCCCTATGATGCGGTTCTGATCGCCGACAGCGGCAACACGGCGGCGTCCGCGGCGGCACTGGTGAAGCGCGGGGCGGGTGCCTCGACGCGGATCCTCGGGACCGAATTGTGGAATTCCGAATCGAGCATCGCCAGCAAGCCGTCGCTCAGCGGCGCATGGTATGCGAGCGTTTCGGATACGTTGTACCGGCAATATGCCGCCAAATATCGGGCGCGGTTCGGCAGCGGGCCGTTCCGTCTGTCGAGCCTCGGCTATGATTCGGTGCTGCTGACGGTGCGGATTGCGCGCGACTGGAAGCCGGGGACGGCGTTCCCGGTCTCCAAGCTGCGCGACGGGGATGGATTTTCGGGGATCGACGGCGCGTTCCGCTTCGGCCGCGACAACGTCGCCGAGCGCGCGCTGGAGGTGAAGGAGATCCGCGGCGGCACGACGAGCGTGGTCTCGCCGGCACCGACCGGGTTCGGGAAATAGGCTTGGCGTCTCCTGCTCTCCCGCTCGTGGCGGGAGAGCAGCTCAGGCCGTCACGATTTCGGGCAGGATCGCGTCGAGGAGCAGCGCGCCTGCCTCGGTGACGCGCAACCGGCCGGGTGACCGCGCGATCAGGCCAAGCGCCTCGAGCCGTTCGACCGCCGCGAGGTCGACGGGAACGACGCCGGCGTTGAGCCGCGTGATCCGGTCGAGGTCCACGCCCTCCGCGAGCCGGAGCCCCATCAGCAGCGCCTCGGTCGCGCGCGTCGATGGGGTCAGCGGGTCCTCGACCTCCATGCCGTGGCCGTTGCGTTCGATCGCCGCCATCCAGTTTTCGGGCTTCTTGCGGCGCACCGTCGCGAGCCCGCCACGGCGACCATGCGCGCCGGGGCCGATCCCGGCATAATCCTGGTATCGCCAATAGGCGAGGTTGTGGCGGCTCTCCGATCCCGGTCGTGCGTGGTTCGACGTCTCGTAGGCAGGCAGGCCGGCAGCGGCCGTATCGGCGCGCGTCGCCTCGAACAGATCGGCGGCGGAATCGCCGTCGGGAATGACGATCCGGCCGGCGAGCGCATCCGTCGCGAATCGCGTACCGGGCTCGATCGTCAGCTGGTAGAGCGACAGGTGTTCGGTCCCGAAGCTCAGCGCGCGCGCGAGTTCGGCGCGCCAGTCGGCAAGGCGCTGCCCGGGCAGGGCATAGATCAGGTCGAAGCTGACGCGTGGAAAGACGCTCTGCGCAATGCCGAGCGCCGCCTGTCCCTCGTTGACGTCATGCGCGCGACCGAGGAATTTGAGCGCCTGATCGTCGAGCGACTGTAATCCGAGCGACACGCGGTTGACGCCCGCGCTGGCGAGATCGGCAAAGCGCGCGGCCTCGACCGAGGAGGGGTTGGCCTCCAGCGTGATCTCGATCCCCTCGGCAAAGCCCCACGCCCGGTCGGCGGCATCGAGGATCGCGGCGACGGTTTCGGGAGGCATCAGCGACGGCGTGCCCCCGCCGAAGAAGATCGACTGAAGCTTGCGCCCCGGCAGCACGCTGGCCTCGTGCGCGAGATCGGTGAGCAATGCGGCGCGCCAGGCGGCCTGATCGACGCCTTCGCGGACATGGCTGTTGAAGTCGCAATAGGGGCATTTCGATACGCAGAACGGCCAGTGGACGTAGAGCGCGAGATCGCCCGCTTGATCGCTGGCGTGATCGCGGGCGGGGCTTGGTGTTTCGAGGACGGACATTATGTGGCGCATATGGTCGCATGGCGCGGCGGAAGGAAGCGCAATGCGGGTTTGGTCGGGTTTGACGGTGGCGGCGGCGCTGATGATCGCTGGCTGCGCACAGGGGCCCGAGCGCGTGGTCGAGCGGCGCGAGACGCAGGCGCCTGCGCCACGCGGGGCGGCGCTGCTCAAGACGGTGATGATGGAGGGGCACAACGCCGCGCGCGCCGCGGTCGGCGTGCCGCCGCTGGTGTGGAGCGATACGCTGGCGACGACCGCGCGGAGCTATGCCGAGGAGATGGCGCGGACCCGCAAGTTCGAGCATGCGGCGCAACCGCAGGGGCCCGGGCGCGAGGGCGAGAATTTGTGGACGGGGACGCGGGCGGCCTATGCCTATCCGGAGATGATCGGCCACTGGGTCGCGGAGAAGCGCGATTTCGTCAACGGCGTGACGCCGGCCTTCAGCCGGACGAGCAAATGGGAGGATGTCGCGCACTATACGCAGATCGTGTGGCGCAACTCGACCGCGGTGGGCTGCGCGACGGCCAGCAACGACCGCGACGACTATCTGGTATGCCGCTATTCGCCGCCGGGTAACGTGGTTGGTGAGCGGACGTTCTGATTGCGCTCCGGTCGAACGCTGTGCTCTGTCACCCCAGCGAACGCTGGGGTCTTCCGGTTCGGGCCGCACCCTTTCCAATGGTGAGACCCCAGCGTTCGCTGGGGTGACGGGCACAGCGTAGGGGAGGGACGATCCCTCCCCGGGCTTCAGAATACCGCGGCTTTCAGCAGTTCGAACGCCTCGGTGCGGTGGCTGATCGCGTTCTTCGTCTCGTGCGGGAGTTCCGCATAGGTCTCGTCATAGCCGTGCGGGACGAACATCGGATCATAGCCAAAGCCGACCCGGCCACGCGGCGGCCAGACGAGCGTGCCCTCCGCGCGGCCCTCGAACCATTCGACATGGCCGTCGGGCCAGGCGAGCGCGAGCACGCTGACGAAATGCGCGCCGCGGCTTGCATCGGGGCCCTTGGCGGCGAGCGCGTCCTCGACCTTGCGCATCGCGAGGTTCCAGTCGCGGCCATCGGGCGTCTCGGCCCAGTCCGCGGTGTACACGCCCGGATCGCCGTTCAGCGCATCGACGCACAGCCCGCTGTCGTCCGCGAGCGCCGGATAGCCCGACAGGTCGGCCGCGGAGCGTGCCTTCAGCTCGGCATTGGCGAAGAACGTCGTTCCCGTCTCGACGGGCTCGGGCAGGTCGAGTTCGGCGGCGGACACCACCTCGAACCCGCGACCTGCGAGCAGGTCGGCGATCTCGCGGACCTTGCCCTTGTTGTGGCTGGCGATGACCAGCTTGCCGGGGGCGAGCTTGCGGATCGCCTGCGGGGTGCTGCCTTCGCCGCTCACTTGGCGACGGCCTTTGCCTGCGCCGCGAAGATGTCCGTGCAGCCGATCCGCGCGAGGCGGAGCAGGCGGAGCAGCGCCTCCTCGTCATAGGTCGCGCCCTCGGCGGTCGCCTGCGCCTCGGCGATGTTGCCGTTTTCGAGCAGCACAAAGTTCGCGTCCGCATCCGCGCCCGAATCCTCGATATAGTCGAGGTCGAGCACGGGATT
Source organism: Sphingomonas sp. 22R3R2A-7 (assembly GCF_036856055.1). Classification (NCBI taxonomy): domain Bacteria; kingdom Pseudomonadati; phylum Pseudomonadota; class Alphaproteobacteria; order Sphingomonadales; family Sphingomonadaceae; genus Sphingomonas; species Sphingomonas sp. 22R3R2A-7. The sequence continues at coordinate 1,337,973 of NZ_JASPFR010000001.1, read as the reverse complement.
GCCCTGGTAGATGCCGCAGCTGATCGCGGCGACCTTCTGCGTCAGCGGGTCCGCGGTCAGCTTGCCGCTCGCAAGCAGCCCGTCGATCGCGAGGCGGAGCGCGACCCAGCCGCCCGAGATCGAGGCGGTGCGCGTGCCGCCATCGGCCTGGATCACGTCGCAGTCGATCACGATCTGGCGCTCGCCGAGCAGTTTCAGATCGGTGACCGCGCGCAAGGAGCGCCCGATCAGACGCTGGATCTCCTGCGTGCGACCCGACTGCTTGCCCTTGGCCGCCTCGCGGTTGTTGCGCGTGTTGGTCGAGCGCGGGAGCATGCCATATTCGGCGGTCACCCAGCCTTCGCCCTTGCCGCGCATGAACGGCGGGACCTTCTCCTCGACGCTGGCGGTGACGAGCACCTTGGTGTCGCCGAAGCCGATCAGGACGGAGCCCTCGGCGTGCTTGGTGAAGCGGGGTTCGATCGTGATCTCACGCATCTGGTCTGGGGCGCGGCCGGATGGGCGCATGGTCGATATCCTAACAGCGAGGGTTGAATGATTGTGCGCTGCCTAGCCTTTCGTCCGGTCGCTCGCCAGCCTTCCCGTCATCCAGTCTCCCCGTCATCCAGCCCCCGTCATCCTGACGAAAGTCAGGATCCAGAGTAACCGAATGCTGTCGTCCCTGACTCTGGATCCTGACTTTCGTCAGGATGACGGCGTGAGGGGCAGGGCGGGGAGCTGTTTGCATTATCCCTTTTTACGCCAGTCGATCCGCCCTAGATCAGAGCGATGGCCACGCCCCCCGTCACCGAACTGACCGACCGCGCGCGCGATATTTTTCGTGCGGTCGTCGACAGCTATCTCGCGAGCGGGACGCCGGTCGGGTCGAAGACGATCGCGCAACTCGCGGGGCTCAGCCTGTCGCCCGCGTCGATTCGCGGCGTGATGGGCGAGCTCGAAGGCCTCGGGCTGCTCGCCAGCCCGCATACCAGCGCGGGGCGGATGCCGACCGATCGCGGCCTGCGACTGTTCGTCGACGGGATGATGCAGGCGATGGAGCCCTCGTTCGAGGAGCGCCAGACGATCGAGGCGCGCGCCGGCGTCGGTGGTCCGGTCGAGGAGGCGCTCGCCGCCACCACGCTCGCGCTGTCGGGCCTGTCGGCGTGCGCGGGGCTGGTGATGGTGCCCAAGCGCGAGCTGAAGCTGCGCCAGATCGCGTTCGTCGCGCTGTCGCCCGAACAGGCGCTGGCGGTGCTCGTCAGCGAGGATGGCTCGGTCGAGAACCGCGTGATCGCGCTGCCGAAGGGGATGTCGACGTCCGCGCTGATCGAGGCGGGCAATTACATGTCGGCGACGCTTGGCGGGCTGACGCTGGCCGAGGCGCGGGGCCGGATCGAGCGCGAGCTGGCGGACGGGCAGGCGGCGCTCGACGGCGCGGCGCGAACGCTGGTCGAGCGCGGGATCGCGGTGTGGAGCGAGGATGCGGATCGCCGCCCCGTGCTGATCGTGCGCGGTCAGGGGCGGCTGATCGACGCCGCCGCTGCCGCCGATCTCGACCGGGTCCGCGACCTGCTCGACGACCTCGAGGGAAAACAGGAAGTCGCATCGCTCCTCGACAGCGCGCGGGCAGGCGATTCGACGCGGATTTTCATTGGCGCCGAGACAAAATTGTTCGCGCTTTCAGGGTCTTCCGTGATCGCACGACCGTTTCGTGGTCTCGACGGCCGGGTGGTCGGCGTGGTGGGCGTGATCGGCCCCACGCGGTTGAACTATGCGCGCGTCGTGCCCATGGTGGATTTCACGGCTGCAACGCTCGCCCGGTTGATGGGTTGAGCGGGCCCAACTTATAGGGAAAACCATGTCCGATATCGATCAGAACACGCCTGCCGACCTGCGCGAAGAGACCGCCGAGGACGCGCCCGAAGTCGCCGCGAACGACCGCGTCGCCGAGCTCGAGAACCAGCTCGCCGAAGCCAAGCAGAACGTTCTGTATGCGCAGGCCGAGATCCAGAATGTCCGCCGCCGCGCCGAGAAGGAAGCGCAGGACGCCCGCGCCTATGCCGCCACCGCGTTTGCCCGCGACGTGCTGTCGGTTGCCGACAACCTCGCGCGCGGCCTCTCGGCGATTCCGGCGGACCTGCGTGCGGACGACAAGATGAAGGGGCTCGTGACCGGGCTCGAAGCGACGGGTCGCGAGCTCGAAAGCGTGTTCCAGCGCCACGGAATCACCAAGATCGCCGCCGAGGGCCAGATGCTCGACCCGAACAAGCATCAGGCGATGCTCGAAATCCCGAGCGACCAGCCGGCCGGGACGATCGTCCAGGAAATGCAGGCGGGCTACATGATCAAGGACCGCCTGCTGCGGCCCGCGATGGTGGGCGTCGCCAAGGCGGGCTGAGCCTGTCTGGCCGGTGGTCTTCCGCGCAGGCGGGAGCCCAGGGTTTCAAACGCTGTCGCCTGTGACCCTGGGCCCCCGCCTTCGCGGGGGAACGGCAGGCAACGGCACGCAATTTTCTGCCTCGCCGGGATGACGCCATGAACGAGAATCTCACCACCGATCGCGAGACCTTCGTCACGCATCTCGAATGCTCGATCACCGGCGAACGCTACGAGGCGGATCAGTTGCACGGGCTGTCACGCGCGGGCAGGCCGTTGCTCGTCCGCTATGACCTCGACGCGGTCCGGGCGGCGATTTCGCGCGACACGATCGAGGCGCGGCCGACCGATCTCTGGCGGTGGCGCGAGCTGCTGCCGGTGCGTAAAACCTCGAACATCGTTAGCCTCGGCGAGATCGAAACGCCGCTGGTGCCGCTCACGAAGTCCGGTGGCCCGAACGTTCTCGTGAAGGACGAAGGCCGCCTGCCGACCGGCAGCTTCAAGGCGCGCGGGCTGGTCATGGCGGTGGCGATGGCGAAGGAACTCGGCGTCACCAGAATCGCGATGCCGACCAACGGTAATGCCGGTGCGGCGCTGGCCGCCTATGCGACGCGCTGCGGGATCGAGACGATCGTGCTGTGTCCCGACGACACGCCCGAGATCAACGTCCGCGAGATCGCGATGCAGGGCGCGCGCGTCTGGCGCGTCAACGGCCTGATCGACGATTGCGGCGCGATCGTCGGCAAGGGCGCCGCCGAGGGGCGCTGGTTTGACTTCTCGACGTTGAAGGAGCCCTACAGAGATCGAGGGCAAGAAGACGATGGGGCTGGAACTGGCCGCGCAGTTCGGCTGGAAACTGCCCGATGCGATCTTCTATCCGACCGGCGGCGGCACCGGGCTGATCGGGATGTGGAAGGCGTTCGACGAACTCGAGCAGCTCGGCTGGATCGGGTCGGAGCGGCCAAAAATGTTCGCGGTGCAGGCGAGCGGCTGTGCGCCGATCGTCCGCGCGTTCGAGGCGGGTGAGGAGCATGCCGAGCGCTGGGAGGATGCGAGCACCGTCGCGGCGGGCATACGCGTGCCAAAGGCGGTCGGCGACTTCCTGATCCTGCGCGCGGTCCGCGAGAGCGGCGGGCAGGCGATGGCGGTCGGCGATCCCGCGATCCTCAAGGCAGTCGAGGCGGCGGCGAAGCAGGACGGCCTGCTGCTGTGCCCCGAAGGCGGTGCGACGCTCGCGGCCTATCATCAGGCGCTGAACAGCGGACTGGTCGACGAGGACGACCGCGTCGTACTTTTTAATTGTGCGACCGGACTGAAATATCCGATGCCGGAAGCGCCGCAAGCGCTTGATCGGACACGACCTATCGATTTCGACGCGCTCTAGTGTGCCGATCACCGCCGGCGGGGCTCGCCTGCCGGTGGTTGATCGGGATCAATCTTGTCTGCAACGGGGCGCCCTCGATCACGAAAAGGGGCGAACATGCAGAAAATTTCCCAGGTCATATGCGTCGTGCTCATCGGCGCCACGGTCATGTTCGGCGGGCGCTGGTACATGTATGTCGCGCGCGGTGAGAGCCCGTATGACGAGGTTGGCATCGCGCTGAACAGCCATGCGCCTGCGCCGTTGCGCAGCTGGGGCTGCCACAAGATGCAGGCGCGGTTTTTCGGGCAATTGCCGCCGTCCGGCTGTGCCGCGGCTGACGGGCGCAGCTGGATCTGAGGCCGCTGCTGCCACCAGCGGCCCTCCGTCATCCCAGCGAAAGCCGGGATCTCCCTGTGACAGAGCAGCTTGAGATCCCAGCGTTCGCTGGGATGACGGTTTGGGGGGCGGCGCGATAAACCACGCTCCGTCATCCTGACGAAGGTCAGGATCCAGAGCCAGGTACGCCGGTTTCCATTATCCTGGATCCTGACTTTCGTCAGGATGACGGGGTGTCGCCCGTGGCGTGAAGGGCAGTACCGTCTCGTACTGCGCAAGCGGCGGTGCGCCCGCGACCTTGGCCCCGGCGCGCAGCAGGAACGCGTGACGCACGATCTCGCCCTGCTGTTCGATGCCATAGCGGTGCAGCGCGACGCCGGGCCGGAACGCATAGTCGTAGCGGCACCATGGATGTCGTGCGAGCGGGAGGAAGACACCGCGCTGATGCTGCCAGATGTGAGTCATCTCGTGGATGAACAGCCCTTGCAGCGTCAGATGCGCTTGCGCGAAATCGTCGCACCACAGATCGCCCTTGGGGTGGAAATGGATGCACCCGCGCGGCGCCATCACGGTGTCGCGCGGCTGGAAGAACGCCCATTTGCGGCGCGCCAGCCGCACCGGCGCATAGTCGATCGCATCGCCGAAGACCGACGCGGCGAGCGCTGTCTCGGCCGGGGTCAGCGCCCGCGCCGACCGATCGGGATCGCTCACTTCGTTCCGGTGTCGCCGGCGCCGACGACCGTCGCGTTCTGCAGGATCCGGGTACCGTCGGCGAAGCTGAGCGTGAGCGTGATAAGGCGGCCCCCGGGGGTAATCCCCGGGTTCATGTTGTACAGCATGACGTGACGGCCACCGGGCGCGAACACGACGTCGGTGTTGGCAGGGATTGCCACGCGGGGGATCGGTTTCATCGACGTGACGCCGCCTGAAGCCATGCTCTCATGCATTTCCGCGCGGATCGCGACATCGGTGGTGACGTTGATCAGCGTCGCATCGGCCGGTCCGCCATGGATCGTGAAATAGGCCGCTGCCGGGCGCCCCTGCACCGCAGCCAGCCGTACCCAGGCGCCATCGACGGACAGCTGCTTCGGCTGCGCGCAGCCGGCCGTCGCCACCACGGCGATCCCTGCAAAAATACCACGCATCGTCATGATTGCCACTTCCGCTATCCCCTCTTGCTATCTCTACGGGCCGTACAATCTTGCGGCAAGCGCGAGCCAACCTATATCGCGCCCATCAATCGAAAGGTTCCACTGCCGTAACGGGGTGGAGCCCGAGACTTTTTACGATGTGTGAGGGGCTATTTAAACTCATGGCTAAAGTAATCGGTATCGATCTCGGCACGACCAACAGCTGCGTTTCCGTGATGGAAGGCGGCAAGCCAAAGGTCATCGAGAATTCCGAAGGCGCGCGCACCACGCCGTCGATCGTCGCATTCGCCAAGGATGGCGAGCGACTGGTCGGCCAGCCGGCCAAGCGCCAGGCAGTGACCAACGGCGACAACACCATCTTCGCGGTGAAGCGTCTGATCGGCCGTCGTTTCGACGATCCGATCACCAAGAAGGACACCGAGCTGGTCCCGTACAAGATCTCGCGCGGGCCGAACGGCGACGCATGGGTCTCGGCCGGCGGCAAGGACTACTCGCCGTCGCAGATCTCGGCGTTCACGCTGCAGAAGATGAAGGAAACCGCCGAGTCGTATCTCGGCGAGACGGTCACGCAGGCGGTCATCACCGTGCCGGCCTACTTCAACGACGCACAGCGCCAGGCGACCAAGGACGCCGGTCAGATCGCCGGCCTCGAAGTGCTGCGCATCATCAACGAGCCGACGGCTGCGGCGCTGGCTTACGGCCTCGACAAGCAGGACGGCAAGACGATCGCGGTCTACGATCTCGGCGGCGGCACGTTCGACATCTCGGTCCTCGAGATCGGCGACGGCGTGTTCGAGGTGAAGGCCACCAACGGCGACACCTTCCTCGGCGGTGAGGATTTCGACAACAAGATCGTCCAGTTCCTCGCCGACGAGTTCAAGAAGGCGGAGGGCATCGACCTCGCCAAGGACAAGCTGGCGCTGCAGCGTCTGAAGGAAGCGGCCGAGAAGGCGAAGATCGAGCTCAGCTCGGCACAGTCGACCGAGGTCAACCTGCCCTTCATCACCGCGGACCAGAACGGCCCGAAGCATCTGGTGAAGTCGATCACGCGCGCCGACCTGGAGCGGATGGTCGAGGACCTCGTCAAGCGTACGCTCGAGCCGTGCCGCAAGGCACTCGCAGACGGCGGCCTGAAGCCCGAGGACATTTCGGAAGTCGTGCTCGTCGGCGGCATGACGCGCATGCCGCGCGTTCGTGAAGTCGTGAAGCAGTTCTTCGGCAAGGAGCCGCACACCGGCGTCAACCCGGACGAAGTCGTCGCGATGGGCGCCGCGATCCAGGCCGGTGTGCTGCAGGGCGACGTCAAGGACGTGCTGCTGCTCGACGTGACGCCGCTGTCGCTCGGCATCGAGACGCTGGGTGGCGTGTTCACCCGGATGATCGACCGCAACACGACGATCCCGACCAAGAAGTCGCAGACCTATTCGACCGCGGACGACAACCAGGGCGCGGTGACGATCCGCGTGTTCCAGGGCGAGCGCGAGATGGCGGCCGACAACAAGATGCTCGGCAATTTCGATCTCGTCGGCATCCCCCGCACCGCGCGGCGTGCCGCAGATCGAGGTCACGTTCGACATCGATGCCAACGGTCTCGTCAGCGTCTCGGCCAAGGACAAGGGCACCGGCAAGGAGCAGCAGATCCGCATCCAGGCATCGGGTGGTCTTTCGGACAACGACATCGACCAGATGGTCCGCGACGCCGAGACCTTCGCCGAGGAGGACAAGAAGCGTCGTGCGGGCGCCGAGGCGAAGAACAACGCCGAGAGCCTTGTCCACACCACGGAGCGCCAGCTCGCCGATAACGGCGACAAGGTCGACGAGTCGCTGAAGACAGAGATCCAGGCCGCGATCGACGCGACCAAGGCAGCGGTCGAGAGCGGCGATGCGGACGCGATGACCGAGAAGAGCACTGCGCTCGCGCAGGTCGCGATGAAGCTCGGGCAGGCGATCTACGAGAAGCAGGCCCAATCCGAGGCATCGCCTTCGGCCGAGGGTGACGCGGCGAAGAAGGATGACGACGTCGTCGACGCCGAGTTCTCGGAAGTCGACGAAAACCCGAAGGCGTAAGGCTTAGGCACACCCCCGTCATTCCAGCGCAAGCTGGAATCCAGAGCCTTGGGCGTCCGCCCATCCGGCTCTGGATCCTGGCCTTCGCCAGGATGACGGGACGGGCGCAGGGGGCGAAGTATGAGTACCCAGACGGACTATTACGAACTGCTCGAAATCGAGCGGACCGCGGATGCGGGGACGATCAAGTCGTCCTATCGCAAGCTCGCGATGAAATATCACCCGGACAAGAACGCGGGTTGCAAGGATTCGGAAGCGCAGTTCAAGGCGGTCAGCGAGGCGTATGATTGCCTCAAGGACCCGCAGAAGCGTGCGGCCTATGACCGGTTCGGGCATGCCGCCTTCCAGAACGGCGGACCCGGCGGCGGCGGCGGCGCGCAGGATTTCGGGGGCTTCTCCGACATCTTCGAAAGCGTGTTCGGCGAGTTCATGGGCGGCGCGCAGCGCGGCAGCGGCGGTCGCAGCGGCGCGCGGCGTGGTGCCGACCTGCGCTACGACATGGAGGTCACCCTCGAGGAGGCGTTCCACGGCAAGGCCACGGAAGTCACGATCGACGTCTCGGCGCCATGCGACACGTGCGACGGTAGCGGCGCGCGGTCGGGCACGCGGGCGAAGACGTGCCAGCACTGCGGCGGGCACGGCAAGGTTCGCGCGCAGCAGGGTTTCTTCGTGGTCGAGCGCGCATGCCCGGTCTGCCAGGGCGCGGGCGAGGTCATTGCCGATCCCTGCCCCGACTGTCGCGGCGACGGTCGGGTCGAGAAGACCAAGACGCTTGCGATCAACGTTCCGCCCGGTGTCGACGAGGGCACGCGGATCAGGATGACGGGCGAGGGCGAGGCTGGCGCGCGCGGGGCGCCCGCTGGCGATCTTTACGTGTTCCTCCATGTCGCCAAGCATCATCTGTTCGAGCGCGAGGGCACGGCGTTGTTCGCGCGCGCACCGATCAGCTTCACGGTCGCGGCACTCGGGGGATCCTTGTCGATTCCCGGGCTCGACGGACGCACGCACGAGATCAAGATCCCCGCGGGTATCCAGTCGGGCAAGCAGCTCCGCCAGCGCGGCGCGGGCATGCCCGTGCTGCAGGGGCGCGGGCATGGCGATCTGGTCGTGCAGATCGATGTCGAGACTCCGACCCGTCTGTCGAATCGGCAGAAGGAACTCCTCGAGATGTTCCGCGAGACCGAGACAGGCGACGAATGCCCTGACAGCCAGGGCTTTTTCGCGAAGCTGAAGGGCGTGTTCGCGGCGGAATAAGCCGGACCTGCCTGTTGGGTTCGATCCGCCACGATTGGGCGCGGTGTTGAGGGATTGCGATGCGCGGACAGATACTGGGTGTGGACGTGCGGACGGGCGAGGGCCTCGTTTCGGGGCAGGACGGCCAGCGGTATCGGTTCGCGCCGGAAGACTGGGCGCATCGCGGCGAGCCGGTGATCGGCGCGGAGGTCGATTTCGAAACCGCCGACGACCGGGCGCTGAGCGTGTTCCCGCTACCCAGCGCAGCGACGCCGGGGCCGCGACGCGCGGTACCAACTGCGGTGACCGCGGGCGGGGCCGCAGCCGGGCGGGCCAGCGACCGCAACAAATACGTCGCCGCGCTGATCGCCTTCCTGATCGGGACGCTCGGCATCCACCGCTTTTATCTCGGGCGGATCGGATCGGGGATCGTCATGCTGGTGCTGAGCATCACCCTGGTCGGGCTGGCGATCACGATCCCATGGGCGTTTGTCGACATGATCCGCTATCTGATGATGTCGGATGAGGAGTTCGCGACGCGCTATCCGCGCGGTTAGGCGGCAGAGGACGGTCCGGACGGGGCTTGCCGCGTCGGGACCGTCTCTTCCAAGCTCATTTCGTGACGAAGACGACGCCGCGTGCGCCCCACTCGGACCGCGTCTCGCAGATCGTGACGGGCAGCGTCTTGTCGACCTTGCGCCCCAATATGCTGCGCGGCATGCAGACGCGGCTCGTATCGTCCTTGAACGCGCTGGCGGGCATGGTGATGGTCACCGGCTTTTCGCCTGCGGCAAGCGCGGGGACCGCGAAGCCGGTCAGCGCGACGGCGGCGGTGAGGAAAGCCGAGACGGGGCGGCGCAGAGAAAGAATGTGCATCTTAAGCCTTTCACGATCGAGCGCCGAACTGCGCTCAACTGTGTCACTGCATTAATGATGCCAAACACCTAAGTGCTTGATCCTGCCCAGGTCTCGGGCCGCGAGGGCTGCCGCTTGGCCGTTCTTTCGCCACTTCGGGGGACATTGCACCAACTTCTGGTACGGAGCCGTGCGGTCCTCCAGCCTAGCCGCGCCCCTCCTTGGAGGGGCGGGCGGGCCGATGGATCAGAGGGTGGAAATGACCACCCCGACCACCAGCGCCTGGGCCGCGATCGCCAGCATCGAGCTGGTCACGGTTTCGAACATGCGCATGGGTAGGTCTCCGATGCCGGAGTAATATCCGGCATCGGTGATATGGCGATAGTTGCGAGTTGTCGCAATTTTGTAACACGAAATCGCAATTGCGTTGCGTGCACTTTGGGACGTTTTGCTGCTCCCCCGACCCGTTATCGTGACGAAAGTCAGGATTCAGAGTACCGCAGCGCTGTCCTGCTTGGCTCTGGATCCTGACTTTCGTCAGGATGACGAGGGAGGGCTTACCTCTGCCCTTACGCCGCGCCGAACACCCGGGCGAAGATCGTGTCGACGTGCTTGAGGTGATAGCCGAGGTCGAACTTGTCCTCGAGCTCGGCATCGCTCAGCGTCACTTCGGGATCCGCCTTGAGCAGCTCGAGCAGCGACAGCGCGCCGTCCGAATCCCACACCTTCATCGCATTGCGCTGGACGAGACGATACGCGTCCTCGCGGCTGACGCCGGCCTGCGTCAGCGCGAGCAGGACGCGCTGCGAATGGACGAGGCCGCCCATCTTGTTGAGGTTCTTTTCCATCCGCGCCGGGTACACGACCAGCTTGTCCATCACCCCGGTCAGCCGCGCGAGCGCGAAGTCGAGCGTGATCGTCGCGTCGGGGCCGATATAGCGCTCGACCGACGAGTGCGAGATGTCGCGCTCATGCCACAGCGCGACATTCTCGAGCGCGGGAGTGACATAGCCGCGGACCATGCGCGCGAGGCCGGTGAGGTTCTCGGTCAGCACCGGGTTGCGCTTGTGCGGCATCGCCGACGAGCCCTTCTGGCCGGGCGAGAAATATTCCTCGGCCTCGAGCACTTCGGTGCGCTGGAGATGGCGGATCTCGGTCGCGAGCCGCTCGATCGAGCTCGCGATCACGCCAAGCGTCGCGAAGAACATCGCATGGCGGTCGCGCGGGATGACCTGCGTCGAGACGGGCTCGACCGAGAGGCCGAGCTGGCCCGCGACATAGTCCTCGACGAACGGATCGATGTTGGCGAACGTGCCCACCGCGCCCGAGATCGCGCAGGTCGCGACGTCGGCGCGCGCCGCCACCAGCCGGGCGCGGTTGCGCGCGAACTCGGCGTGCGCCTGCGCCATCTTGAGCCCGAAGGTGACCGGTTCGGCATGGATGCCGTGGCTGCGGCCGATCGTCGGCGTCATCTTGTGTTCGCGCGCGCGGCGTTCGAGCACGACCAGCAGCGCGTCGAGGTCGGCGATCAGGATGTCGCTCGCCTTCGCCAGCTGGACCGCGAGACAGGTGTCGAGCACGTCCGACGAGGTCATGCCCTGGTGCATGAAGCGTGCCTCGGGACCGACATGTTCGGCGACGTTGGTCAGGAAGGCGATGACGTCGTGCTTGGTCTCGCGCTCGATCTCGTCGATCCGGTCGACCTCGAACGCGCCCTTTTCCCAGATCGCGGCCGCCGCCTCTTTCGGTACGACGCCCAGCTCGGCGAGCGCGTCGGTGGCGTGCGCCTCGATCTCGAACCAGATCTGAAAGCGTGCTTCGGGCGTCCAGATGGCGACCATGTCGGGGCGGGAATAGCGGGGGACCATCGGGTTTTCCTCGGGAGTCTGCGGGGTGGCTCGGCAATGGGCGACGCGCCTCCCATCGGGTCGGGAGTAGCGCCAGCGATCGCGCGCCCGGTAGCAGGCCGGGGCGCCGGGTTCAAATCACGCCGCGGTCGCGTCCGGATCTCGTCGCGGGCGGGGACGCCGCGTCAGACAAGGCCCTGCGCGCGCAGGCTGGTATGCCCGGTGGCGCCGACGATGATATGATCATGGACGGTGATCCCGAGCCGCTTGCCCGCTTCGGCGATCGTCCGGGTGATCTCGATGTCCGCGCGGCTGGGGGTCGGATCGCCGCTCGGATGGTTGTGGACGAGGATGAGCGACGCCGAGCCGAAGTCGATCGCGCGGCGAATCACCTCGCGGACATAGACTGCCGCCTGGTCGATCGAACCCTTGCTCATCACCTCGTCGCGAATCAGCATGTTCCGCGTGTTTACGTGGAAATGCTGCTGCTAAAAAAATAGCAGCTAAAATTTTTGTCAGAGCTAAGACGTCGGTGAAAGGATATCGCCCGTGGTTAGCATCAGCTGCGCGCCGTTCGAGGTTGAGGCAGATTACCATGTTCCTGGGCAACCCTCGGACCGTGAAGTGGTTAAGGGGGAATGACCCTTTCCACTGTGTCCTACGCCATCGTCGTTGAGGACCATCCCATCATTATGATGGGTACTACCAATATCCTCGAGGACGCCGGATTTCGGATTTATCAGGCCTATGACGGCGATGAAGCGATCGTGCTCATGGAAGAGCACTGGGAAAGCATCGTCTTACTTTTCTCTGACGTGGACATGCCGGGCAGTATCAACGGGTTTGGTCTGGCGCGGCACATGGACACCCATTGGCCCAACATCGAGATTGTCATTGCGTCAGGACGCGTGAATCCGGAACGCGGCGATATGCCAGATCGCGCTACGTTCATCACCAAGCCATTTAATCATCGGACCGTTCACAGTCATTTGCAAAAGATATTGCCGGATGATCGGAAGCCCGAACCGCTAAAAAAGCCGTTTAGTCGAGTGATCTAAGGGTAGCCTCTTACGTCACAGCGGGAGGGGAAGCTGCGCCGTATCGGTCTGTATTGGCTGGTACAGTGCCGTGTAAACGTATCGTGCAAGTTCTTGGTGAGCATCCGCGCGCAGCCGTTCGTTAGGCACAGTGAGGCCGATTTTGGCCCACGCCGGCGCATCTTCAATTAACGCCGCAATTCTATCGGCTGAAATCACACCAGCCATTAGAACGCGTCCCCCGTGTAGGTTGCGTATAAGGACAAGCCCCGTCGCGCGAACTCAGCTTCGATGGGGGCAAACAGGCTTTCCGGGCCGTCCTCCATCAACTGAAAATAGATCGTTTGTATCTCGCAAGGGCGCAGGTCGGGCAAAATCTCAGCGATCAAAATATGAGTCTGAGACAGGGATGGTGCGCCTTCGCGCATCGAGTCGCTTGCGTGGTCCATGAGAACAAAAGTGGAACGAATGCCTTCGCTTGTCAACCTGGCGAGCAGGAATGATCGTCAGCTCGAAATTATGTGGCAAACTTAATTGGATCAATCAGCAACCGCTTGTCCGATCGAACGTCATACGCTTAACATTTGTAATGGCAGGCGGCGCTGATCGCTGCGCATGGCAGGGGATTTGCGATGGAACGTACCAGTGGCGTCGAATGCCCGCGCGTGTTTGCCAGTCAGTTGGAAGATATGATCGCGTATGCGGATGCAAAGCAAGACTTTGCGTTGGCTGCTTGGCTGAGCGAGTCGCTAGACCGGTTGATGGAAACGCATTTTAACACCTAACATGGGTTGCGTTCCATCGAAGACTGAGTTGATATTGCTTCGCATGACTGGGAGCGAAGTATGAGGGTAAACGACGAAGCTGCCCAACTGGCGGCCGCATTTTTGCAATTTCGGCGGTACCGTTCGAAAATTTTGCCACCGGAGATTTTCGGGGAGCCAGCTTGGGAACTGTTACTCGAGATATTCATCGCCGATGCGAACGGCCTCCCTATGACGGGAGCAATCGTTGCCCAACGCGGTGCCGTTCCGGGTGCAGTCATGTCGCGGTGGCTAAAACATTTGACAGCGGCGGGTTTGCTGATTGGCGACGGTAGCGGTAATCTTGATGACGAATTAACCCTGTCTGGCCGGGGTATGGATGCGATCGAGACAATAATAGGCGAGGCACGTAACCTTAAAGACAGCTTTTTGATGCCCTCTCATGCGCAAATCTAGGCGTCGTTGGCTCTCGCTCGACATCGATGTCAGAGCCAATAGGAGAAAATGAATCCCTGTCGCGCGGTGGTGTAGGTCAGAACGATCAGGCCCTCACCACCCAAGCCAGCCGTGTAGGGTTCACCACCAGCGCCACCGCCACCGCCGCCACCGCCGCCGTAGTCACCGCCTGCGCCGCCCGATGTGTAGTTACCAGAGCCACCGCCGCCGCCAGGACCGGCACTCTCGCCAGCCGTGGAAAGCCATAGCGCCTGCATGGTGCCCGGAGTCCCGTTGACCCCCGTGCCGCCCCTGCTGCCGCCTGCACCATTGCCTGCGGCTACGCCGCCACCCAACGAACCGCTGCCACCGGACGCACCGGACCCGCCAGATCCTAGGCCGCCGTTCGAACCGCCGCCACCGCCGCCAGTGGTGCCGGGCCAGCCGTTGCCTGAAGGACCCGCTGCGCCGCCGCCGCCGCCGCCCGGATGCGTCTGTGTGGTTGAAGCACCAGCGCCGCCAATGAACGTGATATCTCCGACGCCTCTGGGGGACGAGGTGCCGCTTGTGCCTGTCTGCCCGTCACCGCCCTTGTTCGCCAAGAACCGTGGTGTTGCTGGAAAACCATGAGGCGGTATTGGTGCCAACCTGCACTGGGATTACCGTGCCGGGGACCACGGTCAGCGTTGACGAACTGTACCCGCCGCCGCCACCGCTTGATCGCCTATTTCCTGAACTTGTGCTGCCGTTGACCGTGCGACCACGCCCGCCTGCACCGAGACATTCAACTTTTACGCTGCTGACGCCTTCGGGAACGGTCCATGCTGTCGTGCCAGCTTTCAGGTACTCAACGATCGTCGTCATAGGCGAACCACCAGCGATCCGATTAGACCGGCCAACGTCGCATCCGCTGAGCCAGCGTAGAATGCGATCCGGTCGCCAACGACCAGCGTGGTTCCTGTTAGAGCGAGGACGCCAACCGTTTGTCCGGCCGAAAATGTGACCGTGCCGCGTTGCGTGCCGTTGATTCTGAACAAGAACACGGTTTCAGCAGTAGGAGCGACATCAACGCTAAACATGCTGACCGCGACATCGATGGTGCCGCTCTGCGGCGTGATGCCGCCGCCTAGCAGTGCGTTGGCTGCGGGCTTTCCCGACACGATCACCTGCAAGCTGCGAACGTAGCTTTCCTTGGGCAACTTGCCACTGACGTCCGAGACGGATGCAGCGTCGATGTTCGACCGCACGATGTTTCGTTGGGTACTGTCTAGGGCCTGAGCAGCATCGAAGCGGACACGATTGCCTAGCGCGGTCGTCATCGTCTGTGCGAACTGCGGATCGTTGTTCAGGGCGCTTGCGACCTCCGAGAACGCATTCAGGGTTTCGGGTGCAAGGTTGATGATATCGCGGATGTTGGTCGTCAGAGCATCAACGCGTGTCGATAGATTGTTGACCACTGTAGGATCAGCGGAAGCGCCAGCCGGTCCCTGCGGCCCAGTCGCGCCGGTCGAACCGCGAGACCCGGTGGCTCCGGTGATTCCGCGCGGCCCGGTTTCGCCGATCTCGCCCTGCGGCCCAATTTCACCGCGTGGGCCGGGCTCTCCGGGCAATCCGCGCTCGCCAGCCGGTCCGCGCGTTCCAGTTGCCTTGGTCGTGACTGTGTTGATCGTCCTCGTCGTGACACGAAGCGATGCTGGAGCGCCCTTTTGGACCGTCAGCCTGCTTTGCACCTTCTGAACGGTAAAGCCGCCCATCAGGCCACCCCAACGACAGGAACAGCAAAGCCCGTTGCCATGATGGTCGCGCCCTCGACCAATACGTCAGGTTCACCGTTGACGATCTCGCGGATAATCCACGACCATTCCTTCTTGAGCAGCAGAGCGGCGTGCTCTGGCGTGAAGGTAAAATGGACAACAGTATTGTCCTGGGGGTCGGCTGTTGGAGCCAGCGTGAAAAGGAGTTGCGTCTCGCTGCCAACGTGCAGGCGCAGCGAGGCAGGATTTAGAGGAAGGGCCTCGCCATTTTCCTCGACATCGAACGAGAAAGAGAACGTGTCGGCCCTATTCAGGGTGATGTTTCCGGTGGTTTCGTCTTGCATTGAGTACTTAGCTGGACGGCACTCAAGACTATGGCCGGGAACGGCGTCCCGGGCATGGTCCTTTTTTGGAAAAAACAACGGTAAGGTAGTCGATAACAATCCTGTACAACCTTATCTATGACGGATCGTCCGCAACAGATAGCGCGACTGCGCTGCGTGTCATTCCTGATCGAGGAAGCGTTACGAATGGCCGACGAAGGCGACATGGCAGTGGTTGCTGCGAAATTGTCGGAAGCGAACGATCGGATCTTACACGATCTTAAAGAACTGAACGAGCCGCGCGAGAAAGCGGTATCTGCCTCTGTCCCGTCATTGGCACTTATCAAACGATCAATAACATATGTCTGAAAGTGCCTGTCCCAACAGTTGGGCGAACGGGTGGTCAGGGTCGATGCTGAGAAAGTGGACGATAGTTTCGCGTAGTATTTCGCGTTGCTCGTCCTCGGTCAGCACCGAGTGAAGTTCGATGGGGGCGTTCATCGCCTACCCAGCAGCGAAAAGCCTTTTCCCCGAAGCAGCAGCATCCGTGCTGACTTGTGTGTTGCTACCGCCTCCGCAGTAGCAAGAGCAGCCGTTGTTTCGTCATGGCGCTTTTGAATCTCATCACGCGTTGAAGCGAGCGTTGCGATAGCGGCGTCGAGGGCTTCGATTGCCTTGTGATTACTCATCGACGGCCACCGCGCTTGGTGCCCTTCATCGCCTCTGCCTGAATGATTGGCATAGCGGCCATTACCTGCTCCACGACCTGATTGCCGTATTCCTTGCTGGTCATGTGCGTTGCTTCGTCCAATCGGGCTTCCGCAGCTTCAAGCCGGGTGCGGAGGTCTGCGATGCTGCGGGACTGCTCGTTTAGGCGCTCCGTGATGTTCTGGAGGGCAAGCTGTGTAGCGTCCTGTGGCTTGTAGTGATCGTCGTATTCCATGTTGGTTATCCCAATCTGTTTTCAGTTGATTGCTGGAGCGGGGCGGGGCTTACCGCGCGGGCTGTAAAGCGTCGCGGCGAACACGCGTTCGTGAGCCCAACCCTTTTGCACCCGCTGCCTCAGTGTGGTGACGCTGACACCTAGTTCCTCGGCCACGTTCTGAATGGGCTGCAACACGCCGTTGAAGGGGACTAGCTGGCAGGGGACGGTATTCTTGCGACCGTTGCTGTCGATGATTTCGCGCTTGCCAATGCCCCATCCAAGGCTCTTGATCTTTGCGATGGGCCTGCGGCGGTTCCTCATGTTGTCTGCATGGCTGATCCAGCGGACGTTGCCACTGACGTAGCCCTTGTCATTATCGATGCGATCCAGTTCCAAGTCGGGGCTCGTCTTGGGGCCAACCTCATCCAAGAAGGCTTTGAAACCGGTCTTCTGGTCTCGCCAGGAGGGCTCAACGTCGAGACCGCGCTTGACGTAATCCTTTGCCTGCGAATGGGAATGACGTGAGCAGCGGTCGATTGCGTTTCTCAACGCTGCGTATTCTGAAATGTATTGGCCCTTGAGGCTCTTATTTTTGTTGTCCATGCAGCACCAGTTGTTGGTCAACATTATTGTTGACCAAATACTTACTGGTGGGCATCGTATGGTTGTGTGTCGCTATAACAAAAAAGGAGAAAACTTGTTTCGATAAGTTAGTAGATGAAAACATCATCTACAGGCCGTGTCTTTATCCGCGATGCGGAAGGCGAGGAACTAACCAAATATCGCTGCTCCGCTGGCGTTCCGACTATTGGCGTTGGGCACACCGGACCCGACGTGAAGATGGGAATGACCATCACCAAGGCGCGGGGTGACGCGCTGCTGGTTGCTGATCTTGCCCGCTTTGAAAAAGCCGTTGTTGCTGCAATCAAGGTGCCGCTGACGCAAAGCCAATTCGATGCCCTAGTATCGCTGGCATTCAATATCGGTGCGGATGCGTTCTCGAAATCAACCCTCGTCAGGGTCCTGAACGGCGGGTATTACGATCAAGTGGGGGCGCAGCTTGCGCGCTGGAACAAGGTCGATGGCCAGCCAAACAGGGGGCTGACTTCTAGGCGTGCCCGCGAGGCCGCGATGTTCTGTGCAACATGAGCGGCTATCGCAATTCGTACGAAAAGCGCTGCGCTCGCGATCTTGGCGCCGGATGGGATTATGAGGCCGTCCGTCTACCCTATGTGATTGAGCATTATTATGTGCCCGACTTTATCGACCGGGCCAATAAGCGCATCGTGGAAGCAAAGGGCCGGTTCCCCGCGTCGGATCGGAAGAAGATGCTGGCGGTAAAAGCCACCCATCCCGATTACAGCTACGAAATATGGTTTACGAACCCAGATGCGCCGATCAACAAAGGTTCGAAGACGACATGCCGGGCATGGGCAGAGAAACACGGTTTCATCACCAAGACCGGTCCCCGGAAATAATCGGCCTTATAGGCATAAACCCGTGTGGTTGCTCGCACGTCGTAGCGAATGACCCCGTTCCGCGCTTTGCGGGGCGGGGTTTCTTGTGCGGGATATAACGCTCGCGCGCGCGAGGGGCCTGCGGTGTCTCATTCTGGGATCGCAAATTCTGTTGCGCCCCGCCGAATCATAGGTATCAGGGCGTCATTGCTTTGAGGGACGGGTTGTCTCCGGTGGTTAGACCGCCGCGCCGAGGTTCGAGTCCTCGTCATCGCGCCAACAGTCATAGGCCGGCGAAATTCGTTGCGGCTGTTGCCCGGTTCAACCGGTGAGGCGCGATTTAAGGCAAGCCAATGATTCTTCGAGAGTTTCTTGATCACGCGGTGAAGACCCGCGAACCCGTAAACCTGTATCTCGTCACTGCAAACCGCATCACGGGACAGGTTTTGACTCATGACGCTGCTCATGTCGTCGTGGCAAAATTCATGGGACAGAACCCGCAGATCAGTGTCGTAGAGATGAGCAAGATCACAACCTACGGGTTGGAAAGCGCCGTAGCGAATATTGATTACTGGGCGCATCACGCTCGAATCGACCAGTCGTTGGTCAAGGGCGGCATCCTGTGAGTGGCCGCTGGGATACTCGCCGCGAAGTTCGGTACCACGGTGAACTGCGGTCCATCGAAGAGTGGGCCAAAATCCACAACCTTAGTCCGAGGCGTGTGCTGCGTCGGCTGCAACGCGGTTGGGCGATCAAGCCCGCGCTCACTACCCCTGTCGATGAGGCTGAAGGCGTATGAAGAAGCGCGTCCCCTACAAAACGTCGAAGGCTGCGGGTGATCCCCCGGTCCTCGACCTGTTCGAATACGCCGGAGACGCAAAGGCGCGTGCCCGTGAGGCTGAGCTTGAGATTCTCCGCAAGGCAGGAATGCAGTCATGAGCGATCAGTGGAAACCCAACCCGCGCAGTCCTGTGCAGAAGGAAGCGAAGGCTCACGGCATGAGGATCACCTACGAGGCTCTGGACATTCCGCCAGAGCCCAAGGCGGTCATCAAGGCGCGAAAGCAGTGGCTGGACACTGCCTACGACGGCAAGCGACAGGGCGAGAACGGGGGTGACGAATGAACGTCATACCCGAAGGCTTCGACGCGCTCGATCCGCTTTCGCGGAAGCTGTGGCTCATCACCGACATGGAGATGAACCGGCTGCGCGATGACCTGCTCACGCTGGCCGACTGCGTAATCGATCTCAACCACCTGGTCTTCGATTTGAAGGAGGGCAAGGCATGACGCGCCCGATTTCCGAGCCGCAGTTCACAGCGCTTTGGTTCGACGAGTTTGCCAACGGATCCGGCGTTGCGGTTAGCTGCATCCTGTGCGGCAACTCCGGTCGCATCGATACCCGTGGCAGGGTCTTCAACGGGTGGGGCGATGAATGCGGCGGCGAAGCCCTCTGCATCTGCCCCACCGGGCGCAAGTTCAAGCAGCAGGTCGAGAAAGCGCGCCGCGAGGACGCTCCCTAAGAGCTTTGCCATGTCTGGGGTTGTCCGCGTCAGTGCCCTGTCGCGGATGGCTCCAGAGGGGCGGCGTACAACGCACTGATGCCTCCGGCGGATGTTGGGTCGATCAGGGAGTGGATAGGGATCACCTGATTCCGCCAACTAGCAATTAACTCCAAGGCTATTGATGATGGATGGGGTGAGTACCGCAGCGCGAGCGAAGCGACCGCAAGGAACGGAGCCCTAATCCATCATCAATAGCTGGTGGACCTGGACGGCGCGAATGCGACGGACGGGAACACCAGACATTGCAGTCGGCATAGCCATAGACCTTTGATCTATCGGGCAAGGGTTAGTGACGTGAGGCTGTCCCGCTGCCGCGTTCCATCCCCCCGTCAGCAACTCGTCTCCGATTGGTCCTGGTTTGTCCGCTGCTCGCGTCCAAGCCCAGGCCCATCTCTAGACGAGTAGCGGAGTTCAGATCAGGCGTAACGAATAACTCTATAATAAAAGGGTTGTTTGTTACGGTCCAGTCAGTGCGTCGTACGGTCACTTTTATAATGACGCGGTTTTGACGTCGGAATTATAAATAGAAACGTAGACGCGGGGCTGGAAACGCTGTCGTCTATGACAGCGAGCCCTGTTCTGCAACTCAGAGAAGAACTTGGCCCGACTGTGCAACTCCAGCCCGCACAGTCGGGTTTTTCTTTGAGGTTAAGATATGAACACTTTTTATTATCAGCCCGGTCCCGCAGGTTCTGGCAAAACCCATCAACTGGCGCACTGGGCCGCATCCGTTGCAGCATCGCACGGTAAGGTGCTGATCGCGCAGCCGACTACCGCACTCATCCGTGCGACGGTAGCAAAGATCCGCTCGATCGATCCGTCGATCAAGGTAACGCCGATCTATGCGCGACGCGCTAACGATCGCGTGACGGCTCGAACGCTGGACCACATGAACGCTGCTGCGCCCCATGCGGGTGAAATCCTGATCGTTACCCACGAGACGTTGAAGCGCCTGCCGACCAATCGCCGGAAGTTCTGGCACATGGTCTGCGACGAGGTTCCCGCCGTGCTCGAGCATATCGACCTACGCATCGCGCAAACCCATCAACATGTCACCGACCATATCGCAGCCGAGGAAGTCGTTCCCGGCTTGCTGTCACTGGCGCCGGGTAATCGAGCGGCCCTGGAGGCCGTGCAGGTCAACGCGACGGAGGATCAGAACATCGCGACGTTCGAGCGTCTGGTATCCACCCTGCTATCGGGCGATCACTTCGTCATGGTGGATTCCGATGCGTACCGCGATCTTCTCGAAAATCCCCAGACGCGCGGACGGCTCGATTTTTTCGCGGTCCTGATGCCCGACTTCGTGAGCGGCTATGCCAGCACGACCTTCATGGGGGCGAACATCGAGGAAACGGAACTGTTCGTTGTCTGGAAGGCGCTGTTCGATATCGATTGGGCACGTCACCCGGTCATGGGTGACAAGCTGCGATACGAAACGCACCAGAACGGGTCGCGCCTTACCATCGGCTATCTGTTCGACGGACGCCTGAGCAAGCGGTTCCTTGGCGCAGAGGACGAGCTGGGCGGCACGACGTTCGATCAGGTGACTGGCTATGTTGCGCGCTACTGGGATGCAGTTCCGTTTCTATGGCAGGCCAACAAGGACGCCATGCCAGTCGGTTTCGACTACGCCTCGCGTCTCCCCGGCGTCTCGCATGGCTTGGAGAAGGCCGAATGGAAGCGCGTTCATAACGTGGCGCTTTTGAGTGCGATGAACCGGAAGTCGGCCGCCTACGGCTTTCTCGTCAAGCTGGGGATCAGTGCCGAGCAGGCACAAGCAACGCTGGCTTGGCAGAACGATTATCAGTCGATGATGCGCTGCTCACTCCGCGACCCGGATGCAGTGGCACCCGTCCGGGTAATCGTCGGCAGTCGTGACGGTGCCGAGTGGATCGCCGCCAAGTTCCCCGGCTGTATCATCGAAAAGCTTGATAGCGGCATCGAGGAGCCGCGCAGATCGGGTCGCCCAGAAGGCGCGACCGGAACGGCAAAAACAGGCGCGGAACGGGCGCGCGAAGCCCGTGCGCGCAAGAGGGCCGCGAAGGAGAGGCAAACCATTAGCGTTAATTGTACAAATCGCGATGAGGGTGCTTAATATCTGGTGCTGCATCGCGATATGGCCCATGCCATGCCGAGGAATGCGCGGAAACCGCCCTGCATTTTGCAGGAAAACGTTTTGTCGAATTCACCGAGCGATACTCTTGCGCCCATGATAGAGAAGCTTCGGTTGCATGCGGAATTGTCAGAAGATGACAGGGATGCCGTCCTCGCGCTTCCATCCGTCTTGCGTACCATTGAGAAACGGCGCTCACTTATCCGAAACGGTGATACGCCAGAACACTGCATTATACTCCTCAAAGGTTTCGCATTCCGCCATAAAACGACAGTGGACGGCCTTCGGCAGATCGTATCATTCCATACTCCGGGCCAAATACTGAATATTCAGCAGTTATTCTTAAAGGCTGTCGATCACGACATTCAAGCCATGACGGCGTGCGAAGTCGCTACAATACCCATAGAGGCGTTTCGGCGTTTGGCCGCAGGTCGGGTATCCATCACCATTGCCTTGGTCGCTCAAGCCATGGTGGAGTCATCCATTTATCGGCAATGGATGCTGAATGTGGGGCGGCGCGATGCCCGCGCTCGAGTGGCGCATCTCCTGTGCGAATTTGCAGTTAGGCTTGGCGATAAGGGCATGACGCCTGAGCAGGCCTATCATATCCCCATGACCCAACACCAAATTGGGGATGCCGTTGGCTTATCTCCGGTTCACGTGAACAGGGTATTGAGAAAGTTTAGCAACGAGGAAATACTCGAGAAAAGGGAAGTGTTGTTCGGTTTTTGAACTGGGACAAGCTTCAAGACGTAGCGGGATTTAATAGACGATATCTGCACGTTGGGGACTTCGTCGACGGGGTGGACCTTCGCGACGACGCGGGTCACCAAAGATGGTAGGTTGTCAAAGTCAGCTATTTTGCGATGGTCAATGTCATATCGTAGCGATCGAGCCCAGGGCCATAACCGTTGCGAACTATGACTATTGTTTGAAAGCCAAAGCGGCGGTAGAAATTTACTGTGTGCTGGCTCGTGTTTAAGACGACCTGCGTCACTCCGGACTGTTGCTTGGCGGCTTCTAGCCTTACTTTGGTAAGCAGACGTCCCAACCCCGATCTATGAGATTGGTTGTCGATCATTCCCCAGCAGAGTGACGCGGTGCAGCCATCCGCTTCGACAATTACTCCCCCACAGCCAACTAGTTTGCCATTGCGTACGATCACGAGATAGCCGCAGCCATCAGCGCGCTCGTCCAGAAACCTTTCGTAGCCAGCCCGTTCCTCGGGGTCGAAAAATGCCGGTACGTTGCCGTCAAATATGGAGAGACAGGCGGCACGATCAGAGCGAGCGTAGGGGCGGGTGCTTGGCATAGGTTCTCGTGAATGATGAAGCGGCCGTTGCCCTTCGGCCCGCGGTCATAAAGGGCTTGCTGGTCAGCACGGTATAAGTGTCATTAGTAGACCGGCAAATCTACTATCGACCTGATCCGTCTGGCGGGCGATATGATGTGTCGATGACAGATAAACTGGCGCAGAAAAAAGACGACCTCCGGGACCAGATTGCGGCAGCAATCGCGCTCGCTGACGAGCTAGGTCTACCGTTGGTGGGTGCCCTGCTGGACAGCGCGCTCAGTGTTATGCCGGCAGACGTCCATCATTAAGCTAAGCTAACCTCAAGGCATCGCATACGTGCCGGTCAATGGGGGTGCGTAATAACGGCATTCACGTGCCCGTCGGCGTGTCAGATGACGGTGTCGCCTCGATCAATATCTGTAAAAGTGCCGTGATGTCGTCGGGCAGCTCGCCCGAGGCGATGAACGCTCGCATCAGGATAATTTGAGCCTCCGTTTTTGTCATAGGTCGCCGGTATCACCGCGCAGCGGCTTCTGCCCTTCCGCAATTCGTACGCGATCTTTGACCCGCTTCATCTCCGCCTCGATCGCGTCGTCACGGGCATCTTGGCGCGCATTCTGGGTACGAATGTCGGATAGCTGCTGAGTGGCCGTGCCTTGCGTCTGCTGCAGATCCGCGATGCTTTTTTGAAGCTGGTCGACGTTCGCACTCATCTTGGTCACGGTCGTGTTCAGACCGTTAACGCTGGTGCCCACCCATCCGAACACCGCCAGCATGATCACGCCGATGACGGCAATGACGCCACCAACGATCAGTTTTGTTACGCCTCGATCGTCATCGCGTATTGGCACGGGAACGGGAGCAGGGGGTGCTTGCATCAGCTGTATCGCCTGCATGATTTCCATAAGCGAAGGCGACGGCGTCGAAGGGACGGTATTTGGCATCACTTCACCAAACCATCGACGACGAGGGTAATCACGCCAGCTAAGGCTGTTGGAACGCCGTAGCGGACGAGAAGGGTGGCGAGATAACCGCGAGCCGCGGGAACCTGCCAAGCAACCTTGGCTACATGGACAATTCCATTTTTAACGTCTGTCAAAAATGAAGGGCGCGCGGCAATCTCTGGCTTAGGTGCCAGGTCGGATGTGGGTTCGAAGTCGGCCATACTGGCTCCTTTTCCCAGTACTTATGCTGCGAACTTTACGCCGATCTGCTGCGCCAACTGCCGGTGGATACGAAAGCGAATGTCCTCAGGATCGGTGCGGTTCGTGCAGACTGCGGCGTAAAAGCGACCCGTGTATCCGGGTGCAAAGCTGCCATCTGTGAAGAAGCGCATGACGCCCCCGATACCAGCGGCATAATTTGGCGAACCGGGATCGGGTTCACGGTTCAGCATCTGCACGTTGTTGGTGTGCGCCAGTCCGGGGTTATGCTGAAACGAGATTGAGATGTCTCGATTGGTCACGGCAGAGTTGCTGGAACAGAACACGCTCGATCCACCGACACGCACACGCAAACTTGCACCGCCGTTGGTCCACATGCCGACCGCAAAGTTATCGCCCGTTGAGGCGTTCAAGCTTCTAGGGATGCCCCAAAGGGGACGAGTAGCAGTATCCACGGCACGACGGATCGTGGTGTACATGCTGATGTCGGGGAAGCGATAATCGCCGGCTGAACCTGCCGCGTACCAGTCACCCTTTTCCACCTCTAGCCATTGGTTCGTGCCGTCGTCCCGGAATACTGCCTGCTTGGTAACGTCAGGTTGCAGCATGTGTCGCCCTCTGCCGCTGATGTCATCGAGGCGGGCAACAAAGCTGCCATCGACTGCGGGGACAGTGCCATCGATGTCGATCCAAGCCGTTCCCGCGACACTGCAATCCCACCAGCCTCCGTCCGTGACACCGCCAGGACCAAAGAGGGTCGCGGCATCCATGGGATCATCCTGCACGTCCGTGATGTTTACGGTGATCACGGCATCTGTGAACTGCTGGTTGATGCCGTAGAAGCGGATTGGCTGCTGCATCGTCTTGGGGGTCGTGCCTTCGTAATCCTGCGCCTTCAGGGACAACCAATAGCCGTTGCGGCCAAAATGGCCCGTATAGGGGCCTGTGAGGCTCGCAAGCGCACCCGGCATATTGGCCGTGATGGGGATGACGGCTTTGAGATTTTCCGGAAAGCCGTAGGTCGTCGGCACATTCAAGACCGGCTTTGAGGTCGTCGTGGTCATCAACTCCACGCGGCCCGCGTGCTTTCCATCGTTGACGCTCTCTTCGCCTTTGAAGTTCGCGTAGTCGCTGGTGACGGTTGCGCGCGAGTACGCGATCGTGCCGCCCGCTTCCGCGCTAAAACAGGTGTAGGAGTAACCAGCGTTGCCAGTGTAGCGCCCGCCAATAACGTAGCAGACGCCGCCATAGGAGCCGACCTGACAACGTGAATATGGATTGGTGCCCGCGTTATCCATCGGCCCGGTGCCAATGCAGTCAATAAGGTAGCTGACCCCCCACATGCGATAATTGCGGTGATTGCCAAGCGCCTGACAGCGGATGAGCCGGATGTTGTCGCCCTTAAAGTCCCAGCCGCCGTCCGTGTTATTCGCCGCGATGCAATCCTCGAACGTCACGTTGTGGTTTTGCGCTTCACCCGAGAAGCCATCGCCGTTCTGGTATGCCTTGGAGGTGTCGATGTGGTTCTTCATCGTGCATCGGCGGAACGTCGCTGGGCCAGCGGTGTCGCGAAGGCCGATGCCGATAGCAAAGGCGGATTTGTCCTGCCGCTCACTGTCACCGTAGAGGTCTTCGCAAAGAATGTTTTCAGTCGCGTATGCGATGCGCGCAAAAGCGTCCGAGTAACCCCGGACCGTGATACGCTGAAGAACGAGATATTCCGCGATCGATGCGTGCGTGGCGCCGCCGCCAAGATTGTTTTCCAAAAAGCGGCTGATGTTGCGCCCCGTGCAGTCGGTGATCCTCAGACCCTTGATCGGCATACGAACGCGGACGAAGCCATTGCCGGTATTGTGGGCATGGAAGTCGCTGAAGTAGAGGTAGTTGGCACCAGCATTGAGCCGGAAAACCTCTGCCGAACTGCCGGGGTTATTGATGGTCCATGGCTCGACGCGCGTTCCCAGCACCTCAGCCTTCATGGGATTGCCGCTGGCATCCACACCGCGAATGCGAACTTCACGATCTGCCGACACACCGCCCTTATCCAGCGTGAATGTCGTAGCCCTGACCTCATAGGGTCCAAGGTCAGCTCTTATCCAGACTTCACCCGCTGGGTTCGTCGCTGCTGCTCGGCCGATCAAGCCGTTGACAGCGCCAAGGCCAGCAGATGCATTAGCCCAACTGGTGCCGTTCTTTGCGCCAGCGCCGGCGGGCGTCACGTAGAAGCGTGGCACCTTGGGCGCGTAATTGGGCATTCCAGCGACGGTTGCGTATCCAACGTGGCTCATCAGACTGCCGCCGTATCGCCGTCGAGAAAGACGGTAGTGGCTGTTTCAAATCCAATGGAGCCGCCCGCATATTGACCCGCGGTGCCGTTATGTCCCTGCCGGTTATAGAGCGTCGAACCGCTGGGCATGATGAAGCGCAGAGGGCCGGAGCCAGTCTGCCGCCAAAACCAGATTGTACCCTCTGGTGCAGATGGAACGCGAACCTCAGTCAGTGCAGTCGATGTGCCGGTGGAGATGCGAATGCGATTACCGGCCTGCGCCAGCGTCAACGTATGGGGGCCAACGCCCGATAGGTTGATGTTTTTGAGCTGGCTCGCATCATAGACCGCGCGGGCAGGGCTGGGGACGTTGACGGTCTGGCCCGCATTGTTGGTGATTGGAAACTTGCCGTCACCAGCAGTGCCGCCGTTGGCCGCTCCACCGAACCACGTTTGAAGCTGCTGTACGGTTGCGCCTTGCCGAGCGAGGTAGTCCGCGAGTTGGTTTGCAATCTCTTCGTTAGTAAAACTCATCTAGTTCTCCCGGCGACCTCAATGGGTATCGCTTCTCGTTGGAGTGAAACTCAGTAGCCGTAAGCAATCCAATCGAAGCCATCGATCGTATTGCCGCCTTCGTTGGCCTGCGCTTGAAACTGCTGATGGGTGCGGTCGCGGTTGGACGTAACCTGCATCCAAATATCTCGATTGGTTTGGTTGGCGACGTCGATGTACGCGGTCGCTTGTGCGCTCATCAGCGCATTGGGAAACGGGATTGGAAACTGGATATCGACGCCGCGCTCGCTCATATTTGTCGAGCGATACTGACCCCACTGCATGATGAAGCCTCCGGGCATTTTCTGGAAGCCAGCGGCGGGGTTTAGAAGTGAGTATTCGTTGGCAAACAGCGGCGTCAGCGATCCGTAGGTGATGTTCTCGACGATGACATTCTTAAGGTACGTTTTGTCACCTTGGATCAAGAACGGCACGACCGATTGCCCGTTCACATCGCTGACAACCTTGAATTCGGACGCAATGATGGTGAAGCTTGAACTTGTGCCGTTGTTGGTCGCGACGGTGCCGCTCACAAAGCCGTTCACGTCAAGGTTGAGAACAGCGCGGGCCGTTCCGCCAGTTGGGCCAACGATGACCTCGTTTAGATTTTTGATGCTCGCCGTGTTTCCGCCGGACGTGGCCTCGATGGACGTGAATTTCTCGGCCAGCGATTGCGAGGGCGTTACCTTCGTTGCCTCCAAATTCAACACGAACGCACTGCCATCGCCGTTCTTCGCGCCGATCAACGCCAGTGTGGTCGCCAGCGCCGTGTTGTTCTCGGTCGTCTGCGTTTTTAAATCGGTAATGACGGTGCCGATGGGCTGTCCGTTCAAGGTCGTCCGGGCGTCCAGAGACCGCTTGGTAATCCGCCTGTCGCAAAGCACCTTTGACGATGCTGTCGGTGTTTAGCGTGATGCTGGCTTTAGCTTCTGCTGCCGCCTTCGCCGCTGCGTCCGAACCACCCAGCGCCTTATCGATGTCGCTGATGACCTGTGTGACGGGCCGATCACCAACATAAGAGCCAATGGGGGCGCCAACGGTCGCGTAATCGGCAGGGCGGGCACCCGTGCTATCGGTGACGTTCTCCCAGTCGGTGATCGTGATAACTTCGGCGGTGGCAACGCTGGCATTCACCCAGGGCGAATACACGGCGCTCGTCATGCGGAAGCGAGCGCGGACCTCAACGGTGATGCCGGGGGCGTTGGACGTGAATGTGAACGTGCCAATCTTGGGATCGAACAGTCCAGCTTGCTCGGACCACGCATCGGTTCCTGCGGGGCGGCTCTGAATTTGGATGCCGTTGACGCGACCGCTGTACTCGGGGGTCCACGTAACATGAACTTCCGAGACGTTGACGCCGTTGGCTCCGCTGTAACTGGCACTCGTCAGTCCGAGGTTTGCCGGGGTGATCGTCGTTGACGCGTCGTAGCCCTGCGGACGGATATTCGCCGGCAGCGGCTTTTCCTCGCGATCCCATGCGTAGATCGCTGGATCTTCCTCGCGAAGCGTCATCTGGAAAAATAGATCGTGGCTCTCGGCCTGCTCCATCACGCGGAACAGTTTGTTGTTCCAACCCTCTGCTGGCAGCGAAAGCGTGATAACCGAGCCAATCTCAACGGCGAATGCCTTGGGGCCGAATGTCGCGGCGAACATGCCGGGGCAGAGGTATTCCCTGAGCAGCATCTGTTTGGCGATGCGCTGACAGGTTTCCGCTCTCGAGACCGCGCCAAGGTCGATCGACATGGTACGGGGGATGCCGTCGGCCAGCGGTTCGCGCTCAATGGGATCGCCCCAATCGGTGAGCTGGTACAATTCCTCGGGATTAGCAAAGCGACCACGAACGATGTTGAAACGCTCGCGCGATGCCGGTGCCGGGTTCCAGATATAGGGGCTGGAGCCGTTAGCCGGTGCAACCAGATCGTCGGCATCAAAGGCAATCTTGGGGCCTGCCGTGTCGTCATAGCCGCCAACGATGCAGTAGGTGCCGCCGCGATCCGTCAGCTTACAGGAGCCCATTGCAGCCGTCAGGCCGTTGATAACCGTCTCGTGACTGTCCGTGGTCGAGAAGATGCCGTCAGCGGTGTAACGCTGAACAGTGCCGCCGCCCTGAACGGCAACACGCTCTTCACAGAGGTTTGCGTAGGTGCGGAAATTATCGAAGTCGATGCGGTTGGCGGGAATGCCCATGCCCCACACGACCTTGCCGTTGATGCGCCAGCCGAGCAGATACGTCAGTAGTGCCAACGTGGGGTTGCGGCCAATCTCAACCGAGCCATCGCGAAACGCGTAGGTGTTTTGATCATTGACGCGATGCGCGCCAGAACCACCGCGCGTGCTATCGCGGCGAGGATCGTAAAGGGGGCAACCTTCAACAATCGCCGTAAGGCGCTGCGGAATGCCGCTTTCCCAGACTTCATCGTCCAGCTTCCAGAACGGAACGTAGTAGGCGCAGCCCGTGAATGTGCTGCTGCTGTTCCAGTAGCGACCCGAGCCAACCGAAAAGCCGTTACCCGGCTTGCCCTCAGTGACGACACGGAATGGATTATTAGGTGCGAAGCCGTTGCGCTTGGATACGAACGAGCCGTTCTGCCAAACCAGATCGTTTTCGACGTAGAACTGCTTGAGTGCATTGATACGGTGAGACGCCAAGGCGACGACCTGAACGTAGCCATCCTTCTTGGTGGACGGCAGATCGATGTCGCCTTCAAAGAACCGAACGTCAGCGCCACCCGCTGTCGTGCCGAAAATGATCTTGCGCGAGGCGGTGGGGACGACACTCGTATTAAGGCGATCCACCATGGACTGCGACATCGAGGGCGCTTTTCGGAAAAGCGTCGCGGCGGCGGTCAGGGCCATGCTGATGCCCATGCCGATCAGCGCCGACGAGATAGCCGTTGCTGCTACCGTGACACCAAGGGAGCCCGCGACACTGGCCAGTACGGCTGCGATCTGCGGGGCGAACACGACGACCGCGACAGCGATCGCTACGACGATGACCGTTTTGACGATCTTTGACATCAGCGCGCCTCCGCTTCGGAGGCCGCGAAGGGCAGGGTAAAGGCTTTCGTGCAGTCAGCGGTTGGGATTGCGACAAGGCCCTGCGCGCCATGCTCTTCCCCGACGAACCAGCTATGCAGGCCCACACAAACACCCAGGGTCGTGCGGTCCTTCATCACGATATCGCCGCGCTGCGCGAACACGGGATGCTTGGGGGAGCCTAGGCAGGCGGTTGCTGTTTTGAGGAGTGTGCCCGCGCCATGAGTGCGGAGGGCTTCGGCCGATCCAGCGCGGTCACTGTAGGTGCCCCGGAATGCCTCGGCAGGATCGGTGCCCGTCATTGCCTTGATGGCATCGCAGGCAAAGAGCGCGCAGTCGTTGGAACCCCACTTGAAGGGTTCCTCGGACTTTCGATCAATTAGTACGGCAAGACGCTCTTCCCAATCGGCAGCGCGAATAAGTTCAGATGGTTCGTTCATCCAAATACTTAGCTGGTTACATCATCACTCCGTAGGGGCCGTAGGGCTGCTGATTTGCCATATCATTTGCCAGTCTCTGCCAGCCGTTCATGTTTGCTTTGGTGGGGGCCGGATCGCCATTCGCGCAACTGACGGTGTAATCCTGCGAGGCATCTGCTGGATCAAAACGTCGCTGGTCGAGATAGCTGGAACCGGTCGCTGCGCTGATAAGCGAGGCATGTCCCTCGATGGCCAGCGTGAAGGTGTGCGACAGACCATCGTTGCTTATCTTCACGGTATCCATTGCGCCGCTACGAACACGACGGAATGCCCATGTGGCGGGAGCGCCGAGGACTGGTGACGCGATCATAATTGCACGCCACAGGGTTGCGTTCCGGCTCTGGTATTCATCGGCATAAACAGATGCCGCGCTGATCGCCTGACTTGGCGCGCTGGGGATCGCCAGTGTGATTTCCAGCGGGTCAGATCCGCTCATTGAAAAGCTGTTGTCGCCAATGTTCAGGACAACGCCATGTACGAGCGGTTCGAATTTCTTGCCGTTCAAGACACTGTCCGTGCTGCCCTGAACTTCAAGCGAATGCGAACCGGTCCAGACGTTGACCGTTTCGCTTTTGAATTCCAACGAGGCCATGATTGCCGTTGTGATGCCAGCAGCTTCGAGGGCTGCCAGAAGTGCCGTGTCTGTGCCAAAGCGCATTAGATTGCCTCCTTCGCCACGACGGAGGGGAATGTGGGGAGCCCGTCGATATCGAGATCGAATGAAGGCGTCTCCGCGCTGACCAGTCGAAATACGCCGCTTGGCGTTGCCAGATTGATCGCTGCGCCAGCCGCATAGTTGGCACGCAACATGGGCTGAAACTCGACAAGAACTTGTCCGTTCGCGTCGGCAAGCGCGGGAACAGCCGTGATCCTGAGCAACTGATTTCCAAGCTGGAAGAACTGCCCCACGGACAGTTCACTGGTCGCGTTGGAAGCCCATCCTGATAGCCTGACGTTCGTGGAGTAGCTGTAAGCGGCTGAGGTAAGGGACCGGCCTGTGAGGACGCTCCTAGTAGCGGCACGCGGATAATACCGGAACGTGCCGACCTGACCCTGCAAGCTATCAAGCCAACCTTGCAAAACCTGCGCACGGGCGAGGCTCATTCGCGGCCAAGTAAAATCCAAGTTCCACTGCGAGGCAGTGTTGACGACCTGAATGGCAAGAGTGTGGGGGCTCTCCATCGCCGCTTGGCGATTGTTGAGTTGCAGCTTTTCGCGTGCGGCCGCTTTTGCGGGGAACGGTAGTGGATACGTCGGCATATGATACTTATGCCGCTTAGGCGAGTGGCCGCTTTTGGTGGAAAGCGGACATTCGCAGGATCGCATGGTCGAGGTCCACTGTGGTAAGAAGGGGACCCGTGCCGGAGGGATCAGGCAGGAAAATGAATCCCGCACAGTTTGTTGCCGTCGGGGTCACGAAAATAGGCCAGTTCGATGGTGCCCAAGGAGGCAGTGTCGCGCGGTCCGGGCGGAGCTTCGATTGATGTTCCGCCAGCGGCAACGGCGGTATCGTGAAGCTGCTTCACCTGCTCGGGCGAGTGGCAGGAGAAGGCGACGGTGCTGCCGTTGGCGACGCTTGCCGGTTCGTCGTTGATCGGCTGGCTAACGATGAAGTTGGTCCCGTTGCCGTTATTGTAGATCAGACGTGTATGGCCGCTGTCGGCGATGTTCCGCGTCCCTTCCCCTGCACCCAAGGTGCCGAGCACTGTGTCGTAGAAGCGCTTGGACCGTTCAATGTCATTCGATCCGACCATGGTGTGGAAAAGCACAGATACTCTCCTGAAGGCTGATCGACTTCCGAACGCCATTAACGGTCTCACCTAACAGGCACATAACTCGCCGTCACCCCCGCGCCTCGGACTGTCCGCTAATGGGCGTGAGCGGACATAACGCACAATCGACAATTTTCAGACCCGAGGGCGTTGCAGCTTGCTCAGCGTGTGGTTTGCCGCGTTCTGATTGATCATCGGCATCATCTCGGCGATTGCCTGCGTGGCCATCGCTTTGACTGCTGCTGGATCGTTGCTGGTGATCGCGCCAAACGTCACGTTCATGGACGGCGAGTTTCCACCGCGCACGTTGTCCAGCTTGTGATTGGGCGTGACGTGGAAGGGACCGCCAACTTCGATATGTTCCGGGCCATGCTCACCGACGAGATATCGGCCGCGATTGCCCATGCCGCCGTTGGCTTTGCCGGTGACGCCCTTGTTGCCGCCGAGCGCGCCTGTAATTCCCGACACAAGCGAGCCAAACAGGCCACCGCCGCCTCCTCCACCGGATGCGCCGAACAGGAGATCGCCCAGCGGCTTGATAAGCATCTGCTGCAAAGCGATTTTCAGCAATCCGTCGATTACCGCGTCGGCCATGTTTCCAAACGCATCACCGAGCGAACCAACGCCCTTGATAGCGTCAAGCAATCCGCTCTGTAGGCTCTCCAACCCCTGCACCTGAACGTTCTCAAGGCTCTCTTTGATTTCGTTGGCCGTGCGCGGGATGGCATCGAGGTAATTTGCCATCGGCCCCATTGTCTGACGGTCAACCGACTTCTGTTCCCGATCACGTAGAAGGGGGAGGAGGGCGAGACGACGACGCGCAATTTCCTTCTCGGCTTCCGTGCTGTCGCGGCTGGCCACGATGGCATCAAGGGCCAACTTTTCCTGCTGCATACGAAGATCGAGCAGGCGGCTTTCCGTTGCACGACGATCCTTCGCGGTTCGCGCCATATTGGAGTCGAGTTGAAGCAGCTCTTCGGCGTTTGCGATGCTGGCGCTTTTTAGCTTCAACTCCTCCTGCTGAGTGAACTCCGCTTCTTGAAGGTTGATTGCCTGCCGCTTGTTCGCGGTGATGCGCTCCTCAATGGCCTTGAGTTCTTCGACCTGGGCCTGCGTATATCGCTTGCTGCCCTTGGGACCGTCCTTGTCGATCTGGTCCATGCGCGATTTGCGGTCTTGCTCAAGCGACTGGCGCTCAAACTCAAATCGCTGTGTGGCGGTGCTGGCCAGAGCGGCGGCACTGTCCAGTTCCTCGCGTTGGCTACGGTTCTTGTCGCTGGTGAAAGCCTCCAGATCCTTGCGATCCTTTTCGGCCTGACGTTCTGCTTCGTGCTGGGCCTTCTCGGCTGCGCTCTTCCCCGAACCGCCTTTGCCCTTGCCCTTACCGGCTGGTGGCTTGAGCGTGCTGCGACCGGTGCCACGAACGACAGTCCGACCCGCTGCAACATCGGCCTGAACGCCGCGACTGGTAGCGATAAGCTGCTCGTCAGTCTGACCCTTGCCAGAAAACGTCTTGTACTTGTCGCCGCCATTCATCCGAATGCCACGGATCAAACGGTTGCGAAGTGCCCCACGACGGGCTTTCTGGTATCCCTTGTCATAGTCGCCACCCATGTTCCAATCAGCGATAAGCGGCTTTTCTTCGAAGTGCTGCCCACCGCCAGCGCGGTCGATGGCCTTATTCAGAACGCGCTTGGTGCCGTTCTCAATCTTGGTGCCCCAATTATCCATTGCGGCGTAGGCGTTATGCACCTTGTCGATGAAGCGGAGCAGGTTGCCGAGCGTTTCCCGTGTATAATCCGCATCCTTGCGGATCAGATCGAACACCGTTGCGGCGCCGTCACCCATTGGATTGAACGCATCATGGAGACCGGCGAACTGCGCGCGGATTTCAATGCCGGCATTTTCCGCCTCACGGGCGAGAACGTCCATTGCATCGGAGCCTTCGCCCATCGCATCGACGAGACCATCGCTGATGCCAGCGCCACGGTCGAACGCACCAACGAGAGCCGTTAGGCCGTTCTCGATGAGTGTCTTGCTCTCTTCCCAAGTCTTTGGAAGTTCCTTGAATTCCGCATCGATCTGCGTGGTCATTTTCTTGTTCGTCAGCGCATCGTAGAGCATCTGACTGGTCAGCTTGCCGTCTTCGGCCATCTTTTTCAGTTCGCCGCGGGTGACGCCGAGACTTTCCGTGAACAAGCGCGTGAGACGCGGGCTGGCGTCCATGATGGCGCCAAGCTCTTCCCACTGTACGTTGGTGCCCGAAAGTGCCTGACCCATCTGCAACGTGGCGGACATCTGCGAGGCGGTATCTGCACCGCTGACCTTCATGGCCTTGCTGAATGTCTCGACCGCGCGAGCGTTATCAAGCTGGCTTTTGCCCAACTCCTTCGTGGTGGGCATGAACTTGGCATACAGATCGCTGATGCCGCTGATGCTGCTGCGCGTTTCGGTCGCGATCTTCGTGACATCGCGCATGGCCGTGCCCTGATTACCAAACTGCGCGGTAGCCAGCTTCATCTGCGCTTCCATCTTTTTGGAAGCGTCCGCCATTGCTAGGTATTTTTGCGCGCCGTCGATTGCCTTGTCGGCAACAAAGGCAGCAGCGAAACCCTTAATGGCAATGGACGCGCGGTTCATGCCAGTTTCAATTGCGCTGCTGGCGCGGTTGGTAGCCTTGGTTGCACGCTCAAGTCCGCTGATAAAAGCGGCGCTGTTCAGGCTCATGCTGGCGTAAAGTGATGCAATCTGTTGAGCCATTGGTACTCCCGCGCTCTAAGTGTCGATTACTTAGCGGGAGGCTTACCTGACATCGCCGGGCAGGGACCCTAAGCTGTTGAATGGCGGAGTAATTCCATGCGCATAACGTTTGG
The DNA here is from genome assembly GCF_036856055.1 of Sphingomonas sp. 22R3R2A-7. Lineage (NCBI taxonomy): Bacteria > Pseudomonadati > Pseudomonadota > Alphaproteobacteria > Sphingomonadales > Sphingomonadaceae > Sphingomonas > Sphingomonas sp. 22R3R2A-7. The sequence continues at coordinate 1,302,957 of NZ_JASPFR010000001.1, read as the reverse complement.
TAATGGCGACCGACGGCAGCGGGGGTGGTGATTATTAGCCACCGGGTTAAGCTACAGGCGGTGAACGAGGAGAAAGCCGGATGAAGATCACTATTTTGATCGCCACAATATCTGCTGTGGCACTTGCTGGTTGCTCAAACTCCAAGGAGGCTAGCAAAGGCAACTTCGAGCATGCGATTAACGATTGGATCGAGAAGCAGCCACCATGTCTTGGAGTGCCGGACGGCACGGTCACCGCGCCGGGGCAGAAGTACGGATCCTTACCGGTTTACGTTGAAGCAACCCCTTCAAAGTCGCCATATGGCGAAGAGAGTCGGCAGCGTCGTCTAGCACCTCTGACCGCACTCGCTGAAGCGGGCCTATTAAAAGTAACCAAGACCGAGATTGAGCAGAAAAACATGTTCGGTGGTTCGGAGCAAAAGGTTGCCGTCATGGCGTTCGATCTGTCAGACAAGGGCAAGTCAGCATACAGCGACGAGTCCAGCAAGACCGCAATGAGCGGCGTCAGATCAGGATTTTGCTACGGTAAGCCCCACGTTGACGAGGTCACAAACTTTACTCAACCCGGAGATATGATGGGAATGACCATCTCTCAGGTTAGCTACAAATACCATCTCGCCGACCTTCCAGATTGGGCGAAAAACGCCAAGGTAACGGAGGCATTTCCGGAGCTAAAGCGCAACACTGCAGAAAGCCGTGACGCCAAAGCGGCTGTTGTCCTTACAAATGACGGATGGAAGCACGAAAAGGCAATATAACCTTTGGTGTCGGCCACCCGGCATTAGTCGGGTGGCGATGCTTTTACGGTCTTGCCGAGGAAAAAGTCCATGATGTTGTCATCTAGCTCCTCGGGCGTAGGGTCGGCTTTGACGCGGCCCTCGGGGTCACGGTCGATAAAGAGGGGGATTTTGGCGTTTGACTTGCTGTTGACCGCGTAAAGCAGGTTTAGGCCCAGTTCTGCGCGATGATCGTCAGCGGGACAGCCCCAAGGCTCCAATTGCCAGAAGGCCATCCAGCCGGCCATCTCATCGGGGCCAACATGCTCGATTTCCGACAGGGTCTTTCCCAGACCCATCGCCAAGCGAAATTGGAAACGACGAAGGGGGTCAGTTCTCAGTCTTTTTTTCGGACTCAACGAGTTTGCCCATCGACTTATCGTAATTGTTGATCTCGATAACGGCTTCGTAAATCCGCGTTACGGCGTTCTGCGACCAATCGTTAAACAGGGGCATATCCGCCTCAACGAACAGCGTTTTGCCGTCTTCGTCCACGAGGCTGTGGATGATTGCGAGGATGCCGATATCGAGGTCGGCGGGCTTGGGGACGCCCTTGCGATCCGCTTCCGGCAGATACTGGTCGTCCTCATAATCGAGTTGCGCTTGCTGATTTTGACGAATGCGCTCCAGATAGGATGCGCGGGTATTCACGCTCATTTGCTGGACGCGAACCGCGACGCCTTCGCCCATTTCTGGAACCTCGACGTCGCGGTGCGGCAGCTTAGCCGACAGCAATGCGGAGCGACTGAGCAGCGTTACCATTAGACAGCAGCCGTTTCGGTGATTGCGCCGGTGATTTCCAGATTGCTGGAAACCTTGATCTGATCGTCCTGCTCTGCGCCGCGCTCAAAGGTGAGAACGTAAGCGGTGAAGTCGAACTTCAGGCCGTTTGCGAGCGTGATACGAAACTTGGTAGCTGCGCGGGTGTTGCGAACGGTACGCATACCGACCTGACCGGCATCAGCAGGAAGATACAGCAGACCGATCGAAACCTGACCCTCATCAGGAAGGCCCATTGCCTTTTCCTTGGCCTGGCTATCAAAGTCCGTGGTGTCGATGACGGCAGCGGAACCACCACCAAGACCACTGAAGCTGGTGAAGCCCTTGACCTGAGTATAAACGGAACCGGTCAGGTTGATTTCGAGCTTAGTGCCCGCCGAGTTGATTGTGTTTGCGGCCATTATTGGCTCCTTCTTATTGGACTCAGCCCAACAAGCGGGCCTCGCCATTACTTATTCAGGCACTCATTCAGAGTGCGCGATCTTGAACTCCATCATGATACGAGTGCGTCCCTGCGTGGTTACGAGGTCGCTCATGTCCTGTTCGCCAACTAGGGCAATTTCCTGCACTTCCTTGTCGCGGTATCCATCGACTTTGACGCGGATGCTGTTGGCAAGTGCGCGGGCCGTGTCGAAATCATCGGCGTAAGCATCAACACGGAACGTGGGCATTGCCATGCCGGTCGATCCGTCGAAGTCTCGCAGTCGAGGAGTGCTGACCCGCGTATAAACGATGAAGGGGGTCTTGGCCGTCTGCGGTGCCACGACGGGGTAGGTTCGCGGACACGCCAAGGAGAGCAATCGGGTAAGTGTGGCCTCAATCATTTGCGGGCCTTTCTGGCCGCTTTGTCGATGGCCTTTCCAAGTTCAGTTCTAAGTGCGTCCACCAGCTTTCCGGCGATCTGATCGACGGCTGGCTTGAACCATGGGCGCGCGGGTTCGTGTTCGGTGCCAAACTCGGAGAAACGACCCCAAAAGGCACTTCCGGTCGTCACCACGTAGCGGATGGTGTGCGACTTCTTGCTGCGCTGCTTCCGGCTTTTGATGTTCTCGTGCAGACGGCCGTAATCGCCTGTGCCCTGCGAGCCATCCTTGTTCCGCCAAGTGCGTTTGGTCGGCTGATTGCCACGCGGAGCGGCTTTTTTGACTGCATCACGCATTACGTTGGTAGCTTTTCGCGTTCCTCGGCACCGGCCTTGGTCGCAACTTCAGGCCCAAGCTTTTTGAGCGCGGCTTCCAATTCCTTGAAGCCGTCCATGGAGAAGTTCTGACGGTTGGCCATCAGAGGGCTTTCACCAAGAGCCTCAAGCCCTCATGCAGCCCGATTTCCTCGACGGCGATTACGCTGTACCGGCGTTTTTCACAGACGGCCTCAAATCGCTCCGTAATGCCCTGGCGGTAACGGATGACGAATTTGGCTTCGGCAACGCTCGTGAGCCCGGAAGTGCGCTCGATCTCGCGAAGTGACAGGTTTTCCTGCGCGGCATAGACCGTGGCGAACGTGCGCCAGCCCGGTTTTTCGGTTCCGGTCTCGCTCCGATTTGTAACGGGTGCGTAGAGCGTCAAACGACGGTTCAAAGAGCCTGCCGCGATCACAGGAACGTCACGCGGTAGGGGCTCAAGAGACGCATGAACGTCTTTTCGCCAACGGTCTGACCCTCGCGATTAGCGTAGAGGTCCGCGACGAACACGGCGATTGCCTGCTTGATCGCTGCGGGGCACGTCAACGGATCGAGAAGCAGGCCGGTAAAAGAGGAGGCAGCATCTTGTGCAGCGAGGATTAGAAGATCGATCGTGGCGTCGTCCGCATCATCATCGATGCGGCACCACTCTTTGACTTCCTGCGATGTGATAACAGTAGCGAGCATCCAGTACTTAGCAATAAGACTGATTACGCTTGCAGAATCGGCTATGTCAGGTGAGTATCACATAGTTTGTAGCGTTGCGTTTGTTACTTTTCTACAAAAGAAGGGACGCGTAATGACACCCAGAATCATATGGTCGAGCATCTTTGCGCTGCTTTGCAGCACAAACGTTTACGCACAGGGCGCATCCGAATGCGGTGAAGTGCTGGTGCAGCAAACTTCAAATTTAAAGGACAACTATCGCCAGTCGCTGGCGTGGCTTAAAACCATCGACACGAGAAATTATGAAGTTGCAAAAAGAACGCAACGGTTTTCACCGAATTCTTTTATGCCGACTACAGCTCGTTTGATAGCAAAAGAAACTCACTTTTGAGTAAAGAATCTTATAATCAAACAACCGACTTCGCGCGGGAGGAGTTTAAGGGATATTTGTCAGACTCCCAGGTCGCAGCGTGGGCGAAGTGCAAATCCGGATCTCAGGAGCTTGTTGTAACCTATCAAAACGTCGGGGCGCACGGGGCTACAGTGGTAGCGCGATGGAACCCGAGTGTCCTTGTCGGCCCACTGAAATTGCGAACAGCAAATTTCGGTGCTGGCAAAGTGGACAGAGAAGAGCGGCTGAAAAAAAGTGGAGAAACGCTTTTAGGAGAACGGATCTTTACCGTTCGACGTGCAACTGCTGATACGGAAATTGTGGGCTCCCTATCGGGAGTTGCAGGCGCTACGAAAGTTGCGATTTCTTCGCCAATCTATATTCCGCCGTATCTCCCAGTGGTCGTAAAGCCTAAGCCAACCAGATTAGTAGCGGACAATGCCGGTCGAGCATTTCAAACTATCGCTTACTGGAGTAAGGGTAAGGCCAGTCAGACCTTCCCTTGCCTTGATACACCGGTCGGAATGGAACGCGTTGACATACAGACGAACGTTGTCGGTATTGGGAAGAAGAGAGGTCCATGCGTAAGCGCTCCATTTTGTGACGGCGCAGGCGAAGGATGCGATGTTCACTACATTACTAGGGGCTGCTTCGTTAGTTCGGAATGGCTTTCTTGGTACAAGCTACAGTTAGCGCAGTTCAGTCTGCCGTACTCCTCTGAGTCCGTCTGCTATGGAAAAGAGCCGGCGTAGTAGATATTCACCCCATCCGTTCCTTGACGAACGGATGGGGCGAACAAAGTTTTTACGCCTGAACCTTCAGCACGACGAATGCCTTAGCGTCCGTGACCATGCCCGATACGCGCTTGGTCGCGTAGAAGTGGACGAATGGCTTATGCGTGTATGGATCGCGCAGAGTGCGAACGCCGATACGGTCAGCAATGGTGTAGCCCTGCTTCATGTTCGCGAATGCGAGCGGCACGCCGCCAGCAACTACCGCGTCCATGTCCTCTAGCTCAACATGAGCATAGCCAGCGATGCTTGCTGGCTGACCTAGAACTAGCGAAGGCTGCCAAATGTACTGACCCGTGCTGTCCTTCGCCATACGAAGCGAGGACGAAACCGCACCGTTGGAATAGAACTTAGCGCCTGCTCGGTAAGCCGAATCCATCTTGTAGATCAGGTTGAACAGATAGTCTGTACCTGTGGGCAGAGCAGCGGCTGCACCGGTCTTGACGACGGTGATGTTCGCGTCGGTAACAAAGCCCTTTGGCTTGTTCACGCCGTCGCCGTTAACGAACGCCTTGTTCTCTGCAATCGCCATTTCGTTGACGATTTCACTGGTGAGCCATGCTTCAAGATTGAACTGGCTGTCATCAAGGGCGCGCTGCGAAACTGCGGGGTTAGCGTAGATCTCGCCACCGGGCAGGGTCACTTCGACCAGCGTTGGGGTTGCCGTCTCGGGACGGGCATCAGTTTCACCAACCCAGCCAACGGTCAGTCCGCGCTTGTTGAGAAGGAAGGTGTAACGGTCGTTCGACGTTGAAATGACGTTCGCCTCTGCACGGATTGGGCTGAAAGTGCGAAGGTCTGCACGGATGCCCGACTCAACGGTCTTTGGTACGAGAAAGCCGCCGGTGGTGTCGTTGGTGACGAGTGCCTTGGCCTCAAGCTCTGCCTCGTAACGGTCGCCCTTACGTGCCCACTTGTCGAATGCCGACTTGTATTCGTCTTCCTGAGCCGAACCTTCGCCGGTTGCTACGCGATTGGACTTCTTGCCAAAATCGGTAATCGTGGACTGCAACGAAGCTAGATCTGAGTTGATCCTTGCAAGCTTGTCGGTGGTTACGTAGTCTGCGCTGCCCTTGGACTCAATCTGGGCGAGGCGCTGGTCGTTTGTGCTCTTAAACTCCTCAAAGGCAGTTGCCAGAGAGGTTACTTCGTTGAGATCGGCCATTAGGGGCTCCTTTGTCTCGGTTATTTTGCGTAAACCTCGACGCCAGAATCCCTCCGTGCTTGGTTTGTAATTCTACTTATCGGTTGGCTATTATGCGGCTCTCATCCTCCCGATGAGGCTCTTAATTGCCATTTTCACGGCCATCTTTTCGGCTATTTCCTTCTTGCTTTCGAACTGGCTGGCGACTGCAATGCTCTCGCTCTTGCTGAGGCCGACATCACGCAGCAGCGCTTCCAGATCGCGAACGCTCATCTCCTGACCCATCGACTTGACGGCCTGAACGCGCGCTTTGACGTTGGCCGGGAGGGTGACGACGCTGACCTCGATCAAATCCGCTTCCGTGATGGTGCGAAGCGGATCGTCTTGCGTCTGACGAACATCAAAAGCCCTTACGCGAAAACCGATCGACAGGCCGCTGATCGCGCCGCTCTTCAAAGCCGTGTAGGTGTCACGACCCATAGCCGTGTCGAGTAGCTGGCCGGTGATCTTGAGGCCGTAAGCGTCCTCTTCCAAGCTGGTCCAGATGCCGATTGGTAGCTGTTCCCACGCGTCGTGGTTCAGCAGCATCAGGGGGCTGGTTCCAGCGGCTTTGTGCTCCTCAAGGGAAGCACGAAAGGCACCGGGGGCGACCACGTCGCCGTAGCTATCCACGTTGCCAAAAACCGACCCGTAGCCGCTGAACGTCATTTTTCCGTCGGTGTCGTCTACGCTGTCGAACTTGCATTCGAGGCGGGCGACCGCCTTTTGCTCAATGGTGGTCACTTGCTTACCTCGTTATTGTTTGGTTCTTGGGAGGTGCCCGCCTGGGGCGCGTTGGGGGTTTTGTTGGCGCCGCCAAAGATGTTTGCTGCGGGGGCCAGCTTGTCAGCTTCCGCGTCAGCGTGGCGGGGCATGTCTTCCTTGGCGCGGACCTCGTTGGCCGTCATCGCGCCGATGCTACGCATGGTCTGGTAGTAGGAAGCGCGGTCAGCCGTGTTGGCACGCAGGAGCGCATTGCTGTTAAGCTTGACGCTGTACCCGTCGAGCAATTCCTGACGGGTGAACAGCGAGACTTCCGCCGACTGCTCAAAACGCTCGTACCAAGGCATGAGCGTGTGCATCAGGTGGTTTAGGAATAGCTGCTCAACGCTGGCGTAGCTGGTCGCGTCACTGGCCATGACCATGATCGGCTGCACGCGGAAAAAGCGGCAGATTTCCTTGATGATGAACTCGCGGCTCTCGATCCACTGCGCTTCGTTTGCGTTTGTCGAAACGGACGTGAAGTCCAGATCGAATGGAAGCATCACGGTCTTGTGGGCGTTCTTGCTGCCCTGATGCTGCGCGGCCCAAAGCGTCTTGATTTCGTTGCGCTGCTCCGCACTCAGGGGGTGGTGCCAGGCTTAGTGGTGATGATGCCGCCGGGACGACCGCCGTTCTCAAAAAACTTGCTGCCAAACTCCTCGGTGGCCATCGAAAGGCCGATTGTCTTTGCGGCCAGCTTGATCGCGTCGAGGCCCTGAATGCCGTCCCAGCTTGGTCCGCGAATATGCCAAATGTCATCGGCGGAAAGTGTTGTCGTCTTTCCGTTTTTACCGGATAACATGTAAGTGAGGGTTAGGTCATCGGCTTGTTCGACCGTAACAGTGTCCGGTAGAAATGCGTAAAGCTCTTCGATCTTGCCGTTGACGCGGTTCACAAAAACGAACGCGTTATTGGTCAGCGCGAGGTGAAAGCCGATTTGCTCCCTGAACTCAAAGCTGGTCTGCCAATCGTTGGGCTTCCGGTTCAGTAGAAAGTAAAGCGGATGATTCTTGGCCTCGACGGGCGATCCCGTGTTATCGTCGCGGTAGACCTTACACGGAACCTGCGCCAAACCCTCCGCGATGACACGGGCGCAGCAAAGTACCGCGCTGGTTTGAATGGCAGACTTGGTTGTTACGGACTGTCCAGCGTGGTCTCCCTCGCCAAACGACTTGAGGAGGTCCGCGCTGTTTGTGATGGTAGGTTCACTACCAGTTAGGCGACCCCAGAATTGATTTAGAACTCCCATTCTGTACTTAGCAGAGTTGGTGTCAGTCCAAAACGTCCAGCCACACTTGCATTGGTGTAACCTCCACGCCCGCAAGGCCGAGCGCCATCATCATTGCGACAAAACCGTCGATCTTTGCATGATCGAGACGTGCGGGCTTTACGGGTTTGATGAACTCGCCGTGCTGTTTGGCGACCACGTTGCCGGTCATCCATCGCATCATGCGGTTCCCGTTATGCTTGAGGTGTCCCAGCGCGATCAGTTTTTCAAAACGGCTCATCGGCGGGTGCATGTTGGGGAAGTTTTGGGGATAGGTACGCACTGGCAATCCGCTTTCACCAAGCCGCTGCGCCATCATCGCGGCCTGCCATTGGTCGAACGCAATGCCCTGCAAGTTGAACAGGCCGTCCAACTCGCGCAGTTTTGCCTCCACAGCCGCAAAGTCCGTCTCGTCGTCTTCCGTTAGGATCAAGTGGCCGCTTGCTGCCCATTCGCGGTATGAACCGGCGTTCCTGGGCTGACGCTGAATTGCCATCTCAGGGAGGAAAAGGAACGGATAGAAATGCCGCTCCGGCTCTCCATCGGCGGGCACCTCGACTAGCAGGCCGATCGCCGTCACGTCCAAGACGCGGCTGATGTCGCAGCCAATATGCGCCTTGTAGCCTTTGCCCGCGACCTCATCGAAGGGGAGGGCGTTGGCGTGGTTGTCCCAATCCCGCATGTTGACCCACGCGGTGCTGCTCGACTGCCATACGTTCAGGTGCTTGGTCAGAAGACCGGGCTTTTGGCTCGGCACGTCCAAGGCCGTCTGGTGGTATTCCTTTAGACGCGCTTCCGAGAAGCTGACGCCCACATTGGGGTTGGCCTTCTTCCAGACCTCAAAATCCCGCCAGTCGTCGTCTTTGTCGATGGTGTAGATGGCGGAGAAACGACGAGCATCCGTCAACTCACCGGCTAGAACCTGCTCGCACTGCGCTTGCAGAAGGCGGCAATCGCCAGCCTCGTTGAATCCCGCTGTCGTAATGGTGATGAGCAGCGGCTGAGTACGGGCACCCATACCGGTCTGCATCGTCTCACGCTGCTTGGAGAAGTTGTGATTTTCGTGCGCCTCATCGAGAATGGCGAGGTGTGGGTTCGATCCGTCGGGCGGATCACCGATCATGCGCTCTAGGAATGAGCCGTCCCGTGTCTCGATCTTCTGCTTGGTGACGGCCACGCCGTAATGGTTGACGAAGCCGGAGGAGCGGAGGGCCATGTCGCGGCACGGTTCAAAACAGTAGCTGGCCTGGTTGCGGTTCGACGCGCCGATATAGACCTGCGCTCGCGCCTCGTAATCCGCGACCAGCATGTAGAGGGCGATGACGGCAGCAAAGGTGCTTTTGCCGTTCTTGCGCGGAATTTCGATAAAGGCTTCGCGGTGCTTGCGGAATCCATCGCTGTCCACGACCCCGAACAGCGCAGCGAGAATCCAGACCTGCCACGGCTCCAAGCGAAGCGTCAGCTTCTTTGCCGCCAGTGGCCCTTCCAAGTAGGGGAATGTCTCAGCGAAACGGCAAACGCGCTCCACCTTGGCCGCGTTGAGCGTCCATGTGTCGCCCGCTACGTCATCGAGGAAGAAGCGGCAGCTCGTCTGAATTTGCCAGCAAGCCGGGATCTCACCGGCAACAATCTGCTCCGCATAGCGCACGGCTACATCGGCAAAGTGGCTTTTGCCCTTCCTCATAGTCAGGCGTCGGGCAGTGAGCCGTAGGGATTGGCTGCTGCCTCTAGGGGGTTGGCGTTGGTGCCGTTGGTGGTGCGGCCGGAAAGCCCACCGATACCCAGCAATTCCGCAAGCTTTCGCTTCTCACTAAGGAAAGCGGCACGCGGAACTTCACCAGATGCAAAGATCGTGCGGCATTGCGCTTCGATGCTGCAATAGGTCGCAAAGATCGTGGAGTGGCTGGCGTTGATGCCATTGGCCACGACAAACTCGATCTCTTCAAACCACACGTCCTGCGCGCCTGCCGTCAGGTAATCGGGCATCACGGGCTTGCTGGACGGGCCAGCGTCATGGGCTTTTTTAGGTTTAGGTCCTCTTTTCACATGGTACTTAGCAGTCGTGAAAAGAGCCGGAGTTTCCCCCGGCCCTTGGTCGTTCCTATCCTTCGCCCGTATAATCCCATGGCTTACGTTGCCGAGCGTTCACTCTTTGCGCGGGTGCTCATTTTCTACCTAGTAGCGAGCGGGACACCGTTGCGAGCAGGATAAGCTTTGCTAGGATCGTGACCAGCGGCCCCAATGAATGCAACGTCGCTTGCCCTTGTGCTTCTACTTATGCGCCCGCAAAGTGGCTGCATGGATGAAGATCAAGCAACACAGGCGTTCTTTGAACTGATGTACCGGCACGCGGACGAGCGTGCGAAACGGTTTGACGATGGCAAGACAAAGATCGCGCATTACACCACCGCCGAAAACGCCATCAACATCATATCCGGTAAGACCCTGTGGCTGCGAAACGCCGCGGTGATGAATGACTTTCTGGAGATTTCCTACGGCCGTGATTGCGTGACGACCGCACTCAAGGGGGACACGATCAATATGAGCGTGTTGCTTAACGACAAGCATCCTGGGCTGGCGGAAGAGGTCATAACGTGGCTGGGTGAGGTGGAGTATGCGGCACGAAACCATACCTACCTGACATCGTTCGCCGAGCATGACGCTGAGGACCGTTTGGGTAAGCTGTCTATGTGGCGGGCATACGGTGGGCCGGTCGCGGGCGCAGCCATCATCTTTAACGCAGAGGTGTTTCAGTCCGATAACGACCAGCTAAACGTCTTTGCCCATCCGGTAACATACGGCGCGGATGAGTTTGCCAGCCTCTATTACAACATGATGCGCTCGATCTTCACCAATCAGGACTTGTTGGGGATGGTGCCACGGGACAGGGCCAAGTCGGTTCTTTTCCATGCGCTGCGCGACTTGATGCTGACCACCAAGCATCAGGGTTTTCGGGAAGAAGAGGAGTGGCGGATCATCCATTCGCCGTTCCTTTTTCATCAGCTTTCGTCCAGCCGATCGTTCGGTCGCCGGGTGGCGTTCCACAAGTGGTGTACACAATGAAGCTGGAGGATCAGCCCGGTTTGAATATGCCGGAGTTAAATCTGAATGACCTGATCTACCGCGTGATTATCGGGCCGTGTCAGCATCCCGAACAGGTTGCCCATGCCATCGATACCGAGTTGGTAGCAGCAGGAGTCCAGAACGCGAGCCAGCGCATCGTCTGTTCGGACATTCCGCTTCGGCAGCGGGGCTAGAGATCTGATAGGTATTTTATCTCAGGGGCGAGCAAATCTGAGGGGGTGGCTGTTACCCAGGACGCGGGTATCTCAGATTTGGACTGCCCCCTCGTTTTTCCTGATCGGCGGCGCGAAGCTGGCCCCCAACGTGGAGGCCAGCTCTTCTTTAGTCAGCTTTGGGTTCACCCTTACGCTTCGCGGCGGCAGGCGTCGCTGCCTTGGCTGCCTTTTTAGTAGTGCTGCCAAGGCCGATCTTGTGTGCCATTGCGCGACGGGCTTCCGAATAGTTTGCAGCCACCATGGGATAATCAGCTTTCAGCCCATATCGCTGCCGATACTCCGCTGGACTCAAGCCCTTGGTTGAGAGGTGGCGTCTCAATGTTTTGTATGGCTTGCCATCGATCATGCTGATGATGAATTCGGGGTTTGCCAGCGACTTCCGGGCTGACACCGCGGGAGTGTAATCTACTGCTTCCGTGGCATCAGGTGTGGTCGCAGCGGGAGCGCCATTCAACACCTTAATGCTGTGATGCATCTTCGACAGAAAAATCGGAATCTCGTCTGCCGACGCGCGCGTGTTTGGGTTTGACAGCCAAGCAGCAGTCAACTCGGTTGCCAGCTCGATTGCATCGATTTCCATATGGTCATCAGTCACTTTAATCTCCCATGCCACCCATTCCATTTAATGAGATAGCGATGAACTGACAACCAAGCACATACATCCGATGCAACGTTTCGAAGATGTTTAGCGGCTAAACATTTCCGCAGAAGGTCAGCTTGAACAACATTGCTATCGTGGGGTCCGCGAACGCAACGGTGATGGGGCGTTCGACATAAAGCGGCAGCTTGGCGGGTGATAAGCGCACATTATGAAACACAGCGAGGTCGAACGTCACGAGAGGGGTCATAGCCTTAGCGATGTGACCTTGCCTCTGTCGATCAATCAACCAACACCGAATGTCACGTGGGAGCAAGGGATAGAGGTAAGCCATGACACACCGATCGGTCTGGCTGTGAACCATGACGAGTGTCTGGCAGGGGATCGTTAATCGATATAGGGGCATCTCAATGATTTATCGGCAGCGGCGATGATCAGGTCTGGTGCTGGTCGGGTATGCTGTGGGGGCGATTTGATATTGCGAGTGCCAGCCGCGCAGGGCAATCTTGCCAATTGGGGAGAGTCCATTGGGCAAAATTTCAACTGCGATCGCTGTAGTCCTTCTTGCCATCGCTGGGTTCGCCTATTGGATGGTTCACAGCGAACATGAAAAGAGAAAAGAAGCTGAGCTTCAGCTTGGCCTCGAATCGTCAAAGATAATCAATGTCAGCTTCCAGCAGCGAAGCGATCTGACAGTGTATCGGCTGTCAGGCGATGTTGTGTCCAAGGTCGATTGCGAGGGTCGGATATTTCACCCGGAGCAGCGCACTAAGGCGCCGGTGAAAGTGTCTTACTCTTTGCCGTTGTCCGCGATCAACCGCTCGGCTTACACTTGGAGTCAGGGCCAGCAGCGGCTCACGATTTCCATTCCCGACGTGCGGGTGGAAACTCCGAATGTGGACATATCCAGGCAAATCGTTCGTCAAACGGGGCGATTCATTTCCCGAGAATGCGGGCTCGTCATGGCTCGCAAAACGGCGATTGCTCTTGCTGGGCGTGCACTGGCGGAGGCTAGAAAGCCGGTTCATCTGACGAATGCCCGAGAAGCGGCCCGAAAAGCTGTGGCGGATCTTGCTGGTGGAATATTGAGTGGTGCCAATCTGCGTGGCGTCACCATTGCGGTTCTGCTGCCCGGAGAGCCGAATGGGACAGCAGACAGGCAGCGTTGGGACGAAACACGGCCGCTGGTAGAGGTGCTTAGCCAGTAGGGTGCTCTCGCGCATATCTCACCAGCCTCTCCGAATTCGCTGCACATCCAGTCGGGTTTTTTCTTGGTGGCATGCTTTGCAAAGGCTCTGTGTGTTTTCCAACAGGTCTTCGCCGCCAAGCGCCTTGGGTTTGATGTGATCGACCTCAACCGCTGGCGTTACGAGGCCGCGTTCCGTGCAGTGACGGCAAAGGGGCTCAGCATTCATCCGTTGATCACGTAGCTTCCGCCATGCCCCGCCATATCCGCCGACGAGGCTTACCCTCGCGGGCTGCGCTGCTGGCGCGATATTAAAGCGAGGCGTTCTCCGGGGCACGCATCTACTTATTCAACTTACGACGTTCTAATTATTCCGATCCCACGCTTCGATCCGGGCAAGAAAGCTATCGCAGAGCCCGTCCTCAAAGCCACTCAGTAGATGCTCGACCATCGTCGTCAGCGTTGCCAGTTCAGCGTCACGTGAGGGAAGGGGCAAGCCATCGCGCAATTGCCGGCCGACGTGCGCGAGTTGATCGGTCGTTCGTGCTGCCGTTGGAAAGCGTATAATCTGCGCCGTCATAGTAGCTGGCCCCTTCGTGAGCATCTTACTCACTGATCTACAACCAGCCGAAAATTCCGCCTAATAGATTCTTCGGGAGTTATCTGCCCGCGAGAGCAAGAGCAAAAATACCAGTTTGGCATGAATCCTCGCTCGCCCTGAGTAATACTCGGCAGCATACGATTGATACAGGGCGCAACGAAGCGCACTGCTACATCGGAGTTTACAAAATGGGTTTTGACCTCAAGCTTCTCAAGCCAGCAACCAAGGGCGAAGTAGCGGTAACCGGTGGCAACACAGCACGAGACGAGGTTCTGGCGCTGATCGAGACACAGGAGGCGCTGTTCGCGTACCCCAAGGCCAACGGCCAGCGGCTGTACGAGATCACCGACGATACGGTGACGTTCACGCTGCGCTACGGGGGCAAGGCGCTTACGCTGCTGCCCAACGAAACCAAGGTCTCCGTCCCCAAGGACGCGTTCGTGGGTGCCCTGGAGCACTATAAGGCGGAAGTCGGCAAAGGCTCGTTCGATCCGCAACTTGAGAAGAATGGCGCAGCAAGCGCCTCACGAAAGGCCAGCGCGAAGGCAACGCGCGACGCCAAAAAGGCAGGTGCGCTCGCCAAATAATCGCTATCACTAAAGCAATCAGAGGCCCTGACGCTACGCGTCGGGGCTTCTTTGTCTGCGGCTAATTTCGCATTTCGTCGCCCAGATCGCGGCAAGATCTAAATGTGCCCGACGGTCAAACGATGACCTCTCCAGCTTCGCAAGCTGTAGCTCGCATTCCGCCTTAGCACTGTACGCTGTCGAACACACTGAGGCGGTTTGCATCACGTCACTCCCTGTTGGTTACGTCAAGTATTGCTAACTAAGCCTGGTTAATGAGGTGTAAAACTTCGGTCAGAATGAGGCTAATTGTAAGCAATATGAGGTAAGCAGGGGGTTCAAATGCCCCCAGCTTCCATCCTTGCGGTTTTGCCCATTCGGTCTGTGACGACGCATTCAGGATGATGGGCTTAGGCCACAATACGCCCGCGCTGTCGGGCTTCCACGGCCCATAGGCTCAATGGTTTGTCGGATGATCAGTGAAGGTCTTGCTCGATCCGCAAGTCGCCCGGTCCCCGGATATCTGCGAGTTCCTGCAGGTCAAGCGATCCTAATTCCGGCTGACCAAACCCCATATCGCAAAGGCCGAACGCGATGCCACCGGGGTCGCATTCGGACAGCAACCACGTGGCCGCTCCCCAAGGAACGAACAGCTTCACGACTGGCGGAAAATCTCGCTCGGCGCTGGTGCCCTTGCAAGGTTCCTGCTCCCGATGATTGTTGATTAGCTGCTGTAGCTTAATGGGTTCGATGAGGTCGATCCAAGTCATGTGGCGTTCTCCTTTTGTCACAAGAACATCGAACACCATCGAGTGCCCTGTTCAACCGCTATGTTGGGAGAGTTCCAGAATCCGTTTGCCGATAGCATCAGCGACCATTCGCTGCTCATGGTCAGGGGTTCGGCCGATCATTCCTCGCAGCATATCAATATCCTGTCTGAGCTGCTGGTCGTTGTTCTTGCCGATCGAAGCAACTGCAATCTCCAACAAGCCCGAATAATCCTTCATCTTACGCCTCACTTCTATTGAGAAATATCAAACAAAACAGGTCGTCGTATTCTCTGGTCGGTGTTCAACTCTTTGCTCGCTCTGACCCCGCTCTGGAAACAGGAAGCTGGGGAAGGAGATGCACGGTGCTTTACACGAAGATCGACACAGACCAGCTTTGCAACGAGGTTCAAGAGTTTCTAGATGCGGATCACCGCTTCTTCGATCAAGACGACGGCGTGTTCGAGTTTTACGGCGAGCGCGTGCAGTATGTCCGACTGCCCGACGAGTTCGTGCTGACCGTCGGTTCCGAAACCATCACCTGTGTGCGCCCCTAATGCCGCCGATCAGCAAGTGCCCGCAGCTTGCAGGCTTTCGCGCGCAACGACGTTGCCACATTGCACCCACGCGGATCGCGTGGGGACATAACCCGCTGGACCTCCAGCTGTATGTCGCGCGGCAGAAAGCCCGCCCACGTAGCTAGGAAGCTCTCCCTGATACCCTGACAGCCCGGTAGCAATCCTGGGCTGTTCTGCTGTCAGACGTTCTAAACGGCGCTCTGAGTGCGTCGGCGCATGTCTGGTATGACATCCTCTGCACCACTGTTGGTGCTACCGAATTGCCCCATGACGCTGGTGTAGTCGACTTTGGCGAGCAGGGTTCCATCGTTACCGAATTTGAAAGCTAGGGCACCGCCTGCAACGGCGAGAATGGCCTCGCGAACCGGTGAGCGTTTCTTCTCGACGTAATCGCGGCGGAACGTCGCGACGCTGACCACACTCCTAACCGCCTCGGCTACCTTGCGGCGAGCCGACTGTCGGGTTTCATCATCCTCGCTGTAGATAGCATCCTGCACCTCAACCACTCGGCGCAGGTGTTCCTCGGGGCTGACGTTGCCTCTAGCGCGTTCGAGCGCCAGCTTTGCCTCATCCAGTTTTAAGCGGAGAGCAGCGAGGGCAGGGCGCATCTCACGAAGCATGTCTTTGGCTTCGGTTGCCTCGTCTTCTTCCTCGATCCACGTCATGTAACGGCGCTGCTTTGCCTGCATTACCTCTAGGTCTTTGGATAGCTGCGCTACCTCAACGACCAACGGGGCAGTCAGGTCGGGGCGGGTGAAATACGTGCTGTCGAGGGCTAGGTGCAAAATCTGACCAAGCGCCGCACGTTCAAAGGCATCGTAACGGTAGTAGGTGCTGTTGATGCATCGACGGGCGTTCACCTCGTCATCGTCACCGGCGATGGGCACACCCGCATTATTGAAGCGGAGGCATTTGAGGTGTTCGTATTCCCTGCCCGCAGCGCGACTGACGACTCGGACCATCGTGTCACCGCAGTGGCCGCATTTTAGCAGGCCGGTGAACAGGTTGCGCGCCTCATGCTGATTGGGGCTAGTGCTTGTGGCCCGCTCGCGTAGCGCAGTTCTCGCCCTCGCGACCAAGTCGGCTGGAACGACGCGAGGATAGTAGTCAATCACCTCGCCGGTCGGCTTTCGCGCATCACCGGTACGACGATGGTATTCGCCTTCGACGTGCGGCTTGGTCAGAATGTCCCGAATGTAACCGGGCTTCCATGTCGCCGTGCTTTTCTTATGCGGCTTCGTCCAAGGCTCCACGCTGTCGTTGAGCAGCTTGGTTATCGCTTGGAAGCCGTATCCTTCCGCGCACCACTCATAGATGTCACGCACGACCTGCGCGCGTTCCTCGATGACCTCGAACTTGCCATCTTTTACACCGCTCAACCATGCAGGCATCCGACTCGTGTAGATAATGCCGTCACGCGCCTTGCTCATGCGGCGTTCCTGCGCGCCCAACAGCATGTCGGACTTGCGGTTGCTCTCACCACCGGAGCGGCTGGCTTCCATAAGGTAGAGAATCATCGTTCCCATGTTGCTGCCGGACATGGCTTCTTCGTCGAGCAGCAGGGGTGGCGAGCAGACCGCAACGGTGATGCCGGCCTCGTTTATATCTTCGATCCAGCGTCGAGCATTCTTCAGTTTGGCGCGAGAAAGGCGATCCAAGTTCTCGATTACGAGAAAGCTACCGGGCTCAATTTCTCCCGCTGCAACCCTGTCCGTGAACCTGCCCAAGCCGCCAACGCGAAGGTGATCTCCCTTCCACGCAGACAGGCCCTTGTCCTCAATTACCTCTACCTCTTCCCAATCCTTATCGCTGACGATTTTTTGGGTGGCTCTACGCTGACGTTCAAGCGATGTACCCGAATCCTGCTCCGGCGTGCTGAATCGGTGATACCGGTATGCTTTAGGCTTGGGTGCGTCTGTCATTTTGGGCGTCCTGTTAACCCCAAGTATTTGCGTCCAGGTGAAAAAGAGAGCAACCGTGTTTTTAGCAGCTTCCTGTTTACGTGTTGAGGTGGAGCACGCGGAACCGCTCGATCGTATGGTGCGCCATGTCCGCGCGCAGATAATCGAGCAATGCCTGCCAGTTGGCGAGCACGGGACGATCGCCGACGTGCGACTGGAGCAGGCGGATCGCGGCGGCGTGCGCGATCTTGATCGCGGCGGTCGCGATGTCGCCCATCCCGTCGACGCGCCCGAGCGCCGCGGGATCGGCGGTCAGCACGCCGCCGATCCCGCCGAACTCGCGCATCAGCGTCTTGGAGAGCAGTTTCGTATCGCCACGCGGAATCGCGACCGCCAGCAGATATTCGATGAGTTCGTGGTCGAGCAGCGCTTCGCCGCCGCCGTCGAACAGGCGCTGGCGCAGCCGGGCGCGATGGCCCTTTCGCGCGTCGATCGGATCACCGGCATCGGTCATGACGCGATGCTAGCACAACCGTGCGCAATTGCATGACGTCGCCGGGCATGCCTATGCAATGCGCCACGGAGCGTTGCGGAGTAAGGCGTTGAGCGAAGCGAGCGAGACAGGGGCCGACCCTTCCCGGTCGATGTCCGCTCGTGGTGGCCGCCTTAATGGCCGGCGCAATGGTCGGCGTCGTCGGATCGCTCGGCTGATCGCGCTGGCGATAGTTCTTGCCCTTGTCGCACTGTGGCTGGTGCGCAAGCCGATCGCCGAGGGGTTCATCGACCGCGAGCTCGCGCGTGCGGGCGTTCCCGCACAATACGACATCGCCGATCTCGCGCTCGGCGGGCAGCGACTGACCAATGTCGTGCTCGGCGATCCGGCAAACCCCGACCTCGTTGCGGACTGGGTCGAAACGCGCACGGGGATCGGATTGTCAGGACCGTATCTCGATGCGGTGCGCGCGGGGCATGTTCGGTTACGCGGCCGGCTGGTCGACGGGCGGGTGTCGCTTGGCGCGATCGACCGGTTGCTGCCCGCGCCGTCGGGCAAGCCGTTTGCCTTGCCCGCGCTCGACGCGACCGTCGACGATGCGCGGATCCGGCTGGAGACGCCGTACGGACTGGTTGGGCTGAAGCTTGCCGGCGCGGGGCGGCTGGACGACGGGTTTCGTGGCTCGCTTGCGGCGGTCAGCGAGCGTGTGACGGTGCGCGGATGCACGGGCGACCGGCTTGCCGCCACGATGCGCGTGCGGATCGACGCGGCCAGGCCGATCCTGCGCGGGCCGGTCCGGCTGGCACGGCTGGCGTGCGGCACGTCGCAGGTAGCGGCCGTCGCTGCCAATCTCGACCTGACGCTCGGTGCAGCGCTCGATCGGTGGCAGGGGCGGGCCGTGCTGGCGACTGGGCCGGGACAGACGCCTGGCGCGACGATCGGCGGGGCGCACGGGGTCGTCGAGTTCGCAGGTAATGCCGCGGCAACGGCGGGCAAGGTGGATCTCGCTGCCGGCACGGTACGGCTGCGTGACGCCCGCGCACGACGCGTCTCAACCACGGGATCCTACCGCATTGGTGAGCTTGTCGCGTTCGACGGACGCATCCGCTCGGCTGGCACCGCGATCGTCGATCGCCGACTGGCCGGTATCGCCGCGCTGGCAGGGTCGGCCGTGGGGACGCCGGTCGCTCCGCTCGTCGATGCGGCGGTTGTCGCGGTGACCCGCGCCGCAAAGGGGTTTGCCGCGGATGCGGTGGTCGCGTTGCAGATCCGCGGTGGGCGCGGCGAAGCGACGCTGTCGCGACTCGCGCTCGCGTCGGCGAGTGGCGCGCGGATCGCACTTGGTGGCGGAGACGGGATCACGCTTGGCGTGCCCGCGGGAGGCGTCCGGCTCGGCACGACGCTCACGACTCGGGGCGGTGGTCTGCCCGAGGCTCGCGTGTCGATCGCGCAGGCACGGCCGGGGGCGCCGATCCGCGGGGTCGCGCAGATCGCGCCCTATGCGGCGAACGGCGCACGGCTGGCGCTGACGCCGGTGCGGTTCAGCGCCACGCCCGGCGGGGCTACCGCGATCACGACGCAGGTGACGCTCGACGGGCCGATCGGCACCCTGCGGGACCGCGTCGAGGGGCTGTCGATACCGATCGATGCGCGGTGGGACGGTCGCGCGCGCCTCGTCGTCAACACCGGCTGCATGCCGCTCGCGGTGCAGCGGCTCTCAGTGTCGGGGCTGGTGCTCGACCCCACGCGGTTGTCGCTGTGCCCGATCGATACGGCGCTGTTGCGTATCGACAGCGGACGCGTGTCCGGTGGCGCGCGGATTGCGGCGGCGTCGCTGAAGGGGCGGCTGGGCAGCACGCCGCTGACCCTGGCCGCGGCGGGTGCGTCCATCAGGCTGGCGGACCGGGATTTCGCGATCGACGGCGTTCAGACCCGCATCGGCACGCCGGAGCGTGTCACGCGGCTCGATTTCGGGACCGTGACGGGCCGGACCACAGCGCAGGGCATTGCAGGCGCGTTCGCCGGCGGGTCGGGGCAGATCGCGAACGTGCCGCTGCTGCTCGGCGAAGCCACGGGCGACTGGACGCTGGTCGGCGGGGCGTTGAGGCTGAACGGAACGATGGGCGTCAGCGATGCGGCAGGCAGCGCGCGGTTCAAGCCGGTCGCCGCGCGGGGCGTGACATTGTCGCTGGTCGGCGGGACGATCACCGCGGCGGGGACGCTGTTCGAACCGGTCAGCAGCACCAAGGTCGCCGACGTCACGCTGCTGCATGCGCTCGGCACGGGTACCGGGCGCGCCGACCTGTCGGTGCCCGGCATCACCTTCGCCAAGGACACGCTGCAACCCGACGCGCTCACCCCGCTGACCTTCGGCGTGATCGCCGACGTCAACGGATCGGTCAGCGGCGAGGGGCACATCGCGTGGAATACGGGCGGCGTGACCAGCACGGGCATCTTCCGGACCGCGGGCACCGACCTTGCCGCCGCGTTCGGTCCGGTCACCGGGATCGCGACCGAGATCCGCTTCACCGACCTGCTCAACCTCCAGAGCGCGCCGGGGCAGGTGGCGACGATCACGACGCTCAATCCGGGCATCCCGGTCAGCGACGGTACGATCCGCTACCAGACGCTGCCCGGTGCGCGCGTCCGGGTCGAAGGCGGGGCATGGCCGTTTGCCGGCGGATCGCTGACGCTCGATCCGACCCTGCTCGATTTCTCCGCAGCGTCGGAGCGACGGATGACGTTCCATATCGCCAACATGGCCGCGGACCAGTTCCTCCAGCAGTTCGATTTCAAGAATCTCGACGCGACGGGGATCTTCGATGGCGTGCTGCCGATGATCTTCGACGAAAGCGGCGGGCGGATCGAGGGTGGCGACCTGCGCGTGCGGCCGGGCGGCGGGACGCTCGCCTATGTCGGCGATCTCAGCCAGAAGGATCTCGGCATCTGGGCGAACATCGCGTTCCAGGCGTTGAAATCGCTGCGCTACCAGTCGCTGCGCGTCGGGATGAACGGGCCGCTGGCGGGCGAGATGGTCACCGACGTGCGCTTCGCCGGGATCAGCCAGGGCGAGGGGGCGAAATCGAACTTCATCGTCCGCCGCCTGCAGCGGCTGCCGTTCGTGTTCAATATCCGCATCAAGGCGCCGTTCCGCGGGCTGCTCGATTCGGCGCAGAGCTTCTATGATCCCAAACGGCTGATCCAGCGCAACCTGCCCGCGTTGTTGCAGCAGCAGGCCGCCCCGCCGCCCCCGACCCCAGCTGCAACCCCAGCCCCAACACCGCCAACCATTCAGCCGCCCGAAAGCAGGATCGTGCCATGACCGAAACAGGATTGAAGAAGCGTATGCAAAGGCCGATCTTGCGGATGATGACGAGGACGATCGCGATTATCGGGCTGACCGCCGCCCTGCCGGGCTGCATCAACGTGTCGGCCCCCGACAAGCCGATCGAGATCAACCTCAACATCAACGTGACGCAGGAAGTGGTCTATCGTCTCGATGGCGAGGCGAAGTCGCTCATTCAGCAGAATCCGGGGATATTCTAAGATGAAGACCAAGGTCATGATGATGGTTGCCGCAGCGGTGGCTCTCGGCGGCCTTTCGGTGGCCGCCTCGGCGCAGCGCGATCCGGCCTATGCCGCGGCGCGCGCGGGCGGCGAGGTCGGCGAGCAGCCCGACGGCTATCTGGGGCTGGTCGGCGCGGCGAGCGGCGATCTGCGCGCGCTGGTCAACAACATCAACATCCAGCGCAAGTCGGCCTATACCGCCAAGGCGCAGGCGAGCGGCGCGACGGTCGAGCAGCTGGCGTTCACCAGCGGGTGCAACCTGATCGCCGGGACCAACCCGGGCGAGAAGTACAAGACGCCGGGTGGTGTCTGGAAGACGCGCACCGCCGCCGCCCCGGAGCGTGATTCGCGCTGCGTTTGAGGGCGCCGGCCTGGGGCCATCGGTCATCCTGGGCTCGACCCAGGATCCAGAGCCACGCATGGTCCGCCTGCGGCTCTGGATCCTGACTTTCGTCAGGATGACGGATGGGAGAGGGCGTAACGCGCCCCGTAGTCACCCCATTGATGACGATACTGTCACACCGGTTGACTTGAGCAAGCCTGTTTTCTAAACGGACCGCGCCTTGGCGGGATCGCTCGTCGCTGCGTATATCTCCCCGGTGTCGTATCAGGTGGAGAGCATATCGTGGCGGAGATCGAACCCGGACAGGACCCCTACGGTGTTGAAGATCCGCGACTTTCCGCGCTCGATGAGCGATTGAGGGAGGTCAAGGCTCGGGAGGCGCTTAAGACGGGGCAGGGAGGACCGGATGCCGAGCGGGGCTACTCGCAGGGCAATCGTGTCATCTCCGCGCTGATCGGGAGTCTTGTTGGCAGTGCGCTGATCGGCTGGTTGATTGACCACTGGTTCGGTACTGGCCCCTGGGGGCTGATCGTGTTGCTGTTCCTCGGGATAGCGGTCGCGTTCAGGCAGATCATTCGAATTTCAGGCGAACGCCCGGAGTAACCGGGCGTTTGTCGTTTCAAGACGGCAGGGATTCCACGTGGCGGCAGAACAGGGCGGCAAGATCGATCCGATGCACCAGTTCCTGATCGAGCCGGCGTTCGGCTCGCACTGGATCGTAGGTGGTTACGACCTGTCCTTCACCAATTCCGCGATGTGGATGGTGGTGACGCTGGTCGCACTTTGGGCCTTCATGATCGGCGGGATGAAGCGCGAGCTCGTCCCCGGTCGCTGGCAGGCCGCGGTCGAAGGCTTTACGGGCTTCATCTCTGGCATGCTCGAGCAGAATGTCGGCCCGGGCGGCAAGCGCTTCGTGCCGTACGTCTTCTCGCTGTTCATGTTCATCCTGTTCGCGAACATCATCGGCCTGCTGCCGTTCGGTATCGTCCCCGGCGTTCACCCGTTCACGGTGACGAGCCACATGACGGTGACCGGCGTGCTGGCGCTGATCAGCTTCGGGATCGTCCTGCTCGTCGGCTTCGGCAAGCATGGCTTTCACTTCTTCTCGTTGTTCGTGCCGAGCGGCACGCCCGCGCTGATGATCCCGCTGATCTTCGTGGTCGAGCTGATGTCGTTCCTCGTGCGTCCGTTCTCGCTCGGCCTGCGACTGTTCGTGGCGATGACCGCGGGGCATATCCTGCTCAAGGTGCTCGCGGCGTTCGTGATCAACGGCATCAACCTGGGCGGCGTCTATATCGGTCTGGTGACCGCGCCGAGCATGCTGCTGATGATCGGCATCACGCTGCTCGAGCTGCTGGTCGCCGCGATCCAGGCCTATGTGTTCGCGCTGCTGACGTCGGTCTATCTGAACGACGCCGTGAACCTTCACTAAGTTTCTTCTCAACGTTACTGATTTTCCAAGGGAGTTTTCGACATGGACGCACAAGCAGCAAAGATGATCGGTGCCGGCCTCGCAGCGATCGGCATGGGCCTCGCCGCACTCGGCGTGGGTAACGTCTTCGCACAGTTCCTCGCCGGCGCGCTGCGCAACCCGGGCGCTGCAGACAGCCAGCAGGGCCGTCTGTTCATCGGTTTCGCAGCAGCAGAGCTTCTCGGCCTGCTCGCGTTCGTGACGATGATCATCCTGGTGTTCGTCGCCTAACCACTCGCTGATCTGGCCGGGCGATACCCCGTCCGGCCGTATCACGAAGGACAGACCAATGCCCCAGATTGCCCAGATAGCCGCCACCTACGCCTCGCAGATCTTCTGGCTGCTCCTGACCTTCGGAATCCTGTATTTCGGGATTGGCAAGGGGATGGTGCCTAAGATTGTGTCCACCGTGGACGCGCGCGAAGGCCGGATCGCCGGCGATCTGGCGGCGGCGGTCGCTGCCCGTGCGCAGGCCGATACGGTCCAGGCGAACTGGCAGGCTGAAATGGACGCTGCCCGCGTTGCGGCGCAGGCGGAAACCGCGGCTGCTGCAAAGCGGGCGGCTACCGCATTCGAGCAGCAGGTCCATGCGGCCGATGCCGAAATCGCCGAGCGTCTCGGGCATCACGATCTCGCCGTGGCGAACGCGAAGGCCGAGGCTCTCGCCAATCTTCAGGGTGTCGCGGCAGAAGCGGCACAGCAACTGGCCGCCAAGGTCGCCGGACTTCAGGTAAGCCTGGATTCGGCGAGCGACGCGGTACGCAGGACGATGGCTCATGGCTAATACCCCCGCCGCCACTTCGGCCGCGAACCCCGACGCTCCGGCTGAGGTGATATCCGCCGAGGGCATGGCGCCCGAAGGCGCGATCGACCAGCAGGGTATCCAGGGTCACACGACCGCCCCGGGCGGTGTCGAGCATGTCGTCGACCCGACCGCGCTCGGCATCAATTCGACCGGCTGGGTCGCGATCGCGATGATCGTCGTGCTCGTGCTGATGGTGTGGAAGAAGGTTCCTGGGATGATCGGGCGGATGCTCGACGCCAGGATCGCCGGGATCCGCACGCAGCTCGACGAGGCGACCGCCTTGCGCGCCGAAGCTGAGGCGATCCGGGCCGAATATGAAGCCAAGGCGAAGACGGCGCATGTCGAGGCTGAGGCGATGAAGGCGCACGCGCATCACGAGGCTGCGGCGATCATCGCCAAGGCCAAGGCGGGTGCCGAGGACCTGATGAACCGTCGCGCCAAGATGGCCGAGGACAAGATCGCCGCTGCAGAACGTGCAGCAGTCGCCGAAGTCCGCGCGCGTGCCGCCGATGCTGCGGCAAAGGCTGCCGGTATCCTGATCGCCGAGCACCACGACGCCGCTGCCGACCGCATGATGGTCGATCGCTCGATCTCGGGGCTCGGTCGCCTGAACTGACGCTTCTCCTCTCCCCTAGGGGGAGAGGAAGGGGCCCGCTGCGAAGCAGTGGGAAGGTGAGGGCACGCGTCCCTCCCGCGCTACCATTTTTGACGGCCGTCTCTTCCCGGGTTTCCGGCGGCCGAGTCTCCAATCTGAGCCCGTTGGAGAATAATCATGTCCTGGCTTATCCTCGGCGTTGCCGTGATCACCGAAATCTGCTGGGCGCTCAGCCTGAAATGGGCGGCGACGATCGCCACGTGGCAGGCGTCGAGCGTCCCGATCGTCCTCAGCTTCGTCAACATGGGTCTGCTCGCACTCGCGATGCGCGGGCTGCCTGCGGGGACTGCCTATGCGATCTGGACCGGTGCTGGCGCGATTGGCGTCATCATCGGCGGCGTCATCCTGTTCGGCGACAAGGTCAGCGGCGTCCAGGCGTGCTTCATGGCGCTGACGGTGGTCGGCATCGTCGGCACCAAGGTCTTCGCGCAGGCCTGATGGTCTCTCGGCCCGAAGGGCATGAAGAAGGTTGATCCACGCCAAGGCGCGAAGAGAAGAATGGTTCACGCGGAGGCGCGGAGACGCGGAGGTGTTGCGCTTTTGGCTGACGTGGCGGCCAGTCAGCGGGTGATGCGAGCCTTCGGCGATCATGGGCGAACACCGCCACCCTAATCTTCTCTCCGCGGCTCCGCGTCTCCGCGTGAACCAAACTCCTTCTCGTCGCGCCTTCGCGCCTTCGCGTGACCATCACTGGCTTCGGCTGGCATAACCCCCTCGCACTCCCTAGATTCCCCAGCGATGTCCTCCCCCAATTCCCCCGACCGGTTCAACGAAGACAAATCCACCTTCGCCGTGCGCGGTGGCGGTGAAGCGCCCGATCTTGCGGCCGGCGTTGCGGCGATCCGCAACGTACTCGAGACGTTGCCGATCCGGCCCGGCGTCTATCGCATGCAGGATGCGCGCGGCGACGTGCTCTATGTCGGCAAGGCGCGCGCGCTTCGCAATCGCGTCGCCAACTACGTCCAGGTCGAGCGGCTGACCAAACGCCTCCAGCGGATGGTGTCGCAGACGCGGTCGATGACGATCGTCACGACCAACAACGAGGCCGAGGCGCTGCTGCTCGAATCGCAGCTCATCAAGCGCTATCGCCCCGCGTACAACGTGCTGCTGCGCGACGATAAGAGCTTCCCGTTCATCCTGCTGCGCGACGATCACGATTTCCCGCGCGTCCAGAAGCACCGCGGCGCGCGGCGCGCGAAGGGCAATTATTATGGCCCGTTCGCGAGCGCAGGGTCGGTCAACAACACGCTCAACGCGCTCCAGAAGCTGTTCCTGTTGCGCAGCTGCACCGACAGCTTCTTCAAGACGCGCGACCGGCCGTGCCTGCTGTACCAGATCAAGCGCTGCTCCGCGCCGTGCGTCGGCCGGATCGACGAGGGCGCGTACAAGGAGCTCGTCGAGGACGCGAAGAGCTTCCTCGCGGGCAAGTCGACCGGCGTGCAGGCCAAGCTCGGCGCGCAGATGCAGGCCGCCGCCGAGAATATGGACTTCGAACTCGCCGCGCTGCTGCGCGACCGGTTGAAGGCGCTGACGTTCATCCAGGGCACGCAGGCGATCAACGCGGAAGGCGTGGGCGACGCGGATATCTTCGCGATGGCGTGCAAGGACGGGCTGATCGGCATCCAGGCGTTCTTCATCCGTGGCGGCCAGAATTGGGGGCATCGCAGCTTCTTCCCGCAGCACACCAACGACGTGCCCGAGGACGAGGTGCTCACCAGCTTCCTCGGCCAGTTCTACGAGGACGTGCCGCCCGCCCGCCAGATCCTGCTCGACCGCGAGCTGCCCGAGGCTGCGCTGCTGGTCGAGGCGCTGGGCGAGCGCGCGGGCTACAAGGTCGCGCTCCAGGTGCCGCAGCGCGGCGATCGCCGCCGCCTGATGGACCAGGCCAAGCGCAACGCGATCGAGGCGATCGAGCGGCGCCAGGCCGGATCGACCACGCAGGCGAAGCTGCTGCGCGAGGTGGCCGACCTGTTCGACCTCGCCGAGCCGCCGCAGCGGATCGAGATCTACGACAACAGCCATATCCAGGGCACCGCCGCGACCGGCGCGATGGTCGTCGCGGGCCCTGAGGGCTTCCGCAAGGGCCAGTATCGAAAGTTCAACATCAAGAACAAGGAGACCATCCCGGGCGACGATTTCGGGATGATGCGCGAGGTTTTCACGCGGCGCTTCGCGCGCGCACAGGCCGAGGATCCCGATCGCGACTCGGGTGAGTGGCCGGATCTGGTGCTGATCGACGGCGGCAAGGGGCAGCTCAACACGGTCAAGGCCGCGCTCGAGGAGATCGGCGTCGAGGACGTATGCCTCGTCGGGATCGCCAAGGGGCCGCAGCATGGCCGCGACGGGCGCGAGGTGTTCCACATGCTCGACGGCCGCGAATTCCAGCTGCCCGTCAACGCGCCGGTGCTGTTCTATCTCCAGCGCTTACGCGACGAGGTCCACCGCTTCGCGATCGGCGTCCACCGCGACAAGCGCAGCAAGGCGATCGGCGCCAGCCCGCTCGACGAGGTCCCCGGTATCGGTCCCGCGCGGAAAAAGGCGCTGCTGATGCATTTCGGCACCGGCCGCGCGGTCCGCAATGCGAGCCTGCAGGATCTGCAACAGGCACCGGGCGTCTCGGCGGGGGTCGCGCAACAGGTGTACGACTTCTACCATTCGCGGTGAATGATGCTGTCGTCCCGACGGCAATCCGCCGAAGTGCGACAGCAACGCGGCGTTTGGACGAAACTAGCAACTTAATCTTCATCATATATTGCTACACGTGATTAGTGACCACGGCCGCGTTCCTGACGATCGATACCGAGTTCGCCTGGCGGCATCATGCCGCGGGGCTGGACGTCGAGGAGATTTATGCACGGTCGCTCGAACCCGCCGGCGTCGGGCTTGGCTATCAGCTGGCCGAGCTTGCGCGCCATGATCTGAAGGCGTGCTTCTTCGTCGATCCGATGCCCGCGCTCCTGTACGGGATCGAGCCGATTCGGCGGATGGTCTCGACGATCCGCGATGCGGGGCAGGAGGTGCAGCTGCATCTCCACCCGGCATGGACCGATGCGGTGGCAGGCGACGGCGGTCGCGCTCATGGCCGTTTCGATCTGTCCGACCATGACCGCGCGACGCAACGCGCGCTGATCGTCCGCGCCACCGATCTGCTGATCGCGGCAGGCGCACCGCACCCTGTCGCGTTTCGTGCGGGCAGCTATGCCGCGAATGATCACACGCTGGATGCGCTTGCCGAACTCGGCTTCGCCTATGACAGCAGCCATAACGGCGCGGTGTTCGGATCGAGCCACATCATGCTGCCCAAGCGCCAGATTGCACCGATCGTGCCGCTAAGGATTGCGGGCCGGGGTCTGGTCGAAATTCCCGTCACCGTCGTCGAGGATACGCCGGGGCGTTTGCGGACGCTGCAGCTTTGCGCGCTGTCGTCGGGGAAAGTCGACGCGCGCTCGAGCATGCGGTCGCGGCGGGTCATGTCGCGGTGACGATCGTCAGTCATGGTTTCGAGCTCGCGAATCGGCAGGGCAACCGCGCGAACGCCGTGCATGTCCGCCGGTTCGAAGCGCTCTGCGCCACGCTCGATGCGATGCGCGACGCGCTGCCGACCTGCCATTTCGGGGATCGACCGCCGCTGGCGCTGGGACAGGACGACCGGCCGCTCGCGCGCGATCCGATTCGCCGGGGGCTGCGTCAGGCGGAGCAGCTCTGGTCGAACTGGGTCGAAGAACGCGCGGGCTGATGACCGCTGCGGCCCCGGCGGTGGCTTCGACCGCTTCAATACAGCTGAAATTCCAGATCGGCGCGCGGACGGTGGCGGCGATCCCTAGGCGGCTCGTGCGGGTCGCGCTGTCGCTCGACGACGTCCTGAGGGACTGTCCGGTCTCGCTCCCGCCGCTGCCCGCGGATGCGCAAGGCTATGCGATCACTTCGCTCCCCGTGTCGCGGATCGGGGAGATCCGGGCGGGCGGGCTGCTCACCTTCGTGCGGCAGCGTTATGTGCGCTATCATACCGACCTGACGATCGGCGCGGAGGCATGGCTCGCGACGCTGTCGGGCAGTGCGCGGTCGGGGTTGAAGCGCAAGATGAAGAAGCTGGCGGCGCTGTCGGGCGGCACGCTCGACGTTCGCGCCTATCGCACCGCAGCCGAGTTCGCGATTTTTCATCCCCTCGCACGCGCCGTGTCGGCGACGACATATCAGGAGGCGCTGCTGGGGTCGGGGCTGCCCGACGGCACCGGGGCGATGGACCGTTTTCACGCGCTCGCCGCCGAGGACCGGTTGCGCGCATGGCTGTTGTTCGTCGAGGACCGGCCGGTCGCCTATCTGTGCTGCACCGCGGATGGAGACACTCTGCGCTACGATCATGTCGGCCACGACCCCGCATGTAACGCGCTGTCGCCCGGCGCGGTGCTGCAGGTCGAGGCGATGCGCGCGCTGTTTGCGGATCGTTTCGCCCGGTTCGACTTCACCGAGGGGGAAGGGCAGCACAAACGGCAGTTCGCGACCGGGGGGACGGCGTGCGTCGACCTGTTGTTGTTGCGGCCGACGCTGGCGAACCGCACGATCATCGCGTCGCTGGGCGCATTCGACGGGGCGGCTAGCTGGGCGAAGCGGACGCTGTCGCATCCGCGGCTCGTGCGGGCGCTACGGGCGGTACGGCGGTGATGTTCGGCTGTGCCTCCCGATCGTGATCGGGATGACGCCGCGGCTGTGCCGGTTCTCCTATTCCGTACTCCCCCTCGCTGCGCGGGACGCGTAAGGACGGCGCATGCATCTTCGTGCGTCCGCCATCGTCGTCGCCGTTCGCCAGCACGGCGAGCATGGCGCGATCGTGCGCGCGCTGACGCGCGAGGACGGCGTGCAGCCGGGCTATGTGCGCGGCGGGCGGTCGCGGGCGATGCGGCCGGTGTTGCTGGCCGCCAACGTGATCCAGGGCGAATGGCGCGCGCGGACCGGCGAGCAGCTTGCCGCGCTGACCGCGGAACTGATCCACAGCCGCGCGACGCTGCACGGCGAACCGCTCGCGGCGGGAGCGCTCGAATGGGCGACCGCGCTCGCGGCGGTCGCGCTCCCCGAGGCGCAGCCCTATCCGCATATCCACGATGCGCTCGACGGGGTGCTCGGGGCCATCGAGGCGGCGCCGACCGCGCGCGGCTGGGCAGCGGCGCTCGTGCGGTATGAATTGCTCGTGCTGGCGGAGCTCGGCTTCGGTCTCGATCTCGACCGGTGCGTCGCGAGCGGCGCGGTCGACGATCTCGCGTTCGTCAGCCCCCGCAGCGGGGCGGCGGTCTCGCGCGGTGCTGCGCATGGTTACGAGGCCAAGCTGCTCCCGCTGCCCGCGTTTCTCGTCACCGGCGGCGAGGCGGGATGGCCCGACATCTTCGACGGGCTGCGTCTGACCGAGCATTTCCTGACGCGCGATATCCTTGTCGAGCGCCGCGCCGAACCGCTCGCGGCGCGCGGCCGCCTCGTCGATCGGCTCAAAGGGCGGTTGCGTGAGCGCGGCTTGCCCGGCAAGGGCGGCGGCGGAGGAACGCACATGCCCCTGATCGCGATACTGGCCGGCGACGGCATCGGACCCGAAGTGACGGCGGAGGCGCGACGCGTGCTCGACCGGCTCGGCCTCGATCTGACCTTCGAAGAGGCGCTCGTCGGGGGTGCCGCGTACAAGGCGGCGGGGCATCCGCTGCCCCCTGAGACGCTGGCGCTCGCGCGCCGCGCGGATGCGGTGTTGTTCGGTGCGGTCGGCGACCCCGATTGCGATCGGCTCGAGCGGCACCTGCGCCCCGAACAGGCGATCCTGGGGTTGCGCAAGGAGCTGGGGCTGTTCGCCAACCTGCGTCCGGCCAAACTGTTCGCGGGACTCGAGGATGCGTCGTCGCTGCGCCCGGAGATCGCACGCACGATCGACATGGTCATCGTCCGCGAGCTGACCGGCGACGTGTATTTCGGTGCCAAGGGCATCCGGACGACCGACGGGGGCCTGCGCGAAGGCCATGACGAGATGCGTTACGACGAGGCGGAGATCGCCCGGATCGCGCGCGTCGGGTTTGAGACCGCGCGCACCCGCAAGAGCAAGCTTCTGTCGGTCGACAAGGCCAACGTCCTTGAGACGTCGCAGCTGTGGCGCGACGTCGTGATCGAGGTGTCGGCGGACTATCCCGACGTCGCGCTCAGCCACATGTATGTCGACAACGCGGCGATGCAGCTGGTGCGCGATCCCGGCCAGTTCGACGTCGTCGTCACCGGCAATCTGTTCGGCGACATCCTGTCCGATCAGGCGTCGATGTGCGCGGGGTCGATCGGCATGCTCCCCTCCGCCGCGCTCGATGGTACCGGGCGCGGGCTTTACGAGCCGATCCACGGCAGCGCGCCGGACATTGCGGGGCAGGGCAAGGCGAACCCCTGTGCCGCGATCCTCTCCGCGGCGATGATGCTCCGGCATTCGCTCGATCTGCCAGACCCTGCCGACCGGATCGAGGCGGCGGTCGCCGCGGCGATCCTCGACGGTGCGCGGACGCCCGATCTCGGCGGATCGATGACGACGCGCGCGATGGGCGATGCGGTGATCGCAGCGCTCGGATGATTCCCGCTTTGCTCGACGTGTCGGACGTCCCCGCCTTGCTCGAACTGGCGGTGGTCATCCCCACGTTCAACGAGAAGGCCAACGTCCCGACGCTGATCGCCAAGCTCGACCAGGCGCTGGCGGGACGTCGCTGGGAGGCGATCTTCGTCGACGACGACAGTCCCGACGGTACCGCGGATGCTGCGCGCGAACTCGGGCGGATCGATACGCGGGTGCGCGTGATCCAGCGGATCGGCCGCCGCGGCCTGTCCTCGGCATGTATCGAGGGGATGTGCGCGACCGCGGCGCCGGTCGTCGCGGTGATCGACGGCGATCTCCAGCATGACGAGACGTTGCTGCCGGCGATGCTCGACCTGCTGCAGGCGGGCGATCACGACGTCGTGATCGGGTCGCGCTTTGTCAGCGGCGGCGGGACGGGCGACTGGGACCGCGACCGTGTCGCAAAATCCGCGCTCGCGACGCGCCTGTCGCGCCGCGTGCTGAAGGCAGATCTCAGCGATCCGATGAGCGGCTTCTTCGCGATCCGCACCGAGGTCGTGCGCACGCTCGCGCCGTCGCTGTCGGCGATCGGGTTCAAGATCCTGCTCGACCTGCTGACCGCCAGCCCGCACCCGCTGCGCTTCGCCGAGCTCCCCTACACATTCCGCGTCCGGACAGAGGGCGAGAGCAAGCTCGATCACGTCGTCGCGATGGAATATCTGATCGCGCTGTACGACCGCATGTTCGGGCGGTTCGTCCCCGTCCGGTTCGCGATGTTCTCCGCGATCGGGGTATTCGGGGTGGGCATCCACATGGCGGTGCTGACCGCGGTGTTCATCGGGCTCGGCACATCGTTTCTCGTCGGGCAGATCATCGCAACGCTCGCCGCGCTCACGATGAACTTCTTCCTCAACAACGCGCTGACCTATCGCGACCGGCGGTTGAAGGGCTGGCGGCAGCTCGCGGATGGCTGGGTGTCGTTCGCGGTGATCTGTTCGGTCGGCGCCGTCGCCAATGTCGGGATCGCGGCATTCCTGCACGACATGCGCAACGATGCCTGGGCCGCGTCGGCGCTGGTCGGCGTGCTGGTCGGTGCCGTCTGGAATTACGCCTTGTCATCCAAGTTTACCTGGGGGCGTTACTAGCGCGATCGACCCTCCGCAGGGGTTGTCATCACCGCCCGCCCCCGGCAAAGCGTCGCCATGAAGCGCAAGACCGGCCAGGATCGTTCGATCACCCAGAATTGGCGTCCCCAGACGCAGGCCATTCGCGGCGGCACCGCCCGCAGCGAATATGGCGAGACGTCCGAGGCGTTGTTCCTGACCTCGGGCTATTGCTACGACAAGGCCGGCGACGCCGCCGCGCGTTTTTCCGGCGAACAGGACGGGATGACCTATTCCCGGCTCCAGAACCCGACGGTGCAGATGCTCGAGGAGCGGATCGCATTGCTCGAGGGGGCCGAGGCGTGCCGGTCGATGGCGACCGGCATGGCAGCGATGACCGCGGCGTTGCTGTGCCAGCTGCAGGCGGGCGATCACCTGGTCGGCGGCCGCGCGGCGTTCGGGTCGTGCCGCTGGCTGACCGACACGCTGCTGCCCAAGTTCGGGATCGCCACGACGATCGTCGACGCACGCGATCCGCAGGCGTTCCTCGACGCAGTGCGCCCCGAGACCAAGGTGTTCTTCTTCGAGACGCCCGCCAACCCGACGATGGACATCGTCGACCTCAAGGCGGTGTGCGACATCGCGCGCGAACGCGGGATCACGACCGTCGTCGACAATGCGTTCGCGACGCCGGCGTTGCAGCGGCCGATGGAATTCGGTGCGGACGTTATCGCCTATAGCGCGACCAAGATGATGGACGGGCAGGGGCGCGTCCTCGCGGGTGCGGTGTGCGGGACCGAGGATTTCATCACCAACACCTTGTTGCCCTTCACGCGCAACACCGGGCCGACGCTCTCGCCGTTCAACGCCTGGGTGGTGCTCAAGGGACTCGAGACGCTCGACCTGCGTATCCGCCGCCAGTCGGAGAATGCACTAAAGGTCGGCGCGTTTCTCGAAGCGCGCGTGCCGCGTATCCTGCACCCGGGCCTCGCCAGCCATCCGCAGCACGAGCTCGCGATGACCCAGATGGACGCGTGCGGCCCGATCTTCGCGTTCGAGGTCGAGGGACGCGAACAGGCGCACGGCCTGCTCGACGCGCTCGAACTGGTCGATATCTCGAACAATATCGGCGATTCGCGGTCGCTGATGACTCACCCCGCCTCGACCACGCATGCCAGCGTCTCGCCCGACAAGCAGGCGGAGATGGGCGTGACCGAGGGGCTGCTCAGGCTGAACGTCGGGCTCGAGGACGTCCGCGACGTGATCGACGACCTCGATCGCGCGCTGGGCCGGGTCGGACTATGAAGGCGCTGTTCCCCAACGCGGCGACCACGCGCGGGGTAACGGTGCGCGTCTCGGTCAGCTATCTGCCCGAACAGTCCGAGCCGCAGCGCGGCCGCTGGTTCTGGGCCTATCACATCCGGCTCGAGAATGACGGGCCCGGCGCGGTGCAGCTGCTCACCCGGCACTGGATCATCACCGACGGGCGCGGGGCGCGGCACAGCGTCGAGGGCGAGGGCGTCGTTGGCGAACAGCCGCTGATCGAGCCGGGCGCGAGCTTCGATTATGTCTCGGGCTGCCCGCTCGCCACGCCGACCGGCGCGATGCAGGGCTCGTACCGGATGGTCGACGACACGGGCGCAGGGTTCGACGTGACGATCCCGAACTTCTCGCTCAGCGCGCCTGCGGTGACATCGTGAAGCGGACGCATCTGCCGCTCAACGGACTGCGCGTGCTCGATGCGGCGGCGCGGCATCTGTCGTTCACGCGCGCAGCCGACGAACTCGCGGTCACCCCCGCCGCGGTCGGGCAGCAGATCCGCGCGCTCGAGGATACGCTTGGCGTCGTGCTGTTCCGGCGTACCACGCGCGGGCTCGAACTGACCCCCGAGGCCGAGGCGGGTCTCGGACCACTGCGCAACGGCTTCCTCCAGTTCGAGGAGGCGGTCCGTGCGATGCAGGCGGGGCAGACGTCCAAATCGCTGACGATCGCCGCACCGCGCGACCTGACCGAGAAATGGCTGATGCCGCGGCTCGCCGAGATCGCGGCGGGGGACCCGGACCTGCGTTTCGTGCTGATCACCGCGGACGAGACGGTCGATTTCACCGAAGCCAATCTCGACCTCGCGATCCGCTGGGGCGATGGTCCGGGCGAGAATGAGGGCGAGGCGCTCGAATCCGAAGGGCTCGTCACGATTGCGGCGACCGGCAGCGTGTCCGAGGCGATCATCGCCTGGCCTGGCGCGCCTGTTAATGATCCAGCGGCGGGAGATACCACCGCGCTCGTCCGCGTCGGCGATGCGGGACTCGCGATCGATGCAGCGGCGGCGGGGCTTGGCCGAGCGACCGTGCCCGAGCTGCTCGCGCGCCGTGTGCTCGACGCCGGCACGGTCCGGCTGATCGGCGATGCGCAGCCGTCGCGCGGGGGCTATTGGCTCGTCGCGCCGCTGCCGCAGTGGCGTCAGAAGAAAGTGCGTGCGCTCGTCGACGCCCTGATCGCTTGAGGCGTCGCGCACTACCCCATCCGGTGCTGGTGACTCCGCGCCTGCGGTTGCGGCCGTTGGTACAGGCGGATGCGGTCGCGCTGCATCCGACGCTCGCCGATGCAGCGCTGATGACCTATTCGGCGGATGGCCCGCTCACGTCGATCGAGGCGACGCGCGCCTATCTGCTCGAGGATGCCGCCGACGTGAACTGGCGCGCCTGGGCGATCACGCGGCACGGCGACGACCGCGCGATCGGCTGGGTGTCGGGCGGGCGGATGCGCGGGCAGGGGGTGACCGAGATCGGCTTCATCCTCGCGCGCGCGCACTGGGGCCGCGGCCTTGCCAGCGAAGCGGTGTCGGCGGTGCTCGACCAGCTGTTCGCCGAGGGGCAGCACCGCGTGTTCGCCGATGCCGACAGCGAGAACAACGCGTCGATCCTATTGCTCGAGCGGCTGGGGTTCCGGCGCGAGCGTCTGCTGCGCGGCGAATGGGAGACGCATATGGGGCTGCGCGACAGCCTGATCTACGGGCTTCACGCGGATGACTGGCTCGCGGCGGCGCTGCCCCAAACCGCGTAACGCGGTCACTTGAGCGAACCCCGTTGCTCGCCTAAGTCGGCGGCATGACATCGACGAACGACATCCGCCGCGGCTTCCTCGACTATTTTGGTTCGCAGGGGCACCAGATCGTGCCCTCTGCGCCGCTCGTGCCGCAGAACGACCCGACGTTGATGTTCGTCAACGCCGGAATGGTGCCGTTCAAGAACGTCTTCACCGGCCTCGAAACACGCCCCTACACGACCGCGACCTCGTCGCAGAAGTGCGTCCGCGCGGGCGGCAAGCACAATGATCTCGACAATGTCGGCTATACCGCGCGGCATCACACCTTCTTCGAAATGCTCGGCAATTTCTCGTTCGGCGAGTATTTCAAGGAACAGGCGATCACGCACGCCTGGACGCTGCTGACCAGGGAATGGGGCCTGTCGCCGGACAGACTGACCGCGACCGTCTATCACACCGACGACGAGGCGTTCGATCTCTGGAAGAAGATCGCGGGCCTCCCTGAGCACCGCATCATCCGCATCCCGACCAAGGACAATTTCTGGTCGATGGGCGACAACGGGCCGTGCGGGCCGTGCTCGGAAATCTTCTACGACCACGGCGACCACATCCCCGGTGGCCCTCCCGGCAGCCCCGACGAGGACGGCGATCGCTTCGTCGAGATCTGGAACCTGGTGTTCATGCAATATGAGCAGGAAAATGCCGAGATCGTCGGCAATCTGCCCAAGCCCTCGATCGACACCGGCATGGGGCTCGAGCGGATCGCCGCGGTGATGCAGGGCGTCACCGACAATTACGACACCGACACGTTCAAGGCGCTGATCGCCGCGTCGGGCGCACTGACGCATACCGCGACCGACGGCGCCAACACCGCCAGCCACCGCGTGATCGCGGATCACCTGCGCACCGCGGGCTTCTTGGTCGCGGACGGCGTGCTGCCCGCGAACGAAGGCCGCGGCTACGTGCTGCGCCGGATCATGCGCCGCGCGATGCGGCACGCGCATATCCTCGGCGCCAAGGAGCCGTTGATGCACCGGCTGGTCCCTGCGCTCGTCACCGAGATGGGTGCCGCCTATCCCG
Organism: Sphingomonas sp. 22R3R2A-7; assembly: GCF_036856055.1. Taxonomy (NCBI): domain Bacteria; kingdom Pseudomonadati; phylum Pseudomonadota; class Alphaproteobacteria; order Sphingomonadales; family Sphingomonadaceae; genus Sphingomonas; species Sphingomonas sp. 22R3R2A-7. The sequence goes on along the minus strand of NZ_JASPFR010000001.1, from coordinate 1,266,541 downwards.
AGCTGTCGCGCGCCCGCCCGCTGATCGAGGCGACGCTGCAGCAGGAGGAGACGCGGTTCCGCCAGACCCTCGACAAGGGGCTGAAGCTCCTCGACGAGGCGACCGCGGACATGACCGAGGGGACGCTCGCGGGTGACGTCGCGTTCAAGCTCTACGACACCTATGGCTTCCCGTACGACCTGACCGAGGACGCACTGCGCGAACGCGGTCTGGCGGTCGACCGCGAAGGTTTCGACACCGCCATGGCCGAGCAGAAGCGCGCCGCGCGCGCCGCCTGGAAGGGCTCGGGCGCGAAGGCTTCGGACGATATCTGGTTCGACATCGTCGAGCAGAGCGGCGGCACCGAGTTTCTCGGCTATGCGTCGGACACCGGCGAGGGCGAGGTCGTCGCACTGGTCAAGGACGGTGCGCGCGTCGACCATGCGACCACGGGCGACACGGTCTCGATCGTCGTCAACCAGACGCCCTTCTACGGCGAGAGCGGCGGGCAGGTCGGCGATGCCGGGCACATCTCGACCGATACCGGGCTGCGCGCGACCGTCACCGAGACGTCGAAGCAGCTCGGCCGCGTGTTCGTCCATCACGCGATCATCGATGCGGGCGGCATCAAGGTCGGCGAGTCCGTCAAGCTCCAGATCGACGTCGCGCGCCGCGCACAGATCCGCGCCAACCACTCGGCGACGCATCTGCTCCACGAGGCCTTGCGCGAACGGCTCGGCAAGCATGTTGCGCAGAAGGGGAGCCTGGTCGCGCCCGATCGCCTGCGCTTCGATTTCTCGCAGCCGGTCGCGATGACGCCCGCCGACATCGCGCAGGTCGAGGCCGACGTGAACGCGCAGGTCCGCGGCAACGGCGCGGTCACCACGCTGCTGATGACCCCCGACGACGCGATCGCGATGGGCGCGATGGCGCTGTTCGGCGAGAAATATGGCGACGAGGTCCGCGTCGTGTCGATGGGATCGACCGACGAGGGCACCTATTCGATCGAGCTGTGCGGCGGCACGCACGTCACCGCGCTTGGCGATATCGGGCTGTTCAAGGTCGTCGGCGAGGGTGCGGTGTCTAGCGGCGTGCGTCGCGTCGAGGCGCTGACCGGCGAGGCTGCGCGCGCCTATCTGACCGGGCGCGACGATCGCCTGCGCGAGGCGGCGGCGGCGTTGAAATCGACCCCCGACGAAGTGCCCGCGCGCGTCGCGGCGCTGATCGAGGATCGCCGGCGTCTCGAGCGCGAGCTCGCCGATGCGAAGAAGGCACTGGCGCTCGGTGGCGGCGGCGGCGGTGAGGCGGCGGGCCCCGAAGAGATCGGCGGCGTGGCGTTCATAGGGCAGGTGCTCAACGACTTCGAGGCGAAGGGCCTGCGCGGCGCGGTCGACGAGGCCAAGCAGCGGCTGGGGTCGGGGATCGCGATGCTCGTCGCGATCAACGATGGTCGCGCTTCGGTCGCGGTCGGCGTGACCGCGGATCTGGTCGGCACCCGCAACGCGGTCGACCTGCTGAAGATCGCGGTCGCGACGCTCGGCGGGCAGGGCGGTGGCGGCCGTCCCGACATGGCGCAGGGCGGCGGTCCCGATGGCGCCAAGGCGGCGGACGCGGTGGCCGCGGTGCGGGCCGCGCTGGCGGGCTGAGGGGCTCACCGGCTTCCTGCTCCGTGCCGTTCCCCCGCGGACGCGGGGGCCCCGCTAAGTACCGATAGCTCCCGCTACCCTGGGCCCCCGCCTTCGCGGGGGAACAGCGAGGGTAGGGCGCTTACCAAACATCGCCCCCACCCCGGCGAAGGCCGGGGCCCAATTGGGAAGGTCGATGTAACGGAAGGCCGTCGGTCGTTATTGCCGTCCCCCAATTGGGCCCCGGCCTTCGCCGGGGTGGTGCATAGGCTCCGGTAGTGGCCTCATCACCAGCTAAGCATTACGCCGCCCCGCGCACTTTCGTCAGCGTCGTGCCCGCGGTGATCGCCTCGATATCCGTCACCAGGTGCAGCAGCCGCACGCCCGACTGCCCCATCGCGCGGTCCAGCGCAGCGACGAAATCGCCCGTCTGCGTCACCGTTTCCGCCCAGCATCCATAAGCGCGCCCGAGCGCCGCAAAGTCCGGATTGCGCAGCGCCGTCCCCGACACCCGCCCCGGATACTCCCGCTCCTGGTGCATCCGGATCGTGCCGTAGCCCCCGTTGTCGACGATCAGTACCAGCATGTCCGCCCCGTGCGCGACCGCGGTCGCCAGCTCCTGCCCGTTCATCAGGAAACACCCGTCGCCCGCGAGCGCGACTACCGTCCGCTCGGGATGCCGTAGCGACGCCGCCACTGCTGCGGGTACGCCATACCCCATCGCCCCGGCAGTCGGCGCGAGCTGCGTGCCCGGTCCGGCATAGGCCCAGTAGCGATGCCACCAGCCCGAATAATTCCCCGCGCCGTTGCAGATGATTGCATCCGTAGGCAGCCGCTCGCGCATCGCGGTCACGCACGGCCCCAAGTCCATCGCGAGGTCGCGCGGGCGCGGCGTCGACCAGTCGAGCCACTCGGCATGCGCCTCCTGCCCGGCGGTGCGTGGCGGCAGGTCGACCGCGAGCAACGCCTCGGCGAACTCCGCCATCCCCGCACACACCGCGACGTCGGCGCGGTAGGCGCGGTGCAGCTCATCCGGATCGGGATGGACATGGATCAGCCGCTGCCCCGGATGATCGGGCGTGACCAGCGCATAGCCATCGGTCGTCGCCTCGCCCAGCCGCGGGCCCACGACGAGCAGCAGATCTGCCGCCTTCACCCGCTCGACCAGCTTGGGGTTGGGGCCATAGCCCAGATTGCCCGCCCAGACGGGGCAATCGTTCGGAATCGCGTCCTGCCGCCGGAACGCCGCGGCGACCGGAATGCCGTTGCGATCCGCCCAGGTCGAAAACGCGCCCGACGCGGCGACGTCCCAGCCCGCACCGCCGACGATCGCGACGGGCCGCTCGGCGGTGGTCAGCAGGTCGGCGAGCAGATCCATCGTATCGGTGTCGCAGCCTTGCGCGACGCGCTCGACCCGCGGCCGATCGACCGCGTCGACGACGTCGAGCAGCATGTCCTCGGGCAGCGCGAGCACCACCGGCCCCGGCCGCCCCGAAAGCGCCGTCGCATAGGCGCGCGCGACATATTCGGGGATCCGTCGTGCGTCGTCGATCCGTGCCGCCCATTTGGCGACGGCCCCGAACATCGCCTGGAAGTCGATCTCCTGGAACGCCTCGCGGTCGCGCGTGCCGCGGTCGATATCGCCGACGAACAGGATTATCGGCTGCGAGATCCTGCATCGCGACATGCACGCCGATCGACGCATTGGTCGCACCCGGCCCGCGCGTCACGAAGGCAATGCCCGGCCGGTGCGTCAGCGTGCCGTCCGCGCACGCCATGAACGCGACGCCGCCCTCCTGTCGGCACACCACCGTCTCGATCGCAGGCGTATCGTGAAGCGCATCGAGGACCGCGAGAAAGCTCTCGCCCGGCACGGTGAAGATCCGGTCGCACCCTTGCGCGACGAGTTGATCAACGAGGATGCGGCCGCCGGTACGCTTGGTCATAACAATCTCCTGCCCGCACCCTAACCGCGCGATCCGCGCGAAGTCGAGGCGTTGCCGTCGCCCGCCTCGCGCTTTATGCGATGGCAAAGACCAGAGGAGGATGCATGGCGAACAAGCGCTACACCGATGCGGCAACGGCACTTGAAGGCGTGCTGTTCGACGGCATGACGATCTGTGCGGGCGGGTTCGGGTTGTGCGGCATCCCCGAGCGACTGATCGATGCGATCGAGGCGTCGGGGGTCAAGGATCTGACGATCGCCAGCAACAATGCCGGCATCGACGGGCAGGGGCTCGGCAAGCTGCTCCGCTCACGCCAGGTCAAGAAGATGATCTCGTCCTATGTCGGTGAGAACAAGGAGTTCGAGCGGCAATATCTGAGCGGTGAGCTCGAGGTCGAGTTCTGCCCGCAGGGCACGCTCGCCGAGCGTTGCCGCGCAGGCGGCGCGGGGATTCCCGGCTTCTATACCAAGACCGGCGTCGGCACTTTGGTGGCGGAGGGCAAGGAGGTGAAGAATTTCGACGGGCAGGATTACATCCTCGAACGCGGCATCCGTGCGGACCTGAGCATCATCAAGGGCTGGAAGGCGGACGAGAGCGGCAACCTCATCTTCCGCAAGACCGCGCGCAACTTCAACCAGCCGATGGCGACCGCGGGCAAGATCTGCGTCGCCGAGGTCGAGGAGATCGTCCCCGTTGGCAGCCTCGATCCCGACACGATCCATCTGCCGGGAATCTACGTGAAGCGGATGATCGTCGGTGCGCCCTACGACAAGAAGATCGAATTCCGCACTGTCCGCGAGCGGGTCTCGGCGTGACATCGGCGCCGTTCTCCCGCTCCCGCGGGAGCGCCGGGCCGCGGGCATTCCGACGGGTGGCCTGGACCCCTGCATTCGCAGGGGCACTCGCCCTGCAAGGGTGCGTCAGCGTGTCGGCGCCGACTTCGATCGCGCCTGCACCGACCGCAGCCGTGCCCGTCACCGTCGACGGCGTCCCCGCGGGGATGCAGTATCTCTATGCCTCGGGCGAGGCTGCCGCGGTCAGCATCCAGGCGTGGAACGCGCTCGTCGGCTATGTCCGTGCGCAGCGCTCGCCGGTATCGGTCGTGCTCGCACCCGGTGCGACCTTGGCCGCGCCGAGCTGGATCGCGTGCGGCGGCAAGCCGAAAGCCGCGGTGTTCGACGTCGACGAAACCGTCCTGCTCAACCTCGGCTTCGAATATGACGCGGCATCCGGCCAGCCCTGGTCCGATAGCCGCTGGCAGGCGTGGGAGCGCACCGGCATCAAGCAGGTCGCGCCCGTCCCCGGCGCGCGTGCGGCGCTGACGCAGCTCCGCGCGATGGGCGTCACGGTCGTCTTCAACTCCAACCGTTCCGCCGCCAACGCCGCGCAGACGCAGGCGGCGATCGACGCCGCGGGCCTTGGTCCCGCGCGCCACGGCGACACGCTGTTCCTCGCGGGCGACGACGCGATGGGGTCGAAGAAGGATGGCCGGCGCGCGATGATCGCCGCGAAATACTGCGTCGTCGCGATGGGCGGCGATCAGCTCGGCGATTTCAGCGATCTGTTCAACGCAGGCCAGACTCCGCGGCGCGTCGTGCCGTCGTCCAGTCGCCCGCGCTCGCCGCGAAATGGGGGGCGGGGTGGTTCGTGCTGCCCAATCCCGTCTACGGCACCGCGCTGAAAGGCACGCGCGACGAGGTCTTTCCGCCCGCGATCCACTGGGCGCCGACACAGGGAGTCCAGTGATGACCGACCATCCCAATGCGATCAAGCTTGACGCAGGCGCCGCGCTGACCGGCGAATCGCTCGAGGTGGCGCGGATCTGGATCACCAACAATGCGGGCAGCAACGTGCTGATCGATGCGGGGGTGCTCGAGGATCCGACGGTGTTCGGCTATCTCCTCGCCGACACGATCCGTCACGCCGCGCGCGCCTATGCGGCCACCTGGGACATCGCCGAGGACGCCGCGTTGCAGGCGATCGTCGACGGCGTCAGCGCGGAGCTGCGCGACCAGGTCACGACCATTACTACCATCCAGGAAGGAACGCTCAACTGATGCCGTGGGATCGCAACCAGATGGCCGCGCGTGCCGCCAAGGAACTGAAGGACGGCTATTACGTCAATCTCGGCATCGGCATCCCGACGCTTGTCGCGAACAACATCCCCGACGGCATGACCGTCACGCTCCAGTCGGAGAACGGGATGCTCGGGATCGGTCCGTTTCCTTTCGCGGGCGAGGAGGATGCCGACCTGATCAATGCGGGCAAGCAGACGATCAGCGAACTACCCTCGTCGGTGTATTTCAGCTCGTCGGACAGCTTCGCGATGATCCGCGGCGGGCATATCGACCTGACCGTGCTCGGCGCGATGGAGGTCAGCGAAGACGGCGACATCGCCAACTGGATGATCCCGGGCAAGATGATCAAGGGCATGGGCGGCGCGATGGATCTCGTCGCGGGCGTCAAGCAGATCATCGTCGTGATGGATCACACCGCGAAGGACGGCACGCCGAAGTTCATCCCGTCGTGCTCGCTGCCGCTGACGGGCAAGAACGTCGTCGACATGATCGTCACCGATCTGGCGGTGTTCCAGCGCGCCGACCATGGGTCGCCGTTCAAGCTGATGGAACTCGCGCCGGGCGTCACTGCGGATGAGGTCGCGGCGAAGACGACGGCACGCTACACCGCCTGATGAAACGCGCCGCCATCGTCCTGGCGCTGATCGTCATCCTGATCGCGGGTGCGGCGTTCAGCGCGGGTCCCGGCACGCTCAGCGTGCTGGACGGCGTGATGGGCGGCGGGCGCGGGACCGCGCGGGTGCGCGAGGGGGTGCCGTTCGGGACGCACGGGCAGAAGCTCGACGTGTGGCGGCCATCGGGGGGCATCAAGACGGGACTGCCGGTGCTCGTCTTCTGGTATGGCGGCGGGTGGGTGCACGGGTCGCGCAGCGACTATGCCTTTGCCGCGCGCGCCTATGCGAAGGCAGGCTACGTCGTCGTGATGCCCGACTATCGCAAGGTCCCCGACGTGCGCTTCCCCGCCTTCCTCCAGGACGGCGCCGAGGCGATGAAATGGACGCGCGACCATATCGCGCAGTCCGGCGGCGACCCGAACCGGATTGCGGTCGCGGGCCATTCCGCGGGAGCGTACACGGTCGCGATGCTGACGCTCGACGAGCGCTGGCTGAGGGCGGAGGGCGTCGACCCGCGCATCGTCAAAGCCGCAGTCGGGCTGTGCGGGCCATATGATTTCTATCCCTTTACCGCCAAGCGCGCGATCGATGCGATGCAGGGCGCGACGGACCCGGTGATGACCCAGCCGATCCACTTCGCGCGGCACGACGCACCGCCGATGCTGCTGGTGAGCGCGGGCGACGACACGCAGGTGAAGCCGCACAACGCGATCAACCTCGCCGCAAGGTTGAAGACGCTCGGCGCACCGGTGACGCATGTCGATTATCCCGGCCTCAGCCATGAAAACGTCGCGATGGCACTCTCGAAGCCGTTCCGGGGCAAGGCGCCGGTGCTGGCCGACAGCGTGGCCTTCCTGAAGCGGGCGATGCCCTGAACGGGCCCCTGCCGGCCGTGACGGGGACGGCAGCAGCGAGGATGACGGCGGACGAGCAGGAACACCGCCACCCTCGTTGACTGGACGGAGCCATGCCGCCCCGACCTTGGCCCGCCGCCGGATTTTTTGTCCGGCGGCGGCCTTGGCGGCTTACCAGATGCGGACGCGGTCCGCAGGCGCGAGATACTGTGCGTCGCCGAGCTTCACGTCGAACGCCTTGTACCAGGCATCGACGTTGCGCAGTGGGTTGATCGCACGGATCTGCCCTGGCGAGTGCGGGTCGCTGACGAGCTGCTGGCGCAAGGCCTCGGTGCGGAACAGCGTACGCCAGACCTGACCCCAGCCGAGGAAGAAGCGCTGGTCCCCGCTATAGCCGTCGAGCACCGGCGCGGGCTTGCCACCAAGCGAGGTGTGATAGGCGTCGAGCGAGATCAGCACGCCGCCTAGATCGCCGATATTCTCGCCCATCGACGCGCGACCGTTGATCTTCACGCCGGGCAGTCCGTCGAACGTATAGGCTTCGTACTGCGCGCCGAGCTTGACCGCCTGTGCCTCGAACTTGGCGGCATCCTGCGCGGTCCACCAGTCGCGCAGCACGCCCTTGCCGTCGGATTTGCGCCCCTGATCGTCGAAGCCGTGGCTGATCTCGTGACCGATCACGCCGCCGATGCCGCCGTAATTGACCGCCGGATCGGCGTCGGGATCGAAGAAGGGGGCTGCAGGATCGCCGCCGGGAAGACGATCTCGTTCTTCACCGAGTTGTAATAGGCGTTCACGGTCTGCGGGGTCATGCCCCATTCGGCCTTGTCGACCGGACCGCCCATGCGGTTGCGGCGATAGTCCCATTCGAACCGGCTCGCGCGTTCGACATTGCCGATCAGGTCGCCGGGGACGATGCGCAGCGCGGTATAGTCGCGCCATTTGTCGGGATAGCCCACCTTGACGCTGAAATTGGCAAGCTTGGCCTGTGCCTCCTGCTTGGTCGCGGCGCCCATCCAGGGCAGGCCGTCGATCCGGCCGCGCAGCGCGATCCGCAGGTTGGCGACGAGGGCGTCCATCTTGGTCTTGGACGAAGGCGGGAAATAGAGCGCGACGTAATCGCGGCCGATCGCCTCGCCCAGCGCGCGCTCGGTGACGCCGATCCCGCGCTTCCAGCGATCGCGCTGCTGCGGCTGGCCGTTGAGGAATTTCGAGCGGAAATCGAAATTCGCGTCGACGAACCGCTTCGACAGCATCGGCGCGATGTCGTCGGTGGTGCGGAACGCCTGCCAGGCCTTGAGCGTGTCGAGGTCGGTGCTCGCAAACACCTCGGCGATCTTGGGGAAGGCGGTGTTCTGCGCGACGATCGCGCGGTCCGCCTTGGCGACGCCCGCCGCCGTCCAGAACTTCGCCCAGGGGAAGCCGGGGGCCTGTGCCTGCAACTGCGCCAGCGTCATCGGATTATAGGTCTTGTCACGGTCGCGGCTTTCCGCGCGGGTCCAGTGCGCCTGCGCGATGCGCGTTTCCATCGCGACGATCTTGGTGGCGGCGTCGTCGGGATTGGCCCAGCCCGCCATCGTCAGCATCTGTGCAACATACTGGCGGTAGCGCGCGACCTGGGACGCGAACTTGGCGTCGAGATACAGGTCGCGGTCGCCCAGGCCCAGCCCCGACTGGCGCAGGTAGAGCGCGTAGACATCGGGGCGCTTCGCATCGTCGTTGACGCCGGGGCCGAAGAAGCTCGCGCCGAAGCCGCCCATCGACTGGCCCATCAGCACGGCGACGTCATCCTTGGACGCGGCCGCCTTCACGGGCGCCAGCCGCTGGATGAGCGGTGCCGCATCGGCGCGCTCGATCGCCGCCTCGTCCATGAAGCCCTGATACAGCGTCGCCACCTTGGCGCGGTCGGGGTTGGCGGCATCGGCGGGACGATAGCCCTCGACGAGCGTGCGCATCCGCGCCTCGGACAGGTCGCGCAGCACCGCGAAGGCGCCATAGGACGAGCGATCCGCCGGGATCTGCGTCTTCTTGACCCAGCTGCCGTTCACATAGTCGAACCAGTCGTTGCCGGGCTTCACGCTCTTGTCCATGCCGGCAAGGTCGAAGCCCCAGCGGCCATAGCGGGTGGCGGCGGAATCGGCGGCGGCGGGGGCAGAGGCGGCGTCCTGCGGCATGATCGATTCAATCGTGCAGGCATCGTCGATGCAGGCGTGCAGATCCTGTGCGGTGGCGGACGACGCGGCGATCGCGACGACAGAGGCAAATATGACGAACCTGGTCTTCAAAGGATGGTCTCCGCAATGGATCAGCACGCACCGGACGGGGCGAGCCGGTGACGGGAAAGTGCAACAGCGCTGTCGTTTGTGCAATACGTCAGTCCTGACAGGGACTTGCCGGCATCGGGTGTCCCGCGGCGGCCGATTGTCCTATCGAGCGCGGCGAGACGATCGAAAGCAGATGGGGACGAGATGACATTTATCGCAGGGCCCGAGGATCACGTGGTCATCGTCGGCGGGGGTTTTCGGGGACATTGCTGGCGATCAACCTGATGCGCCATGGCGGTCCGCGAGCAACCCTGATCGAGCGTCGCTCGCGCCAGCTCGCGCGCGGCGTCGCCTATAGTGCGGCGCATCCCAGCCACCTGCTCAACGTGCGCGCGGGGAACATGAGCGCGCTGCCCGACGATCCCGACCATTTCGTGCGCTGGCTCAAGACGCGCGGCGAAGGCGACCGCAAGACGTTCGTGCCGCGGACCACCTACGGGGCGTATCTCCGCGAGATGCTCGACGCGGCGGTCACACGCTCGGAAGGGCGGCTGTCGCTTGCCCAGGGCGAAGTCTGCTCGATCGATCTGGTCGCGCGGGGCGGCGTTTCCGTCGGGATGGCGGACGGAAGCCGGATCGCCGCCGACCGCGCGGTGCTCGCGCTGGGCAACCTGCCGCCGCACACGCCGCCGGGACTGATGCCCGAGGACCTGCCGCCCGGCCGCTACAGCGCGGATCCCTGGGCCTCCGATATCGGCGAGGGGCTCGGGCCTGACGACACGGTGGTGCTGGTCGGGACCGGGCTGACGGCGATTGATGCCGCGTTGCTGCTCGATGCGCGGGGCTTTGCGGGTCAGATCCTGGCCGTGTCGCGGCGGGGGCTGTCGCCGCGTCGGCATGTCGACGGCGCGCCACCCGCACGCGTGCTCGACAAACCGCAGGGGGATCTGTCCGCGATCGTCCGCCATATCCGCGAGCGGGCAGGGGCGGACGGCTGGCGCGCGGCGGTCGACGAGCTTCGACCGGTGACGCAGATGCTGTGGGCCGCTGCGCCGACGCCGCAGCGCGCGCGGTTCCTCCGGCATGCGCGGCCCTATTGGGACGTCCACCGTCACCGTCTCGCGCCCACCGTCGCCGACCGGGTCGATGCGCTCGTCGCGAGCGGCACCCTGCGCTTTGCCGCGGGCAAGATCGTGTCGGCGACGACGGCAGGGGAGGCCGTCGACCTGACGTGGCGGCCGCGCGGCGAGGATACGCCCATCGTCACGCGTGCGGCACGGATCGTCAATTGTACCGGGCCGCAGGGCGATCTGCTGCGCTCCGGCGAGCCGTTGATCCGGCATCTGATCGCGGATGGCGTGATCCGTCCCGATCCGCTGCGTCTTGGTGTCGATGTGGATGCGCAATCGCGTGCGGTCGGTCGCAACGGGGTCGTCGAGCAGCGGTTGCACTGCATCGGCCCGATGACGCGGGGAGGGCTGTGGGAGGTCGTCGCGGTGCCCGATATCCGTCAGCAGAGCTGGGACCTGGCGCGGCGGTTGTCGAACGCGCAGTGGGTCGGCGGCGAGGGACTGTAGGAGCGGGGCTCCAGCAGCGCGCTGCCGCCAGCCGGTCGCATCCGGGCCTGCGCCATGTGGCGCAGGCCCGTCTTGCATCAGAACCTGAACGCGGCCGTCGCGCGCAGGCTGTGCCAGCGGAACTTCTCGTCGCTGCGCTTGAAGTCGGTGCCGGTGGTGTTGGGGGCCAGCACGAACGGGTTGTTCGCGACCAGGATCGGGCTGCCCGAAATGGCGGGACCCGCAGTCGTACGGACGCGGAAGTCGTCATCCTTGTACTGATGGAACATATATTCCATCCCGATCGAGATGTTCTTCGTCAGCTTCTGCTCGATGCCGCCGCCGCCGAGGAAACCCCATTGCTGGCGCTTGCCCGACGCCGCAAAGGCATTGGCGGTGTTGGTGGTGAAGAACAGCCGGTCGATCTTGGCATAGCCTGCACCGAACGTGCCGTAGAACAGCGTGGTGTTGACCGCATAGCCCGCGCGGCCGCGCACCGAGGCTTCCCAATCGATCTTGCGCGCCATCGTGTAGCTGGCGGGCGTGCTCGAGAAGGCCGCGACGCTGTCGGTGATCTCAGACTTGCCGAATTCGCCGACGACGCCGACGACGATGTTGCCGCGCTGCGCATCCATGCCGACCCGGCCATAATAGGCCCAGCCGTCATCGTCGTTGCGGCAGCCAAAGGTCGGGACTGCCGTGCGTGCGGAGCCGTTGCAGAAGCCCGGCGAGAACGCGTTGGCGCCGCCGATCGTGCTGACCTGGTCGCCGAAGGTCCCGTCGAGGTTGCGGTCGAACTGGATCGACGAGCCGACATCGTTGCCCTGCACGTCATACCCGCCCGCAGCGCCGATATAGATGCCCGAGAACGGACGCTCTTCGGTCGTTTCCTGCGCGGCGGCAGGCATGGCGAAGGCGCAGGACAGAGCGAGGCCTGCGCAGGAAAGAAGGTGCGAAGTCTTCATGGTGTGATCATCCCGAATTCGGGAGCCGCACAGGCCGACCAGGCATGCGCGGCTCGAGGAGTGGACCGCGCCCCGACGGGACGCGGGACGGGGTTACGCGTTGGCCGCGCTCGTCTTGATGTTGCCGTTGAGACCCGCGGGGAAGAACCCGCCGGACGAGACGGATGCGCTGTTGAGGTACACGATGTTGAGGACCTGCCCGGCGGAACGGCTGTAGACGATGCCGTTGGCGTCGGTCGGCACGATGTTCGAGACGTTGGCATCGGTACCGGTGATACCCTGATCGTCGTCCCCGATCACGCCGGTCGACGTGTTGGTGACAGTGCCGTCGAGGCTGTCGCGCGCGTTGCTGATCGCATTCGCGCCCGTGATGAGCGCCGGGACCGCGGCAACGGCGGCGGTGGTTGGTGTTGCCGGCGTACCCAGGCCGCGACGATAGAGCACTGTCCGGACCAGGCCGGCATGATAGGCCTCGGCGGCAAGGATGCCGGCAGCAGCCTCGAGATAGGTCTTGTTGGCGATCAGAACCGATGCGCCCTTGTATGCCGAAACGCCCACGTCTTCGAAGATGAAAGCGCCCAACAGGAAATTGTTCTCATTTTCGTAGGGATCGAAGATCTGGTTCGCGGTGACGAGACCGGCCGCACGCGCTGCTGCCGTGAACGACCCCGGCGATGCGACGGTGCCGGCCGAAATGTTGATCGCAGGCTGCGCGACCGCTGCAGTGCCCAGCGCACTGCGAAGGAAGGCGACATGCGCTATCTCGTCGAGGGCGATCTCGCGCGCATATTCCCGGATGACCGCATCCCCGGTCCCGTTGGCGAACTCCGGAACCTGGCGGCCACCGGTCACTGCACCTTGCGTCCCGGTGCCGGTCAGCAAACTTGCATTGAGACCAACACCGAACACGGCAAAGGCGTAGAATTGCGCTTCGAGATATTCGAGCTGGAGCGCGAAGTTGAGGACGTCGGCGTCGTTGAGGGCCGGTGCAGGAGTGGGGGTCGGCGTGGGTCCGGGTGCGAGGTCGCTGTCGTCATTGCCGCATGCGGCGAGCAGCGATGCGCCGCCAACGGCAAGCGCGCCACCACCGGCGAAGCGCAGGAAACCGCGGCGTTCGTTGCGGCGGGTGGCGATCCTGTCGAAGATTTCGAGCTTTGTCTGGATGTCGGTCATGGGTCTATCCCCTTGAAAATCGTAAGCGTGGCTTTTGGCGGATGCGTGTCGGATCAGGACGACGTGGTGCTGGTCCGGATCGTTCCGTTAAGGCCCGCGGGGAAGAAGCCGCCAGCCGAAGCCGCGCTGCCGTTGAGATAGACGATGTTGAGCACCTGGCTCGTCGACCGACTATAGGCGACGCCATTCGCGTCGAGCGGCACGATGTTCGACGCCTGCACCGCAGCCTGTGTCGTGGACAGGTTGGTGGGTGTCTGGCTCAGCGGCGAGATGCCCTGATCGAGATCGAGCGTCGCGCCGTCGAGCCGGTCACGGGCATTGGAGATGGCATCCGCCGAGGTACGCAACGCGGGAACAGCAATGCCCTTCGCATACAGCGTCGTGCGGACAATCGCCGAATGATAGGCCTCGACCGCGAGGATACCGGCTGCGGCCTCGAGATAGGTCTTGCTGGTCAGCAACGGTGCTGCGCCCTTGTAGGCGGTAACGCCGACATCCTCGAAGATGAAGGCGCCGAGCAGGAAGTTCTCAGGCGAAGAATAGGGGTTAAACGCCGTGCCGGCAGGGACGAGACCGGCTGCCTGTGCGGCAACCGAGAAGGCACTGGTCGGCGAAACGCTGACGTCGATCGCCGGCTGGGCGACGGCCGCGCTGCCAAGCGCAGTGCGCAGGAAGCGGACATGCGCGATCTCATCCTGCGCGATCTCGCGCGCATATTCAGCGACGCGCGGATCGAAGTTGAAATTGACTTGCGTGCCACCGCGAACCGCACCCTGCGTGCCGGTGCCGGTCAGCAGCGAATTGTCGAGCCCCGTGCCATAGGCTGCGTAGGAGTAGAACTGCGCCTCGAGATATTCGAGGTTGAGCGCGAAGTTCAGGACATCGGCGTCGGTGACCGACTGGGCGGCGGCGGCGGTCGACAACGTCATCGCGGTCGCACCGGCGGCGGTCATCGCAGCAGCACCGACGACGCTCTTGAAGAACTCCCGCCGATCGTTGCGCCGTTCGACACGGGCATCGAGGGCATCGATCAGATGGTTTGATTCGGTCATTGGCTTCATCTCCCTGAACCAGGCACGTCGGCACATGGCCAGCGCGTGGGTCGCCTTCGCTGGGCGCTCTCACGTGCTCGACGACCCAGAAACGGGATCAGGGAGATAAAGTTGCAACTAAATGATAAGGCAAGGCAAATTATCGAATTATACTAATCCCCGGCAGTATTCTGGTGCGCTTGGATTTACGCGTCGGACGACTTGTCCATCGTGCGGGTGTCGAAGTCGGCGGCATCGTGACGTTCGCGCAACTGGCTGGCCGGATCGCCCATGACGCGGTTGACCATCCGGCCGCGGCGCACCGCAGGTCGTTCAGCGATCGCTGCCGCCCAGCGCTGAACATTGGGATAGTCCTGGACCTGAAGGAACTCGCCGGCGTCGTAGAGTTCGTCCTGCGCGAGGACACCGTACCACGGCCAGGCCGCCATGTCGGCGATCGTGTACGCATCGCCGGCGAGATAGTCGTTGTCGGCGAGGCGGCGGTTCAGGACGTCGAGCTGGCGCTTGGCCTCCATCGCGAAACGGTCGATCGCATATTCGATCTTGACGGGTGCATAGGCGTAGAAATGCCCGAAGCCGCCGCCGATGAACGGCCCGCTGCCCACTTGCCAGAACAGCCACGAGAGACAGGTCGCGCGTGCCGCGGGCTCGGTCGGCAGGAACGCGCCGAATTTTTCAGCAAGATGCATCAGGATCGCGCCGGACTCGAAGATCGGAATCGGCGTCGCATCGCTGCGATCCATCAGCGCAGGGATCTTCGAATTGGGATTGATGTCGACGAAGTCGCTGCCGAACTGGTCGCCCTCGTTGATCCGGATCAGCCAGGCGTCGTATTCTGCCCCGGCATGGCCGAGCGCGAGCAGCTCCTCGAGCATGATCGTCACCTTCACGCCATTGGGTGTGCCGAGCGAATAGAGCTGGAGCGGGTGGCGTCCGACGGGAAGCGCCTTGTCATGCGTCGCGCCCGCAATGGGACGGTTGATTGCGGCGAACCGGCCGCCATTCTCCCGATTCCATGTCCAGATTGCCGGGGGAGTGTAGGATGAGGCGTCGGTCATGACGATGCTCCGTTGCTGAATAAGAGAAGGTAGGGAACGGCAGAGGTCCGTGTCGGTGCTGAACGCCCCAGCTCCAAGATCGCCGCGTTGCGTGGCGGACCACCGAGGCAGGGGGCAGGAATAGGCGACGCAGCGGTCACTCACCACCATTCGCTGTCGTGATGCGTCCGTCGTGCGTGGGAAACCTCCGGGCAGCCTGCGTACCGATGACGCGGCATATCCCGTTACGTCTCGCCAGTGGCGCGTTCACCATGAGTGCGTTCCGGTCGGCTTGAAAGGCGGTCCCGCACATCGTGTCCGGCGTCCGATGATGACGGCTGTTCGGGGCAAGCTCTTTATAATACAAGGTTTATGAGGGACGAAGCACGATGCGGCACTATAGCTGAAGAATTTCACGGATGATCTTTAACATTAACTCTATTCTTGGTATTGGTAAGAATATCTTAGTGAATAGTCTGTTCGTGTTGTAATATTCGCAAGGTATTTGTTAAATAATTTGGTGTAAACCATGGTGGCGCTAAGTCCGGGGTGGTGGTTCGCGTTGCCGAGGGGGTTTCGGGCAATGCGAGCGTCGGGGGTCGTCGGGGCAGGGGTGGCAAATGAACATTGATCAAGTCGTGGGCGGAACATGTGTCGCTGGGGTGCCGGCAAGCGCCTTCGCCATGCCGCCCGGCATGCGGATGCGGTACGATCCGCCGCATGCCTCGCTGTCCGACTATCTGACGGGCTATGCGATCTACGCGGCCGAAAGCCGGGCGCCGATGGTCAACTGGTACCTGCCCGCGCCGGCGATGATTTCGGTGCTCGTGGACGCCGGTCCAGTCTCGGTCGCGATCGGCAACCACCGGTTCGGCCCGCTGGACCGCGTCAGCCTCTATGGCCCGACGAGCCGCGCGTTCCAGACGGTGACGCATGGCGGCATCGCGGTCGGCATCGGCGTCAGCGCGCTGGGCTGGTCGCGGCTCACGTCGCGGCTCGCGGGGGATTTCCGCAACAAGATCGTGCCGCTCGACACCGTGGTCGGCGGCGTCGTCGCGCGTCGGCTGACCGAGGGTCTGGACGCCTTGTCCGACGATGCGATGATCAAGCCGTTGCTCGATTCGATCTTCGAGCCGCTGTTCCTGCGCCGCCATCCGCACGAGGACCTGATCCGTGCGTTCACGACATTGGCAGTCACCGACGGCGTCATCGAAATGCACGACGTCGCCGAGCGACTGGGGATCGAGACGCATGCCTTGCGGCGGCTTGCGACGCGGCATTTCGGGATGCTGCCAAAGATGTTGCTCCGCCGGGCGCGGTTTCTGCGATCGTTCATCAAGCTGATCCAGCCCGATGGCCGGATCGACTATTCGGCGATCGACAGCAGTTACTTCGACGCGTCGCATTTCCTTCGCGACGCCTCGACCTTTCTCGGAACGACGCCGCGGCGGTTCCTCGCGTCGGAAACGGTGTTTCTCAAGGCGAGCCTGCGGGCACGCGCCGCGGTCATCGGGACGCCGACGCAGGCGCTGCACGTCGCGCCGGCGACGCCGTCGCCAGTGGTGATCCGGCCGGGTCGCGGCAGTCCGGGGTTCCAGGACGAACTGCCGGGCTGACCGCCGGACGTTTGGCCGGTGGCAGCACGTGACTGCGGGCGACGCGCAGACGATCGCCGTCAGGAACGATCGATGCTGCCCTGGCGAGGGCGGCGCACGGTTTGCGAAGGGGAAGGGCAAGGCATGGGGCAATGGCGCAACGTCGCTGAACGCGTTCCGGGATACCGGATGGCGCTTGCGCTGCGTGATCTGACGCGGCCGGGCGACCGGCGCGCGGCTGCGCTGTTGCGCCTGCGACGACCCGCCGGGCTCTTCCAGCCGTTCGGCACGACCGGGGTCGATCGCTATCCGGCGATCTTCGGCCGGCTGCGCGAGGCGTTGCAGCCGCATCCCGCCACGCACGACGACGTCCCGCTCCGGCTGTTGTCGTTCGGATGCTCGACGGGCGAGGAGGTGTTCACGCTGCGCACGTATTTTCCGACCGCCACGATCACGGGGATCGACATCAGCGCGCCGCGTATCGCGGTGGCGCGGCGCGAGGTGCCGGCCCGCCAGCAAAAGACGACGCGCTTCGTCGTGGCAGCGTCGGCCGCGGGCGAATTGCCGGACAGCTATGATGCGGTTCTCGCGATGGCGGTTTTCCGCCACGGCGACCTGGCTGATGGACCCGCGCGAATAGGCGCCGGCCTGTCGTTCGACCGGTTCGAAGCTGCCGTCTCGCAGCTTGCCGTGCGGGTAAGGCCGGGGGGATATTTCGCGATCCGCCACGCCAATTTCCGCTTCGCCGACACTGCGATCGCCGATGGCTTCGACGCGGTCATGTGGGACGAGTCGATCACCCCGCATTACGACCGCTCGGGCCTCAGACTCCGGCACGTGGCGACCGAGCCGTGTCTTTTTCGAAGACGGTACGATCCCGACATCGCATCCCGTCCTGATGATCCCGTCGTCGGATGAGAGCGGGCGATGCGCGATCCTTTGTTGCGGACTTTTTCGGGTTCGCGCCTCGCCGCGTGATGCTTGCCACGATCATCGTGGGCATGGGGGCGCTGGTCGAAGGGCTGGGGATCATGCTGCTCGTACCACTGTTCGCGGCGGTCACCGGCCCCGATGGCGACCGGATCGCGCAGGCTGCCACCTGGCTTTTCGACCGCGTCGGACTGTCCGGGCGTAGCGACCGGCTCGCCGTCATCATGATGCTGTTCGGCGTGCTGATGATCGTCCGGACCGCACTGCTTGCCCGGCGGCAGGTCCTGCTTGCACAGCTCGAGCTCGATTACCTCGCCCGGATACAGCAGCGGCTCGTGACGCGGCTGGCGGGGGCGCGGTGGGAGCGCGTCGCGCGGCTGCGTCATGCGCGCGTCGTACAGGCGCTTGGCAGCGACGTCGCGCGCGTCGGGGAGGCCGCATTGGGACTGCTGCAATCGCTCGTCGCATGCGCGATGCTCGTCGTGCAGGTCGCGCTCGCAATGTGGCTCAGCCCGGGATTGACGATCGTCGCGCTGCTGCTGTTCACGCTGGCGGGGGCGATGACCCGCAAGTTGCTCCATGCCGCACGCGCGATGGGGGATGCGGTGACGGGTCTGCATCTTCGCCTGCTCGACAACACCGGGCAGTTCCTAGGATCGCTCAAGCTGTCCGCGAGCCAGAATCTCCAGCATGCGTTCGTCGCCGACTTCACCAGGGCGCTCGATCAGTCGAACGCGCGCGAGCTGGCATTCGTCGACGACCAGAACGCGATGCGCATGCGGCTGACGGTTTTGGCGGCACTGGTCGGCGGCGTGACCGCCTATGTCGGGTTCGCCTGGCTCGCGGTCGCGCCGACGAGCGTCGTCGTCCTGCTCCTGATCCTGTCGAGGATGGGCGGTCCGCTGGGTCTGCTGCAATCGCAGTCGGTGAGCTTCGTCCGCGCGCTGCCCGCATATCGCAACCTTCGCGCGCTGGAAAAGGATCTGGGTGGTCGCATGCGTCCGGATGGCGGCAGGCCGCGGGCGGTGGTCGCGCGGGGCGACGTGCCCGATGGCGATATCCTGTTCGACGACGTGGTCTATCGGCATGGCAGCGCATCGGCGCAGGGCTGGTCTGGCGGCGTCGACGGGCTTTCGCTGATGCTGAAACGCGGCGCGATGACGGGCGTGGCGGGGGCATCGGGCGCCGGCAAGACGACGTTCGCCGATCTGCTGGTTGGTCTGTACCGGCCCGAACGCGGCGTCATCTCCGTCGGCGGAACGATCGTCGATCTCGTCGCGATGACCGCCTGGCGCGACCGGCTCGCCTATGTCTCGCAGGATCCGTTCCTGCTTCACGACAGCGTCCGGGCGAACCTCGCCTGGGGGACGGGGGCGGATGCGGCGGCGATGCACGACGCGCTCGCCATCGCAGGCGCCGATGCTCTCGTTGCACGGCTCGCGCAGGGGCTGGATACGCTGGTCGGCGAGCGCGGGGCATTGCTGTCCGGCGGCGAGCGGCAGCGGCTGGCGATCGCGCGTGCCGTGTTGCGGGATCCGGCGCTGCTGATCCTCGACGAGGCGACCAACGCGATCGATGTCGCAGCCGAGACGGCACTGCTCGCCAGGCTGCGCAGCGCACGTCCCGCCCTCACGATCGTCTCGATCGCACATCGATCCGAGACACTCGCGCACTGCGACCATGTCCACGTCCTGTCGCACGGGCGCGTGATCGCAAGCGGGAGTTACGCGATCGTCGCGCCGTATCTCGGGGACGATAGCTTCACGCCCGATCGAGCGTCCCGTCTGCGTGCCGGTGCAGACACGGTATGACCGAGCGGTATTTCTACCGCGGCTTCGGCCTGTCGTTCGCCAGCGTGATCCCGATGCCGTCGATCGGTCCGACGCAGCGCGTATCGGGCCAGCACATCGACGTCACGGTGGATCTGGGGCGCGTGCATTTGCCCGATGGCGCCGTGACGATGGGCGATCTGACGATCGCGGTATCGGGTGACGTGGTGCTGGTCGCGATCGAGGAGGTCGGGCGGTTTTCGGTCGCGGGCGGCCGACGCATCGTCGTCGACCGCGATCACGGCGTGGCCGACGACGAATTGCTGCTGTTCCTGCTCGGCAGCGTCTTCGGGATCATCCTGTACCAGCGCGGCTATATTCCGTTTCATTGTAATGCCGTCGAGATGAACGGCCGCGCCATGCTGTTCTGCGGCGACTCGGGGGCGGGGAAATCGACGCTCGCCGCGTTTCTCGAAATGCGTGGCCACCGGCTGCTGACCGATGACGTGTGTCCGGTGATGCTGCAGGGGCCGACGGGGGCAATCACCGCGTCGCCGGGCCTTGCGCGGCTTAAATTGTGGGGCGAATCGCTCGAACTGCTGGGGCGCGAGCGCGCGGGGCTGCGGCAACTCCCCTGGCAGGTCGACAAATATGAAATGCCGCTGGCCGACGACCGCGTGACCGGCGATCTCCCGGTCGGGGCGGTGTATCACCTGCGTGACGACAGCGACGGGCGGGTTCACGGCATCCACCGGCTCGCCGGTCTCGACGCGGTCAACGCCGTCACCGCGAACATCTATCGGCGGCGTATCGGCGATCTGATGGGGCTGGCCGCGATCTATCTTTCGGGTGCCGTCCGGATCGCCCGCGACATCCCGGTCTATTCGGTGAACCGCAAATGGGGCCTTTCGCACTTCGAGGCGGAAGCACTCGCAGCAGAGCGGCACATGGGGTCTTCGAGCTTCCTGTGAGGGGGAGGGGGCGGCGTTGCCAGAGGCAAGCCTCATCCACGCGTTCAAGCGATTTCCGGATAACTATCGGATGATGGAAGAAAAGTTCTCAAGCAACTAATGCCGTGTTGCAATGGACTGTAAGAACGCAACCCAGTTCTCAAGACTTGTTTACAAGATATTAACCAATGGTGGACTTTGGAACTTGGTTGTCTTAGCCATTGCCTTGTGAGCGACCCGATGGTCGGGGGCAGGGAGACAGTCATGAACACCAATAGCGAGCGCCTGGTCTGGGAACGTCCGATGCTGTCGCGCATGGACGCGGCCGATGCGAAGAGCGGCAATTTGCACCACACCGATCAGTTTAACTTCAGACGCAACACTGGTTCCTGATCACTGTCGGGCCAATGCAAGCCGGCCCTACAGAACTGACGGCGAAAAGCGCGGCTTGCGGGTCGCGCTTTTTTCGACGTGGTGACGATGACGATGACGATGACGATGACGATGACGATGACGATGACGATGACGGTGGCGTGGTGACAGGGGCGTGTGGTCGGCATGACCGAGTCCGTCCGGACAGCATTCGTGTGGGGCATCTGCCGCTGGGTGAAGGCCCGCCTGTCTGCGTCCAATCGGCGCGTTCCGTCCCAGCGTGCGGGATGGCTGCTGACAACAAATCTCGGCTGCCGGCAATGTGCGCTGGGTTCTGCGTGGCTGGGGCGTGCAGGCCCCAATGTGGTGCCCGTTATTCCGCAATCACGAGCAACGCCCGACCTCGCCCGCGTCGGGTCGTACCGCAGTATCGCCGGCGCAAAGTGCGTCGAAAGCTAATCCTTCTGAGATTCGAGCTATCGTCCGGCCTGTGCGCCTTCGAGCCATTACGGGGGAGATGCGCCGGGTTCCACTTCGTAATGATGGGGTTATGTCGTGGTGAATCAAGAGGATACTTCAGTGATTCGTAATGCAGCGGCAGTTACCGCGGAAATTGGTGGACAACTCGTGGCGCTGGATGTTCAAAAAGGGACGTGTTACGGATTAAACGGCGTTGCTACTCGAATCTGGAACATGATCGAGGCGCCGATGCGGGCTACGGATATTTGCGATAGACTTTGTGAGGTGTACGACGTTGATCGGGATGAGTGCCTTGCGCAGACGACCGGTCTTCTTGCGGAATTGCAGGCTGCGGGCTTGGCTCATCCCGCTTCCCGGACGTGATCGGCAGCGCCGCCGCAGGCACCTGACCGGATTGCGGCGCGTACGTACGACGGGCCCGGCCGATCGCCGACGATGCGACTCCGCCGGCCCGCACCACGCGTCTTCGATTCCGAGGGGGTGGTCGAAGGGGGCGGGCGTGCCGACCCCTCACGCGGTTGCAGGACGCCCGTGACCGCGCTGTACGGGCTTTGTCGGTGGGACGGCGGGATTGCAGATCGGGACCTGCCCCGAATGGCGGCCGCACTGCGGCGCTTCGGTCGATCCGGGTCGGATCACTGGACGGCGGGTTCGATCGCACTCGGCATCGCGCGTCACGCGCTGCTTCCCGAAGACGAGCATGTGCCCGAAATCCACGAGCGCGGACGGCGCTATGCGGTGGTTGCCGACGTGCATCTGAGCGAGCGGGAGTCGCTGGTCGCACAACTCGATCTCGACGCGCAGACGGTCGCGCTCCTGTCGGATGCGGCGCTGGTCGCGGCGGCGGTCGAGCGTTGGGACGAGGCTGCGTTCGACCGTATCTACGGGGCGTTTGCCGTGGCCGCCTGGGACACGCATGAGCGCCGGCTGATACTCGCGCGGGATCCACTCGGCGCGCGCCCCTTATTCTATCACGCGACCGACGACCTGCTCGCCTTCGCGTCGATGCCTGAAGGGCTGACGGTCCTGCCGGCGGTCGACGCGGGCATGGATACGGACCAATATGTCCGGCTGCTGCGCGATCTGGCGCCCGAACGGGATCGGACGCCGTTGCGCGGCATATCGCGGGTCATGCCCGGACATCATGTGATCGTGCGGAAGGACGGGATCGACCGCGTCCGGTGGTGGAAACCGGACCTGACGCCGCTGATCCTCGCCGATCAGGACGATTATGCCGCTGCATTGACCCGGCATCTCGAAGAGGCGGTGAAAGCCTGTCTGCGCGGCGTTTCCGGCTGCGTCGGCGCGCAGCTGAGTTCGGGGTTCGACAGCAGCGCGGTGCTCGCGGTTGCGGCGTCGCAGCTCGCACGCCGTTCGGGCGATGCCGGCCCGGTGAAGATAACCGCGTTCACTGCGGTGCCGCGATCGGACCGGCATACGCAGGTGCTGGCCCATCACATCGCCGACGAGGGCGATCTCGCAGCCGAGGTCGCGGCAAGCCTGCCCAATGTCGATCATGTGCGGGTCAGCGTCGATCACGGTACGCTCGATACGCTTGGCCGGACGAGCGGCCTGTATCCGTTGCCGATCCGCAATCTGTGCAACCTGACCTGGGTCGATGCGATCGCGGACGCGGCACGCGCGCGCGGGCTGACCATCATGCTGCAGGGCGGGATGGGCAACATGACGTTGAGCGAACCCGGCGTTCTCGCGCTGCAGGAACTGATTGCCGCCGGACGGTTTCCGACCTGGTTTAGGATCGCGCGCGGGCTGGTGCGCAACGGGTGGATGCAGTGGCGCGGCGTTTTGTGGAACAGCGTTGCCGGCAAGCTTCCGGAACGCGTCTGGCGGTTCATGGAGACACGCTCGGGCCGCGCGCCGATCGCCACGCGCCGCTTCACGCTGCTGCGCGATGCCGTCTACGACCATGCCGGGAGCATAGCGCGTGAGACCGCGACCGCGGATCCCTACACCGTCATCGACGTCGCCGAATCGGCGCAGCCGGTCGCCACGAGCGTCCAGAACCGGCTTGCGATCGCCTCGGCGGATATCGGCAGTCTGCACAAGGCGCAGCTCGGCGAATGGGGGATCGATACGCGCGACCCGACCGGCGATCGGCGGTTGATGGAGTTTGCGCTGCGCGTGCCCGTCGAACGCCTCATCTGGGACGGCGAGCCGCGCGCGATCCTGCGCCGGGCGATCGCGGGGCGGTTGCCGGCGTCGATCGTCGACAACCGTCGCCGCGGGTTGCAGAGCGCCGACTGGCACGAAGGCCTGATCCAGTCGCGCAGCGCGCTGATCGACGAGATTGAACGGATCGAGATGTATGATCCGGTTGCCTCGCTGATCGATATCGACCGGCTGAAGGCGCTCGTCGCCGATATGCCCGATCTCGATTCGCCGCGCTGGCAGGAGGGCGATACCGAGGTCGATTATCGCCTGACGCTGCTGCGGACGGTGTCGATCGCGAGCCACATGCGTCGCGTGTCGCGAAGCAATGTCTGACCCTGGTCCCCCCGCCGCATCGGCGTCGCCGCGTGACGATCGGTATCTGGCGAACCAGCTCCGGCATGGTCGCGCGCTCGCGGGCAAGCTTCACGCGCTGTCCGGGGCCGACGCGGTCGCGCTGGCCGAGGCGATCGTGCTCCTCGGTCTTGCCGCGCCGCTGATCCGCCTCGTCCCTTTTCGGACGATCGCCGCGGCTATGTCCACGCCGATAGGGTCGGCGCGACATGACGCGGCCGTGATCGCGGCGACCGTGGAACGCGTCGCATGGGCGATCGACCGATCGGCCAAGCGTGTGCCGACGCGCGCGCTGTGCTTCGAACGCGGGCTCGCGGCGCATCTGATGCTCCGCCGTCGCGGGATCGACTCGACGCTGGTCTACGGCGTGGCGCCGGGTGGCAGCGACGGCAGCGTCCTGCGCGCGCACGTCTGGGTGCATGTCGACTCCGTCGAGGTGACGGGCGGCGGTGACCTGACGGGCGGCGACGACCTGACGGGTTATGCACCGCTGGCGAGCTTTCCCTCGGGGCGTACGCACACCGGGCCGCTGCGTCCCCGCCCGCCGTTACCGGCCGTTCATGAGCGGGACGCGTGACGCTCGGTATATCGCAGTCGCTCGCAGCCGCCAGTCTGCCTGACGTCGCGACCGCGCCGTTTGCCTTGGTCGCCGCCTGCAGCGCCTGGCCGCTGCACGGGCCTCAACTCGCGGCGATACGGGCGGCCGAGTCGGATGGTTCACTACTCGACTGGGAGCAGGTGCTGGCGCTGATCGAGCGCCACCGGATCGCGGGGCTGGTCCATCATGCGCTGACGGTTGCCGATATCGCGATCCCGGCGCCGTTTGGTGCGATCCTGCAGGCGCGCGCGACCGCAGACGGCGTCCATGAACTCAAGCAGGTTCATCGCACACTGGCCTTGTCGCGCGCCCTCGACGCCGCCGGGATTCGCCACTTCGTGCTGAAGGGCGTGACGAGCGCGATGATGGCGTTCGGCCGCTACGGCGTTCGCTACAGCGTGGATATCGATCTGCTGGTCGATCGGACCGCGATCGACGCGGCCGCGGACACGATGCGCGCGCTGGGCTATGTCCGGGTCGATCCGCCCGAGCTGGCGACCGCGGCAGACGTTCGGGCGTGGATGGCGCATCACAAGGACGTCGTATTCGTCCACCCGGATGATGAGACGGTCGTCGAACTTCACTGGCGGCTCTTCCAGAATTCCTATCTGATGCCAAACACGGTGGAGGGGCCGCTGACGAGGCTGGCCCTGTTTCCCGGGGCGGACGTGCCGACGCTCCCCGAGGAAACGGCATGGCTCTATATCTGTGCGCATGGTGGCGAGCATGGCTGGGCGCGGATGAAGCGGCTCGCCGATCTCGGGGCATTGCTCGCGCGGTCGAGTGGAGAGGCGCACCGGCTGTACGCGCATGCCCATGCCGCGCGCCTGAAACGTCTGGTCGGTCCGGGCATCATCCTTTGTGCGAAGCTTTACGGAACAGCGGTACCCGAGCGGCTCGAACGCGATTTCGCGCACGATCGAAGGATGCGCTGGATCACGAGCATCGCGTGGCAAAGTCTTGTCGGCGATGAAAGCGGTACCGAGCTCGAGGCGACCAAGCTGGGGGCGACGCGCAAGAATCTCGGGCATTACCTGATCTCGAACGATCCCCGCCACTGGTGGCGCGAATTCGTCTTCGATCTGCATGATCGGGGGCGCGGCGACGAGGAGACCGCGGGACCGTCCCGCGTGGCGCGCGTCATCGGACGCCTAGCCTGTCTGGCGCGCAAGGAGCCCTGATCATGACAGCCCCAAGCGATCGCGGATCATCCGCGCCATCGAGGATGCAGCGGATGGGTTCGGGCCGATACGTCGGAGCCGCGCGATGAAGGTCGCGTTGCTCAACGTGAAATACAGCGCAGAATCTGGGGGATGGCCTGTTGTCCGAATGCCTCGAAGGCGCGCTTGCGTCGGCATTGGGCCGGGTTGCTGGCGCGGGCGGGCCGATCGTCGTCGAGTCGATCGATCTCGCCGGGCGAACCGGCTTCAGCAGCGGGAGCGGGCTTCGCGGCACGGTCCTCAAGACGCTCGAGGGGATGCCCGACTGGGTGCGTCAGCCGATGATGTACGTCGTGCTGAAGACGCTCGTGCGGACACGGCTTCGCAAATTCTATGCCGACAGCCTGGCGGGCGTCGACACGGTCGTGCTTGGCGGCGGCAATCTCCTCGCCGATTCGGATCTCAATTTCCCGATCAAGATCGAGGCGGCGCTTGCCGAAGCGACGCGGCGCGGGCTGCCGGTGGCGGTATTCGGTGTCGGCGTCACGCGGAACTGGACGCGTACCGGCACGCGGCTGTTCGCGCGCGCGTTCTCGCGGGCGAGGCTGATCGACGTGACGGTGCGCGATACGCGATCGCAGGCCGTGTGGAACGACCTGCTCGCAGGCCGGTCGATCCAGCCGGCGGGGCTGGCCTGCGATCCGGGTCTGCTCGCAGCGTCGCGCTATGGCGACTGCACGGCGAGCGATTGCGTGAAGCCCGTCGGGTTCTGCATCACCGATCCGCTATTGCTGCGCTATCACGGCGAAGCCTCGGTGATCGGCAGTGATCTGGCCGGCTGGTATGCCGACGCCATATCGGCACTGGCGAACAGCGGACGCGAGGTGGTGCTGTTCACCAACGGCAGCCCTGAGGATCGTGCGTTTCTCGACACGATCGCGCCGGCGCTCGTCGATCGCGGCAACGGGCGCGTGCGCCGGGCCGAGGACTTCGCGACCCCGGGAGATCTGGTGCGCTTCATCGGGGGTGCGCGCTGGTCGTCGCACACCGCATGCACGCGTGCATCGCCGCCTATGCGCTCGGCATCCCGCCGGTCGGACTGGCATGGGACGTCAAGCTCGACAGCTTCTTCGCGCTGACCGAGCGGAGCGACTATATCTTGACCCCCGCGATCGTCCCCGCGGCGCGCATCGTCGCGTTGGCGGATCATGCCAGAGACGAACCGCTCGATCCCGTGATGCGGGTCACGCTCATCTCACGTGGCCGCGCGGACGTCGAACGTCTGGCGGCGCTGCTCGTCGATGCTGCACGATGACGATCGACCGGATCGTCGTCATCAACGACATTTCCGCGGCGAAGGGCGGTGCGACTGCGCTCGCGCTGCTGTCTGCGCGGCATTTTCGCGCACGGGGGCATGCGGTCACTTACCTGACGGGTGACGCGGGCGACAATGCCGGGCTCCGCGCGCTGGGGGTGGAGATCGCGGCGCTCGGGCACGGACGACTTCTCTCCCGATCGACGCTCGGCGCGCTGTCGACGGGGCTGTATAACCGGGCCGCCAGGGATCATGTCGCGACGTGGATCGCCGCGAACGACACGCCCGGAGCGATCTATCATGTCCATGGCTGGTCGCAGATCCTGTCTCCTGCGCTGTTTGCCGCGCTCAGCCCGGTGATCGACCGCGTGGTTTTGTCGGCGCACGACTTTTTCCTCGCCTGCCCGAATGGGAGCTTTGCATTCCTGCGGTCCGGGCGCGTCTGTCCGCACGTGCCGATGTCGGTCGGTTGCATCACCGCACGATGCGACCGGCGCAGCTATGCGCAGAAATTGTGGCGGGTCGGTCGCCAGGCGATTCTCAACCAGGTCTATGACCGGCACCATTCGCCCCCAATCCTGGCGATCCACGAGACGATGCGGCCATTCCTGATGCGCGCCGGCATTCCCGGGAGCGCGATCGAGACATTGCCCAACCCGGCCGCGCCATGGACGCGCGAGCGCATCCCGGTGGAGCGGAACCGCGAGGTGCTGTTCGTCGGGAGGCTCGAGGAAACCAAGGGGCCGGACCTCGCGGCGGCGGCCTGCAGGGCGGCGGGCGTCCCGCTTCGGCTGATCGGCGACGGTGTCCTTCGCGCCGCGCTCGAACGCGACTATCCCGAGATCATGATCATGGGCCACCAGCCGCCCGACGCGATCGCGCAGCATGCGCGGCAGGCGCGCCTGCTGGTCATGCCGAGCCGCTATCCGGAGCCCTACGGCCTGGTCGCGGCCGAAGCGCTCGGAAGTGGATTGCCCGTGATCGCAGCGGACACCGCGTTCCTGACCGCCGATATCGAGGCGGCGGGAGCGGGGCTGGGGGTGGAGCCGCGCGACACTTGCGCATTTGCCTCCGCGATCCGGCTGATCGCCGAGGATGATCGACGCGCGCGGCGGATGAGCGAGGCGGCGGTCGGACTTGGCGGACGGATCGCGCTGTCGACCGATGCGTGGATCGATCGCCTGCTGCTTATCTATGGCCACCGATTGGCTGCAGTGCGGCGCCCAGCGGGGCATCCGTCCGATGCGGCAGCAACAGCATCTCGACCCTCATCGGTGACGGTCGAGGGTCGGTTATGATCGGGCCGGTTGCGCGCGGACGCCGGCGCCCCGCGCCTGCGATCGGGCTCCAGCCATCATGCAGCGCGAGAGCGCGGAACCGCTGCGCCTTGAGCGGCACGACCACCGTCCCGAGCGTACCCATCGTGACCAGCCACCGCGCGAAGTCGACCGGCGTTCCCTGGAGTGCGGACCCGAATTCCGCGCCGGTCAGGAACAGCACCGCGGTCATCGCAAGATCGCCACTTCGGATATTGGGAAACGCCAGAAGCAGCGTGATCGCCAGCAGGTAACTGCCCGCGGCCGCACGGATCATGTCGGCCGAACCCTGCGCATAGACCAGCGCGATCCCAATCATGATCGGCGCGATCAGGAGCTGGGCGGCACGCTGGATATGGCGTGGCGTAATGAAACGCAGCGGGTGGAGACGAGACATATGCGCAGTGCATAGACATCGCGCCCTAAAAAACGATTAACCCTACCATATGGGTCATCGCGTACTTCCGGATCAGAAATATCGCTCACCAACGCGAATCGTATCGCCGGGTAAAACCGGGACGGCGCTGCCACGGCCATTGACCGAACCTTCCTCGGCAGCGCGGGACCGTCGTATGAATAGTATTGTCGTGTTGGCCCGGGTAGTAAAACCCCCGGCCGTGGCGACCGCCTGTTGTACGGTCATGCCGTTCATGAAGGGATATTGTCCGGGTCGTACCACTTCACCGAGGATATAATAGGGGCGGTAGTTCAGGACCTCGATACTGACCTTGGGATCATTGACGAGATCCCTCCCGAGTCGCGCCTGAAGCGCCGCTGATGCCGCTTCCAGCGTCAGGTTTCTGACGGGAACGAGCCCGACGAGCGGAAAGGCGATCGCGCCGGACCCGGTCACGGTATATTCGCCCGTGAGGTTCGGTTCGTTGTAGACCGTGATCCTGAGCTTGTCGTTTGCATCGAGCACATAGGGTTGGTCGATCGTCCCCAGCTGCGCCTGCGATAACGGCGGCGGGTTGACTGTGCATCCCGTCATCGCTGCTGTCGCCATCGCAATCGTCATCATAACCGATATCGTAGTGCGCATATGAAATCCCCTTGATGGCGATATCTATTGAAGATGCTGGCGGCGTTCCAGTATCTATCGACGCAGATAGCAAATACGGCAAATATTTGTACGGATCTAAGTGTAGTACATACTGTTGGGTTGCTAACTCGTTATTATCGAAAGATTCGCTTCTTGGCGGATCGCAGTCTGGCACCGACGCGTCTTTGTAGATCATAGGACAATGTCTTACGTGCACGGCGCAGGTCCGACGATTCGTGTTGATCGGCGCAGGTTTCGGACCTGCGCCGGGCGGCGGCGAGCGCAACCGTGTCTGCGGCCGCGGCGAGCGTGGCGTCGTGGCTGTCATGCGCCAGCGCGCGCAGCAGGGCGTGCGGCTGCGGCGTGAAGGGTGCGACCTCGAGGATGGGGGCGAGTGGCGGAATCACGATATGCGGCGCGATCGTCGCCCAGATCGATCGTGCGTCCGTCATGTTCGCGGCGAAGACCGCATCGATGCCGATCGAGCGCGCGAAGTCGGACCATTTGAACGGGACATCGAGATGGCCATTGTCCCAGAAGCAGAAGGGGCGGCCATAGGCGGCGGCCACGATCGCGCCGTGCAGCGAGGCGCTAAGGACGAAATCGGCGGAGGCGATCTGATCGAGCAGATCGCGCAACGCCGTCTCCGACGCCGCGATTTCCGGATGCACGAGGCAATCGGCCCCTGACAAAGCGAGCAACGCATCGCGCGACCGGCCGTCCTGGATATGCGGAATGCAGATCGTCTTGCCCGATGTTCGAGGATGCGGCGTCGGGCGGTGGAGGAGCGGCGCGAGCAGCCCTGGATCGCCCATGACCGTATCCGCGGGCAGGTCGAGCGCATCGCGCGACAGCGGTCCGCGAATGCCGAAGAACCGACAATGCGCGCGTGTCTGCTGCGTCAGGCCGGCAGCACTGCGCGCGCCGCAGCACCAATAGGCGATCAGCCCCGCGACATGGCCGTTGGTGCGCGTCAGGTCGCGCCGGACCCAGCGTTCGTCGATGACGCTGCCGACGAGGCGGAACATGTCCGCGTCGATCCGCGGGTAGGCGAGCAATTCCTTGCAGAACAGCTCGGGTAGATAGTCGCCGAAATTCTGCGTCGGCGCGAACTTGATGAAATAGTCGATGCGGTCATCGAGCTCGGCAAAGCCATCGCCCACCCATCTCTGTCGATCGATCATGCGGTTTCACTCATCATGGTCTGCCAGTCGTTGCGAAATCTTGCGGGGGTGAACCGGTCCAGCGATGCGCGCAGCCGGTTTTGCCGGGTCTCGCGTTCGGGGGGCGTCAGCGATGCCAGCGCGATCATCTGGGCCGAGATCTGTTCGATATCGTGCGGGTCCGCGACGAGCGCGCCGTCGCCGGCGACTTCGCACAGGACACCGCCAGCCGAGACGAGTGGCACGAGACCCCGCGCGATCGCCTCGGCGACCGGAACGCCAAAACCTTCGAGCAGGCTCATAAGCACGAACCCCGACGCGGTATCGTACAGCCAGGCGAGCTGCGCATCGGTCACATAGGGCAGCAGGGTGACTCCCGGTGTCGCCCGGGCGGCGTCGTCGACCGCGTCGCTACCGGGTTCGCGGGCGCCGCAGAGGACATAGCCTATACCCTGCGCCCAGAGCCCGGACTTCGCATAGGCGGCGATCGACGATGCCTGATTCTTGCGTCGCCCGATGCTGCCGACGGTGAGCAGGAAGGGGGTATCGATCTCGCGGACGGGCGAACCCTGCACCGTATCGAGATCGCGCCGCAGCGGCGGGTAGATGACGCGTCCATCGGCCGGCGCGTCGTAATGGCGTGCGAAGGCATCGGCGGATGCGTTGCTGACGAACACCATCCGGCAGCCCCGCGCGGCGATTCGGGCATAAGCGTGCGCGTAGAGCGCGGCGACCTCGCCCCCGAACAGGTCGGGATGCGTGATCGGGCCGAGATCATGACACAGCACGGCGTCGCGGCGTTCCAGCCTGGCATGAAGGACCGTGAACGGGTCGAGGTGCAGCATGCGTTCGCTGGGGCGAAACGCCGGGATGAGTGTGGATAGCGGCGACGCCTGCAAAGCCTGGTCGACGGTGATCGCGCGGCCAAGGCACCTGGCCATCACGCCGGTCGGGTGGCGGCTCCGGGGCAGGCGCCAATAATATATTTTCTCGATGGCGAGTGCCTGATCGCAAATAATATCGCGTCCTATGAAAAACTTACCCGTCCGGTTGTACAGTGCGGATGAAAAATCAACCGACCATTTGTCCATCGCCGAAGGCTCCCACGATACTGCCACGCAATCAAGATAACAGTGTTGTGACTGATTTGGACAGCACTTAATATTTCGTACAATATGCCAATCAATAGCGTAGCTTCGCTCATGTTGTCTTGATCAACTGCAAATGACTGCTTGCACGGATCGATGGTTAAGGCCACGAAAGGCAGGGGTGCGGGGGTTAGACTTTGAATGTGATGCTGGTATCGCAACGGGGTGGGTCGATCACTGTCCCTGTCATATTGAAGGCATGTGCGGTTGCCTTTGCAGGGTTGCCAGCACTCGCGTTCGCGCAGGCTGTGCCGTCGCAGACGGGGCTTGGATCGCGACAGGCGTCAGTCGCCGCGCGCGTCGCGTCCGGATACGAGGCGATCGGCATCGATGTCGGCGGCTTCACGCTATTCCCGACGACGACGATCAACACGGGGTATGACACCAATATCTATGCAAGTTCGCGCATTGAGGTGGCGGATGCGTTCGTAACGCTGGCGCCGCGGATGGCCGCGCGATCGCAATGGGGACGACATCGCCTGTCGATCGTCGCCGACGCCAACATCCAGCGTTATGCCGAGCGGACGATCGCAAACAGCACGCAATATGGCGCACAGGCCGACGGGCTGCTCGACATCGGCAGCCAGACGCAGGTCACGCTCCGTGGGACGATAGCGCAACGGATCGAGCCACGCGGGACGGAGGGCGACACCTTTATCGGTGGCGCGCCGATCGGCTATCGGGTGATCACCTCCTATGCGAGCCTGCAGCAGCAGCTCGGCGCGGTCGGACTTCAGGTCGGCGGCAATTACAGCGTCTTCCGGTACGGCAGGACCCGCGTCGCCAACCAGATCGCCGACCTGTCGTTTCGCGACTTCCGGTCCGTCGGTCTGGACGGCCGGATCGGCTACCACGTCTCGGCGAGCGTCGCGCCCTATGTGAGCATATCGTACAACAAGGCCAGCTACCCCGAATCGTCGCGAACGATCGATCGCGACTCGCACGGCTATCAGCTTCTCGGCGGCGTTGCGGTCGAGCTGACCTCGCTGCTCGTCGGGCAGGTCGGCATCGGGTACATCTCGCAGAAGTTCGGCAACGCGGTGTTCAGCGATGTCGGCGGGTTCAATTATCGCGGTTCGCTCGTCTGGACCCCGACAACGCTCTCGACGGTGACGCTGCAGGCCAATCGTTCGCTGCAACGCGGGCCGACGATCGGCGTGGCCGGCGTCATTCAGAGCGAGGTGCGCGTCGGCGTCGATCATGAACTGCTGCGCAATCTGATCCTGCACGCCGATGTCGGATATTTCGACGTCGGCTATCGCGGCATCGATCGTAGCGACAACCGCCTGAATGGCGGCGTCTCGGCCCGCTACGCGCTGAACCGCAATCTGTCGATCACGCTGTCCGAGGCATATTCGCGTCAACGCCCCGGAGGGGCTTCGATCACGGGGCGATCCTATGATCGACATCAGCTCAATGCCGGCGTGGCGATCCAATTGTGACGCCCGGCACGCACGACGAACGCCGCGATGGCCGCAGGCATGCCGAACATCAAGAAGGGGGTGACACGTGGTTGCGCTGATCAAAAGCTTTCAGGGGGACGACAATGGAGGCGCGATCATGCCTTATGTCGCACCGACCCCACCGCGGTCGCAGACGGATCGGATCGATCTGCGTGCGCTCGCGGCGATCTTTCGTCGTCGGGTCGGGATCTTCCTGACCGTGCTGGTCGCGGTGATCGTCACCGCGCTGGTGCTGACGACCTTGCAGGTGCCGCGATATACCGCGACCGCCTCGATCGCGCTCGACGTCAAGCAGGACCAGATCACCCCGGTGGGACAGACCGATCGCTCGCTCCCCTCGACCGTGCCGAGCGACGCGTATGTCGATACGCAGATCTCGGTGATCGGATCGCAGACGATGGCGATGAAGGTCGTCGATCGCCTTGGCCTGGATCATCGGCGGCAGTTCACGCGCCGCGAACCGGCAACCGGCCTCCGCGGCTGGTTGACCCCCGGTGCGGGCGGGCCGATCGAGCCGGCGGTGGCGCGAGCTTCCGCGCTTCGGTACCTGCTCGGCAACGTGACGGGCCGACGCGTCGGCGAGACCTATGCGCTCGATATCGTAGCCGAAAGTGAGGATCCACGCGAAGCCGCAGACATCGCGAACGCCTATGCGATCGAGTATACGCAGGGCGCGCTGCGCGAACACCGCGCCGCCAACGAGCGCAATCTGAGATTCCTCTCGGGGCGCCTGCGCGAGGTTCAGGCTGATGCGCAGGCCGCGACGAATGCGGTCCAGCGCTATCGCAATAGCAATGGCCTGCTGACATCGACCACCGCGTCGCTCAACGAGCAGGAAATTTCGAGCTACAACCAGGCGGTGGCGTCGGCGCAGGCGCAGTCCGCGGAGGACGAGGCGCGGCTGGCGACGGCACGCACGCAGCTTCGCGGCGGCTCGACGGGTGGGGATATCGGCGAAGCCTTGGGGTCCCCCGTCATCAGCAACATGCGCGGCACGCAGAGCGCCACCGCGAAGCGTCTCGCCGAACTGACGACGCGATATGGATCGGCGCACCCCGAAGTCCGGCAGGCGCGCAGCCAGCTTGCCGAGGTCAACGGGCAGATCCAGGCCGAGATCGGGCGGATCATCTCGAACCTCGATGCAAAGCGCCGGGTATCCGCGCAGCGTCTGTCCTCGCTTCGGTCGTCGCTCGGATCGGCGCAGGGCGGGCTTGCGGTCCGCAACGAGGCGCTTCCCGGTCTGAACGACCTCGAGAAGCGTGCGGCGACATCGGAGGCGCTCTACGAGAGTTATCTCAACCGGTACAAGGAGCTGAGTGCACGCGAGGGGACCGAGCAAGCCGATGCGAGCGTGCTTACCCCGGCGCTTACTCCGACGCGGGCGAGCAGCCCGAACGTGCTTCTCAACCTGATCCTCGGGATCGTGCTTGGGATCGGCCTCGGGATCGCGGTCGCGTTTGTCACCGAGATGGGGTTCGCCGGAATCACCACGGGTGACGACATCGAGCAGCGTCTCGGCGTCCGCTATCTCGGCTCGATCCCGTTGCTCGGATCGGTCATGCGCCGCGGCAAGCAGCCGCCGGTGATGGCGATCCTGAACGACCCGCGGTCCGCGTTCGCCGAATCGTTCCGGTCGCTGCGTGCGTCGCTGCAGTTCGCGCAGGCGGGGCCGGCGCGGGTCATCGCGGTCGCCTCTGCGCTGCCCCAGGAAGGCAAGACGACCACGGCGATCTGCCTTGGCCGTTCGATGGCGATGGCGGGGGAGCGCGTCGTGCTCGTCGACTGCGATCTGCGGCAGCATGGGGTCAGCCGTTTCCTGCGCCGGGAGCACGATGCGCCCGGCCTGACGGAGGTCCTGCGCGGCGAGGCGACGCTCGAACAGGCGATCATCGTCGACGAATCGACGTCGATGGCCGTCCTGCCGGTCTCGACGCGGGGCGATCTCGATGCCGAACTGGTGACGGGCGAGCAGATGGACCGGCTGCTCGACGATCTGCGTTCGCTGTACGACGTGATCGTGATCGATACCGCGCCGGTGTTGCCGATTGCCGACGCGCGTCTGGTGCTCGGCAAGGCGGACACGACGGTGTTCGTGGTCCGCTGGCGCAAGACCCCGGATCACGCGATCCGTGCCGCATTTCGCATGCTGCCCGCCAGCCACGTCGCGCTCGCCGGTGTCGTGCTGACGCGTGTCGACATGCGGAAGCAGGCGCGCTTCGGCTATGGCGACGAGACCTTCTATTACCCGGCGTACAAGAATTATTATGCATGACGCGTGGCGCGTGGCGCGTGGCGCGTGCCCGGGACGGGGGACGGGGGCGGGACGGGGGCGGGGTTATCGAACATTCGATGATCCCGCCACCGATCGCGTCAGCGCGCCGCGGCGCCGGTCCGCTACGCGTTGCGATCATCCATTACTGGCTGGTGACGATGCGGGGTGGCGAGCGGGTGGTCGAGCGCCTGCTGCATCTGTTTCCCGACGCGGATATCTTCACGCACGTCTACGATCCCTTGGCGGTATCCGACATCATCCGGGCCCGTCCGGTAAAGACCAGCTTCATCCAGAAGCTGCCGGGCGCGCGGCGGCATTATCAGAAATATCTGCCGTTGATGCCGATGGCGCTCGAGGAGTTCGACCTGCGCGGGTACGACCTTGTCATCAGCAGCGAATCCGGGCCGGCAAAGGGCGTGATCGCCGCGCCGGATGCGCTGCACCTTTGCTACGTCCATTCGCCGATGCGGTACCTGTGGGACCATTATCACGACTATCGCGATGCCGCCGGACTGGTCAATCGGCTGGCGATGCCGTGGCTGTTCCACCGGTTGCGGACATGGGACACGGCATCGGCGGCGCGCGTCGACACGTTCGTCGCGAATTCGGAGTTCATTGCAAAGCGGATCGAGCGCGCATGGCGGCGGCCATCGACCATCGTCTATCCTCCCGTCGCGACCAGCCTGTTCCACAAGGCGGACGTGATCGAGCCGCATTATCTGTGGGTCGGTCAGATGACGCCGTACAAGCGGGCAGATCTCGCGGTCGATGCGTTCAACGCGCTTGGCCTGCCGCTGCTGATGGTGGGCACGGGCGAGATGGCGGACGCACTGCGCAAGCGGGCAGGGCCGACGATCCGGATCGTGCCGCGGATGAGCTTTGCGGACCTCAAACAGGCCTATGCGACGTCGCGCGCGTTGATTTTCACGCCGGAGGAGGATTTCGGGATCGTGCCCGTCGAGGTGATGGCGTCGGGACGGCCGGTGCTCGCCTATGCGCGGGGCGGCGCGCTGTCGACGGTGCGCGCTGGCGTGTCGGGGCTGTTCTTCGCGGAGCAGACCGTCGAGTCGCTGATCGAAGGTGTCGAGGCGATGGAGCGGTTTCTGCCCGAATTCGATCCCGACGCGGCGATGGCGCATGCCGAGCGTTTCGCACCCGAGCGGTTCGATCGCGGAATCCGCGATGCGATCGCGGCATGCTGGTGATGCGGCCCGTCCGTCGGGTAGCGCACGCGTGCTGAGCGAGCATCGGAACACCGTCGCGTCGTTCGCGCGGGCGCGTGGAGCCGGGCCGTCGTGGTCGCGGCTGCTACACGCGCCGCCGTCGGGGGCGTCGCCGTTATCGCCGCCCGTGCTCTGTGCCGGCACTCGTTCGACGGATCCGAGCGCGCCAGCCGCTGCCGCGGGCGCTGGTCCGCTTCGTTTCGGTAGGCATGCCGCCACTCGCGTCCTCCAGTTTTTTCTGGTCCGCTATGGTGTCTGGGACGCCTCGGACCAAAGTCGGTTTGGCGGCCGAGCGGCGATCCATGTATTCTGCGGCGGCGTCATGACTGGCGATGGCCCGTCCGAGATCGGTGCGGACCCCAGTCCAGTGGAAGGGGCAGGCGGCGACACGATCGCGCACGGCGCCGCGGCATGGTCGCATCGTGTCGCGCGTCCAGTCTTCGCATGCGGATCCTCAAGAGCGGCGCGCGTGCGGAACCGCGGTGCCCCGGACCATTCGGGTTGCGGATTGGAATGAGGTCGTCATGAAATGCTATTGCATCAACCTCGACCGTGACGTGGATCGGCGCGCCTGGGTCGAGGCGCAGGCGAGCGCAGCGGGGCTCGTCCTGACCCGCGTGCCCGCGGTACTGGGCAGCACGCTCGGCGCCGAAGAGCTCGCGCGCCACCGCGCGGCCACGGATCACGCAGGGGCCATCGCGCTGAAGGACTTGTCGCCCAACGACCTCGCGCCGCATGACCTGTCCCCGGGTGAAGTCGGCTGCCTGCTCAGCCATGTCCGTGCGCTTCGGCTGTTCGTCGAGAGTGACGAGCCACATGCGCTCATCATCGAGGACGACGTGCATATCGCGCTGGACGCCCGTAAATTGCTCGACGACCTAGCCGCAGAGCATCTGCCGGCGTTCGATTTTATCAAGCTCGAGGCGACGCCGATGCGGACGTTCGTCTCGCGGGCCTATCGTCGGCTTCCCGGTGAGCGGCGGTTACATGATCTCTTGTCGTTCAATCTCGGAACCGCGGCGTATCTGGTGAAGCGATCGACCGCGATCGAGTTGATCGAGCGCCTCGAAAGCTCGATGATGCCCTGCGACTATGCGCTATGTTCGCCGGAGACGAACGGCCTGAAGATCGGGCAACTGCAACCCGCGCCATTTATCCAGGACAATTTCAAGCATGGGGTAACGACGCTGCGGAGTTCGATCGGTGAACGGCCGTCGCATCGCCGCCGGAAGCATCGACTGCTCTGGGCCAAGGCCTTGGCAAACCAGCTCTACAATATCGTCCAGATTCCGCGGGGGCGGCAGCGGATCCGGATTGTCTGGCGGTAACGCCGGACATCTTACGCGGGTGACGACCGTATGGCGGGCTCGCCTATCATCGCGGGTGCACCGGTCGTGACGCCGGATTCGGTGTTGGTCGCGGTATTGGTTTCGGCCGGGGCATGGCTCAGCGAATGCAATGCATTCAGGACCTGGCGGCGCAACAGGGCGATGCTCATCGCCCAGCCTCCGGCGCCGAGGGTGATGACGATGACGAGCTGCGCGATCGCGTCGCTGGCGACATGTGCGGCGATCATGTCACCCATGACCGCAGCGATGACCGTCGCGCACAGCGGTATCACCATGACCGCCGCGGCGGTTCGCAGCTGGCGCGATCCGAAACCACCCTGCCTCGCTGCGAAATACACCAGCCCCCTCCCGACACGACGGACGAGCAGGCGGCGGCGGTTGCGGCGCCGATAACGCCCATAAGGGGAGCGAACAGTAATGTCAGGCCTGCACTGGCGATCGCGGTCACGATCTGGATGATCAGCACAAGTCGTTGACGATCATAGACGAACAGCGAGGTACCGGCGAAGATCGTGAAGAATCCCCCCATTCGCGCCATGCACAGGATCGAGATCACCGGGCCCGCAGCGGTCCATTGTTCGCCAAGCGCGATCGGAGCGAGCCGGTTCGCGACGATCGCCATGCCGGCGAGTGCGGGCCAGCCGAACAGCGCGATACCCGACAGCATGGTCAGCCACTGGCCATCCGCGGGGTTGCCCGCGGCATATCGGCGCGACAGGCCGGCCATCGACATGATCGCTGCCGGCTGCGCGAATATGTCCGACGCTGCCCCGACGATCCGGCTGCCTGCCCGGTACACGCCCGTCGAGGCCGGCGAAAGAATGGCGCCGAGGATCAGGTCGCCGCTGTAATTGTTGGTGAAGGACAGGATGACCGAGCCATAGCGGCTGATCGACCACCGTACGACCGTCGCCAGATGATGCGGGTCGACACGCCGGAGCCTTGGCAGGGTCAGCATGCACCAGTAGCCGATCGTCAGCAGCACGGCGCGGACGTAGTTCTGCACGATCAGCGCGATCAGGCCATATCCCCTGACGAGCATGACGACCGCCAGCCCGGAACTGACCAGTTCGACGCCGGTCGTGATGGCATAATATGTGCGGATGTTGCCCTGTCGCAGGAGCTGCGACTCTTCCCAGCTGGCGACGGCTGCAATGAGGATGGACGGCGCGAGCATCAGCAGCACGGGTTCTACCGCGGGCGATCGGAAGATCAGCGGCGACAGAAATGCGATGCACGCCAGCACGATCGTCGACGCGGCAGCGAGTAGCGCATTGGCGACGAGACATTCGAGCGCGGACTTTTCGAGATCGGGCGCCTTCATGAGATATTCGAACGGCCCGGCATACAGCAGCGTTCGCGCCAGCGTCACGAACGCGGTGGCCAGCGCGAAGACCCCGAAATCGGCCGGGTTCAGATAGCGGGTCGCGACCAGCGTCACCCCGATCAGGACGATCTGGCTGCTGGCACGCGACGTCATCGCGATCAGCGTCGCGATGGCACCCTGACGGCCCTTGCTCATGCGATTGTCTCAACCTCTACGGGGGCGGGGTTGGCGTCCTCGTCGCCGGGCACGGATGCCCGCTCGAGAATGGCTGCAAGCAGCTGCTCGCCCGCCGCCCGCCAACGATACCGTGCCGCGAGCGCGCGGCCGGCAGCGATCTTTTCCGCGCGCAGCTCGGGATCGGCGAGACGGGAGAGCGCCTCTCGCCAGCTCGCGGGATCGTCGACATCGGCATAGAGGACCGCATCGCGACACACCTCCGGAAGCGCGCCCGCGGGCGTCACGATCGCAGGACAGCCGCACAGCATCGCCTCGACCGGGGGCAGGCCGAACCCCTCGGTCCGCGACGGGAACAGCAGCGCATACGCCCCTTCATAGAATGCACGCAGCGCCGCATCGTCGCACGCGCCGGCAAACACCGTGCCGGGGGCGGGGGAGACCTGCGGCATGCAGCGCCTGCCGATCGGGGCCTATGACGACGAGGCGCAGGCCGCGGACGTCGGTCGCCAGCGCGTCGAACACGACACGGTTGTTCTTGTAGGCCTTTGCGCTGCCGAAGAGCAGGACGTAGCGCAGGGGCTGGATGCCGAGCTTCGACAGCGCATCGCTCGACGCGGCGATGTCGTGGATATGGTCGCCGCCATTGTGCATCCGTCGCGTGCGGGCCCGGGCCGACACGCCGAGCAGGTCGAGCATCTGACGCGAATAGTCGGACACCGTCAGGACGATCGCACTCGATCGCGCCATCCGCGGCACGAGTAGCCGATAGCCGAACCGCTGACGCCATGGATAGGAGCTGTCGGGAAACAGGAACTGGGCATCGTGCAGCAACAGGATCTTGTCGGGATGCGAGAGGGGGCGAGATTGGCGAGGTTCACGAGCACGCCGCCCCGGGCCAGACGCGGCAGGACGCGCTGCTCCCAGCGCTGGCCGAGCGCACCTGGCTGTTCCGCCACCGTGATCGCGCGGAGCGTGGGCTGCCATCGCCGCTTCTCGGGTATGAACAGGACCGCCTCAGGCCGCGTATCGATCGGCATTTCCCACAGCAGCGTATCGACTTCGCGGATCAGCCGGTCGGCAACGCGGTGAACGCCGTTCAGAGCGCCGGCGTAGAATTTGCCGTTGAAGTAGACAGCGCGCAAGTCGGTCACATCTGCTCGATGCGGCGCGGATCGACGCGGCCACGGATGACGTCGATCAACGCCAGCGCATTGCCGATCAGCCGCCCGCGCCGATCGATCAGCGGTTCCGGACGAAAGCTCCGGATCAGGTTGGCGGCGATGTTCTTGCGTAACAAAAGGCCGCCCAGGCCCGGCTGCATCGTGCCCTTTCGCCTGAGATAGACGATATTCGCGACCTGCGAATAGCCGAGTTTGCGCCCCGATGTGCGTCCGCCCTTTGCCCCCATGTGCACGCCCGTGACTTGCCCTGTCGAGATCAGGCGGCCGCGGCGACCGAGTTGATAGGTATAGTCGATATCCTCCTGCCACCCATAAAGCGGGAGCGCCTCGTCGAACCGCAGATCCACCGCGGCGCGCATCCGGATCGCCATATTGCATCCGTATAACGCCTCCCGCGTCTTGATCCGCGCGGGCAGCGACGCGGCGTCACGCGCGATCAGCATCTCGGCCTCGTCGACGGTGTAGCCTGGACCGCCGATCCCGTCCGCAACGAGGTCGCCCGTGATGCCGACGACGTCGGGATGCGCCATGAACAGCCGTTCGACGGATTCGAGATAATCATCCGCGGGGATGAAGTCGTCGTCGAAGAAGACGATGATATCGGCGTCGTGCCGGAGCAGGTCGAGCGCGCGGTTGCGTTGTCGACATAGCCCGCGTTCGGCAAATGCGATCCGCGGGGGTGAGGATCGCATCGACCCCGTCGACGTCGGTCGGAGACACCGACACAACGAGCACGCCGTCGGCCTGCCGTGTCTGACGCGCGAGACGCGCGACCGTCGATGCGACGAGCGCCGGTCGCCCGACTGTCGCGATCGCTACATGTATCGCGAGCATTCGATGAAACCTCCCGAGATCGGCAATCATCATCTAGAGTATCTATGCATTAGATGGCAATGCTATGCTGCAGAGTGGTAAATAAATATTGGAACAATATGACGTATAGACCATGCTCTATCCCGAAATATAGCTGAATCCCATGGACAATTCAGTCGCGCAAATTGTAATTAATGGCAGGTTTCTGACCCAGCCGACAACCGGAGTACAGCGCGTTGCCCGTGAAGTGACGCGGGAGCTCGATCATCTTGTTTCGGAAGGTAAAGTTGCACTGAGGCTGCGGCTGGTGTGCGAGCCGCGTGCCGATGTGTCGGATCTCGACTTG
This sequence comes from Sphingomonas sp. 22R3R2A-7, assembly GCF_036856055.1. Lineage (NCBI taxonomy): Bacteria > Pseudomonadati > Pseudomonadota > Alphaproteobacteria > Sphingomonadales > Sphingomonadaceae > Sphingomonas > Sphingomonas sp. 22R3R2A-7. The sequence continues at coordinate 1,224,886 of NZ_JASPFR010000001.1, read as the reverse complement.
CGTGTGACGCAGGTGGACCGTGTCGGTGGTGCGACGGGCCATGTCTGGGAGCAGGTGCTGTTGCCGTTGAGCCTGCGCGGTGCGCGGCTGCTGTGCCTCGGCAACACGGCCCCGGTCGTAACGCTGTTTACCCGGCGGCGCGTCGTGTTGATGCTGCACGACCTGTCGTATCGCCTGTACCCGGAGGCTTATACGTGGCGGTACCGGCTGGTTCATGGCCTGATGCTGCCAATCCTGCTTCGTCGGGCGGCGCCGATCATGACCGTTTCGGAAACCGAAAAGGCGATGCTCGCGACGATCGCGCCGAGCTCGGCAAAGAATATCAAGGTTGCCCAGAATGGCGGCTGGCGCGACGATGGCGGCCTGGTCGTGGCCGGCGCGCGGTCCCACGGTGCGACGCCTGACGTCTCTGTGGCCGCCATCGACAGTCCCGAGGTTTCGCGCGATCAGGCGGGCTATGTCCTCTATGTGGGGTCGTTTTCGCAGCGCAAGAATTGGGATGGCGTGTTGCGGGCCGCGATCCGCTTGGCGCGCGAGGATAATGTCGCGACAATCCTGGTCGGTTCGCGCGGAAGGTATCTTGCGCCGGGGGGCGTAGAGATTCCCTGCGACGTGGCCGGGCTCGTCCATCTCAGGGGGCAGGTCGAGGATCTTGCCGAGCTTGGCCGTCTCTACGCGAATGCAGCCTGTCTGCTCTTTCCGTCCTTTTACGAAGCGTCTCCGCTGCCGCCACTCGAAGCCATGCATTTCGGCTGCCCCGTGATCGGGTCCAGCATCCCCGCGATTCGGGAGCGCTGCGCAGATGCAGCCGATTATTGCGATCCCTTTGATATCAACGACATCGTCGCTTCCGTCCGACGGGTGATGAATAATCCCGCCTATTCGAGACAACTCGTCGAGGCCGGGTACGAACGCTGCCGGCTCTATTCATGGCGGACTCAAGTGCAAAAACTGGTCGATGCCATCCTCGAGTGATGTCTTGGTAATTCAAATACATCGGTAATATTTGTATTAAAAGAACTGACAAATACATCATTAATGGTGCAGATTCAGACTCGATATAGTAAAATGACGTAGTAATAAAATGCCGACAGAACTATTGTGCGATGCACAAGCATTGTAGTCGGGGGAAGAGCGCGATGTATCATCCGGCAGCGTTGAAGCCATCAAGTGCGATGCCGCCGGTGAAAATATTCGGTATGACATCGCGATATGGCGCCGCTCGACTCTTTGACATATCGGTCGCGCTGACGGCGTTGCTGTTCTTCAGTCCATTGATGATATTGATCGCGATTACGATCTACGTGCGTGATCCGGGCCCGATCCTCTTCGCGCAGCGCCGGATCGGCCATCGTGGCCGCAAATTCGGATGCTTCAAATTCAGATCGATGGTCGTCGATGCAGAGGCGCGGCTTGCCGAGCTGCTGGCGTCCGATCCGGCCGCGCAAGCGGAGTGGAATCGCGACCATAAGCTGCGCGACGATCCGCGCATCACGCTGATTGGCAGCGTGCTGCGCAAGAGCAGCCTCGACGAGCTGCCACAGCTGTTGAATGTCCTGCGCGGCGACATGAGCATCGTCGGGCCGCGGCCGATCGTCGATGCCGAAGTTACGCGGTACGGGCGATACTTCGCCCATTATTGCTACGTCAGGCCGGGCATCACGGGTTTGTGGCAGGTCAGCGGGCGCAACGACGTGTCCTATCGGCGGAGAGTCGCGTTCGATGTCATGTATTCGCGCCGGCGATCGATGATATTGGACATCAGGATCATTGCGATGACGGTGCCCAGCGTCCTGCTTGCACGCGGCTCATATTGATCACCGAAATCTCGGTCGCCTGAGCCCCGCAGGCGCGGCGCGTCGACCGGAGCGAGCGGCGTCGCGGTCTTTCCCGTCCTGGTCTCGCGAAGGCTGAGATCCGGACGCGAGGCGCGCGATATGGCTCATTCTGCCACACTCTGCCGCTGCGTGCGTGACCGTGGTCGGGATAAGTGCCGCCCCTCGAGCGGACCGCTGGTCCCGGTATAGGCGGTCGGCAATACATCGTGGCTCGAACTGCCCGATCTATTCAATACATACAATGCTTGCCAATATTTGGCGGAAAATGTAAAGAACTCATCAATCGACAGGACTTGTTAACGGGCGATCATTAGCTGTGTCCTGGCAGGAGGATTGATGTCGATATTGGCTACCATCGAACTCATCGGCCAGCCCGCGGCCGTGCGGGTCGGGCATGGCAATCGACACGACGCGCGTGCGATCGGTTCGGCCGGGGGCGGGAACGGCTTGGTGCGCGACGTCATGGTCCATGACGTCTCGACGACCGGATGCCGTTTGACGGGGCTCGCGATGGATGTCGGCACCAGTTTCAGGCTTGGCCTGACGGGGGAGGCGTCGCGCAAGGGCATGTCGTCCACGCCGCGGAGGAGGGATATGGATGTGCCTTCTCGCCCGAACTGTCCGAGGCCGACTTCGCCAGATCGTTCGATCCCCGTCCAGCGGTCACCGCGTTGCAGACATCTCCGGCTGGTCGCGAGGCCTTGGCGGAGCCGGCACCGGAGCGCTGGCCAGCGCCGGTGCGTCTCGTGACGCTGATTGGCTCGGCCGTCGCGGCCTGGGGTGTCGCCTTGACGCTGTACCGGCTGCTGTAAGGCAAGTTACGCTCTGGGTATCGAGGCTATATCACACTGGTTGTCGTTTAATTCCCTGCTATCAAAACAAGTCTTTGATTAAGGGTTATAATATAGTCATGCTCTGCATCGGGTTGAGATGATCGCCTATTGGACCCGTTCTGATTTTGATCGATATAAGCACAAATCGTAACTAACGATTCTCCCATTCTCTATAATATACGCATCAAGAGAGAGCCTTCGCAGGAATTGGGCTGGGTCTCGGAGGGGGTGGATCATGACCGCAAAACGCTCGATGAGACTGGCCGGCGTCGCGACGATCATCGTCGCGGCCGCATTGGCGGCCGCGACGACCAACGGGAGCGGGGCATCCGCAGCGGCGGTGACGGTCGTCGCAGCCGGTGCGACGTCAAATGGCGCAGGTGCTATCAACGGCGCACCAGCGACATCGGTCGGCCGGACCGCGGAGGCGGCGACCATTCCTGCCCCGGTGACGGGCTTTCAATTCGGCGTCCAGACGCATTTCAGCCAGGGCTGGCAGCCGTCATGGCTGGCGTTGACGTCGCAGATCGGTACGCGCGTCATCCGCGACACGGTGAACTGGGCGAGCGTCGAGAAGACACCCGGGACCTATGTCTTCACGGGCACCGCGATCGACACGCTTGCCGGTTTCTGCGCGACCGGCGGCAAGCTCAGTCTGACGATCGTGCCGCGCAACGCGCTGTATGACGATGGCAAGATGGTCTATTCGACTGCCGGACAGGCGGCATTCGCGACCTATCTTCGCAAGTTGCTCGACCGGTTCGGCGGATGCGTCACCGCGCTCGAAATCGGCAACGAGATCAACGGCAACAACGCGCTCGACTATCCGGCCGGCTATGACCAGTCGCAGACCTATGTCGCCACGCTCCGCGCCATGTATCAGCCGCTCAAGACGGCGCACCCCGAAGTCTCGATCCTCGGCGGATCGACCAATACGATCGGCACCGGCTTCCTCGACAAGATGTTCGCTGCCGGAATGCTCGACGTCGTCGACGGCGTCGCGGTGCATCCCTATCGGCCCGAGGCGGAGGGGATCGACCTCGAGATAAACCATCTGAACGACGTGATGCGGCGGTACGGAACGCCGAAGCCGGTCTGGGCGACCGAATATAGCTACGGCGTTCCCGATCCGCGGCTCGCGTCTGCATCGCTCGTCAAATCGGTGCTGCTCCTCTACGCTTCGGGCGTGACGCATGCGAACTGGTACGCGCTGGTCGAGCAGAGCGGCTTTCCGTACATGGGGTTGTTCGCGTCGAACACGATCAAGCCGGTCGGCGTCGCCTATCGTGCGGTGGTCGATCATATCCTGCCATTCGGTGCGCCGGTGCGTGTCAATCTCGGCACGCGCCCGATCTATCTCTACAAGATCGGAGCCGATCGCTACGTCGTCTGGGGCGGCGGCGGCACGATTGCCTTCACGGGGACCACGACGCTCCGCGACATGTACGGCGCGGTCATCCCCGGTGGTGCCGGCGGGGCGATCACGATCCGGCCCGAGCCGGTCATCATCAGTGGTGCGACCGGGTATACGCTCGGCGAGGACAGCGTGATCGCGGACACGCTGCTGCAATATGGCGTCGCACCCTGGACGTATTTGCGGCGCAATGGGGCGGGAAAGAACACCGCGCTCGAGCTGTTCGATAACAAGTTCACGAGCTATTTCGGCGACATCTGGTCTCAGCCTCTTCGCATCAACACCACGTCGGCAGCGCCGTCGGGCGATGGTGCCGCGCCGATGCGCGCGGTCATCCGCTATACCGCGCCCAAGGCCATGCAGGTCGATCTCAATGCCTGCTTCATGAAGGCGGTCGCGGGCGATGGCGTCGACTACCGCATCGAACGCAATGGCGTTGCACTGGCCACCGGCGTGCTGATCGACAAGATCATGATCACGGCGCTTCCCGTCAATGTCGCGGCCGGTGACAGGATCGAAATCTCGTTCGGTCCGAACAAGACATACGGCAACGACTTGCTGTCCTACCACGCCACGTTGAACAAGCGCGGGGCCGTGGCCCCCGCTCTTTGCTATGCCTGAGCACGCATGACCAAGGCCGCGCGCGAACTGGTCGGTTGATGCCCGTCATGACTTGAGGCTGTCAGCCGCGCTCGTACGTTGTCCCGTGAGGCAATCGCGATCGGGAAACGTCATGGCGCAGGAAATCGAGCTGAAGCTGGTGGTGACGGACGCCGCCGCCGACAAGGTCGCCGACCTCGTTGCGGCCACGCTGTTCCCCGATGTGTCCGGCAGTACCGCGACGTTGCACGCGACCTATTTCGATACGCCCGATCAGCGGCTGCGCAAACACGGCGCCTCGCTCCGCATTCGACGCAGGGCGGACGAGCGGATCCAGACGATCAAGACCGATTCGGCCAAGGGGGCGGGGCTGTTCAGTCGTCCCGAATGGGAACGCGCGGTCGACGACGATACTCCGATCCTTGACGATACGACGCCGCTGGCGCTTTTGCCGGGTCCGCCACTGGAGGGTGTCGACCCTGTGTTCACCGTCGCCGTCGAGCGGACGACTTGGCGGGTGCGGGATGACGTCGCGGATATCGAGATCGTACTCGACCGGGGTAGCGTCACCGCCGGGGATCGAAGCTCTCCCGTCTGCGAGATCGAACTCGAGCTCAAGCAGGGCGATCCCGCCGTGTTGTTTGCGCTGGCGCGGCGGATCGGCGAACTGATCCCGGTCCGGCTCGGCGTCCTGACGAAGTCGGAGCGGGGATACGCGCTGTCCGACGCCAGCGCGCGCGCGTTCAAGGCAGAGCCAGTGCACCTCGACGTGGCCATGACACCTGCGGCGGCGCTGCAGGCGATCATCGGCGGGTGCCTGCGCCACTATCGGCTGAACGAGGCGATCCTGCTCGAAACGCGCGCGCCAGAGGCGCTGCATCAGGCGCGCGTCGCACTGAGACGGCTTCGCTCCGCGCTCAAGATCTTCAAATCCGTGGTGGGAAAGGAAGACGCGGGCCGGTTACAGGCGGAGGTGCGGCCACTGGCGCGCGTCCTCGGCACGGCACGCGATCTCGACGTGCTGTCCGACGCCGTGACGAGCAAAATCGGTCGGGGGCCGGTCCATACGCAGGTCGAGCATCTCCGCGATACCGCGTATGAGGCGGTCGACGCCACACTTGGATCGGCACGGACGATGCAGGTGATGCTCGATCTCGTGGCATGGTCGGCAACGGGTCCCTGGCTCGATGCGGCAGCGACGGCGACGGCTAGGGCGATGCCGGTATCGGAATTTGCCGCGATGAGCCTTCGCAAACGACGCAAGCAATTGAAGATCAATCACGCGTCGCTGGAGGATCTCGACACGAACGCGCGTCATCGCCTCCGCAAATCGGCCAAGACCTTGCGCTACGCTGCCGAATTCTTTGCCGGGCTCTTTGAGAAGGAGGGGCAGAAGCGGCGGCGCGCGGGGTTCGTCCGCACACTGGAAAAACTCCAGGACCGGCTCGGGATCCTCAACGATCGTTCGACAGCGCCAATGCTGCTGCGGGACCACGGCCTGCTCGAGCTGGACGGCGCGGCGGCGCTGATCGATCGGCACGGGGTGGACAAGTTGGTTCACCGCGCGGGGAAAGCGCACCGCAGGCTGCTCGATCGCAAGCGATTCTGGGATTGATCGGGAGCGACCGGCACGAATATCGCCGATCTGCTCTGTAAGGGCGATGAGCTCAGGCCGCGATGATGGTGGTGACCAGTTCGTTGGCGAGCGCGCGCGCTTCCTCGACGGGCAGGGGGCGGCCAAACAGATAGCCCTGCGCCCGCGTGCAGCCGAGTGCCTCGACGATCCGGCGCTCGGCCTCGGTCTCGACGCCTTCCGCCGTGGTGGCGATGCCTAGGCTGTGCGCGAGCGCGACCACCGCGCGGATGATCGCAAGCGCCTCGCGGCCGCCATGCGATGCCGCCTCGACGAAGCTGCGGTCGATCTTGATCGACGAGAAGCGCGTCCGGCTGAGATAGCCGAGCGATGATTGTCCGGTCCCGAAATCATCGAGACTGAGCCGTACGCCGAGCTTGAGGATCCGATCGAGAACGATGCCGACGCCGTGTCCCTTGTGCAGGAACAGACCCTCGGTCACCTCGAGCTCGAGCCTTTCGGGTGCGAGGTCCGCATTTGCGAGCGCGGCGGTGACCATCGCTACGAACCCCGGGTTGTAGAGCTGCTCGGGCGAAACGTTGACGGCAACGCGCACGTTCGCCGGCCAGCGCGCCGCCTCGCGGCACGCGGTTCGCAGCACCCAGTCACCGATCGGGGCGATCAGCCGCGTTTCCTGCGCAATCGGAATGAACTTGGCCGGGGAGACGTCGCCCAGATCGGCGCTCCGCCATCGCAGCAGCGCCTCGAAGCCCTGCAACATCGTCGTGTCGGTATCGACGATGGGCTGATATTCGAGATGCATCTCGTCCCGTTCGATCGCGCTGCGCAGCGCGATCTCGAGGATCCGACGCTCTTCTGCCTGTGCGTGCAATTCGGGTTCGTAGGTGCGGTAGAACTCCGCGGCCGGCATCCTTGGCGCGGTAGAGCGCCAGATCCGCGGAGCGGACCAGCATCTCGGAAGTACGGCCGTCGCGCGGGCCGACCGCGATTCCGACGCTCGCGCCGATATACAAGGTGTGGTGATCGATCTCGTAAGGGCGTGACAGCGCGTCGATGATCCGTTGCGCGAGCGTCTCGACGCCGGCGACATCGGTCGCATCCGGAATGATCACCGCGAATTCATCGCCGCCCAGCCGGCCGCACGTCCCGCTTGCCCCCATCAGCGCGTCGAGGCGCGCGGCAACGCCGCACAGCAGCCGGTCGCCGATCGGGTGGCCGAGCGTGTCGTTGACCGCCTTGAAGCGGTCGAGATCGAGCATCATGAACGCGTACCGGCCGATCACGGGATCGGTTTCGCTGATCGCCAGCGACAACGTTTCGTTGATCATCAGCCGGTTGGGCAGGCCCGTCAGCGCATCGTACCGGGCCATGCGATTGATCTTGTCGGCCGATGCGCGCTGGTCCGTGACGTCCGACCCGACCCCCGGAAACCGCAGAACGTCCCCCGATTGTCGAAGCGCGGCGATGCCGAGACCTCCCACCAGCGTTCTTCCCCCGCGATCCACACGGGCAGGCGCACGGCACTGAAGCTTTTCCGCGCCTTCAACTTCTTGGCGAGGGTGCGCAGTCCGGGGGCAAAGTGACCGGTATCCCATGTCGGGCCGGCAAGGACCTGCAGAAACGGCATGCCCTCGAGAAGCGCCGCGTCCTGCTCACATGCGACCGCGAGTTGCCTGTTGGCACGCACGATACGACGTCCGCCGTCGATCTCCCACAGCCAGTGCGCGCCCGTCGCCTCGAACTCGCGCAGCAGGAGGCTGACGGTCTCGTCGCGCTCGTCAAGCGCCAGTCCCGCGGTCTCGATGATGGCGAGCGCTTTCGCGCGGCTCATGCAGATCGTCAGCAGCAGGATCGTGAAGATCAGCGTGGCAACACCCGCCACGGGCGCGCCGGTGAGCACGAGGCACGAAGCCGTGACCAGACCGAACGCAAGCAGGAAGGCGGTGGTCGCCAGCGCCAGCGGTGCCATGAAGAAGGCGGTGGCGGTCGAGAACAGCATGAGCGCGATGCCCGGCCCGAGGGCGCGGATCGGCTTTCCCTGCATACACAAAAGTATCGGCAGAACCGACAGGACCAGCCCGAGCGCAAGTCCGTTCCACGCGGTCTGACGGATGTCGGTTCGGCTCGCGTGACTGAACGCACGGGGCGGGGTCAATGCCATCCGGACCGCCCCCGCTGCCGCCGTCGCCACGGTCATGACCATCCAGAGGAGGATCTCCCACAACGGCATGCTGTGATACAGCAGCGCGCCGCAGAGCGTTACGGTGAGCACCGCCGCGCCGAGCATCAACCAGATACGGTGTCGCCCCGCCAGCAACTGGCGCGCACGGATCAAGCCCCATTCGTGCGAATCGGTCGCCGAAAACGTCAGCAACGCCTTCAAAGTGACGCGTTCCGCCTCCTGCGGGACGCAAGCTAACGTTTCGTTGGGGAGAAGCGACAATCTGTTCACCCCTCTGCACTTAACGAATGTTAGTTATCACATCCCTAGGAACGCCAATTTTGTAAGAAATAACTGGTCCATTTTGGGGCTATCGGTCAGCGGCCCCTCAAGCGGCGATATCGTAAGGCTTGATGTCACCGCTCAGATACAGGTTGCGCGCCTTCGCGCGGCTCAGCTTGCCCGACGACGTGCGCGGCAACGTGCGCGGCGGTATCAGCTCGATCACGCAGTTCATCCCGGTCACCGAGCGGACGCGCTCGCGGATCTCGTCGCGAAGACGCAGTCGCTCGCCTTCGTCCGAACTGCGGCACTGCACGAGGACCGCAGGCGTTTCCTCGCCACCGGGCGTGGTGATCGCGAACGCGGCGATGTCGCCGGCCTTGAAGCCCGGCAGCTGTTCGACCGCCCATTCGATGTCCTGCGGCCAGTGGTTCTTGCCGTTGACGATGATCATGTCCTTGGCGCGGCCGACGATGTAGATATAGCCGTCGGACATGTAGCCCATGTCGCCGGTGTCGAGCCAGCCGTCGGCCATGCACGCGTCGGTCGCCGCGTCGTCGCGGAAATAGCCGACCATGACCGACTTGCCCTTGCACCAGACCTTGCCGATCGCGCGCTCGGGCAGCGGCGTGCCGTCCTCTTCGCGGATCTCGATCCGCATGTCGCGGACGGGTTTGCCGCAATTGACGATCGCGCGGTAACGCTGCGGTCGGTCTTCCCCGCGCGAGCCGCCCGAAAGCTGCGTTTCCTCGACCAGTTCGACGCGAATGCCTTCGCCTGGCGGCATCAGCGATACGGCCAGCGTCGCCTCGGCGAGGCCATAGCTCGGGAGGAATGCCGACGCCTTGAAACCGGCATCGGCGAAGGCATCGACGAACGACTGCATCACGTCGGGGCGGATCATGTCGGCACCGTTACCCGCGACGCGCCAGCGCGACAGGTCGAACCGTTCGCTCGCCTTGGTCTGCGACGACATGCGGCGTGCGCAGATATCATAGCCGAACGTCGGCGAATAGCTGAGCGTGGTCCCCGTGTTGCGACTGACGAGGTCGAGCCAGGCGAGCGGACGACGCGCGAAATCCTCGGTCTTCAGATAGTCGGTCGAAACCTGGTTGGCGATCGGCGAGAGGAAGCAGCCGACCAGGCCCATGTCGTGATACCAGGGCAGCCACGATACGCAGCGATCGGTCGCGCAGACCTCCATGCCGTGGCTGTGCGCGGCGAGGTTGTTCAACAGCGCTTCGTGCGTGATGACCACGCCGTGCGGGAAACGGGTCGAGCCGCTCGAATATTGCAGATAGGCGATATCGTCGGAGCGGGCTTCGGGCAGTGCCGCTTCGGGGGCATCGCGCGTCGCGAACTCGGACCAGTCGACGCCGATCGTCTCGGCCAGACGGGCCGCCTCGCTTGCCATCTGCGCGAGTTCGGGCGGATAGATCAGCATCTTGGGATCGCAGCTCGACAGCTGGATCCGGAGTTGCTCGATATAGGACACGCGGCCGCCGAACGACGTCGGCAGCGGCAGCGGCACCGGCCAGGCGCCGGCATAGACGACGCCAAAGAACAGCGCGGCGAACTCGGCGCCGGTTTCGGCGACCAGCGCGATGCGGTCCTTCGGTGCAACCCCCGCGGCGATCAGGCGATCCGCCATCTTGCGCGCATCGCGCTGAAGCTGCGCATAGGGATAGGGCTGCGTCAGCGTACCGCGCGCGTCGTGGAAGTTGAGCCCGCGTGTCCCGGTCGCGGCATAGTCGAGCGCATCACCGAGCGTCGCGAAGTCGGCGAAGCGACGCGGCAGCGCATCCTCGGTCGGGGTCGCCGTCACGTTCGGGGCAGCCCGGTCGATCGCCGGCTTCGCCAGCGGGTCGGTCGTCATCGCCCGAGAAGTGTCGATCGTCATCTGCGTCCTGTCTGTCCCGTCGCGGCCTGTCTTCGGACATTCCACTCCTGTGACCTCGCATGCCACGCCCCGTTTTGGAGCACGCACGCAGGCCGTGGCGTTCAAAATCCTATCCCAGTGTGGCACAATGATGGCGTGACCAAAGACCGTCGTCGAGAAAAGCCTGAAAAACGCGTGCCGAAGCCGCTCGATGCTGCGTCGCTGGAGCGTCTTGCGCTGCATTATGTCGAGCGATTCGCGACGACCCGCGGACGGCTGAGCGACTATCTGCGTCGCAAGCTGCGTGAGCGCGGCTGGGCCGACGGCGCGGGCGCGGCGCCGGATCCAGACGCGCTGGCGCAGCGGCTCGCCGATCTCGGCTATATCGACGATCGGGGTTTTGCCGAGGCGCGAGCCGCGTCGATGCAGCGCCGAGGGCTGGGCGCGCGGCGGGTGGCGGGCGCCTTTCGCGCGGACGGCATCGAGGACAGCGACGCGGATGCGGTGGCGCCCGCGATTGCCGATCGCGGCGTCGATGCCGCGCTGGCCTATGCCCGTCGCAAGCGGCTTGGCCCGTACGGCGATCCCGATCGCGTTCAGGGCGACGATCGCGCGGTTCGGCAGAAACAACTCGCGGCGATGATCCGTGCGGGTCATAGCTTTGAGTTGGCGCGCAAAATCCTGGCGGCTCCGGCCGCGGACGATTTCGATCCAGCGGATTTCGCGTGACAGTACATCGCATGTTGTTGCGGCTGCGAGGAAGCGTGCTAGCAAGGGGTGGGGGTGCGTAACGATGCGTGGTGAGACGCAAGTTGGTGGTGGCGTGGACAGGGCGGCGCAGCAGGTTGCGGACGCCGTGATCGGCATGCCCGTCGCGATGGCGATCAACGCGGTCCCGAACATCGGGATCGCCGGAGAGCAGGTGCCCGTGGCCGAGCCGGCGGTCTATGGCGGCGTCGTCAAATGGTTCGACGTCACGCGCGGGTTCGGCTTCGCGGTCGCCGACGATTCCGCGATCGGCGATATCCTCATCCATTTCTCCGTCCTCCAGCCGCATGGCCGCCGCAGCCTGCCCGAGGGTGCGCGGATCGAGGCGGTGGCGGTGCAACGCGGGCGTGGCTTTCAGGCGCGCGAGATCCTCTCGATCGATCTGAGCAACGCGGTCGATGAAACCGCGATCCGTGCCGCGGCGAGCGCTGCCGGGGCACCCGACCGGATCGATCCCGTCACGCTGATCGATGCGGCCGGGCCTTTCGAACCCGTGATGGTCAAATGGTTCAACCGGCTGAAGGGCTATGGCTTTCTCGTCCGCGACAGCGATGGGCGCGACGTCTTCGTCCATATGGAAACGCTGCGGCGCGCAGGGATCGATGCGGTCGAACCCGACCAGCCGCTGCAGGCGCGGATCGTCACGGGTCGCAAGGGGCCGCTTGCGGTTGCCGTGGAGCAAGGGCCCGGGGCCTGATACCGCGCGTGCTGGTCGGCCCGGTCGCAGCCGCGCCCGGTATAATTTGGGATAATGTCATGCGTAAGATCTTGCTCGCGTCCGTTCTCGCTCTGGGGCTTTGCGCCTGCTCGAGCGGGGATGCCAATGGTGGGGATGTGCGGGGGGATCGCGGTGCGGCGAACGGGGGCGTCGCGGACGCCGCAAAGACGCTGACGGTGACGATCCGCAGTGCAAACGGTGCGCATGTCTTCACGGTCGAGCCCGCGCGGACCGACGCGGAGCAGGCGCAGGGACTGATGTACCGCACCGACCTCAAGCCCGACCGCGGCATGCTGTTCGCGCCCTATCCCGCCGGTGGCGGGGGCCCGCGCGAGGCGAACTTCTGGATGAAGAACACGCCGAGCCCGCTCGACATCGTTTATATCCGCGCGGACAAGACGATTGCGCGCATCGCGGAGAATACCGTGCCGTTTTCCGAAGCGCCGATCCCGTCCGGCGAGCCGGTCGCCGCGGTGCTCGAGATCATGGGCGGGCGCGCCGGCGAGCTCGGGATCGCGGAAGGCGATCGCGTCGAATGGACGGACAAGGCCGGCTGAGCGCGGTGCGGTTCGACGGCGTGATCGCGTTCGAGGTTGCTGGCGCCGCGCTCACTCGCTAAGCGGCGGCTATGGGATTTCTCGCATCGACCTTCACGTGGTGGAACGGCGCCACCCTCGGCACCAAATTCGGCCTTCGCGGCAAGACGCGGATGGGCGAGGACGCGCTCGGGAACGTTTATTACGAGGGCGGCAAGGACACCGCGGGCAACCCCCGCCGCTGGGTGATCTACCAGGGGGCGACGGATGCGAGCCGCGTTCCCCCGGCGTGGTTCAGCTGGCTGCATCACCAGGTCGCTGATGTTCCCGACCGCGCGCTGCCGCCGGTCCGTGCCTGGCAGAAGCCGGCGGTCGCGAATCTGACGGGCACCGCCCTGGCCTATCGTCCCGCGGGGGCACTCGAAAAGGGTGGACGCCGTGCGGCCGCGACGGGCGATTATGAAGCCTGGACGCCCGAAGGATGACCCGGCGGATCGCTGCGGCGATCCTGATTGTCGTCGTGGTGATCGGGGGCTGGCTGGGATACCGCGCCATGTCCGACCGTGGCGCCGCGCCGGTCGCTGCGGTCCAGCAGGATCTGCCTGGCGCGGACCAGCCCGGCGACGATCTCGATCGAGACAATCGACACGGGCGCGGCATCGCTTGCCAATGGCGGCACGCCGATGGCGCAGCGCGTCGCGGTGATCGGGCTGCTCAACAAGCGTAATGGCGATACCCGGGAGGTCACGCTCAAGCCGGGGCAGGCGACGCGCATGGGCGACGTCGTGCTACGCCTGCGCGCCTGCGAACAGACCGCGCCGTGGGAGACGGAGCAGCTGACCGGTGCGTTCGTCCAGGTCGTGGTGCGCGGCACCGACAAGCGCTGGCGACAGACATTTTCGGGATGGCTCTACAAGGAGCGTCCCGCGCTGAACGCGGTCCAGCACCCGATCTACGACGTCTGGGCCAAGAGCTGCGCGATGACGTTCCCGGCGACCGGGCCCGATACCGCACCCGTCGCGGAAGCCGCGGCGAAGCGGTCGAGCGCGAAGAAATCGCCCGCCGCCGAGCCGGTCCCGGCTGAATCCTCGCCGGCCACGCCCTCGATCGCGCCCCTGAGCAACGCGACATAGGCGTTGCGGTCGATCTCGACGGCGCCCAGCGAGGCGAGGTGCGCCGTCTGGAACTGACAATCGAGCAGGTCGAACCCGCCCGCCTTCATGCGTGCGACGAGATGCGCGAGCGCGACCTTCGATGCGTCGGTCGCGCGGCTGACCATGCTCTCCCCGAAGAATGCCCGGCCCAGCGCGAGTCCGTATAACCCGCCGACCAGCGCTTCGCCGTCCCAGCATTCGATCGAATGCGCGAACCCCATCGTGTGGAGCTGAAGGAAGACGCGCTCGATCCCGGTGTTGATCCAGGTCTCGGGTCGGTTGTCGACGCTTTCCGCGCACAACGCGAGGATGTCCGGGAACGCGGTGTCGACCGTGACGCGAAAGCGATCCCTGACAATCGTCTTGCGCAGCGAGCGCGCCAGATGAAAGCCGTCGAGCGGCAGGATTGCACGGCGTCGGGGTTCGACCCAGTAGACGCTGTCCGCGTCGCGGCTGTCGGCCATGGGAAAGACGCCGACGGCATAGCCACCGAGCACGATTTTGGGATCGAGTTGCTCCATGGTTATGGACGATCAGCCTGCCAGGCGCCGTTCGATCGTGCGCCACAGCGTGTCGAACGCGGCAGCGGCGCTCGATCGCGGCGCGAAGACGCCGACGGGGGCACGCTGCGCGGTCATCGATTCGATCACGCTGCTCATCGGGATTACCGGCCATTCGGGTCGCGCGGCGATCGCGTCGGCATGCAGGCGTCGACGGCGATCGACCATCACATGCACGGGAAGGATCGGGGTCCGGCCGCCCAGATGCCGCACGACATCCTCATAGGCGCGCTGCGACAGCGGCGAGGGGATGACGGGCACGACGATCAGGTCGGCGGCGCGCATGACCTGATCCGCGGTCTCGGTCAGTCCCGGCGGACAATCGAGAACGACACGGTCGTAATCGGTCAGTTCGGCAATCAGCTTTTCCAGCCGCTTCTTCTTGTCGATCGCATGGAAGAGGTGATCCAGCCCACGCAGCGACGCGTCGGCGCCGATCAGGTCGAGATGAGGAATCGCGGTCGGCTGCGCGCGCTTGCGAACCGCAATGTCCTTCGAGAACATCGCCTGCGCCTGATCGCGCCCGGCACCGCCATGCATCAGGAAGGTGCTGGCCGCCTGCGGATCGAGATCCCAGAGCAAGGTGCGCCGCGCGGACCGCGCCGCCGAGCACCACGCCAGATTGACCGCGAGCGTCGTCTTTCCGACGCCGCCCTTCAGGCTGTAGATCGCAATGGTTGCCATGGCGGTCAGCGTGGCGCGGCCAGCAGCGAATGGCAAGGCACGCTCCCCTGAGCGGCAAGCGCGGGGCTTGGCCGCGGGACTGGGCCGCGGGGCCGGGCGTGGCGCCGGGCAGTCCGTCCAACCGAAAGCGGGGAACGGTCGCGGACACACCGCGACCATTCCCCGACGGCATCGATCAGGATCGGACAGCGATCAGATGTGGCAGGTCTGGCTGCCCTTGCCGGGTCGCGTCAGGTCGATTGCCTTCTCGTTGCCGGTCATCGACCAGCCACCCTCGGCAACCAGCGGCTCGCCGGCAGCGGGGGCCTTGAGCGTGGTGGCGGTGTCGCCTTCCTTGAGGCGGATATTGGCCTGCTTGTCGCCCTGGAAGAACGTCACATAGACCAGGCTGTTGTCCTTGCAGCGCATCGTCTGCTCGGACTTGATCGATGGCGGCAGTTCGACCGGGCCGGCATTGGCGAGCTGGTTGGCCATCGGATCCGGGTTGCTGTCGACAACCTCGGGCGCGGCGGGCTTGGAGTTGCAGGCGGCCAGCGCGAGCAGCGCGGCGACGGCGGTGATGGGGAGGGGGTCTTCATGGTGCGAAGCGACTTCGCGCATGCAGCAAATGCCGTCAAGCCGTAGCGGTACCGTTACCGCGGCGCGCCTTCGGACCATCCCTGCGGCAGGTCGGCTCGCCGCAATCCGCATGTTGGACCATGCAGCGCCGACGCGCGAAACGTTGTTTGGCGGGGATATGTCGGGCATTGCGGTCGGGCAGCGAACGGTTGATCGGGCAGGCTGTCGTCGGCCGGGACAGGCGTGCCGGGCACGGCGTTGGCGAGGCGGAGCTGGATCGTTTTGGTGCACTGCCGTCCGGGACGCATGATTCTGCTCTTTCGCTCGAGGCCATGGCGGGCCCATGGGCACGATCGGAAGAGCGCCTCGGCGAATCGGGGACGACGGCGCGGGGATGGTGGCGCCGGCGAAAAACATGGCGGCGGCAACGGTGCGATCAACGGCTGCGCTATAGTATGAAACACCGTCGAAAGGACGACGCATGACGCGAAATGACGACCCGTTCGATCGCCTGACCGCGATCGCGCAGTTGATTGCGGACGCACTCGCGCTCGCGGACGAAGGCAGTGAATCGCTGCTCGGCGCCAAGCTGTCCGATGCGCAGGCCTGCGTGGACTCGCGCCTCGATATGCTGGCCGGTGGCCGGCGGCTGGGCTGCGGGCGGTCCTGAGCCTGCCAGCCTCCTAACCGCTGACCCTCATGCTCCCGGCTCCATGCGGAGCTGGCCTTTGCGATCCGCGTTATCCCTGCCGTGCGGAGATCGCTTCTGTGGCGTATAGATTCGCGTGCTTGCCCTTGGCTGGGGTCGGCGCCATCTAGCCCGGATGCAGATGACAACCGATACGCAGACGCTACCCGACACGCTCGCCCTGATCGGCAACACGCCGCTGGTACGCCTCAAGGGGCCCAGCGACGCGACGGGCTGCGACATTTTCGGCAAATGCGAGTTCGTGAACCCGGGCGCCTCGATCAAGGATCGCGCGGCGCTGTCGATCGTCGAGGACGCCGAGGCGCGCGGGATGCTGGCACCCGGCGGAACGATCGTCGAGGGGACGGCGGGCAATACCGGGATCGGTCTTGCGCTGGTCGCCAATGCCAAGGGGTACAAGACGATCATCGTCATGCCCGAGACGCAGAGCCGGGAGAAGATGGACACGCTGCGCGCGCTGGGCGCGGAGCTCGTCCTCGTTCCCGCGGCGGCGTTTTCGAGCCCCTGCCATTTCGTCCACACGTCGCGGCGGATCGCCGAGGAGACGCCGGGTGCGATCTGGGCGAACCAGTTCGACAATACCGCGAACCGCCGCGCGCATATCGTCGGCACCGCCGAGGAGATCTGGGCGCAGATGGACGGCCGGATCGACGGCTTCACCTGTGCGGCGGGCACTGGGGGCACGATCGCTGGTGTCGGTCTCGGGCTCAAGGCCAAGGACGAGGGGGTCTGCATCGCGCTCACCGACCCGCATGGCGCTGCGCTGTATAATTATTATGCGCATGGCGAACTGAAGTCCGAGGGATCGTCGGTGGCCGAGGGGATCGGGCAGGGGCGGATCACCGCCAATCTCGAAGGCGCACCCATCGACACGCAGTTCCGGATCTCGGATGCCGAGGGCTATGAATGGACGCGGCGGCTGCTCGACGAGGAGGGGCTGTGCCTCGGCCTGTCGTCGGGGATCAACGTCGCCGGCGCGGTCGCGCTCGCGCGGCAGCTGGGGCCGGGAAAGCGGATCGCGACGATATTGTGCGATACCGGATTTCGCTACCTGTCGACGCTCTATAATGCCGAATGGCGCGCGTCGAAGGGACTTGCTTGAGAAGCATCCAAGCCACCCCGGATGCGGCCGTTCGACAAATGCGCGGTGATCGGGTAGCTAAACACGCCAAGATGCAGAACGGACACGTACCTTCGCAGACCATGCAGCGGATCAAGGTCGGTATGATCGGCCTTGCCGCGGTGGTTCTGTTCATCGGCCTTGCAAGCGCGATCATTGGATCGGCGACGCGGGAACGGCCCGTCGTTGCCGCGGGCTCGGCGCAGGCGGATGTCGTCGCGAACATGGCGGTCTCGAACACCACGGCCTCCGACGGCACTGACGAGCCACTCGCCGAAATGGGGCTCGCGCCGAGCGTCAATGCGCAGGCGCCTGCCGCCAAGCCTTAACCGCCGGATGCTGCCGGATCACGCCGTCCTTTCGTGCTTTGCGCGCTATTGGCCTTGCGCCCGACTTTCCCTTGAGTCTCAATATCATGGCGTGTGGCTTGGTCCGCCGTTGGTCGCGCGCGCCCGCTCGATTGGACGAATTAACCTTCTGATTCCGTGAAATCCCCAAAAATCCCGTTGCGTCCCCGTTTCGCTGTGATAGACCGAGGTTAACACAGGGGCACGGTCACCGAGCGCGATTGCGCGGTCGGATTGCAGCGCGAGCTGCGATTCGAAGCGGGAAGTCGTGCACGCCATTCGCGGGATATTGGCGTGTCGGACAGAGGGCGGTATCAGGGAGACGGCATCGGCCTTGTCGACGACAAGGGCCGGGTAGCCATCCCTTCCGCACTTCGGACGATCCTGTCGGCAAACGCCCCCAAGGCAAACGGCAAGGACGGCGGAACCATCATCATCGGCGCGCATCAGAAGAACCGGTGCCTGGTCGCGTATGACCCGGGCTATGTCGCGCTGCTCGCTGAAAAGCTCGACCGGCGCGAGGCCGAGAACACGCGCGAGGACGGCGAATACGACTATAACATCAAGCGTCGCGCGGCGTCTGGCGAGGCGGTGCCGTTCGATGGCTCGGGCCGCTTCATCATGCCCGCCTTTCCGCGCTTCTATGCCGGGATCAAGACGCACGCGTTCTTCTACGGCGTGCTCGACTATATCGAGATCTGGGACCCCGCCGCGCTCGTCGCGACGCCGGACATGCCCGATGTCGTCAAGGAGATGGCGCGCTTTTACATGGCCGAGAAGGGGGTCGCGCTGTGAGCGATCTGCTGCCCCAGGACGATGCGCCGCACGTTCCCGTGCTGATGGACGAGGTGCTTGCCGCGCTGGCCCCCGCACCCGGCGAGACGATGGTCGACGGGACGTTCGGCGCCGGCGGCTATACCCGCGCGCTGCTGTCGCGAGGCGCGCGCGTGATCGCGTTCGATCGCGATCCCGATGCGATCGAGGCGGGTCGCGCGCTCGCCGATGCGCATGACGGCCTGACGCTGGTCGCCGCCGACTTCTCCGCGATGGTCGCCGAGCTCGAGGCACGCGACGCGTTGCCCGTCGACGGGATCACGCTCGATATCGGCGTGTCGTCGATGCAGCTCGATCGGGCCGAGCGTGGCTTTTCGTTCCAGTCGGACGGTCCGCTCGACATGCGGATGGCGCAGGCGGGGATGTCGGCCGCGGACTTCGTCAACGAGGCGGACGAGGCCGAGATCGCCGACGTGCTGTATCAATATGGCGACGAGCCCAAGTCGCGGCGCGTCGCGCGTGCGATCGTCGCGGCGCGGCCGCTGACGCGCACCGGCGAGCTGGCGCACGTTATCCGTCGCGCGCTCGGCTACAAGGCGCACGACAAGAAGGACCCGGCGACGCGCGCGTTCCAGGCGATCCGCATCCACGTCAACCGCGAGCTCGGCGAACTGGCGGACGGCCTGCTCGCCGCGGAGCGCGCGCTCAAGCCCGGCGGACGGCTCGCGATCGTGACGTTTCACAGCCTCGAGGACCGGATGGTGAAGCGGTTCCTGCGCGCGCGGTCCGGCGCTGCGCCTTCAGGTTCGCGTCATCTTCCGCAGGCGAAAAGCGTGGCGGAACCGAGTTTTACCGATGTCGGACGCCCCGTGCGCGCCGGCGAGGACGAGCTGGCACGCAACCCGCGTGCACGCTCTGCGACTTTACGAACGGCGCGGCGGACCTCCGCGCAACCTTGGACGGAAGAGGTGACGACATGACGGCGGCGTATCGGTTGAAGGGTGTGGGCTGGTTCGGGGGCTGCGTGGCCGTCGTGCTCGGTTTCTACCTCGTTTCGCTGCAGGTCGCCGCCGAACGCAAGAAGCTGGAGGCCGTCAATGGTCAGATCCGGTTCGCCGAGCGCGACATCCGTGCGCTCGAGACCGAGTTCGACACGCGCGCCAACCTGGTGCAGCTCGAACGCTGGAATGGCGACACGCTGGCGTTGTCCGCGCCGACCGCTGGCCAGTTCGTCGCAAGCAGATCGGCGTTGGCCGCGCTCGACGTGAACCAGATCGGCAACCGCGGGACGATCCAGACCGCGCAGCTCCTGGTGCCGTCGATGCCGGTGATCGCGCCCGTTGCAGCGCCCGTTGCAGCGCCCGCAGCCGTGACCAACGTCGGCGTGCAGACCGCCGCGGTCGCAGCGGCGCTGAAACCCGTCGTGATCCGTGCGTCGGTCCAGATGCCCAAGTCCGCCGAGGCCGCGATCGTCCGCGCAGCCTCGACCGAGCGCCTCGCCGCGGTCGCCAAGGTTCGTCCGCAGGCGGTCGCGATGCTCGATCGCAAGCTGCTGTCCGATACCACGCTCGGCTCGATCCTGAACGGCGCCCGCGCCGAGGCCGGGCGCCTGCGTTGACCACGCTCGTCGCCCGGCCAGTCTCCGAGCGGCGTACCGCGACGCAGCGCCATGCGCTGGTCGCGACGGCGCACATGCGCCTGATGATGCTGATGTTCCTGTTCGGCGCGGCCGTGCTGCTGGTCATCGGTCGGCTGGGCATGCTGGCGATCCAGGGGTCGCTGAGCGATCCAGCGGCACGCGCCGCCGCGATCGCCGCCCGCGGCGACATCGTCGATCGCAATGGCGCACCGCTCGCGCGGACGATCGATGCATGGACGATCGCGGTCCATCCCAAGAAGCTGATCGGCGACCCGACCGAGATCGCGGCGCGGCTCGCGGCGCTGATGCCCGACCGTGGCGACCAGGCGTTCTTCTATGCGCTGCTGACCAAGAATGTCAGCTTCAGCTATCTCCAGCGACGCGCGTCGCCCGCGCTGGTGGAACAGGTCAACGCGATCGGCGAACCCGCGATCGTGTTCGCGCGCGAGACGCAGCGGCTGTACCCGCAGTCGACGATGGCCGCGCATGCGCTGGGCTTCCTGTCGACCGACGGGCACGGCATGTCGGGCATGGAGCGCGTGCTCGACGAGCGGCTGACCAACCCGGCGCTCAACGGCACCCCCGTCGCGCTGTCGATCGACACGCGTGTCCAGGCCGCGATGGAAAGCGAACTCGCGCGCGCGGTGGCGTCGTTCCAGGCCAAGGCGGCGTCGGGCATCGTCCTCGACGTCGATACGGGCGAGGTCATCGCGATGACCTCGATGCCCGTCTTCAATCCCAACCGCGTCGGGATGGCGGGCACCGAACAGCTGCGCAACATGGGAACGCAGAGCGTGTACGAGCTCGGTTCGGTGTTCAAGCCGATCGCGATGGCGGCGGCGATCGACACGGGCGTCGTCACGTCGATGTCGCGCCGGTTCGACGCGACGGCGCCGATGCGCGTCGGCGGCTACACGATCCACGACGATCCGGGCGATGAGGAGAAGCGCTGGCTGAACATCCCGGAAACGCTGATCTATTCGTCGAACATCGCGACGGCGCGGATCGCCGACCAGATCGGTGCGACGGGCATGCAGACGATGTTCCGCAAGCTCGGGTTCGACACCAAGCCCGATATCGAGCTGCGTGAGAAGGGGCGTCCGATCTGGCCGACCTTCTGGGCGCGGACGACGGTCATGACGTCGGCATATGGCCACGGGATCGCGGTGACGCCGCTGCACCTCGCCAACGCCTATGCCACGCTCGTCAATGGCGGGATCTGGCGGCCGACGACGCTGCTCAAGATCGATCCGGCGCATATTCCCGCAGGGCGGCGCGTGATCAGCACGACGACGAGCGCGCGGATGCGCCAGCTGCTCCGGCTGATCGTGCAATATGGTACGGGTCGCAAGGGCGAGGCGCCCGGCTACCGCGTCGGGGGCAAGACGGGCACCGCGGAGATCGCGCAGGCGGGCGGGTACAACAAGCATACCAACGTCTCGACCTTTGCCGCAGCGTTCCCGATGGACGCGCCGCGCTATGTCGTCGTCGTGACGCTCGACTCGGCGAAGGGCAACAAGGAGTCCTACGGGTTCACCACCGCCGCCTGGACCGCGGCACCGGTCGTCTCGCGCGTGATCAGCCGGACCGGATCGATGCTGGGGGTGATACCCGACACCAATCGCGATATCGACGAGAGCGACTTGCTCCCGTTGTTGTGGCATGCGCCGGGGACTCCGGCATTCGGTGCGAAGCCGACGACCGGCGCGGAGTAAGCGGCTGAACGTCCGGTCATGAGATTTGGCCGTGACGGGACGGCCATGGGGATTGTGCCAATGAGGATGTTTGCATGAAACTGGCTACGCTGATCGGCGAAGAGACCGGCAGCGGCGGACATGCGTCGTCTGTACAGGCCGCCGTCCGACCGGTCGCATCCGGCGGAGACATGGACCGCAACGTCACCGGCTTTGCGATCGACCACCGCAAGGTCGCACCGGGGACGGTGTTCGGCGCGTTCAGGGGCGAACGCGTCAATGGCGAGGATTTCATCCCCGACGCGATCCGCGCGGGTGCGATCGCAGTAGTCGCGCGCCCCGGGCTGATGATCGACGGCGCGGCCTATATCGCCGACGAGACCCCGCGCGAGCGTTTCGCGCAGCTCGCGGCGCGGTTCTTTGCCCCCTTCCCCGAGACGACGGTCGCGATTACCGGCACCAACGGCAAGACCAGCTGTGTCGAGATGACCCGGCAATTGTGGCGGATGGCGGGGTTCCACGCCGCCTCGATCGGGACGCTCGGCGTGACGACCGCGGACGAGCGCGTGACGACCGGGCTGACGACGCCCGACGTGGTGACGTTCCTGTCGAACGTCGCCGGGCTCGCACGCGAGGGCGTGACTCACCTCGCATTCGAGGCATCGAGCCACGGGCTGACGCAGTATCGGACCGAGGGGCTTCCCGTAACGGCCGCCGCGTTCACCAATCTCAGCCGCGATCACCTCGATTATCACGGTGACATGGCGGCCTATTTCGCGGCGAAGATCCGCCTGTTCTCCGAGGTGCTCGGACGCGACGGCGTCGCGGTGGTCTGGGCCGACGATCCGCAGGCGGCGCGCGTGATCGATCTGGCGCGCGAACGCGGCAACCGGCTGGTGACCGTCGGCACGCGCGGCGACACGCTGCGGCTGGTCGGGCGCGATCCGACCTTGCTGGGGCAGGGGCTTAGAGATCGAGGCGGGTGGCACGACGTACACGGTGACGTTGCCGCTGATCGGCGGATATCAGGCGGCGAACGCGCTTGTCTCCGCAGGGCTGGTGATCGCGACTGGGGGCGATGTCGCGACGACGATCGCCAACCTCGCGCGGTTGCAGCCGGTGCGCGGGCGGCTCGAGCGCGCGGTGATCGCGCGGTCGGGCGCGCCGGTCTATGTCGACTATGCGCATACGCCCGATGCGCTGGAGGCGGCAATCGCGGCGCTCAAGCCGCATGCCGAGGGGCGGCTGATCGTCGTATTCGGCGCGGGCGGCGACCGCGACACGGGCAAGCGCGAGACGATGGGGCAGGTGGCGGTGCACTATGCCGACCGCGTCATCGTCACCGACGACAACCCACGTACCGAGGACGCCGCGCTGATCCGCCGCGACATCCTGAAGGGCGCGCCCGGCGCGATCGAGATCGGCGATCGGCGTGCGGCGATCAAGGCGGCGATCGACGAGGCCGGCGGCGACGACATCGTGCTGATCGCGGGCAAGGGGCATGAACAGGGCCAGATCGTCGGCGACATGGTGTTGCCGTTCGACGATGTCGGCGTCGCGCGCGAGTGCGCCGCGTGACCGGCGCCGCATCGCTGTGGACCGCCGCTGAGATCGCGGCGGCGACCGGAGGGACCGCCTCGGCGGACTTTCTAGTCGACGGCGTCGCGTTCGATTCGCGCGAGGTCGGCCCGCGCGACCTGTTCGTGGCGATGAAGGGCGAGGCGAGCGACGGTCATCTGTTCATCGACCAGGCGTTCGCGCAAGGCTCGGCGGGCGCGATCGTCTCCGAGCCATGCGATCATCCGCACGTCCTCGTCGCCGACAGTTTTCGCGCGCTGGAGGATCTGGCACGCGCGAGCCGGAAGCGCAGCGGTGCGACGATCATCGGGGTGACGGGGTCGGTCGGCAAGACCAGCGCGAAGGAGGCGCTGTTCGCGGCGCTCGATCGCGGCGCGCCCGGCGCGGTGCATCGCTCGGTCAAGAGCTACAACAATCATACCGGCGTGCCGTTGAGCCTCGCGCGGATGCCCCGCGACGCGCGCTTCGGCGTGTTCGAGATGGGGATGAACCATGCCGGCGAACTCGCGGCGCTGACCCGGATCGTTCGCCCGCACATCGCGGTCGTCACCGCGATCGCACCCGCGCACACGGCGTTCTTTCTCGACGAGAGCGCGATCGCCGACGCGAAGGGCGAGATCTTCGAGGGGCTCGAGCCCGGCGGCCGCGCGATCGTGCCGTTCGACAGCGTGCACCGCGATCGGCTCGTCGCAGCGGCAGCGCCGCATGCGGCGACGGTCGTGACGTTCGGGCTCGAAAAGGGTGCGGACGTCCGCGCGATCGAGACGGTGCGGCTGGCGACGGGGTCGACCTTCGTCACCGCGCAGTTCGGCGCGCATGAACTGAGCTTCACGATGGCGCAGCCCGGCATGCACTGGGTATCGAACGCGCTCGCGGTCCTCGCCTGTGTCGATGCGGCGGGGGCCGATCTGGGGCTCGCGGGGCTGGCACTTGCCGAACTTGGCGGGCTGCAGGGGCGCGGGGCGCGGTTCATGGCATCGCTGCCGGACGGCGAGGCGCTCGTGATCGACGAGAGCTACAATGCCAACCCGTCGTCGATGCGCGCGACGCTCGCGGTGTTGAAGCAGGAACCGGGGCGGCATGTCGCGGTCCTCGGCGAAATGCGCGAGCTGGGTGCGGCGTCGGCCGACTATCATGCGGGGCTCGCCGAGCCGATCCTCGCGGCAAACGTCGAAATGGCGCTGCTGGTCGGTGAAGCGATGGCGCCGCTCGCGCAGGCGCTTGAGGGGAAAGTCGAAACCGTCCATGTGGGCGACGCTGCGGCCGCGCTGACGTCGTTACGGACGATCCTGGCGCCGGGCGATGCGGTTCTCATCAAGGGATCGAACGGTGTAGGGCTCGCGCGTGTCGTGGCGAGCCTCGGGGGCGGGAAGACGTAAATGCTGTACTGGATCGCCGCACATCTGGGTTTCCCGGGTATATTGAACCTGCTGCGCTATCAATCGACGCGGACGGGCGGTGCGGTCGCGACCGCGCTGATCATCGGCCTGATCATCGGGCCGCGGTTCATCGGCTGGCTGCGCGTGCGACAGGGCAAGGGGCAGCCGATCCGCGCCGACGGCCCGCAGACGCATCTCGCCAAGCGCGGCACGCCGACGATGGGCGGGCTGATGATCCTGACCAGCATGACGCTGGCGATCCTGTTGTGGATGGACCTTGCCAACCCCTATGTCTGGGCCTGCCTGTTCGTGACGCTGGGGTTCGGCACGATCGGGTTCATGGACGATTACGACAAGGTGCGGAAGGCGAGCACCGCGGGGATTTCGGGGCGCACGCGGCTGCTGCTCGAATTCGCGATCGCGGGGATCGCCGCGACGATCATCATGTCGCAGAACGGGCCGCATCTGTACCTGCCGTTCACGTCGCGCATGTATATCGATCTCGGCTGGTTCTTCCCCGTCTTCGCCGCGTTCACGATCGTGTCGTTCGGCAATGCGGTGAACCTGACCGACGGGCTCGACGGACTGGCGACGATGCCGGTGATCATCGCGAGCGTGGCGTTCATGGTCATCGTCTATCTCGCGGGCAACGTGAAGTTCGCCGACTATCTCGGCATCCCGCACGTGCCGGGGGCGGGCGAGCTTGCGATCTTCTGCGGCGCGGTCGTCGGCGGCGGGCTGGCGTTCCTGTGGTTCAATGCGCCGCCGGCCGCGGTGTTCATGGGCGATACCGGGAGCCTCGCGCTGGGCGGCGCGCTCGGGACGATCGCGGTCGTCGCGCATCACGAGATCGTGCTCGGGATCATCGGCGGGCTGTTCGTCGCCGAGGCGCTGAGCGTGATCATCCAGGTGTTCTTCTACAAGCGGACCGGCAAGCGCGTGTTCCGGATGGCGCCGATCCACCATCATTTCGAACAGCTCGGCTGGAGCGAGCCGACCGTGGTGATCCGCTTCTGGATCATCGCACTGGTGCTGGCGCTGGTCGGCCTGTCGACGTTGAAGCTGCGGTGATCGTCGCGCAGGCCTGGCGCGGGAAACGCTTCGCGGTGCTCGGGCTCGCGCGGTCGGGCGCGGCGACCGTCCGGGCGCTGGTCGCCGGCGGGGCGAACGTCGTCGCTTGGGACGCCGACGAGTCGAAGCGTGCCGTCTTCGCTGCCGACCCCGTGCGGGGCGACGACGCGTGTCTCGAGCTGGCTCCGCTCGAGGATCTGGCGGGGTTCGACGCACTGATCGTGTCGCCGGGAGTGCCGCTGAACACGCATCCGCTCGCCGCGCGCGCGCGTGCGGCCGGAATCCCCGTCATCGGCGATATCGAGCTGTTCGCTCAGGCGCGGCGCGACCTACCGTCGCACAAGGTCGTCGGGATCACGGGCACGAACGGCAAGTCGACCACGACCGCGCTCGTGCATCACATCCTGGAGACCGCGGGCGTCCCCACGCTGATGGGGGGCAATATCGGGCTGCCGATCCTCGGGCAGGATCCGTTGCCCGCGGGCGGCGTCTACGTCCTCGAGCTGTCGAGCTATCAGATCGACCTGACGCAGACGCTCGACTGCGACGTCGCGGTGCTGCTCAACGTCACGCCCGACCATCTCGACCGCTATGACGGGTTCGAGGGCTATGCCGCGTCGAAGGCCCGGCTTTTCGCGATGCAGACCGCAGCCAGCGTGGCGATCGTCGGGACCGGCGATGCGACATCGGGCGCGATTGCCGCGCGGCTTGGCGGCAGCGGTCATCGGCTCGTGCCGATCGCCGCGGACCCGGCCGTGTCGAATGCCGACTGGCCGGCCTTGCAGGGGCCGCACAACCGGCAGAATGCCGCCGCGGCGATCGCCACGGCCGAGGCGCTGGGCGTCGATGCGCGCGATATCGACCGCGCGCTGATCAGCTTTACCGGGCTGCCGCACAGGATGGAGCGGATCGCGACGATCCGCGGCGTCGGCTATGTCAACGACAGCAAGGCGACCAACCCGGAGAGCAGCGCACCTGCGCTCGCGGCGTTCGAGCGGGTGCACTGGATCGTCGGTGGCCGGGCGAAGGGCGACGATCTCGACGCCTGCGCGCCGGCGTTCGGGCACGTCGTCCACGCCTATACGATCGGGGAGGCGGGCAGGACGTTTGCGGATCTGCTCCAGCCGGTGATGCCGGTCGAGCAGTCGGTCACCCTTGCGGTCGCGGTGTCGAGTGCCGCCGCCCGCGCGCAGCCCGGCGATACCGTGCTGCTGTCGCCGGCATGCGCGAGTTTCGATCAGTTTGCCGATTACGAAGCGCGCGGCGCCGCGTTTCGCGCCGCGGTGGAGCAGTTGGCATGACCGATATGCGTGCTAGGACCATCGATATGGGGGCACAACGGACCGGGATTGTCGCGAAGATGAAGCGGCGTGGCGGCCGCGGCGACCAGTCGCCGCTGGGCACGTGGTTCTGGGACATCGACCGGATGCTCCTGCTGCTGACGCTGTTCCTGATCGCGATCGGCCTGATCGCCGTCGCCGCGGCGTCGCCCGCGACCGCGGTTCGCTATTCGGGCGAGCATCACAAGCTGACGCCGCTTTATTATTTCTGGCGACAGCTGATCTGGGTCGGCGTGTCGATGCCCGTGCTGTTCGGCGTGTCGATGATGCCCGTGTCGATGGCGCGGCGGATGGCATTGACCGGGGCGGTCGTGCTCGTCGCGATCCTTGCGGTGACGCCATTCGTCGGCGCCGAGGTCAATGGCGCGCGGCGCTGGATCGGCTTCGGCTTTGCGCAGTTCCAGCCGTCCGAATTCCTGAAACCGATGTTCATCGTCACCGTCGCGTGGCTGTTATCGCTGCGCGCGAAGGACCCCGAGCTGCCGACGGTGCTGATCACCGGTGCGCTGACCGGCGCGATCGCCGTCCTGCTGATGCTCCAGCCCGATTTCGGGCAGACGATCATCTATTGCACGGTCTGGATGGCGCTGTTGATGATCGCCGGAACGCCGCTGCGCGTGATGGCCGGGCTGGTCGCGTGCGTCCCCGTCGGACTGGGGGCGGCGTACATGTTCTATGGCACCGCACGGTCGCGGATCGACGCGTTCCTGTTCCCCGGCGTCGACGGCGAGGGCGCATCGGATCATTTCCAGACCAATGCCGCGCACCATACGCTGACCGCAGGCGGCTGGACCGGGACGGGGCCGGGCGGCGGCGTCGCGAAGTTCGGGCTGCCCGAGGCACACACCGACTATATCTTCTCGGTGATCGGCGAGGAATTCGGGCTGATCGCGTGTTCGGTGATCGCGGTGACGTTCCTCGCGATCGTCGTCCGCGTTTTCGTCAAGCTGCTGGACGAGCAGGATGAATTCAAGCTGCTCGCAGCGGCGGGGCTGGCCACGCAGTTCGGCGCGCAGGCGCTGGTGAGCATGGCGGTCAACACCGGCCTTGCGCCGTCCAAGGGCATGACGCTGCCGTTCATCAGCTATGGCGGGTCTTCGATGATCGCGTTGTCGATCGGCATGGGGTTGCTGCTGGCGTTCACCCGGCGCAATCCGTTTCTCACGCGGAGCCCGTATGTCGTCCGCTGGAGTGGGGAATGAGTGTGAATCAGCGTCCAAGGCATTTCGTCCTGGCAGCCGGCGGGACCGGCGGACACATGGTGCCGGCAGCGGCGCTCGCGGCCGAACTGACCAAGCGCGGCCACCGTGTCGCGTTGGTCAGCGACGAGCGCGGCGTACGGTTTCCGGGCCTGTTCGAGGGGATCCAGACGCATGTCCTGCCGGCCGGCCGTCTCGGCGGTGGGCCGCTTGGCTGGGGCAAGGCGATGCGCGAGATGTGGCGTGGCCGGACGATGGCGCGCGAACTGTACCGGACGTTCAGGCCCGCCGCCGTGATCGGGTTCGGCGGCTATCCCGCGCTGCCCGCGCTGCTGGCGGCGTTCGCAGACAAGATCCCGACCGCGGTGCATGAGCAGAATGCGGTGCTGGGGCGGGTCAATCGCTTCGTCGCGCGCCGCGTCGATGCGATCGCCACCTCGTCCGAGCCGACCGAGCGGCTGGCGCCCAAGCTGCTCGCCAAGACGCATCTGGTCGGAAATCCGGTGCGCGAGGCGGTGCTGGCGCTGCGTACGCGCCCGTATCCGCTGCTCGAGGAGGACGGGATCTTCCGGATCCTCGTGACCGGCGGAAGCCAGGGGGCGAGCATCCTGTCGCAGGTCGTGCCCGACGGTCTGGCGATGCTGCCGGTGACGCTGCGTCGGCGGTTGCAGGTGACGCACCAGGCCCGGATCGAGGATATCGACGCGGTCCGGAAGAAATATGCCGAACATGACATTCCCGCCGAGCTCGCGACGTACCTTCCCGACATGCCCGAGCAGCTTGCCTGGGCGCATCTGGTGATCGCGCGCGCGGGGGCGTCGACGATCTCCGAACTGACCGCGGCGGGGCGTCCGGCGATCCTCGTCCCGCTGCCGGGCGCGACCGACGACCACCAGACCGCGAACGCGCGCGAGATCACGCGGGCAGGCGGCGCGCGGACGATCGCGCAGGGAGACTTTACCGCAGTGGAACTGGCCAAGCAGATGCAGAAACTCGGGCTCGACCCGGCCGCGTTGCAGAACGCGGCGGGACGGGCGCGCAGTTGCGGACGGCCCAATGCCGCGAGCGATCTGGCGGATCTGGTCGAGAGCCTCGATGCGCCCGTGTCGCGGGTTCCGGTCGGTGCGCCGTCCAAGCCAAAGGCGCAGTTCGCATGAAGGGTGTCGCAACGGATATCGGCACGATCCATTTCGTCGGCATCGGCGGGATCGGCATGTCGGGTATCGCCGAGGTGATGAAGAATCTCGGCTACCGCGTGCAGGGCTCTGACGTCGCCGAGGGCTATGTCGTGCAGGGGTTGCGCGACAAGGGCATTCCGGTGGCGATCGGCCATGCCGCGGCGAATATCGGCGATGCCGCGGTGGTCGTCGTGTCGACCGCGATCGTGCGGTCGAACCCCGAGGTCGAGGCGGCGCTGAACGCGCGCGTGCCCGTGGTGCGGCGCGCGGAGATGCTCGCGGAGCTGATGCGGCTGAAGTCGACGGTTGCCGTGGCGGGGACGCACGGCAAGACCACGACGACGTCTATGGTCGCCGCGCTTCTCGATGCGGGCGGCGTCGATCCGACCGTGATCAATGGCGGGATCATCAACTCCTACGGGTCGAACGCGCGACTGGGTGCGAGCGACTGGATGGTGGTCGAAGCGGACGAGAGCGACGGCAGCTTCCTGCGACTGGACGGGACGATCGCGGTCGTCACCAACATCGATCCCGAGCATCTCGATCATTACGGATCGTTCGACGCGGTGAAGGATGCGTTCGTCGAGTTCGTCGAGAACGTGCCCTTCTACGGCGCGGCGTTGCTGTGCCTCGATCATCCCGAGGTGCAGGGGATCCTGCCGCGCGTGCGCGACCGGCGGATCGTGACCTATGGCTTCTCGGCGCAGGCGGATGTCCGCGGCGTCGAGGTCACGCCGATCCCGGGCGGCAACCGATCTCGATTGCGTGGTGCGGACGCGCGACGGTGCGACGCGGACGATTGCGGGAATCGAGATGCCGATGCCCGGGCGGCACAACGTCCAGAACGCGCTGGCCGCGATCGGCGTCGCGCTTGAGCTTGGCATCGAGGATGCGACGATCCAGCAGGGCTTTGCCAAGTTCGGCGGCGTCAAGCGGCGGTTCACCAAGGTGGGCGAGGTTCCGGTCGAGGGTGGCGGCGTGGCGATCATCGACGATTACGGGCATCACCCGGTCGAGATCCGCGCGGTGCTGGCTGCGGCTCGCGAGGGGGCGAAGGGGCGCGTGATCGCGGTCGTGCAGCCGCATCGCTATTCGCGGCTCGGCAATCTGATGGAGGATTTCCAGACCGCGTTCAACGACGCCGACCGGGTGCTGGTGACCCCGGTCTATGCGGCGGGAGAGGTGCCGGTCGAGGGTGTCGATGCGGCGGCTCTGGTCGAGGGGCTGAAGCGGCGCGGGCACCGGTTTGCGGGCGTGGTCGCGGATGCGGAGGCGCTGGCGGTCGAGCTGGCGGCGACGATCGAGGCGGACGACATGGTCGTCTGCCTTGGCGCTGGCGACATTACCAAATGGGCGGCCGGGCTCGCGGATGCGATCGCGGTCGAGCGCGCGAAGGTGCCGGCGTGAGCTCTGCATCTCCTTGTGTCCCCGCAATGGCGGGGACCCAGACTGGGCTCCCGCCGTCGCGGGAGAGCATCAGGGGGAGCGTCGAGGCTGGTGGGTCGCTCGCGGACTTCATCTGGTTTCGGACCGGTGGGCCGGCCGAGTGGCTCGTGCGGCCTGCGGATGTCGCGGATCTGGCCGGGCTGTTGAAGACCCTCGATCCTGCGACGCCGGTTCTGCCCGTTGGCGTCGGCTCCAACCTGATCGTTCGTGACGGGGGTGTGCCGGGGGTCGTGGTGCGGCTGCCCAAGGCTATGGCGAAGGTGTCGGTCCAGGACGGTCGCGTCCGCGCAGGGGCGGGGGCGATGGGGATTACGGTTGCCAGCGCCGCGCGCGATGCGGGGATCGCCGGGCTCGAGTTCCTGCGCGGGATTCCGGGGACCGTGGGCGGTGCTGTGCGGATGAACGCGGGGGCCTATGGGCGCGACGTCAGCGATATCCTGATCGAGGCGACCGTCGTCACGCGAGACGGCGCGGTCGAGACATGGCCCGCGGCGCGGTTCGGCTATGTGTACCGGCATTCGGACCTGCCCGCGGGGGCGGTGGTGGTCGAGGCGGTATTTTCGGGCACGCCCGGCGAGCCTAGCGTCATCGGTGCGGAGATGGACCGGATCGCCGCCGAGCGCGAGGCGTCGCAGCCTTTGCGGTCGCGGACCGGCGGATCGACGTTCAAGAACCCCGAGGGGCACAAGGCCTGGGCGCTGATCGACGCGGCCGGGTGCCGCGGGCTCACGCGCGGCGACGCACAGGTGAGCGAGAAGCATTGCAATTTCCTGTTGAACCTCGGGTCCGCGTCGAGCGCGGAGATCGAGGCGCTGGGTGAAGAGGTACGGGACAAGGTGAAGGCGCATTCTGGGGTGACGTTGGAATGGGAAATCCAGCGGGTGGGTGTCGCCCGTCATCCTGACGAAAGTCAGGATCCAGAGCCAAAAGCGGCGCGCTCGGTAACTCTGGATCCTGACTTTCGTCAGGATGACGGGGGTGGCGAAGTGAGCGGTCCTCTTCACATCGCGGTGCTCATGGGCGGTTGGTCGGCGGAGCGTGAGGTCTCGCTGATGTCGGGCAATGGCTGTGCCGATGCGCTCGAATCGCTCGGCCACCGCGTCACGCGGATCGACATGGGGCGCGACGTTGCCGCCAGGTTGGCCGAGGCTCAGCCCGATCTCGTGTTCAACGCGCTCCACGGGACGCCCGGCGAGGATGGCTCGGTGCAGGGGCTGCTCGACCTGATGGGGGTGCGCTACACGCATTCGGGGCTCGCGACGTCGGTGATCGCGATCGACAAGGTGCTGACCAAGCTGCTGCTCGTGCCCGCAGGGATTCCGATGCCGGGCGGGCGGATCGTCAAGTCGGCGGACCTGTTCGAGGGCGACCCAATGGCGCGGCCTTATGTCCTGAAGCCGGTCAACGAAGGGTCGTCGGTCGGCGTCGCGATCGTCACCGATAACAGCAATTACGGCAACCCGATCGCGCGCGACGCGGTCGGGCCGTGGATCGATTTCGAGGAGTTGCTCGCCGAGCCCTATATCCGCGGGCGCGAGCTGACGACCGCGGTGCTCGGCAACCGTGCGCTCGGCGTCACCGAGTTGAAGCCCAAGACGGGCTGGTACGACTATGAGTCGAAATACACCGACGGGATGACAGAGCATGTCTGCCCGGCGGAGATCCCCGACGAAATCGCGGACGCGTGCAAGAGCCTCGCGCTTGAGGCGCACCGGCTGCTCGGCTGCAAGGGCGCGTCGCGGTCGGATTTCCGCTGGGATGACGAGCGCGGGGTCGACGGGCTGTTCCTGCTCGAGGTGAACACGCAGCCGGGGATGACTCCGCTCAGCCTCGTTCCCGAACAGGCGCGGCACATCGGCATGAGCTATGCCGAGCTGGTGCAGGCGATCGTCGATGAGGCGCTCGCCGATCATCCGCTGGCGCAGGCCGGCGCGCCATGAGCCGGACGATCAAGCGCGGTCCGCCGCCCAAGCGGCCCGCCCCGCGGCGAAAGGTCGCGGTCAAGAAGGTGTCTGTGCTCGACCGGCTGGTCGGGATGCTGCCCGTCAGCGAGGAGACGCTGAAGAAGATCGCGACCTGGTCGATCCTCGGCGCGGGCGGCGCGGTCGTGATCGCCGCGGCGACGTGGATCGGGATCCCGGGGATGATCGGCGGCGCGATGGCCGAGGGCGCAGGGCGCGCGGGCTTCAAGGTCGACCAGATCGAGGTGACCGGGCTCAAGCGGATGGACCGGATGTCGGTCTATGCGGTCGCGCTCGACCAGCAGTCGCGCGCGATGCCGCTCGTCGATCTCGAGGCGGTGCGGCAGAAGCTGCTGCGCTATGGCTGGATCGCGGACGCGCATGTGTCGCGGCGGCTGCCCGACACGCTGCTCGTCGATATCGTCGAGCGGACGCCCGCGGCGGTTTGGCAGGACAATGGCAATTTGACGCTGATCGATGCGTCGGGCGTATTGCTTGAACCGGTGCAGCCTGATGCCATCCCGAACCTGCCGCTGGTGATCGGGCCGGGGGCGGACCGGCAGGAGGCGTCGTATCAGGCGCTGCTGGGCGCG
This sequence comes from Sphingomonas sp. 22R3R2A-7, assembly GCF_036856055.1. Taxonomy (NCBI): domain Bacteria; kingdom Pseudomonadati; phylum Pseudomonadota; class Alphaproteobacteria; order Sphingomonadales; family Sphingomonadaceae; genus Sphingomonas; species Sphingomonas sp. 22R3R2A-7. The sequence goes on along the minus strand of NZ_JASPFR010000001.1, from coordinate 1,191,279 downwards.
GCGCCTGCGCTCAAGCCGCGCGTGAAGGCGGCAACCTGGGTCGGCAATCGCCGCTGGGACCTGACGTTCGAAAGCGGCGAGACGCTGGCGCTCCCCGAGGACGGCGCACCGCGCGCGCTGGTGAAGTTCGCCGAGCTCGACGGGGCGCGGCCGCTGCTGGGGCGCGGCTGGATCCGGTTCGACATGCGCGATCCGACCAAGCTGGTCGCGCGCAAGCCGGGGGCCAGTCTCGCGCATAGCGTCGACGTGCCGGCACCGGTGACGAGCGAGACGAATTCGAGCGACATACAGACGACGCCGTCGCAAACGGCGGGCGCGGGCGCAACGGGCGGGGAGGGATGACATGGCGAAGGTGGCACCGGAAGGGCTGATCACGGCGCTCGATATCGGGTCGTCGAAGGTTTCGGCGATGATCGCGCAGAAAGGGGACGGGGGCGAGCTGATCGTGCTCGGCACCGGCCAGCGCGAGAGCCGCGGCGTCAAGCGCGGCTATATCGCCGACATGGCGACGACCGAGGCCGCGGTGCGCGAGGCGGTCGAGCAGGCCGAGCGGATCGCGGGCATCAACATCGAGAATGTCTGGGTCGGGTTCTCGGCCGGCGGGCTGGTGTCCGACGTCGCCGAGGTCGAGTTCGAACTGGGCGGCCACCGCGTCGAGCAGCAGGATATCGATGCGCTGCTCGCCGCCGGGCGCAACTCGATCGATCCGCAGGGGCGGATGGTGCTGCACGCGCAGCCCGCGCTCTACACGCTCGACGGGCTGACGGGGGTGAAGACGCCGCTCGGGCTGCATGCCGACCGGCTTGGCGTGCATATCCATGTCGTCGCAGCGGACGGGTCGCCAGTGCGCAACCTCGATCTGTGCGTGCGCTCAGCGCATCTCGAGGTGAAGTCGATCATCGCCTCACCGGTCGCGACGGGGCTCGCGTGCCTCAGCGACGAGGAGCGCGAGCTCGGCGTCGCGCTGGTCGAGATGGGGGCGGGGATCACCAACGTGTCGCTGTTTGCGGGCGGGATGCTCGTCGGGCTGACCTCGATCCCTATCGGCGCGCAGGACATCACCGACGACATCGCGAGCGCATTCGGGACGCGGCGGCAGAATGCCGAGCGGATGAAGTGCTTCCACGGATCGGCCAATGCCAGCCCGCGCGACAATCACGACATGATCCCGGTCATGCCGATCTCGGCCGAGGACGGCGCGGGCGAGGGCGCGCAGATCACCAAGGCGCAGCTGATCGGCGTGATCCGCCAGCGGCTCGAGCATCAGATGGGGGAGGTGCGCAACGCGCTGACCACGCTGAAGTTCGAGGGGCCGGTCGGGCGGCAGGTCGTGCTGACCGGCGGCGGCGCCGAGCTGAAGGGGATCGCGGATTATGCGCAACAGGCGCTCGGACGCTCGGTTCGGATCGGCCGACCGCGCGGATTGACCGCCCTGCCAGAGGCGCATGGCGGACCGGCGTTTGCGACGCTAGCGGGACTGGCCTTCTATGCGGCGACCGATCCGGTCGATCTGCGCGGGATCGCGTCGCAACGGACGATCGTCCACCGGCCGAAGGGAATCGGGATGGTCCGCAAGTTGATTCAGGCGGCCCGCGCGAATTATTAAGAGTTTCGAAGCGGCTGGCGCTATTTCGGCTGGAACAGCCGGTGGCGTTGGTGCACACAGGTTAATCAGGGGCCCGGCCGTAGCGTATCACCGGGATGGGCGGAGAAGCAGGCGATGAGCATCGAATTCCTTAGTCCCGAAGTGGACGAGCTGGCCCCCCGGATCGCAGTGATCGGGGTCGGTGGCGCGGGCGGTAACGCGATCGCGAACATGATGAGAGCGGACGTGCAGGGGGTCGACTTCCTCGTCGCCAACACCGACGCCCAGGCTCTCAAACAGTCGACCGCACCGCAGCGGATCCAGCTGGGCACCAAGATCACGCAGGGTCTCGGCGCCGGTTCGCGTCCCGAGATCGGCCGCGCGGCCGCCGAGGAGACAATCGACCAGCTCGCCAAGATGCTCGAAGGCGCGCACATGTGCTTCATCACCGCGGGCATGGGCGGCGGCACCGGCACGGGTGCGGCGCCGGTCATCGCCAAGGCGGCGCGCGACATGGGCATCCTGACCGTCGGCGTGGTCACCAAGCCGTTCGCATTCGAGGGCAATCGTCGCGCCAAGTCGGCCGATGGCGGGATCGAGGAACTGCAGAAGTACGTCGATACGCTGATCGTCATCCCGAACCAGAACCTGTTCCTGATCGCCAACGCGAACACGACCTTCAAGGAAGCGTTCTCGATGGCGGACGAGGTGCTGCAGCAGGGCGTGCGCAGCATCACCGACCTGATGGTCATGCCGGGCCTCATCAACCTCGATTTCGCCGACGTCCGTTCGGTGATGCAGGAAATGGGCAAGGCGATGATGGGCACCGGCGAGGCGAGCGGCGACAACCGCGCGCTCGAGGCCGCGCAGAAGGCGATCTCGAACCCGCTGCTCGACGGCGTCAGCATGCAGGGTGCCAAGGGCGTCATCATCTCGATCACCGGCGGCGACGACATGCGCCTGCTCGAGGTCGACGAAGCCGCGAATCACATTCGCGACCTGGTCGATCCCGATGCCAACATCATCTGGGGCTCGGCGTTCAACCAGGAGCTCGAGGGCAAGATCCGCGTCTCGGTCGTCGCGACCGGGATCGACGCGGACGCCAAGCCCGCCGTCGCACCCGAGCCGACGCGCTCGTTCAGCTTCGGCATGGGTCGCAAGAATGACGAGACCACGTCCTTCCGCCCGAGCGACGCCGCGGGCCAGTCGACCGGATCGGCCCCTGCGCCGATCGCCGCCGATGACGAGCCGCTCGACCTGTCGAGCGCAGACGCGGTGAACGACGGCGGCAGCGGCGACGAGCTCGTTCTCGGCAGCGAGACGATCGTGCAGGCCCCTGCGGCGCAGCCCCAGGCCAAGCCGCAGCCGGCACCCGCGCCGGCGCAGCCGATGGCACGCGCGCCCCAGCCCCAGGCGCCGAGCTATACGCCCGCACCGCGTGCCTATGCCGATGATCGCTACGCGCCGGCGCCCGCCGTGCCGTCGACCCCCGCCGCACCGCAGTCGGCGTCACCCGTGACGCCGCAATCGGCGCCCGCGCCGACGCCTGCCGCGGACGAAGGTGGTGCACGTCGCCGCTGGCTTGCGCCCGGCGCCGAAGGTGCACCCGAGGGTGTCCCGGCGGCACCGCGCGTCAAGCTGGGCGGCACGTTGTTCGAGCGGATGTCGAACGCCGCCCGTGGCGCAGCCAAGGACGACGCCGATACCGCGCCGCAGGATCCGCTCGATATTCCGCGGTTCCTGCATCGTCAGAACAACCAGTAGGACTTTTTGCGGCAGGCGCGCCGGTTCACCGCCGGCGCGCCCCGCTTCGGCGCGCTGCCCGCAACCGGATATTGCCGGTTGAGACGCGTTGGGGTCTAGCAACGGGCTTCCCATGACTCGCTTGTCCCATCACATCCTGACCGCCAGCCTGGCGCTCGTGCTTGCCGCCGTTCCACAGGCGGTTGCAGCGCAGGAGGTCGTCCAGCCGCTGCCCGGGACGACCGACGCGGATCGGCTCGCGGATACGATGCGGCAACTCGCGTCCAATCCGCGCAACGTCGATGCGCTCGTGCGGGCGGGCGAATTGTCGCTGGGGCTTGGCGATCTGAGCGGTGCCGCGGCGTTGTTCGCGCGCGCCGAAAAGGTCGATCCGCGCAACGGCCGGATGAAGGCGGGGATGGCGTCGATCCTCGTCCGGTCGGAGCGGCCGGGGCAGGCGCTGCGCTATTTCGCGCAGGCCGAGGCGTTCGGATTGCAGCCGCGCTTTTTCGCCTCGGATCGCGGACTCGCCTATGACCTGATCGGCGAACAGGATCGCGCGCAACGCGACTACCGTGTCGCCTTGCGCGATGCGAGCGACGACGAGACGATCCGCCGCTATGCGCTGTCGCTTGGCATATCGGGGAAACGCGACCTCGCGCTGAAACAGCTCGATCCGCTGGTCCTGAAAAAGGATCGCGGAGCGTGGCGCGCGCGCGCGTTCATCCTGGCGATGAGCAACGATCAGCGCGGCGCGGAGACGATCGTGACGACGATGATGCCCGGCGCTGCGGCGCAGGGGCTGCAACCCTTTTTCCAGCGGCTGCCGACGCTGTCGCCCGCCGACCGCGCGTTCGCCGTGCATTTCGGCGAAGTGCACACCACGCCGCAGCGGATCGCCGATGCGCGGCTGACGCCGGCCTTGCCCGTCATGGGCGTCGATCCGACCGCACCCGTGATGCTCGCTCAGGTTCAGCCGCAGGCGCTGCCACAGGCGACGGCATCGGCGAATGCCGGTCGACGGGAGAAATCGCGTGACCGTCGGGGTCGGCAGGCCTTGCCCGGGCGCGTCGAGATGGCGGCGGCCGTGCCGGTGCCTGCAACCGTCGCGCCGACAGCCGCGGCTGGCGTACCCGCGACCGGCAGCGCAGCCGGTACGCGCGTCGCCTCGACTGCGGGTGTTGCATCGCCGGCACCGTCCACCCCGCCTGCATCGACGCCTGCAGGTGGCGCCACGCAACTCGCGAGCGTGCAGCCGCTTCCCCGCGCGACGGCGCCCGTGACCGCGCCGACGCAGCCCGGCTCGGTCGCCGCCCCGGCGTTGCCATCGTCGACGCCCGCGCCGGTATTCGTCCAACCGCTGCCCGTGCGGCCACCCGTCGCGCTGGCGGGCTCGTCGACGCGCGCGCCCGGTGCCGCGCTGGCAACTGCGCGGCCGTCGACCACCGTGTCGACGCCGACGCCGTCGGGTACGCTGCCGGAGACATTGACCGCGCAGATGGCGGCGCTGCCCGCGTCGTCGGCAGGCACGCCGATCGTGTCGCGCGCGGGCGCGACCGTGGTCGCTGCCGAACCGGTCGCGTCCACGCCTGCGCAGGTGGCTGCGGCGCCAACGCCGACGCCAACCCAAACCGCCACGACCTCGCCGACGCCCGGCTTCACGTCGGCCGCTCCGGTCGAGCTTGCGGCCAACACGTCGCGTATGCCGACCCGAGCGGTTACGGCGAGCGAGGACTCGATCCTTGCGCGTATCGTCGCGAGCCTGTCGATCCCGGCATCCGAGCTCGACGTTGCGCCGCTTGCACGCTCCTCCGCGGCGCAGCCCGCGGCGGCTGCGGGAGCAGCTCCCGTACCCGACGACGGAGCGCGCGTGGTCGCCGAAGCACAAGCCAAGGCCGCGCGCGACGCGCTGGCCGATCGTGCGGCGGCGGACGCGCTCGCAGTGACGAAGGCGGCCGAGGCCAAGGCTGCGCGAGCGAAGCTTGCCGCGGACAAGAAGGCCGCCGATCGCAAGGCCGTGGCGGACAAGAAGCTGCTCGCCGAGAAGAAGGAAGCGGCCGAGAAGAAGGCGATCGCCGACAAGGAAGCGGCGGAGGAGAAGCGCATTGCGCGCGCCAATCCCGAGCGGATCTGGGTCCAGGTGTCGACCGGCGCGACCGAGGGTGATCTTCCCAAGGCGTGGAAGAACGTAAAGGCCAAGGCGCCTGCCGTGGTCGGTACGCGTGGGGGCTGGACGACACCGTGGCGCGCGACGAACCGCGTGCTGGCCGGGCCGTTCAAGACCGCGGCCGAGGCGCGGACGTTCGTCAACGCGCTCGCCAAGGAAGGGGTCTCGACCTTCTCCTTCACCAGCGACGCGGGTCAGGTCATCACGAAGTTGCCCGCGAAGTGAGGCCGCACGCGCCCTGGGCATCGGACCCGGCGCGCAGCAAAGGTCGGCTTCACGAGGAACAGAACGGGACCGTCCGTGGTCCGCGCGATGCATTCCAGCGCGACCGCGACCGGATCATCCATTCGATCAGCTTTCGCCGGCTGCGTCACAAGACGCAGGTCTTCATGGCACCCGACGGCGATCATTTCCGCGTCCGCCTGACGCACAGCCTCGAGGTCGCGCAGATCGGTCGTGCGGTCGCGCGGACGCTGGCGCTCAACGAGGATCTGACAGAGGCGCTGTGCCTGGCGCACGATATCGGCCATCCGCCGTTCGGCCACGCCGGCGAGGACGCGCTGAAGATCGCGCTGACGGGGCGGGGCGGGTTCGATCATAATGGCCACACGCTGCGGACGCTGATGGAGATCGAGCGGCCCTATCCGCGGTGGAACGGCCTGAACCTGACCTGGGAAACGCTTGAGGGGCTGGCGAAGCATAACGGGCCGGTGCGGCATCCGGGCTGGGCACTGCGCGCGGCGGACGACGCGTTTCCGCTGGCGCTCACGAGCTTCTCGTCGCTCGAGGCGCAGGTCGCGGCGATCGCGGACGACATTGCGTATGACAATCACGACATCGACGACGGATTGCGCGCCGGACTGCTGACGCTCGACCAGCTGATGGCAGTGCCGCTGATCGCGCGCGGCTGGGGCGACGTCTGCGCGCGCTTTCCGGACGTCGATCCCAAGCGGCTGATGGGCGAGCTCGTCCGGTCGCAGATCGGGACGATGGCCAACGACCTGATCGCTGAAACGCAGGCGCGAATCGCGGCGAGCGGCGTGGGGAGCGTCGAGGACGTACGCGCGGCGGGGCAATGCCTCGTCGGGTTCTCCGCCCAGATGCGCGAGGAGGAACGCGACCTCAAGCGCTTCATGTACGCCAATCTCTATCATCATCCGCGGCAGATCGCCGCGGCGGAAGCGGCGCACGGGATCGTGACGGGGCTGTTCGCGGTGTATCACGACGATCCGCGCGCCATCCCCGAGGAATGGCGCGAACGCCTGCCCGAGAGCGATCCCGACCGGAGCCGGCACATTGCCGACTTCATCGCGGGGATGACCGATCGCTATGCGATCTCGCGGTATCAGGCGTTGATAGGGCCGATCGACCTGCCCGAGGGCTTCTGAACCACGCGCGCACGAAAAGGGGTGTGCGACGCGTGTCGCACACCCCTTTGTCATGCCAGATGGCGCGGTTCAGCGCGCGACGGCAGCGATACCGCCAGCGGCGCCGGTGGCTTCGGTCGTCTTGAACGCAACGGGGACGCCGCCCGACACGCCCGACACGCGGTTGCCGTTGACGACGAGGCGGAACGCCTGGCCCGAGGGATAGCGGCGACCGCTGATCACCTGACGGCCATGGTCGACGTTGCTCGTGTAGACATAGGTGTCGCCCTCATGGACGAACGACTGCTTGCCCTCGTCGGCCATGCCGATCGTCGAGGTCAGTGCGGCAGCGGCGGCGGCCAGGATGTATACGGTCTTGCGCATGGTCTGTGCTCCGTCTTCCAGGGGTGTCGGGCGGGATCGTTCCAGCCCGACTGTCATGCCCAAAGATATTGCGGTGCAGCATCGGTCGCAAATGCAAAGGAGTCCGTCGCGGTTGCACGTCGTGCACGGAAAGCGGCGGGTGCGGGCACCGGCGGCGCTCCGCGGGGTGCGCGAGGGATGAATTGAGCGCGGGAAGCGTTTGGGCTAGAGCGCCGGGCTGAATATTTACTTCTTTACGATACCGGAATTGCCATGACGCTCTACACCCGCTTTGCCGCGCATATCGATGCGGCGCTCGATACGCTGACCGAGGCGGGACTCCTGCCGGCCGGGCTCGATCGCAGGAACGTGACGGTCGAGCCGCCGCGCGACGCCAGCCACGGCGATCTCGCGACGAACGCGGCGATGGTGCTCGCCAAGCCCGCAAAGACCAACCCGCGCGTGCTGGCGGATGCGCTCGTTGTCGAACTCGGCAAGATCGACGCGGTCGAAAGCGCGAGCGTCGCCGGCCCGGGGTTCATCAACATGAAGCTCACGGACGATTCCTGGCGCGACGAACTGGCCGCGGTACCCGTTGCGGGCGCGGATTATGGCCGCTCGACGCAGGGCGCGGGGATCACGGTCAACATCGAATATGTCTCCGCCAATCCGACCGGGCCGATGCACATGGGGCATTGCCGTGGCGCGGTGGTCGGCGATGCGCTGGCCAGCCTGCTCGAATTCGCCGGGCACCGGGTGATCCGCGAATATTATGTCAACGATGCGGGCGGGCAGGTCGACGTGCTCGCGCGGTCGGTGCACCTGCGCTACCGCGAAGCACTGGGCGAGACGGTCACGATCCCCGAGGGCCTGTATCCCGGCGATTATCTCGTGCCGATCGGGCAGGCGCTCGCGGCCGAATATGGCGACCGGTTCGTCGATGCGGCCGAGAGCGACTGGCTGGCGACGTTCCGGACGCGCGCCGTGGCCGCGATGATGGTGATGATCCGCGCCGACCTCGCGCTGCTGGGGATCGAGCACGAGGTGTTTTCGTCCGAGGCGGAATTGCAGGCGCTCGGCAAGCCCGAGGCGGCGGAGGCCGAGTTGCGGTCGCGCGACCTCGTCTATGACGGCGTGCTCGAGGCCCCCAAGGGCGAGATGGCGGACGATTGGGAGCCGGTCGAGCTGCCGCTGTTCCGCTCGACGCAGTTCGGCGACGATCAGGATCGCCCGATCAAGAAGTCCAACGGGTCATGGACCTATTTCGGCGCCGATCTCGCCTATCATTTCCAGAAGAGCCAGACCGCGGATCAGCTGATCGACATCTGGGGTGCGGATCATGGCGGGACCGTCAAGCGGATCGTCGCGGGCGTCGCGGCGCTGACCGGCGGCAAGACGCGGTTCGACGTCAAGCTCGTCCAGATGGTGCGGCTGCTGCGCAACGGCGAACCTGTCAAGATGTCGAAGCGGTCGGGCAACTTTGTCACGCTCGCCGACGTCGTCAACGAGGTCGGCAAGGACGTCGTGCGCTTCACGATGCTGACGCGCCGCTCGGACGCGCAGATGGACTTCGACTTCGCCAAGGTGGTCGAGGCGTCGAAGGACAACCCGGTCTTCTATGTCCAGTATGCGCATGCGCGGATTGCGTCGCTTCACCGGCGCGCGGCAGAGGCGGGAATCGCGGAAATCGAGGCTGACCTGTCCCGGCTTGATACGGACGAGCTCGCGCTGATGAAGCTCGCCAGCCAGTTTCCGCGGATCGTCGAGACCGCGGCAACCGCGCGCGAGCCGCACCGGATAGCCTTTTATCTCTATGACTTGGCAGCAGCCTTCCACGCATTGTGGAATGTCGGGAACGACCGCCCCGATCGCCGCTTCCTCGTCGTCGAGGATCCCGGCGCGACCGCGGCACGGCTTTTCCTTGCCGACGCAATCGGGCAAATCATCCGCAACGGCCTGGCAATCATGGGCGTCGAGGCGGTTTCGGAGTTGAATTGATGGCCGACGAAATGGACCTTCGCGACGAGGATCGCCTTCCCTGGCTCGAAACCGTCGAGCCCGACGACCGCGAGGGGCCGTCGGCCGCGCGCGTGGTCGCGCTCGTTGTGCTGGGGCTGGGCGTGCTGGCTGCGATCATCTTCGGGGTCTATTCGATGCAGAACCGCGCCCCGACCGGCGACGGACGGCTGATCGCGGCCCAGGAAGGACCGTACAAGGTCAAGCCCGACGATGTCGGCGGGCTGAAGGTCAATGGTGAGGGCGACAGCGCGATCGCGACCAGCGCCGGCAAGGGCGCGGGCAATGGGGCGATCGACCTGACCGGCGTTCCCGAGGCGCCCGTCGCGGGGACGCGCTCGACGGCAAAGGTCGCGGAACCGAGCGGTGAAGCCGGACGCAATGCGGTGGCGCAGGTGCCCGAATCGGGCGGCAAGCTCGTCGCCGCGGCGCCGCTGCGCGCCAAGCCGGCGGCTGCGGGGACGGCTGCCGGAGGGTCGCTGGTTCAGCTCGGTGCGTTTCCAAGCGCGGCCGTGGCCAATGCGGCCTGGACCAACTTTTCCAAGCGGTTCAGCTATCTGGCACCGCTCGCCAAGTCGGTGGAACCCGTCGCGCGCGGCGGCAGCACGCTGTACCGGCTGCGCGTCGACGCGGGCAGCGCGAACCAGGCGGCGGACATCTGCGGGCGTCTGCGCGTCGCGGGCGAGACCTGCTTCGTCGCGAGCTGAGGTCTGCCGGTCGACCTGCATGACGGGTTTAGCGTGACGCACCGGGAGTGAGTGGGTAGATCGGCGGGCATGAAGCCCGTCATCTTCGGCCTGTCCGGCCCCGTGCTCACCCCCGACGAACGCGCATTCTTCGCCGAATGCGAGCCCGCAGGCTATATCCTGTTCCGGCGCAACGTCGTCGATCGCGCGCAGGTCCGTGCGCTCACCGATCTCGCTTCGCGCGCTCGCAGGGCGCGACGATCTGGCGATCCTGATCGACCAGGAAGGGGGCCGCGTCGCGCGGATGGGTCCCCCGAATGGCCCGCATTTCCGGCGGGGCCGATATTCGATGCAGCCTATGACCGGGCACCGATGACCGCGATCCAGGCGGCGCGGGCGAACGCGCATGCGCTGGGTCTGATGCTCAGCGAAGTCGGGATCACCGTCGACTGCCTGCCGCTGCTCGACGTCGCGCAGCCGGACACGACCGAGGCGGTCGCGACGCGGACCTATGGGTCGGACCCGATGCGCGTCGCGGCGCTGGGCCGCGCGACGCTTGAGGGACTTGCGGCGGGCGGTGTCGCCGGCGTCGTCAAGCACATGCCGGGGCATGGCCGAGCACGCGTCGACACGCATCATCATCTCCCCACCGTCACTGCGACCGACGCGGAACTCGAGGTCGACATCGAACCGTTCCGCACGCTCAACCGCGCGCCGATGGGAATGACGTCGCATATCGTGTTCGAAGCCTGGGACGCCCATCGTCCCGCGACGCTGTCACCGGTCGTGATCGAGCGCGTCATCCGGGAGCGGATCGGCTTCGACGGACTGTTGATGACCGACGATATCGACATGAAGGCGCTGTCGGGAACCGCGGGCGAAAAGGCCGCGGGGGCGATCGCGGCGGGATGCGACCTGGTCCTCGACTGCTGGGCGCGCATGGACGAGATGATCGAGATCGCGGGACGGCTCGGCGAGATTGCGGACGTGTCGCGCGCCAGGCTCGATCGCGCGATGGCGTCGGTAGGGCGCGCGACGGGTGACTTCGCGGAGATGATCGCGACGCGCGACGCCTTGCTCGCGCGGGTCTAGGCGCGCCTCGATCCCTAAGCCTTGCGGTCAATCCTGACGCCGTCGACCCTGTCGCTGGCGACAAGCCGGCTGCATGCGGCGCGTCGATGGTGTAGGCCGCGGTCATGGACGATCCACAGCTGACGCTCGATCTGGAGGGCTGGGAAGGGCCGCTCGATCTGTTGTTGTCGCTCGCGCGGGGTCAGAAGGTCGATCTTCGTGCGATCTCGATCCTTGCGCTGGTCGAACAGTATCTGGCGTATGTCCGCTCGGCGCGCGTGCTGACGCTCGAGCTTGCGGCGGATTATCTGGTGATGGCCGCATGGCTCGCCTACCTCAAATCGGCGCTGCTGCTGCCGCGCGATCCGCTTGCCGAGCCGGATCCCGAAGCGATGGCGGCGCGGCTGCAGCGACGGCTCGAACGGCTCGATGCGATGCGGGAGGCGGGCGCGCGGCTGATGGCACGCGACCGGATGGGCCGCGACGTGTTCGCACGGGGCGCACCCGAGGGGCTGAAATCGATGCGCACCGCGGCGTGGCGCGTCGAGCTCTATGAGATGCTGGAGGCGTATGGACGGGTCTCGGCGCGGAGCCGTCCGGTGATGCACGTGGTCGCGGACCGTGCGGTCATGACGCTCGAGACGGCGCTCGCGCGGGTATCGGCGTTGCTCGGCGAGCGGATCGACTGGAGCGAGATCGCGAGTTTCCTGCCCGATGCGGAGTTGCGGCTGCGGCGGTCGGCACTGGCATCGAGCTTTGTCGCCGCGCTCGAGCTTGCGCGGCAAGGGAAGGTCGAGCTGCGGCAGACAGAGCCCTTTGCGCCGCTGTATCTCAGGCGGTGCGGATGAGCCCGCCCGACGCGGTGACACGCGCGGTGGAGGCGGTGCTGTTCGCGGCGGAGACACCGCTGACGATCGATGCGATCTCGCGGGCATGTCGGTGGCGCGGCGGGGGACGTCCGCGCGGCGCTCGACCGCCTCGTCGCCGATTATGCGGGACGCGGCGTCGGACTGGTCAGGCGCGGCGAGCGCTGGCATTTCGAGACCGCCGCGGACATGTCGCATGTCGTGCGGCATACGCGCGAATCGCCGCGCCGGCTGAGCCGCGCCGCGACCGAGACGCTTGCGATCATCGCCTATCACGAGCCCGTCACCCGCGCCGAGATCGAGGCGATCCGCGGCGTCCAGATCTCGAAGGGCACGCTCGACGTCGTGATGGAGGCGGGCTGGGTCCGGCCTGCCGGGCGGCGCGCGGTGCCGGGGCGACCGCTGCTGTTCGCGACGACGCCGGCGTTTCTCGCGCATTTCGGGCTCGCCAGCCGCGCGGACCTGCCGGGAATCAGCGACCTTCGTGCCGCGGGGCTGCTTGATCCGGTCGATTGTGCCGAGGAAGAGCGTATCGAGGGCGCGAACCGCGAAAGCGCTGTGGCAAACGCGGACGATGACGCCTAGATAGTAACCGGTCTTAGGAGAAATATCATGGGTGGTTTCAGCCCTATCCACTTGCTCGTTCTTGCGGTCGTCGCGATCCTGCTGCTCGGTGGTGGTCGATTTTCCAGCCTGATGGGCGATGTCGCCAAGGGCGTGAAGAACTTCAAGAAGGGCATGGCCGAGCCCGACGACGACGCGACCGCCAAGCCGTCGGCGCGCATCGAGGCGCAGAAGGCCGCCGACCCCGCGTTCGATCGCGACGGCAACCGCGTTCGCGAAGAGCGCTGAGCGTCGGTTGACGCGGCTAGTTTCGATGCGTCCAGACAGGCGGGACTGAATGTTCGATATCGCTCCCTCCGAGTTCCTGCTCGTGGCCTTTGTCGCGCTCGTCGTGATCGGTCCGAAGGACCTGCCCAAGGCGATGCGCGTGGTCGGCTATTGGGTCGGCAAGGCGCGTGGCGTCGCCCGGCAGTTCCGGTCCGGCTTCGATTCGATGGTTCGCGAGGCCGAGCTCGAGGAAATGGAGAAGCGCTGGGCCGCCGAGAACGAGCGGATCATGCGCGAGCATCCGCCGACCGAGCCGGCCAAGGCTGATGACGTCGCGGCGATTTCGTCGCACGGCACGCAGGATCCGGTCGATCGACCCGCGGACGATCACAGCGGTGATCCGGTGATGGTGGAGAAACCCGTGGTCGCGCCTGCAAAGTCGATGGACAGCCTCGACCTGTTCGAGGACGCGCACGCGACCAATGCCCCGGCGCCCGACACGTCGTCTGGCAAGCCACGCGCCGGTGCGAAGGGCGAAACGCCCGGCACGACGTCCGACATCGCCCCGTCGTGACCATCGTGACAGTCGAAGAATTGCAGCCTCGAATGCCGAGAGCCTAACCGCATGAGTGAAATCGACGAAAGCCGGGCGCCGCTGCTCGACCATCTGATCGAGCTGCGCCGACGGCTGCTCTACTGCATCGCCGCGCTGGTGGTGACGTTTGGTATCGCGATGTATTTCGCCGAGGACATTTTCGGGTTCCTTGTCCACCCGCTGCTCGCGGCGGGGCAGGACACGGTGATCTATACCGAAATCTTCGAGGCGTTCTTCGTCCAGGTGAAGGTCGCGTTCTTCGCCGCGATGATGCTGTCGTTCCCGGTCATCGCGAACCAGCTGTGGCAGTTCGTCGCACCGGGGCTGTACAAGAAGGAGAAGCGTGCGCTCTTGCCGTTCATCCTCGCGACGCCGGTGCTGTTCCTGACCGGCGCCGCGATGGCATATTACATCGCGATCCCAATGGCGTTGCACTTCCTGCTGGGGTTCGACGGCGTCGTTGGCGGCGTGAAGCGCGAGGCGCTGCCCGCGATCGGCCATTACCTGTCGTTCACGATGCAGTTCCTGTTCGGCTTCGGCCTCGCGTTCCTGCTGCCCGTCCTGCTGATGCTGCTCGAGCGTGCGGGCATCGTGACGCGTCAGCAGCTCGTCGGCGCGCGCCGCTATGCGATCGTGGCGGCCTTCGCGATCGCCGCCGTGCTGACCCCGCCGGACATCGGCTCGCAGCTGCTGCTCGCGATCCCGCTCGTCATCCTGTACGAGTTCGCGCTTATCGGGATCTGGTTCACCGAGCGGAGTCGCGAGAAGGCCAAGGCGCTCGAGACGGACGAGGAAAGCACTGATCTCGTTCCCTGACCGCGCGTCGCGCGCGGTGTCCCCAGGCAAACAAAAACGGGGCCCGGTGCATGTGCACCGGGCCCCGTTTCATTTTAAGCGCAAAGGCTTACTTGGCGTCGCTCGCGGTCTTCGCAACGGTGCGGCCCGCCGAGCTCACGTCCTTGCCCGCGCCTTCGACCGTGTTGCATGCCGACACGACCAGAGCACTGGCAACAATCGCCAATCCAACCAACTTACGCATGATATTCCTCCTAGACGGGCTTGATGCCACCGACAGGTCAAATGTCCGGGCTGCATTTTCGTTCCGACGCCGGAACCACACAAATGCCGCGACATGACCCTAGACGATAAAGGCCCGGAAGCATCACCGGGGGGGGGTGATACTTCCGGGCCTATGACTTGGATAGCGAGAGCGGGGGGCATAATGTCGCTATCCGAAGTGTAGAACGGCGGCGGTGGTCGTCGGTTCCGGCGGTCGTGAGGAATTTTTTAAGGCGCCGGATTTAGCGTCTTCAGTCACGTCCGATCACTGCGAATGCGATCTCGTAGGCGCCCACCAGCGGGTCGTGGTGAAGCGCTGAACGCAGCTGGCGCGACAACCCCTCCATGACGCGGCCATAACGCTGCGACGCCTCGCGGAGCGCATCGCTCTCGATCAGCGCACGCGAAATGACGCGGAGCACGGCGCGGTTCGGATCGTCGCCGGGCTTGATCGAGACCCGGATCTGCGCCGCCGGATCGCAGCTCATCGCCAGCTCGATCGTCTCGGTGGCGAGGAACGCCACCGCGACCGCGACGTCCTGGTTGACGAGATAGGGATCGACGTCGAGCGTGATGCCGAGCCCGTGCGACCGGCTGGAGGCTGTGGCGCGGATGTTCGACGACAATTCGCCCAGCATCGTCCTGAGGTTCAGCCCACGGTTTTCCTCGAGTTCGGCGAAGTGGTTCCGGTGAACCACCGCCAGCGCATCGACGCGGCGCTGGATCGAGGAATAGGCATCGGTCGCGTCGTCGCTGCGTGCGCTGCGGGCGTGGAAATTGATCAGGCTGGAGATGACCTGGAGGTTGTTCTTGACCCGGTGGTGGACCTCGCGCGTCAGCTTGGTCTGCCGGACGAGCCCCGCCGCAAGCCCGGCCTCATGCGCCGCAACCGTCTGGCTGATCGACTGGAACGTGTCGCCGAGCTCGCGGATCTCCTGCGCCGGCAGCGCGCGCACCGTGCCCGTATCGATGACCTCGCCGGGGACATAGGCCGCGACGGCTGCGCGAAGCTGGCGCAAGGGACGGATCAACAGGCGGTCGACGACGAACCAGCCAATCCCCGCCGCCGCCGCCCACATCAGCAGCGGGAGCAGCATCGCGATGACCAGCGACGAGGTGATCGGCGCGCTGCGGACGCTGGTACGCAGCGCCAGTCCAGCGACGCCGAGATCGGTGCGCATCGTTTCCATGCGATCGAGCGGTGCCTCGTCCGAAATCATCTCTAGCCGCAGCGCATCCTGGCCAAGCACGAGCGCGCTGCTGAAATCGAGCGTGTTGGTTGACGGACGGCCAATCCGTTCGAGAAACATCCGGGGAAAATAGGCACGCGCCGACGTGTCGCCGCCGGGCCCGGTGATGGCAAGCACGAGCCCGCGGTCGGGCAGGATCGCGGCCTCGACCGGGTTCGACACGGCGTTCAGCGCGACCGGATCGGGAAGCGCCTGGCCACAGAGTACGCGGCCGGCGCGGTCGGTGATGACGAACCGGGTCCCCGCGGACGATTGCTGCGCGAAGACTCCCTGTGCGCGGGCACAACTCGGCGCGTCGGCAGGGTCCGAGCCGAGCGCGTTCACCGCGACGCGCAGCGCAGTCATGTCGCCAATGAGTTCGATCGCGATCGCGCGCGCGCTTTCGGCAGCGGCAACGCGCAGGCGTGCGCGCGCCTCGGCATCGACGACACGCGTCGTCTGGAGCGTGGCGAACACCGCGATCAGCGCAAGCGGCAGCAATGCCGCGCTGAGGATCAGGAAAAGCTTTGCCCCCGTCGGCAATCGGCCGAGCGATGCGGACAAGGCCGAGCGCTGTCGTACGACGGGGGCGGCTGTATCGCCCCCGTCAAGGTCAGGGGCGGCCGGGGATTCGAAACGCGGTGGCGATGAGGGCGAGGCCATCCGGCCCGCCGTCAGTCTAGCTTGCCGAGCAGCGCGAGAAACTCGTCCGGAACGGCCTCTTCAACGGTTTTCTGATAGACCGAGCGCAAGGCGCTGCCCATCTGCCGATCCTTGTCGGCGGTGGAACGGGGCGTCTTGCTTGCCGGGGTCTTCTGTTGCGTGTCGTGGCCCAAACTCAAACTTCCCCCTGCACGACGCACGTTACGTTGGCGAGCATGTGATGGCGAATGCGCACCGGACGCGACGCGACAGGCACACACTCGGAATATTGTTCGTGAAACCAAATAGCCTCTCGATGGTTCCCCGTTCGAGCGAAAAATCGACACCGTCGTTACGAAAGGGCACAACCCGGACGATATTGCGACGGACGAAGGCTCGTGGCGCATTACAATGACGGCGTTCCAGTCGGGGCGTCGTACCGATCAGGGAGTTACCAATACCCATGTCGCTTGGACAGCAACTCGCCCCGCATCTTCCTTTTTGCGGCGCTACGGCCGGGCTCTGACCGGCAGTCAGAGTCATGGCGACAAATATGTGCGCGCGACGTTGGAGGCCATCGTCGCGGCGCCGGAAGAATTTCCCAAGGACGTCGACCCTCGTCTTGGCCTGTACCGGATGTT
This sequence comes from Sphingomonas sp. 22R3R2A-7, assembly GCF_036856055.1. Classification (NCBI taxonomy): domain Bacteria; kingdom Pseudomonadati; phylum Pseudomonadota; class Alphaproteobacteria; order Sphingomonadales; family Sphingomonadaceae; genus Sphingomonas; species Sphingomonas sp. 22R3R2A-7. Next base: position 1,174,418 of record NZ_JASPFR010000001.1, on the reverse strand, counting down.
CCAGGCGATCTGGGCCTCGGCCAATTATGACGAAGTCGCCGACGAAGGTCCGGGCGACATGGACGGCCAGGCGGCTGTCGCCCGTGCCCGCATGTCGCGGATGACGCCGTTGTCGCGTCAGGCCTTGCTGCTCACCGCAATGGAGGGCTTCACCCCCGAGGACGCGGCGTATCTGATCGACGTCGAGCCGAGCGAAGTCGAGGAGCTGGTCACCGAGGCGCTTGCCGAGATCGAGAACCAGACGCGTGCGCGCGTGCTGATCATCGAGGACGAGCCGATCATCGCGATGGATATCGAGACGATCGTTCGTGATCTGGGTCACGACGTGACAGGCGTCGCGGTAACGCGCGACGAGGCGGTCGCGCTGGCGATGGAAGAGCGTCCCGGCCTCGTGCTGGCCGACATTCAGCTGGCGGACGACAGCTCGGGCATCGATGCGGTGAAAGACATCCTCGCCGAGTTCGAGGTTCCGGTGATCTTCATCACCGCGTTCCCTGAGCGCCTCCTGACGGGCGAGCGCCCGGAGCCGACGTTCCTGATCACGAAACCGTTCCAGCGGTCGACCGTCAAGGCTGCAATCAGCCAGGCGCTGTTCTTCGACCAGGCGACAGTTCCCGGCCTCTAAGCTGGCGCTGTCATCGAGCGGCATGGCCCCGAGAGGTCATGCCGCTCGATAAGTTTCGAAGGTTACGGACCCAAAACGGTCCTTGGTCGTTTGACCGAAATGGCTGATCCAAACGAACCGATCCATGTCGATGGCGAAGACGCTCGCGCAGGCGAAACGCCGCACATGACGCGGTATATCCTCGCGATATCCCTCGTCCTTGTCATTGCGATCTTTGCTTTTCTGGTCATTCGATAGCATATGACGACAGGTGCGGGGCGGTGTTTGCCGATCCGTGCTGCCATGGCGGCTGGCTTTCGGGCACAGTCGTCCTAACGAGACGATCGGAATTACATGATACAGTCTGCTCAGCGTGACGACGAGGTCGACGCCGGTGAGGCCGAAGTCGCGCCGCTGGAGCACGTTTCGCTTTCGGATGCCGAGTTCAAGGTTCAACTCGCCCAGGTGATTCCGCATCTTCGCGCATTCGGGCGCTCGCTGTCGGGCAGTCGCGATCTTGCCGATGATCTTGTCCAGGAAACGCTGTTGAAGGCATGGGCCGCACGTCTGCGTTTCCAGGCCGGCACGAACATGCGCGCTTGGACGTTCATCATCCTGCGCAACCTGTATCTGTCGCAGATGCGTCGCGCGCGCTTCAAGGGCGAATGGGATGATCTGGTCGCGGACCGTATCCTCGCGGCACCCGCCAGCCAGGATCGTCACGTCGAACTGGGCGACATGCAGCGTGCGCTCATGCATCTGCCACAGCCGCAGCGTGAGGCGCTCATTCTCGTCGGCGCCGGTGGCTTCGCGTATGAAGAGGCGGCGGAGATCTGCAACGTCGCGGTCGGCACGATCAAGAGCCGTGTCGCACGTGGTCGCGTTGCGCTCGAAACCATTCTGACCGACGGGTCGCTTCCCTCACGCCGTGATCACGAGACCGATGCGAGCAAGAGCGCACTCGATTCGATCATGGGTGATGTCGAGCATTTGAGCCGCGGCCGTTAATCTGTTTGTCGGATAGGTCGGGTATCGGTCGATCCGACGTTTCTCGATCTCTAGTGCGCGCGGTGCGGCGCGTCGTCGAGTTGGTCGAGAAGCGCGGCGAAGTCCCGGGGCATGGTCGACGGACGACCGTAGACGCGGCACAAGGAGGCCCCGATCGCATCGGTGCGGCGGGGCGCACGTATGACGCGGCCGCCATCCTCGACGCCGCGCGAGATTTGAGGTTCGTAAGTCATGCGTCCATAACGATGAGCCACGCTCTTCGTTGCATTTTGACTTGACTTTACTTGCCTTTTGCGGGGTGCGCGATGATCCGAGATCCTGAGCCAGCGACGTATCCGGCAGGGCAGCTCGCGGACGCGCTTGATCGGGCACGACGCTGGTCGCCGTTTCTGGCGATGATCCTCACTCGCGAGCCAGCCGTCGCCGAGGATCTGGCGAACGGCCGCTTCGACCTGGCGCACCAGACATTTGCCGATGACGTCCCCGTCGGTCGGCAGTTGCGTCTGCAGCGGCGTGCGCTGGCGCTCAAGGTCGCGGTTGGCGATCTGGCGGGTGTGCTGGACCTCGGCGCGGTCACGACGGCGCTGACGCGGTTTGCCGATCACGCGCTCGATACCGCGATCCGCACCGCGATCAAGGAACGAACCCCGGATGCCGAAGTCCGGGGTTTCGTCGCGATCGCGCTGGGCAAACAGGGTAGCGGCGAGCTCAATTATTCGTCCGATATCGATCCGATCCTGCTTTACGATCCCGGGACGCTGCCCGTTCGAGGCACCGAGACTCCCGACGTCGCCGCGGTGCGGATTGCGCGGCGCGTCGTCGAATTGCTCCAGGCGCGCGACGGCGATGGCTATGTGCTCCGCGTCGACCTGCGATTGCGGCCATCGCCCGAGATCACCCCGATCGCGCTGCCCGTGTCGGCCGCGATCAGCTATTACGAGGCACAGGCGCTGCCGTGGGAGCGCGCGGCGTTCATTCGCGCGCGCGCCGCGGCGGGTGACATCGCGCTGGGCAGCGCGTTCCTCGACACGATCCGCCCGTTCGTCTGGCGCCGGGCGCTCGATTTCGGCGCGATACGCGAGCTTCGCGGCATCTCGCGCCGCATCCGCGACCATTATGCGCAGGGGCAGGCGTTCGGCGCGGGCTATGATCTCAAGCGCGGGCGTGGCGGGATCCGCGAGGCGGAGTTCTTTGCGCAGATCCACCAGCTGATCCACGGCGGGCGAGATCCCGCGTTACGGGCGCCCGCGACGCGGACCGCGCTCGCCCGGCTCGCCGATGCCGGATGGATCGGGCGCGACGAGGCGGGGGCGCTGAGCGCGAGCTATACGTTGCTGCGGACGATCGAGCACCGCGTGCAGATGGTCGACGATCGCCAGACGCATCGTCTCCCAGAAGGCGAGGCGCTCGACCGGCTGGCATGGCTTCACGGGGCGGAGAACGGTGCCGCGCTGCTTGCGGAGATCGCGCCGCATGTCGCGTCGACGGGGCGGATCTACGACGCGCTTGACGATGATGCGGCGGCGGGGTTGCCGCACGATCCGCGCGGGCTCGAGGCCAATCTCGTCGACGCGGGCTTCGCCGATCCCGATGCCGCGCGACGACGGATCGATGCGTGGCGCGGCGGTGCCTATCCGGCGCTGCGAAGTGCCGCCGCACAGGAGGCGCTCGAACAGGTGTTGCCGACGCTGATCCCGGCGCTTGCGACGGCCCCCGAGCCGCAACAGGCGCTGATGCGGCTCGATGCGATGATCGAGCGGTTGCCGAGCGCGATCAACATCTTCCGCCTGCTCCACGCACGGCCCCCTCTGGCGAGGCTGCTGGTCACGATCCTCAGCCATGCGCCGACGCTCGCGGATGAACTGGGGCGCCGCGCGAACCTGCTCGACGGGCTGATCGACGCGAGCGCGCTGATGCCCGTCGCGGACCTCGAGACGCTGAAGGCGTCGATGCACGGCGGTGATACCGATGGCGACTATCAGGCGCTGCTCGATCACGTGCGGCGGACCGCGGGCGAGATGCGGTTCGCGCTGGGGGTGCAGATCGTCGCGGGGACGTCCGATCCGCTCGACGTCGCGTCAGGCTATGCGCGCGTCGCGGAGGCTGCGATCGACGTGCTGGCGAGTGCGACGGTCGCGGCGTTCGTCGCGACGCATGGTCGTGTCGCGGGGAGCGAGCTCGTGATCGTCGCGCTGGGGCGGATGGGTGGCGCGATGCTGACGCATGCGTCCGATCTCGACCTCGTCTATCTGTTCACCGGCGACTTCAACGCGGAGTCCGATGGCACAAAGCCGCTTGGTGCGTCGCTCTATTACAATCGGCTCGCGCAGCGGATCACCGCCGCATTGTCGGTCCCGACCGCGGCGGGGCCGCTCTATCAGATCGATACGCGGTTGCGCCCCATGGGGGGCAATGGCCCGCTGGTCGTGTCGCTCGACAGCTTCCGCCGCTATCAGCAGGACGAGGCGTGGACGTGGGAGCATATGGCGCTGACCCGCGCGCGCGCGGTGTTCGGCTCGCCGACGGCGCACGTCGCGGTCACCGACGTGATCGCGGCTGTCCTGTCGGGGGACCGCGTCGCGCACGACATCGTGGGCGACGCGCGCGAGATGCGCGCGAAGATGGCCGCGCACAAGCCGCCCCAGGGACCGCTGGACGCAAAGCTGTTGCCCGGGGGCTGGTCGATCTCGAATTCGCGACCCACGTCGTCCAGTTGACCCGCAAATCGGGGTTTGACCCCAATCTGCGGACCGCGATCGCGCGCCTGGTCGACGAGCGGGCCATGCCTGCGTCGATGCTCGAGGCGCACGACGTGCTGACACGGTTGCTGGTGACGCTGCGCCTCGTCGCGCCCGATGCGGTGCTTCCGGGTGACGCGACGCAGGCGGTCATCGCGCGGGCGCTCGGGGTGTCGGACTGGGGCGGCGTGGAAGCGGCGCTCAAGCAGGTCTGTGCCGACGTGATGCGATTCTGGGGCGAAATCACCGTGTGAAGTGCGTTGCGGCCCGGCGAAGGTTTCAACGGTTCGCCGTGCGCGGCTCCCGGTCTGGCCCGACATCGCGGCGCCGGACTTGCTTAACGCGGCGGCATCGGCCCTAAAAGCACGGTCTGGAGCGCGGAGGGGCTGCGATCAGAGACATTGCCTTGGCGCCGGGTCCCGAAGGATCCGCGCTCGATATCTGTCGGGGACTAATGGTCAACATCACCGGTACCGCTGCAGCGTTCGCTTCCAAGGCTGTGGGTAGCATCAAGCGTCACGTCACGGTCCTCGCGATTGGCGCCGTCGCTTTCTGCCTTCCCGCTTACGGCACCGCACAGGCCGCCGACGATCTCGCCCGCCGCGAAGACCACCGCACATGCGACCCGGGTTGCAATGGGTGGGCCGCTTGCCCCCGCCGACAGCCCCGAGACGCTCGCCGATCTCCGCGCCGACTCACAGTTCCGCACGCTCTTCCAGACCTGGAAGAAGGCCGACACGCTGCAGCAGGGCGTGATCGCGATCCCGTCGGTCCAGCCGGTTCACCTGCTGTCGTTCACGAGCAATTTCGGCATCCGCTCTGATCCGTTCCGCGGTACGGCCGCGATGCACGCAGGCGTCGACATTCCCGGTCCGGTCGGCACGCCGATCTATGCGACCGCGGATGGCATCGTTTCGCACGCCGGTCGCCAGGGCGGCTATGGCAATCTGGTCGAGCTCAACCACGGCAAGGGCATCGCCACGCGCTATGGCCATCTGTCGAAGATCCTGGTGGGCGACAATGTCCGCGTGACGCGCGGGCAGCTGATCGCGCTGATGGGATCGACGGGGCGTTCGACCGGTCCGCATCTGCATTACGAGGTCCGGATCGATGGCCATGCGGTCAACCCGATCCCGTTCCTGACCACGGCAGACTATCTGCTCGCCGCGCAGGACCGGTCGGTCGGTGCGATCCCGGTTTCGACGAGCGGTCCTGCCGCACAGGACTGAGCGCTTCGGCGTATCGAGGCGGCGGATAGGTTTACTTAGGTTGCCGCGGTCCTGCCGACCGCCTATCTCGGGTGCATGGCAACGCTTGCACCCGACATCATCCTGACCCCTTCTGCGGCGGCGCGCGTCGCTGCGATCGCCACCAAGCAGGGTAAGCCCGCGATCCTCCGCCTTTCGGTGGACGGCGGCGGATGCTCCGGGTTCCAGTATAAATTCGGGTTTGCAGACGACATCGACGCGGATGACGTCATCGCCGAGACCGACGGCGTCCGATTGGTCGTCGATGCGGTCAGCATCGATCTGGTCCGTGGCTGCGCGGTCGATTATGTCGAATCGCTCGCCGGCGCGGCCTTCAAGGTCGAGAATCCGAACGCTGCATCGGGATGCGGCTGTGGCTCCAGCTTCTCGGTTTGATGTCGCGTGAAGATCGTCACCTATAACGTCAACGGCATCAAGGCGCGGCTGCCGCGGCTGATCGAGTATCTGACCGAAGACCAGCCGGACATCGTGTGCCTCCAGGAACTCAAGTCGAGCGACGAGACGTTCCCGGTCGCCGAGATCGAGGCGGCGGGCTACGGCGCCGTCTGGCACGGGCAAAAGGCGTGGAACGGCGTCGCGATCCTCGCAAAGGGTGCGACGCCGGTAGTGCGCCAGCGCGGGCTGGACGGCGAGCCCGAGGACGAACATAGCCGGTACATCGAGGCCGAGACAGGCGGGATCGTCGTCGCTGCGTTGTACTTGCCGAATGGCAACCCGCAGCCGGGGCCGAAATTCGACTATAAGCTGCGCTGGATGGACCGGCTGGCCGCGCGCGCGCGCGTGCTGCTCGCGGAAGAGGTGCCCGCGGTCCTTGCCGGCGACTATAATGTCATCGCGAACGACGACGACACCTATTCGGTACGCGCGATGCAGGACGATGCGTTGATGCAGCCCGAAAGCCGTGAATGCTATCGCGCTCTGGTCGGGCAGGGCTGGACCGATGCGCTCCGCACGCAGTTTCCCAAGGGTGGCGTCTGGACGTTCTGGGACTATCAGGCGGGAGCGTGGCAGCGCGATGCGGGGTTCCGTATCGACCATCTGCTGCTCAGCCCGCAGGCGGCGGACCGGATGATCGATGCCGGCGTCGACAAGGCCTATCGCGGCCGTGACAAGGCCAGCGACCACGCACCGACCTGGGTTCGGTTGCGGTGAGGCTGCTGCCGCTGCTGGCGGCTGCGATCGCTATCACGGGGACTTCGCCGGCCTTCGCGCAGGACCGGCCCTATTGCCCCGAACGTCCGGGGATCGATACGCCAGCCTGTACGATGGCGAAGGGCCGCGTGTCGGTCGAGACGTCGATCGCCGACTGGACGCGCGACGATCAGTCAGGCACGCGTGAGGACAATGTGCTGGTCGGTGATACGCTCGTGCGGGTCGGCGTGTCGGACACGATCGAGGCCAGGCTTGGGTTCACGCCGTTCGGCCATGACCGGACGCGCGATGGGGCGGCGGTCGAGTCCGCCAATCGTGTAGGCGACGTATCGCTCGGGATGAAGGCCAATCTGCGCGATCCGGACGGCAGTGGTCTGGCGATCGCGCTTCTGCCGTTCGTGAGCTTGCCCGTCGGGCGTCGGCCGATCGGCGATGGCGATTGGGGCGGCGGCATGCTGCTGCCGGTTACCTATGAGATCAGCGACAGCGTCTCGGTCGATCTGACCCCCGAGGTGGATGCCGCGGTCGACGATGATGGCCACGGCCGCCACGTCGCGTTCAGCACTGCCGCGGGACTCGCGTTCAAGCTCGGCAAGTCGCTGACCGCGATGGGCGAAGTCCAGGCGTTGCGCGACGATGACCCCGGCGGCGCGACGACGCAGGCCGTGGCGGCGGCATCGCTTGCCTGGCTGGCGACGGACGATCTGCAGTTCGACCTGTTCGGCGCGGTCGGCCTGACGCATGATACGCCCGATGCCCGTCTCTATGCGGGTATTGCGCGGAGATTCTAGATGCTTGCGATGCTGCTGATCCTGCAAGGCGTCGCCGGCCCACCGGCCCCCCGTATCGTGCGCAAGACCCAGCCAGCCACGGTCCCGTGTCCCGAGATCGTCCCGGGCGATGAGATCATCGTCTGCGGTCGCCCCGACGACCAACGGCTTGGCCGTCTGCCCGAACCGCAGCGGCGGGCGCCCGAGGCGCCGCTGACGTTCCGGCTGCCGGGGGGCGGGCAGGGCAATGTGCATGCGGTCCAGAGCACGCTGCCAGGAGCGACGGGGTCTGGCGCGGTCGTGTCGCTCAGGATCCCGTTCGGCCGATCGAAGCCCGCTACGCCGGAATAGCCTGCATGCCGCGCTAGGCGGGATCGGATGGCGTCGGCGGGCCCGCCTTGCGCAGTGCCTCGGTGAGCGAGGTCCGCCCGCTGCCGCGGCGCGCGGGCTTTGGCTGCGTCGGGGACGGGGCCCAGCCGGTCAGGAACACGATCTCGAACCGCTCGGCGGTCCGGCCGTCGTCGTCGCCCGCGGCACCAAAGGCCTGCGCGAGCGCGACCAGCGTGCTGCGCGTCATCGCGGTGCGCGTCGCGAGCAGGTTTGATGCCGCCATCCCGCGCAGGTCGCCAAGCAGGCGCCCGACGTCGCGGTAGCCGACATTCAGCGTCTCGACATCGGCAACGGGAAGCGCGAACCCCGCGCGCATCAGCAGATCCCCCGAGGACCGCACGTCGATCTGCGGATGCAGACGCGCGGCCGGGCGTTCTGCCTCGGCCATCCGCAGCGCGCCGCGCAATGCGGGCAGGCTGCCCGCGCCCGCGAACGCGCCGAGGAACAGCCCGTCGGGCCGCAGCACGCGGCGGATCAGGCTCAATGCGCCGGGCAGGTCGTTGACCTGGTCGAGGACGCCCGCGCTGATCACCAGATCGAACGACGCATCGGCGAACGGCAGGCGATCCTCGTCCGCTTGGACGCCGCCATGAGCTGCGGCAAACGCATATCCCGCATCACACCGCGCGACGCGCGTGCCGGGCGGCGGGACGAACGCGCCGTCGAAGCTGCCGAGATCGAGCACGTCGACGAAATCGCGTTTCACCGCATCGAGTCGCTCGGCGATACCGTCGAGCATCGTCGCGCGGACGAAATCATGATCGCCATAGACCGGTGCCGCGCGGTCGCGGCGGGTCCGGCGGGCGGCACGGTCGAATATTTCGGGCGCGGCGTGGTGGGGGTCGGGGGTTTGCACGCCGCGCTTGTGCCGCGTGCATGGTTTGACGACAAGAGTGCGTGCGATGGCTCGATCCGATTGGCGCGGCCGCGCGGCTGGCGCTGCCGCCGCGATGCCCCGGATGCGGGATCCCTGTCGTGGCCGATCACCGTTTCTGTGCGACGTGCTGGAACAGCCTGCGCTTCCTCGGCCCGCCCTGGTGTGCAGCGTGCAACCTGCCGTTCGCGCATGATCGCGGCGACGGCGCGCGGTGCGCCGCCTGTCTGGCGGATCCGCCCCGTCACGCGGGACTGCGCGCCGCGGTGGCCTATGGACCGGTCGCGCGCAGTCTCGCGCTCCGGTTGAAATATGGCGGGCGTATCGCGTTCGCCGAGACGATGGCGGGGCCGATGGCGCGGTTGCTGCCAGAGGGGGCCGACCTTATCGTCCCCGTTCCGCTGCATCGCTGGCGGCTCTGGTCGCGCGGGTTCAACCAGGCCGGGCTGATCGCGGCGGGCGTGGCGTCGCGATCGGGCGTGCCGGTCGATCATGATGCGCTGCTGCGTCGGCGTCAGACGCTGTCGCTGCGCGGACTTGGGGGCCGCGCGCGGGCAAGGACCGTCGCGGGGGCGTTCGCGATCAGCGGCGAGGCGAGCCGGGAGGGACGCGTGCGCGACAAGGCCGTGGTGCTCGTCGACGACGTCTGTGCGAGCGGTGCGACGACAGATGCCTGCACGCGCGTGCTGCGCTCGGCGGGTGCGCGGTCCGTGACGATCCTGTGCTGGGCAAGAGTGCTGCCCGAGACCGGAGATTATTGACAAGCTAGGGGTGAGACCACAGGTGGGAAACATGGCAAAAGTTGAAATCTACATCAAGCAATTCTGCCCCTATTGCTCGCGGGCGATGAAGCTTCTCGCATCCAAGGGCGTTGAGCCCGAAACGTTCGACGTGACGATGGGCGGCCCGAAAAAGGCAGAGATGGTCGAGCGCTCCGGCGGTCGCATGACGATGCCGCAGGTCTTCATCGACGGGCGCCATATCGGCGGCTCCGATGATCTGGCGGCACTGGATGCCAGGGGTGGGCTGGACCCGCTGCTGACCTGATGCCGCGGATCGGCGTCCTTCAGATGACCAGCGGGATCGATCCCGCCGGCAATGCCGAGACGATTGTCGATGCGATCCATGCGGCGGCGGCGGGGGGCGCAGCGATGCTGTTCACGCCTGAAATGTCGGGGCTGATCGATCGTGACCGCGCGCGCGGATCGGCCTCGATCACCACGGAAGCTGACGACGCAGTTCTCTCGCCGGTGCGGCAGGCGGCGGCAGAGGCTGGCCTCTGGGTCCATCTCGGATCGCTCGCGGTGCGGCGCACCGACGGAAAATTCGCCAATCGCGGGTTCGTGATCGATGCGGAGGGTGCGATCCGCGCGCGCTACGACAAGCTCCATCTGTTCGACGTCGATCTGCCGACTGGCGAGAGCTGGCGCAGATCCGCGGCCTATGCTGCCGGCGAGACGGCGACGGTTGTCGAGACCCCCGCCGGGATGCTGGGGACATCGATCTGTTACGACGTGCGGTTTCCCGATCTCTACCGCGCGCTGAGCGACGCCGGCGCGACGCTGTTGTCGGTGCCGGCCGCGTTCACGCAGCCGACCGGCCGTGCGCACTGGGAAGTGTTGTTGCGCGCGCGTGCGATCGAGGCGGGGGCATTCGTCGTCGCGGCGGCGCAGACCGGTATCCACGCCGACGGCCGCGCGACCTATGGGCATTCGCTGGTGATCGACCCCTGGGGCGATGTCATCCTCGACATGCGCGAAGCGGCGGGTCTGCAATTCGCCGACATCGACCCGGCGCGGCTCGACGACGTCCGCGCGCGGATCCCGGCACTGTCGCACCGACGCGCGATCCCGCGCGTGACCGTGGTTCGATGATCGTCTTCGATCTCAAATGCAGCCGGGATCATGTGTTCGAAGCTTGGTTCGGATCGACCGCAGCCTATGACGCACAGCGCGCGAAGGGGCAGGTCCGCTGTCCGCTCTGCGACGATCATGACGTGGGCAAGGCGGTGATGGCGCCAGCGATCGCGAGCAAGGGCAACAGCCGGCCTGAGCGGTCGGGCAAGTTCTCGCCAGAGGCCGCAAAGGCCGCCGTCACCGCGCTGGCCGCGTTCCAGGCGGAGGCGCTCAAGACATCCAAATGGGTCGGAGACCGGTTCGCCGATCGCGCGCGGGCGATGCATCTGGGCGAAGAGACGTCGGATGCGATCTATGGCGAGGCCAGTGTCGCCGAAGCGCGTGCGTTGATCGATGACGGCGTGCCGATCGCGCCTTTGCTGCTGCCGGTCGTTCCGCCGAACAAGGTGAACTGACACGCGCATCGCGCGCGTCGGCTTGGCGTTTGGAACACATGCAGGCACGGCATCGCGTTCGGCGAGAGCGCATGCGTCGTGAAAGCTGGTGCCCCCGGCGAGATTTGAACACGCGGCCTACGGTTTAGGAAACCGTCGCTCTATCCGGCTGAGCTACGGGGGCATCGAGGCTTTTTAGGTCGGTCGGGCGAGCGGATCAAGCGGGCCTGCGCGTCGCTGATCTGGTCGCGAGGTTGCCCAAGATGCCGATCAGGCGACGTCGGCCACTTCGTCGAAGCGGCCGGCGTCGCCTGGCATCACGGTCGGGCTCAGGCCTTCACGTGCTGCGAGATGTACTTGTTCATCTCGAACATCGTGCACTTGTCGCGACCGAAAACCTTCTTGAGCTTCTCGTCGGCGAGGATCTCACGCTTGTTCTCGGGATTCTGAAGATTGTTGGCCTTGATATAGACCCACACCTTGCTGATCACTTCGCTGCGCGGCAGCTTGTCCTTGCCGACGATCTCAGCGAGCTCGGGAGAGGGCTGGACGGGGGCGTGGATGCCGCCGGTCTTGGGAGCTGTAGCCATAAGCATTCCTTCCTGTTCGCGTGCGTGCGTTAGGCACTGCGCGCGTGGTCACGCCTTGTTGAGCGCGCCCGCCTTGTGCGCTGCCTTGCCGCCATTGTCACTCCTTACGATGTATTGCGGGTCGTCCGAGGAGGCGCGGACGGTGTGTCCCTTGATCTTGGTATCGCTGGTCTGCTTCTTTTCGACCACGCCGTGCGCCTCGCCGCCGGGCGACTTCCAGGTGACCTCGTCGCCCTTTTTGGGATCCTTCACTCTGCCATCTCCTTGATTAGTAAGGATCAAGCGCGTGATTAACGCATTGGTTGCACGGCGCGCGGGTTGCGGACGCCACGACCTGCGGGCATCAGGGCGGCCAGTCAGGAGACCCGTTCATGAAGACCCGCGCTGCCGTCGCGTTCGAAGCGAAAAAACCACTCGAGATCGTCGAGCTCGACCTGGAAGGCCCGAAATTCGGTGAGGTCCTCGTCGAAATCATGGCCACGGGCCTTTGTCACACCGACGCGTACACGCTTGATGGGCTTGATTCGGAAGGTCTTTTCCCGAGCGTTCTTGGCCATGAAGGCGCCGGCGTCGTGCGTGAGATCGGCGCGGGCGTGACGAGCGTCGCGGTCGGCGATCACGTCATCCCGCTCTACACCCCCGAATGCCGCCAGTGTAAGTCGTGCCTCAGCGGCAAGACCAACCTGTGCACTGCGATCCGCGCGACACAAGGCAAGGGGTTGATGCCCGACGGCACGACGCGGTTCAGCTACAAGGGGCAGCCGATCTTCCATTACATGGGCTGTTCGACCTTCTCGAACTTCACCGTGCTCCCCGAGATCGCGGTCGCCAAGATCCGCGATGACGCGCCGTTCGACACGTCCTGCTATATCGGCTGCGGCGTGACGACGGGGGTGGGCGCGGTGGTCCACACGGCGAAGGTCCAGCCTGGCGATACCGTCGTCGTGTTCGGGCTCGGCGGGATCGGGCTGAACGTGATCCAGGGCGCCAAGCTCGCGGGCGCCGGGATGATCGTCGGCGTCGACATCAACCCCGACCGCGAGGAATGGGGGCGTCGCTTCGGCATGACGCACTTCGCCAACCCCAAGGAGGTGGGTGACATCGTCCCCCACATCGTCGCGCTGACCGATGGCGGCGCGGACTTCACCTTCGATGCGACCGGCAACACGACCGTAATGCGGCAGGCGCTCGAGGCATGCCACCGTGGCTGGGGCACGTCGATCGTGATCGGCGTGGCCGAGGCAGGCAAGGAGATCAGCACGCGCCCGTTCCAGCTCGTCACCGGGCGCAACTGGCGCGGGACCGCGTTCGGCGGCGCGCGCGGACGGACCGACACGCCCAAGATCGTCGACTGGTACATGAACGGGATGATCGAGATCGACCCGATGATCACGCACCGCCTGACGCTCGACGAGATCAACAAGGGCTTCGACCTGATGCATGCCGGCGAGAGCATCCGCTCCGTCGTGATCTATTGAGAGGGAACGCCATGTTTTCGCACATCATGATCGGCGCCGACGATATCGGCGCATCGAAGGCGTTCTACGATGCCGCGCTGGGCGCGCTCGGCGTGCCGGCGGGTGTCGTCGACGAATGGGGCCGGGTCATCTACGCGCATGGCGGCAGCCGTTTCCTGCTGACCAGGCCGATCGACGGCGAGCCTGCGACGCACGCCAATGGCGGCACGCTGGGGTTCGCTGCCGAATCGACCGACGCCGCCGATGCGTGGCACGCGGCGGGGCTGGCCGCGGGTGGGACGGCCTGCGAAGATCCCCCGGCATCCGCGAGGCGACCGGTGGACGCAGGCTGTACCTCGCCTATCTGCGCGATCCGGCCGGCAACAAGCTGTGCGCGCTGCACCGCGTCGCGTGATGGCCATGGAGACGGTTTCCACCACCAAGGCATTTGGCGGAACGCAAGGCGTGTACCGCCATGCGTCGGCCGCGACCGGCACCGACATGACCTTCGCGGTCTATGTCCCGCCGCACGACGATGGCGCACGGTTGCCCGTGCTGTGGTTCCTTTCGGGGCTGACCTGCACCCACGCGAACGTCATGGACAAGGGCGAGTATCGACGCGCGTGCGCCGAGCATGGCGTCATCCTGATCGCGCCGGATACGAGCCCGCGCGGCGACGCGGTGCCCGACGACGAGGGCTATGATTTCGGCAAGGGTGCGGGCTTCTACGTCGATGCGACCGAGGAACCCTGGGCCGCGAACTTCGCGATGAAGCGGTATGTCGAGGACGAGCTCCCCGCGCTGATCGCCGCTGAATTCGCCATGGCGGACATGGCGCGGCAGGGGATCATGGGCCATTCGATGGGTGGGCATGGCGCACTGACGATCGCGCTGCGCAATCCAGACCGGTTCGCGAGCGTCTCGGCGTTCGCGCCCATCGCGTCGCCGCTGCACTGTGCGTGGGGCGAGAAAGCGCTGGGGGGTATCTCGGCCCGGATCGCGCGGCGTGGCGCGCCTATGACGCGTGTGCGTTGATCGACGACGGCGCGCGGATCGCCGACATCCTCGTCGATCAGGGCGATGCCGACGGCTTCCTGCACGAGCAGCTCAAGCCCGACCTGCTCGAGGCGGCGTGTGCCGCGGCGGGGATCGAGCTGACGTTGCGGATGCAGCCGGGCTATGATCACAGCTATGCGTTCATATCGACCTTCATGGCGGACCATGTCGCCTGGCATGCGGAACGCCTGGGACCGCGCTGACCGGCACCCTACGGCCAAGCACCGCAGACCCGTGCGGTGACGCTGGCCGGTCGCGCGACCGTGCGTTGGCGCCTATACGCTGTATGGGGAACTCCATGGGTGCTGCGGCGACGAGCCGCGGCGGCCCATGCGCCGTGATGCAATGCGGCCGATTTAGACCTATGACACCCTGGACGCCGCAGTCGCGGCAGAATGATGGAGCGCCGTGATGATCGCTGAAACGCCTTTCTCCGATACGGTCGGAGCAGATGGCAAGCTGATCGTCCCGCAAGACGTCGAGGCGGCTATCCGCACGCTGATCCGCTGGACCGGTGACGATCCCACGCGGGAGGGATTGATCGATACGCCGCGACGCGTCGCGCGGGCCTGGAAGGAATATTGCGCGGGCTATGGCGACGATCCCGCCCAACATCTCGCGCGCGTGTTCGAGGAGGTCGGGGGCTATGACGAGATCGTGCTCCTGAAGGACATCCCGTTCCAGTCGCATTGCGAGCATCACATGGCGCCGATCATCGGCAAGGCGCATATTGCCTATCTGCCGCGCAACCATGTCGTCGGGATTTCGAAGCTCGCGCGGGTGCTGCATGGCTTCGCGCGCCGGTTGCAGGTGCAGGAGCGGCTGACCGCCGAGGTGGCGGACTGTATCTGGGAAAATCTCAAGCCGCTCGGCGTCGCGGTCGTCATCGAGGCGAGCCACGCGTGCATGACCGCGCGCGGCGTCCGGACGCCGGGGGTCGCGATGGTGACGAGCCGGATGATGGGCGTGTTTCGCGACGACGAGCGCAGCCGCAAGGAGGTGTTGTCGCTGATGGGGCACCGCGCCTGATGCCAGCGCTGTGCCGGACCGTGCTCGTGACGGGCGGGGCGAAACGGCTGGGCGCGGCAATCGTTCGGCGGCTGGCGGCGGACGGGCATGCGGTGGTCGTGCATCAGGGGCATTCGCCGGATGAGGCCGCGGCGCTGGTCGACGAGATCGCCGCGACCGGCGGGCGTGCGGCGGCGGTCGAAGGCGATCTGAGCGATCTGGGCGCGATCGCCGACCTGTTCGCGGCGGCGCGGGGCGCGATCGGTGGACCGATCGACGGGCTGGTCAACTGCGCATCGAAGTTCGACTTTGACCGGCCGCCCGGAGTCGATCCTTCGCTGTTCGCCGAGCTTGCCGCGATCAATTGCGGCGCGCCGGTGCTGCTCGCGTCGGCGCTCGCGTCGCAGGAGGATGTCCGCGACGGCGCGGTCGTGAACCTGCTCGACCAGAAGGTCGCGAACCTCAATCCCGACTTCTTCTCCTACAGCTGCGGCAAGATCGCGCTCGAGGGGGCGACGGTGATGCTGGCACAGGCGCTGGGGCCGCGGATCAGCGTCAACGCGGTGGCGCCGGGGCTGACGCTGCCGAGCGGCGACCAGACCGACGCCGAGTTCGCGGCGGTGGCGAGCGACAATCTTCTGCGGCGGCCAGTCGGTGCGGACGCGGTGGCGGACGCGGTCGCGTGGTTGCTGGCTGCGAAGGGCGTGACCGGGCAGACGCTGTTCGTGGATTGCGGCCAGCGTTTCCTCGCGCGCGACGGCGACGTGATGTTCGAGGGGCGCAGCGGGGGGCGCAATGGCTGAATTCACGACGATCCTCGACGGGCTCGAGGTGATGATGCGGCTGGGAATCCACCCGCACGAGGTCGCGCCGCAACGCGTAGTCGTCGCGGTCGAGATGACGGTCGCGTATCCGGCGCCGCTCGGCGAGGATGCGATCGAGGAGGTGCTCGATTATGATTTCGTCCGCGAGGGGATCCTCGCGCTCGCGGCGGACCGGCCGTTCGCGTTGCAGGAGACGCTGTGCGAGGCGATCGCCGCGCTGTGTCTCGGCGATGCGCGCGTGCGGCGGGTGAAGGTGCGGACGGTGAAGGCCGACGTCTATCCCGACGCCCGCGTCGGCTGCGAGATTATCCGCGAGCGCTAAGCCTAACCCCGTCATCCTGACGAAAGTCAGGATCCAGAGCCACTCACGCCAGCGCTCGTGGCTCTGGATCCTGGGTCGAGCCCAGGATGACGGGGGTGGGGTGGTTCAGGCGCGGTTCGCTGCCGACAGCACCGCGCGCACCGAGGCGGTGGCGATGTCGGTGTCCATGCCGACACCAAACACCGTCTTGCCCGCCGCGGTCCGGCATTCGACATACGCTGCCGCCTGCGCATCCGCGCCGTGGCCGATCGCGTGCTCGTTATAATCCACCACATCGAGCGTCGGCCCGGTCGACTCCGCGATCGCCGCGATAACGCCCGAGATCAGCCCGTTGCCGCGCCCCGAGATCGACCGCTCCTCGCCATCGATCGCGACGCGGCCGATGAAGACGCGCTGGCCCGCGGTGCCGCTCTCCTCGTAATCGCGCAGGGTCACGCGGTCGTCCGCCTGCGGCATGTAGGTGCGCTCAAACAGGCTCCAGATATCCGCGGCATTCAGCTCGCGGCTCGTCTGGTCGGCATAGGCCTGCACGTGGCGGCTGAAGTCGGCCTGCAACCGCTTGGGGAGTTTCAGCCCCTTGTCCTGTTCGATCACCCAGGCGACGCCACCCTTGCCCGACTGCGAATTGACACGGATCACCGCCTCGTAGCTGCGGCCCAGGTCGGCGGGGTCGATCGGAAGATACGGGACCTCCCAGAGCGTGTCGTTCTTCGCCTCCTGCGCGGCGAAGCCCTTCTTAATCGCGTCCTGATGGCTACCCGAAAACGCGGTAAAGACGAGGTCGCCGGCATAGGGCGTGCGCGGGTGGACGGGGATGTTGGTGCAATAATTCACCGTGTTCACGACGCCGTCGATGTCCGACAGATCGAGCTTCGGGTCGACGCCTTGCGTGTACATGTTGAGCGCGACGGTCACGAGATCGCAATTGCCCGTGCGTTCGCCATTGCCGAGCAGGCAGCCTTCGACGCGGTCCGCGCCCGCCATCATGCCGAGCTCGGCGGCGGCGACGCCGGTGCCGCGGTCGTTATGCGTGTGCAGGCTGATCGCGACCGAGTCACGATTGCGGATGTGGCGGCCGAACCATTCGATCTGGTCGGCATAGACGTTCGGCGTCGCGCACTCGACGGTGGCGGGCAGGTTGAAGATGATCGGATTTTCGGGCGTCGGCATCAGCACGTCCATCACCGCCTCGCAGACCTCGAGGCTGAAATCGAGTTCGGCGGTCGAGAAGGTCTCAGGGCTGTATTCGAACTGCCAGCGGACGTTCGGCTGTTTCGCGGCCTCGTCGCGCAGCACCTTGGCGCCGTCGATCGCGATCTGCTTCACCTGCGCGCGGTCCATGCCGAACACGATCTTGCGCCATGCCGGCGACACCGCGTTGTAGAGGTGGACGATTGCGGTCTTCGCGCCGACGAGGCTGGCAAAGCTCGTCTCGATCAGGTCGCGGCGCGACTGCGTCAGCACCTGGATCGACACGTCGTCGGGGATGCGGCCGGTCTTCACGAGCCCCGAGATGAAGTCGAATTCGGTCGCGCCCGCGCTCGGGAAGCCGACCTCGATCTCCTTCAGCCCCACCTTGCAGAGCAGGTCGAAGAAACGCGTCTTCTTCTCGGCATCCATCGGGTCGATCAGCGCCTGGTTGCCGTCGCGAAGATCGGTCGACAGCCAGCGCGGCGGCTGGACGATCGTCTTCGACGGCCATTGGCGGTCGGGCAGGTCGATTTGTGGGAAAGGTCGGTATTTGGTCGATGGGTCGCGCAGCATGGCTCGTGTCTCTCGTGATCGGGAGCGTTCGGGTCAGCCCTTAGGCGCGAGGCGCGGGGGCTGGCCACCACGCAAACGATCGGCGCGCCTAAGGGCGCGTAAGTCGAAGCAGCAGGAGGCGACCGTGAGTCATTGCGTCTTCCCTATCGCGCGGACACGGTAAATGTCCAGCGCGATAGGGCAGGGTTACGTATTATTGCGCAGCGAACGCCGCGTTGATCGTCAGGTCGACGCGATCAGAGACCACCGGTACCGCCGCACCGAGCCCGAAATCGCTGCGCTTGATCGAGCTCGTCGCGCGGAAGCCGAAGTTCACCTTCTTGTTCATCGGGTTGGCACCCGCGCCGACGAACGTCGCCTGCAGCACGACGGGCTTGGTGATGCCCTTGATCGTCAGGTCACCCGTGATCGTCGCCTTGTCGCCGGTCGCGACGACCTTGGTCGAGACGAACTTGGCAGTCGGATGCGTGGCGACATCGAAGAAATCCTTCGACTTGAGATGGCCGGTGAACGGTGCGGAGGTGACCGACAGCTGGTCGATGGCGAAATTGACCTCGACCTTGGTCGCGTTCGGCTTGGCGGGATCGATCATGATGCTGCCGCCCGATGCACCGAACTGACCTTCAAGCATCGAGAAGCCCATATGGTTGACCTGCCACGTGACCTGCGTGTGGTTGGGGTCGACGGCATAGGTACCGGCGGCGACGCGCGCCTTGACGGGGGCGCCGGGGACGGCGGCGGTCTGGGCGAGGACGGGGGCGGCGGTGAGGGCAAGGATCGTGGCTAGGACTAGGCGCATGGGGGGTCTCCTGTTGAACGCGTGATGCTGGCCGAGCGGCTGCGCTGCGTCAAACGGCGTTATGCCAACGCTGTGTTTCGGATTTTGGTCGGTGGGGGGCGGGGGGAAGCCACGCTCGCTGTTGTTCCCCCGCGGACGCGGGAGCCCAGCTAAACCACGATCACCGCCCGGAATCCTGGGCCCCGCCTTCGCGGGGGAACGAGAGGGGGGACTGGGTCGGGAACGAGAGTAACGGGCTGCGGGCGTGGGCTAGCAAGGGGAGTGGTGGGGGAGAGAAGTGCTACCCCCAAAACGCCACCACCCCGGCGAAGGCCGGGGCCCAATTGGGGGACGTCGGTAACGAAGCATCGTTCTCCGTTACTACAACCTTGCCAATTGGACCCCGGCCTTCGCCGGGGTGGGTAGGGGTGTTGGGCCGAGCGACGCCCATGCCCCACGCCCGCCCGTCGGCCACGGCGAAGCCGCGCCCTGTGGGCGGGCTCCGGCGTGCCGGCCGGTCGATAAAGCGAAAACTGACGGCGTCAGTTTTGGCCTTATCGACGAGCGCGTTCTTCCCGATCCATGGCATCATCCCGCGCAGTTCGCTGCCGATCTTCTCGATCGGATGCGCCAGCGCCTGCTTGCGCGCCGCCTTCAGCTCGGGCTGCCCGGCGCGGTTGTCGAGGATGAATTTCTTCACGAAGCGGCCCGACTGGATGTCGGCCAGCACGCGCTTCATCTCGGCCTTGGTCTCCGAGGTGATGATCCGCGGACCCGTGGTGATGTCGCCATATTCGGCGGTGTTCGAGATCGAATAGCGCATGTTGGCGATGCCGCCCTCATAGAGCAGGTCGACGATCAGCTTGGTCTCGTGCAGGCACTCGAAATAGGCCATTTCGGGCGCGTAGCCGGCTTCGGTCAGCGTCTCGAACCCGGCCTGGATCAGATGCGTGATGCCGCCGCACAGCACGGCCTGCTCGCCGAACAGATCGGTCTCACATTCCTCGCGGAAATTGGTCTCGATGATCCCCGAGCGACCGCCGCCGACTCCCGACGCATAAGCGAGCGCGATGTCGTGCGCGTTGCCCGACTTGTCCTGGTCAATCGCGATCAGGCAGGGGACGCCGCCGCCGCGGACATATTCGCTGCGCACGGTGTGGCCGGGGCCCTTGGGCGCGATCATGATGACGTCGAGATCGGCGCGCGGCTCGATCAGGCCGAAATGGACGTTGAGGCCGTGCGCGAACGCGATCGTCGCACCCTGCTTCAGATTGTCGTGCAGGTCGGTCGCGTAGATCGCCGCCTGATGCTCGTCGGGGGCGAGGATCATGACGATGTCCGCCCAGGCGGCCGCCTCGGCGTTCGACTTGACTGCGAAGCCGGCCTCGATCGCTTTCTTGGCGGTCGCCGAGCCCTCACGCAGCGCGATGGCGACGTCCTTGACGCCCAGATCGCGCAGGTTCTGCGCATGCGCATGGCCCTGCGAGCCGTAACCGACGATCGCGATCTTCTTGTCGGTGATCAGGTTCAGGTCGGCGTCGCGATCGTAATAGACACGCATTGGGAGAGTCCTTTCTTGAAGCGTTGCGTTGGAAAGCGTCGGCGCCCGCACATCCGTCATACCAGCGAAAGCTGGTATCTCATGCGGCTCCTGCAGGACAGGAGCCGCGGGAGACTCCAGCGTTCGCTGGGGTGACGGAGTGGGGGCGACGCGCTTCGGTAAAAATCTTGGTTGGGGGTAAATTCAGGCCGGTTCTTTGCCGCGGGCGATCGCGACGATGCCGGTGCGGGCGACTTCGATCAGGCCGACTTCGCCCATGAGTTCGACGAACTTGTCGATCTTGTCGATCCCGCCGGTCACCTCGAACACGAAGCTCGAGGTCGTCGCATCGACCACACGCGCACGATAGACGTCGGCGAGGCGGAGTGCCTCGATCCGGTGGTCGCCGGTGCCGCGTACCTTGACCAGTGCCAGCTCGCGTTCGACGTGCGCGCCCTGCGCGGTCAGGTCGGTGACCTTGTGGACGGGGACGAGCCGGTCGAGCTGCGCGAGGATCTGCTCCATCGTCGCGGGCGACGCGCTGGTGACGATCGTGATCCGGCTGACCGCCTTGTCGGCGGTGATCTCCGACACGGTCAGGCTCTCGATATTATAGCCGCGCGCGGTGAACAGGCCGGCGATCCGGGCGAGGATGCCCGGCTCGTTGTCGACGATCACCGCGAGCGTGTGCCGCTCGGCCTTTTCCTCGGAAATATGCATCAAACCAGCGCCTTCGCTTCGTCGTCCATCGTGCCCGACACTTCGTTCGCCTGCAGGATCATGTCGGTATGTGCAGCACCGCTCGGGATCATCGGGAAGCAGTTGGTCAGCTGCGACACGCGGCAATCGACGATCACCGGGCCGTCATAGGCCAGCATCTCCGCAATCCCGCTGTCGAGCTGGTTGCGCGTCTCGATCAGGATGCCCTTCCAGCCATAAGCTTCGCCCAACCGGACGAAATCGGGCAGCGAATCCGAATAGCTCTCGGCATAGCGGCTCTCATAGGTGAGCTCCTGCCACTGGCGGACCATGCCCATATACTGGTTGTTGAGGATGAAGATCTTCACCGGCAACCGGTATTGGGTGGCGGTCGCCAGCTCCTGGATGTTCATCTGGATCGATGCCTCGCCGGCGATGTCGATCACCAGCGCGTTCGGATTGCCGAGCTGCGCGCCGATCGCGGCGGGCAGGCCGTAGCCCATCGTGCCGAGACCGCCGCTGGTCAGCCACTTGTTCGGCTTTTCGAAGCCGAAATGCTGTGCTGCCCACATCTGGTGCTGGCCGACCTCGGTCGTGATGATCGGGTTGCGCGCGTGCGTCGCGTCGAACAGCGCCCGGATCGCGCGCTGCGGCATGATCGCGTTCGGGTCGTTCTCGGGGAAGTCGAGGCACCGGACTGCACGCCAGCCGGCGATCCGCCGCTGCCAGTCGGTGGTGTCGGGCTTGGGATGCTGGCGGCTCTTCCAGATCCGCACCATGTCCTCGAGCGCATGGCCGACGTCCGCGATGATCCCGAGATCGACACGTACGGTTTTGTTCACCGACGAGCGATCGATGTCGACATGCACCTTGCGCGAATTCGGGCTGAACGCGTCGAGCCGTCCGGTCACGCGGTCGTCAAACCGGCTGCCGAGCGCGACGACGAGGTCGGCCTGGTTCATCGCCATGTTAGCCTCGTAGGTGCCGTGCATCCCAAGCATGCCGAGCCACTGCTCGCCGCTCGCGGGATAGGCGCCGAGGCCCATCAGCGTCGACGTCACCGGCGCGCCGGTGATGCGGACGAGCTCGCACAGCAGCTGGCTCGCGGCAGGCCCCGAATTGATGATGCCGCCGCCGGTGTACAGGATCGGGCGTTCGGCCGCGGCGAGCATGTCCACCAGCTGCTCGATCTGCGACTGGTCGGCCTTCACCTGCGGGCGATAGGTCTTGTGCTGGATCGGGCCGGGCTTCGCATAGCGCGCGGTCGCGACCTGCACGTCCTTGGGGATGTCGACGACCACCGGCCCCGGACGACCCGAGGTGGCGATGTGGAACGCCTCGTGGATCACCCCGCCGAGCTTGGCCGGATCCTTCACGAGATAATTATGCTTCGAACAGTGACGCGTGATGCCGACGGTATCGGCCTCCTGGAACGCGTCGGTGCCGATCAGCGCGGTCGGTACCTGGCCGGTGATCACCACCATCGGGATCAGAATCCATCAGCGCGTCGGTGATCCCGGTGACCGCATTGGTCGCGCCGGGCCCAGAGGTGACGAGCACAACGCCGGGCTTTCCGGTCGAGCGGGCATAGCCCTCCGCCGCGTGCGTCGCGGCCTGTTCGTGGCGCACCAGGATGTGCTTGATCCGGCCACTGCGGAACAGTGCGTCGTAGATCGGCAGCACGGCACCACCCGGATAACCGAACACGACCTCCACGCCGAGATCGCACAGCGCCTCGATCAGGATATCGGCTCCACTCTTCTCGGTCATCACGTCAAAATCCTTTCGAATGCGCCGCCTTTAGCGCCTCGTGGAGGGGGCGGCTACCGATATAAAAGATGCGTGTCAAACATCATTTGAGCAATATAGTTTCAAATTGCTGCAGGCGCGTTGGAAAATCGAGCGCGTCCGTGCGGGTCCAGGCGGCTGGTGGCTGGTGCCTTAGCCAGGTATATTGGCGCTTGGCATAGCGCCGCGTGGCGATTGATCCGGCCGCGATCGCGTCGGCTAGCGATGTTTCCCCGCGGACCAGTGCGGCGATTTCGGGGACGCCGATCGCGCGGCGGATCGGCGCGTCCTGCGGGATGTCGGTGCGGGCGAGGAGCGCGGCGACTTCCGCTTGGCTGGTCTCGGCCATCTCGGCGAAGCGCTGGTCGATGCGCGCGTTCAGCCAGTCGCGGTCGGGGATCAGGATCAGCGCGCGGACGTCGAGCCGGTCGCCGATGCCGCCCACGCGTTTGGTCTGCCAGTTGGCCAGTGTACGGCCGGTGCCGCGGACCACCTCCAGCGCGCGCGCGACGCGCGTCGTGTCGGCGGCGTTCAGCCGGGCGGCGGCGGGCGGGTCGAGCAACGCGAGCGCGGCATGCGCGTCGGCGACGGGGAGCGCGCGGATCTGCTCGCGAAGTGCCGGGTCGATCGCGGGGACGGGGGCGATGCCGTCGAGCAGCGTGCGCACGTATAGCCCGGTGCCGCCGACTAGGATCGGCAGTCTGCCCTCGGCGAGCGTGGCATCGATCGCGTCCGTCGCTTCGGCGGCCCAGCGTGCGGCGGAATAGGTCGCGTCGGCGGCGTCGACATGGCCGAACAGGCGGTGCGGGGCGCTCGCCTCCTCCTCGGCCGAAGGGCGCGCGGTGAGGATGCGGAGATCGGCATAGACCTGCGCGGAATCGGCGTTGATGACGACGCCGTCGTGGCGCGCGGCGATGGCGACCGCGAGCGCGGACTTGCCGCTCGCGGTCGGCCCTGCGATGAGCGCGACCTTCGGGAGATGTTCTATGTTCACGGCAACGCTTATAGCCTCGGGCACGCTGACCGCAGGCGATATTTCGACCGCGATGGATCGGCTGCGCGACGCCGGCTGCGCACCGGGCGCGAGCGGCTGGATCGACGAGGGCGATGCCGCCGACCTGATCTTCGGGATGGCGCCGGATGCGGCCCGGACTGCGCTCGAGGGGGCATTCGACCGTACCGACGTGGTGGTCCAGCCGAGCCACACACGTACCAAGACGTTGCTGGTCGCGGACATGGATTCGACGATGATCACCGTCGAGTGCATCGACGAGCTCGCCGACTATGCCGGCATCAAGCCGCAGATCGCGGAGATCACCGAACGCGCGATGCGCGGCGAACTCGATTTCGAGGCGGCACTCGATGCGCGCGTCGCGTTGCTCAAGGGGCTGGCGGAGAGCGATATCGAGCGATGTCTCGCCGAGCGCGTGACGATCATGCCGGGCGCCAAGGCGCTGGTCCGGACGATGCGGTCGCGCGGGGCGCTGGCGGTGCTGGTGTCGGGCGGGTTTACGCGGTTCGCGGAGCCGGTGGCCAAGGCGATCGGCTTCGACCGCGCGATCGCCAACGTTCTCGAGGTTGCGGGTGGCGTGCTGACGGGGACGGTGACGAAGCCGGTCGTCGGGTCCGCCACGAAGCTGACGACGCTCAACGCGGCGATTGCCGAGCGGGGGATCGCGGTGCAGGAGTCGCTCGCGGTGGGCGATGGCGCGAACGATCTGGCGATGATC
This sequence comes from Sphingomonas sp. 22R3R2A-7, assembly GCF_036856055.1. Classification (NCBI taxonomy): domain Bacteria; kingdom Pseudomonadati; phylum Pseudomonadota; class Alphaproteobacteria; order Sphingomonadales; family Sphingomonadaceae; genus Sphingomonas; species Sphingomonas sp. 22R3R2A-7. Next base: position 1,149,768 of record NZ_JASPFR010000001.1, on the reverse strand, counting down.
GAGGCGGCGGGGCTGGGGGTCGCATTCCGTGCGAAGCCGATCGTCGCGGCGGCCGCGGCGGCGCGCGTCGATCACGGCGACCTGACCGCGCTCCTCCATGCGCAGGGACTGCCGCGGCGAGACTGGATCGTCGCCTGACACCCTGACAACCGACGTGAAGGCGCGCATGCATGTCGTCTGAGTTGTTGATATAGGTTAGCGGGTTTACCACTCCGGCCTTGTTACCCGACCAATGCGTTTTAAGGGGCTTGCTCAACGCGTTACGAGGAATGGTCGACGGGATGGATGCGGGCTGGAATGTTGAGCGCTTCAAGGAATTCACGGGCGCGGACGTCGCGGACATCGAGCGGTTCAAGCAGATGGCGGGGCCGTCGATACGGCTGAAGCGCGGTGATATCGTACGGCGCCAAGGCTCGTCCGATCCCCAGGTCTACATGCTGATCAGTGGTTGGGTGACGTGCAGCATCAACGTCGGGCATGGCGCACGGCAGATCGTGAAGGTGCATCTGCCCGGCGATCTGGTCGGGATGCCCAGCATCGCGGCAACCACGGCGTGCGACACGATCCAGACGCTGAGCGACGTGACGATGGGGGTGGTCGAGACCACGGCGATCGGCCGTGTCTTCGCCGAGAACCCCCGGCTTGCTGCGCTGTTCTTCCTCGTCGCGCAGCAGGAACGCGTGCTGCTGATGGAGCGCCTTGCCTCGATCGGACGCACCAGCGCGATCAGCCGCGTCGCCGCGCTGATGCTCGAATTGCGGTCGCGGCTGCGGCGCAGCGATGCGGCGGTCGACACCGCGTTCCCGGCCCCCCTGACGCAGGAGGATATCGGCGATCTGACGGGGCTGACCCCGGTCTATGTCAATCGGACGCTTCGGCAGCTGCGTACCGAGGGGGTCGCGGTGTGGCGCCGCGGCGAGATCACGATCACCGACCATTCCCGGCTGATCGACTATGCCGAGCTGCCGCAGCGCGCCGAGCGCGACATCAGCTGGATCCCGGCGCGAACCGAGTGAGATGACCGAGGCGACGGACGTGCCCGGACGCGGGCAGGTCCGCCGCCGGACGCGTCAGGGATTGACGACGACGCAGGGCTGGCCCGACGCGGCACAGGCGCGAGTCGCATCCGCGCGCGTCGCGAACCCGCCGGCCTGAAGCCGGGTGACGGGGCCGGCGGCGACATAGCTCGGCTGTGCACCACCGAGTTTTCCGCGGACACGGCTCCACAGCGTCTCGGCATTGGCGCGGTCGCGGAACGCGCCGAGCTGGATCCGCCATTTGCCCGATGCGCGTGCGGCGGCTGGCGCCGGTTTCACCGGTGCGGGCTTGGGCGCTGCCTTGGGGGCAGGTTTGGCCGGTGCCTCGGGCTTCGGCGCCGGCTTTTCGGCCTTGCGGGCAGGCGCTGCCGTGCGTGCGGGGGTGGTACTCGCGGCGACACGCGGTGGCTGTGCCGGTGTCGAGGCCGGGACGGGCGTGCGGACGATCGGTGCGGGCGCCTGCTGCGGGCGAATGGTTGCGGGAGCGCTGGCCTGCGCCAGCTTTTGCTGCGCGGCGATCTGCTGGGCGAGCGCGGTACCGCGCTGACGATCCTCGGCGGTGATGTACTGATCCATCTGCGCGAGCGTCTGCGAGGCGGATTGCAGCCCCGCGCTGCTGGCGCGCGTCATCAAGGCATAGGCACGGGGATAGTCGCGGGGCACGCCGTCGCCGTTGAACAGCATCGTCCCCAGCACCAGCTGTGTGCGGGGTTCGCCGCGTGCCACCGACTTTTCCAGCCAGGGCAGTGCCTCCGACTTCTTGCCCGCCTGGAACAGTGCTAGCCCGTAATTGTCCTGCGCCTGGACGTGTCCTTGCGCCGCGGCCTTGCGGAACCAGCTTTCCGCAAGCGCGGGGTCGAGCGGGACGCCGCGCCCGAGCTTGTAGGCCTGGGCGAGGTTGAACTGGGCGTCGGCGTCACCGGCGATCGCGAGTGGCCGCCACTGGTCGATCGCGGTGCGATAGTCGCCGCGGCTCCATGCGTCGACGCCCGCCTTCACATCCGCCGCCGCCGGTACAGCGGCGCAGGCGGCTGCCATCGCCACCGCGCCGAAAAACACGTTCCGCATCGTCCACCTCATCGAAGCCATTGCCGTTCCTCATGCCGTCATAGCCCGGTGAAGGCAAAGATCACGTTAAGCCTTTTGCCGCGCACCGCGGAGGCGATTCCTGCCTCCGCGTTAACCTCTTCTTATCCGCCATCATGGCATTCCCGACGATATTCGAGATAGGCATTCAAGGGGTTGGCGGATTCATGCGCGTTCTGGCGTTGGCATCGCAGAAGGGGGGATCGGGCAAGACCACGCTGTCGGGCCATCTCGCGGTGCAGGCCGAGCGCGCCGGCCACGGGCCGGTCGTGCTGATCGACATCGACCCCCAGGCGTCGCTCACGGACTGGTGGAACGAGCGCGAGGACGAGACGCCGGCGTTCGCGCAGACGACGGTTTCGCGGCTGGCCGCCGATCTTGAGATCCTTCGTCTCCAGGGGTTCAAGCTGGCGCTGATCGATACGCCGCCCGCGATCACCATTGCGATCCAGAGCGTGATCGCGGTCGCCGAGCTGATCGTCATCCCGACCCGGCCGAGCCCGCACGACCTGCGCGCGGTGGGTGCTACCGTCGACCTGTGCGACCGTGCCGGCAAACCGCTGATCTTCGTCGTGAACGCGGCGACTCCCAAGGCGCGGATCACCGGCGAGGCGATCGTCGCGCTGTCGCAGCACGGGACGGTCGCGCCGATCACGATCCACCAGCGCACCGACTTCGCCGCCTCGATGATCGACGGCCGGACGGTGATGGAGGTCGATGCCCGGAGCAAGTCGGCGGCCGAGGTCGAGTCGCTCTGGACCTATATCTGCGACCGGCTCGAGAAGAATTTCCGGCGGACGGTGTTCGCGGTCCCGGTTCATCCGGCACCCCGAGGCCAGCGCACCGCGCCTGTGGGCTTCGGTCGCCGCGTCGTGGGGGAGGGGCATGACGCCCTACCCGAAGCCGCTGGCGTCGCTGTCGTCGGCATTGCTGGGGCGCAAGCCGGGCGATCGCCGCGGGCCAAGGCGCATGGCGCTCAGCCTGCCGGCCGCCGACATGGCGATGGCGAACGATATTGCGGACGATCCGGTGATGCCCGCCAAGGTCAAGCGGATCGCCTTCACGCTGCGGCTCGAGCCTGCGCGGCACGCGCGGCTGAAACAGGCGAGTGCGGCGACGGGGCGATCCGCCCAGTTTCTGCTGACCGAGGCGCTGGACGCCTTTCTAGAGACATTGCCCGGGGAGGACGCGGTCGACGCGCCTGCCGATGACGGGCGACACGTAAACCGGTGGGGTTTGATCCGATGAAGACGCGCGTTTTCCTTTCGATGGGCCTGTCTGCGCTAGTCCTTGGCGGCACGATGGTCGGGTGCAGTGCATCCGACGGCGGCAACGGCATCGCCTCGGCGAGCAGCCGCGACGATGCCTTTGCAGCGAAGGCCGGGATGGCGAACGCGCGCCGCGCGCAAGTGGCGCTCGCCAAGCGCGATGGTGACGGCGCGGTGCGGTTCGCCGAGGCTGCCGTGGGGATGATGCCGCAATCCGCCGACTATCGCCTGCTGCTGGCGCAAGGCTATCTCGAGGCGGGTCGGTTCACCTCCGCGCGACAGGGATTTGCCGATGCGCTCGCGCTGGCACCCGAGAATGGCAAGGCGGCGTTGAACCTCGCGCTGATGCAGACCGCGGGGGGCGACTGGCAGGCGGCACGGCTCACGCTGGCGCAGAACGCGGCGATCATCCCGGCGAGCGATCGCGGGCTGGCGCTGGCGCTGGCGGGGGATGCGCAGGGCGCGATCACGCTTCTTACCGACGTCGCCCGCTCGTCCGAGAGCAATGCGAAGGTCCGGCAGAATCTTGCGCTCAGTCTCGCGCTTGCGGGCCAGTGGCAGGCTGCGCGCGTCGTCGCGGCGACCGATCTCGCACCGGCCGACGTCGATGTCCGGCTCGCGCAATGGGCCGCCTTCGCGCAGCCCGCCGCGGCCCATGAGCAGATTGCCGCGCTGCTCGGCGTTCGCGCGGTGGCAGATGCCGGGCAGCCCGTCGCGCTGGCGCTCAACCGCGCGCCGCTGATGGCACCGATGGCGCCGGCCTCGGGCGCCGCACCGGTCGAGGCACTGGCGGCGGCGACCACGGACGAATCCGACGACCGTCGTGCCTTCGCGGCGGCCGGGCAGGACGATGCGACGGTAACGCCGGGCGTCGTCGCAGGGTTTTCAAAGGTGACGTTCGCGCCCCGGCGCGAGGTCGTCCAGGCGCTGCCGTCGCGAAGCCCCGCGATGATGCTGCGTGACGCCACACCGCGGCTCGCCGACCGCAGTACAAGTGTTGCACCCGATACCGCGGCGTCGGCCGTACAGGCGGCGGCAATGCGGTCTGCGATCCCGGCACGCTCGGGCGACTGGTATGTCCAGATCGGCGCCTATGACACGGTCGGCGTGGCGAAGGATGCCTGGACCCGCGCGACGCGGCGCTTTGCGGCATTTGCCGGCCAGCAGCCCAACGGGATGACGTTCAGGGCGAACGGCGACGCGTTCTACCGCTTGTCGGTCGGGGGCTTCAGCCGCGGCGAGGCGGACCGGCTCTGCCGCCGCTATCGCACGACGGGGGGCGCGTGCTTCGTCCGCGAGGGCGCGGGCGACCAGATGGCGCAGTGGCTGCGAAAGGGCGGGATGCAGGTGGCTTCGCGGTAACCGACCGGGATCCCCGCGCAGACGTCTTGGCGGGCTATCCCGCTTCAGACGATCTCGCGGCCGCCCTTCCACACGCGCAGCACTTTTCCCTGCACCGGTAGTCCGTCGAACGGCGTGTTGTTCGCGCTCGCGGCAAACGCGTCGCCGGTGATCTGCCACGGTGCATCCGCGTCGAACAGGAGCAGGTCGGCGGGCTTGCCGACCTCGAGCGTACCGGTGTCGAGCCCAAGCACCGCAGCGGGGTTGCGCGCGAGCAGCGCGAACAGCCGGTCGAGCGTCGCGTGCCCGTCGCGCACGAGCATCAACGCGAGCGGCAGGAGCGTCTCGGCACCCGCCATCCCCGCGGTCGAGATCGGCGAAGGGCAGGCGCTTTTCCTCGGGACCGCGCGGGTCGTGCGCCGAGCAGATCACGTCGATCGTGCCGTCGGCGACCGCCGCCAGCGCCGCCTGACGATCCGATTCGCCTCTGAGCGGGGGCGAGAGATGCGCGAAGCTGCGGAAATCGCTGACCGCGATATCGGACAGATGGAGATGCGCGGGCGTGATGCCGCACGTCACGGCGACGCCGCGACGCTTGGCCGCGCGGATCAGATCGAAACCCGCGGCGGTCGTGACCTGGCGGACATGGATGCGCGCGCCGGTTTCCTCCGCCAGCATCAGGTCGCGCGCAATCGCGAGCGCCTCGGCGATCGCGGGGGCGGCGGGCAGGCCGAGCCGCGTCGCGGTCTCGCCCGCGGTCGCGACCGCGCCATTGGTCAGCCCGCCATCCTCGGCATGCGTGACGACGGCGATGTCGAGGTCGCGCGCATAGGCGAGCACGCGGTGCATGACGCCGGTATCGGCGATCCAGCGCTTGCCGGTGCCGACCGCGCGCGCACCCGCCGACAGGCAGACCGCCATTTCGGCGAGGTCGGTGCCGGCAAGCCCCTTAGTCGCGGCGGCGATCGGGTGGATCCACAGATCGGGCTTGCCGATCAGCGCGGCGCGCTGGACGATGCCGGGATCGTCGAGCACGGGCGACTGGTCGGGCATCAGCCCGACGCGGACGATTCCGCCCGCGCGAAACGCGGCGCGGTCGATCCGCGCGACGCCGAGGTCGACGATCCCGGGCGCGATCGTCTTGCCCGCGCAGTCGATCGTCTGCGCGTCGGCGGGGATCTCGACCAGCCCTGTCGCAACGACGACGCCGTCGCGGACGAGCAGATTGCCCTTGGTGACGCCGCCGACGGGGCAGGCGAGCGTCGCGTTGGTGAGCGCGAGGATCATGCCCAGCCCTCCACGCCGCGCGATCGGCGGGTCAGCACGTCGAGACACGCCATCCGCACCGCGACGCCCATCTCGACCTGTTCGGTTATCGCGGATCGGGCATGGTCGGCGACCGCCGAATCGATCTCGACGCCGCGGTTCATCGGGCCGGGGTGCATCACCAGCGCATCGGGCGCCGCGCGCGCGAGCCGGTCGAGCGTCAGCCCGTAACGCATCCGGTATTCGCGCGTGGACGGGACATACGCGCCGTCCATCCGCTCGTTCTGAAGCCGGAGCATCATGACCACGTCGGCGCCCTCCAGCGCGGCATCGAAATCGGTGAACGGGGTCACGCCCATCTTGTGGATCGCGGCGGGCATCAGCGTCGAGGGCGCGCAGACGCGGACCTCGGCGGCGAGCGCGGTCAGCGCGAGGATGTTCGACCGTGCGACGCGGCTGTGGAGCACGTCGCCGCAGATCACGACTCGCTGCCCCGCGATCGACCCGCGGCGGCGGCGGATCGTCAGCGCGTCGAGCAGCGCCTGGGTTGGATGTTCGTGGCGGCCGTCGCCCGCGTTCAGGACGGGGCAATCGACCTTGTCCGCGATCAGCCGCACCGCGCCGCTCGACATGTGGCGGATGACGATGACGTCCGCGCGCATCGCGTTCAGCGTCATCGCGGTGTCGATCAGCGTTTCGCCCTTCTTCACGCTCGACTGCGCGGCGTGCATGTTGACGACGTCGGCGCCGAGCCTTTTGCCCGCGATCTCGAACGACAGCAGCGTGCGCGTGCTGTTCTCGAAGAACGCGTTGATCTGCGTGAGGCCGGCGAGCCGCTTGTCGGGGGTCGCATGCGTGCGGTTCGCCTCGACCCAGGTCTCCGCTTCGTCGAGCAGGAACGCGATCTCGTGCGGCTGGAGCCCGTCGATCCCGGTGAGGTGCCGGTGCGGGAAGACGGCGCCGCCCTCGATAAGGGTGGCGGGGCGGTGATCTGAACGTTGCATCAAGCGCGCTGGGTAGTGGGCTGCGGCGGCGGGGGCAAGGTTTGCCGGCGCCTTTGCCGCCGTCTTTGCCCCCGGGCCGTGGATGGTTAACCCCGTTTTAGGGCCAGCGTGCGATGGGCGGCGCATGGTGGGGACAAGCAACGCGAACGATGGCGTGATCGGCAGCAGCGCGCGGTGGTGGGAGCGGCGATGGGTCCTGGCCGCGCTCGTCGTCGCCGCCGCGGTGCCATTGGCATGGCCGTCGCTGCCGCCGCTAAGCGACCTGCCGGGGCATATGGGTCGCTGGCATATCGCGATGGCGCTGCGCGACTCGCCCGATCTGGCGCGCTATTATGCGTTTCACTGGGCGCTGATCCCCAATCTGGGGATGGACCTGCTGGTGCCCGCGCTCGCCCGCGTGGTCGGTTTCGAGGCAGCGACCAAGCTCGCGGTGATGGCGATCCCGGTATTGACCGTCATCGGCCTGCTGTGGGCGGCGCGCGAGGCGCATGGGCGCGTTCCACCGACCGCGATCCTTGCGGTGCCGCTCGCCTATGCCTGGCCGTTCCAGTTCGGCTTCGTCAATTTTACGCTGTCGCAGGCGCTGGCCTTCTGCGCACTGGCCTTGTGGATCCGCTGGGGGCGCGAGGGGCGGTTTGCGGTGCGCGCGGTGGCGTTCTTCGCGATCGCGTTCGTGTTGTGGGTGTCGCACAGCTTCGGTTGGGGGATGTTCGGGTTGATGGCAGCAGCCGCCGAACTCGCGCGCATGCGTGCGGCGGGGAGGGGCTGGGGGCCGCGCTCGGCACCACGATGCTGCAGTGCCTGCCGCTCGCGGGGCCGGTGATCGTCATGGCCGCGCAGGCGGGATACGGGGCGGGAGCGGGGGCAGGTGGCCTCGGCGCGTCGGACTGGTTCAACGCGCCGATCAAGGCGCTCTGGCTGTTGTCGCTGTTCAGGGACCGGTGGCAGGCGTTCGATCTGCTCTCGCTGGTTCCGCTCGTCCTGCTGCTCTACGTCGCGGTGCGGAGCCCCGACTGGGGGTTTTCGCGGCTCCTCGGCTGGCCTGCCGCTGCGTGTCTGGCGGCGTTCGTCATCCTGCCGCGGTTGTTGATGGGCGGCGCGTATGTCGACATGCGGATCGCGCCCGCCGCGATGATGCTCGCGCTCGTCGCGATCGCGCCGCCGATCGCGCCGCCGATCGCGGCGAGGGCGACGCGGACGACCGCGTTGCTCGCCTTGCTGTTCGTCGCGGTCCGCCTTGGCGGCACGACGCTGAGCTTTGCCGAGCGCTCCGCCGAACAGCAGCGCGAACTCGCCGCGATCGCTGCGATCCCGCGGGGTGCGGCGGTGCTGTCATTGATCGCACGGCCATGCGGTAATGCGTGGACCGATCTGCGTCGCGATCACCTGCCCGGGCTGGCGATCGTCCGGCGCGACGTCTTCACCAACGACCAGTGGGTGATCGCGGGCCAGCAACTGCTGAGCATCCGGCACCAGGTCGCCGCCCCCTATCTCGCCGATCCGAGCCAGAGCGTCTATCCCGCCCAATGTTCCGATATCGGGTCCAACTTCAACGCAGCGATCGCCGGCTTCCCCCGTGCGGCGTTCACGCATGTCTGGACGATCGGGTTTCCACCGGGGGCGGCACAGGCCGCGGACCTGCGCGTCGTGTGGACCAACGGGTCTTCGACCCTGTACCAGGTCGTCCGCTAGATCTGTCTGGTCACCAGCGCGTCGATCGCGCCCTGTAGGATATAGGCGGCGGCCATCTTGTCGACGAGTTCGGCGCGCTTGGCGCGGCTGGCGTCCTGTTCGATCAGCGTGCGCGTGACCGCGACGGTCGACCAGCGTTCGTCCTGGAGCAGGATCGGCAGCCCCATGTCCTTTAGATTCTGTGCGAACGCGCGCGTGGATTGCGAGCGCGGGCTTTCGCTGCCGTCGAGGTTGATGGGCAGGCCGATGACGAGGCCGACGACCTTCTGCGCCTTGATGATCTCGGCGAGCGCGGCCTTGTCCTTCTGGAACTTGGTGCGGCGGATCAGCAGCGCGGGGCTCGCGAACGACCAGCCCGCGTCGCACAAAGCGGTGCCGATCGTCTTGGTGCCGACGTCGAGCCCGATCAGCCGGCCGCCGTCGGGAAGCGCGTCGCGGAACTGCGCGGGGGAGAGCGTGATCATCGCGTGAAGGCTGCAAGGCGGCGGTTGGCGTCCGCGCGGACGTTCGCCCAGAACAGGCTGTAGTCATAGACGTGATAATTGTTGCCGGGCAGGACATAGGGCCCGAGATCGGGCGCGTCGCCGATCAGCAGGATGCCGCGATCGGCACAGCGCGCGGGCACGCTGCCTGGCGTCATCGTCGCGGTGGCGAGGTCGGCGGACGGTACGAGCGTGCCGAGATTGGCGGTCGCGGGTGCCGCCGCGTCAGCGGTGCCGGTCAGCGGATTGGTACAGACCATCGGCGTATCCTTCCGCGGCTGGCCATCGAAGCCCGTCGTCTTGTCATAGGTGTCGACGATCAGCGAAGGGTCGGCGGGCTCGGCGAAGCTTTCCCACGACAGGATGCACCCGGTCTGATCGGCGGTGCGGCATTCGCCAAGGCCCATCCGCGGCAGGTCGGTGGTACGCGAGACGGGCCAGCCGACGACATAGGCCGCGACGATCCGTGCCTTCAGCTTCGGGTCGGTGGCGATGCGGTCGCGCAGCAGGCGGGTAAGGTGAAGCGCGCCCTGGCTGTGTCCGGCGAGGATGATCGGGCGGGTCGGGCCGGCTTCCTTGAGGAAGCGGTCGAACGCGGCGGTGACGTCGCCGTACGCCAGCGCGAGCGCGCGTTCGCTGTCGGCCTCGCTGGTCAGGAACGCGCCGAACGTCGCCTGGCGGTAGCGCGGCGCCCAGATGTCGCCCGCTTCGTTGAACGCGCTCGCCTGGCCGCGCAGGAAGAGCTCGGCGCGCGCATTCGTCTCCGGATCGTCGATCGGCGCGTTCCAATGGTCGCGGTTGATGTACGATGTCGGGTGGATGAAGAAGATCGCGGCGCCCGTGCCCGGCTTGCCGGGGGTGTAGCCGGGCGGCGTCCAGAGCGCCGGATTGCCAGGGCGGTCGGGTCGCGCGAGCCACAGGACCTTGCGCGCATAGATGTTGCGCGGCGCCTCGCGCTGCGGCTGGAACGTCTCGCTGGGGACCATCGCGATCCGCATCAGGTCGGTGCCGAAAAGCCGATAGGCGAGCAGGGCGGCGATCGCGAGGACGATCATCGCGGTGACGAAATAGAGGAATTTGCGGGCCAAGCGGGACCTTCCGTGCAGGCGGTGCCGCCCCCGTGCCGCAACCCGGGGGCGGTTGCAACGGGCGCGTCTCGCTAAGCGGGGTGTGAGCTTCTGATGAATCCTCCCCCGCCAGGGGGAGGTGGCGCCGAAGGCGACGGAGGGGGCGGACACGGATCAGGCGTTTCGCGTTCCTCCCCCTCCGTCAGGCTGGCGCCTGCCACCTCCCCCTGGCGGGGGAGGATGAGGGGGCGCTCGGCTTAAACATATTGCGCGGCCGCGTCGCGCGGTGCTAGCCGCGGGGCATGTCCGTAGATACTGCAACCGTGAAGCGGATCGCGAGCCTTGCGCGCATCGCGATCACCGACGAGGACGCCGCCCGCATGGCGCCGGAACTCGGAAACATCCTTGGCTGGATCGAGATGCTGGGCGAGGTCGATACGACCGGCGTCGAGCCGATGACCGCCGTCATCCCCAACACGCTGCGGCTGCGCGACGACGTCGTCAACGCCGATCCGCTGACCGGCGGCAACATCCGCGAGCAGGTGCTGGCCAACGCCCCCGTGGCAGAGCACGGCTTCTTCGCCGTGCCCAAGGTGATCGAATAATGACCGACCTTACCGATCTCGGCATTGCCGGCATTCGCGACGGCGTGCGCGACGGCAGCTTCACGGCGCGCGACGTCGCCGATGCGTTCATCGTCAAGGTGAGCCAGGCCAAGGCGCTCAACGCGTTCCTGGTCGAGACGCCCGAGCATGCGATCGCCGCCGCCACCGCCGCCGATACCGCGCGCGCCGCCGGCGAGACGCTCAAGCCGCTGGCCGGCGTGCCGATCGGCATGAAGGACCTGTTCTGCACCAAGGGCGTCACGACGACCGCGGCGAGCCATATCCTCGAAGGCTTCACGCCTACCTATGAGTCGACCGTCTCGCAGAATCTGTGGGATGCGGGCGCGGGGATGCTCGGCAAGCTGAACATGGACCAGTTCGCGATGGGATCGTCGAACGAGACCTCCGCGTTCGGCAACGTCATCAGCCCCTGGAAGCGCAACGACGCCAATGGAGTGGGGGGCAACGCCTCGCTCGCACCCGGCGGGTCGTCGGGTGGTTCGTCGTCGGCAGTCGCCGCGCGGCTGTGCCCCGGCGCGACCGGCACCGACACCGGCGGCTCGATCCGCCAGCCTGCCGCCTTTACCGGCATTTCGGGGATCAAGCCGACCTATGGCCGCTGCTCGCGCTGGGGGACGATCGCGTTCGCCTCGTCGCTCGACCAGGCCGGGCCGATGGCGCGCGACGTCCGCGACTGCGCGATCCTGCTCGAGGCGATGGCCGGCTTCGATTCGAAGGACGGCACCTCGCTCCAGCTCGAGGTGCCGAAATGGGAAGCGGGTCTGTCGGCCAGCCTTGCCGGCCTGCGCGTCGGTATTCCCAAGGAATACCGCGTCGACAGCATGCCCGAGGAGATCGAGGCGCTCTGGCAGAAGGGCATCGAGTGGATGAAGGATGCCGGCGCGACGATCGTCGAGGTCTCGCTCCCGCACACCAAATACGCGCTGCCCGCCTATTACATCATTGCACCCGCCGAGGCGTCGTCGAATCTCGCGCGCTATGACGGCGTGCGCTACGGCATTCGCGATCTGCCCGCGGGCTCGGGGCTGCAGGACATGTACGCCGCGACGCGCGCTGACGGCTTCGGTCCCGAGGTGAAGCGCCGCATCATGATCGGCACCTATGTGCTGTCGGCCGGCTACTACGACGCGTACTACACGCAGGCGCAGAAGATCCGGACGTTGATCGCGCGCGATTTCGAGAAGGCGTGGGAGACGTGCGACGTCCTGCTCACGCCGACCGCCCCTTCCGCCGCGTTCGCGCTTGGCGAGAAATCGGCCGATCCGATCGCGATGTATCTGAACGACGTCTTCACCGTGCCGTCGTCGCTGGCGGGTCTGCCCGCGATGTCGGTGCCGGGTGGTCTCGACAAGCAGGGCCTGCCGCTGGGCTTGCAGATCATCGGCAAGCCGCTCGACGAACAAGGTGTGCTGAACGCAGGGCTCGCGATCGAACAGCGGGCAGGATTTACGGCACGGCCAGAGGCTTGGTGGTAACATGAGCGATTACAGAATCCAGGGCGAAACCGGCGAGTGGGAGGTCGTGATCGGCCTCGAAGTCCATGCGCAGGTGACGTCGAACGCCAAGCTGTTCTCCGGCGCGGCGACCGCATTCGGGGCTGAGCCCAACACGCAGGTCAGCCTCGTCGACGCGGCGATGCCCGGCATGCTGCCGGTGCCGAACCGCGAATGCATCCGCCAGGCGGTGCGCACCGGCATGGCGATCGAGGCGCAGATCAACAAATGGTCGCGCTTCGACCGGAAGAATTACTTCTACGCCGATCTGCCGCAGGGCTATCAGATCAGCCAGCTCTATCATCCGATCGTCGGCGAAGGCGCGATCGACATCAGCCTCGACGAGAAGAACCCCGATGCTGCGGGCAAGCGGATCGGCGTCGAGCGGATCCATGTCGAGCAGGATGCGGGCAAGCTGATGCACGACCAGCATCCGACCCAGTCCTATGTCGATCTCAACCGCTCGGGCGTCGCGCTGATGGAGATCGTGTCGAAACCCGATCTCGCATCGCCGGCGGAAACCGGCGCGTACCTGCGCAAGTTGCGGTCGATCCTGCGCTATGTTGGATCGTGCGACGGCAACATGGAAGAGGGCTCGATGCGCGCCGACGTCAATGTCAGCGTGCGGAAACCCGGCGACGAACTCGGCACGCGGACCGAGACGAAGAACGTCAATTCGGTGCGCTTCGTGATGGCGGTGGTCGAGCAGGAGGCCAAGCGCCAGGTCGAGGTGCTCGAGGCCGGCGGCAAGATCCAGCAGGAGACACGGCTCTACGATCCCGATCGCAACGAAACGCGGTCGATGCGGTCGAAGGAAGACGCGCATGATTACCGCTACTTCCCTGATCCGGACCTGTTGCCGCTCGTGCTCGACGATGCGTTTCTCGAGGAATGCCGCGCGTCGCTGCCCGAACTGCCCGACGCGAAGCGGGCGCGGTACGAGGCGCTCGGGATCACGGCGTATCAGGCGACGGTGCTGACCGCCGAGGTCGAGGCGGCGCGGTGGTTCGATGCGTTGCTCGATGCGGGCGTGAAGCCGGCGGCGGCGGCGAACTGGACGACGTCGGAGCTGTTCGGTGCGCTCAACCGGACGGGCAAGGATATCGCCAACTCGCCGGTGTCGCCCGCGCAGGCGGCGGAACTGCTCGGGCTGATCGCCGACGGTACGCTGTCGGGGAGCCTTGCCAAGCAGGTGTTCGAGGTGATGCTCGAGACCGGCGACGGCGCGGCGAAGGTCGTCGAGGATCGCGGGTTGAAGCAGACCAGCGACACCGGCGCGATCGAGAAGGTCATCGCCGAGGTGATGGCGGCGAATGCGGACAAGGTCGCGGACTACCGTGGTGGCAAGGACAAGCTGTTTGGGTTCTTCGTCGGGCAGACGATGAAGGCGATGGGTGGCAAGGCGAACCCGGCTGTGGTGAACGAGGTGCTGAAGAGCGCGCTCGGGGAGTCGGTGGCGCCGTAACGCCTCCGTTCTCCCGCGAAGGCGGGAGCCCAGGGTAATGGAGCGCAGCGCTGCTTGATTCCTGAGCCCCCGCATTCGCGGGGGAACGGTAGAAGCAGACAAAGAGAAACGTCCACCCACCGGCCCCACCCCGGCGAAGGCCGGGGCCCAATTGGGGAACGGTGCTAACGAAGGTCGGCGCTTCGTTATCAAGACCTTCCCAATTGGGCCCCGGCCTTCGCCGGGGTGGTTGAGCTAGCGGAAGGCGTTACGCGTTCACCTTCTGTGGATGATGCGGCACCAGGATCAGGACATTCTCCTCGACCCGCCACGACGCGAGGCGCGACAGGAAGTTCATCCCCAGCACGTTGGTGTCCCCGAACGCGGGCGACACCACCACCTGCAGGTCGCGCGCGACGATCGCGCCGAGCTTCAATTCGCCGATCTTCCCCGATTGCGCCGGGATCGCGCCATTAGCGGTCTGAAGGACGATCGGCACGACGCTAGTCCGCGCATCAATCCCCGCGGCATCCGCGGTTTTAGTCGACAGTGCGGTGATGGTCGCGCCGCTGTCGATCAGCAACCGGCGCTCGACCCCATCGATCCGCGCGCGCGCCCAGAAATGCCCGTCGGGCGACATGCGGATCCGCACCTCGCCGCCGACGACCTCCTGCTCGTCGATCCGGAGCAGCTTCGCGAGCTTGCCCAGATAAGGATCGAACTGGCTCCGCTGGCCGATCGCCACGAACAGCAGCGCGACAAGAGCAAGCGTCATCGCGCCATTCACGAGCGTGCGGATGATCGGAATACGCTGGGCGACGATCAGCACGAGGACCGCGACGGCGATCGCGCCATAAAGCGTCTGATGCTGCGCGAAATCAGGAAAGGTGAAGATCGGCGGGTCCTCGGGCGGCAGGGTGAAACGGGAACATAGTGTCGACGCAGCGCTGTATCGAGGCTGACCGGTTGTGCGTCGTGCGAATGGCTGGTCGCAAGCCGGTCCAGAACGGTCCGGGTTGCCGTCGCGCAAGTATGGCGCGGACGCTACGTCTGGTCCTGCGCGGGGCGGGGGCGGGCGAGATATGCTGAAACACGGTAGCTATGCGGCTGTGCTCCTGACAGCGGCGACCGCGTTGACCGCGATCGCGCCCGCCACGACGGTGCCGGTCGCGCCAGTCGAAACGGGGGATGTCGACCGGCTGCGCGTGATGACCCCGGCGGATTTTCAGGCTCGGACGAGCGTGTCCGACGATGCGCTCGACCAGTTTGCGACGCTGACCACTACGAACGGGTTCGTCGAGCACCGGAGTTTCGGGGGGCACGCATCGGACGATGTCTTCCTGCGCGCGTTTGTCGAGAAGGCGACGGGCCGCGTCAGCTATCAGGTTTATGTAACCATTCGGTACCGCGGCTATAGCTGGGCACAGTGGGACAGTGCGAACTACGAAACGCCGGGAGGCCCGCAGGCCGCGCACGTCGATCGGATTGCCCGGCTGCGGACCGTGTGTCGTCGAGGATGGGTCTGCCCGCGCTCCGAAACGATCGGGTTCGGGGTGGCAGCGAGTGTTTTCCGGCAACAGGCCGAGCGGTACATGCCAGGCCTGCTGACCCCGTGGCAGTTCAAGGTGTCCGCAAGGGCGGGCAGTGCGCGCATCCTGATGCTGTCGACCGCTGAGATCGCCGGCATGCTAATGGCGGTCGACACGTATCGCGCCGACCACCATCTGCCGCAGTCCTGAACGCGCTTCGACGCGGTTACTGAGCGTCCGCGTCCTGGTTCTTGGTCACGCCGCCCGTGCCGCCGACACCGTCGGGAAGCCCCGTATCGGTGAAGGTGCCGGGCTCTGCCCCGCCGTCGCCACGCTCGACCGCGTCGGAGCGGGAGGCGACAGCCTGTTCGATGTCGCTTCGCGTGTCCGCGTCGCGGTCCTCGGGAAGCGTGTCGGGATCAGTGCCCGAATGCGTCGGTGATTTCGTGTCAGGCATGATGGTCCTCAGAACTCTGGCTGGACGGGGGCCGGATCATTCGACGGCATGCCGGGTGCGGGGACGTCGCTGTCCGGCGCGGGCGGGGTAAACTCAGGCGGCGGCGCCGTCGGCTCGCTTGGCGGCGTCGGGGCAGGGGTCTCTTGCGGCGGCTGGGTGGCCATGATCGTCTCTCCTTCTCGTGCATCAACGCGCGCAATCGTCGGGAGTTGCCCCGGTAGTGCCAACCGTGTTGCCTTGCGTGCTTGCCCCGGGATACAACGTTGGTATAGACGCGCCCGCTACGGCGATGTCCTGTGCGGGCGTGGCGGAACTGGTAGACGCAGCAGGTTTAGGTCCTGCCATCGCAAGATGTGGGGGTTCGAGTCCCTTCGCCCGCACCACTCCGCCGCCCAGGCGGGGCGACACCCAGACGAATTTTTCCCGAATGCTCTTTTAGACAAAGGCCGGACATGCAGACTGTCGAGACGTTGAACGAGGGCCTCAAGCGCGCCTACACCCTCACCATCACTGCGAAGGATATCGATGCGAAGGTCGATGTCGAGCTGAAGCGCCTCGCGCCGCAGATGAAAATGCCGGGCTTTCGTCCGGGCAAGGTGCCGGCGAACCTCATCCGCAAGATGCACGGCCCGGCGCTGACGCAGGACGCGCTGAACGCGGCGATCCAGGAGAGCGTCCAGAACCTCGTCGCCGAAAAGCAGCTTCGCCCCGCGATGCAGCCTTCGGTCGAGCTCGAAGACGGCTATGACCTCGGCAAGGACGCGGTCGTCAAGGTCGAGCTGGAAGTCCTGCCGCAGGTCCCGGCGCCCGCGATCGACGGCCTGAAGCTCGAGCGCCTGACCGTGCCCGTCGCCGACGAGGCGGTCACCGAGCAGCTCCAGAAGTTCGCCGACCAGCAGAAGAAGTGGGACGACGCCGCTGACGATTACGTCGCGGCGATGGGCGATCTCGTCACCGTCGATTTCGTCGGCAAGACCGCCGATGGCGTCGCGTTCGACGGCGGCACGGGCACCGACATGGGCGTCGAGCTCGGCGCAGGGCGTCTGATCCCGGGCTTCGAGGACCAGCTCGTCGGCGTGAAGACCGGCGACGACAAGGTCCTGAACGTGACCTTCCCCGAGGAATATCAGGAGAAGTCGCTCGCGGGTCAGCCGGCCACGTTCGACATCACCGTCAAGTCGGTGAAGACCGCGGGCGAGAGCGCGATCGACGAGGATCTGGCCAAGTCGCTGGGTCTCGAGAGCCTCGAGCAGCTCACGGGCCTGCTCAAGGGTCAGATCGAGCAGGAGCATAACGGGCTCACGCGCACGCACATGAAGCGCAAGCTGCTCGATCAGCTCGCCGAGGGTCATGACTTCGAGGTTCCGCCGTCGATGGTGGAAGCCGAGTTCAACCAGATCTGGTCGCAACTCCAGCACGAAGCCACGCATGAAGCCGATCCCGAGGCCGCAATGGCCGAGATGGAAGGCGAGCGCGACGATTACCGCAAGATCGCCGAGCGTCGCGTGCGCCTCGGCCTGCTGCTGTCCGAGATCGGCCAGGCGAACGGCGTCGAGGTTTCCAACCAGGAAATGCAGCGTCTGCTGGCGCAGGCAGCCCAGCAGTATCCGGCCGAGCAGCGTCAGCAGTTCATGCAGTACGTCCAGCAGGAGCCGATGGCGGCCGCCCAGCTGCGCGCACCGCTGTACGAGGACAAGGTCGTCGACTTCCTGTTCGAGAAGGCCGAGATCACCGATCGCGAAGCCACCCGTGAGGAGCTGGAAGCTGCGATCGAGAGCGAGGACGGTTTCGCCAGCGGCACGCACGTGCATGACCATGACAACCACAAGCCGAAGAAGAAGGCTGCCGCCAAGAAGAAGGCAGCGCCTGCCGACGACGCGGCCGTGACCGAAGAGGCAGCCGCCTCGGACACCGCGGAAGACGCGCCGAAGCCTGCCAAGAAGGCACCTGCCAAGAAGAAGGCGGCTCCGGTCGAGGCAGAGACGGCCGTGACGGAATCGTCGCCGGTCGCGGCTGAAAATGCCGAGGGCACCGAAGCTGCCGACGCGCCGGCTAAGAAGCCGCGCGCCAAGAAGGCGGCGACCAAGACCGAGGCGTAAGCCGATCGGAGCGCCTCGTCGCTGAGGCACTCCCCCGTTTTCGGGCCACTTCCCCGGCGGAGGCCGGGGTCCAGTTGGAAAGGTTGCTGTGACGGCGCGCAAAGCTTCGTTATGGACCTTCCCCAACTGGGCCCCGGCCTCCGCCGGGGAAGTGCGTTTTGGGATGGTTCGGTGACTGAAGCTTCGCCCGCTGCTCGATCTTCGATACCCTGTCCAAGTGTACAGGGCAGGGCATGACCGAACCGAGAATCGCCGTCCTGCTGCCGTGCTACAACGAGGAGGCGGCGATCGCGCAGACGGTCGCGGGGTTCCGCGCGGCGCTGCCGGGCGCCACCATCTATGTCTACGACAACAACAGCGCAGACCGCACGGTCGCGGTTGCACGCGCGGCGGGTGCCGTCGTGCGGACCGAACGGATCCAGGGCAAGGGCGCGGTCGTGCGGCGGATGTTCGCGGACGTCGACGCCGACATCTATGTGATGGCGGACGGCGATGCGACCTATGACGCGGCGTCCGCGCCGGCTTTGGTCGCACGCGTGCTCGACGAGCAGCTCGACATGGTCGTCGGCTCGCAGAATCAGTCAGGTCCAGGAGAGTTATCGCCGCGGGCACCGGTTCGGCAACGCGCTGCTGACCGGCATGCTCGCGCGGCTGTTCGGGCGTAGCTTCACCGATATCCTGTCGGGCTACCGCGTGTTCTCGCGGCGGTTCGTGAAGAGCTTCCCGTCGCTGTCTGCGGGGTTCGAGATCGAGACCGAGATCAGCGTCCACGCGCTCGAGCTGAAGATGCCGATCGGCGAGGTCGAGACACCCTATTTCGCGCGGCCCGAGGGGTCCGAATCGAAGCTGAGCACGTACGGGGACGGGTGGCGTATCCTGCGGACGATCATGACGCTCTACCGGATCGAGCGGCCGCTCTGGTTCTTCGGCGCAATCGGCGGGGCGTTCGCGCTGCTCGCGCTCGTGCTGGGTATCCCGCTGGTGCTGACCTATCTCGAGATCCACCAGGTGCCGCGCTTTCCGACTGCGATCCTGATCACGGGGCTGGGCATCTTCGCCGCGCTGAACGTCTTTACGGGGCTTATCCTCGACACGGTGGTCCGCGGTCGTCGCGAGGTGCGCCGGCTGGCCTATCTGGCTTATCCCGCACCTGGCGTCTGACTCCCTCGCCCCTGCGGGGAGAGGGAAGGAGGAGCCGTAGGCGACGGGAGGGTGAGGGGCGGTTGGTGGATCGCAACTGCCCCTCACCCTCCCGCCCGCAAGTGCGTGCGGGCCCCTCCCTCTCTCCGGAGGGGCGAGGGGAAGCGTTGGATGGGCTTGAACTCCCCGTGCGAGCGCCGATGTTGGCGGTTCACTGGGGCATAAGAGAGATTTCCATGCACAATCCGTTCGAGACCGGCGATTTCGCGAGCCCGTTGGCCAGCGCCGGGCTCGGCCTGCAGCAGACGCAAGCAGGCCTGGTTCCCATCGTCATCGAACAGTCGAACCGCGGCGAACGCTCGTTCGACATCTTCTCGCGCCTGCTGCGCGAGCGCATCATCTTCGTGACCGGTGGCGTCGAGGACGGCATGGCCTCGCTGATCACCGCGCAGCTGCTCTTCCTCGAGTCCGAGAACCCGAAGAAGGACATCTTCATGTACATTAACTCGCCGGGCGGTGTCGTCACGGCGGGCATGGCGATCCATGACACGATGCAGTATATCCGGCCGCGCGTCGGGACGGTGTGCATCGGCCAGGCCGCGTCGATGGGCAGCTTCCTGCTGGCCGCGGGCGAGCCGGGGATGCGCGTCGCGCTGACCAACGCGCGGATCATGATCCATCAGCCATCGGGCGGAGCACAGGGCATGGCGACCGACATCGAGATCCAGGCGAAGGAGATCCTCCGGATCCGCGCGCGTCTGAACGAGCTGTACGCCAAGTACACCGGCCAGCCGCTCGAGGCGATCGAACTCGCGATGGATCGCGACAAGTTCCTGTCGGCGGACGAGGCCAAGGCGTTTGGCCTGCTCGACGAAGTGTTCGAAAAGCGGCCCGCGGTCGCCGACGATACGAAGCCTGCATAAGGCAGATCGTAAGCCTCGCGGGTTTATTTGATTGTAGGATATCCGGGGTGCGTTACGATGACCGCCCCGGAAACGGCACGTGCACCGACATGCACGAGAGGTGATTGAATGACGAAGCTGAGCGGTGGCGACTCGAAGAGCACCCTCTATTGCTCGTTCTGCGGCAAGTCGCAGCACGAGGTGCGCAAGCTGATCGCCGGGCCGACGGTCTTCATCTGCGACGAGTGCGTCGAGCTATGCAACGACATCATCCGTGAGGAGACGAAGTCGGCGCTGGTGTCCAAGAAGGATGGCGGCGTGCCGACCCCGCAGGAGATCTGCGACGTCCTCGACGATTATGTGATCGGCCAGAAGCGCGCCAAGCGCGTCCTGTCGGTGGCGGTGCACAATCACTACAAGCGGCTCAATCACGGCGCCAAGGGTGCCGATGTCGAGCTGTCCAAGTCGAACATCCTGCTCGTCGGGCCGACCGGTTGCGGCAAGACTTTGCTCGCGCAAACGCTCGCCCGCATCCTCGACGTGCCGTTCACAATGGCCGATGCGACGACGCTGACCGAAGCCGGTTACGTCGGCGAGGATGTCGAGAACATCATCCTCAAGCTGCTTCAGGCCTCCGACTACAACGTCGAGCGGGCGCAGCGCGGGATCGTGTACATCGACGAGATCGACAAGATCAGCCGCAAGGCCGAGAACCCCTCGATCACGCGCGACGTGTCGGGCGAGGGCGTCCAGCAGGCGCTGCTCAAGCTGATGGAAGGCACGACCGCAAGCGTTCCTCCGCAGGGTGGTCGCAAGCATCCGCAGCAGGAATTCCTGCAGGTCGACACGACGAACATCCTGTTCATCTGCGGCGGTGCGTTCTCGGGTCTCGAGAAGATCATTGGCGATCGTCTGCAGGGCAAGTCGATCGGCTTCGGCGCGTATGTCGCCGGGCCGGACGAGCGCAAGACGGGCGAGACCTTGAAGTCGGTCGAGCCTGAGGATCTGCTCAAGTTCGGGCTCATCCCCGAGTTCGTCGGCCGTTTGCCGGTGATCGCGACGCTTGAGGATCTCGACGTCGACGCGCTGGTGAAGATCCTCAAGGAGCCGAAGAACGCGCTGGTCAAGCAGTACCAGAAGTTGTTCGAGATGGAGGACGTCGCGCTCGGTTTCACCGACGACGCGCTGGTCTCGGTCGCCAAGAAGGGCATCGAACGCAAGACGGGTGCACGCGGGCTTCGCTCGATCCTCGAGAGCATCCTGCTCGACACGATGTTCGACCTGCCGGGCATGGACGGGGTCGATGAGGTGATGATCGACAAGGACGTGATCGAGGGCCGCAAGGAACCGATCCGCGTCTATGCCGAGAAGAAGAAGGCCGGCGACGCGGCGTAATCCGCGTACGCAGTGTTAGAGAAGGGGCGTCGAGCGATCGGCGCCCTTTTCTTTTGCCCGCAGAAGTTGGATGCGCGCGGATTGAGGCTGGATCGGGTGGCCGTGACGGGAGAATGTCGCGACGGACTGAATCTGCGCGAGTGATTTGCAATAGCGTCCGTTTGGTCGGTATATGGCCGGCAAAACGGGAGAGCCAATGTGAAGATCGCGTGGATGGGTGCGGCGTTGCTGGTGCTGGCAGGGACTGCGCAGGCGCATGAGGTCTGGGTCGAGCGCGATGGTGCGGGACCGGCGCGGATCTATCTGGGCGAACCGGCAGAAGCGCAGCCGCCGGGTGGCGATCCCGAATTCGCCAATCTGAAGACACCGCGCGTACTGTCCAAGGCTGGCGCGACGCTGGTCCGCAAGGCGGGGTTCCTCGAGGCAGCGCTGCCTGCGGGTGACGTACGGGTCTGGGACGACGACGTGTTCGCGCCCTGGGGTGATCCCGACAAGCAGGAAGGCATCATCTATTATGCGCGCGCCGGTCATGCCGAAGCGCGCGCACGGCTGCCGTTCGAGATCGCACCCGCGACACCGAACGGAGCGCGCTTCGTCGTGACGCGCGAGGGGCGGGCCGTGCCGGGTGCGAAGGTGACGATCGTGTCGCCGGCGCGCGTTTCGACCAATGTCGTCGCCGATGCCAAGGGCATGATCGCGCCGCGGTTCACCGAGAAGGGACGCTATCTGCTGTCGTCGGCGGCGAAGGATTCGGTCGAGCATCGCCTGCCGCGTGGGCCGGTGACGACGCTGCACCGGATCACGACGACGACGTTCGTCGTTCGCTGACCAAAACGCTGGGGAAGGCGCTGGCGGGGGTCAGGGCCCCTGCGTCTTGAGATAGGCGATGACGTCGGCGCGGTCCGCGGGGTCGCGCAGGCCGCCGAAGTTCATCGTCGTGCCGGGGACAAGGGCGCGCGGATTGGTCAGCCACCGGTCCATGCGCGCGTCGTCCCAGCGCCCGCCGAGCGCCTTGAGCCCGGCGGTGTAGGAAAAGCGCGCGCGGCGCTCGCCGATCGGGCCGCCCATCACGCCGTAGAGATTGGGTCCGTCGGTGTCGGTCGAGATCGCGGCCGATCGTGTGGCAGGCAGCGCAGCGCCGGAATATTCGGGCGCCCGCCTCGGCGGAGGCGACGCCGCTCGCGGCGCGGCGGGTGTCGCCTGCTGGATCCGAACCGCAGGCCGCAAGCGACAGCGCCGCTATCGGCACCAACGCGGTCCAGCGCGCCGTGATCACGGCCGCTGGCGCGCCGCCAGCGCGAGCCCGGCGGCGATCTGCAGCACGGCGTAGAGCCGCCGGCGGGTGGGACGATCGACGAACGGTGCGACGAGCGTCTCGGTGCCGAGCGCGTCGTCCTTCCACAGGTCGACGTGGCGGCGCGGCTGCGTCAGCCCGATCAGGCCGTCGCCGACCATGAAGATCGCCGCCATTTCCGCCGCACGCGCCATCCAGGGGGCCTTCGGTCCTGCACCGACGACGGATGGCGTCTCGCGGGGCGCGTCGCTCGCATTGTCGCGGCGGGGCGGGGAAGCAGTCATTGCGGCTTGCCCTTTGCCGCATCGGCCTTTGCCGCCTGCGCCGTTTTCCAGGCGGCGACATCCTCGAGCGCTGGACTGCGGCGGAGCAGCAGTGCGTCGGGATCGATCACGACGTGCGCCGCGGCAGGCACCGCGACGCTTGCCTTGCCGCCCGTCATCGGCAGCGTCCGAAGCTCGCCGTCGACGGTGATCTGGACGGGGAGCGGGAAGGGGCCGTTGCCGGGGACCTTCCACGCGAGCGTCAGCGTGTCGGCGGTGCGCGTCTCGACAAGGTCGGGAAGCGCGGCCTGACGCAGATAGACGTCGAAGAACCAGCCATAATCCTCCCCCGTGACGGTGCGGACCAGCGCTTCATATTCGCGGGTCGAGCCAAAGCGCGGGCTGAAATTGCCGGGCTTCGGATCGGCGCGGCCATAGACCGCGCGGCGCGTGACGTCGAAGAACGCGGCGTCGCCGATCAGCGAACGCAGCGTGTGGAGCATCCACGACCCCTTGTTGTAGATGTCCTGGCCCGCTCCCCCTTGTCGAGCTCGTAGACCTCCTCCTCGGTGGTGACGCGCTGCTGCGTGATCGGCCTGCGGTTGAGGATCGCGCCGCGGCTGCCCAGCATCATCGTCGCGTAGCGCGCGCGCCCCTCGCGCCACTGTCCGTAAAGCGGCTGCATGTAGCTGCCATAGCCCTCGTGCAGCCAGTAATCGTCCCAGTTGGCGGCGGTCAGCTGATTGCCGAACCATTCATGCGCGAATTCGTGCTGAAACAGCCAGTCGAACCCTTCGGGCGCCTTCGCATAGTCGTTGCCGTACGCGTTGATCGTCTGGTGCTCCATGCCCTTGTGCGGGGTCTCGACGACGCCGACCTTCTCGTCGCCGAACGGATAGGGACCGATCATGCTTTCGAAGAAATCGAGCGTCGGCGCGAACTCGGCGAACAGCTTTTCCGCCTGCGATTTCTCGCCCGGCAGATACCAGTAATACATCGGGATGCTGTTGCCGTAGCGGCTCTTGTAGGTGCCGCTGATCTCCTCATAGGGACCGACGTTGAGCGCGATGCCATAGGTGTTGGGATGCTTGGCGCGCCAGTTCCACCGCGTGCGACCGTCGGGCAGCGTGTCGACGCCGAGCAGGACGCCGTTCGAGGGGGCCTTCAGCCCCTTGGGCACGGTGATGTGGAGATCGACCAGCCTGGGTTCGCCGGTCGGGAAGTCGAGGCACGGCCAGAACAGATCGCAGCCATAGCCCTCCGCGGTGGTCGCGAACCAAGTGCGCCCATCGGGGGTCTGCGACCAGACCATGCCGTCGTCCCACGGCGCGCGCACCGCGACGTGCGGCGTGCCGCCATAGGTGATCCTGACGCTGGTCTTCGCACCCGCGGCTAGCGGCCGCGCGAGCGTGATCGTCAACCGGCCCTCGGGATTGCTCCACGCGGATCTGGGGAGCGCGACACCGTCGACCGCGATCGCGCTCACGGGGAGGTTGCGATCGAGATCGATCGGCAGCCGCGCGATCGGCGCCGTCGCGGTGAAGGCGAGCGTCGCGACACCGTTCAGCGTGCGCGTGTCGGGCAGCACCTCGAATACGAGATCGGCGTGATCGAAGCGTAATGCGGTCTGTTCGGGGGTCAGTACGCCGCCCGATCGCTCGGTCTGCGCGGTGATCGCAGGCTCGCCCTTTTGCGGGAGCTGGGCCGAAAGGGGCGGGGCGAGCAGCGCGGCGGGAAGCGCGCAGATGCTGGCGGTGAGGAGAAGACGCGGGATCATGCGCTGCGTTGTCGCGCGCGGGGCGGGACGACACAAGAGCGATACGGTGGCGGTGGTGGCAGGCTGGTCCCCGGTCCTGAACTTCGCCTGGACCGGGGTCGGGATCGGTTAGTTCCGGGGGCTGCGCGGCGCGCCATGTCTGGAAGGCGTCGACCTGATCGGATTGCATCAGGATGCACGCCATCGGGTCGATGACGACGTGCGCGCCGGCGGGGACGGTCAGCGTGGCGGTGCCGCCCGGCATCGGGACGAGACGGGTCTGGCCGTCGACCTCGACCTCGACGGGCAGCGGGAAGGGGGTGTTGCCGGGGACCTGCCAGCGCAACGTCAGCGCGTCGGCGGTGCGCGTCTGGACCAGCCTGGGAAGCGCAGCCTGATAGAGATACACGTCGAAGAACCAGCGATAATCCTTCCCCGTCACCTGGTTCACATAGGCGATGAACTGCGGCGTGGTGCGGAACTGCGGGCGGAAATTGCCGGGCCGGGGATCCTCGCGGCCGTATACTTCGAGCCGGAGCAGCCGCGCGAAGGCCGCGTCGCCAATCAGGTTGCGCAGCGTGTGGAGCGTCCATTCGCCCCTGGTGTAGATGTCGCCACCACGACCCGGCGCCTTTTCGTAGACGTCCTCGGCGGACTGCGGCGTACCCGTCACCAGCGGCGACTTCGCCTGGATGCCCGCGCGTGCGGCGAGCATCATCGCGGTGTAGCGGCCGTCACCCTCGCGCCAGCGGCCGTAGAGCGGCTGCATATAGGCGGTGAACCCCTCGTGCAGCCAGAAGTCGTCCCAGTTGCTCGCGGTCAGCTGGTTGGCGAACCATTCATGCCCGAATTCATGCTGGAAGAGATCGTCGAAACCGTTGACGGTCTTTGCATAGGCGTTGCCATATGCGTTGATCGTCTGATGCTCCATGCCCTTGTGCGGGGTCTCGACGACGCCGACCTTCTGGTTCGCCCAGGGATAGGGGCCGACGATGCTTTCGTAGAAGTCGAGCGTCGGCGCGAACTCGGCGAACAGCGCCTCGGCCTGCGCCTTTTCGCCGGGCAGGTACCAATAGGACATCGGAATGACGTTGCCGAAGCGGCTCTTGTAGCTGCCGCTGATCTCCTCATAGGGGCCGACGTTGAGGGCGATGCCGTAGAGCGTCGGGTCGAGCGCACGCCAGTTCCACGTCGTGCGGCCGTCGGCGAGCGTCGTGACGCCCATGAACTTGCCGTTCGACGGCGCCTTCAGGCCCTTGGGGACGGTGATGTGCAGGTCGATGCTGTCGGGCTCGTACGTCGGATAGTCGATGCACGGCCAGAACAGGTCGCAGCCCTCCATCTGGACCGCGGTCGCGACCCAGGGCTGACCGGCGGGCGTGCGCGACCAGACGAAGCCGCCGTCCCAGGGCGCGCGGACCGCGACGTGCGGCGTGCCCGCATAGGTGATCCGCGCGGCGACCTTGCCGCCTTTCGCGATGCGGCGCGGCAGCATGATCGTCATGCGCCCTTCGGGGTTGCGCCATGCGCCCGGCTTGAGATCGACACCGTCGATCGCGACCGCGCTGACCGGGAGATTGCGGTCGAGGTCGATCACCAGCCGGTCGGTCGTCGCGGTGGTGGTGAAACGCAGCGTCGCGACGCCGGCGATCTGCTCGCGGTCGGGAAACACCTCGATCGCGAGGTCCGCGCTGTCGAAGCGGACGCGCTTCTGCGCAGCGTCCAGGGGGCCACCCGACTGCGTGGTCTGTGCCGTCAGCGGCGGCTTGCCCGGATCCGCCAGCGCCGGGGCGGCGAGCAGGATCGCGAGACCCGCAAGCGGCGCCGTGAGAGGACGCAGGCGGACGGCGGACGGCATGCGGACCATGTGGCAGGATCTCCGGAGATTGTCGTGCCGGTGTCCTCGCTCAAACGCCGCATGGCAAGGGGCGATGGGGGAGGATCAGGGGGATGACAGGCGTCAAGATACGCGTGAGATTGATGGACGCGCGATCCGCACCATATAATGTGATGACGCGGACCTCGTTTGGTCCGGTACCGGAGCTTGCATGACCCAATATCCCGTCCTTCCCCTGCGCGACATCGTCGTTTTCCCGCACATGATCGTGCCGCTGTTCGTCGGTCGTGACAAATCGGTCGCGGCGCTCGAAGCAGCGATGGCGGCCGACAAGGAGATCTTCCTCGTCGCGCAACTCGATCCGGCCGAGGACGATCCCTCGCGCGACGACCTGTACACGATGGGCGTCACCGCGACCGTGCTCCAGCTGCTCAAGCTGCCCGACGGCACCGTCCGCGTGCTGGTCGAGGGCAAGGTCCGTGCGACGCTCGAGACGCTCGACGAGAGCGGCGATTTCCTGAAGGCCGAGGTCGCGACCGTCGCCGATGTCGAGGTCGAGGGCGCCGAGGTCACCGCGCTGATGCGATCGGTGGTCGATCAGTTCGAGAATTACGCCAAGCTCAACCGCAAGCTGCCGACCGAGACGGCGACGCAGCTGTCCGAGATCACGGACGCTGCAAAGCTGTCCGACGCGGTGGTCGCGAACATCCAGATCAAGGTCGCCGACAAGCAGGCGATGCTGATGCAGACCGATCCTGCCAAGCGCCTCGAAATGGCGTTTGCGGCGATGGAAGGCGAGCTCGGCGTCCTGCAGGTCGAGAAGAAGATCAAGAGCCGCGTCAAGCGCCAGATGGAGAAGACGCAGCGCGAATATTACCTCAACGAGCAGTTGAAGGCGATTCAGCGCGAGCTCGGCAACGAGGGCGACGAGGGTGAAGGCGACGAAATCGCCGAGCTGACTCAGAAGATCGCGACGCTCAAGATGAGCAAGGAAGCACGCTCGAAGGCGACGGCCGAACTCAAGAAGCTCAAGACGATGGCGCCGATGAGCGCCGAGGCGACCGTCGTGCGCAACTATCTCGACGTCCTGCTGGGGCTTCCCTGGGGCAAGAAGTCGAAGATCAAGAAGGACATCTCGGCGGCACAGGCGGTGCTCGACGAGGACCATTATGCGCTCGAGAAGGTCAAGGACCGGATCATCGAGTATCTGGCGGTCCAGGCGCGCACCAACAAGCTGAAGGGGCCGATCCTGTGCCTCGTCGGCCCTCCGGGCGTCGGCAAGACCTCGCTCGGCAAGTCGATCGCCAAGGCGACCGGCCGCGAGTTCATCCGGCAGTCGCTGGGCGGCGTGCGCGACGAGGCCGAGATCCGCGGGCATCGCCGTACGTATATCGGCTCGCTGCCGGGCAAGATCGTCACCAACCTGAAAAAGGCAGGGGCGTCGAACCCGCTGTTCCTGCTCGACGAGATCGACAAGCTCGGTCAGGATTTCCGTGGCGATCCCGCGTCCGCGCTGCTCGAGGTGCTCGACCCCGAGCAGAACGGCAAGTTCCAGGATCATTATCTCGAGATCGACCTCGATCTGTCCGACGTGATGTTCGTGACCACCGCGAACACGCTGAACCTGCCGCAGGCGCTGCTCGACCGGATGGAGATCATCCGTCTCGAGGGCTATACCGAGGACGAGAAGGTCGAGATCGCCGAGCGGCACCTGATCGCCAAGCAGATCGAGGCGCATGGCCTGAAGGACGGCGAGTTCATCCTGACTCAGGAGGGGCTGCGCACGCTGATCCAGCAATACACTCGTGAGGCGGGCGTGCGGACGCTCGAGCGCGAGATCGCCAAGCTCGCGCGCAAGGCGCTGCGCCGGATCCTCGAGGGCAAGGCGACGAGCGTGACGATCACCCCCGACAACATCGCCGAGTTCGCGGGCGTGCAGAAATACCGCCACGGCCTGTCCGAGACGGAGAACCAGATCGGCGCGGTCACCGGGCTCGCCTGGACCGAGGTCGGTGGCGAATTGCTGACGATCGAGAGCGTCACCGTGTCGGGCAAGGGCGCGGCGAAGCTGACGGGCACGCTCGGCGACGTGATGAAGGAGTCGATCGAAACCGCGTTCAGCTACGTCAAGGCGCGCGCGCCGAGCTATGGCATCAAGCCGTCGCTGTTCAACCGCAAGGACATCCACATCCATCTGCCCGAGGGCGCCACGCCCAAGGACGGGCCGTCGGCGGGTGTCGGGATCGTGACGTCGATCGTGTCGACGATGACCGGCGTGCCCGTGCGGCGCGAGGTGGCGATGACCGGCGAGGTGACGCTGCGCGGTCGCGTGCTGCCGATCGGCGGACTTAAGGAGAAGCTGCTCGCGGCGCTGCGTGGCGGCATCGAGACGGTGCTGATCCCGCAGGAGAACGAGAAGGACCTCGCGGACATCCCGGCGAACATCAAGGAGGGGCTGAAGATCATCCCCGTCAGCCATGTCGACGAGGTGCTCCGCCTCGCACTGACCGAGCCGCTCGAGGCGATCGAGTGGACCGATGCGGACGAACTGGCGGCGCTGCCCCCGCGCCGATCCCCCCGGTGGGGGCCACGCTGCACCACTGAGCGTGATGTGCTGCCGATCCCGCCGCCGTCCGCATGGGGCGACAGCGGGATCGGGGCGTTCAGCGCTACGGATCCGCGATCGATCGCGTGTAAATGCTGGGCTCGGCACGGGAAACAGCCGTGCCGAGAGCTTTGTGCGGCGGATTAATTTGACAGCGGACCGGCTGGCCGGGTTACTGCCGGGGAAGCATGGTCGCGATCCGGTCGCGAGCGATTCGATAGTCTCTGGGGGATTAAGAGTATGAACAAGCAGGAACTGATCGCTACGGTCGCCGATACGTCCGGGCTGGTGAAGGGCGATGCGACCAAGGCGGTCGAAGCCGTATTCGACGCGATCTCCGCCTCGCTCAAAAAGGGTGAAGAGGTCCGCCTCGTCGGATTCGGCACCTTCTCGATCTCGAAGCGCAAGGCGTCGACCGGACGCAATCCGCGCACTGGCGAGCCGATGACGATCAAGGCATCGACCCAACCCAAGTTCAAGGCGGGCAAGGGGCTGAAGGATTCGGTCAACTGATCGGGCGATCATGACGAGAGGGCTGGACAGCGCGGGCGGCCGCGCTTAAAGGCCCGCTTCCGAACGAGTTTCGGGCGCGTAGCTCAGCGGTAGAGCACACCCTTCACACGGGTGGGGTCACAGGTTCAATCCCTGTCGCGCCCACCAGATTTACGCCGGTCCTCTCCATCGCGAGCGGGCCGGCGTTTCTGTCTCTACAGGTGTTTCAGTGCCTTAGTCGATCTTTGATGCCTCTGTGATCGACTGCGTGAATGTACTAGATCGGCATTCTGCATTTCACGCTGCGCCGCAGCATCCCATATATGATGCGTCGCACAAATTTGAGGAGCTACCCCATGTCGATCATCGGCACCCAGCTGAAGCCGTTCACCACCCAGGCGTATCGCCAGGGCAAGTTCATCGAGGTGTCGGACGCCGACGTCACGGGCAAGTGGGCGGTCTTCTTCTTCTACCCGGCCGATTTCACGTTCGTCTGCCCGACCGAGCTCGAGGATCTGGCCGACAATTATGCAGCGTTCCAGAAGATGGGCGTCGAGGTCTACAGCGTGTCGACCGACACCCACTTCTCGCACAAGGCCTGGCACGACACGTCGCCGGCGATCGGTAAGATCGATTACACGATGCTGGGCGATCCGTCGGGCACGATCACGCGCAACTTCGACGTGATGCGCGAAGGCCAGGGGCTGGCCGATCGCGGTACGTTCGTCGTCGATCCGCAGGGCGTGATCCAGCTGATGGAAATCACCTCGGAAGGCGTCGGCCGTAACGCGATGGAGCTGCTGCGCAAGGTCAAGGCCGCACAGTATATCGCAGCGCACCCCGGCGAGGTCTGCCCCGCCAAGTGGGAAGAGGGTGAGACCACGCTCGCCCCGTCGCTCGACCTCGTCGGCAAGATCTGAGCCACTGACGGAGCCGGTCGCCCGGCTTCGTCACCAAAGGGAAGGGGTTCGCGCCTTCCCCGGCCTGCCGAACTCCGGTCCGGCAGCCACCCTGCCGCATGACCCCCGATGTCGTGCGGCACGGTGGACCCCGGACCCGGTCCGGGGTGACGATTTTCGCGACGGCAGCCTGCCGCGCGTTCCTTTTGACCGACAGGAGAGCGTCCGTGCTCGATGTGAACCTTACCGCGCAGCTCAAGACCTATCTGGCGAACATCGTCCAGCCGATCGAACTCGTCGCCTCGCTCGACGACGGCGCGAAGTCGCGCGAGCTCGAGGGCCTGCTGACCGAGATCGCGGCGCTGTCCGATTCGGTGACGATGGTCCGCAAGGATGACGACAAGCGTCGTCCGTCGTTCATGATCCGCCGCGCTGGCACTGATATCGGCGTGCGCTTCGCCGGCATCCCGATGGGGCATGAGTTCACGTCGCTCGTGCTTGCGCTGCTCCAGGTCGGCGGGCACCCGTCGAAGCTGACACAGGAGGTGATCGAGCAGGTCCGCGGGCTCGACGGCGATTTCGCGTTCGAGACCTATTTCTCGCTCAGCTGCCAGAACTGCCCCGAGGTGGTGCAGGCGCTCAATCTGATGAGCGTGATCAACCCGCGGATCAGCCATGTCGCGATCGAAGGCGGCGTGTTCCAGGACGAGGTGACGAACCGCAACATCCTGTCGGTGCCCGCGATCTTCCTCAACGGCGAGCCGTTCGCGCAAGGCCGGATGAGCGTCGAGCAGGTCGTCGCCAGGCTCGACACGGGCAGCACCGCGCGCGCCGCCGAGAAGATCGCGGGCAAGGATCCGTTCGACGTGCTCGTCGTCGGTGGCGGCCCCGCCGGCGCGGCGGCGGCGATCTACGCCGCGCGCAAGGGCATCCGCACCGGCATCGCCGCCGAGCGGTTCGGCGGGCAGGTGCTCGACACGATGTCGATCGAGAATTTCATCTCGGTCGCGCATACCGAGGGGCCCAAGCTCGTCGCGCACATGGAGCAGCATGTCGCCGAATATGGCGTCGACGTGATGAACCTGCAGACCGCGAGCAAGCTGATCCCGGCCACGCAGGTCGGTGGCTTGCACGAGGTGCAGCTGGCGAGCGGCGCGTCGCTCAAGGCACGCACCGTGATCCTGTCGACCGGTGCACGCTGGCGCCAGATGAACGTGCCGGGCGAGGAGGCGTATCGCAACAAGGGCGTGACCTATTGCCCGCATTGCGACGGCCCGCTGTTCAAGGGCAAGCGCGTCGCGGTGATCGGCGGCGGCAATAGCGGCGTCGAGGCGGCGATCGACCTGGCGGGCCTCGTCGCGCACGTCACGCTGATCGAGTTCGACAGCGACCTGCGCGCGGACGCGGTGTTGCAGCGCAAGCTCGCCAGCCTGCCCAACGTCAAGGTCGTCACCTCGGCGATGACCACCGAGGTGCTCGGCGACGGCAAGCAGGTGACGGGGCTGAGCTACAAGGACCGCAACCACGACACGGTGCATCAGGTCGAGCTCGAGGGGATCTTCGTCCAGATCGGGCTGGTGCCCAACACCGAATGGCTGACCGACACGGTCGCGCTGACGATGCGCGGCGAGATCGAGGTCGATCACCGCGGCGAGACGTCGATCCCTGGCGTGTTCGCGGGCGGCGACGTGACGACCGTGCCGTTCAAGCAGATCGTGATCGCGATGGGCGAGGGGTCGAAGGCGGCGCTGGCGGCGTTCGATTACATGATCCGGCTGGCGCCCGAGGAGGAGGACGCGCTCGCCGCCTGAAGGGCGGGCGCCTCACCCCCTCCGTCATCCCGGGCTTGATCCGGGACCCAGGGTTGCGGGTGGGGGGCGCTTGCGGCTCTGGATCCTGACTTTCGTCAGGATGACGGGGCGTTTGTGGAATGCGCCTCTCCCGCTTCCGTCATCCTGGACCTGATCCAGGATCCAGAGTTGCGGGCGGGGGCGTTCGTGGCTCTGGATCCTGACTTTCGTCAGGATGACGGTGTGTGTGGGGTGGGCGTCTCCAGCCTCCGTCAACCTGGACCTGATCCAGGATCCAGAGTTGCGGACGTCGGCGCTTGTGATTCTGGGTCCTGACTTTCGTCAGGATGACGGTGGGGGATCGCGGCGACCGGACATCCCGGCACCGCAAAAGAAAACGGCCGGGGGTTACCCGGCCGTTTCGTTACTTCTTCTTGGCTTTGCGCGCCGCGTATTTGGCGTCGCGGAGCGCTTTCTTGTCGGCGTCGGACATTTGCGACTTGGCTTCGGCCTCGAGCGCGCGCGCTGCGGCTTCGGCGGCGGCGGCCTTCTTGGCGGCCTTGGCCTCCTCCTCGGCATCGCGCTTGGCCTGGCGCTTGGCGCGCTCGGCTTCCTCCTTGGCGGCGCGGGCGGCGGCGCGCTCGGCGACAACCGCGGGATCGATCGCAGGCTTGGCGCGCAATTTCTCCAGCGCCTTCAGCTTCGCGTCGTTCGCGGAGGCAGTACGTTCCTGAAAACCGGGGTCCTTGAAAGAGGCCATACTCGTCGAAAATTCCTGTAATCGCGGTGAAATCCGCGGGATTGCCCGGATCCGGGCCGTGCTTGCGTCCGTGCTCCTTAAATCATTGTGCCGCGCAGCGAAAGCCGGGTGATTCGTTTGGGATTGCGCCGCGCCAACTAATCTGCCGCAAGAACCGCTTAGCGCGCATCGCCCGCGTCGAGCGTCACAGCACTGCAATATTACAGTCATTCAACCGTCACCAAAACCGCATCGCACTGTCATCTGTGCCGCCTAACCGCGGTCTCGAGATCGGCAGGGGGACCCGAGTCGATCCACGCAATCAATGATCGACCGGGAGTTCCGTGAATGACCAGCTTCAAGCGCATCGGCCTTATCCTGCTGACGAGCACCGCCTGTGCGGCGCTCTCGGCGTGCGGAGGCGCGGACAGCGTCGCGTCGCCGGGCGCAGGCTCGGTCATCATCAACCCGCCGGCGGTAACGCCGACGCCCACGCCGACCCCGACGCCCACGCCGACCGCGATCACCGCGGCGCAGTTCGCGGCCGTCACCCCGGTCAACGGCATCTCGGTCACCGCGGACGAACAGCTCGCGATCGTCAACGCCGGCACGAACAACAACGTCAGCGGCGTCAGCAACACGCTCAACGGCATCTATCCGGTCGCCGCGACCTCGCTGACCACCGCGATGGACCCGTCGACGCTCAACAGCTTCTTCACCAGCACCAACTATGTCGGCGCGCTCAACGGCCCGACCGATACCGCGTTCCAGGGCTGGACCTGCAACTCGACCTCGGCCGAATTCGGCGGCGCGGGCGCACGCTGCACCGCGGTGCCTTCGGTCGGCGCGGTCACCGCGGCGAGCGTCTGCCCGACCGGCACGACCGATGACGGCCTGGTCGCGACGTTCCGCGCCTGCCGCCTGCCGACGGTGATCAGCGGCACGCTCAACCTGCCGAAGATCGCGGGCGTCTTCTATCGCCTGCGCGGGCAGACCGAGGTAGGCACCGACGTCGGCACGACCGGCGCGGACAATGGCGCGATCCTCAACATCGAGGCGGGCGTCGTGATCGCCGCGGATTCGAGCGAGACGACCAACGACCTGCTGATCGTTAACCGCGGATCGAAGATCAACGCGGTCGGCACCGCCACCGCACCGATCGTCTTCACCTCGCAGCAGAACCTCGCGTCGAACGGCGTCAGCGACGCGACGCAAGGGCAGTGGGGCGGGATCGTCATGCTCGGCCGCGCACCGGTCGCGGTCTGCGCCACCGGCACGGGCCCGAACAACGCCGCGGGCGGCAGCACGACCTGCCAGCAGGCGATCGAGGGCGTCACGGGTCGCTTCTACGGTGGCCCGACCGCCAACGACAGCAGCGGCACGATGCAGTTCGTCCAGATCCGCTACAGCGGCATCGCGATCAGCGACGGCAACGAGCTGCAGGGCCTGACGCTCGGCGGCACCGGCTCGGGCACCGTGCTCGACCACATCCAGAGCCACAATTCGGCGGATGACGGCGTCGAGATCTTCGGCGGCACGAGCAACATGAAGTATATCGCGATCACCGGCGCGGACGATGACGGCTTCGATATCGACAATGGCTATCGCGGCTTCATCCAGTTCATGATCGCCGCACAGCGCACGATCGGCGCGACGGCGGATTCGTTCTCGACCGAGATCGACTCGAACAATGCCGAGGATCTGCTGCCGCGCACGTTCGGCCGCTACGCCAACTTCACCTTCATCCAGACCGCGCTGGCCCCGGCCGCAATCCGTCTGCGTGGCGGTGCGGACATGACCTTCGTCAACGGCGTGGTGAAGACTCCTGCGAACGTCGCCTGCGTCAACATGATCGCGGGCGAGCAGACGACGGGCGGCCGCACGACGGTTCGTCCGGCGGATGCGGCGCTGCAGGACGTCGGGCCGCCCGCGTTCAGCTCGATCTACTTCGCCTGCCAGGGCCGCTGAGGCGGGCGCCATCTGAATGCGCCGTGATGCCGGGGCGGTCCTTGGGGGCCGTCCCGGCATTCGCCTATGACTTATCGAGATCGGGATTACAGGCCATGTCCAAGCGCCTCGCCTACGGAACGCTCCTCCTCCTCACCTCGACGCTGGTCGCCCCGGCCGCGCTCGCCCAGACCGCGCTCGCCCAGACCGCGCCCGCGCCGGCCGCACCGCCGCGCCCGACGCAGACGCCCGAGGCCGACGCCGCCCAGACCAACGCCGCGACGCCGGGCACGTCCGCGCAGGAGGATGCGACGCCGCAAGCCGGGGTCGAGGTCTCGAGCCCGGGCTATGACGCCGCGGCGGGCGAGGACATCGTCGTCGTCGGGCGCAACATCCCGAACACCGTGCGCGCGACCGCACAGATCGTCTCGGTGCTGTCGAGCGCCGACATCGCGCGGACGGGTGAGGGCGACATCGCCGGCGCGCTGTCACGCGTCACCGGGCTCAGCGTCGTCGGCAACGGGTTCGTCTATGTCCGGGGCTTGGGCGATCGCTATTCGTCGTCGCTGCTCAACGGATCGCCACTGCCGAGCCCCGAGCCGCTGCGCCGGTCGGTCCCGCTCGACATCTTCCCGACCGCGATCGTCGGATCGGCGCTGGTCCAGAAGACCTATTCGGTGAACTATCCCGGCGAGTTCGGCGGCGGCGTGATCAACCTCACGACCAAGGCGATCCCCGAGAAGAACTTCCTGAGCGTCGGCGGTTCGATCTCGGCGGATACCGCGACGACCAGCGAGCTCGGCTACACCTATTATGGCGGCGATGCGGACTGGATCGGCTTCGACGACGGCACGCGCAAGGTGCCCGCGTTCATCAAGAACGCGCCGAACGGGACGGGACTGATCCCGACCGACCAGGTCGCGCAGCTCAGCAACGCGAGCACGACCCTGCTCCAGCGCAACAACCAGCTGCCGGCGAACTGGTCCGGCGAGATCAGCGGCGGGTCGGTGTTCAATTTCGGTTCGGACCGGCTGGGCGTCATCGCGTCGCTGAGCGCGAGCAACACGTTCCGCACGCGATCGTCGACGCAGCAGGATTCGGTGTCGACCGACGGTACGCTGCGCAACGACTTCCAGACGCTGCTGACCGACAACCGGATCGTCACCAACGCGCTGATCGGGCTCGGCTATGAATTCGGGCCGAACACGATCCGCTCGACCACGGTCTATATCCACGACACGCTGAAGCAGGCGCGCGGATCGTCCGCGCTGGTCTACAACAATTCGAGCGGTCTGCGTTTCCAGCAGAACACCAACTGGTTCGAACGCCAGCTGTTCGAGAGCCAGCTGGTCGGCGAGTTCAAGCTCACCGACGCGCTGAAATTCGACGCGCGCGGCGCCTATGCCAATTCGAAGCGCAACGCGCCGTACGAGCGGCAGTTCGACTATCTCTGCTCGGCGACGACGACGACCGGTCTGCCGATCAGCGTCGAGGCGCCCAACGGCTCCGACGGCGCGCAGTGCAACGGCGCGTATCAGGTGACGCAGCGCTTCACGCCGTTCGCCTCGATCATCTTCAGCGACCTGAACGAGGATCTGTACACGGGGCAGGGCGACCTGTCGTACAAGCTCGACACCGAGCGGCCGATGACGCTGTCGACGGGCTATTTCTATTCGGACACGACGCGTAATTCGACGCGCCTCCAGTTCAATTACCAGACCGCCGCGGGTGGTGGCACCGCGCCTGGCTATCCGTACAATCTGTTGCGGCCCGACTATCTGCTCGGGATCGATTCGCTCGACGCGAACCAGATCCAGCTGCAGTTCAACACGCCGCTCGGCGCCTATGCCTATGATGCGTCGCTGCGCATCCATGCGGGCTATGTGCAGGCCGAGGCGGAAGCCACCGACGGCGTCCGCGCGACGATCGGCGTGCGCTACGAGACCGCCGACGAGCGCGTGACGCCGATCGGCACCACGACGACGCGGCTGAAGAACGATTATTTCCTGCCCGCCGCGACGCTCACCTATAATTTCGCGAGCAACATGCAGCTGCGCGCGAGCGCGTCGAAGACGATCTCGCGTCCGCAGTTCCGCGAGCTCGCACCGCAGCAGTTCCGCGATCCCGAATCGGATCGGCTGTTCTTCGGCAACCCGCTGCTGAAGGACTCGGAGCTCTACAATCTCGAAGGCCGCTACGAGTGGTTCTTCGCGCGCGATCAGCGCTTCACGCTCGGCGGTTTCTACAAGGAGATCAAGAACCCGGTCGAGCAGGTCGGCTTCTACACCGGCGCGGACGACCGGTTGCAGACCGGTTTCACCAACCTGCCCGAAGCGACGTTGTACGGCGCCGAGGTCGAGCTTCAGAAATATTTCGCGCTCGATTTCCTCAATTCGGACTTCTTCGCGACGCGGCGCGCGCTGTTCATCGCCAACTACACCTATTCGAAGTCGTCGATCACTGCGGACGACAGCTGCGTCCCGAACGTGCTCAACCAGACGCTCGGCGGGTGTCAGGCGGGCTTCGGTCCGGCCGCGCTCCAGTTCCGCGACGGCGCGTCGCTGACCGGGCAGTCGGATCACCTCGTCAACGTGCAGGTCGGGCTCGAGGATACGGCGTCGCTGTCGCAGGTCACGGTGCTGTTCAACTATGCGAGCAACCGCGTGACCAATCGCGGGCCGTCGAACCTCAGCGGCGTCGGGTTCCAGCCGGACATCGTCGAGAAGCCCGGTATCCGCCTCGACGTCGTCGCGCGGCAGGGCTTCGATCTGGTCGGCGGGCGCTGGGAGCTCAAGGCCGAGGCGCGCAACCTGACGGGCACGCGGTTCCAGGAGGGACAGACCTTCGACAACGGCGCGCAGGTGTTCATCAACCGGTATAATCTCGGGCGGGTGTTCACGCTGGGACTGAGCACGACGTTCTGAGGCCGG
This sequence comes from Sphingomonas sp. 22R3R2A-7, assembly GCF_036856055.1. Taxonomy (NCBI): domain Bacteria; kingdom Pseudomonadati; phylum Pseudomonadota; class Alphaproteobacteria; order Sphingomonadales; family Sphingomonadaceae; genus Sphingomonas; species Sphingomonas sp. 22R3R2A-7. The sequence continues at coordinate 1,111,888 of NZ_JASPFR010000001.1, read as the reverse complement.
CTGAGGTCGGGACGAGCCGGGGGGCTACCCCGGCCCGTCATCCCAGCGAAAGCTGGGATCGAGAGTCGCGGAGCACGGCACTGCGTGGCTCTGGATCCTGGGTCGAGCCCAAGATGACGGGGTGGGGCGGTGAGCAGGGCGCCGTCCCCCTCCTCCGTCATCCCAGCGAAGGCTGGGATCCAGAGTTGCAGAGCACGGCGCTGTTTGGCTCTGGATCCTGGGTCGAGCCCAGGATGACGGGGTGGGTGAGGTGAGCAGTGCGTCTGCCTCCTTCCCCCTCATCCCAGCGGAGGCTGGGATCCAGGGTTGCAGAGGACGGCGTTGTTTGGCTCTGGATCCCGGGTCGACCCCGGGATGACGGGGGTGGCTACCCCCAGCGCCGTTCGCGGTACCATTTGGTGATGACGTATTTGACGCCGCTGCGGACCTTCATGCCGTGGTGGAGCGTCGCGGGGTTGGGCGTGCCGTCGGGTCGGCGGTTGTTCCAGGCGAGCAGCTTGCCGGTCTCGGGCTGGACGATCTTGTCGATCGCCTTGAACCGCGTCGCGCCGCCCGCTTCGGGCTGGTTCAGATAGACCATCACGGTCCAGGTGCGATTGCCGGCAACGCTGCAATAGCGGTCATAGTCGATACCGGTCGGCTCGAAATAATCGGTATGGCCCTTGAACTCCTGCCCGATCGCATAACGCTGTCCCTGGAGCGGCTCGCCGTAGATCCCGTCGAGCCCGGTCAGCGCGGCGATATGCGCCTCGACCTCGAGCACGACGGGGTCGGCAGGGTCGAGGTCGCCCGTCTCGCTGGTCCGGTAGCTCGCGTCGCCGTTCGAGATCCGAGATCGTCGAAGGGCGACGGACGTCGTCGATCCGCTCGATCAACGCGGCGCAAAGCTCGGGCGACAGCAAGCCACGTCTGAGAAACAGCGTGAGCTTGGGGCTCGGTACGCGCTGGACGCCGGGCGCCGCCGTCAGACGCGCGACGATCGGCTCGGCGGCAAGGCCGCTGCCGAGCAGGCGCGCATCCGTCGGGGTCGGGTTGGACGGGGTCGGGTTCGGCGGGGAGTCTGGGCCATGGTCCTGTTTTGCCAAGCGATCCGCGGCTGCGCCAGACCAGGATTAATCTATCGGCGCCTTGACGCGTAACTGTAACATGGCATGCCTAGGCGGGCAGGGGGCCTGGGTGGCCGGGGACTGTGGCGGGAGGGTTTGCAGATGCGATTGACGTTCGACGCGCGCGCGCGCCGCATCCTGCGACGATTGCCCGTGATCACGATCTATTCGGCCGCCGAACTGGCGCTGATGGCGGGGCTGGCGGTGCAGTGCGCGCGGCTGATCTGGGTCGCGGTGACACCGGTCAGTCCACTCGGCGCGTGGCGCCCGGTGCCGGTCGCGGTTGCGGGCGCGACCGCCGACATCCTGCGGGGGTTCGACCCGTTCTTCCGCCTCGGCACGCCCGCGAGCGCCGGGCCGGCAACCGTCACCGCGCTGCAACTGACATTGTTCGGGACGCGGATCGACGATGCGACGGGACGGAGTTCGGCGATCCTCGCGGGGGCCGACAGCGTCCAGCGCAGCGTCGTCGTCGGCGAGGAGATCCAGCCCGGCGTCAAGCTCAAGGCAGTCGCGTTCGATCATGTGACGATCGATCGCGGCGGCGTCGACGAGGACCTGTTCCTCGACCAGTCGGACGCGGTCGCGCCCGTGTCGCCGACGGGCGCACCCGGTGGGGCGATCGGCGGCGGCGCATCCGCGACGGGCGCTGGCATCCAGATCGGCCAACTGCGCAGCGACATCGGCTTCATCCCGCGGATCGACGGCGGCCGCGTGAGCGGGCTGACGGTGCGATCGCAGGGATCGGGCGCGGCGTTCCGCCAGGCGGGGCTGCGCGACGGCGACGTCGTCACCTCGATCGGCGGGCGCCCCGTCAGCGGCCCCGCCGACCTCGACCGCGTCGCGACCGATTTCGCCAAGGGCGGCAACGTCCCCATCACCGTCGAGCGCGGCACCGATACGCTGCCGCTCGCCATCACGATCGCCCCTCCGCAATGACGCATTCGCCGTCCCCCGCTTCTCGAAACTCCAAGGCCGCAATGAAGAAACTGGTTCTCGCCTCGGTTCTGGCGCCCGTGCTGGCGTTCGCCGTCGCGAGCGAGGCGCGCGCGCAGACGACGCTCAACGTCCGCGATGCCGATATCCGCGCGTTCATTGCCGATGCCGCCAAGGTCACCGGGCGGACGTTCATCATCGACAACCGCGTCGCGGGCAAGGTGACCGTCGTCACCGACCGGCCGCTGACGCGGTCGGAATATTTCGAGGTGTTCCTCTCGACGCTGCGCGCCAACGGGCTGGTCGCGGTGCCGACGTCGAACGGGGCGTTCAGGGTGCAGCCGCTCGACAATGCGGCGTCGCAGCCGAGCCGGATCGGCGTCGCGGGTGCCGCGCGCAACAGCTATGTCACCGAGATCATCCGGCTGCGATCGACCGACGCGACAAGCGCGGTCGACACGGTCCGGCCGTTGGTCAGCGCGCAGGGGTCGGTCACCGCGAACCGCGGCGGCAACAGCCTGGTGGTCGTCGACTTCGCCGACAATATCCGCCGCATCCGCGAGGTGATCCGCCGGATCGATACCGACAGCTCGTCGACGCGCGTCGTCGCACTGAAGAATGCGAGCGCGAAGGAGATCGCGACCGCGCTTCAGGGGCTCATCGGGACGGGCACCGGCGGTGGGCAGGGCGGCGGCGCGGCTGCGACCGGGCCGAGCGCGTCGGTGGTCGCGGTCGAGGGATCGAACGCGGTCGCGCTGCGCGGCGACCCGACGACCGTCGCGAGGCTGGCGCAGGTGGCGGCCGATCTCGACCAGAAGGCGCGCAACGGGACCGAGATCAAGGTCGTCTTCCTCGAAAACGCCGATGCCGAGCAGCTGCTGCCCGTGCTGCAGGAATTGGTCGGGCAGACGCCGACCCAGCCGACCACGCAGGCGCTGTCGCGGTCGAATTTCGGCGCGAACAGCGGCAGCAACGGCGGTGGCGGATCGGGCTTTGGCGGCACGCAGCAGGCACAGGCGATCCAGCCGGTCCAGACCAGCGGCGGATCGTCGGGATCGGGGTCGGGCCAGCCGGCGATCACCGCCGCCGGGGGACGGACTGCCGCGGTCGTCACGCGCTTCGTCGGCGCGAACGCGATCGTCATCGCCGCACCCGCCGAGATCCAGCGGCAGCTCGCCGAGGTCGTCCGCCAGCTCGACACGCGGCGCGAACAGGTGCTGGTCGAGGCGATCGTCGCCGAGGTGTCGGACACGACCGCGCGGACGCTCGGCGCGCAGTTCATCGTCGGCGATCCCAGCGGCGGGGCGTTCGGCGCGTCGACCTTCTCGAACTCGGCGCCCAACATCCTGCAGATCGCGGGTGCGATCGGCGCGCGCTCGATCACGGGCAACGGTACGATGGTCGTCGCGCCCGATGGCACGCGCACGGAAACCAACACGCCCAATGCCGCCGCGGACTCGCTCGCGCAGTCGGCGATCTCGTCGATCCTCGCCGCGACGGGTGGCTTTGGCGGGTTCGGCGGCAAGATCGGCAGCACCTTCTTCGGCGCGATCATCAACGCGGTGAAGAGCGACACGACGTCCAACCTGTTGCAGGTCCCGCATCTCGTCACGCTCGACAACCAGGAGGCGCACAGCCTGGTCGGGCAGGAGATTCCGATCACGACGGGGCAGGCGCTCAGCAACAATTTCGACAACGCGTTCCGCACGACGCAGCGGCAGAATGTCGGCATCGAACTGACCGTGCGGCCGCAGGTCAATTCGAGTGGTACGGTCAAGCTCAACCTTCGCCTCGAGGTCAGCTCGATCGCGGGACCGGTGTCGAGCGATAATAGCGACCTGATCCTGAACAAGCGCGAGGTCGAGACGACGCGGACCGTCGACGACGGGCAGATCGCGGTGATCAGCGGGCTGCTCGACGATAATGAGCGGCGGACGATCGAGAAGATCCCGCTGCTCGGCGACCTGCCCGTGCTCGGGCATCTGTTCACGTCGAAGGCGAAACAGCGCTCGAAGACCAATCTGATGATTTTCATCCGCCCGACGATCCTGCGCACCGCCGCGGACAGCCGGCGGATCACCGAGCAGCGTTACGGCTATCTGCGGTTGCAGCAGGGTCTCGCCGAGCCCGAGCGCGAACCGTCGATCGACCAGCTGGTCCGCGATTACCTCGGCGCCGCGCCGCCGATCCCGTCCGGCCCTGTGCCAGGGAGCATCGAGGACCCTCGGATCGCGGTGCCGGTGCGGACCTCGACGACGGTGTTCCGGCCGGTGAAGAAATGATCATCCGCGAGGGCTTCCCCGCCGATCTCGACACCCCCGGCGGAGGCCGGGGTCCAATTGGGCGAAGCCGTCGACCCGATCGAGCCCCTTGCCCAATTGGACCCCGGCCTTCGCCGGGGCGGGGACCCAGCGGGGGCGACCTTCCCCAGATCACCATTCCCTATGGCTTCGCGCGCAAGTTCGGCGTCGTCGTCGACCACACCGAGACCGACTCGCAGCTGACGATCGCGATGCGCGCGGGGGCGGATCCGAAGGTGCTGCTCGAACTGCGCCGCTATCTCGGTCGCGCGTTCGATGTCGGCCTGGTCGAGGCGCCCGCGTTCGACCGGCTGCTGTCGAACGTCTATGCGATGGACGGACAGGCCAACGCGCTGGCCGCGGTCGGGATGGGCGACGAACTCGACCTGCTCGCAGGCGACATGCCGACCGCGGAGGATCTCCTCGATACTGCGGACGATGCGCCCGCGATCCGGCTGATCAACGGGATCATCGCCGACGCGGCGCGCAACGGCGTGTCCGACATTCATATCGAACCCTATGAAACGGGGCTCGTCGTCCGGATGCGGATCGACGGCGTGCTGCGCGAGACGCTGCGGATGCCGCCCAACGTCGCGCCGGTCGTCGTCAGCCGGATCAAGGTGATGGCACGGCTCGACATCGCCGAGCGGCGCGTGCCGCAGGACGGCCGGATGGGGCTGACGCTGGGCGGCAAGCTGCTCGACGTGCGCGTCTCGACGCTGCCGAGCCGCGCGGGCGAACGCGTCGTGCTGCGTATCCTCGACAAGGAGAATGCCGGCATCGACCTCGAGGCGCTGGGCCTGCCGCCCGCTTTGTTCGCGCTGCTCAACGAAGCGTTGAGCGAACCCAACGGCATCATCCTCGTCACCGGGCCGACGGGCTCGGGCAAGACCACGTCGCTCTACGCCGCGCTGCGCCTGCTCAACGATGGCAGCCGCAACATCCTGACCGTCGAGGATCCGGTCGAATATGCGGTCGACGGCGTCGGCCAGACGCAGGTCAATCCGAAGGTCGGGCTGACATTTGCGGCGGGACTGCGCGCGATCCTGCGTCAGGATCCCGACGTCGTGATGGTCGGCGAGATCCGCGACCGCGAGACCGCCGAGATCGCGGTGCAGGCGTCGCTCACCGGGCATCTCGTGCTGTCGACCGTCCACACCAACGACGCGATCGGCGCGATCACGCGGATGCGCGACATGAAGGTCGAGAGCTTCCTGCTCGCCTCGACGCTCCGCGCGGTGATCGCGCAGCGGCTGGTGCGGCGGCTGTGCCCGACCTGCCGGAAACCCGTGGCGGCCTCGGAAACGGTCGCGCCGCTGCTGGGGATCGCGCCCGATGCGGTGGTCTATGTCGCGCAAGGCTGCGACGACTGCAACCAGACGGGATACAAGGGCCGGATCGGCGTGTTCGAGGCGGTCCGCGTCGACGACACGATCCGCCGCCTGATCAACACCGACGGCCATGAATCGGCGATTACGGCGCATGCGTTCGCGCGGTCGCCGAACCTTGCCCAGTCCGCGCGCGACCTCGTGCTGTCCGGCCAGACGACGGCCGAGGAAGCGGTTCGCGTGTCGCGGCGCGATACGACCGAGATCGTCGGCGAGCCGGCGGCGTGATGCACCCGCATGGCTGATTTCGACTATCTCGCCATCGATACCAAGGGTGCCGAACGCCGCGGCCATGTCGCCGCGTCCGACATCGACACCGCACGCGCGACGCTCGATGCGCGCAAGCTCTACGTCGTCAAGATCACGCCTGGCGCGCCGCCGCAGGCGACCAAGGGCCGCCCGCTGTTCGGGTTGCAGCTCGGCAAGCCCAAGATGTCGGGCAAGAATCTGACGTTGTTCACGCGCCAGCTCGCGACGCTCAACCGCGTGTCGCCGCTCGAGGAATCGCTCCGCACGATCACGCGGCAGACCGAGCAGGACAGCGTCCGCGCGATCGTCCAGCATGTTCACGCGGGCGTCGTCGAGGGCCGGCGTCTCGCCGATTCGATGGCGCGCGAGCCCAAAAGCTTTCCGCCGCTCTACCGCGCGATGGTCGCGGCGGGCGAGAGCTCGGGGTCGCTGCCGACGATCCTCGACCGGCTCGCCGCGCTGCTCGAGCGGCAGGCGGAGATTCGCGGCAAGCTGATCACCGCGCTCGCCTATCCCGCGATCCTCGCGCTGGTTGCACTGGGCGTCGTCACCGCGCTGATGATGTTCGTGGTGCCGCAGGTGGTCGAGCAGTTCGATACGGTCGGCCAGGAACTGCCGCTGCTGACGCGGATGGTGATGGCGTTTTCGGCGTTCCTCGTCGGCTATTGGTGGGTGATGCTGCTGGTCGTCGGGGTCGCCGCGCTGGGTGGGTGGCAGGCATTGAAGGACCCGTCGATCCGGCTCGCCTTCGACAGCTGGCTGCTGCGGATCCCGCTGCTCGGGCGGCTGCTGCGCGATCTGCATGCGGCGCGGATGGCGCGCACGCTCGGGACGATGGTCGCGAGCCGCCTGCCGCTGCTCGACGGGCTCAACCTGACCGCCAGCACGATCCACAACCGCCGCCTCCGGCTCGCGTCGGACCAGATCGTCGAGGCGATCCGCGGCGGTGGCAGCCTGTCGGCGGCGATGCGGCGCGCGGGCGTGTTCCCGCCGCTGCTGACCTATCTCGCCGCATCGGGCGAGGCGGCGGGGCGGCTCGACGAGATGCTCGAGCGCGCGGCCGACTATCTCGAGCGCGAGTTCGACCGATTTACCGCCACCGCCTTGTCGCTGCTTGAGCCGCTGATCATCGTCGTGATGGGCGGCATCGTCGCCACGATCGTGTTATCCATCCTGCTCCCGATCCTCCAGCTCAACACGCTGGCCGGACAATGAGGTCTCGTATGCGTACCGAACAGAAAAAGCGTCCCGTACTCTCCAGGAAGCGCGAAGCGGGCTTTACGCTGGTCGAGCTGATGGTCGTGATCGTGATCATCGGCCTGCTCGCCACGATCGTCGCGCTCAACGTGCTGCCATCGGGCGATACCGCGCGGATCCAGAAGGCCAAGGCCGACATCGCGCAGATCGAGGGCGGGCTCGAGCTGTACAAGCTTCAGAACATGACCTTCCCGAACACGTCGCAGGGGTTGAACGCGCTTGTCACGGCGCCGGCCGGGCTGACCGATCCGTCGCGCTATCAGCGGGGCGGGTATCTGAAGAAGCTGCCGAACGATCCCTGGGGTCGTCCGTATCTCTATGCCTCGCCGGGGACGCATGGCGAGGCCGACGTCTGGACCTTCGGCGCCGACGGCAAGGAAGGCGGCGAGGGGATCGATGCCGATATCGGCAGCTGGCAGTAAGCCTCTGGCCGGGCTTTCCGTCGGCGTTCGTGCCGGCGGGGGCAGGCGCGGCTTCACGTCCTTGAGGCGGTCCGCCGAACACGGCTTCACGTCCTTGAGGCGTTCCGCCGAACACGGCTTCACGTCCTTGAGGCGTTCCGCCGAACACGGCTTGACGTCCTTGAGGCGTTCCGCCGAACACGGCTTCACGTCCTTGAGGCGTTCCGCCGAACACGGCTTCACGTCCTTGAGGCGTTCCGCCGAACACGGCTTCACGTCCTCGAAGCGTTCCGCCGAACACGGCTTCACGCTGGTCGAGCTGATGGTCGTGGTCACGATCATCGGTCTGGCATCGGCCGTGGCGGTGTTCGTCATGCCCGATCCGCGCGGCCGCGTGTTCGACGAGGCGACGCGCTTTGCCGCGCGGGTGCGCGCTGCACATGACTCGGCGATCGTCGAGGCGCGACCGGTCAGCGTGTGGATCACGGGGGGCGGCTACGGCTTCGACCGGCGACTTGCGGGCGGCTGGACACCGATCAGCGAGAAGCCGTTGCGCGTCGAACGCTGGACCGAAGGTACGCGCGCGACGATCGGGGACCTGAGCGGACGCGTGCGGGTGACGTTCGATCCGACGGGTCTTGTCGATCGACCGGCGACGGTGGCGCTCAGCCGCGGTGGAGCCGAGGCGAGCGTCACGATCGACGCCGATGGCAGCGTGCGCGCCGATGCGCGCTGAACGAGCGATACGCGCGCCGTTGCGCGCGGGACGAATCCGCCGCCCGGAACGGGGCTTCACGCTGATCGAGATCATGGTCGCGCTGGCGGTGTTCAGCCTCGCGGCGATGGCGCTCGTCAGGTTGGAGAGCGCGACGATCCGGGGGCGACGATCCTCGACGATACGCTGATCGCGCAGATGGTCGCGCGCAACGTCGCGATCGACGCGGTGACCGCCGCGCAGCCGCCGACCGCCGGTGCGGTCGCGGGTGCGGAGCCCAATGGCGGGCGAAGCTGGGCCTGGATGCGCAGCGTGCGCGCGATGGGCGGATCGCAGGTGCTGCGGATCGACGTCACGGTGGCGAGATCGCAGCGGCGCAATCCTCGGCCGATCGACGATGATCCGTCCTGCGCCGCGCCAGGCTACGGCAGTGGCGGCGTCGACATGAGCGGGCGGCGCGCTGCCTCGCTGAGGACGCACGCGCACGCGCATGGCGCGGCTGTCTCGTTCATGCCCGAGAGCGGCCAACGTTTCGAACACGCACTCGAAGACGATCGACGGTCCGCCGAACACGGCTTCACGCTCGTCGAGGTGATGGTCTCGCTCATGATCTTCGGGATGATCGCCGCGGCGGGGGCGGCGATCCTGTCGTTCAGCGTGACGGCGCAGCGCACGACGGGCGCGCGGCTCGACGATATCGGCGCGCTGACGCGAACGCTGTCGATTATGTCGGCGGATCTCGGTCAGGCGTCGCTGCGGGCAGCGCGGGACGAATCGGGTGCGCCGATTCCCGCGTTCGTCGGTGACAGCGGGAGTGGCAGCGGCGACGCCCCGATTCTGCGGCTGGTGCGCGGGGGCTGGACCAATATCGACGGTGCGGCACGATCGAACGCGCAGAAGGTCGCCTATCGGCTGAGCGACGGCGTGGTGCAGCGGATCGCCTATCCGATGGTCGATGGCGCGGGCCCGCTGCCGCCCGCCGCGCTGATGGCGGGGGTGACGCGCATCGGGCTGCGCTATCGGCTGGCGGGCGCGTGGAGCGACCGGTGGGACGGCCTGCAGGGTGTGCCATTGCCCGAGGCGCTCGAGCTCACGCTGCAACGCACCGACGGGACGCTGTTCCGCCAGATGTTCCTCGTCGGATCGGGCTATGCACCGCCGCCCCGGGAGGTCGTCAATGAAACGCCGTGACGTTGCAATTCCAGCCCGCGAGCGGGGCGCGGCATTGCTGACCGTGCTGATGCTGGTGGCGATCATCGCGGTGATGGCGGGGGCGGCGCTCGAGAAGTTGCGGCTGTCGACGCGACTGGCCGGCAATGCGGCAGCGGGCGAGCAGGCGCGCGCCTATGCGCTGGCCGCCGAGACGCTTGCGACGACGCGGATCGGGGCGATGCTCGAGGCGAGCCCGAAGCGCGTGACGTTGCAGGGCGACTGGAGCGGCCGGCCGTTCGGGATGCCGTTGCCGGGTGGTGGATTTGCGACCGCGCGCGTGCGCGACGGCGGGAATTGCTTCAATCTCAACAGCCTCGTGAGCGGTCGGGCGGGGGCCTATGTCACCGACCCGCTGATGCGCCCGCAATTCGTCCGGCTGATGCGGCTGCTCGACGTGCCCGTGCAGGTTGCCGAACAGATCGCGGCGGGGACCGCCGACTGGATCGACAGCGATCAGGCGCAGCAGGCGATGGGGGCGGAGGACGCCGCGTATCTCAACCGCGAGACGCCGTACCGGACCGCGGACACGCTGATGACCGACCCGAGCGAGATCTGCGCGGTGGCGGGTATGACGCCGCAAATCTATGCGACGCTGAAGCCGTGGATATGCACGCTGCCCATAGCGCAGGCCGCGCCGATCAACGTCAACACGCTGCTCCCCGAGCAGGCGCCGATCCTCGCGATGCTGTTCCCCGACACGATGTCGATCGCCGGCGCGCGCCAGATGATCCTTCAGCGCCCGCCGCAGGGCGTTGGCAGCACCGATGTTTTTTTCAAGAGCGCGGCGTTGCAGGGCAATGCCAATGCGGATGGCGAGCGCGGGACCGCGATCGTGTCGAAATGGTTCACGCTGCAGATCGACGTGACGATCGGCACGACGGTTCTGCAGGAACATGCGCTGATCGATGCGACGACGCTTCCCGCGCGGCTCGTATCGCGGCAATGGGGCGAAGACTCATGACGACCCTGGTGTTCCTTCCGTCCGGCGAGACCGGTTATCGCTGGATTCTGCATGGCGGACAGGCGCGTCGTCGACGAGGGCGAGGGGATCCCCGCGCCCGATCCCGATGGTGCGACGCTCGCGGTCGCCCCGGCCGAGGCGGTGACGCTCCACTGGGCCGAACTCCCGTCGCGCAGCCCCGCGCAGGCGACCGCGGCGGCGCGGCTTCTCGTCACCGAGGCGAGCGCCGCGCCGCTGGCCGAGCTTCACGTCGTCGTCGGCGACGAGGGCAACGCCGAACGACCGATCGGCGTCGTCGGCAGCGCGGTGATGCTCGGCTGGCTGCGGATGCTCGCGGAGGCGGGGATCGATCCGGTCGCGGTCATCCCCGCACCGATGCTGCTGCCACGCCCGGACGAGGGATATGTCGGCACCGTCCTGGCGGGCAGCGCGATCATCCGCGGGACGACCTGCGGGTTCGCCGACGAGGCGCCGATGACCGCACTCGTCACGGGCGACAGCGCGCCGGTCGCGATCGAGCGCGCAGACCTGGAAGCGGCGCTGGTCGGGGCGGTCGCGGCACCGTCGCTCGACCTTCGGCAGGGGGTGTTCGCACGGCGGCGGCGGTTCGCGCTCGACTGGGCGCTGATCCGGCGGCTGGCGGTTCTTGCCGGGCTCATTCTGGCGGTGACGCTGGCGATCTCGCTGGTGCGGATCGCGAAATACAGCTTCGGTGCGGATATGCTCGCGACGCAGGCGGACCTAGTCGCAAGATCGGGCCTGCCACGCGGCGAGACGGTGACCGACGCGACGCGGCAGCTCGACGAGCGGCTGTCGCGCGTGCGCGGCCCCGGGCTGGGGTTCAGCGCAACCAGCGCAGCGATCTTCGCGGTGGTGCGCGCGGTGCCCGGCAGCGAAATCACCGCGCTCGACTTCCAGCCAAACGGGACCGTGAGGCTGAGCGTGGCCGTCGAGCGCGAATCGCTCGCGACCGATTTGAAGACCGCGTTCGAGGCGGCCGGGTTCGCCGTCCAGGCGAGCGTCTTCCAGGCGGCCGACGGGCGCGTCGCCGGCGACCTGACGCTCAGCACCGGTGGGGGCGCGTGACGATGACGGGACTGCGACACTGGTTCGAGGGACGATCGCTGCGGGAAAAGCGGCTGCTCGTCGCGATGGCGGCGCTGGCGGTGCTGACGCTGATCTGGGGCGCGGTGATCCGGCCCGTCGGCGACGGACTGTCGAGTGCGCGTGAACGGCATGCAAGCGCGGTGACGCGGCTGGGCGACACGCAGGCGCAGGTCGCGATCCTGCGCGAGGCGCAACGCACGCGACCCGCGCCGCTCACGGGCGCGCTCGCCGACGTGGTTCGCGTGCAGGCGGATGTCGCGGGGTTCGCGGTGACAAGCCTCGATCAGGATGGGCCTGACCGCGTCCGGATCGCGATCCCCTCGGCGCGCCCGGCAGCGCTGACCGCCTGGCTGGCACGGCTCGAGCGCGCGGGGATCCTGGTGGACTCGGCGACCATGACCAATTCGGGCGACCGGACGGTGAGCGCGACGATGACGCTGAAGGCGCGCGCGGCATGAGGCGGATCAGGTTGAAAACCGGACCGACCGCGTTGTTCGGCGCGATGCTGGTCGTTGCGCTGCTCGTGTTCCTGCCGATGCGCGCGGCGCTCGGCTGGTTCGGCGTCGGTGACGCGGGGCTCGTGGCACGGCGCGTCACGGGAACGATCTGGGGTGCGACGCTGACCGATGCGCGGTTCGGCGACGTCGCGCTCGGGTCGCTCCACGCGCGGCTGTCGCCGCTGCCGCTGCTGGTCGGGAAGGCGCGCATAGTGCTGGCAGGGCCGGACGGGCTACCCGGGCGCTGCGCGGCGCGGCCAGCGTCAGCCGTCACGGTTTCGGCGTCGATGCACTGAGCGGGACGATCGCGGCGGGGGCGGTGTTCGCGCCCGTCCCGGTGACCGCGCTGGAGCTGGAGGCGGTCACTGTGGGGTTCGCCGACGGCCAGTGCCAGAGTGCGGAGGGGCGCGTGCGGGCGACTCTCGGCGGGACGGTGGCGGGGATCACGCTGCCGCAGTCGGTTGCGGGCACGCCGCGGTGCGACGGGAGCGCGGTGATCCTGCCGCTCGTCAGCCAGGCGGGGACCGAGGGCGTGACGCTGCGGCTGGAGAATGATGGACGGTATCGGGCAGAGCTGACGCTCCAGCCGACCGACCCGGTTGCACAGCAGACGCTCGAAACGCTCGGGTTCGTACGGGGGCAGGCGGGTACCGCCAGGCGATCGAGGGCAGTTTTTGAACGCGAGCGACATCGCGGCGCTTGACGGACCCGGACAGCCCGCTTAGGGGCACGGGCCTTCGCGGCGATCGTAGTTCAATTGGTTAGAGCGTCGGCTTGTGATGCCGGATGTTGCGGGTTCAAGTCCCGTCGGTCGCCCCATTATTTCCCGGTCCTGGTACCGGGCGTTATTTTCCCCACTGGCATTATTTTGCCAAGTCCCTGGCATCGTGCAGCTTTGCGCTGGTAAATCCTGCCGGAAAATAATATTTCACCTTACAGCAATTTTATTCCTCCTGACGGAGCCGGCGATGACAGCGGTTTGGGACCTTCCCGATTTCGACGACCATGAGGGCGTCCACAGCTTTACCGATCCCGAATCGGGTCTGCGCGCGGTAATCGCGCTCCATTCGACCAAGCTCGGTCCGGCGGCGGGCGGGACGCGTTTCTGGCATTATGCCGACAATGGCCGCGCGGTGACCGATGCGCTGCGCCTGTCGCGCGGCATGAGCTTCAAGAACGCGATGGCCGGGCTCGAGCTCGGCGGCGGCAAGGGTGTCGTGCTGGCGGCGAAGCCCGGCGACGTCATCACGACCGCGCAGCTCGAAGCCTTCGGTCGCGCGGTCGAGGCACTCGGCGGTCGCTATGTGACGGCCGAGGACGTCGGCATGTCAGAGGAGCGGATGAAGGTCATCGCGACGCAGACGCGGTATGTCTCGGGCCTGCCGGTCGCAAGCGGCGCGGCGGGTGGTGATCCGGGGCCGTACACCGCGCTCGGCATCTATCTGGGGGTCAAGGCGGCGGCGCAGCGCGGGCTGGGCGCGACCGACATGAAGGGCGTGCGCGTCGCGATCCAGGGCGTCGGCTCGGTCGGCGGCGGGCTCGCGCGGCTGCTGGCGAAGGACGGCGCGGTGTTGACGCTGGCGGACGTCGACGAGGCGCGCGCACAGGCGCTGGCCGGCGAGCTCGGCGCGACGGCGGTTGCGGCCGAAGCGATCCTGACGACCGAGACCGATATCTTCAGCCCGAACGCGCTCGGCGCGATCCTGACCGAGATGTCGATCGCCGCGCTGAAGGCAAAGGTCGTCGCGGGCGGCGCGAACAACCAGTTGAGCGTGCGCGAAGACGGTGCGCGGCTGCATGCACGCGGTATCCTGTACGCGCCGGATTACGTGATCAACGCGGGCGGGATCATCAATGTCGGGCTCGAATATCTCGGCCAGGGCGACGAAGCCGAAGTGAAGTCGCGGATCGCGCGCATTCCCGAGCGGCTGATCCAGGTCTGGGACGAGAGCGATCGCAGCGGCGAGCCGTCGTCGGATGTCGCGGACTCGATCGCGAAGCGACTGATCGGGCGGTAAGCGCGGGACGCGTGTTGCGTCATGGGCGGAGGCGTTGTCCGGCATGCGTCTCCGCCGCGTCTTCGTTGCCGTCGTCGGGCGAAGTCTCGCGTGACGGCCGGGCAATGAGCCGATAAGGGAGCGGCAGTGCCTACGCTCCATGCCTTCGCCAATCCTGCGCGCTTTCTGAAGATCGCCAAGCCGTTGACGCCGCTGCTGTTCTGGGCGGGGGTAGTGCTTGTCGCGATCGGCTGCTGGGCAGGACTGACGCTGACGCCGCCCGATTATCTCCAGGGCGAGACGGTGCGGATCCTCTATATCCATGTTCCCGCCGCGTGGCTGGGCATGGCCGGATGGAGTGGAATCGCGATCAGCAGCATCATGGCGCTAGTCTGGCGGCACCCGCTGGCGACGATCGCCGCGCGCGCGATCGCGCTGCCGGGGGCGGTCTTCGCGGCGTTGTGCCTGACGACCGGGTCGATCTGGGGCCGGCCGACCTGGGGGACGTGGTGGGAGTGGGACGGGCGGCTGACGTCGATGCTGCTGCTGTTCTTCGTGTATCTCGGCTATATGGCACTTGCGAAGGCGGATGCGGATCGTGGCGGCGACGGGCGGATCCCCGCGCTGTACGGCGTCGCGGGATCGGTGCTGCTGCCGATCATCCGCTATTCGGTGGTCTGGTGGAACACGCTGCACCAGGGGCCGAGCATCGGCCTGACGCAGTCGAGCATTGCCGGTGCGATCCTGTGGCCGCTGCCGATCATGCTGCTGGGGTTCACGCTGCTGTTCGCGGGCATCGTGCTGATGCGGATGCGGACGATCCTAGCGGTGGCCAAGGCCGAGGCCCGGATGCGGCGGATGGCGCGGTCATGACCGCCTGGCCATTCGTGATCGCCGCCTATGGCGTGACGCTCGGCGGCGGCGGCGTGGTCGCGCTGCTGAGCTATCTTGCGATGCGGAAGGCGGAGCGATGAAGGCGAAGCATCAGCGGCTGACGCTTGCGTTGCTCGCGCTGGGCGCGGTCGTCGTCGCGGGGCTGCTCGCGCTGTCGGCGCTGAAGGATCAGGCGGCGTTCTTCTATGCGCCGTCGGACGTGCGGCGCGACGGCATCCCGCTGGGGCGCGCGGTCCGGCTTGGCGGGATGGTCGAGGACGGCTCGGTAAAGCGTGCGGCCGACGGCGTCACGGTGCATTTCACCGTCACCGACGGCGCGGCGACGACACCGGTCGTGTTCGCCGGCATCGTCCCCAATTTGTTCCGCGAAAAGTCGGGCGTCGTCGCCGAGGGCCGGTTCGAGCCCGATGGCCGCTTCGTCGCGTCCAATCTGCTCGCCAAGCACGACGAGAAATACATGCCGCCCGAAATGGCGGGCAAGATGCACGAGACCAAGACGCTGGTGACGGACCAGACGCCGTGATCGCAGAGGCAGGCCTTGCCGCGCTCTGGTTCGCGGGCGCGCTGGCGGCGTTGCAACTCGCCATGGCGGCAATCGGGATCGCACGGAACCGCGACGACGTCTCGGCGGCGGTGCGGCCGGTCGCGATCGTCCAGGGTCTGTTGTCGGCGCTGGCGATGATATTGCTGATCTGGCTGTTCCTGCGGTCGGACATGTCGGTGAAGCTCGTCGTCGAGAACAGCCATTCGGCCAAGCCGTGGCTGTACAAGTTCGCGGGCGCGTGGGGGAATCACGAGGGCTCGATGCTGCTCTGGGTGACGATCCTGGGGCTGGCGGGGGGCGCGGTCGCGATCTTCGAGCGTTCGCTGGCGGAGCGGACCCTGACCGCGACGCTGGGTGCGCAGGCGGTGATCGCGCTCGGATTCTATGCGTTCCTGCTATTCTCGTCGAACCCGTTTGCGCGGCTGAGCCCGGCGGCGCCCGACGGGCTGGGGCTCAACCCGCTGTTGCAGGATCCCGGCTTGGCGTTCCACCCGCCGACTCTGTACGCCGGCTATGTCGGACTGTCGGTCGCGTTCTCGTTCGCGGTCGGCGCCCTCGTGACGCGCGACGTCGGGCCGGCATTTGCCAGGGCGATGCGGCCCTGGGTGCTGATCGCCTGGATATTCCTGACGCTCGGGATCACCGCTGGCAGCTATTGGGCCTATTACGAGCTCGGCTGGGGCGGCTGGTGGTTCTGGGACCCGGTCGAGAACGCGTCGCTGATGCCGTGGCTGGCGGCGACGGCGTTGCTCCATTCAGTGACCGTGCTGGCGACGCGCGACGGCCTGCGCGCGTGGACGGTGATGCTCGCGGTGGTCGCATTCTCGATGTCGATGATCGGGACGTTCCTGGTCCGGTCGGGCATCCTGACGAGCGTGCATGCGTTCGCGGTGGACCCTGAGCGTGGTGCGTTCATCCTCGCGCTGCTGGCAATCTATATCGGCGGTGCGCTCGCGTTGTTCGCCGCGCGGATCGGCACCGTCCGCGCGGGCACGACGTTCGACCCCGTCAGCCGCGAGGGCGGGCTGGTCGCCAACAACCTGTTGCTGTCGGTGATCCTCGGGATCGTGCTGATCGGAACGCTCTATCCGATCGTCGCGGCGAGCTTCGGCGTACAGCTCTCGGTCGGGCCGCCGTTCTTCAACAAGGCGGCAGGGCCGATCGCGCTGCTGCTCGTCGCGGTGATGGCGGCGGGGCCGCTGCTCCGCTGGCGACGCGACGAGGCTCGCGCGGTGATCGCGCGGATGGCGCTGCCGATCGGCGCGACGGTCGCTGCCGCGATCGCGCTGATATTCGTCTGGCCGGGCGTACTGGCCTGGGCAGGGCTGTCGCTGGCCGCCGGACTCGCGGTGGCGAGCGTCGCGCCGTTGTGGAAGCGCAACCTGCGCCGCACGCCGCTGTTCACCTACGGCATGGTCATCGCGCATCTCGGCATCGCGGTCAGCCTTGCCGGAATGGCGTCGGACAGCGCGTTCACGCAGGAAACGCTGGTCGCGGTACGTGCGGGCGAGCCGGCGCGGGTTGGACCGTACCAGGTCACGCTCGACGGGATCGCGCCGGTGATCGGCGACAATTGGTCGGCGCTCGAGGCACGCCTGTCCGTGGTCCGCGGCACGAAGACGCGCGTGCTGCACCCGCAGCTGCGGTTCTTTGCCAATCCACCGACGAGCACCAACGAGTCCGCGATCCTGACCGCGCTCGACGGGCAGCTCTATACGGTGCTCGGCCAGCCCGACGCGCAGGGACGCTGGCAGCTGCGCCTGTGGTGGAAGCCGTTCGTGACGTTGATCTGGTTCGGCGGGGTGCTGATCGCGCTCGGCGGGATGCTGTCGCTGATCGGACGCGTGCGGCGCGAACGCCGTACGATGCTGCGGGCGGAGTGGGCGTGAAGCGCGTCGCCTTGTGGGCGCCACTGGCGATCTTCGCGCTGGTGTTCGTCGTCGTGATCAGCGGGCTGGTGAAGCCCGGCGAAACTGTCGTGCGCTCGGCGATGGTCGGCAAGCCCGTCCCCGACTTCGCGCTGCCGGCGATGGTCGCGGGCAAGCCGGGGCTGAGTGCTGCGACGTTCAGGCAGGGGCAGCCGCGACTGCTCAACGTGTTCGCGAGCTGGTGCGTGCCGTGCATCGCGGAGGCGCCGCAATTGATGCGGTTGAAGGCGGCGGGCGTGCCGATCGACGCGATCGCGGTTCGGGACACGGGGACGGCGATCGCGGGATTTCTCGCGCGCAACGGCGATCCCTATGCGCGGATCGGCAGCGATTCGGCAAGCCGCGTCCAGATGGCGCTGGGATCGTCGGGCGTCCCCGAGACCTTCGTCGTCGACGGCCGCGGGATCGTCGTGAAGCAGATCATCGGCGACATCCGGCCCGAGCAGGTCGACGAGATCGTCCAGGCCGTCAGGGCGGCGCGGTGATGCGGGGTCGTGTCTTGACGGCGCTGTTGCTGGTCGCCGCGCCTGCCACCGCGCAGCCGGTCACCCCGCCGGCGCCCTATGCCAATGTCCAGCTCGCCGATCCCGCCAAGGAAGCCTCCGCAAAGGCCCTGATGGAAACGCTGCGGTGCCTGGTCTGTCAGGGCCAGTCGATCGCCGACAGCGATGCGGACATGGCGGCCGACATGCGCGCGCTGGTCCGCGAACGGATCGACAGGGGCGAGGCACCCGCATCGATCCGCGCGTGGCTGGTGTCGCGCTATGGCGATTACGTCACCTATGACCCGCCGCTGTCGGCTCTGACCTGGCCGTTGTGGCTGGCGCCGATCGCGCTGTTGCTGGCCGGGATCTGGATCGCGCGGTCGAGTTTTCGTCGGAGGGCGCGCTGATGGGCTGGGTCATGCTGGCGGCGATCGCGGCTGCGGCGTTCGGCGTTCTGGCGCTGCTCAAGGTCGAGCGGATGCTGTGGTCGATGGTCGCGTCCGCGCTGATGCTGGGCGCGGCGGGCTATGCGCTGCAGGGCCGGCCCGGCCTTGCGGGGCAGCCGGTGATCGGCGGACTCGCGCCGGCGCCCGACGACGGCGCGACGATCGAACTGCGCGACCAGATGCTCGAGCGGTATACCGGGGCAGCGGCGTATCTGGTCGCAGCGGATGCGATGACGCGCCTCGGTGACCGTCGTGCGGCGGTGCAGGTGCTGCTCGGCGGGATCCGCATCGCGCCGCGCAGCGTGGTGTTGTGGACCGGCCTCGGCAACGCGCTCGCCGCGCATGACGGCAACCAAGTATCGTCGGCCGCGCTGTTCGCATTCCAGCAGGCAACGCGATTGGCGCCACGACATCCGGCGCCGCCGTTCTTTCTGGGACTGGCATATGTGCGTGCTGGCGATTTCGCGGCGGCGCGACCCTATTGGGCGCGCGCGCTGGCGCTGACGCCGGCGCGGATTTCCTATCACGATGCGATTGCCACGCGGCTGGCGCTGCTCGACCGGCTGCTGGAGGCCCAAGCGACGCGACCTTGATGGTCGCGGGGTGGCGGTCTTTGAGGCCCGACGTTCGTCAGGGCGGTTCGGAGAATTAGGGGAGACGGGGAGAGATCGGCGCATCGCGTCCGATCTCTCCTCCGCGCGAGCCGTTACTGGCCGCGGCCGGTCTTGCCCTGGAGCTCGTCGATCTTGAGCGAGGCATCGGCCTTGCTCAACGTCTCGTCGAATTCCTCATGCGCTTCCTCGGAGAGCGTCTTGAGATAGCTCGCCTGTGCGCCTGTCATCTTTTCGTCGCCGGTGGTCCAGTCGTGCGGATCCTTCTCGGCGTTCGAAAAGGGCTCGGACTTGGGGTTCGGGGTGTCGGACATCGGAAATTCCTTTCCCCTGTCCAACACCCGCGTTCCGCATCCGTTCCCGGTTAATTCGACCACGCTTCGTAAGGTAGATCCAGATCATCCGCGACCGCCTTATAGGCGATCTTGCCCCTGTAGACGTTGAGCCCGTTGGCGAGATGCGGGTCGGCCTTCATGGCCGCCTCCGCACCCAGGTTCGCGAGCTTCAGCGCGAACGGGAGCGTCGCGTTGTTGAGCGCGAACGCCGACGTACGCGCGACCGCGCCGGGCATGTTCGCCACGCAGTAATGGATCACGCCGTCGACCTCGAACACGGGATCCTCATGCGTGGTGGCGTGGCTCGTCTCGAAGCAGCCGCCCTGGTCGATCGCGATGTCGACGAGGACCGAGCCGCGCTTCATCGTTTTCAGCATCTCGCGCGTGACGAGCTTGGGGGCTGCTGCGCCCGGGACGAGCACCGCGCCGATCACGAGATGCGCATTCTTCACCGCCGCCGCGATCGCGGCCTTCGAGGCATAGGCGGTCTTGATCTGGCTGGAGAAGAACATGTCGAGCTCGGCGAGGCGGTCGTTCGAAATGTCG
The DNA here is from genome assembly GCF_036856055.1 of Sphingomonas sp. 22R3R2A-7. Lineage (NCBI taxonomy): Bacteria > Pseudomonadati > Pseudomonadota > Alphaproteobacteria > Sphingomonadales > Sphingomonadaceae > Sphingomonas > Sphingomonas sp. 22R3R2A-7. The sequence continues at coordinate 1,091,973 of NZ_JASPFR010000001.1, read as the reverse complement.
TAGATCGTGACGTCGGCGCGCATGCCGACCGCCATCTGCGCGGCGTTGACGCCCGAGACGCCGCCGCCGAGGATCGCGACCTTGGCGGGCGCGACACCGGGGACGCCGCCGAGCAGGACGCCGCGACCGCCCTGTTCCTTTTCGAGATAATGCGCGCCGACCTGCACCGACATGCGGCCCGCGACCTCGGACATCGGCTTGAGCAGCGGCAGGCCGCGGCGGTGGTCCGTGACGGTCTCGTACGCGATGCAGGTCGCGCCGGACTTCATCAGCCCTTCGGCCTGCGGCTTGTCGGCGGCGAGGTGGAGATAGGTGAAGAGCAGGTGGCGTGGTTCGAGCATCGCGATCTCGACCGGCTGCGGCTCCTTGACCTTCACGATCATGTCCGCGGCGGCGAAGACCGACTTCGCGTCGGGGAGGATCGTCGCCCCCGCGTCGATGTAATCCTGGTCCTCGAAGTCGATGCCCGACCCGGCCTGAGTCTCGACGACGACCTCGTGGCCTGCGGCGACCAGCTCGGCGACCGACGGCGGGGTCAGGCCGACGCGATATTCGTGATTCTTGATTTCCTTGGGGACACCGACACGCATTGCTTCCACTCCTTATGTTTGCGCGCCTTTTACGCTGCTTCGCGCGGGAAGGGTTCGCAAACATGTCCCGGTCAGCTATGTCAAACGCATGATTTGTGTGATCCCCTGCTCATTAGCGAGAAATTCTTGAGCAATTCGATCGAGCGCAGGATCCTCGACCTGCTGGCGGCGAATTCGGATCTGACGAGTGCGGAGCTTGGCGAGGCGGTCGGGCTGTCCGCGAGCGCGGCGCATCGCCGGGTGGCGCAGCTGCGCGAAAGCGGTGCGATCAGCGGGTACCGCGCGGTGCTGTCGCGCGCGGCGCGCGGCGATCCCAGCATCGTCCTCGTCAACGTGACGCTCCGCGACCAGCGCAAGGAGACGATGGCGGCCTTCGAGGCGGAGATCGTGCGCTGCCCGCAGGTGGTGCAGTGTTTCCTGATGAGCGGCGAGGCCGACTATATGCTGCACGTCGAGATACGGCAGGGCGAGACGTTCGAACGCATCCACCGCGAGACGCTGTCGCAATTGCCGGGCGTCACGCGGCTGGCGTCGCACTTCGTGATTCGCGAGGTGATCACGCGCTGACGGTTCGACGCCCAGACGGGCGCAAAATGCGTCGCAACCGGCTCGGGGAGCGGCGGTACATGATCAGCAGCGGTTAATCCACGTTGCCGGCGGTGCCGTTGCCGCCCCCTGACGTGCATGCTAAATGCGCGCGCTTGGGGCACAGGGTGAAATCGGACATTCGATGATGATTGCTGCACTTCCGGGTCGATTCACCGTCCAGTGAGCGTCGACCAGACCGCCGCGGCTTCGACCGTGCCCCCCGCCGGCCTTGATCCGGATACCGGCCACCATCATTCGGACGGCATGCTCAAGCTCGCCTTCGGGGCGATCGGCATCGTGTTCGGTGATATCGGCACGAGCCCGCTCTACGCGTTCCGCGAGACCTTTGCCGGCCACCACAAGCTCGCGCTCGATTCGGCGCACATCATGGGCGTCATCAGCCTGATGTTCTGGTCGATGATGATCGTCGTGACGGTGAAATACGTCATCATCATCATGCGCGCGGACAACAAGGGCGAGGGCGGCAGTCTCGCGCTGCTCGCGCTCGTCTCGGGCAAGACCAAGACGCGGCGATGGAGCAAGGGGATCATCCTGCTCGGCGTCTTCGCGACCGCGCTGTTCTACGGCGACAGCATGATCACGCCCGCGGTGTCGGTGCTGTCCGCGGTCGAGGGGCTCGCGGTCGCCGCACCGAGCTTTGCCGGGCTCGTCCTGCCGATCGTGATCGCGATCCTGATCGCCTTGTTCTGGGTCCAGAAGAGCGGCACCGCGCGGATCGGCATGGTGTTCGGGCCGATCATGCTGGTGTATTTCAGCGTCATCGCGGTGCTCGGCATCCTCAGCATCATCCAGACGCCGGGCGTGCTCTGGGCGTTCTCGCCACATTATGCGGTCGAGTTCTTCCTGATCGACCCGACCCGCGCCTTCCTCGCGCTCGGTTCGGTCGTGCTCGCGGTGACCGGCGCGGAGGCGCTCTATGCGGACATGGGGCATTTCGGCCGCCGGCCGATCGGCATTTCCTGGCTGTTCTTCGTGCTCCCCGCGCTGATCCTCAACTACATGGGGCAGGGCGCGCTGCTGTTCCGCGACGGGCAGGCGGCGCTCGTCAGCCCGTTCTACAATCTCGCGCCCGAAAGCCTTCAGCTGCCGCTCGTCATCCTCGCGACGATGGCCGCGGTGATCGCGTCGCAGGCGGTGATCTCGGGCGCGTTCTCGGTCACGCAACAGGCGATCCAGCTCGGCTTCATCCCGCGGCTGCGGATCGAGCATACCAGTGCCGCGACCGCGGGCCAGATCTATATCCCGCTGGTCAACGGCGCGCTGATGGTGATGGTGATCCTGCTGGTGCTGTTCTTCCGCACCTCGTCGAACCTGACCAGCGCCTACGGCATCGCGGTGACGGGGGCGATGCTGATCGACACCTGCCTGCTCGGCGTCGTGCTCTTCCGGCTGTGGAACTGGCCGAAGATCGCCGCGATCCCGCTGCTCGCGATCTTCTTCACCGTCGACGGCGCCTATCTGGCCGCGAACCTCACCAAGGTGCCCGATGGCGGCTGGTTCCCGCTGCTGATCGGCCTCATCATCTTCACCTTCCTGACGACGTGGTCGAAGGGGCGGCAGCTGATGATCGACCGGATGCGCGAGGCGGCGATGCCGATCAAGGTGTTCATCGGCTCGGCGGCCGGTTCGGCGTCGCGCGTGCCGGGCACCGCGGTCTTCATGACCTCGACCTCGGACGGTGTGCCCCACGCGCTGCTGCACAACCTCAAGCACAACAAGGTGCTGCACGAGCGCGTGATCCTGCTGACGGTCAAGATCGTCGGCCAGCCCTATTGGCCGGCGCATGACCGGGCGGTGCGCGAGGAGCTGGGTGACGGCTTCCACCGGCTGATCCTGCGCTATGGCTTCATGGAGGACGCCGACGTCCCCGCGGCGCTGCGCCAGGTGCATAGCTGCGGCGCGGACTTCAAGATGATGGACACCAGCTTCTTCCTGTCGCGGCAGACGCTGCTCGCGTCGGACAAGCCGGGGATGATGATCTGGCGCGAGAAGCTATTCGCGTGGATGCTGCGCAACGCCGAAAGCGCGATGGAATTCTTCCGTCTGCCGACCAACCGCGTGGTCGAACTCGGCAGCCAGATCGAGATTTGACGATGACCGAGATAGTGCCTGCGCCGATCATCGTGACGGCGCTGTTCGGGCGGCAGGACACGGCGTTCTTCGACGCCATGCGGCGCGAGCATTTTCCGCCCGAGCGCAACCAGCTCGATTCTGCACCTGACGCTGTTCCACCACCTGCCACCGTCAGGGCTCGACGAGCTGAAGCACCGGCTGAACCAGGAGACGCGCGGGCTGCCAGCACCGCGGGCGCGGATCGGCGGGCTGATGTCGCTGGGGCGCGGCGTCGCCTACCGGATCGAATCGCCCGAGCTGGTCGGGATCCGTGCGCGACTGGCGGATGCCTTCACGGGGATGCTGACGCCGCAGGACGCGGGCGGCTGGCGTCCGCACGTCACGATCCAGAACAAGGTCAATCCGTCGGTCGCCAAGCTGCTGCTCGGCAACCTGCAGCGTGATTTCGTATCGCGGGACGTCGAGATCGCCGGTCTGGGTGCGTGGTGGTACCGCGGCGGACCCTGGGAAGCGATTTCCCGGCACATGTTTGCTTGACCGCCTCGAATCCGCTTCCTATAGGCCGCGCCTCGCAGGGACGAACGCGCTCCTGCAGACGGTACGGCGAAGTAGCTCAGTTGGTTAGAGCACGGGAATCATAATCCTGGGGTCGGGGGTTCAAGTCCCTCCTTCGCTACCATTTTCAAACACGCCGAACGGATCGTTGACGACCAGGATCGCGTCGCTCCGGGCGAGCGCGAGCAGCGTCAGGCCGTGCGCCCGCGCATGATCGATCGCGAGACTGGTCGGTGCGGAAATTCCCACCAGCATCGCCACGCCTGCGACCAGCGCCTTGTCGACCATCTCGAAGCTGATCCGCGACGTGACGAGGATGAAGGCGGGCGGCTCGGTCGGCCGGATCGCCAGCCCGCCGACGAGCTTGTCGAGCGCATTGTGGCGGCCGACATCCTCATAGGCGGCCAGCACGTCTCCCGACCGGTCGCACGCGGCGGCGGCATGGATCGCCCCCGTCGCGGCGTTGAGCGGCTGATGCGCGCGCAACCCCGCCAGCGCGGCGAACAGCGCCTCTACCGACGCCTCCGGGCGGGGCGGGGTGGTCCTGACGGGTTTGCGGAGCTGTTCGAGCCCGGAGATGCCACACAGCCCGCAACTCGTGTCGCTGGTGCGGTGGCGGACGCGGTCATGAATTCGCCCCTTGCACCGGTCGGACAGACCGACGCGGACGATCCAGCCCGCCTCCGCCTCGAACACGTCGATGTCGCGCACGTCGTCGGCAGCGTCGGCAAGACGTTCGGTCAGGAGGAACCCGGTGGTGAACTCGGCCAGGTCGGCGGGCGTCATCATCATCACCGCATAGCCGAGCCCGTCGACCTCGATCGCGACCGGGACTTCGACCGCAATCGCGCGTTCGCCGCGCGTCTGCGAATCGGGGCGCAGGATCGTGGTCGGCTGGATCCGCGAGACGGTCATAATGCTGCCATGTCGGCCGGCGTGTTGACGTTGGGGACCGGGCCCGCGGCGATGATCGGCAACGCGCCGATCGCCTCGGCCCAGCCGCGTACGGACCGCCGCGGCGTCCGTTGGATATGCGCGAGCAGATGTGCGGCGAACGCGGCCTGCCAGTGGCCGAGCACAGGCGCATCGTTGCAATAGGCGGGCGCACGGCGCGCGAGTGCCGCGAGCAGGCCATCGGGCAGCACCGGCATGTCGCAGGCGATCGTCATGACCGAGGTAAACCCGAGCGTCGCGGCATGGTCGAGTGCGCCCGCTATCCCGCCGAGCGGCCCGAGTCCGGGCTCGGGCAGGTCGACGATGGTACCGCCGATCCCAGCGATGACGACGTCCGCCACATAGGGCCGCAACAGGTTTCCTGCGTGATGCGCGAGCGGCCGGTCACCGAACAGCGCCTGTGCCTTGTCCGACCCGAAGCGCGAGGATTGCCCGCCCGCCAGGACGACCCCGAGGATACTGTCCTGCGTCAGCGCGATTTCTCGATCCGGACGGGTACGGACTTGCCGGCGGGAACATGGCTTTCGCGCGCGTGATGCGACACCGGCATCAACAGGTTGCACTCGGGATAATAGGCCCCGACACAGCCTTCCGGGATCGAATATTCGACGACCCTCAGCTTGCCAAGGCGCCGGTCCGCGTTCGACCCTGCATCACCGACCAGATCGACGTCGTCGCCGTCGGCGATGCCGAGCCGTGCGATGTCCTTCGCATTCATGAAGACGATGTCGCGCGTCCCCTTCACACCGCGAAACCGGTCGTGATAGCCATAGACCGTGGTGTTGAACTGATCGTTCGACCGCAGCGTCATCAGGCGGAAGCGGCCTTCGCTCTCCTCGAACCCGGTCACGTTGAGCGACTGGGGTACGTTGAATTCGGCCTTGCCGCTTTCGGTCTTCCATTCACGGTGTGCCGCGGGGACGCCCTTCCAGAAGCCGCCGGGGGTGAACATCTGCGCGTTGAAGTTGCCGAACATGTCGGGATAGGACACCTCGATCGCGTCACGGACATGGCCATAGTCGCCGACCCACGTATCCCAGTCGAGCTTCGGGTTGGGCGCGAGCGTGGCCTTGGCAATCCCGGCGACGATCGCGGGTTCGGACAGCAGGGTCTCCGCGGCAGGCGTCGCCTTGCCCTTCGACCCGTAGATCTGGCTGAACGAATCCTCGATCGATACGCTCTGCGGGCCGGTCGCCTGCATGTCGGTCTCGATCCGGCCGAGGCAGGGGAGCAGGTAGCAGGTCTGGCCGGGCAGGAGGTGCGAGCGGTTGAGCTTGGTTGCGATGTGGACGGTCAGGTCGAGATCGCCCCATGCGGGCTCCATCGTCGCATGGTCGGGGATGGCGCGGACGAAATTGCCGCCGAGCCCGATGAACGCCTGGGCGCTGCCGTCGAGGACCGCCTCGCACGAGGCGACCGTGTCCCAGCCCTTTTCGCGCGGGGGCTCGAAGGCATATTGCTCGGCGAGCAGATCGAGCGGGGCGAGTTCGGGCTTCTCGGTGATGCCGACGGTACGCTGTCCCTGCACGTTCGAATGACCGCGCACTGGGCCCATGCCCGCGCCCGGCTTGCCGATATTCCCGCGCAAGAGCATCAGGTTGACGACCATGTGGACGTTGTCGATGCCGCCGACATGCTGGGTCAGCCCCATGCCATAGACCGCGATGACCGCCTTCGACTTCGCATACACCTTTGCCGCCGCTTCGATATCGGCACGAGGCAGGCCGCTCTCATGCTCGATCGTCGCCCAGTCGGTCTGGCGCGCCGAATTCGCGAAATCGTCGAACCGTGTGGTGTGCTCGGCAATGAACGCGTGATCGAGCACGGGCAGCGTGTTGATCTGCTTCGCGCGGTCGTCCGCTTCGATCAGATATTTGCACATCCCCATGATCGCGGCGACGTCGCCGCCAGTCTTCACCTGGTGATATTGCGATGCGATCGGCGTCGACTTGCCGGTGACCATCTCGATCGGGTTCTGCGGATCCTGGAATTTCTCGAGGCCGCGCTCCTTCAGCGGATTGAAGACGACGATCTCGACGCCACGCTTCGCGCAGTCGCGCAACGGGTGGAGGAACCGCGGGCTGTTCACGCCGGGGTTCTGCCCGAAGTAGAAAATCGCGTCGCACTTCTCGTAGTCGGTCAGATGGATCGTGCCGACCGCAGAGCCGATCGCGGACTTCAGCCCGACCGACGTCGTCTCGTGGCACATGTTCGAACTGTCGGGCAGGTTCTGGCTGCCGTACATCCGCGCGAGCAGGCTATACATGTACGAGGTCTCGAGGCTGGCGCGGCCCGAGGCGTAGAAGATGACCTTGGTGGGGTCGTAGGTCTTGAGCTTCGCGCCGATCCCGGCAAATGCCTCGTCCCAGCTGCACGCGACATATTTATCGGTGGCGGCGTCGTATTTCAGCGGATGCGTGAGGCGCCCGGCTTGTTCGAGGTCGTAATCCTTCCAGCCGAGCAGTTCGCTGACGGTATGCTCCTGGAAAAATGCGGGGGTGACGCGGAACGAGGTGAGCTCCCACGCAGTCGCCTTCGCACCGTTCTCGCAGAATTCCGCGACGTGCGGGTGCGCGGGCTTGCCCCAGGCGCAGCTGACGCAGGCAAAGCCGTCGGGCTTGTTCTGGCGTGCGAGTTCGCGGACGACTTCGGGACCGACCTTTTCGCGCGCGGATATCTCGATGAGCGATTTCATCGATCCCCAGCCACCTGCGGGTGCGGTGTAATCCTCGATCTCAATCGTGCGGTCTTCGCTCATCATAATCTCCGATTTCCTCCTTCAACGAAGCGCGAATGGTTTCGATGCAGGCCAAAGCGTTCTGTCGATGGTTCAAATCACACGGTTGATCGCCTAGATGACGTCTGACTCTCCAAGGATATCAGAATGACGACGCATACCACCCGCATGCTCATCCTCGGTTCGGGGCCCGCCGGGCTGTCGGCCGCGATCTATGGCGCGCGTGCCGGAATGGCGCCGATCGTCGTTCAGGGCATTCAGCCGGGTGGCCAGCTGACCACCACCACCGATGTCGAGAATTATCCCGGCTTCAAGGACGTCATCCAGGGGCCGTGGCTGATGGAGCAGATGCAGGCGCAGGCCGAGCATGTCGGCACGCGGATGATGTGGGACACGATCGTCAAGGTCGACGTCAGCAGCCGGCCGTTCCGGCTGACCGGCGATAGCGGCGACATTTATGAGGGCGAGACGCTCGTCATTGCGACGGGTGCGCAGGCGAAATGGCTCGGCATCGACAGCGAGGAGCCGATGAAGGGCAAGGGCGTCAGCGCGTGTGCGACCTGCGACGGCTTCTTCTACCGCGGCAAGAAGGTCGCGGTGATCGGCGGCGGCAACACCGCGGTCGAGGAAGCGCTGTACCTGACCAACCATTCGCCCGACGTGACGCTGATCCACCGCCGCGATCTCGCTGCGTTCGGAGAAGATCCTCCAGGAGCGGCTGTTCGCGCACAAGGGCGTGACGGTGCTGTGGAACAAGGAAGTCCGCGAGTTCGTCGACGGCGGCGGCAATGCCGGGCTGGTTGCGCTCGAGCTCGAGGACACGGTGACGGGCGAGCGGTCGCGGCTGTCGGTCGATGGCGGGTTCGTCGCGATCGGGCATCACCCCGCCACCGAGCTGTTCCGCGGGCATATCGATCTCGATTCGGACGGGTATATCTCGGTCGAGACGGGGTCGACGCGTACCAGCGTCGAGGGCGTGTTCGCGTGCGGCGACGTCGCCGACAAGGTCTACCGCCAGGCGGTGACTGCCGCGGGCACGGGCTGCATGGCGGCGCTGGACGCCGAGCGGTTCCTCGCGGCGGCGGAATTCGCCGAACTGGCCGAAGCCGCGGAGTAACTGCGGGGGCGTGCGTCCTTCCGATCCACGCCCCTCCACCCGTCATCCTGACGAAAGTCAGGACCCAGAACCAGGAACGGCATCGTCTGTAACCCTGGATCCTGACTTTCGTCAGGATGACGAGCGTGGGGAGGTGCCTGTGTTCCCCTCACATCTTTCGTCCGGCTGACGGGCGGGGGAAGCGCCAGCGTCCCATCCCACCCTCCGTCATCCTGACGAAAGTCAGGATCCAGAGCCAGGAACGGCACCGCCCGTAACGCTGGGTCCTGAGTTTCGTCAGGATGACGAGTGATGGGAGGTGGGGGGCTGTGCATCGTGCGTGCAGGCGATCGCCTCCCTGACCGCGGCCTCCAATTCAGCGGCATTGGCGGAACCGGCAAAGCTGTGCGAACCGGTGGCAAGCCGCACGATCCGTGCCGCGCCGCGGTAACGCGCCGCAAACACCTGCGCGGTCGCATCCCCGGTCGCGAGCAGGATGACGACGCGGTCCGCCCAGCCGTCGATCGCGCCGCAGACCCGGCTCGCGAGGTCGCCCTCGACCTCCCCCGACGGACGCGACAGTCTCGCCACACCCCGGACCAGCTTGCGCAGGTCGATCCCGCCGCGGAGCAGGCGTCTCCACGTGGCCGGATCGCGCAGCCGCGCCGCATAGCGCGCGCGGATCGCGGCGGCGGGGGAGGTCGTCGGTCGGCGCGATCACCCAGGGGTTTGCGAGAAGCAGCCGGTCGATGCCGGCCGCCCCCCGAACAGCGCGAGCGCGCTCGCGGCGTCGCAATTGCCGAAGCCGACCAGCCGCGTGACGTGCGGCGCGGCGGCGCGAAACGCGGCGGCGGCGGCGACCAGATCGGGCTGCGCGCCGAGGAAGCCCGTATTCTCCCCCGTCGAATCTCCGACACCGCGGCGGTCATAGCGAAACACCGGCGTGCCCCCCGCCGCCAGCCGCCGCGCTAGCATCGCCATGCCGCGGTGCGCGCCGCTGCGGATCTCGTTGCCGCCCGACACGATCAGCAGCCCGGTCGCGCCCGCGGCGTCGTCGAGCGTCGCGACCAGCGTCTCGCCCTCGCAGGGGACCGCGATCAGTCGGCGCATGTGGCGATCCACCCGGCCACGTCGGCGGCGAGCGCCTCCGTGAGCGTCGCGTCGCCGCCGGGTTCCGATCGCCGCCACAGCGGCGCGCCGGGATAACGCGCATCCGCGGGACGCGGATCGCTTTCGAGTCGAACCGTTCGCGACGCGGCATGCGGTGCGGCGTCGCGCAGATCGGCGAGCAGCGCCTCGGACAGGCTGTTACCCGCGTAACCATCCTCGTCGGGCATCGTCGACGCGCCGCGGATCCGGTTCAGCTCGCGCAGAAGGTCACCGCCCGTCTGCGGTGCGAGCCGCCACCGCCCGACGAGGCGCGCGTCGCTATCGACGAGCGCACCACTGCGAATCGTGAGCCCGTAAACCGGCGCGTCGAGTGTGCCGGCAAGCGTGGCAAAGGCCTGACGCAGATCGGCCAGCCGCAGGCCGCCCGTATCGATCAGGCTCTCGCCGGTACCGGGCAGGTCGGGCAGGATGCTGCCGATGCCGCGCCCGGCCAGCGCGCGCAGGATTTCGACGAGGAACGCGCGCGTGCGGTTTGCCTCCTCGAACAATGGCAGTGCGGCGACGACGATTGGTCCGGTGTCGGGGCCGAAGCGCAACGTCGCCTCGCGCCCACCGGCCCAGTCATAATGGTCGAAGCGCGCGCCGGTCATCCCGGCGGAGGCTAGACCAGCGCCTTGCGCGCGGCAAACTGGACGAGCGCGCCGAACGTCTCAAGCATTTCCCCGTCGATCTCGTCGTCCTCGATCAGGATAGCGAGACGGTCCTCGAGTTCGGTCAGGACGCTTGCCACGGCCATCGAGATCGAGTTCGGGCAGCGCGCCGAACAGCGGCGTGTCGGCGGTAAACGCGGCGACTCGGCCGGCGTCGAGGCCGAGGATGTCGGCGAGGACGGCGCGCACCGTCGTTTCGACTTGGGAAGTGCCTTCGAAGATCACGAGCATCGCCTGAACCGTTACGAACCCGGCCCCGCTAGCCTGTGGGGGTGAATTCGGCAACGGCTTGGCGCTATGGGGGGATCATGATCCCGCTCGACCCCGTCCCGTATCCGATCGACCACCTCCCGCTGCGTGGTGTGCCCGACGATGTCGCGCTGATCGACCGCGCGGGGACGATGACGTTCCGCGACCTCGAAATCGCGGTTGGTTCGCTCGCAGGCTGGCTCGCGGGGCAGGGGTTGGCAAAGGGTGCGCGCGTCGCGACCTGGCTGCCCAAGACGCGCGTCGCGTGCGTGATGCCGCTCGCGGCGGCGCGCGCGGGGCTGGTCCATGTGCCGGTCAATCCGCTGCTGCGGCGCGCGCAGGTCGCGCATATCCTGGACGACAGCGGCGCGGCGCTGCTGGTGACGCAAGGCGCGCGGGCGGCGACGCTCGAGCCGGGCGACGTGCCCAAGGGCTGCAGAATTGTCGACGAGGCAGTGCTCGATCTGCAGCGTGATGGGGGCTCGGGGCCGTCCGATGCCGATCCGGATACGCTTGCAGCGATCCTCTACACCTCGGGATCGACCGGGCGGCCCAAGGGGGTGATGCTGAGCCATGCGAATCTGTGGCTGGGTGCGATTTCCGTCGCGCATTACCTGAAGCTCGACCGCACCGACCGCGTGCTGGGCGTGCTGCCACTCTCGTTCGACTATGGGCAGAACCAGCTGTTCTCGACCTGGGTGGCGGGCGCATCGGTGGCGCCGATCGACTACTTGGTCGCGCGCGACGTCGTGAAGGCCGTCGAACGCGTGGGGGCGACGACGCTCGCGGGTGTGCCGCCGCTCTGGGTGCAGCTGCTCGAGGCGGACTGGCCGGCGGCGACCGCAGCGCGGCTCGCGCGGTTGACCAATTCGGGCGGTGCGCTGACGCCGCGGCTGGTGCGGGGGCTGCGCGCACGGTTTCCGGCTGCGGACATCTACGCGATGTACGGGCTGACGGAGGCGTTCCGCTCGACCTATCTCGACCCGTCGCTGATCGATTCGCATCCCGACGCGATGGGGCGGGCAATCCCGTTCGCCGACGTCTGGGTCGTGAAGCCCGATGGCACGCGTGCGGCGCCGGGCGAGACGGGGGAACTGGTCCATGCGGGACCGCTCGTCGCGCAGGGCTATTGGCGCGATGCGGAGCGGACGGCGCAACGCTTCCGCCCCGTGCCGGCGGCACTCGGTTCGGGCGGGGGAATGGCGGTCTGGTCGGGCGATACCGTCATCGAGGGGGCGGACGGCCTGCTCCGGTTCGTCGGTCGCGACGACGAGATGATCAAGAGCGCGGGCAACCGGATAAGCCCGCTCGAGGTGGAAGAGGCGGTTCTGGCGGGCGGCGAGGCGCACGAAGCGGTCGCGGTCGGCGTGCCGGACGCGCGACTGGGACAGGCGATCATCGTGATGCTGGCGGGCGATGCGTCAGGCGAGGCCGCATTGCGAGCGCGGTTGCGGACCGCGCTGCCGAGCTTCATGCAGCCGGGCGTATATCTGTGGCGACACGAATTGCCGCGCAATGCCAATGGGAAGCTGGACAGGTCTGCCATCGCGGGTGAGATCAGGTCCTGGTCCGCCGCGGATGAGGAGGGCGCGCAATGAAGCCGATGGGTGCATTTTCGCCTGAGTTCGCGCAGCAGCATGGGCCGCTGGTGATCGGTGGGCGGTCGGCGGCGGACTGGGTCGCGCAGGCCGGCGACACGCCACTCTTCGTCTACGACAGCGCGATCGTTGCGGCCCGGATCGCGCGGTTTCGCGCGGCGATGCCCGCGATCGACCTTCATTATGCGATCAAGGCCAATCCGCACGGCGACCTGCTCGCGGCGATCGCGCCGCTGGTCGACGGGCTCGACGTCGCATCGGCGGGCGAGCTCGCGACCGCGCTCGACGTCAAGCGCGCGTCGGCGATCAGCTTCGCCGGGCCGGGCAAGCGCGACGACGAACTCGCGGCGGCGATCCGCGCGGGGGCGACGCTCAACGTCGAATCGGAAGGCGAGGCGGCACGCGGCTTTGCGATCGGTGAGCGACTGGGCATCGCGCCGCGGATGGCCGTGCGCGTGAACCCCGATATCGAGCTGCGGGGATCGGGCATGCGGATGGGCGGACGGGCGTCGCCGTTCGGGGTCGATGCCGTCCGGGCCGCCGCGCTGGTGACGGCGATCGTCGCGGCCGGTGCGGACTGGCGCGGGTTTCACATCTATGCGGGCAGCCAGGCGCTCGATGCGGGGGCGATCATCGAGACGCAGGCGGCGACGATCGCGCTCGCGGCGCGGCTGGCGGAAGAGGCTGCCGTGGCGCCGCCGCTCGTCAATCTCGGCGGCGGGTTCGGCGTGCCGTATTTCGCGGGCGACGTTGCGCTCGACGTCGAGCGGGTCGGTGAAGCCTTGCGCGCCGCGCTCGACGACCGCGCGGCGATCCTGCGCGAGACGCGGTTCGCGATCGAGCTCGGGCGGTGGCTGGTCGCGGAGGCGGGCGTCTACCTGACACGCGTGATCGACGTGAAGCAGAGCCAAGGCGAGACCTTCGTCGTGGTCGATGGCGGGCTGAACCACCAGCTCGCGGCCAGCGGCAATTTCGGGACGGTCGTGCGCCGCAATTATCCGATCGCGGTGGCGACGCGGATGGGGCATCCGGCCGCCGACACGGTGTCGGTCGTGGGGCCGCTCTGCACGCCGCTCGACAGGCTGGGTGACAAGGTCGCGCTGCCGCCGGTCGCGGTCGGCGACCTCGTCGCGATCTTCCTGGCGGGCGCTTATGGCGCGAGCGCGAGCCCCGCGGCGTTTCTCGGGCATCCTCCGGCGCGCGAGATCGTTACTCCAGTCTAACCCCAGCCACCGCGCCGAGGGGAGCATGGTTACGGGGCGCTCCTAACGCTATCTTCACCTGTTCCCTGCATAGCCGATCATGAGTTTAGCCGGCTGTCGGACGTCCGACGGCCGGTATGGCGCCAGGAGAATAAGTGCCCATGCGTTCCGGACCCGTATCCCGTTCCCTGACGATCCTGGGGCTCGCAGCGTCGACGCTCGGCGCGTGTACGAGCGGCGGCAGCCGGCCCGTGCTCCCGCCCGCGGCCTATGTCGCGAACAAGGAATTGCCGGGCGAGGAATATGTGATCGGGCCGCTCGATCAGCTCAACATCTTCGTCTGGCGCAATCCCGAGCTGTCGTCGAAGGTGCAGGTCCGCCCCGATGGCCGGATCACGACGCCGTTGGTCAACGACATGCCCGCGGTCGGCAAGACCCCGGCACAGCTGGCCGACGACATGAAGATCGCGCTCGGCGAATATGTTAAGAGCCCAATCGTGTCGGTCATCGTCGAGAATTTCAGCGGCACCTACAGCCAGCAGGTCCGCATCGTCGGCGCGACCGAAAAGCCCGCCTCGATCCCGTACCGCGCGAACATGACGCTGCTCGACGCGATGATCGCGGTCGGCGGGCTCAACCAATATGCCGCGGGCAACAAGGCGCGGCTGGTGCGGTACGACCGCGCGAGCGGCAAGCAGACCGAATTCTCGCTGCAGATCTCGAACCTGCTGAAGAAGGGCGATTCGTCAGCCAATGTCAGGCTCGAGCCCGGCGACGTGATCATCATCCCCGAATCGATGTTCTGAGGGACGTGATCGCATGAACGGCATTTACGACGAGGTGCGGGTCGCGCTCCACGCGATCTGGACGCGACGCTGGCTGGCGCTCGCGGTGGCGTGGGGCGTGTGCGTGCTGGGCTGGCTGTTCGTGTCGCAGATCCCGAGCCGCTACGAATCGCGCGCGCGCGTCTTCGTCCAGATGCAGTCGCTGCTGCCTGCGAGCATGGACCAACCGACGCCGTCGAGCCAGACGAGCATCGACACGATCCGCCAGACTCTGACCTCCGCGGTCAATCTGGAGAAGGTCGTGCGCGGGACCGACCTCGCCAACACGGTCGCCAGCGACCGCGACGTCGCCGACCGCGTCGCGAGCCTGGCGCAGAACATCAAGGTGACCTCGGCGCAGGACAATCTGTTCGAGATCGCGACGACCGCCGCGAGCCCGAAGCTTGCGCGGACGATCACGCAGAAGCTGATCGACATCTTCGTCGAGGCCAATCTGGCGGGCGATCGGACGAGCACGAGCCAGAGCCTGTCGTTCCTCGACAAGCAGCTTGAGCAGCGACAGAAGCAATTGCAGGACGCCGAGGCCAAGCGCGCGGATTTCCAGAACCGCTATCTCGGATCACTGCCGGGCACCGGATCGGTCGGCGACCGGATCGGCGCGTCGCGTGCGCATATGGCACAGGTCGATGGCGACCTCGCGGCGGCGCAGTCCGGGCTTGCCGCGGTCCAGGGGCAGATGGCGGGCACGCCGCAGTCGGTTGCGGGCAGCGGCGGGACCGCGGGCACCGCCGGACCCGCACGCGCGCGGCTGTCGGCAATCCAGGGCCAGCTCGCGGATGCACGGGCACGGGGCTATACGGAGAGCCATCCCGACGTGATCGCCCTGAAGGCACAGCTTGCCCAGGCCACCTCCGCCGCGCGGAGCGAGCCGTTGTCGGGTGGCTCGGGGGCAGGGTCGACGCCGAACCCGCTTTACGTGTCGTTGCAGGCGATGATGGCGGACAAGCAGGCCGCAGTCGCGTCGCTGAGGATCCGCAAGGCCCAATTGCAGGGTGATCTCGAGCAGCTCAACGCCAAGCTGTCCGAAGACCCGACGGTCGCCGCCGAGCAGGGATCGATCGACCGCGATTACCAGGTGCTCAAGGACCAGTATGACCAGCTGCTGACGCAGCGTGAACAGATCGCGTTGCGCGGGCAGGCACAGTCGCAGACCGATCGCGTGAAGTTTAGCGTGATCGATCCGCCGACGACGCCGCAGACGCCGAGCGCGCCGAACCGGATGCTGTTGCTGACGGGGGTGCTGATCGCAGGTCTGGGCGCGGGGATCGGCGGAGCGTTCGCGCTAGGCCAGCTCCGTGGGACGTTTCCGACGAGCGCGAAGCTGGAGCGGACCGCGGGCATGCCCGTCATCGGGTCGATCGGCGAGGTCGTCACGCGGACGCAATCCGATCACCGCGCCAAGCAGCTGAAGCTGTTCCTCGGCGGGACGGCGGCGCTCGGCGGTGCGTATATATTGCTGCTCGGGGTCGAGATCCTGCAGCGCGGCCTCGCGGCCTGAGGACATGACCATGCCCGACACGACACCATCATCGGACAAGCGGCCGGCATCGACCGGGTCGCGCGCGCGCGAAGCCTCGCTGCTGGAGCGCGCCGCCAAGGTCTATGATTTCAGCCAGCACGTGCGCAGCCGCGCCGCGGTGCCGCCGCTGGTGGATCCGGCGTCGGCAAGGACGGCCGACCGGACGATGACGGACGCCGGAACCGGGGCCGGATCGGTGCCGGATCCCGACGCGGCGGTCTTCACCGATCCGACGTTTCTCGCGATTCCCGAGGAGCTGCGCGCGCCGATCGGGCAGGAGCTGCCCGACGAGTTTCATCTGCCCGACGAGCCCGGCGACGTCGCCATGATCGATCGCGGGATGCTCGCGGCCAACGGGATGATGGTGCCGGGTGCGCCGGTCGGCCCGCTCGCCGAGGAATTCCGGCTGATCAAGCGGCAGCTGTTGATCACGCGCGCGCGGATCGCGGAGATCGACGGCGCATCCGAACGCGCGCGGACGATCCTGGTGTGTTCGGCAAGGCCGGGCGACGGCAAGACATTCTGTGCGATCAACCTGGCGATGTCGATCGCCGCCGAGCGTGACACCGAGGTGGTGCTGGTCGATGCCGACGTCGCGAAGCCCGACGTGCTGAAGCAACTCGGGCTGACCGATGCGCCGGGGTTGCTCGACGCGCTGGCGGATACCAGCATCGACGTCGAGACGCTCGTGGTGCGGACCGACGTCCCGCATCTGTCGATCCTGCCTGCGGGTCGCAAGACCGCGATGGATACCGAACTGCTCGCCAGCGCCCGGACGCGCAACGTGCTGTCGCGGCTGATGGCGGCCGATCCGCGCCGCATTGTGATCTTCGATTCGCCGCCCGCGCTCGCGGCGTCGCCTGCCGGCGTGCTGGCGATGCTGGTTGGGCAGGTGATGCTCGTGGTGCGCGCGGATCGGACCCCGGAGGGCGAGGTTCGCGCTGCGGTTCAGCGGCTTGACAGCTGCGAGCATATTCAACTCGTCCTGAACGCGGTATCGTTCGTCCCCGGCGGCGCGCGGTTCGGCAGCTATTATGATCAGGGAGGCGCGAGGTGACGAAATTTCGGGCCATGATCGGCGGGACGGCGGCGCTGTTCGCCACGCCCGCGCTGGCCCAGGCCGATGCGTCGTCCGCGGGCGGGGCCACGCGCCGGGTCGTGGTCGTGCCGTATATCGAGGCGACGCAGATCCTCGCCGCCGACCTGAGCGGCGACAGCAACGTGCTGACCTACACCTCGCTTGCCGCGGGCGTCGATGCGGCGGTCGCGACCGCGCGCGTCAACGGGCAGCTGAGCTATCGCTACGAGCGCCGGTTCTCCTATGACGACGACATCGGCGATACGGATATCCATTCGGGTCTCGCGCGCGTCGATGCGCAGCTGACCCGGAACCTGTCGCTCGAGGCGGGGGGCATCGCGACGCGGTCGCGGTCGGACATCCGTGGTGCCGCGCCCGGCGTGCTGGTCGGCAACGTGTCGAACATCGCGCAGGTCTATGCGGTGTATGGCGGTCCGAGCTTCAACGCGCAGTCGGGCGACGTCGTCGTCAACGCCAATTACCGTCTCGGCTATACCAAGGTCGAGACGCCGACGTTCGGGACGACGGCGACCGGCGGGCAACGGCTCGATTATTACGATGATTCGGTCGGGCACACCGCGACGGCGAGCGCGGGGTTCCGGCCGGGAACGCTGCTGCCCGTCGGTTTGACCGCGAGCGCGGGCTACGACCGGGAGACGGCGGGGCAGTTGAGCCAGCGCTACGAAGGGTATTTCGGTCGCGGCGACGCGCTGCTGCCGGTGTCGCCCTATGTCGCGCTGACCGCGGGCGTCGGTTATGAAAAGATCGAGACGAGCCAGAAGGACGCGCTGGTCGATGCGACGGGCGTTCCCGTGCTCGACAGCGACGGCCGGTTCCGGACCGCGCCCGGATCGCCGCGCCGGATCGCGTATCGCACCGACGGGCTATATTATGACGCGGGTGTGATCTGGCGGCCGAACCGGCGCACCTCGGTCGCGGCGCGCGTCGGCGAGCGATACGGATCGCTCAGCTTCACGGGGACCGCGACCTATCAGGCATCGAAGGACGTCGGGCTCGCGGTCAACGTGTATGACGGCGTGCAGACGTTCGGACGGCAGTTGCGCACCGGACTGGCGAACCTGCCGACGAGCTTCATCTCGCCGAGCCAGGGTTTTGCGCAGCAGTTCAACGGGTGCGTGTTCGGTGCGACCGGTGCGGCGCCGGGCGGGTGCCTCGACGACGTGTTCCAGTCGATCTCGACGTCGAGCTACCGCGCGCGCGGGATCGACGCGGTGCTGGTCGCGACGCGTGGGCGCAACACGTTCGGCGGCGGGATCGGCTATGCCAGCCGCAAGCTGTATGCGCCCGACGGTGCCCCCGGGCTCGTGGTCAGCGGGCTCGAGGACGAAAGCTATTACGGTCAGCTCTATTACGGCCGCTCGCTCAGTGCGGTGTCGGGTCTGAACGCCACCGCGTTCGTCAACTATTTCGAGACGCAGCTGGGCGGGCAGTCTGGCGGCCAGCCCGGCAGCGGGCTGATCGCGACGGGCGACGACGGCGTGTGGTCCTATGGCGCGACCGGGACCTATTATCATAATTTCGGACGGCTTGGCACGACCGCGTCGCTCGGACTGTACAGCTTCAAGGTCGGCGATTTCGACAGCGACTGGTCCGCGCAGGCGCTGCTCGGTGCACGGTATCAGTTCTAGGATATTTGGCAGATGTACGACGAACATTACGGACTGACGGGACGCCCGTTCCAGCTCACCCCGGACCCCCGTTTCTGGTACGAGACGGGGACGCATCGCAAGGCGATGGCGTATCTCGGCTATGGCCTGGCGCAGGGCGAGGGCTTCATCGTCATCACCGGCGACATCGGCGCGGGCAAGACGACGCTGGTCGGGCATCTGATGGACACGATCGACCATGAGAGCCTGAACGCGATCCGTCTGGTGTCGACCGCGATCGAGGCGGACGACCTGTTGCGGATCATCGCGACCGCGCTCGGCGTGGATCCGGCGGGGCTCGAAAAGGCACAGCTGCTGACGGCGATCGAACGCGGGCTTCACGCCGTCGCGCGCACGGGCAAGCGAACGCTGCTCATCGTCGACGAGGCGCAGGCATTGCCCGTGTCCGCGCTCGAGGAATTGCGGATGCTGTCCAATTTCCAGACGGGCGGGCACGCGCTGCTGCAGATCCTGCTGCTCGGCCAGCCCGAATTCCGCGACCGGCTGCACGGGTCGGACCGGCTCGAGCAGCTGCGTCAGCGCGTCATCGCGATCCACCACCTCGATCCGATGGAGGAGCATGAGGTCGCCGACTATATCGCGCACCGTCTTTCGGTGGTCGGCTGGCAGGGCAATCCCGATTTTGCGGACGATGCGTTCACCGCGCTGTACCACGGGTCGGACGGCGTACCACGGCGGCTCAACATGCTCGCCGGTCGCGTGATGCTGTATGCCGCGATCGAGGATCTGCGCGTGATCGACGGCGAGGTGGTGCGCACGGTGCAGCGCGACCTGATGTCCGATATGCCGGTCGTCACGACGGCGGCGGCAAAGCCTGCGCCAGACGTCCAGCCCGCCGCCGTGGCGGCGGCCGAGCCGGCCGCCATGATGACCGACCCGGCAATCAGCGATCGCGTGGCTGCGCTGGAGGCGCGCGTCGAACAGCAGGATCAGGCGATGCGTCGGATCCTGACATTGCTCGTCGACTGGATCGAGGGCGACGAGCCCAAGCCCGATTACGCGCCGATCCGCGGGGCTGCGCACTGGCACGACGCGGCCTGACCGGATGACGCAGCGGACGATCCTGAACGGCATGTCGGTCGACGTCGAGGACTGGTTCCAGGTCGGCGCGTTCGAGACGGTCATCGACAAGGGCGACTGGGACAGCCTCCAGCCGCGCGTCGAGGCGAATACCGATGCGGTGCTCGCGCTGTTCGCCGAAAGCGAGGTGCGGGCGACGTTCTTCACGCTCGGCTGGGTTGCGCATCGCTATCCCCGACTGATCCGCCGGATCGTCGATGCGGGGCACGAGATCGCCAGCCACGGCTGGGATCACCAGCGCGTCTTCACGATGGATGCAGGCCTGTTTCGCGCCGATCTCGCCCGCGCGCGCGCGGCGATCGAGGATGCGGCGGGGCAGCGCGTGACGGGGTATCGTGCGCCCAGCTTCTCGATCGACCAGCGTACCCCCTGGGCGCACGTCGTGCTGGCCGAGGAGGGCTATGCCTATTCGTCGAGCGTCGCACCGCTCGTCCACGATCATTACGGCTGGCGCGACGCGCCGCGCTTCGCCTTCAGGCCGCTGCCCGACACCACGCTGCTCGAAGTGCCGGTGACCGTTGCGCAGTTCGGCCAACGGCGCGTCGCCACGGGGGGCGGGTTCTTCCGGCTGTTGCCGTCGGCGCTGATGGATTTCGCGGTGCGCCAGGTGAACGCGCAGGACCGCGCGGCGATGTTCTATTTCCACCCCTGGGAGATCGATCCGGGCCAGCCGCGTGTCGCCGCGGCGCCGCTGCGCTCGAAGATCCGGCATTATTCGCGGCTCGGGGCGATGGCGGGCAAGCTGCGCGGGCTGATCGGGCGGCATGACTGGGGGCGCGTCGATGCGGTGGTCGCAGCCGAGGCGGGCCGTTTGCAGTGACGACGGCCATGGTCCGCGAGGCCGATCTGGAAGACGCGGGCGATCGCGCGCGGATCGCGGCGTTCGTGACCGCGACCGAAGGGGGGACGCCGTTTCATCTGCCCGCGTGGAGCATCGCGGTCGCACGCGGCTGCGGGCAGCGCGCGCGCTATCTGGTGGCGGAACAGGGCGGCGCGATCGTCGGCGTGCTGCCGCTGACCGAGATGCGTTCGCCACTGTTCGGGCGCGCCTTGGTCTCCGCGGGGTTCGCGGTCGATGGCGGCGTGCTGGGCGATGCGGTGGTCGAACCGCTGGCGGCGGCGGCCTGGGCTCTGGCGCAGCGGATCGGCTGCCCTTCGGTCGAGCTGCGCGGTGGCGCGGTGCCGGCGGGGTGGGAGAGCGACGCGGACAGCTATCTCGGCTTTGCGCGCGATCTGGCCGCGGATGACGATGCGGAACTCCTCGCCATCCCGCGCAAGCAACGCGCGGAGGTGCGGCGTGCGCTGGGCTATGCGCTCGACGTCGTGACCGGGAACGATCGCGCGCTGCTCGCCGAGCATTACCGGGTCTATGCCGAATCGGTCCGCAACCTCGGGACGCCGGTCTTTCCGGCGCGGCTGTTCCGGTCTGTCGTCGAGACGATGGATGCGGACGTGCTGACCGTGCGGCATCAGGGGCGGGCGGTCGCGAGCGTGCTCAGCCTGTATTTCGGGGGCACGGTCTATCCCTATTGGGGGGCGGGATCGAGGCAGCGCGCGGCTTGCGCGCGAATGACCGGATGTATTTCGCGCTGATGGCGCACGCGCGCGCGCGGCTGTACACGGTTCGATTTCGGACGGTCGAAGACGGGGACGGGGGCGGCCGCGTTCAAGAAGAACTGGGGCTTCACGCCGGTGCCGCGGCTTTATGCGAAGCGTAGCGACGGGCCGGCGCGCGAGGTCAATCCGCTCAACCCCAAATATGCGCTGATGGTGCGGAGCTGGAAGAAGATGCCGCTCTGGGCGGCCAAGCTCGCGGGACCGTGGATCTCCCGGGGTCTGGGGTGAGCGACCTGCTGTTCCTGGCGCACCGCGTGCCGTTTCCGCCCGATCGCGGCGACAAGATCCGCAGTTTTCATGTGCTCCGCTATCTGGCGCAGCGCATGCGCGTCCATCTGGTAGCGTTTGCCGACGACGCGGCGGACCTCGATCCGCCTGTGGCCTTCACGGACATGCTGGCGAGTTGCACGATCCTGCCACGCGGCAAGTCGCAGCCGCGTGCCGCGATCGAGGCGCTGGCCACTGGCAAGCCCGTATCGCTCACGGCGTTCGCGTCTTCCGCCATGCAGGTCGCGGTCGACCGCATCCTGCCACAGGTCGGCGGCATCTACTGCTTCTCGGGACAGATGGCGCAGTATCTCCCCGATGACGGGGCGCGCGTGGTCATGGATTTCGTCGACATGGACTCCGCCAAGTTCGCGGGTTTCGCGGACGATTCGCGTGGCCCGATGCGCTGGATGATGCGTCGCGAGGCGCGGCTGCTGGGCGCGTTCGAGCAGGAGATCGCGGCGGGCGTCTCGGCCAGCCTGTTCGTCAGCGAGGCCGAGGCAGCGCTGTTCCGCGCAGGCGGCGCGACCGGACGCATCCTCGCGGTCGAGAACGGCATCGATTCGGCGACGTTCGATCCGGCTGGGCAGGGTGCAATCCTTGCTTTCCACCCCGGCGAAGGCCGGGGCCCAGTTGGAAAGGTCGCAGTAACGACGAGCAGTCCGTCGTCATCGACGTCCCCCAACTGGACCCCGGCCTCCGCCGGGGAGGCGCTGGGTGGGGCGGTTCAGGCTGGGGCGGTTCAGGCTGGGGAGGTAAAGGGTGGGGCGCTACCAGGCGGCAGTTGCGACGACCCGTTGATCGTCTTCACCGGCCAGATGGACTACCGCCCGAACATCGAAGCCGTGACGTGGTTCGCGCGCGACATCCTCCCCCAGATCCGCGCGCGACATCCGACGGCGCGGTTCGCGATCGTCGGTCGCGCGCCGACCCCGGCGGTGCAGGCACTGGCAGACGATGCCATCACCGTCACCGGCGCGGTCGACGATGTGCGCGGCTGGCTCGCCGCAGCCGATGTGTGCGTCGCACCGCTGACGCTCGCACGCGGGATCCAGAACAAGGTGCTGGAGGCGATGGCGATGGCGCGGCCGGTCGTCGCCTCGGCGGCGGCGGCGGAAGGCATCGACCACGCCGGCACGATCCGCGTTGCGGCGGACGCGGCCGACTTCGCAACGCAGGTCTGCGCGGTGCTGGATACGCCTGCCGCAGCCGCGACTTTGGGGCAGGCGGCGCGTGCGCAGGTGCTGCGACGCTATGGCTGGGATGCGCGGCTCGCGCCGCTGGATGCGCTGTTCGGGTTCGAGGACCGCGACCGGACCGCGTTGTGACCGGTCGACTGGCGACGTCCTGGCCCCGGCATCTGCTCGCGCTCGGCATCGCGGCGACCGCGCTGCTCGCGCTGTTCCGCCGCGACGTCGCCGATCTGACGACGATCTGGTGGACCAGCACGACCTTCGGGCACTGTCTGTTCATCGGCCCGGTGATCGCCTGGCTGGTGTGGCAGCGTCGTGGCGAGCTCGCGCAACTGACGCCGGTTGGCTGGTGGCCGGGGCTGGCGCTGGTCGCGGTCGGCGGCGCGGGGTGGCTGATGGGCGATGCGGCGTCGGTCAATCTCGCGCGGCAATTGGGGCTGGTGATGATGCTGCAGGGCGCGATCGTCACGATCCTCGGGCCGAATGTCGCGCGCGGGCTGCTGTTTCCGCTCGGCTATGCGGTGTTCCTCGTGCCCTTCGGCGAGGGGATCGAGCCGCCGTTGCAGGCGATGACCGTCGCGATCGTCATGCCGCTGCTGCATCTGGTCGGCGTGCCCGCGGTCGTCGACGGCGTGCTGATCCATGCCGGTCGCTATTATTTCGAGGTGGCGGAGGCGTGCTCGGGCGCCAAGTTCGTGATTGCGATGGTCGCGTTCGGGGTGCTCGTCGCCAATGTCTGTTTCGTGTCGTGGCGGCGGCGCGCCGTGTTCCTCGCGGTGTCAGTGGTCGTGCCCGTCATCGCCAACGGGTTTCGCGCGTTCGGGACGATCTGGGCGGCCGAGCTGACCTCGGTCGAGGCGGCGACGGGAATCGATCATATCGTCTATGGCTGGCTGTTCTTCGCGCTCGTGATGGCCGCCGTGCTGGCGATCGGCTGGCGCTGGTTCGATCGCGCGCCCGACGATCCCGCCTTCGATCCTGCGCAGCTACAGGCAATGCCGCGCTATCGTGGCGATCTCGCCATCGTCACTTTGCTCGTGCTGGCGGTGGCATTGGCGTTTCCCGCGTGGAGTGCGGCAGTCGCGGGGCGGCGGCAGGCGCTGCCCGCGCAGATCACGCTGCCCGACGTGCCGGGCTGGCACCGCGTCGATGTCAGCGTCCGCGCGCCGTGGATGCCCTGGTATCCGGGCGCCGACCATTATCTGTTCGGCCGCTATGCCGACGCCTCGGGCGCGACCGTCGACATGAGCCTTGCAGTGTTCGGGCGGCAGGGCGACGGGCACGAGCTGATCGCGTTCGGCACGGGGGTGCTGCGCGAGGAGGATCGCTGGGTCCGCGTCGCCGACCTGCCGGCGGTCGCGGACGCCGCGGGCGCGCGTGGCTCGGCGATGCGGATTACCGCGCCCGGACCCGTGGAGCGCATCGTCGCGACGTGGTACCGGGTCGGCAATGCTACCACCGATGACGGGATGATCGTGAAGATCGAGACGATGAAGGCGCGGCTGTTGGGCGGACCGCAGCGCGCGGTGGCGATACATGTGTCGGTCGAGGGGGCGGACGCACGGCCGATCGCGCGGTTTCTCGAGGCGCTGGGGCCGGTCGGCGCGGTCGCCGATCACGCCGCAGGGCTGCGCTAGATGTGCGGTATCGCGGGGATCTTCCACCCGGGCATCCCCAAGCCGGTCGATCCCAACCGTATCCACGCGATGATCGCCGCGCAGGCACATCGTGGTCCCGACGGCGACGGCATCTGGACCGCGCCGGGCGTCGGGCTGGGGCATCGCCGGCTGTCGATCATCGACCTTGAAGGCTCGCCGCAGCCGATGTCGGACGGCGATCTGACGATCAGCTACAATGGTGAGATCTACAATTTCGCCGAGCTGCGAACCGAGCTGATCGCGGGCGGCGCGCGGTTCCGGACCAAAGGCGATACCGAGGTGCTGCTGCACGGGTGGCGCGCCTGGGGGCCGTCGATGCTCGACCGGCTGAACGGGATGTTCGCCTTTGCGATTCACGACGCGGGCGCGCGCGTGCTGTTCCTCGCGCGCGACCGGCTCGGGGTGAAGCCGCTGCACTATGTCGAGCTGGCTGACGGGTCAGTCGCGTTTGCCTCCGAGCTGAAGGGTCTGCTCGCCAATCCGCTGGTGCGGCGTGCGCCCGATCTGTCCGCGGTCGAGGATTACATGGCGCTCGGCTATGTCCCCGACGACGCGTGCCTCGTCGCGGGCGTCAAGAAGCTCGCCGCGGGGCATTTCCTGCTGATCGAGCGCGGGCGCGGCGTGCCCGCGCCGCGGCGCTGGTGGGACGTCGATTTCTCCAATCGCGCGACGGGCTCTGCCAAGGCGCTGGGCGAGGAACTGGTCGAGCGGATGCGCGCGGGCGTGCGGTCGCGGATGGTCGCCGACGTGCCGCTGGGTGCGTTCCTGTCGGGCGGGGTCGACAGCTCGGCAGTGGTCGCGCTGATGGCGGAGGCGAGTCCGCGCGCGGTCCGGACCTGCACGATCGGCTTCGACGAGGCAGGGCATGACGAGCGGACCTATGCCACGACGATCGCGCGGCGGTTCGCGACGGATCATGTCGAGCGGGTGGTCGATACGAACGACTTCGCGCTGATCGATACGCTCGTCGCGGCGTTCGACGAGCCGTTTGCGGACGGATCGGCGCTTGCCACCTATCAGGTCTGCGCGCTGGCGCGCGAGCGGGTGACGGTCGCGCTGTCGGGAGATGGCGCGGACGAGGCGCTCGCGGGTTACAGGCGCTATCGGTTCCAGGCGGCGGAGGAGCGCGTGCGCGGCATGCTGCCGGCGTCGTTGCGGACGCAGGTGTTCGGGGCGCTGGGGCGGCATTACCCCAAGGCCGACTGGGCGCCGCGACCGTTTCGCGCGAAGTCGACCCTGCTCGCGCTCGCGGCGGGCGGCGGCGAGGCCTATGCGCGGTCGGTCGGGGTGACGGCACCCGAGGTTCGTGCACAGCTGTTCTCGGGCGTGGCGCGGGTCGCGCTTGGCGGATACCGGGCGGAGGAGCGCTATGTCGCGAGCATGGCGGATGCGCCCGCGCGTGATGCGATCGACCGTGCGCAATATGCCGATATCAAGCACTGGCTGCCCGGCGATATCCTGACCAAGGTCGACCGGACGAGCATGGCGGTCGGGCTTGAGGCGCGCGAGCCGCTGCTCGATCACCGGCTGATCGAATTCTGCGCGACGCTGCCCGTCGGGATGCGGCTGCACGCGGGGCAGGGGAAGTGGCTGATGAAGAAGGCGATGGAGCCGTATCTGCCCAAGGACATCCTGTATCGCCCGAAAATGGGGTTCGTGACGCCGATCAGCGCGTGGTTCCGCGGCGCGCTGGCGGGCGAGGCGAGTGCGCTGGGGTCGTCGCGGATGCTCGGCGAGACGGGGTGGTTCGACATGGCGGCGATCACCGCGCTTGCCGAGGCGCATCGCGGCGGGCGTGCCCAGCATGGCCGGACGCTGTGGCAGCTGCTGATGCTCGAGCGGTCGCTGAAGCGGGTGTTCGGCTAACACCAGTCGCGCATACCCGCCGTCAGAGCGGCGCTTCGGGGCCGATCGCTTCGCGCATCCAGCGGTCGAACAACTGCGGCCAGAGCGAGCCCGGCGAGCTCACGGGCAGGCGCGTGCCGAATCCGTGGCGACCGCGGCGCAGGATGTGCGCTTCGACGGGGATACCCGCACGGCGCGCGGCGGCGAGCATGTCGAGGCTGTTGGCGACGGGCACGGTGTCGTCGTCCTCCGCATGCACCAGGAACAGCGGTGAGTCGCCGTTGCGCAGGTTGCGGTCGATCGCATAGCGCGCCTGCATCCCCGGATCCGGATCGGGGCCGAGCAACTGCGCGCGCGACCCGCCATGGCTGCGGCCGGGATCCATGTTAGAGACGGCGTACATCAGCCCGGTAAAGGCGGGACGCGCCGACTGGCGGTCGGCGGCATCGACCGGGCGATACACCTCCAGCCCGTGATGGATCTCGAGCGAGCCGGCGAGATGCCCACCCGCCGAAAAGCCCAGCACGCCGAGCGTATCGGGACGGATGGCATAGCGGCGCGCATTGGCGCGGATCAGCCGCATCGCACGCTGCACGTCCGACAGCGGCACGTTGGCGCGATCCGCCCAGCCTTCGCCGGGCAAGCGGTAGCTGAGCACGAACACCGTGATGCCGAAGCCGTTCAGCACGCGCGCGACGTCGATCCCTTCGTTCCGCAGCGAGGTGATCGAATAGCCGCCGCCGGGGCAGACGAGCACCGCGCGCCCGTCGGGGCGCTGCGGGCGGAAGACGCCGACCTCGGGCTGGACGACGCCGCGCATCTGGACGTCGCGATACTGGCCCGGGCGCCCGGTGATCATCGGACGCGGGCGGGGCAGCGGCGTTGGCGCACCGGCCGGAATGCCGGGCCAGAGGCCGAACCGTTCGGCGGGCGGCCAGACGGGGTCACCGGGCAGACGCGTCGTGCCAGTGGCCGCCGCGGACTGGCCGGCAGCATCGGAAACCAGCGCGGCGGGAGCGAGCCCGGCAGCGAGCGGAAGCGCGAGCAGCGTGCGACGGTCGAAGGTCATGGTGACCCTGCTAGCCGATCCGGATCGCGCAGGGGAAGGGGACATCGACGCCCGGCGAAACGGCTGCGTCGTCAGAACACCGCCAGTGCCGCGTGCAGCGTGAGGGCTACCAGCGCGAGGCTCGAGAGCAGGAACAGGATGAACCGGGTCTGCACGCGGTTGGTGGTCGCCTGTGCGATACTGTGGAGGATCCGCAAGCCGACATAGGCCCAGGCGATCCAGGCGTTCACGCCGTCGCCGGTGTCGGTGAGCGCGATCACCGTACAGACCGCGTAGAACAGCGTCGGCTGTTCCATCAGATGATTGTAGTTATGCGCCTTCCACTGCGCACTGGCGGGCAGCGAGCGATCGGCATCGGCGGCGCGGGTGCCGACCAGGCTGCCGAGGCGGACGCCGGCCGCCTTCATTGCGGGCAGCCGCGTCGCGAGCATCCAGAGGAGCATCACCAGCGTCCAGGCGATCAGCGCCACCATCGGCCGCAGGATCTCGCTGTGGATCAGGTCGTCATGCATCAAAAAGCCTCCCCGGTTCCCCGGAGGAGGCTGCATCAATCACCGGCGCGTAGCAAGGTCGTCCCCATTCCGATCCTCCCCCTTTGCGGGGGAGGATTTAGAGGTCAGGCCTTGTCGAAGCTCGCGCCCCACTTGCGGACCGGACGGTCCTTCCAGAGGCCACGGTGATACGCGTCCGATGCCAGCAGCGGCATGACCGAACCCGCCTCAGCGAACACCATCTGCTCGATGCCGGTGTTGACCTTGCCCCACGAGGCGGCCTCCTGCAGCGTCGAGGACGAGCACGCACCGTCGCGCACGTCGGCGACCGTGATCTGCACCGCGTACTTGTGGACCTGGACGTCGTCATGGCCGAGGATCTCGGCGCACACCACGGTGTCCTGGATGAAGTTCTTCGGCACGCCGCCGCCGATCATCAGCAGGCCGGTGGTGCCCGCCTTGATCTTGATCTCGGTCAGCTCGCGGAAATCGGCGATTGCGTCGAGCACCATGTACGGCTTGCCCGCCTTCGCGGCATCGACCTGGTGCTTGACCAGACCGAAGCCGGCCGAGCTGTCGACGAACGCCGGGCAGAAGATCGGCACGTCATGCTCATAGGCGAGCTTGACGAGGCTGTTCTCCTTCTTGCCGTGCTCGACGAGATACTTGCCCATCTCGCGGATGAACTCGCGGCTCGAATAGGGGCGGGGTTCCAGCGTCTCGGCGATCTCGAAGATCGTGTGGTCGACGTGCTGGAGCTCTTCCTCGTCGATATAGGTGTCGTAGATGCGGTCGATCATCAGCGAGCGCAGCACGTCGTCGTGCGGCACTTCGAGCGCCTGGTAATGCTTGTGGCCAAGGCCCTCGAAGAAATCCATGTCGACGATCGTCGCGCCGGTCGCGACGATGCCGTCGATCATGTTGTTGCGCAGCAGCTCGGCATACAGGTCCATGCAGCCGCCGGCGCTCGTCGAGCCCGCGATCACGAGGAAGATCGTGCAGTCCTTGTCGGCGAGCATCTGGTTGTAGATGTCGGTCGCACGGCCGAGGTCGCGGCTGGTGAACGACATCTTCTTCATCGCGTCGACGATCGGCCGCGCGTCGAAGCTGGTGATGTCGATATGCTCGACGGTGGTGGACAGGAGCTCAGCCTTGCGCTGCGCGTCGATGCGGGTGTCTTCGGTCATTGGGAGAGGTCCTCATACGTCGTCATCCCGGCGAAAGCCGGGACCCAGAGCCACCCAGACGATCGCTGGTGGCTCTGGATCCTGACCTTCGTCAGGATGAC
The DNA here is from genome assembly GCF_036856055.1 of Sphingomonas sp. 22R3R2A-7. Classification (NCBI taxonomy): domain Bacteria; kingdom Pseudomonadati; phylum Pseudomonadota; class Alphaproteobacteria; order Sphingomonadales; family Sphingomonadaceae; genus Sphingomonas; species Sphingomonas sp. 22R3R2A-7. The sequence continues at coordinate 1,062,852 of NZ_JASPFR010000001.1, read as the reverse complement.
GGTTATTATTGCGGTCGGCTGTTACAGCGTGACGACGTTGGACGCGAGGTCCTGGTAGCGTTCGTCGTACAGCGAGACCATCGGCTCGTCGGTGACGATCACCGTCTCGTCCGATCCGAACCCGTTGAACGCGGTCCGCATCGCCGAGCCGTATGCGCCGAGCATGCCGATCTCGATATAGTCGCCGGCCTGGATGTCGGCGGGCAGCAGGAACGGCCCGACCATGTAATCCATGTCGTCGCACGTCGGACCGTAGAAGCTGAACTCCATGTCCTTCGCCCGGCTGTCCGGCTCGCGGAGCAGCTCGACCGGGAAGCGCCAGCCGATATGCGCCGCATCGAACAGCGCGCCATAGGCACCGTCGTTGATGTACAGCTCGGTCCCGCGGCGCTTTTCGACGCGCACGATGATCGACGAATATTCCGCGCACAGCGCCCGGCCCGGCTCGCACCACAGCTCGGACGAATAGCTGACGGGCAGCGATTCGAACGCACGGTGGATCGTCTCGAAGAAATGCTCGAGCGGTGGGGGCTCCATGCCCGGATAGGATGACGGGAAGCCGCCGCCGACGTCGATCACGTCGACCGTGACCGCCGCCTCGACGATCGCCGCACGGACGCGCTCCATCGCGTTCGAATAGGCCTCCGGAGTCATCGCCTGCGAACCGACATGGAAGCAGATGCCCAGCGCGTCCGCCGCCTGGCGGGCCGCGAACAGCAGCTCCTTCGATTCGCCGGGGGCGACACCGAACTTCGATGCGAGCGAAAGCTTCGAATGCTCCGACGACACACGCAGCCGGACGCACAGCGTCAGGTCGACGGCTTCGTTGGTGGCACGAACGACCTTGTCCAGCTCTTCCAGGCTGTCGAGGCTGAAGGTCCGTACGCCGTGCGTGTAGTACGCCTCGCGGATCGCTTCCTCGGCCTTGACCGGGTGCATGAAGCACAGGGTCGCCTCAGGGAGCGTACGGGCGACAAGGCGCACCTCCGCGATCGACGCCACGTCATAATGCGTGATGCCATTGTCCCACAGGATCTGCAGGAGTTCGGGGCTCGGGTTCGCCTTCACCGCATACATCGAGCGGCCCGGAAACTTCTCCGAGAAGAAGCGGGCGGCGCGCGCAGCGGCGTGCGGTCGAACGAGCGTGACCGGGTCAACCGGGCGCCCCTTAGCGATGTCGATGCCGCGCCCCTGATTGGCGGAGACGGCGGTCGAATGGGCTTTCGCTAGCCCCAGCGCGTTATGATGCTTGTGCAATTCAAGGGACCTCCAATGTCCTGAGACAAATTACGAAAACACTGCCTTGCGGTTGGAAGTCCCATGGGGCAGCGGAAGGGCGATTTAGGGTCGCTTGCCCCCCATGTAAATAGCGTAGGCCGCGTAGGAGACGACGTGTGACGATTTTGCGACAGCCGACACGGGCGGGGGTTCGCGACGCAGCGGAAAAGATTGCCAGAATCCTCCCCGCAACGCCGCTTTTCACCCATGAGATCAAGGGTGTCGTGGTGTCTTTCAAGGCGGAATCGCTGCAACCGGTCGGAGCGTTCAAGATCCGCGGTGCATGGCATCGCCTGACCGCGCTCGACGACGCGACTCGCGCACGGGGAGTCGTGGCCTTTTCGTCCGGCAACCATGCCCAGGGGATCGCGTGGGCAGCGAAACGCCTGGGGATCGCGGCGACGATCGTGATGCCGTCGGACGCACCGCGGACGAAGCGCGATGCGACGCTGGCGCTGGGGGCGGAAGTCGTCGCCTATGACCGGGCGACCGAAAGCCGCGAGGCGATTGCGGCACGGCTGGCGGAGGCGCGCGGCGCGACGCTGGTGCCGAGCTTCGACGATCCGTGGATCATCGAAGGGCAGGGAAGTGCGGGGATCGAAGCCGCGGCACAGATGGCGGCGCTTGGTCTGGGTACGCCCGCGCGCATCGTCATCCCGTGCGGCGGGGGCGGTCTGTCCGCGGGGGTCGCGTTGGCGGTGAAGGACGCCCGGATCACCGTCGTCGAACCCGAGGGCTGGGACGACATGCGGCGGTCGCTCGAAGCGTCGTGGATCGAACCCGTTGGCGACAACCCGCCGCCGACCGCGTGCGATTCGCTCCAGACGCTGCGCGTGTCGCCGCTGACCTTCGACGTGCTGTCGCGGCGCGATGCGACCGGTGTCGCGGTGAGCGAAACGGAGATCGCCGCGGCACAGCGCTGGGCGGCGGAGACGTTGCGGCTGGTGGTCGAGCCGGGGGGTGCGGTCGGGCTGGCGGCGGTGCTGGCGGGCAAGGTGCCGCTAGAGCCGGGACTGCTCGTCATCCTGTCGGGCGGCAATGTCGACCGGGCGGCCTATGCGAAGGTCATGGCGGGCTGATCTCAGGGTGCGGTCGACAGCGTGCGGACCGCCGGTTTCGCGCAGGCATAGGCCTGTTTGTAGCCGCGGTTCCAGCAGGCGACGAGCCCGTCGAGGATGTTGAGGTTCATCGGCCAGGCAAAGGCGCGCGGCTTTCCGTCGACGCCGACCGGTGCATAGCCGGGCGGTCGCGGCAATGCCGCCAGTCTGGCGCGCGCGGCATCGAGACCCGCAAGGTCCCGGCGCAGAAAGGCGATGCTGCCGTCGACATAGAGGTTCCAGCCGAACGCGGCATCCTCGGCCGGAGCCTTGCTTGCGGCTTCGAACAACGCGATCGCCGGGGCCGTCTGGCCGGCATTGGCGCGCAACTGACCTTCGTGCCAGTTGAGCAACCCGGCGGTTCTCGGCTCGCCGCCATGCGCCGCGCGCCACGCCTGGATCGCGTCGGCCGCGGCGAGATCGCACCCGGCCGCCGCGAGCGCGCGCCAGCCGCCGGACATCGTCTGGTCGAAGGCACGTTCGTCGAGTGCGAGCATCGCGGCCTTGTCGTACCGGCAGCTCGCAGGCGTCGGCGCGGCGAGCGGGGGCTTCCGACCGGCAGCGACTGGGGCGGCCTGCGCGACGACTAGGGCAATGAGGATCGGCATTACGGCTCCCATGTCCGGATGGACGATCGCGATGCTATTTTCGTGCTCGCCCGAGTCAATGCGGCGAGCCGGTTTCCTTATCGCCGCGCCTGTGTCTAACACGGGGCATGAACGCTGCCCTCGTCACGATCGCCGCCGCCGCGCCCGCAATTGCCATGCTCGGGATGTTCGCCTGCCTGGTCGGCGGAGTCGTGCTGATCGTCAAGAAACGCGACCGCACCAAGGGCGTGCTGATGCTGGTGATGGCGGCCGTGCTGCTCGCCAATGTCGCGATCTGGACGCTGTAACGCCCCACCTGCGCTGGCGAGAACGCGCTGCACGTCGCGCGGTGGACGGGGACGTCCGCGGAACCGGTCCGCCTGACGCCCCTCGTCTAAACGTCGTCAGGGTTCAGCGGATCGGCGAGTTGGGGTCGAGACGCATGTCGAGATACTTGTCCACGCTGCCCATCAGCTGCGGCATTTCATGCTCGAAGAAGTGGTTCGCCTTCGGGATCGTATCGTGATGGATCGTGATGTGCTTCTGCGTGCGCAGCTTGTCGACGAGCTTCTGCGTGGCACCCGGTGTCGCGACCTCGTCGCCTTCGCCCTGGATGATGATCCCGCTCGACGGGCACGGCGCGAGGAACGTGAAGTCGTACAGATTGGCAGGCGGTGCAATCGAGATGAAGCCGCGGATCTCGGGGCGTCGCATCAGCAACTGCATGCCGATCCACGCGCCGAAGCTCACGCCTGCGATCCATGTCGTCTGCGCCTCGGGGTGGAAGCTCTGCACCCAGTCGAGCGCGCTTGCCGCATCGGAGAGCTCGCCGACGCCGTTGTCGAACACGCCCTGGCTCTTGCCGACGCCACGGAAATTGAACCGCAGCGTCGCGAAGCCGCGGCGCTGGAAGGTCTTGTAAAGCTGTTGCACGATCGCGTTGTTCATCGTGCCGCCAGCCGAGGGATGCGGGTGGAGGATCATCGCAACGGGCGCGCGCGGGCGCGGCCCCGGAGCAAATCGACCTTCGAGACGGCCTTCGGGGCCGGGAAAAATGACTTCTGGCATGAGCACTCGCGAGCTGGAATACGCACTCGGGTGGAGTGCCGGGCTATGCGCGCTATATAGGCCACACGCCTCTTTTCGCAATTGGAACCGATCCTGTCCCGCATCTACCTCGATCATGCCGCGACCACGCCGATGCGCCCGGAGGCGACCGCGGCGGTGATCGAGGGGATGACGCGCTGGGCAAATCCGTCGTCGCCGCACGCCGAGGGGCGCGCGGCACGCGCAGCGCTCGAGGATGCGCGCAGGCGAATCGCGGCTGCACTGGACTGGCCGCACCATGTGATCCTGACGAGCGGCGCGAGTGAATCCGCGGCGATCGCGCTGCGCGGGCGGACCGGAATCGGGCTGGCGGCGATCGAGCATGATGCGGTCCTGCGCGTCGCCGAGCAGCCGGTCATGCTCGGGGTCGATCTGGGCGGGCGCGTCGTCGCGCAGGATTCGTCCCCGGCCGCGATCGCGCTCCAGTCCGCCAACAGCGAGACGGGTGTCGTGCAGCCCCATGTCGCGGGGTTTAGGATCGCCGACTGTTCGCAGACCGCGGGCAAGCTGCCGCTGCCCGATGCCGATATCGTCATCGTGTCCGCGCACAAGCTGGGCGGACCACCGGGGATCGGCGCTTTGCTGGTGCGCGATCTGGGGACGATCGAACCGACGGGCGGTCAGGAGCGCGGCTATCGCGGCGGGACCGAGAATCTGCCCGGCGCGCTGGGCTTTGCCGCTGCGCTCGAGGCACCGCGCGACTGGGTCGCAGGGATGGAGCAGCTTCGCGCCGATCTCGATGCCGCGATCATTGCCGCGGGCGGCGAAGTCGTCGCGCAGGGCTCGCCGCGGATCGCGACGATCGCCGCCTACCGGATGCCGGGTGTCAGTTCGGCGGCGCAGTTGATCCGGCTCGACATGGCGGGGTTTGCAGTCTCGGCGGGCAGCGCATGTTCGTCGGGGAGCATGCGGCCAAGTCATGTCCTTGCGGCGATGGGCTATCCGCCAGACGTCGCCGCCGAGATCGTCCGCGTCAGCTTCGGCTGGACCACCACGCCCGACGACGTCGCGCGCTTCGCCAACGCGTGGGCGGCAATCGCCCGCGACGTGGTGCGCGCCGCATGACCTATCTCGACTACCAGGCGACCACGCCGCTCGCGCCCGAAGCACTCGCCGCGATGCTGCCCTGGCTCGAATCGCAGCATGCCAACCCGCATTCGGCGCACCGCGAGGGTCGCCGTGCGCGCGCGGCCGTCGAGACGGCTCGCGACCAGGTTGCGGCGTTGCTGCCGTCGGGTGGCCGGGTCGCGTTCACCAGCGGTGCGACCGAGGCGCTCAACTGGGCGATCAAGGGCAGCACCGGCGCGATCGTCACGCTGTCGACCGAACACGCCGCCGTGCTCGACACCGTCGCTGCGGTGCGCACCGGGCCGGGAGCGCGTGATGTGAGCGTCCTTCCGGTCCGTGCCGACGGCCGGATCGACCTCGACGTCGCACGCAGGGCCATCCGCCCCGGGCTGGTCGCCGCGATGCTGGTCAACAACGAGATCGGCGTGATCCAGCCGATCGCCGCGCTTGCCGACGCCGCGCACGATGCCGGCGCGTTGCTGCTGTGCGACGCGGTGCAGGGCTATGGGCGGGTCGCGATCCCCGACGCGGTCGATCTCGTCGCAATCTCCGCGCACAAGATCCATGGGCCCAAAGGCGTCGGCGCGCTCTGGATCCGCGACGGCGTCGATCTCGCGCCGCTGTTGCATGGCGGCGGCCAGGAAACGCCGGGGCGTTCGGGGACGCTATCGCCCGCGTTGTGCGCGGGGTTCGGCATGGCGGCGCGGCTGATGGTCGATCGTCGCGACGCCGATGCCGCGCATGTCGAGCGGCTCTGGACGCTGGCGGTCGAGAGGCTCGGGCCGGGATGGATGATCAACGGTGCGACGGGCGGCGGCGCGGTCGCGAACCGCTATCACGGGAACCTCAACGTCCGTCGAGACGGGCTCGACGTGAACCGGCTGATGTCCGACCTGCGCGACATCGCATTCTCGGCAGGATCGGCCTGCGCCAGCGGTTCGGGGCGGTCGAGCCATGTCCTGCGTGCGATCGGGCTGAGCGAGACGCAGGCGCGATCGAGCATCAGGCTGGGCTTCGGGCGCTATACCGGCGAGGCGGAACTGCGCGACGCGGTCGATGCGATTGCCGCCGCAGCCCGGACGCAATGGCCATGAACGTCCGCTTCGTCGCTCGCGACGGGACCATCCGTACCGTCGTCGCCGTCCCGGGTGACCGCCTGCTCGATGCGGCGCAGGCCGATGGCCAGCCGCTCGAGGGGACGTGCGAGGGCCAGCTCGCCTGCGCCACCTGTCACGTGATCGTCGATCCCGACGATTTCGCGCGGCTGCCCCCGGCGAGCGAGGACGAGGAGGACATGCTCGACCTCGCCCCCGGCGCGACGCGGACCAGCCGGCTCGCCTGCCAGATCCGGCTCGACGAGGCGCTCGACGGGCTGACCGTGCAGATCCCCTGACGGCACTGGCCAGGGTTGAACCGCGAACCTTACAAATCCGCAACACGCGGTTCAGGGAGTGTCCAGCGCGCCAAGATGATTATGCCTCCATCGCCCCAATGTACGGGGCCTTACCTTCGGGCATGAGAGGAGTATCATCATGAAAATATTAGCCCTTTTCGCTGCCGGCGCGCTGGCGGCCGGAACGCTGGTCACCCCGGCGCCTGCAGACGCGCAGCGTCACGGATGGGACGGGCCGCGCGGTGGTCATGGTCATGGCGGTCGCGGCTGGCATGGGCCGCGTCATCGCTATGACGGGTATCGCGGCGGGTATCGGGGGTATCGCGGCGGCTATCATGGGCCGCGCGGCGGGTATCGCCGTCATTATGGCTATGGCGGTCCGCGCGGTTACGGGCGCTCGCGCGTCGTCTGTCGGATCCAGCGCGGCTATTACGGGCCGGTGCGTCGCTGCTTCCGTCGCTGATACGGAACCGTAACGAACGGCAGCGAGTTGTGCGCATAGGTCAGGATCGCTCACGTTTCCGGCCGATCAGGAGACTCTCATGAAGTTGCTTACACTCGCCGCCGCCGGTCTTGTCGCGTTCACCGGGTTCGCGCCTGCTGCCATGATGGCGCAGGCCTCGGCGCAACGGACGGTCGTTCATGAGCGTACCGTCGTTCGTCACAACGATAGCCGTCCGGGCATTCGTCATCGCACGCGGACGCGTCAGGTCTGCCGCAATGTCGTGCGCAATCATCACCGCCAGCGCGTCTGCCGCACGGTGCGCCTCAGCCGCTGACCCATCCGGCAGCCCGGTGATCACAGCAAACGCTTGATCATCCCGCCCGACCCCGCCATATGCGCCGCGGGAGTCGGGCGGACGGGGTCGTCGCCAACTTGGTCAGGTCCGGAAGGAAGCAGCCACAACGATTTCGCTCCGGGTCGTCCCGGCTCCCACCGCGAATGCCGCACGGCGCCCTGAGCCTGGCAATCCGCCTTCCCGACCGCGAGGGAACAGAAAGGGTTCGCTAGCCCTTCGACAGCGCGACCCAAACCTCCTATATCGAGCGCAATGTCAGATTCCTTCGACCTGGGCGAACCCCCGCAGCCGGCCGCCAAGGCGGATGTCGCCTACCGCGTGCTGGCGCGCAAATACCGTCCTCAGACCTTTTCCGAACTGATCGGGCAGGATGCGATGGTGCAGACGCTCGGCAACGCGATCAAGCGCGACCGGCTGGCGCATGCGTTCCTGATGACCGGCGTGCGCGGGGTCGGCAAGACGTCGACCGCGCGGCTGATCGCCAAGGCGCTGAACTGCATCGGTCCCGACGGGCAGGGTGGTCCGACGATCGATCCATGCGGCGTGTGCGAGCCCTGCCGCGCGATCGCCGAGGGACGCCATATCGACGTGATCGAGATGGATGCCGCGAGCCACACGGGCGTCGACGACGTGCGCGAGATCATCGACGCGTCGCGCTATTCGGCGGTCACCGCTCGCTTCAAGATCTACATCATCGACGAAGTCCACATGCTGTCGAAGAACGCGTTCAACGCGCTTCTGAAGACGCTGGAGGAACCGCCGGCGCATGTGAAATTCCTGTTCGCGACGACCGAGGTCAACAAGGTGCCCGTGACGGTGCTGTCGCGCTGCCAGCGATTCGACCTCAGGCGGATCTCGGCGGAACAGCTTGCAAAGCATTTCGACTGGGTATCGCGCGAGGAAGGCGTCGTCGCCGAGCCCGAGGCGCTGATGCTGATCGCGCGCGCGGCGGAGGGGTCGGCGCGCGATGGTCTTTCGATCCTCGACCAGGCGATCGCGCACGGCAGTCTCGACGGCGCGGGCGTGACCGCGGATGCGGTGCGGCAAATGCTCGGCCTGTCGGATCGCGGTGCGGTGCGCGACCTGCTGACGCTGGTTCTTGCAGGGGATGGCGCGGCGGCGCTCGCGTCGATGCGGCGGCAATATGACTATGGCGTCGATCCGCTGTCGGTGTTGCGCTCACTGCTCGAGACCGTCCACGGTATCACGCTGACCAAGGTCGGGACGCCGATCGACGCGGCGCAACCCGCCGAGGAACGCGCCGCGCGCGAGGAGTGGGCGGCGAGCCTGTCCTATCCCGCGCTGCACCGCCTATGGCAGCTGTTCCTGAAAGGGCATGACGAGGTCGCCAAGGCGGCGCTGCCGATCGAGGCGGCGGAAATGGCGCTTCTGCGAGCGATCTATGCGTCGACGCTGCCGGATCCGGGCGAGCTCGCGCGGCAGATCGCGAATGGCGGGCCCGTTGCGACCGCAGCGCCGGCTGCACCGCCACCGGCGCCTGCGGGGGCAGGCGAGATCGCCGCCGTGGAATGCCGCTGCGTCGACGCTGGCTCCCGAGCCCGTCGCAACCGGCCCGATCCTGCCGCCGACGTTCGAGGCACTGGTCGACCTGCTCGACGAATCGGGTGGCCTCGCGATCGCGGCGCGATTGCGGCACGGCGCGCGAATCGTCGGCTATGCGCCCCCCGAGATCACGCTCAGCGGTAGCCGACCGATATCGGCGGACACGCTTGCCGAGCTCAACACGCTGTTGAAGACGGTGACGCGGACTGCGTGGAAGGTGTCGATCGTCGATGCACCCGGCGCGCCGACGTTGCGTGAAGCGCAGGACGCAGCGGACGACGCGGTGCGCCAAGCCATTCTCGAATCCCCCATCATGAAGGCCGCGGTGGCAGCGTTTCCGGACGCCAAGCTCGAATCGTGGCCGGGTCAAAGGAGCAACGCATGAAGAATATCGACGAAATCCTCGCCATGGCGCAGAACGTCCAGAGCGAGCTGGAAAAGGCGCAGGCCAATCTCGACACGATCGAGGTCGAAGGCGCATCCGGTGGCGGCCTCGTCAAGGTCAAGGCGTCGGCCAAGGGCCGGATCATCGGTATCGCGATCGACGATCTCGCTGATTCAGGTTAGCGAGAAGCAGATGCTTGAAGATCTGCTGACCGCGGCGTTCAACGACGCGCGTGCCAAGGCCGACGCCGTTTCCGGAACCGAGATGTCGAAGATGACCAGCGGTCTGCAGCTGCCGCCAGGTTTCAAGCTGCCGTTCTGATCGCCTAGCCTATTATCGAGATTGTCCCGGCGGCTGTCCCTATCGGAGGCAGCCGTCGAGGCCTTCGCTGCGAACGGTCGAAACGCGGCGTGACAGCGTGTTGCCGTGTTTGCGGACGAACCCACGGGGGGCGATTGCCGCGCGCTTCTTGGGAAGCGGGAGGACGGCGGCGATCCGGCCCGCCTCGGTCGGTGACAGCCGCGACGCGTCGTGATTGAAATAGCGGATTGCGCCGGCATTGGCGCCATAGGTGCCGATCCCGGTCTCGGCGATGTTCAGATACACTTCCATGATCCGCCGCTTCGGCCACATCGCCTCGATCAACACCGTGAAATAGGCCTCGAACGCCTTGCGGACATAGCCACCGCCCTGGAACAGGAATGCGTTCTTCGCGGTCTGCTGGCTGATCGTCGAGCCACCGCGGATCCGCCCACCTCGCGCGTTGCGCGCGGCGGCGCCGGCGATCGCCTTGAAATCGAAGCCGTTGTGCGAACAGAAGCGTGAGTCTTCACCTGCAATGGCTGCGCGTGCCATGTCGGGATCCATTTCCGACAGCGGCATCCAGTCCTTCGTGACGGTATGCCCCGAAAGGACATCACCCATCATCGTGAAGGTGAAGGGCGGGGGGACGAAGCGATAGAGGCCGACCCAGGCGACCGTCACGACGACGAAGACGAACGCGAATTTGGCGAGGATGCGAAGAAAGCCCATCGGCGCGTCTTATGCGATCGTCGCGTCGTCGCCAATGATCGCGCGTGCCGCCGCGACGCCGGTTTCATACGCACCGTGCGCGGTCGAGAAATCATGGGAATGGCAGGCTTCACCCGCGAAGAAGATCCGGCCGTCGACCGGTGTGGCTAACACTGCGCGCTGGCCTGCGCGACCGATCCGCGCGTGACTGTAGCTGCCGCCGATCCAGCGTTCGTGGCGCCAGCGGGTCGTGGCGAGGGGTGAACGCGACGCCGAAAATCGCTGCCGAGCAGGCCAACGAGTTCGTCGATCGCGAACGCCGCGGCGTCGCCGTCTTCGAGCATCTCGGCACAATCGCCGCCGAGGAAGCTTTCGACGATCGGCCAGCCGAACGGCGAAAGACGGTGGCTCGCGGTACAGGCCGCATAGGCATTGCCGACGAGATGCGCGTTTGCCGGCCATTCGGGGCGATCGACATGGAGAAACACCTTGTCGGCGAGGCCGAGCGGCAGGTCGGCGGCGGCGGCGTGCTTGTCGGGTAGCGGCGGGTCGAACACGATCCGCGACGTGGCGAGCACGGTGGTCGGGACGCAGACGATGACCCGGTCCGCTTCGATCTCGCCCGGTTGGCGTATCGAGGCTGAGGCAGCGACCGTTGTGATCGATGCGCGTTACCGGCGTGTCGAGGTGGGTCGGGAGATCAGCGCCGTGGCTGACGACGAGCGTGCCGTAGCCCTGCTTCACGGTCCAGTTGTCGTCGGACGCGGCATTTTCATACGCTGCCCAATCATGCAGCGAGACCTTGGACAGGTTGGCGCCGTTGGCGTATCCCGAAATCGCGTCGATCTTCGCGCGCCATGGGTCATCAGCGCTGATGAAATCCGACAGCGGCCGGTCGGGGCCGTCAAGGGCGGCAAGCGCGCGTTCGTTCCAGGCGAGGTAAGCCTTGGCGGATGCACGTTGATCCTCGGGCGGGAAACCCAGATCGCGCCATTGGCTGCGCCAGTTCGCGTCGGAACGGTCGACGGTGAACCCCGATGCTTCTGCGATGCGCGTCCACGGATTGCGCTGCGCCGAGTGGAGCCAGCCACAGCCCGCATCGACGGTGTAGGGTGCGGACCCGGGGTGCGCGGGTGGAGCAGTGCTCCGGCCTGAAACCGAGGGACCTAGCGAAAGGCTGCGCGCACGACCTCCGAGCCGGTCGCTTGCCTCCAGCAGCAGAACTTCGTGTCCCGCATCGTGGAGCGTCCGTGCGGCAGCGATGCCAGCCGCACCGCCGCCAACGACGACGGTGCGTATCACGTCACGCTGCCAGAAGGCGCTTTTCACCGGCGATACGCATCATCGCCTTTTGCAGTTTTTCGAAGGCACGGACTTCGATCTGGCGGACACGCTCGCGCGATACGCCGTACACCTGCGACAGCTCCTCGAGCGTCTTCGGATCGTCGGTGAGGCGGCGTTCGGTCAGGATATGCTGCTCGCGGTCGTTGAGGTCGTCCATCGCGGAGACCAGCATCGAGTGACGGACATCCGCTTCCTGCGCGTCGGCGACGATCTTGTCCTGCAGCGGTGCATCGTCCTGCAGCCAATCCTGCCACTGGCCGTCGCCGTCCTCGCGCATCGGCACGTTGAGCGAGGTATCGCCCCCCATCGCCATGCGGCGGTTCATGCTGACGACGTCGGTTTCCGCGACACCCAGATCGGTCGCGATCTTGGTGACGTGCTCGGGACGCAGATCACCGTCCTCGAATGCATCGAGGCGGCTCTTCATCCGGCGCAGGTTGAAGAACAGCTTCTTCTGAGCGGCGGTGGTGCCCATCTTCACGAGCGACCAGCTGCGCAGGATATATTCCTGGATCGACGCGCGGATCCACCACATCGCATAGGTCGCGAGGCGGAAGCCGCGCTCCGGCTCGAACTTCTTCACGCCCTGCATCAGGCCGATATTGCCTTCGGAGATCAGCTCCGACGTCGGCAGGCCGTAGCCGCGATACCCCATCGCGATCTTCGCAACGAGACGCAGATGCGAGGTAACCAGCTGCGCTGCAGCATCGGTATCGCCATGCTCCTGGAAGCGCTTGGCGAGCATATATTCCTGCTCGGGCTGCAGGATCGGGAATTTCTTGATCTCGGCGAGATAGCGATTGAGCCCCGCTTCGCTGCCGAGCGCGGGAATGGTCGCTGGAACGTTGGAGCGGGCTGCCATTTTCGTCTTCCCTTTCTACGAGCCTATACCGCACTGCGGCAGGCCCACTATCTATACGTGAAGCTGACTGAACAGTTCCTGCATGTCTGCAGGCATCCTGCTTTCAAACGCCAAAGCGGTATTATTCACCGGATGGATGAACCCGAGATAGGCCGCGTGCAAGGCCTGGCGCCGGAAACCGAGCGTTTCGATCACTGTCTTGTGAGTGGACTTTACCTTAGCGTAAACAGGGTCGCCGAGCAAGGCATGGCCGATCGATGCCATATGGACGCGGACCTGGTGCGTGCGTCCGGTCTCCAGCCTGCATTCGACGAGCGCGGCATCGCGCAGCGGCTGCAGCGTCGTGAAGTGAGTCACCGCGCGCTTGCCGCCCTGGACGATCGCGATCTTCTTGCGGTTCTGCGGGCTGCGCGCGAGCGGTGCGTCGATCGTCCCCGCGGCGGGCCGCGGGGTCCCGCAGACGATCGCACGATAGCGTCGATCGATGCTGTGGTCGTGGAACTGTCGTGCCAGGCCCTCATGCGCGCGGTCGGTCTTCGCCGCGACCATCAGCCCCGAGGTATCCTTGTCGATACGGTGGACGATACCCGGCCGCGCGACGCCGCCGATCCCCGACAGGTTGCCCGCACAGTGATGCAGCAGCGCGTTGACGAGCGTACCGTCGAAATTGCCAGCCGCGGGGTGGACGACCAGCCCCGCCTGCTTGTCGATCACGATGAGATCGTCGTCCTCATAGGCGATGACCAGCGGGATCGCCTGCGCCTCATTGTGAAGCGGCGTGGGGGCGGGGACGGCGATCGCGAAGAGCTGACCGGCGGCGGTTTTCTTCGATGTCTCGCGCCACGGCTGCCCGTCATGCGATACCGCACCCGCGGCGATCAGCGTCTTGAGCCGCTCGCGGGACAGCGTCGGGACCGCATCGGCGAGCGCGCGGTCAAGCCGCCAGCCATGAGCCGTGTCCGCGATGCGCGCTTCAATCGTGGAAACCCCCGGTCCATGCGATAGCGATGTGGCGATGAGCGTAACGATTTCAAGCAGCATGCTGCAGCAATTGCTTCGTCATGCCGGCGCGTCACCCGATGCGGAGGTCTGTGGACTGCTGTTCGGCGCACGCGACAGGATCGACGCGGTCGAGCCATGCGCAAACGTCGCCGCAGATCCGGCGCGCACGTTCGAGATCGCCCCGAAGGCGCTGATCGCGGCGCACCGGCGGTCACGTGCGGGCGGTCCGGCAGTCGTGGGTCACTATCATTCGCATCCCTCGGGCTTGGCGGTCCCCTCCGCCCGCGATGCCGCGCAGGCGATGGGGGACGGCGCGATCTGGGTCATTATAGGCGGTGGATCGGCGCGTGCGTGGCGGTCGGACGAGGTGGGTTTTTTCGTCGAGGTCGATATCGTCATGAACTGACCCGGACATGCGCGGTGTCGACCGGGTTATCGGCCTTGCCAGCTTCGGCCATGCGCGCCAGAACAGCGTGATATCACGAGAGGATTTCGATGACTGTCAGCCCGGTCGACTTTGCCAGCCTGCTGTGTTCGCGACTGTGCCACGACCTGTTGTCGCCGATCGGGGCGTTGAACAACGGGCTCGAGCTGCTGGCGGACGAAACCGATCCCGCGATGCGTGCGCGGTGCATGGAATTGCTTGCGGACAGCGCACGGGTATCGGCGAGCAAGCTGAAATTCTTTCGGCTGGCCTTCGGGGCCGCGGGCGGGTTTGGCGAAGAGGTCGCCACGCGCGAGGCGCGTGCGGCGATCGAGGGGCTGATCGGCGAGAACAAGCGGATCGAGCTGGACTGGGTCGTCGAGGTGCCGACGATGCCGAAGGCGGCGATCAAGGTCCTGCTCAACCTCGTGCTGATCGCAAGCGAGTCGCTGGTGCGCGGTGGGCGCATGGAGATTGGCGGCGAGGACAATGCGGGGCATCTCGAGATCGTGGTCAAGGTCGAGGGCGCGCGGCTCGTGCTCGACCCGGAGATCCGCCGCACGCTGATCGAAGGGCAGGGGAGCGACGAGGTCACGCCGCGCGCCGCCGCCGCCTATATGGTGCATGCGCTCGTTACCGAATCGGGGGGCAGCATGCAGGTGTTCGAGCCCGACGAAGGCGTCATGATCTTCGGCGCGGTGTTCAACGCCCGCTAGGTAAGGGGCGTGCGGTCCGGCGCCGGAGCGGCACGAAGCTAACGGCGCCTTAACCCCTGTACGGCATGACGGTCCCGACAACGCGTTTCGGGGCCCGCATGGACGATCTGCTACAAGACTTCATTGCAGAGACGCGCGAGACGCTCGAGGCGCTTTCGGGCGAGATCGTCGCGTGGGAAGCCGCGCCCGACGACCGCGCGAGGCTCGATGCGATCTTCCGGTTCGTGCATACCGTCAAGGGAAGCTGCGGCTTCCTCGACCTGCCGCGGCTGGGACGGCTCAGCCATGCGGCGGAAGACGTCCTCATGGCGGTCCGCGAGGGCAAGCGCGTTCCCGATACCGCGCTGGTCGACGCGGTGCTGGCGATCGTCGATCGGATCGGCGACCTCGTCGAGGCCATCGACGGCGGGATGGCGCTCGACGATTCGAGCGAGGACCTGCTGATTGCCGCGCTGGCGCCCGACGCCGCCCCCGCGATGCATTCCGCGCATGTCGCCGTCCGCACCGCGAGCCGCAGCGTGCGGCTCAACGTCGATCTGCTCGACCGGATGATGAGCGGCATGTCGGACATGGTGCTCGCGCGCAACGAACTGGCACGCCGCCTGCGCGATACCGAGGGGGACCCGCATGTCGAGGCGGCACTCGAGCGGCTGTCGCTGACGGTCGCGGACATGCGCGACACGGTGACGCGGACGCGCATGCAGAAGATCGAGGCACTCTTCTCGGCGTTGCCACGCATGGTCCGCGACACGGCGGCCGAGCTCGGCAAGACGGTCAGCCTGACGATCGAGGGATCGGACGTCGAACTCGACCGCGAGATGATCGAGCTGATCCGCGATCCGCTCGCGCACATCATCCGCAACTCGGTCGATCACGGGATCGAAACGCCGGCGGATCGGCTGGCGGCGGGCAAGCCGGCCAGCGGGCGGCTGCTGGTGTCTGCACGGCAGGCGGGGAACCAGATCCTCGTCGAGATCGAAGACGACGGGCGCGGTATCGACGTCGAGCGCATCGTCGCAAAGGCGCGCGAACACAGGTTGCGGACCGATGCGCAGATCGCCGCGATGGACGATGCGGCAAGGCTCGACCTGATCTTCGAGGCCGGATTGTCGAGCCGTGACGCGGTCACCGCGATATCGGGTCGCGGGGTCGGCATGGACGTGGTGCGCGCGAACATCGAGCAGACCGGCGGCCGGATCGCGCTGACCAACCAGCCGGGCAAGGGGCTGCGGATCGTGATCCACGTTCCCCTGACGCTGTCGATCCTGTCGACGATCATCGTCGGCGTCGGCACGCAGCGGTTCGCGCTGGCGCGCCAGTCGATCGAGGAGATCGTCAAGGTACGCGGCGACCAGGTGCGGATCGATGCGATCGGCGATGCGGTCGCCGTATCGGTGCGTGGCCGTCGGATGCCGCTGGTGTCGCTCGGCGCGCTGTTCGGGCTCGGCATCGGCGACCCGTCAACGCTGGTGATCGTGTCGACGCGCGAAGGCGATTATGCGCTGGGCGTCGACGGCGTGCTCGATACCGAGGAACTCGTGGTCAAGCCCGCGTCGCCGCAGGTCATGGCGACCGGAGTCTATGCGGGGCAGACGCTGCCCGACAGTGGGCTGCCGATGCTGCTGCTCGACGGGGCAGGGATCGCGGCGGCGGCCGGATTGCGGTTCGCGCCCATCACGATCGCCGATACGGTCGATGCGGAGGATGTCGCGCCGGGGATTGCGGCGCTGCTGTTCGAGGATCTCGACGGCCATCGCCGGGTCCTCGCGCTTGCCGTCATCGACCGGGTCGAGCCGGTTCCGACCGCGTCGATCTGCTGGAGCGCGGGTGCGATGCGGCTGGCGGTCGGCGAGGCGATCATTCCGCTGCATATGGTCGGCGATCTGGCCGACCGGACCGAGGTCGCGGTCCTGCGGCTGACCGACGGTGATAGCGAGATGGCCTATGCGATTGCCGAGGCGATCGAGATCGTGACGCTGCCGGCCCACATCGCGCCGGCGCGCGGGACCGGGCCGATCGCGGGTGTCGTGATGATTGCGGGCGAACAGGTCGAGGTCGTCGACCCCTATGCGCTGTTCGCGAGCGAGCCCGTGCGACACGCGTCGCGGCCGGTATGCCTGCTGCACAGCGACGGCAGCGGATGGATGGAAACCTTCCTCACCCCCGCGCTCGAGGCTTCGGGGTATCGCTGCGTGACGAGGCTCGGCGTCGACGAGACGGCGGCGATCGTGCTGGCGATGGACGATGCATCGATCGAGCCGCGCGTCGCGCCGGTCGTCACGCTGCGGCGCAATCGTACCGGTGCGGGCGCCGACGACGGCAGCATCTATCGCTATGACCGGCCCGCGCTGATCGAGGAGATCGCACGGCGGATGATGGCGGACCCGGTGGTGCCGCCGGTGCGCATGACATGGCCAACCACGACCGCGATCGGGGGACGGGGCTGATGGAACTGTTTCTGATCGCGCATATCGCGGGGCGCGGCGTGGCGATCCCCGCCGACCAGGTCGCATCGGTCGTCGATATCGGCGACGTTGTCGCGGTCCCGCTTGCCGAGCCGTCGGTGCGCGGGCTCGCCGCCTTGCGCAGCCGGGTGGTGACGGTGATCGACACCGGCACGGCGCTCGGTCTCGCGCCGACGCCCGACGCGGCACGACGCGCGGTCATCACGCAGGTCGATGGCCATCATTACGCGATCCTGGTCGATCTCGCTCGAGGACGTCGCGCCGTTCGAACGCCTGCCATTGTCGTCCGGGCTCGCGCTCAACCATGGCTGGGCAAGTGCCGCGACCGGGCTCGTCGAACGGGATGGCGAGCCGTTGCTGGTGCTTGACCTCGCGACGATCCTGCCGGTGTCCGCGCTGCAATCCGCCGCCTGACGACCCGGCCCTTAACCCTGTCCTTACGCTTTGCCGGCTAAGACTGGCGTCACGATCACCCCTGGAAGGCTTTCCATGAAGACCTGTCTTGTCGTCGATGATTCTAAGGTGATCCGCAAGGTCGCACGCCATATCCTCGAGACGCTCAACTTTACCGTCAGCGAGGCCTGTGACGGTCGCGAGGCGCTCGAAGCGTGCATGGCGTCCGTGCCCGACGTGATTCTGCTCGACTGGAACATGCCCGTGATGAGCGGGATGGATTTCCTGCGTGCGCTGCGGCTGAGCGACCTGAGCCATCGGCCGAAGGTCGTGTTCTGCACGACGGAGAACGGCATGGCGTATATCCGCGCTGCAATCGAGGCGGGCGCCGACGAATATGTGATGAAGCCCTTCGATCGCGATACGCTCGAATCCAAACTGCAAATCGTCGGCATGGCCTGATCGGGGAGGCGACGCCGTGGCCGTTTCGCTGCCCTTCACGCCCGTGCTCAAGGCGCCGGTGAACCGGGCGTCGCGAGTCCTGATCGTCGATGACTCGGTCGTGGCCCGCGCAGTGATGGCGCGGCTGGTCGACGCGAGCGAACAGTTTTCCGTGGTCGGCGCAGTCGCCAATGCCGCGGCCGCGCTGCAGTTCCTCAGCGGCGCGAGCGTGGATTTCATCCTGCTCGATATCGAGATGCCCGGCGTCGACGGTCTTACCGCTTTGCCCGACCTGATCGAGGCGGGCGCCGGGGCCAAGGTCGTGATCGTCTCGTCGTCCGCGACCGAGGGCGGCGTCGCCGCGGTCCAGGCGCTCGCGCTGGGCGCGGCCGAAACGCTGGTCAAGCCCGGCGCGACGGGGATGTCGGGACGGTTCGCCAGCGCGCTTGTCGAGACGCTCGAACGCTTGTCCGAAACGATCGCCGACACGCCCCCGCCGCTGTCGATGCGACCGACGAGCCGGTCGGGCATCAGCCCCCGCCTGGCGACGAGCACCAATGAGCCCACCGAGCGCCCCGGATCGTCGGACGATTATGACATCGTCGCGATCGGTGCGTCGACGGGGGGATCCACGCGCTCAGCGCACTGCTGCGCGCCTTGCCGGTATCGTTCCGTCTGCCGATCCTGATCACACAGCATCTGCCCGCATCGTTCATGCCCTATTTTGCGGCGCAGCTGGCGGTGTTGTCGGGGCGGCCATGCGACGTGGCGACGGATCGCCTGCGCATCCGTCCCGGCCGATTGATCGTCGCCCCCGGCGACGCACATCTGCGATGCGTCACGCTGCCCGGCAGCGGCGCGGCGATCCGGCTGCTGCACGAGCCGGTTGCGAATGGATGCCTGCCTTCGGTGGATCCGATGCTGCGATCGGTCGCAGAGGTGTTTGGCTCGCGCGCGCTCGCGATCATGCTGAGCGGCATGGGTCGCGATGGGGCGGAGGGGGCGCAGCACGTTCGCGATGCGGGCGGGTGTATCCTCGCGCAGGACCAGGCGAGCTCGGTGGTCTGGGGTATGCCGGGTGCCGTGGTCGCCGCGGGACTCGCCGACGCCGTCCTTGCGCCCGATGCGATCGGCCGCCTCGTCGCGATGCGGCGTCGGCCATGATGTCCGGACCACCCGCCAGCCGATCCGAGGCAAGCCCGGTGTCGCAGATTGCGACCAACGTCCTCACCGCGCTGCTTGAAGCGCGTACCGGCCAGCAGATCTCGGCCTATCGCTCGTGGCGGCTCGACACCGCGCTGAAGCCGTTGCTGCGCGATCGCAAGCTCGACACGCTCGACCAGCTCGTCACGCAACTGCTCGAGGGCAGCGACCGGGTCATCGGCGACCGGATCGTCGATGCGCTGCTCAACCAGGAGACCTCGTTCTACCGCGATGCGCTGGTGTTCGAATCGCTCGTCGAGGCGATCGCCGACGCGGAGGCGAAGGGGCGCGCGGTCCGTATCTGGAGTGCGGGCTGCGCGACGGGTCAGGAGCCGCTGTCGCTGGCGATGCTGTTCGCCGAGCGTCACGAGCAGACCGGCGCGCCGATACCCGAGATCGTCGCGACGGATGTTTCCGCAGCGGCGATCGCGCGCGCGCGCGCCGGCCGGTTCACGCAGTTCGAGATCCAGCGCGGCCTGCCGATCCGGCGGATGATGCGGTGGTTCGACGGCGATGGCAGCGACTGGGTCGCCAAGCCGGAGCTGGTCAAGATGGTGACGTTCCGGCGCCTCAACCTCGTCGCCGATCCGGCGCCGTCGGGGCAGTTCGATGTCGTGCTGTGCCGCAACGTCCTGTTGTACCTTGCGGCCGATACGAAACGATGCGTGTTCGCGACGATCGCGCGGGCTTTGCGTCCGGGCGGGCTGCTCGTCATGGGGGCGGGCGAGACGGTGATCGGCCAGACCTCCGCGTTCGAGCCGAGCAAGCGCTTTCGCGGATTTTACGAGACGCCGCCCTCCGGGTCGACCACGCTGACCGCCGGTCGCGCCGCCGCCTGATCGGACCAGTGCCAGCGTCACGGCGCGCGCATCCGGTGGTGGCGGATGGCTTTTCCGCTATTACGCCGGCGATCGGTTGACGCTATTGCCGACGCAAGCGGGCTGCATGCTGCCCGCTTGCCATGGCTGGAGGAAGCTCGCTTGACGATCATCGAGACGCCGTCACCGAATTTCGACGACCGCACGCTGCCTATCAGCATGATCGTGCTGCACTATACCGGAATGCAGGACGGCCCGTCGGCGATCGCCCGGTTGCGCGATCCCGACGCCAAGGTCTCGTCGCATTATCTGATCGACGAGGACGGCACCGTGTTGCGGATGGTGGCCGAGGACAAGCGCGCCTGGCATGCGGGACGCTCGCACTGGCGCGACATCGACGACGTGAATTCGGCGAGCATCGGCATCGAGATCGTCAATCCCGGGCATGAATTCGGCTATCGCCCGTTTCCCGCCGAACAGATCGCCGCATTGCTTCCGCTCGTCGCGGCGATCAAGGACCGGCACGAGATCACACGCGGCAACATCGTCGGCCATTCGGACATCGCGCCAACGCGCAAGCGTGACCCCGGTGAGCTGTTCCCGTGGCATGAACTCGCGCGCCGCCGCCTCGCCTTGCCGCGGCCGACGAAGAACCTGATGGATCCGGGTTGGACCGAGGCGGGCTTCTGCCTGGCGCTCGAGCGCTTCGGCTATGATGTCGAAAACCGGATGGCGGCGATCATGGCGTTCCAGCGGCGTTTTCGACCCGAGCTGGTCGATGGCGAGATCGATGCCGAGTGTCGGTGCATCCTGCTCGCTTTGCTGCTTCCCAAACCGATGGGTGACGATTAGGGATCGTCGCGCCAGAGGGTCGGGCGGCCGCGGGGGTGTTGTAATGGCATCCGCGAGGAAAGTCCGGGCTCCGCGAAACGACGGTGCCGGGTAACGCCCGGCGGGGGCGACCCCAGGGACAGTGCCACAGAGAGCAGACGGCCAACCCTCGGCGCAAGCCGGGGCGGTCAGAGTGAAAGGGTGCGGTAAGAGCGCACCGCGCGCCTGGTAACAGGGGCGGCACGGCAAACCCCACCGGGAGCAAGATCGAATAGGGGTGGCGCATGGGCTTCGTTTCAGCTCGTCACCCGGGTTGATTGCTTGAGGCGACGGGCAACCGTCGTCCTAGAGGAATGGTCGCCTAACTTCCGTATCGAAGGATCGGGAATGGACAGAACCCGGCTTACAGACCCTCTGGCACCGTTTCCCGCATCGCCCCGGCCAGCGGCGTGGGGCAGGGCCGCCGTCGCCCGGTCGGAGCGACGGCGGCGCCGTTAGACGAGGACCTTGGCCGGACGGCCGATCTCGTCGAGCACCGTGTCCGACGCGATCTCCATCAGCGGTTTGATATGGCCGTCGCGCATGTCGTAGACCCATCCGTGCAGTGCGAGTTCCTGGCCGCTGGCGAACGCGTCCTGCACCGTCTTGGTCCGCGCGAGGCGAACCAGCTGGTCGCGCACGTTGACCTCGACGAAACGGTTCACCTTGGCCTCCGCGTCGGGCTGCGCGTCGATTTCGTCGCGGTGGTCATCGAGCACCTGACGCGCGGTATCGAGCCACTCGTTGACCGGGCCTTCCGTCCCGCCGTGAAACGCGCCCTTGATGCCGCCACAGCCGTGATGGCCGCAGACGATCACGTGCTTCACCTTCAGAACGTCGACCGCATATTGCAGCACTGACATCAGGTTCAGGTCGTGTTCGTTCACGAGATTGGCGATGTTGCGGTGGATGAACATGCCGCCCGGCTGGGTCATCGTCATCTGTTCGGGGCTGACGCGACTGTCTGAACAGCCGATCCAGAGAAACTCGGGCCGCTGGCCGAGCGTCTGCCGGCTGAAGAATTCGGGGTTCTCGTCCGTGAGCTCGGCGACCCATGCCTTGTTGGCGAGCAGGAGCTGTTTGTAGCGTCTCATGTGTAAAGAACCTCGCTCGATGGCGCGTTGATCAGCGCGGCGCGCTTGCCGGCGATGTCCCCGCGCAGGCTGACCGTGATGCCGCGATAGACCGCGCCTTTGATGAACGCGTTGATGATGTCGATATTGTCGAGATCGACATAGCTGGTCGAGGACAGGTCAATCAGCACCTGCGTGTTGTCGGGTACGCGGTCGAGCGACTTCTGCAGTTCATATTTGTGGATGAAGTACAGGTTGCGGCGCGCGCGGACGAGGCAGTCGTCGCCATCGCAGGCGAAGGTGATGGCGGTACGAAAGTTCCGCGCGATCACGAACACGAAGCCGACGACGATCCCGATGATGATGCCCTCGAGCAGGTCGGTGAACAGGATCGCGACGACGGTGACGACGAACGGAATGAACTGGGTCCACCCCTGCTTGTAGCGCTCGATGAAGAGCTTCGGCTTGGTCAGCTTGTAGCCCGTCGCGATCAGCACAGCAGCCAGCGCCGACAACGGGATGAGGTTCAGCACGGCGGGGATCAACGCCACGCTGATCAGCAGCCAGAAGCCATGGAGCATCGTCGACAGCTTGCTCTCGGCCTTCGCGTCGACATTGGCCGACGAGCGGACGATCACCGATGTGACGGGAAGCCCGCCGATCATGCCGGAGATGATGTTGCCGCCGCCCTGCGCCAGCAATTCCCAGTTCTTGTCGGTCGAGCGCCGCCGCGGGTCGATCTCGTCGACGGCCTTGACGCTCAGCAGCGACTCGAGGCTGGCGACGATCGCGAGCGTGATCGCGGTGGTCCAGACGATTCCGAGGCCGATCCCGGAGAAGTCGGGGAGCGTGAAGAGCGACGGAAATTCGGAAAGCCGCTGCGTGATGGGCACCTGCACGAGATGCGTGGCCTGCAATTGCCACTCAGGCTTGAGTGCGCCGAGGAGCACGTTGCCGATCACGCCGATCAGCACGACGACGAGCGGGCCCGGGACGAACCGGAGCGGCCCGGTCTTGGGCTTCGCGCCGTCCCACCAGAACAGGAAGGCGAGGCTGATGCCGGCGATCAGGATCGCGCCGGGGGTGGTGCTCGCCGACAGGCTGTCGAGAATGCGCGTGAAGGTGTTCGCGCCGTTGGCGGTGCTGAATTCGAAGATCCCCTCCGCCTCGCGGTCAAAGCCGACGGCATGCGGGATCTGCTTGAGGATGAGGATCAGGCCGATCGCCGCCAGCATGCCGGTGATGACCGACGAGGGGACGAATTCGCTGAGGATCCCGGCGCGGGTCAGCGAGAAGGCGAGTTGGAGCACGCCGGCGAGCACGACCGCGAGCAGGAACATCTGATAGCTCGGCATGCTCTCGATCGCGGCGAGCACGATCACCGTCAGGCCCGCCGCAGGGCCGCTGACCGAAAGCGGCGATTTCGAGAAGAGGCCGACGGCGATACCGCCGACGATCCCCGAGATGAGCCCTGCGAACAAGGGTGCGCCTGACGCAAGCGCAACGCCGAGGCACAGCGGCAATGCGACGAGCGCGACGACGATCGACGCCGGAAGATCTGTCCGCCAGGTCGTTAGCTTCGGGATGAGTGACGTCACCGGTGTTCCAGTCGCTATGGTGTCGGCCGGGATGCGACCGGAGTGGACGCTTCATCCCATGCCAGATGACAAAATGTTCATCTTGATACGCGATGAAGGTACGCCAACTCAAGCGGCAAGTGGCCGGACGGTATGTGATGCACGGTATGTGATGCAGGGCAAGTTTGCGGACGGGCGCGGTTGCGTTGTCGGCGCAGACGCCTATCTCGGGCCGCTATGGCGCGAAGCACGACACGTACGTCCGACTGGGGTTTTCCGCGGTGGCGGGGCTATGGCTCGAGCAGCGAGGCGACGACGGTGCGGCTGTGCGACCGGCATGGTTGCAACGAGCCCGGCAATTGTCCCGCGCCGAAATCGCCGAACAGCCCCGATCGCTGGTATTTCTGCATGGAGCATGCAGGCGAGTATAATCGCGGGTGGAATTATTTCGAGGGCTTGAGCGCGGAGGAAGCCGCCGAGCGCGAGGCGGCGGAAACGCGAACGGCGGACGGATATGCCGACCCCAAACATTATGCTTGGGCAGGATCGGGTGACGGCAGCCGGTCGCGTGACGAGATGCGCGCGCTGGAAGTGCTGCAGCTCGAGCCCGATGCGACGTTCGAGGACGTCCGCGCGGCGTGGCGGCGGATGGCGAAGGCCAACCATCCCGATGTTCGTCCCGGCGACAAGGATGCCGCCACGCGGTTCCAGGGGGTGCAGGCGGCGTACGAGGTGCTGCGCGCGGCCGAGGATGCACGGACGTGGAAGCCGGTGTGATCCGCGTGCTCGCGAGCCGCTGGCAGGGCAGCGTGCTCGTGTGCGGCAAATGTTCGAAGAAGCTCGGCGGCGGGTTTGGCGACAGGCGCCGGACGTCGCTTGCCAAGCTGTTGCGGACCGCATTCGGGGTTAAGAAGGGGCGCAAGGCCGATCGCGGCGTCGTCGAGGTCAAGTGCCTGGGGGTCTGCCCCAAAAACGCCGTCGTGATGATCGACGGCGCGCGGCCGGGGCACTGGATGCTGGTGCCGGCCGGGACCGAACCGCGCGAAGTCGTGGCGATGCTTGCGCAGGACTGAAGCCGACGATCTGCCGCCGGCCGAGGCATTGCACTAGGCGGCGTAACGCTCGGCCGTCTCGCGGATCAGCGCGATCATGTTCGGGATGCCCTGCGTCCGGTTCGAGCTGAGCTGCTTGCTCAGGTCGAACGGTGCAAGCGCGTCGCCGATGTCGGTCGCGACGATCGTCGCCGGGGCCTGATCCTGGACGGTCTGGAGGACCAGCGCGATGATCCCCTTGGTAATCGCCGCGTTCGAGTCCGCAAGGAAGTGGAGGCGACCATCGTCGGTCTTGGTCGGGTATACCCACACGGAGGCCGAACATCCGCGAACCAGGGTCGCATCGGTCTTCAGCGCGTCCGGCATGGGTTCGAGATCGCGCCCGAGATCGATCAGCAGACGGTAGCGATCGTCGGGTTCGAGGAAGTCATATTCCTCATGGATAGCGGAAAGGTCGGGCATTGCGCTGCGGTACCCCGGCGTCATGTCGGCCGCAACCATCGTAACCTCGCGTCTGACGCAATCGCCCGGTTGGCCGATCGGGCAGCCGCCGAGGCGCGACGGGGTGAGTCCTACAGATCCACCCCGGCGGCGATCGCCTCGAGCTTCTTGATACGCTCTTTCAGGTCGGCGATCTCGATCCGCGCGCCGGTCGATACCGCGACGGGCATTCCGGTGTCGTGCGCGTGGTCGAGTTCCATCCGCCGGAGCGAAAGCCAACCCCGCCAGCCGGCAAGCCCCGCCGCGACGATCATCGCAAGTCCCGCGAGGCTCGTCAGGGCCAGCGTGATGTAGATGTTAGGTTCGGTCATGTCCGCCTCCTCCTAGCGGTCGCGAAGCCGCTCGATCTCCCGATCGAGGTCGACGCTCTTGTGATTGTCGGTGATCACGCGCTCCAGCACCTGGATGCGTTGTTTCATCTGGCTGACTTCCTCGCGCAGCCGCAGCGTGTCGGCGGTGTCCGCCGGGTTGATCAGCGAGCCCTGCGCCCGGTATTTCGCCCTGAGGACTTTCGAAACCGCCACGATCAGGACGATGCAGACGACCATCGTAAAGGGATTCATCGGATTTCTCCTGGATACGCGTCTAGTTGAGGGGCCGCTCGTCGCGGAGCAGATCGATTTCGCTGGATAGGGCGATGCCGCGATCGGTCACGATCCGTTCGAGCACCCGGACGCGCTGTTCGAGGCGTTCGGTGTGGGCGGCATATTGCGCCGCCTTTTCCGCGGTCTGCGCCGTCAGCGCGGTCGACATCGTTTCCTTGTGCTTCAACCAGCGCTTGAACATCTCGCTGCCGATCCCGAGCGTGACCGGCAGGCCGACGCAGATGATCGCGAGCATGAAGATCGTGAACCCGTTCATCTTCGTACCCTTCAACGGTTGCGGAGTGCTTCGATTTCGCGGGCGGTACGCTCCGCGGGATCGGTGGCGATGCGTTCGAGGACGGCGATCCGTTCCTCGAGCCGCGAGACCTGGCCGGTCAGCCGCTCGTTCTCGGTGCTGAGCAGCTGTACCTTGCGCTCGCCATCGGGATCGCCACGGTGCGTCTTGCCGCTCCATTCGTCTTCCAGCGCATAGCCATGCTTTGCCCGGATCCAGTTGTTGATCACCCATCCCACCGTCGAGATCGCGATGATCGCGATGACGAAGCCCGGTCCACCCCAACTCATTGTTCGTCTCCCTCAACCCCGCCCGCGTCTCAGCGCAGGCTGTCGATCTCTGCTGCGAGGCTGTTGCTCGAGCGGCTGGTATAGTGCGTCTCGATGTCGGCGAGGCGGCGGTCGATGTCGCGGAACTTGCTGCGGACCTCGGCGGTCGAGCGCTTCGGATTGGATCGCACGCCCTGCCAGAACTTCGCGTCGTCCGGCGTCTCGTACAGCCCGTACGGCTTGGCCTCGCCCATCCATGCGACCAGCCAATAGGCGATCAGCGTCCAGGGGAACCCGCCGGCGAACGTCAGCAGGACCATCGCGACACGGACCCAGAGGACATCGACCCCTGTATAGTCGGCGATCCCGGCGCAGACGCCCTTGTACTTGGCATTCTGCTTGTCGAGGTAGAACTTGGTGCGGCTGGCGGACATTTCAGTTCCTCCGGTTGAACGATTGATTGAGGTCGCGCTTCATCTCGTCGCGGTCGATCTGATAGGGCGAATGGGTCTGGCTCGTGATCCCGGGCTTCCAGTCGGGGTTGTCGGCGGCAATGATCCGTTCGACGGTCATCACCCGGTCCTCGAGGCGGCGGGCGAGCATCTGCAGCTCGTCGAGCAGCCGCTCGTCCTCTTCGGTGATCCGCGGCGCCTGCTTCCACTTGGTGATATAGTGGAGGATCACCCACGGCAGACCGATGAAGATCGAGACGACGGGGACGCCGACGGACATGAAGTCTTCCATCTCAGTCTTCCTTCTTCAGGCGCGCCTTGAGCGCGGCGAGCTGGGCGTCGACCTTGTCGTTGCTGCGCAGTTCGGCGATCTCCTCTTCCAGCGTCTTGACCACCCCGAGCCCCATCGCATCCGCGCGGCCCTCGGCCTCGTCGACGCGGCGATCGAGGATGTCGAAGCGGCTGAAGGCCTCGTGCGTCTTCGGGCCGTTATACATCTCGCGGAGCCGCGTCCGGTTGTTCGCGCTCTCCAGTCGGGTCTGCACCGCGTTCTGCTTGGTGCGGGCTTCGCGCAGCTTGGTCTGCAGCTTGGCGATGTCCTCTTCCGACGCGCGCAGCGCATCGTCCAAAACGACGATCTCCGCCTTCAGCTGATCGGCCATGTCGAACGCCTTCTGACGCTCGACCAGCGCGGCCTTGGCAAGGTCTTCGCGATCCTTGCTGAGCGCGAGTTCGGCCTTCTCGGTCCAGTTGTCCTGAAGCTGCTCGAGCTTCGAGATATGACGCCGCATTTCCTTCTGGTCGGCGATCGTCCGCGCCGCGGAGGCGCGCACCTCGACCAGCGTTTCCTCCATCTCGAGGATGATCATGCGGATCATCTTCGACGGGTCTTCGGCCTTCTCGATGAGATCGGCGAAGTTGGCAGCGACGATGTCGCGAGTGCGGGAAAAAATGCCCATGTAAATCCTACTCCAGGGATCGGCCCGAGGCTCTGGTCGAGCCGTCGCGCACTTATGCCACGATTGCGGTGCGTGCCGCGACCGCGTTCGCTTGATGCGCCGGTGCGACTGCGCCCAGCACGCAGGTCGCGCTGAAGACGATGGTGCAGAGTGCGGCGGCAACGGTGCGGATGATGTCGGTCTTGAACATGATGGAACTCCCTAATGGTGCGATGTTCCGCCTGTGTGCGGATTGTCTCAAGCTTTGCATCAGTCGTGCCAGTTTTGAAAAAGGCCTAGAAACCGTTACTTAGCGATTTCCTTCAGATCGATATCGATCAGGTGCTTGCGAAGAGTTGGTAAATCGCGCCACATCTTCGTTATGGAGCGAACAACGCAGGTCATCGGGGAATCGAGCACCTTCATGGGGGCGCTGGAACGCGCATCGCGTGCGGCTGCACTCGACCGTCCCGTGCTGGTCATCGGCGAGCGGGGAACGGGCAAGGAACTGGTTGCAGAGCGACTGCACCGCCTGTCGCCGCGCTGGGATCAACCGCTGGTGATCATGAACTGCGCGGCACTGCCCGAGTCGCTGATCGAAGCCGAGTTGTTCGGGCACGAGGCGGGCGCGTTCACGGGCGCGACCAAGGCGCGCGTCGGGCGGTTCGAAGAAGCCGATGGCGGTACGCTGTTCCTCGACGAGTTGGGGACGTTGTCGATGGCGGCGCAGGACCGGCTGCTGCGCGCGGTCGAATATGGCGAGATCACGCGGATCGGATCGTCGCGGCCACGGCGTGTCGACGTACGGATCGTTGCCGCGACCAACGAGCATCTGCCCGACAAGGTCGATCGCCATGAGTTTCGCGCGGATCTTCTCGATCGGTTGTCGTTCGAAGTGGTGACACTGCCGCCCTTGCGCGCGCGGAGCGGCGACGTGGTGGTGCTTGCCGAGCATTTCGGGCGGCGGATGGCGTCCGAACTCGGGCGTGATCGGTGGGAAGGGTTCGGGCCTGCCGCGATGGACGCGCTGGTCGCGTATCGTTGGCCGGGCAATGTCCGCGAACTGCGCAATGTCGTCGAGCGCGCGGTCTATCGGTGGGAGCAAGCGGGTCCGATCGACGAGATCGAGATCGACCCGTTCCAGTCGCCGCATCGCCCCGGTGCGGGGCAGGCGCCTCGGCCTCAGGCCATCGTCCCGGCCGCACCGCCCGCCCGCCAGCCCGACGTGCCGGCGATCGACGAGGATGATCCCGTCGTCGCATGTGAAGAAGGTCCTTCCGATTTCAAGTCGCGCGTCTCGCGGTTCGAGCGCGATCTCCTCGCCAAGGCATTGTCCGAACATCGCTTCAACCAGCGGGCGACGGCGGAAGCGCTCGGGCTGTCCTATGACCAGTTGCGTCATGCGTTGAAGCGCCACGACCTGCTGAACGCCGGCGGCTGACCCGCAACCATCTTGTGATGCCTGGACCGTCGCTATCGCCGCGGAGGGTGGTCGGGACGCTTGCGGAACGACTTTGCGCGGACCATTTGGGGCGGGCGGGCGTTTAACGTCCAACCCATTCACCAAGGAGACTTCCGATGGCTTTCGAATTACCGCCGCTGCCTTACGCCTATGACGCGCTCGAGCCGGTGATCGATCAGGAGACGATGAAGTTTCACCACGACAAGCATCATGCGGCCTATACCGCGAAGCTGAATGAAGGTGTCGAGAAGGACTCGGCGCTGGCGGGCAAGTCGATCGAGGACATTCTCGGGATGATCTCGTCGCAACCACCGCTCGTCCGCAACAATGGCGGCGGCTTCTGGAACCACGACTTCTTCTGGAAGACGATGGCGCCCAAGGCTGGCCAGGCCCCGTCGGGCAAGCTGGCAGAGGCGATCGATCGCGATTTCGGCGGCCTCGACAAGCTCAAGGACGAGTTCAACACCAAGGGCGCGGGCCAATTCGGGTCGGGCTGGGCATGGCTGATCGCCGACGCCAGCGGCAAGCTGAAGGTGACGAGCACGCCGAACCAGGACAACCCGCTGATGGACGACGCCAAGGAGCCGGGTACGCCGCTTCTGGGTAACGACGTGTGGGAGCACGCCTATTACCTGACGTACAAGAACGACCGTCCGGGCTATCTGAAGGCGTGGTGGGACATCGTGAACTGGGACGTGGTCGGCGAGCGCTACGCGAAGGTCGCGGGCTGAACTGACGCTTGAACCGTCACCCCGGCGAAAGCCGGGGTATCCCCGTGGCAGTCGTGACGTCTGACACGGGGAGATTGCAGCGTTGCTGCGATGACGGGTTTTTGCGTTACCCTTCGGGCGGCAGGTCAGTGACGGCCTTGTCGCCCGTTTGCAGTCCATGCTTCAACAGCATCGGAATATTGGCGAACGCGAAGATCAGCGTCAGCGGGATCGCGCCCCAAAGTTTGAAGCCGACCCAGAAATCCCATGTGCTGTTGCGCCAGACCGCCTCGTTGAGCACCGCCATGAACACGAAGAACACCGCCCAGTTACGCGTAAGCTTGCGCCAGCCGTCCGCGGACAGCCCCGGATACGCCGTGCCCAGCAGCGACTGGAGCAGCGGGCGGCCGGTGACGAGCCCGAACGTCAGGATTGCGGCGAACATCGCGTAGATGATCGTCGGCTTCATCTGGATGAAGCGCTGGTCGTGAAAATAGATCGTCAGTCCGCCGAACACGACGATCAGCGCGCCCGACATCCACAGCATCGGCGAGATGTGCCCCGACTTCACCTTGGAGACGATCATCGCGACGATCGTGGCGATGATGAACGCGGTCGTCGCGGCGACGACGCGCGCGATCGGTGCGCCCGGGGTGAGCGAGTTCACCGCAAAGAAGATCGCGAGCGGGCCATAGTCGATCGCCATGCGAAGACCGGGGGGCAGGGGGATTTGGTCACTGTGTCTTCCAAGAAAATGCGTAAAATCCGGTTCGCCCCGACCATAGTCGAACGACATTGCCACGAGCTGGCCGGTCGTTCGACGTCGCGCAGGACGAACGGAGGGCAGCCCCTCCGGACGGCGCGTTACTTCCGAACGCTCTCCACGCCCGCGATGATCCGGCTGACCTCGTTCGCATCGAACGGCCGGAGGTCGGTCATCCCCTCGCCAATGCCGATCGCGTGGATGGGGAGGCCGTATTTCTCGGCCGCCGCGACGAGCACGCCGCCACGCGCGGTGCCGTCGAGCTTGGTCATCACGAGCCCGGTCACGCCCGCCACCTCCTTGAACACCTCGATCTGCTGGAGCGCGTTCTGGCCGGTCGTCGCATCGAGCACGAGCACGATGTCGTGCGGGCTCTCGGGGTTGATGCGGCCGAGCACGCGGCGGATCTTGGCCAGCTCGTCCATCAGCTCGCGCTTGTTCTGGAGACGGCCTGCGGTGTCGACGATCAGCACGTCGATCCCCGTCTCGGTCGCTTTCTTGACTGCGTCCCACACCACGCCCGCCGCGTCGCCGCCCTCAGGACCGGTCACGATCGGCACGCCGACGCGCTCGGCCCAGGTGCGAAGCTGCCCGATCGCGGCGGCGCGGAACGTGTCGCCTGCCGCCAGCATCACGCCGTAATCCTGCTCCATCAACAGATGCGCGAGCTTGGCGATCGTGGTGGTCTTGCCCGAGCCGTTGACGCCGATGACAAGGATGACCTGCGGGCGTGGAAACGCGTCGATCTCGATCGGCTTGGCGACGGTCGCGAGGACCTTCTCGACCTCTTCCGCGACGATGACGCGGATGCCAAGTTCTTCCATGTTTCGCTCGAAGCTGCCTTCGGACAGCCGGTGACGGATCCGGCCCGCGGTTTCGGGGCCGAGATCGGAGGCGATCAGCGCCTCCTCGATATTGTCGAGCGTCGCGTCGTCGAGGCGTGCGCCGCCAAGGCCGGCGAGATTGCCGACGAGCCGGTCGGACGTGCGCTTGAAGCCGCCGAGCAGCTTGTCGTGCCAGGTGGGGGTGGTGCTCATGTGTTGTCCCGTGTTGCGCTCAGGCGGTCGCCCGTTGCGCCGGTGATTCTGACGCGGACGATTTCGCCCGGTATCGCGGTTTCGTCCAGCACGACTTCGGCAAAGTTAGCGATATGGCCGCGATCGCCGGGTCGCTCGACAAGCAGGTCCTGCGTGGTGCCGACCAGTCCGCGTAACCACTCTCCCCGTGCAGCCTCACCCGCCTCGCGCAACAGCGTCGCGCGGCGGCGGCGGATGCCGGGCTCGACCTGGGGCATGCGTGCAGCGGGCGTGCCGGCGCGGGGCGAATAGGGGAAGATGTGCGGGTGGACGATCATGCAATCGTCGATCAGCGCGAGCGTGTTCGCGAACATCGCGTCGTCCTCGGTCGGGAAGCCCGCGATCAGATCGGCACCGATCGCGATATCCGGACGGGCCGCCTTGAGTCGCTGGACCAGATCGACGCTTTCGGCGCGCGAATGGCGGCGCTTCATGCGCTTGAGGATCATGTCATCCCCGGCCTGCAGCGACAGATGGACGTGCGGCATGATCCGCGCGTCACCCGTCAGCACGGCAAACAGCCGGTCGTCGATCTCGATCCCGTCGAGCGACGACAGCCGCAGCCGCCGCAATGCGGGTACGTGCGTGAGGATCCGCTCGACGAGGTGACCGAGCGTGGGGGCGCCCGGCAGGTCGGGGCCGTAGCTGGTGAGGTCGACGCCCGTCAGGACGATCTCGCTGTGCCCGGCGTCGACGAGGCCCGCGATGCGATCGACGACCGCACCGGCGGGGACCGAACGGCTCGGACCGCGACCAAAGGGGATCGCGCAGAAGGTGCACCGGTGGTCGCATCCGTTCTGGACCTCGACGAACGCGCGGGCATGGGCGGAAAAGCTCGCGGCGAGATGCGGTGCGGTCTCGCGAACCGTCATGACGTCGGAGACCAGGACCGCAGCCTCGCTCTGCCAGGCAGACGGCAACAGCTTGTCCGCATTACCGATGACCCGATCGACCTCGGACATTGCGGCGAAGCTGGCGGGATCGATCTGCGCTGCGCAGCCGGTGACGACGATCTGCGCCGATGGACGGTCGCGGCGGGCGCGCCGGATCGCGACGCGGGTCGCCTTCACCGCGGCGTTGGTGACCGCGCAGCTGTTGACGACGACCATGTCCCGCCCCGCGACAAGTGCGCGGATCGTTTCGCTTTCGGCGATATTGAGGCGGCAACCCAGACTGACGACGTCGGGACCGGCCTCTGGCGCAGCCTGAGGCAGGGGGGCGGATGGCATGGGTGCGATCTATAAGCGACGTTGCGCGAAGTCCACGCAATCTCTTTCGCGCGGGTGGACCGTGCAGGCGCGGGCCTGTCGGCCGGTCGGTCAGCTTGCGAGGCGGGGAGACAGATCGCGCAGTGCCGGGAATTCGCTGTCGGGCTGGTGCGCAAGGAGGCGCTTCTCGGCGAGCATCCGGCGGACCTGCGCGGCGTTGAGGGGGCGGCCGTAGAGATAGCCCTGACCCTTGGCGCATCCGATCGCGCAGAGGCGTTCCTCGACCGCGGCGTCCTCGATTCCTTCCGCGGTGGTCGGCAGGTTGAGGCTGTCGCCGAGCCGCGCGATCGTGTTGACGATCGCCATGCTCTCGGGGTTTTCGAGGATCGAGGCGACGAAGCTCTTGTCGATCTTGATCCGGTCGAACGGCAGCGCGCGCAGATGCGCGAGACTCGAATAGCCTGTCCCGAAATCATCGAGCGCGAGGCGGATGCCCTGGTTCTTCAGGCTTCCGACGATCGA
Source organism: Sphingomonas sp. 22R3R2A-7 (assembly GCF_036856055.1). Classification (NCBI taxonomy): domain Bacteria; kingdom Pseudomonadati; phylum Pseudomonadota; class Alphaproteobacteria; order Sphingomonadales; family Sphingomonadaceae; genus Sphingomonas; species Sphingomonas sp. 22R3R2A-7. Next base: position 1,029,543 of record NZ_JASPFR010000001.1, on the reverse strand, counting down.
TTGCGCGAGCGGCAGATTGTCGAACAGCGCGCTCTCGGTGATCTCGATTTCCAGCCGGCTTGCGGGGAAGCCCGTCTCGACGAGGGTCTTGATGATCTTCTGTGCGAGCCATGCATCGCGAAGCTGAAGCGGCGAGATGTTGACCGACAATGTCAGCGCCGCATCCCAATCGCGCGCCGCGGTGAATGCCTGCCGCATGATCGACAGCGAGAGGTCGCCGATCGCGCCGATCTCTTCGGCGATCGGGATGAAGACGTCGGGGGTGATCGTGCCGCGGGTAGGGTGTTCCCACCGCGCAAGCACCTCGAACCCCGTGACACGCCCCGTTGCGAGATCGACCTGCTGTTCGAAGCAGGGGATGATCTGCTGCGCCGGGATCGCATGGCGCAGGCCCGTCTCGAGTTCGCCGCGAAGCTGGAGCGTGCGCTCCATTGACGGACTGAACCACGCATGGCGGTTGCGGCCGTTCGTCCGCGCGGCGTGCAGCGCGATGTCCGCCGTGCGGAGCAGCGCGTCGATCGAGGCGCAATCCGCATCCGAGCGCGCCACGCCGATCGAGGCGCTGGTATGGATTTCGATCCCGTTGGCGCGAAACGGCGTGGCCAGACCGGCGACGAGGCGTTCGGCGATCCGGTCGGCGACTTCCTGATGCGAGGGGTCGAAGATGAAGGCGCAGGCAAATTCATCCGCGCCGAGTCGCGCGAGCAGGCTCGACCCCGGAACGATCGCGGCGATCGTCTCTGCGACATGGATGAGCAGCAGGTCACCGATCGCATAGCCGTGCAGATCGTTGACGCCCTTGAAGAGGTCGATGTCGATCATCAGCATCGCGACCGCCTTGCCGCGGCGACGCGCGCTCCCGAACAAGGTCGCGCCGTCTTCCGACAGACTGCGCCGGTTGAGGAAGCCCGTGAGCGGATCGCGCTGCGCGAGGATTCGATCGCGCATCCCCGCATCGGCGACTTCGTTCAATTCGACGGACAAGGCACGATAGCGCAGGACCCCGAAGAGAATGAGCGCGACGTTCAGCAGCATCGCGACGATCAGCCGGTGGTCGATTCCCGTCCCGTCACCCGTGATATGCGCGATCGCGTCGAGCAGAACCGCGCCGCCGGTACCGACCAGCAACAACGCAGCCGCGCCCGTCACGGCACCCGTGACGAACTCACGGCTGATGTTGCGGGGCAGGCGGGGAGCCGCCGGCGATGCTGTCATGCGATGACGGGCCTTTGCGCTTATGATCTACATCACATCTGCGCGCGAAATGTGTAGGACCCGTTAAGAGCCGGTTTAGCCGCGGTGCGGGCGTCGTGCGCAACGGCCCAAAAGGCGCCATCTTGCATCCAGCGGCGCGGTCGCGTATCGGGCGTTCCACGTTCCGTCACGGGACGCATAAGACGAGCATCCAAGGATGCACGCTGGCCGGCGAGGTTTCGCCCGCCGGCGCTTTTGCGTTTGGTGACGGTGTATTGGAGTAATTCGATGTTCGAAAGCCTGAGCGATCGACTTGGCGGCGTCTTCGATCGCCTTCGCGGCCGGGGTGCGCTGACCGAAGCGGACGTGCGCGCAGCGATGCGCGAGGTGCGCGTCGCGCTGCTCGAGGCCGACGTCGCGCTGCCCGTCGCGCGCGACTTCGTCGAGAAGGCGACCGAGAAGGCCGTTGGCCAGAACGTGCTCCGCTCGGTCACGCCGGGGCAGCAGGTCGTCAAGATCGTCAGCGACGCGCTGGTCGAGATGCTCGGTGCCGAAGCCTCCGAACTCGAACTGGGCGTCACGCCGCCCGCGGTCATCATGATGGTCGGGCTTCAGGGCTCGGGCAAGACGACCACCACCGCGAAGATCGCCAAGCGGCTCGCGGCGGGGCAGTCGGCGATCGGCGGCAACGGGCGCGAGCGCAAGAAGGTGCTGATGGCGTCGCTCGACGTCAACCGCCCGAACGCGCAGGAACAGCTGGCAACGCTCGGCACGCAGATCGAGGTTTCGACGCTGCCGATCGTGGCTGGCCAGCAGCCGGTCGATATCGCGCGGCGCGCGATGCAGGCGGCCAAGCTGCAGGGCTATGACGTCCTGATGCTCGACACCGCGGGTCGACTCCATGTCGACCAGGCGCTGATGGACGAGATGAAGGCGGTCGCGGATGTCGCCAAGCCGGCCGAGATCCTGCTCGTCGTCGACTCGCTGACCGGTCAGGACGCGGTCAACGTCGCGCAGAACTTCTCCGACCAGGTGCCACTGACGGGTATCGTGCTGACCCGGATGGACGGTGATGCGCGTGGCGGCGCGGCGCTGTCGATGCGTGCGGTCACGGGCAAGCCGATCAAGTTTGCGGGCACGGGCGAGAAGCTTGATGCACTCGAGGCGTTCCATCCCGAGCGCGTCGCTGGCCGGATCCTCGGCATGGGCGACGTCGTCAGCCTGGTCGAGCGCGCGGCGGAGTCGATCCAGGTCGAAGACGCCGAGCGGATGGCCGCCAAGATGGCCAAGGGTCAGTTCGACATGAACGACCTGCGTGCCCAGCTCGCGCAGATGCAGCGGATGGGCGGGCTCGGCGCGCTGGCGGGGATGATCCCCGGCATGAAGAAGGCGCAGGGCGCGGTCGCTTCGGTCGGCGGCGAGAAGGTCCTCGTCCATATGGACGCGATGATCGGTTCGATGACGATCAAGGAGCGCAACAAGCCCGAGCTGATCAACGCGAAGCGCAAGATCCGCATCGCCAAGGGCTCCGGCACCACGGTGCAGGAGGTCAACAAGCTGCTCAAGATGCATCTCGAAATGTCGACCGCCATGAAGAAGATCAAGAAGATGGGCGGCATGAAGGGCATGATGGCGATGCTCGGAAAAGGTGGTCTTGGCGGCGGCCTGGGCGGGATCGGCAACGCGATCGGCGGGCCGCAGATGGGCGACATGCTCAACAAGGCCGGCACAGGCGGGCTTCCGGGCGGCAGTTCCGGGGGCGGCCTGCCGGGCCTTGGCGGCAAGATGCCGCAGCTTCCCGCGGGCTTCGACGATTTTCTGAAGAAGAAATAACCCTCCGCGCCCCACCGTCTTCCCAGCGAATGCTGGGATCCCGGTGAGATTGCGGGACCTACCAACCCAAAGACCCCAGCGTTCGCTGGGGTGACGTTTAGATCCAGAAGGAAAATATCATGGCAATCAACATTCGCCTCGCGCGCGGTGGCTCCAAGAAGCGTCCCTATTACAAGATCGTCGTTGCCGATGCGCGCAGCCCGCGTGACGGCCGCTTCATCGAGAAGATCGGCAACTACAACCCGCTCCTCGCCAAAGACAACGAGCAGCGCGTGCAGCTCGACGCCGACCGCGCGAAGCATTGGCTGAGCGTCGGCGCGCAGCCGACCGACCGCGTCGCTCGCTTCCTCGATGCCGCAGGCGTTCTCGAGCGTTCGGCACGCAACAACCCGAACAAGGGCAAGCCCGGCGAGAAGGCCACCGAGCGCGCTGAAGAGCGTGCGACCAAGGCGGCTGAAGCTGCCGAGGCCGAAGCGGCTGCAAAGGCGGCACCTGCTGCCGACGCAGAGGCACCTGCTGCCGAGACCGAAGAAGCCGCTTCGTAAGATCGACTTCCTCGTCATCCCAGCGAAGGCTGGGATCCAGAGCCAGGGACGGCAACGTCCTAGGCTCTGGATCCTGGGTCGAGCCCAGGATGACGGCTTGGGGTGGGCGATGTCCGCACCCGAATGGCGGCTCGTGCGTTCTTTGTCGGTCCGTCACCCACAAGGAGCGCATGATGACCCCCGATCCAGATCCCAGAACAGCCCCCGCACCCGAGGACATCGAAGATGCCAGCAATGAAGGCGTCTCCGCCGAAGACCCCGCAGAAGGCGCCGACGACAGCCCCGGACCCGACACCGGCTCCGCGCAGGGATAAGGTCACGCTCGCCGTCGTGATCGGCGCGCACGGCATCGGCGGCGAAGTGCGGCTGAAGGTCTTCGCGGAGAATTTTTCGGCGTATAAGAGCTTCAACGATAGCGCGCTGAGCCTCAAGTCCGCGCGTGCCGGCAACAACGGCACGATCGCGCGCTTCGCCGAGGTGGCCGATCGCAATGCCGCCGAGGCGATGCGCGGGACCGAACTGACCGTGCCGCGGTCGTCGTTGCCGCCACTGGAAGACGGCGAATATTATCATACCGACCTGATCGGGCTCGCAGCCGTCTCGACCGATGGCGAGGCGATCGGGCGCGTCGTTGCGATCGACAATTTCGGCGCGGGCGATGTCATCGAGATCGAGCGGCCTGCCGTGGACGAGAAGCCCGGCAAGCGGTTCATGGTGCCGATGCGCGTCGAGGCGGTGCCCGAATGGGATTCGGAACGGCTTGTGGTCGAGGCGTCTTTCGCTACCGATTAGGGCCCTCGTGGCTTCTTGTTCTCCCGCGAAGGCGGGAGCCCAGTCTGGGTCCCCGCCTTCGCGGGGACACATCGTCGCTAGGTCATCGCCGGATCGGGCGCTGTTCCGACAGCATGTTGCGGATCGTCGTGGCGGCCACCCCGGCTTCGCCCATCGCGTGGCTGATCTGGTCGAGCCCCTTGACGACATCGCCCGCCGCGAACAGCCCCGGGATCGACGTGCGCTGATGGTCGTCGACCTCGAGGCACCCTTCGTCCGTTGCGCGTGCGCCGGCAGCGACGGCGAGTTCCGACCGGATCACCGAGCCTAACGCGGGATAGACGCTGTCGAACGACATCCGCCCCTCGACGGTATCCAGCGCGAGCTGATCGCCTTCGATCGCATAGTTGCCGCAGGGGCCGCCGACGCGGAAGATCCCAGCGTCGTCCAGCGCCGCCTCACATTTCGGATCTAGTTCGTGGCCGCCGTCCGGGGCGATCAGCGTCACGTCCTTAGTGTAGCCGCGCAGGAACAGCGCCTCGCGCATGCCGTGGTCGCCGGTGCCGATCACGCCGACACGCCTGTCCGTCACCTCGTAGCCGTCGCAGATCGGGCAATAGCGGAACAGGCCGGCCTCGAGCGCTTGGTCGTGGACCGCGTCGGGCATGGCGGGGCGATTGTTGACCACGCCGGTCGCGAGCAGGACGCTTCGCGCGCGGGCGCGGCGGTCGCCCAGGCGTACGGTGAAGCCGTCGTCATCGACCTCGATCGCGTCGACGCGCGCGCCCTCGCGTACCGCGCCATAGGTCTCCGCCTGCGCGAGCATGCGGGCGAGCAGATCGGTGCCGCGGATCCCCTCGGGATAGCCGGCGTGGTTGTGCGTGCAGGGGATCAGCGCGGCGCGGCTGCTGCCGCAGTCGAACAGCCGGATCGAGAGGTGGAACCGCGCGAGATAGATCGCCGCGGTGAGGCCCGCAGGCCCGGCGCCGATGATGATGCAATCGTCCATCCCGCTATAAGCGCGGCGCGGCGAATCCGTTCCGGTGGCGAAACGCTCGATCGCTATCGCAAGCCGGGCGCGGGAGTGATAGCGGCGGGCGGCATGAGCTATTGTGATTGGTCGGAAGGCGATCTGCACGCCTATGCGTCGGAAACCGCGGAGGGGGTGCGCCGGTACGTCGCGCAGGTCGCCGAGCCTGCCATGGAACGGTGCGGGGTGGAGGCGCAGTATGTCGAGGACAGCGCCGACGCGTTCCTTGCGCGTTTGAAACTGCTGAAGGTGCGGGGGTGTGAATTTCCCGCCGACGTCGTGCCCCAGGTCCTCGCCGCGGCGCAGAAGGAGGCGCGTCTGGCGCGACTCGCGGCGGGTGAGCTGCCCTGGGCGGCGACGATCGTGACGCTGTACCCCGAGATGTTCCCCGGGCCGCTCGGCACGTCGCTGGCGGGGCGGGCGCTGGGGGAGGGGCGGTGGTCATGCGAGCCCGTCCAGCTGCGCGACTTCGCGACCGACAAGCATCGCTCGGTCGACGACACACCGGCGGGTGGCGGCGCGGGGATGGTGCTCCGCGCAGACGTCGTCGCCGCGGCGATCGACAGCGTCGCGGATGGGCGGCCGGTGCTGGCGATGACGCCGCGCGGCAGGCCGCTGACTCAGGAGCGGGTGCGCGAACTCGCACAGGGGCCCGGCGTCACCGTGTTGTGCGGGCGGTTCGAGGGGTTCGACGAGCGGTTGTTCGAGGCGCGCGCCATCGAGGAGGTGTCGATCGGCGACTATATCCTGTCGGGGGGCGAGATGGGCGCGCTGGTGCTGCTCGATGCTTGCATTCGGCTGCTCCCCGGCGTAATGGGCGCGGCTTCTAGTGGGGATGACGAGAGCTTCGAAACGGGGCTTCTCGAATATCCGCATTATACCCGACCTCAGATATGGGAAGGGCGCACGATCCCGCAGGTGCTGCGATCGGGGGATCATGCGAAGATCGACGCATGGCGCAAACGCCGCGCGGAGATCGATACACGGTCACGGCGACCGGACCTTTGGGAGCGCCATGAGGGCGCTCGGGTCCAGTCGCCCTCTGGCGCGCGGCGACACGAGGACTGACTATGAACCTGTTGCAGACGATCGAAGCCGAGAACATCGCGAAGTTCCTGGCCAACAAGACGATCCCCGATTTCCGCCCCGGCGATACGCTGAAGGTCGGCGTGAAGGTCGTCGAAGGCGAGCGCACGCGTATTCAGAACTATGAGGGCGTGTGCATCGCGCGCTCGAACAAGGGCATGGGCAGCAACTTCACCGTGCGCAAGATCAGCTTCGGCGAGGGCGTCGAGCGCGTTTTCCCGCTGTACTCGCCCAACATCGATTCGATCGAAGTCGTCCGCAAGGGCGCGGTGCGTCGCGCCAAGCTGTATTACCTGCGTGGTCGTACCGGCAAGTCGGCGCGTATCGCCGAGCGCCGCGACAACCGTCCGGCCAAGGGCACCGCAGCCGCCGAGTAATCGCGCGGCCCGGTACGCCGGGTTCGACAGGGAAAAGGGCGCGGGGGCGTTGGTCCCCGCGCCCTTTTTCGTGCGCGCCGTCCGCGCGGGCCGGCCCCATCGAGACCGTCAAATTGAGGAGGTTGAGGCGCCGGCGCGGGTTTGGTGATGCTTGCCCCGGATAATGCAGCGGCAGCGGGACCGGCGCGATGTAGACAGCAATGGTCCTTCCAACGCGCGCCTGCGCAGCGCCGTCAGGCGGGAAGTGCGGCGTCCGCTCTCGACGTGGCGGCGGAGGCCGAAGGGGCGGCGGGAGCGGCCGGTGACGCCGTGGAGGCTGGCACGGGCGCGGGATCAGGGTCGGGGGCCATCAGCCAGTGCTCGGCGTCCTCGAACGAGCCGAAATAGTGCGCCGCGCGGCTGTCGGCGGCGCGCTGGATCTGCATCCGCGCGAGCGACTGCGGGACGACGAAGGCGAGCCGGCGCGAGGCCCTGGCGGGATCGACGAGGACCGCGCGGAACGCGGCGACGCTGTCCTGTGCCTGGATATCCATCGCGCGGATGTCGATCAGCGTGACCTGTTGGTTCGCGCCGCAGGCCAGCAAGCGGTGCGCGTCGTTGCGCGCGGCGACGAACCGCGCGATGTCCGCGGGCTCGAAGAACCCGGCCATGGTGATGACGACAAGGCTGCGCGGGACGTCGACCCGGATGGAGAAGTGCGCTTTCATCGCCGTATCATAGCGGCCCCGACACCATGCGCGGCGCGGTCGCCAGCCATTTTTGCGCGCCCCCGGTGCGTGCCGGCCGGTCTTGCGGGGCGGGGCTAGGGGGCCGGGGTCGCGGGAGGCGGAGCGCCGGGCAGGGCGGGGTCCGCATCCTCGGCGAAGAGCCAGGCCTCGGCGGCCTCGACGGTGTCGAAATAGCCGGCATCGCTGCGTTCGGTGAGGCGGCGGATCTGCATCCGCGCAAGTGCGGCATCGACGACATAGGCGAGCCGGCGCGAGCGGGCGGCGGGGTTGTCGAGCATCGCGGTAAACGCGGCGACCGCGTCCTGCGACTGGATCTGCACCCCGCGCGTGTCGCACAGCGTGACGTGGGGCGGCGCCCCCGCCTGGCGCTTCAACACCGCGATCTCCGCCGCGACGGTGGCGGCGAACGCCGCGACGTCGTCGACCGTGAAGAAGCCCGAGATCTTCATGCGCAGACAATTCCGCTGCGGCTCTGCCGCGACTATCCATGACGCCTTCATGGGGAGAGCGTAACAGTCGAGGTTTAACGGGGGGTTACGTCGCTATCGTGCGCGGAAGGCCGCGCGCTCGTAGCACTGTCGCCCGACATGTCGCGAAACGCCGCGGCGCACGCCGATGCGATCAGGAACAGCGGGAGCACCCACCAGGGCGGGCCTGCAACCTTGTGCATCAGGATCGCGAGTAGCCCGGTGGCGGCGAGATAGCTCCCGACGACCCAGACCACCTGTTCCAGAAACATGCGGATCCGGGGATTGAGCTTGTGAAACATAAACGGGGCCTGCTGGTCGTTGGGTCTCGCTTAACCCGTATGCGGGGATGCGCCAACGAGCAACCGGGCGGACAATTCCTTGTGCCGGCACGATATCCGTGTCGACGGGGATCCCTGCGCGCGATCCTGAACGTCTCGGGCCAAGAATGCGCTTGCGGGTTGACGGGCCGCCCGACGTTGCCCACGAAGGCGGCGATACGGATTCCCGTGTCAGTCCAGGAAGCATGAACATGTCCAGTGACAGTTCCAGTGTGACCGCACGCTCTACGGCCGTCTGCTAGTTCGCTGGCTTTCGTCCGCGAGGGTCGTGCGGACGAAAGGTTTAATCCATGAACGACCTGATCGCTGGCGTCGCCGCCAGCCTGCGGCCCGCGACGCGTGGCCCCTCCCTCGCCGATATCGTCGAGATGCTCCAGTCGCTTCCACGGAAGCAAGCCGCCCGGACACTTGCCCAGATGGCAGATGAGCAGGCGGTAGGGGCACTCAACCGGTCAGACTTCACCACGGCGCCGGAGGTCCTGGCGGTGTTGCCGCTCGCGCGGGCTGTGCCGCTTGTTGCCCGGATGGCAGATGATCGAGCAGCGGATGTACTGGCCGAAATGGACACGCACGTCGCGGCGCTGATCCTTGCGGCATTGCCACCCGCTGTGCGGCGCTCGCTCGACATCCTCCTCGCCTGGCCCGCGGATAGCGCGGGCGGCATGATGACCACCGATTATGTTGCAGCCCCGGCGGCGGCCACTGTCGGGGAGGTCCTCGGCCAGATCCGTACCGCGGAACGCAGTCGTGAAGCGATCTATTCGGTTTTCCTCATCGACGACACGGGCCGGCTCGCCGCGACGGTGTCGCTTCGGCGTCTGATCGTCGCCGATCCGGCGTCGGTCGCGCTCGCGCTGGCCGGCGCCGGTGAAACGGTCAAGGCGTCGCCGGACACCGATCGCGAATGGGTGGCCGACCTGATCCGTCGCCATGATCTGCTGGCGCTTCCCGTCGTCGATGCCGAAGATCGCCCCCTCGGCATCGTTACCATCCGCGACGTGGTCGATGCGCTGGTTGCCGAACATACGGAGGATGCCCAGAAATTCGGAGGAGTCGAGGCGCTTGATCGCGCCTACCTCGATACCCGTTTCGGCGCGATGATCCGCAAGCGGGCTGGGTGGCTCAGCATCCTGTTCCTGTCGGAGATGCTGACGGCCAGCGTCATGCAGCACTTCGAGGACGCACTGGCACGTGCCGTGGTGCTCACGCTGTTCATTCCGCTGATCATGAGTTCCGGAGGCAATAGCGGCGGACAGGCGACCTCACTGATCATCCGCGCGCTGGCGCTCGGTCAGGTGCGCGTCAGGGATTGGTGGCGGGTGGCACTGCGTGAGTTGCCCGCAGGGCTCGTTCTCGGCAGCATTCTCGGGCTGCTGGGGTTCGCACGTATCGCCACGTGGCAGGGGCTGGGCTTTTACGACTATGGCCCGCATTGGTCGCTGATCGCGGTCACGGTCGCGATGGGACTTGTTGCGATCGTCACGTTCGGATCACTTGCAGGATCGATGCTCCCCTTTGCGCTGAAGCGGCTCGGCTTCGATCCAGCGAGCGCCTCTGCGCCGTTTGTCGCGACACTCGTCGATGTGACGGGGCTCGTAATCTATTTTTCAATTGCACTGGCGATCCTGTCGGGGACGCTGTTGTAAGTTCGGCGGGAATACCACCGGCCCGCTACGCTCGATTTGCAGGTCGCGCGGGCAGCGTCATGGAATGACGTACGCGACGAAAAAGAGCCACGGTGTTGCCACCGCGGCCCTTTTTCGTTCCGGCATCTTACGACCGCTTACTGGTCGAGGAAGCTCCGCATTTTCCGGCTGCGGCTCGGATGCTTCAGCTTGCGCAGCGCCTTCGCCTCGATCTGGCGAATGCGCTCGCGCGTCACCGAGAATTGCTGGCCGACCTCTTCCAGCGTGTGGTCGGTGTTCATGCCGATGCCGAAGCGCATGCGCAGCACGCGTTCCTCACGCGGGGTGAGGCTCGCCAGCACGCGCGTGACGGTTTCCTTGAGGTTCGCCTGGATCGCGGCATCGACGGGGATGATCGCGTTCTTGTCCTCGATGAAGTCGCCGAGATGCAGATCCTCCTCGTCGCCGATCGGCGTTTCGAGGCTGATCGGCTCCTTGGCGATCTTCATCACCTTGCGGACCTTCTCGAGCGGCATGGAGAGGCGCTCGGCCATCTCCTCGGGCGTGGGCTCGCGGCCCTGCTCGTGGAGGAACTGGCGGCTGGTGCGGACCAGCTTGTTGATCGTCTCGATCATGTGGACCGGGATGCGGATGGTCCGCGCCTGGTCGGCGATCGAGCGGGTGATCGCCTGGCGGATCCACCAGGTCGCGTAGGTGCTGAACTTGTAGCCGCGGCGATACTCGAACTTGTCGACCGCCTTCATCAGGCCGATATTGCCCTCCTGGATGAGATCCAGGAACTGAAGGCCGCGGTTCGTGTATTTCTTGGCGATCGAGATCACGAGACGCAGGTTCGCCTCGACCATTTCCTTCTTGGCGATGCGCGCCTCGCGCTCGCCCTTCTGGACCATGTTGACGATCCGGCGGAACTCGGTGAGCGCCATGCCGGTCTGCTGCGTGATGTCGGCGATCTCGGCGCGGATGCGCTCGACCGCCTCGCTCTCGTTGGCGACGAAGGCGGTCCACTTCTTGTCGACCTTGTTGACCGTCGCCAGCCAGTTCTCGTCGATCTCGTGACCGATATAGCGATCGAGGAAGTCCTTACGCGGCACCTTGTGGCGCTCGGCGAGGCGCAGCATCTGACCGCCCAGCGCGGTCAGGCGACGGTTATAGGCATAGAGCTGATCGACGAGATATTCGATCTTGGCGTTGTGGAACTGGACGCTCTCGACCTCGGCCGTCAGCTCCTCGCGCAGCTTCTGGTACTTGCGCTCGTCGGCCGCGGAAAACTCGCCGCCGATGCCCATCGCGTCGACGCGGCTCTGCTGGATCTTGCTGAACTTCTTGTAGAGCGCGGTGATGTTGGCGAACCGCTCGAGCGCGATCGGTTTCAGCTGCTCTTCCATCTGCGCGAGGCTGAGGGTGTTGTCCTCTTCCTCGTCGTCCGACGCGCGCGGGGTGCGGCGCTCGCCGTCCTCGTCCTCGTCGGCGGACGGCTCTTCGGGCTCGGCCTCTTCCTTGAACGAGGGGCCGGCGTTCTTTTCGCTGATCTCGCCGTCGTCGGCTTCGCCGTCCTCGGCCATCGCCTCGGGGGCGGGGTCCTTCGAGAGCATCGCGTCGAGATCCATGATCTCGCGCAGTTGCATCGTGCCCTCGTTGAGCGCGGTCGACCAGTCGATGATCGCGTTGAAGGTGATCGGCGATTCGCACAGACCCAGGATCATCGTGTCGCGACCCGCCTCGATCCGCTTGGCGATGGCGATCTCGCCCTCGCGGCTGAGCAGCTCGACCGCGCCCATTTCGCGCAAATACATGCGGACCGGATCGTCGGTACGATCGACGGTCTCCTTCTTCTTCTCGATCGCAGGACCCGCGTCGGCTTCCGCGTCGGCGGTCTCCGGCTCGTCGTCATCGTCCTTGGCGGGTTCGGCCTCGCCTTCCTCGCCGGCTTCGTCGTTGTCGACGATGTTGATGCCCATCTCGCTCAGCGCGGCGCTGATGTCCTCGATCTGGTCGGACGACATCTCGCCCTGCGGCAAGGCTTCGTTGAGCTGATCATAGGTGATGTAGCCGCGCTTCTTGGCGCGCGCGATGACCTTCTTGATCGACGCATCGTTCATGTCGATCAGTGGCGCATCGCCGGTGTCGTTCGTCTCGGCGGGTTCCGCCATGTTCGCCTTAGCCATCAATCGCCCTCGGTACCCAACGCTCGGGCGTCTTCGTTCGACTGTACAAGATTTGCAAGTCGGACTTCCAACGCCTGTTTCTCTCTTACCATAGCCACTTGTCGTTCGAACGCGCTTTCGGTGAAGTGCGTCTGCATCGCCGCGGTCGCCTGTTTGAGCGCCGCATCGACCTCGGGACGCGCGACCATGATCGCGATCGCCTCGTCTAGGTCGGCGCGGACGCGGGCGGGATCGGCCGTGGTCTGCGTGAACGAGTAGGGCATCGTATCGGCTCTCAACAGGTCACTCGCGACTGAATTGAAACCGGACCTCGCCAATATGGTGAGAAGTCGCCCGCTATCAAGCTTCTGGTCCTCAAGTGCAACATCGACGACCGCCTCGAACAGCCGGCCGAGCGCACCGTCGATGAGCTGCAGCGGCCCCAGCACCTCCATGTGGCGGGCGATCTCAACGGGATGGCGGATCAGCCCGGCGAGCACGGCCTTCGCGAGCACGCGGTCGATTCCGGTGGCGAGAAACGCCTTCGCGTCTTCGGTGACGGGCGCGGCGGGGGCTTCCACCCGCCTTTCGGGCGCCCATTCTGTTCATAGGCACCGCGGGGGACGAAGGGCGCGCGGACGGGTTTGAAGTGCTTGTAGAAGCGGTCCTTGAACTCGGACTGATATTCCTGCTTCACCGACGCGTCGGCGATGCCTTCCGCAAGCTCGTGGAGGCGGCGCTTGAGGCCGGCGCGCTGTTCGGGGGTGTCGAGCGCCTCGGCGGCGACTTCGGACGCCCAGAGGCGGTCGACGAGCGGTTCGGGGGTCTTGAGCAGCGCCTCGAACGCGCCGGGACCGCCCGCGCGGACGAGATCGTCGGGGTCCTGGCCTTGCGGGAGCGTGACGAAGGCGAGGCTGCGGCCGGGGGCGAGGAGGGGAGCGCGCGGTGTGCTGCCCTGAGCGCGGCCTTCTGGCCTGCGCTGTCGCCGTCGAAGCAGAGCAGGGGGACGTCGACCATCCGCCACAGCCGTTCGAGCTGTGCCTCGGTCAGCGCGGTGCCGAGCGGGGCGACCGCTTCGCCAAAGCCTGCCTGGGCGAGTGCGATGACGTCCATATAGCCCTCGACGACGAGGACGCGGCCCGATTTCCGCGAGGCGGGGGCGGCGCGGTCGAGATTGTAGAGCGTGCGGCCCTTGTCGAAGAGCGGGGTGTCGGGGGAATTGAGATATTTGGGCTCGCCGCCGTCGAGCACGCGCCCGCCGAACGCGATCGTCCGGCCGCGCGGGTCGCGGATCGGGATCATCAGCCGGCCGCGGAACCGGTCATACGGGTCCTTGCCCTCGACGTTAATGAGCATGCCCGATTCGACGAGCATCGGGTCGCCGTATGTCTTGAGCGCGGCCTTGAGCTTGCCGCGGCTGTCGGGCGCGAACCCCATGCCGAACGCGCGCGCGGTCTCGGGCGTGATACCGCGGCGGTCGAGCAGCGCGCGCGCGTCGTTGCCCGCGAGGCCGTTCAGCTGCTCGACGAACCAGTCGGCGGCGTCGGACATCACCTCGTGCAGGCCCTTGGCGCGTTCGGCCTTGGCGGCGGACTGGCGGTCCATCGCGGGCATGTCCATCCCGGCGGCCTGCGCCAGCTCCTTGACCGCATCCATGAACGGCAGGCCGCGCTGGTCGGTCATCCACTTGATCGCGTCGCCATGCGCCGAGCAGCCGAAGCAGTGATAGAAGCCCTTGTCGTCGTTGACGTAGAAGCTGGGCGTCTTCTCGTTATGGAACGGGCAGCAGCCCTTGTGCTCACGCCCGGCCTTGGTGAGCTTGGTGGTCTTGCCGATCAGCGCCGACAGCGACGTACGGCCGCGCAGCTCGTCCAGAAATTGCGGGGTCAGGGCCATCAGTCCGTTCCAGCCTCGACCGAGCCCCCCGCCCGCTCGCGGGAGGGGGCTGGGGGGTGGGCACGCGCTCGGTTCCGATCGCAGCGCTGACAATGGTCTCCAAAACGCCGCCCATGTTGCTCGTCAGATCGTTGTTCCAGAAGCGGATGACGCGGTAGCCTGCTGCTGCGAGGTCGCGGGTTCGCGCCTCGTCATAGGATTGGTGTTCGCAATGCTGGGTGCCGTCGAGCTCGACGATCAGCTTGTGCGAGCGGCAGACGAAGTCGGCGAAGTAACCGGCGATGGGGAGCTGGCGACTGAACTTGAGGTTCAGGAGCCTCGAGCCTTTGAGTTGTCGCCATAACATCTGCTCGGCATCTGTCGCGTCGTTGCGGAGGTTGCGAGCTCTCTCGGTCGGTCGGTCCAGTCGATGGCGCGGGCCCACCCTCGGTCCCCTCCCGCTTGCGGGAGGGAGGAAGAAGGGGGCGTCCTCGTCCATTTAGCTCAGCGCCGCCTTCACCAGCCCGCTCGCCTTGCTCATGTCCAGCTCGCTCGCGTGACGCGCCTTCAGCTCGGCCATGACGCGGCCCATGTCCTTCATGCCGGTCGCGCCGAGTTCGTCCTTGATCTTGAGGATCGCGGCCGTCGTTTCCGCCTCGTCCATCTGCGCGGGCAGGAAGCGTTCGATCACTGCGACCTCGGCGGCCTCGGCGTCGGCGAGTTCCTGGCGGCCGCCGTTCGAAAACATTTCGATCGACTCGCGGCGCTGCTTGACCATCTTCTGGAGCACTTCGATCACCAGCGCGTCGTCGCTTTCGGGTGCCTTGCCGGTCCGCGCCTCGATGTCGCGGTTCTTGATTGCGGCCTGGATCAACGAGATGGCGTTGCGGCTCTCCTTGTCGCCGGCCTTCATCGCGGTGAGCTGCGCGGCCTTGATGTCGTCGCAGAATCATATACGGGTCTTTCGGGCGGTTCGGGATAGCCGGACGCGATAGCGCGTCGAGCCAAGGTTTAACAGATTGACGCTGCGGCACGCCGGCCTTAGCGGACACCACTTAGCGACATCGTCAACGTAAAGAGAGTGCCCAGCCTGATGGCCGACGCCCAGCCTACACCCATGTCTTCGGCAAAGCCCGCCGGCGCGACCGGCGTGCTCGTGCTTGCCAATGGCGACGTGATCTGGGGGCGCGGCTTCGGCGCCGAGGGCGAGGCGGTCGGCGAAGTGTGCTTCCACACCGCGATGACCGGCTATCAGGAAGTGCTGACCGATCCGTCCTTCGCCGGGCAGATGATCTGCTTCACCTTCCCGCATATCGGCAATGTCGGTGCGAACCCCGACGATATCGAGGCGGACGACCCGCACGCGCTCGGCATCATCGTCCGCGAGGACGTGACGAGCCCCTCGAGCTTCCGCGCGGTCGAGGGCCTCGACGGCTGGATGAGGCGGCATGCGCGGATCGGCCTGTCGGGGATCGACACGCGCGCGCTGACGCGGCGGATCCGCGTCGGCGGCGCGCCCAACGGCGTGATCGCGCATTCGGCGAGCGGCGAGTTCGACGTCGCCGCGCTGCTGGCGATGGCGCGGGGCTGGCCGGGGCTCGAGGGCATGGACCTCGCCAAGGGCGTGTCGACCGAGATGCATTATGGCTGGGGTGACCAGGCGCCGGGCGGCACGTGGCGGCTGGGGTTCGGTTATGGGGAGAGCGGTGCTTCGACTGCGCTCAGCACGAACGGGGAAGGGGATGCGTCGCCCCAATCGTTCGCCCCGGGCGAAGGCGATGCCACCGTCGCGAGTGCGGCCCGCCCGCATGTCGTCGCGATCGATTACGGCTCGAAGCGCAACATCTTCCGCAACCTCGTCGCCGCCGGCGCGAAGGTGTCCGTCGTGCCCGCTACCGCGACCTATGACGAGGTCATGGCGCTCGCCCCCGACGGCATCTTCCTGTCGAACGGCCCCGGCGATCCCGCTGCTACGGCCGAATACGCCGTGCCGGTGATCCGCGAGCTACTCGAGACGGGCAAGCCGCTGTTCGGCATCTGTCTCGGCCATCAGCTGCTCGGCCTTGCGGTCGGCGCGACCACGACGAAGATGTTCCAGGGCCACCGCGGCGCCAATCATCCGGTCAAGCGCCTGTCCGACGGCGCGGTCGAGATCACCAGCATGAACCACGGCTTCTCGGTCGAGCGCGACAGCCTGCCGGCGAACGTCCGTGAGACACATGTGTCGCTGTTCGACGGATCGAATGCGGGGCTCGAGCTGACCGACAAGCCGGCGTTCTCAGTGCAGTATCACCCCGAGGCGAGCCCGGGGCCGCAGGATAGCCTGTATCTCTTTGAGAAGTTTGTGGGCGGCCTGAAATGAGAGCCTCGTTTGAGGAAGCAAAGCAGCTGGTTATTGCTGCAATTTATGACGTTCTTTATAACGAAGCGAGCAGCGAGAATTTGTCGCCCAATGACATACACGCCGCGTTATCGGATACATTTTCGTTAGGCTACACCCGTCGGGCTATTAACTCGCTTGTCATGGGCAATCTGGTGGAATCCGATGGCGATCATGAAAACCCATTCTTCACTTTAAGTGAAGAGGGGTTGGCCATCGCCGAGCGATTGCCGCCATTAGCTATTATGTCAGCTAGATTCTCCGCGCGTTCTTTAGGTGCTACCTTTGGTGAAGTTCCTGCATCTGATCGGTTGGTCACTCTGGACCATAATCAGGTCGCGCGAGCCGATGATTCCGTCACGAAGTTGGTTGACGCGCTGGAGCAGGATAACGGCGATCCGGATCAGTTCGGGTTTCGCGAGCGGATCGTGGGACAAATCAAAGCGGGGCGCGAGCTAATCCGCTCAGGCGAGTTCCGGGCCTATTTACTTTATGAGGTTCTAGTTAGGGCGCTTAATGAGTTGATCAATAAGCACAAAAGTCCTTCGATCGTGGCGTTAGCCAATGCCCTTTTGGGCGCTATTGTTTCTCAGATGCTTCAGGCGAACTAAATGCCAAAACGCACCGACATCTCCTCGATCCTCGTCATCGGCGCAGGACCCATCGTCATCGGCCAGGCGTGCGAGTTCGATTATTCGGGCACGCAGGCGATCAAGGCGTTGAAGGAGGAGGGTTACCGGATCGTCCTCGTCAATTCGAACCCCGCGACGATCATGACCGATCCCGAGCTCGCCGACGCGACCTATGTCGAGCCGATCACGCCCGCGATCGTCGCCAAGATCATCGAGAAGGAACGGCCCGACGCGATCCTGCCGACGATGGGCGGGCAGACCGCGCTCAACACCGCGCTCGCGCTGTTCCATGACGGTACGCTCGAGAAGTTCGGCGTGACGATGATCGGCGCGGATGCCGATGCGATCGACATGGCGGAGGACCGGCTGAAGTTCCGCGACGCGATGGACCGGATCGGGTTGGAAAGCGCGCGCTCGGCGATCGCGCATACTGTCGAGGAAGCGCTCGAAGGGCTTGAAAAGACGGGGCTTCCGTCGATCATCCGGCCGAGCTTCACGATGGGCGGATCGGGCGGCGGCATCGCGTACAACCGCGAGGAGTTCATCGCGATCGTCCGCAACGGGCTCGACCTGTCGCCGACCACCGAGGTGCTGATCGAGGAATCGCTGCTCGGCTGGAAAGAGTATGAGATGGAGGTGGTGCGCGACCGCAAGGACAACGCGATCATCATCTGCTCGATCGAGAATGTCGATCCGATGGGCGTCCATACCGGCGACTCGATCACGGTCGCGCCGGCGCTGACGCTGACCGACAAGGAATACCAGATCATGCGCAACGCATCGATCGCGGTGCTGCGGGAAATCGGTGTCGAAACAGGCGGTTCGAACGTCCAGTTCGCAGTCAATCCGAAGGATGGCCGGCTCGTCGTCATCGAGATGAACCCGCGCGTCTCGCGCTCGTCTGCGCTGGCGTCGAAGGCGACGGGCTTCCCGATCGCCAAGGTCGCGGCCAAGCTCGCGGTCGGCTACACGCTCGACGAGATCGAGAACGACATCACCGGCGCGACGCCCGCGAGCTTCGAGCCGACGATCGATTACGTCGTCACCAAGATCCCGCGCTTCGCATTCGAGAAGTTCAAGGGCGCGTCGAGCACGCTCGGCACCGCGATGAAGTCGGTCGGCGAGGTGATGGCGATCGGCCGCAACATCCATGAATCGATGCAGAAGGCGTTGCGCGGGCTCGAGACCGGGCTGTCGGGCTTCAACCAGGTCGACCATCTGGTCGGCGCGCCGCGCGCGGAGATCGAGGCGGCGCTGGCCGTCGCGACCCCCGACCGGCTGCTGGTCGCCGCACAGGCGTTGCGCGAGGGCTTCACTGTCGCCGAGGTGCACGCGATCGCCAAGTATGATCCGTGGTTCCTCGAGCGGATCGCCGAGATCATCGCGGCCGAGGCCGAGGTGATGAAGGACGGGCTGCCGATCGACGCGACGGGGATGCGGCGCCTGAAGAGCATGGGGTTCAGCGACAAGCGGCTCGCCTGGCTCGCGCTGCAGTCCGCCAATCTGCGCGGTATGAACCGCGGGATCGCGCGCGGGTCGGGGCTGATCCACGAGGTCGTCAAGGCGATGACCGGCGGCGTGACCGAGGAGGAGGTGCGCCAGCATCGCCTGAAGCTCGGCGTGCGGCCGGTGTTCAAGCGGATCGACACCTGCGCGGCGGAATTCGATGCCAAGACGCCGTATATGTACTCGACCTATGAGGCGCCGAGCTTCGGCGAGCCCGAGAACGAGTCCGCGCCGACCGACCGGAAGAAGATCGTCATTCTCGGCGGTGGGCCGAACCGGATCGGGCAGGGGATCGAGTTCGATTACTGCTGCTGCCATGCGTGCTTCGCGCTCGCGGATGCGGGCTATGAGACGATCATGGTCAACTGCAACCCGGAGACCGTGTCGACCGATTACGACACCAGCGACCGGCTGTATTTCGAGCCGCTGACCGCGGAGGACGTGCTCGAGATCCTGCATGTCGAGGCATCGAAGGGCGAGCTCGTCGGCGTGATCGTGCAGTTTGGCGGGCAGACCCCGCTGAACCTCGCACGCGCACTGGAAGCCGCGGGGATCCCGATCCTGGGGACGACGCCCGACGCGATCGATCTGGCGGAGGACCGCGAGCGGTTCGCGGCGCTGATCACCAAGCTGGGTCTGCTCCAGCCCGCCAACGGGCTCGCGCGCAGTCGCGACGAGGCGGTCGCCGCCGCCGAGCGGATCGGTTATCCGGTGCTGATGCGGCCGAGCTATGTGCTCGGCGGGCGGGCGATGGAGATCGTCGATACGCTCGGGCAGCTCGACGATTACATTACCACCGCGGTGCAGGTGTCGGGCGACTCGCCGGTGTTGATCGACCAGTATCTGCGCGATGCGATTGAGGTGGATGTCGACGCGATCTGCGACGGGACCGATGTCGTCGTCGCGGGTGTGCTGCAGCATATCGAGGAGGCGGGCGTCCATTCGGGCGACAGCGCCTGTTCGATCCCGCCTTATTCGCTGTCGGCAGAGATCATCGCCGAGATCGAGCGACAGACTGTCGCGCTTGCGCATGCGCTGTCGGTCGTGGGCCTCATGAACATCCAGTTCGCGGTGAAGGACGGGCTGGTCTACCTCATCGAGGTCAATCCGCGCGCGTCGCGCACCGTGCCGTTCGTCGCCAAGGCGATCGGCGTGCCCATCGCCAAGATCGCGTCGCGCGTGATGGCGGGCGAGAAGCTCAAGGACCTGCCGCCGATCGACCGGCATATCCCCTATTATGCGGTCAAGGAGGCCGTGTTCCCGTTCAACAAGTTCCCGGGTGTCGATCCCGTGTTGTCACCGGAAATGAAGTCCACAGGCGAAGTCATGGGAATCGATCCCGATTTCACGACGGCCTTCGCCAAGGCGCAGCTCGGGGCGGGGACGATCCTGCCGACGAGCGGCAACGTGTTCGTCAGCGTGAAGGACGGCGACAAGGCGATGATCGTCGAGGCGGTCAAGGCGCTGATCGACACGGGCTTTGCGATCGTCGCGACCGGCGGCACCGCGGATTACCTCGCGCGTGCGGGGCTCCCGGTCGAGAAAGTCAACAAGGTCGCGCAGGGGCGTCCGCATATCGTCGACCGGATCAAGGACGGCGAGATCGCGCTGATCTTCAATACGACCGAGGGGTGGCAGAGCCTGAAGGACTCGCAACCGATCCGTGCGTCCGCGCTCGGGCAGCGCATCCCCTACTTCACGACCGCGCCCGCATCGCTCGAGGCGGCCAAGGCGATCGCCAAGCTTTCGACGCACAGCCTTGAAGTACGGCCCTTGCAATCCTATTATTCGCAGTCGCACAACTGATCCCGACATGAGCGTGATGTGTGGGCGGGGCCATCGCGCCCCGCGTCGGGTAATGAATTTGGGGACGAGATGATGGCGACCGTCGAAAAGATGCCGATGCTGCAGGAAGGCTATGAGACGCTTAGTGCGGATCTCAAGCGCCTGAAAGCCGAACGTCCGACGATCGTCGACGCGATCGAAGAAGCGCGCGCGCATGGCGACCTGTCGGAAAACGCGGAATATCATGCTGCGAAGGAACGCCAGGGGCAGGTCGAGGCATCGATCTCGGACATCGAGGACAAGCTCTCGCGCGCGCAGATCATCGATCCGAAGGACCTGTCGGGCGACAAGGTCGTGTTCGGCGCGACGGTCACCTTGCTCGACGAGAACGACAAGCCGGTGACGTATCAGATCGTCGGGCAGACCGAGGCGAACGCCAAGACGGGTCGCATCTCGTACAATTCGCCGCTCGGGCGTGGCCTGATCGGTCGCAAGCTCGACGAGGAGGTCGAGGTCACGGTACCCGCGGGCGATCGCTATTACGTGGTGTCGAAGATCGAGTTCATCTGATCGCCATGCCGTTTTTCGAGACGCGGGCGACGGCGATCATCGCGATCGTGACGGTCATCGTCTCGGGATTTCTGCTGGTTGCGGGGATGCTGCCCTACTGGGCGGTCAACGCGGGCTTCATTCCACTGCGGATGGGCGAGGCCGGCGTGCCGGTCGATCACATGTTCGCGATTCCCGCCTGGGCGACGCCGCTGACCGCGACGCTGATCCATGGCGGATGGGCGCATGTCCTGCTCAACCTCGTGATGCTCGTCTATTGCGGGCAATTCGTCGAACGCGCGATCGGGACGCCGCAGACGGTGCTGCTGTACGTCGTGGGCGCGTATGTCGCAGCGGCGGGGCACTGGGCGTTCGATCCGCAGTCAGTCGCTCCCATGATCGGCGCCAGCGGCGCGATCTCCGCGGTCGTCGGTGCCTATGCGCTGTTGTACGGCGAGCGGCGCGCGAAGGCGATCGGTCCGGTGCCTGCCGGCGTCGTGCATGTCGCATGGCTTGCCGCGGCATGGATCGGGATCCAGCTGCTGATGGGACTGGCCGGGTTCGGCGCGTCGGTCGGGGCGAATGGGCCGATTGCGATCGGCGCGCATATCGGCGGGTTTCTGGCGGGGCTAGTGCTCGCGCGGCCGCTGTTGCTGTGGCGGTACCGGGCGGCCTGATTGATTAGCCGGCGGGCGCGGACACTGCGTCCCGCGCCCGCCCTCCCGTCATGCGGTGGCAAACAAACCTACAGATGCCGCGTTAGCCGTGTTTGGCTCTGGGTCCTGACTTTCGTCAGGATGACGGGCGGGGCTTGCGGTAGTCGTTTAAGCGGAAGTGGGCGTGCTGTTGAGGTTCGGCTCGAGCATGCGGTGGAGGTGGACAACGACGAATTTCATCTCGGCGTCATCGACCGTACGCTGCGCTGCGGCACGCCACGCCTTCTCGGCGCTGGCATAGTCGGGATAGACGCCGACGAATTCGATCTTGCTCAGATCGTTGAAGTCGAGGGTGCGCGGGTCGCTGACGCGGCCGCCGAATACGAGGTGAAGCTTGCTCATGCGCTGCTGTCCTTGGGAGGGATGTCGCAGTTGCCCTAGCGTGTTCGACCCGCGCTTTGAACCCTTAGCTGGCCGGCTTTTGCGTTACGGCCTTCGCACCTGCGGTGCTCGCGGTGGTCAGCGCCTTGACGACGCCTTCGACCAGACCCTTGGCTTGGCCGCGGGCATTGTCCTTGGTGAGCCCGAGCTCGCCGAGCTCCGACTGGCCCGCTGCCTTGGCGGCAGCGACGGCGGCGACGGCGGTCGCACCCAGGCGCTTGCCGAGTGGGGCAAGCAGCTGCTTCTCACGCGCCGACCGCGGGATCAACGCACCCGCGAGCGCGCCGACGGCGAGGCCGCCGACGAGAATCCCGAGCGGGTTCGATTCGAGGCTGTGGACGGTGCGCTTGGCGGTCTCGCGTGAGGCGTCGAGCGCTTCCGCGGCCTTGTCGCCCGCGTCGTGGATGACGCGCGATGCGGTTTCGCGAACGCTGTCATAGCCCTCGCGCAGACGGTTTTCGGCATCGTGGATCTTGGTATGGGCGTCGGTCATGGGACGGTCCTTCTGGTTTCCGGCGTCACGGTATCGAACGCACGCCGGTGAATAGGGTTTCGGTCGAAACCGGTCAGCGACCGCGGCGGAAAAGTCCGACGATGCGGTGACGGGCGAAGAAAAGCCCGGCGACGGCCGCGGCACCCGCCGCCGACCCCGGATTGCGCCGTACCGTGTCGACACCCGCGGTGAGCGCGGCGCTGCTCACGTCCGCGACGTCGCGGCTGGCGTTGAGCGCGAGACGGCGCGGATTGAGCCGGTCCTGAAGCTGGCCGATCGTCATCATGACGCGCTGGCGGGCGAGGGCGGCTTCGATCTCTGCGGCGGCGACTTTGGCGGATGTCATGATACGGGCTCGCTCTTGGTCTGAAGCTTCGACTTGCCGATCATCGCGAGGATGCCGGCAAGCACCAGCACGACCCCGACGACGATGACGGTCGCCCAACCTGGCCCCACCAGCGTCGCCAGCGTCAAGATCGCACCGACCAGCAGTGCGATCAATGCGGCCAGCCCCAGCACGCCGGCGACCGCGAAGAACATCGCCGCCGACTTGTAGGCCGACGCCGTTTCACCGAACTTCGCCTTGTACACAGCGACTTCCGCACCCGCGAGTGCACGGGTCTCCGCGGCGAGACGCCCGACGACTTCGGTCAGGCTCTCATCGCTGTCGAACGGGGACGTGACGGAGTTGTCCAAGGTCAGACCTTCGGATCGGCATCGACGCCGGACTGGACGAGGCGCGCGACGACGAACCCGACCGCCGCGGCCGCGCCGATAGCGATTGCCGGCGACTTGCGAACCAGCGCGGTCGCGTCTTCGATCAGCGCATCGATGTCCTTGGCCTTCACCTGATCGGCAAAGCCCGACACGCTGTCGGCTGCGGTGCGCGCATAGCCGCCATATTGTGCGCCGAGCTTGTCGTCGACCTGGCCCGCCGCGTCCGTCAGCAGCTGTGCGATCTGGTCGAGCGCTTCGCCCGCACGCGCCTTGCCGTCCTCGGCGAAGCTGCGCGCCTTGT
This sequence comes from Sphingomonas sp. 22R3R2A-7, assembly GCF_036856055.1. NCBI lineage: Bacteria > Pseudomonadati > Pseudomonadota > Alphaproteobacteria > Sphingomonadales > Sphingomonadaceae > Sphingomonas > Sphingomonas sp. 22R3R2A-7. The sequence goes on along the minus strand of NZ_JASPFR010000001.1, from coordinate 1,006,046 downwards.
CGGCGGCCTGCTGGCCGTATTTGCCGGCATTATCCTTGAGCGTCTGCTTGGCGTCGTTGACGGTATTTGCGAGAGCGGTGCCATCCGACGTCGTGGCGGTCTGCGTGGCGCCCTTTACCGGCGTTGCGGTGGTGGCAGTGCTGGCGGCGTTGAAGTCGGCATTGCCCATTGGCTGTGCGTCGGTATCGGCCATGACGGTCCCTTTCGAATTGTTACGGTCTCAACACCGGCGCGATGGCACGGTTCCGCCTTGCCGGCCCGATTGCCCGATAAGTCGCGAGGCGATAGAGGCAACGCGAACGACCCCGGGTGATCGGATCAGCCTGGGAATTTGTAGGAGCATCGTTACATGACCGCAATCATCGACCTTCATGCACGCCAGATCCTCGACAGCCGTGGCAATCCGACCGTCGAAGTCGACGTGCTGCTTGAGGACGGCAGCTTCGGTCGCGCGGCGGTGCCGTCGGGTGCATCGACCGGCGCGCACGAGGCGGTCGAGCGTCGCGACGGCGACAAGACTCGCTGGGGCGGCAAGGGCGTCGACGGTGCGGTCGACGCGGTCAATGACGAGATCACCGACACCGTGCTTGGCATGGACGCGGAGGACCAGTCGGATCTCGACCGCGCGATGATCGAGCTCGACGGCACCGAGAACAAGAGCCGGCTGGGCGCGAACGCGATCCTCGGCGTCAGCCTCGCGGTCGCCAAGGCGGCGGCCGAAGCGCGCGGCCTGCCGCTGTACCGCTATATCGGCGGCGTGCAGGCGCATCTGCTGCCGGTGCCGATGATGAACATCATCAATGGCGGCGAGCATGCCGACAACCCGATCGATTTCCAGGAATTCATGATCGTGCCGGTCGGTGCGTCGAACATCCTCGAGGCGGTGCGCTGCGGTTCCGAGATCTTCCACACGCTTAAGAAGGGCCTGAGTGAGAAGGGCCTGTCGACCAGCGTCGGCGACGAGGGCGGTTTCGCGCCGAACATCGGCAGCACGACCGAGGCTTTGGACTTCATCATGTCGAGCATCGAGAAGGCGGGGTACACCCCCGGCGAGGACGTGATGCTCGCGCTCGATTGCGCCGCGACCGAATTCTACAAGAACGGCAAGTACGACATTTCGGGCGAGGGGCGGATCCTCGAGAGCGCCGAGATGGCCGAGTATCTCGCCGACCTCACGCGCCGCTATCCGATCTTCTCGATCGAGGACGGCATGGGCGAGGACGACTGGGAGGGCTGGAAGATGCTCACCGACCTGATCGGCGACAAGGTTCAGCTGGTCGGCGACGACCTGTTCGTGACCAACCCGAAGCGCCTCAAGCGCGGGATCGACGGCGGCTATGCCAATTCGCTACTGGTGAAGGTCAACCAGATCGGCACGCTGACCGAGACGCTTGAAGCCGTGTCGATGGCACAGCGCGCCAAGTACACCGCGGTCATGTCGCATCGCTCGGGCGAGACCGAGGATGCGACAATCGCCGACCTCGCGGTCGCGACCAATTGCGGGCAGATCAAGACGGGCAGCCTCGCGCGGTCGGACCGGCTCGCTAAGTACAACCAGCTGATCCGGATCGAGGAAGAGCTTGGCGACGCGGCGCGCTATGCGGGTCGCGACATCCTGATCGGGCGTTGATAGGCTAGGCGCAGGAGAACCGACATGGCGCGCGTGACGAAGACGAGCAAGCTGCGGCGGACGATGCGCAAGGCCGCATGGCCGGCGCTGGGGCTGACGCTGATGGCGTTCTTCGGCGCGTACGCCGTGCTCGGGCCCAACGGGATGTTCGCCTATGGCGACTATAAGCGGCAGCTTGCCAAGCGCGAGCGCGACTATGCCGCGCTCGACCGCAAGCGCGAGATCCTCAAGAACCGCGTCGCGCTGCTCGATCCCGACCATGCCAATCCGGACATGGTCGACGAGATGGTTCGCAAGGAACTCAATGTGGCGCATCCGGACGAAGTGATCGTTCCGCTGGGGAACTGACCATCGTGCCGGTCTGGATTTGATCTTGGATCGGGTGCTGGTTGCGGTAGCGCCCGGGGCTCTGGGTCCTGATTTTCGCCAAGCTGACAGACGGGGGCACTGTTGGCGCCTTGATCGTCCCGCAGGAATTTACCATCCGTCATCCTGGACTTGATCCAGGATGACGGGGGTTTAGTGATCGACGACGGAATTACCGGCCGAGGAACGTCAGCAGGTCGTTGGTGAAACGCTCGCTTTCCGTCAGCGTGAGGCCGTGGGGGGCGCCGTCATATTCGACGAGCTGCGAGCCCGCGATGCCCTTGGCGGCGGCGCGGCCGGTGGCATCGATCGGTACCGTCTTGTCGCTGGTGCCGTGGACGATCAGCGTGGGTACGCGGAACGCCGCGAGGTCCTGGCGGAAATCGGTGTGCCCGAACGATTCGGCACAGGCGAGCGTGGGCTTGAGCCCGGCCTGCATCGCCAGACCCCAGACCCAGTCGACGACCTCGTCGCTGACCGGCGAGGTGATGAACCCGACGCCGAGGAACTGTTGCAGGAACGTCTTGAAGAAGGCCGGACGGTCCTCCCCGATACCTGCACCGATGCTGGCGAGCGTCTCGGCGGGGACGCCATCGGGATTGTCGTCGGTCTTGAGCATGTACGGGACGACCGAGGCGATCAGCCCGGCGGCGACCACGCCCTTGCCGTCATAGCGGCTCATGTAGCGCGCGACCTCGCCACCGCCCATCGAGAAGCCGACGATCGTCGCATCGTCTTGCGCACCCGTGGCCTCGAGCACGTCGGCAAGATCGTCGGTCAGCGTGTCATAGTCATAGCCCGACCAGGGCTGGCTCGAGCGACCGAACCCGCGGCGGTCATACGCGATCGCGCGGAAGCCTGCATTGGCGAGCGCCATCGCCTGCGCATCCCAGCTGTCGGCGTTGAGCGGCCACCCATGCAGAAGGACGACGGGGCGCCCGCTGCCCCAATCCTTGACGTAAATATCCGTGCCATCACGTGTTTTTATAAAGGGCATGATACTCTCCAAGATAGATCGGGCGTATTTGGACGTAACGGGTGGAGTCATCCCCCGTTCCCGCTCTAGCGCCGACGCGTTTCGACTGGCAGCATCGGCCGACCGGTTGGGCGTGAAGGGGAGAGGCATGCGGACCACGCGTCTGGCTATGGTCGTGACCATCTGGGTCACGCTGTCGCTGGGTTCGTGTGATTTCGACAGGACCGCTGCGGAGCGGGCTTCGCGTGCGGCGAGGGGTCGGGCGGGGGCGCTGGCTGGGGGGCAGGCGGGGGGCGAGACGCGCGCGGGATCGCAGGTGCGGCATAACCGCGACTGGGCCGCATTTCGCGACCGCTTCGTCGAGGACTGGTTCCGGATCGACCCGGCCTATGCGGTGTTTCAGGGGCGCCACGATTTCGATGGCGGGCTTTCCGACTGGAGCACGGCAGGGCTCGCACGGCAGGCTGCGTTCCTTCCCGCGGCGATCGCGCGCGCGCGGGGCTTTGGTGACGTTGCGCTGAACCCCGACGAACGGTTCGAGCGCGACTATCTGGTGATGGTCGCACGCGGCAAGCTGTTCTGGCTCGAGGATGCGGATCAGCCGCATCGCAATCCGGCCTGGTACGTGACCGGCGGGCTCGATCCGAACGTGTATGTCATGCGCGCCTATGCCAGCCCGGTAGTCCGGATGAAGGCGCTGACTCGCCTGCTGCGACGGATCCCGGTCGCGGCGGCGAACATCAGGGCAGATCTCCGGACGCCGATGCCGCGCAGCTTTGTCGATTACGGCGCGACCGCGTTCAATGGTTTCGCCGCCTATTACATGGACGATTCGGTCAAGGCGTTCGCGGATGTCGACGACGAAAGGTTGCAGCGCGAGCTGGCGGATGCGGCGATGACGGCGTCGGAGGCGATGCGCGACCTCGGGCGGTGGATGGAGGCGCAGCGATCGACCGCGACCGAGGCGTTCGCGCTGGGCGACCGCCGCTTCGCGCGGATGATCGCGGCGACCGAGGGGGTGGATACGCCGCTCGACCAGCTCGAGGCCGCCGGGCGCGCGGACCTCGCGCGCAATCAGCTGGCGCTGGGGGTCGCCTGCCGCACGTTCGCGCGCGGCCAGTCGATCGCTGCGTGCATGGCGAAAATGGCGGCGGACAAGCCGGTCGACGGCCCCGTGGCGGAAGCGCGGCGGCAGATCCCGCTGCTGCAGTCGTTCATCCAGTATCGCGACCTGCTGACGATCCCCGGGCCCGAGCGGGCGCTGGTCGAGGAAAGCCCGCCCTATAGCCGGCAGAATCTCGCCTATATCGATCCGCCGGGGCCGTTCGACCGCGGGGTGCCGTCGGTCTATTACATCTCGCCGCCCGATCCGCGCTGGACGCCTGCGGTCCAGGCGGCGTTCGTGCCCGGCCGCGACGACCTGATGTTCACCTCGATCCATGAAGCGATGCCCGGGCATTTCGTCCAGTTTCTCCACTCCAACCGGTCGCCGTCGCTGATCGGGCGGGTGTTCGTCGGCTATGCGTTTGCCGAGGGCTGGGCGCATTATGCCGAGGAGATGATGTGGGAGGCGGGCCTCAACGCGGGAAACCCGGAGACGCATGTCGGCCAGTTGTCGAACGCCTTGCTGCGCGACTGCCGGTTTCTCGCGGCGATCGGCCTGCACACGCGCGGGATGACGCAGGCGCAGGCGTTCCGGCTGTTCGTCGACCAGTGCCATCAGGACGAGGGCAATGCGCGGCAACAGGCGCTGCGCGGGACATATGATCCGGCCTATCTGAACTACACGATGGGCAAGTTGCTGATTCGACGGCTGCGCGCCGACTGGACCGCAGCCCGCGGAGGGCGGCGCGCATGGAAGGCGTTCCACGACCGGCTGTTGAGCTATGGCGGGCCGCCGATCCCGCTCGTCCGGCAGCGGATGATGAACGAGCCGCGCCCGGTCGCGGTGTTCTGAGCCGCGGGTCAGCGCGCCTGCGACGCGGGCTGGACGTCGCGCGTCTCGTCGGTCGGGGGATTGCGGATCGAGGGGCGCAAGCGGGACAGGCTGCACAGCCCTGCGACGAGCGCGAACCCGGCGGCGACGAGCGGCGGCGTCGCGCCCGCGCCGATCCCGAGCGCGAGCAGCGCGGCGACGACCGTCGCGCCCGTCGTCTGCCCGACCAGCCGCACGGTCGAAACCAGCCCGCCCGCTGCCGCGGCGCGGTCGCGTGGTGCGGACCCGATGATCAGCCGCGCGTTGGGCGGCAGGAACATCCCGAACCCCGACCCGCACAGCGCCATTCGCCACGCGACGTCGAAATAGCTCGGGTCGGCGGGCATGAACGCGATCAGCAACAGTGCGGCGATCGATATCGCCATGCCGATCCCGCCGAGGATCCCCGCGGGATAGCGATCGGACAGCCAGCCGGCGAGCGGCGCGACGATCATGTTGGTCAGCGGCCAAGGGGCGATCGCGGCGCCGACTTCCGCTGCGGAAAAGCCATAGCCGTGCGTCAGGCGGAACGGCGTCGACAGCAACAGCGTCATCGATGCGATGAACGCGGTATAGGCCCCGACAGCGGACAGCGCGAGCACGGGTCGCGCGAGCAGGTCGATCGGCAGGATCGGCTTGGTCTCCGCACGCTCGCGGCGGACGAACACCCAGCCGATCGCGATGCCGGTCAGGACGATCGCCGCCGACACGACGGGGCTGTCGCCGTGCACGCCGCTTTCCGCGCCGCCGATGACGAGGCCGAACATCGCCGCGCACATGATCGCGCCGACCACGTCGAACGGCTCGTCGCGCTTGCGCGGCTCGGGCAGCGACCGGCCGAGGACGAGGCTGATGATCGCGAACGGCACCGCGCTGGCAAAGACCCACGGCCAGGGCGCGATCGCGAGGACGAGCCCGCCGATCGTCGGGGCGAGCGCGGCCGAGCTCGACACCACGACCGAATTGATCCCGAGCCCGCGGCCAAGCTGCCTTGCCGGATAGATCGACCGGATCAGCGCCGACGAGACACTGAGCGCCGCGGCGGCGCCGAGTGCCTGGACCGCGCGGACGACGAGCAGGAACGGCAGGCTCTTGGCAGAAGCACAGGATCGTCGCGACGGTGAAGACGAGCTGGCCATATTGGTACATCCGCTTGAGCCCGATCCGGTCGCCGAGACCCGAGAAGGGGAGCAGCGCCATCGCCAGGATGAGCTGATAGACGGTGACCACGGTCACGACGGCGCTGCTGCCGACGTTCAGATCGCGCGCGATCGTCGGCAGCGCGACATTGGCGACGCCGCCGTCGATGATCGTCAGCGCGGTGCCCGCGGAGATCGCCGCGACCGCGAGGAATCGGCGGGGTTTGGGAAGGCCGTCGACGGCCGAGATCTGGTCGGGCTGCATTGCAGAGCGCGATAGACCGCGGCATGTACCTCGCTCAAGGCTTTCGGGGCCAAGCCCTTCGGGGCCAGGCGCTTCGGGGCCAAGCTTTTAGCGGGAGATAAGACGATGCGGGTTGTGGCCACGGCACTAGCGGCGACGATCCTGGCGGGATCCGTCGGGGTTGCAGGAGGGGATGCGCTCGCCCAAGTCGCATCGATGACCACGCCCAACGCCCCCAAGGCCCCGCAGGCCGACGCCGCCGCCGACCCCTATATCTGGCTTGAGGAAAAGGACGGTGCGAAGCCGCTTGCCTGGGTCGAGGCGGAGAATGCCGTCACGCTGCCGCGGTTGCAGAACGACCCGCGCTACAAGAGCTTCTATGCCGAGGCGCTGGCGATCGCGGCGGCGAAGGACCGGATCCCGATGCCCGACCAGCGGTTCGGCCGGATCTACAATTTCTGGCGCGATGCCGAGCATCCGCAGGGGATCTGGCGCTGGACGAGCGAGGCGGGCTACGCGCAGGCCAATCCTGCCTGGACGACCGCGCTCGATCTCGACGCGCTGAGCAAGGCGGAGGGCAAGAAATGGGTCTGGAAGGGCGCGACCTGCCTCCAGCCCGACGAGCGCTTGTGCCTGGTGTCGCTGTCCGAAGGCGGCGAGGACGCGGTGACGTACCGCGAATTCGATCTCCAGACCGGGCAGTTCGTCCCCGGCGGCTTCACACTGCCAACCTCGAAGCAGGGCGCGTCATGGGTCGACAAGGACACGCTGCTGGTCGCGCGCGACTGGGGCGCGGGATCGATGACCGCATCGGGCTATCCGTTCGTCGTGAAGGAGGTCAAGCGCGGCCAGCCGCTGAGCGGCGCGCGTGAGATCTTTCGCGGCGAGGCGTCGGATCAACTCGGCACCTATGCCGGCGTGATGACCGACGGGCAGGGCAATCGCGTGACGATGATCCAGCGGCGGCCGACCTTCTTCGGCGGCGAGAAGCACGTCGTGACGCCAACCGGACTCGTGAAGCTCGACCTTCCGGCGCGGGTGTTTCCGTCGGGGATGGTCGACGGGCACGTGATCTTCTCGACCAGCGAGGCGTGGGGACAGATCCCGGCGGGTGCGATCGCGTCGGCACCGCTCGCCGAGGTGCGCAAGGGCCGGTTCACGCCGACGCTGATCTTTGCACCCAACGCGCGCCAGTCGGTCGATGGCGTGTCGGTGACGCGCGATCACGTCGTGGCGAGCGTGTATGACAATGTGCGCGGCCGAGCGATGGTGTTCACGCGCGGCAAGACGGGCTGGACGTCGCGCGCGGTCGCGTTGCCCGACAACGCCTCGATCGACGTCGCGAGCACGACCGATCGCAGCAATGCGACGTTCGTGCAGGTCACGGGCTTCCTCCAGCCAACGACGTTGTGGACGCTGGATGCGGGCCCGGCGGGGGTGCCGAAGCAGGTCAAGGCGCTGCCGGCGAAGTTCGACGCCTCGAACGACATCGTCGAGCAGTTCGAAGCGATTTCGACCGATGGCACGAAGATTCCGTATTTCGTGGTCCACCGCAAGGGCGTGCCGCTCGACGGGACGACGCCGACGATCATGACCGCCTATGGCGGGTTCGAATCGTCGATGACGCCCTATTATTCGGGGGTGATGGGCAAGCTGTGGCTTGAGCGCGGCGGTAGCTTCGTGCTCGCCAATATCCGCGGCGGCGGCGAGTTCGGGCCGAAATGGCATGACGCGGGGCGCAAGACGAAGCGGCAGATCATCTATGACGACTTCGCGGCGGTCGGGAAGGACCTGATCGCGCGCAAGCTGACGAGCACGAAGACGCTCGGCATTTATGGTGGATCGAATGGCGGGCTGCTGATGGGGGTCGAGTTCAACCAGCACCCCGATCTGTGGAAGGCGGTGACGATCCAGGTGCCGCTGCTCGACATGATACGGTACGAGCAGATCGCCGCAGGCGCGTCGTGGGTCGACGAATATGGGTCGGTCGCGGTGCCGGAGGAAAAGGCGTTTCTTGAGACGATCTCGCCCTATCAGAACATCAAGCGCGGCGTGGCCTATCCCGAGCCTTATATCTGGACGACGACCAAGGACGACCGCGTCGGCCCGCAGCATGCGCGCAAGTTCGCCGCGCGGCTGAAGGAATATGGGCTGCCCTATCTGTTCTACGAGGATACCGCGGGCGGGCATTCGGGGGACGCGGACATCGAACAGGGCGCGCGGATGCAGGCGCTCCAGATGACCTATTTCGCGCAGAAGCTGATGGGGCCGGCGAAATAGCGGCCCGTCATCTTGGACTTGATCCAGGATCCAGAGCCGGACGCGGTGTCGCTTATGGCTCTGGGTCCTGGCTTTCGCCAGGATGACGGTTGGGGTGCGGGGACCGTGATCCTGGCTCTCGCCAGTATCACGGTCCCGCGAATAGATTCCCAACCCCGCGCGTCAGCGGCAGCGGATCTGGCTGTTGTTCTGTTCGACCGCGCGGCCCGCGAGACCGCCCGCGGCCGCGCCCAGCAGCGAGCCGACGATGCGCGAGCGGCCGCCGTCGATGACGTTGCCGAGGATGCCGCCACCCGCCGCGCCGATGATCAGCCCGGTCGTGCCGTCGTTGCGCTTGCAATAATAGCGGCCGTCCTGCCCGGCATAGACGCGGTCATTCTCGGCGAGCGTGCGCTCCTGGTAGTTGGGCGATGCGCGGTAATAGCGCGAGGGGTCGTAATTGCCCTCGTCGCGCTCGTCGGCATAGCCGTCCTGATAGCGGTCGGGTGCCTGGCGATAGCCGCCCTGCGACGGGGCGGGGGGCACATAGCCGCCGCCGCGGCTGCCGCGGAGCGACTGGTAGCGATCGAATTCCTGGCGGAAGATCTGCAATTCGCTGTCGAGCCGCGACTGGGCGGCGGCGAAGCGCGCGTCGTCGGCGCTGCTCTGCGCGGCGACGGGCGTGGCGGCGGACAGGCAGGTCGCGGCGATCACCGTCGCGAGGCCGAGAGAACGCTTCATGACTGAAATCCTTTCACGGTTGGGTGACGTAGAACCGGGCGACGACACCGTGCCGCCGCCCGTCCTGGCGTTTGTCATGACGCCGGCGGTGGCGACCGTGCGCCGCCACCGCGCGGTCATCAACGGCAGATCTGGACGCGGCGATGATTGCGCCATTCGGTGCGGCAGCGGCGATTGTTGTTCCAATTGCGGCGGTCATTGCCGCGGCCGCGATAGCGACGGTCGTCGTGACGGCCGCGATGGTCATTGCGACGGTAATCGCGGCGATCCGCGCGGTGCGGCCCGCGATGGTCGTTCTGGCTATAGTGGCGATCGGGACCGGGGCCGCGCTGTGCCTCGGCCGGCGCGACCACGCCCATGCCGAGCGTGGCAAGGGCAAGACCTGCGGCGAGTAGTTTGGTGAATTTCATGCGCTATCCTCTCGGACCCGAATATCGGGTGCACCGGCGATACGATCATGGACCCGCATCGTTCCTGAACGCGATTGTCGGCTTGTGTACAGGTTCGCCCCGGTCGCCCCGGATCGCGACAGGGCGTCAGGGCGCGAGCGTGACGAAGCTGTCCATGACGCGCTTGCGCCCCGCCTGTTCGAAATCGATCTCGAGCTTGTTGCCCTCGATCTCGGCGATGGAGCCATAGCCGAACTTCTGGTGGAACACGCGCATCCCGAGCGACAGGTCGTCGCGGCCCTTGTTGCCGAGGCTGATCGCGCTCGCGCGGCTCTCGACGACGCGCGCGGGTTTGGCGGAGAAGCCGCCGCCGGGGCTTGCCGCGCGCTGCCAGCCGGGGCCGCGGCCAGTGCCGCGCGCGACGTCGGCGAACGGATCGGCGCGATCGGACCAGTTCGCCTGCCAAAGGCTCGCGCCGCCCGACATCGTCGTCTCGGTGTCGGTATGTTCGTCGGGCAGCTCGGCGACGAAGCGCGAGGGGATCGACGAGTTCCACTGCCCGTAGATGCGGCGGTTGGCGGCGTGGATGATGACGGCCAGACGCCGCGCGCGCGTGATCGCGACATAGGCGAGGCGACGTTCCTCCTCGAGGCTTTTCACGCCGCCCTCGTCGAGCGACCGCTGCGACGGGAACAGCCCTTCTTCCCAGCCGACGCAGAAGACGGTGTCGTATTCGAGGCCCTTGGCGGCGTGGATGGTCATGATCGTGACCTGCGGATCCTGCGCACCGCCCTCATTGTCCATCACGAGGCTGACATGCTCGAGGAATGCGCCAAGCGAGTCATACTCCTCCATCGCTCGGACGAGTTCGCTCAGATTCTCGAGGCGACCGGTCGCCTCGACCGATTTCTCGGCCTGGTACATCGCGGTGTAGCCGCTCTCGTCGAGCAATTGGCGCGCGAGTTCGGCGTGCGGCAGGCTCGTCGCCATGTCGCGCCACCGCGCGATGTCGCCGACGAGGCGGCCGAGCGACTTCTTTGCAGCCCCGGTCAGTTCGTCGGTGTCGAGGATGCGCGCGGCGGCGGTGGTCAGCGGGGTGCCGGTGGCGCGCGCGAGCTGATGGATGCGCGCGACCGCCTTGTCGCCAAGGCCGCGCTTGGGGACGTTAACGATGCGTTCGAACGCCAGGTCGTCGGCGGGCTGGTTGACGACGCGGAGATAGGCGAGCGCGTCGCGGATCTCGGCGCGTTCGTAGAAGCGGAAGCCGCCGACGATCTTGTACGGCATGCCGATCGCGATGAAGCGATCCTCGAACTCGCGCGTCTGGTGCTGCGCGCGGACCAGGATCGCGACCTCGTCGAGGCTTTTGCCCGTGCGACGGACGCTCTCGATTTCCTCGCCGACGCGGCGCGCTTCCTCGGGGCCGTCCCAGACGCCGATGACCTTGACCTTCTCGCCGACGTCGAGCTCGGTCCAGAGCTGCTTGCCGAGGCGACCGCCATTGTTGGCGATCACGCCCGAGGCGGCGCCGAGGATATGCGGCGTGCTGCGGTAATTCTGTTCGAGCCGGATGACCTTGGCGCCGGGAAAGTCGCGCTCGAACTTCAGGATGTTCTCGACCTGCGCGCCGCGCCACGAATAGATCGACTGGTCGTCGTCGCCGACGCAGGCGATGTTCTTGCGCTCCTGCGCGAGCAGCCGCAGCCAGAGATATTGCGACGAGTTGGTGTCCTGATACTCGTCGACCATGATGTATTTGAAGCGCTGCTGATACTGGGCCAGCACGTCGCGGTGCGTCTTCAGGATGACGAGCATGTGGAGCAGCAGGTCGCCGAAATCGCACGCGTTGAGCGCGCGCAGCCGGGTCTGATATTGCTCGTACAGCTCGCCGCCGCGGCCGTTGGCGTAGCGCTCGCTCTCGCCCGCATCGATATCGGCGGGGACGAGGCCCTTGTTCTTCCACTGGTCGATCAGCCCGGCGAGGCTGCGCGTCGGGAAGCGCTTCTCGTCGATATCGGCGGCGAGGATGAGCTGCTTGAGCAACCGCAGCTGGTCGTCGGTATCGAGGATCGTGAAGTTGGACTGCAGCCCGACGAGCTCGGCATGGCGGCGCAGCATCTTTGCGGCGATCGCGTGGAAGGTGCCGAGCCACGGCATCCCCTCGACCGCGTCGCCGACCAGACGCCCGACGCGCTCGCGCATCTCGCGTGCGGCCTTGTTGGTGAAGGTGACGCTGAGGATCTCCGATGGCCACGCCTTCTTGGTGAAGATCAGATGCGCGAGTCGCGCGGTCAGCGCCGCGGTCTTGCCGGTGCCCGCGCCGGCGATGATCAGGACGGGGCCGTCGGTCGTCAGCACCGCCTCCCGCTGGGGGTCGTTGAGGCCACGGAGATAGGGCGGCTGGCGGTCCGCGTCGGACGGATGGGCGATCTGGTTCACCGGTGAACAGGTAGGGAACGGGGCGCAATCGGGCAAGCGGGTAAGGCTTGCACGGGGTGGCGATGTGTGGAACAAATCAGGAATATCATCGGGAGGCGTGCATGTTGTCGGGACGATGCCACTGCGGAGCGATCCACTATGTCGCGACGGGCGAGGCGGCGCATCACGCGCTGTGCCACTGTGAGGATTGCCGCCGAAGCGCAGGCGCGCCGATGGTCGGCTGGATCGCGTTCAGGACCGAGCAGGTGACGATTTCGGGCGATCCGGTGACCTATGCCTCGTCCGAGCACGGGCGGCGGCAGTTTTGCGGGACGTGCGGGACGGGCCTGTTCTACACCAACCCGGTCGCGCTGCCGGGGATCATCGACATCCAGTCGTGCACGCTCGACGATCCCGAGTCGGTCGCACCGGGCGCACAAATCCAGGTCGCGGAGCGGCTGGCGTGGATGGCGGACCTGGCGAGCCTGCCCGAATTCGCGCGCTATCCGGGGATGTGAACGGGCGTGTCGTCGTCGTCCGGGTGCGGGGTGACCGAAATCGCAGGGCGACCGATGAACCGTCGCCAAACCGTCGCGGACGCGTAACGATTCGGGCGTAGGGCGTGCGCAGCGACGAGGGTCTTCGTCGGAGAGGCCGCGCAGAGACGGTCCTCCCGACGTTCAGGCTTAGTCGCGCGCAGGCGAAGTGCCTGCGGACCGCAGGACCAGCAAAGGACGTCATCATGAAGATCCTCCACAGCGTCGCTTCGGCGGCGATCGCTTCCGCGTGCCTTTTGCGACCGGCGCTGCCGCCGATCCGGTGCGCGACCCCGTCACGATCCGTGTCTCGCATGCCGGGCTCGACCTCACGAACGATGCCGGGCGGCGCGTGCTCGCGCGTCGCGTCGAGTCGGCGGTCAATCGCGTGTGCGCGCCGCGGACCGGCGGGCTGGACGCGTTCGCCGAGTCGCGCCGGTGCCGCGCGGACATGATGCAGGACGCCACGGTGCAGACCGCCGCGTTGCTGGAGCGCGACGCGACGCAGCTCGCGAGCCTCGCGGGGCGGTGATGGGGGGCGTGTCCGCGCTCAACCTCGTGCCCGATTGATGGAGCGCAATGATACGGTCCCCCCCGGGCATGGGGGGACTGTATCAGCGTGCTCGTGTCCTCCCCCTCCGTCAGGCTGCGCCTGCCACCTCCCCCTGGCGGGGGAGGATAGGGGGCGGTTGCGCTCTGCTCGGGGCGCCTGCGTGACGCATCTCGATCGGGCGCGCGCGCTACGGGTTTTTCCCGTCCCGGGACGGCGATGCACCGCGTTGTCATAAAGTTGTAATTGTAAGGGCCGACTGCGCGATCATGGCTACTTCCACATTGACGGTCGAGGCGATCGACCGCGCACCGCGCAGCGGGCCGCGGCTCGATCATGATCTGCATCCGGCCGGGCGCTGGATCTTCCTCGCGGTGCTGGTCGGGGGGCTGGCCTATGCGGGGTTCAGCATCGTCGTCGATACCGCGCAGGTCGGCGAATCGATGGCGGTGGGGGCGTTCGCGTTCCTCGCGCTCGCGCTGCTGATCGCGCTCGGGTTCGAATTCGTGAACGGCTTCCACGACACCGCCAACGCGGTGGCGACGGTGATCTATACGCATGCGATGCCCGCGCCGCTCGCGGTGGTGTGGTCGGGGTTCTTCAATTTTCTGGGCGTGATCCTGTCGTCGGGCGCGGTCGCCTATTCGATCGTCACGCTGCTGCCGGTCGACCTAATCCTGCACGTCGGCAGCGCCGGCGGCTTCGCGATGATCTTCGCGCTGCTGCTCGCCGCGATCCTGTGGAATCTCGCAACTTGGTTCGTCGGGTTGCCCAATTCGTCGAGCCACGCGCTGATCGGGTCGATCCTCGGCGTCGGCCTCGCCAACCAGCTGATCACGGGCGGCCCCGACGGCACGTCGGGCGTCGACATGGCGCAGGTGTGGAAAGTGTTGTCCGCGCTCGCGTTCAGCCCGCTGATCGGGTTCGCGGGCGCGCTGCTGCTGCTGCTCGTGATGAAACGCTTCCTGCGCGACCGCAAGCTGTACGAAGCGCCCGAGGGCAACACGCCGCCGCCGCGCGGTATTCGCGCGCTGCTGATCGGCACCTGCACCGCGGTGAGCTTCGCGCACGGCAGCAACGACGGGCAGAAGGGGATGGGGCTGATCATGCTCATCCTGATCGGCTGCGCGCCGACCGCCTATGCGCTGAACCGGACGATGCCCGAAAGCGCGACGCCGGCGTTCGTCCAGACCGCCCGCGCCGCGTCCGCCGCGTATGGCGCGCACGCCAATGGCGCGCCCGCGACCATCGACGCGGCGCGCGCCGCGGTGACCGGCGCGCTCAAGGCCAAGCAGGTTTCGGATCCGTTCGTCTATGGCGCGCTGGCGTCGCTGTCGGACGACGTCTCGACGCGGATCGCGGGCTATGGCTCGCTCGGCAAGGTGCCCGCGGCCGCGACGTCGAACCTGCGCAACGACATGTACCTCGTGCTCGACACGACCAAGCTGGTGGTGGCGGACAAGCGCGCGCAGAGCCGCTTCACCGCGCAGGAGATCACGACGCTCAAATCCTATGGCGGGCAGCTCGAAAAGGGCACGCGCTATATCCCGATCTGGGTGAAGGTCACGGTCGCGCTGGCGCTCGGGCTCGGGACGATGGTCGGGTGGAAGCGGATCGTCGTGACCGTCGGCGAACGGATCGGCAAGACGCATCTGACGTACGGCATGGGCGCATCGGCCGAACTGGTGGCGGCGGCGACGATCATGATGGCGGACCGGTTCGGCCTGCCCGTGTCGACGACGCATATCCTGTCGTCGGGCGTCGCCGGCGCAAGCGTCGCCAATGGCGGCGGGCTGCAGCGCCGGACGATCCTCAACATGGCGCTCGCATGGATCATGACGCTGCCCGTGGCGATGCTGTTGTCGGGCGGGCTCTACTGGATGTTGCTGATGCTGGCACGCACGCTGGGCTACTGATCGCGCATGCGCCAGCATCGTGAGGCGGCGTCGCGATTGACGCACGCGCGCGGTACGGCGATGCACACGGCATGAGCACGCTTAGGTCCAACCGCCGTATCCTTGCCGCCAGCCTGGTCGGCACCGCGGTCGAATTCTACGACTTCTACATCTACGCGACCGCCGCCGCGCTCGTGTTCGGGCCGCTGTTCTTCGCGGGCCAGTCTGCGTCGGCGCAGCTGCTGTTGAGCTATGCGACGTTCGGGCTGGCGTTCGTCGCGCGGCCGGTGGGCGCGGTGCTGTTCGGGCATTTCGGTGACCGGGTCGGGCGCAAGTCGACGCTGGTCGCCTCGCTGTTGCTGATGGGCGGATCGACCGTCGCGATCGCGTTCCTGCCGACCTATGCGCAGGTCGGCTGGTGGGCGCCGGCCTTGCTCTGCCTGATGCGGCTGGGGCAGGGATTGGGGCTGGGCGGCGAATGGGGCGGCGCCGCGCTGCTCGCGGTCGAGAATGCGCCGCCGCACCGCCGCAACACGTTCGGGATGTTCCCGCCGCTCGGCGCACCGGTCGGGTTTCTCGCCGCCAACGGGCTGTTCCTGATCATCGGGCTGGTGCTCGACGACGCGCAGTTCCTTGCCTGGGGATGGCGGATCCCGTTCCTGGTCAGCGCGGTGCTGGTCGGGCTGGGGCTGTGGGTGCGGCTGAAGCTGACCGAGACGCCCGCGTTTCTGGAAGCGGAGAAGACCGATGCGATCCCGCGCGTGCCGATCGCCGAGCTGCTGACGCGGCATCTGCGCGCGACGCTGGCGGGGACGTTCGGGGTGATCGCGTGTTTCGCGCTCTTCTATCTCGCGACCGCATTCGCGCTCGGCTACGGCACGAAGACGCTCGGCTATTCGCGCGAGGCGTTCCTTGGCGTCGAGCTGGTCGCGATCTGGTTCCTCGCGGCGGGGGTGATCCTCGCGAGCGTGCTGGCGGATCGGTATTCGGCGGCGCGGATGCTCGGCATCGGGTTTGCCGGCTGTATCGTCGTCGGCGCGCTGATGGGGCCGATGCTGGGATCGGGATCGTTGGTCACGGTGTCGCTCTGGCTGTCGGGCGCGCTGTTCGTGATGGGGTTCGCCTATGGCCCGCTCGGCGGGTGGTTGCCGAGCCTGTTTCCGGCGGGGGTGCGCTACACCGGCGTGTCGATGACGTTCAATCTGGGCGGCGTGCTTGGCGGCGCGCTCGCGCCGATCGTGGCGGAGGCGCTGGCGCCGCGCGGGCTCGGGCTGGTCGGGGTGTATCTGATGGCCGCGGGGGTGCTGAGCCTTGGCGGGCTGCTGATCGTCGGGCGCCGCGCCGCCGCCTAGGACGGGGTCCCCGCTTGCGCGGGAGACCGTTACGTCAGGCGGGGAACGTCAGGCGGGGCGCAGCAGCGTCAGCCGCGCCTTGCCGTGGACGCGCGTGGCGTCGACCTCGAAGCCCGCCAGTTCGACGACCTCCGCCTTCGCGGTCTCGAGGCTGATCCACGTCGCCGGGCTGGTCCAGCCGAGCCGGGCGAGCTTGTCGAGCGCGACGAGGCCTGCCCCGGTGTCGTAGGGCGGATCCATCAGGATGATGTCGAGCGGCGCGGGTGCTGGGCCCATCGCCATCACCGAGGTTGCGCGGACGTCGCCGCGAATGCCGAGCTTCGCGAGATTGCCCTTCAGCGCATCGAGCGCGGGCTTGTCCTGCTCGACGAACAGGCACGACCCCGCGCCGCGCGACAAGGCCTCGATCCCGAGCGCGCCCGAGCCCGCGAAGAGATCGGCGACCGCGAGCCCCTCGAAACTGCCGACGCGGCTGGTCAGCATCGAGAACAAAGCCTCGCGCATGCGATCGGCGGTCGGGCGGGTTGCGTCACCCTTAGGCGCGACGATCTGGCGACCGCGATACTGGCCTGCGATGATGCGCATCAGCGTTTACCTCCGCGTGGTGCACGGGGCGGGTGACCGCGCCCCCCGATGGACCCTTGCCGGGACCGGCGGGACGGCTGCCGCGCTCGGGCCGGGCGGGGGCGTCGCGCGACGTATCGCGGGTCGGGCGCGGATCGGCGCCCGGGCGTCCGGCGGCGCTGCGGGCCGCGCGCTTGTCGAGACCGCTGCGCGCGCGCGAGTCGTCGGCCTGCGGGCGGAAGCCACGCGTCGGCTCGTGACGCTGCGGCGTGTCGGAACGCCGTGTGCCGATGGTGCCACCGCCGCCGACGCGGGTCGGCGCGGCGCGCTCGCGCGGCGGCTTGGCGGCACGGAAATGCTTGATCTTGGGGCTGGTGCTCAGTTCCTCCCCGCGGTCAGCGCGCTCCTGACGCGCATAGGGGCGGTCGGAGGCGCCGGTGTTCGCACCGGTCGCGCGTGCATGATGCGTGGCAGCCGCGCGATTGCCGCCGCGCGCGTCGGGCTTTGCCCAGGGGTCGGTGACGTCGCCGCGGACCATCGCCGCTGTCGGGCGGATCCGCTCGGGACGCGCCGGGCGTGCAGGACGCGCGGCACGATCCGCGGGCGGGGCACCGGTCGAGAAGCCCGAGCTGGCTGGGGCGGCATAGGGACTGCGTACCGGCTGGCGCGGCGCACCCGTCGTCGGGCGGGCAGCGGGGGCGGGGCGGGGCGCATTGGCACCACGCTGGCTCGACTTGACGCCAATGCCTGCACCCGCGCCAGCACTCGCGCTGATGCCGACGTTGGGACGCGCACCGGGGCCCTCAGGCTTGCCGCGCGCGAGCTCCTTCTGAAAGGCGACGACGTCATGCTGCAGCACTTCGCCGATCTGGCCGGGCGCGAGATCGCCGAGCACGAACGGACCATAGCGCGTGCGGATCAGGCGCGACACCTGGAGACCCAGATGCTCGAGCACGCGGCGGACTTCGCGGTTCTTGCCCTCGGTCAGGATCATCTCGATCCAGACGTTCGCGCCGGTGCGGCGTTCGATATTGGCGTTGATCGAGCCGTAGCGGACGCCCTCGATCTCGATCCCCTCGATCAGCTCCTCGAGCTGCGGCTGCGTGATGTTGCCATAGGCACGCGCGCGATAGGCGCGTTCGACGCCGGTCGCGGGGAGTTCGAGCTGGCGCTTGAGGCCACCGTCGGTGGTCATCAGCAACAGCCCCTCGGTGTTGAGATCAAGGCGACCGACGGGGACGAGTCGCGGCAGCTCGCGCGGCAGGCGGTCGTAGATCGTCGTCCGGCCCGCCGGGTCGCGCTCGGTGACGAGCAGCCCGGTCGGCTTGTGATAGAGGAACAGCCGCGCCGCGCTGGGCGCCTCGACCGGGTCGCCGTCGACGGTGACGCCGGCGAGATTGCGCAGGATCGTCGCGGGCGTGTCGAGCGTGGTGCCGTTGAGCGCGACTCGCCCCTCGGCGATCATGCGCTCGATGTCGCGACGCGACGCGATGCCCGCGCGGGCGAGCAACTTGGCGATGCGATCGCCCTTGATGGGGGCTGCTGGAGCTGATGCGGGCGCGTCGTTCGACGGGCTGGCAGTCGGGTTGTCGTCTTTTGAAGTCGTCATGGCGCGGCTGATACTATGGATCGCACCGCAGCGCGAAAATATTTGCGTCCCTTAGCGCCGCCGCTGCGTTATGTGGCACAAGCGTAACGACCTATCGTTGCGCGCGGGGGCCCCGTCTCGATGCTGTTCGGAAAGAAGAAGCGGTTGATCGTTCGCCTGCTGGTCGTCGAGGACGAACCGCTGATCGCGTTCGACACCGAATATTTCCTGACCGAATCGAAATTCACCGTCGTCGCGACGGTCGACCGGGTGAGCGATGCGCTCGCGGTGATCGAAAGCGGATCGGCGATCGATCTCGTCCTTGCCGACGTCAGCCTGAGCGACGGGTCGGGGCTCGACGTCGCGCGCGCCGCGCTCGCCAAGGGTGTCCCGGTGCTGTTCGTGACGGGGAATTGTCCGATCGAGGCGACCACGCTCGCCGCCGGGTGCCTGTCGAAGCCCTATTCGCAGCGCGACCTGCTCGGCGCGATCGCGGCGATCGAGGCGCAGATCGGTGGCGTCGTGCCCAAGCGCCTGCCCTCGGGCTTTCGATTGTTCGCTACACCAGCATAACGGGCGTGCGGGTGGCGCAGGAAAGCGTGTTTCCCCCGCGCTGACGTCTTGCCGCTTTCCTCGCGTCGACAGCCCGCTATGGTCGCGGCATGTCCGTTACCACAGTCCAGCGTCGCTCGCTGCTCGCCACGCTTGCACCCTATCTTCGCCCGAGACCGGTCGCGGCCCTGCTGCTGGGCATATCCAGCGGGTTTCCGCTCGCGCTGCTGCTCGGGACGATGGGCTATTGGTTGTCGAAGGTCGGGATCGACAAGAAGACGATCGGGTTCGCGATCGGGCTTACGACACCGTACACGCTGAAGTTTCTCTGGGCGCCGTTCATCGACCGGTTCGAGATCCCGGTGCTGACGCGGTGGGTGGGGCAGCGGCGTGCTTGGCTGTTCGTCGTGCAGGCGTTGCTGTTCGGGTCTGTCTGGATGCTGGGGTTCAGCGCGCCGCAGGATCATCTGGGGGTGTTCGCGTTCTGGGCGATCGTGACCGCGTTCCTCGGCGCGACGCAGGACATCGTGATCGATGCGTACCGGATCGAGATCCTGCCCGAAGACGAACTCCCGCACGGCACCGCGAACAACCAGTTCGGCTATCGGCTGGGCAATCTCGCGGCGGGGGTCGGCACGATCGCGATCGCCTCGTCCGAGGGGCTCGGACTCGGCTGGGCGATGGGCTATGGGCTGACCGCGTTCTGCGTCATTCCCGGCGCGCTTGCAGCGCTCTGGGCGGGCCGCGGGCTGCACGACAAGGTGCTGGCAAAGCAGGATGCGGCATCGGGCGGGGCGTCGCGCGGGCGCTGGCTCGAGGATACGATCATCGGGCCGTTCCGCGAGTTCTTCCAGCGTCGCGGCGCGGTGCTGATCCTGTTGTTCGTGCTGATCTACAAGCTTGGCGATGCGATGGGGCAGGGCATGCTCAACCCGATGATCGTCGAGCTGGGGTTCAGCGACACCGAATTCATCGCGATCAACAAGCTGGTCGGGTTCTGGGGGCTGATCGTCGGGACCGCGCTGGGTGCGCCGTTCATGGCGTGGCTCGGGCTCGGGCGCGCGCTGTTCGTGTCGGGCATGCTGATGATGCTCAGCAACTTCATGTTCGTGATCCTCGCCTGGCATGGCCATTCGAACACCTGGCTGACGATCGCGGTCGCGACCGAGCAGGTGACGAGCGGGATCGGGCTGACGGTGTTCGTCACCTATCTCTCGGGGCTGTCCAACCTCGCCTATACCGCGACGCAGTTCGCGCTGCTGTCGTCGTTCGCCGCGGTCGGCCGGACGTGGCTTGCGGCGCCCGCAGGCTATGCGGCCAACGCGCTGGGCTGGCCGGGGTTCTGGATGCTGACGATGGTGGTCGCGATACCCGGGCTCGTGCTGCTGTGGATCCTGTGGCGGCAGGGCTTCGTCGTCGAAAGCGTGCGACGCGACCCCGCCATCGACGCGGAATAGCCGCGTCAGACCGTCACGGGCCGGCCTTCGTCGGCAAACGCGGCCGAGACTGCGGCCGCGCTGGCGAGGACGCCATCGACGCGGCGAACGCCGAGCAGGTCGGCCATCAGCAGCCGTGCGGTATCCGGCGCATAGTCGATCCGGCTGATGATCGTCAGCAGCGCATTCTCGGCGGGCGTCATCCGCGCACAGCAGCAGGGCGCGATCGCGATTGTGCCGGACGCCGTGCCCGCCAGCTCGGCCATCAGCGCGCGCAGCAGGACGAGCGGGCGGCGGAAATCCTGTCCGAACGCGGTGAACAGCAGATGCGTCGCGCGCGCGTCGGACAGCCCGTTCGCGCCCATACGCCGGATCGCGAACAACGCGATCCGCGCATTTTCGCAGACCGGCAGTGCGTGCGGCAGGAGGGTGGTAGCGGTTCGTACATCGGTCATGGTCGCGCGACTCCGTGGTCTCGCGCTGATCGTCGCCCGTTCGTTAATGATAGTCAATATCAATAAGACGTCAGTCGGGCAGCTCGTCGTTCGCCGCGAGCACTTCGCCCGCCAGATAGAGCGACCCCGCGATCAGGACGCAGGCTGGACCGGCGTCCGTCGCGGCCACGGCGTCCAATGCGGCGGCTGGATCGGCTGCTGTCGCCACCGTCTTGCCAAACGTGCGCGCAAGGGCCGCGAGCGTCTCCGGCGCATGATGCGCATGCCCGGGAACGGGGATGGCGACTACGTGATCGACCGCGGGGGCGAGGATGCGCAGCACCGCGTCCGCGTCCTTGTTCGCGAGCATTCCGATGACCAGCGTCACGCGACGGCCGCGCGCTAGCGTCGGCAGGATGCGCGCGATCGGTTGCGCAGCGTTGGGATTGTGCGCGCCGTCGAGCCACAGGTCGCTGCCCATAGGCAGCCTCGCGCGGAGCGGGCCGTCCGCAACACGCTGCATTCGCGCAGGCCAGCGGGCATGCGCCGAGGCTGCATGAAGCGCGCCCTCCGGGATCGGCAGCGCGTCCTGGTGGCGAAGCATCGCGAACGCCAGCGCCAGATTGCGCGATTGGTGCGGGCCGACGAGGCGGGGGCGGTCGGCGACGACGCTACCTTCCGCATCGGTGTAGCGGACGGTCGTGCGCGTGGTGGTGCTGGTCCAGCTCGTGCTGCGCGCGAGGACGGGTGCTCCCGCGGCGGCCGCGACGGCCGCGATCCGCGCGCGTAGCGGTTTGGGATAGTCCATCGTCACGAGCGGGACACCGGGCTTGGCAATCCCCGCCTTCTCACCCGCAATCGCGAGCAGCGTGTCGCCGAGAAACGCCTGATGGTCGATCCCGAGCGCGGCGATGCCGGTGACGACGGGGTTGGGGAGGACGTTGGTCGCGTCGAGCCGGCCGCCGAGCCCGACCTCGACGATCGTCGCGGCGGCTGGCGTGCGCGCAAAGCCGAGCAACGCCGCGGCGGTCGTGACCTCGAAGAAACTCGCGTGCAAATCGTCGGCGTGGTCGAGCACTTCGGCGAGCAACGCGGCGAGAGCCCCGTCCTCGACCAGCGATCCGGCGAGGCGGATGCGTTCGTTGAAGCGGACGAGGTGCGGGCTCGAATAGACGTGGACGCTGTGACCGGCCGCCTCGATCGCGGCGCGGAGAAAGGCGCAGGTCGAGCCCTTGCCGTTGGTCCCGGCGACATGGAAGACTGGCGGGAGCGACAGATGCGGGTCGCCGAGACGGCCGAGCAGCGCGGTGATCCGCTCGAGGCCGAGGATGTCGGCGCCCGGCGACAGCGCGGTCAGCCGGTCGAGTTGGGCCTGTACCGCGAGCGAGGATGAGACGGCGTGGTCGGGCATTCTTGGCTCCCTCTCCCCTCCGGGGAGAGGGCTGGGGTGAGGGGCGGTTCCGGGCGCAGCAGTGCTGGGCGGCCCCTCACCCCGACCCTCTCCCCGGAGGGGAGAGGGAGTACGTTACGCCGCTTCGCGGGCGCTCAGATAGCCGATGACGGTGCCGAGCTGCTCGCGCAGGTCCTTGCGGTGGACGACCATGTCGATCATCCCGTGCTCGAGATAATATTCCGACGTCTGGAAATCGTCGGGCAGCTTCTCGCGGATCGTGCTCTCGATCACCCGGCGGCCGGTGAACGCGAGCGTCGCCTTGGGCTCGGCGATCTGCACGTCGCCGAGCATCGCATACGCCGCCATCACGCCGCCCGAGGTCGGATCGGTCAGCACGACGATGTAGGGCAGCCCCGCATCGTGGAGCATCTGGATCGCAACGGTGCTGCGCGGCATCTGCATGAGGCTAAGGATACCCTCCTGCATCCGCGCGCCGCCGCTCGCGGTGAAGATCACGTAGGGGACGCGGTCCTCGATCGCCGCCTCGACGCCGCGGACGAACGCCTCGCCGACCGCGAGCCCCATCGAGCCGCCCATGAAGCCGAAATCCTGCACGCCGACGACGACGCGGTGGCCGTCGATCGCGCCGCGGGCGTTGATCAGCGCATCCTGCTCGCTGTTGTCAGTGCGCGCGGCTTTCAGGCGATCGGTGTAGCGCTTCTGGTCGCGGAACTTGAGCGGATCCTCGGGCACTTTCGGCGCGGGGAGCTCGCTGCAGCTTCCCTCGTCGAACAGCTGCGCGAAGCGGACCTTCGGCCCGATGCGGTCGTGATGATCGCATTTCGGGCAGACGTAGAGATTGTCCTCCAATTCCTTGGTGAAGACCATCTGCCCGCAGCCCTTGCACTTGTGCCAGAGATTCTCGGGCGTCTCGCGCTTCGCGACGAAGGGCAGGACGTTGCGGACGCTGTTGAGCCAGCTCATGCAGGAACCTTTCGGGCCGAACCGACGGCGTCGGCGAGAGATTTGATATAGGCGCGGACGGGCTCTGCCGCAGCGGTGCCGTGCTGCGCGACCAGTTCGACGATCGCCGAGCCGACGACGACGCCGTCAGCGACGCGCGCGACGTTGGCGGCCTGCTCGGGCGTGCGGATGCCGAAGCCGACCGCGACCGGGATGTCCGTCTGCGCCTTCAGCCGCGCGACGGCGTCTTCGATCGAGCCCTGCTGCGCCTGTTGCAGTCCGGTGATTCCGGCGACCGAGACGTAATAGAGGAACCCGCTCGCGCCATCGAGCACGGTCGGCAGGCGCGCGGCGTCGGTCGTCGGCGTGGCGAGGCGGATCAGGTCGATCCCCGCGGCGCGCAACTGCGGCCCGAGCGCATCGTCCTCTTCGGGCGGCACGTCGACGCAGATCACGCCGTCGACGCCGGCGGCGGCGGCGGCCTGCGCGAACCAGTCCGCGCCGCGCCGCAGCATCGGGTTGCCATAGCCCATCAGCACCAGCGGCGTGTCCGGGTGGCGCGCGCGGAAGGCGGTCGCGATCGCGAGGATGTCCGCGGTGCGCGTTCCCTGCGCAAGGCTGCGGATGTTCGCGGCCTGGATCGCGGGGCCGTCGGCCATCGGATCGGTGAACGGCATGCCAAGCTCGATCGCGTCGGCCCCGCCCGCGACGAGCGCGTCGAGGATCGCAGCCGTCGCGGCGGTCGACGGATCACCCGCGGTGACGAACGCGACGAGCGCGGCGCGTCCTTGCGCGGCAGTCCGCGCGAAAGTGGCGGCGAGGCGGCTCAAATCGCCACCCCGAGTGCTTCGGCGACGGTGAAGATGTCCTTGTCGCCGCGGCCGCAAAGGTTGGCCAAGATGATCTGGTCCTGCCGCATCGCGCGCGCCTTTTTCGTCACGGTGGCGATGGCGTGGCTTGGTTCGAGCGCGGGGATGATGCCCTCGGTGCGGCACAGCAGCTGGAACGCGTCGAGCGCCTCGGTGTCGGTCGCGCTGTCATACTGCACGCGGCCGATGTCGCGCAGCCACGCATGCTCGGGGCCGATGCCCGGATAGTCGAGCCCGGCCGAGATCGAATGCGCCTCGGTGATCTGGCCGTCCTCGTCCTGCAGCAGATAGGTCTTGTTGCCGTGGAGCACGCCGGGGAAGCCCCCCGCCAGGCTCGCCGCGTGCTGCTTGTCGAGCCCGTGGCCCGCCGCCTCGACGCCGAGCATCTGCACGTCGGCATCGTCGAGGAACGGATGGAACAGCCCGATCGCGTTCGATCCGCCACCGATCGCCGCGACCAGCATGTCGGGCAGGCGACCGGTCCGCGCGAGCATCTGCGCGCGCGCCTCGGTGCCGATCACGCTCTGAAAATCGCGGACCATCTCGGGGTAGGGGTGGGGGCCCGCGGCGGTGCCGATGATGTAGAAGGTGTCGTGGACGTTGGCGACCCAGTCGCGCATGCCCTCGTTCATCGCGTCCTTCAGCGTGTGCGCGCCGCTGGTGACGGGGCGGACCTCGGCGCCGAGCAGCTTCATGCGGAACACGTTGGGCGCCTGACGCTCGACGTCCTTGGCGCCCATGTAGATCACGCAAGGGAGGCCGAAGCGCGCGCAGACGGTCGCGGTCGCGACGCCGTGCTGGCCCGCGCCGGTCTCGGCGATGATCCGCGTCTTGCCCATCCGGATCGCGAGCAGGATCTGGCCGATGCAGTTGTTGATCTTGTGCGCGCCGGTGTGGTTCAGCTCGTCGCGCTTGAACCAGATCTGCGCGCCCATGCCGTCGGGAGCGGACTCGCGCAGCGCCTCGGTCAGGCGTTCGGCATAGTAGAGCGGGCTTGGGCGGCCGACATAATGTTCGAGCAGGTCGTCGAACTGCGCCTTGAACGCAGGGTCGGCCTTGGCGGCGCGGTACGCCTCGTCGAGTTCGAGGACGAGCGGCATCAGCGTCTCGGCGACATAGCGTCCGCCGAAGTCGCCGAAATGGCCGCGCTCGTCGGGCTGGGCGCGGTAGGAATTGGGGGCGAGGGGAGCGTTCATGACTGGGCGTTTAGCACTTCCGAAATCGCTGTCACCCCTTCGGTTTCCGATACCTACCCCCGGCGAAGGCCGGGGCCCAAGTGGGAAGGTTTTGGTGACGGCGGCAAAGGCCTGTCACAGGCGTCTCCCAATTGGGCCCCGGCCTTCGCCGGGGTGGTGCTAGCGCGTGGCGACAGCCTTCAGGAACGCCGCGATCCTGGTTTCGTCCTTGGTGCCCGGTGCGCTCTCGACCCCGGAGGACACGTCGACTAGTTCTGCTCCCGTTCGCCGGATCGCTTCCGCGACGTTCGCCGGATCGAGCCCGCCCGACAGCGCCCAGGGCAGGGGGTGCCTGAACCCGTCGAGCAGGTCCCAGTCAAACCGCAGCCCCATGCCGCCCGGCAATGCGGCCGAATCGGGCGTCTTTGCGTCGTAGAGAATGCGGTCGGCGATTCCGGAAAAGCCGTGCGCGGCCTCGAGGTCGCCGCGCGTGCGCACCGCCACGGCCACCCAGGTCTCGATCCCGAACTTTGCGCGGATCGCGGCGGCGCGCGCAGGTGTCACCTTGTGAAGTTGCAGGACGTCGAGTGCGGCCGACGCGACCGCCTGTTCGAGCATCTCGTCCTCCGGATCTACGAACACGCCGACCCTGGCGACGTGCCCCGGGACGCGTGCGGCGAGTTCCGCGGCCTTTGCGAACGTCACGTGCCGCGGCGAGGCGGGGAAGAACACGAAGCCGACATGGCTCGCCCCGTGTTTGATCGCGGCGTCGAGCGTCGCGGGGGTGGAGAGGCCGCAGATCTTGGCGGTAGTCATGATGTTCCTTTTATGCCTCCGAGCGAAAGAGGCGTGGGCCACGCTCGCAACCCCCGTCATCCTGACGAAAGTCAGGACCCAGAGTACCATGCGCTGCCCTGAGTAACCCTGGATCCTGACTTTCGTCAGGATGACGGAAGGGGCATGATTGCGCGGGGGCCGCCCGTCAGGACGGCGCGCCCCTACAGCGTCGCGCCGATCGCGCGGGCGGCGGTGTCGGGGTCTTCGGCCTGCGTGATCGGCCGGCCGACCACGAGGATCGACGCGCCGGCATCGAGCGCCTGGCGCGGCGTGACGACGCGCTTCTGGTCGCCGGTCTGTCCGTCGGGCAACCGCACTCCGGGCACCACGAAGAACCCTTTCGGCCAGATCGCCTTCGCCGCGGCGACCTCCGCACCCGAGCAGACGATACCGTCGACGCCCGCCTCGCGCGCGAGTTCGGTCAGCCGCGAGACCTGGTCGTGCGCGCTGCCGGTGATGCCCGTCGCGGCGAGATCGGACGCGTCGAGACTCGTCAGCATCGTCACTGCGATCACCTTGGTATTAGCCGGCGCTGCCGCCTTGGCGTCCTCGAGCATCGCCCGGCCGCCGCTTGCATGCACCGTCAGGATCGCCGGGTTCAGCGTCCCGAGTGCCTGCACCGCCTTGGCGACGGTATTGGGAATGTCGTGCAGCTTGAGGTCGAGGAAGATCGGCAGGCCGAACTCGGCCATCGCATGGACGCCGGGCTGACCATGCGCTGAGAAGAATTCGAGCCCGAGCTTGATCCCGCCGACATGATGGCGGACGCGCGCGGCGATCGCCTTGGCGCGCGCTAGATCGGGCGTGTCGAGCGCAACGTAGATTCGGTTCGTCACAGTGTCGTACTCGGTACGGGCGCGATCGTCGTGGTCGTCGATGCGCTTGCGGGTATCGTCGGAGCCGCGGCCGGCGACGTCCGAACCGGTGTCGCGGCGGCCGGATAGGCGCCCGCCGGTGGTGTCTGCGCGGTGCGCAGGTCGAGGATCGTGCGCTCGGCGGTCGCGAGCCTCTGACGCAGACGCCAGCGGAGCGCGAGATTGTAGAGCGCGGTCGGGACGAACCCGACGAGGAAGGTGACGAGCAACAGCATCGGCAGATTGACGTCGGCGATTAGCCCGCCCCAGAGCCGGATCGGCACGGTCGCCCAGTTGGCGATGGTGAACACCGCGGCGATGAACGCCAGCAGGCACCAGAACAGGATTTTCAGGAACTGCATGACTTATCCCCTTGCATTTGCGCAGGGGTAATCGCCGAGGTCGGGTTTGGCCAGCCTTGAGCGTCGCGGGATTTTTCGGAGAATTCGCGCGATCACCCGATTTCGCGGCGCAGATCGGCGAAAAGCGCGGGGATCGCGGTCAGCCGGCCCTCCTCTTCGTCGAGGATCGCGACGAAGGCTGCGCGCTTGATCGCAGCGACGCGGCCGGGCTTCATCCGGACCGACGCCGGCAACGTCGACACGGTGATGTCGATCATCCGCTCCGCACCGTGCAGCCGCCCCCAGAGATAGTCGTTCTCGCGGTAGGCGCGGCTGAAAAAGGCGCCGAAGCTGTTGAACTGGATACCCTTCAGCGTCGCCTCGGCGCCACCCGAGCGGATCGCGACCGCGTCGTCGGGGGCGATTCGGTCGACCTTGATCGGATCGAATTCGTCGAGCCCTTCGCCCTGGAGCAGCGGCAGCGTCGCGGTGTCGAAATAGGGAAAGCCGAGATAGGCGAGCAGCATCGATCGGCGGACGGGCTTGTCGAGCGCCGCGAATGCGTCCGCCAGCCGGACGTCGGTTTCTGCATCGAGCCGCGCGAGGTCGAGCGACTGGCCGAGCGCGTGGAGCAATGCGGTGGCGTCGCCGCGCAGCGAGCGGACCGCATGGCGAAGCTCCGTATGCTTGTCGGCGCGCTGGCATTCGAGATAGGCAGAGAGCGCGACGTAGATCGCATCGCGGATCGGGGCGAGCCCGGCCTCGTCGACATCGGCCTCGAGCACGGTCAGGCGCCGTGCCATCAGCCGCAGGCGGCGGATCCGGAACGACAGGTCGAAGCGGCGGAGGAACGCGATCGTCTCCGCACTCGCGCCCCCGCCATGCGCTGCACCGATCGCCTCCGCGCCGCTCGCGGTGACCGTCGTCGCGATCGCGGCGCGGATCCGTGCCCAGCGCTCGGGGCCCGGCTCGCCACCGGCATGGTACAGAAGCCCGGTGAGCGTCTCGACGACGCCCGCGACCTTCAGATGGCCATAGGCGGCATAGCCATAGCCCGCGCTGGCCGCGGCCGCCTTCTGCGCGCGCGCACGCCATGCGACGAGCCGCGCGGCGGTCGGGCGGTTGAGAAAGAGCGTGTGCCCGAACAGCGACTCGACCTCCGCCTCGACGTCGGGACGGATCGCATCGACGATCGCGCGCATCCGGTCGATCTGCGCCGAACGCGCGGCGATCGCATCGAGATTGTCCCGGATCGGCTGCTGGCGGGGAAGCTCGCTGATCGCGCCGATGATCGTCTGGAAGAAACCGGGCGTACCGTCCTGCGGCGGCAGGCGAAATTTCATCCCGGGCGAGGGGTCGATATACACGAACCGCCGGTCGATCTGGCGACGCGCGGGGCGGTCCTTCAACGCGTCGATCGCGGGGCGGAACGGAGCATTGGCGAGCACCGACCCGTCGATCAGCACGACCTGCTCCGCGGTATTGGTCGCGGACTGACGCGGCAGGATGCGCTTGAGGAACGCGGCCTTGCCCGGCCATGTCGTCGTCCGCGCGTCGAGCACGCCGTCGAGTTCGGCGACGACGAACGGCGGGAACGCCCCGGGAAGCTCGACGTCGCGCGTGCGGCAAACGCAAGCTCGGGAATGTCGGCGAGGCTGTCGGTCGCGATGCCATGATCGGAGAAGTCGACGACGACGCGGTGTTCGGTCTCGACGACTTCGGGCGGCGAATTGAGCTTGAGCCGTTCGGGATGGCCCGTGAAGTCGGTGACGGTGACGTAGAGGTCGAGCGGTTGGCCGGGGGAAGCAGTCGCGGCCCGCGCGTGCTCGCTGCCATCGCGTCGAACGCATCGAGCAGCAGCCCGGTAAAGGTCGCGCCGCCGAATGGCGGCTCGAACCAGCGCGAGCGGACGAAGTGCGACAGCTTCGCCTTGACCTCCTCGCGCGTTGAATCGTCGAGCGTCTGGACCTTGTCGGCGGTGCGCCCCGCGGCAACCCACGCAAGCGGGAGCGCCCAGGCCTTCGAGAATCGCGACCGCGGCGCTGCGGTCGAGGTCGATCAGCGCTTCGACGTCGGCGGAACTCAGCCAAAGGTCGGTCAGCGGGTCGAGGCTCTGCCCCGTCGAGATCGCCTGCGCGAGGAAGATGCCGTTTATCCCGCCCGCACTCGCGCCCGCGATGATGTCGGCAAGGACGCGGACGCGTAATTCGCCCTGCGCCTCGATCTCCTCGAGCAGGTCGCGGTAGACCGCCTGGCTCCCGCCGCCGCGTGGGCTGCCATCATGATGCCCATGGCTGGCGCGGACGAGGTGCCAGATCTCCTTGGTGATGCCGTGCATGTAGACCGCGAGGCTGATCCCGCCGTAGCAGACAAGGGCAAGGCGAAGTTCCTTCTCGCGCACCGGGTCAGCCGCCGCGGATCCGGAAGGGGGCGATATGCGTGACGCAGGCGGTCATGCGGGGGCCAGCGTTGCCCAGATCGGCAGGTGATCCGAGGCCTTGCGCGCGGCCGGGCTGGTATGCACGCCGCATTCGACGACGCGGAGATCACGCGATGTCATGATCCGGTCGAGCCGGGCGATCGCATGCCGCGAATGGAAGCTCGCGCCCGTCTCGGCAAAGGTGAAATCGCGGCCGAAATCGCGCAGACAGCCCGACCCGGCACTCCACTCGTTGAGATCGCCCATCAATACGGTCGGATGCCGCGCCGCGCAGGCGTCGACATGCGCGAGGATCGCCGCGGCCTGTCGCCGCCGCCAGAGCCCCGACAGGTCGAGGTGCATCCCGACGACACGGATCATCCCGCCCGCCGTGCGGACATCGGCCATCACCGCGCCGCGCGGTTCGAGCGAGGGGAGATGGATCGCATCACACGCCTCGATCGTCGCGGACTTGCGAACGAGCACGACATTGCCATGCCAGCCCATGCTCAGCGCGTTGAGACCGACGGGGATCGGCTTCCAGTCGCTGTGATCCTCGAGCATGTGGAACGGCAGGACGCAGGCGCGTGTGCCGAAGCGCCGGTCCGCCTCCTGCAGCGCGACGACGTCCGCGTCGATCTCGCGCAGGACCTCGATCACGCGTTCGGGGTTGCGCCGGCGATCGAGCCCGATGCCCTTGTGGATGTTGTAGCTGGCGACCTTGATCATGTGCGGGGGGATAACGCCGCGGATGCTGCGAGGGTTGCCGAGGTCGCTATCGTCCGGCCGACAGATCGCCGAAAAGACCAGCGAAACGACTGGATGGATAAACGATGTCGAAAGATGGTCGTGATCCCGTGATGCGCAATATTGGTATAGGCGTGCCGTTGAAAACGACAAAATATCGCTTGCGTACGCGATCCCATTAGGGTGTCATGTAAGCATAATAAAGTCAGGGACGAACGATAACGAGCCGAGATGCATGGCATTTCGGTCGATGGGGGAGTGTGCCGGTGTCCGGGCCGCAAGGTCCGGCCGCTTGGAAAGGTGAGCGACTTTCCAGGGGAAGCGCCGCGGTTGCGGCGCGTAAACGGGGGCGGCACACATGATCACGCGGCGATCGATTCTTCAGCATATCGGCATGGCGGGCGGCGCGGCCGCGACCTTCGGTGCGATGGAGGCACTGGGGATTGCCGGCAACGTCGCGGCGGCGGCACCGATGCCCGACCTGCCGGCCGGGTTCGGCAAGGGCAAGTCGGTGATCGTGCTGGGCGCCGGGATCGCGGGGCTGGTTGCTGCCTATGAACTTCAGGCTGCCGGGTTCGACGTCACCGTACTCGAAGCGCGCGACCGGGTCGGTGGGCGCAACTGGACGGTGCGTGACGGCGACCGGATCGTGATGAACGGCGAGGCGGACCAGATCGCGCGGTTTTCGGAGGGCGCCTATTTCAACGCGGGGCCGGCGCGCCTGCCGAGCTTCCATCACCGCATCCTCGGCTATTGTGGCAAGCTGGGCGTGCCGCTCGAGGTCGAGATCAATTCCAGCCGCAGCGCATTCCTGATGAATGCAAAGGGCGACAAGGTGCGGATGCGCACCGCGATCAACGACACGCGCGGCCACGTCGCCGAGCTGCTGATGAAGGCGGTCAACCAGGGATCGCTCGACCAAAGCCTGAGCGCTGCGGACAAGCAAGCGTTGCTGCCGTTCCTCAAGACCTATGGCGACCTCGATCCGCAGGGTCATTTCGCCGGAACGTTGCGCTCGGGGTTCCAGGCGTTTCCCGATGCCGGCGTCGGGGTGTTCGCGCGACCGCCCGCGCCCGTCCCGCTCGGGCAGTTGCTCGCCAACGAACAGCTTCCGGCGATGCTGTTCGAGGACAATGTCTATATGCAGGCGACGATGTTCCAGCCCGTCGGCGGGATGGACCGGATCCCGGCCGGGTTCGAGCGCGCGTTGACGCGCAAGGTCGTGCGCGGCGCCGAGGTGACGCGGATCCGCAATCGCCCCGACAGCGTCGAGATCGCCTGGCGCGATGCGAAGACCGGTGCGGGCCGGGTCGCGGTGGCCGACTTTGCGGTGTGCACGATCCCGTTCCCCGTCCTCGCGAAGGTCGATTGCGATTTCGCCAAGCCAGTGACCGAAGCGATCGCCGGCGTGGTCTATGACCATTCGAACAAGGTCGCGTTCGACGCGCCGCGCTTCTGGGAAAAGGACCAGATCTATGGCGGGATCTCGTTCGTCGGCGGCGATACGTCGCTGATCTGGTATCCCAGCGCGGGGCTGTTCAGTCCGCGCGGGATGCTGCTCGCCTGCTACACCTCGGGCGAGCGCGCCGAGGGGTTCGCGAAGCTGCCGATCGCGGATCAGGTCGCGCGCGCGCGCGCCGCGGTCGAACGGCTGCACCCGGGGCATGGCAAGGACCTGATCAACGGCGTCGCGGTCAACTGGAACAAGGTGCCGTACAGCCTGGGGCCGTGGCCCAACTGGTTCGTCGGGATGGCGGGGCATCAGGAAGGGGATATCGACACCGACGGCTATCGCCTGCTCAACAGGCCGGCGGGGCGCACGGTCTTTGCAAGTGCCGCGCTCAGCCAGACGCCGGGCTGGCAGGAAGGCGCGATCCAGTCCGCGCATCACGCGATCGCGTCGGTTGCAGCGATGCAGCGCGGCGATGGCGTCACCCAGCCGGTCAAAGCGGCGGCGTGATGGCGGATGCGGGGGTGACCGGTGCGGGATCGGCCGACGCGGGGGGTGTCGCGGCAAACGACGGGCGCGGGGTATCGATCCGGGTGGCGACGCGGGACGACATCCCCGCGCTCGAAGCGCTGATCGCGCGATCCGCCGCCGCGCTGGGGCGCACGTTCTACGCCCCCGATGCGCTGGCGATGGCCATCCGCGACATCTTCGGGGTCGACAGCCAACTCGTCGACGACGGCAGCTATCTGGTCGCGGAGATCGACGGCAGGCTGGCGGGGTGCGGCGGCTGGAGCCGGTTCGCGACGCTGTTCGGCAGCGACCGCTATGCCGATCGGTCACCCGCGTTGCTGGTGCCCGGACGCGATGCTGCCCGGGTCCGTGCGATGTTCACCGCACCCGACTATGTCCGCCGCGGCGTCGGTTCGGCGATCATGCACGCCAGCGAGCGGGCGGCGCGCGCAGCGGGGTTCGACGCGCTCGCGCTGATGGCGACATTGTCGGGCGTCGCCTTCTATCGCGGCCATGGTTTCATCGCCGCGGCGGGCGTCACGGTCGACGCGGGCGGAATCGCGGTCCCGTTCGTGCCGATGCACAAGACGCTGCACGATCCGGCCGGCGCCTGACGGAGCCGGCCTCACATTCACGGGAGAAACGATAATGGCTTTTGACACGAACATCGCGGCGCGCTGGAGCATCATGGCGGCGGGAGTCGCGGCGGCGCTGCTCACGCCGATGACCTGTGCGGCGCAGATCGTCCGGCATGCCAATCCGGGAGCGACGCCCTCGCTGATCCTGCAGAGCGTGACGATCCCGGCGGGGGCGGAGACGCTGGTGCTGTCGGGTCAGCTGGCGGCACCGATCGATCCCTCCAAGCCCGTCACCGGGGTGGATCTCGTTCGGCGATACCAGGACGCAGACGATCAGCGTGCTGACCAAGATAAAGGCGATCCTTGCCGAGCATGGCTACACCATGCGCGACGTCTACAAGCTGACGGTGTTCGTCGCGGCGGATCCGAAGCGGACCGATGGAAAGATGGATTTCGCGGGCATGAACGAGGGGTTCAAGATGTTCTTCGGCACGGCGGAGAACCCTGAAACCGTCGCGCGGTCGACCGTCCAGGTAGCCGCGCTCGCGGGGCCCAATTTCCTCGTGGAGATCGAGGCGACGGCGGCACGCGTCGTGGCGAAGCGCTAGGGCGAGCCGGCGGTCACGGCCTGAAAAGAGCCCCGGTCCTGACGGTCGTCAGGATTGCGGGGTGAGCGGGGCGGCTGGTGTGCCGCCCCATTGGATCACTTCGAGCGTTCGACCTGTTCGAACTCGAGCTCGACGAGAGTCGCGCGACCGAAGATCGAGACCGACACCTTGACGCGGCTGCGGTCGAAATCGAGTTCCTCAACCAGACCGTTGAAGCTCGCGAACGGACCGTCGAGCACCTTGACCTGATCGCCGATCTCGTAGTCGACCTTGACCTTCTGCTTGGGCGCAGCGGCGGCCTCTTCCTTGCTGTTGAGCATCCGCGTGGCTTCCGCCTCGCTGATCGCCTGCGGCTTGCCCATGCTGCCGAGGAAGCCGGTCACCTTGGGAGTGTTCTTGACGAGGTGATAGACGTCGTCGTTCATGTTCAGCTTGGCGAGCACATAGCCCGGCATGAACTTGCGCTCGACCGCGATCTTCTTGCCGCGACGGGCCTCGGTGATCGTCTCGGTCGGGACTTCGATCTGCTCGACGAGCTGTTCGAGACCCATGCGGGTCGCCTCTGCCATGATCGAGTCGCGGACCTTGCCCTCGAAACCCGAATAGGCGTGAATGATGTACCAGCGCGCCATGTGCGGACCTTATTGAGCGAGTTTCAGAAGGGCGGTGACGATCGCCTGAAGGATCGAGTCGACGCCGAAGAAGAAGACCGCGAGGATCGTCGTCATGATGACGACCATCACGCCGGTCATGATCGTCTCGCGACGCGTCGGCCACGTGACCTTGGAGGTTTCCGTGCGGACCTGCCGGATGAATTCGAGTGGGGACGTTTTAGCCACGATGCTGTTCGAACCCGCCTGATTGGGAAAAGAAGGAAGCAAGTCATAGACCCGTTACCCGCTTCTTGTGAAGGGCGCCCCGGTGAGGGCAGCCTGCAAGAGCAGGGGCGTGGGTCCGTTCTGCTGTCGGATGGCGGCGCAGATAGCTTCCGCGCAGGGGGAACGCAAGGGGGCGCACGGCGAGGGGGCGGGGGATGGCTGATGGCAGCCGCAATGGGGAGGACGCGTAACAGGGTGGCGGTGGGGGAGGAAGGTACGGGGGAGAGCGATCGGCTCGATCCCCCGTCGGCCGTCTGCCGGTGCCGGTCATGCCGGCGGCTCCGCTCCCACGTTTCTGTTTTATTGTCCGGCGTGACGATCGCCTGATCTGGATACACCTGCTGCGGACGAAAAAAAGGCCGGTCAGAGACCGGCCATGAAAGTTTTAGGAGAGGATGCCTGAAAGGCACACTCTTTGTGCATCGCAGCACCGAACTTCACAACTGCGCAAATTGCATTAACAAATGCATTTCTTGCAATCGTGGTGTTCGCAAAGAAGCGGGGTCCCTGGACGCGATGGTCGAGGTGCCGGATGCGGACAGCGATGGAGAAATGGCAGGAGTGCTCGGATTCGAACCGAGGGCCTTCGGTTTTGGAGACCGACGCTCTAACCAACTGAGCTACACTCCTGTGCGGTGGCGGGCTCTAGCGCCATGTCCGCGGGAGGGCAAGCGCCCGATCATACGATCGTGACGATTGCCGTTCGTGCAACCGGCGGGCGCGCGTCGTCCCCCGGATGGTGTCAGCGGCCGGGCCCGTGAGGCGGCGCGCCCCGCGTGTCAGGCGTCGGGGTGACGATGGCCGATGTGCAGGATAGGAAGCGGGCAAAGGGAGCCTGTTATGTCACGTTATTTCCGCCGCGCGGTCGCGCGCGCCACCGTCCTGCCTGCCGCGCTCATGCTGGTTGCGGCGGATCAGCCGCCCGCCGTTCCCGATTTCGGACCGATGCTCGAACGGTTCGCCTATCCCTGGCCGGTCCAGACGATGGAGGTCGATATCGTCGGCGCGCCCGCGCAGATGGCGTTCATGGATATTGCGCCGCAGCGTCCCAATGGCCGCACGGTCGTGCTGCTCCACGGCAAGAATTTCTGCGGCGCGACCTGGGGGAGCACGGCGCGCGCGCTGAGCGGCGCCGGCTACCGCGTGATCGTTCCCGACCAGATCGGCTTCTGCAAGTCGTCCAAGCCGCGCGCGGCGCAGTACAGCTTCGAGATGCTCGCGACGTTCACGCGGCGCCTCCTCGAATCGCGCGGCATCCCGCGCGCGACGATCGTCGGGCATTCGATGGGCGGGATGCTCGCGATGCGCTACGCGATCCTGTACCCGGCGGCGGTCGAGCGGCTGGTTCTCGTCAATCCGCTCGGGCTGAGGGATCGGTCGGAGGACGGCGTGCCCTATACCGATGTCGACACCCTGTGGGTGGGCGAGAAGAAGACGAGCTACGCGTCGATCAAGGCATATCAGCTCGAGAACTATTATCACGGCACGTGGAAGCCGTCCTATGACCGTTGGGTCTGGATGCAGGCGGGCATGTACCAGGGGGCGGGGCGCGACAGCGTGGCGCTCGCGCAGGCGAAGACCAGCGAGATGATCCGGACGCAGCCGGTCGCGCACGAGCTCTATCGTGTCACCCCGCCGACGACGCTGATCGTCGGTACGCTCGACAAGACTGCCTTTGGTCGCGCGCAGGCCCCGGCGAACCTGCGCAAGTTCCTCGAGGCGATCCCGGTGATCGCGCCGCGCGCGGTCAAGCAGATGCCGAACGCGACGCTGCTGACGCTCGACGGGCTCGGCCATTCGCCGCAGGTCGAGGATCCGGTGCGATTCGAGAAGACACTGCTGACCGTGATCGGCGCGCGGTCGCGGTAGGGCCGCCCGACGATCTTCCCCCGTCTGGGGGAGGATTGCAGGCGTCGCAAACCGATTCCGGCCCGTTGACCCGCGCCGCGTCCTGACCTATAGGCGCGCCCTGTTCTTCGGGAGTGTTTCCCGCCGGGCATGCTTGAACATTGCTGGATGCATTCCAGGACCTGAGGGGCGCCGTGTGCGCGTCGATGGTCCTTTTGTATTCTCAGGCGCCTCAATGGCTCCAGCAAAGTAACCATTTGAAAGGTGAAGGCTTCAATGCCGACGATCAACCAGCTGGTCCGCAAGGGCCGCGATCCGCAGAAGGCCAAGTCGAAGGTCCCTGCGATGGAAGCCAACCCGCAGAAGCGCGGCGTTTGCACGCGCGTCTACACGACGACCCCGAAGAAGCCGAACTCGGCTCTGCGCAAGGTGGCCAAGGTTCGCCTGACCAACCAGCGCGAAGTCATCAGCTACATCCCGGGCGAGGGCCACAATCTTCAGGAGCATTCGGTTGTCCTGATCCGTGGCGGTCGTGTTCGCGATCTTCCCGGTGTTCGCTATCACGTCCTGCGCGGCGTGCTCGATACACAGGGTGTGAAGGACCGGCGTCAGTCGCGTTCCAAGTACGGCGCCAAGCGTCCGAAGTAAGCCGATCAGGTATCTGATCACTAAGGCTGAAGTTTAGAAGGAATATAAAATGGCACGTCGTCGTCGTCCCGAAAAGCGGGTCATCCTGCCTGATCCCAAGTTCGGGGATGAGGTTCTGTCGAAGTTCATGAACAGCGTCATGCTGGACGGCAAGAAGTCCGTCGCAGAGCTGATCGTGTACGGTGCATTCGAAACCGTCGAGAGCCGCGCCAAGCGCGATCCGATCGGCGTTTTCCACGATGCGCTGAACAACGTGAAGCCGGGCATCGAAGTCCGTTCGCGTCGCGTCGGTGGTGCAACCTACCAGGTTCCCGTCGAAGTGCGTCCCGAGCGTGCACAGGCGCTGGCGATCCGCTGGCTGATCGGTGCGGCACGTTCGCGCAGCGAGAACACGATGGCCGCACGGCTGTCAGGCGAGCTGATGGACGCCGCGAACAACCGCGGCAACGCGGTCAAGAAGCGCGAAGACACGCACCGGATGGCAGAAGCCAACCGTGCATTCTCGCACTATCGCTGGTAACTACGGGCTTCGAAGCCTAGCATTGGTAACCGTGTCACGGGCGGTCTTTCGCCCGTAACGCAAACACCTATATATTGGGGAGCCGGCACGTTCGGCTCCCCATATCCTTAAGGAAGCACGATCATGGCCCGCAGCCATCCGCTCGAACGTTACCGTAACATCGGCATCATGGCGCACATCGACGCCGGCAAGACGACGACGACCGAGCGCATCCTCTATTACACCGGCAAGTCCTACAAGATCGGCGAAGTGCACGAAGGCACCGCGACGATGGACTGGATGGAGCAGGAGCAGGAGCGCGGGATCACGATCACCTCGGCCGCGACCACCTGCAAGTGGCGCGCCGAAGAAGGTAAGGGCGAAGAGCACCTTATCAACATCATCGACACGCCCGGCCACGTCGACTTCACGATCGAAGTCGAGCGTTCGCTGCGCGTCCTCGACGGCGCGGTCGCATGCTTCGACGGCGTTGCCGGCGTCGAGCCGCAGTCCGAGACCGTGTGGCGTCAGGCCGACAAGTACGGCGTGCCGCGCATGTGCTTCGTCAACAAGCTCGACCGCACCGGTGCCGACTTCTATTTCTGCGTCGACTCGATCATCGAGCGTCTCGGCGCGCGCCCGGCGGTCCTGTACTTGCCGATCGGCATGGAAGGCGGCTTCAAGGGCCTCGTCGACCTCGTCGAGAACCGCGCGATCATCTGGCTCGAAGAAAGCCTCGGCGCGAAGTTCGAATATCAGGACATCCCGGCCGACATGGCCGACAAGGCCGCAAAGTACCGCAGCGATCTGATCGAGATGGCCGTCGAGCAGGACGATGCTCTGATGGAAGCGTATCTCGAGGGTAACGAGCCAAGCGTCGCCGACCTCAAGAAGCTGATCCGCAAGGGTACGCTCAGCATGGCCTTCGTGCCGGTGGTCTGCGGTTCGGCGTTCAAGAACAAGGGCGTCCAGCCCCTGCTCGACGCCGTGGTCGACTATCTGCCTTCGCCGCTCGACGTTCCCGCGATTCAGGGTCTGAAGCTCGACGGCGTGACGCCGGACGAGCGTCCTTCGTCGGACGAGGTTCCGTTCTCGGCGCTGGCGTTCAAGATCATGAATGATCCGTTCGTTGGCACGCTGACCTTCGCGCGCATCTATTCGGGCAAGCTGGAGACCGCATCGCAGGTCACCAACTCGGTCAAGGACAAGAAGGAAAAGGTCGGCCGCATGTTGCTCATGCATGCGAACAGCCGTGAGGACATCCAGGAAGCCTTTGCTGGCGACATCGTCGCGCTCGCAGGCCTCAAGGATACCACGACGGGCGACACGCTCTGCGCGATGAACGCACCGATCATCCTCGAGCGGATGGAATTCCCCGAGCCCGTGATCGAGCTGTCGGTGGAGCCGAAGACGAAGGCCGATCAGGAGAAGATGGGCGTCGCGCTCAATCGTCTCGCACGCGAGGATCCCTCGTTCCGCGTGTCGTCGGACCCCGAGTCGGGCCAGACCATCATCAAGGGCATGGGCGAGCTTCATCTCGAGATCCTGGTCGACCGCATGAAGCGTGAGTTCAAGGTCGAGGCCAATGTCGGCGCGCCGCAGGTGGCGTATCGCGAGTACCTCAAGAAGCCGGTCGACATCGACTACACGCACAAGAAGCAGTCGGGTGGTACCGGGCAGTTCGGTCGCGTGAAGGTGAAGCTGACGCCGGGCGAGCGCGGGTCGGGCATCACGTTCAAGGACGAGATCAAGGGCGGCAACATTCCGAAGGAATATCTGCCTGCGATCGAGAAGGGCTTCCGCGAGACCGCTGCGTCGGGTTCGCTGGTCGGCTTCCCGATCATCGATTTCGAGATCGTGCTGTATGACGGCGCGTATCACGACGTCGACTCGTCGGCACTGGCGTTCGAAATCTGTGCACGTGGCGCCATGCGCGAAGCTGCACAGAAGTCGGGCATCACGCTGCTCGAGCCGGTCATGAAGGTTGAGGTCGTCACCCCGGAGGATTATCTGGGCGACGTCATTGGCGACATGAACAGCCGTCGTGGCCAGATTCAGGGCACCGACAGCCGCGGCAACGCGCAGACGGTCGAGGCGATGGTGCCACTGGCCAACATGTTCGGCTATGTGAATTCGCTCCGCTCGTTCACGCAGGGCCGTGCACAATACTCGATGCAGTTCTCGCATTACGACGAAGTGCCGCAGAACGTCGCTGACGAGGTGAAGGCGAAACTGGCCTAACCCTTTAAGGGGGTAGGGCTAGCGTCAGGCTTTAACAGCCGCTATGGGGCCGCGTTCGCGCGGTTCCCGGTGTGGCACCGGAATACGAATCAGAAGGTAGGAAACAATGGCCAAGGCAAAATTTGAGCGGAACAAGCCGCATCTCAACATCGGCACCATCGGTCACGTCGATCATGGCAAGACGTCGCTCACCGCTGCGATCACGAAGGTTCTGGCAGAGACGACCGGCGGTACCGCCGTCGACTTCGCCAACATCGACAAGGCTCCCGAGGAGCGCGAGCGCGGTATCACGATCTCGACCGCACACGTCGAGTACGAGACGGCCAACCGTCACTACGCACACGTCGATTGCCCGGGCCACGCCGATTATGTGAAGAACATGATCACCGGCGCAGCCCAGATGGACGGCGCGATCCTCGTCGTTTCGGCGACCGATGGCCCGATGCCACAGACCCGTGAGCACATCCTGCTCGCACGCCAGGTCGGCGTGCCGGCGATGGTCGTGTTCATGAACAAGGTCGATCTGGTCGACGACGAGGAAATCCTCGAGCTGGTCGAGATGGAAATCCGCGAGCTGCTCAGCTCGTACGACTTCCCGGGCGACGACATCCCCGTCATCAAGGGTTCGGCAACCTGCGCGCTGTCGGGTTCGAACCAGAAGCTCGGCGCCGACGCCGTCACCGAGCTGATGCAGGCTGTCGACGACTACATCCCGCAGCCCGAGCGTCCGCTCGACAAGCCGTTCATGATGCCGATCGAGGACGTGTTCTCGATCTCGGGTCGTGGTACGGTTGTCACCGGCCGCGTCGAGACGGGCATCGTCAAGGTTGGCGAGGAAGTCGAGATCGTCGGTATCCACCCGACCGTTCGCAAGACCACGGTCACGGGCGTCGAGATGTTCCGCAAGCTGCTCGACCAGGGCCAGGCTGGCGATAACGTCGGCGCGCTGATCCGCGGCGTCGCACGCGACGAAGTCGAGCGTGGCCAGGTGCTCTGCAAGCCAGGCACGATCAAGCCGCACACCGACTTCAACTCGGAAGTGTACGTGCTGTCGAAGGAAGAGGGTGGCCGTCACACGCCGTTCTTCGCCAACTACCGCCCGCAGTTCTACTTCCGTACGACGGACGTGACCGGCACCGTCGAGCTGCCTGAGGGCACCGAGATGGTCATGCCAGGCGACAACGTGTCGCTCGGCATCAAGCTGATCGCCCCGATCGCCATGGACGTGGGCCAGCGCTTCACGATCCGCGAAGGCGGCCGTACCGTCGGTGCAGGCGTCGTGAGCCAGATCGACAAGTAAGCGTCTTCTCCTTCGGGAGATGATCGAAAAGAGCCCGGCTTCTCGCGAGAGAGGCCGGGCTTTTTCGTGTCTGAAGGGCGCGCGGTGTTTGACAAGCTTGATCAACGTAGTCCGCGATCACACAACTACAGATATCGCGTCTCAGTCAGGTTGCCAGATAGCGTCTGTCCCGGAGTGTTACGCTCTGATGTGCCGCTTGTGGGTCGCGCTTGCTCAGGAAGGACACGATATGCTGCGTGACGCCGACTATGCAGACATCGGACGGTTCATAACCGCGATCGCCTCAGCAGAGAGCGTGACGGCCAAATTATGGTGGCATCAGTCCTTTTCGGTGGGCGTCACGCTCACGACCGAGAAGGTGCAACGCACGCCGATGGCCGACAAGCTCGAAAGACTTCGAGATTTGGTAGCTCGCGACGGATCCCGCCTGGATCAACAATTGACCGGTCTTCGGAATGGCTTCTCGCGCGTCGTCGAGCCTCGCCATACTCTAGTGCATGGGTTCACCAGCGAGGCCGGATTACGCCCATCGGCAATCAATCTACGGAACGATCATCAAGTTTGGATGCGAGACCTGCCGCAACTTCTGCTGTGGGCGGACTACCTTTGTAGACTTGCTATCCAAGCCTATAGCGACGCCACGCGCGGCATCTACGAAGCTGAGCAAGGTATGCCACCGCCCGGACCCATTATCGCCAGCCCCTACATTGCGTGAAGGTTCCTTTGCCGTCGGTATTCATAGTGATGCTATTGCCACTCAGCACGGAACGGAGAGACTGAGGGGCGAGCGAGAAAACTAAAATCCTCCCCCGCTAGGGGGAGGTGGCGCCGGAGGCGTCGGAGGGGGAGGGGGCGATTACCTCTCGATGGTGGTTCGTCGTTGGAGCGCAACAGACGTGATCTGGCGGACGACGTCGTCGAGGTTGGCTAGCATTTCGCGGGCTGGGTAGCGGAGGACGTGGATGTTCTGGCTGACTAGCCAAGCGTCGCGCGTTGCGTCTCGTTCAGGGCGGTCGCCGTGGTTGTGGGATTCGCCGTCGACTTCGATCGCGAGCCGGGCTGGGGCACAGTAGAAGTCCAGGACGTATCGCCCTGCAGCATGTTGCCGTCTGAAACGCAGGCCTGCCTCGTTGCCGCGTAGCGCTAGCCACAACGCGATCTCCGGTGGAGTCATCTGTTTGCGCAGGCGCTTGGCGTTGCTGTGGCTGGTCAGGGACCCATCGAGTCGCATCGCCTGCCTCCCCCTCCGTCACGCTGCGCGTGCCACCTCCCCCTGGCGGGGGAGGATTGTTTGCGAGCGCAAGCTAACCTTCACAATCCTCCCCCGCCAGGGAGGTGTGGCGCCGTAGGCGTCGGAGGGGGAGGA
Organism: Sphingomonas sp. 22R3R2A-7; assembly: GCF_036856055.1. NCBI lineage: Bacteria > Pseudomonadati > Pseudomonadota > Alphaproteobacteria > Sphingomonadales > Sphingomonadaceae > Sphingomonas > Sphingomonas sp. 22R3R2A-7. The sequence goes on along the minus strand of NZ_JASPFR010000001.1, from coordinate 963,478 downwards.
TAGGGCGGCGTCGGCCGATCCTTCCTTGGTTGCCGGCAACGCGTCGAAAACCCTCAACCGCCGGTTGCATTTCACCCGACTCTCCCGTAATGGCCCGCCTTCGGTTTAAACATCAACCAGCAAGAGCCCGGAAACGGGCCCGCTCTTTCGCATCGGTAGGGACTATGGACAGCAATATCCGCATTCGTCTGAAGGCGTTCGATCACCGTGTGCTCGATCAGGCCACTGGCGACATCGCCGACACCGCACGCCGCACCGGCGCGCTCATCCGCGGTCCGATTCCCCTTCCGACGCGCATCGAAAAATTCACCGTGAACCGCGGCCCGCACATCGACAAGAAGTCGCGCGAGCAGTTCGAGGTGCGCACGTACAAGCGTATGCTGGATATCGTCCAGCCGACGCCGCAGACGGTCGATGCGCTGATGAAGCTGGACCTCGCCGCTGGCGTTGACGTCGAGATCAAGCTCGCCTAAGGGCGAGCGCGGCGCGGTCGACCGGTAACGGTCCCGCGCCGTTCGACATTGGGATACCGCCGTCGGTGCAAACCGACGGGGCAGCGTCCCCCGTCACGCTCCCGCATTCGCAGGAGCACCAGCCCGGGACGGGGCGCGTTTCGTATTTACCGGGTTGATCCGACTCCATTCAGGGCATTTGCCGGGAATGGGGTCAGGTGGATGCATCATGGAGCTTGCTCCGGACATGGTCCGCAAGCCCCCGAGGAATAGTCCGACGGGGCCTCTGTCTAGGAAGGGACAAGATCATGCGTACTGGCGTGATCGCGAAGAAGATGGGGATGACCCGCCTGTTCCAGGAAGATGGTCGGCACGTGCCGGTCACCGTTCTGGCACTCGAAGGCAATCAGGTCGTTTCCGTTCGCGAGATGGATCGTGACGGCTACACCGCCGTCCAGCTTGGTGCAGGCGTTGCCAAGTCGAAGAATGTTGCAAAGCCGCAGCGCGGCCATTTCGGCAAGGCCGAAGTGGAGCCCAAGGCTGTCGTCCATGAGTTCCGTGTGAACGCAGACGGCCTGCTCGACGTTGGCGCCGAGATCTCGGCCGACCATTATGTCGCAGGCCAGATCGTCGATATCCAGGGCAAGACCCAGGGTAAGGGCTTCCAGGGCGGCATGAAGCGTTGGGGCTTCGGCGGTCTGCGGGCAACCCACGGCGTGTCGGTCTCGCACCGTTCGCTCGGTTCGACCGGTCAGCGCCAGGATCCGGGCAAGGTCTTCAAGAACAAGAAGATGGCCGGCCACATGGGCGACAAGTATCGCACCCAGCAGAACCTCGAGATCGTATCGACGGACGTCGAGCGTGGTCTCCTGTTCGTCAAGGGTTCGGTTCCTGGCTCCAAGGGCGGCTGGCTCTTCGTCAAGGACTCGGTGAAGGTCGCGCGCCACGCCGACGCACCGTTCCCCGCCGGTCTCAAGACCACCAGCAGCAACACTGCAGCAGACACGCCGGCCGAAACGACCGACGCACCTGCAGCCGACGGCCAGGAGGGCTGAGCGTGAAGATCAAGGTTTCATCTTTCGCCGGTACCGACGCTGCGGACATCGAGCTCAACGACGAGGTCTTCGGCCTCGATCCGCGCGCCGACATCCTGCACCGTGTCGTCACCTGGCAGCTCGAGAAGCGTCGCGAGACGGCTCGCGGCACCCGTGAGCGCGCAGACGTCGCTCGCACCGGCAAGAAGTTCGGTCGCCAGAAGGGCGGCGGTACGGCGCGTCACGGCGATCGTCGCGCCCCTGTGTTCATCGGTGGTGGTAAGGCACACGGCGCCCGCGTCCGTGACTTCAACCCGTCGCTGAACAAGAAGGTTCGCGCACTCGGCCTGCGCATGGCGCTCAGCAGCCACGCCAAGGCGGGTTCGCTGGTTATCATGGACAGCCTGGCTGTCGAGGGTGGCAAGACCAAGACGCTGCTCGGCGATCTCGCCAAGCTCGGCTTCGGCAAGCGTGCGCTCGTCATCGACGGCGACATGGTCGACACCAGCTTCGCATTCGCTGCGGGCAACCTGTACGAAGTGAACGTGATGCCGGCAGCCGGCGCCAATGTTTACGACATCCTGAAGCATGACACGCTGGTGCTGACGCGCGCCGCTGTCGAAAAGCTGGAGGCGCGCTTCCATGGCTAAGAAGCAGAAGGGCACGATCGATAACCGTCATTACGACGTTATCCTCGCGCCGCACATCACCGAGAAGACGACGACCCTGTCGGAGCACAACGCGGTGGTGTTCAAGGTGTCCAACGACGCCACGAAGCCCGAGATCAAGGCGGCCGTCGAGGCGCTGTTCGACGTGAACGTCGTCGGCGTGAACACGCTCGTCCAGAAGGGCAAGACCAAGAAGTGGAAGGGCACGAACTATTCGCGCTCGGACATGAAAAAGGCAATCGTGACGTTGAAGGACGGTCAGTCCATCGACGTGACGACGGGGATCTGAGGCCATGGCACTCAAGCATTATAATCCGACATCGCCGGCACGCCGCGGTCTCATCCTGGTCGACAAGTCGTCGCTCTGGAAGGGTCGCCCCGTCAAGGCGCTGACCGAAGGCAAGCACAAGACCGGCGGTCGTAACAACAAGGGCCATGTGACCTCGCGCGGCATCGCCGGCGGTCACAAGCAGAAGTACCGCTACATCGACTTCAAGCGTCGCAAGTGGGACGTCGAGGGCATCGTCGAGCGGATCGAGTATGATCCCAACCGCACCGCGTTCATCGCCCTGGTCAAGTACCCGGACGAAGAGCTGGCCTACATCCTGGCGCCGCAGCGTCTGGGCGTCGGCGACAAGGTGATCGCGGCCAAGAAGACCGACGTGAAGCCAGGCAATGCCATGGAACTCGGTCAGATGCCCGTCGGCACCATCGTCCACAATGTGGAGATGAAGCCGATGAAGGGTGGCCAGATCGCCCGTTCGGCCGGCACGTACGTGCAGGTCGTCGGTCGCGACAAGGGCATGGTGATGGTCCGCCTGAACTCGGGCGAGCAGCGCTACATCCGCAGCGATTGCATGGCGACGGTTGGCGCGGTCTCGAACCCCGACAACCAGAACCAGAACCTCGGCAAGGCAGGGCGTTCGCGCTGGATGGGTATCCGTCCGCTGACCCGTGGTGTCGCCAAGAACCCGGTAGACCATCCGCACGGCGGTGGTGAAGGCCGCACCTCGGGTGGCCGTCATCCGGTCACGCCTTGGGGCAAGCCGACGAAGGGTGCTCGCACTCGTCATAACAAGTCGACCGACAAGATGATCATCCGGTCGCGTCACGCGAAGAAGAAGGGCTAAACGATGGCTCGTTCCGTATGGAAGGGTCCTTTCGTGGACCTTCATCTGCTCAAGAAGGCAGAAACCGCCCAGGACACCAACGCGCGTTCGCCGATCAAGACCTGGTCGCGCCGCTCGACGATCCTGCCGTCGTTCGTGGGCCTCACGTTCAACGTCTATAACGGCCGCAAGTTCGTGCCGGTCTCGGTTAACGAGGACATGGTCGGGATGAAGCTGGGCGAGTTCGCGCCCACGCGCTACTTCCCCGGCCACTCCGCCGACAAGAAGGGCAAGCGCTGATGTCTAAGCAAGTCAGCCCGCGCAAGGTCGCGGATAACGAGGCGCTTTCGGTCGGTACGCAGATCCGTGGTTCCGCGCAGAAGCTCGGCCTCGTGGCTGCGCTGATCCGTGGCAAGAAGGTCGGCGATGCGATGAACATCCTCGCCTTCTCGACCAAGGGCATGGCGATCGAAGCGCGCAAGGTGCTGGCCTCGGCCATCGCCAATGCGGAGAACAACCACAACCTCGACGTCGACTCGCTGGTCGTCGCCGAGGCCTCGGTTGGCAAGTCGATCACGATGAAGCGCTTCGCTACCCGCGGCCGCGGCAAGTCGACCCGCATCCTCAAGCCATTCAGCCGTCTGCGCATCGTCGTGCGCGAGCAGGAAGAAGCATAATGGGTCAGAAGAGCAATCCCATCGGTCTGCGTCTGCAGATCAACCGCACCTGGGACAGCCGCTGGTACGCCGAGGGCGCCGACTATGGTCGGTTGCTGCTCGAGGATCTCAAGATCCGCGCGTACATCATCAAGACGCTGCCGCAGGCCGCGATCTCGAAGGTCGTGATCGAGCGTCCTGCCAAGCTGTGCCGCATCTCCATCTTCGCTGCACGCCCCGGCGTGATCATCGGCAAGAAGGGCGCGGACATCGAGAAGCTGCGTTCGACGATCGGCAAGATGACGTCGTCGACCGTGTCGCTGAACATCGTCGAGATCCGCAAGCCGGAAGTCGATGCGCGTCTCGTCGCGCAGGGCATCGCCGATCAGCTCGAGCGTCGTATTGCCTTCCGTCGCGCCATGAAGCGTGCGGTCCAGTCGGCGATGCGTCTCGGTGCCGAGGGCATCCGCGTGAACTGCGGCGGCCGTCTTGGCGGCGCAGAGATCGCCCGCTCCGAGAGCTACCGCGAAGGTCGCGTTCCGCTGCACACGCTGCGCGCGAACATCGATTATGCCGAGGCTACGGCGCACACGTCCTACGGCGTTTGCGGCGTGAAGGTCTGGGTCTTCAAGGGCGAGATTCTCGGCAATGATCCGACGTCGTACGACCGGATCATGATGGAGGCTCAGACCTCCGGCGTGCGTCCGCAGCGCGACGATCGTCGCTAAGGGTCAGGAACAGACATGCTGCAACCAAAAAAGACCAAGTTCCGGAAGGCCTTCAAGGGGAAGATTTCGGGCGACGCCAAGAGTGGCTTCTCGCTCAATTTCGGATCCTACGGGCTGAAGGCGATGGAGCCTGACCGGATCACCGCACGCCAGATCGAGGCGGCTCGCCGCGCGATCACGCGTCACATCAAGCGCCAGGGGCGTTTGTGGATCCGCATCTTCCCGGACGTCCCCGTCTCGTCGAAGCCTGCCGAAGTCCGCATGGGTAAGGGCAAGGGTTCGCCCGAGTTCTGGGCCGCGCGCGTCAAGCCGGGTCGGATTCTGTTCGAACTCGACGGTGTCGAGGGCCGGATCGCCGCAGAGGCATTCGAGCGGGCGGCCATGAAGCTGCCGATCAAGGTAAAGGTCGTTGCCCGCCTGGGTGACACCTCGCATCTGGGAGGCGAGTAAGATCATGGCTCGTATCGACGACATGAAGGCCAAGAGCGACGACCAGCTGTCGGAGTCGCTCGGCGAACTGAAGCGCGAGCAGTTCAACCTGCGCTTTCAGGCCGCCACGAACCAGCTCGAAAAGCCGAGCCGCGTTCGTGAGGTCCGCCGCGACATCGCTCGCATTAAGACCCTGCAGGCTCAGCGCACCAGCGCTGACGCCGCGAAGTAAGGAACACATCATGCCGAAGCGCGTGCTGACCGGTCTGGTCGTGTCCGACAAGGGCGACAAGACGGTGGTCGTGAACGTCGAGCGTAAGGTGAAGCACCCGCTCTACGGGAAGATCATCCGTCGCTCGAAGAAGTATCATGCTCATGACGAGAGCAACGAGTTCAAGCAGGGCGAGACCGTGCGGATCGAAGAGACCGCACCGATCTCCAAGCTGAAGACCTGGAAGGTGATCGAGCGGGTCAACACCCACGCGACGCCGGAGCGGGCTTCGGCCGAGGGCTGAACGGGGTTCCCGTCATCCTGACGAAAGTCAGGATCCAGAGCCAAGGGCGTAACGCCTGATCACTCTGGATCCCAGCTTTCGACAGGATGACGGTTTACATTGGAACCTTGTGTTCCACCGAGGGAACGGCTAAGCGGCCGCTCCTCCCCGTTGCGGTTCTGCCGCAGCGGGGTGATTTTTTAGGCGGGGTTCGGTCGGTATCGACCCCAGAGACAGAGAAGGGATACGGATCCATGATCCAGATGCAGTCCAATCTCGACGTCGCTGACAACAGCGGCGCGAAGCGGGTGCAGTGCATCAAGGTGCTTGGGGGTTCCAAGCGTCGTGTTGCAGGCGTTGGCGACATCATCGTCGTCAGCATCAAGGAAGCGCAGCCACGCGGCCGTGTGAAGAAGGGCGACGTTCACCGCGCGGTGATCGTGCGTACCGCCAAGGATATCCGCCGTGCAGACGGTACGGTCATCCGCTTCGACGGCAACGCCGCGGTGCTGGTCAACAAGAACGAGGAGCCGATCGGCACCCGTATCTTCGGCCCAGTCGTTCGCGAGCTGCGCGGCAAGAAGCACATGAAGATCATCAGCCTCGCGCCGGAGGTGCTGTAATGGCGTCGCAGCGTATCAAGAAGGGTGACAAGGTCATCATCCTGTCTGGCAAGGACAAGGGCAAGACCGGCGAAGTCACCATGTCGATGCCGAAGGCCGACAAGGTCGTCGTCGCGGGCGTCAACATCGCCGTGCGCCACACCAAGCCGACCCAGGGCGACCCGCAGGGTGGCCTGGTCCGCAAGGAAGCACCGATGCACGTTTCGAAGGTCGCGCACGTGACCGCCGACGGCAAGCCGACCCGCGTCCGCTTCGAGGAGCAGGACGGCAAGAAGGTCCGCGTGGCCGTCAAGACCGGGGAGAAGATCAATGGTTGATCAGAACACTGGCGCAGACGCCGCTGGCACCGAGGTCGCCTACACGCCGCGCATGCGGAAGATGTACGACGAGACGATCATCAAGGCGATGGTCGACAAGTTCGGCTACAAGAACGTCATGGAGATCCCGCGGATCGACAAGATTGTTCTGAACATGGGCGTCGGCGAAGCCACGCAGGACAAGAAGAAGGTCGATCAGGCTGCTTCCGAAATGGAGCTGATTGCTGGCCAGAAGCCTGTCGTGACGAAGGCCAAGAAGTCGATCGCACAGTTCAAGCTGCGTGAAGGCATGCCGATCGGCGTGAAGGTTACCCTTCGCCGTGAGCGCATGTACGAGTTTCTCGACCGTTTCATCACGATCGCTCTTCCTCGCGTCCGCGATTTCCGCGGGCTCAACCCGAAGAGCTTCGATGGCCGTGGCAACTATGCCTGCGGTATCAAGGAGCAGATCGTGTTCCCAGAAATCAGCTATGACCGGGTCGACAAGGTCCGCGGCATGGATGTGATCGTGACGACGACCGCAAAGACCGACGACGAGGCTCGCGAGCTTCTGCGTCTGTTCGGTTTCCCGTTCCCGATCGAAGACGACGCTGCCGACGCGAAGAAGGCAGCGTAAGAGACTCCCTCTCCCCTCGGGGAGGGGGCTGGGGTGAGGGGGAGTGAGTCTCCCTTACCCCGCCTGAAAACTGGAGGCGCGGTCCTGCTGGGCTGCCCCTCACCCCGACCCTCTCCCCGGAGGGGCGAGGGGGCAGAAGAAAGAAAGAACTTAAGTCGATGGCGAAACTGAGTTCAGTCAACAAGAACGAGCGCCGCAAGCGCATGGTCAAGCAGTATGCCCCGAAGTACGCGGCACTGAAGGCAATCGCAGCGGACAAGACGCTCGACGATGGTGAGCGTCTGATCGCTCGCCTCAAGATGGCGGCCCTGCCGCGCAACGCGAACCCGACCCGCATCCGTAACCGGTGCGAGCTGACCGGTCGCCCGCGCGCTTATTACCGCAAGTTCCGGCTCTGCCGTATTCAGCTGCGCGATCTGGCCAACAAGGGCCTGATCCCCGGCGTCACGAAGTCGAGCTGGTAAGGACTAATCATGGCAGTGACCGATCCCCTGGGTGATTTGCTCACCCGTATCCGTAATGGCCAGCGCGCGAAGAAGGACTCCGTCCTGACTCCGGCGTCGAAGCTGCGCGTCCGCGTGCTCGACGTTCTGCAGCGCGAAGGCTATATCCGTGGCTATAGCGAAGAGCAGATGGGCCCCGCGGCCGGCCTTCGCATCGAGCTGAAGTATTTCGAGGGCCAGCCTGCGATCAAGCATGTCGCGCGCGTCTCGAAGCCCGGCCGTCGCGTCTATTCCGGCTCGCAGGAACTCCCGCGCGTCCGTAACGGCCTCGGCATCACCATCGTCTCGACGCCTCGCGGCGTGCTCTCGGATTCCGAAGCACGCGAGCAGAACGTCGGCGGCGAAGTCCTCGCGGAGGTGTTCTGATGAGCCGTATTGGTAAGAAGCCGGTTTCGGTACCGGCCGGCATTACGCCGACCATCGAGAACAAGCAGCTGACCGTGAAGGGCCCCAAGGGCACGCTCACGATGCCGCTGCGCGAAGAGATCAGCTACACGATCGAAGACGGCGGCATCTCGGTGCAGCCGGCCAACGACACCAAGCGCGCGCGCGCGTTTTGGGGCATGCAGCGTACGATGGTGCAGAACCTGATTACGGGCGTGTCGGAAGGCTTCACCAAGAAGCTGCTGATCACCGGCGTCGGCTACCGTGCCGCTGCCCAGGGTCGTAACCTCAAGCTGCAGCTCGGCTACAGCCATGACGTGAACATCGACGTGCCGGAAGGCATCGAGGTGAAGACCCCGGACAACACCACGGTCGAGATCTCGGGTTCCGACAAGCAGAAGGTCGGCCAGCTGGCCGCCGAAATCCGTCAGTGGCGCAAGCCCGAGCCTTACAAGGGCAAGGGTATCAAGTACGACGGCGAGTTCATCTTCCGTAAGGAAGGGAAGAAGAAGTAATGACCAAGGGTCTCTCTCTTTTCGCAAAGCGGCGTCGCCGCAATCGTACCGCGCTCCGCGCACGTGCAGGCACCCGTCCGCGGTTGTCGGTGCATCGCTCGGGCAAGCACATCTATGCCCAGGTGATCGACGATGCCGCTGGCACGACGGTCGCTTCGGCCTCGACGCTGGAGAAGGACGTGCGCGACACGTCCGGCGCCAACATCGACGCGGCGACCTCGGTCGGCAAGCGCGTCGCCGAGGCTGCCAAGGCAGCGGGCGTGACTCAGGTCGTGTTCGATCGCGGCGGCTTCCTCTACCACGGTCGCGTGAAGGCTCTTGCCGATGCCGCGCGCGAAGCCGGATTGGAGTTCTAAGACATGGCTGACGAAAACAACACGCCAGCGGTAATCGCACCCGAGACGACCGCACAGGACGTCACGGCTCAGAATGTCCCGCAGAGCACCGGCTACCAGGGCAACACCGGCGGTGGCCGTGGTCGTCCCGGCGGCGGCGGCGGTGGCGGTCGTGGTGGCCCCGGCGGCGGCCGCAGCGGTGGTCCGGGCGGCAACCGCGGTGGTCGTGACGGCGGTCGCGGTGGTCGTGACAATCGTGGCGGTCGTCCTGGTCAGGACGATGGCGGCGAAGAGCTGATCGAGAAGCTGGTGCACATCAACCGCGTCTCGAAGACGGTCAAGGGCGGCAAGCGCTTCGGCTTTGCAGCACTCGTCGTCGTCGGCGACGGCAAGGGTCGTGCAGGCTTTGGTCATGGCAAGGCACGCGAAGTGCCGGAAGCCATCTCGAAGGCGACGGCTGCTGCCAAGAAGAAGATGGTTCGCGTTCCGCTCAAGGACGGTCGTACGCTGCATCATGACGGCAACGGTCACTTCGGTGCCGGCAAGGTCACGCTGCGGTCGGCCCCTCAGGGTACGGGCATCATCGCCGGTGGCCCGATGCGCGCCGTCTTCGAATCGCTGGGCGTTGCAGACGTCGTGACCAAGTCGGTCGGCACGTCGAACCCCTACAACATGATCCGCGCAACGTTCGAAGCCCTTGGCGAGCAGACCTCGCCCAAGGCCGTCGCACAGCGTCGCGGCAAGAAGATCGCCGACCTGCTCGGCCACGGTGGGTCGAAGACCCCCGAGGCTGATGCAGCTGCGATCACGGAGTAAGCGATCATGGCTACCATCAAGATCACGCAGACCGGTTCGCCGATCCGCCGCGAGAAGGACCAGCGCGCAACGCTGGTCGGTCTCGGCCTCAACAAGATGCACAAGACCCGCGAGCTGGAAGACAGCCCAGAGGTCCGCGGCATGATCCGCAAGGTGCAGCACATGGTGTCGGTCGAAGGCTGAGCCTTCACGACCCACGTGACAAATACGGGAAAGGGGGCTAACGGCCCCCTTTCTTATTCCAGAATCCATTTCCACAGCGCGTAACAAGCGAAAGCGAGTGCATTACCATGAAGCTCAACGAACTCCGCGATAACGAAGGTGCCCGTAAGTCCAAGATGCGCGTCGGACGCGGCATCGGCTCGGGCAAGGGCAAGACCGGCGGCCGCGGCCAGAAGGGCCAGAAGAGCCGCGAGGGCGTGTCCATCGCCGGCTTCGAAGGCGGCCAGATGCCGCTCCACATGCGTCTGCCTAAGCGCGGCTTCAACAACATCTTCCGCAAGGACTTCGCAGAGGTCAACCTCGGCGCGATCCAGCTCGCGGTCGATGCCGGCAAGATCGAGGCGAACGCCACGCTCGACCACAACGCGCTCAAGGCCGCTGGCCTGGCACGCGGCGGCAAGGACGGCGTCCGCCTCCTCGCCAAGGGCGAGCTGACCACGGTTCTCTCGTTCACCGTCGACGGCGCGTCGAAGGGCGCGATCGAAGCGGTCGAGAAGATCGGCGGCAAGGTCGAGGTGATCCACTTCGTCCCCGCAGCCGAGAAGGCTGCCGCCAAGAAGGGCGTGAAGTACAAGGAGCGTGCGGCGCACAAGGCGTCGTTCAACGCCTGACCTTGAAGGGGGAGGGAGCGCCGGGTGCGTTCCCTCCCTTTTTTGTTCGTGCTGCCTAGGGGCGCGGCAATTCCAAGCCCACCTGATCTCACATGCCGTGCCGTTCGTGCCGAGTAGAGATCGAGCGTAGTCGAGACCTCGTATCGAGGTACAAGACTCAGACAGGCCGGTCCCTCGATACGCCGTCTCGACAAGCTCGACGGCTACTCGGGACGAGCGGCATGGGGTGCGGGACAGTGACGCGGCGTTGGAATTGAGCCGATCGGGTGGCTCGCCACCTCGCCATATCCCACCTAGGCATTAGACAAGCGCGCTCGTGCGCCTATATGAGCGGCGGGGGCGGTCATAACGCATCCCGCCTTCTTTGTTTCCAGGACGATCACACGCATGGCATCCGCAGCCGACCAGATGGCGCAAAGCATCAGCCTTTCGAAATTCGCAAAGGCAACCGACCTCAAGAAGCGGTTGTGGTTCACGATCGGCGCGTTGATCGTTTTCCGCCTGCTCAGCTACGTGCCGCTGCCGGGGGTCGATCCCACCGCGCTCGGCCTGTTGTCGCAGCAGACGCAGGGCGGCGTCCTCGATTTCTTCAACACCTTCTCGGGTGGTTCGCTCAGCCGCATGTCGCTGATCGCGCTCGGCGTGATGCCCTACATCACCGCCTCGATCGTGGTACAGCTCGCGACCTCGCTGTCGCCGACGCTCGCCGCGATCAAGAAGGACGGCGAGTCGGGCCGCAAGCGCCTCAACCAGTATACGCGCTACGGCACGGTCGGCCTGACCGCGGTGCAGGGCTATTTCATCGCCGTCGGGCTCGAGACGCTCGGCGCGAACCAGGGCATCGCCGCGGTGATCGAACCCGGCATGACGTTCCGCATCGCGGCCGTCATCTCGCTGATCGGCGGCACGATGTTCCTGATGTGGCTGGGTGAGCAGATCACCAGCCGCGGCATCGGCAACGGCGTTTCGCTGATCATCATGGCGGGTATCGTCGCGCATCTGCCGACGACGCTGGTCAATCTGCTCGAGGGCGGCCGTTCGGGCAGCCTCGATCCGATCAAGCTGATCGGAATCATCGTCGCGGTGGTCCTGCTCGTGCTGTTCATCTGCTTCATGGAGCGCGCGCAGCGCCGCATCCTGATCCAGTATCCCAAGCGCCAGACTCAGCGCGGGATGCAGGCCGATCGCAGCCATCTGCCGCTGAAGATCAACACCGCGGGCGTCATCCCGCCGATCTTCGCCTCGTCGTTGCTGCTGATGCCGCTGACGATCTCGCAGTTCGCGGGCCAGCGCGTCGCGGGCGAGTCGAAGTGGGGCGATTTCATCATCACCCTGAACCAGTATCTGCAGCACGGTAGCCCCGTGTACATGCTGCTGTACGGCGCCGGGATCATCTTCTTCTCGTTCTTCTACACCGCGATCGTCTTCAACCCCGAGGAAACCGCAGACAATCTGAAGCGGCATGGCGGGTTCATTCCGGGTATCCGTCCGGGCAAGAACACCGAGAATTATTTCGACTACGTACTGACGCGCATCACCGTCATCGGTGCCGCCTATCTGACGATCATCTGCCTGTTGCCCGAATATCTGGTGACCGCGCTGTCGATCCCGTTCTACCTTGGCGGCACCAGCCTGCTGATCGTCGTCAACGTGACGATGGACACGGTGACGCAGATCCAGAGCCATCTGCTCGCGCATCAATATGGCGACCTGATCAAGAAGGCGAAGCTGAAGGGCGGTCGACTTCGCTAAGATGCGGGGTTACCGAGTTATTATCCTGCACGAACGAGGGGAGTGCGTTTCGTGAATATCATCCTTCTTGGCCCGCCAGGCGCGGGCAAGGGTACGCAGGCGGCCACGTTGGTCGCCGATCGCGGCATGGTCCAGTTGTCGACCGGCGACATGCTCCGCGCTGCGGTCGCCGCCGGATCGCCCGTCGGGCTGCAGGCGAAGGCCGTGATGGCCGCGGGCGGCCTCGTCAGCGACGAGATCGTGTCCGGCATCATCGGCGAGCGGCTCGACCAGCCGGACACGGCCGAGGGCGTGATCTTCGATGGCTATCCCCGGACAGAGGCGCAGGCGCACGCGCTCGACGCGCTGCTCGCCGAACGCGGCCGTACGCTCGACTTCGTGATCGAGCTCGCCGTCGACGAGACCGCGCTGATCGACCGCGTCGTCGGCCGCTACACCTGCGCCAAATGCGGTGCGGGCTATCACGACCGGCACAAGCAGCCTGTCGTGGCGGGCGTGTGCGACGTGTGCGGCTCGACCGAGTTCAAGCGCCGCCCCGACGACAATGCCGAGACCGTCGCGAACCGGATGACGGAGTATCGCGCGAAGACCGCGCCGATCCTGCCGCTGTACGAATCGCGCGGGCTGGTGCGCCGGGTCGATGGCATGGCGGATATCGCGCATGTCGGGTCCGCGATCGCGGCGATCCTCGACGAGAAATAACCCCGTATCGACCGGCGTCCCGTACGGCGCCGGTGACATGACAAAATTGTCATCTTTGGGTCATCACGGCGACGGGCATTCGATCCTAGAGCAGCGCCAAGGCCAGCAACGGCCGGAAGCGTTTCCAGAGATCGGTGCCCGTCACTCCCGGGGGTACCGTGGGGGCCGGCGGAAACGTGCTTTCCGCCGGCCTTTCCGTTATGGAGACAGGTGAAAGCGATGACGCCGTGAACCGCAAGATCCTGATCGTAGAAGATGATGCCTCCACTGCGAGCTATCTCGTCAAGGGATTGGCCGAGGCGGGCTATGCCGTGGAGTCGTGCGGCGATGGTCGCGACGGGCTGTTCCTTGCGAGCGAGGGCATATTCGACCTCATCATCGCGGATCGCATGCTGCCGGGTCTCGACGGGCTGGCGATGGTCAGCGCGATCCGCGCGGCGGGGATCGTCACGCCGGTCCTGATCCTGTCTGCGCTCGCGGCGGTCGACCACCGCGTCGACGGGTTGAAGGCGGGCGCGGACGATTATCTGTGCAAGCCCTTCTCGTTCGCCGAACTGTCCGCGCGCGTCGAGGCGCTGGTCCGGCGCTCCGACCGGCTGGCGAGCGATCCACAAAAGACGAAGCTGTCGGTCGGTGACCTGGAGATCGACCTGCTCGCGCGCGTGGTGTCGCGCGGTGGCAATACGATCCCGCTGGGCGCGCGCGAATTCAACCTGCTCGAGTTTCTCGCGCGTCATGCCGGACAGGTGGTGACGCGGACGATGATGCTCGAGAAGATCTGGAACTATCATTTCGACCCGGGCTCGAACGTCGTCGACGTGCATATCGGCCGTCTGCGCCGCAAGCTCGAGGACGGATTCCCGACGCCGATCCTGCATACGGTGCGCGGGGCAGGGTATCGGCTCGCGGTCGACGGCTGACCCGCGTTGCGGCTGTCGATCACCGCGCGGATCGCGCTGCTCGCGATCATCCTGTCGCTGGTATCCAATCTCGCGCTGATCGGGTTCGTCTGGAAGCAGACGAGTGCGGATGCGATCGATGCGATCCGGCGCGAGACGACCGAGCAGTCGGATGCGCTGCGCACCGTGTGGCAGATCGGCGGGCTGCCCGAACTCCGCGCGGCGATCCGCGAGGCGGATAATCCTGGTGACGTGTCGCAGGTGCTCGCGCTGCTCGACGCGAACGGGCGCAGTCTGCAGGGCATGGCGCCGGACCGAGTCACGATCCCGCTGAAGACGACGACGTTCCGCATCGCGCGGCTCGGCAACGACTCGCTCTGGGCGGCGCGGGAGACGGGCTATGCGCTCTATCCCATCGGGCGGAACTGGTTGCTCACGGGACGCAATCTCGACCTGATCGCGGCAGAAGAGCGCGCGATGGAGCGCGCGCTGGCGTTTGCGATCACGCTGTCGCTCGCGCTGGGTATTTTCGGGGGGCTGGTGCTCGCGCGCTATGTCGGGCGGCGGCTCGACGCGATCGCCAACGTCATCGAGGCGGCGGGCGAGGGCGACCTGTCGCGGCGTGTCGGCGTGGTGGCGGGCGGCGGTGATGCGTTCGATCGGCTGGCCGCGCGGCTGAACGTGATGCTCGGCAAGCTCGAAGGCGTTATGGCCGAACTGCGCGTCGTCACCGACAGCCTCGCGCACGATCTGCGGTCGCCGCTGGCGCGGTTGCGCACCAAGACCGAGCAGGCGGTGCTGATCGCCGACCCCGATGCGCGCGAGGTCGCGCTGGGCGGGCTCCTGACCGAGACCGACCTCGTCATGCGGATGCTGACGATGGTGATCGAGATCAGCCGGTCGGGATCGGTGTCGCGCGACCGGTTCATCGAGGTGTCGCCCGCCGACCTGATCGAGGAGATCGGCGAGCTCTATGCGCCCGTCGCGGAGGATGCCGGGCTGACGTTCCAGGTCGCGATCGACGATCGGCCGATGCCGATGGCGTTGCACCGCGAGTTGATCAGCCAGGCGATCGCGAACCTGATCGACAATGCGCTCCGGCATGGTGCGACCGGCGGATCGGTGACGCTGCGTTTGATCGAGCGGGGGGACGGCGTCGTGATCCAGGTCGAGGATCGAGGCCCGGGCATCGCGGAGTCGGATCGCGCGCAGGCGCTCAAGCGATTCGGCCGGCTCGACAGCGCGCGGACGACGCCGGGCGCCGGGCTCGGGCTCTCGCTGATCGAGGCGGTCGCGCGGTTGCACGACGGCCGATTGGAACTCGGCGACAACGCGCCGGGCCTCGTCGCGCGGATCGTCCTGCCCTTTTGAGGCGTACGCCAAGCCTGGTGTGAGCCGTTTCGTCATCGCGGGGGTGGCGTTGTCGGGTCGGACGGGATTAAGGGCGGCTATGGACGCGCTCTCGCTCTTCGGCCTCGCTGCCGTTTCGTTCACGCTGCTTTGCTATGCGAAGGAGGCGGGGTCGCACTGGTGGACGTTCGGTTTCGCGGTCGGATGCCTGCTCGGGTCGGTCTATGGTTTCCTGCAGGGCGCGTGGCCGTTCGGCGCGGTCGAGCTGATCTGGTTCGTGGTGGCGATCCGGCGCTGGCAGACGATGCGGCTGGTCGTCGATCCCGCAGCCTGAACCGTCGCGCTGCTGCGGTACCGCGCGGAACCCACGGCTTGACAGTTCGTTTGCCCGCGCCTAATTCGGCTTTCCCGATACGACGGTTCCCGGCGGCGCTCTTTTGCGTACGCCGTCGTCGTGCGTTTCGGATCATCGCTAGGAGATGGGCGCCGTGCAGCCATGCCGGGGCCCGTGGAGCAGGAGAACCAAGTTCATGGCACGTATCGCGGGTGTTAATATCCCGACCAACAAGCGCGTGGTAATCGCGCTGACCTATATCCACGGCATCGGTTCGACCAAGGCCAAGGAAATCGTCACCAAGCTCGGCATCGCCGACACGGCGCGAGTCCAGGACCTGACCGATCAGGAAGTCCTGCACATCCGCGAGACGATCGACGCCGATCACACCGTCGAGGGCGATCTGCGTCGCCAGACGTCGATGAACATCAAGCGCCTGATGGATCTCGCCTGCTATCGTGGCCTGCGTCACCGCAAGGGCCTGCCGGTCCGCGGCCAGCGCACGCATACCAATGCGCGCACCCGCAAGGGCAAGGCCAAGCCGATCGCCGGTAAGAAGAAGTAATCCCTTAACCGGATTACTCCGCCGGCGCCGGTCCGAAGGGACCGCCCGGCGTCATGAAGATACAGGTCAGGAAATACACCATGGCACGCGAACCTCAGCGCATTAAGCGGCGCGAGCGCAAGAACATCACCTCTGGCGTCGCTCACGTGAATGCCAGCTTCAACAACACCATGATCACGATCACCGATGCCCAGGGCAACGCGATCTCGTGGTCGTCGGCAGGCGCAATGGGCTTCAAGGGCTCGCGCAAGTCGACCCCGTACGCGGCGCAGGTCGCAGCGGAAGACGCCGGCAAGAAGGCCGCCGAGCACGGCGTCCGGACGATCGAAGTCGAAGTGAAGGGCCCCGGTTCGGGCCGCGAGTCGGCCCTGCGCGCGCTGCAGGCTGTCGGTTTCCAGATCACGTCGATCCGCGACGTGACTTCGATCCCGCACAACGGCGTTCGTCCTTCGAAGCGTCGTCGCGTCTGATTTCTCCGACGTTGCCCGTGCGCGGTTGATCGCGCGGCACGGGTGCATATTCATGGCCGGCGGGAGTCCTTTCCGCCGGCCCCCAAATTAGGGGAAGCAAGTGTCTGTCAACGCAAAGAACTGGCAGGAACTCAAGAAGCCCAGCGGCCTGGAGAAAAAGGCCGGTGGCGACACCAAGCGCAAGGCGACCTTCATCGCCGAGCCGCTCGAGCGTGGCTTCGGCCTGACGCTCGGCAACGCGCTGCGTCGCGTGTTGCTCTCGTCGCTGCAGGGCGCGGCCGTCACCTCGATCAAGATCGAGAATGTGCTGCATGAGTTCTCGTCTCTGGCAGGCGTCCGCGAGGACGTGACCGACATCGTCCTCAACGTGAAGCAGATCGCGATCCGCATGCAGGGCGAGGGGCCCAAGCGCCTCCAGCTCTCCGCAACGGGTCCGGGTGAAGTCAAGGCCGGCGATATCGCCGTCTCGGGCGACATCGAGATCATGAACAAGGATCTCGTGATCTGCCACCTCGATGAGGGTGCGACGCTCAACATGGAGCTGACCGCCGACATCGGTAAGGGTTACGTGCCCGCGACCGCAAACCGCCCGGCCGACGCGCCGATCGGTCTGATCCCGGTCGACGCGCTCTACTCGCCGGTACGTCAGGTGTCGTACAAGGTCGACCCGACCCGCGTCGGTCAGGACCTGGATTACGACAAGCTGACGCTGACGATCGAAACCGACGGCACGATCACCCCGGAAGACGCAGTCGGCTATGCCGGTCGCATCCTCCAGGACCAGCTCGCGCTGTTCGTCCACTTCGACGATCTCGTCGGTCACCCGTTCGTCGGCCCCGATCGGCCAGGCAGCACCCGCTGCCGGTGGTGCGGAGCCCGCAGGCGACACGCAGCAGATCAACCGGTACCTTCTCAAGAAGGTCGACGAGCTCGAGCTGTCGGTGCGTTCGGCGAACTGCCTCAAGAACGACAACATCATCTATATCGGCGATCTGGTCGGCAAGACCGAAGCCGAGATGCTGCGTACGCCTAACTTCGGTCGCAAGTCCTTGAACGAGATCAAGGAAGTGCTGTCGTCGATGGGTCTTCGCCTGGGGATGGAAATCCCGGGCTGGCCACCTGAGAACATCGAAGAGATGGCCAAGAAGCTCGAGCAGGAAATCATGGGCTGAGTGCGAAGCCGTCCGTTATCCTGGCGCAAGTCAGGATAACGGACGGCACCGTATTCTACCCTGGATCCCAGCCTTCGCCGGGATGACGGATAATCGGGTGGGCCGCCGTCCCCACCAGCTCCCGGGTACCTCATACGGCCCCTGAACGAACGAAAAGGTATTAAACATGCGCCATCGCGTAGGCGGCCGTAAGCTTCAGCGGACCTCGGCCCACCGTCTTGCTCTGTTCCGCAACATGAGCGCTGCGCTCATCAAGCACGAGCAGATCACCACCACCGTCGCCAAGGCGAAGGAACTGCGTCCCTACATCGAGAAGCTGATCACGCTCGCGAAGAAGGGTGGCCTGTCCAACCGTCGTCTCGCGCATGCCAAGCTGCTCGACGACGCGCAGCTGATCAAGCTGTTCGACGTTCTTGGCGACCCGTTATGCGGATCGCAACGGCGGTTACACCCGCGTCATCAAGGCCGGTATCCGCATGTCGGACGCCTCGCCGATGGCCGTCATCGAGTTCGTCGACCGCGACGTCTCGGCGAAGGGCCAGGATTCGGGTCCGGTGATGTCGGACGAGGATTACAACGAAGCGGCATAATCCCCGCCTCTTGATAGTCGAATTGCAGGCCGCGTTTCCCATCCGGGAGGCGCGGCCTCTTTCGTTACGGGTCCCATCCGGCTATGCGCCCGACATGGAGCATCCAGACAGCATTCTCATCGTCGATTTCGGCAGCCAGGTAACCCAGCTGATCGCCCGCCGCGTGCGCGAAGCCGGCGTCTATAGCGAGATCGCCCCCTTCCAGTCGGCCGAGGCCGCGTTCGACCGGATGCAGCCCAAGGGCATCATCCTCTCGGGTGGTCCCGCATCGGTCACCGCGGAGAATTCCCCGCGCGTGCCGCAGCGCTTCTTCGAGGCGGGCATCCCGATCCTCGGTATCTGCTACGGCCAGCAGGTGATGTCCGCGCAGCTTGGCGGGAACGTGATCGTCTCGGGCGATGGCGGCGAGTTCGGCAGCGCCTTCGTCGAGGTCAAGTCGCCATGCGCGCTGTTCGACGGTCTGTGGGCCGAGGGTGAGCGGCATCAGGTCTGGATGAGCCACGGCGACAAGGTCGACGCGATCCCGCCGGGCTTTACCCCCGTCGCGGTGTCGACCGGCGCCCCCTATGCGATCGTCGCGGACGAGACGCGGCGCTTCTACGGCGTGCAGTTCCACCCCGAGGTCGTCCACACCCCCGATGGCGGCAAGCTGATCGCGAACTTCGCGCGGCACGTCTGCGGGCTCAGCGGCGATTGGACGATGGCCGAGTTCCGCGACACCAAGATCGCCGAGATCCGCGCTCAGGTCGGCAGCGGCCGCGTGATCTGCGGCCTGTCGGGCGGCGTCGACTCGGCGGTCGCGGCGGTGCTGATCCATGAGGCGATCGGCGAGCAGCTCACCTGCGTCTATGTCGATCACGGGCTGATGCGCGCAGGCGAGAGCGAGCAGGTCGTCAGCCTGTTCCGCGGCGCCTACAACATCCCGCTGATCCATGTGAACGTCGAGGAGCTGTTCCTCACGGGTCTCGCAGGGATCACCGACCCCGAGCTGAAGCGCAAGTTCATCGGCAAGACGTTCATCGACGTGTTCGATGCGGAGGCGAAGAAACTGGGTGGCGCGGAGTTCCTCGCGCAGGGGACGCTGTATCCCGACGTGATCGAGAGCGTCAGCTTTACCGGCGGTCCGTCGGTGACGATCAAGAGCCACCACAATGTCGGCGGTCTGCCCGAGCGGATGAACATGAAGCTCGTCGAGCCCTTGCGCGAACTGTTCAAGGACGAGGTCCGCGCGCTGGGTCGCGAGCTGGGGCTGCCCGAGATCTTCGTTGGCCGTCACCCGTTCCCCGGACCCGGCCTCGCCATCCGCATCCCTGGCGAAGTCACGAAGGAGCGCTGCGACATCCTGCGCAAGGCCGACGCGATCTATCTCGAGGAGATCCGCGCGGCGGGGCTCTACGACACGATCTGGCAGGCGTTCGCCGTGCTGCTGCCTGTCCGCAGCGTCGGCGTGATGGGCGACGGGCGGACCTATGACAACGTGCTGGCACTGCGCGCGGTGACGTCGACCGACGGCATGACCGCGCAGGCGTTCCAGTTTCCCGGCGACTTCCTGCCGCGCGTGGCGACGCGGATCATCAACGAGGTCAAAGGCATCAATCGGGTGACCTATGACTACACGTCGAAGCCCCCCGGCACGATCGAGTGGGAATAGCCGCACGGCGTACCGGGGGGCGAGGGGATCGGCGTGGCGAAGCGGGTGGCGCTCGCCGCGCCCACGCGTTCGCTTGTCGGGCACCGCGCGCCTGTTTCGCCAGGCGGATATCGATGCTTATCTGGCTGGCGGGCTCGACGTCCGGAGCTGACAGAGTGCGGATTGCCCCATCGACGACGCTCAGTTTTGGCGGGCTAAGATACGGAACCGAAACGGCCCGCTCGAGAAAGGGGGAAACTCGTGCGGGCCGCAGTCCAGTGCCGACGTCACCGTCTTGGGGTAGTGCGTCGGACAGATCGAATATGGACCTAATGGTCTGGCAGTTCAAGGGTTTTGAAACTTCAGTATGCCGGGCCGCCTTGGTGACGAGCCAAAGGATCGACGACCCGGCATACCTGCAGGGTCAACGTCCGATCGGGTGATCCGGGCGCAGAATTATCAAGAAGATATCGCTGGAGACAGACCGGGGAAGCCGTCGAGCGCCGGGGCGCGGGGGCGGGGTATCGATCGGGGCGGACCTATCGTCGCGAATCGGTCGTTTGCGCCGGGAGGCTGCGCGCCCCGCCGGTCCGTGTGACTGAAGCTGGCGGGGCGCTGAAGGTTACGCGATACTGAAAGCGATGCCTCTAGCCGTCGATATGACAAACATAAGTGAATTTCAAATGAACGAGGTGCCCCGCCCGTCCGTGTGACACTCTCGCATCCGGGCGGGGCACCGAGGCCGGCACGTCAGCGACGTTTCGGCACGGACACACGCTAGCATCGGTTGCGAAACATGACAGCGCAGTTCGTCACATCGCAGGCTCGGTTCGGCCGAAACGGACGCGTTCGCCTGCCGGGCAGTCCAGTGTCGGCGATGAAACCCGCGATGCCCGCCTGGCCGGCGGGGCGATGCGGGGGCGCTGCGACGAGAGAACATTTGCTAATTCGTGCCACCAGCGTGAAACGGACGACCGTGACGCCGCGTTAGGCAGCGCAGGGTTAGCGAAGGGTCCTTTACGAGCATGCCGAATGCGTTCGTTGCCGCGCGCGATGCGCTGGCATTCCTCGAGGTGCACCGTCTCGAGCCCATGGCCGCCAATTACGCCTTCGCGCTTGCCGTCGTCGGCGATCCGAACTCGGACCTCGCGCGTGCCGTGGCATCGGAAACGGATGGCGGCCTGCGGCTGACGGCGCGGTCGCTGGAGACGCTGAGCGACCGCTATCTACCCGCCAGGCCCGACAGGGCGGCGGAGCGCGAGACCGCGGTCACCCGCCATGCCGACCAGCTCGACGCGCTGACGTCGGATGCGCAAGCGCTGACGCAATCGTTGAGCCACGACGTCACCGCGATGTCGATCGACGCGCAGGGTTGGCCCGAATCGACTGCGCTGGTGACGCGGTTGTCCGACGCCGAACGCGAACTCGCCGACCTGCGCAGGGACGTCGCGCGGCTGCAGGCGGATCTGGGGTCGCTCGGCGAACGCCGCGCGGACCCGATGCGCGATACCGCAACGCAGGCGCTCACCCCGGAGGGCGCGCGGCCGATGTTCGCGCACTTGGCGGATCAGCATCGCAGCTATGTCATGCTGATCTTCAGCGTCGCGGATCTTGCCGGGATCAACGAACGCTTCGGCCACGCGGTCGGCGACAATGTCCTGAGCGCCTTCGTCGCGAACCTGCGTCAGGCGTTCCACGGGGAAGATGTCATCCGCTGGACCGGAAACGAGTTCGTCCTGGTGGTGACCGACGTCGCGCTGGCGGCCGCGCGCGGTCTGGCCGAGGAAGTTCTCGCGTCGTTCGAGACACGCCGGCTCAAGCTGCGCGGCAGTGGCGAGTGGATCGGCGTGGTGACGGCGTCCGCGGGGATCGTCGTGGGGCAGGGCGGCGATCAGGAGGCAGCCCTCAGCCAGGCACGCGCCGCGCTGTACCGCGCCGCGGTCAGGGGGCTGGGGCAGGTCGAGGGCTGACGCGCGTCTATCGAGGAGCCTCGGGCAGCACCAATGTTGCCCCGGCCCGATCGGTTCAGGACCGGTCGAACGTCATGCTGATCCGGACCCCGCCGATCAGCACGCCGCGGTGCCCGCGCTCGAGATGCGCGCGGCGGACATATTGCAGATCGGGCTGGATCGTCAGGAACGACGCGACGGTGTCGCGATAGGTGAGCTCGAACCCCGTCTCGGTCGCATCGGGGTGCTGGCCGGCGGTCGCGAGGCTGCGCCGGAATGCGGACGACAGCGCGCCCTGGAAGACGCCCGTCGAAAGTTCCGACCGGGGCCGGCCCGGTATGGCGCCGCGGACCAGCACGCCGGTCTGGAACCCACCGACGAACGGCGTGGTCCTGCCCTCGGACAGACCTGCGCGGAGGAAGACGTCGACGCCCCGGTCATCATCGCCAGACACGCGCTGGTCGAGCAGGACATAGGCCCCCGTCGCGATGCGGTGTACCGGCGCGCCGGTAACGTCGCGTGCGAACAGATCGTCCTGCCGCCTGGTGTATCGCCATGCGCCGATCGCCAGCTTGCCGTTCGCGGTCATACCCGCCTCCGCGATCAGCAACGCGCCGTCATGCATGCCGAGGTCCATCCCGGCAGCGTCGCCCAGCACGCCCGCGCGCGCATTGACGATCGCGGCGCGCACATAGCCTGCGCCACCGACCCTGACGTCCGCGCGGAGCGTGAGCGCGGTCGACGGAAAGATCGAGGGGCCGTTGGGTCCGGTCGCCGCCAGTTCCGACCCGATCCCGAACGCAGGCGCGATCAGCAGCCCGGCGGAATCGTCCTGGCAGAAATCGACGTTGAGATCGGACAGTCCGACCAGCAGCGAGACGCGATCCTGCCAGAGCCTCTGTTCGACCCAGGCTTCGTACAGCTTGGTCCGTCCGTCCGCGACTTCGATGTTGTCGACGCCCTGGATCGTGCCCGCCAGCGTGTTGATCGCACCGCCATGGTTGCTCAGCAGATGGACATGCCCCTTCGCACCGCGCCACCCGATCAGGCGATCGAGATCGCCGTCCGTCGTCACGTCGAGATTCCCGAGTGCACGCGCGCCGCGATCGCTGCCACCCGCGAGGACGCCGATCGCGTCGGCGACATAGCGAACCTCCATCGTGACCGGATGAGGGGCAGGGGCGGCATCGTCCGACATGGCTTGCGCGAATATCGATGTCGGCCACAGCAATGCCAGGGGCAGGGCTGCACCGAATAGGCGGCGTCTCGTGACAATATCCACCGATCATCCTCCAGCCGCGCCAATACCGGCTATTATAGGATGGTGAATTTCTCCTTTGTGGATGGGCGCCAAACAATGTTGAGCAAGTACAAGAGCGACGCGGGTACGATGTCGCTGGGACGCTCGATCCGCATCGCCGGGGGGATATTGGTCGGGCTGATCCTCCTGTGCGGCGGGACGGGGATCGGCGCGGCCTGGATGCAGCCCGCCGCGCTCAAGCGGCAGACCGAGTCCGCCGCGCTGCTCGTGAACCACGGACAGGCGGACATGATGCACGACGCGATCCGCAGCGACGTGCTGGCCGCGTTCCAGGCGGCGGAACCGGACAGCCCGCTCCGACACGACGACGTCATGAAGGACTTCGTGACCCACCGCGCCGAACTGCAGCGCGCGATCGGTGCGGATACGCACTATACGGGAGCGGCTGACGTCTCTGCGTTGACCGCGAAACTCGGCGCGCCGATGGCGGGCTATGTCGCCTCCGCGACGGCCATCATGGCGAAGATCGACGAGAATCCGGCGCGGGCCAGACGGATGCTGCCCGCGTTCTTCGGTGAATTCCGCAAGCTGGAAGTGTCGATGGCCGAGGCGACCGACGCGATCGAGGCGAACAGCGCGCGTGCGGTGGTGGCGGCCGAACGGATGGGCAGGATCGCGATGATCGTGCTCGTCATCACGCTGCTCGCGGGCGTCGCCGGGACACTGCTGGTCGTCGTGCTCGCCATCCGCCGCGTCGTCGACCCGATGGTGACGCTGGCGACCACGATGCGCGCACTGGCAGGCGGCAATCTGAAGGCGGAGGTCGCAGGCGCCGGGCGCGGCGACGAGCTGGGCGACATGGCAAAGGCGATGCTCGCGTTCCGCGACCAGCTTCAGGCCGCCGAGGCATCGAAGCAGGCGCAGGCGCAATTGATCGTCGACAGTCTCGGGACCGGGCTGACCGCGCTCGCGCAGGGCGATCTGACCGCGGAGATCGTTGCTGATCTCCATGCGCCCTTCACCGGGCTCAAGGACAATTTCAACAGCGCGCTCGTCGGGCTTCGGTCGCTGATCGGGTCGGTCGCCGACAGCGCGACGATGATCCGCACCGGCTCCGACGAGATCGCGCACGCAAGCGAGGACCTCGCGCGGCGCACCGAGGGCAATGCGGCGAGCCTCGAGCAGACCTCGGCCGCGATCGCGCAGATGGACGAGCGGCTCAAGGCGACCGCAGTGGCTGCCGAGCGGACCGTCGAGCGCGCCGACGGTGCGATCACGACGGTCGCGGGGGACGTGGCATCGCCGACGAGGCGGTCCAGGCGATGACCCGCGTCAGCGACAGCGCCAAGGGTATCGACAGCGTGATCGAAGGGCTCGACAAGATCGCGTTCCAGACGCGCGTCCTCGCGATGAACGCGGCGGTCGAAGCGGGACGAGCGGGGGAGGCGGGACGCGGGTTTGCGGTCGTCGCGGACCTGGTGTCCGCGCTCGCGATGCGTGCGGAGGAGGAAGCGGGGCGTGCGCGCCAGCAGCTGACCGCAACGCAGACGGATATCGGGACGGCGGTCGAGCACGTGCAGCGCGTCGACGGCGCGCTGTCGGCGATCGCGAGCGATGTCGGCGAAGTCCATGCGCTGCTTGCGAACATCGCGACTGACAACCAGGCGCAGTCCTCGGCGATCACCGAGGTGAGCGCGGCGGTGGGCGCGATGGATCGCGCAACGCAACAGAATGCAGCGATGGTAGAGGAGACGTCCGCCGCCGCGCGCAACCTCACCACGGAGGTCGCGGGACTATCGGATCAGGCAGCGAGGTTCAGGATCGGTGAGCCATCACGACGCCGCGCGGTGGTAGGGGATCGCGCAGTCTCGACCGTCAATCCGAGGCCGCGTTCGGCGAACGGGCAGGGCAGTGTTGCAACTACGTTCCAACGGGAGATGGCAGACGCGGAAGAGGAATGGTCATCGTTCTGACGGGACCATGAGCGACAGCGGGGTAGGGTATCACAAGGTGATACCGCCTGTGCCGGACCAGCGATCACGATGCCCGTGCAATACACATAAAAAATGGGCCGAGACTATGCTCGGCCCACCATCTTAGTTGCTGTCGGAACGGTCGTTGTCGTTCTCATTGTCGATGATGAGATACGTGACGCCCGCGAGAATGCCGACACCGATCACGAGCGGTGCGATGCTGGCACCTTGCAGGCCGGCGAGCTTGCTCGACTTGGACGTCGACGTACCCGCACGGACCGCGGGGGAAACGGACAACGCGCGAGCGGCATTCGCGCCTGCAGGAGCTGCGGTCGCAGCGTTTGCCGCGACGGGCAGGGCGGTCATGGACAGCGCGCTCACGCCGAGGATCAAAGTCTTCATCATATATAGTCTCCCGATAAGGGCAGCCATAGAGGCCGCGGTCGTTGAACGACCCTGGATGCAAAAAGTAACCGCGATCAATAACCCAATACGATAAGCCGGGTTCCCGGCGGGTCGGCTTCCTGCGCGAAACGCAAGGGTCGAGCCGATATCACTGGAGTGGGAAGGCCCATCGGGCGGATGCCGAGCGTCTTCGAAATGACGCACGGGCGGGTATTGATCGGGGGTGTATCGGCAAAAAAATGGCTCCCTGAGTAGGATTCGAACCTACGGCCACTCGATTAACAGTCGAGAGCTCTACCGCTGAGCTATCAGGGAACGTTGCCGGAGGCGGCTCTATAAACGGCCAGTCGGACGATGCAACCCGGTTTGTCGCGAAAAGCCAGAAAAAGGCTAGGCTGCGAACTGCTCCATCGTGATGCGATCGTCGAGCGCGTGCTCGGGATCGAACAACAAGGTGAGCTCGCGCGCACGGTCCATGCAGATGTCGACCTGCGCAACGTCGCGGATCTCGCGCTGGTCGGCGACGGCCGAGACGGGGCGCTTGCCGGGGTTGAGCACGCGGATGCGGATCCGCGCCTTGTCGGGCAGGATCGCCCCGCGCCAGCGACGTGGGCGAAACGGGCTGATCGGCGTCAGCGCGACCATGCCCGACCCCAGGGGCAGGATCGGCCCCTGCGCGGAGAAATTGTACGCGGTGGAGCCTGCGGGGGTGGCGACGAGGATGCCGTCGCAGGCGAGTTCCGGGAGCACGACGCGGTCGTTGACGGTCACCTCGAGCTTGGCGGTCTGTCGCGTCTCGCGAAGCAGCGACACTTCGTTGATCGCGGGGAGCGTGTGTGTGCGCCCGTCGATCCCGACCGCGGTCATGCTGAGCGGCGTGACCTTGAACGGCTTGGCACGCGACAACCGGTCGTCGAGGCCGTGGTGGCGCCATTCGTTCATCAGGAAGCCGACGGTGCCGAGGTTCATCCCGAACACGGGCACCGCCGGCTTGCGGCGCTCGAGCATCGCGTGGAGCGTCTGGAGCATGAACCCATCACCGCCGAGCGCGATGACGACGTCGGCCTCGTCCTCGCCGACCCAGTCGCCGAGATCGGTCAGCTGCGCCGCGGCTTCGCGCGCCTGGGGCGTCGAGGATACGACCAGCGCCCGGCGCGCGTAATGCGTCATCCGCCGGTGACGCTCATGTGGCGCGCGACCGCGGGACCCTCGCCCTGGCCGATACGGAAGTCGTGGCGCTTGGGCTTTGCATAGAGCCCGGCGTCGATCGCGGTATCGAGACCGGCGATCCCGCCGTCGCGCAGCGCTGCCTTCAGATCGACCTGATCGTCATGGCCGAGGCACATGTAGAGCTTGCCCTCGGTCGTCAGCCGGACGCGGTTGCATCCGTCGCAGAAATTCGCGGTCAATGGCGAGATGAGCCCGAGCCGCGTCTGCGAACCGTCGACGTTCCAATAGCGGGCAGGACCGCCCGTCTTGTGCGCGTCGCGTGCCAGCGTGAACTGCGTGCCGAGCTGCTCGAACACCGCCGTCAGCGGGAGGAAGCGATCGGTACGATCCTCATCGATGGCGCCGAGCGGCATTGTCTCGATCAGGGACAGGTCGAACCCCTCGTCGCGACACCAGGCGAGCATCGGGGCGATCTCGTCCTCGTTGAACCCCTTGAGCGCGACCATGTTGATCTTGATCGCGAGACCCGCATCGCGTGCCGCCATGATGCCGCCGATCACCTGATCGACGTCGCCATGACGCGTGATGTAGCGGAACCGGTCGGGGTCGCGGCTGTCCATGCTGACGTTGACGCGGCGGATGCCGGAATCGACGATCGCCTCGGCGTGTTCGGCGAGCCGCGTCCCGTTGGTGGTCATCGTGAGTTCTTCGAGCCCGCGACCGATATTGCTGCCAAGCCGCGTGACGAGTTCGCCGACGTCGCGCCGGACGAGCGGCTCGCCGCCCGAGAGCCGGATCTTCGTCACGCCGCGCGCAATGAAGCGCTCGGCGATGATCGCGATCTCCTCGAGGCTCAGCAACTTGCTGCGCGGGAGGAAGGTCATCTTTTCCGACATGCAGTAGCGACAGCGCAGGTCGCAGCGGTCCGTGACCGAGATCCGGAGATAGCGGATGGTCCGCTGGTGGCGGTCGATCAACGGACGACCGAGCGCCGACGGATTTTCGAGATTGGTGTCGGTCGCCATCGACACAGAGCTAGGTGCTGCCGTCGCGGGCGACAAGTGCGTTCCAGGATTGGCGGCAGGCGATGCGAGGGCTAGGCTCTCGGGGATGAGACCTGCCGCACTTGAAAATACTGACATAGTGAACAGAACGATGCTGTTCGCCTGCGCGTTCCGTCACGGCGACGAGATCGCCGAGATAGCGACGGCCGGGGGCTGGAACGTGACGACTGCCGCTGCCGGGATCGGTGCGATCGTCTCCGGCTATGCCTCCAGCCGGGCGCGGGTCGCGATTGTCGACGCGCGCGATGCGATCGCGGATGCGCTCGCCGCGACGCGGGCGCTTGCACCGGGGGTCGCGGAGAAGGGCGGCGCGTTGCTCGTCCTGCTGGCGGAGGCGGACGTGGCGTCGATCGCCGCGATCTACGACGCGGGCGCGACGCATTTCCTGACGATGCCGGCGGAGGACGAAGTGATCGTGCAGAGCGTGCGGTTCGCCGAACGCCATGCCGCGCGGGCGGTCAGAAAGCCCGCCGATCGCCGGCTGGGGATACCCGCCGAGCGTATGGACCGCGGCGCGGACGCGGCCCGTGGATGGATCGCGCACCGGATCTCGGCGGCGCGCCCCGTCTCGCTCGTCCTCGTGTCGCTGTCCCGGCTCGACATCGTCAATGCCGCCCATGGGCGTTCGGCCGTCGACGCGCTGATCGAGGAGGCCGTCGCGCGCGCCGAGGCGGTTGCGCGGGGCACGATCGAAGCCCCCGCCTGCGTCGCGCGGACCGGCGGCGGCGAGTTCGTCGTCGCGGTCGAGGCGATGGATGCGGATCTTGCCGGGTTGATCGCGGCGCTCGACGCGGCGCTCGCGCGGCCGTTCGCGGTGGCATCGGCGCTTGCGGTGCTGGGTTGCCGGTTCGGCGTCGCGAGCCATCCGGCAGCGACCGGGCGCGCCGAGCCGATGCGCGATCCGGAAGACGGAGCCGCGTCGCTGTTGCGCCGTGCGAGCGATGCGCTGGCGGATGCGAAGGCGAGCGATGGCGCGGTGCTGCAGGTCGCGTCGGCGCCGAACGGCGTCCCGCTCGATACGCTCGCGATCGACCTGCACCACGCGATCGAACTCAACGAGATCGACATCCGCTTCCAGCCGCAGGTCGAGATCGCGAGCGGCAGGATCGTCGGGGTCGAGGCGCTCGCACGCTGGGACCACCGCAAGCTCGGGCCGCTCGGCGCGGACGCGCTGTTCGCCGCGGCGGATCGCGCCGACCTGGGGATCGCGCTGTCGGATCATATCCAGCGCCTCGTCCTCGCGCGGGCGGTTGCGTGGCCGGAGGCGTTGTCGGCGCTGCGCGTGTCGCTCAACCTGACCGCGGCGGATATCACGCGGCCGGGGTTCGCGGCGCTGTTCCTCGCGCGGGTCGACGCCAGCGGCTTTCCGCGCGGGCGTCTGACCGTCGAAATCACCGAGACGGGGCTGATCGAGGATCTCGCGATCGCATCGGTCCTGCTCGCCGAACTGCGCGGCGCGGGGTGTCGGGTGGCGATCGACGATTTCGGGACGGGCTATTCGAGCCTTGCCTATCTGAAGGACCTGCCGCTCGATTACGTGAAGATCGACAAGGCGCTGGTCCGCGACATCGGCGGCAGCCAGCGGGACCGGGTGGTCGTCGCCGGCGCGATCACGATGGCGCGCTCGCTGGGCCTGTCGGTGATCGCGGAAGGGGTCGAGACGCCCGACCAGCTCGAACTGCTCGCCGCGTGCGGGACGCGGCTGTACCAGGGGTTCCTGTTGTCCGAGCCGGTCGGCGAGGCGGCGTTGCTCGAACTGATGGCGCGGACATGATGCGCGCGATCCCGATGCCGCTGGCTGGCCTCGCGTTCGTCACCGTGGGCGCGACACCGACGAGCAGCCGCGCGCAGGCGGCGGCGCAGACCCCTGCATCGGTGGCGATCCGGCACGCGATGGAGGCGAGCGCAGCGGGGTGGAACGCCAGCGACCTCGTGCGGTTCGTCGCGATCTATGCCGACGACGCGCTGTTCGTCACGCCAAAGGGAGTGTTGCGCGGAAAGTCCGCGATATCCGCGCGGTACGCACCGAGCTTAAGTTCGGGTGGCAACAGTCGTGGGCGGCTAAGCTTTGCGTTTCTCGAGATGCGCGGGATCGATCCGACGCATGCGGTGCTGATCGCGCGGTGGACGCTGACGGGCGCG
Source organism: Sphingomonas sp. 22R3R2A-7 (assembly GCF_036856055.1). NCBI lineage: Bacteria > Pseudomonadati > Pseudomonadota > Alphaproteobacteria > Sphingomonadales > Sphingomonadaceae > Sphingomonas > Sphingomonas sp. 22R3R2A-7. The sequence continues at coordinate 933,538 of NZ_JASPFR010000001.1, read as the reverse complement.
ACGAGCAGCGAGACGGGGATGACGACGCTCGTCTTCGAACGGCGCGACGGTGCGTGGAAGATCATCACCGATCACAGCAGCTGAGCGCGGCGGCGCTCAGCCCGCCGCCTTTGCCAGCCCCTTCGACAATTGCAGCGCGCCGTGGAGCCGCGCCTTGGGATCGCCCCAGGCGCGTTGGAGCACCAGCTTGCTGTCGGGGCGCAACCGCGCGACGCCGTTGAGCCGTTCGACATAGGCGAGCAGCTTGTCGATGTTCGGCGGCGTGTCGTTGTGGAACGACACCAGCACGCCGCGCGGGCCGACGTCGATCTTCGACACGCAGGCACGCTTCGCGTTCAGCTTGATCTCGATGACCTTGATGAGGTTCTCGGTCGCGTCGGGCAGCGGGCCGAAGCGATCGATCATCTCGGCGGCGAACGCCTCGATCTCCTGGCCCTCGTCGAGTTCGTTCAGGCGGCGATACAGCCCCATGCGGAGATCGAGATCGGGGACATAGTCCTCGGGGATGAGGATCGGTGCGTCGACCGTGATCTGCGGCGAGAAGTCCTTCGGGCGTGCGGAGGCGAGACCGCCCGACTTGGCGTCCATGATCGCCTCCTCGAGCATCGCCTGGTAGAGTTCGAACCCGACCTCCTTGATATGCCCGGTCTGCTCGTCGCCAAGCATGTTGCCCGCACCGCGGATGTCGAGATCGTGGCTCGCCAGCTGGAACCCGGCGCCGAGCGAATCGAGATCGGACAGCACCTTCAGCCGCTTCTCGGCGGTCACCGTCATCTGCCGCTCGGGCGGCGTCACCAGATAGGCATAGGCACGCGTCTTCGAGCGGCCGACGCGCCCGCGCAGCTGATAGAGCTGGGCGAGGCCGAAGCGGTCGGCGCGGTGGACGATCATCGTGTTGGCGGACGCGATGTCGATCCCGCTCTCGATGATCGTGGTCGAGACGAGCACCTCGAACTTCTTGTCGTAGAAGGCCGACATGCGCTCCTCGACCTCGGTCGGCGACATCTGGCCGTGCGCGACGACGAAGCGGATCTCGGGCACCTGTTCGCGCAGGAACTCCTCGATCTCGGGCAGGTCGGCGACGCGCGGGGTGACGACGAAGCTCTGGCCGCCGCGATAATGTTCGCGCAGCAGCGCCTCGCGCAGGACGACGGGGTCGAACGGCATGATGTAGGTCCGCACCGCGAGGCGATCGACCGGCGGGGTCTGGATCACCGACAGTTCGCGGATGCCCGACATCGCCATCTGCAGCGTGCGCGGGATCGGCGTCGCGGTCAGCGTGAGCATGTGGACGTCGGCCCGGAGCGCCTTCAGCCGCTCCTTGTGCGTCACGCCGAACCGCTGCTCCTCGTCGACCACGACAAGGCCCAGCCGCTTGAAGTCGATATTCTTCGCGAGCAGCGCGTGCGTGCCGATGACGACGTCGATCGTGCCGTTCGCCAGCCCCTCCTTGGTCGCCTTCGCCTCGCTCGCGGTGACGAGCCGCGAGAGGCGGCCCATGTTCATCGGGAAGCCTTCGAAGCGGCTGACGAAGTTGTTGTAGTGCTGGCGCGCGAGCAGCGTCGTCGGGCAGACGATCGCGACCTGCTTGCCGCCCATCGCCGCGACGAATGCGGCGCGCAGCGCGACCTCGGTCTTGCCGAAGCCGACATCGCCGACGACGAGCCGGTCCATCGGCTTGCCCGCGGACAGATCGGCGAGAACCTCCTCGATCGCGCGGTCCTGGTCCTCGGTTTCCTCGTAGGGGAAGCGATCGACGAAGCTGGGGTAGCCGCTGGCGTCGGGTTCGAGCACGTCGCCGGGATGCAGCGCGCGTTCGGCGGCAGTCGCGATGAGCTCGCCCGCGATCTCGCGGATCCGCTCCTTCATCTTCGACTTGCGACGCTGCCAGCCTTCGCCGCCGAGCTTGTCGAGCGATGCGCCTTCCTCCGACGAGCCGTAGCGCGAGAGGACGTCGATATTCTCGACCGGCACGTAGAGCTTGTCGCCGCCGGCATAGCTCAGCGCGACGCAGTCGTGCGGGCTCTGGCCGACCGGGATCGAGGTCAGGCCTTCATAGCGACCGATGCCATGCTCGGTATGGACGACGAGATCGCCCGGCGTCAGCGTCGCGAGTTCGGCGAGGAACGCGTCGGCGGATTTCTTGCGCTTCTTGCGGTGGACGAGACGGTCGCCGAGCATGTCCTGCTCGGTGAGGACGGCGACGCCCGGCGCGGTGAACCCGTGATCGAGCGGCAGGACGATCAGCGCGACGCCGAAGCTTTTCGCGGTATCGGCGACGCCGAGCGCCTCCTGCCAGGTTTCGGCGTGCTTGCCGCCCTTCAGGCCGTGGTCGGCGAGCAGGCTCCCCAGGCGTTCGCGCGCGCCGATCGAATAGCTGGCGAGGATCGGCTTGCGACCCTGCTTGCGCAGTTTCTCGACATGGTCGGCGACGGCCTCGTAGATGTTCGCCTGTGCAGCGCGCTCGGGGCCGAAGTCGCGCGGGCCGTCGACCGCGAAGTCGAGCACGGTCGCGCTTTCCGGCTCGTGGAAGGGCGAGGTGATGTGCGCGGCGAACGCCTCGGTCGCGCCCGACCAGTCCTGCGCGTCGAGATAGAGCGCCTTGGCGGGCATCGGACGGTAGCTGCCGGGTTGCGCGGCCTCGGCGCGCTTGCGGTTCTCGTAATAGTCGGCGATCGATTCGAGCCGGCTTTCCGCCGCCGCGGCGACACCGCTGTCGCGGACCAGCACGTCGTCGGCGCCGAGATGGTCGAACAGCGTCGCCATCTTCTCTTCGAACAGCGGCAGCCAATGCTCCATCCCCGCGATCCGCCGGCCCTCGGAGATCGCCTGGTACATCGGGTCGCCGGTCGCGGTCGCGCCGAACGCGTCGCGGTAACGCGTGCGGAAGCGCTTGATCGAGTCTTCGTCGAGCAAGGCTTCGGAGGCGGGGAGCAGGACGAAGCCGTCGATCCGGCCGGTCGTGCGCTGGTCGGCGGCGTCGAAGGTGCGGACGCTCTCGATCTCGTCGCCGAAGAAGTCGAGGCGCAGCGCGTGGTCCTCGCCCGACGGGTAAAGATCGACGATCCCGCCGCGCACCGCATATTCGCCCTGATCGTGGACGGTGTCGGTGCGGACATAGCCGTTCGCCTGGAGCAACGTGGCGAGCTTGTCGCGACCGATCCGCTCGCCGGGGGCGAGCCGAGCGACGAGCTGGCGGATGCGGAACGGGGTGAGGACGCGCTGCGTCGCCGCGTTCGTGGTGGTCAGGAGGAGCTGCGGGCCCTTGGGCTTGCCCTGCAGGCGCTGCAACGCGGCGACGCGTTCGGCCATGACGCGCAGCGTCGGCGACGCGCGGTCATAGGGGAGGCAGTCCCAGGCGGGGAAGCTCAGCACTTCGAGATCGGGCGCGAAGAACGCCGCGGTCGAGGCGATCGCGCGCATCGCCGCATCGTCGGGCGCGATGAACACCGCGCGCGTCTTCGCGGCGCGCGCGAGATCGGCGAGCAGCGACGGCTGGAACCCCGACGGCACGCCCGACAGCGTCAGCGGGGTTGTCGCGGAGAGGATCGTCTGAAGGTCTGGCATATCGTTCCTGAAGCCCTCTCCCCGTCGGGGAGAGGGTTGGGTGAGGGGCTGTCCTAGGCGCTGCGCTGCTTGGCTGCCCCTCACCCCGACCCTCTCCCCGGAGGGGAGAGGGAGTAGGTTACTTCACGACCGTGACGTAATTGATGTCGCGCATCGCCTGCATCATCGGGCCGTTCCATTCGGGCGGGCACGGAATCGAGCCGATCGCCCAGCCCATGATGTCGACGTCCTGCTCCTCGAGCAGCGCTTCGAACCAGTCGAGCTGCTCGGGCGTCCAGGTCCGGCCATAGGTTTCGAAGAAGCCGCCGATCATCATGTCGGCTTCGCGCGTGCCGCGGTGCGAGCTGCGGAAGCCGAGGCGCTTGAGGCGGGTTTCGTGGTCCATCATATCTCCAACGCCGATTGACCGGCGACCGCTGGCGGCGGGCGTCGGCTGGGCTATAGGGAGCAGATAGTCATGCGACCCGAAATCCTCAATCCGCTGTTCGCCGAAACCCTCGTCCTGAAAGGGGTGGGGCCTGCGCTCGCCAAGCCGCTCGACCGGCTGGGGCTCGCGCGCGTCGTCGACGTCGCCTTCCATTTGCCGACCGGCTATGTCGATCGGCTGCCGCGCACCGAGCTCATGTCGAGCGATGCCGGGCGGATCATCGTGATCACGCTGACCGCGCGCGAGCACCGCGTCAGCGCGGGGCGTGGTCCGACGCGCGTGCAGGCGACCGATGAGCATGGCAACTATGTCAGCCTCGTCTTCTTCGGCGGCAGTTCGGGCTGGGCGAAGAAGCTGCTGCCGATCGGCGAGGCGAAGCGCGTGTCGGGGCGGCTCGACGAATATGGCCAGGAACTCCAGATCGTTCATCCCGACATCGTCGAGCAGGACGAGGAGTTGCGCGAGCGCGAGCCGATCTATCCGCTGTCGGAGGGGCTCACCTCGCGGCGGCTGGCGGCGCTGACGACGCAGGCGGTCGCGCGCGCGCCGGACCTCGCCGAATGGATCGAGCCGGGTCTGAAGGCGAAGCGGGAATGGCCCGGCTGGCATGATCTGTTGGCGCGCATCCACGCCGACCCCTCGGACGCCAAGGCGCGGGAGCGGCTGGCCTATGACGAGGTGTTCGCCAACCAGCTCGCGATGACGCTGGTGCGCGCCGACACGCGCAAGCGGCGGGGGCGGGCGCTCCACGGCGACGGGCGGCTGCGGGGCATGCTCAAGCTGCCCTACACGCTGACCGGCGCGCAATCGCGAACGGTCGGCGAGATCGAGGGCGATCTTGGGCAGACCGCGCCGATGTTGCGGCTGCTGCAGGGCGATGTCGGCTCGGGCAAGACGCTGGTCGCGGCGATGGCGATGCTGATCGCGGTGGAGGCGGGTGCGCAGGCGGCGATGCTCGCACCGACCGAGATCCTCGCGCGCCAGCATTACGAGACGCTCAGGAAGACGCTCGCCGGGCTGCCGATCGCGGTCGGCGTGCTCACCGGGCGCGACAAGGGGCGCGTGCGCGAGGCGACGTTGATGGCGCTGGCGAGCGGCGAGATCGACATCCTCGTCGGCACGCACGCGATCTTCCAGGATGCGGTCGCGTACAAGGACCTCGCGCTGGTGGTGGTCGACGAACAGCACCGGTTCGGCGTCGCGCAGCGGATGACGCTCCAGGCCAAGGGAATCGCGCCGCCGCATCTGCTGGCGATGACCGCGACGCCGATCCCGCGCACGCTGACGCTCGCGCAATATGGCGAGATGGACGTCAGCCGGCTCGACGAGATGCCGCCGGGCCGCCAGCCGATCGAGACGCGGGTGATCTCCGAGGACCGGCTCGACGACGTGGTCAACGCGCTGGGCCGGCATCTGGCGGACGGGGGGCAGGCGTACTGGGTGTGCCCGCTGGTCGAGGAGAGCGAGAAGAGCGACCTCGCCGCCGCGGAGATGCGTGCGGAGACGCTGCGTGCGCGGTTCGGTGACAAGGTGGCACTGGTCCATGGCCGGATGAAGCCCGCCGAGAAGGACGCGGTGATGGCGGAGTTCTCCGCCGCGCGCACCGCGGTCTTGGTCGCAACGACGGTGATTGAGGTCGGCGTCGACGTGCCCAATGCAACGCTGATCGTGATCGAGCATGCCGACCGCTTCGGCCTCGCGCAGCTCCACCAGTTGCGCGGGCGCGTCGGGCGGGGGAGCGGGCGGTCGATCTGCCTGCTGATGCGTGGGAGCTCGCTCAGCGAGACGTCGCGCGCGCGGCTGGCGCTGATGCGCGAAACGAATGACGGGTTCCGGATCGCCGAGGAGGATCTGCGCTTGCGCGGCGCGGGCGAACTGCTCGGCACGAAGCAGTCGGGCGAGATGGCGTTCCGGCTCGCGACGCCGGACATGATGGCCGACCTGCTGCAATGCGCGCACGACGATGCGCGGTTGCTGATCGACCGCGACGGCGGGCTCGAAGGGCCGCGCGGTCAGGCGGCGCGCACCGCGCTGTACCTGTTCGACCGCGATGCGGGAGTCGCATTGCTCCGCTCGGGTTGACCGGGGCGGGACGAGCGATCACGGACCGGCGATGGCCGCCCTGCTTCCCATCCTCGTCGTTCTCCTCGCCGGTATCGGCCTGGCGATCCAGCCGCCCACAAACGCTGCGCTGGTCAAGGCGTCGGGCTCGTTGTGGCTGGGCTCGCTCGTGTCGTTCGCGGTCGGGACGGTCATACTGTTCGCGGTCTGGGCGGCGACCGACCGGACGATGCCGGCGGCATTGAAGGGCGCGCCCGGATGGGCGTGGCTGGGGGGCGTGTACGGCGCATGCTTCGTCGCCGCGCTCGCCTATGCGACGCCGCGGCTGGGGCTGGCGTCCGCGCTTACGATGGCGGTCGCGAGTCAGCTGGTGACCGCGCTGATCCTCGACCGGTTCGGGTTGCTCGGCCTCAGCGCGACGCCGATCAGCCTCGCGCGGCTGGCGGGTGTCGCGTTGGTGATCGGCGGCGTCCTGCTGGTCCGCGCCGGCTGATCGCGATCAGCTGTTGCGAAGCATCGCGGTGAGCATGCCGTAATAGGCCTTTAGCGGGATCGTGGTGTCGAACGAGCAGCCGATCCGGCCGCCGAGCGACCAGCGGACCTGCGCGACGACCTCGCCGATGATCGGCAGCACGACGCGCAACAGGTCGCCCGCGACCGGATCGCGGTCGCAGCGCGCCATCAACCCGCTCGGCGAGACGTTGACAAGAACGAGTTTGACGCCGTTGCCCTCGCCGTCGGTCGCGCGCGTGCGGTGCATGACCTCGTCGCGCGGTTCGGACCGCGTCTCCTGAATCGCCATCGCCTGGTCTGGCATCGATCGTGTCCCGCTGGAGTTCCGCTTCGGTCCTAAAACAGACGCCGTGAAGCGCATGAGAACCGGCATGGCTAATGGGCGATTTACCACACGCGCCGGGCCGGTATCAGGCGGGGACGAGCATCCCGTGCCGCTTCTTGCCGAGGCTGAGGCGGACCGGGGCGGCGACGGCGATCCTTGCCGTTGCCTCACGGACCGGTTCGCCATCGACGCGTACCGCGCCTTCGCCGATCTTGCGCCGCGCCTCGCCGTTCGACGCGACGAAGCCCAGCGCCACCAGCGCCTCGACGATGCCGATATCGGCGTCGCCGACGGGGTGGCTCGGCAGCGCGTCGCCCGATGCGCCTTCTGCGAACGTCTTGCGCGCGGTCTCCGCGGCCTGGTCCGCGGCGGCGCGGCCGCGGCACATCGCGGTGGCTTCGTTGGCGAGCACGATCTTGGCGGCGTTGATCTCCGCACCCTCGAGCGCCTCAAGCCGCGCAATCTCGTCGAGCGGCAGGTCCGTGAACAGCCGCAGGAAGCGGCCGACATCCCGGTCGTCGGTGTTGCGCCAGAATTGCCAGTAATCGAAGTGCGGCAACTGGTCCTCGTGCAGCCAGACCGCGCCCGACATCGTCTTGCCCATCTTGCCGCCGTCCGCGGTCGTGATCAGCGGGGTGGTGACGCCGTAGACCTCGGTCCCGTCCATCCGGCGCGACAGCTCGATGCCGTTGACGATGTTGCCCCACTGGTCCGATCCGCCCATCTGCAACCGGCACTCGGCGCGGCGCGACAGTTCGAGGAAGTCGTAGGCCTGGAGGATCATGTAGTTGAATTCGAGGAAGCTCAGCGACTGTTCGCGGTCGAGCCGCAGCTTGACCGAGTCGAACGCGAGCATCCGGTTGACCGAGAAATGCTGGCCGACGTCGCGCAGGAACGGGATATATTCGAGGGCGTCGAGCCACTCGGCATTGTCGAGCATCACCGCGTCCGTGGGCCCGTCGCCAAACGTCAGGAAGCGTTCGAAGATGCGGCGGATCGACGCGACGTTGGCCTTGATGCCGTCCTCGCCGAGCAGCTTGCGCGCCTCGTCCTTGAAGCTCGGATCGCCGATCTTGCCAGTGCCGCCGCCCATCAGGACGATCGGCTTGTGCCCGGTCTGCTGCAACCGGCGCAGCAGCATGATCTGGACGAGACTGCCGACATGGAGCGACGGCGCGGTCGGGTCGAAGCCGATATAGCCCGGCACGACCTGCTTGCCCGCGAGCGCGTCGAGCGCGGCCGCATCGGTCATCTGGTGGACATAGCCGCGCGAGGTCAGCGTGGTGAGCAGGTCGGACTGGTAGGTCATGGCGCAGCCACTAGCAGTGGTTGCGCGGTCCGTCATCCCGGCGGCGCGGTCATCGTTACCGCGAGCCGTCATCCTGACGAAGGTCAGGATCCAGAGCCATCAGCGCCAGGGCCTGTAACCCTGGATCCTGACTTTCGGCAGGATAACGGATATTCGTGAGGTCCGTCGGCAGCGACGTACGCGCCGGTTACAGCCGCGGCAGCTGCGTGGTCGGATCGACCGGCGTGCGTCCCTTGCGCAGTTCGAAGTGGAGCTCGGGACGATCCGCGAACCCGGTATCGCCCGACAGCGCGACCGTCTGGCCGCGCTTCACGCTCTGGCCGCGCTGGACCATCAGCTTGGAGGCGTGGCCGTAGACGCTGGTCCAGCCGCCGCCGTGCTTGACGATCACCAGCCCGCCGAGCGCGGCGATCCCATCGCCGACATAGGCGACGACGCCGTCCGCGGTCGCGCGGATCGGCGTCGCTACCGGGATGGCGATCTTGATCCCGTCGTTGCGCTCGCCGCTCGCGCCGTGGCCGAACCGCTTTACGACGCGGCCATCGACCGGCCAGAGGAAGCTGCCGCCCGCGAGACGGGCAGGCGCGGTGACGACCGCGCTGGGGGCAGGACGCGCCTCGGCGTCGCGGTCGGTTTCACCGGCGCCTGATTGCTCGCGAGCGCGGGCTCGCCGCCGGTCAGGATGTCGTCGACGTCGAGCGTGAACGCGGCCGCACGATCGGCGAGGCTGGTGCCGCCCGGCGGCGCAGGGATCGCGATCCGCTGACCCGCGCGCAGCACATAAGGTTCGAGCAGCGCGTTGGCGGTGACGATCCGCGACCATTCGACACCGTAAGCCCGCGCGATCGCGATCCCGGTCTCCCCGGCGGACGAGGTGATAGCGGCCGCCGGGGATCGTGAGGCGTTCGCCCGTGCGGATCGTGAAGGGCGGGTCGATCTGGTTGGCGCGCGCGATCGCGTCGCTGCTGACCCCGGTGCGCTCGGCGACGAGCCGAAGCGAATCGCCCGGGCGGACGAGATAGGTCGAGTCGTCCACCGTGCGCGCGTCTGCGACCACCGGGCTCGCCTCCCACGCGGGGCGCGGCGCGGGGAGGGTGGAGACCTGCTCGCCGTCACCGCCGCGGCGATCGGTGGGCCGATAGGGTGGTGGGCTGCGGTCAATGGTGCGGCGCTGTTCGGGACGCCGGCGCGTGTCGACACGATCGAAGTCGCCGCTTTCGGACCGGCGCTCGGATTGGGCCTCGGACCGGCGATCCCGAGCGTCGTCGGATCGCGGCAGCCGCTGGATGCGTTCCCCCGAAGCACGCGCCGGGGCCTCGTCGCGCAGCACCGGCGCATCGACGCTCGGGATACAACCGGCAACCGCGAGCGCCGTGCCCAGGATCACGGCGCCGCGCTTCACGCGTAGGCTTGCCCGAGCATGTCCAGCGATTCGCCATGCGTGAGGTCGAGATGAAGCGGCGTGACCGAGATATAGCCGTCCATCACCGCTTCCAGATCGGTGGCGCGCATCGGCGTCTCGACGGTGCCGCTGAGCGAGAACCAGTGATAGTCGTAGCCGCGGGGGTCGGTGTTGGTGACGATCTTCAGCCGGCCGTAATCGCGCAACCCCTGGCTGACGACGCGGATCCCCTTCACCTTGTCCGCGGCGCCGACGGGGAAGTTGACGTTGACGAGCGTCCGCGGCGCGAGCGGCGCGTCGAGCAACGGGCGCAGCACGCGTTCGCCCCACGCGGCGGCGGCCTCGAACGGTACGCTGTCCCCCATGCCTTCCCGGCTGTAGACCTGGCTCAGCGCGATCGAGCGGACGCCCGCGAGCGCACCCTCCATCGCCGCCGAGACGGTCCCCGAATAGGTGACGTCCTCCGCCAGGTTCGCGCCGCGATTGACCCCGGACAGGATCAGGTCGGGCGGGCTGTCCTTCATGATCCTTGCAAGCGCCATCATCACCGCATCGGTCGGCGTGCCGGCAACCGCGTAGCGCTTCTCCCCGAACTTGCGCACGCGGAGCGGCCGCGACAGCGTCAGCGAATGGCCTGCGCCCGACTGCTCGTCCGCAGGCGCGACGACCCAGACATCGTCCGACAAGGTCGCCGCGATCGCCTCGAGCACCTTCAGGCCCGACGCATGATAGCCGTCGTCGTTGGTGAGGAGAATGCGCATCAGCGCCGCGCCTCGAGCATCGTGAGACCGCCGAGATAGGGCTGCAGCACCTCCGGCACCGCCACCGATCCGTCGGCCTGCTGGTAATTTTCGAGGACCGCAACGAGCGTGCGACCGACCGCGAGGCTCGATCCGTTGAGCGTGTGGACGAACCGCGGGCTCTTCTCGCCCTCGGGACGATAGCGTGCGTTCATCCGGCGCGCCTGGAAGTCAGTACAGGTCGAGACGCTCGAAATCTCGCGATACTGGTTCTGGCCGGGAAGCCAGACCTCGAGATCATAGGTGCGTGACGCGGTGAAACCCATATCGCCGCCGCATAGGAGCATGCGCCTGAACGGAAGCTGCAGCGCGTCGAGGACACCCTCGGCACACTGGGTCATGCGCTCATGCTCGGCGTCCGACGAGTCCGGGGTGACGATCGCGACCATCTCGACCTTGTCGAACTGGTGCTGACGGATATAGCCGCGCGTATCGCGGCCAGCCGATCCCGCCTCCGAGCGGAAGCAGGGGGTCAGTGCAGCGAACCGCAGCGGCAGCTCGCCTTCGCTCAGGATCCGTTCGCGCACGATGTTGGTCAGGCTGACCTCCGCGGTCGGGATCAGCCAGCGACCGTCGGTGGTGCGGAACAGGTCCTCGGCGAATTTGGGCAGCTGTCCCGTGCCGAAGACCGCCTCGTCGCGCACCAGCAGCGGCGGCGCGACCTCCTCGAACCCGTGGTCGCGGGTCAGCCGATCGAGCATGAACTGGCCAAGCGCGCGCTGGAGCCGTGCGGCGGGTCCGCGCACCAGCGTGAACCGGGCGCCCGACATCGCGACGCCCGTCTCGAAGTCGAGACCGATCGCGGGGCCGATCAGATCATGCTCGCGCGGGGGGAAGCCGAATTCGGTCCTGGTGCCGCGCGTATGGATCAGGACGTTGCCCGTCTCATCCGTGCCTTCGGGGACTTCGGGGGCGGGAAGGTTGGGGATCGCCGCGAGCGCGCTATCGAGCTCCCCGGTCAGCGCGGCTTCGTCGGCTTCGAGCGTCGGCAACGCCGCCTTGAGCGCGGCCACCTCGGCCATCAGCGCCTGCGCGCGGGGCTCGTCCTTCTGTGCCTTGGCCTGGCCGATCGCCTTGGACAGCTCGTTGCGACGCGTCTGCGCGGTCTGCGCCTCCGCGATCGTCGCGCGGCGGCGTTCGTCGATCGCGACAAGCGCGGCGGACACGGGCGCGGCGCCGCGGCGCGCGAGCGCGGCGTCGAAAGCGGCGGGATTTTCACGGATGAGGCGGATATCATGCATGGCCCGGGCTATGCCGAGACGCGTATGTCGGCGCAAGTCGCCCCCGTAACCGACCCGCTCGGCGGATCGGCGCAACCGGGCCATGATCCAGGGCGTTATCGTCGTAGCAGGCAAATCAAGGAGAACGCCCGTGGAGCTTCCGCACAATTCCGTCGTCCTGGTCGTGGACGGCCGCAAGATGCTGTTCCTGCGCAACGAAGGCGATGCCGCCTATCCGAACCTGGTCGTCGAACAGGCGGTCGAGCAGGAGAACCCCGCGACGCGCGATCAGGCGACCGACTCGGCCGGCCGCGCCTCCTCGCCCCAGGGCGCCGCGCAGAGTTCGGTAGAGCCGACCGATTTCCACCAGCTCGAGGAGGACCGGTTCGCCGCCGAGGCCGCCGACGTGCTCAAGACGCGCGCGCTCAAGAACGACTATGACTCGCTGATCGTGGTCGCGCCGCCGAAGACGCTCGGCGAGATGCGCAAGCATTACCACAAGGAAGTGCAGAACCGTCTGGCGGGCGAGCTCGCCAAGGACCTGACGGGCCACCCGATCGCGGATATCGAGACCGCGCTCAAGAACGCCTGAGGCCGGGTAGCGATCGTATGAAAAAGGGCTCGCGGATCGTCTTCCGCGAGCCCTTTTTGTGTAATGCGAACCTGACAGGTCAGGCGGTCGGTTTGGAGAACCGCTTGCGCGCGATCAATGCCGCGGCGGCGGCGCCGAACAGCAGCACCATCGGCGGCGCCGGAACCGATGCGGGCGACCCGCCATTCGATCCGGTCCCGCCATTGCTGCCGTTGGAGCCGTGCCAGCCGCCATTCGAGCTCCAGCCGCCGTTGCTGCTCCAGCCCTTGCTGCTCGACCCGTAACTCGACGACGAGGTCGACGTCGATCCGCTGCTGTTCGACGAGACGTTGCCGCTCGAGCTGGTCGAGGTGGACACATTGCCGCTCGAGCTCGACGAGGACGACACGTTGCCGCTCGACGAGGAGGAGACGTTGCCACTCGACGACGACGACACGTTGCCACTCGAGGAGGAGGAGACGTTGCCGCTCGACGACGACGAGACGTTGCCGCTGCTACCGCCGCTCGCGGAGGACGACGTGCTCGAGACGCTCGCGCCGCCCGTGCTCGTCGACGACCCGCCGGTGGAGGACGTGCTGCTGACGTTTCCGCTCGACGTCGATCCACCGCTGGTGCTCGACGAGCCACCGCTCGTGCTCGAGGAGCCGCCGCCCGTGCTCGTGGACCCGCCGCTCGACGTCGACGAGATGACGATGCTGCCGCTCGACCCCGAACTGCCGCCGCCGAAGAAACCGCCGCCGCCAAAGCCGCCGCCAAGACCGCCACCGCCGAAAAAGCCGCCGCCGCCGATTACCGCGGGCGCGCCACCACCGCCGCCGCCGACAAAGCCGTCGCTGAGCGGAACGGGCACCGGCGCTGCATTGGCGACGGTCACGACGGTCGGTGCACAGGCGGTGCTGGTCGTGGTCCGGACGACGCGACGGACGCGCGGACGCGTCGTCGATGCGACCTGGCGGCGGACGACGCGCTTGGTCATATGCGCCTTGGTCTGTGTCTTGGCGTAGATCTCACGCTTCGGGCGCTCGGCGACATGGACTGCGCCACCGCCGATGACAGCGCCACCACACGCACATGCACATAATTTGGCCAACGCCATCCGCACCGACATAGGTCACTCTTTCGTTGCCGACGCGTACGAGGCGTCGGATCCCGTCTTCACGGCACTCTGGCACCGTCACTATCACCGCAGCGCAAAACAAACCGTTAAGCGCAAGATCATACCCAAGCCGTGAAAGAATTAAGCGAGCGGGTGCGATAAGTCATGCGACAAATTGGCGGGCGTCGTGCCGGTGCGGGACAATCCGCGACGCTGGATGGAGCGGAACAATCGGTCCATTTCGGAACGATCTCCGCCATGTGTAACCGCAATACAACATGGCGCAATAATCTGTCGTCGAACTCCATCGATGCGCAAGGTGGATCGCTTGTGGTGCCGGGCGGGTGAGACTATAGGCGCATTCACCATTTGGGGGTGGCCCCGACGGTCCGGACTTTCCGACCGAACGGGCCTGAGGGAGAGTGGTATGGCAACGGTAATGAATCGCGTAGACGAGACCAGTTCCAGCCAATCGGCGGCCAATGATGCCGATGGCTATCGACCCGACGGCGAAGAGCCGTTCATGAACCTGCGTCAGCAGGCCTATTTTCGTCAGAAGTTGCAGCAATGGCGCGACGCGATCCTCCGGGAATCGCAGGAAACGCTGTCGCAGCTGCAGGTCGATTCGCTGCGCGAGGCCGATCTGACGGATCGCGCGTCGAGCGAGACCGACTGGTCGATCGAACTGCGCACCCGCGACCGCCAGCGTAAACTGGTATCGAAGATCGAGGCAGCGCTGCGTCGAATCGACGATGGCGAATATGGCTATTGCGAAGTGACCGGCGAACCGATCAGCCTCGCGCGGCTCGAAGCGCGGCCGATCGCGACGATGACGGTCGAGGCGCAGGAGCGGCACGAGCGGAACGAGAAAATCTCGCGGGAAGACTGATCGTCCCGGCGGCTGTCGTTCGCGGATAGGCAGTCCGTAACGCTTTTGGTATACGCGCCGTTCGAAGAGACGACGGAATGACAGGGCGCGAGACTGGGCATGGACAAGATCAACGACGAACGCCTGGGCTTTGACCGTCCCGCCGCTGACGACGTCGACCATCGTCTGGTCGATGGCGTCGAGGCTGTCGCGGCGGCGCAGGCACAGGGTGCGGGTTCCGGCGAACAGCGACGTTCGCGCGACAGCTTGCTGCTGAGCGCATCGATGCGGATCGGTTCGGCGACCGAGGCGCATGATGTCCGGATCAGGAACCTGTCCGAGGGCGGGATGATGATCGAGTTCGATCGTGCGCTCGCGGTCGATACCGCGGTGATGCTCGATATCCGCGGGATCGGCGAGGTTGCCGGCCGGATCGCGTGGTGCACCGAGGGGCGGATGGGGATCGCGCTCGATGCGCCGATCGACCCGAAAAAGGCGCGTAAACCGGTCGGGGCGGGGGCGACGACGCCGACATTCGCCAAGCCGATCGTGTTCCGCGCGCCACGAGGACGCTAATCCCTCCGGTCTTGAGGGGGAAGGCGACCGGAGGGATGCCACGATATGCAGACCGGGCGGCCTGCATGCCGCGTCGTTCGAGCGAGTGATAAAACCGCCGGGTGGACGGTTCGATTACCCGCGCGAAGTCAACTATTATAGGCCGGCAATCTCTTCCTTCAGACGCAATTTCTGCTTCTTCAATCCTGCAAGCGCCAGGGCGTCGGGCATGGGCCTGTGGATCTCCTCGGAAATCCGGCGATCGAGCATCTCGCGCTTGGTTTCCAGCGCAGCCTGGTGCGTCGTCTGCATGGTGGAAAAGCTCCTTCTGCATTCGTGTTGGGGAACCGAGTAAACCACCCACCTCGTAAAAAGTCTTTAACGAAGGTTGATGAAATCGATTGGCCGACCGGTTTCGAGGGACGGGCCGAGATTCGTGCAAAAGCGCTCGGCACGCAGGCCGAAGGCCGTGGCGTAGACCGTCGCGCGCAATTTTTGATGCTCGCGAAGCCGGGGTCATTTGCTAAAGGCGCTGGAGCAGCAGGGCGGGCCGGGGTGATTATGGTGGATGAGGCGCAGATCAAGGTTCGTCTCGGCGAGATCAGGACCGAGCACCGCGATCTCGACGCGGCGATTGCCGCGCTCTGGGGCAATGTGGTGCCCGACCAGCTTCAGATCGCGCGGCTCAAGAAGCGCAAACTGCGGCTGCGCGATGAGATCGCGGCGTTCGAGGATCAGCTGATTCCCGACATCATCGCCTGAACCCACTCGCCACGGGGCGGCGCCGCGAATCGCATGCCCCTCAAATGAATTAAGACTTTTTTACCATTTTTCCCGGCAAACGAGATCTTTTCGGGACAGTCGCCGTGCAGGCGCCGGTTTTCGGCGTGGGCGACGCAGCGAGGCCGTGCCACTCGTCTTCGATGATTCGTGGACCGCATCACGCACCCTTGCACCGAAGACTGATCGACGCGCTGTACGAAGAGGCGATGCTGCTGGCCGACGAGGCGCGCAGCTATTTCGACGAGCCCGACCGAGGCGACCGCGGTGGTCTGGATCCGTTCGTGCGCGTGGCGTTCAGTTGTGAATCGCTCAAGCTGACGACCCGGCTGATGCACGTGATCGCGTGGCTGCTCACGCAGAAGGCCGTGCTCGCGGGCGAGATCAACGCGGACGACGCGGCGAAGCCGTCGCACCGGCTCGGCACGGCCGCGAGGACCGAGGAAGCGATGCTCGACGCGTTGCCGACGAAGGCGCGCGGGCTTGTCGAGGCGAGCATCGACCTGCACCGCCGCCTGTCGCATATCGAGCAGGCGCTGTTGACGCCGGCGCGCGCGACCAGCCCCGCGCTGTCGATGCAGATACGTCTGGGGCTGGCGCTCTGATCGCTAGAGCGAGAGGCGGGCTCTGGCAGCGCGATATTCGCGCTCGAGCCGATCGACCCGATCGGCCACGCTTTCCACCGCGGTGACCGCCCCGATCCCCTGACCCGATCCCCAGATGTCCTTCCACGCCTTGGGCTTGGATCCACCCTCGCCATTGGCGCCGGCACCGAAGTTCATCGTCTTGAGATCACCCTCGGGCAGTGCGTCCGGGTCCATCCCCGCCGCGACGATCGAGGCGCGCAGGTAATTGCCGTGAACGCCCGTGAAGAGGTTCGAATAGACGATGTCCGCCGCCCGGCCCTCGACGATCCCGGCCTTGTAGGCGGGATCCGCATTCGCCTCGGTCGTGGCGATGAACGGCGATCCGATATAGCCAAAATCGGCACCCATCGCCTGCGCCGCGAGCACCGCGTCGCCCGTCGCGATCGAGCCCGACAGCGCGAGCGGTCCGTCGAACCACTGGCGGATCTCCTGGATGATCGCGAACGGCGACAGACGTCCCGCGTGACCGCCCGCGCCCGCCGCGACCGCGATCAGGCCATCCGCACCCTTCTCGACCGCCTTGCGCGCGAACCGGTCGTCGATCACGTCGTGCAGCGTGATGCCGCCCCAGCCATGTACCGCGGTATTGAGATCCTCGCGTGCGCCGAGCGAGGTGATGACGATCGGCACCTGCCATTTCGCGCAGGTCTCCAGATCGCGCTCGAGCCGGTCGTTCGACTTGTGGACGATCTGGTTGACCGCGAACGGTGCGGCGGGGCGCTCGGGGTGCGCGCGATTATGCGCGCTGAGTTCCTCCGTGATCCGGTGCAGCCATTCGTCGAGCATCGTCTGCGGGCGCGCATTGAGGGCCGGGAATGATCCGACGATCCCCGCCTTGCACTGCGCGATCACCAGTTCCGGCCCGGAAATGATGAACAGCGGAGACCCGATGACGGGCAGGCGGAGGCTCTTTAGAATGGCGGGTACGGTCATGGCGATTTCATAGCGCACCCGAAACGGCAATGCCAGCGGTCAGCGCAGGCGTATTTTGCGCGCGTAATTGCGCTGTGTCAGCAAAGGCGTACACCCATGACATCACGACTTACGGAGCGTCCCCTTTCATGAAATCCGCCGTTGCCGCCCTGCTCGGGCTGACTGTTTCCGCGCCCGCGCTTGCCGCCGGCCAGTTGCCCCGCACCGTCGTTCCGCTGGTGTACGATATCCAGATCCGTCCCGATGCGAAGGCGATGACCTTCACGGGTACCGAGAGCGTGACGATCGACGTGAAACAGGCGACGCAGACGATCCAGCTCAATGCCGCCGGTCTCACCATCGGTACCGCGACGTTCGACGGGCGCCCGGCGAGCGTCAAGACCGACGCGGCGGCACAGCGGCTGACGGTGACGCTGCCCAAGGCGGCAAGCGTCGGGCGGCACACGCTTTCGTTCGCGTGGACGGGCAAGATCAACCAGTCGGCGGCGGGGCTGTTCGCGATCGACTATACCAATACCGATGGCTCGTCGTCGCGGATGCTCGCGACGCAGTTCGAGGCGCCCGACGCGCGCCGCTTCGCGCCGATGTGGGACGAGCCCGCATTCAAGGCGAAGTTCCGCCTGTCCGCGGTCGCGCCGGGGCAGCAGCTCGCCTTCTCCAACATGCCGGCGAGCGCGATCACGAAACAGGCCGACGGAACGCAGCTCTACCGGTTCGCCGAGACGCCGTTGATGTCGAGCTATCTGCTGTTCCTCGGCATGGGCGATATGGAGCGCAAGACCGCGATGGCGGGCAATGTCGAGATCGGCATCATCAGCCGCAAGGGTGTCGTCGATCAGGGCGACTATGCGCTGGCATCGGCAAAGACGCTGCTTGCCTATTACAATGATTATTTCGGCCAGCCTTACCCGCTGCCCAAGATGGACATGATCGCAGGGCCGGGGTCGAGCCAGTTCTTTGGTGCGATGGAGAATTGGGGCGCGATCTTCTATTTCGAGAACGAGCTGCTGTTCGATCCGAAGCGGGCGACGGAGAGCGGCCGTCAGCGCATCTATACCGTCGTCGCGCACGAGATGGCGCATCAGTGGTTCGGCGACCTCGTGACGATGGCATGGTGGGACGACCTCTGGCTGAACGAGGGCTTCGCATCGTGGATGGAGGGCAAGTCGAGCGCCGATCTGGTCCCGGCGTGGAAGTCCGAGGCCGCCGCGGTCTCGGGCGAGCGCGAGGGGGCGATGGGGATCGATGCGACCGCCGCGACGCATCCGATCATCCGCAAGATCGAGACGGTCGACCAGATCGGCGAGGCGTTCGACGGCATCACCTATTCGAAGGGGCAGGCCGTCATCGGCATGCTCGAATCGACGCTCGGGCCCGACGTGTTCCGCAAGGGCATCCGCAGCTACATGGCCAAGTATAAATACGGCAACACCGTCACCGAGCAGCTCTGGGCCGAATTGTCCGCCGCCGCCGGGAAGCCCGTTGCCGAGATCGCGCACGACTTCACGCTGCAGGGCGGCGTGCCGCTGGTGACGATGACGGGCGCGCGCTGCGCGGGCGGCACGACGACGGCGACGATGACGCAGGGGCGGTTCGGCCTCGACGCCGCATCGCGCGTGCCGCAGACGTGGCACGTCCCGCTGGTGGTCGGGACGCTTGGCGGCGCGCAGACGTCGACGATCGTGACGGGTACCGCGCCGTCGAACGTCACGATCAAGGGATGCGGTACGGTAGTGCTGAACCGCGGCAAGGGCAGCTATACGCGCGTGATGTACGACGAGGCGGGGCATGCCGCGATCGTCCGCGATTACGCGAAGCTCGACCTGGCGGACCGGCTGGGGACGCTTGGCGACGATTTTGCGCTCGCGGCGGGTGGCTATCAGGACCTGTCGCGCTATTTCGACGTGATGGCGAAGGTCGGGCCGGCGTCGGATCCGCTCGAATGGTCTTCGGTCGCGGGCGCGCTGGGGCGGATCACCGGGCTGTACGACAAGACGCCGCTCGAGGCGCCGCTCCGCGCGCGGTCGGTGAAGATCCTCTCGCCGGTGCTGGCGCAGATCGGGTTCGAGCCGAAACCGGGCGAATCGCCGCTGACGAGCAACCTGCGCGAGACGCTCGTCGGGCGGCTCGGCGTCAACGGCGACACCGGTGTCGCCGACCGCGCGCGGCGCTATGTCGCGGCGCTCGCAACCGATCCCACCGCGATCCCGCCGTCGATCCGCCAGCCGATCCTGTCGACCTATGCGGTGAACGCGACACCGGCGGAATGGGACGCGCTGCTCGCGCTGACCAGGGCGGAGAAGAACCCGGTCGCGAAGAACCGGTTCGTGTCGTTGCTGGGTGCCGCGCGGAATCCCGCGATCGCCGGCCGCGCGCTCGACCTGCTCAAGACCGATACGATCAGTGCGCCGCAAAAGGCCGGCCTGCTGCGCGCGGTGGCGGGTGCGCATCCCGATCTCGCATTCGACTGGGCGGTGGCGAACCGGACGCTCGTCGACGGGTTCATCGAGGACAGCTCGCGCGCGGGATATATCGTCGGGCTGGGTGCAGGGTCGAACGATCCGGCGATGCCGGGCAAGATCACGGCCTATGCCGACAAATATCTGGCCGCCTCGTCGCGGGGCGGGGTGACGCGGTCGCTGTCGGCAATCGCAGTCCGCAAGGCGGCGGCTGCGCAGTTGCAGCCGGCCGTCTCAAAATGGGTGGCGCAATAAGCGATCAGCTCCCGGTCCGGTTCAGGCCGGACCCGGGGCGTCACGCGATCGGGGTCAATCCCGACGCACAGGCGCGCGCCTTGTCGACATAGTGCCGTGCCGACACGGCGAGCAGCGCGATCGCGGCGTCGTCGAGCGCGCGCACCACGCGCGCCGGGCTGCCAACGATCAGGCTGCCGGCAGGAAAGACCTTGCCCTCCGTCACCAGCGCGCCGGCGCCGACGATGCAGTTCTCGCCGATCACCGCACGGTTGAGGATGATCGCGCCCATGCCGATCAGCGTTCCGTTGCCGATCGTGCAGCCGTGCAGGATCGCGCGGTGACCGATCGTGCAATCCTCCCCCACGGTCAGCGGTGCGCCGGGGTCCGAGTGTAGCACCGCGCCCTCCTGCACGTTGCTGCGCGCGCCGATCGTGATCGTCGTATTGTCGCCGCGGATCGCCGCCCCGAACCAGACGCTCGAGTCTTCGCCGAGCACGACGTCGGCGATGACGTCTGCGCTGGGGGCGATCCAGGCGCCGGGGTGGCAGGTCGGGCGTTTATCGCCAAGCGCGTACAGGGGCATGCCGGATTCTCCTCAACGCCCTCCTGCCGCACCGACGATCAAAACGAAACCGCCGTATCGCTGCCCGTTAGCGACGGGGCTGCGATACGGCGGTCGGGTTGGGACGGGTAGTGAGGTCAGGCGACCTGCGGCATTCCCGTGATCACCTTGTCGAGCGTCAGCGGATATTCGCGGATGCGGACGCCGCAGGCATTGTAGACCGCGTTGGCAACCGCCGCGCCAACACCGCAGATCCCGAGCTCGCCCACGCCCTTGGCCTTCATCGGCGAGGATTTCTCATCGAGCTCGTCCATGAAGAACACGTCCTGGTGCGGCACGTCGGCATGCACGGGGACATGATATTCGGCCATGTCGTGATTGACGAAATAGCCGAACCGCTTGTCGACGATCGCGTCCTCCATCAACGCGGCGCCCACGCCCATCGTCATCGCGCCGATGACCTGGCTGCGCGCGGATTTGGGATTGAGGATACGCCCCGCGGCGAACGCGCCACCCATGCGGCGTACGCGCACTTCGCCCGTTGCCGAGTCGACCGCAACTTCGACGAAATGCGCGCCGAAGGTTGCCTGCGCATAGGTTTTGGTCAAATCGCCGAACTCGATCGTCTCCTCCGCGGACAGTCCGGCGTCAACCGCCGCGTCGGCGATCGAGGCGCTGCGGTCCCCGACGCGGATCTTGCCGCCCTCGAACACCGCGGCGGCCGGATCGAAGCCGAGCTTGCGCGCGATGCTGTCGCGCAGCGCGCTGCACGCCGCGTACACGCCGGCGGTCGAGCTGTTGCCACCCCACTGACCGCCCGACCCGGACGAGACGGGGAAGCTGCTGTCGCCGAGCAGCACGATGACCTTGTCGACGGGCACGCCCATCATTTCGGCCGCCGTCTGCGCGATGATCGTATAGCTGCCGGTGCCGATGTCGGTCATGTCGGTGGCGACGGTCACGACGCCCTTCTTGTCGATCCCGACGCGCGCCGCGGACTTCATCGCAACGTTGTCGCGAAACGCCGATGCCATGCCCATGCCGATCAGCCAGCGGCCTTCGCGCACCTGCCCGGGGACGGGGTTGCGCTTGGACCAGCCAAAACGCTCGGCACCGGTCTTGAGGCACCCGACGAGATCGCGCTGCGAGAACTGGCGCGTCGGCTTTTCCGGATCGACCTGCGTGTCGTTGACGATCCGCAACTGGACCGGATCCATCTTCAGCTTCTCGGCGAGTTCGTCCATCGCGACTTCGAGCGCGAGCAGGCCGACGGCCTCGCCCGGCGCGCGCATCGCATTGCCCTCGGGCAGGTCGAGCACCGACAGCCGCGTCGCGGTCATCCGGTTTGCGCCCGCATAGAGCAGCCGGGTCTGGTTCACCGCCGTCTCGGGCCCGCCGCCGGGGAGATCACCCGACCAGCTTTCATGCGCGATCGCGGTGATCTTGCCATCCTTCTGCGCGCCGATCCGCAGCCGCTGGATCGTCGCCGGACGGTGCGTGGTGTTGTTCATGATCTGCGGACGCGTCAGCGCGACCTTGACCGCACGCCCACCGATCGCACGCGAGGCAAGAGCGGCCATCACCGCGTCGCTGCGGATCCAGAGCTTCGACCCGAACCCGCCGCCGACGAACGGCGACAGGACGCGGATGTCCTCCTTGGGGATCAGCAACGTCTCGCTCATGTCGCGAACCGCCCAATTGAGCATCTGGTTCGAGGTCCACAGCGTCAGCTTGCTGCCCTTCCAGGCGGCCATCGTCGCATGGGGTTCCATCATCGCATGGCTGTGGTCGGGCGTCGTGTAGCGCTGATCGAGCTTGACGGGGGCCTTGGCGAACGCACCGGCGAAGTCGCCGATGGCGGTGTCGGGAGTCCCGTCCTTGGGTTTGACCGCGCTCGACTGCGATGCGGCGAGGTCGAACGATCCGCTGCTGCGGCCATAGCCGACGCGAACGAGCTTGGCGGCTGCACGCGCCTGTTCGAACGTCTCGGCGACGACGATCGCGACGGCCTGATCGTAATGCTGGACGTTGGGGCCGGCGAGCATGTTTGCGGTATGCGCCTTGGCCTTGGCGAGCCTGCCCGCATTCTCGTGCGTCACGACCGCCAGCACGCCGGGTGCGGCCTTTGCGTCGGTCACGTCGACGCTGTCGATCCGGCCCTTTGCGATCGCCGATCCGACGATATAGCCATAGGCCGCGTCGGGCGCGGCGTCGTTGCGCTCATAGGCATAGCGTGCGGTGCCCGTCGTCTTTCGCTTGCCGTCGATCCGGTCGATCGGCTTGCCGATGACGGTCATGCGGTCGATCGGGTTGGTCGTTGCGGGTGTATCGAACTTCATGGCGATCAGGCCTTCGCTTCTTCGAGCACGGCACCGATCGTTCGCTCGACCAGTGGCAGCTTGAATGCATTTTGTGAGGTCGTGCGCGCACCGGCGAGCACCGCGGCGGCCGTGGCTTTTGCGCCTGCGGGCAGCTGTGCTTCCGCAGCCTCGACACGCCAGGGCTTGTGCGCGAGCCCGCCAAAGGCAAGCCGGCCACGATTGCCGGGCTGGATCACCGCTGCGACGGAGATCAGTGCGAACGCGTAGGATGCGCGGTCGCGGACCTTCTGATAGATGTGCGTTCCGCCGATGGGCTTGGGCAAGGTGACCGCGGTGATCAGTTCACCGGGGGCGAGCGCAGTCTCGATATTGGGCGTCGTGCCGGGAAGCCGGTGGAAGTCGGCGATCGGGATCGCGCGCGCCTTGCCTGCTGCATCGACCGTCTCGACGGTGGCATCGAGAACGCGCATCGCGACCGCCATGTCGCTCGGATGCGTGGCGATGCACGCATCGCTCGTTCCCATGATCGCGAGGTTGCGATTGAACCCGCCGATCGCGGCACAGCCCGTTCCGGGCTGGCGCTTGTTGCACGGCTTCGTGGTATCGTAGAAATAGGGGCAGCGCGTGCGCTGGAGCAGATTGCCCGCGGTCGTCGCCTTGTTGCGCAACTGGCCCGACGCGCCCGACACGAGCGCGCGGCTGAGCACGGCATAATCGGCCCGCACGCGGCTGTCCGCGGCGAGATCGGTGTTGCGGACGAGCGCACCGACCCGAAGTCCGCCGTCGCTGGTCGGCGTGATCTTGTCGAGGCCGAGGCCGTTGACGTCGATCAGATGCTGCGGCGTCTCGATCTGGAGTTTCATCAGGTCGAGCAGGTTGGTGCCGCCCGCGATGAACTTGGCCCCGGGATTGCGCACCGCGGCACTGGCTGCCTCGGCCGGGGTCTTTGCGCGTTCGTAGGTAAACGCCTTCATGCCGTGCGCTCCGTACCGGCGACATCATGGATGGCGTCGATGATGTTCGAATAAGCGCCACAACGGCAGATGTTGCCGCTCATGCGCTCCTTGAGTTCCGCCGTGGTGACGCCGGGTTTCGCGGCGATGTCGGACGTCGCGTGGCTGGGGATGCCGTTCCTGATCTCGTCGAGCGTCGCGACCGCCGAGCAGATCTGGCCAGGCGTGCAATAGCCGCACTGATAGCCGTCATGCTTCACGAACGCCGCCTGCATCGCGTGAAGCTTTTCCTCCGTTCCGAGCCCTTCGATCGTCGTGATCGTGTCGCCTTCGTGCATCACCGCCAGGGTCAGGCAGCTGTTGATGCGGCGCCCCTCGACGATCACCGTGCAGGCGCCGCACTGGCCGTGATCGCAGCCTTTCTTGGTTCCGGTCAGCCGCATCGTCTCGCGCAGCGCGTCGAGCAGCGTGGTGCGCGTGTCGACATCGATCTTCGTATTGCGACCGTTGACCTTGAACGTCACCGGCATCGTCGTCGGGGCGGGCTGCTGTGCGGGCTGCGTCTGCGCGCTGACCGCGGTGCCGCCGAGAGTCGCCGTCGCAACGCCGCCTGCAATCACGCCGCGGCGCGAAACGGCGAATCCATCGTCTTTAGTCATGCTGATTTCAAAGCTCCCTGTCACGCAAACGGCTCGGCCGACGGTAGGTTGCATTTGCCGTAAAATTCGCTCGAAGATATTGAAACGGCGTAGTTTATTCGACGGCGGCCGATCGCGTGCGCGCTATCAGAAAAATGGCGCGGAGGGGTCGGAATACGATTGGCGGGCGGCTCCGCGCCGGTTGTGGTCTGATACCGCAAACACTGGATTTCGCACGGTTTTACAGTGGTGAATTCGCTTCGCAAAGTCCTCGGATGGTCCTAGTCTCGTTTGCATAAACAGCGTCATGATGACGGGCAGGGGATTGGCAATGCAGGGTTATGCGCAGACTGTTGCCCGGTTGAGGTCTATGCTGTTCCTGCTCGAGGAGTCGCTGCGTATCGCTGACGAGGGGGGCATGCACTGGTCGGCGCGAAGGTGAGCGACTGCATCGGCACGATCCAGCAAGAACTCTCGATGATGGTGGACGATCGGTCACCACCACGCTCCGACGCGGTGCCGCAAGCCGATCTTGCCGCCGCGAAATCGCGACGCGCGGGTTAGGTCGTCACGCCGCGCCGCCCGCAACGGTTACGGGCTGGCGTTTCCGATTTGAGCGAGCATGCCCGCCGAGCGCGTCGCGTTCGGCGGGCCGTAGCGTTTCAGTCGATGTCGCCATGGCCGTGGCCGACCGTGATCTTGGCGCCGGTGTCCGCACCACCGTTGCCGCCCTCCCACCAGTAAGGCAGCCGCTTGCGCGTGCCGGTGGCGGTCTCGTTCAGCGTGGCGGCGTCGTAAAGCCGCCCGCCGAGCATGACCTGGGCGATCTTGTCGCTGTTGCGGATGTCGACCGTCGGGTCGGCGGTGAGCACGACCAGATCGGCGAGCTTGCCGGGCTCGAGCGATCCGACGTCGCGTGCGTAGCCGAGCGACGTCGCGGACGCGATGGTGCCCGCGCGCAACGCCTCGATCGGCGTGAAGCCGCCGCGGACGAAGCTCCACAGCTCCCAGTGCGCGCCGAGCCCGGGTTGCTGCCCATGCGCGCCGATCGCCACGGGAACACCCTTTGCCGCAAGCTTGCCCGCCTCGCGCGCGGTCGCGCCGTCGACATAATCCTCCTCGGGTGCGATCTCGCGGCGGGCGTTCTGCGCCGCGAGCAGCGCGGGCGGCGCATGCCGCGAGAGCAGCGGATGCCGCCAGACGTCGCTGTGCGCGCGCCAGTACGGATCGCCCGCGGGGCCACCATAGGCCACCACCAGCGTCGGTGTGTAGCCGACCGTCGTCTGCGACCAGAGGTTCACGACGTCGGCATAGAAATGCTCGAGCGGCACGTTGTGCTCGACGGTCGCGTTACCGTCCTGGACGAGGCTCATGTCAAGCGTGAACAGCGACCCGCCCTCCGGCACGACCTCCATGTTTTCCGCCTGTGCGGCGGCAACGACCATCTGGCGCTGTTCACGGCGGGGCTGGTTATAGTTCTTCACGCTGTGCGCGCCCTGCGCCTTGAGTCGGCGGATCACCGCCAGCGCGTCCTCATAGGTGTCGATCTGCGCGTAGACGTCGGGCGCCTTCGCGCCATAGACGATCTCCCCGGTCGAGAACGTCCGGGGCGCGAGGAGCATGCCCGTCTGCTGCATCTCGGCGGCGGGGAAGATTTCCGCCGAACGCGACGACGGATCGTGGACCGTCGTAGTCCCCATGGCGAGGTTCGCCATCGCCGACCAGTTCTGCTGCGGCACGATCTCGTCGTCACCCTGGGGGCCGTGCGCATGCGCATCGACAAGACCCGGGATGATGATCTTGCCCGTCGCGTCGATCGTCCTGGTGCCCGCCGGGATCGCGATCGATGCACGCGGCCCGACCGCGACGATGCGGTCGCCGCGGATGAGGATCGTCGCGTCGTCGATGATCCCGCCATCGCCGCGCGCCATCGTCACGACGCGCGCGCCGGTCAGCGCGGTCGTCCCGGTCGCCTTGTCGGCGGCGACCTCCATCGACAGCGAAACGCCGGTCCGCGGCGCGACGAACTTGGGCGCCTCCTCGCCGCTCGGCACCGGCTGCGTACGGAACAGGCTTTCGGTGGTGGCGGTGTAGAGCGTCGGGCCCGCGCTCCAGTGGATCTGCGCGCCGTCGTTCGACCAGTTGATGAAGTCGGCGCCATCGCCGCTGACGCGCGTGACGGGCAGGGGGCCGCCCTTGGCATCGACTTCGACCGCCTGCCGGCCGGGGATCAACGGCATGACGAACGCCTCGTAATTCTGGCGGAACGCGACGTAATCGCCTGCCGGCGAGATCTGGTAGTCGTTGACGAGTTCGCCCGACGCGTGGACGCGCCGGTCCTGGCCGCTGAGGTCGGTACTGACCAGCTGACGCTTGTCCTTCTCGGTCGCGATCAGGAAGACGCGGTCGTCGCTCCGGCCGAATTGCGGCGCGGCGACGTCCTTGGCGATCCGGACCGGCGCACCGCCGCTCGCAGCGACGCGGTAGGCGCCGCTGCCCGGGTTGCCGCGCGCCGCGGTCAGGCCGCCGCCCTCGCCCTGCTCGAACACGATCGTCCGCGCGTCGGGCGAGAATCGCGGCCGGCGATAGTGCCCGGCGAGCGTGGTGACGGTACGCGGCGACCCGCCGCGCGCCGCGATCGTCCGGATCTGGCCCAGCCCCGCATCGGTCCAGCCGACGAAGACGATCTGGCGGCCGTCGCGGGACCAGCTCGGGAACAGCTCGAGCTCGTCGGAGCCCCGCGTCAGCCGGACCGCGGTGCCGCCTGCAACCGGCATGGTCCACAGCTTGCCGAGCGTCTCGAAGACGACGGTCCGGCCATCGGGCGAAACCGTCGCCCAGCGCGGCATGCGTGTCGTGACGCGATCGGGCGCGACCGCGATCTGCGGGTGGACCGCGTCGACGATCACGCGGGTGTCGTCGATACGGAACGGGATGACGCTGCCGCCCGAGCCGTCGGGCGCGACGCGGCGCAGCTTGCCGCCCGCCCAGAACACGATCGCGGTGTCGCCGGGCGTCCATGCCATGTCGGGATAGACGCCGGTGACGGCCCATGTCTCCTGAACGTCGCGATCAAGCGCACCGTAGACGACGCGCTCGATCCCGCTGGCGAGATCCTTCACCCATAATTTGGTGATGTTGTTCTCGCGCCGGACGAACGCGATCCGCTTGCCGTCGCGCGACGGGGTCGGGCGCACCGAGCCACCGACGCCCGATACCGCGGTGGTCACCTCGCCGCTGTCGATGTCGTAGCGCTCGATGTCGAACAGGTCGGTGCGCGAGTTCTGCGCATATTCGAAGATCGGCCCGGGCGAGACGTTGCGCGTATAGAAGATGCTCTTCCCGTCGGGCGCGTAGATCGGCTCGCCAAGCTCCTTCTGGAGCTGTTCGCTCGCGCGCTTGACGAGCTGGACGCCGCCGCCGCCCGATACGTGGTACAGCCAGATCTCGCCGGTGCCGAGCGAGCGGCCGGTCGTGAAATGCTTCTTGGCGGCGATGAATCGTCCGTCCGGGCTCCAGCTCGGCTGGTTGAGCAGGCGGAAATCCTCCTTGGTGACCTGTCGCTTGTCGGCACCGTCGACATTCATCACCCAGATATTGTCGCCGCCGCCACGGTCGGAGGTGAAGGCGATGCGACGTCCGTCGGGCGAGAAGCGCGGCTGGTGCTCGAAGGCGAGACCCTCGGCGATCCGCGTCGGCGTGCCGCCCGCGATCGGCATCGTGTATATGTCGCCGAGCAGGTCGAACGCGACCAGCCGCCCGTCGGGCGAGACGTCGACGTTCATCCAGCTGCCCTCGTCGACCTGCATCCTGACCTCACGGGTGCGCAGGCCGCGGGGCTTGTTGACGTCCCATGCTGGCGGCTTCTTGTCGCCTTTCGCGGTCGCCGACGACGTCGTCGCAGCGTCAGGTGCGGGTGTGGCTGCGGGCGTCGGCGTCGGCGTCGGCGCTGGGAGCGGACCGGCGGGCGACGCGAGCGGTGCCGTCGCCTTGTCCTCGGGCGCCTGTGTCCGTTCGACGGGCTTGGCGGCGGGCGGCGGTGCGCTCTGGGCGGAAATCTGTTCGGCGACGAGACAAAGTGCGAGTGCGGTCAGTGCGCGGTGCTTCACGGTACGGCGATCCCCCTGTTTGCGACGGGTCTAGCCGATTGATCGTCACGGTCACGCAGAAATGCGACCGCCCGCATGCGCGATCGCCTATACCGCGAGCCTGAGCGCGTCGCCCGGTGCACGGCGCGGCTGGTCGGTCCAGATCCCGCGCGTGTCGAGAACGGTCTTGGTCACGCGTTCCTCGAGCGGGATCGAGCGGAACACGTCGTGATCGACCAGCACGACCATGATCGGGCATGTCTCGATCGCGGTATCGACGTCGATCAGCGTCGCGCCCGTCCCGTCGAACGCGGGGGGCAGCGTCGCGGCATAGGGTTCGACGATCCGGACGCGCTCGCCGAACCGCTCGGCCACCGCCTTGGCGACCTTCATCGCGGGGCTTTCGCGGAAGTCGTCGATGTTCGCCTTGAACGCGAGCCCGAGGCAGGCGACCGCGGCGCCGGGCTGTGCGTCGATCATCGCCGCGACCTGCGCGATGACATGCTCGGTCTTGCCGTCGTTGACCTCGCGCGCGGTGCGGATCAGCGGCGTCTGGTCGGGGGCTGCATGAACGAGGAACCATGGATCGACCGCGATGCAGTGGCCGCCGACACCCGGGCCCGGCTGGAGGATGTTGACGCGCGGGTGCCGGTTGGCGAGGCGGATGACCTCCCAGACATCGACCCCCATCGTATCGGCGATCAGCGACAATTCGTTGGCGAACGCGATGTTGACGTCGCGAAAGGCATTCTCGGTCAGCTTCGTCATCTCGGCGGCGCGCGCGGTGGTCGTGACGCAGGCACCGCGGACGAAGCGGCGGTAGAAGGTGAGCGCCTTGCGCGCGCACCGCGGCGTGATGCCGCCGATGACGCGGTCGTTGTCGATCAGCTCGACGAGGATCCGCCCCGGCAGCACGCGTTCGGGGCAATAGGCGATCGCGATGTCGGCCTGTTCGCCCGTCCGCCCGGGCACGCGCAGATCGGGGCGCAGCGTGGCGATCAGGTCGCGGACCTTCTCGGTGGTGCCGACGGGCGAGGTCGATTCGAGGATGATCGTGTCGCCGGTCTTCAGCACGGGGGCGATCGTCGTCGCGGCATTGAGGACATAGGT
Organism: Sphingomonas sp. 22R3R2A-7; assembly: GCF_036856055.1. NCBI lineage: Bacteria > Pseudomonadati > Pseudomonadota > Alphaproteobacteria > Sphingomonadales > Sphingomonadaceae > Sphingomonas > Sphingomonas sp. 22R3R2A-7. The sequence goes on along the minus strand of NZ_JASPFR010000001.1, from coordinate 904,075 downwards.
TATATCGGGCGCATGCGAGTCGTCGAACGGCGTCGGTACCGCGATCACGAAGACGTCGGCGGGCTCGACCGTCATCGACGCGCGCAGCGTCCCCCGCGCGACGACGCCCGACACCAGTCCGTCGAGATCGACCTCCTCGATATGGATCCGCCCCGAGTTGATCGTGTCGACCACGCGCTGCGTGACGTCGACGCCCAGCACGCGCGCGCCGGTCCGCGCGATCACCGCGGCGGTCGGCAGGCCGATATAGCCGAGCCCCATCACGACGACGGTCATTTCAGTATCCGAGAGCATGGACGATGATCCTAACGAGTGCCGGCTGGCGCGAGGGTCGGTGCGAACCTCTGCGCGATGATCGCCGCGATCCTTGGCGCCGACCGGCCGTCGCCGAACGGGTTGTGCGCGCGCGCCATCGCCGCATAGGCCGCCTTGTCGTCGAGCAGCGTGAAGATTTCGGAAACGATCCGGTCCTCGGCCGTGCCGATCAGCTTGGCGGTGCCGGCTGCGACGCCCTCGGGGCGCTCGGTCGTCTCGCGCATGACGAGCACGGGCTTGCCGAGCGCGGGTGCCTCCTCCTGAACGCCCCCCGAATCGGTCAGGACGATGTCCGCGACACCCAGCGCGCGCACGAAGGTCGGATAGTCGAGCGGTTCGATCCGCGCGATATTGGACCGGTCGCCGAGGATCGCGTCCATCACCGAGACGACGTTGGGATTGGGGTGGACGGGGAAGATCACGGCGACGTCGTCGCGCGCGGCGATCCGCGCGATCGCGCGCGCGATCGACGCCATGCCGTCGCCAAAATTCTCGCGCCGGTGCGTCGTCACCAGGATGACGCGCTTGCCCGCAAACCGCTGTACGACCGCGTCGAGGCCGGCACCGAGCCCCGGATCCGCCGCGACCCGGTCTCGCGTCCAGTGCAACGCGTCGATCACCGTATTGCCCGTGACGTGGACGGTCTCCGCAGCGACGTTCTCGCGCAGCAGCGCATCGGCGGCGGTCTGCGTCGGTGCGAAGTGGAGCATCGCGATCGGTGCGACGATCCGGCGGTTCACCTCTTCGGGCCAGGGGTGGTGGATGTCGCCCGAGCGCAGCCCCGCCTCGACATGCGCGACCGGGACCTTGCGGTAATAGGCAGCCAGTGCCCCCGTCATTGCGGTCGCGGTGTCGCCCTGCACGACGACGAGGTCGGGCCGTTCGGAATCCATCACCTCGCCAAGCCCGACCAGCAGCCGCGCGGTCAGCCGGTCGAGCGTCTGGCCGGGTTCCATCAGGTCGAGATCGATGTCGGGCACCAGTCCGGCGATCGCCAGGACCTGGTCGAGCAGACCCCGGTGCTGCGCCGTCACGCAGGTCCGGACCGACAGCCCGGGCCGTGCCGCGAGGGCCGCGATGACGGGGAAGAGTTTGATCGCTTCCGGGCGCGTGCCGAAGATGACGAGTATTTTTGACATGGAACTCGCCTACACCGAACGTCTTTAATGACGCGCTAACTGCCGCGATCGATTTGCCGAGCCGTTTCGGCGTCGATATGCGGATAGATGATACCAGACTGCTCGAGACGATGCGCGACGTTTCACCGCGACGTGCGCCGGAACGGGAAGACCAAAGGGAGCACCGAATGACGATCAAACCGCTACGCAAGGCCGTATTTCCCGTCGCCGGACTAGGAACGCGTTTCCTGCCTGCGACCAAGTCGATGCCGAAGGAGATGCTGACCGTCGTCGACAAGCCGCTGATCCAATATGCGGTCGAAGAGGCGCTCGAGGCGGGGATCGAGCAGATCATCTTCGTCACCGGACGCGGCAAGGGTGCGCTTGAGGACCATTTCGACATTTCGTTCGAGCTCGAGGCGACGATGCGCGCGCGCGGCAAGTCGCTGTCGATCCTCGACGGTATCCGGCAGAAGCCCGGTTCGCCCGTCTACGTCCGGCAGCAGGAGCCGCTCGGCCTCGGTCATGCCGTGTGGTGCGCACGCGAGATCGTCGGTGACGAGCCGTTCGCGGTGCTGCTCCCCGACGAGCTGATGGTCGGCAAGCCGGGCTTCATGAAGCAGATGGTCGAGGCGTATAACCAGGTCGGCGGCAACGTGATCGGTGCGCTCGAAGTCGCGGATCTCGGAAACCGACAAATACGGCATCATCTCGCCGGGTGCGATCGACGGTCGCCTCACCGAGGTCACCGCGCTGGTCGAGAAGCCCGCCAAGGGCACGTCGCCGTCCAATCTCATGATCCCCGGCCGCTACATCCTCCAGCCCGAGGTGATGCGGATCCTTGAGGGTCAGGAAAAGGGCGCCGGCGGCGAGATCCAGCTGACCGACGCGATGGCGCAACTGATTGGCAACCAGCCGTTCCACGGCTTCACCTTCGACGGGCAGCGTTACGACTGCGGCGACAAGGCGGGGTATATCCAGGCCAATCTGGCGCTCGCGCTGGCGCGCGACGACATCGGGCCTGCCGTCCGCGCGTTCGCCAAGACGCTGCTGGGCTGAGCGCAGGGGAGGGGGCTCAGCGGGCCCCCTCCCGATCCTCATCCTTCGGAGCAGTCATCGCGGCCGTTCCGCAGCCGAGACAGCCGGGATCCTTCGGCAGGCGGATCGTGCGGAAGCGCAGCGCCATCAGATCGACAAGCAGCAACTTGCCCGCAATGTCCTCCCCGAACGGGGCGATCGCGCGAAGTACCTCGAGCGCGGCGAGGCTGCCGACGACGCCCGTGACGGGGCCGAGGATACCGTCCTCCGCACAGCTCGTCTCGGCGCGCTCGGGATCCTGCCCGACGAAACACCGATAGCAGGGGCGATCGCTTTCCCAGCCGCGGTACACGCCGAGCTGACCTTCGAATTGCCCGACCGCCGCGGACACCAGCGGGATCCGCGCGGCGAAGGCGGCGTCGGCGACGACAAACCGGGTCGCGAAATTGTCGCAGCCATCGAGCACGACATCGACCCCCGCGAGCAGATCCCCGGCATTGTCCGGGTCGATCCGCAGCTGATGCGTATCGACCGTCACGTGCGGGTTGATGCGGCGGGCGGCGATCGCCGCGGCCTCGACCTTCGCGATGCCCTGATCCTCCGTGCGGAAGATCGTCTGGCGTTGCAGGTTCGACGGCTCGACGCGATCATCGTCGATCAGCACGAGCCGCCCAACGCCCGCAGCGGCGAGATACTGGATCGCCGGCGAGCCGATCCCGCCCGCGCCGATCACGGCGACGGTCGCCGCCTTCAACCGCATCTGGCCCGCGCCGCCGAACTCCTTGAGCACGATGTGCCGGGCGTAGCGCGTCAGTTCGTCATCGCCGAGTGTCACGCCTTCCACCCGAACGTCATCGTCGTGCGATACCAGATGTCGCCCGCCGCACCGCGGAGGTCGATGTTGTCGCGCGCGGCGCCAAGCAGCAGCCCCGCCGCATATTGCTCGACCGTCGGACAGTCGATCGCGCGCGGCGTCACGCGGCGTATCCGGCCGTCGGCGGTGGCGAACAGCGCGAGGTCGATCGTCAGCTGCCAACCGTCGCGCGTGCGTGCTGCGCCCGAACATTGTCCCGAACCGACCTGGCCCGCGACGAACGCCGTCGATTCGGTCGTTGGCGTGACGGGGCGGCGAAACCGCAGCACGGGCAGCGCCGACCAGTCCTGTGGCGGGAGCGGGGCTGCGGCAGGACCGGCGGGGATGGCTGGGGCGGGGGCCGGCAGCGGAGCCTGGTGCGGCGACGCACCCTCCTGCGCCGGGATCGCCGCCACGGGATCCCGCGGGACCGCGACCTGCGCCATTGCCGCGGACAGCGCCAGGACGGTCATGGAAAGCCCCATCATCGCCTGGTCGCCCCGCAACCCCCGGGCCCGCGCATCGCAAGGCCCGTGGCGCCTGGGGTCACCCGAGGCGGCGGGCATGCCGCGCTGGATAAACGATACATTCGCATTCCTTTCATCGGTCGCAGCCTGTGCGATCGTCCGTCTGCGGTTTAGTCGCTGCCCGAGGCCGCGGATTGCGTGGCGGTCACGCCCGTCGAACCAAAGCCGCCGAGGCCACGCGCCGACGACGCACTGAAGCGATCGACGATCGAGAAGGTCGGGCGGACGATCGGCAGGAAGACGAGTTGCGCGATGCGATCGCCGGGAGAAATGACGATCGGCTCGCTGCCGGGAGGTGTCCGGAGCCATGCGCTGATGAAGATCTGATCGGCGTAATCGGCATCGATCGTGCCGACCGCCTGGCCGAGCACGAGACCTTTCTTGTGGCCAAGTCCCGACCGGGCAAGCAGGAAGGCGACCATGTCGGGCGAATTCATGAGGATGGCGATCCCCGACGGGATCAGCACCGCGGGCGCCTGCGGGTGCAACGTCATCGGCTCGGCGATGCAGGCGTGCAGATCCATCCCGGCGGACAGGTCCGTCTGATATTTGGGAAGCCCCCAGTCGTAGAGGCGGTCGTCAAGGACCCGCAATTCGAGATGGGGGTTCTTTTCGAAGGTCATGGCGTCTTCAACATCCTTTTGTGGCGCGGCGGCGCAGCGTCCCGCTATGCGGGCATGGCCATCGGCTGGCTGAGCCGGCGCCGTGTTCTTGCTAGAGTAGGGGCATAAGGCCGTCGTTCCAAGCGTGACGGCCGGGTATGGGGCTTCGCCGCCCCGTCGCGTCGTTGCTCAGACCCGCGCCGCGATCCCGAAGCGGACGAGCTGGGAGAGGCCGGTCGCACCCGTCTTCTTCATCAACTGCTCGCGATACGTCTCGACGGTGCGCGGGCTGATCTCGAGCCTCGCGGCGGTCTGTTTGGCGGTCATGCCCTCAACAATATGCCGCAGGACCTGGCGTTCGCGCCGCGATAACGACGCGAGGCATTTCTCGATGTCGGTCGAGGAGGATATGCGCTGGCGGACCAGCTTCAACGCGTTCAGAAGCTCGTGCGGTTCGAACGGCTTTTCGAGGAAATCGGCGGCGCCCGCCTTGATCGCCGCCACCGCGAGCGGGATGTCGCCGTTCCCCGTGATGAGGATGACGGGATCGGACCGGCCGAGCGACGGCAGCGCCAGCAGAAGCTCGAACCCGCTCATGCCGCCGAGCGAAATGTCGCCGAGGATGATGCCCTTCGGCAAGCCGTGGAGCGCGCCGAGGAACGCCTCGGCGCTCGCGAACGACCGGCTCTCGAGACCTTCGACCGCGAACAGCATTTCGAGCGACCGCCGCATCTCGGGCTCGTCGTCGATGACGTAGATGATCCCGTCATGCGGCACCCGCCAACTCCTCGCGGCAGGACCGTCGTGGCAGCGTGAACGAGAAGCTGGCGCCGCCCCGTGGGTTCGAGGCGCCCGTGATATGCCCGTCATGCGCCTCCACGATCGTCCTGGATATCGCGAGGCCGACACCGAGGCCGTTGCGCTTGGTCGTCTGGAAGGGCGTGAAGAGGGCGCTCTCGATCTCCGCCGCCAGGCCCGGGCCGGTATCGGACACGGTGATCGTGCAGCGTTCCTCCGGGCCGGGAAATGCGCGTAGCGTGATCGTGCGTGTCGCGCTGTCCGCAACCGCATCGGCGGCATTCGCGATGAGATTGAGCAGGACCTGCTGGATCTGCGTGGCGTCGATGAACACCTCGCCGATGTCGTCGTCGATCGTCACCGTCAGTTCGGCGCCCGCCTGGCGCACCGCAAAGGCGCCGAGCTTTGCCCCCTCCGTGATGATCTGCCGCGCATCGACCCATTCCGCCTGCAACGGGCCGCGCTGGACGAACCGGCGCAGGCCCTTCAGCACGTCGGCGGCACGGAATATCTGTTGCAGCGCGGAGTCGAGCGCGTCGCCGACCTCTGCGGTCATCGGGCCACGCGACGCCGCGACCTGCGCGATCTTGGCGTAGTTGGCAGCCGCGGCGAGCGGCTGGTTCACTTCATGCGCGATCGCCGAGCCGAGCTGGCCAAGAGCGGTCGCGCGCGCGAGCTGGTGGAGCTCGGCCTGCAGCAGCGCGAGCGCTTCGGCGGCGGCGATCCGGTCGGTCTCGTCGCGGATGTAGATCGTGCGCAGGTCGTCCGTCGCGGACGGCAAAGCGACGCTCGAGACCGACAGCGTCAACCGCTTTCCGTCGGCCCGTTGCACGCAGCAGGGATCGACGTCGGCATCGGACCAGCCCGGCAGCAGCGTCGCCAGCGTCAGGCGTTCGACCTCCTCGTCCCCGATCCCGAATATGTCGCGCGCACTCGTGTTGATCGCGAGGATGTTGTCGGCGGCATCGGCGATCAGCATCGCCGCGGGCGTGGTCCCGAAGATCGACTGGAGATAGTCTTCGCGCCGGCGCGACCGGCTGGCCTCGACGTCGGCGCGCTTGCGCAACGCGGTCGTGTGTCCGCCGAACAGCGCCAGGATAAGCGAAAAGACGATGACGACCACGATATTGACCGGTGTCACGAACGGATGGTCGGGGTTGAGCATGACCGCCGCGGGGATCGCGGTGACGACGACTGCGACCGCGGTCAGCGCCCCGCCCCACGCCGCCGCCAGCGCGACCGCGACCAGCGCAAAGGCAAAGGGCAGGTCGACGCCGATCAGGTGCCGGCTGATCGTCGTCAGAAACAGCGCGGCACCGCCGAGCGCGACGCCATGGGCGAGCCTGCGAGGCCATTCCGTCGACGGCGCTTGCTGGTCGACCTTCGCCCATAGTCGCTGCACGGCAGTCGTCTCCCCCAATTTCATCTGCACCGGTCGAGATGCCGGCTGTGCGCGTACAGAAGGAATTACTTAAGCTTAGCTGAACGGTCAGCCGCGTATATCCGTAAAGATACGGAGGCTGGCACAGCCGCCAGCCGATCGAATATCGTGCCGGACGACACCGCATGCGCGTCGCTGACGAGGCAGATCGCGGCGGGGCCGGCCGGTTTGCGCCGTTGCGCCGCAACAGCGGGGCACGTCCGACCATTTCAGGCTGTAACACTTTGGGACAGCGTGGGTAATCCTACGGAGTTGCCCGCTTCACCGCGGTGCCGCACCGTCTGACCCGACGATAGTTGGAGTTATCATCCCGATAATTTGATGAACATCTAGTCGCATGGGGGCACCATGAGAAACGATGCTGTTATTGAGCATGTAGTCAATACTTCGTGCACGGTTGTGGCAAGTGGATCAGAGATATTCCGGTTCGGAATATCCAACTTGCTGCGACGTGAACTTTGTATAGCGACCGTTCTGGAAGCATCCAGCTGGTGTGTTGCACAGTCTTATCTGGTGCATCGACAGACGGCCAACCTCATCATCATCCACACCGACGTCATCAACGGACAGTGTCACACCACGGTGCGAAACCTGCGGCTTGCCTATCCCCGCCTGCGGATCGTGTTCGTCGGACAAGGGCAGGAGCGGATGAAGATCCTCGCGCTGATCAGTGCCGGCGCGCATGCCTATGTCCTCGAATCGATGCCCATGGACGTGATCGCGAAGGCGGTGCGGATGGTCGCCGCGGGTCATGTCTACCTGCCGGACAGCGTCGCCGACCTGGCGATCCCCGAGCACGCCGACGACCGGCGCGCTGGCGCACTCACGCGGCGGCAGGAGCAGGTGCTGCACCTGCTCGCCGAGGGGGCGTCGAACAAGGACATCGCGCACCGGCTCAACCTCGCGGAGGGGACGATCAAGGTGCATCTGAGCGGCCTGTTCAAGGCGCTGGGCGTGCATAGCCGGGCAGGCGCGGTCGCGTCGGTCCATGCGCGTGCCTACTGACAAACGCACAAGGCAGGGTGTCCGGCTAGACCGTTCGCCCATGCCCGGCCGGTACGGTCTATCCACCAGACTAGGTCGACTGGCCTAATTGATCGCGCGACCAGGCACGGCGCATCAGTACGTCACCACGACAGATCATGGTTTGGCGAACGTTACGTCTCAAGGGCGAAGGGCAACCGATGGAGCGTCGAGATTTCCTCAAGGTCGGGGCTGGGGCGACCACCGTCGCGCTGGCGGCGACGGCGCAGCAGCTGATTACCCCGTCGACCGAGCCGCTCGCGGTCGCACCGCGGCCCGCGGCGCCGACGGCGACGTCGTCCTCGACCGGCATGGCGGGGCTGCTCCAGCTCGTGATCGAACCCGTCGAGAAGGAGATGATCGACGGCAAGATCGTCTACATGGTGTTCTATTTCCTGACGACGGGACAGCCGCAGCCGGTGCTGCGGTACCGCGAGGGCGAGACGGTCTCGCTGAGCGTCACCAACAACGACATCGTCGCGCACGGCTTTGCGATCACCGGGATCCCGCAGGCGACGGTCGCGGCGATCCCGCCCGGTGAGACGCGGCTGGTGCCGATGTTCGTCGCGCCCGTCGGCGGTTCGTATCTGTATCACGATCCGCTCGAGGCACCGCTCAACCGCATCCTCGGGTTGCACGGCGCCTTCGTCGTCGACCCTGCGCTCGGCACGACGGCGATGGGGTCGCCGACGCCGTTCAGTCGCGCGATGCACACGCCGCAGATTGCCGCGGTCTTCGATGCGTTCGGCCGGCATCCGCGCTTTCCCGGCGACCGCTGGAACCCGCAGGATGCGGCACGCGACAAGGTCTGGGTGTTTTCGCAGACCGACTCGACGATCAACGCGCGCGCGGCATCGGGAAACCGCATTTCGGGCCAGGCGCTGGTCGACGCATTCCTGCCCGACTATTTCCATATCAACGGACTTAGCGGCTTCGATACGGCGACCCATTCCACCACCACGAGCGCGGACCTCGCGGGTGCGCAGGCGATCGAGCCGGTCGGGCGACAGGGGCAGCCGACGCTGTTGCGCGTGATGAACGCCGGGCTCTGCACGCATTCAGCGCATATCCACGGCAACCACCTGTTCGAATGCACCGAGCCCGACGCGAGCGGCGTGCCCTATTGCGAGACCAATGTTTACGAGCGCGACGTGTGGATCATGCGGCCGATGGATCGCAAGGACATGATCCTGCCGTTCGAACGCCCGCCCGACATCGCCGTCTGGCCGCCGAAGCAGGAGCCGTTCCCGCTGCGCTACGTGATGCACTGCCACACCGAGATGTCGCAGACCGCGGGCGGCGGGAACTATCCGCAGGGGCTCGTCACGCACTGGACGATGACCGGCCCGATCTACACTTTCTGACAGCGGGAACAGACCATGGGCGCGGATACCGTCAGTGCATCGGGGATCGACTGGACCAAGACCGGGGTCAAGGGGATCAGCAATTACCAGACGTTCGGCTGCAACGTCTTTCAGGAAAGTCCCCCGACGCCCGACAAGCTGTCACCCGACATCAGTTTCGTGCGGCAGGTCTCGACCAGCGGGCAGCTGATGGCGCCGGATGGTGCCAAGCTGCGCTACTGGTCGTTCGAGGACCCGGCGAGCGGCGTGAAGGCGCCGTATCCCTCTCCACTGCTGCGCGTGCGCGAGGGGCAGGTCGTCCACGTCAAACTGCTGACGGCGAAGAATGCGCATACCATCCATCACCACGGCATCGAGCCATCGACGATGAACGATGGCGTCGGTCACGTGTCGTTCGAGGTGAAGGACCAATATACCTATCAATGGAAGCCGGCGAACGCGGGCACGTTCTTCTATCATTGCCATCGCAATACGCCGCTGCATTTCGAGATGGGGCTTTTCGGCGGTCTGATCGTCGACCCGCCGGAGGGGCCTGGATATCTCTATTCCTCGAGCATGCCGAATGCCCCGAACCAGCGCTACCAGGTCGAGCGGCTCTGGGTGTGCGACGACATGGACATCCGCTGGCACAATGTGATGGGCCAGAAACACGATGCCGGCATGTGCGGCGAAAATGTCGGGATGAACCGCTTCGAGCCGCAATATTTCCTGATCAACGGCGTGTTCAACACCAAGACGATGAACGACCAGAAAGTCGCGGCGACCGCGCGGGTCGGCGACACCGTCCTGATCCGCCTGCTGAATGCGAGCTACTGCATCCTGCGCGTCACCTTCCAGGTGGCGGTGACCTGTGTATCCTGCGACGGGCACCGGCTCGGCAAGGAAAGCTGGAATGCGCCGATCGTGTTTCCCGCCGGCACGCCGATCGAACTGACGACCGCCGGGCGGCTGGACCTTCTGTTCACGGCGACGCAGCGAGGCAGCATCGGCGCGACGATCGAGTATCTGCACTGGATCACCCGCCGCGTGCACGACAATGGCCGCGGCGTGGCCAAGACACAGATCGTCGTGTCATGACCGGCCCGTCCAACACGCGCGCGGCAACCGGTGCGACGGTGCCCGTTCCTTCCGCAAACAGGCATGCAGGCGGCATGCCGGGTGGCCATGATCACGGCGCCGTCGCGCCGGGCATCGCCCAACTGGGCGGCGCGTTCGCCTTCTCCGACACCGTCGGTCGCACGATAGCGCAGGCGGATTTCCGGGGGCGCTGGACGCTATTGTTCTTCGGCTATAGCCGGTGCCGCGCGAGCTGCCCCATCGCCATCCCCAAGATGGTGCGGACGGCGGACCTGCTGCGTCGGTCGGGTGTCGCTGCGCGTGCGATGTTCGTCGATATCGACGTGCCGCCGCTCGGCGTCATGCGGTTTCGCCGACCGGGTGCGGCCGCCGCGATGGCGGGGCATTCGGGGCATGCGCATGGTCATGGCGAACTCGACCGCGTCGCGGCGATGCGCGCGCTCGCCAAGGCCTATGACGGAAAGCTGATCGTCGCCACGGGCACGCGCGCGCAGCTGTCCGCTGCGACCCGCGCCTTTGCGGTCGCGCGCGAGCATATTCCACCGCGGCCGGGCGAGCTCGGCCACAGCATCAACCATTCGTCGCTGATCTATTTCCTCGCGCCCGACACGCGTGTCGCGGGCTATGCGATGCACGACCAGTCGGTCGCGGACATCGAGCGAACATTGCGGCAACTGGCGCGCATGGCCTGACGCGCCGGCACGCCGTTTCCGCCATCGTCTCGGCCGGTCGACATCGTCACCGGATCGGGCCCCCGCCGCCGCACCTTGCCCCTCCGCGCCGGCGGCGGGGTGCGGCGGCGGCCTGCCGTCATCACGACAGCACGCATGATGCTGCAGCGGCCCCCGGGTCGGATCGCGCGCGTGAAGCTGCGCTTGGGAAAGCATCCGTCGAGCGAGCGTGACGCCGCGTTCGGCCGGCTCTGTCCGCCATGTGCCGGGTCGCCCTAATCCGTTTTGCCTAGGGCATGGCCTAGATAGCAGATGGTGCGGGTACGTCCTTCATATGACTTAGCAACCAGCCATATTGATGGGAACATGCAGGCGAGCCAACAACGGTCCTGACTTCCGATCCCGGCGTCGCAACAGTGTCGGGCAAGAAGATGGGGCCATCATCTTAGATGAGGACCCTGCCATGTCTGGTGATTTCACGGTCGATCTCGGCGATCTCAACTTCATTCTCGCGCAGATCAAGATTGCCGAACGCAATGCCGCCGGTGAATCGCTTGCCGGAATCATGGGGCCACAGGGGCAGCTCATTCCGTACGGGTTGCGGACGGTGGACGGCACCTACAATAACCTGCTGCCGGGGAATGCAGTCTATGGCGCGGCCGACCAGTTGCTGCCGCGGCTGACCACGCCCGTCTTTCGCAATCTCAACGACGGCGGCACCTTCACGCCCGGTCCGGGCGCGCCGACCCTGACCAACACGGATTACGGTACGCCGGGAAGCGTCGTCGATGCCGATCCGCGGCTCATCAGCAACCTGATCGTCGACATGACCAACAGCAATCCCGCGGCGATCGCGGCCTGGTATGTCAACGCGCACGCGCAATCCGCCTATGCCGACGCGCATGACGGCAACCCGCCGCCAAACGGCTATGTCCCGACCGACGAGGAACTGTCGCTCATCCCCAATCTGTCGCCGGACATCGGCCTGTCGCCGTCGTTCAACGCGTGGATGACGTTCTTCGGGCAGTTTTTCGATCATGGGCTCGATCTGATCACCAAGGGGGGCAACGGCACGGTCTTCATTCCGCTCCAGCCCGATGATCCGCTGTACGTCCCCGGCGGCCCGAACTTCATGCCGCTGACGCGCTCGACGCAGTATGACGCCAACGGCAACCAAGTCGTCGGCGGGACCGAGACGGTCAACACTACCACGCCGTTCATCGACCAGAACCAGACCTACACCTCGCACGCGTCGCACCAGGTGTTCCTGCGCGAATACAGGTTCTCGGTCGATTCCGACGGCGACGGCGTCAAGGATCTCGCGGGCCGTCGCGACCGGTCGCCTGCTCGACGGCGCGATCGGCGGCATGGCGACCTGGGGCGACACGAAGGCGCAGGCGCTGTCGATGCTCGGCATCAGGCTCGACGACTACGACGTCCTCAACGTGCCGCTGCTGCTGACCGACGCGTACGGGAAGTTCATCCCGGGCGCGAACGGCTATGCGCAGATCATGCTCAAGGACGGGACGCTGCTCGAAGGCACCGCAGAGGGTGTCGCGATCCCGGCCAATGCGTATTTCACGGGTCACGCCTTCCTCAACGACATCGCGCATCATGCCGAGCCGGTGCTCGTCGATCTCGACCACAACCCGGCGACAGACCCGGTGCGGCAGATCGCGGACACGGATCTGCTCGACTTTAATGGCGACGGCGTCTCGGACGAGGCCGATCTGGTGGCGGGTGCCGCGTTCATCGTCGATGCCAACGAGGACCGCGAGATCACGGTCGCCGATCTCGCCGACGTCAACCTCGACGGCAGGATCGACGCCAGCGATCTCGTCGCCGACGACAATAATCCGCTGACCTACGACAACGAGATGCTCGACGCGCATTTCGTGACCGGCGACGGGCGCGGCAACGAGAATATCGGGCTGACCGCGGTCCACACCATCTTCCATGCCGAGCACAACCGCGTGGTCGAGGCCGACAAGGACACGATCATCGCATCGGGCGATCTGGCGATCGTCAACGAGTGGCTGTTGCCCACCACCGGCACCACGCGCGACGCGATCACGCAGGAGGAGCTCGATGCGATCAACGCGCTGACCGGGAGCGTCAGGGTGGCGGCGATCGACGCGCTGAACTGGGACGGCGAACGGCTGTTCCAGGCTGGGCGGTTCAGCACCGAGATGCAGTATCAGCATCTGGTCTTCGAGGAATTCGCGCGCAAGATCCAGCCGAACGTCGACCCGTTCGTGTTCAGCAATTCGGCCAATATCGACCCTGCGATCACGGCGGAATTCGCGCACGCGGTGTACCGGTTCGGCCACTCCATGCTGACCGACACGATCGAGGTTTCCGATCCGACGCTGACCACCGAGTCGCTGACGCTGGTGGAGGCGTTCCTCAACCCGCAGGCGTTCACCGCCGCGAGCCTCGACGGCGCGACGGGCCTGTATGACGCGGGGACCGCGGCGGGCGACATCATTCGCGGCATGACGCGTGTCGAGGGCAACGAGATCGACGAGTTCGTCGTCGACTCGCTGCGCAACTTCCTCGTCGGATTGCCGCTCGATCTCGCGGCGCTCAACATCGCCCGCGGTCGCGACGCGGGGGTCGCGGCGTTCAACGTCGTGCGCGCGCAGCTCTATGCCGCGACCAACGACGCGCAGCTCAAGCCCTATACGAGCTGGCTCGACTTTGCGCAGAACATCAAGAACCCGGTTTCGATCGTCAATTTCATCGCCGCCTACGGGACGCACCCGCTGATCACCGGGGAGCTGACGCTCGAGGGCAAACGCGCTGCGGCGACGCTGCTGGTGATGGGCGGCGCCGATATGCTCGTCCATGCGAACGCGGCGATGGGCGTCGCGGAGCACACGATCGAGGCACCGACGGACCGGCTCGACTTCCTGCAGAGCAAGGGCAGCTGGGCGCCGAACAACGTCGGCGGCGTGAACACGCATGAGAGCGGTCTGAACCTCGTCGACCTGTGGATCGGCGGCCTGGCCGAGGAGAAGATGGAATTCGGCGGCATGCTGGGTTCGACCTTCAACTATGTGTTCGAACACCAGATGGAGGACCTGCAGAACGGGGACCGGATGTATTATCTGAGCCGTACGCAGGGGCTCAACATGCTTAACGAGCTGGAGAAGAACACCTTTTCCGATCTCGTGATGCGAAATACCAACCTCGGCGATCTTCACTCGACGCACGTCGCCGGGGCGCTCTTCGACACCGCCGACTATACGCTCGAGCTCGATCCGCTGACGCGGCAGATCACCAACCTCGACGAGGATGGCAACTTCCTCGCCGGGGGCACCTTCGATCCGCAATGGTCCATTGCGTTCCAGCAGGCGATCGACCCCAAGGTGGTGCGTATCGCTCCCGGTGCAGACGTCAACGGCGACGGCTTCGACGATGGCGGGCTGCTCAAGTATAGCGGCGGCGAGCATGTCACGCTCGGCGGCACCGAGGGCAACGACTTCCTGTATGGCGACAAGGGTATCGACACGCTGTGGGGCGACGGCGGCGACGATTATCTCAACCCCGGGATGGAGTCGGACGAAGTCTTCGGCGGCGACGGCGACGACATCATCGAGGATCCGTTCGGCGATGATTTCCTGCGTGGCGGCGAGGGCAATGACGTGGTCAGCGCGGGCCCAGGGCTCGACATCATGTTCGGCGGGGGCGGCAACGACTTCATGGTCGGCGGGACCGACGCCAAGGAGATGTTCGCCGGACGCGGCAACGACTTCCTGCTTGGCGGGAGCGGCAGCGACAATCTGATGGGCAACGAGGGCGATGACTGGCTCGAGGGAGGCGACGGTCTCGACAGCCTGACGGGCGAGAATTCGAACCTGTTCTTCAACAGCCCGATCATCGGCCACGACATCATGGACGGTCAGGGCAACGATACCGACTATGACGGCGAAACCGGCGACGACATCATGGTCCAGGGCGCGGGCATCCAGCGCAACAACGGCATGGCGGGGTTCGACTGGTCGATCCACCAGGGGGATGTCGCCAACGCCAATTCCGATCTCGGGCTGAGCGCGGCGGTCAACCAGCAGGCGTTCACGCTGCGCGATCGCAACGACCTGGTCGAAGCGCTGTCGGGCTGGAAGCACGACGATATCCTGACCGGGCGGCAGATCCCGCTCGGGCTGGTCGGTACGGGGGCGAATTTCTCCGATCTGCTCGGCGACACCAATCCGCGGATCCTCGGCAATGATCTGTACGAGGACGGCGTCCGCCGGATCGACGGGCTGCGCGAGCTGCTCGACTTCAAGACCTGGGACGCCAGCAATCTCGATGCACTGGTGATCGACGGCGACACGACCGACGACCTGTTGATCGGCGGTGGCGGGAGCGACGTCATCAAGGGCCGCGCCGGCAACGACATCATCGACGGCGATGCGTATATGCACGTCTTCATCAGCGTGCGGGAGAACAAGGACGGAACCGGTGCCGAGCTGTTCCGCGCCGACTCGCTGAACCAGATCCAGGCACGGCTGCTCGATCGCACGATCAACCCCGGCCAGCTCGTCGCCTCGCGCGAGATCGTCTACCGCGAGACCGTCAACGGCTACGCGATCGGCGCCGCAACGGTGACCGAGGGGACGGACACCGCGGTCTATATCGGCAACCGGTCCGATTTCACGATCACCTTCCGCCCCGACGGACGCGTCAATCTCGTCGACAATATCGGCGACGAAGGCGACGACATGCTGCGCAACATCGAGCATATCCAGTTTGCCGACGGCATCCTCGAGATCAACCGCAAGCACCTCGGCACATTCGCGATCGACCAGACGACGCCGAAGGTCGGCCAGACGCTCGCGGTGACGACCGGGTCGTTCGTCGATTACGACGGGACGACGACATTCTCGCGCCAGTGGCAGCATCTGATCGAGGGCGTGTGGACCGACATTCCCGGCGCGACGGGGGATAGCTACCAGGTCACCGTCGACTATGTCGGCGAGGCGCTCCGGGTCGCGACGAGCTACACCGACAATCGCGGGTTCAGCTCAAGCGGCACCAACCAGTCCGAGGGGGTGGTCTATTCCGATCCGACCGTGCCCGTTGCGGTCCCCGATGATGCCATCGTCGGCGACGGCGATGCGAATACGCTGACGGGTACGGCAAATGCCGATTTCATGCTCGGTCTTGGCGGTGACGACATGCTGCTCGGACTTGGCGGCAACGACCGCCTGTTGGGTGGCGCAGGCGACGATATTCTCGACGGCGGCACGGGTGCCGACGCGATGTCCGGCGGCGTTGGCGACGATACCTATGTCGTCGACGATGCCGGCGACGGCGTCTCGGAAAGCGCCGCGAGCGGCACCGACACGGTGGAAAGCAGCATCAGCTACACGCTGGGGTCGGAGGTCGAGAACCTGGTGCTGACCGGCGTGGCGGCGATCGACGCGACGGGCAACGGCGCGGACAACGTCCTGACCGGCAATGCTGCGGCCAACAGGATCGCCGGTCTGGCCGGCGACGACCAGCTGTTCGGGATGGACGGTGCCGACACGCTGAGTGGCGGCGCGGGGGCAGACCTGCTCGATGGCGGAACGGGCGCCGACACGATGGCCGGCGGACTGGGCGATGACATCTACGTCGTCGACACGGCCGGCGACGGGGTCGATGAAACGGGCGGCGATGGCATCGACAGCGTGCGCAGCAGCATCACCTACACGCTGGCGGCCGCGCTCGAAAACCTGTCCCTCATCGGTGGCGGTGCCATCAACGGCACCGGCAACGCGGGCGCGAACATCCTGACGGGCAATGACGCGGCGAACGTGCTGTCTGGTCTGGGCGGCAACGACACGCTGGTCGGCGGCGGCGGCAACGATACGCTCGATGGTGGAGCTGGAGCGGACGCCATGTCGGGCGGCCTCGGCAATGACAGCTATGTCGTCGACACTATCGGCGACGTCGTCGATGAAATCGGCGGTGACGGCATCGATATCGTCAGCAGCAGCGTCACCTTCACGCTGGCGGACGGCCTCGACAACCTCACGCTGACGGGCACGGCGGCGATCAACGGCACGGGCAATGCCGATCGTAACACGCTGACCGGCAATGCGGCCGCCAACATCCTCTCGGGGCTCGCCGGTGACGACACGCTGTCAGGGCTCGGCGGCAACGACCGGCTGGTCGGGGGCGACGGGGCGGACAGCCTCGACGGCGGTACGGGCGTCGACGTCATGCTCGGCGGTCTGGGCGACGACACGTACGCCGTCGACAACGCTGGCGACGTGGTCGACGAGACGGGCGGTGACGGCGTCGATCTCGTCAGGAGCAGCGTGACCTTCACGCTGGGCGCCAACGTCGAAAACCTGACGTTGCTCACCGGCGCGACCAGCGGCACCGGCAACGCCGCGGCCAATGTCGTGACGGGCAATTCGAGCGCCAACACGCTGACCGGCCTCGCTGGAAACGACACGCTGATCGGTCTCGGCGGCAATGATCGCCTCGTCGGCGGAGAGGGGGCGGATCTGCTCGATGGCGGTACGGGCACCGACACCATGTTGGGTGGGCTGGGCGACGACATCTATGTCGTCGACAGCACCGCCGACGTGGTCGACGAAACCGGCGGCGATGGCGTCGATACGGTGAACAGCAGCGTCAATCTCGCGCTTGCGGCAGGCCTTGAGCGGCTCACACTGACCGGCGCGGCGGCGATCAACGGGCGGGGCAATGCCGCGGCCAACATCCTCACGGGCAATGCTGCCGCCAACAGTTTGTTCGGCATGGACGGCGACGATCAGCTCATCGCTGGTGCGGGTGCCGACACGCTCGACGGCGGCACCGGTGCGGACGTGATGGCCGGCGGCCTTGGCAACGACACGTACCTCGTCGACAATGTCGGCGACGTCGTCGACGAGACCGGCGGCGATGGTGTCGATACCGTCAACAGCAGCGTGACCTTCACGCTGGGGGCGGGGGTCGAGCGCCTGACGCTGACCGGTGTGGCGGCGGTCGATGCCACGGGCAACGCCAACGCCAACATCCTGACCGGGAACGCCGCTGCAAACACGCTGTCCGGTCTCGATGGCTCCGACATATTGCGTGGCGCAGACGGTGCCGACCATCTGCTTGGCGGCGCCGGCGACGACACGCTCGATGGCGGAGCGGGCGTAGACGTGATGTCGGGCGGTCTGGGGAACGATCTCTATATCGTCAACACGGCGGCCGACGTTGTCGACGAGGCCGGCGGGGACGGCGTCGATAGCGTCAGCAGCAGCGTGACCTTCACGCTCGGGACGGATGTCGAGAACCTCACGCTGACGGGTACGCTCGTGATCAACGGATCGGGCAACGGCGCCAACAACAGCCTGTCCGGCAATTCGGCGATCAATATCCTGTCCGGCTTCGAGGGCGACGACTTGCTGCAGGGCTTTGGAGGCAATGACCAGCTGCTGGGCGGCGGCGGCAACGACCGGCTGATCGGCGGAACGGGGAATGACCGTCTCACGGGCGGCGCGGGCACCGATGCCTTCGTGTTCGGCACCGGGCAGGGCAACGATGTCGTGGTCGATTTCGACTTCGACGCGGCGGGTGGGCAGGACCTGCTCGATATCTCGGGGTTCGGGGTCAATGCCGGAAACTTCGGCGCGCAGGTGCTCGTCTCGCAGGTCGGCGCCAATACCGTCATCGCGATCGGCACGCAGACGATCACGCTCGCCGGGGTCAGCGCCGTGACGATCGACCACACCGACTTCGGTCTCTGAGCAGCGGTTGTGGGGGAGCGAAACGGTGAGCAACTTCGGTGACAGGCTACCGGCGGCGGCGCGCGAGGCCCTGGCGGGGTGTCGGGGGCATTTCATCGCCGCGCTGCTGTTCAGCGCGCTGGTGAACATCCTGTACCTCGCCCCCACGCTGTACATGATGCAGGTATACGACCGCGTCGTCCCGACGGGCGGCGTGGTAACCCTGCTCGCGCTGACGCTGGTGCTGGCGGCGGCGATCGCCACGATCGCGATGCTCGAGGCGGTGCGGTCGCGCCTCATGGTCAAGGCGTCGCTCCAGCTCGACGACCGTCTCGCGCGGACGATCCTGGCGCGGCTGATCGCGAAGGGGCAGGGCGGGCGTGGCGACCCGTCCTCCGCGCAGGCGATGCGGGAGTTCGATACGGTACGCCTCGTCATCACCGCGCCGACGCTGATCGGCCTGTTCGACGCACCCTGGACGCCGATCTACGTGATCGCGGCGGTTCTCATCCATCCGCTGCTCGGCCTCTTCGTCGTCTGTGCCGGCGCGATCCTCGTCCTGCTGACCGTGTTTTCCGACCGGGCGACGCGCCGGCTCACGCGAACGGCGCATCGTGCCGCGACGCGATCGGCGATCGTACAGGAAGAGATCGCGCAGCATGCCGAGCTCATTCGCGCGCTCGGCATGGGGGCCGCGATGGTCGATCGCCAGATCGGCGAGCGCGCGCAGGGCCAGGCGGCAGCCGCCAGCGCGCAGATGGCCACGGTCCGCTTCGCCGCGATCGCCAAGTTCATGCGGTTGCTGCTGCAGTCGCTGGCGCTCGGCGTGGCGGCGATGCTCGCGATCGAGCGGCAGATCTCCGTCGGTGCGATCATCGCCGCGTCGGTGCTGTTGAGCCGCGCGCTGCAGCCGATCGAGATGCTGATCGGCGGCTGGGCCAACCTGCAGCACGCGAGCGAAGCCATCGCGTCGCTGAAGCGGCTGCTCGACGACACGAGCGTCGCGTCGGTCGCGACCGCGCTGCCCGCGCCCGAGGGCCGCGTCTCCGCACGGAAGATCGTGGTCCGCAGCCCCGATGGATCGAGCGTGCTCCTCAAAGGCGTCAGCTTCGATGTCGAGCCCGGCCAGATGCTCGGGGTCGTGGGCGCGTCGGGTGCCGGCAAGAGCACGCTGATCCGCGTCCTGGCGGGGGGGATCACCCCCGAAGCGGGCATGGTCATGATCGACGGGGCCGACACGGGCATGTGGGACCCCGAACGGCTTGCGACGTACCGCGGCTATGTCCCGCAGGAGCCGGCGTTCCTGTCGGGAACGATCGCGCAGAACATCGCACGCTTCGCGGCGGCCGATCCGCATCAGGACGAAGACCTCGATCACCGCGTGATCGCCGCGGCGCAGGTGGCGGGATGTCACGCGCTGATCCTGTCGCTGCCAGGCGGTTATGACTGCCCGATCGGCCGTGCCGGCGTCGCGCTGTCCGCCGGCCAGCGTCAGCGCGTCGCGCTCGCGCGCGCGCTGTTCGATGACCCCGCGATCCTGATCCTCGACGAGCCCAATGCAGCACTCGACGCCGAGGGGGAGGCGGCGCTGATCCGCGCGCTCGACGCGACGCGACGGCGGGGCGCTACGGTCATCGTGGCGGCACATCGAACCGGGGTGCTGGCTGCCGCCGATCGCCTGCTGGTGCTCAGCAACGGCGCGGTCGACTGTCAGGGCCCCGCCGACGACGTGCTGGCGGTGCTGGCCAAACGCGCGGGCGAAACCTCCGGCAACGTCGTCGGATTGAAAGGAGCCACGGCATGACCGCTATCGACCACACGCCGCGGAGCGAGATCCGGCTCGGCCTGCGCGTCGCCGCCTTGTTCTTCATCGGGTTGCTGGGAGGCGCCGCCATGGTGCCGCTCGATTCGGGCGTCTATGCGCACGGCACGGTGATGGTCTCGGGCAAGCGGCAGGCGGTCCAGAACCGCGACGGCGGCGTGGTCACCGCCTTGCACGTTCGCGAGGGCGCCAGGGTCGTCCGCGGGCAGGTGCTGCTCGAGATATCGTCCGCCGACCTGCACGCGCTCGAACGCGGGATGACCTCCGAATTGCTGATGCTCTACGCGCAGCGCGAGCGGCTACATGCCGAGCGCGAGGGGCGCCGCGTCATCGTCGAACCGGTCGAGTTTCGCGACCTGCCTGCCGCCGACCGCATCCTCGCCGACGATTCGCTGCGCGGACAGCGGCTATGGCTGACCGCGCGGCTGCGCACGGCGCAGACCGAAAAGGCGGTCTGGATGCAGCGGGCGCATGCCAATCAGGAACAGATTGGCGGGTTCACGCAGCAGATCGACTCGAACCGCCGGCAACATTCGCTGCTGACCGACGAGCTGGAGGGCATGCGGATCATCGCGCAAAAGGGCTATGCGTCCGT
Organism: Sphingomonas sp. 22R3R2A-7; assembly: GCF_036856055.1. Taxonomy (NCBI): domain Bacteria; kingdom Pseudomonadati; phylum Pseudomonadota; class Alphaproteobacteria; order Sphingomonadales; family Sphingomonadaceae; genus Sphingomonas; species Sphingomonas sp. 22R3R2A-7. The sequence goes on along the minus strand of NZ_JASPFR010000001.1, from coordinate 883,113 downwards.
CAACCGGATCCGCGCGCTCGAACGCGATCAGGCAGCGCTCGATGGCGAACGCGGCGCGCTCGGCGCGCAGATCCTGCAGACCCGCGATCTCGATCGGCGAGGCGCAATTGTCCGCGGCAGGGGTCGATCGCCGGCAGCGCGAGGAAGTCGAAGGCAGCCTTCGCGACCTGCTCGTGCGGATGAACGAGCTCCGCCCGAAGCTGCTCGCCGCGCGTGAGCAGCTCGCGCGGTCGCTGGTCCGCGCGCCGGTGACGGGTACGATCGTCGGCCTGTCGGTGTTCACGGTGGGCGGCGTCGTATCGCCCGGGCAGATGCTGATGGAAATCGTCCCGCAGCAGCGCCAGCTTGTCGTCGAGGTGCAGGTCTCCCCCGACGACGCCGACGATCTTCATGCGGGGCAGACGACGCAGGTCCGCTTTTCGGGCTTTCACGACCGCACGATGCCCGTTCTCGATGCGCGCATCGAGTCGGTGTCGGCGGACAGCTTCACCGAGGAACGGACCGGCAACCGCTATTACCGCGCCGAGGCATCGCTGCTCGCGCACAGCGACCGGTTGCTGACGGCACTCAAGGGTAAGGGCGCCCTGAAACCGGGGATGCCCGCGGAGATCCTCATCCCGCTGAAGAGGCGATCGGCGCTCGATTACCTGCTGGGCCCGGTGATAGACGGGATCTGGAAAGCGGGCAGGGAGGCCTGAGACTGGACGACGGCAGGCCGGTCGGGCGACACCGCGGGTCGCGATCCTCGTCGACGCCGGTTCGCTTTCACGAAAGGGGCAAGGGCATATCCATGATCCGATTTCCCTCGTCGGCGGCGATCGCCGTCTCAAACCTGCTGCTCTCGACATCCGCGTTCGCGCAGCAGGCCGACATATCCAAAACCAGGGTCGCGACCGCGCCGCAGCCAGCCATACTCGAAACACCCGACATCATCGTCACCGCGCTCAAGCGTCCGCAGGCGCTTCAGGACGTGGCCGCCAGCGTCACCATCCTGCCTGCCGAGCTGCTGCGCCGCCTCGATGCGCAGGATTTCTCGCGCGTCGCGGACTCGGTGCCGGGCGTGGCGTTCGCGACGACGGGCGTCGGCAATGCGCAATACATCATCCGTGGTGTCGGCGGGGTGGGCTTCGTCCAGTCGCCGACCACGGGGGTCTATCTCGACGAAACCCCGCTCCAGACGCGCGCGCTGCGCGGCTTTTCCCAGCCGGATCCGCAGCTGTTCGACGTCGCGCGCGTCGAGGTCCTGCGCGGGCCGCAGGGCGTGCTGTTCGGATCGTCGACGATGGGCGGCCTCGTCCGCATCGTCACGAACCAGCCCGACGCCACGGCCATCGCTGCGCAGGGACAGGCGGGCGTCGCGACGGTCAAGGATGGCGGCACGAGCCGGGACGCCAGAGCGATGCTCAACCTGCCGATTGTCGCCGATGCGCTGGCGCTGCGCATCTCGGGCGGGATCGTCCGGCAGGGAGGATGGATCGACGATCTGCGACCGACCACGGGCAACCTGACCGAAAACGCCGGAACGTCGGCGGTCCGCAAGGACGTCAACTGGACGCGGACGGCCACCGTTCGCGCCGCGCTGCGCTGGGACGTCACGCCGAGCCTGACGATCACGCCATCGCTGATCTGGCAGGACGGCTACAGCAACGCGGATCGGCCGCACAGCGACGTGACGTTCGGCAAGCGGGCGCGGCTGAAGGCGCGGTACGCGGACACGTTCGCCAAGGACAGGTTCGCCATCGGCACGCTTCTGGTCGAGCGCCGGTTCGACCTGCTTGGCGGGTTCACGCTGTCATCCAGCTCGTCCTGGCTCGACCGCCGCAACCGGCTCTCGTTCGACGTGACCGCGTTCGATTCGCCGATCGTCGAAGCCGTCGTCGGGCCTGGACCCGGCGGCACGCTGTACCCGACGCCGCTCGTGGATTTCGGTCGCACGAAACAGTTCACGCAGGAGGTGCGCGCGGTGTCCGACGGCGCCGGCCCGCTGCAATATGTCCTCGGCGGCTTCTACCGCGGGCTTCGCCAGGAGTCCGGGCGCACGATCACCGTTGCCGACCTGTTCGGCGTGCCCGCGCCGCTGCCGCTCGGCGCGAGCAGCCCGGCCGTCATCCAGGACGCCACGGTGCGCTTTCGCGAGCGGGAGGTCGCGGCGTTCGGCGAGCTGACCTATGCGGTCGTGCCACGCGTCAAGATTGCCGCGGGCGCGCGGGTCTTTGCCTATCGCCAGCGCGAGGCGAGCCGGCGGTACGGCATCGGTGGCGTCGCAGGGGGCGATCTCGCCTACGACTATGACGAACGCAACCGCGAGAACGGCGTCACGCCGCGCATCTCGCTGAGCTATGCGCCGAGCCGCGAGGCCATGGTCTATGCGAGCTATTCGCAGGGGTTCCGCACCGGCGGCGTCAACGCACCCGTGACCGACGCTATCTGCTCCCCCGCGGAACGTCGCGTGGCGGGCATCCCCGACGTACCGCCACCCTATGACAGCGACCGGACCGACAATTACGAGATCGGCGCCAAGACCAGCCTGTGGGATGGCCGCCTGCGGATCAACGGCGCGGCCTATGCGATCGACTGGAAGGCGTATCAGCAGGCGTTCCAGACCGCGTGCGGGATCAACAACGCGACGACGATTTCCTTCACCGTCAACGCCGGTCGCGTCCGCAGCCGGGGCGGAGAGCTCGAGCTGTCAGCATCGCCGATCCGCGGGCTCGATCTTCATGCGGGTGGTTCGTTCACCGACGCGACCTACCGGAACGACGTCCCCAACCTGATCCTGCCCGCGGGATCGCGCGTGCTCGACGTGCCGCGCTGGGCGTGGAACGCGCGCGGCGAATATGCGGTACCGCTCACGGCAGGGGTGACCGCCAGCCTGTTCGCCGCGGCGCGTCACGTCGGCGCGTCGAACAGCGGGTTCGGTGAGGGTGAGGTGCTGCCGCGTCCGGCCTATACGCTGGTCGATGTTTCCGCAGGCGTGCGGAGGCGCGAGGGGCTTGGCGTCGACCTGTTCGTCACCAACCTGTTCGATGCCGTTCCGGTGTTCGGGCAGGAATTCACGACGTCGCCGGGCAACACCACCGCGACCAGCTATTTCTCGTATCTCGTCGGCCCACCGCGGACGGTCGGGATACGCGTAACCCGGGGATTGTGAGGGGGGCGTGAGCGATTGCGCGCGTCGCCGTCCCGGACTGCCGATGCACGCGCGACGACAATCGCGAGTGCGAGGAGTGGAGCAACAAATCTGACGCGCGCAGGTCATGACGACGACACGGCGAGGCCGCCAAACTGCAACAGGCGCTCTCTAATCCCCGCTCGTCCGGGCCGGTTGGCTTGGAGGGGGGACACACGACATGTTGCATTATTCACGCCTGCTCTGGGCGACGCTGCCGCTTACGCTTGCTGCTCTGGGTGCCGCGCAGCCGGTCCGTGCGCAGACCGACGCGCGCACGCCCGGCACGGTTGGCCAGACGCCGACACCTGCGCCGACGGCGGGGACCGCCGATCTTGACGCCGATGCCGCGGGGGATATCGTCATCGCCGGCTCCTATGCGCAAAGCCTTGCCGCCGCGACCGAGACGAAGCGGCAGGCCGGCTACGGGGTGGACGCGATCAACGCCACCGACATCGGCAAGTTTCCCGCGCAGAACGTGGCCGAAGCGCTCCAGCTCGTTCCCGGCGTCACGATCACCCGCCCGCGCGGCGAGGGGCTGTACGTCAGCGTCCGCGGGCTTGGTCCGCAGTTCCAGAGCACGCTGCTCAACGGCCGCCCGGTGGCGATCAACGACCTGATCGAGAATGGCGGCGCGAACGGACGTCAGTTCCGGTTCGAGATGCTGCCCGCCGAATTCGTGTCGCAGATCGACGTGGTCAAGACGCCGACCCCGGACATGACCGAGGGCGCGCTGGGCGGCAATATCGACGTGAAGACGTTCCGTCCGCTCGACGTCGGCACGAAGACCACGGTCAACCTGCGCGGCACCTACACGACGCTGACCGACAAGGTGAAACCGAACGCGACCGCGCTGACGAGCGCGACGACCGAGGACGGGACCTTCGGGATCCTCGCCGCCGCGCAATATTGGGGCAAGCAGGTCCGCAACGACCGGTCGTACAATACCGGCTGGTATCTCGACAAATTCGCCTCCGCGCTCGGCGCCGGTTTCTATACGCCGGGGCGCACGCGGCCGACCGTCGAGACCGAGGATCGCAAGCGCCTGTCGGGGCTGATCTCGGCACAGTGGAAGCCGAGCGCCGAGCTGGAAACCACGCTCGACGTGCTCGCGACGCGGCTCGACATCGCCTATGACGAATATGGGCTCGACATCTATCCCGACGACGCCAGCGTCGCGGGTCACCGGCCCGTCCTGGTGCCCGGATCGGTCAAGCTCGACGGCAATGCCGTGATTGCGGCGACGATCAACGACGTGCGGTTCATGGGCACGCGCGAATACAGCCTCAACCGTCACGACCTGATCACGGTCGGGCTGAAACAGGCCTGGACCCCCGAGGGCTGGCATGTCGTCGCCAATGCCAACTGGTCGTTCGCGCACAGCTATCACCCGAGCTACGCCGAGGGCACGGTGCGAAGCCGCATCCAGTTCTTCGCGCCGCTCAGCTATGACTCGTCGGGCGGGTACAAGGTGGCGCCGTCGCTTTCCACCCCGGTCAACGTGCTCGATCCCGCCAACTATACGCTCTACCCGTTCAACATCGCGCCGAAGAACAGCAAGGACTGGGACACCTACGGCCGGCTCGACGTCGATCACGAGATGGACGGCCTCATCACCAAACTGGCGGCCGGCGGTGAATATCACTGGCGCAAACGCGATTACCGCCGTCGCGATTTCACCGTGAACCCCGCGGCCAACACGTCGCTGACCGGCTTTGCACCGAACGGCTTCGAGGAGCTGCCGTTCGACGACTTCCTGTCCGGCGTCGGCGGCAACATCCCGCGCACCTGGCTCGTGCCGATCACGAGCGTCTTCTACGACAAGCTGTTCACCGCCGCGATCGCCAACAGCCCGCTGTCGCCAGGGGATTTGCGCGCCTCCTATGTCGTCACGGAAAAGACCGCGGGCGGCTATGTCCGTGCCGACTATGCCTTCCCGCTCGGCAGCGTCGCGGTCAGCGGCAATGTCGGCGTCCGCTATGTCCACACCGATCAGGTGGCGAGCGGCACGCTGACCACCGGCAGCGTGGCGACACCGGCTAGCTTCCCGCAGACGTTCAGCAACTGGTTGCCGAGCTTCAACCTGCGCGCCGAGCTGACGCGCGATCTGGTCGGGCGTCTCGCCGCCAGCCGGGTGCTGACGCGCCCGAACGTGACGCAGAGCGCGCCGCAGATCAGCGTGTCGACCGACCAGCCGACCGCGAGCGGTGGCAACCCCGCGCTGCAACCGTTCCTCGCGACCCAATTCGACGGATCGCTCGAATGGTATTTCAACCGGTCCGGCTCGTTGACCGGCGCGCTGTTCTACAAGGCGATGGACGATTACATCACCGCGCAGAACATCAATGTCGAGATCCCGGGTCGCGGCACGGTGCTGCTCAGCACGCAGGTCAATGGCGGCAGTGCCAAGGTCTATGGCGCAGAAGCCGCCTATAACCAGGTGTTCACCTTCTTGCCCGCGCCGTTCGACGGGCTGGGCGTCCAGGCATCCTATACGCACACCTCGGTCGGGGCGAGCTACACCGCCGGCGCGCGCCCGATCAAGGACCAGCTGATCGGCCTGTCGAAGAACAGCTTCAACGTCGTCGGCTTCTACGACAAGGGGCCGCTGGCGGCGCGGCTCTCCTACACCTGGCGCGACAAATATCTGGCGGGGATCGGCAGCACCACGCAGGTGCCGACCTATGTCGCGGCGTTCGGATCGCTCGACGGCAATATCTCGGTGCGCGCCACGGACGATCTGACCTTCAGCGTCGAGGCGATCAACATCGCCAATGCCAATAGCTACAGCTACAATGAAAGGGAGATTCAGTTCGGCGAGATCAACAATTACGGCCGCACGATCCTGTTCGGCGTGCGGGCGCAGTTCTGATGCTCAGGGGAATGATCCTGTCCGCCGTCGCGCTGGTCTCGACCGGGGCGGCGGCGCAGCGGGCGATGAACGACATTCAGGTCGTCGGCTCGCACAACAGCTTCAAGGCACGGATCCCCGCCGCGGTGATGGCGAAGATCCGCGCCGCCGACCCGCGGCTCGCGCAAGGCCTCGATTATTATCACCTGCCGCTCGCGCAGCAGCTCGATCGCGGGGTGCGCCAGATCGAGATCGACGTGTTCGCCGATCCCCGGGGCGGGCGGTACGCGTCGCCAAAGGGCGAGGCGTTGGCGAAGGCGGCGGGGGAGACAACCGGCTTCGACGAGGCCGCGATGCGCAGGCCGGGGTTCAAGGTCTTCCACATTCCCGATGTCGACTATCTGAGCAGCTGCGTGACGTTGGTACGGTGTCTCGGCGAGGTGGATCGCTGGTCGCGCGCGCACCCGCGGCATCTGCCGATCATGATCACCATCAACGCCGCCGACACGCCGTCAGATCGCCCGGGGATTACCGCCCCCATAGCGCTCGACGACGCGCGGCTGCTCGACGCGCTCGACGGCGAGATCCGCTCGGTGCTGCCCGGCAAGCGGCTGATCACCCCCGACGAGGTGCGCGGTGCGGCGCCCACCCTGCGCGACGCGGTGCACGCGCAAGGCTGGCCGACGCTGGCGGCGGCACGGGGCCGGATCTACGTGCTGCTCGACGTGCGCAAGCCCGTGTCCGACGTCTACCGCGACGGCCATCCGTCGCTTGCCGGTCGGGCGATGTTCGGCTGGTATCCCGACGACCAGCCGGAGTCCGCGATCCAGATCGTCCAGGACCCGCTGAGCGACGCAGCGCAGATCACGCGCTGGGTGCGCGACGGCGTGATCGTGCGGACGCGTACCGATGCGAACACGGTCGAGGCGCGCCGCCGCGACCACGCCAAGGCGGATGCGGCAATGGCCAGCGGCGCGCAGGCCGTCAGCACCGACTATTATCCCGGCGCCCCCGATCCGTTGGCGACGGGCTTCGTGGTCACGCTGCCGGGGGGACGATGGCGCGGTGCAGCCCGGTGCGCGTTGCCGGCGGATGCAGGGTGCGGCCGTGAGGGTGCCGCGCCTGCTGACCGTGCTCGCGACGCTGTGCGCGGCCGCGGGGGTGATGCCCGGACCGGTCGCAAGCGCCGCGCCGACGCGCGCGCTGGTGGTCGAGCGGGCGGTGCTGGTGATGCGGCACGGCATCCGCGCGCCGCTCGATGGCGAGGTGCCGCTGGGCACGCGAACGCGCGCGCCCTGGCCGCTATGGCCGGTCGCGGAAAGCCGGATTACCCCGCACGGCGTCCGTGCGCTTGAGCATGTCGCCGCGTATGACCGGCGCCTGCTCGCGGCGCACGGGCTGTTCGCGGCGAACGGCTGCCCGGGGGATGGCGTCCGGATCAGGTCCAACACGTCGGCCCGGACGATCGCCAGCGGCAGCGCGTATGCGGACGGCTTCGCCCCCGGTTGCGCGCTCGTCGTCGAGCATCAGCCGCTCGGCACAATCGATCCGATCTTCGAACCGCTTCGTGCGCGGGCGACCGCGTTCGACGCGGCGGCCGCGATTGCAGCGATCAACCGTGACACGGGCGGCATGGCCGCGCTTGCCCGCCGTCATCGGGGCGCGCTCGCCCGGCTCGACATGGTGCTCGGCTGCACCCCGGCGGCAGGAGGATGCCTGTCCGCGGGAGCGCCTGCCGTCGGCGCGAGCCCCGACGGCCACGACCTCGTTCTCGCCGGACCGATCCGCGCCGCATCGGGCATCGCGCAGGTGCTGCTGCTGCAGGAGGTCGAGGGTTTGCCGCGCGAGCATGTCGGCTGGGGCAGGGCGGATGCTGCGACGCTGAAACAGCTCGGCGCGCTTCACGCTGCGCTGTTTGCCGTGTTCACCCGTCCCCCGTACATGGCCGCGCATCAGACAGCAGCGCTCGGCCGGGAAGTCCTCTCTGCGCTGTCCGACAAGGGGCCGCGGCTGACGGTGCTGATGGGCCACGACACCAACGTCACCGCACTCGCCGCAGCCCTGCGGATCGATCTGAAGACACCCGGCTATGCGACGAACGACGTCCCGCCGGGTGGAGCGTTGCTCGTCGAGCGACTGCACGACGTCCGTACCGGCGCCCGCGTCGTGCGCATGTCGTACCGCACGCAGTCGCCCGCGACGCTGCGCGAACTCGGGCGGTCGGCGTCGCTCGTGGCGCTCAAGATACCAGGCTGCGCGGCACCGTGTCCCGCCGCGACCTTTGACCGGCTGCTCCGGTCGCGCCTAGCACCGCTTCGACCGGCAGTTTCTTGATGCTCCCGCATTGACCGGAGCGACCGTCCCGGACCATCAGGGGCGCCATGACCAAGAGCAAAGGCCGCACCGGCGCCCATGCGCGCGCCAATATCCAGCCTCCGCCGACGCTTGCCGAGGTCGAGGCGGCAAAGCTGGCGGTGGCACAGATCGAAGGCCGTCTCGCCGGCCTCGCCGCCGGGCACCCTTCGGTGAAGATCTGGAAGGCCCGGCTGCGTCCGGCGCAGGCGATAATCGCGCGCGCTCCACGCGACTGAAGTGCCGGGCGTACCGCGGCCGTGGCGACGCGCAGGCTAAACCGGCTTGTGCGATGCTGTCATGCTCGTCCGGTATTCACGGGCAGGCGGACGACAAACCCCAGCGCTTCTCCCTCCACCAGCGCCAATTCCCCCGAAGCCGCCTCCAACAACGATCGTGAGATCGCGAGGCCGAGACGGATGGCGATCAGTCCTGCATCGGCCTGGCAGCTGTCTTCCCGGATCGTGACCAGGACGGTCCCGGCCCGCTCGCGGAGCCGATGTGATCCGTGTCCGGTTGCCGTGCAGATTCCGTGCAGCTTTTATATCCAAACCCGGCCGGTCTCTCGCCCGCCTGCGTTGTCGTCGCCGCGACGTCGGCCTAGCCATGCTGCGGGGGACATCGGTCGCATGAGGCGCGGAAATCAGGTCATGCTGTGTTTCGTAACGAAGCGTTACGATCTGTCGGCTACGCGTCTGCCGATGCAGAACCAAGGCCAGCGTGCATGTTCGCGATCTTCCTGACGCCCGCCTATGCGCCGTTCGCGATCGCGTTCGTCGTGATGATCGGGATCGGGGTGATCGAGGCGGTCGGCCTGGGGCTCGGGCAGCTCGATCTCGACGCCGACCTCCATGCCGATGCCGAAAGCGGCGGCCTGCTCGACTGGCTCGGGATCGGTCGTGACCTGCCGATCCTGATCTGGCTGACGTCGCTGCTCGGCTGCTTCACGCTTGCCGGCATCGCTATCCAGCAGGTCGCGACCGCGCTGACCGGGGACACGCTGCACTGGGGGCTGGCCTCGGGCGGTGCCTTGGTCGCCGGGATACCGCTCAATACGCTCGCCGCCAACAACCTTGCCCGGATCATGCCCGGGTTCGAAACCAGCGTGATCTCGACCGACGACTTCCTTCGTCGCCGTGGCACCATCCTGGAAGGCACCGCCCGCCGCGGATCGCCCGCCCGCGCGAAGATCGTCGACCAGCACGGCCAGGCGCATTTCATCATGGTCGAGCCGCATGACGACACCGACGCGATCGCCGCCGGCGAGACCGCGCTCATCGTCCGCCGCGACGGCAAACTCTTCTACGCGCTGCCCGAGGCGAACGCGCTTCTTCAGCCGATCCGACCACAATCATAACCGGGGAGGGTCTCATGCCCGAACAGCTTCTGAACGTCCTGATCTACGCCGGCATCGTGCTCTTCGCGCTGGTCGTGATCGGCATCATCCTGACCCGGCTGTACCGCCGCGCGACCAAGGACGTGGCACTGATCCGCACCGGCTTTGGCGGCGAGAAGGTTGTGCTCAACGGCGGCATCATGGTGATCCCGGTGCTTCACGAACTGATGCAGGTCCGTCTGACGACCGTAAAGCTGGAGGTGTCGCGCCTCAACAAGGACGCGCTCATCACGCTCGACAAGCTGCGTGTCGACGTTGTCGGGCTGTTCCACATCAAGGTGAAGCCCGATGCGGAATCGATCGCCGCAGCCGCGCAGACGCTGGGTGACTCGGTCAACAGCCCCGACGCAGTAAAGTCGCTGCTCGACGGCAAGCTCGTCTCGGCATTGCGATCGGTCGCGGCGACGATGACGATGGAGCATCTCCACGCCAACCGCGCCGACTTCATTCAGAAGGTGCAGGAGGCGCTGATGACCGACCTGGACATGAACGGTTTCCAGCTCGAGTCGGTCAGCATCACGCATTTCGACCAGACCGCGTTCGAGCATTTCAACGAGAACAACGCGTTCGATGCCGAGGGGCTGACCGTGCTCACGCGGACGATCGAGGAGCGCAAGAAGATCCGCAACGACATCGTCGCGACCAACCGCGTCGAGATCGAGCAGCGTAACCTCGATGCGAACAACCAGTCGCTCGAGATCGCGCAGGCCGCTGAACAGGCGCGACTGACGCAGGAGCAGACCTTGTCGGCTCGCCGTGCCGAACAGGCGACCGCGATCGCCACCGCCGAGGCCGAGCAGACGCGCCTCGCCGAGATCGCGCGCATCACCGCCAACCAGGCGCAGACGGTCGCGCAGACCGAGGCGGACAAGGTCATCAAGACCGCGACGATCGCGCGCGACGGTGCGATCCAGACCGCGACGATCGAACGCGACCGCACCATCGAGATCGCGCGCATCACGACGGCCGTGCAGACCGCGCAGAAGTCCGAGGAGGAGTCGACCGCCACCGCGGCCGCGAACGAGGCGCGTGCGCTTGCTGTGCGGGCGGAGGAGAGCGTCGCGACGGCCAAGGCGACCGAGATCGCCAACCGCAACAAGAACGTCGCGGTGATCGCCGCCACGCAGCGTGCGCAGGAAGAGGCCGTCGGCATCACCGTCGCCGCGACCGCCGAGAAGGAGGCCGCCGAGGCACGCGCGAGCGCGCTGCGTACCGAAGCGACCGCCGAAGCCGATGCCGAAAAGGCGCGCGCAGAGGGACGCGAGGCGGCGTTCAAGGTCGATGCGGCGGGGCAGGCTTCGCTGAACGAGGCGACCAACCTGCTGAGCGACGCGCAGACCGCGTTGCTGGTCCGTCGCGCGATGCTCGAAGCGCTCCCCGCGATCATCGCCGCCGCGAGCAAGCCGATGGAGAACATCGACAAGATCAGCATCGTCGATGCCAGGGGGATTCACGGCGACGGCGGCGATGCCGCGGCGAGCAGCGGCCAAGGCAATCTCGCCGACGCGGCCGTTGCCGCAGCGATGCGCTACCGCGTCGGCGGCCCGCTGATCGACGGCTTGATGGCCGAGCTCGGCATGACGGGCAGTTCGTTGAACGGCATGCTCGCCGGGAGCAACGCTGACGGAGCGCCACACGCGGATCTCCCCAAAACGCCTGCTGCCCTCAACGGCGGATCAGCGACCGCGTCGGAGTGAAACGACAGGGCGGCCTTCGTCATCCGTTGGCCTATTGCGAGGCCTATTTAACGGCCGGCACGGCCAATCCCCGTGGATTATAGCGCTTGTCCGCGCGCTGCGAGGCGTCGGGGTGAACGATCTGGCTCCTCAAGCGGTTGATCCGCTGAGGAGAATTACGAATGCGCGACGGGCAAAAGACGTTTCGAATGACTGGCGGATGCCGCTGCGGCGCCATCCGCTACGACGTCACGACGGCGCCGCTGTTCGTGATGGCGTGCCACTGCACGGATTGCCAGCAACAGACGTCGAGCGCGTTCTCGCTCGGGATGCCGGTCGACAAGGACGGCTTCTCGCTCGAGGGGCAGCCGGCCGTCATGACGAAAACGGCGGACAGCGGTAACGAGAGCCGCGCATATCGCTGTGGGACGTGCGCGGTGTGGACGCACACCACGACGGATGGATCGCCGGACATGGTGATCGTCCGGCCGTCGACGCTCGATGACACGCGGTGGGTCAGACCGGTCGCGCAGATCTTCGTCCGGAGCGCGATGCCATGGGCCCGGCTCACATTGCCCCACAGCTACGAGGAGGAGTTCGACGATCCGGCCGAGATCGTCGAGACCTTCCAGTCGTCCGGGATCCTCGATACGATATCGTAACCGCGGCGAGAGCTCGGATGACAGCCGCGGCGGACCTTGAGGAAACCGCCTCGGTTGTCATTCCCGCAAGTCAGGCGCCAGCCTGTCCGGTGGTCAGCGCTATTTTACCATGCGTTCGGCGCATCGGCGGATGAAGGCCGCGGTCGCCTGCGGATGCGCGACCGGCAGCATGTGACCGCCATCGGTCATCTCGAGCGAAGCGCCCGGGATTGCCGCGGCCGCGCGGTCGCCGTCGGAGGCAGGCGCGATGACCTGATCCTCGCGGCCGAAGAGCAGCGCGACGGGGATCGTCAAGGCCCCATATCGGCCGGCGATCGCAGCAAGGTCGACGTCGGCGCTCGCCAGTTCGACCAGTGCCGCGTTCACCGATACGGGGCGATCACCGAGCGCACCGCCGCCGCGGGTCGCGAAATCGGCCGGGACCGGGTCGGGCGCGAAGATCTTGCCCCACCGCAGGCCATACGCCGCACGGCTGATCGGCGTACCAAGGACATTGGCGAAGAGCATGCGTGCGCTGCTCCTGTCCTCGATACCTTGGGCGAGCGCGGCGGGCATTGACCGCGGCGGCTGGGTCATCGGCGCCAGTAGCGCGAGCCCGGCGACCGAGCCCGGATGGTGCGTAGCCACCCCCAGCGCAACCGCACCGGCCAGCGAATGGCCGACGAGCAGCGGCGGGTGATCGAGCGCGAGCCGGTCGATCAGCGCTGCGATGATCGCCGACTGGCGCAAGATTCCGGGCTGTTCGCCGGTCGGTACCGAATAGCCCGAACCCGGACGGTCGACGAGGATGACGCGGTAGTCGTCCGCTAGCGCATCGGCGACGCCGTAGGAGAAATTGCGAAGCTGTGCGCCTAGCCCGTGCATCATGACGATCGTCGGGCCCGTACCGCGATCGACATAATGCAACCGCGCGCCCGCGACGTCGATGAACCTCCCGTCCGCTGGCACGTCCTGCTCGATCCGCCTGACGGTCGCGCGGGTGTAGGCCGCGGCTGCCGCCAGCGTCGCGGTGAGGACCCCCGCCGTACGGAGCGCAGTCGAGCGTTTTGGGGCCTTGTCCGAAGCGGACCGGGACGCGAAGAAGCGGCGCATGTCGGCGAGCAACAGTCCGGGCTGTTCGAGCGCGGCGAAATGCCCGCCGGCGGCCATCTCGGTCCACTGGACGACGTCGTAGGTCTTCTCCGCGTGCGAGCGTGGCGGCGGCGGAAAGACGGGGTCGGGGAACGCCGCGATCGCGGTCGGCACCTTGATCCACGTCCCGGCGGGAAACGTGCCCGAATCCTCGAGCATGCGACCGCGGTACATCCAGGTCGATGTGACGAACGCCCCCTCGACCAGATACAGCATGATGTTGGTGATCAGCAGGTCCTCGTCGAACGCCTGCCACAGATCGGGTCGGCCATGGGTGTCGCGCGGCACGTCAGCCCACGCGCCGAACTTCTCCAGGATCCAGGCCGCGACGCCGACCGGGCTGTCCGACATCGCCACCCCGAGCGTCTGTGGTCGTGTTCCCTGCTCGAGCGAATAGCCGGTCTCTTGCTTGGCAAGTTCGGCACGGCGCGCGGCCCAGGCGAGCTCCTCGGGCTTTTTCGGTACCGCATCCTCGGCCTGCAGCAGCACCATGTTCAGATGGAGTCCCGCGATCGCTTCGGGATGCGCGTGCGCCATCCATCCGCCGATCGCGGCACCCCAGTCTCCGCCCTGGACGAGGTAGCGTCGCTCGCCAAACAGGTCGACCATCAGCCCGTGCATGAGTTCGGCGATCTGTCGCGGCCCGATCGGCGACAGCGGCCGCCCGGAAAAGGCATAGCCCGGCAGCGACGGGATGACGACGTCGTGACCATCGGCGACGAGCGGCGCGATCAGGCTCTCGAACTCGAGGAACGACCCGGGCCAGCCGTGGAGCAGGAGCAGCGGGGGCCGTGAGCCGTCGCCACGCACGTGGATGAAGTGGAGGCGCTGACCCTGCACGCGTGCGGTGAACTGGGGCAGGGCGTTGAGCCGGCGTTCATGCGCGCGCCAGTCGTACCGCGTCAGCCAGTGATCGACGAGGCGCTTGAGATCGGCGAGGCCGACGCCCGATCTCCACTCGCCTGCGTCCGGCATGCTGCTCCAGTCGAATGCCTCGACCTTGGCGCGGATGGTGGCGAGCCGGTCGTCCGGCACGGCGATGAGGAACGGTTCTGCCATGACGAGGTCCTGTCGAAAGGGGAATGAGACGCGCTTCGGAAACGCGATACCGTGTCCAACGCGCAAATCCCGGGTGCGTTCACATGCGTCAGCTACCGTACGAACACCCGGTATCTCGGCTCCTTCACAGGGGAGCAGCGTTGTCAGGCGCTTGGACAAAGACGCGAGGATGGTTTGCGATGAAGATGCAGGACCTGACCGGCAAGGTCGCAGTGATAACCGGCGCGTCGAGCGGGATCGGCGAGGCGACTGCGCGCCTGCTCGTGTCCGAGGGCGTTCGCGTGGTGCTGGTCGCGCGGCGGCGCGAGCGGATCGCGGCGCTGGTCGAGGATCTCGGCGATGCAGCGGTCGCGCTGACCGCCGATGTCGGCGACGCCGCAGCCGTCGCGTCAGTGTTCGCCGAGGTCGAGCGGCGGTTTGGCGGGCTCGACCTGTTGTTCAACAATGCGGGTCTCGGCGTGAACGCGCGGTTCGAAGCCAGCGACCCTGCGGACTGGAAGCGCATGATCGACGTTAACCTGTACGGCGTCCTCCATTGCACGCAGGCCGCGATCCCGCTGATGCGGGGTCGGGCCGGGGCGATGATCTCGTCGGTGTCCAGCGTCGGCGGACGCTATGGGACCGAATCCTGGTCGGTCTACAGCGCAACGAAGTTCGCGGTGGTGGGCTTCCACGATGCGCTCCGCAAGGAACTGGGCGGGGAGGGGATCCGCGTTTCGGTGATCGAACCCGGCGCCGTGTGGACCGAGTTCGGCGAGAACGTCAGCGAAGCAATGCGCGAGCGTCGCGAGAGCCTCGACGCGCTGACCTCGGAAGACGTCGCGCAGGCGCTCGTCTATGCCTTTGCGCAACCGCCCCGCGTTCTGGTGGAGGAGATCCTGATCCGCCCGGTCAGACAGGTTGCGCCCTGATGCGCTCGCCCGGGCGTGGATCTGCAGACGAGCCGGGCGCCGCCTAGCCCGGCACGCCCCAGTTCGCTTCCTCGCCGGCCGCCCTGGCAGTGCGGACGAGGTGTTCGACGTAATTCTGGAAGACCGGCACCGTGAAAGTCACGAGCACCGGTTCGCCCTGCGGCTCCTTGAAGGTCAGCACGACGAAGCGCTGACCGTCCTCGTCGAGGATCAATCCGGCTTCCATCGCGCCGGGGCCGCTGGGGGTAATGACGGTCGGTGTCACGGGGACCTTTCTGCTCGCTCGGGATCGGCGCGGTATCGCATGTTCGCCGGCGCGCCAATGCTCAACGCGCATCTGCGACGGGCAGCGTCGCCACCGCTGCGGTATCGAGGTCGGTCCGGATCTCGTGATCGGCGACGACGATGCGGCTCCATGCAAGCCGGTGCAGAGTCTCGCCGAGACCGCCAACCCCGCCGACGCGGATGACGAGATAGTCGATCCGCCCGCCCCGGCACGCGACCAGTGCGTCGACGGCATGCGCGACGACGACGCCGGTCTGCGACAGGACAGGCAGGCCGTCGAGGATCGCGGCCGAAAAGAGCGTCTCGCCGTCCTCCTCGACGCTGCGGGCCTCCTCGGCGCTGACGGTGTCGCTGATCTTCGCGCGCCGGCCGAGCCACCGCCAGATGCCGAACAGATCGACGACCGCCAGAAAGATGTTGGAATAGAGCAATTGCGTCTGACCGGTCGCCACGCCAACGACGATCCATGCGGCGGCGCCGAATGTGAAGATGACGAACCCCCAGCCCGTCACGCGCGGTCCCAGGTTCGATGCCGTCATGATCGCGGCGATGCAGGTCGCGATCAGCGCGAGCCATCCGGCAGTATCTGCGATCATTGTCCTGCCTCATCGTCGCCTGGCGTTCACCCTATCGCGCGTGGGGGAAGGGTTCAACCGCCGGCGGTGCGCGCCTCTCGACCGCCGTCTACGTCAGGGCGCGTAGGCGCGCGTGAACAGGTCGAGCGCCTTCAACGCGTGTTCGTGCATCTCTTCGCGCGTCGGGGTGCCGACCACTCCCCAGATCCGCTTGAACTGCTGCATCTGCGTCAGCTGGATGAGGTTCATCGCCGCCTGCATCGGGTCGTCGACACGAAGCTCGCCGGCCGCCATCCGTTCCTCGATATACGCAGAGAGGCGATCGAGGACGATCTGCGGGCCGCGGGCATAGAACATCTGCCCGATTTCGGGAAAGCGACCACCCTCCGCGACGATGAGCCGGTGGAGCCGGATGCTGTCGGGATTCGTCATCTTGGCGAGAAACCGCTCGGAGAAGTCGAGCAACGTGGTCCGGCAATCGCGACCCGGGCGCAGCGCGTCTGCCAGCGTCTCGCGGAATATCCCTGTCACCTGGTCGAGCACCGCGGCGAACAGGTCCTCCTTCTGGGGGAAATAGGCCCAGAGCGTGCCTTTCGAGCCGCCCAGCTGCGTCGCGATCGTCGACATCGACGTGGCCGCATATCCCTGTTCGAGGAAAATGTCGCGAGCGAGCAATACAATAGCGGTCCGGCGTGCTTCGCGGTTCAGATCCCGTCGTGTCTTGGTGTCTTCCATGGCCGTACTATAGAGTACGGTTATAGATTGACAAGGTTGCGGCGCCGCAGCATGTCGCTGCCGTACCGAGGAGTACGGTAGTCAAATGCAACTGATCTCGATTGACGGGCTGCGCGAGCGTTGCGGCAGCGCTTGCAGGTTGCGCGGTTCCCGATCTGGGGCCGCGGCCTGAACTCGCCACGCCCGGAACCTATGCGTCCGGCCTCAGCCTTGCGGCATCGCCAGCCCCGGCGGCCGCGGGCGCCTGGCCTGCTGCAGGATGGTGGCGTCGGTACGGCGATCCGCAGCTCGACGCGCTGATCGGCGAGGCGACCGCGGGCGCGCCCGACATCGCGATTGCCGCCGCGCGCGTGCGTCAGGCGCAGGGTGCGGTCCAGTCCGCGGGGGCCGCAAATCAGCCGACGCTCGACGCCGATGGTTTTGCCGTCCTCAACAAGCAGAGCTATAACAACGGTATCCCTGCCGAGTTCGTCCCCAAGGGATGGAACGACGCCGGCCGGATCGCGCTCAATGCGGGGCTCGACCTCGACCTGTTCGGGCGCAACCGCGCATCGCTGGTCGCCGCGACCTCGGAGGCCGAGGCGGCGCGGATCGAGGGTGAGCAGGCCAGGCTGACGCTCGCGACCGATATCGCCGCGAGGTACGCCGACCTCGCGCGTCTCTACGCCGATCAGGACGTGCTGCAGCGCGCGCTGGCTGTGCGCAACACAACCGAACGGCTCGTCGCGGACCGGGTTGCGAGCGGACTCGATACGCAGGCCGAACTCAAGCAGGCGCGGTCCGCTGTGCCTGCATCGCGGGTCGATCTGGCGTCGAACGCCGAACAGATCGCGCTGACCAAGAACGCGATCGCGGCACTCGTCGGCGCAGGCCCCGATCGCGCGCTGTCGATCACGCGGCCTGCCGTGCGGGTGATGACCGCGGAGCTTCCCGGCGACGCGGGCATCGGTCTGATCGGGCGCCGTCCGGACATCGCTGCCGCACGCGCGCGCGCCGAAGCCGCGGCAAGCCGGATCAAGGTCGCGCGCGCCGACTTCTATCCCGACATCAGCCTGTCGGGGCTGATCGGTCTCCAGTCGCTCGGGCTTGATCAGCTGTTCAAGGGCGGTTCGAGCATCGGCAATGTCGGCCCGGCGATCAGCCTGCCGATCTTTCGCGGCGGCGCGATCCAGGGTCAGTATCGCCAGGCGCGCGGGCGCTATGACGAGGCAGTCGCGACCTATGACCGCATCGTGATCGGTGCATTGCGCGAGGTTGCCGACGCGGTGACCAGTCGCCGGCAGGTCGCCGTGCAGCTGGTCGACGCGCAGGAATCGCTGCGCGATGCCGAAGGTGCCTATCACGTCGCGCAACTCCGCTATCGTGGCGGGCTCTCGACCTTTCTCAACGTGCTCAGCGCCGAGCAGACGGTGCTGACCGCGCGGCGGTCGCTCGCGGCGATCGATGCGCGGCGGTTCGCGCTCGACATCCAGTTGGTCCGCGCGCTCGGCGGCGGCTTTCAACCCCTCAACCCGACCAGTGGGACACGATAATGGCCTTCCCATCCAACGACGACGGCGACCGGGCCCTTGCGCCGAAGCCAGCGGCCGACACGCAGCAGGCGGGGCCGCCCGCGCCTGACCCCGGCCAGGCCGGATCGGACGATGACACGCCGGAGACCGCCAAGCCGGATACGGCCAACCCGGGCCGTCGCAAGCGGCTGCTCCTGATCGTCGCGCTCGTCGTGTTGATCGCGGCGGCCGCCTATTTCCTGTACGACGCGCTGGTGCTGTCGAAGCGCGTAACCACCGACAATGCCTATGTCGCGGCGGAGACCGCACAGGTCATGCCGCTCGTCAGCGGCCAGGTCGTCGACGTGACCGTCAGCGACACGCAGAGCGTCAAGCGCGGCCAGGTCCTGATGCGGCTCGACGACGCCGATCTGAAGATCGCGGTTGCGCAGGCCGAGGCCGACCTGGCGGGCGCCGAGCGCCGCTATGGTCAGACCGCGGCGACGGGCGACGCGTTGCAGGCGCAGGCCAACGCACGCGGCGCGGACGTGGGCGCCGCGCGTGCACAGCTCGCGCTGGCACAGGGCAATCTCGAGCGCGCGCAGATCGACTATCAACGCCGCCAGGCGCTGGTCGCGGCAGGCGCGGTGTCGGGCGACGAGGTGACGGCAGCGACGAACGCATTGCGGACCGCGCGCGCCAATGTCGCCGTTGCGCAGGCAGGGATCGCGCAGGCGACCGCAACGCAGGTTTCGGCGCAGAAGGATCGTGCGGCCAATATCGCCCTGACGCGCGGCACGACGCAGGCCACCGCACCCGAAGTGCTCGCGGCACGCGCCAAGCTGCGCCAGGCGAAGCTGGACCTGTCGCGCACCGTCGTGCGCGCGCCGATCGACGGCGTCGTCGCGCAGCGCAACGTCCAGATCGGTCAGCGACTTGCGCCGGGCACCGCCGCGATGTCGATTGTCCCGGTCGACCGGCTGTACGTCGACGCCAATTACAAGGAAGGCCAGCTTCAGAAAGTCCGGATCGGGCAGCGCGCGACGCTGACGTCCGATCTTCATGGCGGCGACGTCGTCTATCACGGCCGCGTCGTCGGGCTTGCGGGCGGGACCGGGTCGGCCTTCGCGCTGATCCCCGCACAGAATGCAACGGGCAACTGGATCAAAGTCGTGCAGCGCCTGCCGGTTCGGATCGTGCTCGACCAGCGTGAACTGCGCGCGCATCCGCTGCGCGTCGGGCTGTCGATGGATGCCGAGATCGACATCGCCGACGATGGCGGCGATGAGCGCGGCGGCAACCGCTAGGACCTGATCGATGGCCGCAGACACGTCCGCGCAGCCGTTGACCGGCTCGCGCCTGATCCTCGCCGGCTTCGTGCTCGCGTTGACCAACTTCATGGTCGTGCTCGACACGACGATCGCCAACGTGTCGGTGCCGCACATCTCCGGCGGTCTCGGCGTGTCGCCGACGCAGGGGACGTGGGTCGTCACCTCCTATTCGGTTGCGGAGGCGGTCTGCGTGCCGCTGACCGGCTGGCTGGTGCGGCGGTTCGGGACGATCCGGGTGTTCATGGCGGCGATGATCGGCTTCGCGGTGTTCTCGGGGCTCTGCGGCCTCGCGCCGACGCTGGGCTCGATGGTCGCGTTCCGCATCGGGCAGGGGTTCTGTGGCGGTCCGCTGATGCCGCTGACGCAGACGCTGCTGCTGACGATCTTTCCGCCCAAGCAGCGTGCGGCTGCGATGGGGGCATGGGCGATGACGACGGTGACCGCGCCGATCCTCGGCCCCATTCTTGGCGGCACGATCAGCGACAACTGGTCGTGGCCGTGGATATTCTACATCAACCTGCCGATCGCGATCTTCTGCATCATCGGCGTCTTCACGCTGCTGCGTCAGGCCGAGACGAAGACCGAAATCGTGCCGATCGACCGTGTCGGCCTGATCCTGATGGTGGTGTGGATCGCCGCGTTGCAGGTGATGCTCGACCTCGGGCGCGAATATGACTGGTTCGGGTCGAGCTTCATCGTCGGTTGCGCGGTGATCGCGGCGATCGGCTTTGCGACCTTCATGGCGTGGGAGTTGACCGAGCGTAACCCGATCGTCGATCTGCGCGTGTTCCGCCATCGCGGGTTTAGCGTCGCGGTCGCGGCGCTCGCGTTCAGCTTCGGCACGTTCTTCGCATCGGTGGTGATCATCCCGCAATGGCTGCAGTCGACGATGGGGTACACCGCGACCGACGCGGGCTATGTCACCGCGTTCAACGGCGTCCTCGCGGTGATATTCTCACCGATCGTCGCCAAGCTCAGCAACAAGGTCGATCCGCGTGCGCTGGTCTGCTTCGGAATCTTCTGGCTCGGGCTCACCTCGGTGTTGCGAACCTTCTGGTTCAGCGGTGCCGATTTCTGGATTCTCGCAGCGCCGCAGCTCGTGCAGGGGCTGGGGATGCCGTTCTTCTTCATCCCGCTGACGATCATCGCGCTGGGTGCGGTCGATCCCGACGAAACCGCGTCGGCCGCGGGCGTCATGAGCTTCCTGCGCACGCTCGCCGCGGCGATCGGCACGTCGATCGGCAGCACGCTGTGGCAGAACGGCGCGCAGCAGAACCGCGCCGAGCTGACCAACGTGCTGAACGGCAGCGACCAGGTGATCGCGACGATGACGCAGCGCGGTTTCTCAGCGGAGCAGGGGCGGGGGATGATCGAACGGCTGGTCGAGCAGGAGAGCTTCGCGCTCGCGACCAATCACATCTTCGCACTTGCCGCGGTGATCTTCTTCGCGTCGGCGGCGATCATCTGGCTGGCGCCGCGCCCCGCGCGCCCGGTGGACACGTCGGCCGCGCATTAGGCGCGGTCGATACCCGTGTCGGGAGGGTGTCGGGCATAGGATGGCGGTGTTCGTACATCATCCCGAAATATTCGGGACAAGTTCGGGTGCGAGGGGTCGGTTCACGCAGTCTTGCCGGAGCGCCCCTATGCCGATGCCATCACGATCGACCGACTGCAGTACCGGGCGACACCTGCCGCGATCACGCCATCGTGACGTCGCCGATGCCCTCGTCCAGCGATCGGCGTGTCGCAGTTGCGGCGTCACGATCGTCAAGTCCGCGATCAGCCGGCGCTGGATCATATCGGGGATGCTCGGCTGAGCCCCTGCGCGCGAGAGCGGACCCGCGACGGGCGAGGTGCCCGACTATCACGGTGTTCGTGACGCGCGGACGCTCAGCGTGCGCCGGGTACCGCAGGTGTCGCGTCGCTGCCGTTGCGCCACGTCTCGGCGCCGGCGCGCGGTAGCTCACGACGCGTGATCGCACCGTCATGGTTGCGATCGAGCGCGGCGAACCGCACCGCGGCGGCCTTGACAAATTCGTCCTTGTCGACGCCGCGGTTGAAGTTCGCGTCGGCGGCGATCACGGGTTCGGGAAGATCGAACAGGCCGTATCTGCCCGCGCCCAGCCGTTCGGACGCAAGCGGAGTCGCCTGTTTGCCGCCCGATCCCCGTTCGCCGCGATCGCCGGACTTCTGCGCGCCACTGGCCCGCGGGCTCGAGCCGCGCCCCTGCCTGACGCGGATTTCGGGGACGAGGACGTTTTCGTACCAGCCGATATCCTCGGGATCGATCTCGCCGTCCTGACGCCGGTCGAGCATCGCGAAGAAGCGGAGCGCATCGCGCTGGAACTCGCTCGCCGTCAGCCGGCCATCGTGGTCGGCATCCGCCTCGGCGAACCACAGCGCCTGCGCCGCGCCGGGCTTTTGCGTCGAACGGAACGGCTCGCCCATCGGACTGATGAACAGCTGTCCGCGGCCCTGCTGCGCACGCTTGGCGGGACGGTCCTGCGCGCTTGCGCCGGAGGTGATGATCGCAAGACCGACCCCGATCAACGTCGTCAACTTCATTCCTGTCCTGTCCTGCGCAAGAGGGGAGGGGCTTGCTATGCCGCCGCATCATGTCGGCAATACGACGCGCGCGACGAGGCCGCCACCGGGCCGGTTGGTGATCGTCGCCTCGCCGCCATGCGCCCGCGCGACGGCGCGCACGCTGGGCAGGCCCAGCCCGATGCCGCCGGTATCCCGGCTGCGCGAGCGCTCGGCGCGGAAGAACGGTTCGAACGCCCGCGCCAGGTCGTCGGGCGTCATCCCGGGACCGGCATCGCTGACCTCGACGATCGCGGTGTCGTGCTCGCGGTGGAGCCGTACCTCGGCGTGGCCGGCATATTTGACCGCGTTGCCGATCAGGTTCGCAAGCAACGCCTTCAGCGCGGGCGCGTCACCATGGATTGCAAGCGGTGGCCCGGGCTGAAGGACCGCCTGATCGCCGTGGTCGGCGAAATCGTCGGTGATGCTCTCGGCCAGCGATCGCAGATCGAGCCGCTGGCGACGGACATCGCGGGTCATGTCGCGGACGAACGCCATCGCCGCGCCGATCCGCTGGCTCATGTCCCTGATGTCTTCCTCGGTCGCGTCGCGGATGTCGGCGGGGGCCTTTTCCAGCCGCAGCGACAGACGCATCAACGGCGTGCGCAGATCGTGCGCGACCGCCGCGATCAGCGTCGTCCGGTCCTCGACATAGCGATTGAGCCGTTCCTGCATGAGATTGAACGCGGTCGCCGCGTCCCGGATCTCGGGGGATCCCGACAGCGGCATCGGCGGTGCACGCGGGTCGCGCCCGAGACGCTCCGCCGCAGCGGAAAACAACGCGATCGGCTGCGCGACCCGACGCGCGAGCAGCCAGGCGATCGGCGCTGCGACGGCTACCGCGACGAGGAACCACAGCACGATCCGTGCCTGCCAGGGGCCGAACGACTCCCGCGCGGGACGGATCACGCGCCACCGGTCGCCCGACGCGCGGATCGAGACCGCAAACTGGCCGAACAGCCCGTTGTCGACCGCAAACTGCCGGGGCAGCCTGGGCACGCCCATCGGCATCGGCGTCCGGAACGCGCCGACCATCAGCGGCGGTCCATAGTGACGCGCCTCGACGACGACCGCGCTGGCGGGGAGAGCGAGATCCGCGGCGATCATGCGCGCAAGCCGGCGGTCGCGCGCATCGCCCGGCTCGATCGGCGCCTCGTCGGTCATCCGGACTGCCAGCAATGCCGACGGGTCGCGCCCGGCGCGCGCAACCGCGGCGATCCGGCTCGTCGAATAGACGATCGGCGTGGGGGCGGCACCAGCAGCACCGCGGCGAAGTTGAGCACCTGGACGAGCAGGACCGTACCGAGGATCAGCACGAAGATGCGCAGGAAGAGGGGCCAGCGCTGCCGCAGACGCGCGGTGGTCAGGCGGGTGGCCGCGTTTGGTCCGCTCGCGGAACTCACAGCCGGACGACCCGGGGCACGAAGAAATAGCCCTCGTTCCTGATCGTGCGGATGACCTCGTCACCCCGCGACCGGAGCTTGCGTCGCAGCCGGCTGACCTGCACGTCGATCGCGCGGTCATAGGCTTCGGTATCGGGGCCGCGCGCCGCCTCGAGCAGCGCGTCACGCGCCAGGACGCGGCGCGGACGCTCGACAAAGGCGCGCAGGACGGCGAATTCGCCATCGGTCAGGTCGACGAACATGCCGTCCGCGTCGAACAGTTCGTGCGCGGCAAAGTCGACGCGCCAGCCAAGGAACCCGAACGCGCGGCTCGCCCGGGTGTCGGCATCGGTGCGTTGCCGAAGCGCGGCGCGGACGGTGGCGAGGATTTCGCGCGGGCTGCACGGCTTGGTGAGGTAATGGCTCGCGCCGATCTCCAGCCCCAGGATCCGGTCGGGCTCCTCGCCGAGCGCGCTCAGCAGAACGATCGGGGGGCCGCCCTTCTGGCTGAGGCGACGGCATGCCGACAGGCCATCCTCGCCGGGCATCATGATGTCGAGCAGGACCAGCGAGACGGGATGTCGTGCGAGCATCACATCCATGTCCAGCGCATTCGCCGCGGTCTCCACGCGGAAGCCGTGCATGCCGAGGCTGTCGGCCAGCAGGGTACGGATGGCCTGGTCGTCGTCGACGATGAGCAGGATCGTTTCGGCAGGCAGGGGCGGATTGCTGGTCATCGTCGTCGCTTTATGCCGCTTATGTGTGCCGAATGTTTCACGAATTCGATCCGCGTGGCGATGCGCGCGTTCGCGGCGTCGCCTAGCGGGGAAAGCGGAGGCGGACGATCAGACCGGGTGCGGCATCTTCGAGTGCGATGGTCGCACCGATCCGCGTGGCGGCGGAGCGGACGACCGCCAGTCCAAGGCCGCTGCCCTCGGCACCGTCGCCCGCCTCCAGCCGTATGAAGCGATCGAACACGCGGTCGCGGTCAGCGCGTGGAATCCCCGGGCCATCATCGCGCACCGAAAGCGTCACTTCGTCGCCCGGCACGTCGCCTGCGGGCGCGATCGCCACCGTCACCATGCCGCCACGACGATTATAGCGTATGCCGTTGTCGACGAGGTTGCCGACGATCTCGACGATCAGCGTGCGGTGACCGGTGACCATCACCGGCCCGGCTTCCGCCTCGAGCTGGAGCTCGACATCGGCGTCGATAGCCTGCCCGATATGCCGGCTGATGACGCGGACCGCGACCTCGCGCAGGTCGACGCGTTCGAGCGGGGCAGACGCGCCGGCTTCCTCCGCACGCGCCAGCGCCAGCAGCTGGGTAAGCAGGCGTTCGAGCCGTGCACTCGCATCCGCGATCTCGTCGAGCGCTTCGCTCGACCCCCGGCGGGCGAGCGCGACCTGGACCTTGAGCACCGCCAGCGGGGTGCGCATCTGGTGGGAGGCGTCCGCGGTGAAGCGTCGGGTCGCGGCGGTGGCGGTGTCGAGCTGCGCGAGCAGCCGGTCGAACGCGGTGGCGAGCGGGCGCAGCTCGAGCGGCAGCGGACCGGTTTCCAGCGGCGACAGATCGGGCGCGGCTCGTCCGTCACGTGCCTCGACCGCGCCCCGCAGCCGCGAGAGCGGCCGCAGGCTCCACCCGAGCGCGGGGCGCACGAGCAGCACCGCGATCCCCACCAGGAGGATCTCGCCGACGAGCAGCGCGATCATGAGGCGCCGCGACAACGCGCTGCGGCCGTCGAGCGTCTCGGCGACTTGGACCACCACGGGGCGATCGATCGCGGGCAAGGCGCGGCGGACTTCGGCAATACGGATGCGCTGTCCGCGGTAGCTGGCGAAGCGAAAGCGCGGCTCGTCGATCGTCAGGTCGTTCGGGCGGGGAGCGGGCAGGTCGGCATAGCCGGTAAGCAACGTGTCGCCTTCGGCAATCCGGTAATAGACGTTGTCACGCTCGCTGTTCTCCAGCATCCCGAACGCGGCGGGGGAAGGTCGAGCGTGACGTCGCCGCGTTCGACCTGCACCGTCTCGGCAATCGCGCCGAGCGCTCCGGCGAGCACGCGGTCGTTGGTGCGGCGCACGACGTCGGCGATCAGCGTCGCACCTGCCAGCCCGAGCAGGATCGCAACGGCGACCAGCGGCCCGACCATCGCGAGCAACAGCCGTGTCCGGAGCGCGATCGCGCGCCGTAGTGGACTGCCGCGGCTATCCCGCATCGATCAGATAGCCGACACCGCGGATCGTCCGGATCTGAGGCCCGGCATCGCCGAGCTTGCTGCGCAGTCGCGTGACGTTGACCTCGATTGCATTGGGCCCGACGGGCTCGTCGAAGCCGAAGACCTCGGCGAGCAACAGGTCGCGCGGGACCACCTGTCCCGCCCGCGTCGCGAGCGCGTCGAGCACCGCCCATTCCCGACGCCGCAGGTCGAGCACGCGACCCGCGACCTCGGCATGCCCGGTCGACCGGTTGAGCGTCAGCGCGCCGATCGTGACCATCGGCACCGGATCGCCGCCGCGTCGTCGGCCCAGCGCCCTGACGCGCGCTTCGAGTTCCTCGGGTTCGAACGGCTTGCGCAGATAGTCGTCCGCGCCGAGGTCGAGCCCGCGTACCCTGTCGTCGAGCCCGTCACGCGCGGTCAGCATCAGCACGGGGACTCGCTCGCCGGTGCGTCGCATCCGTTCGAGCACGACGAATCCGTCGATATCGGGAAGGCCGACGTCGAGGATCACGAGCGCATAGGGCTCGCTCGACACCAGCGTCAGCGCCTCCTCGCCGCTCGCGCAGTGATCGACCGCATGGCCGTCCGCACGAAGGAGCGCGCCGATGCTGCGGGCGAGCGCGGCATCGTCCTCGATCATCAGGATTCGCATGACGACCGGCGGTGAAAGGTTGCTGACAGGTCGGGCTTGTATCGCATCGTCAGGCTTATCCGAGCACAGAAGCGGAAAAGCGAGAGGAGCCGGGATGCGAAAGATCCTATTTCTGATGATGTTGGCGGTTGGCGCAGCCCAGCCGGGCCATGCCGTGGCGCAGCGCCCGGTCGGCTATCCGCGCTCCTATGACGCGCTGATCGCCGATGCGCGGGCCGAGCGCGTGCTGACCGTCTACGGCAATGCCGACCGCAGCGAACTCGTCACGGTGGTCGCGGCGTTCAGGCGGACCTATCCCGGAATAGCGGTGCGCTATGCCGATCTCGGCTCGGCCGAAATCTACCGCAGGCTGGTCGCCGAGACGCGGGCCCGTCGCCCGTCCGCGGACCTGGTCTGGTCGTCGGCGATGGATCTGCAGGTCAAGCTCATCAACGACGGGTTCGCGCAAGGCTATGCGAGCCCCGAAAAGCCTGCGCTCCCGGCACGGTCCGTGTGGAAGAACATGGGCTATGGCGTCACCGCCGAGCCGATCGGGATCGTCTATAATCGCCGGCTGATCCCCGACGCCGCGATGCCGCGCAGCCATGCCGCGCTCGAGGCGGTGCTGCGACAGCGACGCGCCGTGTTCACCGGCCGCGTGACGACCTTCGATCCGGCCCGCTCGAATGTCGGCTATCTGTACATGGCGGAGGATCTGGCGATCACCCGCGACAGCCGTGCGCTTTTCCAGGCGATCGCGGCGACCAAGCCCGTTCTCTCGGCAACGACCGAGCCGATGCTCGCCGCGGTCGCCGCAGGGCGCCAGGCGATCGCGTACAACGTCATCGGCTCCTATGCGCTGGAGCAGGCGAAGCGCGATCGCCGGCTCGGCGTGGTGTTCCCCACCGACTACACCATCGTCACGTCGCGCATCGCATTCATCGCCCGCAACGCGCGTGCGCCGGCCGCCGCCAAGCTGTTTCTCGACTTCCTGCTGTCCCGCCGCGGCCAGACGCTTCTCGCCGAGCGCAGCCTGTGGCCGGTGCGCACCGACGTGCGCGCGCGTCGCCTGCCGAGCGTGCAGGCGCGGCCGATCCGCGTCGGGCCGCAATTGCTCGTCAATCTCGATCACATCACCCGTCAGCGCTTCCTTCGCGACTGGCAGGCGACCCTTTCCGGAGCTTCCCGATGACCCTGTTGCGTACCGGCTGTGCAGTGATTGCACTCGCAGTCGCCACTCCTGCCTTGGCACAGACGCCGAGCCAGGCGGATCTTGCCGATCTCGTCCGCGCGCAGGCGGCGGAAATCGCTGCGCTGAAAGCCCGGCTCGACCGGATCGAGGGGCAGCAGGTCGCTGCCGCGTCGCCGGCCCCCGTGACGACGGCGCCGACACCGACAACCACCCCGACGACACCGCCCGTCGCGGTCGCGCAGGCGACGCCGGACCCGCGGCGAACGATCCCGTTCGCGCCGCAGCTCGTGCCGCCGGGCCCTGCCGATCGCGACGTCGCGCAGGCCGCCGCCGCGCGCGACAATCCCTCGGGCATCACCACCGAATGGGGGGCGGGCCTGCCGGTGTTCCACTCGGCCGACGGCGTCTACACGTTCAAGCCCCGCGGCCGCATTCTTGCCGATGTAAGTTCGTCGTTCGGGTCGAAATCGGACACGCGCAACCTGACGACCACGGGCATGCGCGCGCTGCGCCTCGGCCTCGAAGGCGGGGTCGGAACGCACTTCTTCTATCAGATGGAAGCGGACTTTTCGGAGAACGAGGTCGATGTCGTGACCGCGTTCATGGGCTGGCGCGACCGGATCAAGCCGGGGCTCGATTACGACGTGCGCGCCGGGCATCTGTTCAACGACCGCGGGTTCGAGGGCTCGACCGGGTCGGACTCGACACCGTTCCTCGAGCGCACGACGGTCGCGACCGCGATCATTCCGCAGCGTGGTTTCTATGGCATCGGCATCATGCCCCGCCTGTTCTGGAAGACTGGGCACGCGTCGCTGACGGTCACCGGCGACCGTGTCGACGGCACGCAGGCGGTCAGCGACGGCCGCACCGTGCTCGCCCGTGCGCACTGGAACCCGATCAAGACCGACAGCGCGGTGCTGCATCTCGGCGCCTGGGGGTTCGACGAGTCGCTGTCCCCGGCCGCGACCACGCTGACGCGCAACACCGTGATCGGTGGTCGCTTCAACGGCGGCCTGCGCGTGTCGACGGGGCCGTTGATCGGTGGAACCGGAACGACCGGCTACGGGCTCGAGCTCGGCGGCTATCGCGGGCCGTTGTGGCTGATGGCGGAGGCGGGGCGGCGCGACGCGCGGCTCGATGCCGGACGCCCTGATTTCACGAGCAAGGCGTGGAGCCTGTCGGGCGGGTTCTTCCTGACGGGCGACCTGCCGCCCTACAACCCGCGACTGGGCAGCTTCGGCCAGCCCAAGGTCAAGCGCCCCACCTTCGACGGCGGGCCGGGCGCGATCGAGCTGACCGGACGCTATGAAAGCCTCGATTACACCGATCTGCTGACCGGTGGCGAGGGATGGGCAGGGACGCTCGGCGTCAACTGGTATCTCAACAGCTTCACCCGGCTGCAGGTCAACGCGATCCACTGGAATACCGACAACCGCAGCGGCGCCGTCATCGGCAGCGACGATGGCGAGACCGTCAGCGCGCGCGTCGCGGTGACCTTCTAACTCCCCCACAAGGATTGCTCGCATGAACCTGGCTTTGCTTGGCTTCCTGATGGTGGCCACTTTCATGACACTCATCATGACCAAGCGGATGACGCCGCTGGTCGCGCTGATCGTCATCCCGACGATCTTCGGCGTCGTCGCCGGACAGGCGGCGGGTCTCGGCGACATGATGATCGACGGGATCAAGAACCTCGCCCCGACCGGCGTGATGCTGTTGTTCGCCATCCTGTTCTTCTCGACGATGACCGACACCGGCCTGTTCGATCCGCTGGTCGGGCGCCTGATCCGGATGGTGCACGGCGACCCGACGCGGATCCTGCTTGGTTCGGTCGTGCTGTGCGCGCTCGTCAGCCTCGATGGGGACGGATCGACGACGTACATCATCACGATCGCCGCGCTGCTGCCGCTGTACAAGCGCTACGACATGAACCGGCTGTACCTGTGCTGCCTGTTGATGGCGACGAGCGGGATCATGAATCTTACGCCATGGGGTGGGCCGACCGCGCGCGCGGCAAGTGCGCTGAAGCTCGACCCGGCGACGGTGTTCCTGCCGCTGATCCCGGGGATGATCGCCGGGCTCGTCAGCCTTCTGGCGCTGGCGGTCTGGTTCGGGCGCAAGGAACGCGCGCGGATCGGTGCGGTCCAGGTGCGTGACGAGGCCGAATTCACGGGCATGGCGGTATCGCAATATCCCGAAGCGCGCCGGCCAAGGCTGATCTGGTTCAACGGCCTGCTCGTCGTCACGCTGCTGACGCTGCTGGTCTGGGGCGTGTTGCCGCTGTCGGTCCTGATGATGATCGCGTTCGCGATCGCGATGATCGTCAATTATCCCGGCGTCGCCGAGCAGAAGGAGCGGATCGCCGCGCATGCGGGGAACGTCCTGTCGGTGGTGTCGCTGATCTTCGCCGCGGGCATCTTCACCGGCATCCTCGGCGGAACCGGCATGGTCGAGGCGATGAGCAAGGAAGTGGTGGGCGCGATCCCGCCCGCGTTCGGCCCCTATATGGCGCCGATCACCGCGGTGCTGAGCCTGCCGTTCACCTTTTTCATCTCGAACGACGCCTTCTATTTCGGGATGCTGCCGATCCTCGCCGAGGCGGGCGCGCATTACGGTGTCTCGCCGATGGCGATCGCGCGTGCGTCGCTGATGGGACAGCCAGTCCATCTGCTCAGCCCGCTGGTGCCGTCGACCTATCTGCTCGTCAGCCTCGCCGGGATCGATCTCGCGGATCACCAGCGCTTCACGCTGCTCCCCGCGGTGATGGTCTGCGCGGTGATGACGCTGGTGGGGATCATCGCGCTCGCCTTCCCGTTCGTCGCAGGCTGAGCCGAGCTTGCGCGCCCCTTGTCCCGACACCGGAGTCCAGCGATGGAACGACATCTCGAACCCTTGATGCTGCTGCCCGCAATGGGCTGCGACGGCCGGCTCTGGTCGCGCCAGATCATGGACCTGGGCGATCTGGCCCACCCCGAGTTCGGCGATCTGTCGCGGGACACCAGCATTCACGCGATGGCGGCGCGGGTGCTGGCGGACGCGCCGCCACGGTTCGCGGTCGCCGGCGTGAGCCTCGGGGGCTATGTCGCGATGGAGATCATCCGGCAGGCGCCCGATCGCGTCACGCGGATCGCCCTGTTCGGGACGCGCGCATCGATGGAGGCGCGACCGCGGTCCGTCGCCGATCAGGGGTCGCTGGCCACCGCGCCCCACGCCGATCCGCAGCTCTCGGCAATCGTCAGCGGGCCCGTGCAGGCGATGGCGGAGCGGGTCGGACCAGGCGTGTTCGACCGCCAGCAGGAGGCGCTGCTCGCGCGTCCCGACATCACCGAGGCGATCGCCGCGATCCGCGTGCCGACCCTGGTGGCGGTCGGCGACCGCGACCGGATCTGCTCCCCCGACGATGCCAAGGCGCTGGCCGCGCGTATCCCGGGCGCGGCGTTCCACATCCTGCGCGCGTGCGGCCATCTGTCGCCGATGGAACGCCCCGGGGAGGTGACGATGCTCCTGCGTGGCTGGCTGGGCGGGGGCCCCGCCGGCTTCGACGGCCGCGGTCCACGCCCGGTGTCAGCTGATCGGTTTCTGCGTTGCGACGGTACCGCGGTGCATCACGAACGCGACATGTTCGAGCCGGGTGACGTCCTGAAGCGGTGACCCGGTGACGGCGATGATGTCGGCGGTCTTGCCCGGTGCGAGCGTGCCGATATCGTCGCGACCCAGCAGGTCCGCGGCACCGACCGTGGCCGCGGCGATCGCCTGCGCCGGGGTCAGCCCGTTCCGCACGAGCAGCGCGAATTCGGTCGCGTTGTCGCCGTGCTTCGACACCCCGGTGTCGGTGCCGAACGCGACCTTGACCCCCGCGGCATAGGCGCGGCGGTGGCTCGCCGCCATCGCTGCGGCGGCGGACTCGGCCTTGACGATCGTCGCGGGCGGCAACGCCCCGCCGCGCGCCTGCGCAAGCGCGGCGACCGGCGCGATCTCGGTCGGCACCAGATACGCGCCCTTGGCCTTGAAGAGCCGGATCGTCTCGTCGTCGAGGAACGTGCCGTGCTCGATCGAGATCGACGCCTGCCTCCAGCGCGGCGCGCGTGCCCTCGATCGCGTGGCTGTGCGCCGCGACCTTGCGACCGAGCGTGTGCGCGGTGTCGATGATCGCGCGCATTTCCTCAGGCGTCATCGCCCGGCCGAGACCGCCGCTGACGTTGGACAGCACGCCGCCGGTCGCCGCGAACTTGATGACGCGGGCGCCCAGCGCGACCTGTGCACGCACCGCACGGCGGCAATCGTCGGGGCCGTCGCACAGGTTGACCTCCTTCGCATGCACCATGTCGGCGAATTCCTCCGCCAGACCGTTGCCGCCATCGCCGTGCCCGCCGGTGACCGAGATCATTTCGCCGGCGTTGGTGATCGTGGGACCCTCGACCGCGCCGGCGTCGATCGCGTCGCGCAGCGCCCTGATGCCGCGCGGGTCGCCGCCGAGATCGCGCACGGAGGTGAACCCCGCCGCAAGCGTGGTGCGGGCGTTGGCGACCGCGGTCATCTCGTCGTCGAACCGGTCGCGGTTGAGCGCCTCGAGCCGCGCGCGCATCGGGTCGCCACCGATCCCCCAGAGATGCACGTGCATGTCGACCATCCCGGGCAGGACGAACGCGTTGCGCAGGTCGATCAGCGTGGCGCCGGGCTCGGCAGCAACGAACCCGTCGCGCAGCTCCGCGACCTTGCCGTCGCGGACCACGATCGTGGTATTCCCGCGCGGCGGCTGGCCCGGGCGATCGAGCACCGCGCCTGCCTGTATGTAGCTCGTTCGCGAGGGCGCTGGGGGCGGCGTCTGCGCCAGCGCCGATGTCGCGACCGTCGTCGCCAGTCCGAGCAGCAATGCCTTGATCATGTCCATCCCCCAGTTCGAGCCATTCCTCGCGATCGTCGTCGCGATCAGGAACCGCTCATCGCACGCTCGATCATGTTTGCGTAGATATCCGTCAGCATGATCAGGTCGTCGACCGCGACGGCTTCGTCGACCTTGTGCATCGTCGCGTTGATCAGTCCGAACTCGACCACCGGGCACAGCTTCGACAGGAACCGCGCGTCCGACGTGCCGCCGGTCGTCGAGAGTTCCGGCACGACACCCGTGACCGCTTCGATCGAGCCGGACAGCATCGTCGACAAAGCGCCGGGCTCGGTCAGGAACGCCTCGCCCGATATCCGCCCGGTGACCTGCGCAGCAGGGTCATGGCGCGCCGCCACCGCAGCGATCCGGTCGATCAGGTCGGCGCCGCGGTGTTCGTCGTTGAACCGGATACTCAGTCGTGCGCTCGCCTTGGCTGGGATCACGTTGTGCGCGGGATTGCCGACGGTGAGGTCGGTCACCTCGATGTTCGACGGCTGGAACCAGGCATTGCCGCGGTCGAGCTCGATCGCGCCGATGTCGGCGAGGATCGCGATCAGGCGCGGGATCGGATTGTCCGCCAGATGCGGATACGCGACATGGCCCTGCCGCCCGGGGACCTCGATCCAGATATTGACCGAACCCCGCCGGCCGATCTTGATGACGTCGCCCAGTCTTGCGGTCGAGGTCGGCTCGCCGACGATGCACAGATCGGGGACGACATCGCGCGCGACCATCCGGTCGATCAGCGCGCGCGTCCCGAACGTCGCGGGCCCCTCCTCGTCGCCGGTGATGATCAGCGAGAGCGTGCCGGCGTCGCTGCGGCCGGCGGCGGCGGCGAAGGCGGCGATCGCTCCCTTCATGTCGACCGCGCCGCGGCCGTACAGCAGCCCGTCACGGACATCGGCGGACCAGGGTGACCCGGTCCAGCCATCGCCGGGCGGCACGACGTCGAGATGCCCGGCAAATGCCAGATGCGGGCCGCTGCCCGTCCGGATCGCGAGCATGTTCTCGACGGGGCCGTCGGGCGCCTCGCCGACGACGAACCGGTCGATCGCAAAGCCGATCGGGCGCAATGCCGCCTCGAGAACGTCGAACACGACGCCCCGTGCCGGCGTGACGCTGTCCGCCGCGAGCAGCGCCTGCGCCAGCGCCAGCGGATCGATCATCGCGTCGGGCTCGACGCGGGCTGCTCATATTGCTCGATCACCCATTCCTCTTCCTGCGCACCGGCGATCCAGTCCTGCATGAAGGGGTGTTCGAACATCGCCTGCATATAGCCCTGCGCGAAGCGGGCGATCGGAAGCTGATAGGTCACGATCCGCGTGACGACGGGGGCGAACATGATGTCCGCCGCGCCGAATTGCCCGAACAGGAACTGCCCGTCGCCGCCGAATCGCGCACGCGCCTGCGCCCAGAGTTCCATGATCCGCTGCAGATCGACGAGCACGTCGTCGTCGGGACGCTGCGCCGGGAAGATCTGCCGGACGTTCATGCTGTGCTTCTTGCGAAGCGCGGCGAAGCTGGAGTGCATTTCCGCCGCCATCGAGCGCGCCATCGCCCGCGCCGCTTCGTCGGCGGGCCAGAACCGGTCGCGACCGACCTTGTCCGCGAGATAGTCGACGATCGCGAGGCTGTCCCACACGACGGCCTCGCCGTCCCACAGGATGGGTACCTTGCCCGACGAGGGCGCGAACTCGTCACCCTGCCGGCGCTTTTCCCAGTCGGCGTCGTACATCGGCACGACGACCTCTTCGAAAGGCAGCCCGGAGTGCTTGCACGCGAGCCAGCCGCGGAGCGACCAGGAGGAATAGGCCTTGTTTCCGATGACGAGTTTCATGGCCCGGGGACTAGCGGGCCGGACGGGCGAGGGCAATCTCTGCGGCCCCGCCAAACGTGCGGGCGTTAGCTGACCGCTTCGACCACTGCCGCGCGCAGTTCGGGGATGCCCATGCCGTATTCGCTCGACGTGACGAGGATGTCGGGATGCGCGGCGGGGCGCTTGCGGGCCTCCAGCGCGGTGCGCTCGGTGACCTCGACGAGTTCGGACGCCTTGATCTTGTCCGCCTTGGTCAGGACCATGCGGTAGCTGACCGCGGCCTTGTCGAGCATCTCGAGGATCTCGCGGTCGACATCCTTGATGCCGTGGCGCGAGATCGATCAGCACGAGCGCGCGCTTGAGCACGTCGCGGCCGCGCAGGAAGTCGTTGATCAGGAATCGCCACTTCTTGACGACGTCCTTGGGCGCCTTGGCGAAACCATAGCCCGGCATGTCGACGAGACGGAACGCGAGCGGCGCGCCGACGTCGAAGAAGTTCAGCTCCTGCGTGCGGCCCGGCGTGTTCGACGTACGCGCCATCGAATTGCGGCCCGTCAGCGCATTGAGCAATGACGACTTGCCGACGTTCGACCGCCCCGCAAACGCCACCTCCGGCACCGTCGCATCGGGCAGGAATTCGAGCGTCGGCGCGGACTTCAGAAAGCCGACATGCCCGGCAAACAGCTTGCGCGCATGCTCGAGCTGCTCCGCGGTAAACGGCGCGTCGGTCTGCTCGAGATCGGGGCCGAGATTAGGGACGTCGTTCACTTGGTCACCGGAACTTTCAGACCCGGATGCCGGGCGTAGAGCAGCTTTTGCTGGATGATCGTCAGGCAGTTCGACGTGATCCAGTAGACCTGGAGGCCGACCGCGAACGGCGCCATCACGAACATCAGCACCCAGGGGAGGAGCGCGAAGACCTGCTTTTGCGTGTCGTCCATCGGCGTCGGGTTCAGCTTGAACTGGAAGTACATGCTGATGCCGAGGATGATCGGCACGACGCCGATCGCGATGAAGTGCGGCGGCGTGAAGGCGAGGAGACCGAACAGGTTGAGCGGCGTCAGCGGATCGGGTGCGGACAGATCCTTGATCCACGCGACGAACGGCTGGTGACGCATCTCGATCGTCAGCATCAGCACCTTGTACAGTGCGTACATGATCGGGATCTGGAGCAGCGTCGGCGCACAACCCGCGAGCGGATTGACACCCTCGGCCTTGTACAGCGCCATCGTCTCCTGCTGGAGGCGGAGCTTGTCGTCCTTGTGCTTCTCCTGCAGCGCCTTCGCCTTGGGCTGGACCGCGCGCATCGCCGCCATCGACTTGAACTGGCGCTGCGCGATCGGGAACAGCAGGCCGCGGATCGTGACCGTCAGCAGGATGATCGCGAGGCCGAAATTGCCGACCGTGCGGTACAGCCAGTCGAGATAGTAGAAGATCGGCTTCTCGACGATCCGGAACCAGCCCCAGTCGATCGCATAGTCGAGCTTGGCGACGCCGCCGGCCTGATCGGTGTAGCGATCGAGCAGGCGGACTTCCTTGGCGCCGGCAAAGAAGCGCGAGACCTGCGTGATCGCCTGGCCCGGTGCGACCTGCTTGGGCTGGAGTGCGTAGTCGGCCTGATAGGCCTTGTTTGCACCCGCGCGGAACTGGCCGTCGAACGCCTGGCCCTGGTCGGGGATGATCGCAGTCAGCCAGTATTTGTCGGTAAAGCCGAGCCAGCCGCCGGTCGTCGTGAACTTCTGCGGCGCCTCGTCGATGTCCTTGTAGTCGGGACGATAGTGTGCGCCGCCATTGTCGACCGACATCGGCCCGACATGGATCGTCATCGACGACGGATCCTTCGAGATGCCGACGCGGTTGACGAGGCCATAGGTCGCGACGGGGACGGGCGCGGTCCCGGCGTTCAGGACGGTCTGGCGGACCGTGAACATGTAATCCTGGTCGACCGCGATCTGGATGCGGAAGCGCTGACCGGTGGCGTTGGTCGCGTCGAGCGTGACGGGGGTGGTGGGCGTCAGCGTGGTTGCGCCCGAGGGCGTCCAGACGGCGTCGGCAGCGGGCGGGGTCAGACCCTGCGCACGCCAGCCGAAGCTCGCGAAATAGGCATCGGGTGCGCCCGCAGGCGACAACAGGCGGATCGGGGGCGAGTTCTTCGCGACCGTCTCGTCATAGCCCTTGAGCACGAGATCGTCGATCCGCGCGCCCTTGAGGTTGATCGAGCCGGAGACGCGAGGCGTCTCGATGCGGATGCGCGGCGTGCTCGCGATGACGGCGGTGCGGTCACCGATCGCGGCGGCACCGTCAGCGGCGGGATCCGCGGCGGGGTTCGCGAGCGGCTTGGTCTTGCCACCCTCGATCTTGGTGACCGGGGGATTTGCGGTGGGGAAGAACTTGCCCTGGATCATCGGCCATCCGAACAGGATGAGCGCCGCGATCACCGCGAACAGCACGAAATTCTGCTTGTCGTCTTTCACAGGGCGGCGTCTTTCAATTTCTCAGGCTTCAGCTCTGGGACTGGGTCGGGTCCATGCCCGCCCCACGGATGGCAGCGAGCGATACGCTTCGCCGCCAACCAGCCCCCCTTGAGCGCGCCATAGCGCCCAACGGCCTCGATTGCATAGGCGGAACACGAAGGATCGTAGCGGCAGGTGGGCGGCAGGACGAGCGAAGGGCCGAGTTGCCAGCCGCGCGCGATGAGGATGAGGAGGCGGGCTAGCATGCTGCAGCCGGGGCAATCCTGCCCCAATTTTGTTTCCCCGCGAAGGCGGGGACCCAGGCTGGGCTCCCGCCTTCGCGGGAGAACACGACACGGGGGAGGTGACGCTTTGGGCGCCACGCCACCCATACCCACGCACTACCCCGGCGGAGGCCGGGGCCCAATTGGCGGCGCCGAGTAACCAATGGCGGCGCGTGGTCACGGCCGCTTTCCCATTTGGGCCCCGGCCTTCGTCGGGGTGGTATCGGGAGCGGCTTGTGGCGTTACCTTGCGGAACGCCTTGCCCAGCTCGGTCCGCAACAGCGCGTAATCGCGTTCGACCCCGCCATTGCGGCCGATCAGCACGTGATCCGCCCCAGCGATGCCGCGTTCCGGCAACAGCTCACGCGCCAGCGCCCGCAACCGCCGTTTCATGCGGTTCCGGACGACGGCGTTGCCGATCTTCTTGGTGACGGTGAAGCCGATCTGCATCGTGTCGTCACCGTCGTCGCGGGGGCGCATGAGCAGGACGAATCCCGGCATCGGCGCGCGCTTCCCCGCATTCGCCGCGAGAAAATCGCGGCGTTTGTCGAGAATTGTTAGGCCGACAGCTTCTTGCGACCGCGGGCGCGGCGTGCGTGGATCACTGCCCGGCCGCCGACCGTCGCCATCCGTGCGCGGAAGCCGTGACGGCGTGCGCGTACCAGGTTGCTCGGCTGAAAGGTCCGCTTCATTGGTCATTCCCTAGGTCATCAAATAGAAAACGGCCGCCACGGGGACGGCCTTGATGGGTGGGCGCTTACGGAAACGGGGCGGGTAAGTCAATTGACGCTTCGCGTTTGTAGCGTGGATGATCCGGCCGGCGAGGCCTTGCTGCGGGTGTGGCGGCGCAGCGCGCTTCGCCGACGCATGACACGGTCGACGAGATGCCCCGTTCGCGGCCAGCGCCGCTTCAGCCGTGCCCAGCGGCGTCGGGCGCGCGGCGAATTGCGCAGCACGAGCACCATACCCCCGGCGAACAGGAATATTCCCGCCGGCCCGGGCACGGGCGCGAGCGCAGGGGCAATGACGATCAGCAGGCCGCCAAGTGCAAGCTGGCCGATACGGAAGACGCGGGGGCGGATGACGGTCACGGGCGGCATTTGGCGCTGGTGTGTTAGGATCGCAAGACGGCGCAAGGCCAGGAGGCATTGCGGGGATGCACATTCCGGTATGAATAGCACAGGACGTGGCAAAAACGCGGCGTTGCGGGGGAAACGCAGTGGCTGCGATCGTGTCGACGGTGGCGTATCTTGGGTTGGAAGCGCGCGCGGTCGAGGTGCAAGTCCAGCTGATTCCCGGACTTCCTGCGTTCAATCTCGTCGGGCTGGCCGACAAGGCCGTCGGCGAAAGCCGCGAACGTGTGCGCGGCGCGATCGCCGGGATGGGGCTCGCGCTGCCGCCGAAACGGATCGCGGTGAACCTGTCGCCGGCCGATCTTCCGAAAGAAGGATCGCATTTCGATCTACCTGTCGCGCTCGCATTGCTCGCGGCGATGGGGGTGATCGACGCCGAAATGCTCGCCGATTATGTCGTCGTTGGCGAACTGGGGCTCGACGCGCGGATCACGGCGTCACCCGGTGTCCTGCTCGCGGCCCTCCACGCGTCGCAGATCGGCAAGGGGCTGATATGCCCGGCGTCGCAGGGTGCGGAAGCGGCCTGGGCCGGTTCGGTCGACGTGATCGCAGCGCCCGATCTGCTCGCGCTGATCAATCATTTCAAAGGCCATGGCCTGTTGCGTGCGCCCGAGCCCGGAACCGTCGACGCCGCCGCGGCAGGGCCCGATCTCGCGCAGGTGCGCGGGCAGGAGACCGCCAAGCGCGCGCTCGAGATCGCGGCGGCGGGCGGGCACAATCTTCTTCTTTGCGGTCCACCCGGGTCGGGCAAGTCGCTGATGGCCGCATGCCTGCCGGGAATCCTGCCCCCGCTCGATGCGGCCGAGGCACTCGAGGTGTCGATGGTCCAGTCGGTCGCGGGGACGCTGACGGGCGGACGGCTGACGCGCACGCGACCGTTTCGCGCGCCGCATCACTCGGCCTCGATGGCGGCGCTCACGGGGGCGGGCTCAAGGTCAAGCCGGGCGAGGTGAGCCTCGCGCATCTCGGCGTGCTGTTCCTCGACGAACTCCCGGAATTTCAGCGCGCGGTGCTCGATCTCGCTGCGCCAACCGCTCGAGACCGGTACGATCAGCGTTGCGCGCGCCAATGCGCACGTGACGTTTCCAGCCCGCGTCCAGTTGATCGCCGCGATGAACCCGTGCCGATGCGGACATCTGGGGGATGCGAGCCTCGCCTGCGCACGCGCGCCGCGTTGCGCTGCGGACTATCAGGCCAAGGTGTCGGGGCCGCTGCTCGACAGGATCGACCTGCACGTCGAGGTCAGGGCGGTGACGGCGGCCGATCTGGTGATGCCGCCCGCAGGCGAAGGATCGGCAGTGGTCGGTGCACGCGTCGCCGCAGCGCGCGCGGTTCAGGTCGAGCGCTATCGGGATCATCTCGTGCGGACCAATGCCGAGGCGGATGGCCCCGTCCTCGATGCCGTTGCGACACCCGATGCTGCGGGTCGCAAGCTGCTCGCGCAGGCGGCGGAGGCGATGCGGCTGACCGCGCGCGGCTATACGCGGATCCTCCGCGTCGGCCGGACGATCGCCGATCTCGCCGCCGCGCCCGAGGTGACACGGATCCATATCGCCGAGGCGCTGAGCTATCGTCGCAAGCCCCCCGTCAACTGATCCGGGATTGCGACCGCGGGCGCACAAGGCTGGGCCATCGCCAAGACGGTTTATTAATCCAAGCAATATACATGAGTTGCATTCACAAAGTGCGGGGCGTGGTCGCGCCGTTCCTCATGACCGTATTTCGCCGACGTGCGCCTGGAATTGACGATGAGCTTCATGGACCGTGTCGCCGTCGGGCGGAATGCGCAGAACGCTGCAGGCGGTACGCAGCGTTGCGGCGCCTGCCGGAGCGGAGGCGGGGTGCCCTTCGGCTTCACGATGGCGTTTCAGCCAATCATCGACATCCTGACCGGCAAGATCTGGGCGTATGAGGCGCTGGTTCGCGGTGCCGGTGGCGAGGGCGCGCAGACGGTGCTCGACCGGGTTTCGGCGGACATGATCTATGCGTTCGACCAAGCGTGCCGGGTCCGGGCGGTCGAGATGGCCGGTGCGCTGTTCGTACCCGGCGGCGACATCAAGCTGTCGATCAATTTCATGCCGAACGCGGTGTACGAGCCCAATGCGTGCATCCGCGCGACGCTGGCGGCGGCGGCACGCGTCGGGTTCGACAAGCGCAACCTGATGTTCGAATTCACCGAGAACGAGCGGATGCAGGACGTCGCGCATGTCCGCCGGATCATCGCGGCCTACCGCGCGCAGGGTTTCACGACCGCGATCGACGATTTCGGTGCGGGCTATGCCGGGCTCGGGTTGCTCGCGGAATTGCATCCCGACGTCATCAAGCTCGACATGATGCTGATCCGCGGCATCGATACGTCGGCGGTCAAGCGCTCGATCGTTGCGGCGGTGGTCGCGCTCGGCGCGGACCTCGGGATCGAGCCGCTCGCCGAGGGGATCGAGACACCCGGCGAACTCGCGACGTTGCGCGCGCTCGGCGTGCGGTTGTGTCAGGGGTATCTTTTCGCGAAGCCCGAAACAGGCGCCCTGCCGCCGGTCGCGGCTTGGGGCGACTAGGGCCCGTCCGATCCTTGCCGGAACGTCGCGTCATGCCGAGTGTTGTGCACGCGTAACGAACCGGGGGAATGCGGTGACGATTTCGGATGCACGCGCGACGCAGCTTGCGCGGCTTGGCTTTGCCGCGCGCGGCCTGGTGTACCTGCTGGTCGGCTGGTTCGCGGTCGATGCGGCGATGCGCGGCGGGACGATTGCCGACAATCAGGGCGCGATCGGGTCGCTCGCGGACGAGAAGCTGGGCGTGGTGATCCTCGCGATCGTGGCAGCGGGGCTGCTTGGCTATGCGATATGGCGGTTGACCGAGGCGATCGCGGATCCGGAGCGGATCATGCAGGATGCCAAGGGTGCGGTGAAACGGATCGGGCATGTCGTCAGCGGCGTCGCGCACCTGATCCTGGCGTGGACGGCGGCGCGGCTGGCGCTGCATCCGGCGACGGGCTCGGGCGGCCGATCGCCCGGCGACGACAGCGCACGCGACTGGACCGCGTGGCTGTTGTCCGTTCCGCTCGGGCGGTTCCTCGTCGCGGCAGTCGCTATCGGCATCCTCGCGGCAGCGCTGATGCAGGCGAAAAAGGCGTGGAAGGGTGATTTCATCCGCGACCTGCACAATGATTCGTCGCTGCCCTCCTATGTCTGCACGATGGGTCGGCTGGGTTATGGCGCGCGCGCGGTCGTGTTCGCGATCGTCGCGGGGTTCTTCGCCGTGGCGGCATGGCAGTCGCACGCCACCGAGGCGGGCGGCATGGCCGATGCGCTGGCGATGCTGCAGGATCAGCCGGGCGGGAAGTGGCTGCTCGCGGCGACCGGCATCGGGCTGGGACTGTTCGGCGTCTACAGCTTCATCGAAGCGCGCTTCCGCCGGGTTCGCGTCCGTATCCCGGGATGATCCGCGGCTCGATAGAGCAGCCCGATTAAATCGCTGACAAGACAGTGAAGTTGACCGATCACCGCTTGTTCCCGGGCCGTTTCGAGGGCAATTTGCACGCATGAAAAGACTTCTTCCGCTGTTGCTGCTGACCGCTGCCGCCGATCCTGGCCCGCCCATCCTGTCCGCGGACCGGATCAAGGCCGATATTCGCACGCTCAGCGACGATTCCTTCCATGGCCGTGGCCCGACGCAGTCCGGCGAGCCGATCACGCTCGACTTCCTCGAGGCGCGGTTCAGGCAGTTGGGACTGAAGGCGGGCGCCGGCTCCAGCTTCCGCCAGCGCGTGCCACTGCTGCGCTGGACGCGTGACAGCGCAGCGTTCAGGCTCAGGCTCGGTCGCCGCGATGTCACGCTGAACCCCGGCGTCGAGATCGCCGCCTCGTCGCGGATCGTTGGCGCGACGCAACTCGACACGGTGCCGATCGTGTTCGTGGGCTACGGCGTGGTCGAGCCCAAGCTCGGCTATGACCCGTATCGCGGTGTCGACGTTCGCGGCAAAGTCGTCGTGGCGCTTGCGGGCGATCCCGATGTCGAGGCCGGGCGCGACCTCGGATTTGGCGGGCGCGCATCGAGCCCCGCCGCACGGACCAAGCTGAACGAGGCACAGAAGCGCGGCGCGGCGGCGTTCCTGACGATCCACGAGACGTTTCCGGCGAGCTATCCCTGGCTCCAGATCGCCAATGGCGATGCGGTCCCCGGCTATGCGCTCGATACCGGCGCGGTCCCGCCCGCCTTCGGGGTGCGCGGCAACATCCGGAACGATATCGGCGTCGCGTTGCTCAAGCAGGGCGGGCTCGACTATGCCGCGGCCAAGCGGTCCGCGCAGCGTGCGGACTTTGCGGCGATCGAGCTCAAGGGCGCAGCATTCTCGGCGCGCGTCGAGACACGGATCGAGCATGTCGAGAGCCACAATGTCGTCGGC
Organism: Sphingomonas sp. 22R3R2A-7; assembly: GCF_036856055.1. NCBI lineage: Bacteria > Pseudomonadati > Pseudomonadota > Alphaproteobacteria > Sphingomonadales > Sphingomonadaceae > Sphingomonas > Sphingomonas sp. 22R3R2A-7. Next base: position 840,507 of record NZ_JASPFR010000001.1, on the reverse strand, counting down.
GTGCTGCCCGGAACCGATCCCGCCGCGGGCAGCATCCTCTATGGCGCGCACTGGGATGCATATGGCGAGAACGCGTTCGACCCGCCCGCGGACCGGATCCGCAACGGCGCGATCGACAACGGGACGGGTACCGCCACGCTGCTTGAGATCGCGCGGGCCTACGCCGGCGCCGCGCGACCACGCCGGTCGGTGGTGTTCGCGCTGTGGACGGCGGAGGAAAAGGGGCTGCTCGGGGCGAGCTGGTACGCCGATCATCCCGTCCTGCCGCTTGCGACGACGGCCGCGCAGTTCAACCTCGATCCGCACGTCGTGCTCGGCCGTACACGCGATCTCGAACTGATCGGGGTCGGACGGACGCCGATGGAGGCGGACCTCGCGCGGGTCGCGGCGGCGCAGGGGCTGCGGATCGTGCCCGAGGAAAACACGGAGGCGGGATGGTTCTATCGCTCGGATCATTACGCGCTGGCGCAGAAGGGCGTGCCCGGCGTGTATTTCCGCGCCGGCCGCGATCTGGTCGATGGCGGTGCGGCGGCGGGCGAGGCGAAGCGGAGTGCGTTCAATGCGCGATGCTATCACCAGACCTGCGACGAATATGATGCGCGCTGGGATCTCACCGGCGCAGCGCAGGAGGGCAGCGTCGCCTATGCGCTGGGCCGCGAGGTCGCGCAGGGACGGTCGTGGCCAGTGTGGAACGCAGGCGAGGCGTTCCAGATCGAGCGCGCGAAAACGGATGCCGAACGCCGTTGAGATCACTGCTGAAATCTCCGCGCGCCGGTGCATATTTACCGGTGTCGACGCGGTTTATTCAGGTTGCAGCGATATTGCCCGTGCGACGCAGGGCGCGAACGCTATAGGGAAGCCATGCAAAGCCTTTCAAAGACCCTTTTGTCCGTCACGCCCGGCGATATCCGTGATGCCCTGCCGGCGGTGACGATCGAGTCCAAGCTGCGCGGCGTGCTGCGCCGGACGCCCGCCCGGCTGCTCGGCACTGGCGTGATCGCCGCGCTGATCGTGCCGTTCGGCGCCGGCGCGGCCGCGTCGGCGCAGCAACAGCTCGTGCCGCCGCAGCTGCTTCAGCCGCAGGTCGCCCCGCCGCAGGTTCCGCCGACCTACGTCCCCGCACCCGTCATGCCCGCCGTCGCGCTCCCGACGCTGTCGGAATCGCAGGTCAAGCAGCTCCAGAAGCTGCTCGCGTCGGACACGATGGGGCAGGGGCTTGCGGTTGCGCGCCCGACGCTGGTGCTCGACGTCGACAACGACACGCTCGTCCGCCAGGCGCTCGACCATGCGCGTGCGGTGCATGCCGGGCGCCTGTCGGAGGCCGATTTCCAGCAGGACTGGGGCATGCGTCCGCCCGCGTTCGATCCGCTCCCCGGTTTTGCGGACGCGGTACGGCGGGACCGGATCGTCGCGTGGTTCGCGGCGCTGCCGCCGCCCTATTCGGGCTATGACGGGCTGAAGGCCGGACTCGAGCGCTACCGCGAAATCGCAGCGTCGGGAGGATGGTCGGCGCTCGCATCGGGTCCGGACATGACGATCGGCGCAAGCGGCCCGCGCGTCGTCGCGCTGCGCCAGCGGCTCGCGGTTGAGGACAAGGCGGTCTCGACCAGCGGCGACCGCTATGACGCCGCGCTGCTCGACGGCGTTCGCCGGGCCCAGCGCCGTTATGGGCTGAACCCGAGCGGGATCGTGTCGGTCCAGACGCTTGCCGCGCTCAACGTGTCGGCCACCGAACGCGTCCGCCAGATCATGGCGAACATGGAGCGCTGGCGCTGGTTGCCGCAGGAGCTGCCCAAGGATCGTATCCAGGTGAATATCGCCGCCGCGGTGCTGACGGTGTTCGACGGCGACAAGCCCGTCACCTCGATGCGCGCCGTGACCGGCCGGCCGGGCGACGAGACGCCGATGTTGACCTCGACGATCCACAGCGTCGTCATCAATCCGCCGTGGAACGTGCCGACCTCGATCGCCACGCGCGAATTGTGGCCCAAGGAGAAGGCCAATCCCGGGTATCTCAAGCGGAACGGCTTCAAGGTGATCGGCGGCACGCGGTTGCAGCAGTCGGCGGGGAACCAGAGCGCGCTGGGACGCTACAAGTTCGACTTCGACAATCCCTATTCGGTGTATCTCCACGACACGCCGTCGCGCGCGAAGTTTGCGAGCTTCGACCGTCTGGCGAGCCATGGTTGCGTCCGGCTCGAAAAGCCGGGCGAACTTGCCGAGCGGCTGTTGGCGGGCGATCCGCAATGGACGTCGGAGGCGATCGCCGCGACCGTGACGAAGGGCGATACGGTCCGCGCACGGCTGGCCAAGCCGGTCTCGGTCTATCTGCTCTACTGGACGGCGTTTGCCAGTGGGAACGGGCAGATGAATTTCCGCGCCGATCCCTATAGCTGGGACGCCAAGCTCGCCGCCAAGATCGAGGCACGCTCCGCTCGCCAGGCATTGGCGGCACGATAAGGGTAATGAACATGACGACATACAGCATGGGCAAGCGGACCACCGGGATCGGCTTCGCGGTTGCGGCAACGATGATGACGGCGGTGCTCGGCGGCTGTTCGCGCTCCGAGCCCGAGGCGCCGCCGGTGACCGAAAACATGTCCTACGAGGAAGAGGCACCGGCCGAGGAAACCGCGCCCGTCGCCGCCGAGCCCGAGGCGCCGCCTCCCGCGGAGGTCAAGGCCGAGGCCCCGCCCGCGGTGGAGATCGCGCCCGACGTCCAGATGCAGGACGACGCGGATGCGACGGGAATGACCGCACGGGTGACGCGCGACGGGTCTTCCACGAAGGACGCAGCCCCCGATACCGCAGGTGATGCTCCGACGACCAACGAGACGGAGCCGGAGTGAGACCGGCGACGGTATCACCGACCGCGACCGGCCGCCGCCTTTCGCGACTGTCGATCCATGTCTGCGCGCTGACCGCGATCGCGATGCCAGCGGCGACGGCGATGGCCACACAGTCGCGGGATGCGCCCGTGGATCAGGCATCGGCGTATCTGGGAACGTCGTTCCCGGGACCCGCGGGCCCGATGGCAGCCCCGCAGCCCGCCCCGCAGCCCGCGCCCTTGCTCCCGGCCGTCGATACCGGTCCACCGCTTGTGGTGGCGTCGACGCGGACGGTGTCGGCCATTCTGATCGATGCGAGCGACGGGCGCGTGCTGTTCGCGCAGAGCGCCAACGTGGTGCGGCGGCCTGCGTCGCTGACGAAGATGATGCTGCTGTTCCTGACGTTCGATGCGCTCGATGCGGACAGGCTCCAGCTCACCGATACGGTCAAGGTCTCGCGCGCGGCGGCGAACCAGCCGCCGTCGCGGCTCGGATTCAAGCCCGGGGAAGCCTGACCGTCGGCGAGGCGATCCGTGCGATCGCGGTGAGTTCGGCGAACGATGTCGCGGTGGCGCTCGGCGAAAAGCTCGGGGGCACCGAGGCCGGGTGCGCGCGCAAGATGACCGCCAAGGCCCGGACGCTCGGGATGCACCATACGTCGTTCACCAACGTCACCGGCCTCCCGGGCGCGAATGCGACCACCGCGACGGACATGGCGCTGCTCTCGAAGGCGCTGATCGACAAGCATCCGCGCCGCTATGCGTATTTTGGCACGCGGTCCTTCACCTGGGGCACGCGCAGGCTGCTCAACCACAACCACATGCTCGGCGCCTTTGCGGGCGTCGATGGACTGAAGACGGGCTATACCGTCGAGGCGGGGTTCAACCTTGCGGCATCGGCGAAGCGGGGCAACACGCGGTTGATCGCGGTCGTCCTGGGCGAGCGCACGGGCCCCTCGCGGGACCGGCTGGTCGGGCAGATCCTCGAACGCGGGTTCGACAAGATCGCCAGCGGCGGCTGAGCCGCCGAGCGTGCGGGGGCGCTGCCCCGCACGCTCGGCGATCAAACTCGCCGGATCAGACGCGCTGGATGAGTTCGATTTCCGCCTCGACCTCGATCTCGTCGTCGTTCGCGCTGGCGTTGCCCTCATCGCCCTCGGGCATGACGAGATCGACCTTCCAGTCATAGACCTTCTCGACGTCGCCGCCCTGGACCCAGACGCGGACCGCGCCCTGCGTGATCTCGCCACCCATCGCCCCGACGAAATCGGCGACGAGCGTCTCGGCTGCATCCTCGTGGTCGGTCGCGCCGGAGATGCACGCCGACTCCATCTCCTCGTCGAAGTCGATCAATTGCGCCCAATATTGTTTCGCCATGCCGGGATCCCGTTCGTATTTATAAAGCGTCAGCGCTGCGACGCGGTGCCGGCACCCGACGTATCGAGCGTCGCGCCTGGCAGCAAGGCGCGTGCCGTCTTGTAGCAATCCTCGATATGCGCGTTCCCGACCAGCTTCATCGCGCCGAAGCTGATCCCCGCGGCGACCGCAGAGCCGATGAACGGTACGAACTTGGCGACGGAGCCCGCAGCGACGCGCGCGCCGACACGGCGGAGCAGGCTCGTGACGATCCGCTTGGTGACCGTGCGGCCGATCACATTGTTGCCCATGCTGGACGCCATCACCAAAACCTGCTGCGCGATCTTGGGCTCGAGCTTCTGAACCTGGTCATGATCCAGTTCGAACTTCGCGCTGATCTGCGGCAAAAGCGACGTGAGCAGACCGACGTCCGCGACCAGATCGATTCCCGGCACGGGGACGACCGCGGCGCCCGCCGAAACGAGCGAGCGCTTGGTGACGAGCGCGCGGCACTCGGTACGGACCCGCTCCAGATCCTCAAGCCGTGTAATCATGCAACCGTTCTTCCACAAAGGATTGAATTGACGGCGGATACCATAGCATCTCGCGAAGTGCGATGTGGCATCGACAGCGCCGGAACGGTGCCGCGACGGCGTGCCAGATGCCGCCATCTCGGCCGCGGGATCGCGCTCCGGCGCGCCCCACGATGCGCAACTTGCCTTATTTATTTGACCGGTTCGGGACGATGCCCGACTGTCGCCGTATAGCGTCGTTGGGGAGATGGCAGACAGTGGCGTTTTCGGATTACCAGCCCCAGATGGGCAGCAGTGTGACGGCAGACGAGCGGGCGGTTCGTCTCGGGCCGAGCCTGTCGGGGACGAACCTCGAACGGGCGGGGGATTATAACCAGCGCGTCGTCCTGCAAGTCATCCGCCGCCACCCCGATATCACGCGTACCGAAATCGCGACGATGACCAACCTGACCGCGCCGACGATCGCGAATATCACGGGGCGGCTGTTCGAGGCGGACCTGATCATCGATGCGGGGCGGCGGCATGGCGGGCGTGGACAGCCCGCGGTGCGGTTGCGGATCAATCCCGATGGCTGTTTCGCGATCGGCCTGAATATCGACCGCGACCATGTGACCCTGGTGTCGCTCGATCTCGCAGGCACCGTCCGGTCGCGGGTGACGCGTCAGGTCTCGTTCGCAATGCCCGAGGACATCGTCGCGTTCGTCCGCGACGGGGTCGCTGACATCCGCGCGTCGGGCAAGGTCCGCATGGACCGCGTGCTGGGCGTCGGCGTCGCGCTTCCCGACGATCTCGGTCGCGTGCCGATGCCGCATCGGCCTGCCGGCTATGAACGCTGGGCCGATGTCGATCTTCAGGCTCTGCTCGGCGATGCGGTGCCTTGGTCGGTGCATATCGATAACGACGCCGCGGCGGCGGCGATCGGCGAGGCGCAATTCGGCAGCGGCCACGACCATGCAAGCTTCTTCTACATATTGGTGAGCGCCGGGCTTGGCGGCGGCGTGGTGATCGATGGCTCCTATTACCGTGGCGCCGGCGCGCGCAGCGGCGAGATCGGGTTCTTGCCGCTGGCCGGTGAACCCGATCGCGTGTTGCAGGATGTGGTGTCATTGTCGGCGCTCTCGGCGCGGCTCGAGCATGCCGGGCTTGAGCTCGGCACGGTGGAGACGACGCAGGCGTTTCCCGCCGCCTATGCACAGCACGTCGATGCCTGGCTCGACGAGGCCTCGAGCGCGCTCGTGCCAGCGCTGACCGCGGTCAACTGTCTGATCAACCCCGCCGCCGTCCTGATCGGCGGTCGCCTGCCCGATGACGTGCTCGATCGGCTCGCAAGCGATGCATACCGCAAGCTAACCGCCGCCGCACCGAATATCCCCACGATCGCGCCGATCCACCGCGCGATGCTGTCACAGGATGCGCCCGCCGTCGGCGCCGCGATCCTGCCGTTCCTCGACCGGATTCTTCCCTCCGATGCAATCCTGATCAAGGGTTGATCAGTAAAGCAAATTGACTTTATCGAGCGACACTGCTGGGTGAGCGCAAGAAAAAGTGGAGTGGGATGCAGTGATCCAGATCGGTATCGATTTCGGTGGCACGAAGATCGAGGCCGCGGCGCTCGACGCCGATGGTCAATTCCTGACGCGGGTACGGACGCCCAATCCCGGTTGCTATGACGCGGCGATCCGGGACCTGTGCGGGCTGATCGCGCAGGCGGAGAGCGAGGCGGGCGGTCGGGGCACGATCGGGATCGGTACGCCCGGCTCGATCAGCCCGCGTGACGGCCTGATGCGCAATTCGAACGCGACCTTCCTGAATGGCCGCCGTTTCCGCGAGGATCTGGAGGCGGCACTGGGTCGCGAGGTACGCATGGCGAACGATGCGAATTGCATGGCGCTGTCCGAAACGGTGGATGGCGCCGCGGCAGGCGCGCGCTCGGCGTTCGGCGTCATCGTCGGCACGGGGGTCGGCGGCGGGCTGGTGGTCGACGGCCGGATCGTCGAGGGTGCCAATGGCATGGGCGGCGAGTGGGGCCATGTCCCGCTGCCGTGGATGACCGCGGACGAGTTTCCCGGGCCGGCCTGCTGGTGCGGCCTTCACGGGTGCCTCGACATGCTGGTGTCGGGCACCGGTTTTCGTAACGATTATGTGAGGCGATCCGGCGTCACGCTCGATGGCCCCGCGATCGTCGTCGCGGCCGAACGGGGCGAGCCCGACGCGGTCGCCGCGCTCGATGCCTATGTCGACCGGCTCGGTCGCGCGATGGCGATGGTCGCCAATATCGTCGACCCGGACGTGTTCGTGCTGGGCGGCGGCATGTCGAACGTCGCGGCGATCTACGACCCGCTGCCGGCGATCATCAGTCGTTACAGCTTCGGCCGGGACTGGAAGGGGCGCGTCGTCCCGGCGCGCTGGGGCGATTCGTCTGGCGTTCGCGGCGCGGCGCGGCTCTGGCCAGCCTGAGCTCTACCGCGCGATCGCCTTTGGCGCGGGCGTGGCAAGCGAAGCGCGGATCGCCTTGTCGGCGACCGGCGCCATGACGGCATAGCCCTTCGCATTCGGGTGCACGCCGTCGGAGGCGAGTTCGGCGCGCATCGCCTTGCCGTCGTGGAGCGCGGTCCAGTAATCGGCATAGGTCGCATTGTTTGATGCCGCATAGGCCTTGAGCCAGCTATTCATCGCGATGATCGGGTCGGCGGTCGCAAGACCCGGCCGCCACGGGAAGCCACCCGCGGGCGGGATCGACGCGAGGATCACGCGGATACCGTGCGCGCGCGCGAGCTCGGTCATCGTCCGGATATTGGCCTTGGTCTGGTCGGGCGACATCGGGCCGGTATTCCCGGCAATATCGTTGGTGCCCGCCATGATGTGCACGACCGCCGGCCTGAGGTCGATCACGTCCTGACGAAAGCGCAGCACCATCTGCGGCGTCGTCTGCCCGCTGATCCCGCGCCCGACACGGTTCTTGCCGGCGAAGAAATCGGGCGCCTGGCTGACCCAGCCTTCGGTGATCGAATCGCCCATGAAGACGATGCGCTGCGCCCCGCGTGCGGCATCGGGCAGCGCGGCGTTCGCGGCCTGATAGCGCCCGAGCCATGCCCAGTCGGTCCGGAGCCGCTGTTCGGCATCGCTCGGCGCGGCCGCGGGGGCGGGTGCGCCGTCCTTTTCCTGCGCGGATACGGGCGCTGCCGTCGCAATCATCGCCATGCTGAACACTATCGATTTCATCAAAGAAGCTCCGGGCTAAGGCGACGCGGCGATCGCGATGAGACTATACCGTGACGATCACGAGGCGAGGACGCGGCGGAACATCGCGAACATCCAGCCCGTCGCTTCGACGAACAACGCAGGGTCGTAGCGCGGCCCCTCGTCGCGCAGAAACGCATGCTGGCCGTTCACCTCGTGCCATTCATAGGTGGCACCGACGGCTTCGAGCCTGGCCCTGATCGCCTCGCGCCCGGTAAAGGGTACGTGCGGGTCCTGGCGCCCCCAGACGAACAGCGTCTCGGCCTTGAGCTCCGCCATCCGCGCGAGGCTGTCGTCGTTGCGACCGAACCCCAGCGTGCCGCTATGGATGTCGGTCGCGTAGAAGCAGGCGGCGGCGGTGACGCGTGGATCGAGTGCGGCGCGATAGGCGAGGTGCCCGCCGAGGCAGACGCCCATCGTCGCCAGCCGCCCGTTGCAGGCCGAATGCGCGGTCAGCAGGTTGAGCGTCGCGGTCGCATCGGCATCGAACGCCGAGACGGGCTTGGTCAGCTTCAGCAGATTGCCGCGATCCGTTCCCGCCGGGTCGTAGCGCAGGACGGTGCCCGGCGTTTCGTAATCATGGTAGACCTCGGGCACGGCGACGCAATAGCCATGCCCTGCGACGAACGCGGCAAGCCTGCGGATCGGCTCGGTGACCTGATAGATTTCGGAGAACAACGCCACGCCGGGATAGCGCCCCTCGACCGCCGGACGGAAGATATGCGTGCGCATCACGCCACCGGTCGCGAAGGGAACGTCGATTGTCTCGTCGCTGCGAATGATCATCGGGTGGGTGCTCGCTGGTCGTGATGGGGGATGACCAGGATGCTCATCGCGCCGACCGGGTCCGCGTTGAGCACTTCGAAACTGCCGCCGAGCTGGCGTGCGAGCGTGGTGGCGATCTTCGATCCGAGGCTGATGCTGGTGCGCAGGTCGAACGCGGGAGGCAGGCCCGCACCGTCATCGACGACGCTGAGGTGAAGATGTCCCGCGACCTCGACCAGATCGATCGCGATGCGACCGTCGTCGCGCGTGGCAAACCCGTGCTCGATCGCGTTGGCGATCGCCTCGGCAAGGATCAGCGCGAGCGGGATCAGCGCGTCGGGTGGCAGCGTGATCCCCTCGGGCGCGGAGACGCTGTGTGCGATTCCGGGCTTGCCGCCCGCCTCGATCACGTCGGCGGCGAGATCGCGCAGGAATTGATGGAGCGCGATCTGCGACCCGCTGGTGTCGTAAAGCTGCCGCTGGATGCGACCGATCAGCGTCAACCGCGTCGCGGCGTTGTCGAGCGCCTGGATCGCCGCGGGATCGGTGACACCGCGCTTCTGCAGCGACAGGACCGCGCCGATCATCTGCAGGTTGTTCGAGACGCGGTGCTGGAGTTCGCCGAACAGGATCTCGGTGCGTTCGGCGAGTTGCGTGCTGCGCAGCGCCAGGTCCGCGTTACGCTCGCGTTCGTCGCGCAGCCGGTGGTTGGCGGTCTGCATCCAGTCGACGAGCATGATGTCGACCGTGACCACGCCCGCATAGAAGAGCAGCGCGACCGCGGTATCGACGCCAAGCGCGAAGCTGTTGATCGGGGGAATGAAGAAATACCACGCCATCAGGCCGCACAGCACCGCGGCGAGCGTTCCCGGACCGCGGCCCAGCACGAACGCGCAGATGATCACCGCGGGGAAGAAGGTCAGGTATGGGAAGCCGGGCGGCAGCAGGTGATCGCTCGCCATGCGCAGGACGCACGCCCCGACCGACAGGCCGACCGCCAGCATATAGGCGGCGATCGGCCGGTCGGTGAGCAAGGGCAGCCGCTCGAGCAGGCGTCGCGGGCGCTGATCGACCAGCGGTACGGGCGGGGAGGACAGGGGAAGACCGTGGTTCACGCCCCGTCGTACCAGCCCGCTTCGTTTGCGCCAAATGCGCGTGTCTCGTTTGAACCGCGATGTTTCGTACAAGATCTCGGTTTAGCGCGGCTTCACGAATTTGAGCGTCATCCGGTCGCTCTCGCCGATCGCGGCATAGCGCGCCCGATCGACGTCGCCCTCGGCATAGTTGGGCGGCAGCGTCCAGACGCCCTTGGGATAGTCGTGGCTGTCCTTGGGGTTGGCGTTGATCGCGCTTTCGGCGGCCAGCTTGAACCCCGCGCGGGTCGCGAACGCGATCACCGACGACCGCTTCATATAGCCGCTCTTGCCTTCGACGATCGTCCCCGTCTCGGGCAGGTGATGCTCGACGAGGCCGAGCGTACCACCCGGCTTGAGCATCGCGAACATCTGGTCGAACGCGGCCTGCGTCTGATCGACCGCACCGAAGCGCCAATTATGGACGTTGCGGAACGTCAGCACGACGTCGGCGCTGCCCGCAGGCACCGCGGGCTGGTCGGCAACGCGCGGGAACATCGCATATTTGACCGAGCGATAGGCGGCGGGCTGCGCCGCCTGCTTGCCGCGCACCGCCGCGAGACCCTTTTCGTTCGGCGCGGCGGCGTAGAGCGTGCCCTTGGCCGCAAGATAGGGCCCGAGGATCTCGGTGTACCAGCCGCCGCTCGGCCAGATCTCGACGACCGTGTCGGTCGGTTTCACGCCGAAAAATGCCAGCGTCTGCGCAGGGTGGCGATATTGGTCGCGCGCGATCGTCTTTGCGGTGCGCGTATCCGCCTTCGTCGCGGCGATCAGCGCGGGGCTCGGGACGGGACCCCTGACGGGATCAGGTGCCGCGATCGCGCCGGTTGCGAGCGACAGGCCGGCGGCGACAAGAAGGACGTTTCGCATCGGAATACCTCATGACGGGAAGCCGACAGCATAGACCCCGCGCTTGCCTGACGGCAAGGCGGGGTCTGAACCGTCCCCAAACGATCAGCGTGGTGGCCGATCAAGGACTTACGCGGCGACGGCCACGGTTATTACGCAGCGGCTCGCGGCTGCGCCGGCTCGAACTTGCCGGTCTCGTTCATGACGCGCAGGATGCCGTCGTCGATCGAGAAGACCGCGCCGCGGATCTCGAGCTGGTCGGCTTCCTCTGCCTCGCGAACGAACGGGAATGTGCGCAGATTGTCGATCGACGTCTGCACGGCTGCCTGCTCCATCGCCTCGCGGGCCTCGGTCGACGTCAGATCGGCGTGATCCGACGAGACCTTCGCCTTGGCACCGTCGAGCAGGTGGACCCAGTCGCTGATGAAACCACCCTTGCCGCGCTCGGCATCGGTGAAGGTGCCGGCGAGTGCCGCCTTGCAACCACCGCACTGGCCATGGCCAAGCACGACGATCTCGGTGACCTTGAGCTGCGTCACCGCGAACTCGACGGCCGCGGACACACCGTGATAGCCGCCACCGGTTTCGAACGGCGGGACGAGGTTGGCGACGTTGCGCACGACGAACATCTCGCCGGGCAGCGTGTCGAAGATCTGCGCGGGCTCGACCCGGCTGTCGGAACACGCGATCACCATCACGCGCGGCTCCTGTCCGACCTTCAGCTTTTCCCAACGGTCGTGCTGGCGCCGCCAGTCGGACGTGCGGAATCGCTGATAGCCATCAACTAGGTCGGCAAAATCGGTCATATGTATCGTCTCCCGGGATACGGCCACAACGGCCAGATCGATCCAACCCCATCTACCCGCTGTTGTTCCCTGCGAACACCATTTTGCCCCCGAACCTGAGACGAGGCGGGCATTGCGCCGCACGAGTCGTGGCACGCGGCGTTGCTCACGATTGCCCGATAGGCGGCGATGACCGACGTTAACCACCGGCGTAATATGGGTGGGCCTATATTGGTCCGTTCGATGCGGTGAAACGGCGGTTGGCGGCCAGGGGCAGCACCGGAGTTGCGATACCGGCTATCGCCAGTCGGTGGCGATACTCGCAATCCGCCAAGCTAATAAAGGTCAGCACAAGCTACCAAATGCTCGCAAGCAGATGTTGATCCAGTTGAAAACCTGTGACGCTATACGTTCGTCATGCTGACCAATGTCTCCGGTGTGACTATTGTGTCGCGGCTGTATCAAAACGATAATTGGTAATAAAAAGGTCATTTTCTCGATAGATTCGATAAGCGAATTGGTTATATCGCTGCGTCACGCGGTCGGATCGGTGACCAAAACAATACCGGCTGGTCGGGTTTGGAGCGATGCGGGTGGCCGTGTCGGGGATGGCGCTGCGGCGTCGAAGGGAAGGGGCTTTGACCATGGTTTTCCACAAGCAGGTTTTACTCGCCACGAGCGCACTCGCGTTCGGGATGACGATGTCGGCGGCCTCCGCGCAGACTGCCCCGGGCTCCGCCGACGCGCAGGTCGGTACGACCACGCAATCCTCGACCCCCGATAGCGCGAATGCCGACAGCGACATCGTCGTTACCGGTATCCGTGGCAGCCTGCGCAGCGCCATCGCGGTCAAGCGCGAGGCCAATGCGGTGGTCGACGTGATCAGCGCCGAGGCGATCGGCAAGTTCCCGGATCGCAACGTCGCCGAATCGCTGTCGCATATCCCCGGCGTCAGCATCGACCGTCGTTTCGGCGAGGGCGAAAAGGTCGCCATTCTCGGGACGGACCCCGCGCTCAACCGCATGCTGCTCGATGGCCACGCGCTGGCGTCGGCCGACTGGGGCGGCAACGACAACGACCCGTCGAGCCGCACCTTCAACTATTCGCTGCTCGCACCCGAACTGGTCGACCGCCTCGAGGTCTACAAGTCGCCCGAACCCCGCATCGAGGAAGGCAGCCTCGGCGGGACGGTCATCGTCCGCACGCGGCGGCCGCTCGAATTGAAGGCCAATTCGATCTTCGCGTCCGGCGGCTATTCGTACAATGACCGCTCGGACAAGGGCAATGTCCGTGGCTCGGGCCTGTACAGCTGGAAGAACGACAGCGAGACGATCGGCTTCCTCGCCGCCGCCACCTACGACAAGCAGAGCCTGACGCGTTCGGGCGTCGAATTCTTCGGCTATCAGAGCGGCGCCGACTTCTTCCAGAAGGACGCCAATGGCGCGGTCCGCCGCGACGCGAGCGGGCAGGGCCTCCTGCTCAATCCCGCGGCGACCGTGACCGGCGGCACGAAGGAGGACCTGATCAACGCGGTGGCGCCTTTCGGCATCAACTACGCGTATTTCCAGCAGACCCGCGAGCGCAAGAGCTTCTCGGGCACCGCGCAGATCCGTCCGGTCAGCAACCTGACGCTGACGCTCAACGGACTGCATATCGACGGCAACTACAACAACTACAGCCAGTCGATGTACACGATCCCGGTCGCATGGACGGGCAACGTCCTCCAGTCCGCCAATGTCAGCAATGGCGTGGTCGACTCCGCATCGTTCGGGGCCGCCACCAGCCAGAGCGCGCAGCTCGACACGCTGGTCCGTCGCACCAAGCTGAAGACGAACAACCTCAATTTCTTTGCCGATTATGAAGACGATACCGGCGCCAAGGTCTCGTTCGCCGGCGGCTGGAGCAAGGCGACCGGCGGCCGCAATCCGGAATATCTGTTCAACGTCCAGACCCGCCTGCCGTTCAGCTATGCCTTCACCAAGGACAGCGCCACGGTCAATTTCGTCGGTGATCCGACCAATGCCGCGAACTATTTCACCAATCCGAACAACAACCCCGCGCAGATCGAGGGCCGTCCGGTCATCATCAACGGTACGGCGCTCAACGCGGCACAGATTGGCGGGCTCGACTATAGCGTCACGACCGACCGCGATATCTTCGGCGGGTACGACGCGACGATCCCGGTGTCCTTTGGTCCGTTCACGCAGCTCATGCTCGGTGCGCGCGTCACCGACCACGTCAACCGCATCGATGGCCGCGGGATCAACACCTATCTGACGACGTCGCAGCTCGCGTCGCAGCTCAACGTGCCCACCTCGTCGACGCCCGACGGCACGTTCAGCGGCAGCGGCGGTCTCGGCAACGCGACCCAATATCTGAACCTGTCGCAGCAGGCGGTCATCGACATCCTGGCGAACGCGATCAACTCGCCGCTGACGACCAAGATCGGTGCGACCACGCGGGTCAAGGAGACCGTCGCGGCAAGCTATGCCCAGCTCAACTTCGACCAGGGCGGATTCCGCGGCAACATCGGCGGCCGCCTCGTCTATACGCAGGACGTGTCGGATTATGCGCTGACGCTGTCGACTGCGGCAAACCCGAACCCGACGCCCACGCCAACGACCACGACGACCGATTACCTGAAGTTCCTGCCGAGCTTCAACATCGCCTATGAAGCCAGCTCGTCGCTGATCTTCCGCGGTGCGGTCGCGCGCGTGATCTCGCGGCCACGCTATCAGGACCTGGCCGCGTCGATCTCGCAGAACGACACGACGCGCGATGCGGGCGGCGGCAACCCCAACCTCAAGCCGTACGAATCGACGAACTACGAGGCGACGGCCGAATTCTATCCGCGCCCGGGCAGCCTGATTGCGGTCGAAGCCTTCCGCCGCGAGATCAGCAACTACATCATCACCACGCGGACCGAGGGTGTGACGCTGTTCAATTCGCTCACGGGGCAGCTCGAGAACAACTACAGCGTCTCGCAGCCGATCAACGGCGGCAAGGCCAAGGTCAATGGTATCCTCGTTTCGGGCCAGAGCGAGATCTGGGGCGGGTTCGGCCTGCAGGCGAACTACACGTTCCAGGACAGCAGCACCTCGTCGAGCGATGCCTCGGGCGCCGAGCTGAACCTGCCCTATCTGTCGAAGCATACGGTCAACGTGATCCCGTATTTCGAGAGCGGTCCGTTCCAGGCGCGGCTGAGCTACAATTACCGCACCAAATATTTCCGCACGATCGGCCGGCTCGGCTCGCGCGAAATGGTGGCGGCGTATAACCAGCTCGATCTGTCGGCCGGGTTCAACCTGACCAAGCAGATCACGCTGTCGCTCAACGCGCAGAACCTGCTCGACGAGACGTATCGCCAGTACAACGCGACGCCCGACCGGCCGACCGCGTTCTACAAGAACGGCCGCACCTACGTCGCGTCGCTCTCGTTCCGCATGTAGGCTGACGGGGCACTGCCGTGGCGGGCCGGGAACGGTTCGCCACGGTGTCCGATGGCTGAACCGTTTCCTTTCAACGCTATACTGCCGAAAATCACGTAACGGCTGCTTGCGGTGCGCGCGCGGCTGGGGCATCGGCCAGCCGTGGCAAGGCGGGGTCGACCTGTCCCTGCCGGACCGGGCGGGCAGTGGGGCTCGTACCGCAGTACCGAGCGTCCGATCGATCATGGTTATGCAGCGCCGTATCATCACCCTCGCGGTCGGTTCCGGGGTCTTCCTGGCCTCGGCCGGCGGCGCGAGCGCGCAAACCGTCCAGGACCTCCAGCGTCAGATCGACGAACTCAAGGCGACGATCGCCGAGCTCAAAGCGGCGCAGGGTGGTCCGGGCGGCCCTGTGATTCAGACAGCGCAGAGCAGCGCGCCGAGCGCGGCGCCCGTGGCGGCGCCGTCCGCGCTAGCGCCTGCGCGCGCCGCACCGACCATGGTACCGCCGTCCGCGACGATCATGGAGGCATCGACACCGCCGCAGCCGGTACCAGCGCCCAAGAAACCCTGGTACGAGACGATCAACGT
>NZ_JASPFR010000001.1:2500-820000 GCF_036856055.1 Sphingomonas sp. 22R3R2A-7 | reverse complement strand
TGCGGTAACGCAGAGTATTGGGTTAATTAGGTTAGGTATCACTTAGCTGAATAAAATAGGCTTCGTGAAGCGAACCCGGCGAACTGAAACATCTCAGTAGCTGGAGGAAAAGACATCAACCGAGATTCCGTTAGTAGTGGCGAGCGAACGCGGACCAGGCCAGTGCCGACAAGTGAATTAGCAGAAGCTTCTGGAAAGTAGCGCCATAGCGGGTGACAGCCCCGTATGCGAAAATGAAATTGTCGGACTCGAGTAGGGCGGAACACGTGAAATTCTGTCTGAACATGGGGGGACCACCCTCCAAGCCTAAATACTCGTACATGACCGATAGCGAACTAGTACCGTGAGGGAAAGGTGAAAAGCACCCCGATGAGGGGAGTGAAACAGTACCTGAAACGGATTGCCTACAAGCAGTTGGAGGGCTTTTATGGCCTGACAGCGTACCTCTTGCATAATGGGTCTGTGACTTAATGTATCAAGCAAGCTTAAGCCGATAGGTGTAGGCGCAGCGAAAGCGAGTCTGAATAGGGCGCCAGAGTTTGATGTATTAGACCCGAAACCCGGCGATCTAGGCATGACCAGGATGAAGGTGCAGTAACATGCACTGGAGGTCCGAACCGATTAACGTTGAAAAGTTACCGGATGAGTTGTGTTTAGGGGTGAAAGGCCAATCAAGCCGGGAAATAGCTGGTTCTCCGCGAAAACTATTGAGGTAGTGCCTCGCACGAACACCTTAGGGGGTAGAGCACTGGATGGGCTAGGGGGTCGCGAGATCTACCAAACCTAACCAAACTCCGAATACCTAAGAGTGATATGCGGGAGACAGACGGCGGGTGCTAAGGTCCGTCGTCAAAAGGGAAACAGCCCTGACCTACAGCTAAGGCCCCCAAATCGTATCTAAGTGGGAAAGCATGTGGGACTTCCAAAACAACCAGGAGGTTGGCTTAGAAGCAGCCATCCTTTAAAGAAAGCGTAACAGCTCACTGGTCTAAACAAGAGGTCCTGCGGCGAAGATGTAACGGGGCTCAAGATACGTGCCGAAGCTTAGGGTGTGCCACTTATGTGGTACGCGGTAGCGGAGCGTTCCGTAAGCCTGTGAAGCGATCTGGTAATGGGTCGTGGAGGTATCGGAAGTGCGAATGCAGACATGAGTAGCGATAAAGAGGGTGAGATGCCCTCTCGCCGAAAGACCAAGGGTTCCTGCGCAAGGCTAATCCGCGCAGGGTGAGCCGGCCCCTAAGACGAGCCCGAAGGGGGTAGTCGATGGGAACCACGTTAATATTCGTGGGCCTGGTGGTGTGTGACGGATCATGTGTGTTGTCTGCTCTTATCGGATTGAGCAGGCTTCGAAATGGTTCCAGGAAATAGCCCCACCGTATAGACCGTACCCGAAACCGACACAGGTGGTCAGGTAGAGTATACCAAGGCGCTTGAGAGAAGTGTCCTGAAGGAACTCGGCAAATTGCCTCCGTACCTTCGGAAGAAGGAGGCCCTCACTATGCGCAAGCACTTTGAGGGGGCACAGGCCAGGGGGTAGCGACTGTTTAGCAAAAACACAGGGCTCTGCTAAGTCGGCTTCAAGACGACGTATAGGGCCTGACGCCTGCCCGGTGCCTGAAGGTTAAGTGGAGGGGTGCAAGCTCTGAAATGAAGCCCAGGTAAACGGCGGCCGTAACTATAACGGTCCTAAGGTAGCGAAATTCCTTGTCGGGTAAGTTCCGACCTGCACGAATGGCGTAACGACTTCCCCACTGTCTCCAGGACATGCTCAGCGAAATTGAATTCTCCGTGAAGATGCGGAGTACCCGCGGTTAGACGGAAAGACCCCGTGCACCTTTACTGCAGCTTCAGAGTGGCATTAGGAAGAAACTGTGTAGCATAGGTGGGAGGCTTTGAAGCATCGGCGCCAGCTGATGTGGAGCCATAGGTGAAATACCACCCTGTTTGTTTCTGATGTCTAACCTCGTTCCGTAAGCCGGAACAGGGACCCTCTGTGGCGGGTAGTTTGACTGGGGCGGTCGCCTCCTAAAGAGTAACGGAGGCGCGCAATGGTGGGCTCAGGACGGTCGGAAACCGTCTGTTAGAGTGCAATGGCATAAGCCCGCCTGACTGCGAGACTGACAAGTCGAGCAGAGACGAAAGTCGGTCATAGTGATCCGGTGGTCCCTCGTGGAAGGGCCATCGCTCAACGGATAAAAGGTACGCCGGGGATAACAGGCTGATAACCCCCAAGAGCTCATATCGACGGGGTTGTTTGGCACCTCGATGTCGGCTCATCACATCCTGGGGCTGGAGCAGGTCCCAAGGGTTTGGCTGTTCGCCAATTAAAGTGGTACGTGAGCTGGGTTCAGAACGTCGCGAGACAGTTTGGTCCCTATCTGCCGTGGGCGTCGAAATTTGAGAGGAGTTGACCCTAGTACGAGAGGACCGGGTTGAACATACCTCTGGTGTACCAGTCGTTCTGCCAAGAGCGCAGCTGGGTAGCTATGTATGGACGGGATAACCGCTGAAAGCATCTAAGCGGGAAGCCTCCCTCGAGATAAGATTTCATAGAGCCGTCGGAGACCACGACGTTGATAGATCGGATGTAGAAGTGCGGTAACGCATGGAGCTAACCGATACTAATTGCTCTATTCGCGCTTGAGAGTCTCACACCATCAATGACAACACTGGGTTCGCCCGGCACGTCAGACGATAGTGCGGATGATTAAGACGACGCCAGATTGCCAGTCCCCTCGCCGTCGAGGGATTGGTCGAACACACTACTCCCAAGCACGGTATCGATTTTAAAATCCAGATATTCACGCGCACGCATGTCGCACCGGCTCCATTGCCTGGTGGCTATAGCGTCGGTGTCCCACCCGATCCCATTCCGAACTCGGCCGTGAAACCCGACTGCGCCAATGGTACTATCGCTCAAGCGATGGAAGAGTAGGTCGTCGCCAGGCATTGAAGCCCGTGCGACATGCAAGCACACAATATCAAAACCCATTCACAACGTCTTCTACACACCCAACGTCCGCACTGCGGACCGTCGCGGGGTGGAGCAGCCCGGTAGCTCGTCAGGCTCATAACCTGAAGGTCACAGGTTCAAATCCTGTCCCCGCAACCAAATTCCACAACTCGACATCACGCCGCCCTCACGGGCGGCGTTGTCGTTTGTGACGTACGGGCCGCCAGGCTCGGCGGGGCAGATCGTCACATTTTGGATAAGAGTCGACATCACTGCCGCAGCCTCGGTCCGGATCGTTCCGTCGTCGAGCGATGGCCAAATTTTACGAAGAAGACCCAGGTCCTTTGTCGTCCCCACTATACACATCTCGTTGAGAGCGGAAAAATCTGCCGTCGGGCTGGAGATGCACCCCGGGGTGTTCGGTATCGTGACGGCATTGCCGCCAGAGTAAACATGATGGTCCCGCCGTCTCATGCCACTCGGATTGACGCTGGCGAAACCTGTGGTGGAGATACCACTTTGGCTAGCGCCGGGCGCCCGCAACACGGCCAGAATTCACGTTGGCCGAACTGCCGGGCCGCGGTGTCGATATTGTCGACCAGCAGCCCGAGTTCTGGGCGGAGATCGTGGCGCGGTCTGTGCCCGGGTGACGCGAGATTAAATCACCGCGCAAACCGTCTTCCACTCCAGATAACTGTCCATCGCCTGCTTCCCACTATCGCGGCCCCAACCGGACGCCTTCATCCCCCCAATCGGGAGAGACGCGTCGTACATCGCGTGGCAGTTGATCCACACCGAGCCCGCGCGGATCTGGCCGGTGAGTCGGTGTGCGCTGGAGAGGGATTGTGTCCAGATGCTCGACGCCAAGCCGTATTGGCTGTCGTTGGCCGCAGCGACCACTTCGTCGAGATCGTCATAGGGCTGCGCGACGAGGACCGGGCCGAACACTTCCTCGCGAACGATCGTCATGTCGGGGCGGACGTCGACTACGACGGTCGGCGCGACGAACGTGCCGGCGTCGCCCGAGCGGTCGCCACCGGTCAGGACGGTTGCGCCTTCGCTCTTCGCGCCCGAGACGAAGCCGGCAACGCGTTCGGCCTGGCGCGCCGAGACGAGGGGGCCCATCTGCGTTGCGGGATCGAGCCCGTGGCCCATTGCCAGCTCCTTGGCATAGGCGACGACGCCTTCGATGACCTGATCGTGGATCGAGCGGTGGACGTACAGGCGCGAGCCGGCGATGCAGACCTGCCCTGCGTTGAAGAAGATCGCGTTGGCGACGCCGGGGATTGCGAGGTCGAGGTCGGCGTCGGGCAGCACGATCGCGGGCGACTTGCCGCCGAGCTCGAGCGTGACACGCTTGAAATTGGTCTTGGCCGCATCGAGGATGGCGCGACCGGTCTGTGTCGAGCCGGTGAAGGCGATCTTGTCGATGCCCGGATGCGCGGCGAGCGCCGCGCCGGTCTCGCTGCCGGGCCCGGTGACGATGTTGACCACGCCCGCCGGGAGCCCCGCCTGGGTCATCAGCTCGCCGAGCCGGAGTGCGCTGAGCGAGGTGTCCTCTGCGGGCTTCAGGACGATCGTACAGCCGGCCGCCAGCGCGGGCGCGAGCTTCATTGCGGTCAGCACCAATGGCGAGTTCCACGGAACGATCGCCGCAACCACGCCGACCGGTTCGCGAACGGTCCAGGCCGACATCTGCTTGCCCGCCGGCTGATAGTCTATCGAGGTCTCGACCGTGTTGCCTTCGATTGCCATCGACTGGCCTGCGAAAAAGCGGAACTGGTTGATCGCGCCAGGGATCTCGGCCCAGCGCGCGACGAACAGTGGCTTGCCCTGGTCGAGCGTCTCCAGTTCGGCGAGTTCATCAACATGCGCTTCGATCAGGTCTGCGATCGCCCACAATATGCGCGCCCGGTTGACCGGGGTGGTGGTACGCCAGCCGTCGAAAGCGATGCGGGCGGCGGTTACCGCCTGGTCGACGTCGCCGGCCGAGGCCGAGGCGATGCGACCGATTTCTTCCCCCGTGGCCGGGTCTAGCGTCGCGAACGTGCGGCCGCCTTCCGCCGACTGCCACGCGCCGTCGATCAACAGTCCTGCCCCCGTGGCACGGCGTTCGAGGAAGACACGCGTATCGGCGCGAAGTTCGGGGCGGACGATCATGACGGCTTCTCCTGCAAGGCTGGCACCGTGGCGAACGTGCCCGCGCGTGACCAATCGCCACGCCGGAAAAGTCGCACAGTGGATAGTCGCGGCGATGCGGGCCAATCGGATCATCGAGCGGTTCTAGGAAGGCCCCAGCAAAATGCGGCGTCCGCAGCGGAGGCCGCGGCATCATTATCGCGGGGACATCATGGCTTATCGTTTGGGCGTCGATGTCGGTGGGACCTTCACCGACCTGCTGCTGCTGGACCAGGAAAGCGGCGGGTTCTGGCGGTACAAGACGCCGTCGACGCCGCATGACAGCTCGGTCGGCATCCTGACCGGGGTCGAGGCGATCTGCGCGGAGG
This sequence comes from Sphingomonas sp. 22R3R2A-7, assembly GCF_036856055.1. Classification (NCBI taxonomy): domain Bacteria; kingdom Pseudomonadati; phylum Pseudomonadota; class Alphaproteobacteria; order Sphingomonadales; family Sphingomonadaceae; genus Sphingomonas; species Sphingomonas sp. 22R3R2A-7. Next base: position 814,540 of record NZ_JASPFR010000001.1, on the reverse strand, counting down.
CGGGCACCACGCCGGCCGAGGTCGAGTTCTTCCTGCACGGCACCACGGTCGCAACCAACGCCGTGCTCGAAGGCAAGGGTGCGCGCGTCGGCCTCGTTACCAGCGAGGGGTATCGCCAGATCATGCAGATCGCGCGCAGCTTCGTGCCCGGTGGCCTTGCCGGCTGGATCGTGTGGCCGAAGCCGGAGCCCCTCGCCGCGTTGGAGGATACCGTCGAAATCCTTGGGCGGATCGATGCGCAGGGTAACGAGGTTCGTCCGATCGACGATGCCGATATCCGTGCGGCGCTGGAGGCGTTGAAGGCGCAGGGGATCGAGGCGCTGACCGTTTCGCTGATCAACGCGTATCTGAACGGCGCGCACGAACGGCGCGTCGCCGAACTGGCGGCGGAGATCCTGCCCGACGTACCCGTGTCGCTCAGCCATGTCGTGCTGCCGGAGATGCAGGAATACGAGCGCACGTTGACGACCGTCGCCAACGCCGCGGTCCGCCCGATCATGCGCAACTACGTCCGCAACCTGCGCACCAAGCTGCGTGACAGCGGCATGACGGGGAGCCTGTCGTTGCTGCGTTCGGATGGCGGGCTGATGTCGTCGGAGAAGGCCGAGGAACATCCGGTGTCACTGCTGATGTCGGGGCCTGCGGGTGGCGTGACGGGGGCGCTGTGGGTCGGCAAGAACGCCGGTATCCGCAATATCCTGACGCTCGACGTCGGTGGCACCTCGACCGACGTTGCGTTGATCGAGAACCTCGAGGCGCGCCGGGTTCGAACCACCGAGGTAGGCCATCTGGCCGTTCGTGCCTCGGCGCTCGACGTGAAAACTGTCGGAGCAGGCGGCGGTTCGATCGCCTACGTTCCCGAACTGACCAACGCGCTTCGGGTCGGGCCGCGCTCGGCGGGCGCGGTGCCGGGGCCCGTCGCGTATAGCAAAGGCGGCGTCGAGCCGACCGTGACCGATGCCAACGTCGTGCTCGGCTACCTGCCGGAATCGCTCCTTGGCGGCGCGTTCAAGCTCGACCGCGAGGGGGCGAAGATCGCGGTGCAGGGGATCGCCGACAAGCTCGGCATCGGCTTGATGCAGGCGGCGCGCGGGATCATCGACATCGTCAACGAGAACATGTTCGGCGCGCTTCGGATGATCTCGGTCCAGCAGGGCTACGACCCGCGCCATTTCGCGCTGATGGGCTTTGGCGGTGCAGGCCCGCTCCACGTCAACGCGGTCGCGCGGTTGATGGGCAGCTGGCCCGCGGTGTCGCCAGTCAGCCCCGGCGTGCTCTGCGCGCTCGGCGACGCGACCACGCAGATGCGCACCGAAACCGCGCGCAGCTTCTCCCGCCGCTTCATCGAAACCGACGAGCGTGAAGTCCAGGCGATCCTCAACGAGATGGCGGCACAGACGCGCGCCGAACTCGCTGCCGAGGGTATTGCGGATGGCGACATCACGTCCCTGTTCGAGATCGACGTCCGCTACGAAGGCCAGGCGTTCGAGGTGCCGCTGTCGATCGATGCCGAGACGCTGACGCGCGATGGGCTCGCCGGCGTCACCGCGCGCTTCGACGAAGAGCATCGCCGGCTGTTCACCTTCAACATGGAAACCGCGCACGAACTCGTGAACCTGCGCGCTGTGGCTCTCGGTCCGCTGCTCGATCTGAAGGCGCCGGTCCTGGAGAAGGGCAACGGCGATCCGATCGCCGCCAAACTGCGCGACCACGAACTCTGGACCGACGGCGCGATGCGGCCTGCAGTCATCTACGACCGGTCGAAGCTCCGCGCCGACGACATCATCCCCGGCCCGGCGATCATCGTCGAGATGGACTCCACGACGCTGATCGAGGGCGGCTGCATCGGCATCGTCGACCCGGTCGGCAACATCCTGATCAATCTGGCCTGAGAGGACCACCATGCCCGCACGCATCATCCAGGCCAACGATACACCCTTCGCCACGGTGCCGATCGATCCCGTCACGCTGGAGGTCATCGAGAACGCGCTCCGCAACGCCCGCATCGAGATGGACGCGACGCTCGTTCGGACCGCAATGTCGCCCGGCATTCGCGAACAGGGCGACGCCTTCCCGCTGATCGCCGACAGCAAGGGCCGGATGATCGTCGGGCAGTTCGGCTCGTATATCGGCCCGTTCCTCGACGGATATGACGGCACGGTCGAGGACGGCGACCTGATCTTCCTCAACGATCCCTATTCGGTACAGGGCGCGATCAGCCACCTGAACGACTGGCTCGTGCTGATGCCGGTGTTCAAGGACGGCCGGGTCGTCGCCTACACCTCGATGTTCGGCCATATGAGCGACATAGGCGGCAAGGTCCCCGGATCGATGCCGATCGATGCGACCAGCATCTTCCAGGAGGGCGTCCGCATTCCCCCGTGAAGTTGTGGAAGCAGGGTATCTATAACGAGGACCTTCTCAATCTCGTGATGCACCAGACGCGCACGCCCGACTGGTGCCGCGCCGATCTGAACGCGCTGATCGCCGCGTGCCGCGTCGCCTCGCGCCGGATCATCGAGATGTGCGAGCGGTTCGGCGACGACGTCTACGCGTCCGCCACCGACCTGTTGCTAGAACGCAACTACCGCGCGATGAAGCAGCTCGTCGAGACCGCGATCGGCGAGGAGAAGGTGAGCTTCGAGGATTATATCTGTGACGACGGGCTCGGCTATGGCCCGTACAAGATCAAGTGCACGATGTGGCGCGAGGACGGCCGCGTCATCCTCGATTTCGACGGCACCGATCCGCAGAGCCAGGCGTCGATCAACTTCCTTCTCAACGAAAACATGATGAAGATGTTCTTTGGCATCTACATGATCATGGTATTCGATCCGCAGATCCTGTTCAACGACGGCTATTACGACCTGATCGACGTGCGGATTCCCGAAGGGTCGCTGCTCAAGCCGCGCTTCCCCGCCGCGCTGTCGGGGCGGACGCATGCGCTCGGCCGGTTGTTCGACATCCTCGGCGGCCTGCTCGGGCAGAAAACGCCCGCGTTCCTCAACGCCGCCGGCTTCTCGTCATCGCCGCATCTGTTCTATTCGGGGCTCGATGAGAGCGGGAAGTGGTTCCAGCTGTTCCAGATCGGCTTCGGCGGGATCCCGGCCCGACCGATGGGCGACGGGCCCGATGGCCATTCGCTCTGGCCCGGCTTCACCAACGTGCCGAATGAATTCCTCGAGCGCTATTTTCCGCTGCGGATCGAGACGTACGAGACGGTCGCGGACAGCGGCGGGGCAGGGCTGCACCGCGGCGGCAACGGCATCAACATGGTGTACCGCTTCCTCCAGCCGGGCGTGATCGCGATCCACGACGATCGCTGGTTCGTGCCGCCCTGGGGCGTCAATGGCGGGGAGCCGGGGACGCGGGCACGCAAGGTTCTGGTGAAGAACGACGGGACCGAGATCGTGCTCGGCAACAAGCTGGAGGATTATCCGGTCGAGGCGGGCGAACAGCTGAAGTTCGTCACCTGGGGCGGCGGTGGTTGGGGCGATCCGCTCGAACGCGATCCCGCGTTGCTGGCGAAGGAACTGCGGCAGGGACTGGTCACGTCTGAGGGCGCGAAACGCTACGGTGTGGTGCTGGTCGACGGGCTGGTCGATGCTGCGGCGACCAAGGCCTTGCGCGCGACGATGCGTGCAGGCCGTCCGGCGGAACTGCCGACCTTCGACTACGGCCCCGATATCGAGACGTTGCGCGCCAATTGCCTCGCTGAAACCGGGCTTCCCGCGCCAAAGCAACCGCGCTGGCATGCCACCGCCATCGCTGCCGAATAAGGATTGCATAAAATGGCCAATTCCATCCTCCGCACCAAGCTCGGCGAGAACAAATTCTTCGTCGTGCCGGGCGTCCACGACATGATCTCGGCCGTCATCGCCGACCGGGTCGGTTTCGATATCATCTACGGCACGGGCTACTGGCTGACCGCGTCCGCCTACGGCCTGCCCGACGCGGGCATCGCCAGCTACACGCAGATGGTCGACCGGATGGCGACCATCGCGCGTACTAGCAAGGCGGCGCTGATCGCGGACGCGGATACGGGCTATGGCGGCCTGCTGAACGTCCACCACACCGTGAAGGGCTATGAAGCGGCCGGCGTTACCGCCGTTCAGCTGGAGGACCAGGAGTTCCCCAAGAAGTGCGGTCATACACCCTTCAAGCGGTTGATCTCGCTCGAAGACATGGTCGAGAAGATCAAGGTCGCCTGCGACGCTCGAACCGACAAGGCGAACGTCCTGATCGTCGCGCGGACCGATGCGCGGCAGTCCGAAGGCCTCGACGGATCGCTGCGTCGCCTGGAGGCGTATGCCAAGGCCGGTGCCGACATCCTGTTCCCCGAAGCGCTGCAGAGCGAGGAGGAAATGCGGACCGCCTGCGCCACGTTCGACATCCCGGTTATGGCCAATATGGCGAACGGGGGGCTTACCCCGGTGCCGAACGCATCGGTGCTGGCGGAACTCGGCTATGCGTTTGCGATCTATCCGTCGCTGACCAGCCTGGTTGCGGCGACCGCGATGGAGAAGGCGCTGAACGACTTGAAGCACAACGGCGTAGGCGAGCCCGACGGCATCTTCGATTTCAAGACCTTCTGCTCGCTGATCGGCTTCGACGACGTCTGGGCGTTCGAAAAGAAATGGGCCAAGGCGGACGCATGACTCTTCAGATCACGGCGGCCGTGCTCGGCCGGAGCGGGGACAATCTGCGCCCCTATGCCGACACGCCACCGCTGATGCTGAAGACGCTGACGCTCGACGATCCGAAGCGCGGCGAATTGCTGGTGCGGATCGATGCCGCCGGGATCTGCCATTCCGATCTGTCAGTGGTGAATGGCGACCGGCCCCGGCCAATGCCGATGGCCTTGGGGCATGAAGCCGCAGCGACGGTTGTCGCGCTTGGCGATCCAGCGGACGCGCATTTCGCGGTCGGCGATCAGGTCGTGCTGGTGTTTTTGCCCTCGTGCGGCGAATGCGTCGCGTGTGCGTCGGGCGAAGGCTATCTCTGCCCGAACGCTACCGCGGCGAACGGCGCGGGCGAACTCATGCGCGGCGGCCATCGGCTCTCCGATTGCGGCGAGGCGGTGCACCATCATCTCGGCGTGTCCGCATTCGCAACCCATGCCGTTGTTGATCGGCGCTCGGCCGTGAAAGTCGATCGCGACATTCCCGCGGAAACTGCGGCGCTGTTCGGCTGCGCGGTACTGACGGGCGTTGGTGCGGTCATGAACACGGCGCAGGTGCATGCCGGTGAGAGCGTGCTGGTTTACGGGCTCGGCGGGGTCGGTCTTGCCGCGCTGATCGGAGCACTCGCAGCAGGCGCGCAACCCGTCACCGCGGTCGACCCGTCGCCCGAAAAGCGCGCATTGGCACTCGAACTCGGTGCGGCGCAGGCCGTGTCGCCCGACGAAGCAGCGTCGCTATCCAAGACGGACGTCGTGATCGAGACGGTCGGCAAGGCAGTCGTTCTGGCGCAGGCCTATGCCGCCGCGCGCCGCGGCGGGCGCGTCGTCACGGTCGGCTTGCCCAATCCGTCCGAGATGCTGTCGATTCCCGCAGTGTCGCTGGTCGCAGACGGCAAGACGCTGATGGGCAGCTATATGGGCTCGTCGATACCGGCCCGCGACATTCCGCGTTACGTTGCGCTGTGGCGGGCAGGGCGCCTCCCGGTCGAACGGTTGCTCACATCGATCAGCCCATTGTCCGACATTAACGGCCTGCTCGATCGGCTGGCGAGTGGCGAAGCGATCCGGCAGGTGGTCAAACCCTGAGGGGATCGCCTGTCCGCCAGGCGGATAAAGATTGTCACGTGGCGGTCAACCGCGCATTCCCTGTCATGTTGGCGTCACAACACGGCTTCGGAGACTCGCGAGCATGGAAAAGGGTGTGCCCATCCGATCGATCAGCCGGTCGATCGCCGCGCTGAAAGCGATCAACCGCCACGGCTCGCTGTCGATGATGGAAATCTCGAAAGCGTCCGAAGTCCCGTATCCGACCGCGTGCCGGATCGTACAAACGCTGTTGTATGAGGGGCTTATCGAGCAGGAGCCGGCGCGTAAGCGGTATCGCCCGACCGCGATGGTGCAGACGCTGGCGCATGGTTTCCAGCAGGACGACCGGTTGGTGAAGGCTGCGCGGCCACATATCGTCGAGTTGACCCGACGGTTCGGCTGGCCGGTCTCGATCGCGACACGCGTCGGCCGCAACATGATGCTGCGCGATTCCACGCACGCGAACACGTCGCTGACGTTCGAGCAATATTATCCGGGCTTCACGCTGCCCATTTTGGACAGTGCCTCGGGCAAGCTTTCGATGGCGTTCGCGCCGGAGGAGGAGCGGCTGATGATCCTGAAATGGATGCGCGTGTCGCAGGAGATCGACCTGCAATATCTCGCCACCGCGCAGGCGAGCCTGGATGTCGAGCGCATCCGGCGGCAGGGTTACGCGGTTCAGGGGCGCAATCACTTCAACCTGACGCCGGGCAAGACCTCGTCGATCGCGGTGCCGATCTTCAGGAACGGCGTGTTCGAGGCGGCGATGACGATGGTGTTCTTCGTAACGGCGATGAAGCTGGAGGTCGCGCTGGAAAGCTATCTGGAGGAACTGAAGTCGGCGGCGATTTTGATCAGCCACGATCTGAGCGAGGGGGTGGGGGCGTAGACCCGCATCCGCCACCACCACCCAGGCGAAGGCCGGGGCCCTGGTGAAATGCTGGCAAATGATGCCGCGCCATCCTTCATTATAACCGTCCCCCAATCGGGCCCCGGCCTTCGCCGGAGTGGTAATTGGGGGAGGTGGCCTCACAACCGCGCCGTCACCGCTTTCGTCTCAAGATACGCATCGAGCCCTTCGCGACCGAACTCGCGGCCCCACCCGGACTGGCCGTACCCGCCAAACGGGATATTCGTGCCAACGGCACCGTGGCAGTTGATCGAAACCTGCCCTGCCCGGATCCGCGACACCAGGCGATGCGCCGACGAGAGGCTCTGCGTCCAGACGCTCCCCGACAACCCGAACGGCGTGTCGTTCGCCAGTCGCGCGATCGCATCGAGATCGTCCATCGCGAACTTCGACACCGCCATCACCGGCCCGAAGATCTCCTCGCGCACGACGGCCATCCCTGGCCGGGTATCGGTGAAGATCGTCGGCTGTATGAAATTGCCCGGACGGCCGAGGCGCTTGCCGCCAGCGACCAGCCTCGCACTCTCGGCGATCGCACCATCGATATAGCCCATCACCTTAGCGGTATGCGCGTCCGAGATCATCGGCCCGAGCATGTTCGAGGGATCGAGCCCGTGGCCAAGCGTCATGCCGCCGGCAAATGTCGCGAGCCCCTCGATCAGCTGATCGTGGATGCTTTCGTGGACGAAGATCCGCGTGCCGGCCATGCAGTTCTGGCCCTGAAGGAAGAACGTCGCCATCGCCACGCCGGGGATTGCCAGCGCAAGGTCGGCGTCGGCCAGGACTACTACCGGCGACTTGCCGCCGAGTTCGAGCGAGACCTTTTTCAGGTTGCCGACCGCCGCCTGGACAATCCGCTTGCCGGTCGCGGTCGATCCGGTGAACGAGATCTTGTCGACATCGGGATGTTCCGCGAGCGCTGCGCCGACGCTAGACCCGAAGCCGTTGACGATGTTGACCACGCCGTTCGGAAAGCCCGCGTCGAGGATCAGCTGCCCGAGCCGCAGCATCGACAGCGGCGTCTCCTCGGACGGCTTGATGACCACGGTACAGCCTGCCGCCAGCGCCGGCGCGAGTTTCAGGATCGCGGTCGACAGCGGTACGTTCCACGGCACGATCTGGCCGACAACGCCGACCGGCTCACGCAACGTGTAGGTCAGCGCCTCCGCTTCGGCGGACACATGGCGGGGCGGGGCGGTCGTCGTGCCCTCGATCCGCATGATCCCGCCGGCGTAATAGTCAACCATCTCGACGCAGTTGGCGACCGTGAGCCCGGCGATGAACATCGGCATGCCGTTGTCGATAACGTCGAGCTCGGCCAGCATCTGCGCGTCGTCGTTCATGGCGCGCGCGAGCCGCATCAGCAGCGCGGTGCGCTCGGCGACGGTCAGCCGCGACCACGGTCCGTCGAACGCGCGCCGCGCCGCGGCGACGGCGTGGTCGATATCGCCGGCGCCGCCGATCGCGAACCGCGCGAGGATCAGCCCGGTCGCCGGATCGCGCGTCTCCATCGTCTCGCCGGTCTCGCCGTCGACCCACGCACCATCGATCAGCAGTTTGTGCGACTGGCCGAGAAACGCCTGCGTCTCGGGCGCGATGGCGTGGCCGTCGAAGGGTGTGGCATTGGCGATCATACGAGTACGCTCCGGCAATCGTAGTCGAACAGGCCGAGGCTTTCCTCGTCCTTCATCGCACCGAGCCCGAACAGCGCGGCGTCGTCCGCCTGCATGCGATCGGCATTGGCGTTGGATTCCGCCTGAATAAAGCTCGCGCGGTCGTGGCGCGCCGCGACGTAGCGGCGCAGGCCTTCTTCCGTCGTCTCAGACAGGGCAAGCGCACGCGATAGGACCACCGCATCTTCCAGCGCGCAGGCAGCGCCGTGACCGAGGAACGGCGTCATCGCATGCGCCGCGTCGCCGAGCAGCGCGACGTTGCCGTCGACCGTCCAGTCGGGCAGCGCAGCTCGTGCGTTGATCGCCCATTTGAACAGCGGCACCGTCGAAGCCGCGGCGATCATCGCCTGCACCTCGTCGGACCAGCCCGCGTAGGTTGCGACCAAGTCGGCAGGATCGGCGGGTAGCGTCCAGCCGTCTTCGGTCCAGCCATCCTGGCGCGCGAAAAACACCATGTTGAGCAGCCCGCCACCCCGCACGGGGTAGCGGGTGATCATCTTGCCGGGACCGATATGGATCCCCGGCCATTGGGTGACCGAGCGGATCGCCTCGTCGACAGGCACCAGCGCGCGCCAGGCGACGTGGCCGGTGAATTTTGCGGGTGTGGTCTCGAACCGCTGGCGGACGACCGACTTCACGCCGTCTGCGCCGATGATCACGTCGCCTTCGACGCGAACTCCGTCGGCGAGGATCACGGTCGTGCCCTCGGTCGAAGCGGCCGGGGCGCTGGTCCGCAGATCGACGCCGGCATCGGTCGCTGCGCGGACCAGTTCGGCGTGCAGGTCGGCGCGGTGGATCGTCACATAGGGCGCGCCGTATTTCGCACGCGCGCTCGCCCGTTCCATCGGCACCAGAACGCGGTCGTCCTGCCAGTGCTGGATACGCTGGCGGGTGGGCTCGACCCCGGCGCCGGCGACCTGTTCCATCACGCCGATATGGTCGAGCGCCTTCATCGCGTTGGGCGACAACGTGACCCCCGCGCCGATATCCCCGAACTGCTGCGCTGCCTCCAGCAACGTCACCGTGAAGCCTGCCTGCGCGATCGCGGCAGCGGCGGTCATCCCGCCGATGCCGCCGCCGACGATCGTGATCCGTTCGCTGCGGCTCACCCTAACTGGCCAGGAATATGGCTCTCATGGTTCTGGAGATACCAGTCGGCGATCTCTTCACGCGTCGCCCACCACACGCCCGGCAGCGATTTCGCATGGTCGATGAACTCACGCAGCGCGCGGATCCGGTGCGCGCGGCCCGAGACGTGCGGGTGCAGGCCGACGTTCATGATCCGCCCGGTGGTCGCGCCTTCCTCGTACAGCACGTCCAGCTCCTCGATCAGCGCCTGCGCGAACTGGTCGGTGGTGAAGTTCTTGCGCGTGATGAACGTGAAGTCGTTGATCTCGTTCGAATAGGGCACCGACACGATCGGCCCGTTCGGTGTCTTCAGCAGGTACGGCTGATCGTCGTTCATGATGTCGCAGTAGAAGCTGCAGCCATATTCCGCGAGAATGTCGGCGGTCTGCATTGTCCCGCGCAAGCTCGACGACAGCCACCCCTTTGACTTGCGCCCGGTGAACTTCTCGAACTGGTCGAGCGTCCGCAGCACGATCTCGCGCTCCTTCTCAGGGTCGCCGGCAAAGTTGGTCAGCAGTTCGCCCTGCTCCCAATTGTGCGTCAGCAATTCCCAGCCGCGCGCCAGCACCGCATCGGTCATCGCGCCGCGTCGCTCGAACGTCACGCCGTTGGTCGTGCAGCTCGCCTTGACGCCCAGTTTGTCGAACAGCTCGAACAGTCGCCAGATGCCGACCCGCTGACCATATTCGCGCCAGCTGTAGTTCGGGAAATCCGGGACGTTGCCGGGCAGGATATCGGGGAGGATCGACGGGCCGCCGGCATAATAGGGCTTGTCGGTATCCTTGGTCAGATCCCAGGTCTCGAGGTTGAACGTGAGGATCAGCGCGACGCGCGCACCGTTCGGCCACACGAGCGGCTGACGGGCGGGAAGGGGAATGTAATCATAGTCCATGCGAGTGCTCCTGGGGGTCAGCAGTGACTGAGCAGATGGCCGAAGCCGTCGATCTGGTCGGAAATGCCCATCGTTCTGAGCGCGTGCCAATAGGTCGCGGTATTGATCGCGATCACCGGTTTCTCCAGCCAGAATTCGGCGATCGCCGCAACGTCGGCAAAGGCGAGATTGGTGCCCGCCTGGATGATCGCGTCGACGCCGTCGGACACGTCGATCGCGGCCTGTTTCAGTATCTGCTTGGATTCATGTGCGATCATCATCGGCGAGGGCGATTTCAGACCGACGAGATTGACCACCTCGTAACCCTGGTCCTCGAAGAACTTCTGTACGTTGCGGTCGCCGACCGGCATGTACGGCGTGATGATGCCGATCTTCCGGATCGGTTTGCGATCGGTTTCGTAGGCCTTGATCGCCGCGTCGACCGCAGTCGATCCCATGATGACGGGGACGCCACCGGTCCGCGCGACCATCTTCTTGTGGAGGCGGTCGGCACCCTCGGCACCGTCCCAGAACGTTTCCGCCGACATGCCCATGATGACGCAGCCCGGCTCCATCGACATCGACACGTCGACCGCGTCGAAGGTGGAATCGCGGATCGTGTTGAGCATCACCATGAAGCTGTCGTCGTCGGTCACCTTGGTGTCCGGAATGGCAATGCGCGAGAAATGGTTGGTCACCCCACGCGGCTGCATGCGGGCGTATTCGGGCTCCACGCTGGTATTGGTGGACGGCGCGACGACCGCGAACTTCATCCGTGACCCCAGAGAATCTACCATCCGTGCGCCTCCTGTAAGCGGCGCTTACAAAACCATCCGGCGGCATGGACCGTAACGGTTTCGGATACATGTCTCCGCTTGGCGGTCAGTCGAAGGCGGGTTGGCGCAATTTCCATGCGGCGCTGCCGCGCCTGATTGGTCGTCTGTCGAACAGTGTTGATCCATGCGCAGGCCGGTTTTCGCACGACCGCTACCCCATTGCGACGAGTAGGCGATTGTACGGGGGAAGCTGTGTGGCGGACATGACCGGAACGAACACGAAGATCCGGCGAACGCAGGTTGTCGTCGCAGGAGGTGGCCCGGTGGGCGCGGTAGCGGCGTATCGCCTCGCCATGATGGGGATCGACACGATCCTGTTGGAAGCGCTCCCCGACTGCCCGGAGGATATGCGCGCGTCGACGCTGCATCCGCCGACGCTCGACATGCTCGCTGAACTCGGTGTGCTGGGCGAACTGGAGCAGGTTGGACTGCGCGCGCCGACCTATCATTATCGCAACCGCCGCAGCGGCGACGTGATCGAACTCGATCTCGGCGAGCTGGCGGACGTGTCGGCGCACCCGTATCGCCTGCAATGCGAACAGTTCAAGCTCGCGCGGTTGCTGACCGGCACGCTCGACGCGCTGCCAAACGGGGAAGCGCGGTTCCAGCGTCGCGTGCTGGCCTATGATCAGGACGTCAACGGCGTGACGGTGTCGATCGAGACGCCAATGGCGATCGAGACAATCCGCGCGGACTATCTGATTGCCGCGGACGGCGCCAATTCGACGGTCCGCAAATGGACGGGGACGAGCTTCGACGGCTTCACCTATCCCGAACGCTTCCTCACACTGTCCACGCGCTATCCGATCGAGCAGCATTTCGACGGACTGGCAGGCGTCAACTACGTGTCGGATCGCGACGAATGGTGCGTGCTACTCCGTGTGCCGGATTTCTGGCGCGTCCTCGTGCCGACCAACATCGCCGCGCAGGATGCCGACTTGCTGTCCGACGCGAAGAAGAATGCGGTGTTCGACGGTCTTGTCGGTGACGGCACCAAGGTCGAGACGTCGCATCGTACGCTGTACCGTGTGCATCAGCGCGTTGCGGGTGCGTTCCACCATGGCCGGGTATTGCTGGCCGGCGACGCCGCGCATCTCAACAATCCGCTCGGCGGGTTCGGGATGAATTCGGGCATCCACGACGTGTGGAACCTGACGACCCGGTTGCGCGACATCATCCTTGACGATGCCAAGGCGGAGTCTTCGCTGGCGCACTACGACCGCCAGCGTCGGACGATCGCCAACACCTTCGTCCAGTCGCAGACGATCGCGAACAAGAAGATGATGGAATCGCAGGGTGGTGGCCGCAGCGAGCAGGAAGTGCGGCTGGCTGTGCTGGCGGGCGATCCCGATCAGCGTCGGGCGTATCTGCTGCGGCAGTCGATGTATCAGAGTCTGAAGGACGAGGCTGCGATCGTTTGAGGCTCGCAGCCGCCCTTCTGATCCTCCCCGCCAGGGGGCGCGGACGGCGTCGGAGGGGCGGGGACGGAACCAAGGCTGCGCATGCCTCCCCGTTCGTCAGGCTGCGCCTGCCACCTCCCCTGGCGGGGGAGGATCAGAAGAGCGCCTCACCGATCGCGGCCTTCGGCGTCTCTCCCTTGCCCAGTTGGGAGAAGGAACGGTGAGGACGGAGCGTGACCTGACGTCGTCGTCAACCGCGGATCAACCCTCGGCGATCTCCGCGATCGTCGAGCGATACCCTTCATGCGTCGCAGCCTGCCCGGCCTCATGCGCGTCCTTGCGCATCAAGTAGAACAACCGCTCCAGGAAATCCTGCCGCCAGGCCTCGCGCGCTTCCAACGCGGTCTGGTCCAGCTCGAGCGTCTCGATCTCCGCCGCCAGGTCTATGCCATGCTTGGCGGCGATCCGCTCGACCGAGTCCACACGATCGTGAATCACGGAGATTTCGTTCGCCAGCACCATGATCATCGACATCGCCTGGTCCATGCCCGGCGCTTCGTAGAACACTGGCCGCTTGCCCTTGGCGTCCTTGACGACGTGCGGGCGGTCTTGGGTCTCGGTCGTCATGCTGCTTTTGCCTGTACCAGGGGTTTGCGGGCGATCAGGACTTCCCAGCCGCCGCCCGGGGCGAACTCGCCTGCGGTGAAATCTCGTTCGGCGACCGCGGTCGCGGCTTCCTCGCTATAGCCGCCGGATTGCGCGGCAAACTCCATCACCGCCATCGGCGCGGTATCAAAGCGCACCTCGCTCCGGTCGAAGCCGGCCTTCTCGGCAAGGGCGACCTGGTCGGTGTCGCGCATTGCGCCCCAGAACGGCTCGTTATTATACCAGGTCTCGTTGTCGAGGATGAACTGCGTGAACGGGTCCATCAGGTCGAACGGCGGCAGATCGGCGTGGATCATGTAGCCGCCCGGCGACAACAGGCGCGCGCATTCGTCGAAGATCCGCGGCATCGCTTTGCCGCTGGTCTCGTGCAGCAGGATGTGGCTGACGATCAGGTCGAAATGGCCGTCGGGGAAACGCGTCTCCTCGGCATTCATCTGCGCGAAATTGACGTTCAGCCCAACCCCCGCGGCGCGCGCGTGCGCGTAGCGGATTTGTGGGGCGGCGACGTCGATCCCCCAGATCTCGGCATCGGGAAATAATTCCGCATAGGGCAGCGTCGAATGGCCGACGGTGCAGCCCATGTCGAGGATCCGCTTCGGCGAAAACCCCTTGAGGTTGCGCTTGACGTAATTGCAGACCGACCGCCCCATGTCGTCGTTCATCGGCCCGGTATAGCCCATCGCGTAGAGGTACACGCCGCGATCGTAGAGCACGCCGACCGACACGTCGTCAGGCGCGACCTCGGTCGCATAGCCGCCCGGCATGCAGTGGATATCCAGTGCGGTGATGTAGCGCGGCGTCTCGAACGTCTCGGGGATGTCGAGCACTGCGCTCGATCCAGCCGACAGCGTCTTGGCCTTCTCGATCAGTTCGGGCAGCTCGCGCTCGACGCTGATGTTGGTGGCTTCCCACAGCAATTCCTGCGCGGTGCGGTTCGCCGAGGCGTAATGCTGGAAATACAGGTCGTCGACCATCGCGGTGCGGATGTCGCGGCGATCGACCGGCGCGCGGCCATGCTCGCGCTCGAAGGCTTGCGAGACGCGGCCGCCATAGACGGGTCCGAGACCGGGAAGCAACTTGGCCTGGATGAATCCCTTGAAGCTCTTGGTGAACTCCTGCCGCGCCGCCTCGTCATGTGTGACGGCCGGCAGCATGGGATGCAGCGCCTGCTGGAAGGTGTTGAGCATATACTAGAACTCCAATGCTGGCTGGCGCCAATTTTGCGGAATTCACGGACCGCAAGATAGGCACTGTGGCGGAGTATCCGCCTGACGGATATCGGCTCGGATCCGCGCTTCGTCAGTCGGGATCGACGAGCAAACGCATTTCGACCGTGCCTGCACCGACGCGGAGCGCCGCGGCAGCGACATATTCCGCCGATCTGGCGTAGCCGCGTGCGGCTTCGGCCGACGGGTAACGGCTGACGACCACACGCTCGCTGGGCGAGACGTCGCCTTCGAGTACTTCGCTTATGGCACCGCGGACGATATATTCGCCGCCATGGCGTTCGCTGAGACCGGCAATAGCCTTGCCGTACGCGGCGAAGCGGACCGGATCGGTAATGTTGACGGTCGCGACGATGTAAGCGGCCATGGCAATATCCTTGAAGCGGGCGGGGAAGCGGTCAGCCTAGCTCCGACCGGAGATGCGCGAAGGCCATGCGTGTCGCTGTCCGCCTGCCGGTCAAAGACCGAGCGCGCCGGGGTTCATCAGTCCCTTGGGATCGAGCGCCGCCTTGATCCCGAGCAGGAGCGCGAGAGCCTGCGGGTCGAGCCGATCGCGATAGGGATACGCGCGCCCGATCTGGAAATGCGCGGCACCGAACTGCTGGTACAGCGCGATGATGGCCGCTTTCAGTTCGTGCGTGTACGCGCGTGCCTCGGCGTTCTCGGCATAGGGCTTCAGGCTCGCGACATGGTCGGCCGTCAACGTATGGCGGTGATAGTCGGTGCGGTCGTCGGGCCAATAGAGCGCGACCTCATAGAGAAAGCCGCTCGACCCTGCGGGGCTGAACATCGTGCCCGACCATATGCCGAGCCGATCCATCTCCGTCTTGCGCGTCTCGTACAACGTCTTGAGCGCGTCGTGGAACGGCACGACCTTGTCCTGCTGCAGCACGCCGTGGATCGGCACCCAGCGTTCGCCGCTGGGGCCGAGGATGTTGGTCAGCGGTGCGAACGGCAGCGATCGGACGAAGCTCGACACGGTGTTGGCGATCTCGCGGCCATATGGCGCGATCGCGGCGCGGAGCTTGTTCGCGCGCGCGACCGCGTCGGTCGCATCGACGCCCTCGATGATGAAGTGACACATATAGGCGCCGGCCTGCATCGCCGTGTCGCCGGCGAGCGCCATGCGGATCAGTTGCTTCACGCCGACGAACGCGTTGGGGGCCTTGGCGAACAGGTCGCGAGCGATCTTCAGCTTCGCGCCGACGCCGTCCTGCCGCGCGATCTGCCCCTGCGAAAGTGCGAGATCGAGGCCGAAATGCGAATCGTCGAGTCCTTCGCGCTGCGCCTTGCTGACGCCCGCATGGCACGCGGCAAAACTGTCGAATGCAAAGCTGACCGCCTCCGAATGCGGCCGGATCGCGATAAGCGGCAGGCGGATCGTCGCCTTGATCCCCAATGCGCCGCAGTCGCCGGTGAACAGTCCGGTCAGGTCGGGGCCGTAATAGCGTGTTGCCTGCGACGTGCCGGTCCTGAGCAGTTCTCCCGACGCGAGCACTATGTCGAGCGACAGCACCGACTGTGCGGAGATACCGTATGCGCCGCTGCCGTGGCTCAGCGTATTCTGGCTGATGCCGCCGCCGACCGTCGCCACAAGTCCGGAAAAGGGACCCCAGAACGGCGTGCGCAGCCCGTGTACCGTCAGCGCGTCCTTGAGCTTCGCCCAGGTCGTGCCCGCGCCAACCGTGACGACCGCATTTTCGGCATCGACTTCGATGCTGTCGAGCGCGCCGGTGTCGAACAGGACGTGCCCGCCCGTATCGACCAGATAGCCGTCGGTGTAGGAGGCGCCGCCGCCGCGGGGTACCATCGCGACGCCTGCCGCCGCACAGACGCGTACTGCCGCCTGCAGAGCCTCGACCGTGGTCGGGCGGACGATCAGGGCAGGGACGCCGGCCCCGCGATAGACATCGTTGCTCATGACGGCGCGAGCAGCGGGATCGTCGCTGACCGCATCCTTGCCGATGGCGGCGATCAGGTCGTGCATCAACGTCATCATCATCCCCGGGTCGTCAGCGATATCGAGCACCGTCCGTGCATCATGCGGACGCGTGATGCGAGCGTGGCAGGTGCGCTATCCGATACCCGATCACGCGATCCGTCCGCGAACCTGTCCGCCTGGCGGCTAAATCCGACGCTACGAACGACTGTCGGTCGTGCTTGGCCATTCTGGCCGAATGACAGAGGCATCATCGCTCGACCCCGTTCGACCCGACATCGGAGTAACCCCCATGACCCGCGCGCCGTTGATCGTATCGGTCGGCATCGCCGACGCGCGCCTGAACGATCCCGCCTGGGCGGCGAAGATCGTCGCGCTTGCCAGTACCGCCCGCGTCGCCCTGTTGCTGCTCGGCGATGGCGGCGCGGCGGGGTTCGATCTCGATCGCGATCGGCAAGTCGATGGCGCCGGGCGCCGGCGGCATCGCCTTCGTGCCCACGGTGGATACCGGGTTCGACAACCCCGTTACCGTCGCGCCGTCGCTCGTCGAACTCGACCGGCTGGCGTCGGGCAATGCCGGGTGGCAGCCGACGACGCTGGTGCAGCCGCACACCGC
This sequence comes from Sphingomonas sp. 22R3R2A-7, assembly GCF_036856055.1. NCBI lineage: Bacteria > Pseudomonadati > Pseudomonadota > Alphaproteobacteria > Sphingomonadales > Sphingomonadaceae > Sphingomonas > Sphingomonas sp. 22R3R2A-7. The sequence goes on along the minus strand of NZ_JASPFR010000001.1, from coordinate 797,508 downwards.
GCAGAGCCTGGCCGACGGTGTCGACTTTGTGGCCGCCACGCATGCGCTCTGGGCGGAGCATGAGCGGCCGATGCTGGTCCAGAGCGACGCGGACCCCCTCTGGTCGCGGATATCGCCGGACATCGTCGTCATCGACCGCGATCTGCCCGCACCCAAAGCTGGTCCGAAAGTGCTGCTGCGTACCTTCACCGCGATGGCAGGGCTCGACCAGATCGAGGCGCTGTATCTGGAAGGGGTTATCGACGGCATCCACCTGACGCCGCCCGATATGGAGGAGGGGCTCAAGGCATTCGCGGGAACGATGCTGCCGGCGCTGATCGCGCGCGGGCTTGTCCTGGCGGAGGAACCGGAGGGTTCGCTCAGGGCGCGGCTGGGGATCGCCTGAAGCGGCGTTGCTCTCCCGTTTCCGCGGGAGAGCAATGTCTGTCAGCCTTGCGCGATATACCGGTCGAACACGTTGCCGCCGGTTGCGAACCATGTTTGTGGTCGCCCCGCCAGCTCACCAAGCAGCGCTTCGAACGCGTCCATGCGGTAGGGCAATCCTATGATGTACGGCGTCAGGTGCAACGGGAGCAGCCGGCCGCTGCCCTGTACCGCAGCCTCCGCGCTGAGCCAGTCGTACGCGTCGAGGATCTGTTCGGCATAGCTGTCGACCGACTGCTGCTGGACGTTCAGGATCTGCCGGTCGGACAGTTCGTGGTTGAGCGGCACGTTGACCAGCCCGTTCGCGAACATCCAGGGCAGCTCGTCGTTTGCCCAGTCGACGCAATAATCGACGCCGAGGTCCTTCAGCAGTGGCACGGTATTGAAGCTCTGTGACCGGGCGATCGAGTGCCAGCCGCGCGGGCGGAAGCCGGCGACGCGCTCAAACGTGTCGAGCGACGACGCGATCAGCGCACGTTCCTCTTCCAACGGCAGACCGCTGGCGATCGTGCCATTCATGTCGGTCGAATGCGCGATGATCTCGTGCCCGGCCGCAACGATGTCGCGGATGATCGAGGGATAGCGTTCGGCGATCGCGCTGTTCGCCGCAACCGATACCCGCACGCCGGCCTTCGCGAAGGCATCGAGCAGGCGATAGAAGCCGACGCGGGTGCCATATTCGCGTGCGGTGTAGTGACGGTAATCGGGATAGGCGGTCTGCATGTGGCCGGGCGCGCGGAACGGTTTGTCCTCTGGCGTGATCGGGAACCACTCCAGGCTGACGACGATCCATGTGGCGACCGTCTTGCCGTCCGGCCAGGCGATAGGCGCGCGCTTGGGCAGCATGTCGTACGGATAGAGATCGTGGTCGTAGCCGAGGCGACGCTTGGCATAGTCGAGATAGGTCGGGTCGAGACTCATGCGATCTGCTCCCGACCAATCTGATTCCGGTACGCGTCGGCGATGTCGCCGGCGCGGGTGATCCACGCCCGACCATCGGCGGCAATATGGCGCAATACCTTCTCGAACGCACCGATCCGATGCGGCTGGCCGATCAGGTAGGAGTGGAGCGGGATGCACATCACCGTGCCGCCTGCGCCGCCATCCCTCTCGGCTTCGTCGGCGAGCCGTTCATACTGGCGGATCAGCGTGTTCGCGTATTCACGCGGCGACATGTTGTAGATGAAGAAGCCGTAATGGTCGTTGACCTCGAGGCTGTACGGCATCGAGATCAAGTTGCCGCTCGCCGTCTTCACCGGCATCGGCTGGTCGTCGTGATACAGGTCGCAGGTGTAGTCGAGGCCGTATTCCGCGATCAGGTCGAGCGTGCGCGGCGTGTGCGTCAGCGCTGGCGCGAGCCAGCCGCGGATCGTCTGGCCGGTCGCCTCGCGCACCGTGCGGATCGAATCCTCTATGATCGCGCGCTCCTGCGCCTCGTCCATGCCGTAGCTGTAGCGCGTGTTGTAGATGCCGTGGCTGAAGAACTCCCAGCCGCGCGCCGCGCCGTCCGCGACGACCTCCGGGTGGTGCTGGCACAAGGCGACCGAGAGCGAGACGGAGCCGGGAAAGCCGTGCTTGCTCATCACCTCCGCCATTCGCCAATGGCCGACGCGGTTGGCGTGGTCGCGGTGACTGTAGCTGACCACGTCGGGATGCGGATTCGCCCAGCTTTTCCGATGCGGATTGGCGGGCGGGTCGATCTCGTAATATTCGAGGTTGGGCGACACCCACACCGCGACCTTTTTGTTGCCCGGCCAGACGATCGGTTTCCGGTCGCGATAGGGGCTGAAGTCGTACAGGCCGGGATCGGCAGCGCCTTCCTGCATTACCTTGCCTCCAGCCAGTCGATCACGGTTTGCACCGGCTCGACGTCCGCATATTTTAGCTGGAGATCGGTCAGGTTCGCGAAGTGATAGCTCTCGTGCTTGTCGGCGCACGTCTCGATCGGCACGATCGTCCGGTAGCCACGGCTGAGGCTGTCGACCGCCGCGGCGCGGACGCAGCCTGAAGTGGAACCGCCGGTGATGACCACGGTGTCGACCTTGTGCCAGACCAGCAGGCTTTGCAGCGGCGTCTCGAAGAACGGCGACGGCATCCGCTTGGTGTAGACCGCATCCTTCACGTGATCGATCTCGCAGCGATCATCGAACGCATGCCGGCGCGAGCCGTATTTGATGTTCTGCAAGCTGTCCGGCGTATCGGTGCGCGTGCCCCACACGCCTGCATCGCTGGCGTCGTCCATATAGGCGACGTGCGTCCACACGACCGGCATGTCCTTTGCACGGGCGAGGCGCGAGATCGTGTTGGCGTATTCGATCTGGCGCGGGTCGGTCTCGTATGCGGTCTTGAACTCTTCGATCCGGGTATAGGCGTTTTGGAAATCGATGTTCACGATCGCCAGCTTCTCGCCGAACCCGAACTTTGCGCGCGTCGGATTGGCCATGACCGCCTCGAACAGCTCTCGCGCGGTCTTGTCCTCGCGGATCATCTTCGTGCCGATAAGCGTCATGCCGCGTCCTTCCAGCCGAGCGGAAGACCCGCGTCGGGAAGGAAGCCGAACAGCGGCTCACCCGGCAAAGCATCGGATAGGATTGACCGCACAGCGACCAGTGCGTCGAGGTCGATCCCGGTCCGCAGGCCCATCGCGGCGAGCATGAAGCACAAGTCCTCGGTGACGATGTTGCCTGACGCGCCTGGCGCGAACGGGCACCCGCCAAGTCCGCCGAGCGACGAATCCAGCGTCGTCAGTCCACATTCCAGCGCCATCAGCGCGTTCGCGAGGCCAAGCCCGCGTGTATTATGCAGGTGGATTCCGGTCAGCGCGTCATCGCCGGCCGCCGACTTCACCAGCGCGATCAGTCGTTTGACCGCGGAAGGGTTGGCGTAGCCGGTCGTATCCGACAGCCCGACCTCGTCACACCCAGCCACCATCAGTCCCTCCGCCAGCCGCGCGATTTGCGCATCGGGGATGGTCCCCTCCAGCGTGCAGCCGAACACGGTCGACAGCGATCCCTCGAAATGCGGGCGCTCGCCGTTGGGCACGGCCTTGATCATGTCCGCAATCGTTTCCGCCTCGGCCAGCACCTGCGCGTGCGTCCGCCGAAGATTTGCCAGGCTGTGCGTCTCGCTGACCGATAGCGGCAGCGTGATCTTGTGCGCACCCGCCGCGATCGCCGCAGCCGCGCCCTTGGCATTCGGCACGAGGACCGCGACCGTCAAGCCTGGAATGGTGCGGGCGTGCGCGACGATCTCGGCAGTGTCGGCGAGTTGCGGCAGAAGTTTCGCCGGCACGAAGCTGCCAACCTCGATCTCGAGCAGCCCCGCTGCCGCTTCGGCCGTGATCCATGCCTTCTTCGCCGCGGTCGGCATGACGCGGGTGATACTCTGCAAGCCGTCCCGCGGGCCGACTTCGCTTACCACTATATCGATATCGGTCATTTTTTCCGGTCCTCGGATAGTCGTCTCAGCGTGGTGGCCAGCGATGACGCGGGCGCGGCAGGGTGGCGACGGATCAGGAGAAAGTGACCGGATGTCGGATACGGAAATGTCCCCGCTCAGCGGGCTGCCGCTGGCGGGCCTCAAGGTCGTCGAGTTCACCCACATGGTGATGGGCCCGTCGACCGGGCTGATCCTCGGCGACATGGGCGCCGACGTGATCCGCGTCGAGCCGATCGGCGGCGACCGCACACGCCGGCTGCTCGGCTCGGGCGCAGGCTATTACCCGATGTATAACCGCAACAAACGCAGCGTCTGCCTCGACCTCAAGTCCGACGGCGGTATCGCGGCCGCTCGTGCGCTGGCGGCGGCCGCGGACATCGTCGTCGAGAATTTCCGGCCTGGCGCGCTCGATCGGCTCGGACTCGGCTACGACGCCCTGTCGGCGGACAATCCCGGTCTGATCTATTGCTCGGCAAAGGGCTTCCTTGCGGGTCCGTACGAGAACCGCACAGCACTCGACGAAGTCGCACAGATGATGGGCGGGCTCGCCTACATGACGGGACCGCCCGGACGACCGCTCCGCGCGGGGGCATCGGTGATCGACGTCACCGGCGGGATGTTCGGCGTGATCGGCATCCTCGGCCTGCTCGAACGCCGCCACCGCACCGGCGCGGGCGGCCAGGTGAAATGCTCGCTGTTCGAGACCACGGCCTTCCTCGTCGGCCAGCACATGGCGCAGAAGGCGGTTACCGGCACCGCGGCCGCACCGATGCCCGCGCGCGTCTCGGCATGGGCGATCTACGACGTGTTCGCGACCGCCGGCGAGGGCCAGATCTTCGTCGGCGTCGTCAGCGACCAGCAATGGGTCGCGTTCTGCACCGCATTCGCGCTCGACGATTTCGCAAGCGACGAGACGCTGGCGCTCAACAACGACCGCGTGCTTGCGCGCGACCGCATCCTGCCGCGAATCCGTGCGATGTTCGCCGACATCGACCGCGACGTGCTGCTCGCGAAGTGCGAGGCGGTCGGCCTGCCGGTCGCGCCGATCGCCCGGCCCGAGGATCTGTTCGACGACCTCCACCTTAATGCGCAAGGCGGCCTGGTCGATCTGCACCTGCCGGATGGGACGCCGGCTCGCCTTCCCGCGCTGCCGATCGAGGTCGACGGCGAACGCTTCGGCGTCCGCCACGACCTTGGCGACCCCGGTGCCGATCTCGCGCGCGCTACTCCTGGACGCAGGCATGTCGAATGACACCATCGACGCGTTGTTCACGTCCGGCGCGGTGGCCTGACGATGGGCCTGACGATCTTCGAGAAGATCTGGCGCGATCACGCGGTCGCGCCGCTCGCGGATGGTGGGTTGATCCTGATCGACCGCGTCCTCCTCCACGAACGCACCGGCGGCATCGCACTGCAAAGCCTTGCGGAAGCCGGCCGCCAGGTCGCGGCCCCACGGCAGGTTTTCGCGACGATGGATCACGTCGTCGACACGCTGCCCGGCCGGACGGATCGCACGATCATGCCGACCGGCACCGACTTCATCCGCGTCACTCGCGCCGAAGCCAACGCGGCCGGCATCACACTATTCGACATCGGCGATCCGGGGCAGGGGATCGTTCACGTCATCAGCCCCGAACAGGCTATCGTCCTGCCCGGTGCGACGCTCGTCTGCCCCGACAGCCACACCTGCACGCAAGGCGCGCTCGGCGCGTTGGCGTGGGGCATCGGCTCGACCGAGGCCGAACATGCGCTCGCCACCCGGACTCTCCGCGTGCTGAAGCCCAAGACGATGCGCGTTACGATCTCGGGCGAACTGGGGCGCGGCGTGACCGCCAAGGATCTCGCGCTTCACATCCTGGCGAAGCACGGGTCGAGTGGGGGCAAGGGCATGTCGTCGAATATGCCGGCGACACGGTCCGCGCGCTCGACGTCGAGGCGCGCATGACGCTGTGTAACATGGCAACCGAATTCTCCGCCTTCACGGCGATCATCGCTGCCGACGACATGGTCTTTGGCTATCTGAAGGGCCGTCCGCACGCGCCCGGCGACGCCGCCTGGGACGACGCCGTCGCCTATTGGCGAACGCTCGCCACCGATGCCGACGCGGTGTTCGACGCGGAGATCGCGATCGATGCCACTCAGGTCGCGCCGACGATAAGCTGGGGGATCAGCCCGCAGGATCTCGGTAGCGCTCGACGGCAGGGTGCCCGCCGACGCGCCAGCCCGCGCGCTTGCCTATATGGGTTTGGCGGCCGGTGACGTGCTGCTGGGTCTGCCGATCGACGCCGCCTTTATCGGTTCCTGCACGAACAGCCGCCTGTCGGACCTGCGCCGCGCCGCCGCGTTGCTCGACGGGCGCAAGGTAGCAGATGGCGTGCGCGCGATCTGCGTCCCCGGCTCGACCGCGGTCAAGTATGCCGCCGAAGCCGAGGGGCTCGACCGGATCTTTCGCGCCGCCGGTTTCGAGTGGCGCGAGTCCGGCTGCTCGATGTGCTTCTTCGCAGGCGGCGAGAGCTTCGGCGCACGCGAGCGGGTCGTGACGTCGACCAACCGCAATTTCGAAAGCCGGCAAGGTCCCGAAACCCGCTCGCATCTCGCCAGTCCGGAGACGGTGGCCGCCAGCGCGATCGCGGGCCGGATCGCCGACCCCCGTGTGTTGGAGCGTTGAGCGATGGAACCCTTTACCCGCCTGACCGCCGTCGCCGCGCCGCTGCTGCGCGACGATATCGACACGGACGCGATCATTCCCTCGCGTGAGATGCGGTCGGTGTCGAAGACCGGCCTGGCTGATGGGCTGTTCGCGGGCTGGCGCTATGTCGGGATCGGCACGCGCGATCTTGATCCCAGCTTCGTCCTGAACCAGCCCGCCTATGCGGACACCCGGATCATCCTGGGCGGCGCAAATTTCGGCTGCGGCTCCAGTCGCGAACACGCCGCGTGGGCGCTTGCGGAATACGGCATCCGGGTGATCGTCGCGTCGTCGTTCAACCCGATCTTCCAGGGTAATTGCATCCGCAACGGCATCGTGCCCGTCACGCTCGAGCCAGGGGCGATAGCGTCGCTGGCGACCGCGCTCGCGCCGGATCCGCAGGGATTGCGCATCACCGTCGATTTGCCGACGCAAATCCTGACCGGTCCGGACGGTACCGCCCACGCCTTCCCGATCGCGGACGAGGCGAAGGAGATGCTGCTGGACGGGCTCGATGCGATCGACCTGACGCTGAAGCGCCGCGCCGAGATCGACGGCTTCGTCGCCAACGATCGGGTGCGCCGCGGCTGGGTCTACCTCGGCTGAGCAAGCCCGCCGAGGAATGCCACGACATCATCCTCGCCGACGACATCGGCATATTTGGCGTTCATGTCGAACAGGTTCGCTTCGTGCGGCGCGGCATGACGATCGCCGCACGCGTCGGCGACGACGGTCGTGCGGAACGCATGCGACATCGCATCGACGCAGCTCGCGCGAATACAGCCGCTCGTCGTCAGGCCGGTCAGTAGCACGCTGTCGATCCCCATCGCGGTCAGCGTCGACGCGAGCGAGGTGCCGAAAAACGCGCTCGGATATTGCTTCGAGATGACGAGCTCGTCCGGCTCGGGCGTCAGCCCCTCGGGCCATGCACCCATCGGATTGCCCTTCAGGAAGTGACGGAGCGGTGCGGCCTTTTCGTAGAAGCGGCCGCCATCGATCGCGCTGGGATGATAGACGACGTTGGTCAGTATCACTGGAACCCCCGCCGCCCGTGCCGCCGCGCGTACCCGGAGCGCAGAGGCCAGCGCGTCCTCGACGCCCGAGTACAGGTCGCAGGCCGGGTCGAAATAGCCTTGGCAGAAATCGATCATCAGCAGCGCAGGGCGGCATCCGAAGCCGACTTTGGTGCCGTAGACGCCTGCATAATTGGCGGTCAGATCGTCGCTCATGATGGTTCTTCCGTCTCGAACAGCCAGGGCTGGATACGTCTGTGGCGGTCCTCGAAAGCCGCGATGGCGTCGCCACGCGCGTTCAGGATCATGTCGGTCTCGTCCCACCCGTTGAGCAGCGCGAGTCGGTGTTGCGCGGCGATCTCGAATGCGAGGGGTGGCGCGTCGCCGACGCGGATCGTCTGCGTCTCCAGGTCGATGATGAACGGCTGTCCACTTTGTGCTGCGGCGGCCAGCGCTGCGATCGTTGCGAGGCTCAGGACGATCGGCAGCACCCCGTTGCGGAAGCAGTTGCCGTAGAAGATCTCGCCGAAGCTTTCTGCGACGACGCAGCGGATGCCTTGGCCGAGCAGCGCCCAGACCGCCTGTTCGCGGCTCGACCCGGAACCGAAGTTCGCACCCGTAATCAGGATCGGAGCATCTCGCCACGGCATTTGGTTCATTACGAACGATGCGATTTCTTCACCCTGCGTATCGAAGCGCCGGTCGTGGAACGCATAACGGCCGAGCCCGTGCCGGTCGGTGATCAGCAGAAAACGCGCGGGAAAGATGATGTCGGTGTCGATATTCTCTTCGAGCAACGCGGCGGCGGTTCCGCAAAGGCGGGTAAAGGGCTGCATGTCAGGCTCCCAGCTCGCGGACATCGACGAGGTGCCCGACGATCCCCGCCGCTGCTGCCATAGCAGGACTCATCAGGTGCGTGCGGCCTCCGGGGCCCTGGCGCCCTTCGAAATTGCGATTGGAGGTTGAGGCACTGCGCTCGCCGGGCGCGAGGCGGTCGTCGTTCATCGCGACGCACATCGAACAACCGGCATGTCGCCATTCGAACCCGGCCGCTCGAAAGATCGCGTCGAGCCCTTCGGCCTCGGCCTGATGCTTGGTCGCGGTCGATCCGGGAACGACGATGCCGCTGACCCCTGGTGCAATGCGCCGGCCTGCGACGACATCCGCCGCCGATCTAAGATCCTCGATGCGGCCGTTGGTACAGGACCCGATGAACACACGGTCGATGACGATGGTATCCAGCGGCGTTCCGCCCGCTAAGCCCATATAGGCGAGCGCCTTTTCCACGCGGCGGCGCACCCCGGGATCGGCGATCGTCGCGGGATCGGGCACGCTTTCGGTCACGGGCGCGCAATCCTCGGGGCTGGTGCCCCAGCTGACATGCGGGGCGATGTCCGACAGGTCGATCGTCACGATCGTGTCGAACGCCGCATCCCTATCGGAGCGAAGCGTGCGCCAGTACTCGACCGCCCGCGTCCACATTGTGCCGGCCGGTGCCATCTCGCGCCCCTTAAGATAGGCGAAGGTCGTATCATCGGGTCCGATCAGGCCGATCCGGCCGCCGGCTTCGATCGTCATGTTGCACAGCGTCATGCGCGCGGCCATCGACATGGCGGCGACCGCCGGGCCGGCATATTCGACCGCGTGACCCGCTGCACCCAACGCACCGACCTTGGCGATGAAGGCAAGCGCGACGTCCTTGGCGGAGACGAACGGCGACAGCGTGCCGATCAGGTCGACGCGCATCGTCTTGGCGCGTGTTTGTTTCAGGCACTGCGCGGCCATGACCGTCCCGCATTCGCTGGCACCGATCCCGAACGCGAGCGCGCCGAACGCGCCGTGCGTGGTCGTATGGCTGTCGCCACAGACCATCGTGATGCCGGGCAGCGTGAACCCCGTCTCGGGACCGATGACGTGGACGATCCCCTGTCCATCGCCCTCGAGCGCCCGATATGGTACCGCAAAGGCGGCGGCGTTGGCTTCGAGCTCATCGACCTGTGCGGCGGCCTGCGGGTCGGCAATGCGCGTGCCGCGCGCGCTGGTCGGTACGGCATGGTCGGCGACGGCAAGATGCGTCTTCGGACGCCGCAGTCGCCGCCCCGCATCGCGCAGCGACTGGAACGCCTGCGGGCTGCTGACCTCGTGGACGAGGTGACGATCGATATACAGCAGCGCATCGTCGCCCGGCAGGTCGACGACGACATGGGCATCCCACAATTTCTGATACAGGGTCGTCGGCATGGGCGGGACGATAGGCGATAGGCACGGTCTTCGCCCGTCCTGACCACGGGGTATCCGTGTGGCGATCAGAGGTGTCCGTCGATCCGCCGAGCAATCATCGCCCGACGCTCGATGGGTCAACGACAGCACCCGACATCCTGGTCGCACCGTGGACACTGCGGCGTCGCCGCGCCGTGGTCGTGGCGCGCGCGCCTAAACCGTCCTGCGCCAGATGCGCGGGGAGAGTTGCGATGGAACGGCGTGCACCCGGATCAGACGATATGCCGGGCGGTCTCGCGGCGGGGATGGGGGCACGCGTCGTCACCGGCGGCGTGACCGGGACGATCGGATATCTCACTGATGGGCGGGACACCGGGCGCGAGCGGTTCGAGATCCTGCATCATGCGGACGGCCACGTCCTGCGCGCGGTGTGCGAGATCGACGACGAGGCCTTGCTGCGCGACGTGACGCTCGCGATGGACGCGGACTGGCGCGCGCGCGACGGGTTTTGCCGGATCGTCAAGGCCGGGGTCCCGTATGCGACGATGTGGTTCGACGTCGACGACGACAGCGTCCGCATGGCCGCCCGGGTCGGCACCCGTGCCAGCCACGTGACGTTGCCCACGCCGACCCGCATCCCCTATCTCGGGCTTCACCCGCTGCAGGGCGACGCCCTGATCGCGGCGATCCGTGGTACCGAGGACCCCGGACGGTTCATCGGCATAGCGGCCGTCACCAATTCGGTGTCTCCGAACGGCGACGAAGCCTGTGGGGCGGTGCCACTGCGCATCGATGTCGCCTATCTCGGCCGGGAGGCGATATCCGTCGTCGCGGGGGACTTCGTGGCGCGCCGCTATGCGATCCGCTGGCGTGACGACTGGCCGGCTGCCGATCTATGGGTGCGCGACTCCGATTTCACCTTCCTGCGCATGCGCTGGGATCAGGTTCCGACCGTCTATGAGCTCACGTCCGTGACGACGCTGCCCTAGACCGACCGTCATCGCAGCGGTGCGATGACGGTCGATCCGCAGGCCGCTCAGGCCGTGCCGGAGGTCACGAACCACGACCGGAACACGCCATCGGACGTATCGCCGAACTTGAGCGGCGAATGCGGTCCGGCGAACGCGGTCGATTGGTAGCCGACCTTGACGTCCTTGAACCCCGCAGCGCCCATCAGTGCGCCGTAATCCGCCGACAATGCACCGCGCCAATAAGGTTCGTTGTTGAACTCGGCCTCGATCTCGGCGGACAGTTCCTCCCACATCATGCCGAACGTGTTCATCAACGGCACTTCGAGATGGATCGCGACGCCACCCGGCCGGAGCAGGCGACGCGATTCGGCGAGGATGTTCGACGCGGCCGCCTGCGATGTCTCGTGCAATACGACACAACTGAACACGACGTCGAAACTGCCGTCGGCAAAGTTGGTGTGCTCGGCGCTCTGCTGCGAGAAGTGGACCGGCGCACCGAGATGCTCGGCCCGTGCATGCGCATAACGGAGGATCGACGCCCCGACGTCGATCCCGTGGATCTCCGCGTCGGGGAACCAGGTCGCGGCGGGCACGACACTGGTGCCGATGCCGCAGCCCATCTCGAGAATCTTCAGCGGCTTCATGTCGGGATAGGCGGTCGGCAGATGCGCCATCGCGGTATGTCCGCGCAGGTCGTTGAGCATGCCGCCGTTGCGCCCCAGCATGAACACCGCTCCACCGCGATCCATCACCGCGCCCTGCAGCAGCGATCCGTCGTCGAGCGCGTTACCGCCCGGCATCAGATGGATATCGGCACCGGTGATGTAGGCCGGCGCGACGAAATCGGGATCGAGCGTGACCGAACCGCGCGGCGTGGCGATCTGGCCGAGTGCCTCAAGGGTGTCCTTCTGACGCTCGACGCTTTCGCCCACCGCGGACCACAGGTGCCGCTGCGATTCACGCTTGAGACCGATCCAGGTCTTGAAGCTCTCGATGCCCATCATCCGGTCGCGCAGATCCTCGACCGGGCTGTTGCTATTGGCCAGTGGCGCGACGGCTTCGAGCTTCTGCGCGATCGCCCGCTGCGTCGGTTCGAGCGTACCGCTGACGAACACCTTCAGGTCGCGGACGAACATCTGCTCGACGAGTTCGTCGTGGTTGGGCTGCGCGATCATCGGGTGGCCGAGCATCGCGGGGCTGCCTTCGTTCATGCCGGTCATGCTGCATCCTCGGATCGGGGGTGGCGTTGGTGGCGGAGAGGGCGGCAAGGTCGGCCTCGCCCGCTTCGTGAAGCGCACGGAAGATCTTGGTCATGCTCTGCTGCCGCAGTTGGTCGCGCTCGGCCTGCGCGGTCGCATCGGGAACGAACGCATCGATCGCACCCGGCGCCAGGACCGCGTTCTCGACCAGGAGCCGCTCGCACGCGTCGATCCTCGCGCGCATCACCGTCTGCTGCGAGGCGAGCGCGACGATCATCGACATCGTCTGCGCATCCACCAACCGCTGGCCGGGAATGGTCGCCAACCCCTTGGGGGTCGTGGGAAGCGGGGTCGTCATGTCGGTTCTCTCCGGACTGCCCGAGCCTAGCCGGGTCTGGAAACTTGGAGGAAAACTGGCGTGGCTAGTCCGTCGCTGCAATGCGCAATTTCGACATATCGCTATACCGGAAATGCATCACGCGTCACTTCGGATCGCGTTGCATGTGCGTGCGAAGCGATTGCAGCACCGCCGCGACGCCCTGGGTCGGGATCGCTGACTTCAGCGTGATCATGCTCAACGCATAGGGAAAATGAAGCTCTGGCATGTCAAGCACGCGCAGCGTTCCCCCGGCAAGTTCCCGCTCGACCAGGAACCGCGGCACGATGCCGATCAACGACCAGTCGAGGATCGCGGTCATCAGGAGGTGCATCGAGGAACAGTTCAGCCGTTGCGCCGGCACCGTCAGGTTGCGTCGAAAGAATGCGCTCTCGAAGCGATAGCTGACCGACATCTGGTGCGGCACCACCCAGTCATAGGCGCTGAGGTCTGCCATGCTCCGCTCGCCCGCGAACACCGGATGACCGCTGCGCGCGACCGGAATCATTTCCTCGTCGGCGAGTTCCTGAAAGGTGACGTCGGCATGGTCGCTGCGTCGTCCGCTCATATAATCGGGCACGATGCAGAGCGCCGCGTGCACCGCATGCTTGCGGACCTGTTCGAGCAGCTCCTCGAGCGTGCCGGTCGAGATCACGATATTGCGCTTGTCGGGATGCTGCGTCAGCGCGCCGAGTGCCGCGGGCAGTCCGCGGTAGAGCAGGCTGGGCGAAACCCCGATCCCGACCTGTTCTATCTCTTCTTCCTGCGGCGTCTCGAACAAGGACTGCGCACGCGCGATCTCGTTGATGATCGATATCGCATGGGGCAGGAGGCGGCGGCCCTCCTCGGTGATCGCGGTGCCACGCGTCGTGCGGTCGAACAGCTTGGCGCCCATCGACGCTTCGAGCTGGGCGATGCTGCGCGACAGGTTTGGCTGGCTCGTGCGCATTTTCCGCGCGGCGGCGGCAAAGCCGCTGCTTTCGGCGACGTTGACGAAATGTTCGAGCGCGCGAAGTTCTATGGCCATGCCCAAGGCGTATAACCATATAGTGGAAACAGGTATAGACCGTCGCCGCGTCCCGCCGCAGGTTTAACCTATGATCGGTGATGTCGACAGCCTGGATATCAATCCGGACGGGGCCAGACGGGCGGCGGGCGGGGTGCCCAGCGTCCGCCGGGGTTATGTCGATGGCCGCTATGGGCAGATCCACTACCGACATGCCGCCGTGCCGGGGCGTCCCGCCGTCCGCTCGTGCTGTTGCACCAGACCCCCGCATCGTCGTTCGAATATGAGCCGCTGATCGCGGCGATGGCGACCGATCGTCACGTCATCGCGTTCGATACGCCGGGCTATGGCATGTCTGACGCCCCGCCAGCGGCCTTGTCGATGACCGGTTATGCCGAATGCCTCGTCGAAGCCGCCGCGCTTCTCGGCCTGACGTGCGATACCGGATGCGATGTCTTCGGCGTGCATACCGGCGCGCTGCTCGCGATCGAGTTCGCGCTCGCGGCGCCAGTTGCTGTCCGCCATGTCGTCTGTTCGGGCATTCCCATGCGCAGCGCCGCCGAGCGAGCCGACCGGCTTCAGGCCGCGCACGATGCCACCGACGCGCTGGACGAAGCGGGCACGGGCGCCCTGGCACTCGCCGCGCCGCTCTGGGATTTCATCGTCACGCAGCGCACGCCGGGCGTGCCGCTCCGTCGTGCCGCGCAACTCTGGGCGGACAAGCTCGCGCCGATTGACCGGGCGTCCTGGGCATATCAGGGCGTGTGGCGCTACGACTATGGTGCGCGCCTGCCGCTGATCCGGCAACCCTTCCTGCTGCTCCAGCCACCCGAGGACATCGCCGCGCAATCGCGCGCCGCGGCCGCGCTCGTATCCGATGCGCGGATCGTCGAGATCGAGCGCTTCCCTCGCGACATTCTCGAGTTACCCCAATCCCTCGACCGGATCGGGCAGGCGCTGCGGCGCTTCCTCGACGGTCCGCACACCTAGGAGATCAGCATTGGCCACCGTCGTCCAGGAGCCGCTCGTCGAGACGCCTCTCGTCAAAGCCGTCGTCTCGCATTCGGTGCTCGACCCAAGTTTCATCGCCGCCGAGATGACGCGCCGCTACGCGCTGTCGGGCAAGGTCACCGCGTTCCTGCTCTACCGCGGCATGAACGACGTCTACCTCGTCCAGGACGACAACGAGCGATACGCCGCGCGGGTCTGGCGCAAGACCTACCGCGACGTCGACGAGGTCGCCTATGAGCTGGATTTCCTCGATTACCTGCGCGGCGAGGGCTTCGCCGCCTCGACCGGCGTTCGCGCCAAGGACGGCAATCTCTACTTCAAGGTCGATCTGCCCGAGGGCGAGCGCGCGATCGCGCTGTACGACTGGGCGCCGGGGCACAAGTTCGGCGACATGCTCGACATCGGCATCGCCGAGCGGATCGGCGCGACCTTCGCGCAAATGCATATGCACGGTCTGAAATATCACGGCGACGCACCGTTCTCGTCCGACAATGCGTGGCGCTTCGAGGAGACCGTGCCTGCGCTGCTGGCGTTCGTCTACGATCGCCCGGACGACCTGCATGATTATGCGATCATCGCCGACCGGCTGAAGCAGCGTCTGATCGATCTCCAGGCCGAAGACGTGCCGATGGGCATCTGTCACTGCGACTTCCACCCGAGCAACGTCCATGTGTCGGAGGACGGGCAGATCACGCTGCTCGACTTCGACGGGCTCGGCGAAGATTACATGATGCAGGACGTCCAGAACTACGTCTGGGGCAATCTGTTCTACGGCTTCTCGCCAAGCTATGGCGAGGCGTTCGAGCGCGGCTACGAGACGGTGCGTCCGTTCACCGAGGCCGAGAAGGCAAACAAGGAGCTGTTCCTGCTCGCCAAGGCCTTCCGCCTGGTCGCCGGCATGGCGGAATCGTCGAAGAGCGTCGGGCGCGGCACGCTGCGCTTCCGCGGGCTCGACTGGCTCGGCGAATACATCAAGTCGCGCGCACGTCCCCTGGGCCTGCTGTAAGCGCATGACCAGCCCGAACCCCACCGCCGCAACATCTGCCATCGCCACCGCGTCCGCCGACCAAGGCTATCCGCCGCCGTTGCGCGCCTGGACGATATTGCTGCTGCTGTTCGTCGCGTCGATCGTCTCGGTGATCGACCGCGGGCTGCTCAACATCGTCGTCGATGGCGTGAAGAGCGAACTGCTGATCTCGGATGTGCAGATCGGCTTGTTGCAGGGGCTGGCATTCGGGCTGTTCTACGCGGTGATGGGTGTGTGGCTGGGCGTCGTCGCCGACCGCACCTCGCGCCGCTGGTTGATCGTCATCGGCATCTTCGTGTGGAGTTGCGCGACGATCGGCGGCGGGCTGGCCGGATCGTTCGGCGAGCTGTTCCTGTCGCGCCTGCTGGTCGGGCTGGGCGAAGCGGCGCTGGCGCCCGCTGCGATCTCGCTGATCGCCGACCTGTTCCCGCCCGGTCGACGGGGGCGTGCGGTAGGGTTTTACATCATGGGCCAGGCGATCGCGCAGGGCGTGTCGATCTCCGTCGCGGGGTTCCTGCTGGGGGCGGCCGCGCGCGGCGATTTCGCCGGCTGGCCGATACTGGGTGGGTTGGCGCCGTGGCGGACCGTGTTCGTCGTGTGTGGCCTCGCCGGCACCGTGGTTGCGCTGGCCTTCCTCGCAACGCGCGAGCCGCCGCGCCGTGGTGCGGTGATGACGACGACGCGGGAAAGCTGGGGTTCGCAGGTATCGCGGACACTCGCGCATTTCTGGACCGAGCGCAGCAAGTTCGTCGCCATCTATCTCGGGTTCGCCGCGTTTTTTCTCGGCACCTACGGTGCGTTCGCGTGGCAGGTCGCGATGATCTCGCGCAAGTTCGGCGTCACACCCGCCGAGGTCGCGCCACTATTGGGGCCGATGGCGATCGTGTCGGGGTTGCTCGGCCCGATCGTCGGTGGCTGGATCGTCGATCGGATCGTCAAGCGGTCCGGGCATGACGCGATTCCGAAGCTGCTGGTGATACTGCCGTTCGTCGCACTGCCGTCGGCCTGCGCGGTGCTCGCGCCCAGCCTGACGCTTGCGTGCGTGCTGTGCGGGTCACTTGCCGGGATCACCGCGATGGTCGGTGCGGCGACGCTCACCTATCTGCAGGCCGAGGCGCCTGCCGACATGCGCGGGATGGCGATCTCGATCACCGGCCTCATGAACACGGTGTTCGGCGCGGCATTGGGCCCGGTGCTGGTGGCGGTGCTGACCCAGCATGTGTTCGGGCGACCCGAACTGGTCGGTTACGCGATCCTGTGCGTCGCTGTGCCAGCCTATCTCGTGGCGGCCTTCTGCTTCGCGCGGGTGGCTGGTGCGAACCGAACCCCCGCATTCAAGGTGGCGGCGGCATGATCGCCGATACGACAGACTGGCTCGCCCAAGACGACGCGCTGCTCGACGCGCTGCGTGACGGGGGCCCGATGAACCTGCCGCGCGCGTACGAGGTGATGGAACGATTCGATATCGACGGTATCGTCGTCGGCGATCCGCTCAACGTCTATCACATGCTCGGCTACTGGCCCCAGATCGGCACGACGCGGCTGGGCCAGCCACCGACGACCTTCGCGATCCTGTCGCGTGACCAGCGCCAGAAACCGGCGATCGTCACGTCGCATTTCATCTATTACTACACCTTCGCCGACGGGGGCGCGCGATCGGGTATCCAGAGCTACCTCTTCGTCGAAGCGGGCGACGACGGCGATCCAGACGCACTGGGTGTGCGGCACGGCATGTTCGCCGACCGAGGCACGGATCCACGATCCGATGTCGAACTGCGGCGCGACATCGGCACCGACGCCGTCCTGGCCGTCGAACCGCTGCTGCACGACGCTGGTGGTGCCTTGACCCGAGCGCTGAA
Organism: Sphingomonas sp. 22R3R2A-7; assembly: GCF_036856055.1. Classification (NCBI taxonomy): domain Bacteria; kingdom Pseudomonadati; phylum Pseudomonadota; class Alphaproteobacteria; order Sphingomonadales; family Sphingomonadaceae; genus Sphingomonas; species Sphingomonas sp. 22R3R2A-7. The sequence continues at coordinate 780,276 of NZ_JASPFR010000001.1, read as the reverse complement.
GGCGATGGGACTCTGGAACGGCCGGGTCGCGTTCGATCATCCCGTGATCGCCGAAGTCTGCGAGCGGCACGATCGGCCGGGTACGCTGGCGCCGGCCGACAATATCCTGCGCTGGATCCGGATCGCCAAATCGCCGCTCGAACTCGCGCTGATGCGGCGCGGGGCAGGGGCCAATGCCGCCGCGGTCAACGCCGTGGTCGCGCAACTGCGCGAGGGTGCGAGCTATCACCAGGTCCGCAACCTGTTCGGCGTAGAAAGCGCCAAGCGCGGCAATCGGTCGCTGTTCATGACCGTCGACCGCGTCTCGTCGGACCTGCCGACCGGCGACAGGATCCGCGACGGGCAGTCGCTGTTCCTCGACGGCGTCGGGCACTTCCAGAATTACCACGGCGACTATGCACGCACCGTCTTCGTCGGCGAGCCTGCGCCGGCCGCCAGGCGTGCGGCGGCGGCGGCGGTGCTCGGCTGGGACGCCATTCGCGAGCAGCTGCGCCCCGGCCTCGACTATGCCGAGATCGCAGCGCTCGGCTACGCGGCGCTCAAGAAGGCGGGGGTCGCCGACATGATCGGCTTCGGCCCGCACAGCGTCGGCCTGATGCATTCCGACGAACCGGGGCTCGAAGCGGGCGGCTTCTACAAGAAGCACAATCTGACGCTCGAGCCCGGCATGGTGATCAGCGTCGACTGTCCGGTGGTCGAGGTCGGCATCGGCGGCTCCATCCATATCGAAGACCTGGTCGTGATTACCGTGGACGGCTGCGAGCCGATCCACGCGATCGGCGAGCACGTCATCACAGTCTGAAGGATCAGTATGTTACTTTCCGCATGTATGGATCCGTCGTTGGGCGGCGTCCCTGCCCTGACCGCCAAACTGGCCGGGATCGACGCGACCGGCATTGATTTCCTGCTGCTCGGCAATGATGTCGATGGCGTCGTCGCGCCCGCGGGCATCGAGGCGCTGGTGACGATGCCGTGGGCTCTGGGCGTGGTGCGCAATGCGGTAGTCGTCGGCGTGCTGCCGGCGCTGCACAGCCTGCCGTTCCACGTCGCCCGCGCGCTGTCGGCGATCGATATACTGAGCGACGGGCGTTCCGGGTGGATGCCGACCTGCACCGACCCCGCACGCTTCGATACCGCGTACGGCGCGAGCTATGCGTTGCCCCCGGGCGAGGCGGTGGTGAAACATGACGACTTCATCGGCGCGACGCAGGCGTTGTGGGACAGCTGGGACGGCGACGCACTGGTCCTCGACAAAACGAGCGGCGTGTATCTCGAGAGTACCAAGGTCCGCCGGGTGCACTATGAGGGACCGTATTTCTCGACCGTCGGCCCGCTGAATGCGGCACGACCCAAGCTCGGCTATCCCCTGCTGTTCCGCGAACCCGTCGGGGAGATCATCGACTCTACCGTGCCGGCGGACGTTGTACTGATCGCGGCGACATCGGTCGGCGACGTCAAGGCGCAGATCGAACGCGCCGCCGCCGCGCCCTATCGCCCGGCGATTCTTCTCAAGAGCGTCGCATCCGAGGTCGCTGCGACGCTGGCGATCGCGCAGGCCGTTGGCGCAGCCGGCATTCATCTGACCGGCAACCCCGATGTTGCGGCGATCGCCGCCGCCCGTGCGCTCGTGCCCGCAACCGCATTCCGGGCCGGCGATTGCTGGCGCAGCCGCATCGGCGTCCCTCGCCCCGCCAACCCCTTCAGCAAGGCCGCGTAAAATGGAAAACCCCAATGGCCGCCTTCACCTCTGGGCCTTTCTCCAGGGTATCGGCTTCTATCCCGGTGGCTGGCGCGACCAGGACGCGACCCCCGCCGCGGTGTTCGACCGCGCCTATTACGAGCGTGTCGCGCGCACTGCTGAAGCCGGCTGTTTCGACGCGATCGTGTTCGGCGACCAGCTCCAGGGCCGCGACGCCGCCGGCCGCACGCCCGGTCGCCTCGCGATCCCGACGCTCGATCCGTTCACGCTGCTGTCGGTGATGGCCGGCGCGACCAGCCATATCGGCCTCGTCGCGACCGTCTCGACGACCTTCAACGAACCCGCCGAGGTCGCCGCCAAGTTCGCCGCGCTCGATTACCTGAGCGGCGGTCGTGCCGGCTGGAACATCGTCACCACCGCGCACGTCAACGCCGCGCTCAATTTCGGTGAGACCGAACTGCTCGACAAGTCGCTGCGCTACGACCGTGCGCAGGCGTTTCTCGACGCGACCGAGGTCTTTTGGCGCAGCTCCTGCGACGGCAAGTCGGACGCGCTCCAGAACGCGTGGTTCGATTTCGCCGGCAAGCTCGCCATGCCGTGCCCGCCACAAGGCCGTCCGCTGATCGTCCAAGCCGGACAGTCGCCCGACGGTCGTGCGTTCGCGGCGGGTAGCGCGGAGGCGATCTTCTGCGCCGCGCCGACGATCGAGGCGGGGCGCGATTATCGCAACGACATGCGCGCGCGCATCACCGCGGCGGGTCGCGACCCGAACCTGGTGAAGATCATGCCCGGTCTCGCCTTCATCCTCGGCAGCACCGAGGAGGAGGCGCGGACGACGCAGGCCCGGATGCACGAGTTCGCGGACGACGCGCTGTGCATCGAATATCTGAGTGAATCGATCGGCTACGACCTCACCGTCCACGCTCCCGATGCGCCGATCCCGATCGAGGACATCGCCGCGACGTGCGAATTCCCGCCCGCTGATATCCGCAAGATGATGGCCCCGGCGATCGAGAGCGGTCGCAGCCTCGCAGACTTCTGCCGCGACTATGCGGGCAAGCCGCGCGGCCATGGCATCTTCGTCGGCACGCCCGAGCAGTTCGCGGATCACATGGAAACGTGGATCGACGCCGAGGCGTGCGACGGATTCACGTTGCAGCCCGCATTCATGCCGCTCGAACTCGACGTGTTCTGCGCAGAGGTCGTGCCGATCCTCCAGCAGCGCGGGCTGTTGCGCAAAGCGTACCAGGGATCGCAACTGCGCAACCATCTCGGCATGGCTGCATGATCGCCTCGCACCGGATCGAACGCGCGTTCGTCTCGATCGACGAGGGGCAGGTCCACCTGCGGCAGATCGTCGCCGCCGATCCGGTGCACGCGCCGCTGTTCCTGGTCCACGCCTCGCCCTCGTCGTCGCGCTGGATGGCGCCGTTGATGCAGGCGCTCGCAGCGCAGGGGCGGACGGTGATCGCGCCCGACACGCTGGGCAACGGCGACTCCCCGCGCCCGCGCAGCTTGAGCCCGACATCGCCTATTTCGCCGACAGCGTCGTCCGCCTTGCCGATGCGATGGGGATCGATCGGTTCGACGTGTACGGCACGCATACCGGCGCGCGGATCGCGTGCGAACTGGCGGCGGCCTATCCCGACCGGATCGTGCATGCGGTGCTCGACGGCATCACCGATTACGGCGACGCGATGCGCGACAAGATCCTCGCGAACTATGCGCCGAAGATCGTCCCCGACCAATATGGCATGCATCTGAACTGGGCGTTCAACTTCGTCCGCGACCAGGCGCTGTTCTTCCCGCATTTCGAAAAGATTCCGGCCAACCGCCTCAACGGGCCGATGCCGTCGCCACAGATCCTCCACGACGCGGCGCTCGACGTCCTCAAGGCGCTCGATACCTATCCGCTGCCGTATCTGGCGGCGTTCCGGTACCGTGCGCTCGAGCGTATGCCGCTCATCGAGGCACCGGTGCTGCTGCTCAAGGCAGACAGCGAACTCGCGGTCCTCAACGCCTCGGTCGCCGCCGCCGCCGCCGCCATTCCCCGCGCGATGATCGCTGCAGTCGCCTCCGATCCCGCAGCCAAGGCTGGTGCGATCACCGCCTTCCTCGATACGCCAGCATGACCGGCGCAGGATCACAGACCATGACGGCAACTTGCCCCGCCTCCGCACCGATCTCCGCGGCGGACACCCGATTGTCGATGCGAACCTGCCTCGGCTTCGGTGTCGGCACGGTCGGCGTCTCGGTGATGCTCAACGCAGTCACCGCCTATTTTCCCGCGCTGATGACGACGGTGCTCGGCAAGTCGCCGGAGATCGCCGGATACCTGTTGATGGTGTCGAAGCTGTACGACGTGTTCGCCGACATACTCGTCGGCACGATGAGCGACCGGACGCGCAGTCGATGGGGCCGGCGGCGCCCGTTCCTGTTGTTCGGCGCGGTCGTGTCCGCCGGCTCGTTCCTGATGATCTTCGCGCCGCCCGTCATGAGCGACACCATGGTCACACTCTATATGCTGGTCGCGCTGATTCTCTATTCGACCGGCTATTCGTTGTTCAACGTGCCGTACATGGCGATGCCGTCCGAGATGACGGAGTCGAAATACGAACGCTCGCGGCTGTTGTCGTTCCGCACGGTGTTCGTGTCGATAGGCCAGCTGATCGCGATCGCCGGGACTGCCGGGATCATCAGCTGGGGCGGCGGTGGCGCGCGCGGCTATATGGTGATGGGCTTCGTCATGGCGCTGGTGATCGTCTCGGCGATGACCGCGTCGTTCTTCGGCACCGCCAACGCGCCCGAGCTAGAGCCCAAACCGCATGCGCCGCACATGGACGGCAGCCAGTTCCGCCTGATTCTGCTCAACCGGCCGTTCATGCTGCTGGTCGGCGCGAAGGTCTTCCAGTTCCTGTCGTTCGCGAGCGCCGCGACGACCAGCCTGCTGTTCATGCTCAACGTGCTGAAGGTCGGCTACGCGGGCCAGATCAAGTTCGCGATCGCCAGCAACGTCACGGTAGCGCTGTCGATGCCGGTCTGGCTGTGGCTGGAACGGCGGACGGGCAAGCGCAACGCGTATCTGATCGGTGTAGCCTGCATGTGCGCGGTGTCGCTGAGCTGGCTGACCGCGGATGCGTCGATCACCGATGCCGGGCTGGTCGCACGCGCGATCTTCGCCGGGTTCGGCTCGGGCGGGATGATCCTGCTGTCGATCTCGATGCTCGGCGATACGCTGGCCTATGATCGCGACATGACCGGGCGGCACCGCGAGGGGCTGTTGTCGAGCGTGATCGCGGTGATCGAGAAGACCGCGTTCGCGTTCGGCGTCGGACTGGTCGGCGTCTATCTGGGTTACGCCCATTACATGCCGACCAAGAACGGACAGCTGATCACGCAGCCAGCATCGGCGATTACCTCGCTCTACGTCGCGTTCGCGGTGCTGCCCGTGGTTCTCTACGCCTGCAACGCGGTGTTCATGACGCTCTATCCGCTCGGGGGACGGAGCGACGTCGTGCGTCGCCCTGAGATTGATCCAGGTCAAGAACAAGCATAGGCGGCAGGCAACTCCGGCATGCTCCGCCGAGAAGCCGGACGGCAGGGCAAACAGGCCTCCCACGTTTCGTTCAGCACGCCCGGCACCCGTATCGCAGCCAAGGACCCGCGCATGAAGATTTCGCTTCGATCGATATTTGGGCTTGCCGGGGCGGCGGTAACGCTGATCGCAGCGGTACCGGCTCCTGTACCGGTCCCCGTACCAATTGGCGGACCAATTGACGTTCCGACGCGCCTGACCCTCGAACAATTGCGTATCGAGCTTGGCCGACCGGCCGATCGCTACATCGATGTGGCCGGGGTCCATGTCCGTTACCGAGACGAAGGTCGCGGACCGGTGCTGCTCCTGCTGCACGGATCGCGCAGCACGCTGGACGCGTGGGACGGGGTCGCTGCCGAACTGAAGGCGCATTACCGCGTCGTCCGGTTCGACCAGCCGCCGACCGGGCTGTCGGGACCGGTTTCCGACGCGGTGGTTGCCCGAATCGGTGCGCCCGAAGCGTTCACCGCCGCCTTTCTCGACGCGCTGAAGATCTCGAAGGTGACGCTGGTCGGTGTGTCGAGCGGCGGCACGCTCGCCTATTATTTCGCCGCGACCTATCCCGAGCGCGTCGCTGCGCTGGTGCTGTCGAACACGCCGTCGGATTCGGTAACCAACCTGAAACTGCCGTCGACGCCGGCGCTCGACGCTTCGCTCGCGGCCGCCAAGGCGACGGGGATCGAAGGCCGCGATTTCTGGCAGGCATATCTTGCGTTCCTGTACGGCGACCAGAGCCGGCTCAGCGCCGCGACGGTCGACTATTATTATCGCAGCAACCTGCGCGTCGCCGAACCCAACAAGTTCAAGCTGCACGCGCTGACCGCAGACGGGCAGACGACGATGGCGCGGCTGCACAGCGTGAAGGCGCCGGTGCTGATCCTGTGGGGCATGCATGATCCGGTGATGACGCCGACCGAGGGGAGGGCGCTCGTCGCGCATCTCGATTCCGCGTCCGCGATCAGCTTCGTCGGCATGCCAGACGTCGGCCATTATCCGCCGATGGAGGTCCCGCACCGGTTTGCGCTGATGGTCGATGCCTATCTGCAGGCGATCCGACCATGATCCGCGTTTCGCGTGCGATTGCAGCGGCCGCGCTGCTGTTCGCGTCGGCCGCTCATGGTGCGGACGTGCGTTTCGTAGAGGGCGGCGGCGGCCTGCCGATCGCGATGGAGGAATGGGGCAATCGGGCGGGGCCCGCGGTGGTGCTGATCCACGGCGCGGGCTTCTCGAAGGAATATTGGGCGCCGCAGGAGGCCGATGCCGAACTCGCCAGGCGCTTTCACTTCGTAGCGTTCGACCTGCGCGGGCACGGCGCGTCCGGCAAGCCATGGCGCGAGGAGGCGTATGCCGACACAGGTTTGTGGGCCGACGATCTCGCCGCGGTCATTGCCGCGGCCAAGCTCGACCGGCCGACGATCGTCGCGTGGTCGATGGGGGGCTATGCCGCCGTCGATTATGTCCGGAAATACGGGACGGGATCGCTCGCGGGACTGATGATGGTGTCGACCACCGGCGGTCTGATTCCCGCGAACAAGGTTGTGCGCGCGGACCCGGCGTACGGGCGGGCCAACTCGGACCTGATGTCGGGCGACCTCGACCGGTTCGCGGCTGGCGGCGATGCGCTCGTCCCGTTCATGTCGGGCAGCACGCTGTCGGCTGCGACCCGCGCGGCCTGGGTGCGGCAGCAGTTCAGCTGGCCGGTCTATAGCCGCAGAGCGATGCGCGGTTTTCGCATCGACAATGCCGACATGGCGGGAAAGCTGCCGCTTCCCGTGGTGTTCGTGGTCGGCGGCAAGGATGCGGCGATGCCGGTCGCCGGGCTGAAGACGCTCGCCGCCAGCCTTCCGCACGGGCGCGTGCTCGCCTTTGCCGATGCCGGCCATACCGTCAGCGCCGATACGCCGGTCGCGTTCGATGCTGCGCTCTCCCGTTTCGTGGACGACGTCCATTCGCCGGCCACGCGTTAGGAATTGTTAATGACCTCCTGGATCAAAGGCGCGTCAGGCGTCGTCGCGTTGTTGCTGCTCGTCGGGCTCGCCTGGTACGTGCCCGCCCGTGCCGGGTGGTTCGCCAGCGACCGCGCCGCGTTGGTCGAGCGCTATGCGGGCGCACCGTCGCAGTTCTTCAAGATCGACGGCGTCGACGTGCATGTCCGGGTCGAGGGGAAGGGGCCACCCGTGCTGATGCTGCACGGCACCGGCGTCAACCTCCACGAATGGGATCCGCTCGTCGAGCGGCTAAAGCCCTATTACACGATCGTCCGGATGGACTGGCCACCCTATGGCCTGAGCGGCCTCGATCCCAAGGCCCTCTATACGACCGCACGCGCCGCGGAGTTGGTCGGCGGCGTGCTCGACCGATTGGCCATTTCGAAGATCGCGGTGATCGCGACCTCGAACGGGTCGAACGTCGCACTGCAATATGCGTCGGGCCACCCGGAGCGGATCACCGCGATGGCGTTCTCGATCCTTCCGCTCGAGCGCCCCAGCCAGACCCGCGCGGTCGACTGGAAGATCCGGACAATGATGGCGTTCAACAAGGCAGTGCTGCCCGATTACCATCCGAAGATCTTCTACAAATGGGTATTCCAGGACACGTCGCATCCCGGCTGGGACGTGCCGCCGTACCTGACCCGGATGATGTATGATCAGGCGAACCTGCCGGGTGCGGTCGCGCGCCAGCAATCGTTCCTGAAATCGAACGCCGAGTTGTTCAAGACGACCGATGTCGGTGCGATCGCCGGGACGATCCGCGCGCCGGTGCTGCTGCAATGGTGCGAGCGCGATACCGTCATCGCGCAAGGGGCGGAGGCGTCGGTCAGGCGCTTCGCCAACACGCATGTCGACCTCGTGCGCTACCCAAATGTCGGTCACTGGCCGATGTGGGAAATCCCTGACCGGTTCGCGCAGGATATCAAGACGTTCCTCGACAGGACCGTCCCCGCGCACTGAGACGGAGATCAGCGACCCCCACTATCCACACAGCGGTCAACGTCCATCATCCGTCTTATAGGAACCATGTGACGATATCATGATCGTCGCGAAAGAAGGGTGCACGAGCATCCCGATCATTGCCGATAGGGCAGAGCATATCGCCGGGACCGCGCCAGGTCTCGGATAGAAAAGCCGGCCGCAGGACGTGTTCATGAACTCGCGACCACCGTTTTTTCGGTGGGCGATCGTTCCCCTGGTCGGGAATCGATTGCGATCAATTGGTATTGAAGGGGATTTATCATGAATAGACTGAAGCAATTTGCACGGTCGACTTCCGCGCTGGTGCCCGTCCTGATGATGGGCGTTACGTTCTTAGCGGCGCCTGCCGCGGGCCAGACGGCCGATCCGCAGCCCGCAACCGCAACCGCAACCGCAACCGACGCTACCCCGCAAGCCGACGCGCCGCCGGGCGGCGATATCGTCATCACCGCGCGCCGCCGGTCCGAGGACATTCTCCGGACACCGGTCGCGGTCACCGCGCTGTCGAGTCAGGACCTTGCGGTACGCGGCGTCACGACGATCAACGACATCGCGAACTTCACCCCCGGCGTGAACGTCAACAACAACGCGGCGGGTCGCAACGACCGTTCGTTCCAGCAGGTCATCATCCGCGGCTTCACCCCGTCGGCGGCGACGAACCCGACATCGGCGCTGTTCATCGACGGCGCGCCGGTCGCCTCGCCGAGCGCCTTCTCCTCGATCAGCGATCCCGAGCGCGTCGAAGTCCTGAAAGGGCCGCAGGCCGCGTATTTCGGTCGCAGCACGTTCGCCGGTGCGATCAACGTCGTGAACAAGGTGCCAGGTGATGTGCTCGCCGGATCGGTCGGCGGGATGATCGGCACGCGCGACAACTACAAGCTGCACGCCGACCTCGAAGGTCCGATCTTCGGCGACAAGCTGACCTTCCGGATCAGCGGCGACCGCTTCTCGAAGAACGGTTCGTATGAGAACAAAGCGGTGCCCGGCCAGACGCTTGGCGACCAGAAGACCACCAGCGGAACGGTCATGCTGGTCGCCAAGCCGACGGACCGGCTGACGATCAAGGCGTTCGGGCTGTTGTCGGAGGACAAGGACGGCGCACCCGCGCAGGGTCTGATCTCGGCCTACACCATCACCAACGCCGCCGGGGCGGTGGTCGTGCCCGGCCAGTCCAATTGCACGCTGACCGGTCGCTCGCCCACCGGTGCCGCCGTCTCGAACCCGTTCTTCTGCGGCAAGGCGCCGAAACTCAGCAGCACGACGCCTTCGTCCAACACGACCAATGACTCGGTCATCCAGGACTTTCTGGCCAACCCGAACGGCCGCCTGGTCAATCCGGACGACGGCGTTCAGGGCTATGGTCTGGTGCGACGCTATTATCACATGCATCTGGGTGCCGATTACGAGGTCGGCGACACCGGGGTGACGCTGTCGTCGCTGACCAGCTACAATAACGAACGCTACAGCCAATTGTCCGATCTCGACAATTACGGTGATACGACGATCGTCAACCTGACTCCGGGCGGTCGCAGCTACTTCGACTTTCCCTATCTGGTCGAGCGCATCAACCGCGATTTCTCGCAGGAGTTGCGCGCCAGCTACGATCAGGGCGGCCCGTTCAAGGCGAGCTTCGGCGGGAGCTATCTGAACAGCTTCTCGCAGGGCGGTCTTGGCGGCGGCAACGGCGCGCTCGGTACGGGTGCCTATGCCTCGGCCGTCAGCGGTGCCACCCGGTCGCGTACCTTCGGCGCGTTCTATGGCCTGTCCTACGCGGTCACCGACAAGCTGACCCTCAATGCCGAGGGTCGCTATCAGATCGACAAGCTGTACGCCTATGCGCAGCCGACCGGATATACCGCGACCACCGATCTGTTCGTTCCCGTGGGCTTCTACGCCGGCGGATCGAAGTTGCTGAACCAGAACTACAAGCATTTTCTGCCCCGTTTCATCGCCCAGTATCAGGCGACGCCGGCCGTGATGGCCTATGCGTCCTATTCGAAGGGCGTGAACCCGGGTCTCTTCAACACCGCTTTCCTGACCTACAGCGTGGCCCAGCAGAATCTGGCCAGCGCGGCGGGCATCAACGTGGCGGTCTCCCCTGAAAAGGTCACGAACTACGAGATTGGCATCAAGGGCCGCTTCTTCGACAACAGGCTGCGGATGTCGCTGGACGGATACTTCGCGCCGTGGCGCAGCCAGATCAACGCGATCACGATGAACGTCGTCGACACGGTCACCAACACCACGCAGATCATTCGCGGCTCGGCGAATACCGGCGCGGTCGACATGAGCGGCATCGAACTGGACGGCACGTTCAATGCTACCCGGGCGATCGCGCTCAACTTCTCGGCGGCGCTGACCGACAGCAAGATCAAGAAGTTTCAGAACGCGACCGTGATCGCCTATTCCGGCATTACAGATTTCAGCGGCAACGAAAATCCGAACACGTCGAAATATGCGGCGACCGCGGGCGGCCAGTACACCGGCGATATCGGCGGGCTGGACCGCGCGTCATGGTTCGGGCGCGTCGATTATGCGTTCAAGTCGGGCATGTGGGCGGACGCCGCCAATCTGGTCAAGACGCGGGTCAGTAACACGATCAACCTGCGGACGGGGGCCAGCCAGAACGGCTTCTCGATCGAAGCGTTCGTCAACAACGTGACCAACAACCGATCGTACACGACGATCGCGGACGCCAGCGTGTTCACCAACAACTTCCGCTACAGCACCTACAATTCCGCGCTGATCGTTGGTCTGCCCGACCTGCGCACCTATGGCCTCCAGATGAAATACAGATTCTGATCGCGCCCATGCACCGCCCCGATCGGGCCGTGCGCGGGGCCTTAACGCGGCGGGACGATTGGATATCATGCGTATTTCTGCCGAAGACCCGGCCGCATCGACCGCAACCTCGCCGTTCGCCTTTCCCGTGTTCCGCGCGGTCTGGTTGGCGAGCACAGCGTCGCATTTCGGCGGATTGATACAGTCGGTCGGTGCCGCCTGGATCATGCTGTCGTTGACGCACAGCGCAAAATACGTCGCGCTCGTGCAGACCGCAGCGGCGCTGCCGATCGTGCTGGTATCGCTGCTGGCGGGCGCGGTGGCGGACAATGGCGACCGTCGCCGTCTGATGCTTGGCGCGCAACTCTTCATGCTGCTGGTCGCCTTGGCATTGGCGATCCTGGGATGGCTCGATCGGCTGACTCCAGCGCTGCTCCTCGGCATGACCTTCCTGCTCGGTTGTGGTGCGGCCTTTCATGCGCCGGCATGGCAGGCTTCGGTCGGCGACCTCGTACCACGCCCCGTCATCCCCGCCGCGATCGTCGCCAATGGACTGGGGTTCAACCTGTCGCGGACCGTCGGTCCTGCTGTCGGCGGCGTGATCGTCAGCGCGGGAGGCGCGACGGCGGCGTTTCTCGTCAACGCGATCAGCTTCGTGGGGCTTATCGTCGTCCTGTCGCGGTGGCGGCCAACCGCGCGCAAACTGCCCGATCGCCAGAAGATCGGTGCCTCGATGCTCGGCGGTGTCCGGTATGCGGTGGGATCGCGGGCGCTGCGCATAAGCATGATCCGCGCCGGCCTGTTCGGGACCATGTCCAGCGCGATCCTGGCGTTGATGCCGCTCGTCGCGCGCGATCTGGTCGGTGGCGATGCGCGGGTTTTCGGCACACTGCTGGCGATCTTCGGCCTCGGATCGATCCTCGGCTCGTTCGTCAGCCGATGGTTCCGGCAGTCGCTATCGAACGAGACTACCGTACGGATCGCATCGATGGGTGTCGCCTGTGGCGCGATCGGCATCGCGGCCGATCTCGGCTTCATCGCGACGGGCGCGGCGCTTCTAGCCGCTGGGGCGGGGACCGTGCTGGCGCTGTCGACCTTCAACGTGTCGGTCCAGATGTCGGCACCGCCCATGATGCTGGCGCGCAGCCTCGCGCTTTACCAGATGGCGACCTATGCCGGGATCGCGCTGGGTAGCGGAGTCTTCGGGTTGGTGGCGCAGGCATGCGGTGTGTCCGTCGCTCTGATCCTTGCGGCGTTATTTCAAATGCTTTTGACATTGTTCGGCCGACGATGGCCATTGCAGCATACCAAGGGGCAAATCATGACGTGAGGAACGAAAACTTCCGGTCTGCCGAACTGTCGCCAGCCGCTCACGTCCAACGAAATGACGTGCTCTTACTCTGTCAGCATGTTTACATATGACGCGGCGTACAGTGAAGATATCTTGAGGTGTGGTAGGATTGACAGTCGGCTTGGCAACGATGGCAAGTTATAGTTGTAGGCTGCCCCGATACTGGGAAAGCGGCCTGGCCGCTTTCCCAGTATCTCCATGCGGAGACGAAGGCCGACTACCCGGTACGTGGACTCTATCTCCCCACGGCCGGCAAGCGCGCGGTGCTATCTCAATCCAACGATGAAGCCGCTCGCCAACCCGCATTTGATGGTATTGTCGCCCGGCGCGATCGACCAGGACATCCCGCACATTGCCAACAGGCACCGCGTGCCGACCTATCCGTGGGTGAAGGACCTGCAATATTCGCCCCGGCCCTATAGATCGACGCGCTTCGCTCGGACGTGATCGGTGAACGGCGCCAGGCAATTGGCGCCCGGACACATGACCGGATGTCAGGGGTTGGGGGTGGGGCAGGGCAGCCCGAGCGTCGTGGCCTGCGTCAAAACCGCGGAGACGGCGTCCGATCAGGATCGATCCAGGCCGCGCACATGCTCCCACACGTTGGAGATGACGACCGATCCCTCTCCTACCGAGGACGCCACGCGTTTCACCGACCCGGCGCGGACGTCGCCGACGGCATAGATGCCTGCGCATGACGTGGCGAAAGGCGACGTCGCGCCAGCCGCTTCGCCGGTGAGCACGAAGCCCTTGTCGTCGAGAGCGACCAGTTCGGAGAGCCAGCCCGTATTGGGCGCCGCGCCGACCATCACGAAGACGGCGCAGCTTGCCACGGTGCGATCGCCGTCTCCGTTGCGGATCGTCACCGCCTCCAGAGTGTCCCCGCCATGAAGTTCGACGGCATGGGTGCCGTATTCGATGGTAATCGCGGGGTCCGCCTCAAGCCTGCTCGACAGATAGCTCGACATGGACGAGGCCAGGGTGTCGCTGCGTACCAGCAGGCGAACGTGCCGCGCCGTACGGCTGAGAAACATCGCGGCCTGCCCGGCCGAATTACCGCCGCCGATGACCAACACTTCCGTATCGCGGCAGAAGCGCGCCTCATTCTCGGTCGCCGCATAATAGATGCCCGTGCCCTCGAAGTCGGCGAGGCGTGCGATCGGCAGGCGTCTGTACTGCACCCCGGTTGCAACCACGACAGAGGCGGCGAGAACGCGCCGACCATTGGTGAAGGTCGCACAGAAGGCGCCGTTGTCGAGCTGGTCCAGCGACTCGATCCGCCGGGGCATGACGAAGCGCGTGCCGAATTTCATCGCCTGCACCTCGCCGCGCCACACGAGATCGGCGCCGGAGATGCCGGTGGGAAAGCCCATATAATTCTCGATCCGGCTGGACGTGCCGGCCTGGCCGCCAATCGCGGTCTCGTCGACCACCAGCGCGCGCAACCCTTCGGCGCCCGCATAGACCCCCGCCGACACGCCGGCGGGGCCGGCCCCGACGATGAGCACGTCGAATGCCTCGTCTTCAGGAACATCCTGATCGAGTCCGAGCAGCCGTGCCACCTTTTCCGGCGTCGGATCGCTCACCACCACGTCGCGGCCGAACACCACGACGGGCTCCAGCGGTGCGGTTCCGCAACTGCTGGCGACATGCGCGGCCTCGTCGCTGCCCAGCGGGTAGGAGCGGTAGGGCAGGCGGTTGCGCGCGGCGAACTCCGCCACGCGTCTGACGGCCCTGTCCTCGTCTTCGCCAACGAGCACCAGCATGCCGTCGCCGGCATCCAGCTGTCGCCGACGGCGTGCCGCCAGCACCGTGATGACGATGTCCGACATTTCCGGTATCGCTGCCATCAGGCGCAGCATCGCGGATCGCGGGACTTCGACCACGGTCGTGTCGCTCGCTGCGCGCATCGGTAGCGACCATGTGCCGCCGGACAGCAGCGAGATCTCGCTCATGAACTGGTTGGGCCCCAGCGTCGAAGGCACCAGACGATCGCCCGTGAACGGGTTGACGACCTCGATCTCCCCATCCTCGACATAGACGAAGCGGTCGGCCGGAGCGCCGATCTCGGCGAGCATCGTTCCCTTGCGATAGTGCGCGCGTTTTCCCGCCGCCCGGATCGCGGCAATATGCGCAGGCTGCAGCGGAACCCGCTGCATTTCCCGCAGGTCACGGCCGATCGTTTCCATGAGCGCTTTCCCCTCTGCGCCCCGACACTAGCCCGTCCAACGCCGCGACGGCAATCGCGCGGGAACGGCGCAGCCCAAATGCGGGCGCGACCCGACCGCATTGACGCCGTTCGGGACAGATTGCAGGACCATCGGACGGCAGGAAAAGGGGCGGCTTTGTGCATCCAGCGGCGAACTTCGAGCTGATCATCCTGATGTTCCTGGTGGTGCTGGCGCTTCACTATCTGGCGCGCCGTCTGTCGCTACCGCCGGCAGTCGCGCTGATCGTCGGCGGGTGCGCGGTGGCCTTCGTACCCGGCGTGCAAGGGATCGCGATCGATCCGGAGCTGGTGCTTGTCCTGTTTCTTCCACCCCTGCTGATGGACGGCGCGTGGTTCACCGCGGTTGCACCGTTCCGGCGGCACATGGCCGGCATTCTCTCGCTGGCGGTGGGCGCCGTCTTCTTCACCACGGCGGTCGTGGCGATCGTGACCCGGCTGCTCATGCCGGGACTGCCCTGGGCTGCCTGCGTCGCGCTGGGCGCGATCCTGTCGCCGCCCGACGCGGTATCCGCCCGCGCCGTGTTGCAGCGGGTGAAACTCCCGCGCAGGCTGACCACGCTGCTCGAGGGCGAGAGCCTGCTGAATGATGCCGCGGGGCTGGTGCTGTTCCGTTTCGCGGTGGCGGCGGTGCTGACCGGCAGCTTCCATATCGGTGCTGCGACAGGAACGTTTTTCGTGCTGGTGGCGGGCGGCATCGCGGTGGGCGCGGCGATCGGCGGGCTTTGGGTGATCCTGCTCCGCCGGCTTGGCGACGATACGCTGATGATCGCAGCGACCGTGCTGGTCTGCTGGAGCGCCTATATTGCGGGCGAACTGCTGCACGTGTCCGGCGTCATTGCCGTCGTCACCGCGGGCCTTGTCTGCGGCTGGTATCAGCATGTCGTCTTCACCGCCCGCGTGCGCATCCGGGCGATGGCATTCTGGCAGGTGCTGGTGTTCCTTCTCGAAGCCACCGTGTTCCTGCTCATCGGCCTGTCCTTGCGGGGGCTGCTGGACCGGGTCGGCGGGCTCGACATTGTCATAGACACGATGGCGCGGCCCGTGCTGCTCATCGTCCTGGCGGTCGTTGCCGCGCGGTTTCTGTGGATCTTCGCGGTCGATGCCGGCGTCGCCACCGCGCGCCGCATCGGGTGGACGCGACAGCAACCGCTCGGAACGCGGGCGGCGGTGGTGATGAGCTGGGCCGGGATGCGCGGCGTGGTGACGCTCGCAGTCGCGCTCTCGCTGCCCGAGACGATGCCGGCGCGCGATCTGATGCTCGTCACAGCGTTCGTCGTGATCCTTGTCACCGTCCTGGTGCAGGGCACCTCGCTCGGCTGGGTCATCCGGGCCGTAAAGCCGCATGATGACGGCAGCGCGCGACCGCCGCTCGATCTGCACGCGGCGGAGATGATGCTGTTCCAGGCACAATTGGCGCTCGTGGAACGCGAGGCGGTGGCGGTCGACGGGACGGTCATCCACCCGCAGCTTCTGCGGCGCTACCGCACCCGGGCGACGGCAGCGGATGCGTTCGACGGTACGGTGGAGGAGCGAAACGTGGCGATCGCGAGCCATTTCGACGTCATCATCGCCGCGGTCGCGGCCGGCCGTGCCGAGCTGGTTCGCCTGCACCGTGCGGGCCGCATCGATGACGAGACGCTCCACGATCTCGAGCACGATCTCGACCTCGAGGAACTGGCCGCAGCGGCAGCGAAGGGGTGAACGCGCTCGGTTGCTCGGGCCCGCGATGACGATGCGCGGACGGCGGCCGGATCAATAAGGCGGGTCGAGCCGCGCGCGCTGGGCGCGGGCGGCCTGCGTCCACCAGCCGAGATCGTCGGCGAAGCGCGGGAAGGCGCGGGTGAGGGCGGCGCCACCGTCGCCCGCCGGTTCTCCGGTCGCATCGAAGGCATTGCCGATCCCACCCACCGCGATCGTGCTCGACACGACCACCATGCCCATCTCGGACAGGACGCCGTGCCATGCGAGGCCGGCGCGCGCACCGGCGAAACGTCCGGCCGAATAGCTGACGATCGCCGCGGGTCGCCAGTACCATTCCTCGAGGAAATGGTCGGTGAGGTTCTTGAGCCCGGGCTGCACGCCCCAGTTATATTCGCCGGTCACGAAGACGAAGGCGTTGGCCGTCCTGATCTTTTCTGCGAGTGCTTCCAGCGCGGGCGGCGCCTCGCCGCTGGGATACTCCTTGTACATGCGGTCGAGCATGGGGAGATCGACCGCCTTGGCGTCGATGAGCTCGGCCGATGCACCGCGCTCGGCAAAGGCGCGGACGAGCCACTCGGCAAGGCGAATGCCCTGTCGGTCGGAGCGATAGGAGCCGTAGATGATCAGAACCCGGTCGGGCATCGCGGCAATTCCTCGTTAAGCGTGTCGTGCAAAGCACGGAGCGCCCCATCGCTCCGTGCCCTGCCCGGGGATCAGCCTTCGATGAAGGCGAGCAGATCGGCGTTGATCCGATCGGCATTGGTCACCGGCATGCCGTGGGGAAAGCCGGGGTAGGAGATGAGCTTGGCGTCCTTCACGATTTCGGCCGACATCTTGCCCGTGGTCGCGAACGGAACCACCTGGTCGTCCTCGCCGTGCAGGACCAGCGTCGGCACGTCGATCGCCTTGAGGTCGTCGGTGAAGTCGGTCTCGGAAAAGGCCTTGATGCCGAGCGTATGGGCGAGCGCCGAGCCCATCATGCCCTGGCGCCACCAGTTGAGCCGCACCGCCTCCTTTACCTCGGCGCCGTCGCGGTTGTACCCGAAGAAGGGCAGCGTGAAGTCGTAGTAGAATTGCGAACGGTTCGTGGCCGTCTGCTCGCGCACCATGTCGAATACGTCCATCGGCACGCCGTCCGAGTTGGCGTCGGTCCTGATCATGATTGGCGCAACCGCACTGACCAGCACCGCCTTCTTGACCCGGCCCGGCTTGGCGCGCGCGACATAGCGGGCGACCTCGCCACCGCCGGTCGAGTGGCCGACATGGACGGCATCGCGCAGATCGAGCGCGTCGGTCAGCGCGATGACATCCGCGACATAGGTGTCCATGTCGTGGCCATTCGCCGACTGCGTCGAACGACCATGGCCGCGGCGATCATGCGCGATGACACGATAGCCCTTCTGAACGAAGAACATCATCTGCGCATCCCAGTCATCCGAGCTGAGCGGCCAGCCGTGATGGAACATGACGACGGGTGCGTCCGTGTTGCCCCAGTCCTTGTAGAAGATTTCGGTCTCGTCGGCGGTGGTGATGAAGGGCATTCGAGGTCTCCTCGGGCTTGGTTGGGTACGCGGCACGCTACGGGTCGAAGGTGACAATCAGGCGGCGTCGACGAGGACGATCTCCGCGTCCTCGATGGCGGTCACGCGCAACACGGACTCGTCGGCGATCGCGGCGCCATCTCGCGCCTCCAGGCGGGTGCCGTTGACCTCGATCGTGCCCATCGCCGGCACGAGGTAGCCGTGGCGGTTGGCGCCGAGCGGATATTCGGCGGTTTCGCCGGCCTTCAGCGTGGCCGCGACGATGCGGGCATCGGTGCGGATCGGCAGGGCGTCGCCATCGTCTGCAAAGCCACTGGCGAGCGTGACGAACTGGCCCGACCGGTCGCCCTTGGGAAATGGCTTGGCGCCCCATGACGGCGCTTCGCCGCGCGTCTTCGGTTCGATCCAGATCTGGAAGATGCGGGTGGTGCCCGGCTCCCTGTTATATTCGGAGTGGCGGACGCCCGATCCCGCACTCATGACCTGCACATCGCCCGCCTCGGTGCGGCCGACATTGCCGAGCGAGTCCTGATGCGTGATCGCACCTTCGCGGACATAGGTGATGATCTCCATATCGTTGTGCGGATGCGGGGGAAACCGGTCCCGGCCGCGATCGTATCATCGTTCCACACGCGAATCCCACCCCAACCCATCCGCGCTGGATCATAGTAGCTCGCGAACGAGAAGTGATGCTTGGCATCGAGCCAGCCATGGTTGGCACCACCAAGGCTGTCGAAGGGGCGACGGTCGATCATGTTCGGACTCCTGGGGAGCGCTGCTGCTCCGATGACCTGAAGATGCGCCATGATCGGGCTTGACGAAACGGCAAGATTGGCATTTCAATCTTGCCGAAAATGACGAAGCGCCTTCCCGATCTCGAAGCCTGGGCGATCTTCGCCACGGTCGCCAAACACGGCTCCTTCTCGCGTGCAGCACGCGAGATGGGCATGTCCGATCCCACCGTCTCGAAGGCGATCACGCGACTTGAGGCGCGCCTGGGCCTGACGCTGATTGCACGAACGTCGCGGCGGGTAGCGCTCACCGATGCCGGCCGCGCCGCGTTGGCGCGCGCATCGCGCATCCTGAGCGAGGGCGAGGCCGTCGAGGACGAGGCGGGCGAGCAATCCACCGTGCCCCGCGGACGCGTGCGGATCAGCGCGCCCTTGTCGTTCGGCATCGCGTATCTGGGGGCGGTATTGCCGGCCTTCCTGCAGGCCTATCCCGAAATCACCGTCGATTTCGCGCTGAGTGATCGCAAGGTCGATCTGGTATCGGAAGGGTTCGACCTGGCGCTCAGGATCGCCAGCCTGAACGACTCCTCGCTGCTGTCGCGGCGGCTCTGCACGGTCCGGTTGCTGCTTGTAGCGTCGCCCGACTATCTCGACCGCTACGGCATGCCGACGCACCCCGCCGAGCTGAGCCGGCATTGCGCGCTGGCCTATACGGGTGGTGCGTCGAGGGCGTGGCGCTTCACGCATCCGACGTTCGGGGAGGAGGCGATCGAGCCGCCGGTGCGCGTCTGGACGGACAATGCCGATCTGCTCAATCCAGCGCTCGTTGCGGGGCAGGGGCTTGCGATCCAGCCCGAGTTCCTGGTCTGGCGCGAACTGCGCGACGGCAAACTGAAGGTCGCGATGCCGGAATGGTCGGTGACCCCGTTGGGGCTACACCTCGTCATGCCGCCAAGCCCGCTGCGACCACTTCGGGTGCAGGCGCTTATCGACTATCTGGCCCGCGAGCTCGCGAATGCGCCGTGGGACGGCGCGTAGGTCGGGGAAATCGCAACTGTCGCCGTCCGTTCAGCCGGATGGATGCATGGCTGAGCAGAGGCAGGTCGAAAATCGCGAGCCGGTGCCTTGGCAGCGTTGGCATGCTAGGGGCCCAAGAATGTCAAAGTCTCGAAGCAATGCCGGTACCGTCGATGTCGATGGGGTAACATATGACTGGCACCTCCAGCGCGAACCCTATCCGTCGGACGATGGGGGGTGGAAGGGGATGACGATCTCCCTTCTCCAGCGGGACGCCAAGCGCGAGGCGTTGATGGAATTTCCGGCGCCCAAGCGGCTGTTGAAGGGGTTGCCGCATGGTCGGCTACAGCTCGACGACGCGATGATCTCACGGTGCGTCCGCGCCGCTGTGGCGGCCGGCTGGGAGCCGATGTCGCGCGGCAAGCCTGTCGTCTTCATGGTCGACGCCGAAGGTAATTGAGCGCCCGGGGCGGATGCAGATCGAGGTCGAAGTCGGCGCCGATCCGCTGAACTTGAATGCTGAACGTGCGGCCGAGGTTGCGGAGCGGCCTGCGGTATTTACGTGTCCGGCAGCGTGGGTGGCTGACGGATCAGGCCATGTGCAAAGTGTAAAAGCGTTCCTCGGCGATCCGTTCGGTCCGCTCGGACATGGCTTCGAGTCCACCGAACTGGAAACCGAGTTGCGAGGCGTATGCTGCGCACGCGGCGATGCGACGGGCCCGAGTTTCTGGCGTCAGACGTTCGATCAGCGTCGGCACTGCGGCGACCCGGGTTTCGCGATCGGCATAGGGCCAGTCTTCCCATAATAACACGGCATGATCGGCACAGGATCGCCGGATCGCGTCCAGCACGACATGATGGTCGACATGGTTGCCGAGGCACAACGGCCCCAGCACGAGATCCGGCCGTTCCGCCGCGAGCAGCTCGCCCAGCGCCGTTGCAATTGCGTCGACGATCCGGTCGTCTCGCAGTCGTTCGGCGAACAGCATGTTGGCCGAGGCGTACCCGCGGTGCGGTGCCTCGAGGAACGGCAGATGGATCGCGCGCGCGCCGAGTGCCCGGCACGCAGCGTAATCCTCGTCACAGCGCAGTGCCATATAGTCGATGTCGGCGCCGAGCCCCTTGTCGAGCTGACAGGCGAGCGCGAACCCGGTTGGCTGCGCGACGTTGCCGGTGAAGCACGTCGCAACGGTGACGTCCCAGCCCTGGTCGACGCGCAACGCCAGCAGCCCGCCTGCGGAGAAGGCCGCGTCGTCCAGATGCGGTGATATTGCGAGCAGCTTCATCGATCGCTCACAACAGATGTGGTTCGCTGCGGAAGCGGCAGGGGGTCATCGGCAGGGTCGTATCGAACTTAGTTTGCGGATGGCCGCTCAGGTCGCGGTAGATGCCGACGATCTGCTGCCCGACCGCGTCCCAGCTATAGACCCGGCGGCATTCTTCCAGTGCCGCGGTCGCCAGACGCGTGCGCAGGCTGGTATCGGCGATGATACGAGTCAGCGAGGCCGCGAGCGCCGGCACATCGCCGGGATCGGTCAGCATTCCGTTCTCGTCGTCGCGGATGCAATCGACCACGCCGACGGCGTGGCACGAAACCACCGCAAGGCCGCACGCCATGGCCTCGAGGATGGTGTTCGAGAACCCCTCTGCGTAGGTCGGCGATACGAACACGTCATGCGCGCGGTACAGTTCCGGCACCGCATCATAGTCCGCATAGCCGCTGAACGTCACGCGGTCGGTAAGTTCCAGCTCTGTCGCAAGCGCCTGCGCGGGGTCGACGTCGGGACCGATGCCGGAGATGGTCGCGTGCCAGTCGCCGCGCACGGCCGGTAGCGCCTGGAGGAAGTCGAGCACGCCTTTGCGGCGGTCGACGCGGCCGTGATAGAGCAACCGGACCGGACCTTCGGGCGCGGTCATCACTGCTCGCGTAAAATGGTCGGTGTCGACTGCCCCCGGCACGATCGTGAACCGGTCGAGCGGGGTGCCGAGCCGGTCGTGGACTTCTCCGGCGAAACTGGCGCCGCCGATCAGCAGCGCGCCGGCATGGTCGAGCACGCGCACCATCGCGAGCCGGTGCGTCTCGCAGCACGAGCCGACCCAATGCCCGTCGCCGCCCTGGATCGACACGACGCAGGGCAGGCCGAGACGCCGAGCGGCGATCATCGTCGCCCAGCCGGTCGGATAGCCATATTGCGCGTGAAGCAGGTCGAACGGATGCGCCGCATGGTCGCGCGCAATCGCCTCGACCATCGCATCAATATCGCGTTCGAAGTCGCCGCCGTCCTGTTCGCCGAGCGCTTCGAGGCCGACGACGCGCACCCCCGGCACCGGGGGCGGGGGCCGCCGCCATAGACGCGGGCGCGTGCGGGGTCGCCGTAATATTGGCTGATCATCGTCACGTCATGGCCCGCTGCGACGAGCTGGCGCAGCAGATTGATCGCGTAGATCGACATCCCCGATATCGCGGGGAAAAAGCGGCGCGAGACGAAGCCGATCCGCATCAGGACAGCGCCGCGCGCAGATAGGCGATCGACTCCGGAATCGCCTGATGCGCGCGCGGGCTCTCGCGCGACAGCTCGACGCAGACCAGCTTGTCGAAGCCGATCGACTCCAGCGCGGCGAGGATGGCGGGGATGTCCATGTCGCCCTGTCCGAACGGCAAATGCGTGTGATCGCCGCGACGCATGTCTTCGACCGCGACGGTCCCGAGGCGGTCGGCATAGGTTCGTACCGCGGCGTCGGGGGCGATATCCTGCGTGACGAGGCAATGGCCGGTGTCGAGCGCGAGACGCAGGTCCGGATGGCGGCGCGCGAGGCGCGCATAGTCTTCCACCGTCTCGATCAGCATGCCGGGTTCCGGCTCGAGGCTGACCGGGATGCCGGTCCGTGCCGCATGCTCGACGACCTTGGCGAGCCCCGCGTCGAGCCAGTCGAGCGCATCGTGCCGGGCGACACCGGGTTTCGGCACACCCGCCCAGAACGACACCGTCTCGGCATTGAGGATCGCGGCGACCTCGAGCGCGCGGGCGAGGAACGCGACTCGCCGCTCACGCCCTGCGGGGTCCGCCGTGACCAGCGTCGGTTCATGCTTGTCGCGCGGGTCGAGCAGATAGCGCGCACCGGTCTCGATCACCGATCCCAGGCCGAGCAACCGGAGCAGCGCGCCGACGCGCTCCGCCTCGTGCGCCCAATCGTCGGCAAAGGGATCGAGGTGGTGATGATCGAGCGTCAGCGCGACGCCGTCATAGCCCGCGTCCGCGATCAGGTGCAGTGCGTCGTCCAACCGGTGGTTGGCCGCCCCGTTGGTGTTGTAGGCGAAGCGGAGCGTCATCGTGTCGCGTCCGTCTCGAGGCTCTGCTCGGACCAGGCGACGTGATGCGCTTCGGGTTCGCGGTAGAGCGGATAGAGCGGGCCGACGATGTCGTCTGCCAGCGCGGTATCGAAGAAGGGCTGGCCGCCCAGCCGTGCGATCGCTTCGTCCGTGAGGCGGACGGGCCGGCGCGTCGCGCTTGCCTCGCCACCGAAGCTGACCAGCGGGCTGTCGAGCGCGACGAGTTTGGCGACGTTGCGCTCGCCGATCCGGTAATAGCTCATCGTCTCGACCTCCATGCCCGGCACGATCACCTTGACGACCGCGACGCTGGCATCCGCTGGGGACATGTCGACGTAGAGGATGTCGAACCCGGCGGTCTCGACCGCCTCTCGCGCCAATTGGCCGCGCGCACGGGCATCGGGGACGTCGGCGCGGGGCAGGTCGGCAAAGGCATGGCGGCTGCGCTCGGCGAGCATCGTCCCGGCAAGCCAGTCCCGCAGGGTCGCGGCGTCGACATCGGTCCAGCGCTGCATCTCCGTGAAGGCGCGGCTGTCGCTCGATTTCGCGGCGCCGCCGGCCTGCGCCATGAACCGGTCGATATAACCGCGCGGCGCGATCGTCTCGGCAAGCGCCATCGGGCCGTGCGCGAACGCCTTGCGCGCGCGGCTTGCGGCGTATTCGGCGATCGCCTTGGCCAGCGCCTGCACCGCGTCGGGATGCGCCGCCTCGCCGCACGCGGTCGCCATGATCGGCACCGCGGGCTCGCGCGCATCGACACCGACGCAATAGACGTTGGCGAGCCCGAATTCGTCGGTCGCGAATTTGGGGATCACGCGGACGTCGGCGGCGGCGAACCGGTTGACCAGGTCGCCGATCTCGGCGGGCAGGGATTCGGGCAGGTCGATCGCGACGCCGCGGTCGAGCGCGCGGAACAGCAGCCCGTTGCCGTCGCGCTGGAGAATCTCGCACAGTCCGTGGCCGATCGCCCAGTCGAGGTCCGGCCCCGCGCCCATCCCGTTGGAAATGATCGTCGTGAACGGCACGTAGCCGGGGGCCAGTTCCTTGGCGGAATAGGCGGCGAGGTCGATCGGCACGAGGACGCTCGAGCCGTCCGCCCACCGCCGGGCCTCGACCCAGTCGAGCGGCGTCTCGCGGCCAACCGGGGACCCTGCGGGAAGGCACAGCGTCAGCGGATCGGCGATCCCGCGCTCGCCGCGTTCGCGGACGAGGTCGGCATAGCTGCCATGCGTCTTGCCGCGCGCGGACAAGGTCAGCGTCGGCCAGACCATCTCGGCGATCTCGCCCAGCGCGCCGAGGATCGCGGCCTGGTCGGTCGCGCCATAGCCGACGCCGTAGGGCATGATGCCGTCGAGGTCGGTGGTTTCGGGGAACAGCGCGACCACCCAGACCGGGATACCGACACGGTCGATCCCGTCGATCGGGAACGCGACGATGTCACCCGCGGGAAACGCGTCGAGATACAGATGGCAGGCCGCGTCCAACTGCTCGGGCAGGCCGGTGATAGTGCGGGTCATAGCGGGATCCTCTTCACGCCAGGCGCACGGGCCAGCGCCTCGTCGAGCACGGCGACGGCGACATCGCGGCCAACTTCGGGGGCATATTCGAACGGGGTCAGCACGGCATCAAACGCCAGCGGCGCGATCACCGCGCGGTAATGGCGGATCTCGCCATGCGTCAGCGGGATGTCCTTGTGGAACGCCTTGTGACTGGAGATCGCGTGGCTGACACCCGCTTCGTCCTGGTCGATCTTGAACATGTCGCCGCAGAACAAGCGCTTGCCGACCGCGTCATGGAGCGCGGCCTGACCCTCGTAATGCCCGCCGACGTGATGCAGCGTATAGCCCGGCGCGATCTCCAGGACGTCATCATAAGGCGTCGTGACGCGGAACGCCTTGGTCATGCCGAGGTCGTCCTTGTGGATCGCGAGCATCTCGGGCGCGCAGTCGCGCTGGAGCTGGAACAGCGCGCCATAGCCATGCGCGTGACTGGCGGCGAGATAACGGATGCCGCCGAGCCGCGCGATCTGGTCGAGCATCGCGGGCGAATAATAGGGGGCGGCCTCAAAGGCGATGTTGCCGCCGTCGCGCACGATCAGCCAGCCGGTGCCGCCGAGCCCGAGATGCGGCGTCGTGGTGAAGGCCCAGAGATCGTCGGCAACCTGCCGCCAGCTGCCGTCATGGCTTGCGGCGACGTCCTGCTCGGGAAGAAAGCGCCAGCCGTCCTCGGGCAGGTCGTTGCGCGTGTCGTTGCAGACCGGGCAATCGGCGGGCGCGAAGTGGCGCTGCCAGAAACCGCAATGCGCGCAGGCATACCAGCTCAGAGGCATGATCGCGCCTCGCTATAGGCGGCGTCGAATAGGCGCATCAGCGACAGGTCCCGGTCAATGGAGAAATCATGCGCGTCACCGCGGACGGCGGCGGCGAACGCGGCGGCCTGCGCGGCAAAGGGCGACAGCGCGGCGTCGAAGGGCAGGGCGGTCTCGTCCCCGGTGCGCGCGCAACGCCGGATCACGGTGCCGCCCTCGGTCTGGCCCATCGTGTCGGTCGCGACCAGCAGCCCGTCCTCACCGAGGATCTCGAGCCGGCGGCGGGGCAGCACCTCGGGGCAGTTATACGCGACGTGGCTCTGGAGCAGGATGCCACCTGCGGTGCGCCCCGACAGGATCCCGCCATCGTCGACCGGATAGTCGTGGATGCGCCGTTGCAGGTCGATGTGCAGGCGCGCGAGCGGTTCGTCGACCAGCATCGCCGCCAGATCGAGGCCGTGGAGCGCAAGGTCGATGACCGCGCCGCCGCCCGCTGCGGCCGGATCGGCGCGCCAGTTGCACCCGCCATCGCTAGCGGTCGGCGACCAGCTCGGGTCGACCCAACAGGCGTAGACGATCCGCACCGCGATCGGTCGGCCGATCGCCCCGTCGCCGATCGCCTGCGCCATCGCGCGATGTGCGGGGTGATGGCGCTGATCGAACGCGGTGCCGTAGAGATGTCCCGCGACGGCTGATCCGATCGCCTCGGCATCGTCCAGCGTCGCGGCGATCGGCTTCTCGCAGAGCACCGGAACGCCCGCCGCGACCGCTGCGCGGACCGGGTCGGCATGGAGGTTGTTGGGCGTGGCGACGTAGATGCAGTCGAGCTTGGCATCGGCCAGCATCGCCTCGGCGGTATCGTAGGCGAGGATACCGCCCGACATCGCGCTGGCCTGCGCCATCGGCGAGGGGTCGGCGATCGCGACCACGGTTCCGCCCGATGCCGCGATCCCCGGCGCCATGTAATCGCGCGCGACCCAGCCGAAGCCGACGATGCCCCAGCGCATGCTCACCACCACCGCGCCGGCAGGTCCAGGACGCGACGGTGCCGCGCCGCGTCGCCGGTATCCGACAGCCATGTCGCCGCTGCGCCATATTCCGCGCGGTAGCGTTCGGAGGGCCAGCGCGGCTCAGGATCACCGAGCAACGGATTGGGAACCAGCACCGCGTCGGCAACCGGCATCGCCAGCCCGCCGGTCAGCAGCCGTGGCGCATTGCCGTCCGGCTCGACGATCGACCAGGCCTCGATCGCGGGATCGTCGGACCACCGGGTCGGGACGGGGGCATCGCCCGCCAGCAACGCGCGACGCAGCTCGCGCTCGTCATAGACGCCGGCGTTCGGGAACAACTTCGCCCATTCGGCGCCGGCGCGTGCCGGTCCCATCGCCCCGCCCGCGACGGCGGCATTGTGGACATGGCTCACGGCGAGCACGCCGCCGGGTGCGACGGCCTCACGCAACAGGTCGGCGATACGGGGCTGATCGGGCAGAAAATAAAAGGCGTCGTGACACGCGACCAGGTCGTAGCGCTGCGCCGCGACCGGCCACTTTGCCGCGGCGTCGAACACGACATAGTCTGCGGCAGGTGCCACCCAATGCTTGGCGAGCCAGCATTTCGAGAACACCACGTCCGCGCCGACACACGCGACGCCACGCGCGGTAAGCTCGCGGAGATAATGACCGATTCCGCAGGCCAACTCGAACGCGGTATCCGGCTGCCGCCAGTGCGCCTCGACCAGCGCGAGCCCGGCGAGATAGGTCGGATCGCTCCAGCGATGCGCGAAATAATCCGCCACCGGCCCCATCCGGAGCAACGCCATCGCCGCGCGCAGCGACAGTGTGTCGCGCTCGCGCACCAGCTGCTTCAGCTCGCCGAGATCGGTTGCTGGGCCGGTCCACCACGCATCCTGGTCGGTCAGCAGCGCGACGAGCGCATCGTCCGGGCAGCCCGCGTCGAGATGGTCGAGCGCTACGGCCACCAGACCCTCGCTGTCCGTCCGCAGATACGGGATGCCGTCGACCACCGGCCAGCGCTCGCCGGGGGCGGCGAGCGAATGCGGCGTATCCGCGACCAGCGGCCGTCCGGAAAGCGGCGAGCAATAGGTCACAACAGGCCGACGTCGCTCAGCACGCGGTCGTGGAACGTCTTGACCGGTCCGGCATGGACGAGCTCATAGGTGTGGAGGACGCTGTCCATCGTTGCCGACGCGGCGCGGAGATGCTGTTCGATCTCCAGCACCCGATCGAGCACGTCGGCGGCGTGAAACGCGCGCGCCGCCGGGGTGGCATCGCCGGCGATCGGTGCAATCGCCGCGCGGACCTGCGCCGCGAGCGCCGGATCGAGCATCGCCATCGCCTGTTCGCGCGCGGCATCGATCACGCGGTCGAGCAGGTCGCCGAGCAGCACCTCGCCGGTAAACCCCGCATCGGGCATCGCGGCATTGTGGAAATGATGCGCCATCGACGCGAGGAACACCTCTGCCGGATCCGCGCCATAGCCGGGCGCTGCGAGCACGCCGTACACCGCGACGATCAGGCAATGCTCGGCATGGTTCTCGGGTGGCTGGAGCAACAGGCGCGGCCGGCCCGGACAGGTGACGCCCGCGCGCGGTTGGGTCGCCAGTTGCGGCACGAACCGCGGCACCGGCCCGGCCGCCGGTGCCCCGTCCGGCAGCGCATCGCGCAGCTCGGCGGCGAGCGCCGGGTCGAGCAGTACCGTCACCTCGTCGAACGCGCGTTCGAGTACCGCGCGCGCTTCCGCGTCCGAAAGTCCAAGCTTGGCCAGCGTCGCGCGGTCGAGATCGCCCAGCCGGGCCGCGGCGAGCGCGGCGGCAACCGTGCGGCGCATGACGGCCACCGGTGCCTCGCCCGCCGCCAGCGCGGCCCAGCCGCGCGCGAACAACCGCTCTGCGATCGACCCGTCGCGCTCCGCCGAGCGGATCCGCTTCAGGTCGCCGAGTTCGCGCAACAGCGGCAGATACGCTGCGCCAAAACTCACCGGCGGTCGAGCCAGGTGTCGAGGATCAGCTGCTGCTCGCCGAACGCGTGGATCGGCTCGCCGCCGTCGGCGGTCTGCGGCATCTTGAAGAAGATCCCCATCTGGTCCTGCACGCCGCCGTCGCCGCGCGTCTGCGCGAGGGCCAGACAGCGCGCGATCTCGATCGCGAGCGGCGCGGCGAGCACCGAGTCCTTGCACAGGAAGTTCAGCTTCAACTGCATCTTCTGGCCGAGGAAGCCGGTCAGGTCGATATTGTCCCACGCTTCCTTGTTGTCGCCGCGCGGCTTGTAATAATGGATCATGATGATGTGATCCTCGACCGGATAGCCGAGGATCTGGTCGAGCACCGACTTCTTGGTATCGACCTTCGAGGCGAGGCTTTTGGGATCGTCGAGCGCGAGGCCGTCCGAGTTGCCCAGGATATTGGTCGAGAACCAGCCGTCGACGTGCAGCGCGCGGTCACGCAACGCGGGCGCGATCACGGTCTTCAGCAGCGTCTGCCCGGTCTTGCCGTCCTTGCCGGCGATCGGCACGCCGCGCTGGCTGGCAAGCTCGGCGAGCGGGGCGACGTCGGCGGCGACCGACGGCGTGAAATTGGCATAGGGCGTGTCGCTCGCGATCGCGGCATAGGCGTAGAGCATCGCCGGGCTGATCGCCGCGTCGTCGCTGTCGAGACCGCGCTCGAACCCCTCGACGCTGGTCAGCGCGTCCGCACCGAGGTCGGCCTTGCGCTCGGTCGAGGCGAGATTGATCATCACCACCCGGTCGAGATTCTGCTCGCTCTTGAAGCGCGCGAGATCGTCCTGGATATGCTTGACCGCGGCACGGTGGCCGGGCGCAGCGATCTTGTTGGCGCCGTCGATGTTCGCACAGAAATCGGTCGATCCGACGGCGGGCCAGGGCCGCATGCCGGACAGGCTGGCGGCCCCGTTGGCGAGATCGCCCTCGGTAAGCACGCCGTGCTTCAGCGCGGCGGTCGCGAGGTCGTCATGGCTGAGGTCCCAGCCGCCGAAATGCAGGTCGCGATATGCCGCCATGCCCTCGACGTCGCGGCTGGCGAGCGGCAGGCCCGACAGGTCGTTCGACCCTGCACGGATCATCGCGATACCCGCCGCAGCGGTGGTGGCCACCGCGCCATTCAGTCCGATCACCGCGATCCCGACCCGTTCGCCCATAACTACGTCCTCTCAAAGCAGAGGCCGGGGCTAGCCAACCGATGGGCAAAGTCCACAAATGTCTGTGAAAACGGCTGTTAAAGTGTTCTTAAGGTTACATATGTTGCCACTCTAGGCGGGGCTGCGATAGTCGCTCCCGGCGGGCACGCCGTCCCGCGCGCTTCGGTGGCATCATCACCTGCGCGATCCGCTATCCGTCAGATCCAAGACGTTCTTGATTTGGGGCAGCGGCGCAAAGCGGTCGGCCGCGGCTGGCGCCCAAGTGCGGACCTTCGGAACAGTCCTGTTCAGCGGAAACAGTGAATCAAGGCCTCGGCTGGCCGGGCATCATCTGTCTTGCAACCAGCCTGGGTGGTAATGGCCACTTTCGAGAACAGCGCGATCACGGATCGCTTGGCGTCGTCGAAGGACTCCATTCTCGGGAGGCATTGGCTAGCCGCCGCGGTCTGCACCCGACCCTCGATACTCGCTTCAAAAGCGGCCGTATCGCCGTGGCAGCCATAAACGCCTTCAGGGGGTTTCCCGATTTCGTTCCGGTCGTATTTTGGCGTCGCGAACACGGCTTTATCGAGCGCCGTAAGATCCTTCCAAACCGAGGCGTCAAGCGGATGCCGCTCCGAAGGTTTATCCTGCCACGCGAGGAGGAGCGTCACCGAACCGTCGCTCTGCCGCTCGATTTCCATCACGGGCGGACGGCCCGGAATCCAGACCGAGACGAGCAAGCGCCGAACATTCCGTCCTTTTTTCGCAGCCTCCTCGATTGGCATAAGCCCTGCCTCGATGAACCGTTCGCGGTGATAGGTCGCATTGTCCGCTATCACTCGCCTGAACGTGAGTTCGGACACGTCCTGGCCAACCGTCGCAATCAAGAGCAGTGTCGCTAGCAGCATAGGGTATCCTACCCTGTCCGACTGCCGAAGCAACGGCGGCTGTGCGCCGATTTTCCCCGTTCACGATGCAAGTTTCACCGTCTGCCCGATCGCGGCAGACCGCCGAGCCGCCTCGAGGATACGGGCCACGATCACCGCGTTCGCGAGCGATGAGGGATCGAGATCGGGTACCATCATTTCCCCTCGAACCACGGCCGCAAGGAAAGAGAACGGATCTTTATAAGATGGCTCGCGGACCGGAAGTGGACGATCGCGTGTTTCTCCCCTCCTGCGCACCATGACCGTCTGGCTATCGGGGGTAATAAGGAGGCCTTTTTCGCCGAAGAGCTGGATGTCCTTGCGGTGATCCGGCCAGTTCCACGATGCCTCGATGACCGCAGTGGCCGTGGGATACGTCAACACGATCGTCGCCTCATCGTCGACCCGTGCATATACAGGATCGCTCTTCAGCTTCTGCGTCACCGCGGTCACGCTGATCGGAGGGCGTCCGCCCATGAGCCAGGTCGTGAGGTTTGCGCCGTAGCATCCAAAGTCGACAATCGCACCGCCGCCATTCGCCGCCGGATCGACCAGCCACGACAGGAACTCAGGCTGTACGCCAATTTCCTTCGGGCCATAATGACCATCTCGGAACACGACCTTGCGGATGGCACCCGCAACGCCCGAGGTGATCGCCGTATGAAGCGCTGAACGACTTGGGTACCAGCTGGTCTCGTAATTGGTGAGCAGGTGGATGCGGTGACGGCGGGCAAGCGCTGCCATCGCCTCCGCTTCCGCGACGTCGAACGCCAGCGGTTTCTCCACCATGACGTGCAGCTTCCGCGGTGCGGCGGCCTCGACCACCGCCCGATGTTCCGCAACGGACCCGAATGCGAGGACCGCGTCAGGCTTTGTCCCGTCCAGCATCGGTGCGAGCCGATCATGCACCAGCGCCGGATCTATCCCGAACTCCCGGACATACCGGGCCGAGACCGCACGATCGGGCTCGTAAATGCCGACCACCTGCACCGCGTTTTGCGCAAGATCGCCAAAAAGACCGGCGACATGGCCGTGGGTCAGCCGAGCGACAGCCACGCGTAACGGGGGTTTTCCCGCCTGACGCGGTGTTGATGAGGCTGACGCCATGGAAGTGCCCAGAGCCGAGCCGCCAACCGCGGCAGCGAGGAGCAGCGAACGTCGATCAATTGCGTGCGTCAAAATGCCCTCGGAAAACCACCAGGTTCGTTCCCCTTAGCGGATGCCGGTAATCGATTCACCAGGCTCCGAGACCAACAATATCTGTGCGCGTACGTCCACACGTTGCGGTGGCGCTCTGCCGGTCAGTATCGAAAGGACGCGGACAGGTTTCGGGCCGCGGTTCAGCGACGAGGGACGACCTCGACGATGATATCGCCCGCCTCCAGACTCGACGCTTCAGGCTCCCAGAAGCAGAAATCCTGATGCCCGCGATAGATGCGGTGACCGAGACCGGTGGTGATATCGGCAAGCGGCTTGCCGACTTCCTCGGCGGTGACCTCGCGCTCTCGGAGGACGACACGCCCACCGGACGCGGCGAGATCGGCCATGTATTCGGCGGTATGCGCGCCGTGGGTCGAGCCGGCGAGCAGGAGACCGGCAAAGCTGGCGGGGTTGATGACCACGTTGGCGCCTGCCTGATGCGCGATCGCTTCATTGTCCTCCGACCGGATCACTACGCTGATCGGCAGATCGGGCGCGATCCGCCGCGCCGTCAGCACGATAAGGATCGAGGTATCGTCGCGCCCGGCGGAGACGATGAGCGCTCGGGCGTTCGAGAGACGGGCCGCCTCCAGCGCGGCGTTGCGCGTGGCGTTGCCGTCCATCACCGTCGTGCCGCAACTCTCCGCTGCGCGTAACGCCGACGCGCGCTCGTCGACGACGACGATCATGCCTGGATCGGCACCACGACGGATCAATTCACTTACGGCTTCAGACCCGCTTGTACCAAAACCGGCAACCACGACATGGCCTTCGAGGTGTCGCTGGATTACCGACATACGCCATTTCTCCCAGACGCCTTTAAGCAAGAAATCATACGCGGTTCCCAGAAAGATGAGCCATACGAACAGCCGGATCGGTGTCACGACAAAGGTATCGAACATCCGCGCCTGCTGCGTCACGGGCACGATGTCGCCGTAGCCGACCGTCGTCACGGTGATCATCGTGAAGTACAGGATGTCGGCGAACGTCACAGGCTCGCCCGAGTTCTGCCGCAGGCCATCGCGATCGAACCAATGGACCGCGAGCGCGATGCCGATCAGCGCCAGCGCAACCAGCGCCCGCCAGGACAGGGCCAGCCACGCCGGGGTTCGGCTCTGGCGTCGGAGGCGATAGTGCACGATGTCTGCATCGTTCGTGGTCATGCCATCTCATGCATCGCTGCGCAGCCGGTGTGAAGCGGCGGTTCGTCGAGGATCGGCGCATGGAGATGGGGTCTGCCGCGGTCACAGGCCTCGAACCGTATCGCCTGTCCCAGCGGAACCCGGTCGAACGCGCCGTTCAATTGCAGCCGGTGATCTTGCGGCGCGCCTCGTTATGCCGACGCCCTCGGCATTCCGGCGCCCGCCCGGCTGCGCCACGCTCAGCGGTCGCGGCGTTCCTCGCGATAGTCCTGCAGAACCTCCTTCACGTCTTTCCGATCTTCGTTCGATACGCGTTCAGGCGTCCCGTTCGTGGCCGGCCTGCCTGTCAGGCAGAGACGCGAATGGATCGGCAGATGATCCGAACCGACATCCTCGAGGACCGCGAGGTCGCGAACCTTGAAGTCGGGGGTGACGAACATGTGATCGAGCGGCCAGCCGAGCAAAGGCGTACGGGCGGGGAAGGTTGCAAACGTACCGCGACCGATCCGCGCATCGAGATACCCCCCGACCCGTTTGAAGAGCTGCGACGTATGCGACCAGGCGACATCGTTGAAGTCGCCGATCGCGAGGACGGGCAGCCTGGTACTCGCCGCGCGCTTTGCGGCGATCGCGATCTCCGCATCGCGGGCCTCGGTATCCTGTCCGGGGATGGGGGCCTTGGATGAAGCGCGATCACCCGGAACGCGCTACCGGCCGTCAGCTCGGCGTGGATCGACGGCGTGTCCTTCTCTGCGATCGTCTCGATCCGGCCATCGCGCATGGGCAGGCGCGTGGCGAGGATCATGCCATAGGTGTTTTCGATGGGGCGTTCGAGCCGGTGGGGATAGCGGGCCAATTGGGTCGCCAGTGCGTCTGCCCAGCGGCGGTCGGTTTCCATGAGCAGGAGGATGTCGGGGCGCATCCGGTCGATCAGGCGTGCGGTCCGCGGATAGTCGCGATTCGATTCCAGCACGTTCAGCGACAACACGCTGAAACACGCGCCTTTCGCGCCGGGTACATTGTCGGCGAAGGCCAGTTCCGTCCTTGCCAGCGGTGTGTAGGGATAGATCCGGTACAGCTGCCAGCCCGCGGCGACGGCGCACAGCACGGCGATGCCGCGTCCCGCGCGCCGATCGAGCCAAAGCGACAGGCCGGCAGCCAGCACCAGGCCTGCGAGGATCTGGACGCGCGGAAAATCCCATATCCGGATCCACCATTCATTGGATTCGAAAAGGCTGAGCCCGGTGACCAGGATCAGCAATCCGGCAAGGACCCGGATCAGCACGATGAGTATGCGCATGCGTGCCGTCTAGATCGGGCAGGGCGACCAACCAAGCCACGGCCGGTCTTCATCAGAACGGAAAAACGTCTGGATAGCCAGGATCGCGACGGCATAGGTGATGAGGTTGAGCGGCAGGCCGACCTTCACGAAATCCATGTAGCGATATCCGCCCATCTGGTAGACGATGACGTTCGTCTGGTAGCCGAACGGTGTCGCGAACGCCGCGCTGCCCGCCATCATCACCGCGACCAGGAACGGGCGCGGACTGACGCCCAGGCTTTCGGCCAGCGCGACCGCGATCGGTGTGACCAGCACGGCGACCGTCGCGTTCGACAGCAATTCGGTCAGCACCATGGTGATGCCGTAGAGCACGATCAGCGCGGTCAGCGGGCCGAACTCCTGCATCGATCCGACCAGTGCCCCGGTCGCCTGGGCGGCGAGACCGCTCTGCTCCATCGCCATGCCGATCACGACCATGCCCGCGATCAGGATCAGGATCTGCGGACGCAGGCCACCATAGGCTTCGTCCGCCGTGATGACCCGCAACAGGATCAACACGACCGCGCCGGCAAAGGCGGAGGCGGCGATCGGCGCAAGCCCGGCCGCGGCGACCGCGATCGCAGCGACGAAGACGCCCAGCGCGATCGCCGCCTTGACCGGCTGGAAGGGACGATGCTCCGCGAACAGCGACGAGTCGCCCACCTGCGCACCCGGGACATCGATCTCGCGCGCCGATGCGACCGGAGCCGGGTCGGCGAGGCTGCCGCGCATGAGCTTGCCCGAGAACAGGAAAAGGTAGATGCCGCCCGCCAGCGCCATCGGCAGCCCGACCGGCGTGATCTCGAACATGCCGAAGCGCGGCTGCCCTGCGACACGCGCCATGTCGTCGACCAGCAGGTTGGTCGACGTGCCGATCAGCGTGCAGCAGCCCGTCAGAACCGTGATGTACGACAGCGGCATCAGATAGCGTTTGGGCGGCAGCTTCAACGCGGTGGCGACGTCGCGGACCACCGGTGCCCCCAGCACGACGATCGGGGTACTGTTGAGGAAGCAGGACACCAGGCCGATCGCGCCCAGCATCAGCCAGATGCCGGCCGATCCCAGGCGCTTGCACATCTTGACCGCGGCTTCGATCGCCCGGTCGAGCAGCCCCGACAGTTCGAGCGCGTAGGCGATGACGAACAACGACGCGAGCGCGATGATCGCAGGGCTGGCAAAGGCACCCTGCACCTCGATCGGGCGGACCACGCCTGTGATCAGCAGGACGGCAGCACCGCTCAGCGCCACGACGTCGGAGCGCACCTTGTCCCAGATCAGCGCTGCGACGACCGTGACCAGAACGACCAGGGTCAGGACCTGATCGAGTGTCATGCAGGCCTCCGTGAATTGGGGCTGTGCAATATGGCCATCGCGATGTGGGTCGTGGGCATCGCGATCGGGTATGCGAAATTGACCGGTTTTGCTATCGGTCAGCAATGGATGAGCCAAGCTTGCGGAAAAGTCGTCTTGCTCTTGCCGGCGGTATTGCGGCCGCTCTGGCTGTTGGCGGGACCGGATTTCTCATCGGGCGCGGAACGTCACCGCGTAGCGTCGAGCCTGTCGTTGCCAAACCGGTGGCTGCCGCTCCTTCCGCTGCGCGCGAACCGGTCGTGCCGCCGACGCCCGGCAATGCCGTATTGGCCCGTGCCGATATCATGACGCTGGCCGCACAGATGGCAGACGCGGTCGCCTCGGGTCAGGCCATGCCCAGGGCTGTCGCCGACGCTGCGGGGCAACGCTTCGAACTGCGACTTCCGTTCGGATGTCGCGGGCCGGCCGAGGCCGAAAGCGACGCCGCAATGCGCTGGCGGTATGAGGAGACGGACAAGGCCCTCCGGGTGCACGTCGCGCCGGTCGTCTGGACCCGCGCCGACATCCTCGATGCCGCGGGGCAGGCGACCGCAGGGGAGACCGTCGAGGGGTTCTGGATAGCGCGACCCTGGACGGCGAGTGAGGCGTGCCCCGCAACGCGCGACAATCCCGCGCCGGATGGAACGGACGCCGTGACGTTGCCGGGGCAGACGCTGGCGATCGCCCAGTTCTTCGACGGTGACGGCGCGCGACTGGGCCAGCGGAATGGCAAGCCGTATGAAACCGTCGTTCGCCTGCAACCTGACGCACTCCAGGCCGAACGCGGATTCCAGCTGCGGATCGCGGGTCGGATTGCCGACATACCGGGGCAGGGGCCGGTGTCCTGTCGCCAGCCTGCGGGGGCCGAGCAGCGCCCAATCTGCGTCGTCGGCGTGACGATGGACGAGGTGGCGATCGACAACCCTCGTACGGGCAAGACGCTCGCAACCTGGAACGTCACCACTGCAGGGGCCGCCGATCGCTAGCGATTGGCCGGCCCCATAGCGCGCGCATCGGCGGTGGTTCGCGATCACCGGCCCGCAGCCGCGACGACGGCGCGTGTCACGTCGCCCATCAGCCGCATCCGCACCGGGATCGGTTGCCGCGTGCTCGCGATCATCACGGCGATTGCATAGCGGTGCCCGTCGGGCGCGACGAGCAATCCGACGTCGTTATACCCGGTCGACAGCGTGCCGAGGTCCTGGCCCGTCCCCGTCTTGTGCGCGAGAGTCCAGCCTGGGCGGAGGCCCGATTTCAGACGAAGCGGGCCGGTCTTGCTGGAGCGCATCAGGGTCAGCAACGACGCGGTCGAGCGTGCGCTCAACAGCTTGCCCTGCGCCAGCAGCGACAGCCCAAGCGTCACGCCATTGGCCGAGGCGCCGTCGAGCGGCGCTGCGAGATACCGACGCAGCGCCTTGTCGCGCGCTTCATAGGTCATCGCCGCACGCGCCTGAAGAAATCCCCAGCCGCCAGCCCATTCCGGCCGCCATTCCAGTCCGGCCGTACGCGCCTGCAACTGCCGCTCCCCCGGGCCGAACTTGACGCCCGCAACGCCCTTTCCTGCGAGCATGCGGTTGATCGCGTCGGGGCCGCCGACGCGCCACAGAAGCACGTCGTTGCAGGTGTTGTCGCTGCGCGTCATCGCCCCGCGCAGCAGCTCGCCGATCGTCGTCCGGTAGCCGTCCGCGCCGACCAGCGTCCGGATCGGTTGGTGGAACACGGTGAGATCGGATTTCGTGACCGTCACCGGATCGCTGAGCGACATCCGGCCCCGGTCGATCGCATCCATCACCGCGATCGCGACCCAGAACTTGCTCACGCTCTGCTGCGGGCGCGGACTGTCGCCTTCCCAGGCGACGACCCAACCCTCGTCGATATCGCGGACGCTGATGCCAGCCTCACCCTTGAAGCTGGCGCCCAGCGCCTGGACGGCGTTGAGCAGGTCGGCCGACGGCTGGGCCCGGATTGGCACCGGCTTTGGCGGTGTTCGGGCAGGCGTGGTCGTCTGCACGGTGATCGGTACGGATGCGGGCGAGACAGGCTGTCGACCGGCAGGAACGCACGCCGCGAGCCCGGACAGACCGGCAACGATGCCCACGCGGCGACACAGCAATTCAAATGACAACGACACTTCCCCTTTCAGGTCTTGTAGCCGCCTGCTCGTGAAGCGGAACCGGATCGCATCGGCTTCGACCCGCAGCGGCCTCGGCTCGGCGCGGGGATGTTGAATCCGTCCTCGGCGGAATCGCTGCCGCCGAGATCGGTATAGCCGGGACGACGGCTTGGGTTTAACCGGCGCCATGCGTCTGCCTCGCTCTCTCCTGGTGCCGTTGCCCATCCTCGTGGTGCCGGCGAGCATCACCGGTGCGGGACAGGCAACACCATGAACCGGCGCCGTGCTGCTCCGGATCCTGAGTGGCGCCATCACGCCGGTCATGTTCGCCGCGCTGCTGCGCATTTCCCACCGGGTCGCAGCGCCATGTGTCGGGCCGCGCGCGCGTGAGCATGGACGTCACAGCCATACGGTCGGCCACGTCATGGATGCGGCAGCGCCTGCGCGCGAGCGAAGCGGTGCTGATCCTGCTGGCGGTCGCGATCGGCGGCGCGGCCGGTTTGCTGAGCGTCGTGCAGGGGATGATTGCGCGCACGATCCAGCATCTGCTTTTCGACCTCCCGAGCGGTCAGCGGTTGAGCGCGACGCCGGCGATACCCTTGCTGGCGCTGCTCGCCTTGCCGCTCGGCGGTGTCGTGCTGGCACTCTTCTCGTGGTTCACGAAGGCGCGAACGCGACGCATGGTCGACGCCGTCGAGGCGAACGCGCTGCACGGCGGTCGCATGTCGAGGAGCGACAGCCTCGTCATCTCCGGCCAGACGATCATCTCGAACGGGTTCGGCGCATCGGTCGGGCTTGAGGCGGCCTATGCGCAGCTTGGCGGGGTCGTCGCCTCGATCGCGGGCGGCTGGTTCCGGTTGCGCCGTGCCGACCTGCGGATCCTGGTCGGTGCAGGCACGGGCGCCGCGATCGCAGGTGCCTTTGGCGCCCCGTTGGCCGGCGCGTTCTACGCGTTCGAGATCGTCATCGGCGCCTACACGCCCGCTGCAATCGCCCCCGTCGCCGCGGCCTCGCTGTCCGGCGTACTCGTCGCGCAGGCGTTGGGCGCGCAGCCCTATCTGGTCCACGCGACCGTCGCCGAGCAGGTTCAGACGCACCATTACCTCATCTACGCCGGTCTTGGGGCCGTCACCGCGGCATTCGGCATCCTTCTGATGCGCGCGGTTGCCGGGGTCGAGGCACTGACGCGGCGCATGCCCGTCCGCACGTCGTGGCGACCGATCGTCGGTGGCCTGCTGTTGATCCCGCTCGCGTGGCTGACGCCGCAGATCCTGTCCGCAGGACACGGTGCTCTCCACATCGACCTCGAATATGGCGTCCCCCTCACGATCCTTGCCGCAATCCTCATCATGAAGAGCGCGGCTTCGGTGATCTCGCTCGGCTTCGGTTTCCGGGGCGGGCTGTTCTTCGCCTCGCTGTTCCTCGGCAGCCTGCTCGGCCAGCTCTACGCAGGCGGGTTGGGCTGGATTGCCGGGCAGGGGCTGGTCGATCGCGAGAATGCGGCGCTGGTGGGAATGGCGGCACTGGCGGTCGCGGTCGTCGGCGGGCCGATGACGATGGCCATGCTGGTACTGGAGGCGACGCACGACTTCTCGCTCGCCGGCGCAACGATCGCTGCGTCGCTGGTGTCCTCCACGATCGTGCGCGAGACGTTCGGTTATTCCTTCTCGACGTGGCGGCTTCACCTTCGTGGCGAGACGATCAAGAGCGCGCGCGACGTAGGCTGGGTCCGGATGCTGACCGCCGGACGCATGATGCGAAAGGTGGAGCGGCCGACGCCTGCGCGGATCACCGTCGCCGAATTTCGCCGTCTGTTTCCGCTGGGGTCGACCAGTCGCGTCGTCCTGGTGGACGAGCAGGATCGCTACGCGGGCATCGTCCAGACCGCCAGCGCGTTTGCCGAGGGCGTCGCGTCGACCGACGCGATCGGCACGCTGGCGATCCATCAAGACGAGGTGCTGTCACCCGACGCTGACATAAAGTCCGTCATGGCTGCCTTCGATGCGGCGGGCGCAGACGAAATGGCCATCGTCGCCGGGGGCGGCAATGTGCTCGGGATCGTGTCGGAATCGCACGCGCGACGACGCTATGCCGAGGAACTGGACAAATCCCAGCGCGAGATGTTTGGTGAAGCCTGACTGTCGTCCGGTGGATCGGGTCAAGTCCGTTGCCACATCCGGGCGGGTAACATGGGAGTGCGCTATGGTCGTCAGATCCGGTCTGGCTGCGGTGATGATGATGCTGATGGCGACAAGCGGCGCGATGGCTGCGGATCTCCGCCATCCTGTCGTGCAGGGCTATGGCGCGATCTCGCCCGTGCCCGCAGCGAGCGAACGCCCTGATCCCGCGCTTCGCTACCGCGTGCTGTTCAGCATCACCAAGGCCGGAGGCTCGGCCGATCAGGTCAACCCGGCGCTCGAGAAGGTCGCACGGTTCCTCAACCTGCTCGGCGCAGATGGCGTCCGGCCCAAACCCGGCGATGTCGTCGTCATCGTCCACGGCCCGGCGACGCCGTTGGTGACGACCGACGCGGCCTACAGCGCGCGCACCAAGGCGGCGAAGAACCCCAATCTGCCGTTGATCGCCGCCCTGCGTGCCGCAGGCGTGTCGGTGCGCGTTTGCAGTCAGGCGCTGGTCGGCAACACGATCGATCCCGCAGCGGTTGCCAAGAATGTCGATATCGATGTGTCTGCGTTGACGACGATGGCGACGCTGCAGCTTCGTGGGTGGGCCTTGATCCCCGATTAGATCGGTCGATGCCCCGTGCCGCGGGCTGACGGATCGCTGCAATAAGCGTCGGTGGTTACCGGCCCGCCTCAAGCGTCGTGTCGCCGCGCGATGTGGCGGTGGCGACGGACGCAGGAGCATGTCCCGGCTTTATGCGTCGCCGGGACGGCTGATCCGGTACGGTCCTGAGCGTGCTTCGAGCGCTTGTCCCTTCCAGCTCAGTCGTACCAGCCCGTCGCTGACCAATCCGTCTACCGCAGCGTGGACCAAGGGCATCGCGCCGCGCCAATCCTGCGCGATCGCGCGGGCCACCTCGCTCGGACATATCGTCGCGCCCGGTGCGCGGCGGGCAAGCAGGGAGAGCGCCATGGCTCTTGGATCGGTCATGCAGACGGCGTCGGCCTCGCACGCCAATCGGTCAAGCGGCGATCCAGGCTCCCTGCCTCGCTCGGACAGGGGCGGGCCGGGATAGCGCCTGGGTGAGGCGAGCAGGAATGAGCGTCCGCTACCAAAATCAGGTGGGCGGAAGTCTGCAGTCTCGGCCCTCCAAGAGAAACCGACATGCGATCGACATAACTGCTAGGTATGTTGTCGCGCGAAATCCGCGCAGAGGACAATCGCTATGACGAACGGTGCATCATGCCCGGCTGATCCTCCCGCTGCGGCGGTCCCCGTAACCGCAGTGACGCGTCCACTGTGCGAAGACATGCTCCGCCGGATGGATGGATACTGGCGCGCAGCGAATTATCTGTCCGTCGGCCAGATCTATCTGCGCAGCAATCCGATGCTCGATGAACCGCTCGCGATCGCGCATGTGAAGACCCGGCTGCTCGGGCATTGGGGTACGACGCCGGGGCTCAACATGCTCTACGTCCACCTCAATCGGGTCATCGTTGCGCGTGAGCTCGACATGATCGCGATCATTGGCCCCGGGCATGGCGGGCCGGGGCTGGTCGCGAACACCTATCTCGAAGGCTCCTACACCGAGCGCTATCCCGCGATCGAGCGCAGCCGCGGCGGGATGGAGCGGCTGTTCCGGCAATTCTCCTGGCCGGGCGGGATTCCCAGCCACGTCGCCCCCGAAACGCCGGGATCGATTCATGAAGGCGGCGAGCTCGGCTATTCGCTCGCGCATGCGTTCGGCGCGGTGTTCGACAATCCCGATCTGATCGCCGCCTGCGTGATCGGCGACGGCGAGGCCGAGACCGGCGCGCTGGCGACGAGCTGGCACAGCAACAAGTTTCTCAATCCCGCGCGCGACGGCGCGGTGCTGCCGATCCTGCATCTCAACGGCTTCAAGATTGCCAACCCGACCGTGCTCGCGCGCATCGGTCGAGAAGAGTTGACCGAGCTGTTGCGCGGCTATGGCTATCAACCGCATTTCGTCGAGGGCGACGATCCGGCCGAGGTGCATCAGCTGCTCGCCGCCACGCTCGACACCGTGCTCGACCGCATCGCCGCGATCCAGTCCGCGGCGCGAGCGGGCGGTGCGGTCGGCGAGCGACCGCGCTGGCCGATGATCGTGCTCAAGACACCCAAGGGGTGGACCGGGCCCAAGGTCGTCGACGGCAAGCCGGTCGAGGGCACGTGGCGGGCGCACCAGGTGCCGATCGCGGACTTCAAGGATCCCGAGCATCTGACGCAGCTCGAGGCGTGGATGCGCAGCTACCGCCCCGACGAGCTGTTCGACGAAACCGGCAGGTTTCGCGCGGACTATGCCACGCTCGCGC
The DNA here is from genome assembly GCF_036856055.1 of Sphingomonas sp. 22R3R2A-7. NCBI lineage: Bacteria > Pseudomonadati > Pseudomonadota > Alphaproteobacteria > Sphingomonadales > Sphingomonadaceae > Sphingomonas > Sphingomonas sp. 22R3R2A-7. Next base: position 738,356 of record NZ_JASPFR010000001.1, on the reverse strand, counting down.
CGACGGGCCATCGCCGCATGGGATCGAACCCGCATGCCAATGGCGGGGAGTTGTTGAAGCCGCTGTCGCTGCCCGACTTCCGCGCATACGCGATCGCGCAATCGGAGCCGGGCGCGGTCAAGGCCGCGGCGACCGCCGTGCTGGGCAAATATCTGCGCGATGTCATGGCGCTCAACGCCGACGCTGCGACCTTCCGGTTGTTCGGGCCCGACGAGACCGCGTCGAACCGCTTGCAGGCGGTCTATGACGTGACGGGCAAGGCGTGGATGGCCGAGACCGAGCCGAACGACACCGATCTCAGCCGCGATGGCCGCGTGATGGAGGTGCTGAGCGAGCATCTCTGCCAGGGGTGGCTGGAGGGCTATCTGCTGACCGGGCGGCACGGGCTGTTCTCATGCTACGAGGCGTTCGTGCACATCGTCGATCTCGATGTTCAACCAGCACGCGAAATGGCTGAAGGTCACGCGCACAATTCCGTGGCGCAAGCCGATCGCATCGCTCAACTATCTGCTGACCTCGCATGTCTGGCGACAGGACCATAACGGCCTGTCGCACCAGGACCCGGGCTTTCTCGACCATGTCGCGAGCAAGAAGGCCGACGTGGTGCGGATCTACCTGCCACCCGACGCCAACTGCCTGTTGTCGGTGGCCGATCACTGCCTGCGCAGCCGCAACTACGTCAACGTGATCGTCGCGGGCAAGCAGCCCGAGGCAAGCTGGCTGGGCATCGATGATGCCGTCCGCCACTGCACCGCCGGTGCCGGGACCTGGGACTGGGCGAGCGACGAGGGCGAGCCCGATGTCGTGATGGCCTGTGCGGGCGACGTGCCGACGCTTGAGGCGATGGCGGCGGTGATGCTGCTGCGCGAGTATATCCCCGACATCCGCATCCGCGTGGTCAACGTCGTCGACCTGATGGTGCTCCAGCCGCAGTCCGAGCATCCGCACGGGCTCGACGAGCGCGCGTTCGATGCGCTGTTCACGACCGACACGCCGGTGATCTTCGCCTTTCACGGCTATCCCGCGCTGATCCACAAGCTCACCTACCGCCGGACCAACCACCACAATATCCATGTCCGCGGGTACAAGGACGAGGGCACGACGACGACGCCGTTCGACATGGTCGTGCTCAACGATCTCGACCGCTACCGCCTCGCGCTCGACGCGATCGAGCGGATCCCCCGGCTGCGCGACCGCGTGGCGGACGAGACGGCGCGCTATTGGGCGCTGATCGAGCGGCACAAGCTGCACGTCTATGAAGAGGGCGACGACCTGCCCGAGATCCGCGACTGGCAATGGCGGCGGTGAGCGCGGTGGCGAGCATGGGGCGGACGGGTATCCTCACGCTCAACGAGGGGTCTTCGTCGCTCAAGTTCGGCTTCTATGCCGGCGGACCGGACGGGGTCGAGGAACGCACGTCCGGAGACGTGGAGGGTGCGCAGCCCGCCGATATGGTCGAGCGGATCAACGCGGCTCTGGACGGCGCGCGGCCCGCGGCGATCGGGCACCGCATCGTCCATGGTGGGCCGGACCTGTTCGATCCTGTCGAGATCGATGCGGGCGTCCTCGCGCGACTGGAGCGTGCGACGGCGTTCGCGCCTTTGCACGGCCCGGCCGCGCTGTCGCTGATCCGCGCGGCACAGGCGCGGTACCCGGATGTGCCGCAGATCGCCTGTTTCGACACGGGCTTCCACAAGGACCTCGAGGAGGTCGCCGCGGTCCTGCCGATCGCGAAGGTATTCCGGGCGGACGGCGTACGGCGTTACGGCTTCCACGGTCTGTCCTGCCAGTCGATCGTCCGCCAGCTGGGGCCCGATCTGCCCGAACGGCTGATCATCGCGCACCTCGGGAGCGGGGCCAGCATCACCGCCCTGCGCGGCGGCAGGTCGGTCGATACGACGATGGGCCTGACGCCGTCGGGTGGCATCGTCATGGCATCGCGTGCCGGCGATCTCGACCCAGGCCTGCTGCTGTATCTCATGCGGGAGCGGGGGATGGATGCCGCCGGCATCGAGGGGCTGGTCGACCACCGTTCGGGGTTGCTCGGAATCTCCGGCGTGTCGGGCGACTTGCGCAAACTGCATGCGGTTGCCGCAACGAACGCGGACGCAAAGCTGGCGGTCGCGATGTTCTGCCGCTCGGTTGCAAAGCACGTCGCCGCGATGATGGCGGTGCTCGGTGGCGCCGACATGATCGTCTTCACTGGCGGGATTGGCGAAAACGATGCCGTCGTCCGCGCCGCGATTTGTGCGGATCTCGGTTGGGCGGGCGTTTCGATCGACCCTGCTGCGACGGCTGGACGTGTCGTCGTGCGGGTCCTCGCGTCGCTCGAAAACGCCGAAATCGCGCGCGCCGTCGCTGCCCTTACCTCCGGCGCGAGGGGCTCTCGCTAGCCGGTCGGTCCGAGCCGCGCGCTGGCTGATCGGGGCCGTATCGACAAACCGAAGGGCGCGCATGCCGACGGGTCAGGAAACGACGGACAGCGGGCACCAGGCAGTCGGGCGCGGTAAACAACAAGAAGTGCGGGGCGTCCGTGACTGTGACCAGCGCCACGGTGCCGCTTTTCTTGAGCATGGCGATCTGGGCCGCAGCGCCTTCGATGGGTGTCTTTGGATCAAGCGTACCGTGAAGCACCAATATCGGGGGCGTTCGCGATGGCAGCCGGCCAAAGGCGCCGTCGCGTTCGTACAGCGGAAAGCCCGAACGCGTCAGCAGGCCCGGCAACGGGCTGGCGAAGAGAAAGTCCCGTTCCTCCTGCGCCACGACAGCGTCGCTGAGAGCCGGCCGCGCGTTGTTTTCGGACGCGCTGATAAGCCCGACAAGCGGGATCGACGCGTTCGATTGCGGGTAGGGGAGCAGCGTATTCCCGATCTGCGCCAATCGCAGCTTCGCTTCGGTCCACGATGTTACCGTGCCTTGGCGCAGATCCGACAGGATTGCCGGAATGCGGGCCCGTACCTCCGGCACATCCAGCATCGCACCGAACAAATATTTCGGGTTCTCGCCGAGAACGCCGCGTAGCGCCGGATCGACCAGCACATCGTGCATCGCGCCGCTGGCGGACCCGCCCAGAGAGGCTCGGCAGGACGGCGTCCGATCGCACTGCGCGAGCACGCGACGGCCAACGGCATCGACCACGGCGGAGCGGTGACTGAGATCCCAGACCGCGCTCGTCTCTGGCGGGACGAGCGAGTCGAGTATGACACCATCGAGCCGGCGGGGTGGCGCGATCGTCAATGTTCGCAGGACAAGCTGGGTGCCGTACGACACGCCGTACAGGAAGGTCGGGCCGCCTTGCGAGAAGCCGTCGATCAGTGCCCGAAGATCGTACGCCGCGTTGCTGGACGAGAAGGCGCGCGTGCGGCTGGCATCCATGTTCAGGCTTGCGAAGCAGGTGGCCCATTCCGCGCCGACCAGCGCCGTCCCGCCGGCGCTGCCGATTGACTCTTCGGTCTCGCACATCCGCGTCGAGAAGCCGGTGCCACGATGATCGGGGATCATCAGGTCATAGCCGGGCGCGGCTTTGCGCAAGGATGCGAGAAACGGATAGAAGGAGGACCCGGCCTCGCCAGGCCCCCCGGCGATAAGCCAGAGCTGGCCTTTCGGCCGCGTCCCGGCGGGAAACTTCCGGACGAACAGCGAAAGCTGCCGGTTATCCGGCAGGCGGTGATCCAGTGGCACCGTCATGCGCGCGCACATCGACGGCGCGAGTTCCGGGCGATCCTTGGCATCCAGGCAGCGCGTGAACGTCGGAGCGGCGACCGGCGGTAAGGTCGCCTGCGACGGTGCGGACCACGCGAGCGAAGCCAATAAGGATAACCAGACCATACGGCTCACATGCATTACCCCGTCCCGCCACTGTCTTGCCTGTGTAAGACACTTTGGAACCGGTGCAACTGTGTTTGACGGTCATCGCTCGAGTGCGCCCTGACGGAAGACACTTGGGTCTGTGCCGCTTAAATGACGGTAGGTAGCGGAACCAAGACACCGGGCCGCCAGCATCGTGCGGCGGTGTTCATCGGCCGGGCACGCGCTCGCTTCGACGATTGCGAACATGGCGGCGGGATACGTCCGCGATGTCGTTGATGCCTGCAAGCGTCAGCGTGCGTACGAACTCGTCTTTCAGCAGCGTCAGCAGGCGATCGACGCCTCGTTCGCCGCCTGCTGCCAGTCCATAGAGATAGGGGCGCCCGATCGAGCAGGCGGTCGCCCCCAGCGCCAGCGCCTTCACCACGTCGGACCCACGCCTGATACCGCCGTCGCAGATCACGTCCGGTGCGTCACCAACGGCATCCCGGACCGCCATGATCTGGTCAATCGGGGCAGGTGCGCTGTCCAGCTGCCGCCCGCCGTGGTTGGAGATCATGACGCCCGTCGCGCCCGAGGCGATCGAGCGGCGCGCGTCCTCGGGCGTCATCACGCCTTTGATCGCAAGCGGCCCGTTCCATTCGCGTGCCAGCCACTCGACGTCGCGCCAGCCGACCGAGCGGTCGAACTGACCACCGATATAGTCGAAGAGACTCATCGGCCCCGACGCCAGCGCGTCGACCTTGTGGCTGACGTTTGCGAGGTCGAACCTGGACCCGGTCAGCGCAGGGATCGACCAGCCGGGGTGGAGCGCGAAGCTGAGCAACGACCGGAGCGTCAGCGTCGGGGGCAGGGAGAGGCCGCTGACGCGATCGCGCTCCCGATTGCCCGCGACGGGCGTGTCGACGGTCAGCGCAAGGCCGTGGAAGCCCGCATCCCGGCAGCGTGCCACGAATTCGGCGGTCAGTCCGCGGTCCTTGAAGATGTAGATCTGGAAGACCTTCGGTCCGGCATAGGCCCGCGCGAGATCCTCCAACCGCGTCGTGCCCATCGTGGAGAGGCTGTAGAGAAGCCCGTGTCGCGCGGCGGCACGGGCGACGGCGAGCTCTGCCTGCCCGTGAAACATGCGCGTGAGGCCGGTGGGTGACAGCATCAATGGCCACCGCGAAGACTGGCCAAAAATCCGGGTCTCGGTCCGGATTTCCGAAACGTCGTTGAGGACGTCGGGGACCAGGTCATAGCCCGCGAACGCGCTGACGTTGCGTCGCAGGGATATTTCGTCATCCGCGCCACCGTCGATATAGTCGAAGATCGGCCGCGGCAGCCGACCCCGCGCCATCAGGCGCAGGTCCGCGACGTTGTTCGCACGGTCAAGCCGCGTCATAGTGCGTGTGTCATAAATGATTTTCGGCCGTCGCGGTGGCACCGAGCACGGCGATCGCCCGCGAGCTCGGGGCGACGCCGAGGCTGCCGGTCAGGCTGAGCGTTGCCGCCGCCGCGGTGCCTGCGCCTGCGGCGATCAGCGCGGGTATCCAAGCCTTCATCCTGCCCATCTCCTTGCGCCTGAAGCCTCCCGGTTGTCCGGGATGGCCGACGGGGCCGGCAGCGCTCGCCGTCCGCGTCATCGCTCGGCCTTGGCTGGAGCGATGAGAGCAGACTGCGCCCTCCGGAAACCGATCAGCAACTGCTTTTGGTGTGCCGGGGAGGTTGCAGACTGTGCAGGTCCGTGACGGCGTCGATCGAGGCGAGACGGTCGGGCGCTTTCGCCGATATGTGATCGCTGGCTTCTGGTGTGGTCGGAGCTAAGCTGATCGTCATGGATCTGGTCTTTGGCTGGCGGACCGCAGTCCTCACGGTGGCGGCGGCGATTCTGCTCCCGCTGGCGGTTGGCCTGTCGGCATCGTTTCACAACCGGCTGGCGGCGCGTATGCTCGCCGCGCTGCTGATCGTCATGACCGGCGTCTTCGTGCCGTGGCTGATCGGGTTTGCCGGCTTCTACGATCGCTGGTGGTGGCTGACGTTCGCGCCTTTCTCGAACGCGCTGCTGGTCCCGCCGCTCCTCTATCTTCACGCCCATGCGCTCGTCACCGGCCGCTGGTCGCCCGCGGCCTGGCGACATCTGCTGCCGGGCGCGCTCCAGTTCGGCTATCAGACTACCGCCTTCCTCCTGCCGACGCCGCTGAAGCATCGCTGGGCGGATCTGGCTTTCACGACCGGCAGCGCGATCGTCGCAGCGCTGCTGGCGATAAGCTTTGTCGTCTATGGCGCGTGGACGACGCGACTGTTGCGCGACTACCGTGACGCCCTTTCGCAAAGGCGCAGCGACGACGCGCGGTTCGCGACTGCGTGGCTCGGCCGCACCGCCGTCGCCTATCCGTTGCTGGCGATCGTCTGGGCGGGCTGGCTGCTGGTCGATGCTGTGACGCCGCTCGGCTATAGGGGGCTGATGCCGCTCTACGTCGCGATCGCGGCGTTCGCACTGTATCTCGGGATCGCAGGATGGCGGTATCTCGCACTGCCGTTTCCGGCGCTCGACGCGTTGCGGATCCCGGACGTTCGATCACCCCCGCCCGGGACTGGCAGGCGCAAGCGGAGGAATGGGCGACGCGGGTCCGCGACAATCGCTGGTACCGCGACGACGCGCTGACGCTGCGGCGGCTGGCGAGCCTGCTTGCGACCAACGAGACCTATGTGTCGCGCGCGCTCAATGAGGGGCTGGGCGTCGGCTTTTCGGATTTCGTCAACGGGCTTCGCTGCGAGGATGTGGCGGCGGCACTGGCGGCGAATGATTCCCGGCCGGTTCTGGCGATCGCGCTCGACGCCGGGTTCGCCTCGAAAGCCAGCTTCAACCGCGCGTTCCAGCGGCGCTATGGCCGGTCGCCGAGTGCGTACCGGGCGTCTCACAAGCCATAAACCGCATCAGATAGGCGATGATGAGGCGACCAGGATGCGCTCCGCCATGATGAAGAGGGCATTCATAACGTCGGAGCTGACATGACCGCATCGCCACCGTCTCGCCGCGCCGTACTCGGCGGGCTCGGAGTCACCTTTGCCGCCCGGCCACTGCTCGCGCGGACCTCATCCGGTCCGACGCTCCTCCGCGCCGCGGCGATGCGCGCAGACGTCGCGTTGTTGCGCAGGGCATATGCCGCGCTCCACCCCGGTCTCCACCGTTACAACACGCCTCGCGAGATCGACGCCCGTTTCGATGCGCTGGACCAGTCGGTGGCCGTCCCGATGACGCTTCGGGCGTTCTACCTCACGCTGTCGCGCTTCCTCGCGATCGTGCGCTGCGGCCATAGCTATGCCAATTTCTACAATCAGCGCCGCGCGGTCGCCGCCGCGTTATTCGAAGCGCCCGACCGGTTGCCGCTCGACTTCCTCTGGATCGGTGACGCGATGGTCGTCACGGCCGATCCATTCACCACGGGGATCGCGCCGGGCAGCCGCATCCTGGCGGTCAATGGCCGATCCGCGAGCGCCATTTTCGCCGCGCTCATGCCTCTCGCGCGTGCGGACGGGCACAACGATGCCAAGCGTCGCCGGCTTCTCTCGGTGCAGGGCGACGACCGCTACGAGACCTTCGACATCTTCTTCTCGATGCTGTTCGGGCAGGATCGCTACCGGATGATGGTGGAGGACCCTGGCGGACGGCGACGCGCCGCGAGCGTTGCCGGCGTCTCGCTGGCGCAGCGCCGCGCCACCGCGCACGCCGGCGTCGATGCGAGCGGCGACACGCCGGTCTGGACGATCGAGCGGCGTGGCGACGCCGCGCTCCTGTCGATGCCGAACTGGGGGCTCTACGACAGCAAGTGGGACTGGCGCGGCTGGCTCGACGAGGCGGTCGATCGGCTGGTCGCAGAGCGCGTGCCGCGACTGGTCGTCGATCTGCGCGCGAACGAGGGGGCTCGACTGTGGCAACGCGCTCGCCGAGCGGCTGGTGTTACGCGAGACGCCGTTCGAGGAGGTCCAGCGGCTCATCCGCTACCGCACCGTGCCCGACGACCTGCGGCCTGCACTCGACACGTGGGACCGCAGTTTCGACCATCTGGGGGAGAATGCGACGAGGATCGACGACCGGTTCCTGCGGCTCGATGCGCCCGGCGACCGCGTCGACCCGATCAGACCGCGGGGCAGGCGCTATGCGGGCGACGTGCGCGTTCTGATCGGGCCGCAGAACAGCTCGGCGACGTTCCAGTTTGCCGATTTCGTCCGCCGCAACCGTCTCGCAACGCTGATCGGCGAGACGACCGGCGGCAACCGGCGCGGGATCAACGGCGGCTGCTTCTATTTCGTGCGTCTGCCCGAGACCGGCCTCGAAGCCGACCTGCCGCTGATCGGCCGGTTTCCGACGACCCCGCAACCCGACCGGGGTGTCACGCCGGACATGGCAGTCCCGATCACGCGGGCTGATATCGCTAAGGGCACGGATAGCCAGTTGGGCCGCGCGCTCGCGTGACGAATGGCGGCGGCGCGGAGCGCTTGCGTTGGAGACGAGCGAGCTACCGGACGGGGAATGTCCAGGCGTGAATGGTCGGCGCGTCATCTGATGCTGCGCGTGCTCGACTAGCGCTATTGTGATCGCCGCCGCGGGTCTGCATGATAGCCATGCCCAGTCCAAGTGGGACCGAAACGCGCAGGGTGAGCGGAGGGATTACGGCCCCTCGTTTCCTTGCGTGGCTCGTCAGTTCCTAACCTTCAGAAAGCTCCCTGATGCGGTTGATCGCCTGCTTGCTTTTGGCTTCCACGATTGCCGGGACGGCGGCCGCGCAGCAGCGACCGGCTGTGACCGCCGCCGACTATGATCGCGCCATGCACCAACTGGGCCCGTACACGTCGTCGCTGGTCGACCACGCGGTGCGGACCGCGCATTGGATAGATGCGCGGCACTTCTGGTATGCGGACACCAGCCACGGCGTGCCGACGATCATGCTGGGCGATGCGGTGAAGGGCACCAAGGCCCCGGCCTTCGAGACGGCGGCGCTGCTGGCATCGCTCAATGCGGCCGGGCTGAAGGAACAGGACGCGAAGAAGCTGTTCGTCGAGCGACTTGAGCCGGATTTCGCGGCGAACACCGCGATCGTGAGCGTTGGTGGCGAGCGATATTCCTGCGCGCTGGCGCAGCCCTACAAGTGCACGAAGATGGCTGGCCCGCAGGCCAAGCAGGTCGCAGCCGGCCCGGCGCAGCGCAGCCGGGCGTCATCGGTCGCCTCCCCGGACGGCAAGCGTGCGGTATTCCTGCGCGACTGGAATTTGTGGGTACGCGACGTCGACACCGGCGCGGAGCGGCAGCTGACGACCGATGGCGTCAAGGATTTCGGCTACGCAACGGATAATGCCGGCTGGAAACATTCGGATCAGGCGATCGTGATCTGGTCGCCCGACTCGAAGAAGGTCGCGACCTTCCAGCAGGATCAGCGCGCGGTGGCCGACTTCACGACCACGACGACGCAGGTCGGCCACTCCCGCACCGATACGTGGAAATACCCGTTCGTCGGTGACAAGGAGATCATCCATATCCAGCGCGTCATCGTCGATGTCGGCGATGGTACTGTGGTCCGACTGAAGATGTCGCCCGACCCGCACCGGTCGTCGTTGTGCGACGACGTGGTGTGCGGCGAGGGTCCACAGGACATGCAATGGGCCAAGGACGGCCGGACGCTCGCATTCGTGTCGACCTCGCGCGACCACAAGGTGGAGACGATGCGTATCGCCGATGCGGCCACGGGCACGGTGCGCGACGTGTTCACCGAGACCGTGCCGACCTGGTTCGACAGCGGCTACAATGACGAGGGGATCAACTGGCGTTATCTGTCCGAGCGCGGCGAGATCCTGTGGTGGTCCCAGCGCGACGACTGGGGTCATTACTATCTGTACAACGCACACACCGGCAAGCTGGTGCGGCAGGTGACGCAAGGCCGCTGGAACGTCGACCACCCGGTTTATATCGACGAGCGCAGCGGGAAGATGCTGATCGCCGGTATCGGGCGTGAGCCCGGCGTCGATCCCTACTACCGCAGCATCTACGCGATCGATCTGAAGGGCGGCAAACCGACGCTGCTGACGCCCGAGCGGCAGGACCATATCGCGGTGCCGTCGAGCGATGGCCGCTACTTCGTGGATATCTACTCGACCCCGCAGGAGCCGCAGACCGCGGTCTTGCGACGGGCGGACGGCGCCGTCGTCGCGGATCTGGCGAAGGGCGACGTGACCCGGTTGCGCGCGGCGGGCTGGCAGGCGCCGGAGAACATCGCCGTCCGGTGCGCCGACGGCAAGACGCTGTGCTACGGGCTGCTCTTCAAGCCGGCAGGGCTCGATCCGCGGCAGAAATATCCGGTCATCGACTATATCTATCCGGGGCCGTTCACGGGGACGATTTCCTCCCGGCAGTTCGCGCCGTCGATGGGCGACGCGGGTGCGTTGGCGCAGCTCGGCTTCGCCGTCGTGGAGATCGACGCGCTGGGTACGCCGCGCCGCTCGAAAGCGTTTCAGGACTTCTATTATCGCGACATGGGCAAGCAGGCCGTCCCTGATCAGGTCACCGGGATCAAGGACCTGGCGTCGCGCAATACATGGATGGACACCGATCGCGTGGGCATCTGGGGGCATTCAGGCGGCGGCAACGCGACCGCGGCCGCGATGTTTCGCTATCCCGAGTTTTTCAAGGTCGGGATTGCCGAGAGCGGCAACCACGACAACCGGAACTATGAGGACGATTATTACGAGAAGTATCTCGGCTTGCTGGAGAGCAACGGAAAAACGACGAATTACGACCTGCAGGCCAATCAGGACTTCGCCCAGAACCTCACGGGCAAGCTGATGCTGGCACATGGTATTCTGGACGATAACGTCCCGGTGTCATCGACGTTGCTGGTGGTCGACGCGCTCCAGAAGGCGAACAAGGACTTCGATCTGGTGCTGTTCCCCCGCGCACGTCACGGCTACGGCGACCAATCCTACTATATGATGCGGCGGCGATGGGACTATTTCGTCGAGAACCTGATGGGCGCGGAACCGCCAAAGGCGTTCAAGATCGTCGCGCCCGGTGTCTCGAAATAAGAGCGCGAAATCGGCGGCGTCAGGCTCCGCCTCCGGCGAGTAGCCCGCCGTCGATGCTCAGCTCCGTCCCGGTGACGTAGGTGGCTTCATCGGAAGCCAGCATGACCGCAATCGCCGCGACTTCGTCAGGCATTCCGAACCGCTTGAGCGGCGTATCCGCGGCAAGCGCCTGCATCCTGGCGCCCCGATCAGGACCGCTGCCCAGCATCGGCTCCCAGATCGGCGTGAGGATGGCGCCCGGGTGGATCGAGTTGCAGCGTATTTTCCAGCCCTGTTGCGCGCAGTAGAGCGCAACCGTCTTGCTGTGGTTCCGAATGGCCGCCTTGGACGAGGCATAGGCCGCAGCACCGGGAACGCCCACCAGACCCGAGCGGGACGACATGTTGATGATCGATCCTGCGCCCGCCGCCTTCATCGCGCGGATGGCGTAGCGACAGCCGAGGAAGGTCCCGTCGAGGTTGATCCGGTGAACCTCGCGCCAGTCCGCGAGGCTGGCGTGTTCCGGGTCGTGGGGTGCCATGCCGGCTTCGAACCCCGTCACGCCGGCGTTGTTGACCACCACGTCGGCCACGGGAACGATGCCGGCCAGTCGCGACCATGCGGCTTCCTCGCTCACATCGAGCGATACGAACCGGCATCCTATTTCAGCCGCAGCCGCTGCACCTGCCGCGTCGTCCCTGTCGGTGAGGATGACGACAGCCCCTTCGTCATGGAACCGGGCAGCGATCGCGCGGCCGATGCCACGCGCAGCGCCGGTGACGACGCACGTCTTGTTCTTCAGTCTTTGCATGATGCTCTCGAAAACAGAGTCCGGTCGGCGGATCGCTCCGCTAGCGTATGCCTTGCCGCTTTAGCGGTGACGCTGGATCATTTCGAACGACTCCCGAGGATTTGGCGATGCTACGTCAACCGCTTAACGGCCGCAATTCCGAAAACACGATCTGTGATCTTGAAAGGCGGCAGTGTCGCCGTTTTTCCAGACGCCGGCCGCCTGCGGGCGTCAGAAGCCGGCACGGAGCGAGACATCGACCGAGCGGGGACGGCCAAGCACCCATTGCTGGTTATTGTACGTGCTGAGCGCATAGTCCCGGTCGAACAAATTGTAGCCGTGGATATCGACCGCGAGGTGCGGCGTCACCGCATAGGAAAGCGTGGCATCGACAATGGTGTAGCTGGGAACGCGGAAGCTGTTGGCGTTGTCCGAATAGCGGCGCCCGACATAGCGCAACCCGGCGCGCGCCTGGAGCGCGCGCGTTGCGTTCCAGCGTAGCCAGAGATTGGCGAGCGTCTCGGGGACGTCCGGCGGGGTGTTGCCGTCGAAGCGCGTGCCGCCGGAGACGAAGTCGTCGAACGTCGCGTCGAGCACGCTGCCGTTCGCATCGATGCCCACACCGTAAGGCAGATCGAGCGATATTGCGGCCTCGATGCCCTTGGCCGATCGTTGGCCGACCTGCTCGACCGGGCTCGTCGGGGTGAGCTGCGCCAGCAGGCGTTTCTTGACGATGCGGTAGGCGGCGAGCGTCGCGGTACCATGCCCGTCGAGGAACATTGCCTTGGCGCCGACTTCGACCTGGTCGCCGACCGCATTGCCGAACTGCACCTGCCCGGTCGAATAGGTGGTCAGCGTCCCCAGCGGGTCCACGCCGGTGGCATATTGCGCATAGAGCGACACCGTCGGGATCGTCTGATAGACGCTCCCGACCCGCCAGGTCACATTGTGCAGCCGCTTGTCGAGCGCGAACGTCTCGGTGCTTGCGCCGCCTGGATCATCGATCGACCAGCGGCGGATCGTGTCACGCTCGTAGCGGACGCCGCCAACGATCGAGACGTGCGTGCCGAGCTTCAGCCGGTCCTCGGCAAAGACCGCATATTCGGTGGTGCGCGTGCGATAGCGCGGCGCGATGCCCTGTGTGTCGACGATCAGACCGGGATCGAACGCGAAGGGATCGACCTCCGAAACCTGCGGATCAGACCCGAAATTGTGTGAATAGGTCAGTTTGATGAGGTTGACGTCGAAGCCCATGACAAGGTCGTTGCCGACGCCATCGGCGACGTCCGTCCTGAGCGTCACGCTGCCCTGATCGCCCCATTGCGTCTGGTCGTGGACGATCCCGGTCATGTCGGTCCGCAGGATGCGGCCGGGAGTGCCGGTGTTGCCGCTGCCGTTGGAACAGACGCCGTCTGCGGCGATCGAGCAATAGCTTTCGAGATTGAGCCAGGAGCGTTTGGAGGTGAGGCGATAGGCCTGGTTGCTGACGGTGACCGCGTCGCTTGGCGTCCAGTCGACCTGCAGGCTGGTGCGGTTGTCGCGGTAGCGGATAAAGCCGTCGCGTGTGTTGTAGTTGCGGTCCCGGATGCGGTCGTCGAGCCGTCCCTCGATCAGCGGCGTGCCGAAATAGCGCATCGGCTTCTGGTCGCCGTAATCGTCCCGTGCGGTGACGACGAGCGTGTCGGTCGGTGCCCAGCGCAGCGTGCCCGAGACGGCATGGCTGCGCGACTGGCCACGATCGACATAGCCGTCCGATCGGCGATAGCTGCCGTCGATGCGATAGGAGAGGCGCTCGGTGATCGGCCCGCCTGCGCCCGCCGCGACATGGAAGCTGTCCTGCGAGCCGTAGCCGATCTCGCCCTCCACGTGCGTCCGCTGCGTATCGGGTTTGCGCATCAGGACATTGACCGCGCCGCCCAGCGCGCCCTGGCCGTAGAGCACCGAGGCCGGACCACTCAGGATGTCGATCCGTTCGACCATCCACGGATCGGTCGGAAAGGTGATCGTGCCGGCAGCCGGGAACAGCCTGATGCCGTCGATGAGCTGGAGCACGGATCCTTGGCCGCTGAAGCCCCGTGCGGCGAGCGCGGTGCCACCGTTGCCGGGGTTGCCGGCGTTGCTGATGCCCGGCGCACGGCTTGTCGCGTCGATCACCGACAGGTCGCCGCGTGCGCGGATCGTGGTGCCATCGATGACCGAGATCGTCGCGGGGGTCTCAAGCGGCGTGAGGCCTCAGGCGGCTGCCGGTCGCGTTTGGCGTGGTGAGCGTGTCGCGGGCATGCTGGCCGACAACTAGGATGTCTTCATTGTCGGAGGCAGGCATAGACTGCGCATTGAGCGGTGCTGCGAAAACAGGTGACAGCAAAGCGCCCGCGAACGCGAGGCGCGAAGACAAAAACGGCATTACGGTAATCCCCGGGCGTCGAGCGAACCCGGCAGGGACCTCCCGCGAACGGCCGACATCCGCGCCAGCCGGACGCCATCGCGACCGGCACGCATGCCCGTGCGGTCCCCACCGCACACGTCGTCGCTCGACGGAGTACCGTGCCGCGGCCACCCCCTGGGCCAGGCAAGAGCGACCAGACGCCGGCAGGTCTCCTGGCTCACGGGTCATCACACGATGCACGGCCTTCCCAGGCCTTTAGGACGTAACGTCCGGCCCAGTGGCTGCCCCTTCCCGTGAGGGAAGAAGCGATATGCATCGCGCTCGCCGCTTACAGTTGCAGGGACAGCCTCGGCTTCGGGCGGCGAACCACCCTTACCGCGTTCCCTATTAAGCCCCTCTCGGGGCACCGACGCGATCATGCCGACCGTCTCCAGCGGAGCAGGTCAGCGGGGACGATGTATCCTGACAAAGACGATCCGGCAATCGGTCGCAGCCATCGCCGCAAAGGTCGGGAAGCGGGGACACGCGCGCGAATGACCAATGGAGATCACGAGTGGTACGAGATCCGAGTGCTCGCGGATCGTCGCGTCCGGCAGAGCCTGTGCGAGCGCCAGTCCCGCAAGACGCGCCGTCGCGAGAAGTCGATCCAGCCCGTGCCCGTTGCGCGCTTTGGCGGAGAGACCGGACATGGTCGTGCTGACGAAATCCGTCAGACGCCCGGCATTTTCCGGATGGCGGGTGGCGATGTACGCGTGAATGGTCGCTTCGGCCGCGTTGCTGACATCGCAGGCGGCCTTGCGCGCGTCGCGATCGTTCGAGCGGGTACCCTCGACCACCATGCAGCCGCTCGCATTCGGGTCGGCCGCGTAATGGCGGGCGGCCTCCTCCAGAACCGCTGCGAGACAAGCGGCGACAGGCCGGTCGTCCCGCAGAAGCTGTGCAAGTGGGATCGCGCCGGTCGCGGCATACTGGTCCAGCACGCGCGCATAGAGCCCGGCCTTGCTGCCGAAGGCGGCGTAAAAGCTGGGCGGATTGATCCCCAGCGCCGTCGTGACGTCCGAGACGCTGACCGCGTCATAGCCATGCGCATGGAAAAGCTGCCGCGCGGTCGCGATCGCGTCTTCGGGATCGAAGCGCCTTGGGCGACCGCGCGTACGGACTTTGTTATCTGTAGTCATTATTACAGAATACCTTGACGTGACGATTCGGATTTATATGTAATGATCCCTACATAAAAGCTCAAGGATGTGCGCCATGACCTCGTTTCAAGGAAAATCGGTTCTCGTGCTCGGCGGCAGTCGCGGGATCGGTGCGGCGATCGTCCGGCGTTTCGCCTCGGACGGTGCGTCCGTGGTTTTCACCTATGCGGGATCGCAGGCGGCGGCCGAGCAGCTTGCGACCGAGACCGGAAGTACCGCGGTTCAGACCGATAGCGCCGATCGCGACGCGGTCATCGCACGCGTCCGCGATAGTGGGCCACTCGACATTCTGGTCGTGAACTCCGGGTTCGCGATCCTCGGCGATGCACTCGAACAGGACCCGGACGCGATCGACCGGCTGTTCCGGGTGAACGTTCATGCACCATATCATGCGTCGGTCGAGGCGGCCCGCCAGATGCCCGAGGGTGGGCGGATCATCGTGATCGGCTCGGTCAATGGTGACCGGATGCCGGTACCCGGCATGGCGTCGTACGCGCTGAGCAAGTCGGCGCTGCAAGGATTGGCGCGCGGGCTTGCACGCGACTTCGGACCGCGCGGCATCACGATCAATGTCGTTCAGCCCGGGCCGATCGACACCGATGCCAACCCCGAGGACGGTCCGATGAAGGACCTCATGCACAGCTTCATGGCGATCAAGCGTCACGGACGGCCCAAGGAAGTCGCGGGAATGGTCGCGTGGCTCGCAGGCCCCGAGGCGGGCTTCGTCACCGGTGCGATGCATACGATCGACGGTGCGTTCGGCGCCTGAACTGGATGATGGCAGTGGCGCGGGCGAGGTCGGTGGTATCAAAGCTCGCGCTGCAACCGTCCGGGGGAATGGTCGGGCGCAGGACAGAGCGCTGTCAACCGATGCAAGCTGCGGGTCCCGTGCGACGCATATCCCACGCCGCCATCGCGTGAGCGATACCGGCCCGCAGCGTCTCGGCCGAAACGCCGTCCCGCGCCTGGATCGAGACGCCCAGCACCAGTCCATCGTACAGCGCGGTGAGCCCCGCGACGTCCGTGGCGGGTGCGAGATCGCCCGTGCTGACACCGGCGGCGATGCACCGCTGCAACGCCTGCCGGGTAACCTTGCGTTCTGATGCCAATGGCAGCCGCCATGTTCGTCGACCTGCTCGACGCGATGGTGGCGAACCGGATGACGACGGTCGTCGACCGGATTTTCGCCTTCGACGATGCACCCGACGCGGTCCGCTATTTCGCGGCGGCCAATCATCTCGGCAAGGTGATGATCGCGTTCTAATCCGGTACGTGTGTCGTATTCGATACCTCGCTACCAGGTCGTTGTCGGCGCTTCCGACGTGCGCGGTCTCAAGGCTGCGGGTCGATGACGGCGTCGGACCCGCCTGTACCGGTAAAGCTTGAGCCGCTGGCCATCAGCGGCGAGCCACCGCCACCAACGCGGTCGAGGGGATAGGCAGGGTCGCGCGCCCCGCAGCCATTTGCCGCACCTCGCCGATGACCGCGGCTTTCTGCGCATCGCTCAGACTGGTCCAGTCGGGTGACATGCCGAAGAGCGTGTCCGGCTCCGCAAGAGCCGCGATGTCGAGCTGGTAGTCGTGCGTGACATGCTCTATCCCCGGATCGTGATATCCGGCGGCGATCAGTTCACGCGCCAGATTGGCCGGATCGCTGAGCGCCTGTACCGCCTCGGGCATCGTCATGGCTGCGAGGTCGGGGAACAGCGTGCGGCGGATCTGGCCCAGCAGCAGGAACGTCGCCGCGCCTCGATCCTGCCAGGTGGCGATCACGCCGTGTCCGCCTTTGCGCGTCACCCGCGCCATCTCGGCGAGACCCTTGCGCCAGTCCGGAAACATGATGACGCCGAAGATGGAGAAGACGGCGTCGAAGCTGCCATCCTCGAGCGCCAGTGCTTGTCCGTCCATGACGCGCGCCTCGACGTTCGGCAGGTTTGCCGCCGTGATACGCGCGACCATCCCGGGCGAGAAGTCCGTTGCCAGCACCTGTGCCCCCGTCCGCGCCGCGGCCAGCGCAAGCGCACCCGTGCCCGCCGCGACATCGAGGACGCGGCTGTCCGGGGTCAGTCGGACGCGTGCCAGCGCCGCCTCGGCATAAAGCGACGTGAAGGGATGGGCGGTCCTTTCATACTGTTGCGCCGTGGTATCCCAATGGTCGGGGTTCTCGAACTCAGGCATCGTTGCACTCCGCGAATCATGTAACATAATAAGTATCGTGAATCGGAATGCTTGCCAATCCCGCGCGGCGTGCGAAGGATCGCGCCGTGCGTACCGACAGCCGCCTCTCGCGAATGCTTCATGTGCTTCTCCACATGGCACGGCATGATGGCCCGATGACGTCCGAGGCGATCGCGCGCATGCTGGGTACCAACCCGGTCGTGGTCCGCCGCACGATGGCGGGCCTCCGCGACGCGGGATATGTGCGGTCGGAGAAGGGGCATGGCGGCGGGTGGGCGATCGCGGCCGATCTGGAGGCGGTGTCGCTGCTCGACGTTCACCGCGCGGTCGGGGGGCCGCGTCTCTTCGCGATCGGCAACGAACATCCGGACGCCGCCTGCGCGGTCGAGAAGGTCGTCAATGCGGCGGTGGAAGATGCGTTGCGCGAGGCCGAAGCCCTGCTCGTCGCGCGCCTTGGCGCGGTCAGCCTTGCCGAACTCGCGCGCAGTTTTGCGCCGCATTACACCCCGGTCTCATAATGCGGCCTTTGTGATGGCGGGCGTGCCTACGCGCTTTGTCCACGTTACGCTCGCCTGGGACGCCCTCGTACACCGAACCAGTCCCGGTCTTGGAGCCGCCCACATCGCAGGCGAGGGGCTCCACGCGCATGGGTCTCAGATCGTCAGCCCGATGTCTTGGCTTCCCTCAGTCTGTCGCAGGCGATCTTGGCGGCTTCACGCACATGCTTCTGGCACGCCGCGGCGGCCCCCGATGCATCCTGTTGTTCGATGAGATCGACCATTCCGGCCAGCCGCTTGAGGCCAGCGGCTTGCCGCCCGACGACGGACAGCGTCATCGCGCGGAGCTGACTGATCCGGCTGTTGAGGCGCTGGACGATTTCCCACGCGATGACGTGCCCGCCCGTCTGGAAGATGATCTCGTAGAAGCAGGTCGTGGCGCGTAACGCACCGATCGCGCTTTGCTGTGCATGCGCGTCCGCGATCGCCGCCAGCGCCGACCGGAGTGCCGCCACGGTGGCCTCGGTAGCCACGCGAGCGCACGCCGCAACCGCGGAGGACTCAAGCTGGATGCGGATGTCGTAGATCTGTTCGGCCTGGTCGATCGTGATGATGCCGAGGCGGGGGCCCGACGGTGTTCCCTCGACGAGACCCTCGGATTCCAGATTGCGAATGACTTCGCGGATCACCGATCGGCTCACGCCCAACCGCTCGGCGAGGTTGCGTTCCACCAGGCGTTCGCCCGGGCTTATCCGCCCTTCCAGAATGGCATCGCGAACGCGGTCCAGCGCGATCAGGCGCAGCGTCTGTGGCCGGGCTTCGATCCGGTCCAGGATATTGACGTCGTCATTCGGCATCGGCGGTGTCCCCTCGACCACCTTCTTAAATGAACAATTGCCATTGTCCATTCCTATGGTATACCAACAGACACCATACAGGCAGGAGGATTGCTAGACATGGCATTCAGCATTCGCAAGATCGTCTCGTACGTCGAAGAGGTGCGCATCGAAGGCGGCAAGCAGGCCGGGACTCCGGTCACGACCGTCATGGTAGCCGCTGTCGTGCAGAATCCCTGGGCGGGACGCGGCTTCGTCGAGGATCTCCAGCCCGAAATCCGCGCTCATGCGTCCGATCTCGGTGCGTTGATCGTCGAGCGCCTCGTTGCAGCGATCGGTGGCGCCGACCGGATCGAAGCCTATGGCAAGGCAGCGGTCGTCGGCGCGGGCGGTGAGATCGAGCATGCCTCGGCGCTGATCCACACGCTGCGCTTCGGCAACCACTATCGCGACGCGGTGCAGGCAAAGTCCTATCTGAGTTTCACCAACAAGCGTGGTGGGCTGGGAACGTCGATCCAGGTGCCGATGATGCACAAGGACGACGAGGGCCAGCGGTCGCACTATATCACCGGCGAGTTCTCGATCTCGGATGCGCCGCTCCCCGATGAGATCGTCATCGTTCTCGGCGCGGCGGATGGCGGCCGCGTCCATCCGCGCATCGGGAACCGGTACCGGGACCTCGAAGACATCGCAGCCGAAAAGGCCGCGCGGCAGCCGTCGTGATGACGGCCGTCCTCGACACGGTGAACCCGCCATTGGCCTATGACGATAGCGGCGGTCCGGGACCTGCGGTGGTCCTCATCCACGGGGTCGGGCTGTCGCGCGACATGTGGGCGGCGCAGGTGCCCGTGCTCGAGACGCGCTACCGGGTCATCGCCATCGACATGCTCGGTCATGGTGGCAGCATGATGCCGCCCGCAGATGCGGGTCTGGATAGCTATGCGGATCATGTCGCCGCGGTGCTCGATCATGCGGGCATCGACGAAGCGGCGCTGATCGGGTTTTCGATGGGGGCACTCGTCGCGCGCGCCATGGCATTGCGCCACCGTGAGCGGGTCGAGGCGCTGGTGCTCCTGAACGGCGTGTTCGACCGCGCGCCGGACGTGCGAGACACGATTCTTGCCCGGGTGGCCGATGTCACCGCGGATGGTCCGCGCGCGAACATCGACGGTGCGATCGAGCGGTGGTTCAGTGCGAAGTTCCGACACGAGAACGCTGGTTATCTTGCGGCCCTGCGCGCGAGCTTCATCGCCAATGACCCGGCCGGGTACGCAGTGACCTACCGGTTGTTCGCGACCGAAGATCGCTACGGCGAGGCGGAGTTGTCGAACCTCGACGTTCCGACGCTCGTCGCGACCGGCGAACATGACGTCGGATCGACACCCGCGATGGCCAAAGCCCTGGCCGCGCGGATTCCCGGCGCGGCCTTCCATATCGTGGATGGCGCCCGGCACATGATGCCCGTCGAAATGGCCGATGCGACCAACGCGCTGTTGATGGACTTCCTCGCCTCGATCGGGCGCCACCACCCCTCCCTCGGAGATTGAAGATGACGACCACCACGTTCCAGATGCTCGTGGGTGGGCAATCGGTCCCGGCCGCGTCGGGTGCAACCTATGCCTCGATCAACCCGGCTACGGGTGAGGCCTGGTCGACGCTTCCGGACGGCGATGCCGCGGATGTCGATCACGCGGTCCGCGTTGCCGATGCCGCCTTCCGTTCGACCGCATGGCGCGGGCTTACCGCCAGCGCGCGCGGCAAGCTCCTCCGGCGCCTCGGCGACCTGGTTGCCGAGAACGCGGGCGAACTCGCCGAACTCGAGACCCGGGACAACGGGAAGCTCATCCGCGAGACGCGCGGACAGCTCGCCTATCTCCCCGAATTCTTCCATTACGCAGCAGGCCTGGCCGACAAGCTCGAGGGCAGCACGCTGCCGATCGACAAGGCGGACATGTTCGCGTTCACTATCCATGAGCCGCTCGGCGTCGTCGCCGCGATCGTGCCGTGGAACAGCCCGCTCTATCTGACCGCGATCAAGCTCGCGCCCGCGCTGGCGGCAGGCAACACGCTGGTCATCAAGCCGTCCGAGCACGCATCGGCCAGCATCCTGCGCTTTGCCGAACTGGTCGCACGGGCCGGCTTCCCCGACGGCGTCGTCAACGTCGTGACGGGGTTCGGCGCGGGCGCGGGCGCGGCACTGACGCGTCATCCGCTGGTTCGTCGCGTCGCCTTCACCGGCGGCGCCGCGACCGCACGCCATGTCGTGCGCGCAACGGCGGAGAATTTCGCCAAGCTGTCGCTCGAACTCGGTGGCAAGTCGGCGAACATCGTCTTCGACGACGCGGACCTGGAAGGCGCGGTCAATGGTGCCGTCGCGGGGATCTATGCCGCCTCGGGCCAGAGCTGCGTCGCAGGGTCGCGTTTGCTGGTGCAGGACGGCATCTATGACAGGTTCGTCGTCGCGCTGCGCGAACGTATCGCGCGCATCTCGATCGGCGACCCGCTCGATCCGTCGTCGGACATGGGACCGATGGCGACGGAGCAGCAACTCGGTATCGTCGAGACGATGGTCGCGAGGGCGCGCGAGCAGGGCGTGACGGTGCTCGCCGGTGGCAAGCGGCCCGCGGCGCAGTCCGGATGGTATTACGAGCCGACGCTGCTCGAATGCGGGTCGGCGGATCTCGACATCGTGCAGAACGAGGTGTTCGGACCGGTGGCCGCGATCATGCGCTTCAGCGACGAGGACGACGCGATCCGCCTTGCCAACGGAACCGACTATGCGCTGGCCGCCGGCGTCTGGACGCGCGACCTCGCACGCGGCCACCGGATGGCGCGCGATGTCCATGCGGGCATCGTGTGGGTCAACACCTACCGCGCCGTGTCGGCGATGGCGCCGATCGGGGGCTATGGCGCCAGCGGCTATGGCCGCGAGGGCGGTATCCACGCCGTCCTCGATTACACCGAACTCAAGACCGTCTGGGTCAACCTGTCGGATCAACCGATGGGCGACCCGTTCGTGATGCGCTGAAGGAGAGAGACATGACTGACCATTCGATCGATCCCGCCCAGTTTCGCACGGCGATGGCTGGCTTCCCCAGCGGCGTGACCGTCGTCACGACGCTGGATCCCGATGGCGCGATCGCCGGGTTTACCGCCAGCGCATTCACCTCGCTGTCGCTCGACCCGGCACTGGTGCTGGTGTGCCCCGCGTTGACATCGGCGACCTACCCGCATCTCCTCAGCCGGCAGAGCTTCGCCATCCATATCCTCGCGGCCGGACAGCAGGATCTCGCCATGGCCTTCGCGTCGAAGGGGACCGAGAAGGTCGCCGCGCTCGACTGGACGTTGAGCGAGCTCGGCAATCCCGTGCTCCCGGACGTCGCCTGCGTGATCGAATGCACGCTGTGGCGCGACTATGACGGTGGCGATCATGCGATCGTCATCGGCGCGGTCCGGCGTATCGCGCTGACCGAGCGCCCCGTGCTGATCTATCACAGGGGCAGCATGGCCGATCATCCCGCACCGGTGCTGGAAGCCGCATGACGGTGCGCACGCTTCATCCGTTTCGCGACCATGCGCTGATCGACGGCACGTGGATCGCGGCGACGGGGCAGGGAAGTCCCGTCCACGATCCCGCCACGGGCGACGTCATCGCGACCGTTCCGCATCTCGGGCGCGAGGATACCGAACGCGCGATCGCCGCGGCCGAGCGCGCGCTGGTCGACTGGCGCGCGCGCCCCGCCATGGAGCGCGCGGATATCCTCATGCGCTGGTACGCGCTGATGCACGACCACCGCGATGCGCTTGCGCAGATCCTCACCGCGGAACAGGGCAAGCCGCTCGCCGAAGCGGCGGGGGAGATCGTCTACGCCGCAAGCTTCCTGCGCTGGTACGCCGAAGAGGCGCGGCGCGTCGATGGCGAGATCATCCCGGCGCCAAAGGCCAGCCAGCGCATCCTCGTCTGGCACGAGCCGGTCGGCGTGACCGCGGCGATCACGCCGTGGAACTTCCCCGCGGCGATGATTACGCGCAAGGTCGGGCCGGCGCTCGCGGCCGGCTGTACGATGATCCTCAAGCCCGCGCCCGAGACGCCGCTCACCGCGCTGGCGCTTGCGGCACTCGCCGAAGAGGCCGGGGTGCCGGCGGGGGTCTTCAATGTCGTCACGGGCGACGCGGCCGCGATCGGCGGCGCGCTGATGGACAGTGCGGTGGTGCGCAAGCTGTCGTTCACCGGGTCGACGCCGGTCGGCCGGTTGCTGTTCGCGCAGGCGGCGCCGACGTTGAAGCGACTGTCGCTCGAACTTGGCGGGAATGCCCCCTTCATCGTCTTCGAGGACGCCGATCTCGATGCGGCGGTCGAGGGTGCGATGCTCGGGAAGTTCCGCAACGCAGGCCAGACCTGCGTCTGCGTCAACCGCTTCCTCGTTCAGGATTCTGGTCCATGATCGCTTCGTCGAACGCCTGCGCGAGCGGATGGCGGACCTCGTCGTCGGTCGTGGCACCGATCCGCGCAGCACGATCGGGCCGCTGATCAACGAGCGTGCGGTGGTCAAGGTGGACGACCATGTCGCGGACGCGGTGCGCCGTGGCGGTCGTCTGGTGACGGGCGGGACGCGGGGGGAAGGGCTGTTCTATCCGCCCACGCTGATCGCGGACGTGCCGGCCGATGCGGTGATCGCGCGCGAGGAGACGTTCGGTCCGCTTGCGGGCGTCATCCGGTTCACCGACGAAGCCGAAGCGATCCGCCTGGCGAACGATACCGAATTCGGCCTCGCCGCCTACGCCTATACCCGCGACATCGGCCGCGCGATGCGCGTCGCGGCGGCGCTCGAATATGGCATGGTCGGGCTGAACGAGGCGGCGATTTCGACCGAGGTCGCGCCGTTCGGCGGGATCAAGGCGTCGGGACAGGGGCGCGAGGGTTCGCGCCACGGCATCGCCGAATATCTCGAGCTGAAATATGTCATGATGGGCGGGCTGTAGAGGCGCCGTCCGGAATAGCGCAGCGGCGGGGATACGTGACAGGTGCGGCACCCCGCACCTGTCACGACGTCAGGCTTCCCCGTCGATCTCCGCAAACACTTCGCGGGCCAGGCGAAAGCTGTCGACCCCGGCGGGGACGCCGACATAGACCGCGATCTGCAGCAGGATCTCGCGAAGCTCCTCGCGCGTCACGCCGTTCGCGAGCGCGCCACGGATGTGCGCCTTGAACTCGTGCCCGCGGTTGAGCGCGGCGATCATGCCGAGGTTGAGGATGCTGCGGCTGCGGCGATCGAGCCCCGGCCTGTTCCAGATATGGTCCCAGCAATATTCGGTCGTCAGTTCCTGCATCGGCCAGTTGAAGTCGTCCGCCGCGGAAAGCGCCTTGTCGACATACGCATCGCCGAGCACTTCGCGTCTGGTGGCCAGGCCACGGTCGAAAGCCGCGCTGGTAGTCCGATCGATCGTCATTCTGACAGTCCTTCCACGATGAGTATCTCGACCTCGGCCGCGCCCGTCCGGGCCGCACGCGCGGCGCCGTATTCGGGCGATGCATGACAGGCGAGCGCCGCCGCCATGCTTTCGAACTCGATGACGACGTTGCGCTGGCGGGGCGGGGCCCCTCCAGCGCAACCGCGCTGCCGCCGCGCGACAGCAGCTTGCCGCCATTGGCGATCAGCGCGGACGGGCCAAGCGCCATGTAGGTTGCATAGGCGTCGGCGTCCGTGACGTCGACGCGCGCGATCCAATAGGCCTTGGGCATCAGGCGAAGGCCGGCGCCACCTGATCGATGAACCGGCGGATCGAGTCGCGCTTTTCCTCGAACGACATCGTGTTGTCGAGCCAGATGCTGTATTCGTCGACCCCCAGGGCTTCATACGTCTTGAGGCGGGCGATGACCTCTTCGGGTGTGCCGATCATGATGTTCTGGCGCAGCTGCTCGGGCACGAAGTCGGGAAATCGTTCGGCGTCGAGCGGCGCGATGTCGTGGTGGAAGCCATTGACCGGGGGCTTCTTGTTGCTCGCCCAGGCGCCGTAATTCCGGAAGAACAGCGAGATGGCCTCGGCGGCGCGCTGACCGTCCGCGTCGCTGGACTGAACATGCGCGTGCTGGAGGATCATCAACTGGGGCCGCGGTACGTCGGGACTGGCGGCGCAGGCCTCGTCGAACTTGCGCGCGAGATCCTTCACCTCGTCGTCGTTCTTGAACAACGGCGTCGCCATCACGCTGCAACCGTTCGCAACCGCGAACTTGTGCGAGTCGGGATCGCGCGCGGCGATCCAGATGGGCGGCGTCGGCGTCTGGACGGGCTTGGGCACGCTGGTCGACACCGGGAACTGCCAGATCTCGCCGTCATGCGCGTAATCCCCCTCCCACAGCTTGCGGACCACCGGCACCATCTCGCGCAAATATTTGCCGCCGTCATTGGCCGACACGCCATTCAGCATGCGGTCGAACTCGAACTGGTAGGCGCCCCGCGCCAGACCGATTTCCGCGCGGCCGTTGCTGATGACGTCGAGCATCGCCGCTTCGCCCGCCATGCGGATCGGGTGCCAGAACAGGGCGATGAACGTACCCGCGCCCAGCCGGATGTTCTTGGTCCGCTCCGCCACCGCGGCCAGCAGCGGGATCGGGTTGGGCGAGATCGTGTATTCCATCGAATGATGCTCGCCGATCCACACTTTGTGGAGCCCGCCTTCCTCCGCGAGGTCGCAGAGCGCGAGCAGGTCTTCGTAAAGCTGACGGTGCGAGATCGCCTCGTCGTAGCGTTCCATATGCAGGAAGAGCGAGAACTTCATCCGTCGATCCTTTCCTCAGGGGCATGATTGAACCCCTATGTTTTTTGACTTGCATCAATCGTTAGCAGGACATACCGTCCGATGGTATACCAAAAATGATAAGAGGACTTGCTGACCATGGCAACCCCGGGAGAGGCGCCAGCCGCCACCATTGAAGCCAACAGCATCGGCTTCGTGCCGCTCGACGAGCGACATGGACGCGTGCGCGACCTGTTCACCCTGTGGTTCACCACGAACATCGCACCGCTGCCCGTCGTGACCGGTGCGATGGCGATCCAGGTCTTTGGCCTTTCGCTGGGCTGGAGCATCTCCGCGATCATCCTCGGGCATCTGGTCGGCGCGCTGGTGCTCGCGGCATGCTCCGCACAAGGGCCGCAGATGGGCCTGGCGCAGATGATCCAGAGCCGGGGGCAGTTCGGCCGCTATGGCGCGCTGCTCGTCGTGACGTTTGCGACGTTGCTGTATGTCGGCTTCTTCACCTCGAACATCGTGCTGGCGGCGAAATCGGTGCACGCGCTGGTGCCGGGGATCGGGCTTCCGGTCGGCGCGGTTCTGTCCGCCGCGGCCGCGGCGGGGATCGGGATCCTCGGCTATAACGTCATTCACCTGCTCAACCGGGTCGGCATGTGGTTCATGGGCCTCGGCCTGCTCTATGCCGCGTTCAGGCTGACCGAGGGGCTCTCGTCCGAAATCGTCTGGCGCGGCGGGTTCACGATGGCGGGCTGGTTCGCGATGTTCTCGCTGGGGGCGGTGTGGCACATCTCCTATGCCTGCTACACGTCGGATTATTCGCGCTATCTGCCGCCGAGCGTCGGAATCCGGGGGCCGTTCCTCGCCAGCTTCGCCGGCGCTGCGCTGGGCGCGGCCGCGTCGTTCATACTCGGCGCGATGGCGGTTGCCGGCGCGCCCGTCGGCGCGGATCCCATGACTCAGGTCAGTGGTGCGGTCGGTGCGCTCGCGCCGGTCCTGATGCTCCTCTTCATCTTCAACATCGTCAGCCACAACGCGCTCAACATCTATGGCGCCGTCCTGTCGCTCATCACCATGGCGCAGACGTTCGTGGCGTCGTGGATGCCGGGGCGAAGGGCGCGGATCGTGCTGTCCGTGATCGTGCTTGGTGGCTGCCTCGGCGTCGCGACGACGTCCGCCGACACGTTCGTGCCCCGGTTCATCGGCTTCGTCATCGGCCTGATGGTGGTGCTGGCGCCCTGGGCGACGATCAACATCATCGACTTCTACGTCGTCCGGAAGGGCAGATACGACATCGCCTCGTTCTTCGAGGCGGATGGCGGCATCTACGGGCGCCTCAACGTCAGGGCGGCGATCGCCTATCTCGCGGGCATCGCCGTGCAGCTGCCGTTCCTGAGTTCCGCCATCTACACGGGGCCTTTCGCGGCATCGATCGGCGGGATGGATATTGGCTGGCTGCTCGCGCCGATCGTGACCGGCGTGCTCTATCTCGGCCTCGGCGCGGGCAAGTCCGAACGTACAGCCGAAGTAGCCGCGCCCGCCATGGTGACGCCGCGATGACCGACGTCGCGAGCCGCCACTTCACCGACCCAGCCAGCAGGAGGGACGCCATGGCGCCCGACACGATGACCCGCCTACGTCCGAACTTCCTGTCCTCGCCGGAGGAGATCATCGAGGAGGCGCGGAACGGCCGGATGTTCATCCTCGTCGATGATGAGGATCGCGAGAATGAAGGCGACCTCATCATTCCCGCGCAGATGGCGACGCCGGAAAAGATCAACTTCATGGCGACATACGGCCGGGGGCTGATCTGCCTCGCGATGACGCGCGACCGGGTTGATCAGCTCGGGCTTCAGCCGATGGCGCCGAAGAACGGCACGCGGCACGAGACCGCGTTCACCACCTCGGTCGAGGCGCGCGTCGGGGTCACCACCGGCATCTCCGCCAACGATCGCGCCCGAACGATTGCGGTGGCGATCGACTCTGCCAACGGCCCGAGTGAGATCGTCACGCCCGGCCATGTCTTTCCGCTGATCGCCCGCGATGGCGGCGTGCTGGTCCGCGCCGGCCATACCGAAGCCGCGGTCGATGTCGCGAGGCTGGCCGGGCTCAACCCGTCCGGCGTCATCTGCGAGATCATGAATGACGACGGCACGATGGCGCGGTTGAGCGACCTGATCGGTTTCTCGCAGCTTCACGGGCTCAAGGTCGGCACGATCCGCGATCTGATCGCGTATCGCCGTCGTCACGATCATCTCGTCGAGAAATGTACCGAGGTGACGTTCAACAGCCGATGGGGCGGCGAGTGGCGCGCGATCACCTATCGCAACCGCGCGACCGGCACCGAGCAGATCGCGCTGGTCAAGGGTGTGCTCGATCCCGAGGAGCCGACCCTGGTCCGGATGCACGCGATCTCGGCGCTGACCGACATCTTTGCCGGCGACGGACAGGGGATGGACGTGCTCGAGCGATCGATGCGGATGATCGCCGAAGAAGGCGCCGGCGTCGTCATCGCGATCAACCGGCAGCGGGACGATCGCTTCTCGATGGCGCTGAAGGCGCGTGCGGGGATCCTGTCGCCGTCCGACATGGAGGAGCTTCGCGACTATGGCGTGGGCGCGATGATCCTGACCGAGCTTGGCGTCGAGCGGATGATCCTCCTGACGAACACGCACCGAACGCTGGTGGCACTGTCGGGCTACGGCCTGGCGGTGGTGGGCGAGCGGAGCCTGATGCCGACCACCGCGACCTAGCGGCCGCCAGCCCGGATATCTCGAAATCAGCGACGCGGAGGTCATCTCCGCGAAGGAGAACGCATGCCTTGGACACCGCCCGTTCCGATCGTCATCGAACAGCAATGCGTTCCCGGCGCGGCGTGCCCGCAGGGCGCCCCGTCACCGACCGGCAATGCGGACGAGGCGACGGCCGATGGCGGGGAGACCGCGTCGCCGCCAATTGCCAAGCCGGACGTCGCACCGCCTGCATCGCCGAAGAAAGGCCTGAAAGTCGGTGCGACGCTGCGGGGACGGTACGATCTCCGCTTCAACGACGCGGCCGCGAGCGGCGAGCCGCGAACGTCGAGCCATCTCTCGTTCGATACGCTGGCGCTGACGGCGGACTATACGTCCGACACGGTGTTCGGGTCGGCGCAATACCGGTTCCTCGGGGGCAATTTCATCTATGGCAAGCCGGCCGGGTACCGCGACTATCCGGGCGAGGTACGGTTCCTGATGTACGCCTATGGCGGCGTCAACCTGACCGAAGCCGACAGCCTGACCGCCGGCGTGCAGCCGGTCCCGCTCGACGACCGGTATTGGGGATCATCGATCCTCAACGACCTGGCGTTCGTCTATGGGTTCGAGGAGACCTATAATCTCGGCGTGAAGTTCCGCCATGAGACACCCCGCTATCGCGTGGAACTCGGCTTCTTTCCCGCCAGCGGACCGGCCGGTGCGGGGATCAGTTCGGACTCGTCGCGCTATTCGACGAACATCGGCAAGGCCGACAGCTATGTGCCGGACGGCTCGCGCAACGACGAACGCAACATGGTGATCGGCAATGCCAGCTATACGCTGGCGGCGACCGCGGATGCGAAGCTCAGCGCCACCATCTCCGGCTGGTTCTCGACGATCCACAATTTCGACACGCGCGCGGACGGCAGCAAGCGTATCCTCGCGGCAAGCCTGACCGGGAGCAAAGGCGCCTGGCATGCCAAGACGCTGGTCGCGCGGCAGGACATCGATCCGCGCAATCCGGGCCGTAACGACATGATCACCGTCGGCGGGTTCGATGCGTCGTACAACATCGCGACGAAGGGAACCTATATATTCGGTGAAATCGGCCGATCGATCGATACGGGGAGCCTGCCGTTCGAGATTGCCCCCTATGTGAATTATGGCCGTTTCTTCAAGGATGCGCGCGGGTTCAGGGATAGCGAGCGGCTCGATATCGGGGCGGTCTGGTCGTCGAAGCGATCGAAGCGGATCAAGGTGTATTCGGAATTCCTGATCGGCCGGAATGACCCCTATGTCGGCGCCGGACAGTTCATATCCGGCGCGGCCCAGGGCGGTGACGGTCGTCTGAAGAAATCGGTGCTGGTGATCTTCGGATACTCGCTTTGACTCAGGCGGCGCGCGAGGCGACTGCGATGGGCGAATAACCGACGCTGCCCGCTAGACGGGGGCGTATGTCAGCCCCATCGCGCCGATCAGCTTGGCGAAATGCGCGAGCGCTTCCGGCGACGG
Organism: Sphingomonas sp. 22R3R2A-7; assembly: GCF_036856055.1. NCBI lineage: Bacteria > Pseudomonadati > Pseudomonadota > Alphaproteobacteria > Sphingomonadales > Sphingomonadaceae > Sphingomonas > Sphingomonas sp. 22R3R2A-7. Next base: position 708,632 of record NZ_JASPFR010000001.1, on the reverse strand, counting down.
GCCGGGATAGGGGCCTTCGCTTGGCGTGTCGCCGATATATCCCATGTCGGCCTTGCCTTCGGGCAGGCTGTAGAAGCCCAGCACGAACAGCTTGCGCAGCGTGTCCATGAACGCGACGGGCGCGGTCATGCTGGCTTTTGGGGCGGCGGTGCTCAGCACGTCGAGCATCGCGCCGCGTTGCTGCACGGTGATAGCGGCGAACGGCTTGCCGTGCAGCACGCTTGCCTGCGCGTCGAGCCAGCCGAGACCGGCGAGGATCTTCTGCCGGTCCGCCTGCTGGACCGGGTAGGGCGCGCTGATCCATTCGTCGATGAATGCGCCGACCCCTAGCGCCCCAGCGCCGGGCGATACGGGATCGGCGGGGAGGATCATGTCGCCGAGCAGATCGACGACGCCGCGCTGTCCGCTGCTGAACGTCAGCGGCCAAGGCACCTTGGGTTCCATCAGGTTCGGGTCGCGGCCATACCCCTTTGCCGGTGCGGCGGCGGGGACGGACGGCCAGTCCGCGACCGTGTCGAACGCCACCGCGGTCCCGCTGCCCGCCGGCACCGCGTCCGCGGGCGACCAGCGCGCGAGCGGGAGCAGCGCCGCGGTCATCATCCACTGCATCGTGGTGCGCCTCGAAAGCGTCATGCGAACGCTCCTGTCTTGATACGCTTGGCCAATCGCTCCGATGCGCGCAGCGCCAGCGCGAGAATGGTCAGCGTCGGGTTCTTGTGTGCGCCGGACGCGAAGACTGCGCCGTCCATCAGCACCAGATTGTCGACTTCCCACGCGCGACCATAGCCGTCGACCACGGACGATCGCGGATCCGCTCCCATGCGCGCGGTCCCGAGCTCGTGGATGATCTCGCCGCCCGCGGTCATGATCTGTTCGGGCGGCAGATCGGGATCGAGGATCGTCGCGTTCATCCGCTTGAAGACGGCGTGCGCGGTGCGACGACCATGCGCGACCTGGTTGATCTCGTTCTGCGACCAGCGGAACGAAAAGCGCAGGACGGGGATGCCGAACCGGTCCTTCGTGACCGGATCGATCTCGCAGAACGTGTCCTTGTTGGGGATCATCTCGCCGCGCAGCGTGAGGGCGATCGTCGAGCCGGATGTGTTGCGGACCGCCGTCTTGAGCGCCGCACCCCATGCTCTCGGCAAGGCCTCGGCGGGCGGGACGCCGAACCGGCCGCCGATCTCGAAATGATAGCCACGCGCGAAGTCGAGCTCGCCGCGTTTTTGCTGCCCGTACAGCCAGAACGGGATGTAGATATGCTGACCGCCAATCCCGTCCTCGTTGTAACGGGGGCGACCCGCGAGTGCGGGAACATAGGCGCGGAACGAGGCGCCGGTGGAATCGGTGAGGTTGCGCCCCAGCTCGCCCGACGCATTTGCCAAGCCGCGTCCGCGTTCGCCCGAATTGAGCAACAGGCGCGTCGTCTCGCCGGTCCCCGCGGCCAGCACCACGGCGCGCGCCTTGACCTGATGGCGCTGGCCGGTCTTGCGGTCGACATATTCGACGCCGGCGGCCTTGCCGGGCGTCGCCATCGTCACGCGCGATACCATCGCGTCGGTGATCGTCGTCAGCCGCCCGGTCGCCTTCGCCATCGGCAGGAAGGACGTCGTCGTTTGGAACATCGCACCGATCGTGCAGCCACGGGTGCACGGCGTGGCGTTGAAGCACGCTTTGCGCGGCGCGACGGGGTCGGGCATGTCGCGCGTCAGAACCGCGGTGTGCGCCGAGCGTACGGGGATACCGAGGCTTTCCGCAGTCGCCTTGATCAGCATTTCGGGGACACGCGGCCGCGGCGGCGGCATCAGGCAGCCTGCGGGCAGATCCGGGTGGTTCTCGAGATCGAGGCGGCCGCCGTTGACGCCGATCATGCGCTCGACACGATCATAGAAGGGCGCGACGTCGTCATAGCCGATCGGCCAGTCGACGCCGAGGCCGTCGCGCGAGAACGGCTTGAAATCATACGCGCCCCAGCGGGGAACGTGGCGGCCCCAATGGTTGGTGCGCCCCCCAGCATCCGCGGGCGGTACCAGCGGAAATCGGAACCTTCGCGCATCGTGTAGGGCTCGCCGTCGATCTGCCAGCCACCGCCGACGGTCGCGTCGAAATAGCCGAACGGCTTGTCGGGCGTCGACGCGCCGCGCAGCGGGGCATCGCTTTCGGGGGCGAACATGTTGACCTCGGCCTGCGGATCATAATCGCGCCCGGCCTCGAGCATCAGGCAGCGAAGCCCCGACTTGGTCAGGCTGAACGCGGCCATGCCGCCCGCCGCGCCAGAGCCGACGATGATCACGTCATAGGACGACTCGGTGGCGGCGGCGGCAAGGGGCGTCATGATCAGCCTGCTTTCGCGCTGGGGCCGATGCGGCGGATCTTGATGTTACGGAATGCGACCGGCTCGCCGTGGTCCTGCAACGCGATCACGCCGTCCCCGAACGTGCCGAAGAACGGCATCTTGGCGAATTTCGATGCGGCGACCCGCTTTCGCCAGGCTTCGTCGCCATAGGATGTGTCGGCGGTCGGCGTGCCGTTGAGCCATTGCCGGATACGACCCGGTTCGACGAGAAGACGGGCGTGGTTCCACTGACCTGCCGGGTGCGAGATGCCCGTTGGCGGGATCGTGATGTCATAGAGCGCACCCGCGTGATGCGACGGGATCTTGCCGTCGGGATGGCCGGCGTCGTCGAGGACCTGCATCTCGAGCCCCGTCTCGTAGACCTGCTTGGTTTCGGGCAGATTGCGCGCGAGATAGAGGACGCCGCTGTTGCCGCCGGCCTGGACCTTCCAGTCGAGCGTCAGTTCGAACGCACCGTATCGATCGGCGGTGACGAGATCGCCGCCGCTCATCTTGCCACTGGTCGCGGTCAGTTCGAGCGTACCGTCGCGCACCTGCCATGCCGGCGACGGCGCGCCGCCCGAGAACGAGCCCCAGCCGTTGAGATTCCGACCGTCGAACAGTAGTTTCCACCCGGCCGACCGCTCGCGCGCGGTGAGCGTGTTCGGGGTGCCATCCTTCGCGACAGCGATCGTCGATCCGGTCAATGCCAACATGGCCAGCGCTATGCATGCCGTCTTACGCATGGGTCTCTCCAAAGGATTGGTCCGTCGCCTTTGGATGTTGGCGCGGTACGATCAAGGGCACATGTTCCACGATAATAGGTCAGTAGAAAAGCCCTAAACGCTTCCGGCTGCGTCCAATGGGTGCGTGGTGGCGACGTTGCGAACGCGAATGGCGCAGTTGTCATCAACGTGATCGAGGCAGAGCCAAGCCCGCCTAGCCGGTCAGATCTGCGAATAGGGCGTCGGAGCCAGGATCTGGTTTCCTATTCCCGTGGTGATTTCGGGGTCGGTAAGTCCCGGTGTCGCGATCAGCGTGCGCCAGGCCGGATCCGTGGCAAATGTCTTCCAGTTCCGCTCGCGCGTCGCAAGATCCGGGAAGGTCAGCATGTAGGTCAGGCTGGGAAGACGATGCCCCGTCAGGTCCTTGGCAAAGAAGACCGGTGTCAGGCCGGTACGACGGAATATCGCAATCTCCCCGCCGGTGTCGAACATGTCGATTTTGGTGGCGCCCGACTTGTCGCTATGGCTGTAATATGTCCTCAGCTCGAAGATGCGCGCTGCGTTGCCACTGGCGGCGTCTGGAACCTCGAGGTCCGGGACGTGCGGGAAGGCCCGCATCAACTTGACGTCCATCGAGGCGTAGGGCGGCGCCTCGGGCGTGGCATTGGCAAACGGCTCGGCCGCCTTGGCATAGCGCGCGTCAGCGCTCATCCTGTCGGGCATGGCAAGGAAATCCGCCATCGAGGGATGCGTGACGAGGACGAGGACGCTCGGGCTGCCCTCACCGATGGCGACCGTGAATACCCCCACCGGACCGCACCCCGCGCGCCTTGCGGCGGGGATGAAGGCCTCGCGGAGATAGGCGTCGAGGCGTGCCCGCATCGGGCCGTTGACCAGATGATAGGTTCGAAGCTCGTAGATGACCTGGCGGGTGGCTGGCCCGGGGCGGGACTGCGCACGCGCGTCGGCGCTCGCGAGCGTCACGCCACCCAGCGCGGCGCCAGCGAGCAGCGAACGTCGATCAACGGGATACGCCATAATGTCTGCTCCAAGCTCATTTTCCGCAACGAAGCGCATGCTGCCAGCATCGTCAATGGATGAGGGCAACGGCGAGCCTTTCCGCCTATAGGTTGACCCCTGGAGATGCTCACAGCCCGCCCTGGAACTGGAACGTGAACCGATAGGGCAGGGGCTCGTCGCGTCGCCCGCCCGATCGTTTGGACGGCGTCGCTGTGACAAGCGTCAGACTGCCGTCGGCGACAGTGACGGGATTGCCGAGCGTCAGATCGAGTTGCCTGGACCACCCGCCGCCCAGAACGGTAACCCGCACCACGAGCCGCCCCTCCCAGACACACTGGGTGTCGACCGGACAGCGGCTGTCCTCGATCACCTTGTCGGCTCTCACGCGTGGTCCGTTGACGGCGGCGATCTGGCCGAGGCGCACCGGACCCTCGATGGGCCGCTGCGCTGCGCAACCCGCGAGCAGCGCCGCCACCGTCAGGAGCAGGCTTGACCTGACCATGTCCGAGCGTTCAGCCGCAGGTTGCGGAAACGATGCGGCCGTCGGCGATCGTGACGGTGACGCGCTCGATGCGGTAGTCCCTCGTCGTCGGATCGCCCGGCGCGATGCGGCGGACGATCGTGCCCCCCGTGCGCTTGAGGATGGCGGCGTCGTCCGGAGCGACTTGCCCTGCCAGCGTCGCGGCGGCATCGGCCTTGCACGCCGCGGTTTGGCCACGGTCCGCGGCTCCGGTAGCGGCACAGGCACCGAGGCCGAGCAATGCCACGACCGTGCCGGCCATAATCGTCTTCATCGCGTATCTCCTTCGAGGTCGCACCGCGGATAGCGGGGCCAAGCTGAACCAAAGACGACGCCGGTGAGGCCTGGCCTTGGTCGCCGCCGCAATTATCGCGCGGTGCGATCAGGCACGTCAGCGATTGCCGATCAACGCGGCGATCGGCAACGCCTGCGGCGCGGCCCGCAACGCGTCCGCCATCGCGCGGTGCGTCTCGCGGTCGCAGCCATAGTCGTACAGGAGGTGACCCGAGCGGCTGCCGTCGGTCCATCGCACGTCCGCAGACGGCAGATCGGACGCGTACATCCGACAGCGGTCCGGCCCGGTCAGCAGCCGTTCGCCCTCTGGAAGATAGGGCTGCAACCGCGTGAAGAAATCGCCGACCTGCGCGGGTGTCGCTTTGAACCGGCGTTCGCCGAGCGTCGCCGTGTTGCTGGTGCCGGTAAACACGCCGGCACCGTCGGCCGCGAGCGTCACGGTATAGACCGGGCAGGTCCCGTGGCACGGTGTCGTCGCGTAGGTCACGCTGCGGATTTGCGGTTTCGAGGGTATGCCGGCTTGCGGCCCCACGCCTGCACCGGTCGTGCATCCGCCGAGCGCGATAATTCCCGCTATCAATCCAATCGTACGCACCATCATCATCGTCCTTTTGTCATTGCTGCCGGTCGATCCCGAGCCTCTCGGGTCACGCCGGCACGAGCTCGATGTTTCGATGATCACCGATGATCTCGAGCACGATTTCGAAATAGGTCTGCCCCGTGCCGTGGCGCAGCGCGTCGAGCTGACGACCGATCACGGTCACGTTGAATATGTCGGGCCTCTGCATCTTTTCGGACAGGAAGGCCCGCGTTGCCTCGATGCCGAGCGCCGCGCGGCTTTGCGCCATGTCCTGCCAGACGAGGCGGACCGGCTCGCGTCCCGTGATCGCGCCATAGCCGCCATAGAGCAGGTCGTCCAACGCATCGAGGCTGTTGGCCAACTGCCAATCCTCTCCCGCCATGAAGACCCGGTTGATCTCGGCATAGAAGGTGGGGATATCGACGATATTTCCGCCACTCATCGTCAAGGTCTTCGTCACGGCAGACGGGCCTGCATGGTTTCGTATGCTTGCAGCGGGCTCCAGGCGAGCGAGGCAGGCTTTGTACGCGCTTCCCGGTCGAGCAGCCCGCCGCGACTATAAACCGACAGGCACCCGCGCGCGCTCATAGCATCTCCAGCGGCACAGGGCCGCGCGGGGCAGGAAAGGCGTCATCCAGTCGGGCGACGATGTCGTCGGACAACGCGAGATCGGCGGCGTTCCGGTTTTCGCGCACATGCCCGACCGTGGCGGCTTTCGGGATCGCGATGACGTTCGGGTGCCGGAGCGTCCAGGCAAGCGCGGTCTGCGCGGGCGTTGCCGCGATGTCGGCACCGATAAGCGCCAGCTCCGCAGCGTCGATCAGCCTGCCTTGCTCGACCGGGCTATACGCCATCGCCGACATGCCATTGCGTGCAAGCCACGGCAGCAGATCGCGTTCGGGGCCGCGGCGCGTGAGGTTGTAGAGGATCTGATCGGTCACGCACGCGGCGCCGCCGGCATCGATCAGCTCGTCCATGTCCTGCGTGTCGAGATTGCTCACGCCCCAATGACGGATCTTTCCCGCCTTCGTCAGCGCCTGCATTCCCTCGATCGTCTCGGACAAGGGTATGCGGCCACGCCAGTGCAGCAAGTACAGGTCAAGTCGATCCGTGCCCAGGCGGCGAAGGCTCGCCTCGCACGCGCGCTGCAACCGATCGCGCGACGCATTCTGTGGATACGCCTTGCTCACGAGGAACACATCGTCACGGACATGCCCCAGCGCCTCGCCGATCAGTTGCTCCGCGGCGCCGTCGCCGTACATCTCCGCCGTGTCGACGAGCGTCACGCCAAGCTCGACGCCGGCCCGCAGCGCCGCGATCTCTTCCGCGCGCCGTGCAGGGTCCTCGCCCATGTTCCATGTCCCCTGCCCGAGACAGGGCACATGCGTGTCTTTCGCGATTTGGACGGTACGCATCTCGATCTCCTGCGGCGCGGTCGCCGCGTTCGCCTGCAGAACGCGCGGGCGTGCGATCGATCCCGCGCTTTGAATGAACAATAGGACCGGCCGGCGCGTCCTGCTTGCATCGGACGGACGTTTTGCGCGATCGGTGCGCAGCGAGCGACGCGACCACGGAAAGGGAATGCGATGACCGAGGCGATCTGGGGCGACACGACCAAGACACCGGAGATCGACTGGCGCATGAGTGCGGCGCTGGAAAATGTGCCCAGGGGCGATGGCGACCTTCCCGAAGTCACCAACCTGGCCGGTGCGGTGCGGGCGTGGGTCGACCTCGATCCCGATCACAAGGCGGCGGCGGTGCTGACGACCGAACGCGCTGTCCTGATCGACGGCGTATCCTCGACGTCGTTCACCGGGGATGGCATCGCGTCACTGGCCGAGCGTCTTCCTGCAACGCCTTCCGCGATCGGAGGCTGACGGCGATGGCGCAGCCCAGCGTTCGTTTCGAAGGCGGTTCCGGCATATGGGTTGCGGAACGCGAAAGCGTCGGCTTTGTCGGCACGACCGATCTGGGTGAGGTCGAATTCCTGATCACCGCGGATGCGCTTGCCGAACTGATCGACCCTGCGCTCGACGGCATCGACCCCGAGACCGCGATGGAAGGGTTCGAGGAGCATGAGGATGAAATCCACCACATTGCCCGACGCGAATTCGTCAGGCGCCTGGGGGGCGAGCCGCCTATATTGTTGACGTCCGCGGATCTGGACGATCAGTAGCTGACGCACATCGGCGTTACGCTCGACCATGCGGCGAGGCTGGAGCTCGGCGCCGCGGCGCTCACCAACGAGGTGGCAAGGACGGAATGATCATGATGAAGGCGCAGACGATGCGGCAGTTGCGCCGGATCCACCATTATATCGGCGTGTTCTTCACGCCCGCGATCCTGCTGTTCGCGCTCAGCGGCGCGCTTCAGACTTTCCGGCTGCAGGAGGAAAAGGGCTATGGCGGTACGCCGCCGACCTGGATCGTGTGGATGGCGAGCGTCCACAAGGATTCCGCAACGCCCCGCGATCGGGGCGGTGAACGCAAGGCGCAACGGCCCGTCGCGAGCGCGGCAGAGCGGAACCGGCCGACCACGAAGCCCGCGCCAGCGTCCAGCAAGCCGTCCCGCCTGCCGATGCAGGTCTTTGTCGCGCTGCTGTCGGTCGGCCTGATCGTCTCGTCGGTATTGGGTGTCATGATCGCGCTCAACAATGCGGCGACGCGGCGCGTATCGATCCTCATGCTGATAATCGGAACGGTGCTGCCGCTGCTCCTCATGCTCTGACAGGCGTTGGCGAAAGCCGTGCGGCGTTCAGGAAACAGGGTAGGGCCGCGCGCCCGGCTGCACTAACGCATCGTGATCCACGGCGATGACTTGCCGCCGTTCTCTGCTGCCGACATGCTGCGCCCTATGATGATGACCCTGATCCTGAGCGTATTCGTGGTGCCGCCAGCCGCAGCAATCACGGCGGTGCTGGGTTACGCCGTCAGACGGAGCCGCAGCGCCCCGAATGCTGCTGTGAGCGCAGTGGTCCTCGTCGGCACGGTCGTGCCACTCGCGATGCTCGTCTACGGCCTGTACGTCTCGTGGCCATGGCCCTGGGCCCGACCCGAGGCGCTTCACGACGGGCTCGGACAACCAGGCGCGATCCTGGTTGCGACCAGTGGGCCAGCATGGCTGGTCTGTCTCCTGGTCAGCCGGCATATCCTGCGTCGCGAAAGAACCCGATGATCCGCCATCGGCCGGTCGTCAGACCCGCCGCATGGTGCCGATGATCCCGCCGGGCCTTGCACGATCATAACAAGAAAATGCTTTATCTTATTAATCACAGCGGCGAGAAGGGCGTTGAACACACGATCGATGTGTCGCCACGGGAAGGATGATGTTCGATGCCACGACCCTGACCGGCACGCCGTTCAAGAACGGACGTAAAGCCTCCGACATTCGACGGTAGCCGCGCGAGGTTCCGCGCGATGTGAGAACCGTCTCGCCCCGGCCCGCTTCCTGCGCCGCATCTGCCGCGCAAAAGCCTCGTGAAGGACTTCCCAGATGGCATTTCTCCGATCGATCGCCCGGCACCGGGTCGCTTTGTCGCTGCTCTGCGCGACCAGCGCGGCGCAGCCGCTGGTCGCGCAGGAACCCGTGACGACGCGCACGCCCGCGACCCCGCTGATCGCGCATGATCCGTATTTCAGCGTCTGGAGTCTCGCCGACACGACGACGGAGCAATCGACCCGGCACTGGACGGGTACGGACCAGCAAATGACCGGATGGCTCCGTGTCGACGGCACGCCGCTGCGCTTCATGGGGCAAGGCGGGGCCGGCGACGCGATGAAGCAGACGTCGCGCGCACTGACCCCGACGCGCACCACCTACGAGTATGAAGGCGGGGGTGTCCGGTTGACCGCGACGTTCTTCACGCCCGCACTGCCCGACGATCTCGATCTGCTCTCGCGGCCGGTGACGTATCTGAGCTGGACGGTGCGCGCGACCGACGCGCGCCGCCACGCCGTGCAGCTGTATTTCGACGCAAGCGCGCAGCTCGCAGTCGACAACGAACAGCAATCCGTCGTCTGGGGCACCAGCCGCGTCGGGGACATGGCCGTGATGCGGATCGGTACCAACACGCAGCAGGTGTTGGAGAAGGTCGGCGACAATCTGCGCATCGACTGGGGCTGGGCACAGCTCGCCGTGCCGCGACAGGCGGGGACGATGACCGCGACGGTTGGCGAAAGCGGACGCGATCGATTCCTCAAGTCCGGCCGGATGCCCGACGCCGACGACATGGCGATGCCGCGGCTCGCGCATCAGGACCGGCCGGCGATGGCGATGCTGGTCGACTTCGGCGACGTCGGCGAGACCGCGGACACGCGGCGCGCGATGGTCGCCTATGACGACATCGACGGAATCGAGTATTTCAAGCGGCGGCTGCCCGCCTATTGGCGGCGCGACGGCATGACGATGGCCGACGTCCTGCTCAAGGCGGAGGCGGAGGAAACGGCTCTGCGCAAACGCGGCGAGGCATTCGACCGCGAACTCACCGCCGACCTCGAACGCGTCGGCGGCCGTGCCTATGCGGAGATCGCGGTGGTGGCGTACCGGCAGACGCTGGCCGCGCACAAGCTCGTCGCCGACATCGACGGGCGACCGCTGTATTTCTCCAAGGAGAATTTCAGCAATGGCTGCATCGCCACGGTCGACATCACCTATCCGACGTCGCCCTTCTTCCTGCTGCTCAATCCCGATCTGCTCGAGGCGCAGCTGCGCCCGATCCTCGACTATGCGCAGATGCCGCGGTGGCGCTTCCCCTTCGCGCCGCATGACATCGGCACCTATCCGCAGGCGAACGGCCAGGTCTATGGCGGCGGCGAGCGCACCGAGGACGACCAGATGCCGGTCGAGGAAAGCGGCAACATGCTGCTGATGATCGGCGCGATCGCGAAGATCCGCGGCAATGCCGATTTCGCGGAACGCTATTGGCCGCTGCTGCAACGCTGGGCGGTCTATCTGCGCGACAAGGGCCTCGATCCCGAGAATCAGCTCAGCACCGACGATTTTGCCGGCCACCTCGCGCACAACACCAATCTGTCGATCAAGGCGATCAGTGCACTCGACAGCTATGCCGAACTTGCCCGGCTACTCGGCAAGAAGGCGGAAGCGACGCGCTATCATGCGCTGTCGCGGCAGATGGCCGCCAAGTGGCTCACGATGGCGCAGGACGGCGACCATACACGGCTGGCATTCGACCGCCCCGGCACGTGGAGCCAGAAGTACAATCTCGCCTGGGACAAGGTACTCGGCCGCAACCTGTTCCCCGCATCGCTGTTGCGCCAGGAGGTCGGTTTCTACCTGAAGAACCAGCAGCCCTACGGCCTGCCGCTGGATAGCCGGAAGACCTATACCAAGCTCGACTGGATCGTCTGGAGCGCGACACTGTCCGACGACCGGTCGGAGTTCGAGCAGCTGATCGCGCCGGTGCACCGCTACATGCGTGAAACGCCCAGTCGCGTGCCGCTCAGCGACTGGTACGAGACGAGGGACGGGGCGCAGGTCGGGTTCCAGGCACGCGCCGTGGTCGGCGGTGTGTACATGAAAATGCTCACGGCGCCGGCGGTATGGAGCAAATGGGCCGGGCGCGCGCGAAAGCCGCAGTGACGCGGATCGCCGGGTCGAGATCTGCAAGAGCGCGTTGCTGCAGCGCAGCAAAGCCGAAGCCCCTGCCAGCACAAGTTTTTCTAGCCAGCCTGCGTGGTCGGGTCGGTCTAGATCGGCGGCTCGCTGTCGCCTGTGCAAGCGCGCAGGCGGGCGGCAGGATTCGACAGGGATAATACGAAATGATGGTCACCGAGCTTCTGCTCACCGCCGCCGCACTCGCGACGGCCGCCGGACAGGCGTCCCCCGCTTCGGCGCAACGGCAGGCGCCACGTCCCGTCGGGGGCCAGTCCGAAGAGGCGCAGGCGGCACCCGTCGCGGACGCTGCGTCGACGCCCGAAGAGGGTGACGACATCATCGTCACCGGCACGCGCGTCGAGGGACGAAGCCGTCTGGACAGCGCATCGCCGGTCGACGTGCTCAGCGGAGCCAGCCTGCAACGGCAGGGAACGACCGAGCTCGGCGCGGCGCTGTCGGCGATCGCGCCGTCGATCGACTTCCCGCGCCCCGCCGCCAACGACGGCACCGACGCAATCCGCCCGGCGACGCTTCGCGGCCTGTCGCCCGACCAGACATTGGTGCTGGTCAACGGCATTCGCGGCCACACCTCGGCGCTGCTCAATACAAACGGCACCGTCGGGCGCGGATCGGCGGCGGTCGATCTGAACACGATTCCGACCGTCGCGCTCGACCGGATCGAGGTGCTGCGCGACGGTGCATCGGCACAATATGGCTCGGATGCGATCGCGGGCGTCGTCAATCTCAGGCTGCGGCAGGCGCGCAGCGGCGGCGGCGCGCAGGTGACCTACGGCTTCTACAATACCAAGGTCGACACCGCGCGCGGCAGCCGCGACGTCACCGGCGAGCACACGCTGACCGCATCGGTCTGGCAGGGCATCGGGTTTGGCCGGGATGGCTATCTGACTGTGTCGGGCGAGTACACCAAGCGACTGCCGACCAATCGCGCGGACTTCGATCCGCGCGTCAGCCCGACCCGTGTGACCGGCCGCTACGGTGATCCCGCGGTCGAGCAATATACCGGCTTCGTCAACGCGGGGACGTCGCTCACCGATCATCTAAGCGTCTATGCGTTCGGCGGCTATCAGGACCGCGACAGCCGCAGCGCGGCATTCCCGCGGATCGCGACGACCGCCGCGCAGCCATTGCTCGATCGGGCGGGCTATTCCGCCGGCTTCCTGCCGATCATCAACACCAAGTCGAAGGACATCAACTCGGCGGTGGGGCTGCGCGGCGACGCCGCGGGGTTCGATATCGACCTGTCGCTCAGCTATGGCCGCAACACGATCGACTTCCGGACGCTCAACTCGGCAAACTACGCCTTCGGGACCGCGACCCCGCGCACGTTCGACGACGGGTCGCTCGCCTATGACCAATATGTCGCCGGGCTCGACGTCACGCGCAAGTTCGACGTGTTCGAGTCGCTCAACGTCGCCTTCGGGATCGAGGGACGGCGTGAGGGGTACAAGATCACCGCGGGTGAGCTTGCATCCTACGGCTATCCGGTGGCGGGGACGGTCACAGGTATTCCCGCCGGTACCAGCGTGGCGCCCGGCGCGCAGGGATTTGGCGGCTTCTCGCCTCTCAACGCGACCGAGCGGAGCCGGCGCAACGGCAGCATCTACCTCGATCTCGACGCGCAGGTGACCGACTCGCTGCTGCTCGGGATAGCGGGGCGCGCCGAGGACTATTCCGACTTCGGCACCACCGCGACGGGCAAGGTCTCGGCGCGCTACGATATCGCCGACTGGTTCGCGGTGCGCGGCACTGCCTCGACGGGCTTCCGCGCGCCGTCGCTCCAGCAGCAATATTTCACGCAGGTCGCGCAGGTCGTGAGCAACGGCGTGCCGATCCAGACCGGCACCTACCCGTCGACCAGCGCGGTCGGTACCGCGCTCGGCGGGTTGCCGCTCGAGCCCGAAAAGTCGACCAACCTGTCGGTCGGTACGGTAATCCGCGCCGGCGGCTTCGACCTGACCGTGGATGCCTATCGCATCCATATCCGCGACCAGATCGGCCTGTCGGAGAACATCGCGGCGACGTTCAGCCCGCAGGTCGCGGGACTACTGAACCCGTTCAACGTCTCGGCGGCGCGGTTCTTCATCAACGGGCTGGCCTCGACCACCAAGGGGATCGACGTGGTCGCGCATTACCGGCTGCGAACCGCGACTGCCGGGGCGTTCGACCTCACGCTCGCCGGCAACATCAACGACGTGAAGGTGACGCGCGTGCCTACCTCAACCGCGACGCTCAACCCTGCGCCGACCCTGTTCGCACGCAGCCGCATCCTGACGCTGGAGGACGGGACACCGCAGCAAAAGGTGACCGGCACGCTCGACTGGTCGCTCGACGAGATCGGCGCGCTCGCCCGCGTGACCTATTATGGCAACGTCAACCAGGCGGGAACGATCGCCAGCGCCGACGTCCATACGGGCAAGCACGCGATCACCGATCTCGAGCTGCGCTATGCCGCGGCGAAGGGCGCGCAGATCGGGCTGGGGGTGAGCAACGTGTTCGACGTCTATCCGGATCGGACGATCGCGGCGAACAACTCGACCGGGGTGCTGGGCTTCCCCTATTACTCGCCGTTCGGCTTCAACGGCCGCTACCTCTACGCGCGCCTCGGGGTGAACTGGTAAGCTGCTTCCCTGGAAAGGCGGCGATCCGCGTCGCCTTTCCTTCCTCGCCTGGCGACCCGCGGGCTGGAGCGACGACGAACGGGCATCAGCCCCCCGAGCAGCGCGCCGCCGCCGCAGCCAGTGGAGCAGGCCCGTCACGAACAGCAACGCGGGAACGAAGCCCAGCACGACCGCGAGAACGCGCGTCGCCAAACCCCCGACCGTTCCATCGTGCAACGTACGGATCCAGCGCGCGACGACCGAACCGGTGCCGCCTCGCCGGACATCATGCACCGCGAGCACCCGGCCGGTGGGCTGATCGAGGAAGACATAGCTGCCGGGGAACCTGGGGTGGGGGTCGCCGGGCATCTGGAGACGCACCCGGATCGGCGAATCCGGGGCGGTCGGCATGTCGACGAAGACGATGCGACCGCCGGGCAACGCGCGCTGCGCCAGCCGGAACGCCTGCACGATCGTGGTCCGGCCTGCGCCACCGTCCGGTGGCTTCGGTGCGGGGATGGGGGCTGGGTGCAACAGCGTCTGCGTGACCGATGGCAGCGCGAGCAGCACGCCGGTCGCGACCAACACGAACAGCAAGGGCATGCTCCAGAGCGCGGACAGCTTGTGCACGTCGCGCAGCCGGCGGATCGGGGCGGCGTCGCGCTTGAACGCGAGCGCCTTGCGCCAACTTCCGCGCGGCCACCATGCGACGACACCGCTGATCAGCAGCAGCAGCAGGACGACACCCGACCATCCGACCACCTGACCGCCGACGTCACCGGCGAGTAGCTGCATGTGAAGCTCGTAGAGCCAGGTCATGAGGTAGCCGCCCCATTGTTCGGCGCGGAGGATGTGCGTGCCGTCGCCCGAGAACCAGACCATCGTCCGGTCGGCGTGATGCCCGGGCGCCGGATAATAGCGGGCCTGGATCGCGCCGCTCTCGCGCGTCACTTCGAACGTCCACTTGCCCTGCGCATCGTGCCAGCGGGCGCGCCCGGTTGCCAGCGCGCGATCCCATGCAGGCGAGGTCATGGCTGGCGCGGGATCGTTCTGCCGCGCCTGGATCGCTGGATGCAGCGCTGCGTCGATGCCGGTGTAGAAGACCAGCGCCGACCCCGTCAGCCCGAGCACGACGAACAGCAGGCCGAGGCTCAGGCCCAGCCAGAGATGAAGACGACGCACGAGGATGCGCGCGCGTGATGCGGCGGATCGGCGATGCCCCGCCATGCTCAAAACCGTGTCGCGAGTGCGACTTCGAACGATCGCGGCGCGCCGATATAGACGTTGGTCGTCGGGTAGCCGGAATACTCGCCGTAGAACGCGTCCGTCAGGTTCCGCCCGCGCAGCGTCAGCGTCGCGTGCGGCGCGACCGGGAACGACACGCTGGCGTCCAGCACGCTATGCCCGGCCACCCGGATCGTGTTCGCGGTATCGGTGTAGAACGCACCGGCGTGACGCAGGAAACCGCCGAGCGTGACACTGCGCGCGATCGTGTAGAGCGCCGACGCGTTGACCGTGGTCGAGGGGATGTTGATCGGGCGGTTGCCACTGCGGTCGATCCGCACGCCCGCCACGAGTTCGGACAGTTCGTCATAACGCGCGTCGGTGTAGGACACGCCGCCCGACAGCCGCAGCGCCGGTACGGGCGCGACGACACCGGACAGCTCGACACCCTGAGAGGATTGCCGGCCACCCTGTACGGCGAGCGCCGGGTTGGCGGGGTCGCGCGTCAGGATATCGCGTTGCGCGATACGGTAGGCCGCACCCGTGACGCTCGCCCGTCCGCCCCATGTGCTCGCCTTGAACCCGGCCTCATAGGCACGGCCCGTGGTCAACCGGAACCGGCTGTTGGCGATCGATGCCAGCAGGATCGACGACACCGGCGATACGGCCGTCGTGTATTGTGCGTAGAGCGTCACCCCCGGCGTCACGTCCCACGTCGTTCCCGCCCGCCACGACACGGGATCGAAGGTCGGGCTGTTTCGATCGACTGCACCGGTCGCATTCTGTGTCGTCGCGCGATCGAGCGCCATGTGATCCCAGCGCAGCCCGCCGACCAGCAGCCATTTGGGTGTCAGGTTCAGCGCGTCCTCCACGAACACCGAGCTCTGCTTCAGCCCGGAGTCGAACGTGACGTTGCCCGCGGTGAAGATCGCCGTTCCGCTGGGCAGGGGGACGATCGCCGGGTTTCGGACGTCCACCGCCGGCAGCGCTGCGGCCGCCGCGGTCTGTCGCAGGCTGACGAAATCGGTATCGTTATGCTCGATCCCGAGGCTGACGCGGTTGTGCAGACCGGCGATACGGCTGTCGTTACCCACGACGCCGCGCGCGTTCCAGAACCGGTGATCGTGCCGGAAGTCCTGATAGGTCTGACGGAAGCTGCCATGCGGGAACGCCGCAGTCGGCGCGACGAAGCTCTGGCTGTCCGCGAGCAGGAACGCACGGTCGGCGGTGTAGCCCGTCAGGTCGAGCGCAACGCTCCATCCGCCGGCGATTGTCCAGTCGAGGCGCGAGCGGATCGTCGTCTCGTTCGCGCCTGAATAGGCGCCCTGCGGGTTATAGTTGCGCCGTCGCAGCGCGCGATCTGCGACCAGCCCCGTCGCCGACGTGACGGCGTCGGTAGGGCGCAGGGCATATTGGCCCGGGATCAGCGGCAGGCCCTGATAGGTCGCGTCATAGCGATCCTCGAAATGATCGACCGCGACCAGCAGCGAAAGCCGGTCGCTCGGCCGCCACAAAGCGCTCGCGGTCAGTCCGGCCGAAAGCGTGTCGTTGTTGTCGACGTCATAGAGGCTGTCCGATCGCTGGTAGCTGGCGTCCGCGCGCACCGCGATCGTGGAGGATAGCGGCAGGTTGACCCCGCCCGCGGCAAAGACCGTGGCGAAGCTGCCGACCGAGAGCAGCGTATCGAGGTGGCGTTCGCCCAGCACCGGCTTGCGCGTCACCTTGTTGACGACCCCGGCCAAAGCGCCCTCGCCATAGAGGACGGACGCCGGCCCCTTCAGCACCTCGACCCGGTCATAATGCCAAGTGTTGCTGTCGCGCTGGACGACGGTCGACGCCGAAACCCGCACCCCGTCCTGAAGGATCGACACGGTGTTGCCCGCGAAGCCGCGCAGGCTGACGACCGCCGGATTGCCCGGCACGTTGCCGGCGATAGCACCCACCACGTCGTTGAACGCCTCGCGCGCGGTACGGAGACCGCGGATCTGCAGGTCGTCCTGTGTCAGCACCTCGACGCTCGCCGGTGTTTCGCGGATCGAAAGGCCGAGGCGACTGCCCGCCTGCGCCTGGTCGTCGAGCTTGAGAGGGTCGCGCTGGCCGGTGACGACGATCGTCGCGTCGGTGCGGTCGACGGCGATGTCGCGCCTCTGTGCGCTGACCGGAACGGCGAGCGCCAGACAGGGCACGGCCGCGCCTGTCAGCAAATAGGATCGGAGCATGGGAATACCTCTGGCCGGCCCGGTGCCGACGATGGCGCAGGCCGCAATTCACGAACGCGCCGACGGGAACGGCGCGGGATGACGGGTCAGAGGTAAGCGGGGGCGCGCGCAACGGCGGGCGTAGAAAGGCCGGTCTTGCGGGCGCGGGCACGCGCGTCGCAACCACGCCGACGGCGAGGATGAAGGCGATCAGGCTGGCAAGCTGGACCGGGTCGATCGCGTTGGTCACGGCGGCCGAGAGGCCGGAGAAGGCGCACGGCATCTCGGCCTTGCCGTGATCGCCCGCCTTGCCGTGATCGGGCATATCCCCGTGCATTCCGGGCATATCGCTCATCGTGACCGGTCCCGCGCCCGGACAGAGCGTGATGGCGATCCGGCCGTGAACGCTCGCGACCATGTAGCCGGTGGGTACCAGCACCTTGAGCAACAGCGTCGCCACGCACAGCAGCACGGCCAGATGGCGTTGCGCGAGAAGGTGGCGAATGGCCTGCACGCCGGGCAAGTACCGGGGCGGGAGCGGCGTGTCACCCGGACATTCCGCCCTACCGCCCGGCCACCGACGCGCGCCGTAATCAGCGGATCGCCGCGCCGGTCTGCCGATGCGTTAATCTCACTGCATCCGGGTCATCCGGCGATCGTGAACACCGACCCGGAATCGACCCGTATGCCCGCGCCGTTGATGAAGCTGGCGCGCTCCGAGCACAGGAATGCGACGGCGGCGGCGACCTCCTCGGCCCGTCCCCGGCGCTTGAGCACCATGCCGGGACGTTCCTCCTCGAGGAAGCTGTCGATCGCCGCATCGAAGCTTTCGCCGCGCTCGTCGGCGCGCTTGCGCATCATCTTGTCGGTCATCGGCGTCGCGATGAACGCGGGCGAGACGGTGTTCACGAGGACATTGTCGCCGCCATAGGCCTTGGACAGACCTTTCGCGAGGCTGAGGATCCCGGCCTTCGACGCGCAATAGGCCAGTTCGTCGACATAAGGCTGAACCGCATCCTCGGAGGCGAACAGCACGATCCGGCCCCAGCCGCTGTCGCGCATCGCCGGGATCGCCTCGCGGCACATGCGCACCGCGCCCATCAGATTGATGTCGAGCGTCTGCTGCCAGCCGGCATCGTCGACGTCGAGGAAATCGCCTGTGGCACCTGTCACGCCTGCCGCGTTGACGTAGATATCGGGGGCGCCCAGCCGCTCGCGAACCTCCGCCCAGATCGCGCGGACATCATCGATGCTGGTCACGTCGCCCGTCACCGCGACGACCTCGCCGAGCGGCGACAGTTCGGCCAGTGCATCGTCGAGCGTACCGCCCGGCTGGTCGGTGATCGCGACGCGCACGCCCGCCTCGAGCAGCAGTCGTGCCGTCTCCTTGCCCATCCCCGAATCCGCGCCGCTGATCAGTGCGATACGACCCTTGATACCCAAATCCATGATGATCTCCTCAGAAACGCGATGCGAGAAAACGGTCGGCGGTGCGCAGCGACAACGCCATGATCGTCAGCGCGGGGTTGGCCGCCAGCGCGCTCGGGAAGACGGAGTTGTCGCATATCAGCAGATTGGGAACGTCGAAGCTGCGGCCGTCGGGATCGACCACCGCCTCGTTGCCGTCATGCCCCATGCGGCAGGTGCCGATGGTATGCGCCGAGCGATCGACCGCGAAGATGTCCTGCGCCCCCGCCGCCGCCCAGATGTCGGTGAGCGTGCGCCGCGCGTGGCGATCGATCGCCTGCTCGTTGGCATGATAGCTGAAGTCGATCCGCGCCTTGCGGTGACCGAAGCCGTCGACCTCGTCGGCAAGCGTCAACCGGTTGTCGGCATGCGGCAGGCACTCGCCGTTGATGCCGATCCCGGCCATCCGGTTGTAGCCGCGAAGGATCGTCTGCAGCCGTTCGCCCCAGAGACCCGCGCCGCGTGCCAGCCCGGTGGCGAGATTGACGGGCAGCACGCCGAGGCTCTGGATCAGATAGCCCCCCGCGCAGCCGGCATCGCCGGGTCGCATCATGTCCTCGCTGATCAGCGACGAGGGATAGCCGCGGTTCATCCGCATCTCGGCGTCGAACCGGCCCCAGACCTGCGTCGCGACATGCGCCATGAAGTTGCGCCCGACCTGACCACTCGAATTGGCGATGCCGAGGTTCAGCAACAGGCGCGGTGTCTCCACACCGCCCGCGCACAGGAAAACGGCGGAGCAGCGCTGGCGATGCTCCTGGCCATCCTGATGATACACGACCGCATTGATCCGGCCGCTGCCGTCGAACGCGAATGACACCACGCGCGCGCCGGCCCGGATCTCGGCCCCATGCGCCACCGCGACCGGCAGATAGGTCGTGTCCATGCTCGTCTTGGCGGCGTTGCGGCAGCCCTGGTGGCAGGTCCCGCAGTTGACGCAAGCTTGCCGCTGTCCCCAGTGCGGCTGATCCCGGTCGCGCGAGACCAGCGCGGCGGGGGCATCGGTCGCGGTGATCCCGACCGCTGCGCAGCCGCGCGCCATCGCATCGGCCGACGCGTTGCGCGCGACGGGGGGATAGGCATAGCGGCGTACGGGATCCCAGGGATAGTCCGCTGGCCCCGATACGCCGGTGTCCTGCTCCACCTCCTCGATGTAGCGGACGAGTTCGGCATGCGCGATCGGCCAGTCGGCGCCTTCGCCGGTCAGGGTCTTCAGTTGCAGGTCGCGCGCATCGGGACGCGGGCAG
Organism: Sphingomonas sp. 22R3R2A-7; assembly: GCF_036856055.1. NCBI lineage: Bacteria > Pseudomonadati > Pseudomonadota > Alphaproteobacteria > Sphingomonadales > Sphingomonadaceae > Sphingomonas > Sphingomonas sp. 22R3R2A-7. The sequence continues at coordinate 688,791 of NZ_JASPFR010000001.1, read as the reverse complement.
AACGCCCCCCAGTGCAACGTCGAGCCACCGACGCCCATACCCGAATTGTTCGATCCGAACGCGGTGGGCGTCGATCCGCCGCTCAGTCGTTCCTCCATCCAGTAGATGTCGGCCGCGACCTCGTCGGCGACATGCTCTTCGGGCCGGAACGCACGGCCGGCCTCCAGCGCCACGACCGACAGCCCCGCTTGTGCAAGACGCGCGGCAAGCGGTGCGCCTCCGGCACCCGTGCCGATCACGACCGCATCGACGACATCCGTTGCGGCATGGCGTGGCGTCCTCAAGACCGACGCTCCGCCGAGGGCTGCCATGCTTCCCGATCACCGGCACTGGTGCGGGTATAGCCCTGCTTGCGCCGACCATCGCCGCCGACCGCAAAGCCGTCATAGCCGATCGCCGCCATCGTTGCCGGCAACGACATCCAGACGCGGACCGTCTCGGCACGCACGTCTTCGAACCAGAGTGTCATCTGTGCGGGGGAAAGATGCGCTTCGTCATCCTCGATGCCGACAACGCCGCTCGCGATCCGGTCCAGCCATTCGCTCTGGGCCTGAGGCGCGAGCATGGAAAAGTCGCCGGTGGCTGCGTTCAGCGTCGCGAGCCCGCGTACCCATGCGTCGGCATCGGGCGGCAGGGCAGCGAAGCGCCAGCCGTCGCCGGTGCCCTCGGCGATGCCGGCAAGGATCCGATCCGCCAAGTCGCGGTCGGCGCCGCAATCGGGCAGGATCTGCGCGACGAGCGCCGCAACGGTCGTGCTGTGCTCGTCCGTCCAGATCGCAGCGCGCGGCGGCGGGGGACGCATCCGGTCGAGCATCACGCCGCGCGTCCGGTGGCTGACGCGATCGGACCCGAGCAGCCGGGCAAAATCCTGCGGCAACATCGCGTGCGCGACCGCGGTCGCGTGATCGCGGATCAGCGCGGCGAGACGCTGCGGCTGTTCGTAGGGGATGAGGTGCGCCGCCCCCTCGACCGTCTTCACCACGGCGGTGGCAAAATGCGGCAGGTTGAGCCGGCGCTGCGCGTCCTCACCGAGATCGCCGTCTTCGGCGCCCGCGAGGATCAGCGCGGGGATCGATATCCGCCCCGCATCGGCACTCCAGTCCTCGCGGCTGCCGCGTTCGAGCCAGCCGACCCAGGCGTCACGGCTCGAGTGCAGCACGTCGTCGATCGCCTGTTCGCGAAACGATCCCGTGAGCGGCGTCGCCGTGTTGGCATCGACGAAGGTCGCTGCGTCTTCGCGCGCAATCTGCCCGTCGGCGAACCAACCGATCATCTCCGCGCGGCGATCCTCATCCATCGGTTCGGGGGCAGGGGGTGATGCCGCAACCAGCACCACGCCGAGGACGCCCGACAAGCCGATCTCCCCCGCTGCGGCGCGCGCTGCCACAAGCGTGACGACCTTGCCGCCCATGCTATGTCCGACGAGCACGCACGCGGTGAGGTCGCGCGAGCGGATCTCGTCCGCGAGCCAGTCCGTCAGCGTCTCTACGTCGGCGTGACCTGCATCCGCGGCGCCACCTAACCCCGGCAGGTCCAGGGCAACGCAGTCATTGTCGGGCAACGCGTCGACGACCTGCCGCCATTCCCGGGCGCTGGCGCCAAGCGCGTGTAAGAACACCAAAGTTGGTCCGGGCATGTAACCTCGCGATTCTATCCCCTGCCGGACGATGCAGACACCGGTCCGTTCCTTGGCTCGAACCGGTCAGGGTGATCTGAATCAATTTACCGTCCGTTTGCGCGGGGCCAGCGCAAAGGTGGAAGCCCGTGCCGAGAAGTGCGGGGCCGCGACGGGACTACCAGCGTCCCTCGGTCATTCGGCGCTGGCGTTCGGCTTCCGCCGCGCTGGTGCTGGGATGCGGGTGGGGGCCGATCGCGACCGGCCCGGCCGGTGCCCAGCGCGTGACGATCACGCCCTTCGCGCCGACCTGCTGGTCGATCAGGCGCAGCGTCCCCGGCGGCGTGCCGTCGCCGAACAGCCGCTTGCCGGTGCCGAGCACGACGGGGAAGGTCATGAGCACCAGTTCATCGATCAGCCCGGCCGCCAGCAGCGGCGGGTACAGCGTCGATGATCCCTGGATCAGCAGGTCGGGACCGTCGCTTAGCTTCAGCGCGCCGATCGCGGCGATGCCGTCGAGACGATGGCTGTTCGCCCACTCGAGCGGCTGATCGCTGTCCGTCACGACATGCTTGTCGGCCGCGGTGAACGCGTCCCCCATATCGGCCATCTCGCCCTCGACGAACGGCCAATAGGCCGCGAAGATGTCGTAGGTCCGCCGGCCGAGGAGCAGCGCGTACGGCGGTTCGAACAGCCCGCCCAGCACCGGGTCGATCACGTCGTCGCCGACGCCGAACACCCAGCCGCCCAGGTCGAAGCCGCCCGTCGGGTCTTCGGTCGGTCCTCCGGGGGCCTGCATCACGCCGTCAAGCGATACGAACGCCGCGCCGGTCAGCTTACGCATCGATCAGATCCTTTCGGTGGATGCCATGCTGCGTGACGTTTTCCGCGCGAAACCGTCGCGGCGCAAGCGCCGAATTGCCGTTCCGCAGGGCCTGAACCAGCGTCTCCTCGCGTGGCGAGCGTCCGCGCTACCGGCATGCTGCCTGTCATGGCTCAGATGCGGAGCAGACCCGTCATCGGGCGATCGCGTGTCGCCTGCGCGAACAGGCCACGCCCGACCCGCTCGGGATCGAGCGCAAGACTTTCCGCGGCGGCACCGGCGATCAGCGAGTCGAGCGCACCCGTCGGGCGCAGGTCGCGCGCTTCGTAGAGGTTCGCGGGCGCCAACCCCGGCCAGTCCGCAATCACGCGGCCGCCCTTGACCGCGCCGCCGACCAGCATCGCCACCGATCCCGTGCCATGGTCCGTCCCGCCGGTCCCGTTGACCGCCACGGTGCGGCCGAACTCGGTCGCGACGAGCACCGTCGTATTCGCCCAGACCGGGCCTAACCCGTCGCGCAGCGCGGCGAGCATCGCGTCGAGGTTCCTGAGCTGGTTTGCCAGCCGGCCTTTCTGCGCGGTGTGCGTGTCCCATCCGAGCGTTTCGAGCATCGCGATCCGCGGGCCGTTCGGCTTGGTCAGGAAACCGGCGGTGAGGCGGCCAAGGCTCGCGGGGTCCTGTCCGCTGTTCGCACCGGTCGCAAGGCCCTTCGTCTCGAGCGCGGCGGCCCAGGCGGTGTGGAGTTGCGGATCGTCGGCGTAGAGCGCGGTCACGCGCGTCATGAGGTCGTCCGCCGCATGCGGCAGCGCGGACGGCGCGAACGACGCGACCTGGACGGAACCGCGCAGCGCGGTCGGCACCATGGGCGCGATTGCGATCGCCTCGTCGCTCGATCGCGGGAGCATCGTGACCAGCCGGTTGAGCCAGCCGTCACGCATGACATAGGGCTGCGCGCCACCCGTTTCGAGCACGTTCTGGCCATCGAAATGCGACCGGTCGCGGTAAGGCGAGGCAACCGCGTGGACGAACAGCGCCTGGCCCTGCCCATACATCCGGCCGACCTCGGCGAGCGCCGGATGCAGTGAGAACATGTTATCCAGCCTAGTTCCCGCGTCATCTCCGATCAGGTCCCCGCGAAGGCCTGCGAAGGCTGGATCGCCCGTCGGGCGGAGGATGTCGAGGCCGTCCGCCGCGCCGCGCTGGATGATGAAGACGAACCGGCGGTCGGTCGGCACGGTGGCGAGCGCGAGCCCGGGTGCGACGAACAGCGCGCCCGCGCCGATCGCGGCGGTGGACAGGAAACTGCGACGGGCGATCATCGGATCATCTCCTCAGGAAATCGGGTGAGACCAGCACCAGCGCCAGCGCGCTGGTCGGGCTTTCGGCACGCGCGATCTGTTCTGCGGTCGCGGCGCCCAGCGATGCGGGCATGATCCTGGGCGCGAGCGTGCGCGCGTCGATCGTATCGCCGAGCGGCGCGGCCAGACGCTGCGCGATCTCGACGCGGCGCAGCAGCGCGTCCGATCCGGCCCAGCTTGCGGCGACGTCGTCCCACCCGGCGGGCGTGCCGGGTTTCCAGACACGCTGGCCGAGCTGGATCTGCAGCGCGGCCATCTGCATCTGCCCAGCCTGCCGGCGACCGAGCCCGCGCAACGACGAGATCGTCCATTCCCACGGCGTCTTGAACTTGGTGGGGCGCGCGACCCACGCCTCGGGCGACGCGATCAGCGTGCGGTAGAGCGTCGGCAAATCGCCCTTGCTGCGCGTGAAACTTGCCGCGAGCCGCGCGATCATCGCGGGTGGTGGTGCGTCGCCGGCGAAATGGCGGGCGAGCTTGGTCGCGACGTGCGTCGCGGTCGCGGGGGTCCGCGCGAAGTCCGTCAGCGCCGCGCGCGCCTGCGCCTCGCCGTCCTGCGGATAGGCTTTGCCGAGGATCGTGCGGGTGCCCGGCTCATGCCGTGCGGGTTTGAACGCGAACTGGTTCGCGTCGCCGTCCGCATCGCGTCCCGCGCCCAGCCCGTCGACGGTCCAGCCCGTCAACGCGCGCGCGAATTCGGTGACGTCGCCCTGCGTATAGCCCGACCGGACGCCAAGCGTATGAAGCTCCATGATCTCGCGCGCCAGATTCTCGTTCAGGCCGCGCTTGCGGTCGGGGTTGCGTGCGGCGGCCGCGCTTTCGGGACCGATGGACTGGATCTGGTTCAGGTAGATGAGCATTGCCGGATGCCGTTCGGCGGCCAGCGCCATATCGGCGAAGCGGCCGAGCACGTGCGGCCGTATCGCGTCACGCTCGAATGCGGCGGCATAGGCGGTCGTCTGCGGATTGTCGGCCGAGATGCAGAAATGGTTCGACCAGAAATGCACCATGCGCTCGACGAACGGCGCCTCGGTCGCGAGCGCGCTGTCGGTGCGGGCCTGGACGCCCGCGCGATAGAGCGCCTGCATGTCCTGGCGAAAATCCTGGCGCCCCGCCTTGAGATCGGGCTTCCGATCGACGCCGACATCCTGCCGGGCAGCGCGGCGGATCGCCTGCTGCCCGGCCTGATAGCGCTGCACCGCTTTCCCGGCATCGTCGAGCGCGGCGAACCCCGCGGGGCGAACCTCGAACCGGTCGAACTGATCGACCAGCCAGCGGCTAGGATCGGCGGGCGGAAGGTCGCGCGCGCGCGCGCCCAGACCGAAGCGGTTCAGCGCGATCGCGGCGGGCGATCGGAAGGCGGGTTGGACAGGCAATGCTCGTACCTCAATGATGTACCAGTGACTTCAACGCGCGTGGGGCCGCTTTCCGGCGCGGCGTCATTAGCGCGGCGTCAGTTGCGGGACGGGGGCACGCGACCGGCGCGGCGTTGCATCGCGTCGGCGAGCTTCGCGCGGTCCGACTGGGTCAGCGTCGCAGCGAAGGCGACCGCGCGACGCTCGACCGCCGCACGCACCGCCATGTCGCCGGCCCGCGCGCGGTCGAGCGCGGCGACGACTGCCGCCTGGTCGAGCACCGGCTGGCGCAGCAACAGCGCGGCCTCGGCCTTCGCGGTGCGCGCCTGCACGATCGTCGGCCGCATCGCGCGACGCGCCTCGCGCAACGCCATCCGGAATGGCCGGCGCTCGGATTCGGGCAATTCGGCGCCTGCGATCCTGAGCGACCCGGCGTTGATCATCCCGCCCCCCGTCCGCAGCGAGACGAAGCCCGCGACCAGCGCCGCCGCCAGGAACAGGTTGAGCACGACCGAGACGAGGATCGCGATACGAAGCGTGTTCATGGTCATCCTTCCTGTGGATCGACGGCACCGAACGACGTGACGTTTTCCTGCGGCGCATCGCCAGAAGACACCGTCGCGACCGTCGCGACCGCCGCGGTACCCGACGCCGCACCCGCGAGCGCCGCCGCGATGCCGATCCCGGACCACCACCAGCGAACGCGTCCGGCGGGGTTCCGGCGCGGCATGTCCCGGTGGCCGGCGATCCGGTCGGACAGCGACGATGCCGGCGCGGGAACGCTCCACGCGTCGAGCATCGTATCGACCGCCAATGCCTCCTGCAGGATCGTCACCGCCTCGGGGTTTGCCGCGATCCGCATCGCGGCGTCCCGCTGATCCTCGGGCCAGCGCGCGATGACACCGCCATAGGCATCCGCGAGTGCACGGAAGCGATCGAGGGTCATTGGTTCACGCATGCCTCATCCTCTCGTGGCGCGGCGAGCCGCGCGCGCAGCGTCCGCCGGCCACGCGCCAGCAGCGATTCGAGCGCTTCGACGCTGATGTCGAGCGCCAGCGCGGCCTGCGTGCCGGACAGATCCTGATAATGCACCAGCAGGATTGCCTCGCGTTGACGCTCGGGCAGCGCGGCGATTGCGCCGGCAACGTCCCGGCCACGCTCGGCGGCCAGCAACGTCGCTTCCGCATCGGGGGCCGGATCGATCGTCTCCGGCAGCGTGTCGGTGGTGACCTCGCGGCGCCGCCGCAGCCTGTCGCGGCACAGGTTGAGCACGACGACATGAAGCCAGGTATCGAAGCGCGCCCGGCCCGGCTGCCACGACCGCGCGTGTTTCCAGACGCGTACAAACGCCTCCTGCGCGACGTCCTCGGCCTCGGTCGTGTTGCGCAGCATGCGGGTGGCGAGCCCGAGGATGCGCGGCAGTTTTGCGGCAACCAGCATCCGCGCCGCCGCCGGCTCGCCGCGGCCGACGCGCTCGACGAGCGTCGTATCGGGATCCAGATCGCTCAACCGCGTATCGCCCTACGTCCATGCCGGTCGATCCCGCATCACGACACGGTCGCGTCGCGTGCGGGTTTGCCCTTCCTCGCGCGCACCGCGGCGCGCTCTTCGGCAGTCAGTACATTGTCGCCGTTACCGTCCATCCGCGCGAACCGAAGCGTCAGCATGGCATCGATTTCGGCAGTGTCGAGCAGGCCGTCGGCATTTTTGTCCAGTGTCGCAAAGCGTCTGGCGGTCCCCTGCTTGCCACCGGCGGCGAGAAACTCGGCCTCGCTCACCATCCCGTCGCCATCCGTATCGCGTGCCAGCAGCCGTTCTGCTTGGCGTTTCAGGAAGGCCTGTCGCGTGAGACCCGCCGGCGCGGTCTGTGCCGCGCGGGTCGCCGTGGCGGCTTGCTCGACGGGTTGCGCGCAGGCTTGGACGGAGGTCAGTGCAAGCGCCAGACCTGCGCCGCGCACCGTTATCCCAACGATGGTCTTCATGGCTTTTCCTATCCGGCACACGGCCCGGAGCGAATTGGGTCATTGGTGCCGACAGGGACGGCGGCTGGCGGCGTCCCTGCTCGACCTCGTCCTAGCGGTAGCGCCAGCCGCCGTGCCAGCGATAGCGTTGGCCCCAATAGCGGCGGCCATCCCAATAGCCGCGCCCGTGGTAATAGCGTCCGACCACCACGCGTGGTGCGACGACGACGCGACCGCGATTGGGCCGGCAATAGCCGCCGGGGCCACGGTGCGCACCGACGCCGCACCCCTGGCGCGCGTCGGCTGGTACCGACACCGTCAATGCCGCCCCGGCCGCGAGTGCGGCAAGCAGGATTGTCCTCATCATGCTCCTCCTCAAGGATCCGTCGCACCGCCTGTCGCGGCTGCGAACTCCCTTTGAACGCGACCAGGCACGGCTTCCGTCGCGATCTCGGCGAAAAAGATCGCTGGCGCGCAGGCGTCATCACGGTGAGGATCCGGTGGCCGGGTCCTGGTTCAGGGTCCCGGGAAAGGCTCAGCTGGTGCGATCAGCTGTGCAGTATCCCGGGATCGGACCGGCTCGCGCGTCCCGTCTCGATATGACCGGCCATTCGCCGCTGCCATCGCGAACCGGCTTGCTCGACGACGAGATCATACCAGTGGTCGTTGCCGGCGATCGGGTAGATGACGGTTTGCCGCGCGCCGGCCTCGAGCGTGACTATCGTTGCGGGCATGGGCGTATAGGCGTTTGCCCGCACCGTCAGTTCGCATTTGCCGGCCCCATGATTGATCATCGTCAGCGCGATCGCGTCGCCCGTGCCACGCCGTTCGAGCCGCAGCTCGGGTCCGGTCGGGTTGCGAAATTCGCGCAGGAAGCCGTTGGGGCCATGCACCGCGAGTGCTGATATGGTCGCAAAGCGCCCGGTGACGGTCTTGCCCGCGCCGATGGTATAGAACCACGGGCCGGCCCTGCCGTCGCTACTGTAAACGCTGAACACGGCGGCGGCGCTGCCCGCATTGACGAACGCCAGCGTCCAGCCGGACGTGCCGTCGTCGACGCCGTGGACCTCCAGCGCGTAGGGGAGGGGCGTGCCGGACGCTGGCCTGGCTCCTGACGGGGCAGCGCCTGGCGTGTGGGCACGGTCGGCGCGGGACGCTTCGCCGAGGCGGCAACGCGGGTCGCGGCATCCGATGTGTCGGGAAACCCACGCATCGCCGATGCATCGGGATCTGCAAAGTCGAACATCGACGTCAGGTCGCCCGTCACGGCGCGACGCCAGGGCGAGATATTGGGTTCGGCGACGCCGAAGCGGCGCTCGAGAAAACGGAGGACGGAGGTGTGGTCGCAGACCTGCGAATTGACCCAGCCGCCCCGCGTCCAGGGCGACACGATCAGCAACGGGACGCGCACGCCAAGCCCGACCGCCTGACCCTGGTAGCTCTCCCCGCGCGTGTCGATGCTGCTGTACCCCATCGTCGGCGAGATTGCCGGCAGTGGCGCGGGCATGTGATCGAAGAATCCGTCATTCTCGTCGTAATTGAGGATGAACGCGGTCTTGCCCCAGACCGCGGGATTGGCGGTCAGTGCGTCGAGCAGCCGTGACGTCAGCGACTCGCCGAACGCGGGCGGTGCCTCGGGATGTTCGGAATATTTGGCGGAGGCGACGATCCACGACACCTGGGGGAGCGTGCCCGCTGCGACGTCGGCAGCGAACGCGGCGACGAGATGGCGCATGTCGCCATCCTTGGAATTTGCCGCGGTGGAGCCCGGCACGATCGCACGACCGCGACGATGCAGCACGTCATCCTGCGGCAATCCGCGGAACGCCTTGAAATAGGCGAGCGAGTTGTCGCCGAAATTATCGTGCTCCTGATAGAGCTTCCAGCTGACGCCCGCGCTTTGCAGACGCTCGGCATAGGTCGTCCACCCCGAAGCGGCGAACCCGGGCTTGTCGCTGGCCGCGTCCCCCGTCCAGTTGCCGTCGTCCGCATTTTCGACCGCCTGCCTGCCCGCGTCGCCGACGCTCAGCCCGCTCGTGCCGGAGAAGAGGAACATGCGGTTCGGGTTGGTCGGCCCGTGGATCGACGCGTAATACCCGTCGCCGATCGTGAAGGCGTCGGCCAGCGCGTAATAGAACGGGATATCCGCGCGCGCGAAATAGCCCATCGTCAGCGGGGTCTTGTGCTTGATCCAGCTGTCATAGCGGGCCCATTCGGCGGCATCGCCTTTCCAGCTGTGATCGAGGCTCTTGATCAGCGGACCGCTGGTCGTGACGCTGTCCATCGCGAAGGGCAGCACGGTCGCGCCGCCATCGGGAGTCGGCTGGTGGAAGACGCTCTTGCCCGACGGCAGCATGACGGGGCGTGGGTCGCCGAAACCGCGGACGCCGCGCAACGTGCCGAAATAATGGTCGAACGAGCGATTCTCCTGCATCAGGATCACGACATGCTCGACGTCGGCGATCGACCCGGTGCGGCGGGTCGCGGGCAGCGCCAGCGCCTTGGCGATCGAGGCGGGAAGGGTGCCCGCCGCGGTCATCGCAGCGAGTGTCTTGAGAAAGGCGCGGCGATCGTTGGGCATGGATGTCCTGCTGCTGGCACGTATCGAGCGTCCTACGCCGCCACGCCGGGGGCAAGCCCCGCGCGGCGGCACGGGGTTCAGAACCCCTTCTTCACCGAGACGAAGACCTGACGCGGCGCGCCCGCGAGCAACGTCTGGTTATCGCCGCTGGCCGTGAAACCGTTCGAGCCGATCGTCGAGACATAGGTCTTGTCGGTCAGGTTGGTGACGCTTCCCTCGATCGCGATGCCGTGAAGCGGGCCTTCGCCCTCGAACCGATAGCCGATGCTGGCATCGACGAGGACACGACCGGGCACCGACTGGTCGTTGAGATAGGTGAAGTATCGCTTGCTCATGTAGTCGGCGCCGGCGCGCGCGGTGAAGCCGGCGTGTTCGAGCACGATCTCTCCCTTGAGCATGTGCTCGGGGCTGTCGACGGCCATCCTGCCATCGGTCGCGACGAGCACCGCGCCGTTGGCGGCGAGCACATCGTCGGCATATTTCGACTTGTTGTAGGAATAGCTCGCGAACAGCGAGAGTGGCGTCACCACGCGGTAGTTCACCGCGACCTCTGCACCATAGGTGCGCACGCTGCCGACATTGTTCAGCGTCGCCGGGTTGCCGATGATGCCCGCGCCGTTGGCGAAGCCGAGCAGGCGGTTGGAGAAGTCGATATAATAGCCGACCGCGGACGCCTGGATCGGCCCCTGGCGGAAGCGCAGGCCCCCCTCCGCGGTCTTCGAGCGCTCGGGCTTGAGCTGGTCGCGGATGGCGTTGAAGCCGGCCTGCGTGGTAGAGAACGGTCCCGTCGTTGCCGACGAAACATAGGCGCGGACGTTTTCCTTATAGTCCGCGAACAGCTCGGCGCCTGGTGCAAGATTGAACAGGATACCGGCCTGCGGCTGGAACCAGTCCTTCGCGTCGATCCGGCCGACCGCCAGCGGCGAGGTCGTCGCCGGCAGCATGATCGCGCGATTGATGACGTGGAACCCCTTCCACCCGGCGTTCAGCACGACGCGGCCGTCGGCGAGGCGGAGGGTATCGCCGACATGATACTGGATCGTGTCGGTGGTGTATTTGCCGTCCCACTGCGTCAGATAGGGGTTTTTCTGGAAGTCGAGCACGTCGCGATTGGGGGTCGCGCTGTCGGTCATGCCGTAGAAGCGGCGCGACTGGGTGAAGATGTTGGTCTCGTACCAGCCGCCGAGTTCGAGCGTGTTCGCGCCCGTCTCATAGGCAAGGTTGCTCAGCGCGCCGCCGCGCTTGATCGCATATTCGGTCGTGCGGAAACCGAGCGGGCTGCGCGCCGTGATCGGACTGCCGTCGGCATTGGCGGCGCCTGCGGGCGTTGGCGAATAGGGCGTGATCCATGAGCCCTGGCCCGTGTTGTCATGATAATAGCCGGTCGTGGTGAGCGACAGTCCGGGCGTCAGGTGCGCGTCGAACGTGACGCCGCCAAGATAGTCGCGACGGAGGCCGCCAGCGTCATAATAGGCATCGTCGACGGTGCCGAAGCCTGCGGGAAATGCCGTCCCGACGCCCGCCCAGGGCTGCGCGGCGCCCGCCGCGGCCGCGGCCTGGTTTTGCGCGACCTTGGCGATCTGGAGCGCCAGCGGGTAATTGTCGGCGATGTTGTCGTTGCGCAGCCCGCGCCGGCGGATGATGTCCAGGCTGAGATCCTGGTAATCCTGTTCGCGGCGATCGGAGAAGTTCAGGAAAGCCGACAGGCTGCCGAGTGGTCCCAGGTCCTTGACGATCTTGCCGTTCGCCTGGTGCTGGCGCTGGACGCCATCGCCCTTCCACTTGTCGGTCGTCAGATAGCCGTAGCTGAGATAGCCCTTGAGGCCGCCGCCGAGGTCGCCGCTGTCGATGCGGGCGAAGGCGCGATAGGTGTTGTCCGATCCATAGGTGCCGCCGCCCGTGACGTTCGCGGTGTCGCGGGGCCGGTCGCTGAAGAATTCGATCGTACCGCCTAGATTGCTCGTCGACGCGGTGCCGAGCGCGCCCGCACCCTGCGCGACGTCGGTGCGTGCGACGTTCTCGGAGATGATCGCGCGGCTGATGTGCAACCCGTTGACGTTGCCATAGCTCATGTCGCCGAGCGGCACGCCGTCGAGCGTGAAGCCAAGCTGGTTCTGGTTGAACCCGCGCAGCGAGATCCTGACCGCCCATTCATAGGCGCCGAACGGATCGGCGGCCTGGAAATTTACGCCTGGCAGCTTCTCGATCGCTTTCAGCGGGCTCGTGCCCGGCGTCAGGCGGGCGAGGTCGCTCGCATTGATGCTCTGGATCTGCCGGCTCTCGCCGAAGCCGAGGACCACGATCTCGCCGGTCGACGCGTCATCGGTGGTCGTGGTGACCAGGCCGGGGAGGGGGCGGGGGACGCTGAGGACGGCGATGCGGGCTCGACCAGCGTCTGCGCAAGGACCGGCGAAGCGATGGCAAGTGCGGCAACACCCGCGAGCAGGCTGGAAAGACGGTTCATGGTGGTCCCCTTGGGCTGCTGTGATGCAGCTTCGGTTCGCGCCATTGCCGATCTGCGTTACCGCCCGGCGACTGTTCGGTGACGTTTTGGCTTTCGCCCGCCGCGGCGGCAGATTTTCGGGTGTGGAGACGGCGGGCCCAGTGTCCCCATCGGACGGCGGATGCACCGACGGCGTGTCACATCGTGTCGTCGATGCCGCCGGGTGTGCGCGAGAAGCGGGGGGCGGGCGCGGGGGTCCGGCTGCCGTCCGCTCCGAGATAGGTTTTCCGGTCGAGAAGGTGTTGATCACTCATCGCCTCGGCAAACGTCAGCACCGGAGTAACGCAGGCGTCCGAACCGGCGAACACCGCGCTCCATTCGTCACGGGTTCTGCTGGCGAAGGTGCGTTCGAGGAGAAGCGCGGTCTCGCCCCATCGTGCCTCGTCCCGCATGGACGCAGCATCGTCGGTCTCGACGCCCAGCAGGCGGAGCATCTCGGCCCAGAATTGCGGCTCGATCGCGCCCACCGAGACCTCCCGGCCATCGGCGCACAGATAGGTCCGGTAATAGGGGGCGGTCCCGGCGAGCGGATTGCGCGACTTGTCGAGCGTTATCCGCCCCGAGGGGATGAGACCTGCAAATGTCGCCATCAGGCTGCTCACGCCATCGACGATTGCCGCATCGACAACCTGGCCCAATCCCGATCGTTCGCGCTCCCACAGTGCGGCCATGACGCCGAACGCGAGGAACAGCGATCCGCCACCGAAATCGCCGATGAGGTTGAGCGGCGGCACCGACCGCTGCCCGGGTGCGCCGATCGCTGCGAGGGCGCCGGTCAGCGCGATATAGTTGATGTCGTGGCCAGCGGTCGTCGCGCGCGGGCCGTCCTGTCCCCAACCGGTCATGCGGCCATAGACGAGGCGCGGGTTGCGCCCGAGCATGATATCCGGGCCAAGCCCCAGACGTTCCATCACGCCGGGCCGGAAGCCCTCGATCACCACGTCCGTGTCGTCACACAGCGCAAGCGCCGCCTCGCGTCCCTCGTCCGTACGAAGGTCGAGAATCCGTGTCGTCCGGCCCCGGTCGACGACGGGGTTCGGCCAGCCGTTGCCCCCCTTGCGGTCGATCCGGACGACCTCCGCGCCAAGGTCGGCAAGCAGCATCGCGCAGTGCGGCCCCGGCCCGATGCCCGTGAATTCCACGACGCGCAGGCCGACGAGCGGGCCGGAGCGGGGCGCCATGGTCAGAGCGCCTCGATGATCGTCACATTGGCGATGCCGCCACCCTCGCACATCGTCTGCAAGCCATAGCGTTTACCTCGGGCGCGCAGCGCGTGGACGAGCGTCGCCATCAGCTTGGTCCCGCTGGCGCCGAGCGGGTGGCCAAGCGCGATCGCGCCGCCGTTGACGTTCAGCCTTGCGGGATCGGCGCCGACATGCCCGAGCCACGCGAGCGGAACCGGTGCGAACGCCTCGTTGACCTCGTAAAGGTCGATATCGTCGATCGACAGACCCGCCTTGCGCAGCGACTTGTCGGTCGCAAAGAGCGGTTCCTCGAGCATGATGACCGGGTCGCCCGCGGTTACCGTCATGTCGACGATCCGGGCCATGGGGGTGAGGCCATGCGCTTTCAGCGCGCGTTCGTTGACGACGAGGACAGCGCTCGCGCCGTCGCAGATCTGGCTGGCGTTGGCGGCAGAGATGACCCCGCCCTCCTGCAGGAGCCGGACCGTGCCGATACCCTCCAGCGTGGCGTCGTACCGAATGCCTTCGTCGCGCAGATGCGCCTCGCCGTCGACGATGACCGCTGCGATCTCGTGCGTGAACGCGCCCGCCTCGGTGGCGGCAGCGGCACGGCGGTGGCTCTCGAGCGCATAGCGATCCAGCGCGTCGCGGTCGAAGCCGTGTTTCCGCGCGATCATCTCCGCACCGTGAAACTGGCTGAACTCGGCGACGCCGAACCGTGCGGCAATGCTCTCGCTCACCGGGCCGGTGCCAATGCCCGCCTGCCGGTGCAGCGACAGGTTGGTGAACATCGGCACGCGGCTCATGCTCTCGGCACCGGCGGCGATGACGACGTCCTGCGTGCCCGACATGACCGCCTGCGCGGCGAACTGGATCGCCTGCTGGGACGAGCCGCATTGCCGGTCGATCGTGACCGCGGGCACGCTGTCGGGCAATCTCGAGGCGAAGACGGCGTTGCGGCCGAACGCGAACGACTGTTCGCCCGCCTGCGTGACGCATCCCATGATGACGTCCTCGACCGCTGCGGGATCGATCCCCGTCCGATCGAGCAGCGCGTCGAGCACGGTTGCGGCGAGATCGGCCGGGTGTACGCCGGCGAGGCGCCCGTTGCGGCGGCCTCCCGCGGTGCGGACTGCGTCGACGATATAGGCATCGGCCATGATCAGGCTCCCACAAGGTGCGGTTGACGTGACGCGGGACGGACCGTCATCGCGGCGCCATGCGGATGGCGCCGTCGAGCCGGATCGTCTCGCCGTTCAGCATCGGATTCGTGACGATCGCCTCGACGAGCTGTGCATATTCGTCCGGCTGACCGAGACGCGAGGGGAACGGCACCTGCGCACCCAGACTGTCCTGCGCGTCCTGCGGCAGCATCGCGAGGAGCGGCGTCCAGAAGATGCCCGGTGCGATCGTCATGACGCGGATGCCGTAGCGGGCGAGTTCGCGCGCGATCGGCAGGGTCATGCCGACGACACCGCCCTTCGACGCGGCATAGGCCGCCTGTCCGATCTGGCCGTCATAGGCGGCGACCGAGGCGGTATTGATGACGACACCGCGCTCCTCGCCGATCGGATCGGCGGTGTGCAGCGCGGCGGCGAATTGCGAGAGGACGTTGAACGTGCCGATCAGGTTGATCGTGACGATCTTCGAGAAGGCGGCGAGCGGAAGCGGGTGGCCGTTGCGATCGATCACCTTTCCCG
The DNA here is from genome assembly GCF_036856055.1 of Sphingomonas sp. 22R3R2A-7. Taxonomy (NCBI): domain Bacteria; kingdom Pseudomonadati; phylum Pseudomonadota; class Alphaproteobacteria; order Sphingomonadales; family Sphingomonadaceae; genus Sphingomonas; species Sphingomonas sp. 22R3R2A-7. Next base: position 673,712 of record NZ_JASPFR010000001.1, on the reverse strand, counting down.
GCGGCCCGATCCCGGCGCAGTTCACGAGGATGCGGGCCTTGCCGTTCACCGCCTCCGCCTCCGCGATTGCGCCGGCGACCGCCTGCTCGTCGGTGACGTCGACGCGGATGAAATGCCCGCCGACCGCGTTCGCAAGCGTCGTACCCAGCTCTGCGTTGAGGTCGAGGATCGTGACCTTCGCACCGTGCTGCGCGAGCCGCTCGACCGTCCCGCCGCCAAGACCCGACGCCCCGCCGGTCACGATCGCTGCGACGCCGTCTATCTTCATATGTTCTGATCCCAATGGAAATTGCGAGGAGTTCCGGGACGCACCAAGGACTGTCGGCGGCGCATCCCGGTCGAGCCGCGCGCGCCGACGGTCGCCGCATCGGCTTCGGCAGGCGCCAGGGCACGATCGGCAGTGCGGATCACCGTCCGGTCTTCGTTGTGGATCAATCCACCTCTCCTCGGCCGGTTTGATGAATCCGGCTTCTGTGTCGGGGCAGGTTTGAACGCCCCATGCCGGTTTTGCGCTCGGGCAGCGTGGTTTTCAACATGTCTTGCGCTCGCGTCGCCGCGCGCGGTCCGACCCTGGCCGCGGCGTCGGCATCCGGCCCGACGGGTTCAACCAAGGCTTTCGCGGTTCCGCTCCGTCTGGGGTGTCAGAAGACATCCAAAAGGGGACCTATCCGTGCACCGCTTGCTTCTCGCGTCATCCGCCACGCTTGCCATCGCCTCTGCCGCTTCCGCGCAGACGGTGGTCGATACGAAGCGCACGACCGTCGTGCGTACGTCCACCGTCAAGAACGGTGGTGCCGATAACGTCTCGATCGTCGCGGCGGGCAGCGTCGTGCCGACGGGCGGGACCGCGGTGACGATCGACAGCAACAACGCCGTCAGCAATGCGGGGACGATCCAGGTCACCGATCTCGAACGGCGCGTCGGGCATTTCGGCGCAGGCGGGGGTGAGCGCTTCGATCACCAACACCGGCAAGATCATCATCGACGAGACCTATACCCCGATCGATGCCGACAAGGACGGCGACCTCGACGGACCGTTCGCGCAGGGCAGCGCGCGAACCGGGATCCGCACGGCGGGCGCGTTTACCGGCAATATCATCAACAGCGGCGAGATCACCGTCGAGGGGAACGACTCCGCGGGCGTCCATCTGGGCGGACCGCTGACCGGCGCATTCAGCCACAGCGGCAAGACCAACGTGCTGGGCGATCGATCGGTGGGCGTGCGACTTGCGGCGGTGACGGGGAACGTCACGCTCGGCGGGACCATCACCGCGACCGGCCACGACGCGGTCGGCGCGCGTCTGGACGGCGATATCGGCGGCGCGCTGGTGATCGAGGGACAGATCGGGGTCACCGGCTATCGCTCGACCACGGCGCCGGCGGACCCGTCGAAGCTCGACGCCGACGATCTGCTGCAGGGCGGATCGGCGCTGGTCGTCGCGGGCAATGTGGCAGGCGGGATCACGCTGTCGGGTGCAACCGACAAGCTGGCGGATGTCGTGGCCTATGGCGCGGCGCCGGCGTTCCAGATCGGCGCGGCGGACCGGGCGGTCACGATCGGCGCGATCGCCGGCAGCACGCCGGCGGCAGGGCTGGCGATCAATGGTCGCGTCACGGGCAACGGCGTCTACAGCGGTATCGCAGCCACGGGACTCGCGATCGGCGGGCTGGGTGGTGCCGTCACGATCGCCGGCGGCGTCGCGGTGGCGGGATCGGTGCAGGCGAACGCCACCGGCGCGTCGGCGACGGGGATCCGGTTCGGCGCAGGCGCGACGACGCCCGAGTTGCGGCTGGGCGGAACCGTCGCCGTTACCGGTGGTGGTTCGACGACGACCCAGTCGGTCGCGGTGATGGTCGACACGGGCGCCTCGGTACCGACGATCCGCAATACGGGCACCGTCCGTGCGGCGGCGACCGGTGCCAGCGCGGTTGCGATCCTCGACCGCACCGGCGGCGTGACCTTGGTCGAGAATAGCGGCGTGATCACCGCGGCGGGTGGTGACGCATCGCGGTCGGTGGCGATCGACCTGTCGGCAAACACCAGCGGCGCGGTGGTGCGCCAGACGGCTCCGACGACCGGCGCCGCGCCGAGCATCACGGGGGCGATCCGCTTCGGCACCGGCAGCGACCGGCTCGAACTCGCTGGAGGTTCGGTCAGCGGCGACGTCGCGTTCGGCGCGGGGAGCAACCGGCTCGAGATGAGCGGCGCGAGCAGCTTTGCCGGCACCGCCACCTTCGGCGATGGCGCGGACACGATCGCGATCGGCGACACGGCCCGTTTCAACGGCACGGCCGACTTCGCCGGCGGTGGCGCGGACACGCTGGCGATCAGCGGCAAGGGCGTCTTTGCCGGGCGACTGGTGAATGCCGGCAACGTCGCGGTGACGGTCGCATCCGGCGGCGGCACGCTTGCGGTGAGCGGCGGCGCGACGATCGGATCGCTCAACCTGGGGGACCAGTCGGTCCTGTCGGTCGCGCTGGACAAGGCCAATCCCGCCGCGAACCTGATCACCGTGACCGGCGCGTCGACGATCGGTACGGGCAGCAAGCTCGCGCTGCGCGTCGCCGGGGGCGCCGACATCGCCGGGCAATATGTCGTGTTGCGATCGGGCACGCTGACCGGCGCGCAGAACCTGACGCTGTCGGACGCGACGGTGCCGTTCCTCTACCGCGGGGCGATCGTCGCGGCCGCGCCGAACGAGATCGTCGTCGACGTGGTACGCAAGGCCAAGACCGAGCTCGGCCTCAACACCGCCGCAACGGGTGCGTTCGATGCGGTCGATAGCGCAATCGGCAGCGATGCGAAGCTCGCCGTGGCAATTCGCGGCCTTTATGACGGCGCAGCGTTCCGCGCGGCGATCGATCAGATGCTCCCGAACTATTCGGGTGGTCTGTTCGAAAGCGTCACGCTCGCCTCGCGCGCGGCGGCATCGCAGCTGCGCGAGCCTGCCGGCGCGTTTACCGAAGAGGGCGGCTGGGGGTTCTTTCTCAGCCCGGTCGGATGGGACGCGTCGAAGGCGGAGCGCAGCACGACCGGGTACGATGTCCATGGCTGGGGTCTCAGCAGCGGGCTCGAACGCAAGACCAGCGCGGGCAATTTCGGCGTCTCGCTCGCCTATCTCAGCGGAACCGACAATGAGGGGCTGGCGGTCAACAAGATCAAGCATAGCCAGTATGAACTCGCAGGCTTCTGGCGCGGGCATTGGGGCGGCTTCGCGGCACAGCTGCGCGGGTCGGCGGCGTTCGTCTCGTTCGACAGCGTCCGGCAGTTCGATGCCGAGCTCGAGACCGAAAACGTCCAGCGTCGCGCCGATGCCGACTGGAACGGCATGCTCTATTCCGGATCGGGCGCCGTATCCTACGAGCAGCCGATCGGGCAGTTCAGCCTGCGGCCGGTGCTGGCGATCGACTATTACCGGCTGAACGAGGATTCCTATCGCGAGACGGGCGGCGGCACGGGATATGACCTGACGGTGCGCAAGCGGAACAGCGACGAGCTCGCGGTCACCGCAAGTCTTGCCGCGGGAATCAATTTCGGCGGCGACAATCGCTACGACCAGTGGAGCCGAATCGAGGTCGAGGGCGGCCGGCGCGAGCGCATCGCGGGCGCGCTTGGTCGCACGACCGCCAGCTTCGGCAGCGGCGACGCCTTCACGCTCGATCCCGAGAGCCGTGACAGCGGCTGGACCGGCAAGGTGCGCGCGATCACGGGCACGACCGAGGTGCGCCTGAGCGGGGAAGTCGGCGCCGAACAACGGCTTGGCGACGTCGCGCTGTCGGCGCGCGCGGCCCTCCAGTTCGCCTTCTAGGCGAGGCAGGCATGCCCGGCCGCTGCATGCCTGCAAGGGCAGCGCTCCACCATCCCCCCGGGTGGAGCGCCTTCTTTCTTCCCGGTGGTTCGGCTAGACGGCTGCCTTCCCGCCCCTTCGAACCGGTCATCGTTATGCCGCCCCCGGATCTCCCACAGGGATCGAGGCCGTCTTCCTCGCCAATCGCGACAAGCTGGTCCGCTTTCTCGCCGCGCGTGGTGCTGCGGATGCGGCCGAGGATCTGGTCCACGATCTGTGGATCAAGGTGTCGGGACGGGCGGACGGGCCGATCGGCAATCCGGTCGCCTATCTGTTCCGCGCCGCGGACATGCTGATGATCGACCGGTATCGCGCGCACCGGCAGGCGACGCTGCGCGACCAGGACTGGAGCGAAGCGCAGGACGATGCCGATCCGACCGCCGACCGCGTGATCGCTGCACGGCAGGAAGCGGCGCAGGTTGCCGCCACGCTCGCCGAACTGGAAGCGCGGACCGCCACGATCTTTCGCCGCGCGCGGATCGACGGCGTGCCGCAGCGGCAGATCGCGGCGGAACTGGGGATCAGTCTCAGCACGGTCGAGAGCAATCTCCGCGTCGCCGCTCGTGCGCTCGCGGACCTGAAGGAACGGATGCGATGACCGACGCGCATATCGACGACGAGGCGCTGGGCTGGGCGATCCGCATGGCGGAACCCGACGCCGACTGGGATGCGTTCCTCGCGTGGCTCGAGGCGGATACGATGCGCTCGGGCCGGTACGACCGCGCCGTGGCGATGCTTGACGATGCTGCGGTAGCGGCGGCAGCGGCAGCAGCAGGCGTTGGGGCAGGGGCGGCGATGGCGCCGGCACCGGTCGAGGTCGTTGCCCGACCCGCGCGACGCCGCTGGATCGGCGGCGCGATTGCCGCGACGCTCGCCGGTGCGATCGGGCTGGGCGTGTGGACACAGGCGCCGCAGCCCTATGCGATCGCCACCGCGGCGGGTGAACAGCGCACCGTGCTCCTCGACGACGGCAGCAGCATCGTGCTGGCGGGTGCATCGACCGTCCGGCTCGATCGCCGCAATGCGCGCGTTGCCACCGTCGAGCGCGGCGAGATGCTGTTTAGGGTCCGCCACGATGCCGCACGCCCGTTCGCGGTGCAGGCGGGGGCATTGCGGCTTGTCGACCTCGGCACCGTCTTCGACGTCAAGGCGGCGGGCACGCGCATCCATGTCGCGGTGGCCGAAGGCGCGGTGCTTGTCGATCCCGACGGTGCGGCGCTGCGCCTCGATCCGGGCCAGGCCATCTTCGCCGACGGCGCGACGCGGGTACGCCGCACCGTCGCGACAGCAGACATCGGTAGCTGGCGCGAAGGGCGGCTCGCCTATGACGACGCGCCGCTGGCTGAGGTCGCGGCGGACCTGTCGCGGGAAACCGGGCGACGCGTGGTCGCCGCGCCCGGGCTGACGGCGCGGACGTTCCGCGGCACGCTGGATGTCGAGACCGTCAGGACGCGACCGGCGCTGCTGGGGACGCTGCTCGACGTCACGGTGCGCCAGGATGCGGAGGGCTGGACGCTGGAGCCGCGCGGGTGAAGATGCCGGGAGGCGCCCTCGCGGCACTCCTCGTGGCAGCGGCCCCCGCCGCTGCCGGGACGCTGACGGTCACGCTGCCCGCGGGCAGTGTCGGGCAGCAGGTGATGGCGCTCGGCCGTGTCACGCGTATCAGCGTCGTGGTGCCCGATCCCCGGCTCTGGGCGCGACGCGTGCCAAGCCTGCCGGGGGGAATGCGCGTTGAAGCGGCGCTCGCGCTGATCGCCCGCCGCGCCGGTGCGCGGGTTGAGGCGATCGGGCCGAACAGCTGGAGGCTGGTGGCGCAGCCGACGGTCGCGACGACCGCACAGCCGCTGCGCCCGTTACGCGCGCGCCGATCGGACTGGCCTCCCGAAACGAACGCGGACATCGTCGTCACCGCCAGCAAGCGCGATACGACGCGGGACCATTTCGCCGGCCAGTTCGCGCGCGTCGCGGGCCGCGATCTGGAGTTCGGCGGGGCGGGCGGGACGGAGCGGCTCGCCGACCGGCTGACCAGCGTCGCCTCGACCTATCTCGGCGCGGGTCGCAACAAGCTGTTCATCCGCGGCATCGCGGATTCGAGCTTCACGGGACCCACGCAGGCCACGGTCGGCCAGTATTTCGGCGACCTGCGGTTGAGCTACAATGCGCCGGACCCCGACCTGCGGCTCGCGGACCTCGCCGCGGTCGAGGTGCTCGAGGGGCCACAGGGCACGCTCTACGGCGCGGGATCGCTTGGCGGGTTGATCCGGCTGGTACCCAATGCCCCGGATCCCTCGCGGTTTAGCGGATCGGCGACGATCGGCGGGTCCGCGACGACGCATGGCGCACCGGGCGCGGACACGCAGCTGGTCGCGAACATACCCGTCCTCCTCGACCGGCTGGCGATCCGTGTCGTCGCCAACGCATCGAGCGAGGGTGGCTATATCGACAAGCCGCTGCTCGGCCGCACCGACGTCAATCGCACCCGCATCGAAGGCGGACGCGCCGCGGCGCATCTCGATATCGCGGCGGGCTGGAGCGTCGACCTGATCGGCATCGGACAGCGCATCCGTGGCGCCGACAGCCAGTACGCCGACCGCGACGGCCGCCCGCTCAGCCGGTCCGCGCCGGTTACCGAAGGCTTTTCGGCAGACTTCGGGCAGGGGCAGATCGTCCTTTCCGGTGCCTTCGGCGACGTGCGCTTCCGATCGACCAGCGGGATTACCGCGCACGACCTGATGGAGCGGTATGATGCGACCGCGCCCGGCGAGCCGGTACGGCTGTTCGCGCAGGCCAACCGCACCCGGATGCAGGCAAACGAGACACGGCTCTGGTCGTCGCGCGCGGATGGTTCGGGCTGGCTCGCGGGGTTCAGCTATGTCCATAACCGCACGCGTCTGACCCGGCTCTATGGCGCGCCCGACGCGCTGCTGCCGACCACCGGGGTCGTCAACGGCATCGCCGAGACGACGGTGTACGGCGAAGGCAGCGTGCGTCTGCTACCCGGATTGCTGACCACCGGGGGATTGCGTGTGACCCGCTCGGTCCTCGACGGGGAGGGCGCCGACATCGCGCAGCGCGTCACGCTGGCGCAACTGGCGACGACCGCACAGCGGGCGCAGACGATCATGCTGCCATCGGCATCGGCGCTGTTCGAGCTGACGCCGCAGGTCCAGATGTTCCTGCGGTACCAGCAGGGGTTCCGTCCCGGCGGGCTTGCGATCGAGGGCGACTTCGTACGCCGGTTCCGCAACGACCACGTCGCCACGATCGAGACGGGGCTGCGTTCGGGCCGGCCGGGTGCGGACCGGTTCGATGCGGCGCTCACGCTCGCGCACACCTCGTGGCGCGACATCCAGGCGGATTTCATCGACGGATCGGGGTTGCCGAGCACCGCCAACATCGGCGACGGCGAACTCTGGACGATCGAGGCGACCGCGGGCGCGCGTTTGACGAAGGCGCTGCGGATCGAGGGCGCGGTGTCGTTCAACGACAGTCGCATCGACGAACCCTCGAGCGCGCGGCTGTTCGACCTCGTCGGCACCCTCGCCGCCGATCCCGCGGTCACGCGCGCGCAGCTGGCGGCGCGACTGAGCCAGATCCCCAATATCGCGCGCATCACCGCGCGCGCAGGCGCGGTGTACACGCAGCAGCTCGCGGGGACGAAGGACATCAAGATCGACGGCTGGGTCCGGTACGTCGGGTCGTCACGGCTCGGCGTCGGCCCCGTGCTCGGGCAGAGCCAGGGCAGCTATCTTGACAGCGGCGTCACCGCCCGGCTGGGGCTCGGCGCGCTCGGCGTGACCGCGGGGATCACCAACCTTGCCGACATACGCGGCAATCGCTTCGCGCTCGGCACGCCGTTCACCACCGGTCGCGACCAGGTGACGCCGCTGCGCCCGCGAACGCTCCGGCTCGGGCTCGACGCGGCGTTCTGAGAGGCTGGCTGACAGGCTTTGCCCCTGGCGGCGAAGGCACTGTATTGTCCGCGCGTGGTCGAGATCGGCGGAGCGAACGGGGTTGCAGCACGCAAGCGCGCCGCCGGGCGGGGCGACGTGATAGGATGCCCCGCCCGTTTGTCAGGCGTCCGCGCGCAGCCGGTAGCCGACCCCCAGCTCATTGGCGATCACGCTGCCGACGGGTCCGGGATGTTCCAGTTTCTGCCGCAGGTTGCGGATGACGATGCGGAGATATTCGACGCGCGGATCCTCGTCGCCGCCCCACGCCGCCGCGAGCACGCGCTGGTGCGTCACGACGCGGCCGATATGCCGCGCCAGCACCGCCAGCACGTCGTGCTCCTTGCGGGTGAGATGGAGTTCGTCGTCGCCACGGAAGACGACCCGGCGATCGAGATCGATGCTGACGTCGCCGGTGCGCACGATCTTGGGCGTGGTTTCGGAAGGCCCACGATGCCGCAGCGCCACGCGCAGCCGGGCGAGCAGTTCCTCGCTGTCGAACGGCTTGGTGATGAAATCGTCCGCCCCCAGATCGAGCGCCGTGACCTTCTCGTCGACCGCATCGCGCGCCGAGACGACCAGGATCACCGCATCGCCGTGGGTCCGCAGCAGCGGGATCAGGCTCAACCCGTCGCGGTCGGGCAGCCCGAGGTCGAGCAGCACCGCGCTCGGATGCTCGACCGCCGCCTGGTGCAGCGCCTGGCGCCCGTCCTCCGCCTCGACCACGGCATAGCCCGCGCGGGTCAGCGTGTTGCGGAGCAGGCGGCGGATGGCGGCTTCGTCGTCCACCACGAGGATCTTTGCAGGCATTCAGGCGATGCTTTCGGGTTTGAGATCGCGGACGATGAGCGCTGGCGGGAAGATCAGCGTGAAGGCAGCGCCCGGACCGTCGTCGCGGTTCCCGGCCTCGACCGTCATGTCCATCGCCTCGGCGAACGCCTTGACGATCGCAAGGCCGAGCCCCGTCCCCCCGATCGCGCGATCGGACCCCTCGAGGCGGCGGAACGTCTCGAACACTTCGGTTTCCTTGCCCGGCGGCAGGCCGGGGCCGTGATCCTTCACTGCGAGGCGAAGCTCGCCGAAGCGGTGCCGCCCTTCGATCACGATCTCGGTGCCGGGGTCGCCGTAGCGCCCGGCATTGTCGAGCAGGTTGAGCAGGCAATGGTGGAGCAGCTGCGGATCGGTATAGACTAGCGGCAGGTCGGGCGGGACGTCGAGCCGGACCGCATGGCCCTCCAGCGCGCGCCGCGCATCGTGCGCCGCGCCGGTCACCGCATCGCTGAGGTCGGTCGGCTCGACGTTGAGCTTGAGCGCACCCGCCTCGACGCGCGCCATGTCGAGCAGATTGGCGACGAAGCGGTTGAGCCGGGCGGCCTCGGCCTTGATCGTCCCTATCAGCTCTGGCGTCGCGCCATGCTCAAGCTGGTCCGCCGCGGCGATGACCGCGGTGAGCGGGGTGCGCAGGTCGTGGCTGACCGACGACAGCAGCGCCGCGCGCAACCGGTCGCGCGTCCGCACGGTCTCGACATCGCGCATCTCGACTTCGAGCCGTAACCGTTCGAGCACCAAGGCGGACTGGTCGAGCAGGCTGCTGAGCAGCGGCAGCTGGTCGGCGCGGACCGGGTCGGCGGTCGTGTCCTTCGCCACGCCGAGCACGCCGAGCACGCGGCCACCGGCCTTGAGCGGCTGGAACAGCCATTCCGACGCCGCGAGCGTGCCCGAGCCCTTTCCCGCCGCCATGCCGGTGTCGAGCGCCCAGGTCGCGGCGGCGGTGTCCATCGTGTCGAGATGGTAGGCGGGATCGCTCGCCGCGAGGATCTCGAGGTTGGTGCCCGTCCCGGCGACGAGCAGGATCACCTGCACGTCGAGCAACCCGCCGACGTCGTCGCAGATCATCTGCGCGGCGACGTCGATGTCGTTGACGCTGGTGATCTGGCGCAGGAAACCGGCGAGCGTCGCATTGGTCCGCGCGCTCGCCGCGGCGAGATCGGCCTGCGCGCGGACGCGCGAGGTCAGCTGGCTCGTCGCGATCGCGATGCCGAGCAGGACGACGACCGAGACGAGGTTCTCGGGGTTGCTGATGCTCAGCGTGCCGACCGGCGGCAGGAAGAAGAAGTTGTAGGCAAGGCTGGAGGCGATCCCCGCGTACAGGCCGGTGCGCAGGCCATAGAGGCTCGCTGCCGCCATCACCGGCAGCAGATACAGCAGAGCGACATTGCCGAGATCGAGGATGTGGAGCAGCGCGCTGGCGATTCCGGTGATCCCCGCGATCATCGCGGTGGTCACCGCATAGCCACCGGGCGTGCCCCAGCGCGCCGGGCGGCGGCGGCCGCGTTCGCGTGCTCCCCCTTCGGCGACCATCGGCAGGACATGGACCGTCACGCCCGGCGTATCGCGGATCACGCGGTCGACGACCGAGCCGTGGAGCCATTCGAACCAGCGCGACCGTCGCGACTTGCCCATGACCAGCTGCGTCGCGCGCGCGTCGATCAGGAAGCTCTGGAGGCCCGAAACGACATCGGTCGCGGGGACGGTGGCGACCGCCGCGCCGAGCTGCGTCGCCAGCGTCATCGCGGCGGCGACGCGCTGATGCTGAAGGTCCGTGAAATGGGCCGCGCGCGGGGTTTCGATGAATACCGCGGTCCACGGGCCCCGCAGGCCGTCCGCAACGCGCTTGCCCGCGCGCACCAGCGTGTCGGCACCGGGCAGTTCGTTGATCGCGACGACGATCCGGTCGCCGCCCGCCCAGGTGCCGCCGAGCCCGAGCGCGCGGACGTCGTCGAGCATCCGCGCGTCGACCGCCTGCGCCGCGCGCCGCAGCGCGAGTTCGCGCAACGCCGACAGGTTGGATTTGGAGAAGAAGTGCGACAGCGCGCGCGTCGCTTCCTGCGGCAGATACACCTTGCCCGCCTTCAGCCGATCGATCAGCTCGTCGGGCGGGATATCGACGACCTCGATCTCGGCCATTTCCAGCACGCCGTCGGGCACCGTCTCACGGACACGGACTCGGGTGAAGCTGGCGACCACGTCGTTGAGGCTCTCGACGTGCTGGATGTTGAGAGTCGAATAGACGTCGATCCCCGCGGCGAGCAGCTCCTCGACGTCCTGATAGCGTTTGGGATGACGACTGCCCGCTGCATTGGTGTGCGCGAGTTCGTCGACCAGGACGAGGCCCGGCGCGCGCGCAAGGATCGCGTCCAGATCCATCTCGTACAGCGTCCGCCCTTCATAGGGGATCGGACGGCGCGGCATGATCTCGTGCCCGCGGGTGAGCGCCTCGGTTTCCGCGCGCCCATGCGTTTCGACGACGCCGACGACGACATCGGCTCCGTCGCGTCGGCGCGCCGCGCCTTCGGACAGCATCTCGAAGGTCTTGCCGACTCCGGGCGCGGCACCGAGGAAGACCTTGAGACGCCCGCGACCCTCCTGCGCGGCAGCGCGCAGGAGGGCGTCGGGGTCAGGTCTGCCGTCGCCCGAGCCCGGCATCAGCGCGCGGGCGCGCCGGAGGCTTGCAGAGCGTCGAGCGCACGGTTGAGCGCGAGGACGTTGACGCGCGGCTCACCGAGCATCGATGCATCCGTCGCATCGGTGACCAAAGTGCGAACCCGCTCGACCGGCACGCTGCGCACGCGCGCGATGCGGGGTGCCTGCGCCAGCGCGGCGGCGGGCGACAGATCGGGGTCGAGCCCCGACCCGCTGGCGGTGACCAGATCCGCGGGCATCGGACCCGACACGCCCTCGGCGCGCCGTTTGGCGATGTCGGGTTTCACGCGATCGACGAGCGCCTGGCTCGCCGGGCCGAGGTTCGACCCCGACGACGCGAGCCCGTCATAGCCCTTGCCCGCCGCCGATGGCCGGGTCTGGAAATAGCGGTCGGTCGTGAACGCCTGTCCCACCACGGTCGAGCCGATCACGGTGCCGCGGGCGTCGCGCACCAGGCTGCCGTTCGCCTGGCTCGGGAAGATCGCCTGGCCGATACCGGTCATGGCGAGCGGGTAAACGAGCCCGAGAAGGACCGCGAACAGGATCGTCATGACGATCGCCGGCCGCAGTGCGGAAGAGAAATCCTTGCCCATGTCAGTTGATCCTTACGCGAGACCGAGGCCACCGACCACAAGGTCGATGAGCTTGATGCCGATGAACGGTGCGATCAGGCCACCCAGGCCGTACACCGCGAGGTTGCGCGCGAGCAGCGGTCCGGCTGCCATCGGCTTGTAGGCGACGCCGCGCAGCGCGAGCGGGACGAGGCAGGGGATGATGACCGCGTTGAAGATGATCGCCGACAGGATCGCGCTTTCGGGGCTTCCCAGCCGCATCACGTTGAGCACGCCGAGCCCCGGATAGAGCACGACGAACATCGCCGGGATGATCGCGAAATATTTCGCGACGTCATTGGCGACCGAGAAGGTCGTCAGCGCCCCGCGCGTCATCAGCAACTGCTTGCCGAGGCCGACGACCTCGATCAGCTTGGTCGGATCGCTGTCGAGATCGACCATGTTGCCCGCCTCGCGCGCAGCCTGTGTCCCGGTGTTCATCGCGACGCCGACGTCGGCTTGCGCGAGCGCAGGCGCGTCGTTGGTGCCGTCGCCGCACATCGCGACGAGCCGGCCGCCGGTCTGTTCCTTGCGGATCAGCTCGAGCTTGTCCTCGGGCGTCGCCTGGGCGAGAAAATCGTCCACCCCGGCCTCGGCCGCGATCGCCGCGGCGGTCAGCGGGTTGTCGCCGGTGATCATCACCGTGCGGATCCCCATCGCGCGCAGCTCGCCGAACCGTTCGCGGATGCCGGCCTTGACCACATCCTTGAGGAAGATCGCGCCGAGCAGACGCCCGTCCTGCGCGACCGCCAGCGGAGTCCCGCCCGCGCGGGCGATCTCGTCGGTGATCCGGCGGAGTTCGGTTGCGGCTGCGGTTTCGCCCGATCCGGCATTGGCGCGCAGGATCGAGATCGACCGCCCCCTTCTGGATCAGCGTGTCGCCGATCTGCACGCCCGAGATGCGGGTTTGCGCGGTGAACGGGATGATCTCGGCCCCAGCGGGAAGCGTGTCGGTCGTGACGTCGAACGCCTTGCGCGCGAGCACCACGATCGAGCGGCCTTCGGGCGTTTCATCGGCGAGGCTCGCGAGCAAGGCGGCCTTGGCAAGGCGCTGCGGACTGGTGCCGGAGACCGCACGGAACTCGCTCGCCTGCCGGTCGCCGATCGTGATCGTGCCGGTCTTGTCGAGCAGCAGCACGTCGATGTCCCCCGCCGCCTCGACCGCACGACCCGATTTGGCGAGCACGTTGAAGCGCACCAGCCGGTCCATGCCCGCAATCCCGATCGCCGAGAGCAGCGCAGCGATCGTCGTCGGGATCAGCGTGATGAGCAACGCGGCGAGGATCGCCACCGGGATCGACCCGTGGGCGTAGGAGGCGAAGCCCGGGATCGTGCCGACCGCGATCAGGAAGATGATCGTCAGCCCGACGAGCAGCAGCGTCAGCGCGATCTCGTTCGGCGTCTTCTGGCGCTCGGCGCCTTCGACCAGCGCGATCATCCGGTCGAGGAAACCCTTGCCGGGCTCGACCGTCACCTTGACGCGGATCTCGTCCGAGATGACGCGCGTGCCCGCGGTCACCGCCGAGCGGTCGCCGCCCGCCTCGCGGATCACCGGCGCGCTCTCGCCGGTGATCGCCGCCTCGTTGACCGAGGCGACCCCCGAAACGACGTCACCGTCGGACGGGATCAGGTCGTTGGTCTCGACCAGCACGATGTCGCCGACCTTGAGCTGGCTGGCGGGGACCGCGTCGAAGTCCCGGCCGTCGCCCTTCAGCCGCTTGGCGGTCAGTTCCGCCTTGGTCGCGCGCAACGACGCGGCCTGCGCCTTGCCGCGCCCTTCGGCGAGCGCCTCGGCAAACGTGCCGAACAACACGGTCAGCCACAGCCAGATGGCGAGCTGGAGCTTGAAGCCGAGCGACAGATTGTCCTGCCCGACCACGAGCAGCACGGTCATCAGCGCCGCGACCACGCCGGTGACGAACATCACCGGGTTGCGGATCAGTTCCTTGGGATTGAGCTTGAGGAACGAGGCCTTGATCGCAGGCACGACGAGGTCGGCGGTGAACAGGCTTTTTGTCTGGGTCTTTGCCATGGTGGCCCCCGATCAGGACAGTTTGCCGCTGATCATCGCAAGATGATCGGCGATGGGACCGAGCGCGAGGCCCGGCAGGAAGGTGAGACCACCCAGGATCAGGATGATGCCGACCAGCAGCCCCACCCACAGCCCGCCCGTCGTCGGGAACGAGCCCGCGCTTTCGGGCGTGTACTTCTTCGCGGCGAGGCTCCCGGCGATGGCGAGCATCGGCACGATGATGAAGAACCGGCCCACCCACATCGCGACGCCCAGCAGCCCGTTGTAATACGGCGTGTTGGCGGTGAGCCCAGCAAAGGCGGAGCCGTTGTTGGCGACCGCGCTGGTGAAGGCGTAGAGGATCTCCGAGAAGCCATGCGGCCCCTTGTTGAGCGGCCCTGCCAGCCCCTGTTGCAGCACCGACGACAGCGCGGTCAGCCCGAGGATCATCAACGGCAACACCGCGATCGCCAGCACCGCGAGCTTCACCTCGCGGCTTTCGATCTTCTTGCCGACATATTCGGGCGTACGCCCGACCATCAGCCCCGCGACGAACACCGCGAGGATCGCGAACAGCAGGAAGCCGTAGATCCCTGCGCCGACGCCGCCGATGACGACCTCGCCCAGCTGCATGTTGAACAAAGGAACCAGCCCGCCGAGCGCGGTGAAGCTGTCATGCATGCTGTTGACCGCGCCGCACGACGCCGCGGTGGTGACGACCGAGAACAAGGCGGACGCGGCGATCCCGAAGCGGACCTCCTTGCCCTCCATGTTGCCGCCCGTGACGCCGAGATGCTGGAGCACCGGGTTGCCCGCGGCTTCCTGCCAATAGGTGACGGTGACGCCGGCGAGGAACAGGATCACCATCGCCGAGAGGATCGCCCAGCCCTGCTTGGTGTTGCCCACCGCCTTGCCGAACGTCCAGGTCAGCCCGAAGCCGATCAGGAAGATCGACAGCATCTGGACGAGGTTGGTCAGCGCGGTCGGGTTCTCGAACGGATGCGCGGAGTTCGCGTTGAAGAAGCCGCCACCGTTGGTGCCGAGCATCTTGATCGCTTCCTGCGACGCAACCGGGCCGAGCAGCAGCGACTGTTTCGCGCCCTCCAGCGTCTGCACATCGACCACGCCCGCCATCGTCTGCGGCACGCCGCTGGCGATCAGGAACAGCGCGTAGACGATCGAGATCGGCAGCAGGATATAGAGCGTGACGCGCGTCATATCCGCCCAGAAATTGCCGATCGCCTTGGATCTGCGCCGCGCGAAACCGCGGAACAGCGCGAACGCCAGCGCGATCCCGGTGGCCGCGGACAGGAAATTGTGGATCGTCAGCCCCAGCATCTGGCTGAGGTTCGACATCGTCGATTCCCCGCCATAGCTCTGCCAGTTGGTGTTGGTGGTGAAGCTGATCGCGGTGTTGAACGCGAGATTCGGGCTGAGCCCGGCCAGCCCCTGCGGGTTGCCCGGCAGCACGCCCTGCAAGCGCAGCACGGCATAGGTGAACGCCATCAACGCGACGTTGAACAGCAGCATGTGCAGCGCATAGCGCCGCCAGCCCTGCTCGGAATCGGGGTCGATCCCGGCGAGCTTGTAGAAGCCGCGCTCAACCGGGCCGAGCACGATGTGGAGCGGGGTACGCCGCCCTTCGTACAGCGTGAAAAGCCACACGCCGACCGGCTTGGTCAGCGCGAGCAGGATGGCGACGAAGCCTAGGATCAGGAACCAGCCCTGGAATGTCATTGGTCCGCCTCCTTCAGAAGCGTTCGGGGCGGATCAGGACCGCCACCAGGTAGACGAGAAGGCCAAGCGCGGTGAGCGCCGCGAGCCAGAGATCGAGCGTCATGCGTGCGTCCTCATGCGTTGTCGCAGAGCCGGGCATAAGCGAGCGTCGCCGCCACCATCCCGACCATGACGAGAATCCAGAGCAGGTCGTCCATCACCCTCTCTCCTCAAAAGGCCGCGGTCAGCGACGCGACGATCGTGCCGCCGTCGATGTTGCCGATGCCGTCCTGTCCCTTGCTGAAACTGGGGCGCAGATAGGTCGCCTCGGCGGCCGAAATGTCGGTGTCGATGTAGCTGACGTTGAAGGTCAGGTTCCGGTAGGTCGCATCCGCGCCGAGCGACCAATCCCAGTATGCGCCGGTCGGCGACACCGCGGTCGCGTTCGGCCCCAGCCCGTCCTGCCCCCAGCTATGCCCGACATGCGCCTTGGCGGTGATCGGCGTGCCGGCCAGCGCCAGCGCGCCGTCGCCCCACAGGTACAGATTGTCGTCCTTGTCGCCCGGGCTCGTGTAGACGCCCGCCGCGGCATCGGCGCCGGTCGCATACCATTTGCCGATCGCCTGCTGCTTGGGGGCATAGGCCGCGCCCGCGGTCAGCGTCCCCGGACCGGTCGTGCCCGTCAGCTTCACATAGGGCTCGGCGAAGTCGGTTTTATCGGCACCGCCCGGATACATGTACCAGGTAAGCCCCACGTCGAGCGTGGCGTTGTCGGCAAGCTTCGCCTTGTAGCCGCCGATCAGGTCGAGCTCCATGTTGGCGCCGCCGAACGTGCCCCACCCGGCAAGGTTCGATCCCCAGACGCCCGCGTACAGGCCGCTCTCGTGCGACACCGTGATGCCGCCCTGGACGGCCATTTCCCGGTCGGACTGCGACACGCCGCGGAACCGGTAGTCGGACGCGATCGCCGCCGACCCGCTGATCGTCAGCGCCGGCGGCGGCGCGGTATCGCCGGTGGCCGCGCCCGGGTCGGTCGGGCTCGACTGCGCCTGCGCGATGACGGGGAAAGCCAGGATCGCGACGACCGCAGTCGCATGACGGAACTTCATTCTTGCACCCCTTGAACGGCGCTCGTCACGTGACGATGCCTTCAGGGATGGGCGATTAGGCGCATCCGTCGTAGCAATTCGAGATCGATTCCGGGAAAAGGCATATAGCGCGCATATAGACGGCGCTTTTTTACGCCGTCCGGCGCTTGGGTCGTCCTACCAGGCCCTGGGGTTGCTGCCGGTGCGTGCCGCCACGGCGTTTTCGATGTCGTTGAGGTCGGCCTGCGACATGATCCCTGCCGCCATCATCTTTCGCATGAGTTCATCGACCAATGCGGCGAGGAAATGGATCTCCGCCCGTTCCGACTTCGTATCTTCGCCCTGGGCATTGACGTCCATATCGCTTGTCTCCGTTTTACAGCGACGGTCATACAAGCGTTATCGGGCGCGCATAAGCCAATCGATTCAATAATCTCCGGGTTAGGGGTCAGGGGTGATCCGCGTTCACGGTCTCGCTTCAGCCTCCCAAATAATGCGACTGCGCGGCATCGGTCGCGCTGATCGCGAGGATCGAGCGTGCAGTCGCAGGCGGGAGGGCCTGGCCGCGCCCGTCGCCGCTGGCGGCAATGACGCGGTTGAGGAGGTCCTGACCTTCGCGCCACCAGCCGACACCGCTTGCGGCGTTCAGATGGCCCTGCGGACCGGCATCGACGAAATGGCTGCCCCAGTCCGCCGCCATGCTGTGCGCACGCGCCGGCGTGACCCAGGGATCATCGCTGCTCGCGACGACGATCGACGGAAACGGCAGCGGCGTGCGCGGCGTGGGTGCGAAGCCCTTGAGTTCGGCCTGTGCGCCGTTGCGATCGACATCGGCGGGCGCGACGAGCAATGCGCCCGCGACGGGCCAGCCATAGGGTTGCGGACTAAGTTCGGCCCACCACGCCACCGCCAGGCATCCCAGGCTGTACGCGGCGAGGATGACGGGGGCCTGGGCCCGCCGGATCGCCTCGTCGAGCCGCGTCACCCAGGCGTTGCGGTGGGGCGTATTCCACATGCCGAGCTCGACACGGACGGTGTCGGGGCGGGCATCCTCCCACAGCGTCTGCCAGTGCGAGGGGCCCGAGCCGCCAAGCCCGGGGACGGTCAGAATGGTCGGCTGAACGCTATCATATGGTGCAAACGAACCCACGGCGCGTCTCCTTTTCCAGGACCCCGTTTTCGCGGGGGCGGGATCATGACCGCAGGACGCTCTAGGGCACGCCATCCGATCACGATCCCTGCAGCGAACATAATCCCACCGGTTCGGTGGGCAATAGATATTGCGGCAAAAGGAAGGCAGCTTGCGGTGATCGGATCTGGGCGCGATAGCGGCGCCATGGCGAAGATACGCGCAGACCAGATGCTGGTCGACAGGGGGCTGGTCGAGTCGCGGACGCGCGCGCAGGCGCTGATCATGGCGGGGCTGGTGTTCGCGGGCACGCGCAAGATCGAAAAGCCCGGTCAGACGCTCGCCGAGGATGTCGCGCTCGACGTTCGCGGTCGCGATCACCCCTGGGTTTCGCGCGGCGGCGTCAAGCTTGCGCATGGTCTGGCGCAATTCGGCTGGGACGTCCGCGGCGCGGTGGCGATCGACGTCGGATCGTCGACCGGGGGGTTCACCGACGTCTTGCTGACCCAGGGTGCGACGCGCGTCTACGCGGTCGACAGCGGGACCAATCAGCTCGCGTGGAAATTGCGGCAGGACGAACGCGTCGTCGTCCATGAGCAGACCAGCGCACGGATCCTGACCGCGGCGCATATCCCCGAGCCGGTCGACCTGATCGTCTGCGATGCGAGCTTCATCGGGCTTGCCAAGGTGCTCGAGCGGCCGATGCAGTTCGCCCGGCCGGGCGCGCGGCTGATGGCGCTGATCAAGCCGCAGTTCGAGGCGGGGCGCGACGAGGTCGGCAAGGGCGGGGTGGTGCGCGATCCGGCGATCCATGCCCGCGTCTGCGACACGGTCGTCGCCTGGCTCGAGCAGCAGCGCTGGCAGGTCGACGGCGTGGTCGAGAGCCCGATCACCGGACCCGAAGGCAATATCGAGTTTCTCGTTGCCTCACGGACCGGAACAGTCGGCACGGCGGAGGAAGTATAACCGCCCGATTGCCGCACATCGTCATAGAATGAACCAGTTATCGCAGCGACGGCGAATGCTTTTGGTTTACGGCGTCGCTTTCGCGCGGCAGGACGGTGCCAATCAAGGGCGAAAGGATGTTTGTGGGCGGTATCGCGTCAAAGGGTCAGTTGCGGATGTCGTTCCTGCGCTGGGCGGTGGTGACCGTTCCGCTGATCGTGCTTCTCGGGTTCCTGTCGGGTCGATCGGTGCCGGTCGGGAGCGAGAGTGCGTGGTATCAGGCGCTCGCGAAGCCCGCGCTGACGCCACCGGGATGGGCGTTTCCCGTCGCCTGGACGACGCTCTACATCCTGATCGGGCTTGCGCTGGCGATGATCCTCAACGCACGCGGAGCCGCAATGCGGGGAACGGCGATCGCGCTGTTCGTCGCGCAGTTCGCGCTCAATCTCGCATGGACCCCGGTCTTCTTCGGCCTGCACAAGATCGGGCTGTCGGTCATGATCATCGTCGCGATGCTGGCATTGTCGATCGCCGCGACCATCGTGTTCGCGCGGATCAGAAAGGCCGCGGCGTGGCTGATGGTACCGTATATGGTGTGGATCAGCTTTGCCGGAATGCTTGCTTACGGTATAGGCGCGCTCAACCCCGACGCCGAAACCCTTGCGGCGCCCTCGCATACCTCCCAGATGTTGTGAGAGATGCGACCCGCAAGATACTAGCAGGATAAAGACAATGCAGTCCGAAAACCGGATGTTCGACGATTTCGTCAAGGTGCTCAACGGGGCGGCAGGGACGTTTGCGGGTGTTGGTCGCGAGGCACAGTCGGGCGTTCGCGAGCGCGCGCGCGAGTGGCTGGGCGGACTCGACTTCGTGAGCCGTGATGAATTCGATGCGGTCAAGGCGATGGCCGCTGCTGCGCGCGACGAAAACGACGTGCTCAAGGCCCGTCTCGATGCGCTCGAAGCCAACACAAGGGCCGATATCTGACTTTTCCACAGGTTTCTGGGCTTTCGGGACGATCGGGGTTGTCGGGGCATTTTTGCCTCGGCACCCTTTGTCGTGCGATAGGGAGTGCCAGGACTATATGATGCTCGATCACGCCGACCACGACCAGGAGGACGCCGCTCCCATCGACATGCTCGAGGCGTATTACGCCGCGCATGGCTGGGAGCATGAGCGTCACGACGACGAGATTGTCGCGACCGTCAAGGGCAGCTGGGCGACCTATGAGTTGCGCGCGTTGTGGCGCGAGGACGACAGCGTCCTGCAGTTCCTCGCGTTTCCCGACATCAAGGTGCCCGACGAGCGGCGACAGGCGGTCTACGAGACGATCGGCCTCGCCAACGAGCAGCTCTGGATCGGGCATTTTGAATTGTGGTCGACCAGCGGCATCCTGTTGTTCCGGCATGCAGCGATGGTCGACGGCGGCGAGGACGGCACGATGTCGTTGTCGGCCGCCGAACTGCTCGTCGAATCGGCGATCGAGGAGTGCGAGCGTTTCTATCCGGTGTTCCAGTTCGTCCTGTGGGGCGGCAAGACGCCGCAGGACGCACTGGCCGCGGCACTGATCGAGACGCAGGGCGAAGCGTGACCGGCGGCTCGCACGGATGCAGGGGCGGCGGCTCATGACGGGTCGTGTCCTGCTGATCGGCTGCGGCAACATGGGCCGCGCGATGCTCGACCGCTGGCTTGCCAACAGGCTCGACCCGCGCGGCGTCACCGTCGTCAGCCCGAGCCTGCGCGCGATGCCCGCGGGTGTCAGCGTCGTCGCAGCGCTGCCGGCAGCCGCCGACGCCGCTTTCGACATCGTCATGCTCGCGCTGAAGCCGCAACAGCTTGGCGCGCTGCAGAGCACGCCGCTTGCCGCCTACGCGCCGCGGTTGTTGATCTCGATCCTCGCAGGCGTGGATCTCGCCGCACTCGGCACGCTGTCGCAGGCGCAGGCAGTGGTGCGGGCGATGCCGAACCTGCCGGTCGCGATAGGGCATGGTGTGGTTGCGCTGCACGGTGCCGACGGCGACGACGCGGCGCGGCAGGCGGCCGAGGCCATGATGCAGCCGCTCGGACTGGTCGAGTGGATCGCCGACGAGGCGCAGTTCGACGCGGTGACCGCGCTGGCGGGATGTGGGCCGGGGTTCGTGTTCCGTTTCGCCGATGCGCTGGCCAAGGCGGGAGAGGCGCTGGGCCTGCCTGCCGATCAGGCGGCGCGGCTGGCGATCGCCACGCTCGACGGGGCAGGGCGGATGGCCGGTGCGGCGGACGTGTCGCCCGCGATACTCGCCGACCGCGTCGCCAGTCCGGGCGGGTCGACGCGCGAGGGGCTGAACATCCTCGACGACGGCGATGCGCTGGTGGATCTCCTGTCGCGGACGCTCGCGGCGTCCGCGCGGCGCAACGCCGAGATGGCAGAGGCTGCGCGCACCGCCGGCTAGCGGCGACGTTCCTGCAAATTGCCGCCGGTCGCCGTGCCGCGATCAGCCGCGCAGCTTGATCACCTGCTCGCGCTCGTTTTCGGGGATCAGTCCCTCAAGCACCGCCCAATAACCGGCAACGGCACCATGCCCGGCATGGTTGTACGCCGCCGACATCTTCTGCCGCGCCGCTTCGAACAGGTCGCTCTCCATCTTTGTGCCGACCGGCGTCAGCCGCAGCAGGCGCTGGCGGCGGTCGCGCTCGCCGGGGCGTACCTCGATGAAGTCGCGGTCGGTCAGTTCGTTGAGCACCCGGCCAAGCGACTGCTTGGTGATCGCCAGCAGCGACAGGAGCTCGCTGACGGTCATGTCCGGCTTGCGCGCGATGAAATACAGCGCGCGGTGATGCGCACGCCCCAGGCCTTGCTCGGCAAGCCCCGCATCGATCGATCGTACCAGATGGCTCTGGCCGAAATACAAGAGCTCCATGCCGCGCCGCAATTCGGGTTCGCGGAGAAACAGGGGTGATGCTTGGGACGCTGAGGCAGGCATGTTGACCGTTCTAGTCATCGGTCCTAGGCGACGGCAAGCCGTGGAAAGAGAGAAATTCGATGCATTCCCCATTGTCGCCGACCACTTCGTCGTCCTCGATGTCGCCGGAACCGGGCGCGACCTTCGCTTTTGAACGCTGTGGCAATCCGGTCGCGGCGAACGAGCGGGCACAGCGACTGATCGATCCCGGCTTCGGGCGCGTCTTCACCGATCATATGGCGGTGATCCGCTTCAGTGATGCCGAGGGCTGGCATGACGCGAAGATCACGACTCGCGCGCCGATCATGATGGATCCGGCGTCCTCCGTGCTGCATTATGCGCAGGAGATTTTCGAGGGGATGAAGGCGTACCGGCTCGCGGACGGCGGGACCGCGCTGTTCCGTCCCGAGGCCAATGCCCGCCGCTTCCAGGACTCGGCGCGCCGGCTGGCGATGCCCGAACTGCCCGAGGCGCTGTTCCTCGAATCGGTCGAGCGACTCGTGAAGGTCGATCAGGACTGGATCCCCGACAGCGACGGCGGCGCGCTGTACCTGCGCCCATTCATGTTCGCGAGCGAGGTGTTCCTCGGCGTGAAACCGAGCGCGGAATATCTCTACATGGTGCTGGCCTCGTCGGTCGGCGCCTATTTCAAGGGCGGCGCGCGGGCGGTGTCGATCTGGGTCAGCCAGAACTACACGCGCGCCGCGCAGGGTGGTACGGGTGCGGCCAAGTGCGGCGGCAACTATGCCGCCAGCCTGCTCGCGCAGAAGGAGGCGATCAGCCAGGGATGCGATCAGGTCGTCTTCCTCGACGCCGCCGAACGCCGCTGGGTCGAGGAACTGGGCGGCATGAACGTCTTCTTCGTGTTCGACGACGGCAGCCTGTCGACCCCGGCACTGACCGGCACGATCCTGCCCGGGATTACGCGCGATTCGATCCTCACGCTGGCGCGTGCGCAGGGTATCACCGTGCGCGAGGAGCCCTATTCGATCGACCAGTGGCGCGCCGACGCGGCCAGCGGACGGCTCGTCGAGACGTTCGCCTGCGGCACCGCTGCGGTCGTCACGCCGATCGGCACCGTCGCCGCCCCCGAGGGCCGCTTCACGATCGGCGGCGGTGAGCCGGGCCCGATGACGCTGCGGATCCGTGAATCGCTCGTCTCGATCCAGCGCGGGCTCGCGCCGGACGCGAACGGATGGCTGCATCGGCTCGATTAAGATGCGATAGGGCTTTTCACGTCGAGGTACGCCGCTATAAGGCCGCCTCTGTTGGGGCGTCGCCAAGTGGTAAGGCAGCGGCTTTTGATGCCGCCATGCGCAGGTTCGAACCCTGCCGCCCCAGCCAAGATCCTGAATTGCGCCAATCGAACCCCTCTGGACCCGGGTTTACAGATCCGCCGCGCGGCCTGCTGAGCCGACGGTCCGCAGGATCGCACCAGGTCGCGAGCGCGCGCGGCTCTGGTTGGCCGCTGCCGCCCATCGCGTTTTCATCGAGATCGCCAATGCCGCACCGGGCAACTAAATTTTGCCCATGGCAAACTCGAACAGGCTGCCAATCCATACCAAGTCGATAGATATTACGTATCCGAGCGGAGGTGAGGATGCGGCGACCAACGATATTGACGACGATCGACTGGCCCACGGTCATCGTGGCGGCGGTGATTTACGGCGGGTGGCTCGCCGTCACCGCGTGGCATGCGGCGATCCCGTGGCCGGTGATGATGACGGCAGGCGGTGCCTTGCTCGCCTGGCACGGATCGCTCCAGCACGAGACGATCCATGGTCACCCGACGCGCCATGCCGTCGTCAACGATGCGATCGGGGCCGTTCCGCTGTCGCTGTGGCTGCCCTATTCCCTGTATCGTCGAAGCCACCGCGCGCATCATGCGGCGCACGTCATCACCGATCCGCAGCATGATCCGGAATCGCGGTATCGTGCAGGCGGCGGCGGCTTCGCCGAGATGCTCGGACGGCTTCAGGCGACCCTGCTCGGCCAGATGGTCTTCGGACCACCGATCGCGGTCGCGCGCTTCCTGGTCGCGGAGATCCGTCGCGCAACGAGCGAGCCGACGCGGTTCTGTCGCGACTGGGTCGTGCATCTCGTGACGGTCGTGCCGGTGCTCTGGTGGCTCGACCATGTCGGCTTCGGGCTCCTGTCGTATGCGCTGACCGTCGTCTATCCCGGCATGGCGGTGACGATGCTGCGGTCCTATGCGGAGCATCGCGCCGACCTCGCCAGCCCGGGGCGTGCGGCCAGCGTCGAGCGCGGCGGCATATTTGGCGTGCTGTTCTTCAACAACAATCTGCACGCGGCGCACCATGAGCGGCCGATGCTCGCCTGGTATGACCTGCCCGCCTATCACCGCGACAACCGCGCGCGACTGATCGGCGAGGGGATGCTGGTCTATCGCGGCTATGGCGAGATCGTCCGCCGCTTTGCCTTCACCGCGCATGACGACATGGTCCATCCGCGCCACCGGGGGCGGGTTCGTGATCCGCGCGGTCGCGTCGCTCGGCATGTATGACCATCCCGCGCAGCAGCGGGCGAACGACCTGCTGTGGGCGGGGATCGCGCGCGCACTCCGGGAGGACGGGGTCGACGGGGTACCGGACACGCTCGACCGGACGCGCGACGTCCACGCGCTGTGGCGGGATCCCGGGCTGCTGTTCGGGCAGGCGTGCGGCTATCCGCTGGTCAGCGAGCCGTCTCTCTACCTCCGCGTCCTCGCGCTGCCGGTCTACGCGGTGGCTGGCCGAGACGGGCCGACGCATCGCAGCGTGATCGTCTGCCGAAGCGACGACCCGCGCGGATCGCTTGCCGCGTTCCACCGGAGCCGCGCGGCGGTCAACGACGCGCGTTCGAACACCGGCATGAACCTGTTGCGCGCGACGATCGCCCGCGCTGCTTTACCGACGCCGTTCTTCGATACGATCGTCCGGACCGGCTCGCACCGCGAGAGCGTGATCGCGGTCGGGACGGCGCGCGTGGACATCGCCGCGATCGACGAGGTGACCTATGCGGCGCTCGTGCGGTTCGAGCCCAATCTCGTGGCGCGATTGCGGATCATCGCGTCCAGCCCGGACTCGCCGACGCTGCCGTTCGTGACCGCCGCCACGACCAGCGACGACATGGTCCGCAAGCTCCGCACCGCGCTCGGCCGGGCGATCGCCGATCCTGCGTTGGCCGACGTGCGCGCCACGCTGTTCCTCGCCGATGTCGTCCCCGCCGATGCCGACGCGCTGGCACCGATCGTCGCGTTGGAAACCGCGGCGGTCGGTGCCGGCCATGCCGCGCTTGCCTGAATTACCATGAGGATATGTCGATGGCGTATACCGACCACCCGCACGATATCGCATCGACGATCGCCGAGCTTCGTGCCGCGCGGACGGCATGGCGACGCGAGGCAAACGGGCGTCACACCGTTGCCCGCTTCCCGTCGCAGGCCGACATCGCGCACGTCGTCGACGATCTGGTCGCCGCGCTGTTTCCCGGCCGGCTCGGCGCGTATGTCGGCCCCGCGCACGGCGAGGATGCGTTCGTCGAGGCACGCCTTCACCGCGCGTTGTCCGGCCTGCAGCGTCAGATCGAAAGCGAGTTCGCCTATTGGCAGGAGGAGGCGATCCTGTCGTTCGACGTCAGCCAGGCGGCGATGATCGTCGGGCTGTTCGCGGCCGAGCTCGGACCGATCCGCACGCTGGTCGACGACGACGTCCGCGCCGCGTTCCTGGGCGATCCGGCCGCGCGGAGCGCCGATGAGATCCTGATCTGCTATCCGGGCATCGTCGCGATCCTGTACCACCGGATCGCGCACGCGCTGTACGGTCTTGGCGCCCCGATCGTCGCACGGATAATTTCGGAGCTCGCCAACAATCGGACCGGGATCGACATCCATCCCGGCGCGACGATCGGCCGACGCTTCTTCATCGACCATGGCACCGGCGTCGTGATCGGCGAGACCGCGATCATCGGCGACCGCGTCCAGCTCTACCAGCATGTCACGCTCGGCGCGCGCAGTCCGCTCGGCGTGACCGACGTGTCCGCGCGCGAGCGGCTGGCACGTCATCCGATCGTCGAGGACGATGTCGTGATCTATGCCGGGGCGACGATCCTCGGCCGCGTGACGATCGGGCAGGGCGCGACGATCGGCGGCAACGTCTGGCTGCTCGAGGACGTGCCGCCGGGCGGGGTGGTTGCACAGCCGACCGCGGTGATCCTCGCCGATGCGGCGGCGGACCATCTGCACGAGACGTTACGCGGTCGCGGTGCATGAGGCGCTTCGGCCGGTGCTGCGACGAGGGCGGACCGATCCGGCCGGTGATCGGCGTCCTGTGCTGTAACGAGGTGGCGGAACGCCCGATCCAGGCGGTCGCGACACGCTTCATCGCGCCACTCGCGCGCTATGCCGGCGCGACCGTCCTGCTGGTCCCGGCGGTGGCCGACACGATCGACGCGCGCGCGCTGGCCGCGCGGCTCGACGGGCTGTTGCTGACCGGGTCGCGCTCGAACGTCGCCGGGGCGCGCTATGGCAAGCCGGGTGCGGCGGCGGATACGCTCGACCTGGACCGCGACGCGGTCGCGCTCGACCTTGCCGCGCGGATGATCGACGCGGCGCGCCCGGTCTTCGGCATATGCCGGGGCCTGCAGGAGCTCAACGTGCTGTTCGGCGGAACGCTCACGGACGTCGTTCACGACAGCCACCACGGGGCGACCGACGACGCGTCGGCGTATGAGACGCTGTTCGATCACGTCCACGACGTCGCGCTCAGCGCGGGCGGGCTGCTCGCGACGGCAACCGCCCGATCGAGCATCGCGGTCACCTCGGTCCACCGCCAGGGCGTCGATCGACTGGGGACGGGGCTGCGGATCGAGGCACGCGCCGTCGCCGATGGCCTGATCGAGGCGTTTTCGGCGCGACCGTGCGGCGCCGACGTGCTCGCGGTGCAGTGGCACCCCGAATGGAACGTCGCGGTCAGCGCCGCCAACCGCGCGTTCTTTTCGCTGATCGGGCAATCGCTCGAGGGCGGCCGCGAGCGGTAGGACGCGCGGGCCAGCCGTCAGCGGCCACGCGCGCTCTGCGTCCGGATCCACGCCGCCGTCTCGTCGGGCCGTGTGACGAGGATCATGTGACCGCCGTCGATCAGCGTGAGATCGGCGCCCGGCAGCGCGGCGGCAAGACCACGACCATGGACGTCGGGATCAAGCACCTGATCGCCACGCCCGTAGAGGATCGCAGTGGGGACCGACAGGCTGGGATAGGATGCGGCCATCGCCGGCAGATCGTCGTTCGCGGCAACGAGGTCCGCCGATGCGCTGCGGAAGCTCCTGGGGCGGGCGACCAGCGCGCCGCCGCCGCGCGTTACGAAGTCTGCAGGGACGGGTTCGGGTGCGAAGGCCGTTTCCGTCCCGCGCTGGCCGAGCAGAAGCGTGAGCGGCGTCGCGATCGTCCACGCGACCGCGGCACGCGCCGCACCCGAGGTGATCGCCAGCCGGTCGAACGCAGGCGGTATCATCTCCTGCGGCTGCGTCAGCGGCGCGATCAGCGCGAGACCGCCGACCTGGTCGGGGTGATCGAGCGCGAGCGCCAGCGCAACCGCGCCGCCCAGCGAATGACCGACGATCAACGGCCGTTCGAGCCCGAGCTTGGCGATGAAGGCAGCAACTTGTGCCGCCTGCGCGCGGATATTCGCCGCCGCGCCGGGGGCCGAATAGCCCGAGCCGGGGCGGTCGATCACGATCACGCGGTGATCGTTGGCGAGCCGCTCGACCAGCGCATAGCTGAAGTTGCGCATCTGTCCGGCCAGACCGTGGATCATCACGATCGCCGGCCCGTCGCCGCGGTCCTGATAGTGCATGCGGCGGCCGTCGATATCGATGAACTGTCCGTCTGCGGGGATCAGCCGCTCGACCCGGCGCTGCGTCAGCGCGGCGAACAGCGCGAGCCCGCCCACGGCGGCAACGGCACCCGCCGCCACGATTGCGCCGGTGCGGACTGAGGGTGCGGGCTTCTCGGCACCGTGCCGCGCCGTCACCGGCGCGGGGCGAGCATTGCCCGCCTTGTCGAACTTCATGGTGCCATCCTCCAGTTTTCCAAATTTCAACGCTGCCAGATCGAGCACGTAATTCTGGTGCACCTTCCACGGCGCCTTCGACCCCTGATGCGGCAGGATCGCGTTCGCCCGCTGTACATAGCCCGAGGTGAAGTTGAGCATCGGTTCGCGCGTGATCGACGCGTCGTCCGCCCGTGGCGTGCACGATCGATAGCCGTGGTCGTCCATGTGCCGGATCAACCGGCAGGCATAGCGCGCCGAGAGATCGCATTTCAGCGTCCATGACGCGTTGGTATAGCCGAAGGCGAGCGCGAGATTGGGCACGTCGCTCAGCATCATGCCCTTGTAGATCAGCCGGTCCGCGGGGTTCACGACCGCGCCATCGACGCGAAGCTCGACGCCGCCCATCAGCCGCAGGACGAGCCCGGTCGCGGTCACGACGATGTCCGCGGGCAGTTCCCGGCCCGACTCCAGCGCGATCCCGCGCGGCGTGAACCGCGCGATCCGGTCGGTCACGATCGTCGCCTTGCCCTCGCGCATCGCCTCGAAAAGGTCGGCGTCGGGCACGAGGCAGATCCGCTGGTCCCACGGCGCATAGCTCGGCTCGAAATCGCGCTCGACCTCGTAATTGTCGGGCAGTTGCGCGCGGACGCGCTTGAGGATCAGTGCCTTGAGCGTCTCGGGTTTTCTGCGCGCATAGCTGTAGGTCGCGATCCCCAGCAGCACGCTCTTCCACTTCGTCGCGGTGTCGGCGATGTCGCCCGGCAGCCGCCGATGCGTCCAGCGTGCGAAGCCGTCCTCCGACGGCCGCGACACGATATAGGTCGGCGACCGCTGCAGCATCGTGACATGCGCCGCGGTCTTTGCCATCGATGGCACCAGCGTCACCGCGGTCGCGCCGCTGCCGATCACCACCACGCGCTTGCCCTCATAGTCGAGGTCGTCGGGCCAGTGCTGGGGATGCACGACGCGACCGGTAAAGTCGTCGATGCCGTCGAACGCGGGCGTGAACCCCGCGGCATAATCATAATAGCCGCTGCCCATGTACAGGAAGTTGCAGGTCAGCGATGCAGGCGTGCGTTCCGGGCCGGTCTCGACGTCGAGCGTCCACTGCGCATCGGCGGACGACCAGGACGCGGTGAGCACGCGGACGCCGAAGCGGATGTGCCGATCGATCCCGAACGCGGCGGCGGTGTCGGCGATATAGTCGCGGATCGCCTCGCCCCCTGCGATCGCCTGCTCGCTCGACCAGGGTCGGAACGGGAAGCCGAGCGTGTACATGTCCGAGTCCGATCGGATCCCGGGATAGCGGAACAGGTCCCAGGTGCCGCCGATCGCGTCGCGCGCCTCGAGGATCGCATAGGTCTTTCCCGCGCACTCCGTCTGCACCCGGTAGGCCGCATCGATACCCGACAGCCCCGCACCGACGATCAAAACGTCGTGATGCGCCTGCACGGCGGTTGGGGACGATGCGTGCGGTGCTGCGGTTGCCACGTCAGGGTACTCCGATCATGAAGGCGGGACGACCAGCCGGTCCGCACCACATCTGGAAACGGACGTTATCACTTGGCAGCAGACGACGCAATTCCCGAGCATAACCAGCGGCGGTACCGCGGCCTGACCGCGGACGAGCGACGCGCCAATCGTCGCGAGCGGCTGATCGCGGCGGCGATCACGGCCTATGGCCAGCACGGCTACCGGCAGACCACGGTCAGCACGATCTGTCGCATCGCCGGGCTCACCCCGCGCTATTTCTACGAGGCGTTCGGGAACAGCGAGGCACTGCTGGTCGCCGCGTTCACCACGGTGACCGACCTCGTAATGGCGCGCGTCGCTGAGGCGGGCAGGGTGGGGGACGGTGATCCCGATACGCGTCTCGTATCGATGCTGACGACCTATTACGGGCTGCTCCGCGACGAACCCGACATGGCGCGGGTGTTCCTGCTCGAGATGTCGGGGATCGGCACGGATGTCGATGCGGCGTTCGATCGCGCGCTGCACGCCTTCGCCGACCTCGCCGCCGCGACGCTCGGTGCGGGACGCGCGGTGTCCGACGCGCCGAGACTCGCACGCACCGGTGCGATGTACGGCCTGCTCCATATTGCGCGCGACTGGACCGCGCGGGGATATGTCGAGCCCGTCGACGCGGTGGTCGCCGCGGCCTTGCCGTTATGCCGGTTGCTGACCGGCGACGGCGCCGCGGTCAGGGTGTGTCGCTGACCAGCGCCGCGCCGCCCTTCGCGTCGAGGTCGAGCATCGCGGTCCTGGCCGCCGAATAGCGCGGCCAGTTTGGCAGGCTGGCGCCGTTCGGGTCGCCGCGCTTGACGAAATTGACCAGATACTCGCTCGCGGTCCGCGCCGCGGCACGGTCCGTCGTGCTGGTCTGCGCGCCGTATTTAACGTCGGCGCTGTCGAAGAAGAACGGGATGTCGGTCGCATGGCCAGCCCCGTCGGGCGAGGTGTCTCGCGCTGCGGTCGCGACATAGGAGAAGCGATAATAATAGGTCGGCACGCCCGCCTGCGACAGCGCCTGCGCGGCGCTGCGGGCGCCGACGATCATATAACCCTGCGGCCCGCCAATGTCGTTGCTCGTCGCGCCCACCATGACCGGGACCTTGGCGAACCGCCCGTCGCGGTACGCGGCCGCAGGATCGACGGCGATCCTGCCGTCGACGATGGGGCTGCTATAGGTCGGCGCGCTGCCGGGCGGGGTGCCCATCGACGCCAGGTTCAGCCCGTCCACGACCTGCGCGGCGGGGAGCGCGCGCAACTTCGCCAGCGCGTCCGGCGTATCCGCCGCAATCGCCTTCGACCGGGCGAAACTGACGCCGATGGTCTCGGCATCCGCCAGGCTCGGCCCGGGCCCGGCGCGCCCCGACTGGATGACGGCCTTGTGGAACAGCCCGACCCCGAGCGGCGACGACAGCAATGTGTGCACCGACATGCCGCCCGCGCTCTCGCCGATGATCGTGACGTTGGCCGGGTCGCCGCCGAACGCGGCGATGTTGCGCTTCACCCAGCGCAGCGCCGCGAGCTGATCCATGAAACCATAGTTCGCCAGCATACCGCGATCGGGATCGGCTTTGGTCAGTTGCGGATGCGCGAACGTCCCGAACCGGCCGAGCCGATAGTTGAAGCTGACGACCATGATCCCCTTGCGGGCGAGCGGCGCACCCGAATAGGTCGGCGGCGACGACCCGCCGTTGACGAACCCGCCGCCGTAGATCCACACCATCACCGGCAGTTTCGCCGTCGCCCCGGCAGGCTTCCAGACATTGGCGTACAGACAATCCTCGGCGGGCGGCGTGCCGAGCGGCGCGGCATCGCTCGGGAAGGGCAGCTGCATGCAGTCATGGCCATACCGTGTCGCGTCGCGCTCGCCGCGCCAGGCTGCGATCGGCTGCGGTGCGCGCCAGCGGAGCGCGCCGACCGGTGGCTGGGCAAAGGGGATGCCCTTGAACGCGACGACGCCGTCGCTTTCGCTTCCGCGCAGCGTACCGGTGTCGATCCGTACGCGCGGGGTCGGCTCACCCGTCTGCGCGGGTGCGGCGCTAGCCAGCATCGTGGCGGTCAACATGATCAAGGCGCGCATGGGTATCCCTGGTATGACGACCATCACGGCCTCCGGAGGTAAAGGTGTATGGGCGATTCCGCGCCCTGCATAGTCCGCCCTGACCAGCCGCAGGGCAGATGGTAACGATTGACACTATCTAGGCAACCGGCGTATCTAGTCTCATTCGTTACCACATCGGGAGCTGAGAGCATGGACCATATGGACGTCAATCCGATGGGTTTGGACGGGTTCGAGTTCTGTGAATTCACCTCGGCCGACCCCGACCGTATGGCGCAGCAGCTGGAGCAGTTCGGCTTCGTCGCCGCGTCGACGCACCCGACCAGGGCGGTGACACGCTACAAGCAGGGCCGGATCAACCTGCTGCTCAACCGCGAGCCCGACAGCCATGCGGCGGCGTTCCACGCCAGCCACGGCCCATCGGCGAGCGCGATGGCGTTCCGCGTCAGCGACGCAAAGGCGGCCTATGCGAACGCGATCGCTGCCGGGGCAAAGCCTGCCCCCGCGGGGGCCGTGCTCGACAATATTCCCGCGGTCGAGGGCATTGGCGGATCGATCCTGTATCTGGTCGACCGGCACGGTGCGGCGGGGTCGCTGTACGACGACTGGACGCCCGTCCCCGGCGCCGCGGAGGCGGAGGCCGAGAACAATGTCGGGCTCGATCTGCTCGACCATCTGACGCACAATGTCCGTCGCGGGCAGATGCGGACCTGGGCCGAGTTCTACGGTCGGATCTTCGGCTTCGAGGAGCAGAAGTATTTCGACATCAAGGGCAAGGCGACCGGGCTGTTCAGCCAGGCGATGATCGCGCCCGATCGCGCGATCCGTATCCCGCTGAACGAGAGCCAGGACGACAAGAGCCAGATCGAGGAGTTCCTCAAGGACTATAACGGCGAGGGCATCCAGCATCTGGCGTTGACGACCGAAGACATCTTCGCGACCGTCGAGAAGCTGCGCGCACGCGGCGTCAAGCTGCAGGACACGATCGAGACCTATTACGAACTGGTCGACAAGCGCGTGCCCAACCATGGCCACGACCTCGAGCGGCTCCGCAAGAACCGCATCCTGATCGACGGCAATGTCGGCGAGGAAGGCCTGTTGCTGCAGATCTTCACCGAGAACATGTTCGGGCCGATCTTCTTCGAGATCATTCAGCGCAAGGGCAATGAAGGCTTTGGCAACGGCAACTTCCAGGCGCTGTACGAGAGCATCGAGCTCGACCAGATCCGTCGCGGCGTCGTGACCGTCGACGCCTGAGCGTAGTTGCGGATCCCACCGGGCAGGACAGGAGCGCGTCGCGATGAACGGACAGGGCGAACGGACCGAGACGGGTGAGGGCTATGTCACCGGTTTCGGCAATCACGTCGCGACGGAGGCGGTTCCCGGTGCGCTCCCGATCGGCCGTAACAGTCCGCAGCGTGCGCCGTTCGGGCTGTATGCGGAACAGCTGTCGGGGTCCGCGTTTACCGCGCCGCGATCCGAAAACAAGCGGAGCTGGCTCTACCGGCTTCGCCCGACCGCGCAGCATCCGGCGTTCACGCCCTATGCCGGTGCCGTCCATCTGAAATCGGCACCGTTCGGGGACACGCCGCCCAGCCCCAACCGGCTCCGCTGGGACCCGCTACCCTGGCCGGCGGCGGGGACCGACTGGCTTGACGGGCTCGTGTCCTATGGCGGCACGGGGTCGGTCGCCGAGCAGACGGGCGTGGGTATCCATTGCTACGCCGCGAACGCGGACATGGAGCGCGTGTTCTTCTCGGCCGATGGCGAACTGCTCGTCGTGCCGCAGGAAGGCACCCTGTCGATCACCACCGAGTTCGGCCGGATCGACGTCGCACCGCTGTCGATCGCGCTCATCCCGCGCGGGGTGCGGTTTCGCATCGCGCTGACCGACGGGCGGGCGCGGGGCTATGTCTGCGAGAATTACGGCGCGCCATTCCGGCTGCCCGACCTTGGCCCGATCGGCGCCAATGGTCTGGCCAATCCCCGCGATTTTGAAACGCCCGTCGCGTGGTACGAGGATGTCGATGCGCCCTGTACCGTCGTGCAGAAATTCCAGGGCGGACTGTGGACGACGACGCTCGACCATTCGCCGTTCGACGTGGTCGCCTGGCACGGCAATCTCGCGCCGTGTCGCTACGACCTGACGCGCTTCAACACGATCAATACCGTCAGCTTCGATCATCCCGATCCATCGATCTTTACCGTGCTGACCGCGCCGAGCGACACGCCGGGTACCGCCAATTGCGACTTCGTGATCTTCCCGCCGCGCTGGATGGTGGCGGAGGGGACGTTTCGTCCGCCCTGGTTCCACCGCAACGTGATGAGCGAGTTCATGGGGCTGATCGCCGGCGAATATGACGCCAAGGAAGGCGGCGGTTTCGTCCCCGGTGGTGCCTCGCTGCACAACCAGATGAACGGCCATGGCCCTGATCAGGCGACCTATGACAAGGCGTCGACGGTGGATCTGAAGCCGCACAAGATCACCGGCACGATGGCGTTCATGTTCGAAACCCGCCACGTCGTCCGCACCACCGCCTGGGCCAGTGCGACCCCGACGATGCAGCTCGATTACGACGACGTCTGGAGTGGCTTTTCAAAGGCCAGGCTCTGATCGTCCCGCACGTCCTCCGTGGGCGAGGGCGAGGGCGAGGGCGGGGGCGGGGGCGGGGGCGGGCATAACGTCTCGATCGCCGCGCGCAGGTCGATGATCGGATAGGTCGCGCCGCGCGTGGTGATCGTCGCGGCGATGCGGGCCATCGCCCTGTCGCCGCCGGTATCGCTGAGCAGCTGGACCGACGAGCGTTCGACCGCACAGAGCTCGTCGACCATGAATCCCGCCTGATTGCCGTCCGCGGAAGCGAGCACGGTGAACGGCGCACCGTTCCCGCCGTCCGCAATCCCGAGGACGCGGTGGAGATCGATCAGCGGGACGCCGCGGCCGCGGTGGATGATGTAATCGTCGATCCCCTGCGTCCGATCGGTCAGCCCAAGACCCGACGTCCTGGTCGCGATGATCTCCTCGACCTGCGACAGCGGGATCGCAAAGCGCCGGTCGGCAAGCCGCACGAGCAGGAATGCGCGCAGGGCGTTGGTCCGCTCACGCTCGACGTCCGCGGCGGCCCTTGACCCGGTCCCGGCCTCCGTCTTGTCGCAGATCCGCCCGACCGTACCAAGTTGCGCATCGGCCTGCATCGCGTCGGGATCGAGCAACAGGCTCGGCGCATCGGTGCCGTACAAGCCGTTGAACAGGGCGCGGTTGCCAACCACGAATTGCTGCAGCGGCTTGATCTCGTCCGACGCGATCCGCAGCATGTCGTTCACCGCGTCGATCTGAAGCCCGACCAGATGCCCCGACGGCAGTCGCAGGATCACCGCCGCGGTACGCTGCGTCCGGCGGCATTCGCCGAGCCGCAACAGCCGCAGCGTATCGACGACGGGGATACGCCGGCCGTTATGCGTCAGCCAGCCGACCCATAGATCGTCCTCGACCGGACTCGGCGCGATCGTCTGCTCGGGCACCGATGCCTCGATCACGCGCGCGGCAAGACCGAGACGCGCGGCGCCCACCGTGAACAGCAGCGTCGGCACGCCGGTGGTGACGCTGCCCGGGCGGATCGTCGCCGTCGACCGCTCGATCGCGAGCGGCATCGCCTCGAGCGCGGCAAGCGCGGCGATGTCGAGCACCAGGCCGCGCGTGTCGCCGTGGACGAACGCGGCACGGATCAGTGCCGCGCGGCTCGCCCGCGCACCCCCGGGCTGTCCGAACGTATCGGTTTCGTCGCGCAGGTCGAGCTGCGTCATGTCGGCGGCGTCGAGCGGCAGCACGCCGGCGATGGACTCGATCGCCAGCCCGATGACGCGGTTCGCGTCGCGCAGGATGAGGATGACGGGGCAGCGCTCCGGTGACGGCACGCCGAGCAGCGCCACCGGGTCGAGAACGGGGACGATCGCACCGCGCAGGTCGATCGCGCCGATGACCTCGTCCCGCACCGCCGGGAAGGGGAGCAACGCCGCCGGGCGGGGGACGACCTCGCGGATCGCCTCGATCGGCACCGCGAGCGTCAGGCCGCCGACCACCACCGCGCCGTGCAGTCCCGCGGGTGCGCCACGTGGCGGGCGGGCGGATACCGGCGCGGGAGGAGCGGGACGGAGCGTCGGCGTCCGTCGCACGACCGCCACCCGGCGCGGCTCAGGCTGCCGCACGTTCGGTGGCGTTCGACAAGGTGCGGATAAGGTCGACGACCTTGGCGGAGGCCTCGTCCTGGACCGACGTCGACTTGGCGATCGCGTCGATCGCATCGCCCGTCTTGTGGACGGCATCGACGATCCCCGCGAACGCGTTGGTCGCCTCCTTCGAGCGTTCGGTTCCGCGGGCGATGCGTTCGAGCGACTCGTCGACCAGCCGGTTGATCTCGCGCGCCGCGGTCGAGCTGCGTTCCGCGAGCTTGCGGACCTCGCCCGCGACCACCGAGAAGCCGACGCCGTGCTCGCCCGCGCGCCGCCTCGATCTCGGCGTTGAAGGCGAGGAGGTTGGTCTGGCCCGCGATCTCGCCGATCACCGAGACGATCTCCGCGATCCCGGCCGCCGATTTCTGGATCAGGTCGATCGACTCGATCGCACCACCAAGCGCAGTGCGGCCTTCCTCGGCCTCGCTGCGCGTCCGGCCCGCGAGATCGGTCGCGGTGTCGGTTGCGCCGGTGATCGCGGTGATCGACTGCGTCAGCGCGCCGACATGGTCTGCCATCGACATCGAGCATGATGTGATCTGCTGCTCGAGCAGCACCTGGTCGGTCACGTCGGTCGCGTATTTGATGACGCGCAACGGGTTGCCCTTGAGGTCGAGCACGGGATTGTAGGTGGCCTGGATCCAGACGTCGCGGCCATATTTGCCAATCCGGTGGAAGCGTCCGGAATGCACCTCGCCCTTGTTCAGCTTCAGCCAGAAGTCGCGATATTCCAGGCTGCGGATATAGTCGGGCGAACAGAACATCGAATGGTGCTGGCCGACCACCTCGCGCAGCGAATAGCCCGTAGTACGCAGGAAATTCTCGTTCGCCGACAGGACGTTGCCCTCGAGGTCGAACTCGATCACCGCCTGCGCGCGGTTGATCGCGTCGACTTTTGCCTGGTGATCGTTCGCCGCGAGCTTCTGTGCGGTGACGTCGACCGCGAACTTCACGACCTTGACGGGCTTGCCGTTGAGATCGAGGATCGGATTGTACGTCGCCTGGATCCACACCTCGGCACCGCCCTTTTTGAGGCGCTTGTATTCGCCCGCGTCATATTCGCCGCGGCCGAGCTTTTCCCAGAACACGGCATAGGCGTCCGACTGCGACGTGCCCGCATCGCAGAAGACACGGTGATGCCGGCCGCGGATCTCGTCGAGCGTATACCCCGTCAGCGCGAGGAAATTCTCGTTCGCGTCGAGGATCGTGCCGTCCATCGCGAATTCGATCACCCCCTGTGCGCGATCGATCGCGCGCGCGCGGCCCTCGAACTCGACGTCGCGGCGCTTCTGGTCGGTGATGTCATGCGCGAACTTGACGACCTTGCGCGGCTTGCCCTCGATGTCGAGGATTGGGTTGTAGGTCGCGCGGATCCAGACTTCGCGTCCACCGCTCGCGATCCGCTTGAAGACGCCGGAAACGAATTCGCCCGCGCGCAGCCGGTTCCAGAGATCGGCATAGTCGGGCGATGCGGCATAGCCGGCGTCGCAGAAGGTGCGGTGATGATGGCCGACCACGGCGTCGCGCGCATAGCCCATCAGCTCGAGAAAGTTGGCGTTGGCGTCGAGCACGGTGCCCGCAAGGTCGAACTCGATGACCGCCTGCGCGCGGTCGATCGCCGCCGCGCGACCCGCTGCCTCGACCATCGCAAGGCGCTGCGCGGTCACGTCCATCGCGACCTTGACCACGCCCGTCGGAATGCCGTCATAATCGAACAGCGGGTTGTACGACGCCTGGATCCAGACTTCGCTGCCGTCCTTGCGGATCCGCTTATATTCGCCCTGGTCGAGCTCGCCCTTGCCCAGCCGTTGCCAGAACTGGCGATAGGCCGGGCTCTGCGCATAGTCCGCGTCGCAGAAGATCCGGTGGTTCTCGCCCGTGATCTCGTCGAGTTCATAGCCCATCAGCGAGAGGAAATTGGCGTTCGCGGTGATCACGCGCCCCGACAGGTCGAACTCGATCAGCGCGAACGCCCGGTCGATCGCGGTGATGCGGCCCTGATTGTCGACCGTCGCCTGATGCTGCGCGCTGATATCATAGGCATAGCTCAGCACCGAGACGAGCTGGCAGTTCTTGTCGAACGTCGGCACGAAGATCTCGCGAACCCAGACATTCTGGCCCGGGCACGGGGTATAACGCCGGATGACCGTGTCGGACTCGCCGCGCTCGAACCGGCTCCAATAGGTGTCGGCGTCGTTCGCCTGGCGCTCCGCCGCGGTCCAGAACATGTCGAACCGGCCGCCGGTCATCGCCTCGCGGGCAAGCCCGGTCAGTTCGAAGAACTTGGCATTGCCGTCGATCAGGTGGCCGTCGGGCGAATATTGGCAGATCGCGAGCGCGCCGTTGATCGCATCGAAGCGGTGCACGATGAGCGCGGTATCGTGCAGGCTGCCGGGCGTCACCGCGCCCATGAAGACCAGCTTGCCCCCGGTCCCGGACAGCGCCCCCATCAGGCCCTGGACATGCATGCAATGGCCCTGCGTATTCGCGAGCAGCCCCTCGACCGCGACCGTCGTCGCGTCACCCGTCGCCAGTTGCGCGATCGCGTCGGGGTAGTTCGGGAACAGCGTCGCGAAGGTCGCGATCGCGTCGACCGACGCGAGGATCGTCCGCGCGGCCTCATTCGTCTCGATCAGCGCGCCATCGGCGCTGAACGCGAGAACGATCATCTCGTCTGCCAGCGCGGCGGCGGCGCGCGCGCTCAGGTCGACAACAACACCTTCCAACGACATATGATGCTCCAGCCATCTTTCGCCTCATTATAGGATCGGCGCGACCGCCGCGGATCGAGGCGCGGATTTTGGCGAAGCGATCGTCGCGGCGATTGCGCTTTGCACCGGGCATCGCAGCGCCTAAGGCGCGCCTTCCCCGGGGGCCGCTGACGCGCGGCTGAGAATTGGGCTGCAGCCCATGACCCGCTGAACCTGATCCGGCTGATACCGGCGTAGGGAGGGCCAACGGTTTTTCCGTCGTTCCTCCGCTTGGAGTGGACGTGCGCACATTCGATCGTGGCTTTTCGACATCTTCGGTTCGGCTGCAGGGCCGGCGGCCTGCGTGCGCGGCGATCGCGCTGGCGGCATCGCTTGCAGCGGCGCCTGCGACGGCGCAGACCGATCCCCGCCCCGGCACGCCGTCTGCGGATCCCGCCGAGATCCGTGTCGCCGGCCAGCCCGATCCCGCAGGCCTGTTGCCCGACCAGCGCGTGCCCTGCGCGCAAAGCGCGATCTCGGCCGAATTTATCGCCAAGCAGGCGCCGACGCTGAACGCGTTCCAGCTCGTCACACTGCTGCCCGGCGCAAACGTCGCGTCGAGCGATCCCTATGGTCTCTCGACGAGCTCGAGCCTCACGCTGCGCGGGCTGGGTCAGGACCAGATTGGCGTGCTGATGGAGGGCGCACCGCAGAACGACATCGGCTATTATTTTGCCTATCCGTCGCAGTTCGCCGACCCGGAGAACCTCAGGCAGATCGCGCTGGCGCAGGGGTCGGTCGACATCGACTCGCCGACGGTCGGTGGTGCGGGCGGGCTGTTATCGCTGAAACTCGACGATCCGGGCGCGCGACCCGGGGCGGTGGTGGACCTGTCGCTCGGTAGCTACGCCGCGCGGCGGGCCTTTGTCCGGATCGATACGGGAACGCTCGGCACCAGCGGGATCAAGGCGTTCCTGTCCTATTCCAATACCCGCGCGAACAACTGGCGCGGTCCCGGCTACGACACCCGTCAGCATATCGACGCCAAGCTGCTCCGCGAATGGGGCGCGGGCAATCGCGCCAGCCTCGCCGTGTCGTACAACGACGCCAACACGTCGAGCTACCCCAGCCCGACGCTTGCCGAATGGCAGGCGCAGGGGCGCGACTTCAACTTCGCGCGCGCGTATCGGGCGGGGTCGACCGACTATTGGCGGCTCTACCGCGCGCCGTTCCGCAACCTCTATGCGGCCGCGCCGGTGCACATCGTGCTCGGCGACCGCCTGACGCTCGATACGACCAGCTATCTCCAGTTCGGCTACGGCAACGCACCCTATGGCACGCAGCTCGCCACGACGGGCAATTTCCTCGGCAACGAGGCGCTTGCCGATCTGATCGCGTTGCCGGGGGCGATCGACGGGGTGGCGACCGTGCTCGGCAACTATACCGGCGACCAGGTCCGTGGCGGCAGCGTCGGCAAGCTGACGTTGCAGGCAGGCGTCCACCGCATCACCGCCGGGCTCTGGTTCGACTATGGCACCGACCGCGTGACGCAATCCTATACGCGCGTCGATGCCGACGGCGATCCTGCGGACCGGTGGGGATATCGCGCAAAGGCGATCCGTACCGCCGATGGCCGTCTGCTCGCCTATGAGAACCAGCGCACCGTCACCGTCACCAAGGCAGGATTCATCGCCGACAGCATCGCGGTCACGCCGCGGCTGACGGTCGATATCGGCTTCAAGGGCGTCAACCTGCTCCGCAACGGCCGCAACTATCTGCCCGGTCCGCAGCGCGAGGTGCGGCGGAGCAGCTTCGCGGCATTGCCCCGCGCGGCGATCCACTACCGCCTCGACGACCGGCAACAGCTGTTTGCCAACGTCACCACCAACTTCCGCGCGCCGAACGAATTCGCGCTCTACGATTATTTTTTTGGCGGCGAGGTCGTGGTGCAGGGCACGAACGCGCTCAAGAACGAATATTCGGTGTCGCAGGAGATCGGGTACCGCTTCATCGGCGAAAGCCTGTCGGCATCGGTCACCGGCTTCCATTACGCCTTCAGCAACCGACAGCTCGCGACGGTGATCGATCGCGGCGGTGCGCAGGTCAACGGGACGCTCAATGTCGGCGGGCAGACCTCCTATGGCGTCGATGCGGAGATCGACTATCGGCCGGTCGCCGGGGTCAGCCTGTATCTGTCGGGCGAATATCTGCGCGCGCGGATCGACGACGATCTGCCGATCGGGTCGGATTTCCTGCCGACCCGCGGCAAGCGGGCGGTGTCGAGCCCGACCGTCCAGTTCGGCGCCGGCGGCCTCTACGACGATGGCCGGTTCTTTGGCAGCATCGCCTCGAAATATGTCGGTCGCCAATATTCGACCTTCATGAACGACGAGAGCATCAAGGGCTATGCGACGCTCGACCTGTCGATCGGGGTGCATCTCGCCGAGTGGCTCGATGGCAAACGTACCGACCTGCGCATCAACGCGATCAACGTGACCGACCCGCATGTGCTCGCGGGCGTTCAGGCGGTCAGCACCAATGCGCGCGACGTGGCGGGGCGGGGCGGGACGATCATCACGGGCAATGCGCCGGCCTATTATGTCGGCAGCGGTGCGGCGGTGATGGGCACGCTGTCGCGCGCGTTCTGACATGACGACGCCGTCGTCCTCTGCCGGCCACCGCGTTCACGGCATGGGCACCGCGCTCGAGGCGCCGACCTGGCCTGCCATCACACCCGAGGAAGCTGCGGCGATCCTCGCATGCTTTCCCGCGGCGGGGCGGATGACCGCGCTCGAATGGCAGTCGCCGCGCCCCTTTTCGGCGGCGACGCTCGTTCGGACGACGACGGGTGCGTTCGTCGTGAAGCGGCATCATCACCGGCTTCGCTCGCCCGCCGGTCTGGCCGAGGAACACGCGTTCATCGCGCATCTCGCCGCCCGCGGCGTCACCGTCGCGGATGTCCTGCGAACCGCATCGGGGGAAAGTGCGGTCACTGCGGACGGATGGACCTATGAGGTGCATCGCCAGGCGCCCGGCGCGGACCTCTACCGCGATCGCCAGTCATGGACGCCGTTCCTGTCGGGCGCGCACGCGGGGGCAGCGGGCGCCGCGCTCGCACGGCTCCACGACGCGGCGGCCGGTTTCGATGCGCCTGCGCGCACGGTCCAGCCGCTCGTCACCAGTCTTGCGATCCTGTCGGCCGCGGACCCGATCGTCGCGGTCGAGGCCTATGTCGCGGCACGCCCCGCGCTCGCTGGCTATCTCGCGACCAGACCATGGCGCCGCGAGCTGGCCGCGCTGTTCGCAAGCCTGGGGCAGGGGCTCGCGCCACGTCTTGCGGTCCAGCCGCCGCTGTGGACCCACAATGACTGGCATCCGTCGAACCTGTTGTGGGCGGCGGACGGCAGCGTGGCGGCGACGTTCGACTTCGGGCTCGCCGGCCGTACCAGCGCGGTCCACGATATCGCCACGGCGATCGAACGCACGGCGGTCCGCTGGCTCGATCTGGGGCAGGGGGCGGATGACAGCATTGCCGATCCCGACGCAGCGGTCGCACTGCTGCGCGGTTATGCCACCGTCCGGCCGCTGGGCAGCGCCGACCTCGGCATGATCGCCGCGCTGTTGCCACTGGTACATGTCGAGTTCGCGCTGTCGGAGATCGACTATTTCGCAGGGATCGCAGGCGATCCGGACGCGGCGACGCTCGCATGGGACGGATACCTGCTCGCGCACGCCGAATGGTTTCGCGCAGGCGCCGGACGCGCGCTGCTGCGTGCGATCACGCAGATGGAGAGCCAGCGATGACACCGCTCGAGATCGCCGCGGTGCTCGTCAGCTTCACCGGTATCTGGCTGACCGCGAAACGGCGCATGCTGTGCTGGCCCGTCAACCTCATGGCCTGCGCGCTCTATTTCAAGCTGTTCCTCGACGTGCGGCTCTATGCCGACATGGTGCTTCAGGCGCTGTTCGGGATCGCGATCGTCTATGGCTGGATTTCGTGGCAGCGCGGCGCGCGCGATGACGGTGCGATCGTCGTCGAGCGCCTGCCCGCCAACGCCGTCGTGACCGGCCTCGCCATCGGGGCGGCGGGGGCGGTCGCCGTCGGCTGGTTCACCAGCCGGTTCACCGACGCGGCGCTCCCCTGGATGGACGCCGCGTTGACGAGCTTCAGTCTGGTCGCGCAATATTGGACCGCACGCCGGCATGCCGAAAGCTGGCTGCTGTGGATCGCGGTCGACATCCTGTATGTCGGCATGTTCGTCGTGAAGGGCCTGCTGCCCACCGCGGGGCTCTATGCCGCGATGGTGGTTCTCGCGGTGATCGGGTATCGGCGCTGGCGGCAGACGGTGCCCGCGCTGCACGGTTGAGCCAAGCGCTGCGTCATCCCTCGAACTCGCGTTCGACGAACCGCATCCGCCTGACGATCGCGACGAAGAAGGCGGTCGACCAGCCCAGCAGGATGATACCGTTCGCCCCTTCGATCGCGCCGACAATCCGCCAGTCGACCCCGAGCAGGACATCGCCATAGCCGATCGTCGTATAGGTGGTGGTCGAGAAGTAGAGCGCGCTGCCGAGGTCGGCGAGCGCGCCCGTCACCAGGTACAACGCGGCATAGGCCCAGATCTCGATCCCGTGCAGCACGAACAGCGCGATCGCGGCGCCGACGATGCCGACCACGTCGCGCCAGCGCCGACGCGGACTGAGCGTTTCGTCGCGCCGTCGGATCACCATCAACAGCCCCGCAAGCCCGGCAAGATGGACCAGCGTCGTCAGCAGGACCATGGCGGTCGACGTCGCCAGCTGCGTGAAGAGGGTCACGGGCGACCACCGCATCCGGGCCCGGCGCCAGCGGCACATACGGCATCGCCGCGGCCAGCTATCGCGCCGTCACCGCAACTCCGGCAATGCCGCGCGATCAACGCAGTCCACGCAGATCCGTATGGACCGGGCCGTCGGACCCGGCCGGATAGCCGTGACGGCGCGCCTCGCGATCCTCTTGCGCGATCGCCCGGCACAGCGGTGCCGCCTCGCAATGCGCACAATCGTGTTCGGGATCGGCGACCGCGCGGCATTGGTCGACATAGGCGGACAGCATGCCGTGATGCGCGATCTGCGCCTCGACCGACGCCGCACCCTGCATCCGCTTCGCTTCGCGAAGGACTCGCGTACGGAAGAAGCTCGGGTCGCGCGGCATCATGACGGACTCCTGTGGCGGTCGTGACAGTGTGAGCCCCGGCCGCCTGCGCGTCACTACGCAATTCTACGTAGTGCGCGACCCCGATACCGTCGCGCGGTCCCGCATCTCGCGACGGCGCGTGGGGAGTCCCCACCAGGGCGTACCGGGCGAGAGGTGATGCTCGTGGTGATAGCCGCCGAAATGGAAACAGGTGAGCAGCGACAGAAATTGCGGGATCTTCGCGCTGTGCGCGCGATGGTCATCGAGGAACGGCTCCTCGCGCTCGCGGTGCGGCAGCCAGGTTCCGAAGACGAACAGTTGCAGCACCGCCCCGAGCGCGGGCACTGCCCAGAACACGACGATGTTGCCGAGCGGCGCGCCGAGGACGAGCGTGTAGATGAGCGCGACCGCGGTGATCCGCACGATCTGTCCATGCGAATAATAGGTGCGGAAAAACTGACCGAACCAGCCGAGCAGGCTCGGATCGCCGCCATGGAAATCGGGGTCGCCCGCACGCCCGGCGTGCTGGT
Organism: Sphingomonas sp. 22R3R2A-7; assembly: GCF_036856055.1. Classification (NCBI taxonomy): domain Bacteria; kingdom Pseudomonadati; phylum Pseudomonadota; class Alphaproteobacteria; order Sphingomonadales; family Sphingomonadaceae; genus Sphingomonas; species Sphingomonas sp. 22R3R2A-7. The sequence goes on along the minus strand of NZ_JASPFR010000001.1, from coordinate 629,745 downwards.
GATGGCGGTGGTGCTGCGGCAGCAGCGTCGCATAGGAAAGGCAGGCGTAGAGCGAGAGGCAGAGCGCACCGACCACGGCGTTCAGCCGCGGCTGGCCGGGGGCGAGCGCGCCGTGCATCGAGTCGTGCGCGATGATGAACAGACCGGTGCTCAGCCATGTCTGGACCAGCACCATGACCAACGCGACCGGCACAAGGCCGGGCGTCCAGCGCCACAGGAATATTCCGGTGATATGGATTGCAAGCCATGCCGTGACGATGACCGCGGCGAGCGCGAGTCCGATCTTCGATTGGCGATGTGCAGCCGTTCCGGTCATGCGGAAACGCCGCTCATCGGCGGGACACGGGGGACGCGGGCAACGGCTCGGAGCCAGGGACGGCCTCGCTTGCCCGGTCCCGCTGGTCGACGCTCCGCGGCGTGCGGCGCTGCGGGTCGGCATTCGCGCGCAACTGCGCCTTCAGCACTGCCGGCTTGCGCGCGAACAGGAACCCGTGGCTGACGGTGCCATGCTTGCCCTCGACCGCATGATGCAGACGATGCGCCTGGAGCAGACGCTTGAAATAGCCCTGTTTGGGGACCCAGCGAAATCGCCCGCGCTGATGCACGAGCATGTCGTGCACGAACGCATAGATGCCGCCATAGACCGTTATGCCAAGCGCGGCCCACCAGAGCGGTTCCCAGCGCAGTCCGACGACAAACAGGATGATCGGCACGATCGCGAAGACGATGGCGTAGAGGTCGTTCTTCTCGAACCACCCCTCGGTCTCCTCGTGATGCGACTTGTGCCAGCCCCAGCCCCAGCCGTGCATGACATATTTATGCGCCGCCCACGCAAAGCACTCCATGAAGAGCACCATGAAGACGACGATGCCGAGCTTTTCGATCCAGGACATCAGCGTCCGATCCAAAGCCCGGCGCAAGGTCCGGCGGGGAAGTTCTGCGAAACGCTCGACATGGTCAACATATACGCGTGGTGCGAGGCATATGCGAGACGGAACGCCGAAATAAGAGCTCCGTGTTACCCTGTCGCAGGCTGCTGCGGGGAACCTCGGAGGTGATGGGGCGACGGGCGGACCCGTCGCCCCGCGGAATCACGCGATGCTGTGCTTCAGCGCGCTCATCTTGTCATGGCCTTCGCGAACCGATGCGAAGCCGTCCTTGATGACCGCCTGCGTTGCCGGCGACACGTCGGTATCCTTCATGGCGTCTTCGTACTTCGCCTTGATATGGTCCTCGCCGCGCTCGACCTCGTTGATGATCGCCTTGTCATCCTTGCCGGTGATCGCCTGCTTCAGATCCATGAACGTGCGGTGCGCCGCTGCGAGCATGCTCGAGTCCAGCTCAGGCTCGCCGCCGAGCGTACGGACCTGGTTCTGCAGCTTGGTCGCGACCTGTGCGCGATCACGCGCGAAATCGGCGAACATCGTTGCGAACTGCGTCGACTCCGCGTCCTTCGCCGCGTCCTCATAGCCCTTCATGCTGTCGAGGGTCGTCTTGATCAGGCCGTTCAGGACGGAAATATCGGTGTCGCTCATGGGGTAACTCCGTTGGGGGAACCCGCACAACGATCAGCGGCCAATAAGGTCCCGACCGAAAACTGCGCAGCGCTTATTCGTCCTCGGGTTCGAAACCGATGAAGACCGCCGCCTCATCGACCGTGCGGCGTTCGGACACGACGGCGTTCGCGGGGAACTGCGCGTCGGGCCAGCCGAGCGCGATGCTCTTCATGATCACCTGGTCGTCCGGGATCGCTGCATGTTCGCGAACCACGGGGGACTGCATGATGCCCTGGCTGTTGATCACCGTGCCAAGCCCGCGCGACCATGCCGCGTTGACGAGCAAGGTGGCTACCGCACCGCAGTCGAACACGGTGTCGTCGCTGTCGGCCAGATCGCGGTCGAACGTGATGATGACGCAGACCGGCGCATCGAATTGCCGGAACCCGCGCATCACCCAGTCCTGACGGGCGTCGGCGTCGTTGCGCGCGATCCCCATCGCGGTGAAGAGCTGCTTGGCGACGCCGACCTGACGGTCGCGGTGCGCGCCGGCAAAGGCGGCGCCGGTGCGGAATTCGCGCGACTGCGGCACCCCGCCAAGCATGCGTTCGGTGTTGCCCGCACGGATCGCATCGAGCGCCGCGCCGCCGACGACGTGGAAGTGATAGGGCTGCGTGTTCATCGACGACGGCGCGCGCATCGCCAGCGTCAGCACCTCCTCGATCAGCGCACGCGGCACCGGCTCTGCCGTGTAGCCGCGCACGCTGCGCCGCCCGAGGATCACGTCGTCGAAGTGCATGGCTCGCCCGGTCCCTTGCCCAGTGAGAATCAATGCCGCCATCGATACCGCAATATCACGCTGCGCACAGCCAGCCCCGTCGCTTCGCACGCGCGGCTGCGATGCCGCGTCGCAACAAACCGAGGCGTCCATCGTTCGTCCGGCATTCCCCGTAACCACTGGAAAGGCCGAGCATGTTCGGATTCACCAAGAAGATTCGCTATGCCGTCGTCGGCGGCGGCCAGATCTCGCAGCAGGCGTTCATGCCCGGCGTCGGGCGCACCAACAATTCCGAGATGACCGCGCTCGTGACGGGCGATCCCGTCAAGGCGGACAAGCTCGCCAAGCTCTACAAGATCAAGGCCTGGTCGTACGACCAGTATGACGAGCTTCTGAAGTCGGGCGAGATCGACGCGGTCTATATCGCCACGCCCAACTTCCTTCATCTCCAATATGCCGTCCCCGCGCTTGAGGCCGGGATCCACGTCCTGCTCGAAAAGCCGATGGCATCGAGTGTCGCCGAGGCCGAGCAGATCCTGGCCGCGCAGCAGAAGAGCGGCGCCAAGCTGATGATCGCCTACCGCCTCCACAACGAGCCCGGCACCGTCGAGATGATCACGCGTGCGCGTGGCAACGAGTTCGGCGACCTGCGCAGCTTCGTCTCGACATTCGCGCAGAATGTCGCGGAGGCCAATTCGCGCGGCCATAACGGCTATTGGGGCGGACCCGTGCCCGACATGGGAACCTATCCGCTCAATGCCGTGCGCAACCTGTTCGGACAGGAGCCGATCTCGGTTCACGCCGTCGGCACCAAGACCCCGAACCGCGGCTTCAACTTCCATGACACCGTGGCGGTCACGCTGCGCTTCAGCGGCGAGCGCGTTGCGCAGTTCACCGTCAGCTATGCGACCGCACCGTCGGAATTTTTCGAGCTGATCGGGACGAAGGCGAGCATCCATGCGTCGCCATGCTTCATGTTCGGCGCGACGACGGGCATCGCCTATGTCGAAAAGACCAAGGAGGGCAGCAAGACGCACGACTTCGCGCCGGTCGAGCAGTTCGGCAACGAGACGCAGTATTTCTCCGACTGCATCCTCAACGACCGGCACCCCGAGGCGGACGGCGAGGAGGGGCTGCTCGACATGCGCGTGCTCGCGGCGATCGAACGCTCGCTCGAGACCGGGGAGGCGGTCACGCTCGACCCGGCGACCCGCAGCCGCCACGTAGCGCCTGATCAGGCGCTCGAACTCAAACCATCGAAGGCGCCGAACGAGGACGAAATGATCAGCATCATTCCGCAATCTGCCTGAGCGAAAAGCCAGGGCCGGTCGGGATCAAGCTCGACTGGCCCTGGACCAGGATGCGAAATGCTGGACGCAATCGGTCATGCGTGCGCGGCAGATCGAGGCGCAGCGACGCCGGCCAATGACGGACTGCCGAATGGATTGAATTAAATCCACTTTGGTTGAAGATATTCCGAGTATTCACCGTATCTGTGGTGGTGAAACGGTCCTGTAAGTTGAAATGTCATTCGCGCGACAGCCTATCAAATGTATAAATCATTTCGTAACGCAATTGACGACATGCTCCTGGAATGGGCGCGTACTTGAACATCAAACCTGAGAGCGAGGCGGGCGCTCCCACCGAGACCTTGCTCGGGCTGCAGAACGCGATCCTCGAAATGATCGCGCGCGGCGAGACGCTCGAGGCCACGTGCGTACGTCTGTGCCTGGACGTCGAGGCGCTGGTGCCGTCGGTCACCTGCTCGGTGCTGACGGTCGACGTCGAGGGGCGGCTGCATCCGCTTGCGGGGCCGAGCCTACCCCCTCCTATTCGGCCGCGCTCGATGGCGTGCCGATCGGCCCCTATGCCGGGTCGTGCGGGACGGCGGCGTATTTCGGCATCGATATCGCGGTCACCGATATCCGGTCGGACCTGCGCTGGGCGGATCACCGGCATCTCGTCGAACCGCACGGGTTGCGCGCATGCTGGTCGATGCCGATCGTCAACGCGCGCGGTCAGACCGTGGCGACCTTTGCCTTTTATTATCGCGAGACGCGCGGGCCGACGTCGTTCGAACGCGACCTCGTGCGGAGCTGCGTCCATCTCTGCATGATCGCGATCGACCGCCATCAGCGTGTCGTCGAGCATGAACGCCGGGCGTTCACCGACGCACTGACCAATCTTCCCAATCGGGCCGGGTTCAATGCCGCGCTCGCCCGGCTCGACTGTACCGCGTCGGGGCGGTGGGCGCTCATGGTGCTCGACCTCGACAACCTTAAGATCGTCAACGACACGTTCGGGCATCACGCGGGAGACCGTCTGCTGCGCGTCGCGGGCGAGCGGATTTCGGAGATCGTCGGCAGGAACAGCGCGTTCCGGATTGGCGGCGACGAATTCGGGCTGATCCTGGCGGACGCCGACGTGCTCAAGGACCTCGACAAGACCGCGTCGCGGATCCTGCGCGCACTGGCGGCGCCTGCGGATATCGGCGGGCAGATCATCGTGCCGCGCGCGACGATCGGCGGCGCGGTGCTGTCCAGCGAGCCATCCGCGGACCGCGTCCGCCAGAACGCCGACTTCGCGCTCTATCATGCCAAGGAGACGGGGCGCGGCGGTTTCGTCCGCTACTGGCCCGGTCTCGGCTCGACGATGACGCGGCGGCTGGACGCCATCCGCGACGTGACCGCGGCGCTCCGCGAACATCGCATCGACGCCTATTATCAACCCATCTTCCGGCTCGACACGCGCGAGATTGTCGGGCTCGAGGCATTATGCCGCATGCGCGTCGGGAACGAGATCGTCCCCGCCGCGGCGTTCCACGAGGCGACCACCGATGCGCATGTCGCGACCGCGCTGACCGCGCGGATGATGGCGCTGGTCGCCGCCGATATGCGCGTGTGGCTCGACATGGGGCTTGCGGTCCAGCATGTCGGCATCAACGTGTCGTCGGCGGATCTCAGCGGTGGAACTGTCGGCCGGGTCCTGACCGAGGCGTTCGAGCGCGAGCGTGTGCCGCTCGAGCACGTCATCCTCGAGGTTACCGAGACCGTGTATATGGGCGACGGCGACCAGGCGGTGCAGACCGCGATCCGCGCGTTGCGCGCGAAGGGGATCAAGCTGGCGCTCGACGATTTCGGGACCGGCTTTGCTTCGCTGACGCACCTCCTGACGGTCCCGGTCGACATCATCAAGATCGACAAGACGTTCATCGACCATCTCGCGCCCGACAATGTCAGCATGACGATCGTCGAGGGGCTGATCCAGATCGCCGAACGGATGAACATCCGGATCGTCGCAGAGGGCGTCGAGACCGAGGTTCAGGCGGGTCTGCTCGATGGTGCCGGCTGCGTGCTGGGGCAGGGCTATCTCTATTCGCCCGCGGTCGATCGCAAACGCACGACGGCGCTGCTCCGCGATCGGGCACAGGGTGTATCGTCGCGTCGGGCCGCGAACGGCTGACCCGGCCTGGTCCGGCCCCGGCGCAGGATCCGATCGTCCGGGCCGAAGCGGGGCGCCGCGATGGTGCGACGCCCCCTGGGCCGGCTCAGAAGTTGACGGCCGCCCGCGCGTACAGGAACCTGCCGTTGAACCCGAACGGCGAGAACCCGCTATAGGGCAGGAACTGGTAGGTCGCGGGATAGCTGCCGCCGACGGCGGCCGGACGCGGACCGAACGGGCGACGATCGGGGTAGACGTCGAACGCGTTGTCGACGCCCAGCGTGAGTTGGATCCCCTGCAACTCGTAGCTGAGCGAGAAGTCGGTAATCCATTTCGGACGCAGCTTCTGATCGTCGGGGCCGAGCGCGGTGAGGCTGGCCGCATCCGCGCCGAGCGGTGCGGTCGTCTCGGGCGAGATCACCGACCCATAGCGTGTCGTGCGGGCCGAAATGCCGACGCCCGCGATCTTGCCGTCGGTGGCGAGTACCGCCTTGCTGCGTGGCTGGCCGCGCTCGAAGCGGATGCCCTCGACGCGGCCGAACAGGACGAGCCCGGGGATCTGCGCGAGCGAGCCCAGATTGTTGAGCCGCTTGTCGATCTCGTTTTTCGTATAGTTGTACGCCGCGGAAAAATTCCACGCGCCGAGCCCGCCGAGATTGGCGCGGTAGGTCGCGACCGCGTCGACACCCTGCGTCGTCGTGTCGAGACCGTTGATGAAGAACCGCGCGGCGCCGACATTGGCAAAGCCGTTGGCGGCCAGCACCGCCTGGACCGCGGCGTTCTGCGCGGCGGTGCCGACGCCCGCCGCACCGAGATTTTCCGACAGCACGACGCGGTCGCGGATCTTGATGTGGAAGAAGTCGACCGTCACGTTGAAGCTTCGGAACGGGTTGAGCGTCGCACCCGCGGACAGGTTGAGCGACTTCTCGGGGTCGAGCGGCTGCGATCCGAGCGCGCGTGCGACGGGGCTGCTGACCGGGACCGTCGAAACGTCGACGGGAACGCCCGCGAGGAAGTTGGTCGAGGTCGTGGTGAAGAACTGCTGGTGCAGCGATGGCGCACGAAAGCCGTTCGACACCGAGCCGCGCAACGCGAACCCGTCGACGAACTCGTAGCGCAGCGCGAGCTTGCCGTTCACCGTGTCGCCGAAATCGCTGTAATGTTCATAGCGTCCGGCCGCGGTCGCGGTCAGGCCCGTGAACAGGTCCGCGTCGAACTCGACATAGCCGGCAAAGCTGTCGCGGTCGACGTTCGTGCGCGCCGATGCGGGCAGTCCGCCAAAGCCCTGCGCCCCTGCCGCCGCGGCACGGCCCGGGAACGAGCAGATGCCCGTGCCCCCTGCAAACACGCCGCCGAGCACGGTGCAGTTCGCCGCCGTCGTCGCGCGTGCGGGGGTGAAGAACGGTCCGGTCTGGTAGGATTGCGGATCGCCCGGACGGATCTGATAGATCTCGTGGCGATATTCGCCGCCGAATGCGAACGACAGCGGCGTCGCGAGGCCAAGGTCGAACTGCCGCGACAGGTCGGCATTGGCTAGGATCTGCGAGAAGGCGAGCCCGCCGGCGTCGAACGATCGCTGGCTCTGCGGCCCGAACGAGACGTTGATGCTGTCCTCGGTCCGATAGTTGAGCTCGTTGCGTCCGAACCCGAGCGAGAAATCGCCCTTGAAGCCGGCGATCTCGGCACGGATGCCGCTGGTCGCCGACATGTCGTCGATGTTCGACTGGATCTTCGGCAGATACCCGTCCGGCGTCAGCCCGACGAAATTGGCGTTGGTCGGCGTCGTGCCGGGGCTGATCGCGGAGAAGTCGCGGTTTGTCGCCGCCGATTGCTGCCGGTAATTTGCCGCGGACAAGCCGTCGCGGTGACCATAGGTGAAGAAGCCGTAGAACTCGGCATTGCCCAGCGGCATGCCCGTGTTGATCAGGAAGTTGAAGTCCTCGGTCTTGGCATCGCCGAAGCGGAAGTCGAGCCGATTGAACGAGGCCTCGCGCGCGTCGAAGGTCGTCGACGTCGGGCGGATATAATTGGGCCTGAGGTCGTAGCCCTGGCGGTTGGTGTAGTTGCGGTCGCGATATTCGCCGGTGAAGTTGAAGAAGCCGCCATCGCCGATCGGCACACCCATGTTGACGCCGAACGTCGTGTAGATCCCGTCGCGCGCCTTGCGCTCGCCCGACCCGTTCGCCTGCAGATACCGCGTATCGTTGGGATCGAGCGCCGGCTGGCCGTTCGCGGTGACCAGCCCGTCGAACGCCGACACGCCGTCGAGCGTGGTGATGTACTTGCCATAGCTGACCTGCGCACGGCCGCCCGAGCTCGCGGTCTTGAGCTGGACGTTGATGACGCCCGCGATCGCGTCCGAGCCATATTGCGACGAGGCACCGTCGCGCAGCACCTCGATCCGCTCGATCGCCAGCGCGGGGATCATGTTCATGTCGACCGCTGCGGCACCGCGTCCGACCGTCCCGTTGATGTTGAGCAGCGCCGAGACGTGCCGGCGCTTGCCATTGAGCAGCACGAGCGTCTGGTCGGGATTGAGCCCGCGCAGCGTCGCGGGGCGGGTCACGTCGGAGCCATCGGCGATCGACGGCTGCGGAAAGTTGAACGACGGCACGAGCTGGTTGAGCGTCTTGTTCAGCTCGCCCGTACCCGATGCCTGCAGCGCGCTGCTCGAGATCACGTCGATCGGGACGGGGCTGTCGGACACCGTACGGTTCGGCGCGCGGCTGCCGATGACGACGATCTGGTTGCGGACATCGTCCTCTTCGGTCGTGGCCTGTGTCTCCGCCGTCGTTTCCTGGCTGGGCGACGTCTGCACCGTCTGTGCGGCAACCGGCGCGGCGAACGCCATCACCGATGCGGACGCGCACAGCGCCGCAAGCATCTTTCTGTCCGTCATTATTACCCCCTGTAGCGAACGGCTTCCCCACCGCTCTTGTGCGCGACACTTTATGTCGTCCGGGAATGGCGGCAAGCTACGCGTGCGGGCGCGAGGCTGATTGACCCAGCTGTGTTGCCCTGCGGCAACAGCGTTGGGTTACGTTGCGGGCCAACACGGGTTGCCGCGCCGACCCGAGCGCCTTAAGCCCAGTTGTAATACCATTATAGTACCTGAAGGGACGGCCATGATCCGACAGTTTGGCAGGCAGCAGATCTCGGCGATGATGTTGACGACCGCCGCGATGCTGGCATTCGCCGGTCCTGCGTCTGCGTCCACCGTTGCGACGACGCTTCCTGCGATCTTCCCGACGCCGGTGTCGATGACGTCGGGGCAGGGGACGATCACGCTTGGTCGCTCGGTCGTGCTCGTCGCCGCGCCGGGCACCGACCCTGCGACGACTGCGCTGGTCCGGACCATCCTGACATCGGCCGGCGTCGAGACGATCGCCACCGCGCGGCGCGTGCCCGCCGCGCCGGACCGCCCGCACATCGTCATCGGCGGCAGCGACAGCGCGCTCGTCCGCGACGCGCTCGCCCTCGGCAAGGCCGTGCCCGACACGCAGGCCGAGGGCTATACGATCGCGAGCGTCGCGATCGGCGACAGCGGCGTCATCACGCTCGCCGGGCATGACGCCGACGGGCTGTTCCACGCCGCACAGACCTTCCGCCAGCTGGTGAAGCGCGCTGCCGTACCCGCGCTCGTCATCCGGGATCACCCCGCGATGCCGATCCGCGGCACGATCGAGGGATTTTACGGCGCGCCCTGGACGATGACCGACCGGACACGGCACCTCGACTTCCTCGGCAGCATGAAGGCCAACACCTATGTCTACAGCCCGAAGGACGATCCGTTCGCGCGCGATCGCTGGCGCGAGGCCTATCCCGCGGCGACTTTGAGCTCGCTCGGGACGCTGGTCGCGACGGCCCGACGCAATCACATCGACTTCGTGTATGCGGTCTCGCCCGGCCCCTCGATCTGCTTTTCCGATCCCGCCGATGCCCAGTCGCTCGAACGCAAGTTCGAGGCGCTGCGCTCGATCGGCGTGCGCAGCTTCTACGTCGCGCTTGACGACATCGAATATGCCAAGTGGAACTGCGACAAGGACAAGGCGGCGTTCGGCGCGTCCGGCCCCGAGGCGGCCGGCGTCGCGCAGGCCAGGCTGCTCAATGCGGTCCAGACCTATCTGCTCGCGGAGGATCCGAACTCGCGCCCGCTGATCATGGTGCCGACCGAATATTACGACGCCAAGGAAACGCCGTACAAGGCAGCGCTCCGCAAGCATCTCGACCCGCGCGTCGTCGTGCAATGGACGGGCACGGACGTCGTCCCGCCCGCGATCTCGATCCCCGATGCAAAGGCCGCGACAAAGGCGTTCGGGCGCAAGACGCTGTTGTGGGACAATTATCCGGTCAACGACTATGCGACGACGACGGGGCGGCTGTTGCTCGCGCCCTATGCCAAGCGTGAGGCGGGGCTGTCGGGCGAACTGACGGGCATCCTGTCCAATCCGATGAACCAGGAGGCGCCGAGCCGTCCCGCGGTCGCAGGCGTGATCGCGTTCGCATGGAACGATACGGGCTATGACGCGGAGCGGACGTGGCACGCGGCAGCCGCGGACCTCGCCGACGGGGATCCGCGCGCGACCGATGCGCTGCTGACCTTCTTCGATACGCAGCACATGGCGCCGACCTTTGGCAGCCAGCCCTGGCAGGAACAGGCCCCGCAGCTGAAGGCGACGCTGGACAGCGTCCGAGAAGCGATTGCGGGCGAGGACGCATCGGCGCGGGCAACCGCGATCGCCGAGCTGGCAGAGCGCGCCGACGCGTTCGCTGGCGCACCCGACGTCATCCGGTCGGGCACGGTCGATCCGGGGTTTGCCGCACAGTCGCGTCCGTGGCTCGATGCGATGCAGCTCTGGGGTCGTGCGCTGCAACTGACGGCGGCGGGGCTCGACGCCGCCAATACGGGCAGTGCCGCAGCGACGCGGTATTTTGCGGAGGCCAGCCGTCTCGCCGCCCAGGCCGCGGCGATCCAGTCGACCCCCGGCGCGACGCGCTTCGGGGGGCCGATCAAGATTGCCGACGGGGTGCTCGACCGGTTCGTTGCAGACGCGCCGACATTGTTCGCCGCCCAGCGCTGAGAACCTGTGGTCGGGCAGGGGGGCGGGGGTCTTCCCCGCCCCCGAAGGCTCAGGCGCCGCCGGCGACCGGGGCGATCGTCTGCTGGTGCTGCACCACGCGCCATTCCTCATGCTCGAGCCGCCGCATCGTCGTCGTGCAATAGGCGGTGTAGCCATCGGCCCCGTCACGGCTCGCCTCGGCCTTGTACGCGATCGCGATCAGCCCTTCCTGCGGGCGCATCACCTGCTGCTCGCTGAACCGGACCTCGCTCCAGCGCGGCGTGTCGGCGACTGCCTCGATCGCCTGCTTGCCCGTCAGCACGAAGGGCTGCTCGGGCAGCACCATGACGCATTCGTCGTCGATCAGCGCGCGGTAGTGCTCGGCGTCGCCCGTCCACAGGCTTTCCTCGAATTCCCAGATACGATTGTCGTCCATCATCATTCTCCCAATGGTCGATAAGCGCAGCGCCGGGCGACGACGAACGTTCCGCCTCCTGCTTGAAAACCGCGATAATTCAGGGGCGCAGGCGACGTCTGGCCGATCCACCGGCCGCCCTGCCGCAACGCCGTCGCGACCCGTATAATCGCGCTTGGCACCCGCTACCGACACCGTCTATACCGCTCGGTACTGAATAGGCCCTCATCGATGCGGGCCCGTCGGAATTGCAGGAGATGGCATGTCGATACTGATCAACGGCTCCCCGGTACCCCTGCCCGATGACCCCCGCGTCTCGTTGCTCGACCTGCTGCGCGAAGGGCTCCAGCTCGCGGGTACGAAGAAGGGCTGCAACCAGGGTGCGTGCGGTGCGTGTACCGTGCTGGTCGATGGCGAGCGGATCCTGTCCTGCCTCGCGCTCGCGGTGCAATATGACGGCCGGCAGGTGACGACGATCGAGGGGCTCGCCGAGGGCGACGCGCTCCACCCGCTGCAACAGGCGTTCGTTACGCACGACGGCTTCCAGTGTGGCTATTGCACGCCGGGGCAGATCTGCTCGGCGATCGGCATGGCAGCAGAGGCACGGCGCGGCGTGCCGAGCCATGTAAGCGCGGACCTCACCGCCGACGTCACGCTGACCCGCGAAGAGCTGCAGGAGCGGATGAGCGGCAATCTGTGTCGCTGTGGCGCGCATAACGGGATCATCGACGCGATCCGCGAAACCGTCGCGGCGGAGATGGCGGCATGACTCCCTTCACCTATGCCCGCGCGCAGGACCGGGACGAGGCGCTGCGTCTGGGACAGGGGCGGACGACCGCCTATCTTGGCGGTGGCACCAATCTGGTCGATCTGATCCGCGAGACCGTCGCGACACCCGACACGCTCGTCGATGTCACCGGTCTGTCGAACGCGATCAAGGAAACCGAAGGCGGCGGGCTCATCATCGGCGCCGCCGCGCGCAACACCGCGCTCGCCGAACACCGGATCGTCCGCGCCCGCTATCCGATGCTCGCCCGCGCGATCCTCGCCGGCGCATCGGCACAGATCCGCAACATGGCGACCGTCGGCGGCAATTTGCTCCAGCGGACGCGTTGCACCTATTTCTACGACACCGCCGGATCGCACTGCAACAAGCGAGTGCCGGGATCGGGATGCGACGCGATCGGTGGTTTCGACCGCGGGCACGCGATCCTCGGCGCGTCCCCCGACTGCGTGGCGACGCACCCGTCGGACATGTGCGTCGCGCTCGCCGCGCTCGATGCGATCGTGCATGTCGAGGGGACGGGCGGCGCCCGGACGATTCCCTTCACCGCGTTTCACCGGCTGCCGGGCGATCGGCCGGAGCAGGACACGCTGCTCGAACCCGGCGAGCTGATCACCGCGATCGAGTTGCCGCCGCTGTCGTTCGGACAGACGTCGACCTATCGCAAGGTCCGCGACCGCGCGAGCTACGCCTTCGCCCTCGTCTCGGTTGCCGCCGCGCTCGAGGTCGAGGACGGCCGTGTCACCGACGTCCGGATCGCGCTTGGCGGCGTCGCGCACAAGCCGTGGCGGGCGACGAAGGCGGAAGCGGCCCTGCGCGGCGGCCCCGCCACCGCTGCCGCGTTCCGCGCCGCGGCGGTTGCCGAACTCGGCGATGCAAAAGCCTTGCGCGACAACGGCTTCAAGATCGAACTTGTCAATCGGACACTGGTCGCAGTTCTCAGCGACCTTGCGCCGGTCGTCGACCATGGCGACCGTAACGGAGCAGCAGCATGAGCATCGTCGATACGATCAAGAACGCGGGCCAGGCCGCGGTTCAGGGCGCGATGGCCAAGCTGGTGCCGCTCGCTCCCGACAGCTGGATTCCCGGCGGCGTCCCGGATCCGCTGATCCGGCAGCAGCACGGCGTGATCGGCACGTCGGTGTCGCGGCTCGACGGGACGTTCAAGGTCCAGGGCACCGCACGGTTTGCGGCGGAATTCGCGATCCCCGGCATGACCTACGCCGCGCTCGCCTATTCGACGATCGCACGCGGCCGGATCACGGCGATCGCGACGCAGGCGGCAGCGGCGGCGCCGGGCGTGGTGCTGGTGATGACGCACCTCAATGCGCCGAGGATGAATGCGCCGGCGGTATTCGGCTCGTCACCGACCGCCGTCGGACCGTCGGACCTGCCGATCATGCAGGACGACCGCGTCCACTGGAACGGGCAGCCGATCGCGCTGGTGCTCGCCGAGACGCAGGAGCAGGCCGACCACGCGGCCTCCCTGCTCGTCACAACCTATGCCGAAGAGCCCTCGATCACGTCGTTCGCCGCGGCTAAGGCGGAGGGCCCGAAGCCCGGCCTGTTCATGGGCCAACCGCTCGTCAACGAGATCGGCGACGCGGATGCGATGCTCGAGGCGGCACCGCACCGCGTCGACCATGTCTATCGGACGCCCTGGCACAATCACAATGCGATCGAGCCGCACGCCGCCACGATCGTGTGGGAGGATGATCGGCTGATCCTTCACGACGCCAGCCAGATGGTCGCCGCGCAGGCGCAGACGATCGCCGACGTGTTCGACCTCAAGACCGATCAGGTCCGGCTGACCTCGCCCTATGTTGGCGGCGGGTTCGGCGGCAAGGGGCTGTGGGATCACCAGATCCTCGGCGCCGCGGCGGCACGGCTGGCGGGGCGGGCGGTGCGCATCACGCTGTCGCGCGAGGGCGTGTACCGGATCGTCGGCGGCCGGTCGCTCACCGAGCAGCGCGTGGCGATCGGCGCGGACGCGGACGGGCGGTTCAAGGCGCTGCTCCATACCGGCGTCGCGGCGATGACGCCGCACAACAACATGCCCGAACCCTTCATCCTCGGCACGCGTGCGGGCTATGCCGCGGACAGCATCAGGCTGTCGGTCGAGACGGTGAAGATGAACATGCTCGCCAACACCTTCATGCGCGCACCCGGGGAATCGGTTGGCACCTTCGCACTCGAATCGGCGATCGACGAGCTCGCGGTCGCGCTCGACATGGATCCGATCGCGCTGCGGCTGCGCAACGAGCCCGACAAGGATCCGACATCGGGGCTGCCCTTCTCGTCGCGCCACATCACCGAGGCGTGGCGTACGGGCGCGGAACGCTTCGGCTGGGCTGGGCGCAGCAGCGTGCCGGGCACGCGGCGCGAGGGCGAATGGCTGGTCGGCATGGGCTGCGCGACCGGAACCTATCCCTATTACCGGATGCCGGGCGCGGTCGCGCGGATCACGCTGGGCGCCGACGGCCATGCACTCGTCGAGGTTTCGGCGCACGAGATGGGGATGGGCACGTCGACGACGACCGCGATGGTCGCCGCCGACCGGCTCGGCCTCCCGCTCGATCATGTCTCGGTCGCCTATGGCGACACGTTGATCCCGGGCGCGATCATGGCGGGCGGGTCGCAGCAGACCGCGGCGATCGGTGCGGCGGTGATCGCCGCGCACAACGCGCTGGTCGCCGATCTCCTCAAGCTCGCGGGCAACGACTCGCCGCTGGCGGGGCTATCGGCGAAAGACGTCGGCAGCGAGGACGGCGGTCTCGCCAGCCTCGAGGATCCGACGCGGCGCGAAAGCTATGTCTCGATCCTTGCGCGTGCGCAGCGCGACGCGGTGATGGTGACCGAGGCGGGCTCGCCCCCGCTCGAACTGATGCACTGGTCGATGCATTCGCACAGCGCGATTTTCTGCGAGGTCCGCGTCAACGCGGTCAGCGGCGAGACGCGCGTCGCCCGCGTCCTCGGGTCGTTCGACTGCGGTCGCATCCTCAATCCCAAGACCGCGCGCAGCCAGTTCCGCGGCGGCATCATCATGGGGCTCGGCATGGCGTTGATGGAGGAGACGCAGTTCGACGAGCGCAAGGGCCGGATCATGAACCCCAGCCTCGCCGAATATCACGTCCCCGTGCATCTCGACGTCCCCGAGATCGACGTGATCTGGACCGATATCCCCGATCCGCACACGCCGATGGGCGCGCACGGGATCGGCGAGATCGGCATCACCGGCGTCGCCGCCGCGGTCGCCAACGCGGTCTACAATGCGACCGGCAAGCGCGTCCGCGATCTGCCGCTGACGCTCGACAAGCTGCTCGACTGAGCGCTCCGTTCGCCGGTTGCGATCGTCCGATCGCAACCGGCGAACGGGGTCAGCCGACCGCGCGGCGCGGCGGCAGCGTGACGCGCGCCGTGGCGATCGCGCCCAGCACCATCAGCGCGCCCGCCAGATACAGGATATTGCGCGGCTCGCCGTTCAGCAGCGAGTGGTAGAAGAGCGGCACGGTCAGGCTCTCGATGATCATCGGGATGACGATGAACATGTTGAAGATCCCCATATAGACGCCGTTGCGCTCGGGCGGGATCATGTCGATCAGCATGATGTACGGGTTGCCCATCATGCTCGCCCAGCCGATGCCGATGCCGAGCATCGCGACGAACAGCCCCGCCTCGTCTCGGATGCCGGGGACCGCGAGCATCGCCGCACCCGATGCGAGCAGGCACGCGGCATGCGCACGCTTTGCCCCCCAGCGCCGCGCGAGCGGGACGAGCGCGATCGCCGCTACGAACGCCACCGCATTGTAGAACGCGCCGAGCTGTCCGACCGTCAGCACGGTGTCGCGGAACGCCACGCTCTTCGCGTCCGACGTCCCGTGCAACGAGCGCGCGACCGCGAAGGTGATGAACTGCCAATAGGCGAACATCGCATACCATTGGCACAGCATCGCCAGCGCCAGTTGCCGCATCGGCCGCGGCATCTCGACCAGCGCCGCACGCAGATCGCGCAGCGTACCGCCGAGTGTCAGCGGTTCGGCCGCGAGCCGCGTCTTCTCCTCCGGCGGCAGGGGCAGCTCGGGGACTCGCACCACCGACCAGACGATCGTCGTCAGCGACAGGACCGCGCCGATCAGGAACGCGATCCGCGTGATGTCGGGGATGCCGTTGCCATCGATCGCGTCCTTGTTGAACCCTATCCAGACGAGCAGCGACGGCGCGAGATAGGACAAGGTCTGCGCAAGGCCCGTGAACGCCGACTGCGTCAGGAACCCCGCCGCGCGCTGGTCGTCGGGCAGCCGGTCGCCGACATAGGCGCGGTACGGCTCCATCGTCACGTTGTTGGCGGCATCGAGCACCCACAACAGGCTAGCTGCGACCCACAAGGTCGGGCTGTACGGCATCGCCAGCAGGCACAGGCTGCACAGCACCGCGCCGACGAGGAAATAGGGGGTGCGCCGGCCGATCCGCGTTGAGGTCCGGTCGCTCATCGCGCCGATGAGGGGCTGAACCAGCAGCCCGGTCATCGGTCCCGCCAGCCACAGCAGCGGCAGGCTGGCTTCGTCGGCCCCCAGATAGCCGTAGATCGGCGCCATGTTGGCCTGTTGCAGCCCGAACGAGAATTGCAGCCCGAGGAAGCCGAGGTTCATCTCGATCAGCCGCGCCAGCGACAGCCGTGGCTTGGTCGGCAATCGTGATGCGGTCATCGCCGTGCCCTTTGTGCGAGTGCCAGCGCGCCGAGAAGGCCGGCACGGTCGTCGAGCCCCGGCGACGTGATCAGCGTGGCATAATCCGGCGTTCCGAAATAGCCGTTGGCCAGCCGGGCGGCCTCGATACGGACGCGGTCGATCAGGCCCCGCGTGCCGAGCACACCGCCGCCCAGCACGATCCGGCGCGGCGAGAGCACTGCCTGCTGCGCGACGACGAGCTGCGCGAGATAATGCGCGACGATGTCATGCGCGGGATGGTCCGCGTCGAGCTCCGAGAGCGACGCCCCCCAGCGCGCCGCGATCGCCGGTCCGCTGGCAAGGCCTTCGAGACAGTCGCCGTGGAAGGGGCAGATGCCCGCGAAGTCGCGGTCGTCGGGATGACGGCGCGGCAGGATATGTCCCATTTCGGGGTGACGGCTGCCGTGCACAGGGCGTTCCTCGACCAGCGCGCCGCCGCCAATCCCCGTGCCGACCGTCACGTACACCGCGATGTCCGCGCCAACGGCTGCACCCCACAGGCTTTCCGCAAGGATCGCGCCGTTGACGTCGGTATCGAACCCGACCGGGCAGGCGAGCGCACGCGCAAACGGTCCGACCAGGTCCGTGCCGCTCCAGCCGGGCTTGGGCGTGTCGACGATCCGGCCCCAGCCGGGCGAGGTGCGGTCGAGATCGACCGGACCGAACGAGGCGATGCCGAGCGCGTCGAAATCGCCCCATTCGCCCTGCGCCGCGGTGAAGAAGTCGAGCGCGGCGGCGATCGTTTCCTGTGGACTGGTGGTGGCGATGCGCGCCGTGCGCAGGATCGTGTCGGGGTCGCGCGCGATGCCGAGCACGAACTTGGTACCCCCGCCTCGATGCAGCCGAACAGCGGCCTCGTGGCAGTCACGCCGCGGGGCCCGCCCACAGCACACTCCACGGACCGATCATCGCATCGTCGCCGATCGGGCTGTCCGCCACCCGGTCGTGCCAGTCGGCGAGATCGCCGACGCGTACGGCGTGGGGGGAGAAGTTCAGGAAGACGCGATCGCTGCCGCACGCGATGCCGAGCAGCGCCGGTGTCTGCGTGCTGATTGTCGCGGGTGCGCCCGCGCCGCCGCTGGCGATGCGCGCCGCACGCAACGCCCTGATATCCCCGGCGATCCGTCGTGCCGCCTTGCCGTCGAGCGCCGCCCAGTCCATCGCCGGACGGTGCAGCCAGCGCCCTTCGTGCGCCCGCTCGGGATCGTCGCGATAGTCGGTGTCGTTGAGCAGCCCGGCCTCGTCGCCCATATAGACCGTCGCCAGCCCGCCACTCGCGATCGACAACGCGTTGAGCAGCGTGATCCGGCGAAACGCCATCTCGCGTTCGGGTTCGGTCTGTGCGGCTTCCAGACCCGCGAGCGAGGCCATCGTGCCGTTCGAGCCGTGCAGGACCGAGCCGTCCGACTGGAACGGTTCGCCGCGCGCCCAGCTGCCGTCCGCGCCATCGATGAACCGTGCGGCAGCCTTCAGCCGCGCGACCGGATCGGCGTCGATCCCGGCCAGGTCGCCGATCACCGCGCCCCAGCCGATATCGTCGTGACAGCGCGCATAGCTCAGCCAGTTCGCGCCGCGCGGCAGCCCGCCGCTCGCCGCGACGATCGCTGCGGGGAGTGCCGCTGATTGCTCGGCGAGCGCGACCCAGCCTGCCACCATCAGCGAGTTGTTGTAGACCAGGTGGCATTCGGGCTCGAACCCGCCATTCCAGTCATCGCCCTCGTCCGCACCGAAATAGGGCGGGACCAGCGCGGTCGGCACGATCGCCTCCGCTTTCAGCAACGTCGCGGGCGCGACGATGGCGAGCGCGGCGCGCAGCGCGCGGACGATATAGTGCGCCTCGGGCCGGTTGCGGCAATCGGTGCCCATCTGCTTCCACAGGAACGCGATCGAATCGAGCCGGAATGCCTCGAAGCCGTGATTGGCAAGCCGCAGCATCGTGTCGACGATCGCCAGCATGACCTCGGGGTTCGCCCAGTTCAGGTCCCACTGGAACGGATAGAAGGTCGTCCACACCGATCCACCCATCTCGGGCACGGCGGTGAAATTGCCCGGCGCGGTGGTCGGGAACACCTGCAGAAGATCGGCTTCATAGGCTTCGGCCTCGGCGGGATCGACGACGTGATAGAAGGCACGGTAGTGCGGATCGCCCGCCCGCGCCGCCTGCGCCCACGCATGGTCGTCGGCGGTGTGGTTGAGCGCGAGGTCGACGCACAGGCTGATCCGCCCTTCGCGCAGCCGGGCGGTGAGCCGCTCGACATCGGCCATCGTCCCCAGCCGCGGCTCGACCGCCAGATAGTCCGCCACCGCGAACCCGCCGTCGCTGTCACCCGCGCGCGCCTTGAGCAATGCGAGCAGGTGCAGATAGCGGACGCCAAGCGATTCGAGATGGTCGACCTTGTCGATCAGCCCGTCGACCGTTCCGGCGAACCGGTCGACATAGGTCGAATAGCCCAGCATGTCGGGAGCGACGAACCAGTCGGGATCGGCGAGCCGTGCCTCGTCAAGCGCGACCATCGCGGCGGGTCGCTCGGCTGCCCGCTCGCGCAGGATCGCTTCGAGCCGGGGCCAGAGCGCCAGCCCGGTGCTGCCATAAAGGCGTTCGAGCTGGCGTCGGAGGCGGGGCCGAGTGCCAGCAGGCGGCACTCGGTGCGGGAGGAGGTGCACGCCGGGCCGCCTGGTCAGAAGCCGAAGCGGACGGCGGCGGAGATCGTGCGACCCGTGATCGACCGCGCGCGGACGATGCCGTTGGTCGGGGTCGCACCCTCCTCGGACTCGGTGATCCCGGTCACGTCGAACAGGTTGTTGCCGTTCAGCGATACCGTGACATTGTCCGCCGGGCGGATCGAGACGAACGCGTTGACCTGCGTATAGCCCGGCATCTTTAGGACATTGTTGTCCTGCGCATAGCTGTCGGTGGTGCCGATCACGTTCGCGCCGATCGTCACGCGGTCGAAATCGACCTGTGGCGTCGCCTGATAGATGAACTTCGCCTGGCGCCGCGGGCGATTGCCCTCGACCCCGGGGTTGAGCACGTCGCGCGTGATCTCGGCATCGGTATAGGTGCCGCCCGCCGAGAGCGAGAATGGCCCGCGTGCGATCCGGCCCTCGAGCTCGACGCCCTTGGCATCATATTCGCGGTTGAAGAAACGCTGCGTCGTCGCCTCGAAATTCTGTTCCTCGGTGCGTGCCCAGAAGCCGGTGGCGTAGAGGGAGACGCCGCCCTGGCGGAACTTGAACCCGCCCTCGAGCTGGCGGACGAAATCGACCGCTGCGCCCTGGTCGGTCAGCCCGCCCGTCGCGGTGTTGATGGAGGGACCGAACAACAGGCGATCGGCATTGGCGCGACCGCCGCGGCTGTAGCGACCGAACAGCGCGGTGCTGTCGGTGAGGCGGAAGTTCACGCCGCCCGAATAGGACAGGTAATCGTAGTTGTAATCGAGCGGCGACCGGGCATTGGGAATCACCGCGACCTGGCGCTCGGGCGTCGAGATCACGCCGTTGCCATTGATGTCGAACGTCGTGATGCCGGTGCCGAACGCGGCGCCGAGGTCGGACCCGGCGACGCTGCCGCGCGCGCGGCCGAAGTCGTAGCGCAGCGAACCGTCGATGTTGAACCGTCCGAACTCGAGCCCGAGCTGCGCGAACGGTGCGTAGGTCGTATAGTCGAGATCATAGGAGCGGCGGCAGCAATTGCCGAAGAAGCTCGCCGAATAGCCGGGGACGCCGTTCTGCGTGACGGGCACGCCCGCCGCGGTGCGGACGTCGACGAGTTCCGAGCGGCCCTTGTCCGCGACGGTCTGGACAGACGAGGTCCAGAGCCAGTCGCTCTTGATGTCCTGACGCGAGGCATAGAAGCCGCCGGTGACCGCGAGCGACCCGCCGGCGAACGGCAGCGAGCCGTTGAGGCGGATGTCGTTGGTGATGTTGTTGAGGCTCTTCAGGTCGACGTCGAACAGCACGATGTTGGCGAGCAGGCCGTTGCCGTTGAGCGAGGCGGGGTTGGCGATCCGCTGACCCGCCTGCGCACCGCTGGCGTAGAAGAGCTGTGCGCCCGCGCCGCCGATGCCGTTCGCGACCGACTGCGCCGAATCGACGCTGGCGGGGAAGGGCGAGGTGAAGCCGCCCGAGATGTCGGCGTAGCGGAACCGCTCGACAATGTTCCAGTCGTCCGCGAGCGGGATCTGCGTCTCGAGGCCCGCCGAATAGACGACCGGGTGCTGGCCGTCGCGGATCGAGCGCGTGGTCAGCCGGTTGTTGCCGTCGAGCGTCTGCGCGGTACGGATGTTGGCGCTGTGCAGCGTGCCGTTGTTGATCGAGAAATTGGCGATGCTGCTGTAATCGGGGTCGCTGTTGCTGCCCGTGACGCGGACCGGGTTGGGCAGATAGCCGATCGCGCGATCGTCGAGATACTTGCCGTACAGCCGGACATAGCCGCCATTACCGAACGACTTGGTGATGTTCGCCTTGATCTGGCCGCCCTTGACGCCGTCGAAGCCGACCTCGCGCTGGCCATCGCCGATCCGGTAGAAGCCGCCGAGATGATAGGTGACGCTGTCCGAGAGCTTGCCGCCCTGGTCGAAGTCGACGCGGAATTCGCGGTAGTCGAGCCCGCTCGACAGCTGGAACGCGCCGCCTTCCTGCTCGCCGGTCTTCGAGATGAAGTTGATCACGCCGCCCGGCGAGTTGGACGCGAAGGTCGACGCGGAGCCGCCGCGGACCGACTCGACCGTGCGGACGTTGAAGTCGGCGCGCAGGAAGATGTCGGCATTGCCGAACGTGATGTCGCCGAACTCGAGGATCGGCAGACCGTCTTCCTGCAGCTGGAGGAACTTCGAGCCGCCCGATGCGACCGGCAGGCCGCGGACCGAGATGTTCGCGTTGCCGTCGCCGCCCGATGCCTCGACGCGGATGCCCGGCAGGTTGCGCAGCAGCTCGCCCGACGTGCGCGGCGCGAGCTGGATCAGCGCGTCGGACCCGATCGAGCTGGTCGTGATCGAGGTGTTGAGGCGGTTGGTGCCGCGCGCGACCGCGGTGACGACGATGTCCTCCTGGCCGTCGATCGTCGGGGAGGGGGCGGCGGTGTCGGCCTGCGTCGTGGTCGCCTGTGACTCAGCGGCCGCGGGTGCCATCGTCTGGGCAGCGGCCATCGTCGTGAACGACGTAGCGGCGATACCGGCCAGCAGAATGTGACGTGATTTCATTGCGATCCTCCCCGTGCGTGGCTTTCTCTGAAGCCCGGAGCCGCCAAATAGCGCCGTCACAATCGATTGCAACCGCTTTCGCAATCGATTGTGAAAAACTACCGCCCGTGTGGCTCCGTCGCCGTCAGGCCGATTGTCGGATGATCAGTTCCGGGACGACGATCGCCGATCCGTCCGCGTCCGACCGGCCGGGCTCGCCCTCGATCCGCTTCATCAGGCGATCGACCATCAGCGCCGCGCCTTCGGCCAGATCCTGCCGCACCGTCGTCAGCGGCGGCGAGGTATGTGCGGCGAGCGTCACGTCGTCGTAACCGATCACCGCGGTCGTCCCCGGGACGTCGATTCCCGCCTCGGCAAGCGCGCGCAGCACGCTCATTGCCGCGACATCCGACGCCGCGAACACCGCGTCCGGCGGCGGCGCGTGGGACAGCCGATCCGCCATCGCGACATGCACCGACTCGGGCGTCATCGCGGTCGACAGCACGTCGCAGGTCAGTCCCGCATCCGCGGCGACCTCGGTAAATCCGGCGAGCCGGTCGGCGAATTCGGGGGGCAGCGGATCGCCAACGAACAGCAACCGCGTCCGGCCCTGGCCGATCAGGTGACGCCCCGCGATCCGCCCGCCCTCGACATTGTCCGACCCGATCGTCAGATGCGCCTGCCCTGTGCGGTTCGCGCCCCAGACGACGAGCGGGCGATAGCGTTGCGACACCCGCTCGATCACCGCGAACTGGTCCGACTGGCCGACCAGTAACAGCCCGTCGATCCGTCCGCTGTCGACAAGCCGGTCGAGCCAGTCCTCGCCGTCCGGGATCACGCGCGACAACAGGATATCATAGCCGCGCTCGACCAGCAGATCGGCGAGCAGCCCGAGCAAGGTCAGGAAGAACGGGTCGGTCAGATGCTGCGTCCGCGCATGGCCCAGCGGCAGGACGAGACCGATCGCGCCCGTGCTTTTCAGCCGCAAATTGCGCGCAAGCTGGTTTGGCCGCACGTCATGTTCGCGCGCCAGTGCCTTGATGCGGTCGCGGGTCTGCGCGTTGACCGACGAATGCCCCGACAGTGCGCGCGATACGGTCGCGGTCGACACGCCGGCGAGTGTGGCCAGATCGGCGAGTTTCATTGCGATGGCATTTCCTAGGTTTAACCCTCGACGTCGCGTGTCGTACGCGCAGCGACCGCCGCTCGCAATCTCCCGGTCCGTCCGACCATCGCGGCTGCTGCGTCGTCGATCAATTCTTACGCCTAATCTGCAAGATAGCGATACCACACGCGACCTTGCCTAATTTCCCTCAACAATTGATTTGACAATTTGCTTTAGCAATCGGCAAATGACGTCAACAAGACGCCGCGCTGTGACGATCCGTACAACGGACACACCACCCGCATGGGTGGGCAGCGCGATTTCATAGGGGCGCGTGGGCGGACTTCGGTTCTCTCACCGGGAGGAGGAAGTCTGATGATTACTGGCAAGATCGTAGTTTCGAACGTGGGGCATTCGAGGTTTGCCGGGTGCCGTCGCACGATGGCGATGCTGCTGGCGGGCGCGAGCCTGACCGCGTCGCTCGTCTCGGCCGCGCAGGCGCAACAGGCGCCCCCGCTGGCTGGTGCGCCGACCCAGACGCCAACGCAGACCACGCCGCCTGGCCCGGCCTCGACCGCGACCGCCGAATCGGGTCAGGTCACCGCGGCTCCCGCTGATGTTACCGCCCAGAATGCCGCCGCGCAGGACCCCGCCGGCGAGGACATCGTCGTCACCGGCTATCGTCGCTCGATCGAGCAGAGCCTGACGCAGAAGCGCGAGGCCAATGCGTTCGTCGATGTCATCACCGCCGAGGATATCGGCAAGTTCCCCGACAAGAACGTCGCCGACGCGCTGCAGCGCGTCCCGGGCGTCGTCATCACGCGCGACGGCGGCGAGGGCAGCCGGGTCAGCATCCGCGGGCTCCAGTCCGACCTGACGCTGACGCTGCTCAACGGCAATTTCCTTGCCGGTGCTGACAGCGGCGATCCGCAGCGGTCGTTCAACTATGTCCTGCTGCCGTCGAATTTCATCGCCAGCACCGAAGTCTACAAATCGCCCGAGGCACGGCTCGAGGAAGGCGGTGTCGGCGGCACGATCATCCTCAACACGCGCAAGCCGTTCGACGTCCCCGCCTGGTCGGGGTTCGTCTCGACCGAGGGCACCTATTCGGACACGACCGAGAAGTTCGAGCCGCAGCTCGGCGGACAGCTGTCGTGGAAGAATGACGACGAGACGTTCGGCCTGCTGGTCGGCGGCGTGTGGCAGAAGCGCACGAACCGCGAACTGCGCAGCAGCTCGGAGAGCTGGCTTTGGTGGAGCGACCGCGAC
Organism: Sphingomonas sp. 22R3R2A-7; assembly: GCF_036856055.1. Classification (NCBI taxonomy): domain Bacteria; kingdom Pseudomonadati; phylum Pseudomonadota; class Alphaproteobacteria; order Sphingomonadales; family Sphingomonadaceae; genus Sphingomonas; species Sphingomonas sp. 22R3R2A-7. Next base: position 605,490 of record NZ_JASPFR010000001.1, on the reverse strand, counting down.
GCGCAGGGCAACGTGCTGACCCCCGCGACCGACGTCAACGGCAAGCCGTTCGCGAACGACGATGCGATCTCCTACTGGCCGGGGCAGGGCACCACCGCGCGCGACGGCACGCATTATTCGGGCTATTGGGCGCCGCAGTCGGTCAATGCCGAGGTGTTCGACCAGGAGCGCGAGCGTTACGGCATCCAGGCGACCGCGCAGTTCCGTCCGTTCGACAACGTCACGGTCACGTCGAACTATTTCCGCTTCGGCTACAGCAGCGACTTTACCTCGAACGTCCTGAAGATCCCCGAATGGGGCTATAACGACTTCTTCACCGGCGCGACGCTCGACAAGAGCGGCACGATCTTCCAGTCGGCGAACTTCGCGGTTCCCGCGGCGGGGACGGGGTGCCTTGCACGCGCTACGCCGTGCACGATGGAAACGCCGCAGATTGCAGGCACCTACAGCCGCGAAAAGCAGGTTTCGAACACCTTCGAGACCGAGGTCAAGTACAGCCAGGACCGGTTCGACGCGGTGCTGAAACTCGGCAAGACCAAGTCGAGCGGGGGCCCTTCGACGCGGTTCAGCGTCGCCGCCAAGCCACGCCTGACGATCCCGGGTCGCGAGCAGAACGGCAACCTCGTCAGCAACTGGGATATCTCGAACGGTATCGCCGACTTCGAATTCTCGCCGGAAATCCAGCAGAACATCCGCAACGGCATCGCCCAGATCGACGTCGGCTCGACCGGGTCGAGCTTCGTCAACAGCGACGTGGGACAGCGGTATCTTCAGCTCGACCTGACGCGCCGCTTCGACGGGTTCCTGAAGTCGGTGCAGATCGGCGGCAAATGGCGCGACCTGAGCATCCACCGCGAGACCGGACGCAACGAATGGTACGCCGATGCAGCCAACGAGATTCGCTATCAGGATACGGCGGCCGGCGCGGTCGCGCGGCCCGAATTCTTCTACGAAAACCCGATCGGCAACATCAGCGGCGGGTTTAACGCCAACGTCGTGCCCGGGATCAATTTCGACAAATATCTGAGCTACCTGAACGCCACCTACGGCAACGCGGTCCGCGTCGACGAAAAGGACTTCGTGTATGATCTGGGCGAGCGCGTGTTCGCGGGGTATGCGCAGGCGAACTTCGGTACCGGCGGCCTTCGCGGCAATATCGGTCTGCGCATGGCCAATACGCGTCAGTCGGGCAACACGTCCGACCGGCTCCAGTATCTGAACGACTATTGCGTCAACGGGCCGAACGGTTCGTTCGATCCGAACCGGCCGCTGGGCGCGGACGGCAATTGTCAGGTCCTGCCGCTGAGCGTCCGCGAGACGATCATCAATACGCGGACCGATCAGACCAAGACCTACACGGACTGGCTGCCGAGCTTCAACATCTCGTACGAGATCACCTCCGATCTGCTCGTTCGCGGTGCGGTCGCCAAGGTGATCTCGCGGCCGTCGTTCGCCAATCTCGGGTCGGAACGGTCGCTGACCTATCGCTCGCCCGAATATGCGTTCGATCGCGGCCAGTTCGGCGAATTCGAGGGCTGGTCGGGCAGCGGCGGCAATGCCGAACTCAACCCGTTCTCGGCCTGGCAGTACGACGCTGGCATCGAATGGTATTTCCACCGCGGCTCGGTGCTGGGCGCGACCGCGTTCCGCAAGGACGTGTCGGACTTCGTCGTGCCGCTCGTACTCAACGTCACGCGCGACGTCGCGGGCGAGCAGGTGCTGATCCAGCCCTATTCGACCGTCGCGAACGGCTCGAACGCGCGCTCGCAGGGTGTCGAGCTCTACGCACAGCACACGCTGTCCTTCGGACTGGGTGCGCAGGTCAACTTCACCTACAACGACACGTCGGTCGCCGACGTGACGCTCGACGGCCAGACGGTCGGCTCGTCCGCGCTCGTCGGCAGCGCCAAGACGCAGATGAACGCCTCCCTGTTCTACGAGCATGGCAAGGTGCTGGTCCGCGCATCGTACAACCGTCGCGGCGAGGTCGTCGGCGGGCTCCAGTCGGGGCTGAACGTCTATACCGACCCCTATGAACAGGTCGATCTCAACGCCGCCTATGCGCTGACCGACCGGCTCAACATCACCGCCTCGATCATCAACCTGACCAAGTCGGAAGAGAGCCGCCATCTCGGCAACGATACCAAGGATCGCTTCACCTATCGGAATTACTTCGGGCGCCGCGCCTATGTCGGCGTGTCGTTCAACTTCTGATGGCGGGGCTCACGACGTCCTCTCCCCTGGTGGCTCCCTCGCGGAGCCACCTTTTTTCAATAGAATTCTCGCCCCCTGGCGCGCTATCCCGGTCACGCGGCGTGCAGCACGTCGCACGCTGACGATTGCGGGTCTGCTCGCATGCGGTGCAGCGACGGCGTCGAACCCGATCGTGCCCGGCTGGTATGCCGATCCCGAGATCCGCGTGTTTGCGGGGCAATACTGGATCTACCCGACCTATTCCGACCATGTCGGAAAGGCGGTTGCGGCGAGCCGCTTTTCCCCTGCGCAAAAGCTCGCCCGCCAGCGCAAGACGGTCCGTCCCTCCTACGGGATGCAGACGTTCTTCGACGCATTCTCCTCGCCCGACCTCGTCCACTGGACCAGGCACCGCCGCGTGTTCGACGTTCAGAATGCGGGCTGGGCAGCCTATGCGATCTGGGCGCCGTCGGTGATCGAGGCGAACGGGCGCTATTACATGTTCTTCAGCGCCAACGACATCCAGAGCGATGCCGAGCCTGGGGGGATCGGTCTCGCGGTCAGCGCGACGCCGGGGGGCCGTTCAAGGACGCGCTCGGCAAGCCGCTGGTCGGCGCGTTCCATAACGGTGCGCAGCCGATCGACCCGTTCGCGTTCCGGGATCGCGACGGGCAGGTCTATCTCTTCTATGGCGGCTGGAAGCACTGCAACGTCGTCCGGCTGAGCCCCGACCTCAAGCGCGTCCTGGCGTTTCCGGACGGGACGACGTTCAAGGAGATCACGCCGCCCGGCTATGTCGAGGGGTCGTTCATGATCGAACGCCGCGGCGTCTATTACCTGATGTGGTCGGAGGGCGGGTGGACCGGTCCGGATTACAGCGTCGCCTATGCGACCGCGCCGAGCCCGACCGGGCCGTTCACGCCGAAGGGCAAGATCCTGGCGCAGGACCTGCGGATCGCGCGCGGTGCGGGGCATCATTCGGTCGTCAACGTGCCCGGCACCGACGACTGGTACATCGCCTATCACCGCCGGCCGCTCGACACCGATCGCGGCGAACACCGCCAGATCGCGATCGACCGCATGGTCTTTGCCGCCGACGGCACGATCAAGCCTGTGGTAATGACCAACACCGGCGTCGCGCCGCGGCCGATCCGCGCTGCGGTCAAACGCGCCGGGAGGACTGCCTCCGGGCGGGACGAACATTCATCTGGGAGAGCGATGTGAGACACAGGGTAATCGCCGCATTGCGCGGTACGGTGGCGGCGGTCGCGTCGATCGCGCTCGTCGCACCGGTGCCGCTGTCGGCGCAGTCGGCCGCCACCGCCACCGCGGCAGCGCAGGACCAGCCCTCGATCGATCTCGTCAACCCGCTGATGGGCACCGATTCCGACTATACGCTGTCGTACGGCAACACCTATCCCGCGGTCGCGGTGCCGTGGGGGATGAACTTCTGGACCCCGGTGACGGGCAAGCCCGGCAGCGGCTGGGGCTACACCTATGACGGCAACAAGATCAACGGCATCAAGCAGACGCACCAGCCCAGCCCGTGGATGAACGATTATGCCGCGTTCGCGCTGATGGCGACGACCGGCGCGCTGAAGGTCAAGGCGGACGAACGCGCCTCGTGGTACAGCCACAAGGCGGAGGAGAGCCGGCCCTATAGCTACAAGGTCTATCTCGCCGATTACGACGTGACCGCGGAGGTCGCGCCGACCAACCGCGCCGCGCAGTTCCGGTTCACCTTCCCCGAAAGCGACGACGCGCACATCATCCTCGACGGCTATGCGGGCGGATCGATGGTGTCGGTCGATCCGGCCAGGCGCCGGATCACCGGCTATGTGCGCAACAATCATGGCGGCGTGCCGGGCAATTTCCACAATTACTTCGTCGCCGAGTTCGACCACGCCTTCACCGTCAGCCGGACCTGGGACGACAACGGCCAGATCGCCGCGACGCCGGTGCGCGAGGGCGATCATGTCGGCGCGGTCGTCAGCTTCAAGACGCGCAAGGGCGAGCAGGTCGGCGTCAAGGTCGCGTCGTCGTTCATCAGCCTCGACCAGGCGGAGCGCAACCTGCGCGGCGAGATCGGCGGCGATGGCTTCGAGCAGACCAAGGCCAAGGCGAAGGCGGTCTGGCAGCGCGAGTTCGACCGGATCGAGGTGAGCGATCCCGACATCGACAACCGGCGCACCTTCTACTCCGCGCTGTACCGCATGCTGCAGTTCCCGCGCATGTTCCACGAGGTCGATGCCAAGGGGCAGACGGTCCATTACAGCCCCTATGACGGCAAGGTGCATCCGGGCTTTCTCTATACCGACAACGGCTTCTGGGACACGTGGCGCGCGGTCTTCCCGTTCTTCGCGCTGATGTATCCCGAGCGCGACAGCGAGATCATGCAGGGGCTGGTCAACACGTATAAGGAGTCCGGCTGGCTTCCCGAATGGGCGAGCCCCGGCCACCGCGACGTAATGATCGGGTCGAATTCGGCGAACCTGATCGCCGATGCGTATCTCAACGGCGTACGCGGGTTCGACGTCGAGACGCTGTACGAGGCGATGATCAAGAACGCGACCACGTCGAAAGGGCGCCCGGTTGACAAGAAGGGCAACGTCGTCGGCGCGGTCGGGCGTGAGGGCGTCGAATATTACAACCGGCTGGGCTATGTGCCCTATGACGTCGGCATCAACGAGAATGCCGCGCGCAGCCTCGAATATGCGACCGCCGATTTCTCGATCTCGCGGCTGGCAAGCGCGCTCGGCAAAACCGAGGATGCGAAACTCTATGCCGCGCGGGCGCAGAATTACCGCAAGCTCTACGACACGCAGAGCGGGTGGATGCGCGGTCGCAACCAGGACGGCAGCTGGTCGACCCCCTTCAACCCGTATAAATGGGGCGACGCGTTCACCGAGGGCAATGCGCTCCACTATAGCTGGTCGGTGATGCAGGACGTGCAGGGGCTCGCCGACCTGATGGGGGGCAAGGAAGCGTTCGTGAAGCGGCTCGATTCGGTCTTCACCACGCCGCCGATCTTCGACGACAGCTATTACGGGCAGACGATCCACGAGATCCGCGAGATGCAGATCGTCGACATGGGCCAATATGCGCATGGCAACCAGCCGATCCAGCACATGCCCTATCTCTATGACTGGGCAGGCGCGCCGTGGAAGACGCAATATCACGTCCGCGACGTGATGAAGAAGCTCTACGCGCCCACGCCCGACGGCTATCCGGGTGACGAGGATAACGGCCAGACCTCGGCGTGGTACGTGTTCTCCGCACTCGGTTTCTATCCGGTCACGCCCGCGGTCGGCCAATATGCGATCGGCAGCCCGCTGTTTCGCACCGTCAAGCTGACGATGCCCGGCGGCAAGCCGCTGACGATCGAGGCGGCGAACAACGGCCCCGGCAATGTCTATATCCAGTCGGCGAGCTTCAACGGGACGCCGCACGACAAGCCGTGGCTGACGCGCGAGGCGCTGCAGAAGGGTGGTACGCTGCGCTTCGTGATGGGGTCGACGCCGAACCTGAAATGGGGTGCGGCGAGCAGCGCAGCGCCCTTCTCGATGAGCGCGCCGGCGGGCAAGCCATGAGCGACGTGCGCTTCACCCCCGCCGCCGCGACGTCATGACCGGTGCGGCGGCGCTCGCGCTGACGACCGCGTTGCCCGCCGGGGCGGTCGCCGCGCCGTTGGCGAGCAAGCGCCCGCCGCGTGGCGAGCGTCGCTTCGTCAGCGCCGCGGTCGAGGCCGAGATCGCGCGCGTGAAGGCGAAGATCGCCGACCCCGAGCTCGCCTGGCTGTTCGAGAATTGCTACCCCAACACGCTCGACACCACGGTCCGGCTCGGCACCGTCGATGGCAAGCCCGACGCGTTCGTCATCACCGGCGATATCGAGGCGCTGTGGCTGCGCGACAGCTCGGCGCAGATGCAGACCTATGTCCATCTCGCGCCCAAGGATGCAGGGCTGCGGCGCGTCTTTGTCGGGCTGATCGCACGGCAGGCGCGCTGCATCCTGATCGACCCGTACGCCAACGCGTTCATGGACGATCCGACCGCGAAATCGAACCTCGGCGCGCGGACCGACCAGACCGAGATGAAGCCGGGCGTCGCCGAGCGGAAGTGGGAGATCGACTCGCTCTGCTACCCGATGCGGCTCGCGCATGGCTACTGGACCGCGACGCGCGACAAGACGCCGTTCGACGAGCTGTGGGCGCAGGCGATGGTCCGCGCGGTCGCGACCTTCCGCGAACAGCAACGCAAGGACGGCAAGGGTCCGTATCATTTTCAGCGGCTGAACGTCTCGCCGACCGAGACGCTGATGTTCGAGGGATACGGCGCACCGACGCGCAAGGTCGGGCTGATCCATTCGATGTTCCGCCCGTCGGACGATGCGTGCCTCTACCCGTTCCTGATCCCGTCCAACCTGTTCGCGGTGTCGGCGCTGCGCATGCTGGCGATGGTCCAGCGCGAGGCGCGCGGCGATACCGCGGGGGCGGCGGACAGCGAGGCGCTGGCGACCGAAGTCGAGGCGGCGCTGCGCGCGCATGGCCGGATGCCCGACGGGCAGGGCGGCGAGGTCTGGGCCTATGAGGTCGACGGCTTCGGCAATGCGATCTTCATGGACGACGCCAACGTCCCGAGCCTGTCGGGGCTGCCGCTGCTCGGCGCCGCAGACCGCGCCGACCCGCTGTTCCGCCGCACCGCCGCGCTCGCGTGGAGCGATCGCAACCCGTATTTCTTTGCGGGAACCGCCGCGAAGGGGATCGGCGGGCCGCATATCGGCCTCGACATGATCTGGCCGATGTCGATCGTCACGCATGCGATGAACAGCGATGACGACGCCGTGATCCGCCAGTGCCTGACCTGGCTCAAGACGACGCATGGCGGGACCGGCTTCATGCACGAATCCTTCCACAAGGACGATCCGACGAAATTCACGCGCAGCTGGTTCGCCTGGGCCAACGGGCTGTTCGGCGAGCTGATCCTCGATCTCGAGCGCCGCAAGCCCGCCTTGCTCGCCGCGCGCTACTGACACGGACTACGGGAGATACACATGACCACCGCCAACCGCCGCGAGGTGCTCGCCACCACCGGGCTCGCCGGCCTCGCGGGTGTGCTGCCCGTCGCCGCCGCCGGTGCGCAGGGCCAGCGCCCGATCGCGGGCAAGCCCGACCTGTTCATCGGTACCGGCGGTCACGGTCACACCTATCCCGGGCCGTCGCTGCCTTTCGGGATGGTCCAGCTCGGCCCCGACACCGACAACAGCCGCTGGGATGCGTGCTCGGGCTATCATCAGGATGACGGCTCGATCATGGGGTTCAGCCACACGCATCTGTCGGGGACGGGGATCGGCGACATGCTCGACGTGCTCGTCGTGCCGACGCGCGGGCCGCTGAAGCTCAAGCCCGGTGCGCTCGACAAGCCGCAGGAGGGCTATCGCCAGCGCTTCTCCGATGAGCTGGCAGAGCCCGGCTATTACCGTGTGAAGCTCGAATCGGGCGTGCTCGCCGAGCTGACCGTGACCGAGCGGACGGGGCATCACCGCTACACCTTCCCGCAGGGCGCGGGGCACATCCTGATCGACTTCGCGCACATGATCCTCGACGTCTGGGACAAGGGCGTGCTGATTGACGAGGCGTCGCTGGCGCTGTCGCCCGACGGCATGCTGACCGGCAGCCGCCGCGTCCACCGCTGGGCGAAGGGTCGGCGGATCCATTTCGCGATGCAGCTGTCGCGCCGCCCCGACCGCGTCGAGTTCTTCGGCGACGACGACAAACCGGCACCGGCGGGCGCGAAGGCGATCACCGGCAACCGGCTGAAGGTCGCGCTGTTCTTCGACCAGGCGGGCGGCGAACCGATCCTGATCAAGACGGGCATCTCCGCGGTCGACGTCGCGGGCGCCAAGGCCGCGCTGGCGGGCGAGGCCCCGGGCTGGCAGTTCGACAGCGTCCGGCGCGCGGCCGCGCGGACCTGGCAGACGCAGCTCGACTGTATCCGCGTCGAGGGCGGCACGCCCGATCAGCGCACGATCATGGCGAGCGCGCTGTATCATACGTTCCTGTCGCCGACGCTCTTCACCGACCGCGATGGCCGCTATGTCGGGCTCGACCGCAACGTGCACACAGCGGCGCCGGGCGATCCCGCGTACAGCACCTATTCGCTGTGGGACACGTACCGCGCGCTCCACCCGCTGCTCAATCTGGTCCAGCCCGACAAGGCCGCGCAGTTCACGCGCGATCTGGTCCGCCAGACGATCCAGAGCCCGGCCGGCTCGCCGGTCTGGCCGCTCCAGGGTGTCGAGACTGCCTGCATGATCGGCTGGCATTCGGTGTCGGTGCTCGCCGAGGCGTGCGTGAAGGGCGTCAAGGCGGACTATGCCGCCGCCTGGCCGCAGATCCGCCGCCGCGCGTTCGACCGCACCTTTCGCGATCTGGAGAGCACGCTCGGCCGCGGCTATTATTACGACCTCGGCTACATACCTGCCGACAAGGTCTGGGAATCGGTCAGCCGGACGCAGGAATATGCGTATGACGACTGGGCTATGGCGGTGCTCGCGGACGCGGCGGGCGCCTCCGCCGACGCGCAGGCGTTGCGCAAGCGCAGCCTCAACTACCGCAACGTCATCGATCCGAAGATCGGTTTCGCGCGGCCGCGCTTCGCCGACGGGACCTGGTGGGCGGACTATGATCCGATCCAGCTTGGCCACAACCCCGACAAGCACCGCGATTATACCGAGGCGAATGGCTGGCAGGCGACCTTCCTCAACCAGCACGATATCTACGGACTGATCGACCTGTTCGGCGGCGATGCCGGGTTCGTGAAGAAGCTCGACGCGCTGTTCGTCGCGCCCTCGACGCTGCCCAAGAATGCACCGCCCGACATTTCCGGGCTGGTCGGCCAATATGCGCATGGCAACGAACCAGATCAGCATGCCGCGTACATGTATGCCTATGCAGGTGCGCCGTGGAAGACGCAGGCGATGGTCCGGCGGCTGTGCACTGAGATGTACAAGGCGGATCCCGACGGCGTGATCGGCAACGACGATTGCGGGCAGACGAGCGCGTGGTTCATCTTCTCCGCGCTTGGCCTCTACCCGGTCGATCCGGTCAGCGCGGTCTATGTCTTCGGCTCGCCGCTGTTCGACGCCGCCGAGGTCGCGCTGGGCGGCGGCAAGACGCTTAGGATCACCGCCTCGGGCAATGGTCCGCAGGCGCCCTATGTCCAGTCGGTCCGCTGGAACGGCAAGCCCTGGACGAAGAACTGGATCGCGCATGCGGATCTTGCGCGCGGTGGCGAGCTCGCCTTCGTGATGGGGCCCAAGCCGTCGAAGTTCGGCAGCGCAAAGGCGGATCGTCCGCCGTCCTACGGCAGAACCACCTGAGAACGCACGGACAAGGGGTTGCCGGCTGGTGCCGGGGCTGTCAGGTTTGACCAAGGAAGAGGATAAGGCATGACCGAGCGAAACGCAGGCATGACGCGCCGGAACTGGCTTGGCGGCGCGGCGGCAAGCGCGGGGTTGCTCGCGCTCCCCGGCACCGCTGCCGCCGCGGCTGCCGGCCGCACACGCCGGATCGCGCCGAGCGATCGCGTCAATGTCGCGGTGATCGGTGCGGGCGGCATGGGCTCGCAAAACATGGCCAAGCTCACCGGCCAGAACATCGTGGCGCTCGCCGATGTCGATTTCGATCATGTCGCCAAGTCGATGGTCGATTCGAACGGCGCGCTGCGTGCGGATCGGCTCGCGCTCAAGACCGCCTATGACCGGGCGACGCGGTTCGCCGACTATCGGCGGATGCTCGACACGCGCAAGGATATCGACGCGGTCGTGATCGCCACGCCCGATCATCATCACGCGTTCGCGGCGAAGATGGCGATGGAGCGCGGTCTGCACGTCTATGTCCAGAAACCGCTGACCTACAGCGTGCGGGAGGGGCGGACGCTGCTCGATCTCGCGCGGCGCAACCCGAAGCTGGTGACGCAGATGGGCAACCAGGGGCATTCGGGCGATGACGGGCGCCGCGTCGTCGAGCTGATCCGTGGCGGTGCGATCGGCCGCGTGCGCGACGTCCATGTCTGGACCAACCGCCCCGTCTGGCCACAGGGCGAGGCACGCCCCGCGCCGGTCGCCAAACCCGCCAGCCTCGACTGGAACCTGTGGCTCGGACCCGCGGCGGTCGATTGGGGCTATCACCCCGATTATGCCCATTTCAACTGGCGCGGCTGGGTGCCGTTCGGCGTCGGCGCGCTCGGCGACATGGGCGCGCACCTCATCGACTTCCCGGTCTGGGCGCTCGAGCCCGGGCTGCCGACGCGGATCGAGACGCGGCACAGCCGCTGGGGTGGCGATACCGACCTCTGGGACGGCAAGCCGCCCGTCGAACTCGGCAGCTATCCGCTCGCGTCGATGACCACCTACCGGTTCGGCAACGCGAAGGGCGGGCCGGTGACGATGACGTGGTATGACGGCGGGATGATGCCGCCGACGCCCGATACGATGCCGGTCGACGCGGTGATGAACCCCGAGGGCGGCGTGCTGTATGTCGGTGAGTCCGGGATGCTGATGCACGACACCTATGGCGAGAAACCGGTGTTGATCGGCGAGGGCGCGCAGGCGCGCGCCGCCGCGGTCCCGGTCTCGATGCCGCGCATCCAGGGCGGACGCGACGGCCACGAGATGAACTGGATCCGCGCGATCCGGGGCGAGGAGGCGATCTCGTCGCCCTTCTCGGTCGCGGTGCCGCTCAACGAGACGATGGTCCTCGGCATGGTCGCGCTTCGCGCCGAGCGCCCGATCGACTATGACGGACAGGCGGGCCGGGTCACCAATTTCGCCGATGCAAACCGGTTTCTCGACCGGGAATACAGGAAAGGATGGTCGTTATGACCGCTGTCACGTTGCTTTTCGCCGCCGCCGCACTCGCCACGCAGGCGACGCCGCCGTCGCAGGCGAAACCTGCAGCCACAAGCCCGCGGCCCGAGGATACCGAGGTCTGGCAGCCCGAACCGCCGGTCGTCGTCGCGCCGGCCTATGCAACGGTCGCACCGCCATCGGACGCGGTCGTGCTGTTCGACGGCAAGTCGCTCGATCAATGGACCAGCACCAAGGGCAATGGCCCCGCCCGCTGGACGGTCGGCGATGGCGTGCTGACGGTGCGCAAGGGTACCGGCAATATCCAGACCAAGCGCAGCTTCCGCAATTATCAGCTCCACCTCGAATGGCGCGTCCCGGCCGGGATCACGGGCGAAGGCCAGGCGCGCGGGAACAGCGGCGTCTTCCTCGGCGCGACGGGCGAGGGCGATGGCGGCTATGAGCTGCAGATCATGGATAGCTACCGCAACAAGACCTATGTCAACGGACAGGCAGGCGCGATCTACAAGCAGATCGCACCGCTCGCCAACCCGACGCGCGCGCCGGGCGAATGGCAGACCTACGACATCGTCTGGACCGCGCCCGTCTTCGCCGCGGATGGCAGCGTGACCAGCCCCGCCTATGCGACCGTGATGATGAACGGCGTGCTCGTCCAGGACCATGTCGCGGTGAAGGGCGAGACCGTCTATATCGGCGCACCGCGCTACACCCCGCACGGCGCGCTGCCGATCAAGCTCCAAGATCACGGCGATCCGAGCGCGCCGATCAGCTTCCGGTCGATCTGGCTCCGCGAGCTGAAATAACACCGGCGTCGCGCGCGATCAGCGCGCGCTGCCCTGCAACGCCATCACCGCGGACCGCATCGCGACGATGCGGTCCTGCGCGAGGGGCGCGAGGTCGCCCCAGGAAAAGGCCGAACGGTGCGTCGAGACTTCGCGCCACATCCGTGCGGCGACGCTGTCGAGATCCGCGGCGGTCGGCTCGCGTCCGGTCGCGATGCAGTCGACGAGCTGGTCGGGTACGAGCGGGCTTGCACTGAACATGGTAGTCACCTCCGATGTCGAGGGACGTCCTACGCGTGGTTCATTGCCGCCAGATGACAGCCGCGTTTCTCAACGTGGCGGAGTGCGCGGCGCGGCAGGACCCGTGCTGCCGCGGACCACGAGTTCGTGCGCCAGGACCACGCGGTCGGAGCGGTCGGTGTCGCCGTTGAGGATCGCGACGAGCATCTCGACCGCGCGCTGCCCGATCAGCCCCTTGGGTTGCGAGATCGTGGTCAGCGCAGGGTGGAAATAGAGCGCGTGCGGCAGGTCGTCGAACCCGATCACCGACACGTCGCGCGGACAGTCGAACCCCGCATCGCGGACCGCGGCGATCGCGCCCATCGCCATCTCGTCGCTGAAACAGAACAGCGCGGTGACGCCGCCTGCGATCATCGCGCGCGCCTGTTCGAACGCCGAAGCCGCGGAGTAATCGCCGATCCGCGTCTGTATCCGGTCGGCGACGCCATGTGCCTCTGCGACGGCCATGGCCCCGGCGAGGCGGTCGCGACTGAGCGGGCTTGTGCTGGGGCCGGCCACGATGCCGATATCGCGGTGCCCCAGGTCGACCAGATGCTGGACCGCGTCACGGCCGGCTGCGGCATTGTCGATATGCACGCCCGGCACGCCGGTCTCGACATTATAATCGCAGCCATTGACGATCGGTGCGGCACAGCCCGCGCGGTCGAGCACGCGCTGCAGCGGGTCGGGCAGGCGGTGGCCGAGGAAGATCAGTCCGTCGACTTCGCGCCGCGACAGCATCTCGGCATATTGGTCCTCGATGACCGGATCGTGCCGCGTATCGCCGACCACGACGCCGTACCCCGCGTCGCGCGCGGCTTCTTCCGCGCCGCGAATCACGCTCGCAAAGAACGGGTTGGAAATGTCGGGGACCGTCAGCAGGATCTTGGCCGCGCGCAATGTCCGCAGCGACCGGGCGGCGACGTTGGGTCTGTACCCCAGCGCCTCGACGATGCCGAGCACGTGGAGCCGCGTCTTCTCGGCGACCCGGTCGGGGTGGCTGAGCACGCGGGATACCGTCGCGGTGGAGACGCCCGCGCTCGTCGCGACCTGAATTATCGTCGTCATCACAAACCCATGGAGCCCTGCGAAGAATATGTCGACGGCCCGAGAATGTAATCCTTTACACTTTTGCGGTCGCGCCATATTCTCGACCCCGAAGCAGCAAAAGCTGTATCGAACCAGAGAGGTGTGCATGGCACTGGCAAGCGCGGATATTCCAGCCTCGACACCACCGGTGTCGGACAAGCCGTCGTCGATATTGACGGCACGGATGAGCGTGCTGATGTTCATGCAGTTCTTCGTCTGGGGCGCGTGGAACGTCACGCTCGGGCTCGCGATGCAGACGCGCGGGCTCGGCGCGATGATCGGCAACGCCTTCTCGGTCGGGCCGATCGCCTCGATCGTCGGGTCGTTCCTGCTCGGCATGGCCGCAGCGCGCTATCTCAGCCCGCGGATGCTGATGGTGATCCTCCACCTCGTGGGCGGTGTGATCCTGTTCTTCCTGCCATCGCTGGTGACGCCCGAGACCGGCAGCACGTTCGTCTGGCTGCTGCTCGGCTACATGATCCTGTACATGCCGACCGTCGGCCTTGCGAACACGATCGCGCTCAAGAGCTTCGGCGACCGCGTCGACCGGTTCCCCTTCGTTCGCGCGTTCGGGACGCTCGGCTGGATCACCGCAGGGCTGATCATCGGCTGGGCCGGCCTGTCCGCCAGCCCGGAGATCTTCCGTGTCGCCGCCGTCGTCTCGATCGCGCTCGGCCTCTACAGTTTCACGCTCCCCAACGTCGCGGCCGACACGCCGCCCGAGCAGGGGCTCGTCAAGCAGATCCTCTGCGTCGACGCGTTCGGGCTGATGCGCCAGCGGTCGTTCCTCGTCTTCATCACCTGCGCGACGCTCATCTCGATCCCGCTGGCGATGTATTACGCCTATGCCTCGCCCTATGTCGGCGCGACGGGGATCGAGAATGTCGGCGGCACGCTGGCGATCGGGCAGATGTCCGAGCTCGCCTTCATGTTCGCGATGCCGTGGCTGTACCGCCGCTTCGGGGTCAAGCCGCTGCTGCTCGTCGGGATGATCGCCTGGGCCGCCCGCTATGCGCTGTTCGCGATCGGCGACGGCGGCGACATGCTCTGGGCGGTGTATCTGGGCGTTGCGCTGCACGGCGTGTGCTACGACTTCTTCTTCGTTGCCGGCGCGATTTATACCGGCACGATCGCCACGCCGAAGGGCGTCAACGCGCAGGCGCAGGGCATGCTGACCCTGTTCACCTACGGGGTCGGCATGCTGCTCGGGTCGCAGATCGGCGCGCTCCTGTACGCACAGCTGCCCGCCGCACCGACCGTCGCCGACTGGCACCAGATGTGGTGGTATCCGGCGATCGCCGCCGCGCTGATCGCACTGCTGTTCCAGCTGACGTTCCGTGACACCAGCCGCAAGGGAGCGATGGCATGACGGGAATGAAGGGCCCGGCGATTTTCCTCGCGCAGTTCCTCGGCGACACCGCGCCGTATGACACGCTCGACGGTCTTGCCCGCTGGGCGGGGAGCTCGGCTATGCCGGCGTGCAGATCCCGTGCGATCCCCGGCTGATCGATCTCGCGCAGGCGGCCGAGAGCAAGGCCTATTGCGACGATCTGCGCGGCCGGCTTGCCGAACACGGCGTCGTGCCGACCGAATTGTCGACGCATCTCCAGGGCCAGCTGGTCGCGGTGCATCCTGCGTACGACACGCTGTTCGACGGGTTCGCCCCCGAGCATGTCCGCGGCAAGCCTGCCGAGCGTCAGCGCTGGGCGGTCGAGCAGCTGATGCTCGCCGCGCGCGCCAGCGCCAATCTCGGGCTCACAGCGCACGCCACCTTCTCGGGCGCGCTCGCCTGGCCCTATGTCTATCCCTGGCCACAGCGTCCGGCCGGCTTGATCGAGGAGGCGTTTGCCGAACTCGCGCGCCGCTGGACCCCGATCCTCGACGCGTTCGATGCCGCCGGCGTCGACTGCGCGTTCGAGATCCATCCCGGTGAGGACATCCACGACGGCGCCAGCTGGGAGCGGTTCCTCGATGCAGTGAACCATCACCCGCGTGCACGGATGCTGTTCGATCCGTCGCACTTCGTCCTGCAGCAGCTCGATTATCTAGACTTCATCGATCGCTATCACGACCGCATCGCGTGCTTCCACGTCAAGGATGCCGAGTTCAACCCGACCGGCCGATCGGGTGTCTATGGCGGGTATGAGCCCTGGGTTGACCGTGCGGGTCGGTTCCGGTCGCTCGGCGACGGGCAGGTCGACTTCGGCGCGATCTTCAGCAAGCTGGCGCAATATGACTATGCGGGCTGGGCGGTTCTCGAATGGGAATGCGCGATAAAGCGCAGCGAAGACGGCGCGCGCGAAGGCGCACCGTTCATCCGCGACCACATGATCCGCCGCACCGAACGCGCGTTCGACGACTTCGCCGCGAGCAATGTCGACAAGCACGCGATCCGGTCGCTGTTGGGGCTCGATCGCCGGGACGACACGGCATGAGCGGCGTCCGGCTCAAGCTCGGCATGGTCGGCGGCGGCGAGGGTGCGTTCATCGGCGCCGTTCACCGCATGGCGGCGGCGATCGACGGCGACTGGCAGCTTGTAGCCGGCGCATTCAGCACCGATCCGGGCCGCAATACGCGGTCGGGCGACGCCCTCGGGCTCGACCCGGCGCGCGTCTATGCGTCGATCGACGCGCTGATCGCGGGCGAGCGGGCGCTCCCCGAGGGCGAGCGGATCGACGCCGTCGCGATCGTCACGCCCAACTTCCTCCACGCACCGATGGCGATCGCCGCGCTCGAAGCGGGCTTTCACGTCCTGTGCGAAAAGCCCATGGCGATGAGCGTCGCGGAGGCCGAGGCGATCGCCGCCGCGGTCGAGGCGAGCGGTCGCGAGTTCGCGCTTGCCTTCACCTATTGCGGTTATCCGCTGATCGAGGAGGCCCGCGCGCGCGTCGCGAACGGCGACCTCGGTAAGGTCCGGCTGGTCCAGGTCGAATATCTCCAGGGCTGGCTCAGCCAGCCGGTCGACACCGACGGCAACAAGCAGGCCGAGTGGCGCACCGATCCGGCGCGCGCCGGGATCGGCGGATGTCTCGGCGATATCGGCACGCACGCGTTCCAGCTTGCCGAGCATGTCTCGGGCCTGCGCACCGACGCGGTCTGTGCCGAGCTTACCACGCACGTCCCCGGGCGCCGCCTCGACGACGACGTCAGTGCGTTGCTGCGGTTCGACGGCGGTCCACGCGGTACGCTCAAGGTCACACAGGTCGCAGCGGGCGAGGAGAACGGGCTCAGGCTCCGGATCCACGGCGAACGCGGCGGGCTCGAATGGGCACAGATGGAGCCGAACACGCTGACGATGCGCTGGCTCGATCGCCCGATCGAAGTCCTGCGCGCAGGAGGGCCGGGGTTGCAGCCCGCCACCGCGTCGATGTTCCGTACACCCGGGGGTCATCCCGAGGGGTATATCGAGGCTTTCGCAACGATTTATCGTGCGTTCGCTGCAACGATCCGTGGCTCCCAGGTCTGGTTTCCGGGTGTCGACGACGGGCTGCGGACGATGCGCTTCGTCGAAGCCGTCGTCGCCAATGCCGGCTCCGACGTCAAGTGGAGCCCGATCGACACCGTTTGATTGTGTAATATCGCCCGCCGGATCGTCTGTCCCGCACCGGGGCATGACCAGGCCGCGGGTATCAGGAGGTCTGGAATGAAGCTGTCCTTGGTCTTGGGTATCGGAACAACCGTCGCGGCGCTGGGTGCCGCGCTGACACCGCTGGTCGCGCAGACCGCACCCGCGTCACCACCCGCCTTTGCCGCCTGCCGCGCGTGCCATACCGTCGACAAGGGCGGGCGCAACGGCATCGGCCCGAACCTCTACGGCGTCGTCGGCCGCGCTGCCGCCTCGACGCCCGGGTTTGCCTATTCGCCGGCGCTCAAGGCGTCGAAGCTGACATGGGATGCGGCGACGCTCGATTCCTACCTCGCCGCGCCTGCCAAGAAGGTGCCCGGCACACGGATGCCGATCAGCACGCCCGATGCCGGCAAGCGCGCGGCGATCATCGCCTATCTCAAGGGGGCGGGCGGTCGATGACCCGTCCGGCACCGGATCCAGCGCGAGGCCGGGCAGCGTGAGCATGTCGCGCCGGACCGTGATTGCGGGCGGCACGATGCTCGCGGGCGGTGCCGCGACGCTGGCGGGGGGCGCGATCGGCGCAGGCGTCTCGAACGCCGCGCGCTTTTCGCTCGGCTTTGCGCCGCACGAGGGCAGCTTCGCCAGCCGCGGCGGGCTGCTCGAACAGATCGCCTATGCCGCGGACCAGGGGTTCCGCGCATGGGAGGATAACGAGGCGGCGGCGCGTCCCGTCGCGCAACAGGTCGCGATGGCCAGCGCGCTGTCGAAGCGCGGCATGGCGATGGGCGTGTTCGTGGCCAGCATGCCCAAATGGTCGCAGTCGCGGCCGGTGCTGGGCGGCAAGGACGATGCCGAGCGCGAGGGGTTCCTTGCCGACCTGCGCGCCTCGATCGAGGTTGCCAAGCGGCTGAACGCGACGCACGCGACGGTCGTCACCGGGTTCCTCGACTCGCGCCTGCCAAACGACATCCAGACCGCGCGCGTGATCGACGTCATGCGCCGCGCCGCCGACATCGTCGCGCCGCACAAGCTGACGCTGGTCATGGAGCCGCTCAACACGCGGACCAATCACCCCGGCGTCTTCATGCAGACCATATCGCAGGGCTATGCGGTCGCGCGCGGCGTCAATTCGCCCTACGTCAAGGTGCTCGCGGATCTCTATCACGAGCAGATCCAGTCGGGGAACCTGATCCCGACCCTCGGCACCTGCTGGGACGAGGTCGGCTATATCCAGTTCGGCGACAATCCGGGACGCAACGAGCCCGGCACCGGCGAGATCAACTATGCGACGATCGTCCGCTGGCTGCGTGCCAAGCGCTATGGCGGGGTGATCGGCATGGAACACGGCAATTCTGTCGCCGGGCGGGCAGGGGAGGACCGGTTGGTCGCCGCCTATCGCACGATCGACACGGCTATCGAGGGAGAGGCAAAATGATCGATCGGAGAACCGCAATGGCGGGGATCGTGGGAATGTTCGGGGCGCAGCTGTTCGCGCCGATCGCGCGTGCGGCGGGGGTGGCGATGCCCCCCGGCGTACCCGTCATCAGCGAGGGACCGCCCAGCGTCCAGGTGTTCACGCCCGTCCAGCGCGCGGTGATGACCGCGCTCAGCGACCGCGTCGTCCCGACCACCGACACGCCGGGCGCGATCGCCGCAGGCGTGCCCGCCTATATCGAGAAACTGCTTGCCGACTGGGGATTGCCCGGCGACCGCGTGCCGATCGTCGCCGGTCTCGACGCGATCGAGGCGCGCAGCCGCCAGGACTACAAGGTGTCCGCCGCCAAGGCGACGCCGGCACAGCAGGATGCGTTGCTGACACTCGCGATGAACGGCGCACTTCCGACCGCGACGACGGGCGGAAAGACGTTCTTCGAGGCGTTCCGACAGCTGGTCGTCACCGGCTATTACACGTCCGAGATCGGCATGACGCAGGAGCGCGAATATCTCCCGGTGCCGGGCGAATATAACGGCGCCTTCCCCTATTCTCAGGTCAACAAGGTGTACGCCGCATGATCATCACCCGTCGCAATCTGCTGGTCGGGACGGGGAGCGCAGCCGCGGTCGCCTGCCTCGATCTCCACGCCGCCCCCGCCGCCGCCGCGCAACTCGGCGCGATCGGGATCCAGCTCTATACCGTGCGCGAGATCTTCGCGAGCGACCCCGAAGGGACCCTCGAGCAGATCGCCAAGATCGGCTACCGCGAGATCGAGTTCGGCGGCGGCGGCTATGAAAAGATGGACCATGCCAAGCTACGCCGGACGATGGACCGGCTCCAGCTCAAGGCACCGTCGGCGCATATCGGCTACGACCTGCTGCTCAAGGATTTCGACAAGAGCATCGCGATGGCCAAGACGCTCGGCGCGACCACCGTCGTCCTGCCGTATATGACCGACGAACATCGTACCGAGGCCGGCTGGTCCGCAGCGCTCCCCAATATCGCGGCGATCGGTGCGAAGCTGAAGCAGAACAAGCTGGGCTTCGCCTATCACAACCATGATTTCGAGTTCACCGTCCGCCCCGGCGGCGTCAGCCTCTATGACCGGATGCTGCGCGCGATCCCGCCTTCGGTGATGAAATGCGAACTCGACCTCTATTGGGCGGCGCATGCCGGCGAGGATCTGAGTGCGCTGATCAACCGGCTCTCGGCGCGGCTCTATTCCTATCATGTCAAGGACATGCGGAAGGATCGCAGCATGACCGCGGTCGGCCAGGGGACGATCGATTTCGCCTCGCTGTTCAAGCTGCGCGGCAGCGCGGGCGTCCGCCACTTCTACGTCGAGAATGACGAGGCGCCCGCGCCCTATCTCCCCGACATCACCACCAGCTTCCAGACGCTCCGCGCGCTGCGGTACTGACAAAAACATAATCCTGGAGAGGAAAGAACATGGCTTCGACCGACAGGTTCGACGCGATCGTCATCGGATCGGGCGTCAGCGGCGGGTTCGCCGCAAAGGAACTGACTGAAAAGGGCATGCGGGTCCTGATGCTGGACCGCGGCGTCATGGTCGAACATGGCGAGGGCTATCCCTATGACGGCAAGCCCGCCTACGAGGTGCCGGCGCGCAACCGCATGCCACCGGCAATCCGCGACAGCGATTATTTCATCGCCCAGCATGGCTATGTCGCACCCAGCAACCAGTTGTTCTACAACGACGACCGGCTGAACCCCTATGCGCATGACGAGGGCAGCAAATTCTACTGGATCCGTCCCGGCGCGGTCGGCGGGAAGTCGCTGATCTGGGGCCGCTGGTGCTTCCGCTGGAGCGCGGCCGATTTCGAGGCGAACAAGCGCGACGGGATCGATGGCGACTGGCCGATCCGCTATGACGACGTCGCGCCTTGGTACAGCTATGTCGAGAAATATATCGGCGTCTCGGGCTCGCGCGAGAACCTCGCCTATCTGCCCGACAGCGAGTTCCAGCCGCCGATCCCGATGAACGTCGCCGAGAAGTGGATCAAGCCGCGGCTCGAATCGACGTTTCCGGGCCGCAAGCTGATCAACACGCGGCTGTCGAACATGACCGAGGACAAGCCCGACCAGAACCGCACCAAATGCCAGTTCCGCAACCAGTGCGGCAATGGCTGTTCGTTCGGCGCGTATTTCTCGACGCAGGCGGTGACGCTGCCCGCCGCGCGTGCGACGGGCCGCCTCACGCTGCGCTCCGACGCGGTCGTCACCAATCTCGAATATGACGCCACCCGCAAGAAGGTCACCGGTGTCCGCTTCATCGACGCCAAGACCGGCAAGGCCGAGGTCGTCAACGCCGGGCTCGTCTTCCTCTGCGCCTCGGCAATGGCGTCGACGCAGATCATGATGAACTCGCGCGCACCGGGCACGGGCCGCAGCTACTTCGATACCAGCGGCACGCTTGGCCGCTACGTCATGGACCATATCTTCCGCGTCAACATCTCGGGCGATATTCCCGGGATGGAGGAGTTCATCGAATATGGCCGCCGTCCGGGCGGGGTCTATATTCCCCGCTTCCGCAACATCGACCGCGACGACGGGGCAGGGTTCAAGCGCGGCTATGGCTATCAGGGTGGCGCACGGCGCGACCCTGCGGCCCCGGTCGGGTTCGGCGCATCGATGAAGCAGGGCATGCGCAAATATGACGGCTGGAAGTTCAGCATGGGCGCTTTCGGTGAATGCCTGCCCTATGAGGACAACCGCGTCTCGCTCCACGCGAGCAAGGTCGACCGGTTTGGCGTGCCGCTCCTCCGCTTCGACGTGCGGTTCCGCGACAACGAGCTGCGGATGATGGCGGATGCGCGTGTCCAGGGCGAAGCGATGCTCAAGGGCGCGGGCCTGACCAACGTCGTCAGCGAGGAAAAGGAGCATGTGCCCGGCGACGCGATCCATGAGATGGGCGGGGCACGGATGGGTGTCGATCCGCGCAAGTCGGTCCTGAACGGCTTCAGCCAGGCGCATGAGGCATCCAACCTCTACGTCACCGACGGCGCGCAGATGGCCTCGATCTCGTGCGTCAATCCGTCGCTGACCTTCATGGCGCTGACCGCACGTGCGGTCGATCATGCGGTGAAGCAGACGCGCACCGCCTGACGCGGGGATACAGCGTGATGGCGGGTCTGGTCGCCGCCATCACGCACCCTGAAACTTCGGACCCGCGTGCAAGTGGTGGCGCCCGCACGCGCCCGCGCTGTGTTTTCCGGTCAGACATGGTAATCGCGCGCCGCGTGTCAGCGCGCGAACCGGAGACCGACGATCTTTCACCTCATCTTCACGCTGCCCTGCCTCGTGGTGATCGCACGCTGGCTGTGGCCGCTGTCTCTGCCGCTCGGGGTGACGCTGCTCGTTGCGCTCCTCGTGCTGGCCGCCTCGCAATATCATCTCTGGAGCCGGCTATCGTCGGGGTCGGTGTTCGCACCCGAATTCCCGCGTGCGCTCGTCATCGCGTTCAACGTCGCGTTCGGGGCGATCATCCTGCTCGCGGTGCTGCAGATCCTGCTCGACATCGGCATGCTGCTGGCGATGGCGGTCCAGCGCGCGCCCGTCGCGGTGCCCGACGCGTGGCGCTATGCGATTGCGGTCCTGGCGGTGGCGCTTGCGGCGCTCGGCGTCGCCAATGCGGTCCGCGTTCCGCCGGTCAAGGACATCGATGTCGTCGTCCGCGACCTGCCGCCGCGCTATGACGGTTATCGCCTGCTGCAACTGACGGACCTCCATATCAGCCGGCTGTTTCCCGCGCGCTGGGCCAGCGCGGTCGTCGACCGCGCGAACGCGTCGGGTGTCGACCTGATCGTCGTCACGGGCGACTTCATCGATGGGTCGGTGGCGATGCGGGAGCGCGACGTCGCGCCGCTCGCCAGGCTGCGCGCGCCCGACGGCGTCTATGCGATTCCCGGCAACCACGAATATTTCTTCGATTACGCCGCGTGGATGCGGCATCTTTCGGATCTGGGCATCCGGATGCTGCCTAACGCTAATAGGGTGCTTGAGCGGCAGGGGGAGCGGCTCGCGATCGTCGGCGTCACCGACCTCTCCGCACCGGGCGCGGGGCAGGCGGGGCCGGACCTCGCGACCGCGATGCGCGGCATCCCCGCGGGCGTTCCCGTGGTCCTGCTCGATCACCAGCCGCGCAACGCCCGGTACGGTGCCGAGCGCGGTGTTGCCCTGCAACTCTCCGGGCATACGCATGGCGGGATGATCCGCGGGCTCGACCGTATCGTCGCGCGGGCGAACAACGGCTATGTCTCGGGGCGCTACCGGGTTGGCGACATGACGCTCTATGTCAGCAACGGCACCGGGCTCTGGCCGGGCTTCGCGCTGCGGCTCGGCACGCCGTCGGAAATGACGCGGATTACGCTACGCAGGCCGGGGGACAGCCCGGGCTGACCGGCGTCGAGAGACGCCGCGAATGACGCCCCGGGGCAGTGCACCGCGGTCAAAAGCCCGGCCTATTAACATCGCTCAATCGGATAGTTTTTGGTGCGGGATACAATCGGATGGCGTGTCGTTTCGCGTATCTAACGAAACGGGGTCCGCTTGTTCATTCTCCATCTGGCCCTTGGGGGCTGTCTCAAGGCGCCACCGATCGACTTTGGCATAACGGCTGATTCCGGCGGCCATCTGGCGTATGTGCTCGACGCCGCGACCCGACAATCGACCAGCACGGGCGTCACTGCGGTGTCGATCGTCACGCGGCTGTTCCGCGATCCCCACTTGCCCGCCGAGCACCGGATGCCGACCGAGCGGCTGAGCGATACGCTCACCATCGACCGGATCGAGACCGGGGATGACCGTTATCTCGAGAAGGAGGCGCTCGCCGCGGATCTTCCTGCCTTTACCGAGGCGTTCTGCCGCTACGTGGCCGGGCTCGCGGTCCGGCCGACGCTGATCCACGCGCATTTCGCCGATGCGGCCGCGGTCGCGCTCGAGGCGCGTCGCCGTTTCGGTATCCCCGTCGCCTACACGCCACACGCGCTCGCGATCGACAAGCGCGCGCAGGGGCTCGCCGCGAACGGGATCGAGGCGCGGATCGCCGCCGAACGCGCCGCGATCGCCGCGGTCGATGCACTGATCGTGTCGACGCACGACGAGGCCGATCGGCAGGTTCGCGCGTACGGCGTTCCCGTCGACGGCCGGATCCACTGCCTTCCGCCCGGCATCCCGCAGCGATCGACGACCGCGCCCGCAACCGGGCTCGTCGACGGTCTCGGGCAGTGGCTCGACCATCCCGAACGCCCGATCGTGCTCGCGATTGCGCGACCGGTCGCCAAGAAGAACCTTGCCGCGTTGATGCGCGCCTACGCCGCCGACATCCGACTGCACGAGCAGGCCAATCTCGTCATCCTCGCGGGCCAGCATGGCGGGCAATCGTCGCCCGAGGAGCGCGCGATCCTCGACGAGTTGCACACGCTGGCGGCACAGCCGCTGCTCCGTGGTCGCGTCGCGCTTCCGCCGCGCCATCTCGCCGGCGACGTGACCGCGCTGTACGAGCGCGCGGCGGCGGGGGGCGTCTTCGTCAACCCGGCGCTGCACGAACCCTTCGGGCTGACGCTCATCGAGGCCGCGGGGGCAGGCGTGCCGGTCGTTGCCACGCGCAACGGCGGTCCCGCCGAAATCGTGTCGCGGATCGGCCACGGCATCCTCGTCGACCCGCGCGACGAGACGGACATCGCCGCCGCGTGTCTGCGGATCATCGGTGATCCCGCCTGTCACGCGCGACTTCGAACTGCCGCGCTCGCGCGCCATGCGTTGTACGATTGGGCACGCTATGCCGCGGACTCGGTTGCGGTGTACCGCTCGATCTGCCGCCGTCCCGCGCTGCTCGCCTGCGACATCGATCATACGCTGACGGGATCGAGCGACGGCGCGGACGCGTTCGCGGCCTGGCACCGTGATGCGGACATGCCGTTCGTCGTTGCGACTGGCCGCGCCTTCGCCGAGGCGCGCGCGATCCTCAAGAGCTGGGGCCTGCCCGAACCCGACGCCTTCATCGTCGATGTCGGTACGCGGATCATGCGGCGCGGCGCGGATGGCGGCTGGGCAAACTGTACGGCGTACGCTGGGTCGCTCGATCGCGACTGGAACCGCGATGCCGTCGCGTCTGCGCTCGCCCGCTTGCCGATCGAGCCGCAGCCCGTCGAGACGGACGGGCCGCACAAGCTCAGTTTCTTCGGTACCGCACGCGATGCCGAGACGATCCGGCAGACGCTTGCCCATGCGAAGCTCGGGGCGCGCGTGATCTTCTCGCACGGCCGACTGATCGACGTCCTCGCGCCGCGCGGCGGGAAGGCGGCGGCGATCCAGGCCTATGCCGCCGGACTTGGTCTGACGCTCGCCGACTGTATCGCCGCGGGCGACAGCGGTAACGACCGGGACATGCTCGAGCAATGCGGCTTTGCGATCGTCGTCGCGAATGCGGATGCAGAGCTTGACGACCTGCCCGACCGCACGGGCCTTCACCGCGTCACGCGCCGGCATGCGGCGGGCGTGGTCGAGGGGCTCGAAACGCTCGGGCTGGCATCGGCCCCGTCGCGGCAGGCGGCATGACTCGTCCGTTCGGCTATTTCGTCCATCATCAGGGGCGCGGGCATGCGGAGCGATGCGCGGCGATCGCGCATGCATTGCCCGCCGAGCGGCCGCTGACGATCTTCTGCGCCCGCGACGACATATTTCCGCCCTTGCCCGCAAAGGCCAGGATCGTTCGCATCCCGTCGCTGTTCGAGGCGACCGGCGACGAGGCGACGACGATGGACTGGGTGCCGACCCCCGCGACGCTTCACTGCGCGCCGCTCGGCTGGCCGGGCATCCGTCAGGCGATGGCGACGATCAGCGGCTGGTTCGCCAGCGCCGATCCCGCGCTGATGATCTGCGACGTCTCAGCGGAGATCGCGCAGCTGTCGCGGATCTGCAGCGTCCCGCACGTCAAGATCCTGCAGCATGGCGACCGTGGCGACGCGGGCCACCGTGCCGCCTATGACGGAGCCGCGGGCCTGCTCGCGGCGTTTCACGCTGATCTTGCGCAGCCCGACTGGGACGCCGGGATGCGCGCGCGGACCTGCTTCGCGGGCGGCCTCGGCGTCGACACGCATGTGCCCGACCGCGTCGAGGCGCGCACACGGATCGGCGTCGAAGCCGATGCCGAACTCGTTCTCGTGCTGTCGGGCGGCGGCGGTGGCGGCTTCGGTCAGGCACCGCTCGGGATCGGCGCGCGCAGCCGCCCGGCCAGCCGCTGGATCACGATCGGCCCGGTCGTACGCGACTGGCATGCAACCGAGCCGCACAATATCGAGCATCGCGGCTGGGTGGACAATCCGGCGGATTACGTCGCCGCGGCCGACCTCGTCACCGCATCGACGGGCAATACGACCTGCCAGCAGATCCTCGCCGCCGCGCGCCCGTGGCTGGCGATCCCCGAGTGGCGGTATTTCGACGAGCAGCACCGCAAGGCCGATGCGCTCGCCGCGGCGGGCGTCGCCTGCGTCCGCCCGCATCTGCCGTCGTCGGCCGATGCCTGGGGTGACGCGATCGCCGAGACGATGGCGACGCACGCGCCCGACCGCCAGCGCGGCCTGATCGCCGATGCCCCCGCTGCCGACGCCGCACGCTGGCTCGAGACGCTTGCCGACCGGCTGTGGACCCCGCCCGACCAGCCCGCGCGAAACGCCGCCTGATCGCTGTTCGCCTACCATTTCCATCCGATACACGGAGCCGCCATGTCCACCCTATCCGTCGTAACGCTCGCCAAGGGCCGGCCCGACCACCTCTATAATCTCGTCGTCGGTCTCTCGCGCCAGACTTTGAAGCCGACCGAACTGATCGTCGCCGTCATGCAGGACACGGCGTATGATCTGCCCGAGACCGACTTTCCGGTCCGTCAGCTCATGATCGGCGGCGACGCGCTGCCGCTCGCGGTCGCGCGCAACGCCGCGGCGCGGACCTCGGTCGGCGATGCGCTGGTGTTTCTCGACATGGACTGCATCCCCGCACCCGATCTCGTCGCCGACTATGCGGGGTATCTCGACCGGTTCGACGGGCTGTTGATGGGCGAGGTCATGTATCTGCCCGGCGGTGCGACGGCAGGCGAATGGACCAGCGATGCGTTCACGGCGATCGCCGTGCGCCATTCGGATCGCCGCGGTCCGCCCGCCGAGGGGATCGAGCTGTGCAACGACTATCGCTGCTTCTGGTCGCTCAACTTCGCGATGCGACGCGCCGCGTTCGAGGCGGTCGGTGGCTTTCATGAGGGCTATGTCGGCTATGGTGGCGAGGACACCGATTTCGGCAAGGTCCTTGCCACCGCGGGTGTCCCGATCGCCTGGATCAAGGGCGGGCTCGCGCATCATCAATACCATCCGCATCACATGCCGCCCGTCCATCATCTCGAGAGCGTGGTGCGCAACGCCGAGCTGTTCGAGGCGCGCTGGGGATATCGGACGATGGGGCACTGGCTCTACGCGTTCCGGCTGATGGGGCTGATCGATGACCGCGAAGGCGTGCCGATCCGCATCCTGCGTCGCCCTGATGCCGACGATCTCGCGCTCACCGGGCAGCAGAGCCATCAGCCCTATGCCAACACCGCGACGGTGATCCGGATGCTCGAGGCCAGGATGGCGTCGGACAAAGACGGCCGCGTCGCTGCGTGAGGATCGCGCTCCTGTCGCACGTCCGCCAGCGGATCGCGCAGCCGTTCATGGGCGGCATGGAATCGCACAGCTGGTATCTTGCCGAAGGTCTCGAGGCGCGCGGCCATGACGTCGTGCTGTTCGCGGCGGGCGACAGCGATCCGCGCTTCACGATCGACCCTGTGCTGCGCGAGCATTACGAGCGCGTCTTCCCCTGGGCGGAGCATCGCGGTTCCGCCCCGCTGATCGCGCATGTCGACCAGGGCTATGCCGCCGCCTGCGACAGGATCGCCGCGGGCGGGTTCGACGTCGTCCACAATAACAGCCTCCACCGTTTTCCGATCGAGCCCGCGCGGACTGCCGTCGTACCTACGGTCACGTCGCTGCACGTGCCGCCCTATGATGCGTTGCACTGGTTCGTGAAGGCGAGCGCGACGCCGACGCACCGGCTGACCGTCACCTCGACGCCGCAGCTGCACGCATGGTGGCCCGACGGCGCTCCCCCGAGGCGTCGGTGCTGCACAATGGCATCGACCCCGCCGCGTGGCCGTTCAGCCCCGCGGGCGACGGCAGCGCGGTCTGGTGCGGGCGGATCACCCCCAACAAGGGCACGCATCTTGCGGTTCGCGCGGCACGTGCGGCAGGAATCGCGCTCACGCTATTCGGATCGATCGAGGATCCCGACTATCATGCCGCCGAGATCGTCCCGTACCTCGACGGCACGATCCGCTATGGCGGGCATTGCGACGGCGCCGCGCTCGCGGCCGAGCTCGGCCGCGCGTCGGTGTTCCTGTTCACGCCGTGCTGGGACGAGCCGTTCGGGCTGGTCGCGATCGAGGCGATGGCGTGCGGCCTGCCGGTCGCCGCGATCGAGATGGGTGCCGCACGCGAGGTGATCGGCGAGGCCGGACGGTTCGCCGACGCGGACGACGTCGCGGGACTCGCCGCCGCGATCCCCGCCGCGCTGGCGATCCCGCGAAGCGTGCCGCGTGCCCGCGTTGAACGGCTGTTCACGCGCGACCGCTGGCTCGACCGTTGCGAGGCGCTCTACGCCGATGTCCGCGCCGCACACGCGGCTGCGCAAGACGTCGCCGCATGACGATCGACGTCATCGAAGCGCAGCAGGCGGCATTGCGCGCGCTCTACGCTGCGCATGTCGTACGCGGCGACCGTTATGCGCTGGTCGACTTCCCGGACCATGCCAATGTCGGCGACAGCGCGATCTGGCTGGGCGAACTCGCGATGCTGCGCGCGGTAACGGGGAACGATCCCGACTATGTCTGCACGTGGGACGGCTTCGATCCCGATGCCTTTGCGCGCGCCAGTCCGCACGGCGTCCTCTTCCTCCACGGCGGGGGCAATCTCGGCGACATCTGGCCGCATCATCAGCAGTTTCGCGAGCGCATGGTCGCACAGGTCCGCGACCGCCGGATCGTCCAGCTTCCCCAGTCGATCCACTTCCGCGCACCCGGCCGTATCGCGGCGTTTGCCAGGGGTGTCGCCGCGCATCCCGACCTGCACCTCTATGTTCGCGACCGGCCCAGCCTAGAACTGGCGCGGCGCCATCTTGACTGTCCCGTTGCGCTCGCTCCGGATTCGGCATTCGCCCTCGGCCGACAGCCCCGCAGGGCCGCGGATTGCGACGTGCTGAGGCTCCTGCGCACCGACGACGAACGCATCGCGCATGACGATCTTCCACCGGGCGAGGGGCGCATCGTCACGACGGACTGGCTCGAGGACGGCGTCTTGCCCGCTCCCCGCCCAGGTCAGTCGCATGCCGACCACTATGCGGCGCTCGCAGGCGCCCGCGTCGCGCGCGGGCTCGCCCTGCTGTCGCGCGGCCGGCATATCGTCACCGACCGGCTGCATGCGCATATCCTCGCGCTGCTGCTCGACATCCCGCACCACGTGCTCGACAACGACTATGGCAAGCTCGCGCGCTATATCGACGCCTGGACCGTCGCGTCGCCATTGATCGGGGATCGCGCGACGACGACGTCAGCGGGTTCGGCGCTCGCATGACCGAGATCAGTCTGCTGGTCTGCACGCGCAACCGCGGCGTGTCGCTGTCGCGGACGCTCGACTCGATCACGCGAGCCGCGAGGGCGGCGGCACATATCGCGCTCGAGGTCGTGATCGTCGACAATGGCTCGACCGACGATACCGCCGATCGCCTTGAGGTATGGGCCGGCACGCAGCAATTCCCTGTCGTCTGCGTCGCAGAGCCACGTGCGGGCCTCTCGCGCGCGCGGAACGCCGGGCTTGCCCGCGTGCAGGGGCGGATCGTCGCGATGACCGACGACGATTGCGTGCTCCACACCGGCTATCTCGCCGCGCTCGCCGAGCGGTTCGCGGCGGTCGATCGGCTTGCAGTGATCGGCGGGCGGATCCTGCCCGGCGATCCCGCCGACCTGCCCGTGACGATCAAGCTCGAGGATCACCCGATGACCGCGCCGCGCGGCGCGTTTCCCGGCGGCTTCGTCATGGGCGCCAATCTGGCGTTTACGCGCGACGTCCTTACCGCGGTCGGGCCGTTCGACGAGCGGTTCGGCGGCGGTGCGCGGTTCGTCTCGGCGGAGGATACCGACTTCCTGTTCCGCGCGCTCGGCCGCGGGATCAGTGTCGACTATGATCCGAGCTTCGTCGTCGATCATCATCACGGCCGCCGACGTCCCGCCGACGTGGTCGCGCTGCTGGCGGGCTATGGTTTTGGCGACGGCGCGCTCTACGCCAAGCACATCCTGACCGACCGCCGCATCCTTGCCGCGATCCGCGAGGATCTGCGGCTGATGCTCGCCGATGTCCGGACCTCGGCGCGGCCGTTCCCCTATATCCGGCATTTCCACGTCTTCCGCGCACGACAGAAGCTGCAAGGGTTCGCTGCCTATGCGCTCGCCTCGCTGCGTCGCCCAGGCCGCGGCACGACGCCGGTGTCGGCGCGCTAGCCCTCGCGCGTGCCGAACGGCGGCATCCGGTTGGCGACGCGGCTGCGATCGACGAACTGGTGCTTGAGCGCCGCACCGACGTGCAGGATCAGCAGCGCGTAGGTCACCCAGACGAGCACGACATGCGCCTGTTCGAACCCGCCATGCGCACCGCGCGGCAACCCGGGGATGAACGGCCAGGACAGCCCGCCGATCAGCGGCGTCGTCGCACTCGTCAGCGACGGCTTGCCCGTCGACAGATACATCCACCCCGTCAGCGGCAGGCCGATCAGGATGACGTAGAACAGCGTGTGATTGATCCGCGCCAGCGTCCGCTCCCATGCCGGCAGCACGTCCGGCAGCGGGGGCGGGGATTGGCGATGCGCCAGCCGAACCGCGCGATGCTCAGCAGCAGGATCGCGAAGCCGACCGTCTTGTGCCAGTTGAACCACTCGGTCCGCGCGTCGCCGCGGGCAAGATCGGCGAACGTCCAGCCGATATAGATCTGCACCAGCACGAGCGCCGCGATGATCCAGTGAAACGCCACCGCGCCCCGGTTATAACGGTGCGTACCGCGCGCTGTCGTCGCCATGTCTCATTCTCCCGGACGCCCCACCCATCGCGTGGCGTCCGGACCCTAGAGCGTCAGGGGCGGGGGATCGACCCCGGAAAGCCCGGGCAGGTCAGGCGGCTGCGGCGGGGCGGGCGGTCGCCTCGGGGCAATAGCCTGCGAGAAACGCCTGATGCTGCGGCAATTTCGCGACCTCCGCGGCAATCCCCGCCTTCAGCTCGGCGAGCGACTGCGCGAGCCGATCGGCGGGCATCAGCCGGGCGAGCCGGTGCCAGTTCTGCGGCGTCAGCCGCTGCCCCAGCATCACCTGCGACCAGGAGCTCACGCGGAAGAGGTCGTCGCCTGACTGGAACGCCTGCCCGCCCTCGACGAACAGCGCGATCCGCTGCGCGAGCGTGTCGGGGATCGGCATCGTTGCGCAGCGTTTCCAGAACGGCTCGCTGCGCTGATTGAGGTGATAATGCAGGATGATGAAGTCGCGCACCCCCTCGAGCTCGCGCCGCGACTGGTCATTGTACCGCGCGACGACCGAGGGATTGATCCCGTCGAACGGGAACACCTGTAGAAGCCGGGTCAGCGCAACCATCACGAGGTGGATGCTCGTCGACTCGAGCGGTTCGACGAACCCGCTCGCGAGGCTGAGCGCGATGCAATTCCCCTCCCATGCGCGCTGTCGCCGGCCCGTCGTGAACCGGATCAGCTTCGGCTCGGTGAGCGGGGTGCCCTCGACCGAGCCCAGCAGCCGCTCGCGCGCCGCGTCGTCGGACAGGAAATCGCTGTCATAGACGATGCCGTTGCCCACGCGGTGCTGGAGCGGGATCCGCCATTGCCAGCCCGCGTCGTGCGCGATCGCACGCGTATAGGGGCGGGCCGGCTCGACCGACGTCGTCTGCACCGCCAGCGCGCGATCGGCGGGCAGCCAGTGTCCCCAATCCTCATAACCGACGCCGAGCGCATCGCCGATCAGCAGCCCGCGAAACCCCGTGCAGTCGAGGAAGATGTCGCCCTCGACGCGGCTGCCGTCGTCGAGCGCGAGCGCGGTGATATGCCCGGTCCCGGGATCGCGGTCGACGCGCGCGATCCGCCCCTCGCGGCGCGTCAGCCCCGCCGCCTCGCACCGCGCGCGCAGATATTTGGCATAGCGGCCTGCGTCGAAATGATAGGCGTGGTTCAGGCGGCGACCGGTCTGCCCGGTCGCGAACCGGCCGGCCTCGGCAGCCTGGAGCTCGAGGCAATAGTCGCTGAATGGGCCGGCATCGCCGTTCGCCTGCGCCTCGAGCCAAAAATGCTGGAAGTCACCCATCCACGTGGCACGGCCGACGTCGCCGAACGAATGGATATAGCGATCGTCCGCGCGCGCCCAGCCTTCGAACGCGATCCCGAGCTTGAACGTCGCCCCCGTCGCCGCCATGAATTCGCGCTCGTCGACGCCGATCAGCGCGTGGAACGCCTGCACCGTCGGGATCGTCGCCTCGCCGACGCCGACCGTGCCGATCTCTTCGGACTCGACGAGCACGACGTCGACCAGCGGGCGCAGCTGCCGCATGAACAGCGCCGCGGCGAGCCATCCGGCCGTGCCGCCGCCGGCAATGACCACGCGGGTCTTCGCTGGGGTATCCATCGAATGTCCCTTCATCGATTGAGGCGTTGCAACAGCGTGGCGCGCAGCCGGCGCGCGGCGATCGCGTCGAGCGGGGCGAGCGCGCCCCGCGCATCCGTCGGCAAATGCGCACCGGCGCGCGCCGAGTCGCCGAAGACATAATAGTCGAACAGCGCCTGCCACCCCCGCTTCTCATGGTCGGGCCGGTCGCGCAGGCTGAGCAGCGCGTGCAGCAGCGTATTCTGCGGTGTGTCCATGAAACGCGGCGTCGGGTTCCACCAATAGTTGATCATCGCGTTGAACGGATCGAGCGCCTCGACCTGATGCCACCACAAAGCAGGATAGATCAGCGCGTCGCCGGGCTCCATCTCCGCCACCTCGGCCGCATCGAGCGCGTCGGCAAAGCCTGGATGGCGGACGAAGTCGGGCGCGTCGAAATCGACCATCGAGACGACCTGGCCGGCGGGCGTCGGCTCGAGCGGGCCGGGATAGAGATTGGCGACCTGATCGGGCGGGAACAGCGTGAACCGCCGCCGCCCGACGAGCGTCACCGCGATGTTGTTCGACATGTCGTGATGCGCCGACGCGATCGTGCGGTTGCCGATCCAGATGCTCACCAGCGGCGGATGGGCAAGCAGTTGGGGATCGCCGAACGGGAGCACGGCCTCGTCCCTGAGACCCGGGAGATACTGGTCGATATCGGTCGAGCCGATATAGATGCTTGGCGCGTCGGCATCGTCGACGCTGGCGAGCAACTGGTCGAGATAGGCGGACAGCGATCCGCGTTCGCGCGCGAAATTAAGCGCGGTGCACGCGGCATTGTACCCGAAGCGCCCACCGATCGCGGGGTCGCCGATATAGGCCGTCACCGGCTGTCCGCCATCGAACTGCTTGAGCCAGGCAACCGCCGCGGCGGGACCCTGACGTGCCGCGGCGACGAGCGGCACGTCGCGGGCAAGACCGCGCAGGATCGTCGGGCGGCCCTCGGCGATCAACTCGGCGACGGGCAGCGTCCGCGCGTCCGCCCCTTCGATCACGCGCGTCCGGCGGGCGATGGCGGGCACCGTCATCAGCCGATCTGCGCGAGCAGCTGGTGCTTGCGCGCGATCAGATGCTGGATGTTGCCGAGCGATGCCGCGGCGAGGATGGCAAGCCGCAGGATGCCCGAGCGGTGGAGGTGCTCGAGCGGCGCACCGCTCAGCGTCGCGAGCTGCTTGAGGTCGACGACGAGCACGTCGGGCACGGTGTAGCGGCGCTCGTCACTGACATCGATGGTGAGCGTGACCGGCGCGAGCAGGCCAGCGTCGTCGAGCGCGGTGTAGGCGGCCGGCGCGGTCTCCATCCCTTCGTAGAGCAAACGCAACACGCCGGTGACATGGTCGAGATACGGCGTATTGCCGCCATGCTCGAGAAACAGCGGCAGGCCCATTTCGTCACCGACGCGCGGATCGTCGAGGTCGACGTGGAGCATCGCCTCTCCGTCACCGTCACCGTCACCGATATCACCGTGCGCGGCGCGGACCATGCCGATCGAAAAGGGCCCGCGCCGATGACTCGCGGGGACGTAGCGGCTCGTCCACATGTCGTCGGCGAGGAAGAGATTCTCGTCCCGATCGAGCCCCAGCAGCGCATAGGCCTGAAGACCCTCGTCGCGACGGCGGAAGACGATCGCGAATTCGCGTTGCAGTTCCTCGAATTCGGCGGGGAAGACCAGCGCCTGATTCGCCGCATCGTTGAACGCGGCCCCGGCGCGCGGGCTGACGCGCAGATCGGCGTGGTCGATGTTGTTGATCTGTACGGGGTTCATCCGCTCCGGTCCCATTTTTCGTCCGGGTCTATCAGCCAGGGGGCGGCGGACAACAGGAAAAGGCCGCGGCACGGTGCTGCGGCCCTTCCATCGTCCGGCGTGCGCCGAAGCACACGCCGGCCGGTGATCAGAAGCGGTACCGCGCGCCGAGATAGAAGCGCGGCTTGAGTTCCTGCACATAGACGAGGTTCGTCTCGGTGCGGGCATATTGGCGGAAGGGTTCGCTCGTCAGGTTGACCGCCTCAAGCGAGATCGAGAAGCTCTTCGCGATGTCGTAGCTTATGCTCGCATCGAGCGTCCCGAACGCCGCGGTGAACAGCGGGTTGCGGTTGCCGCCCTGGTTGGTGCCCGACAGATATTTGTCGCGCCAGTTGTACGAGACGCGCGCCGAGAGGCCGTCCTTGTCGTAGATCGCGGTCAGGTTGGCGCTGTCGCCCAGGCCGGTCAACGCGAAGATGTTGACGTTGGGATCGGCATAGGGGTCAACGTTCACGTCGCCATTGACCTTGGTGTACGACACCGCAAAGCCGAAGCCCGTCTGGCCGAAGAAGTTGGTCCAGGCGACCTCGAACCCGTGGATGTTGCCCTCGCGGTTGTTGACCGGCCCGCTGATCGCGAAGTTGAACAAGGGATCATTGGCATCGGCAACGATATCGACCGAATTCGCCAGATCGACGACGAACTGCGTGCTCAGGCCGCCCGTCGCGGGATCGATATTGCGCTGGAACGCGGCGGACGCTGCCGCCTGGTTGCCGTTATTCTGCGTCAGCAACGCGGTATAGGAGAACAGGTTGATGTCGCTGAGCGGCAGGCCATTGGTCCTGAGATAGTCGAGCGCGATGCCCGACCGTGAACCGGCCGCACCTGAACCGGGGTCACGCAGCCCGAACAGATTGCCGCTGGTCACCTGGTTGCCGATGAAGTTGCGCACGTCCTTGTTGAAGAAACCAACCGACACGAAGCTTGTCGGCTTGTAATACCATTCGAGCGATACGTCGAAATTGTCCGAGACCAGCGGCAACAGCGCCGGATCCTGGCGGTTTGCGCCGGCGGGCGCGGCACCAAGCGCGGTCGGACGGTTGGGTGCCCCTGCACTGACGGAGGCGAACAGATTGCCGTAGTCCGGACGGGCGAGCGTTCGGCTGAACGAGGCACGCGCCATGACGTTGTCGATCGGTTCGATGTTGAAATCGAGCGACGGCAGCAGATTGTCGTAGCTTGCCTTGACGGTGACGGCGCCGCTGGGCGGTCCGCCATCGACCGCAAAGTCATTGTCCTGCGACCAGCGGATCCCGCTCGGGACCGACTGGATGCCGATCGACGTGACCCGTGTCTTTTCGTACCGCACACCGATCAGCGCGTTGGCGCGACGTCCCCCGAGTTCGCCGGCCCAGGTCATCTGACCATAGGTCGCCCACGTCTTCTCGCCGACGCGATCGTCCGCGGACGGGCTTGGCGAAACCGCATTGCCGCGTGCGGCATAGAAAGGCTCGAAGACGTCGAGCAGATCAACCGCGTTGGCGCGGAATGCGACCAGCGCGGACCCCGTCGACTTCGGGTCGTACTTGTCGAACTTGCAGGTGAGGCAGAAGGTGTCGACGAGATCGCCGGCGAGCTCCTCGACGCGGCCGGTGTCGGTAATGCCCCAGTCGCCCAGCGTCTGGATGCTGTTGACCGTGGTCGAGCGCATGTTCGCGTCAATATAGTTGCCACCGACGTTGAACTTGCTGCCCCCGCCGAGGTCCCAGGCGACGTCGCCGCCGAACTGGTTGATCCGCGCTTTCTGGGTCGACGTGATCCTACGCGCGACCTGGCTGCCCAAATCACCGACATCGAGGATGTTGTTGCAGTTGCCACCGCGGTTGCCGTTGGTCGCACGGCAATCGTTGATCGTCTCGGACTGCTGCGGGAAGCCGGTGGTGAAGTCGACCTTGTGCGAGGAGCGTACCGGGGCGCCGATCGAGATCGTCGTCGCCGAGGTTCCGTTCGAATTGTCCGGATTGGTCGTCGACTTGGCGTGGTTGGCGTCGAGCGTCAGCCGCAGATTGTCGGTGAAGTCCCACTTCACATTGCCGCCGACCGAATAGAGCTCGGTCTTGGTCGCGAACCGCTGCTGCTCGTAGCCCTTGTCCGCCTGGATTGCCTCGGCGAGGATGACCGCGCTCTGCATCTGCTTGTTGTCGTCGAAGGTGACTTCGGTGAACGGCCGCTGGAACCAGTTGGTCTGCTCGCTACGCTCTTCGCTCAGCTTGTTGCGCGCATACATGCCGTCGATCGAGATCTCGAAACGGTCGCTCGGCTTGAACTGGATGTTGGCCTGACCGTTCAGGCGCTCGCGGCGGTTCTCCGAGAACTGGTAGCGGCTGTCGTTGGGGATCTGAACGTAGGGGGTCGTCGGCCGATTGGTGATCGTCGTCGTCGGCCGGATATACGCACCCGCGGTGTTGAGGAAATCGGCCAGCGGCACGATGTTCCAGTAATTGGGGTTGGACTGAACCGACGCGGAATTGCGCAGCTGATAGCTGCCGAAGACGTTGACGCCGAAGGTCTCGTTCGGGTTCTTGTAGTTGATCAGCCCGGACAGTTCGGGCGTGACCTTGCTCGGATCACTCTCGGCCTTGTCGATCGAGGTATCATAGAGCGCCTTGGCACCGATCGACCCTGAAAGGCCGCTCTCGTTCGCCGACAGCGGTCGGCGGGTGACGACGTTGATCGCCGCACCGATGCCGCCCGACGGAATGTTCGCGCGCCCGGTCTTGTAGACCTCGAGCGTGGCGACACCCTCGGATGCGAGGTTCTGGAAGTCGAACGAGCGACCCGTGCCGGTCGCGAACGCGTTGCCGGTGCTCGTGTCGATGCTCGTCGCCGGAAGCTGCCGGCCGTTCAGCGTGACGAGGTTGAAGCCGCCGCTGAAGCCGCGAACGGCCACCTGCGACCCTTCGCCGTTCGCGCGGCTGATCGACACGCCGGTGACACGCTGCAACGACTCGGCGAGGTTGGTGTCGGGGAACTTGCCGATATCTTCGGCCGAGATCGCGTCGACGACGCCCGCCGAATTCCGCTTGATGTCGATCGCGCGGCCAAGGCTGGCGCGGATCCCGGTGATGACGATTTCGGAGTCGTCGCCCTGCGACTGTTGCGCCTGGACGGGCTCCTGCGCGACGACGGTTCCAGTTCCAGCGGGGGATTGGCCGGCTGGGCGGTGCTTGCAGGCGATCCTGCTTCGGTGGCCAGCGCCGTCTGCGCCATGCCGGCGGCCGGATGGATCAGGCACACGGCGACAGCCGCAACTGAACTCGAGCGCGCGAGCACCTTCAACACTGCAGAACCCCTCATCATTCTCTCCCCATCAGCGGCGTAGCACTGGTATCGACAAGCTCTGATCGGCTTGGTGTGTTAGGGCTAACATAGCGGCGCGGCGTGTCAACGGGAATCTCGCCGCCAGTGACGTGAATACTGCGGCAAAACACGATCTTCTTGATACGTGACAATAATGTCGGCGTGGCGATGCAGCGAAAACCGATGTTGCGATGCAATAAATAGGGTGTCAGTTCTTACCATCACTTCAGCGGATCGGCGATTCGCGCCGTCGCCCTCCGGACGGACTGAATGATATAAACAATTACTTTAATATGCTTCGACTTGCTTGATCGCATCGCGCGACGTGGCGCGGATTCAAACCGCTCGCGGCCGTTCCCATCCGCTCCGCGCAGCGTGGGCAAAGCAACGCCGCGCCCGGTAATAGGACGTAGCGTCGCCTGTCGGCATCACGAATGGGACCGCCACCGCCGGTCAGGGCGGTGGCGCGCGCTCAGTCCTTGAACGGGTCGATCGGGTTGATCGTCCCGTCGGGACGGAACGTCATCTCGGTCATCTTCGCCGAGCGCAGGTTGTTGCGGTTCGACAACTGCGTGTCGTGATAGAACAGCCACCAGCGGTTCTTGAACTCGATGATCGAGTGGTGCGTCGTCCAGCCCTGGACTGGCGTCATGATATGCCCGGTATAGCGGAACGGGCCATACGGATTGTCACCGATCGCATAGGCGAGGAAATGCGTGTCGCCCGTCGAGTAGGTGAAATAATATTTGCCGCTGCGCTTGAACAGCCATGACGCTTCGAAGAACCGCCGCTCGTGGTCACCGCCGAGGATCGGCTTGCCCGCCTCGTCGACGATCTGGACGTCGCGGGGGGCCTCGGCGAACTGCTTCATGTCCGCGGACATCCGCGCGACCTTGGGGGCGAGGGCGGGCTTGTCGTCCTGCTTCAGGTCGGTGTCGCCCGCATTGGCGTCGAAGCGACCATTGGCCCAGCGCTGCAGCTGCCCGCCCCAGATACCGCCGAAATACATATAGCTTTCGCCATCCGTGTCGCTGAATACCGCGGGATCGATCGAGAAGCTGCCACGGATGGGCAGCGGCTCGGCCTTGAACGGGCCGGTCGGCGACTTCGACGTCGCGACGCCGATGCGGAACACGCCCTGCTTGTCGCGCGCGGGCATGTAGAGATAATAGGTCCCGTTCTTGTACGCGGCATCCGGAGCCCAGGTCTGCTTCGACGCCCAGGGGATCTGTCCGACATCGATGCCGACGGGGTGGATCGTCACGGGGCCGCCGGGACGGTCCATGCTGAGCACACGGTAGTCGCGCATCGCATATTGACTGCCGAGATCATCGTCGGGGATCCCCGAATCGATGTCGTGGCTCGGATAGACGTAGATCTTGCCATTGAAGACATGCGCCGACGGGTCGGCCGCGAAGATCTTGGTCACCAGCGGCTGCGCCAGATAGCGCCTGCCATCGGGACTCCGCGGTTCGCCGCCGGCGTTGGCCTTGCCAGCGACCGGCGGCGCCTTGCCCGTCTGAGCGATCGCCAGACCGCCGGCGAGCAGGACGGGAAACATGGTCGCGAAAAGCGTCAGTCTACGGACGGTCATGAGCTTTGAATCCTTCCTAGATATACGATCTTCTATCGAGATCTGTCGAAAAATTGAGCATCGGATAGCGCTACCATACTCAAACCGGCGGCTGCGGCAAGACAGGTCTGGTGCGTCAGCGACGGCGAATTCGGTCTTTGGCGCCGGACGCTGCGGGCGTGAACAGTGCCAGGGGTATCGCCTCGCCCATCGCACGGTAGCCGGCCTCTGACGGGTGAAGATGATCGCCCGAATCATAGGCTGTGGCCAGCCGGTCCGGACGCGCAGGATCACGCATCAATGCATCAAAATCGATCACCGCGTCGAATAGGCCGGACGTCCGGATGAAGTGGTTGACCGCCTGACGATCGGCCTCGTTCTCGGCACCGGGATGATAATAGTCGTTTCCGCCGAACGGCATGACGGTGCCGCCGACGACCTTGATGCCATGCGCGTGCGCGCGGGTGACGATTTCCGTGTAGCCAGCGACGATCTGCGCGACCAGCGCGCGGTGCTGTGCCGTGGTCGCGGGCGCGTCGCGGGTCAGCGTGCCGAGATCGTTGATCCCCTCGAGCACGATCGCCCAGCGAACGCCGCTTCGCGCAATCACGTCGCGATCGAACCGCGCGAGCAGATTGGGCCCGAGCCCGTCGAGCAGGATACGGTTGCCGCCAATCCCTGCATTGAGGACGCCGATCACACGGGTCGCCGGGCTGGCGCGGAGCCGTATCGCCAGCACGTCGGTCCACCGCGAATTACGCTCGGGCAGCACGCCATAGCCGTCGGTGATCGAGTCGCCGATCGCGACGATCGTGCCCGAATTGGTGTCCGGCGCGACGGGCGCCATGACCTCGATATCCGAGAGCGCATACCAGCGCGTCGTCGGCTTTGCTCCGGCGAGCGCGACATCCGCCGCATGCGCACCGCGAAGCGTGAAGCTGGTTGCCCGCGCGCCGGGATGCCCGGTCTGCGGCGTGGGCGCATCCGGCAGGTACAGGCTGACCGCGACGTCCGCGCCCGCCGCGACGTGCAGCGTGACCGGATCCGAATAGAGCTCCGCACCCGCGGGGATCACCGTGTCCGGCCGTCCCGCGAAGGTGAGGGAGGTGCCGCCGTCGATACGCGGCGTCCCCGGGGCGGCTGCGTGTGCAAGGTGAGCGGCGCCGATCGGCAGTGGTCGTGCGCCGAAGACGTTCGACAACCGGACGCGGACCACGTCGCCACCCGCCGACACCCGTACGATCTGGCGCAGCGTGACGTCGCTCGCGCGGTCGGCGGGGAGCGCGTTCTCGCCTTCCGGAACGAGCTGCGACGTTCCCCAGGTCGTGATCCATCGAGGCTCGGACGGTTGCGCGGCTGCCGAACGCATGGCGGGTGCCTGTGCGGGGTTTCGGGCAGCGGCGCCGGTGGAAAGCCCGGTCGCCGCCAATGCGGTGGCGAGCAGCGCTGCCGCGATCCACGGCGTCGTGGCGCGTCCGCTGGCGGATGCGATGCGATCGCGGGTCATTGCGGGTTGCCCGGCGCATAGGGGAAGCTCTGCGCCTTGTACCACGCGAGGTCGTGCGCAGGCGGTGCGGCACCCGCGGGCAGTGCGAGGCCGTTGACCGACATCCAGTAGCTCAGCGACGCATCGCGCCACCAGCGCGCCTCCTGTTCCTGGATCGCGAGGAAGCGATCGGTCTTCGTCCAGCGCTCCGCGTCGATCTCGCTCCGAAGCGCGTTCCATTGCTGCCGCATGCCGCCGACATAGCCGACGCCGCGGTCGTAATCATGCACCATCTCCGCCCAGAGCGTCCGCCCGGACGCCATCGGCCGGTCCCAGGCGACATGGTGGAACCACAGCAGGTCGCGTTCGGGCGTGGTCGCCGGATCCGTGAGGCCGCGCGCGACCGGCGGGGCATATTGCGCAACCGCGTTGCTGCCCGTCCTGGTCCGGTCGAACCCGATCCCGGCCTTGTCGGCGCGGTGATAATAGACCGGGTTCCACTCGGGACGCTTCAGCTCGGCGACCCAGGGGCCGGGGCCATAATGATGCCCCGTCGCCATCACATGCGCGAGACCCAGCGGCGTCATATAGTCGACGACCGCCTCGCGCGATCCCATCATCATTGCGGTTACCGGACCGACGATCGCGGGCGAGGCGCCGAAGGTCATCGCCGCCCATTCGCGTGCGACAGGCTCGGCGCCGATCGTCGGATCCCAGGCCATGCGTCCGAACGCGTACCAGTTCGCCTGGTTGAACGGCGAACCGGCCCAGTCGCGATCACGGCCGATATTGGCGACGCCCGCCATGCCGGTCAGCGCATGCCCCTCAAGCGATCCGTCGACCACGCGTGCGACGGTCGATCCCTTGCCCCTGGCCATCGTGTCGCTCGCCAGCGTCTCGGCGAACATCGGTCCGAGATAGGCGAGGTGGGTCGCGAAACCGAGATATTCCTTCGTCGTCTGGAATTCGATCATCAGCGGCGTCCTGGGCATCGCGCCGAACAGCGGATGGAACGGCTCGCGTGGCTGGAAATCGATGGCGCCGTTCTTGACCTGGACGATGACGTTCTTGGCGAACCTGCCGTCGAGCGGCTTGAACTCGGTATAGGCCTGTTTCGCGCGATCGTCGGGATCCGTCTCGGCATAGACGAACGCGCGCCACATCACGATGCCGTCATGCGGTGCCACGGCGGCGGCGAGCATGTTGGCGCCGTCCGCATGGCTGCGGTGATAGTCGCGCGGGCCCGGCTGTCCCTCGCTGTTTGCCTTGACGAGGAACCCGCCGAAATCCGGGATCGCGCGATAGATCTCGTCGGCCTTGGCCTTCCACCACGCCGCCACCTGCGGATCGAGCGGATCGGCCGTCTTCAGCCCGCCAAGCTCGATCGGCGCCGAAAAGCGCGCCGACAGATACACCTTGATCCCATAGGGGCGGAAGACGTCGGCCAGCGCCGCGGCCTTCGCGATATAGCGGGGCGACAGGCTCTCGGGCTTCGCGTTGACGTTGTTCAGGACCGTCCCGTTGATCCCGATCGACGCATTGGCGCGTGCGTAATCGGTATAGCGCGGATCCTTGAAGTCGGGGAGCGTCCACCAGTCCCACAAGGACTGCCCCGCATAGCCGCGCTCGACGACGCCATCGAGATTGTCCCAGTGATTGAGCACGCGCAACTTGACGCGCGGTGCCGAGAACAGCGCGACGCCTGCCAGCGTCCCGCCGGTCTGGAGATGGCGCAGCAGCGCGAAGCTGCCGTACAGCACGCCCCGATCGGTGTTCGCGGTGATCAGCGTCACACGTCGGCCGCCGATCGATGCGGCGCGCACGACATACCCCTCGTCCCCGAGCGATGTCAGCGGCAGTCTGAGCGACGCGACGTCGCGGTCGGACGCGGTCGCGAGCATGATCGCGGTCGTGCTGCTACCCTGCAGCGAGGCGGCACCCGTCAGCCCGCGGCGCAGCTCGTCGGCAGCGGCCCGAAGCGTCGCGCTGTCGCCGCGGATCTCGACCGCCTGCGCGTCGCGATGCAGCGTCGCCGCCTTGGCGGGCGACACCGCGCGATAGCGCATCCAGAGGTCATATCCATCCTCGGCCTGCGCCGCGGTCGTGCCGGCGACAAGCGCGGCAACGGTAAACCCAAGCCAACCAATCAGCCTCATTCTTTCCTCTCCCGCCGACCGGCTCCGCATTGACAACGGAATGGTTTGTCGGACATTGTTATCGCTATCACGACGACGGTGTCGACAGCAATGCCGCGTTTAGAGACAGGAGAAGACGGTTGTTTGGCGACAAGACTGGCGCGATACCCACCAACAGGCGGGCTGTGTTGCGATGGCTGGGCTCAGCGTCCGCCGCCGCACTGACCCCCGGAGTCGCGCTGGCGGCAACTGCGGAGCGGCTCGTCTACCGCGACCCCAGGGCGCCGGTCGACCTGCGCGTTCAGGACCTGATGGCGCGCATGACGCTCGACGAAAAGGTCGCGCAGCTCATCACCTTGTCGACGACCAAGAAGGACGTGATGGACGCCGCGCTCCGGTTCGACCCGGCGCGTGCGGACAGCGCGTATCCGAACGGCATCGGCCAGATCGCACGTCCCTCCGACCGTGGCGGCGCGGCGACGCTGACCAACACGGGCAACGACGTCACGGGCCGGTGGCGCGCGCCGGCAGACACGATCGCGTTCGTCAACGCCGCGCAGCTTTGGGCGACGACACGCTCGCGGCTCGGCATCCCTATCCTGTTCCACGAGGAGGCGCTGCACGGCTTCATGGCCCCCGAGGCGACCAGCTTTCCGCAGGCCATCGCGTTGGCGGGCAGTTTCGACCGCGAGCTGGTGCGGCGGGTGAATGCGGTGATCGCGCGCGAAGTCCGTGCGCACGGCACCGTCCTCGCACTGAGCCCGGTCGTCGACATCGCGCGCGACCCGCGCTGGGGCCGGATCGAGGAAACGTTCGGCGAAGACCCGTATCTGTGCGGCGAGATGGGCGTCGCCGCGGTGATCGGGCTGCAGGGCGAGAGCAAGACGCTGGCCCCCGACAAGGTGTTCGCGACGCTCAAGCACATGACCGGGCACGGCCAGCCCGAAAGCGGTGAAAACGTCGCGCCTGCGCCGCTCGCCGAACGCGAGCTGCGCGACTTCTTCTTCCCGCCGTTTCGTGCGGTCGTCACGCGTACCGGGGTGGGTGCGGTCATGCCCTCGTACAACGAGATCGATGGCGTGCCGAGCCATGCGAACACCTGGCTGCTGCAGGACGTGCTGCGCGGCGAATGGGGCTTCGACGGGGCGGTGGTCAGCGATTATGCGGCGATCGGCGAACTCGCATCGCTACATCACATCGCCGCGGATCGCGACGCGGCCGCTCGGCTCGCACTCGCCGCGGGGGTCGATTCGGATCTTCCGGACGGGCTGGCCTATCGCTCGCTCGCGGATCAGGTTCGCGCGGGCAAGGTCTCGCTCGCTGCGGTCGATGCCGCGTGCCGCCGGATGCTGACGATGAAGATCCGCTCGGGGATGTTCGAGCGCGCGACGGTCGATCCCAAGGCCGCGGCCCGGCTGACGGGCAATGCCGAGGCGCGCGCGCTGGCGCTTGAGGCGGCGCATCGCTCGATCACGCTGCTCGTCAACGACGGCATCCTTCCGCTGACCGCGGGCGCGCACAAGCGCGTCGCAGTCATTGGTCCGAATGCCGCGGTCGGCCGGCTCGGCGGCTATTCGTCGATCCCGAAGGCGACGGTGTCGCTGCTCGAGGGCGTGCGTGCGCGGTTGAAAGGCAAGGCCGAGGTCGTCCATGCGCAGGGCGTCTTCATCACGCAGAGCGAGGACCGCTCCGCCAACGAAGTGCTGCTCGCGGATCCGGCGAAGAACCGGCAGCTGATCGACGAGGCGGTCGCCGTCGCGACCAGCGCGGACCTCATCCTCGTCGCGGTGGGGGATACCGAGCAGACGAGCCGCGAAGGCTATGCGCGCAATCACCTCGGCGACCGCACGAGCCTCGACCTGCTCGGTGAACAGAATGCGCTTGTCGCCGCGATGAAGGCGACGGGAAAGCCG
This sequence comes from Sphingomonas sp. 22R3R2A-7, assembly GCF_036856055.1. Taxonomy (NCBI): domain Bacteria; kingdom Pseudomonadati; phylum Pseudomonadota; class Alphaproteobacteria; order Sphingomonadales; family Sphingomonadaceae; genus Sphingomonas; species Sphingomonas sp. 22R3R2A-7. The sequence continues at coordinate 561,274 of NZ_JASPFR010000001.1, read as the reverse complement.
GTGATCGTGGTCGCGATCAACGGGCGCCCCCGTCCTGGCCCGCTGCGGTCGAGAGCGCGAACGCGTTTCTCGAATGCTGGTATGCGGGGCAGGAGGGCGGCACCGCGATCGCCGACGTGCTGTTCGGCGACGTCAATCCCGGCGCCAAGCTGCCGGTGACGGTGGCGCGCAGCGTCGGCCAGCTGCCGGTATTCTACAACGCCAAGCCGTCCGCCCGCCGCGGCTATCTGTTCGACACCACCGCGCCGTTGTTCCCGTTCGGCTTCGGGCTCAGCTACACCCGCTTCGAGATCGGCGCGCCGCGCCTGTCGGCGCCGCGGATCGGGATCGCCGGCTCGGTTACGGTCGCGGTCGAGGTCGCCAATGTCGGTGCACGCGCCGGCGACGAGGTCGTCCAGCTCTATGTCCGCGACCAGGTCTCATCGGTCGCCCGCCCGATCCTCGAGCTCAAGGGTTTCGAGCGCGTCACGCTGGCCGCCGGCGAGCGACGCACGCTCAGCTTCACGCTGAACGCCGATGCGTTCCGGTTCTTCGACATCGCGATGCGCGAAGTCGTCGAGCCGGGGCTGTTCGACATCATGGTCGGTGCCGATTCCGCGCACCTCAAGACCGCAATTCTCGAAATCGTCTGAAGGTCTGCAATGCCCAGAATCGTTTCCGCCCGCGTCATCGTCACCTGCCCGGGGCGCAATTTTGTCACGCTGAAGATCGAATGCGACGACGGCACCACGGGTATTGGCGACGCGACGCTCAATGGCCGCGAACTGAGCGTCGCGAGTTATCTGACCGATCACGTCGTGCCGTGCCTGATCGGCCGCGACGCGCACCGGATCGAGGATGTCTGGCAGTATCTCTACAAGGGCGCCTATTGGCGGCGCGGGCCCGTGACGATGGCGGCGATCGCAGCGGTCGACACCGCGCTCTGGGACATCAAGGGCAAGCTGGCGGGGATGCCGGTCTATCAGTTGCTTGGCGGCGCGGCGCGCGATGCCTGCATGGTCTATGCGCACGCCAACGGCACGACGATCGAGGACACGATCGCGGTCGCCAGGGCCGAGCAGGCCAAGGGCTACAAGGCGATCCGGCTGCAATGCGGCGTACCGGGGCTCGCCTCGACCTACGGCGTCGCCAAGCACGGTGCGCGCTACGAGCCTGCGGACGCCGACCTGCCGAGCGAGAGCGTCTGGTCGACCGAAAAATATCTGCGTGTTGTCCCCGAGCTGTTCAAGGCCGCGCGCGAGGCGATGGGGTGGGACGTCCACCTGCTCCACGATATCCACCACCGGCTGACGCCGATCGAGGCGGGGCGGCTGGGCAAGGCGCTTGAGCCGTATAACCTGTTCTGGATCGAGGATCCGACGCCGGCCGAGAACCAGGAGGCGTTCAGGCTGATCCGTCACCACACCACGACGCCGATCGCGGTGGGCGAAGTGTTCAACTCGATCTGGGACGCGAAGGACCTGATCCAGAACCAGCTGATCGATTACATCCGCGCGACCGTCGTGCATGCCGGCGGTATCACGCATCTCCGCAGGATCGCCGCGCTCGCCGACCTGTATCAGGTGCGGACCGGCTGCCACGGCGCGACCGACCTGTCGCCGGTGGCGATGGCGGCGGCGCTGCATTTCGGGCTGTCTGTGCCCAATTTCGGCGTGCAGGAGCATATGCCGCACACCGAAGAGACCGACGCGGTCTTCCCGCATGCGTACAGCTTCGACGACGGCATGATGCATCCGGGCGACGCGCCGGGGCTGGGCGTCGACATCGACGAGGAATTGGCGGTGACCTACGACTATAAGCGCGCCTATCTTCCGGTCGCGCGTCTGGAAGACGGCACGCTGTGCAACTGGTGAACGGCGGCGCTGCCGCCGCGCTCGAAAAGCCGCGCGGCAAAGTCCGCTGGATCGTCTGCGCGTTGCTGTTCGCCGCGGTGGCGCTCAGCTACATCGACCGGCTCGTGCTGCCGACGCTCAAGCCCGAACTCCAGGCGCGCTATGATTGGAGCGAGCAGGGCTATGCCGATCTCGCGATCGCGTTCCAGGCGGCGTACGGCATCGCCTATGTGCTGTTCGGCCGGTTCGTCGACCGGGTAGGCGCCAAGATCGGCTATGCGGTCGCGGTGACCTTGTGGACGATCGGCCATGTCGCGCACGCCTTGTTCACCAGCGCCGGCATGATGATCTTCGCGCGTATCCCGCTGGCGATCGGCGAGGCCGGCGCGTTCCCCGCCGCGCTGGCTGCGACCAACGAATGGTTTCCGCAACGCGAGCGCGCGCTGGCGATCGGCATCTTCAACGCAGGCTCGAACGTCGGCGCGATCCTGACTCCGCTGTTGGTGCCGGTGATCGCGGTGACGTTCGGCTGGCGGATGGCGTTCGTCGCAACCGGCGCGCTGACGGTGATCTGGCTGGTCGCATGGCTCGCCTTCTACCGCACGCCACGCAAGCACCCTCGCGTGACTCCCGAGGAACTGGCGTGGATCGAGGCCGATCCCGTGCCGCCCGCCAAGCCCGTCCGCTGGCGCACATTGCTGCGGTTGCGGCAGACCTGGGCGTATATGCTCGGGCGGTTCCTGATCGATCCGGTGTGGTGGACGTTCCTGTTCTGGCTGCCTGATTTCTTCAACCGGCAATACGGCGTGAAGATGCTCGATTTCGGTCCGCCGCTGGTCGCGGTGTATGTGCTCGCTGATGTCGGATCGATCGCGGGCGGGTGGTTCTCGTCGCGGCTGCTCAGCAAGGGCGCGACGCCGAACCGCGCGCGCAAGACCGCGCTGTTCGTGTGCGCGTTGTTCGCGCTGCCGATCATCTTCGCGGCGCAGGCCCCCGGGCTATGGTGGGCGGTCGCGGCGATCGGGCTGGCGTGCGCGTGTCACCAGGGCTTCTCCGCCAACGTCTATGCGATCCCCGGCGATCTGTTTCCGCGCGGGATGGGTGGATCGGTGATCGGTCTGGGCGGGCTCGCCGGCGCGTGCGGTGGCATGCTGATGGCCAAGTTCGCAGGCACGATCCTCGCCGGGGTCGGCAGCTATGGACCGATTTTCGCGGTTGCCGGCTGCGCCTATCTCGTCGCGTTGCTGGTTATCCACCTGCTCATACCGCACTATACCCCCGTCGATCCGGAACGCCTTGCATGAACCAGCCGCTACGCCTGCACCCCGACCGCCTGTTTCCCGCCGACGCTCGCACCCGTGATATCGCGCGCGCGCTGCATGCGGGCGTGAAGGACCTGCCGATCGTCAGCCCGCACGGCCACACCGACCCGGCCTGGTTCGCGCGCGACGAGGCGTTCAGCGATCCGGCATCGCTGCTGATCGTGCCCGATCATTACGTGTTCCGCATGCTCTATAGCCAGGGCGTGCCGCTCGATGCGCTGGGCGTGCCGACGGTCGACGGCAGCCTCACGGAAAGCGACCCGCGCACAATCTGGCGGATCTTCGCCGACAACTATCACCTCTTCCGCGGCACGCCGTCGCGGATGTGGCTCGACTGGGTGTTCGCCGAGGCGTTCGGGATCGACGTCCGCCTCGAACCCTCGACCGCGGACCTGTATTTCGACACGATCGACGCCGCGCTGAAGACGCCCGAATTCCGCCCCCGCGCGCTGTTCGACCGGTTCGGGATCGAGCTGATCGCGACCACGGAGAGCCCGCTCGACCCGCTCGAGCACCATGCCGCGATCCGCGCGAGTGGGTGGCAGGGGCGGGTCGTCACCGCCTATCGCCCCGACCCGGTCGTCGATCCCGACACGCCGGGCTTCGCCGCCAACGTCCGCCGGTTCGGCGAGACCGCGAACGAAGACGTCGGCAGCTATGCGGGCTATCTCGCCGCGCACCGGTTCCACCGTGCGCGGTTCCGCGTGGCGGGCGCGACCTCGACCGATCACGGCCACCCGTCGGCGGCGACCGCGGATCTGACCCCCGCCGAAGCCGAGGCACTCTATGCACGCGTCATGGCAGACCCGACGCCTGCGGAAGCGGAGCTCTTCCGCGCGCAGATGCTGACCGAGATGGCGGCGATGTCGGTCGAGGACGGCATGGTGATGCAGCTTCACCCCGCCGTCTCGCGCAGCCACAATGCGCAGGTGCTCGCGCGCTTCGGCCGCGACAAGGGCGGCGACATCCCGCTGCCCGGCGAATTCGTCCGCGCGCTGAAGCCGCTGCTAGACCGGTTCGGCAACGATCCCAGGCTGACGCTCATCCTGTTCACGCTCGACGAGGACACCTATTCGCGTGAACTCGCCCCGCTTGCCGGGCATTATCCGGCGCTGCGGCTGGGGCCGCCCTGGTGGTTCCATGACAGCCCGGAGGGAATGCGGCGGTTCCGCGAGCGCGCGACCGAGACCGCGGGCTTCTACAACACGGTCGGGTTCAACGACGATACGCGCGCGTTCCTCTCGATCCCAGCGCGGCACGATGTCGCGCGGCGGATGGACTGCGGGTTTCTCGCGCATCTCGTCGCCGAGCACCGGCTCGAGGAGGACGAGGCGCATGAGGTCGCGCGCGCGCTCGCCTATGATCTCGTCAAGCAGGCGTATAAGCTGTGAGGCTGTCGCAGGCCACGCTCGACCGGCTGCCCGCGCGCGTCGTCCGCCCCGCCTATGACCGCGCGTCGGTCAGGCCCGGCGTCGTGCATCTCGGCATCGGCGCGTTCCATCGCGCGCATCAGGCGACGATCTTCGAGGCCGCGCTCGCAAGCGGTGATCTGCGCTGGGGGATCATCGGCGTGTCGCTGCGATCCCCGCAGGTCCGCGACCAGCTCGTTCCACAGGACGGACTGTACACGGTGGTCGAACGTGACGGCAGCGACGAGCGTCTGCAGGTCATCGGCGCGATCGTCGACGTCCTCGTCGGGCCGGACGATCCTTCCGCGGTCGTCGCGGCGATCGCATCGCCCGAGACGCACCTCGTCACGCTGACGGTGACCGAGAAGGGATACAAGCTCGATCGGGCAACCGGATCGCTGCAGGCGGGTGATCCCGACATCGTGCAGGATCTCGCGTCGCTCGACCGTCCGCGGACGGTGCCGGGGCTGCTGGTCGCCGGGTTCGCTGCGCGTCGCGCCGCGGGGCTCGGTCCGCTGACCGTGATGTCGTGCGACAATCTGCCGCACAACGGGACGCTGTTGCGCAGCGCGGTGCTCGCGATGGCGCAGGCGCATGATCCGGCGCTTGCCGCGTGGATTGCCGCCGAGGTCGCCTTCCCGCAGACGATGGTCGACCGGATCGTTCCTGCCACCACCGACGACGATATCGCGCGGCTGGGCCAGACGCTCGGCGTCACCGATCAGGCGATGGTGAAGGCCGAGCCGTTCCTGCAATGGGTGGTCGAGGACAAGTTTGCCGGCGCGCGCCCCGACCTTGCGGCGTTCGGCGTTCAGCTGACCGACGCCGTCGCCCCCTGGGAGGACGCCAAGCTGCGCCTGCTCAACGGCGCGCATTCGGCGATCGCCTATCTGGGCGGACTCGCCGGCCTCGACTTCGTGCACGAGGTTGTCGCGATTCCCGCGGCCCGCGCGTTTGTCGAGGCCTTGTGGGATGAAAGCGCGACGACGCTCGATCCGCCCGCCGCGCTCGATCTCACCGCCTATCGCGCGGCGTTGATGGCGCGGTTCGCGAATGCTGCGCTTCAGCACAGGACGCGTCAGATTGCGATGGATGGCTCGCAGAAGCTTCCGCAGCGGCTGCTCGCGCCGATCGCCGAGCGGCGGGCAAAGGGCCTTGCCGTCGATACGCTCGCGCTTGCCGTCGCGGCGTGGATCCGCTGGCAATCGGGACAGACCGATCTGGGCGAGGCGTTCGCGATCGACGATCCGATCGCGGATCGGCTGGCGAGCGCGGTCGCGGGCACGGCGGATACGGGTGCGCGCGTCGATGCGCTGCTTGGGCTGCTCGGGTTCACCACCGATGCCGACCTGCGTGCGACGCTGGTCGCCGCGGTCGACCAACTCGCACAGGTCGGCGCGCTGGCGATGCTCGAGCGCTATCGGCGCTGACCGCGACCGGTAGCCGCGCGCCGGTCCCGTGGGGGACCGGCGCGCGGTCGGTGGTTACGCGGCCTCGACGACGCCGTCGATCACGCGCTCGAGCCCCAGCGGGTTGGCGTGCTTGACGGCGCGCGGCAGCAACGCATCGGGCAGGTCCTGATAGCAGACCGGGCGCAGGAAGCGCTCGATCGCCGCGGTGCCAACCGACGTCCCGCGCGGATCCGACGTCGCGGGGAAGGGGCCGCCATGCACCATCGCTGTCGACACCTCGACACCCGTCGGCCAGCCATTGGCGAGGATGCGACCGGCCTTGCGCTCGAGCAGCGGGACGAGCGTTGCCGCCGCGTCGTGGTCCGCCTCGTCGAGATGCAGCGTCGCGGTCAGCTGCCCCTCGAGACCTGCGAGCACATCGCGCAGCTGCGCCATGTCGCGGCAGCGGATGATCAGCGATGCCGCACCGAACACCTCGTGCGAAAGCGCCACGTCCGCCATGAACGCGTCCGCGGTCGTCGAGAACAGCGCTGCGCGGCCGCGGTTGCAGCCCGTACCCTCGGCGCCACGCGCGAGCGTCGCGATCTCGGCATGGCTTTCGAGCGCGGTGACGCCCTTGTCATAGGCGGCATGGATGCCGGGCGTCAGCATGACCTGCGGCTGGGCGGCGCTCAGCGCTTCCGCCGCGGTCGCCGCGAACGCGTCGAGATCGGGCCCGTCCAGCGCGACGACGATGCCGGGGTTGGTGCAGAACTGGCCCGAACCCATCGTCAGCGACCCGACATAGCCCCTGGCCAGCGCCTCGCCGCGCGCCGCGAGCGCCGCCGGCATCAGGATGACCGGGTTGATGCTGCTCATCTCGGCATAGACCGGAATCGGCTCGGCGCGCCGGTTGGCGAGCTCGACCAGCGCGAGACCACCCGCGCGCGATCCGGTGAAGCCGACCGCCTTGATCCGCGGATCGACGACGAGCGAGGCGCCGAGCGCATTCGATGGACCCTGGACCAGCGAGAACACGCCTTCGGGCAGGCCGCATTTCGCGACCGCCGCCTGGATCGCGCGCGCGACCATCACGGTCGCGCCGGGGTGCGCGGGGTGCCCCTTGACCACGACGGGGCAACCCGCTGCGAGCGCGGACGCCGTGTCGCCGCCGGCAACCGAGAAGGCGAGCGGGAAGTTCGATGCACCGAACACCGCGACCGGGCCGACCGCGATCCGGCGCTGGCGCAGGTCGGAGCGGGGCAGGGGCGTCCGGTCGGGCAGCGCGGAGTCGATCGTCACCTGTGTATAGCGGCCCTGGCGGAGCAGCTTTGCGAACATGCGAAGCTGGCCGGTGGTGCGGCCACGCTCGCCTTCGAGACGCGGCCGGGGCAGCCCGCTTTCGAGGATGGCACGCGCCACCAGCTCTTCACCGATCGCCTCGATCTCGGACGCGATCGTCTCGAGGAAGGTCGCGCGGTCTGCCGGATCGGTCTCGCGGAATGCATCGAACGCGGCGTCCGCCAGCGCGCATGCTTCGGCGACGTTTTCGGGGGACGATACGGCGAACGCGGTATCGAGCGTGTCGTTCGTCGCGGGATCGATGCCCTCGAACGTCGTGTCGCTGGTGACCGCACGCGCGCCGATCAGGAAACTGCCGTCCATGATATCATTCTCCTAGGAATTCGATTGAGGCCGTGATGTCGCAGGGGCGGACGCGGAGCGCCCGACCCGTGACGGTGGGATAATCCGCCATCGCCCCGTTGCTACGAGCGCCGGGTGCGCGCCGTTGCTTTGGACACTATCTGAGGGTCCTGCCGCACCGTTTCCACCCGTCAGGGCGAAACGCGTATCGTCCGCGGCGCATCGTTCTCCCGTCACACCATCACAAACGCATCATAGCAAGAATGGATGCTACCGCTACCATTGTCTGCATGCGATGGTGCGCGATCGGCAGGTGGCGGCGTCACGTGCGATTTCGGCACGGAATATGGGGCTTTCCGGCAGTGCGCGGCATGCTAGGGTTTCAACGATGACGACCAGTGTTCGCAAAACTCGTACCACCAAGCGGCAGGGCGGCGCGCCGACCATTTCGGACGTGGCGCTGCTCGCCGGGGTATCGCCGATGACCGTGTCGCGCGTCATCAACGCCGATACCAATGTTCGCGAAACCACGCGCGAGGCGGTCAACGTCGCGATCGCACAGCTCAATTACGCCCCCAATCCCGCCGCGCGCAGTCTTGCGGGTGCGGCGCAGTTGCGGATCGCGTTGCTCTATTCGAACCCCAGCGCGAGCTATCTCAGCGAATTCCTCGTCGGCAGTCTCGACCAGGCGGGGCGCAGCGACATCCAGCTGATCGTCGAGAAATGTGAAATCGGCGACCATGACGTCGAGGTCGCCGAACGGCTGGTGCGCAGCGGGATCGACGGCGTCGTCCTGCCGCCACCGCTCTGCGACTCCAAGGGCGTGCTCGAGGTGCTGCTCAACGCCAATATCCCCACCGTCGTCGTCGCGACCGGGCGCGCGCCTGAAGAGGCGGCGTCGGTCAGCATCGACGACATGCAGGCCGCGCACGCCATGACCGCGCATCTGATCGGGCTCGGTCATGCGCGGATCGGCTTCATCATCGGCAACCCGAACCAGACCGCCAGCGCCAAACGGCTCGAGGGCTATCGCGCGGCGCTTGCCGAGCACGGCGTCGCCGCGGACGACACGCTGATCGCGCAAGGCCTGTTCACCTATCGCTCGGGTCTCGATGCGGCGGAGCATCTGATGGACGCGCCGAACCCGCCGACCGCGATCTTCGCGAGCAACGACGACATGGCCGCAGCGACGGTTGCGGTCGCGCATCGTCGCGGGCTCGACGTGCCCGGCGACCTGACCGTCTGCGGGTTCGACGACAGCGCGCTCGCGACGACGATCTGGCCCGAGCTCACGACCATCCATCAGCCGATCGCGACGATGTCGCGCGCCGCGGTCGAACTGCTCGTCGGGATTGTCCGTTCGGCGCGCAACGGCAAGACCGAGCGCGCGCGGCACGTCCTGCTCGACTACACGCTGATCCGCCGCCAGTCCGACGCCGCGCCGCGTCGCCGCCCCTCGACTCGCGCGCAGCACAAATCGAGCAGGGACTAGCCCCGACGGCCGGGCAATGATCCGGCGCGACATTGTTTTGACACGCTTTTTCGTCGCGTTGACCGCCCGCCGTCACGCTATCGCTTGACTGCGCCGTCAGTGACGGTAGCGCTCTCATAAGGTTATAACAGGAGAGATATCTTGGATCGCGTACCGGCAAGGCCGTTCCGTTCCCGCGACTGGTTCGCCGACCCCGCCCGGTCGGACATGACCGCGCTGTATCTCGAACGCTTCATGAATTACGGGCTGACCCCCGCCGAGCTTCGCTGCGGCAAGCCGATCATTGGGATCGCGCAGACCGGCAGCGACCTGTCGCCGTGCAACCGCATTCACGTCGAACTCGCCAAGCGGACGCGCGACGGGATCATCGCAGCGGGCGGGATCCCGATGGAATTCCCGACGATCCCGATCTTCGAGAATTGCCGTCGCCCGACCGCCGCGCTCGATCGCAACCTCGCCTATATGACGCTCGTCGAGACGCTCTACGGCTACCCGATCGATGCGGTGGTGCTGACTACTGGATGCGACAAGACGACCCCCGCGGGGATCATGGCGGTATCGACGGTCGATATTCCGGCGATCGTGCTGTCGGGCGGTCCGATGCTCGATGGCTGGCACGACGGCGAACTCGTCGGGTCGGGCACCGTGATCTGGCGCAGCCGCCGCAAGCTTGCCGCAGGTGAGATCGACGAGGAGGAGTTCCTCCAGCGCGCCACCGACAGCGCGCCGTCCGCCGGGCATTGCAACACGATGGGTACCGCCTCGACGATGAACGCGGTCGCCGAGGCGCTTGGCATGTCGCTGACGGGGTGCGCCGCGATCCCCGCGCCGTACCGCGAACGCGGCCAGATGGCGTACGAGACCGGCCGGCGGATCGTCGACATGGCGTATGAAGACCTGCGCCCGTCGAAGATCCTGACGCGCGCGGCGTTCCTGAACGCGATCCGCGTCGTCAGCGCGATCGGCGGATCGAGCAATGCGCAGCCGCACATCATGGCGATGGCGCAGCATGCGGGCGTCGAGCTCGACATGGCGGACTGGGCGGACCACGGCTACGACGTCCCGCTGATCGTCAACATGCAGCCCGCGGGCAAATATCTCGGCGAGCGCTTTCACCGTGCGGGCGGTGTCCCCGCGGTGATGCACGAGCTGTCCGAGGCGGGGATGCTCGATACGAGCTGCCTGACGATCACCGGACACAGCGTCGGCGACAATCTCGGCGGCCGTGTCACGAACGACCGCGAGATGATCCACACGCTCGAGGACCCCCTGCTCGAGCGCGCGGGGTTCCTCGTGCTCAAGGGCAATTTGTTCGACCATGCGATCATGAAGACCTCGGTGATTTCCGACGCCTTCCGGATGCGTTATCTGTCGACCCCCGGCGCCGAGAACCGGTTCGAAGCGCGCGCGGTCGTGTTCGACGGGTCGGACGACTATCATCACCGCATCAACGACCCGGCGCTCGGCATCGACGCGCAGTGCATCCTCGTCATTCGGGGCTCGGGACCGATCGGCTGGCCCGGCTCGGCCGAGGTCGTCAACATGCAGCCGCCTGACGCCCTGATCCAGCAGGGCGTGCTGACGCTGCCGACGCTGGGCGACGGTCGGCAATCGGGTACCTCGGACAGCCCGTCGATCCTCAACGTCTCGCCCGAAAGCGCGGTCGGTGGCGGCCTCGCATGGCTGCGCGACGGTGACATGATCCGCATCGACCTCGACGCCGGCACCTGCAATGCGCTCGTCGATCCCGACGAGATCGCGCGCCGCAAGACCGAGCCCGCACCGCCGATCCCACCCAGCAATTCGCCGTGGGAAGAACTGTACCGCGAGAAGACGGGGCAGCTGGCGCAGGGCGGCGTGCTCGACTTCGCAGTCAAGTATCGCGGGATCGCAGCCAAGACACCGCGGCACAACCACTAGGGACGGGCATTAGGGGGAGGGGGCGTTCGTCCCCCTCCTTCGGGCGGCCCCCAACTCTCGGCTATACGGCGGTCAGTGTCATCGTGATCGCGTGGCTCTCGCCCGGCTGCAGAACGGCGGGCACGGCGCGGTTGAACGCGTCGGGCATCGCGGTCACGGGCTCGACGCAGAAATACGGCTCGCCCGGCGGCGTGAAGACGTGGAGGAACGGCGTGCTCGTACCGGCCAGACGCAGATCGCCATCGTCGCGCGATATCGTCGCGTTTCCCGACCAGCCTTCATAGCTGTTGTCGATCAGGCTCGTCCGTTCGACCGTTTCGCCCGCGGCCCAGTCGCCGATCCGGTCCGCCGGCGCCGGCTCGGTCGGCAGAAACGCGTCATCGATCAGCCATACCCGCTCCGCATTGAAGCGCAGGCACGAAACCCCTGCCTTGGTGAAATAGGGATGAAGACCAAGCGAGAAGGGCATCGCCCGATCGCCGGTGTTGGTGAGCGACAGCGTCACGTGCAGCCCCTCATCGCTGAGCACGATCCGCTGCTCCGCATCATGCGCCCACGGCCAGCCATCATCTGCGCCGTGACGATAGCGGAGCGTCGCGGATCGCTCGTCGCTCTGTCCGACGGTCCAGGGCTGGAGCCACCCCGTGCCGTGCAGCGGATGCGCCTGGTCCGCGACGTTGCGCCGGACGACGAGCCCTTCGCCCTCGAAACTGAAGCGGCCATCGGCGATCCGGTTCGCATAGGGCACCAGCGGGAAGCACGCGGCCTCGAGCGGGTGCCGCGCGGCGTGCGGGGTAGGGCGGAAGATGTCGGCCCCGTCCCGCCGCAGCGCAGCGATCGCGCCCCCCAGCGCGGGGAGCAGGTCGAGCTCCCACGCGCCGCATGCCAGTCGCATCGTCAACCGACCATGTCCTCGAGTTCGCGACCGCGGGTTTCGGTGACCATCTTCTGGACGAAGAAGAACGAAACGAGCGCGGCAATCGCATAGCCGAGATAGGTGATCGCCAGACCCGGCGACAGCACGAGCGACGGGAAGCTCACCGAGATCACCGCGTTGGCGATCCACTGTGCGAAGCCCGATACCGCGAGCGCCGACCCGCGGATCTGGTTCGGGAACATCTCGCCCAGCATCACCCACATCACCGGGCCCCAGCTGACGTTGAAGAAGATCACGTACAGGTTGGCCGCAATCAGCGCGATCAGCCCGGTGTTGCCGGGCAGCGTGACGCCGACGCCCGACGCCGCGGGGATCGCGTTCGAGAACGCCCAGGCGACGATACCCAGCGTGACGGTCATCCCGGCCGAGCCGACGAGCAGCAGCGGCTTGCGCCCGATCTTGTCGATCAGCGCGATCGTCAGCAGGCATGCCGCGATCGAGAGGACGCCCGACAGAATGTTGATCTGGAGCGCATTGTCCTCGGTAAAGCCGACCGCCTCCCACAGCGTCGCGCCATAATAGAAGACGACGTTGATGCCGACGAGCTGCTGGAACACCGCGAGGCCGATACCTGCCCACAGGATCGGGCGGATCTTGCCGGTCTTCTTGTCGATCAGGTCGGACAGCCGCGGCTTGTGATGATCGACCGCGAGCGACGCGCGGATCTCCGCGACCTTGCGGCGTGCTTCGGCATTGCCGAACAGCCGCGTCAGCACGGTCTCGGCGCGCGCGTCATGCCCCTTGACGACGAGGTAGCGCGGGCTTTCGGGAATGAAGAACAGCGCGACGAAATAGATCGCTGCGGGAATGACCTGAAGCCAGAACATCCAGCGCCACGCCTGATAGCCCAGCCAGAATTCGGCGGTCGATCCGCCGGCGATCCGCGCAAGTGCGAAATTGGCGACGAACGCGCCGGTCAGGCCGGAGATGATCATGACCTGCTGGATGCTCGTCAGCCGTCCGCGGATATTAGCCGGAGCGACCTCGGAGATATAGACGGGCGAGGTGACGCTCGCCGCGCCGACGCCGAACCCGCCGATGATCCGCGCGATGATGAACACAGCGGACGTATCCGCCGCGCCTGCCGCGAGCGCGCTGATGATGAACAGGACCGCGGCCAGCATCATCGTGTTGCGGCGACCGATCACGTCGGACAGCCGGCCTGCGGCAAACGCACCGACCGACGACCCGACCAGGATCGCGCCGACGTTGACGCCGATCCCGAACCGGCCGAGCCCGAACGCCGCCTCGATCCCCTTCTGCGTCCCGTTGATCACGCCCGAATCATATCCGAACATGAATCCGCCGACGGTCGCGACCGCGACGATCAGGCCGATCAACGTCCCGTTGACGCGACCTGCGTCGATGCCCGGGTCCGTGGCAGTTGCCGTGCCGTTCATTAAGGCTTCCTTCCAGATGGTACGCGCTCTGACGGCGCGCTGTATTCGTGCGTTGGGTATTCGTCGTTCAGGTGGTGAGGCGCACCGGCGTCACCGGCGCGGCGCCCACGTCGACACGGAACGTGAAGACATTGCCGGCGAGCGGCTGATCCGCCAGCGCATCCGCCGACAGCCCCTGCCGCGCAGTGGTCGCGTAGGCGGTCTTGCCGTCTTCGCCGCCAAGCGCGATCTTGGTGATATTGGCGACGGGGAAGCGGACCTCGGCCGTCATGCTGCCATCGGGTGCAAACCGCCGCGCGGCCCAGCCACCATAGAACCCGACCCAGACGCCGCCCTCGGCATCGCAGATCGCCCCGTCGGGATACCCCGTCTGGCCGTCGAACGTCAGGAAACGCCGGCCTTCGCCGATGACGCCGTCGGCATCGATCGGATGCGCGTCGATCGACAGCCCAAGCGTGTCGACGAGATACGCCGTCCGGCCGTCGGGCGCGATCGCGGGGCCGTTGGTGATGACGATGGGGGCGACCGGCGCGGGCGTGACCACGCCGGCCTGCCAGCAATAGAACCGGCCCGTCGGGTTCGCCTCGTCATTGTCCATCGTCCCGAACCAGATCCGGCCCGCCGGATCGATCGCCGCGTCGTTGAGCCGGTTGCGCGGCAGATCGTCCTCGACGGCGTTCAACAGCGTGAAGCTGCCATCCGTAGGATCGAACCGGTGAACGCCCGTGGCAAGGCCGGCGACCCAGCTTCCGTCGTCCGCGGGCAGGATCCAGCCGACATGATCGGGTGCGTCCCATCGATCGAGCGCGCCGGTCGCGGGGTCGTGGCGATAGACGCAGGGCGCCTTGATATCGACGAACCACAGACCCGTATCGCGCGGTGACCAGACTGGTCCCTCGCCGAGTTCCGCGCCGACCGTCAGGATCGAACGGGCGTCCTTCTCCATCAATCCCTCATCCATGAATCAGCGCCATCCCGCGTCGATGAAATAATCATGACCCGTACACATCCGCGCATCGTCCGACGACAGGAACAGCACCAGCGCGGCAACGTCGCTCGGCTGGATGCGGCCATCGGTGCATTGTGCCGCGACGATCTCGGCCTCGCCTTCGGGGGTGTACCATTTCTCCTGGCGCGGAGTCTGGACGTTGCCCGGGACGACCGTATTGACGCGAATGCCCTCGCGGCCGAGATCGCGCGCGAGCCCGCGCGTCAGACCTTCGATCGCCGCCTTGCACGTCTGGTACAGAACCAGATCGGGGAGCGCGAGGTGCCAGCTGATCGATCCGAAATTCAGGATGACGCCGCCGCCTGCGCGCTTCATCGCCGGCACCACCGCCTGCGCCGCAAAGAACTGGTGCCGCAGATTGACGTTCAGCCGCTGGTCCCAATAGTCCGGCGTGACCTCGTCGATCCCGTGGCGATCATCGTTGCCGGCATTGTTGATCAGGATGTCGACACCGCCAAGCACTGTCTCGATCTCGGCGAAGATTGACTTGAGCTGGGCGATGTCGGTCAGATCGCAGTGGCGGTAGAGGGGCTCGTGCACCGCGCCGGGGGTCAGCCGCGCGAGCAGCGCGTGGCTGGCATCGTCCGCCACGTCGACGAACGCGACGCGCGCGCCCTGCGCCACGAAGGCCTCTACCAGGCCTTCGCCGATACCCGATCCGCCACCGGTGACGATGACGCGCTTGTCGGCGAGGCTCGGATAGATCGCCTTGCCGCCGATAGCGGTCGTTTGCTGCAGCACTGGGGTCTCCGTCTGGTCGATTATCATGCGTCTAACAGCCCGCGACGGGCCAGATTGTTCATCAGCCCGCTGATGCCGAGCGTCCAAGCGGGCGCATCGCGCGACGTCGTCACGCGGTTGACCAGCGATCCGAGCTTCGGATTGGAGATCGACACCACGTCGCCCATCTTGTGCGTGAACCCGCGGCCCGGTTCGTCCCGGTCCTTGGTCGGGGCGAACAACGTGCCGAGGAACAACACGAAACCGTCGGGATAATGGTGCTCGCTCATCGCCTGAACGACCAGGTCCTCAGGGTCGCGGCTGATCTCGCGCATCGAGCTATGGCCGTCGAGCACATAGCCGTCCTCGCCCTCGATCTTCAGCGTGATCTCGCTCGCGCGGACGTCGTCAAGCGTGAAGCCGTCGTCGAACAGGCGGATGAACGGCCCGATCGAGCAGGACGCGTTGTTGTCCTTTGCCTTGCTTAGCAGCAACGCCGACCGCCCCTCGAAATCTCGCAGATTGACGTCGTTGCCAAGCGTCGCGCCGACGACGGTCCCCTGCGCATCGACGAGCAGCACGACCTCGGGCTCGGGGTTGTTCCACGTCGAATCGGAGCGGATCCCGATCGGCCCGCCCCAGCCGACCGTCGACAGCGTCGGGCTCTTGGTGAAGATCTCGGCGTCGGGGCCGATCGCGACCTCAAGATATTGGGACCACATGCCGTCGTCGATGAGCGCCTGCTTGAGCGCCGCGGCCTCTTCCGATCCGGGGACGACCAGACGGACGCTGCCACCGATCCGCGATTCAAGCCGGCCGCGTACCTCGGCGGCCTTGCTCGCGTCGCCGCGGGCGCGTTCCTCGATCACGCGCTCGATCGCCGACACCGCGAACGTCACGCCTGCCGCCTTGACGCATTGCAGATCGATCGGGCTCAGCAGGCGGGCGGGGGCGTCGGTCGCCGCGGACAGCGCGAGCGTCTCGAGCGCGCCGAGCGGGCGGCCCGCTGTCGTGTCGAAATCGCCACCGGCGACCAGCGCGGAGACGGTCGGCGCGACGCCCGACATATCGAAAATCTGTCCATCCCTGACCAGCACGGGGGTAGGACCGTCACCCAGGTCGATCCGACCCAGCAGGAGCGCACTCCGCCAATCTGCGGGCAGCGCCGATTCGACCGGCGCGGCGATATGCGACATCAATTTCCCTCTCCACTTATGTTACCGCTATCGTATCGGCGATTGCCCGATCGTCAAGGGGTGCGGCGCATATCGCGGACTATCCGCGCGGCACTCGTCCTCCTCCGTCTGACGCCTGCACGCATCCGTAGCAAGCCGGTCCGTTCTGCGCGGCCCACAACGCGCGCGCATCATGATCGTCCCGCTCCGATCCGCCCTGCCGAGTCGTGCTAAACCGGCCTGAGACGTCGTCCGTCGTCGTGCGGGGCAAATGCCGAGGGGATAACGCTATCATTCATCGCGCGGAACCGCGGCTTTCCTGTTCGGCATAGTGCACCCGGCGCTCGGCAAGGATCAAAGCGCGCTGCGGCCCGTTGATCCTGTGAGGAGAATGATGATGGCAGACGATGGCAAGCAGCCGATGCAGGCGGTTCCCGACAAGGACGACGCGAAAATGTCGGGCGATGTCGAGACGGGGCGCACGGGCGGCGGCGAGAGCGGCGGCGGCGCGTTCAAGGACAAGGACCAGGTCAAGGGCGACCCCGACAATGACGGCTTCGACCATCAGCATGGCGGGCAGTCGCACATCGACTATAGCGGCCCCGACAATCCCAACGCGACGGCGGGAAGCTGAAGAAGGTTGAACGGGCTGGTTGCAGGGGTGTTGGTGGGCCCGGCAGGAATCGAACCCGCAACCTAGCCGTTATGAGCGGCCAGCTCTAACCGTTGAGCTACAGGCCCCACCGTCGCCTGCGTTAGCGCAAGCTTTGGGAAAGCAAAAGACCACAAAAGAAAAGGGCGCCCCCGCGGGGACGCCCTTCCGACACCAAAACCTGTCGGGCGCGAGCGCCCGACACAGTCTTAGTTCATGTTGTCGGTCTTCTCGTCGGCAGCTTCGCGGACGTTGTCTGCTGCTGCGTTCATGTTGTCGGCTGCGTTCTCGAGCACGTCGGTTGCGACTGCGTTCGAGGTGTTGTCCGCCATGGCGTCCATGTTGTCAGCCTGCATTTCCATGTTGTCTGCCAGCATGTCCGCGTTGTTCTCAACTGCGGCTGCTTCTGGCGACTTGCTGCATGCTGCGACGGACATCAGGCCGGCGGCAGCAGCGATCAGAACGATCTTCTTCATTCGAATGCTCCCAAGCATAGTTTCACTCGCGGCCGACCCGATTGCCGTCGCGAAGTCCCGTCAAATAGCGGACCTCCGCAGCCGGTCAATCCGCTAAATTCATCTCCTGGCAAGGTTTGCGACAGGACGATGACGCAATCGAGCCACCGATTGGTCACTTTCTAGGCACAACCGGTCCGATTTCTTCGGGTGCATTGGCGACGATCGCGAGCATCGTCGTCCATGCCGCGACGTTCTGCTGCAGCTGCACAGGATCGATCCGGTCGAGCGTATCGTCGGGCGTGTGATGCGTGTCGAAATAGCGCGTACCCGACTGGTTGAGGTCGATCGCCGCGACGCCGAGCGCCATCGTCGGTCCGACATCGGTCCCGTCGCCACCGACACCCGCGCCCCGCGCGATGCCAAGCGGCGCGAGCGCGGAGGCGAGGCGATCAGCTACCGGCTTCGCGCTCTCGGGCAGGTTGGTCTCGAACCGCCACACGCGGTCCGCACCGAAGTCGGATTCGCCGGCGGTCGCGTGGCGCTCGGTCTTGTGCGCCTCGGCATAGGCCTTGCCGCCGAAACCGCCGACTTCCTCGGCACCAAACCAGACGACGCGGATCGTCCGGCGCGGGCGCGGGCCGTCGAGGATCCGCTTGGCCGCCGCCGCGGTGATCGCCACGCCGCTCGCATCGTCGATCGCGCCGGTCCCAAGATCCCAGCTGTCGAGATGCCCGCCGATCAGCACGATCCCCGCCTTGGGATCGGTCCCGGGGACCTCGGCGATAACGTTGCCCGATTCGTGCGTACCCGTCATCCGCGGCGTGAGGACGAGCGTCATCGTGATCGGCTTGCCGCGCATCGCGATGCGTTCGATCAGTTCGGCATCGGGGACCGACAGCGCGGCCGACGGGATCGGCGTGACGCCGGCGGGGAAGTTGGTCGTGCCGGTATGCGGGTTGCGGTGATGGTCGGTGCCGATCGAGCGGATCACGATCGCGGCCGCGCCCTTGCTCGCCGCCATCGCCGGACCGACGAAGCGCGCAGGGCCATAGGCGCCATAGCTCGACCCGTCCTGCGTCGGCTCCATCGCGTTGCCGACATAGGCGATCTTGCCCGCAAGGCTTCCCGCGGGCGCCGCCGCGAGGTCGCCATACGTCTTGAACACGACGACCTGCGCGGTCAGCCCGCCCGCAGGCGTCGCACCCGAATTGCCGAGTGCGGTCAGCTTGAGCGCCTGCGGGAAGGGCGAGAGGATCGACGCGGTCTCGATGCCGCGCACCCAGACGGGCATCTGGTACGGCTCGATCCGGACGTTCTTGAACCCGAGCGCCTTGAGCTTGACGACCGACCAGGCGCGCGCCCGCGCCTCGGCTTCGGTTCCCGCCAGCCGTGGCCCGATCTCGGTCGTCATCCCCTCGACGATATCGTACGCGACCTCGTCCTTCAGCGCCGCATCGCGGAGCGCAGCGACCTTGGCGTCGACCGGCGCGGGCGGCGGGGGAGCCGTGCGCTGTGCCATAAGGGGAAAGGTCAGGGTGGAGGCGGCCAGTACCGCGAGCGTGCGCTTCATCATCGGCGAAGCCTATGTCGCCGCTCCCCGTTTGCCAACGGCCCGTCGCATCGCTATCTGCGCTCGTCAAATCCCGCCTCAGTCTAGCATGGAGCCCGGCACCAACATGGCCGTCCAGTACACCTACGTCATGAAGGGTCTGACCAAGACCTTCCCCGGTGCCGCAAAGCCCGTCCTCAACAACATCCACCTCCAGTTCATTCCGTCGGCGAAGATCGCGATCATCGGCCCCAACGGTTCGGGCAAGTCGACGCTCATGAAGATCATGGCGGGGATGGATCCCGATTTCACCGGTGAGGCCTGGGCAGCCGACGGCGTCAATGTCGGCTATCTCGCGCAGGAGCCGCAGCTCGATCCGACCAAGGACGTGATGGGCAACGTCAAGGACGGCGTGCGCCCCGTCGCCGACCTCGTCGACCGCTTCAACGCGATCTCGGCCGAGATGGGCGATCCGCAGGACGACACCGATTTCGACGCGCTGATGGAGGAGATGGGCGATCTCCAGGCCAAGATCGACGCGGTCGACGGCTGGTCGCTCGACAGCCAGCTCGAACAGGCGATGGAAGCGCTGCGCTGCCCGCCAGGCGATTCGTCGGTCGAGAACCTGTCGGGCGGTGAGAAGCGTCGCGTCGCACTGTGCAAGCTGCTGCTCGAGAAGCCGCAGATCCTGCTGCTCGATGAGCCGACCAACCATCTCGACGCCGAGAGCGTGTCGTGGCTCGAGAATTACCTCAAGGAATATACCGGCAACGTCATCCTCGTGACGCATGACCGCTACTTCCTCGACAACGTCGTCAACTGGGTGCTCGAGCTCGATCGCGGCCGCTACTACACCTACGAGAGCAACTATTCGGGCTATCTGGAGAAGAAGGCGCAGCGCCTCAGCCAGGAAGAGCGCGAAGAGGCTGGCAAGCAGAAGGCGATCGCCGACGAGCTGGCGTGGATGCGCCAGACCCCCAAGGCGCGCCAGACCAAGTCGAAGGCCCGTATCCGTGCATTCGACGAGCTGATGGAGAAGCAGGAGAACCGCGTCGCGGGCAAGGCCGCGATCCTGATCCAGCTGCCCGCGCGTCTCGGTGGCAAGGTGATCGAGGCGAAGGGCCTGACCAAGTCCTACGGCGACAAGCTGCTGTTCGACGGTCTCGACTTCACGCTGCCGCCGGGCGGCATCGTCGGCGTGATCGGCCCCAACGGTGCGGGCAAGTCGACGTTGTTCAAGCTGATTACCGGCCAGGAAACCCCCGACGAGGGCACGATCGAGGTCGGCTCGACCGTAAAGCTCGGCTATGTCGATCAGAGCCGCGACGATCTCGATCCGAACAAGAACGTCTGGCAGGAAATCTCCGACGAGCTCGAGATCTTCCGCTTCGGCAAGCAGGAGATGGGGACGCGGGCGTATGTCGGCGCGTTCAATTTCCGCGGTCCGGACCAGCAGAAGAAGGTCGGCCAACTGTCGGGCGGTGAGCGCAACCGCGTCCACATGGCCAAGATGCTCAAGGAAGGTGGCAACGTCCTCCTGCTCGACGAACCGACCAACGATCTCGACGTCGAGACGCTGCGTGCGCTCGAGGAGGCGCTCGAGACGTTCGCCGGCTGCGCGGTGGTCATCAGCCATGACCGCTTCTTCCTCGATCGCCTCGCGACGCACATCCTCGCGTTCGAGGGCGACAGCCATGTCGAATGGTTCGAGGGCAATTATGAAAGCTACGAGGAAGACAAGCGCCGTCGCCTCGGCGATGCCGCCGACCGCCCGACGCGTCTGGCGTACAAGAAGCTGACGCGCTGAACGACCCAGCCCGCCGTACCCGGGTCACCGGGCTGCGGCGGGTGAAGCTGTCGCCCCGCGACGTGGCTCTCTGCCGCTGGGCTCAATGTTCGTCATCCTGACGAAAGTCAGGATCCAGGGTTACAGGCGGTCCGCTTCATGGCTCTGGATCCTGACTTTCGTCAGGATGACGGAGGGGGATGGTGTTGATCAGTCCTGACGCTAACTCGCCATGCCGCTCAGCCCGACGTATCGGGGGACAAGAAGCCGACTTACTGCGGGACCAAGTCCGCCGCGTGCCAATCAAAGGCTGCGGTAGATAAAGCGGTCTCCCCGCGACGGGGATCCCGGCACCTGACCTCCAAACCCCTCCGTCATCCTGACGAAAGTCAGGATCCAGGATTACGGGCAACCCGCTTCATGGCTCTGGGTCCTGACGTCCGCCAGGATGACGGGAAGGCATTGGCGTTCGTCAGGCTCGTCGCCCAAAGGCCGGCGGCGGCGGGCAACGGTCGCCGCGCCAAGCGACCTCGACCCGGAGCTTTACGCCCCGCGGGACAATGGTAAGAGGTACCATCCCGGTCACAGCAGCAACCCGGCATGACCGGCCGGACGTCCCGAAGCGCCCGTATCATGCCGCAAGGCGCGCAGAGTTTAGCGGAGTTGAGAGTGCCGATCGTCGAAATTTCACCCGGAGGGGATGCTCCCCCGGGGGCGGGCGAGCTTCAGTATCGCCTCCGCCAGCAGTCGATCCTCGCCGACTTCGGGATCGAGGCGTTGCGCGCGCGCGATCTCGATCCGATGCTTCAGCGCGCTACCGAACTCTGCGGCGAAGGCATGCGGTCGAAATACTGCAAGTTCCTCGAATACCGCCCCGAGCGCGACACGTTGCTGGTCCGCGCGGGGATCGGCTGGGCGCCCGGCGTCGTCGGGTCGACCGAGATGCGCACCGATCTCGGCTCGCCCGCTGGCTTCGCGCTGGAGACGGGTGAGCCCGTCATCTCGAACCATCTCGAAAATGAGGGGCGTTTCCGGACGCCCGACTTCATGGCACAGCACCAGATCCGCCGCGCGATCAACGTGCTCGTCGAGACGTCGGGAAAACGCTTCGGCGTGCTCGAGGTCGACAGCCCCGACGAGGGCAAGTTCGAGCCCGCCGATCTCGCCTTCATGCAGGGCTTCGCCAATCTGATCGGCGTCGCGATCGAGCGCCAGCAGGCCGAACAGCGGTTGAGCGATGCGATGGAGCACCAGGAACTGCTCACGCGCGAGGCGAGCCACCGCGTCAAGAACAGCCTCGCGCTCGTGTCGGCGATGCTCAACCTGCAGATGCAGGAGGACGACGATCCGCGCATCACGCGGCTGCTTGGCGACGCACAGGCGCGCATCACTGCGATCGCGCAGACGCACGACCAGCTCTGGCGGGGCGAACAGGTCGGCATCGTCGCGCTCGACGATCTCGTCTGTGGGATCGCGACGGGTCTTGCCGAGCAGGCGCCGAACCACCGTATCGACTGCGAGATCGATGCGATCCTGATCAGCGCCGACACCGCGATCCCGATGGGTCTGCTCGTCACCGAACTCGTCACCAACGCGATCAAATATGCCTATGACGAGGCGGGCGGCGTGATCCACGTCACGATCCGCGCGACCGAGGGCCGAGATCATCCTGTCGGTGGTCGATGACGGCGTCGGCATTCCCGAGGACTTCGACCTCAAGGCGGCATCGCGCAAAAGTCTCGGCATGCGGATGATCAACAGTCTGGGGCGTCAGCTCGGCGGCGCGACGACGATCACCAATACGGGCAGGGGCACCTGCGCGACGCTCGAGATCGCCGATCCGCGAAAGGCGACGCCCGCCGAGGCTTGACGTGTGTTGCTCGACCATAGCACACTCGACCGCGTAGTCGTGGGGCGGGGGCATTGGCGGGGACATGGGCATGATCTTGGGCATGATGGCGGCAGCGGCCGTGACGATGGCGCCGCAGGGAGCACGGGTCGTGCCGGGCGATCAGTGCTTTGCGATAACCCGGCCTGACGCGGCATCGGGGGGCGACGTGGTCATCGGCGCGACGCATCAGGTGATCCGCCGCGTCCGCATCGGCGGCAGGGCAGCCTTCGATATCGTCGTGAATCAAAGCGTGCCCGCCGCGAAGTTCGCGATGCGCGACCATTTCGTTCTCGCCCGCGCTGACCTGACGCCGATCGCGTTCGACAGCCGCCGCAACGGGGTCGACCACGTTTCGCTCAGCTATGCGCCCGGGCGCGTGACGGGGCGCCGGGTCGAAAAGGGGGCGACCGTTCCGATCGACGTCGCGGTGCCGACGCCGGTCTGGGACGGTAATCTCTGGGGGGTGACGTTCGGTGCGTTGCCGCTCGCCGCGGGCCGGTCCTTCGTGCTGCCCTTCTACCAGTATGACAGCGGTATCGGCCACTTCGACCTGACGGTGACGGGCAGCGAGCGCGTGTCCACGCCGACGGGGGCCGTCGACGCGTGGACGGTCGCGATCGTCAAGGACGGCAAGCCTAGCGGCACCGCGCTCATCGCCAAGCTCGACGGCCGCGAACTTGGCCTGCGCAGTCCGCGTGGCGGCACCAGACTTGGCGGCGATTGCAAAGGCCTGGACTGAGGACCTCGGTGCGGGCCTCAACCCGTCTCAGCGCACCCGCTTGACGAAGATCCGCCCGCCGTCGCGGCGCTCGGTCTGGAAATTGGGCACCGCCTCGATCAGCTCGGAGAGATGGTTGAAGCCGTAATTCCGCGCGTCGAAGCTCGACCGGTTGCCCGCGCGCTGGCCCAGCTCGGTCAGGCTCTGATAACCTTTCTCGTCGCGCTTGCCTGCATTATACGCGTCGATCAGCAGTTTGATCAGGTCCGATCCGATCGGCTCGCCACCGCGCGACCGACGCGCCGTTGGCGCGGTGGGGGCAGGGGCCTTCTCGCCCCCGATCGCGGGCGGCAGCGACAGCGGCATCGGCTCCGATTCATCATCGAGCGCACTCACGTCGATGAAGCGCGTGCACGCCTGGCGGAACCCCTCGGGCGTGCGGCTCGTGCCGAAGCCATAGACGGGCACGCCATCCTGGCGGATGCGCATCGCCAGCGGCATGAAGTCGCTGTCCGACGACATGATCCCGAACCCGTCGATCCGCCCGCGGAACAGCAGGTCCATCGCGTCGATCGTCATCTTCATGTCGGTCGCGTTCTTGCCCTTGGTCAGGTCGAACTGCTGCTGCGGCTCGATGCCGTGCTTGATCGACATGTCGCGCCACCCCTTGAGCGCGGGCTTCGACCAGTTGCCATAGACGCGGCGGACGTTGACCGTGCCAAGCTCTGCAAGGACGGTCAGCACGGGATCGAGCGTCGCGGACGAGGCGTTGTCGGCATCGATCAGCAAGGCGACGTTGCGGGTTGGGGTTTCGGCCATGGACCCGGGATTAGCCCCGCACGGTCCGCGCGTCCACGCTCGATCCGCCGGGTCGCGGCGCACGCCATCCCCGACCATGCGGCCACGCGCGATCGTCAGGGGTAGCGGATCGCCATCACTTCATATTCGCGCTCGCCCGCGGGCAGGTCGACGCGTCGAACGTCGCCAACGCCCGCGCCGCGCAACGCGCGCGCAAACGGCGAATTCCAGCCGATCCGACCATTGCCCGCATCGGTCTCGTCGTCGCCGACCAGCGTCAGCGTGCGGTGCGCGTCATCCTCGTCGGCGACCGTCACGCACGCGCCGAACCACACGCGCGACCGGTCCTCCTGCGCGGCGGGATCGATCACCTTCGCCGCCTTCATCCGCTTCGACAGCCAGCCGAGCCGCCGGTCGATCTCTCGCAGGCGTTTGCGGCCATAGATGTAATCGCCATTCTCCGACCGGTCGCCATTGCCCGCCGCCCATGAGATCGTCTCGACGAGCTTTGGCCGCTCGCCGACCAGAAGCTGCTCATATTCCGCGCGCAGCACGGCATAGCCGGCGGGCGTGATGTAGTTCGGGCGATCCATCGTCATCTGTCAGCAGGAACAAGCGCGCCGATCAGCCGGGGCGGTTCTTGCCGAGATACCAGGACGTCCGCGTCGCGACGCGGCTCTTGGCGCGCGCGGGGTTCATCAGATCGTACACGACCGCATTCTCGATCACGCGCTGCACATAGTTGCGCGTCTCCTGATACGGGATCGCCTCGATCCAGTCGACGATGTCGACCGCGCTTGTCCGTGGGTCGCCATTCGCGCGCAGCCACTTGTTCACGTTACCGCCGCCGGCATTATACGCCGCGATTGCAAGCGGATAGCTCCCATAGTTCGCATATATCCGCTGGAAATAGCTCGACCCCAGCATGATCGACAGATTGGGATCGCTCGTCAGCGCCGCCTGATCGTAGTTGAGACCGATCTTCCCCGACTGCTCGCGCGCGGTCGCGGGCATCAGCTGCATCAGCCCGCGGGCCCCCGCATGGCTGACCGCGGCGCGATCGAACTGGCTTTCCTGCCGCGAGATCGCGTGGATGATCGTCCAATTGTCCTCATAGCCCGCGGGCACGGGGACGGTCGGGAACCCCGCCGCCGAATAGTCGCTCAGCCCGTTGGTCAGCGCGCTGCGGCCGACCATCACGCCGAGGTCGGGGCGGTTGATCGACTTGGACAGCTCGGCCGCCAGCACATGGTCAGTATCGCTGGTCGCGTCCGCGGCGATCTGGCGCACGAACGCGGTCTGATCCTGCCAGTCGTTGATCCGGCCGAGGAACCGCACCGCGCGGACCGTCTCGCGCTGGTCGAACGCCGCGCGCACCGCGGGTGCGATCGCGAGGCTCGCCATCGGCGGCGGCGGGGTCAGCGTGCGCCCCATCCGCTCGGTCGCGAGCTGGCCATAGAATTGATCGCGATAGCCCGCCGCCTGCGTATAGAAGGCGGTGGCATCCGCGGCGCGCCCCGCTGCTTCGGCGGCGCGCCCGGCCCAGTAATAGCCGCGCGACCGGACGACGGGCGAGCTCGACCCGCGCGCATAGCGGTCGAACAGCGTCATCGCATCGGCGGGTCGGCCGAGCTGCTTCATCGCCGCCTGGCCACCAAGCCACGCCAGATTGGTATATTCGTCACGCTCGGCATAGGATTTCGCCGAGATGTTCGCGCCGGCGGGATAGGCATCGTCGATCTGCCGCGCGATGTCGTACGCGGTCTGCCACTGGCCGTCGTTCGCCGCGCCGCGCGCGTTGGTCACCAGCGTCTCGTACCATTTCGCCGGATTGCCAGGACGCGTCGTCAGCGACCGCGGCCGTGCGAGCCAGGCGCGTGCGGTCGGGCTCGCCCCGGCATTGCGCAGCCACAGCGCGCGATCGGCGACATAGCCCGCATCGCTGCGATAGGTCTCCTGCGTCGCTGCCGACAGGTCGGAGGCGTTGGGGGCATTGGTGCGGAACGCGAGCCGTGCCTCGAACAGCGGACGCCGCGCGGGGCTGACCAGCATGATCTGCCGCTGCGCCGCGCTCGTCTGCCCGGACCACAGCAGCGCGTCCATCCGCGCGTCCTGGTCCTCGGGCGTCAGCGCGCCGGCAAAGCCCGTCGTCACCATGACCTCGTCGGTCGGCGACAGTCCGCCCGATCGCCACGCGGTGCGCGCTGCGGCATAGGCGCGGTCGCGCTGCCCCGACGCCATCAGCGCGCGCGCGAAGGCGAGATTGCCCGTCGCGGACTGCGGTGGATAGCGCGTGAAGAACGCGACGACGTTCGCCGGCGCCCCGGTCGCCGCCTTGCGTTCCGCGGCGCGCCGATTGGCGGTCTCGTTCGGCCAGCCGGGATGCGCCATCAGAAACCCGGCATAGCTGTCGAACGGCAACGCGTCGGTCTGCTGCAACGCGCGCCACTGCGCGATCGTCGCGGCGATCGCGCCATCGCTGAACGCGGGCGCTGCGGTCGTCTGTGCCTGCGGCCCCATATTGGCGAGCTGCGTCCGATACCGATCGAGCGTTTCCTGCCCGGCCCCGGACGCGATTGCGGTGCCCGCGAGCGCCGCCAGAATGATCGTCGATTTAAACGCCAATGCTACCATGTGGACAGGATAGCGCTTCAACCCGTATCTGTCCTGAACGAAATACCCGATTTCAGCGCAGCAGGAGCGCGATACACCGATGGTTTCAGGTTCCCAGTTTGCCGGCTCGATCCCGGCGCTCGTCACACCCTTCGCCGCGGACGGCAGTTTCAACGAGGCGACCTACCGCGATTTTGTCGAATGGCAGATCGCCGAAGGCTCGTCCGCGCTCGTCGCGTGCGGCACGACGGGCGAGGCGGCGACGCTGAGCTATGACGAGCATTTTCACGTCGTCCGCGTCTGCGTCGATCAGGCGAAAGGCCGTGTGCCCGTGATCGCGGGGGCAGGATCGAACGACACGCGCGTCGCTTCGGCGAACCTGCGTGCGGCGCGCGATGCCGGCGCCGACGCTGCGCTGATGGTCCCGCCTTATTACAACCGCCCGAGTCAGGAGGGGATCTTCCGGCATTTCGAGGCGCTCGCGACCGACGCGCCGCTGCCGATCATCCTCTACAACGTGCCCGGCCGTACCGTGACCGATATCCAGCCCGCGACGCTGGCGCGCGTCGTGACCGCGTTTCCAGACGTGTTCGTCGGGGTGAAGGATGCCAGCGGCGTGCTCGCGCGCGTGTCGCAGCACCGCGCGGCGTGCGGGCCCGACTTCTGCCAGCTGTCGGGCAATGACGACCTCGCGCTGGCGTTCAACGTGATGGGCGGTACGGGCTGCATCTCGGTGACCGCGAACGTCGCGCCGAGGCTCTGCGCGGACTTCCAGGCGGCGTGCCAGGCGGGCGATTTCGTCAAGGCGCTCGCCTATCAGGATCAGCTATATCCCTTGCACGACGCGCTGTTCACCGACGCGTCGCCGGGTCCGGTGAAATATGCCATGGCGCGCGTGCGGGCCGGGTTCCCGGAGACGTTGCGCCTGCCGATGACCCCCGCCGGCGACGCCTCGCGCGCCGCAGTCGATGCAGCGCTGGCCCACGCAGGGCTGGCCTGATCCCCTTGCGTCATCGTGGCGAAAGTCAGGATGGCGCGGGGACCGACAATTAACATCCTGCGGGATACCGCGCCCGCTTCCCCTTCGCGCTCCGACCTCCTACATCGCGCATCGCATGGCACGTCCCAAACCCCCACCTTCGAGAAGACCAAGATCGTCGCCGAGAACCGGCGCGCGCGGTATGACTATTACATCGAGCAGGTCTTCGAGGCGGGGATCGCGCTGACCGGCACCGAGGTGAAGGCGCTGCGCGGTGGCGAAGGCTCGATCGCGGAGGCCTATGCCGAGGTGAAGGGCAAAACCGTCCAGCTGGTCAATTCGAACATCCCCGAGTTCAGCCACGGCAACCGCTTCAACCATGAGCCCAAGCGCCCGCGCAAGCTGCTGCTGCACGAGCGCGAGATCAACAAGATGCACGGTGCCGTCGCGCGCCAGGGCATGACGCTCGTGCCGCTGATGATCTATTTCAATTCCAAGGGCCGCGCGAAGATCGAGCTCGCGCTCGCCAAGGGCAAGCAGAACCACGACAAGCGCGACTCGGTGAAGGAACAGGACTGGAAGCGCGAGCAGGGCCGGATCATGCGGGATCGTGGATAGGCCGTGAGCGGGACGCCGGTCGGTATCTTCGGACGCCTCGCGGCGTGGTCGCATCGTAATCTGCCGACCCGCGAGATCGATGGAGCGCAACCGGCTGCTCCGTCCCGTCGCGCACCGCGTGCTCGCGCCCGAATTGTGGCGTTTCACGCGGCGTTCGGTACCGCGCGGCGTCGCGCTCGGGATGGTCGCAGGCATCCTCATCCCGGTTGCACAGACCCCCGTCGCCGCGTTGTTCGCGCTGCCGTTCCGGGCCAATGTGCCGACCGCGGCGCTGACGACGTTCATCACCAATCCCCTGACGACACCGCCGCTGTGGATCGCGGCCTACTGGATCGGATCCTGGCTGCTGCGGATCGACGCGCACGTCCCCGGCCAGCCCGTTGCCGAGGCCGCGGCGCAGGCAGACTGGATCCCGTGGCTGATGCAGGCCGGGCCGGCCACCGCGCTGGGCCTGCTGGTCATCACGATCGTCGCTTCGATCGGCGGGTATGCGCTCAGCGCGCTCGGCTGGCGGCTGTGGATCGCGCGTAAATGGCGTCATCGCCATGTCGGCAGGAACGCCTAGAATCCCGAATTGACGAGGCGTATTATCGGCGTACAACACGCCCAGTTTCAGGCCTTATCTATTCAAGGATCACCGATGCGCACGCCGATTTTCGCTGCCCTTCTGCTTGCCTCCGTTTCGACGATCGGGTTCGCCCAGAGCCAGGGTCCCGCACCGACCGCGACCGGTCCGGGCGCGACGGCTGCACCGGCCGGCAAGCCCAAGCTCGGCGACTTCGGGGTCGACACCACCGCGATGGACAAGTCGGTCCTGCCGGGCAATGATTTCTACCGTTTCGTCAACGGCAAGTGGATGGAGCGGACCGAGATCCCGGCGGACCGCTCGAGCTGGGGCGGCTTCGCGATCCTGCGCGACCTGTCCGACACGCGCACGCGCGCCGTCATCGACGAGGCCGCCAAGACGCAGAATGCGCCGGGCAGCGTGCGCGACAAGATCGGCACCACCTATGCCAGTTTCATGGACGCGCCGGCGATCGAGGCGAAGGGCGCAGCGCCGCTCAAGCCCTATCTCGCCAAGATCGCCGCGATCAGGACGCAGACCGATCTCGCGCGCGCGTTCGGCGACGCGACGCGCAACGGCATGGACGTCCCGATCGGTGCCGGCGTGCAGCAGGACCTCAAGGACAACACCGTCTATGCGGTGTATCTGGGGCAGGGCGGTCTCGGTCTGCCCGACCGCGACTATTACCTCGTCGACAACCCCAAGTTCGTCGAGACGCGCGCGAAATATCAGGACTATGTCGCGACGATGATGCGTCTTGCCGGCCAGCCCGATCCGGCCGGCGCCGCCAAGCGCATCTTCGATCTCGAAAAGGCGATCGCGCAGGTCCACTGGACGCGCGCCGAACAGCGTCAGGTCGAGAAGGGCTACAACCCCGAGATGGTCGCGGCGCTCGCGACCAAGATGCCCGGCTTCGACTGGAAGACGATGCTCGACGCACAGGGGCTCGGCAGCCAGTCGCGCGTGATTGTCGGCCAGCCCTCGGCGCTGGCGGGCACCGCGAAGATCGTCGCGGCGACGCCGATCGCGACCTGGAAGGAATATCTCGCCTTCCACACGATCGCGAAGTCGGCACCGTTGCTGTCGTCGCCGTTCGTCAATGCCAACTTCGCGTTCAACGGCACCGTCCTGTCGGGCACGCCGCAGCTCAAGGAGCGCTGGAAGCGCGGCGTCGACCTCGTCAACGGCAGCCTCGGCGAGGCGGTCGGCCAGGTCTATGTCGAGAAATACTTCCCGCCCGAGGCCAAGGCGAAGGCCGACGAGCTCGTCCGGAACCTGATCGCGGCGATGGACATCCGCCTGTCGAAGCTCGAATGGATGGCGCCCGAGACCAAGGTCAAGGCGCGCGCAAAACTCGCGGCGTTCACGCCCAAGATCGGCTATCCGGACAAGTTCCGCGATTACACCTCGCTCAAGGTCGTGGCGGGCGACGTGCTCGGCAATGCCGACCGTGCGACCGCGTTCGAATATGATCGGCAGCTCGCCAAGATCGGCAAGCCGGTCGATCGCAGCGAATGGTTCATGACGCCGCAGACGGTCAACGCCTATGCCAATCCGGTGATGAACGAGGTGGTCTTCCCCGCCGCGATCCTGCAGCCGCCCTTCTTCGATCCGAACGCCGATCCCGCGGTCAATTATGGCGGCATCGGCGCGGTGATCGGGCATGAGCTGAGCCATCATTTCGACGATCAGGGCCGCAAGTTCGACCCGAAGGGCAATTTCGCCGAATGGTGGACGCCGCAGGACGTGACGCGCTTCAAGGCATACACCGACAAGGTCGTCGCGCAGTACGGCGCCTATGAGCCGATCGCGGGCGCGAAGGTGAACGGCGAGCTGACGCTCGGCGAGAACATGGCCGATCTCGCGGGTGTGACCGTCGCGTATGACGCCTACAAGATCTCGCTCGCAGGCAAGCCCGCGCCGGTTCTCGACGGCTATACCGGCGACCAGCGCTTCTTCATGGGCTTCGGGCAGGTCTGGCAGAACAAGGCGCGCGAAGCGTCGATCCGCCAGCAGCTGACCACCGATCCGCACACCCCCAGCGCGTGGCGCAGCTATGTCGTGCGCAACCTCGACCCCTGGTATGCCGCGTTCGACGTCAAGCCGGGCCAGGCCTATTACCTCGCACCCGCCGACCGCATCCGCGTCTGGTAACTGACGCACCGACCCCTGCGTCGAGCCCCGTGATGCCGGGGCTCGACGCCGCCCCTGACCCGCTTCGTCACGACGACGAAGTCTGGAGACAATGATGAAGACCGTTCTCGTCGCCGGCCTGCTGGCCGCGTCCGCGCTCACCGGCGTCACCGCCGCGCTTTCGCAATCCACCACCGCCGCACCCGCCGCAGCCGAGCCTGCTCCAGCCGAGCCTGCGGCAAAGGCGGGCCCCACCTTCGGGGCGTTCGGCTTCGACGAGCAGGGCATGGACCGGACGGTCGCGCCGGGCGACGATTTCTATGCCTATGCCAATGGCGGCTGGGCGAAGGCGACGCCGATCCCGGCGGACAAGTCGAACTACGGCTCGTTCAATCTGCTGTCCGACCTGTCGGAGTCGCGCACGCGCGGTATCCTCGACACGGCTGCGAAGGATCCGCAGTCCAAGATCGGGCGCGCCTATGCGACGTTCCTCGACACCGGTGCGATCGAGGCGAAGGGGCTCGCGCCGATCCGTCCATGGCTCGGCCGGATCGCCGCGCTCAAGGACCGGGCAGGCTATCCCGCCTTGCTCGCCGAGGCGGACCGCGCCGGGATCGGCGGGCCGTTCGGTAGCGGCGTCGGGCAGGACGACAAGAGCCCTGAGCAGTACGCGCTGTCGCTCGGCCAGTCGGGGCTCGGCATGCCCGACCGCGATTATTACCTCAGCACCGACGCCAAGCTCGTCGAGGCGCGTGCCGCGTACCAGGCGCATATCGCCAAGATGCTGACGCTCGCCGGTGAACCTGATGCACAGGCGCGCGCCGCGGCGCTGCTCGCGTTCGAGACCGAGATCGCCAGGGTCAGCTGGACGCGCGTCGACAGCCGCGATGCGACCAAGACCTACAACAAGATGACCGTCGCCGATCTTGCCGCCAAGGCGCCCGGCTTCGACTTCGCCGGCTATTTCAAGGGCATCGGCACGCCCGTCCCGACCGTCATCGTCGCGCAGCCCTCCGCGATCACCGGCATCGCCAAGCTCGTCGCATCCGCGCCGATCGGCGTCCTCAAGGACCTGCTGATCCTGCGCTCGCTCGACAATTATGCCGATGTGCTGCCGAAGGCGTTCGATGCCGAGCAGTTCGCATTCTACGGCACCGTCCTCGGCGGCACGCCCGAGCAGGAGGCGCGGTGGAAGCGCGGCGTACAGTTCACCAGCGGTGCGCTCGACGACGAGGTCAGCAAGATCTACGTCGCGAAATACTTCCCGCCCGAGACCAAGGCGGCCGCGGACAGCCTGGTCCGCAACGTCATCGCCGCGATGGACGCACGGATCGACAAGCTCGACTGGATGGCGCCCGAGACCAAGGTCAAGGCGCATGCCAAGCTCGCCGCGTTCACCCCCAAGATCGGCTATCCGAGCCGCTGGAAGGATTATTCGTCGCTGACGATCACCGCGGGCGACGCGTTCGGCAACGCCTGGCGTGCGAACGAGTGGCAGCACCGCGACAACGTCGCCAAGCTCGGCAAGCCGCTCCAGCGCTGGGAATGGGGCATGACGCCGATGACGGTCAACGCCTATGCCAATTTCGGCATGGTCGAGATCGTCTTCCCCGCCGCGATCCTCCAGCCGCCCTTCTTCGATCCCAAGGCGGATCCGGCGGTCAATTATGGCGGCATCGGCGCGGTGATCGGTCACGAACTGAGCCATCATTTCGACGATCAGGGCTCGAAATATGATTCGAAGGGACAGCTGACCGACTGGTGGACGCCGCAGGACGTCGCGCGCTTCACCGCGCTGACGGGCAAGCTCGGCGCGCAATATGACGCGTATGAGCCGCTTCCCGGACTGCATGTGAAGGGCCAGCTGACGATGGGCGAGAACATCGCCGATCTCGCCGGGCTGACGGTCGCGCACGATGCGTATATGACGTCGCTCGGCGGCCGGACGCCGCCCGCCATCGGCGGGTTCAGCGCGGACCAGCGTTTCTATCTCGGCTGGGCGCAGGTCTGGCGGCGCAACTACCGCGAGGCCAATCTGCGCCAGCGGCTGCTTACCGATCCGCACTCGCCCTCGCAGCAGCGCGCCGCGGTCGTCCGCAATCTCGACCCGTGGTACGCGGCCTATCAGCCCAAGCCTGGGCAGAAGCTGTACCTGACGCCGGATCAGCGGGTCCGCATCTGGTGACGCGCGGGAGCGGACATCGCGCTTGACGCTGAACCCCGGAACGGCGGAAGACCCGCGCATGGTTTCGCTTCCGCTCAACACCCCCGTATCGCCGCTTCGTACGGCGGGGCTGATCGCCGGTATCGTCGGTCTGGGGGCGGCCGGGCTCGTGCTGTTCCTGATCGGCAACATGCTGGTCGCGGCAGGATTTCTCGGCGCGGCGATCCTCGTCGTCGGCGCGATTTGGGCGTGGCACGCGCTGTCGCCCGAACGCCGCAGCGACCCGCGCGCGATCGACTGGGACTTCACCCGGGCGATCGCGCAGGCGAGCAGCGACGCGGTCGCGGTGACCGACCGTGCCGGCCGCTTGGTCTGCGCCAACGACGCCTATGACGCGCTGTTCGCCGGGTTCCCGACACCCCCGGGCTGCCGCTCGACGACGCGGGCGTCGCCGCGCTCGGTGACGCGGGCCGCACCGCGTGGCGCGACGGTCGCGCGATCGCCGA
This sequence comes from Sphingomonas sp. 22R3R2A-7, assembly GCF_036856055.1. Classification (NCBI taxonomy): domain Bacteria; kingdom Pseudomonadati; phylum Pseudomonadota; class Alphaproteobacteria; order Sphingomonadales; family Sphingomonadaceae; genus Sphingomonas; species Sphingomonas sp. 22R3R2A-7. Next base: position 527,593 of record NZ_JASPFR010000001.1, on the reverse strand, counting down.
ACGGCTCGTCGCCAACGGCCTGCGCGTGTCGGCCGAGGTCACGCGCGCGGGCGACGAGGCCGACATGCTCGTCTGGCGGTTCCTGACCGCGCCCGAATACGACCTTGCGCAGACCGTCGAGCGGCTGATCGCGGGGCCGACCGGTGATCGCCTCGGCAGCAGCGGGATCATGGTCGCGCTCATCACCGCGGACGGCCGGATCCGCGCGACCAATCGCGTGCTCCGCGCGCGCGCGCTCGGCGACGGGCAGGACCTGATCGAGGGCAAGGACTTCGCGCGGTTCCTCGTCACCGATAGCCGGGGGCTCGTCCGGTTCGCGCATGAGGGGCTGATCGGCACGCCGCTGCGCGTCCTGCAGGTCCCGTTCATCGAGGGCGACGACGCCCCCGTCCTCGTCATGCTGCTCGACGAGGAGGAGAACGCTCCCGCGATCGGCGCCAGCGCGTCGGCGCATGTCAGCAATCTCGTCAGCCTGATGCCGTTTGGCATGGCGCTGGTCGACCGCGACGGCCGCTTCATCCAGATGAACGACTCGTTCCTGCGCGCCGCGGGCATCAACGGCACGGTCCCGCCGCTCTATCCGGGCGATCTGGTCGTGCGCGAGGACAAGGCCGCGGTCGCCGACGCGATCCGCCGGTTCGCGGGCGGGGTCACGCATTCGACCGACATGGCGGTTCGCCTCAAGGATCACCCCGACGAACCCGTCGCGCTCACCATCGCCGGCGCGCGCGGGCTCGGCGACGCCGCGGTCCTGCTCAGCCTCAAGGACAATTCGGAGGAATCGCGTCTCAAGCGCGAGGTTGCACAGGCGACCAAGATGCAGGCGGTCGGCCAGCTGGCGGGCGGTGTCGCGCATGATTTCAACAACATCCTGACCGCGATCATCGGGCACTGTGACCTGATGCTGATGCGCCATTCGCCCGGCGACAGCGATTATGACGACATCCAGCAGATCCGCACCAATTCGAGATCGCGCGGCCGGGCTCACGCGCCAGCTGCTCGCGTTCAGCCGTCAGCAGACGCTGCGCCCGCAGATCCTCCAGCTTCCCGATGTCGTCTCCGAAGTCTCCAACTTGCTCAAGCGCCTGATGGGCGAGACCGTCCGTCTCGACATGATGCACGGGCGCAATCTGGGACCGGTGCGCGCCGATCCGGGGCAGCTCGAACAGGTCGTCGTCAATCTCGCGGTCAACGCGCGCGACGCGATCCTGTCCGCCAACCCCCGCGGCGGCGGGACGCTCACGATCACCACGCGCGGCGTATCCTCGACCGAGGTCCGCCAGATGGCATCCGACATCCTGCCGATCGCCGACTATACCGCGCTGATCGTCCAGGACACCGGCGCCGGCATCCCGCCAGACGTATTGCCCAAGATCTTCGAGCCGTTCTTCACGACCAAGGAGTTCGGCAAGGGAACCGGGCTCGGGCTCTCGACGGTGTACGGTATCGTCAAACAGTCTGGCGGGTATATCTTCGCCGAATCGAAGCCGGGGCAGGGGGCAACGTTCAGCATCTTCCTGCCCGTCCATGCCGCGCCTGCCGCGCCGCGGCTCACGCTCCCCAAACCCGCCGCCAAGCCCGCGGATCTCTGGGGCACGGGGACGATCCTGCTGGTCGAGGACGAGGACATGGTCCGTGCGGTCGCCGAGCGTGCGCTCACGCGGCAGGGGTACAGTGTGCTGACGGCGGAGAATGGCGAGATCGCGCTCGAGGTGATGGCGCGCAACGGCCGTCCCGACCTGCTCATCACCGACGTCGTCATGCCGACGATGGACGGACCGACGATGGTCCGCCACGCGCGCGAGAAATATCCCGACCTGCCGATCGTCTTCATGTCGGGCTATGCCGAGGAACAGCTTCGCAAGTCGATCGACCTCGACAATGTCGAATTTCTCCCCAAGCCGTTCTCCGTGCAGCAGCTCGCCGAGGCGGCGCGCGACGTACTTGCCGGACGTTAAGCAACAAGGTGTTGGCAGACTGTAACAATCCCGCCTAAGGCGGTGCGATGAACGTTCCCCAGCAAATCCTCATCGTCGAGGATGAACCCTTGATCGCCATGATGCTCGAGGATTTTCTAGAGGTCTTGGACAAGGCGGTGGCCGGGTCGGTCGACACGGTCGCCGATGCCCTGTCGCGAATCGCGCAGGGCGGCGTCGACGGCGCGATCCTCGACGTCAATTTGCGCGGTGGGGAAAAGAGCACCGCGGTTGCCGAGGCGCTCGCGGCGCAGGGCGTGCCGTTCGTCTTCGCCACCGGCGGCGGTGACGACGGCGTCGCCCCCGAATTCCGCGACCGCCCCCGCCTGCAGAAGCCCTTCACGATGGACGGCGTGGCAAAGGCCCTCGAGGCACTGTGACGCCGTCATCCTGACGAAAGTCAGGACCCAGAGTTAATACTACCGTGACCCGTGTTTCGCGCGAATGAGCCCCGCTGCGTTCTGCGAGGGCGGGACAGTTTTGCGTGCTCGCGTCAAAAATCGACGCAACTCTCTTGCGCGAATGCCCCTTCCCGCGACATAGGCGGTCGCCATGACCCGTACATTCGATAAATCGCGCCTGCCGAGCCGTCACGTCTCCGTTGGTCCCGAACGCGCCCCGCACCGCAGTTATTACTATGCGATGGGGATTCCCGAGGAGGACATCGCCCGGCCGTTCGTCGCACTCGCGTCCGCCGGCAACAACTCCGCACCCTGCAACACCACGCTCGACGCGCAGGCCGATGCCGCACAGGCGGGCGTGATCCAGGGTGGCGGCATGCCGCGCCGCTTCAACACGATCACCGTCACCGACGGCATCGCGATGGGCCATCAGGGGATGAAGGCGAGCCTCGTCAGCCGCGAAGTCATCGCCGACTCGGTCGAGCTGTCGGTCCGCGGCCATTGCTACGACGCGCTCGTCGGTTTCGCCGGCTGCGACAAGTCGCTGCCCGGCATGATGATGGCGATGCTCCGCCTCAACATCCCGTCGGTGTTCGTCTATGGCGGCTCGATCCTGCCCGGCCGCTATCAGGAGCGCGACGTCACCGTCGTCGACGTGTTCGAGATCGTCGGCAAATATGCGGCGGGTGCGTGCCCGCTGTCCGAAGTCCACGCGCTCGAGAAGGTCGCCTGCCCCGGTCACGGTGCGTGCGGCGGCCAGTATACCGCCAACACGATGGCCTGCGTCGCAGAGGCGATCGGTTTATCCATTCCAAACAGCAACATGGTGCCCGCACCGTACACGACGCGTGAACAGATCGCGGTGGCCGCGGGTGCGCAGGTCATGGAATGTCTGGCGGACAATATCCGCCCGCGCGACATCTGCACGCGTGAGGCGTTCATCAACGCCGCGCGCGTCGTCGCCGCAACGGGTGGCTCGACCAACGCCGCGCTGCATCTGCCCGCGATGGCATCCGAAGCCGGGATCGAGTTCGACCTGTTCGACGTCGCCGAGATCTTCAAGACGACCCCGTACATCGCCGACCTCAAACCCGGCGGCAAATATGTCGCGAAGGACATGTACGAGGCCGGCGGCGTCTACATGCTCATGAAGACGATGCTCAGCGGCGGCTTTCTCGATGGCAGTTGCATGACGGTCACGGGCAAGACGCTCGGCGAGAATATCGATCAGGTGACGTGGAATCCCGACCAGAAGGTCATCTACGACATCAACACCCCGCTGACCCCGACGGGTGGCGTCGTCGGCCTGCGCGGCAGTCTCGCCCCCGATGGTGCGATCGTGAAGGTCGCGGGGATGCACCGCCTCCAGTTCTCGGGCCCTGCGCGCGTGTTCGACTGCGAGGAGGATACGTTCGCCGCGGTCGAGGCCCGCGAGATCAACGAGGGCGAGGTCATCGTCATCCGCTACGAAGGGCCCAAGGGCGGCCCTGGTATGCGCGAGATGCTGTCGACCACCGCGGCGCTCTACGGTCTCGGCATGGGCGAGAGCGTCGCGCTGATCACCGACGGGCGCTTTTCGGGCGGGACTCGCGGGTTCTGCATCGGTCATGTCGGCCCCGAGGCGGCCGATGGCGGCCCGATCGCGCTCGTCGAGGACGGCGACATCATCCATATCGATGCGGAGGCGGGGACGATCGACCTCGACGTTCCCGAGGACGTGATGGCCGCGCGTCGTGCCGCCTGGGTCCCGCGCCCGACCGATTATGGTTCTGGCGCACTCTGGCGCTATGCCAAGACCGTCGGTCCGGCGTACAAGGGTGCGGTCACGCACCCCGGAGCCGCAGCCGAAACCCATGTCTACGCGGATATCTAAACGATCGCAGTATTTTGTGGCTGTTCTTTCGCTCCCGCTCGCATCTTGCGGGCAGGAGCAGCCGGGCGCTTCGGAGACGGCGCAGCGTCGCGACGACGCGCAGGCGGCGATGCATATCCCGTGTGCTAAGGGCAACGCCGCGCTCGTGGCCGATTGCACGATTGAACAGGCTGCGGGGCCTGACGGCATCGTCCTGACCATCCGTCACCCCGGTGGCGGGTTTCGCCGGTTGCGCGTCACGGCGGACGGCCGCGGTGTCGTCGCCGCCGACGGGGCCGAGCAGGCGCGTGTCACGGTGCCCGGGGCGGGGAGCATCGATGTCGCGCTGGGTACCGAGCGCTACCGTCTCCCGGCAACGGTCCGCGCGGGGGCGACCGGCTCATGATTCCGATCGAGGGCCAGCCCGTCCTGACCGCTGCCGAGATGCGCGCGGCCGAGGAGGCGGTGATCGCAACCGGCGTCTCGGTCGACACGCTGATGGACCGTGCGGGCACGCGCATCGCGCACGCGGTCCGTCGCCTCGCGGGGGCGAACGCCATTCTCATCCTGTGCGGCCCCGGCAACAATGGCGGCGACGGCTATGTCGCCGCGCGCGTGCTCGCGGACCTGGGCGCAACGGTCCGCGTCGCGGCGCTGTCCGAGCCCCGGACCGATGCGGCGAAGGCGGCAAGAGCAGGGTGGTGCGGCCCCGTCGAAACACTCGCCGATGCCAGACCCGCCCCCGTGCTCGTCGACGCGCTGTTCGGTACCGGCCTGACGCGTCCGCTGGATGTCGCGGCGGCGCAGCTTCGCGTGTTGGCCGACGCCGCGGGTCTCAGCATCGCGATCGACCTGCCGAGCGGCCTCGCCACCGACACGGGCACCGCGCTCAGCACGCCCCCCGTCTTCGATCTCACGCTCGCGCTCGGTGCGGTGAAGCCCGCGCATTTGCTCCAGCCCGCCGCGCGCTATTGCGGGACGATCCGCCTGCTCGACATCGGCGTCCCGGTCACCAGCCAGGCCGCGGTCCTCGCACCGCCCGTGCTCGCGGCGCCGGGCCCCGATTGTCACAAATATACGCGCGGCATGGTGGCGGTCGTCGCGGGTGGCATGCCGGGCGCAGCGGAACTGGCGGCCCACGCCGCGATGCGCGCGGGCGCCGGCTATGTGACGCTGCTCGGCGACACCACAGGCGCGCCGCACGCGCTCGTCCGCGCGCCACTGACCGACGCCGCGCTCGCCAATGACCGGATCGGCGCGGTCGTCATCGGCCCGGGGCTCGGCCGCGACGATCGCGCGCGCGCCAGGCTCGACGCGGCGCTCGCTGCAGGCCACCCGCTCGTCATCGACGGCGACGCGCTCCGCCTGCTCGACCCCGAGCGGATCGCGGCACTCGGGCTTCCCGTCATCCTGACGCCGCATGCGGGCGAGTTCGACGCGCTCTTCGGCGGATCCGATGCGGACAAGATCACGCGCGCGCGCGATGCCGCGGTCCGCGCGGACGCGGTCGTCGTTTTCAAGGGCGCGGACACCGTCGTTGCCGCGCCTGACGGCCGCGTCCGGATCGCGCACGGTGCGAGCGACTGGCTCTCGACTGCGGGGACGGGCGACGTGCTCGCCGGCGCGATCGCCGCGATGATGGCGGCACGGCTCGATCCGTTCGCCGCCGCCTGTGCCGGGGTGTGGTTGCATGGCAATGCTGCACGCCGGTCGGGACCGGCATTTATCGCCGATGACTTGGCGGATGCGCTCCGGTCGGCCAGAGCGTCGGCATGACCTCCGACATCACGCCCGACATCGCCCCCGACCTCATCATCCGCGTTGCCGCGCGCGGGGACGGCATCACCGCGGACGGCCGCCATGCCGCGCTGACCGCGCCCGGCGACACGCTCGCACCCGATGGCACGGTGACGCACGGGGTCCACCACCAGACGCCGCCCTGCGTCCATTTCCCGACCTGCGGCGGCTGCCAGCTTCAGCATCTCGACGACCAGAGCTATGCCGAGTTCGTCACCGACCGGATCGCCTCCGCGCTCGACGGGCAGGGGCTGTCGGCCCCGCTGCGCACGCCGCACGTCTCGCCCGAACGCAGTCGCCGCCGCGCAACGCTTCATGCCGAGGCCAAGGGGGCAGGATCACGCTCGGCTTTACTGCCGAGAAGGCGCACACGATCGTCGACATCAAGGAATGCTGGATCCTCGATCCGCGCTTGTTCGCACTCGTCGAGCCGCTCCGCCAGCTGCTCAGGCGGCTCAACTTCCGCCGCCGCGCCGACATCCACCTGACGCTCGCCGACCAGGGCGCGGATATCCTCATCACCGGCTTCGCGCCCGAAGGCCTCGCCGCCGCCGAAGCGCTCACCCGGTTCTGCGAGACGCACAAAGTCGCGCGTGTCGCGTTCGACGACGGCCTTGGGCCCGAGACACGCTGGGAGCCCGACGCGGTCACGATCACGCTCGGCGGCGTCCCCGTGCCGCTGCCGCCCGCGTCGTTCCTTCAGGCGACTCCCGATGGCGAGGCTGCGCTGACCAATGCCGTGCTCGAGGCGATCGGCAAGCCCGCCACGGTCGCCGACCTGTTCGCGGGGCTCGGCACCTTCACGCTCGCGATCCCCGCCAAGGTCTATGCCGCCGAGGGCGCACGCGATGCGCTATCGTCGCTGAAAGCGGCCGCGCACCGGTTGCAGCGTCCGGTCTATCCCGAGCACCGCGACCTGTACCGCCGCCCGCTGACGACCGCCGAGCTCGACCGGTTCGACGCGGTCGTCATCGACCCGCCGCGGTCGGGCGCGCGCGAGCAGATGGCGGCGCTTGCCGAGTCCAAGACGCCCGTCATCATGTACGTGTCGTGCAACCCGGCGAGCTTCGCGCGTGACGCGAAGGACCTGTGCACGGCGGGGTGGCGGATCGACTGGATCCAGCCGGTCGGCCAGTTTCGCTGGTCGACGCATGTCGAACTCGCAGCAAAGTTCGTCCGCGACGCTCAGCCGTCCTGACGCCCGCGTCATCCGGATGAAAGTCGGGACTTAGGGTAACGGGAGCAGCGCTGCGTGACCCAGGGTCCCGGATCAGGTCCGCGATGACGGCGGCGGATACACGGCCGTCACGAAGTACAACCCGTCGGGCGGTGCATTCAGCCCCAGCATCGCCCGATCCCTCGCCGCCAGCGCCTTCGCCACATCGTCGACCGCCCAGCGTCCCATGCCCACCAGCGCGAGGCACCCGACCATCGACCGCACCTGGTGATGCAGGAACGACCGCGCCGCCGCGTGGATGAACAGCCGCTCGCCGTCGCGCACCACCTCGAGCCGGTCGAGCGTCCGCACCGGGCTGTCCGCCTGGCAATGCGCCGAGCGAAACGTCGTGAAATCATGCCGCCCGACCAGCGCGGCCGCCGCCGCCGCCATCGCGTCCGCATCGAGCGGCTGCGGCACCTGCCACGCCAGCCCCGCCTCGAACGTCAGCGGCGAGCGGCGGTTGACGATTCGGTACTCGTACGACCGCCCGATGCACGAAAACCGCGCATGCCAGTCGTCGTCGACGACCTCGCACTCCAGCACCGACACCGGCGCGGGCCGCACCAGCGCGTTCAGCGCCTCCATCAGCCGGAACGCCGCGACGGGCTTCGCGATGTCGACATGCGCGCGCATCGCCATTCCGTGGACGCCGGCATCGGTCCGACCCGCCGCCTGCACTGACGCGGTCTCGCCGGTCATCTTCAGCACGGCCGCCTCGAGCGCCGCCTGGACACTCGGCCCGTGCTTCTGCCGCTGCCACCCCATGAACGGCCGCCCGTCGAATTCCACCGTCAGCGCGAACCGCGTCAAAGCTGCGTACCCGAGGGGATCGCGAAGCCGCGGATCAGTTCCGTCGCCGACGTCACGCCGCGCCCCGCGCGCTGGACGATCGTCGGCCGGATCGCGCCGTCGCCGCATGCGATCGTCAGCTCGCCATTGACCGTCATCCCCTCGCTGCCCGGGAAGGTGAAGGGCAGCACGTCGGCGGCCAGCACCTTCACGCGCTCGCCCTTGTACTCGAACCACGCCCCCGGTGCCGGGTTCATCGCGCGGATCAGCCGCTCGACCTCGGCCGCGTGTTTCGTGAAATCGATCCGCGCCTCGGCCTTGTCGATCTTGGCCGCGTAGGTGACGCCCGCGTCGGGCTGTACGCGCGCCGGGTGCGCGTCGAGATCGCCAAGCACCTCGAGCATCAGTCGCCCGCCCATCGCGGCAAGTTCGCGCGTGAGGTCGCCCGTCGTCTTCCCGACGATCGGCGTCCGCGCCTCCAGCCGGACCGGCCCGGTGTCGAGACCGGCTTCCATCTGCATGATCCCGACGCCCGTCTCGCTGTCGCCGGCCAGGATAGCGCGCTGCACCGGCGCCGCGCCGCGCCACTGCGGCAACAGCGACCCATGGACGTTCAGGCATCCATGTTTTGGTGCGTCCAGAATGACTTGCGGCAGGATCAGGCCATAGGCTGCGACCACCGCGACGTCGGCATCGTGCGCGGCGAACACGGCCTGCGCCTCCGCCGTCCGCAGGCTGGTCGGCGTGAAGACGGGAATGCCCGCCGCCTCGGCGCGGACCTGCACCGCGGAGGGGACCAGCTCGCGCCCGCGCCGCCCGCCCGCGCGGGGGGCTGGCTGTAGACCGCGACGACGTCGTGTTCCGATGCCACCAGCAGCGCGTCGAGGATGTCGCGCGCGAACTCGGGCGTTCCCATGAAGATGATCCGCATGCTCCCCCTCGAACACGCTGGCGGGGAGGCTTGCAACCCCCTATCTGTTCCCGATGGCATCCCCAGAGATCGAGGCGTTGACGCAGGCGCTGGCCCGGCTTCCCGGCCTAGGCCCGCGATCCGCGCGTCGCGCCGTGCTGCACCTGCTCAAGAAGCGCGACGCCGCGCTCGGCCCCTTGCGCGAGGCGCTGACCGCGGTCGACGAACGGCTCCAGAACTGCACTGTCTGCGGGAATGTCGATACGACCAACCCGTGCGGGATATGCGCCGACCCGCGCCGCGACCAGCGCGCGCTCTGCGTCGTCGAGGAGGTCGCCGACCTCTGGGCGCTCGATCGCTCGCGGCTTTTCCCCGGACGCTTCCATGTCCTGGGCGGGCGCCTGTCCGCGCTGGAGGGCATCCGCCCGGAGGATCTCAGCATCGACAGCCTCGTCCGCCGGATCGAGGCGGGGGGCGTCGACGAGGTCGTGCTCGCGATGAACGCGACGCTCGAGGGGCAGACAACCGCACACTACATCGCCGAGCGGATCGAACGCTTTCCGATCCGCGTCACGCAGCTTGCCCACGGGCTCCCAGTGGGGGGCGAACTCGACTATCTCGACGAGGGCACGCTGGCGCAGGCGCTTCGTGCGCGACGTCCGATGGCTTGACGGCACCCGGCGCAAAACCTAGCTGCGCGGTATGACCGTCATGACCGTTCTCGAAGTCCCCGATCCCCGCCTGCGTCTCGTCGCCGAGCCAGTGGAGACGGTCGACGATCTCGATCCGCACGCTCGTCGCCGACATGATCGAGACGATGTACGACTTTAACGGCATCGGGCTCGCCGCGACGCAGGTCGGCGTCCAGAAGCGTGTCCTCGTCATCGACCTGCAGGATGAGCAGGGCGAGGACGAAAAGCCGATCAAGAATCCCAAGGCGTATATCAACGCCGAGATCCTGTCGGTCAGCGACGAGGTATCGACGTACAACGAAGGCTGCCTCTCGATCCCGGATCAATATGCCGAGGTCGCGCGGCCTGCGCGGTGCCGCGTCAAGTGGCTCGACGAGACCGGTGCAGCGCATGAGGAGGATCTCGACGGCCTGCTCTCGACCTGCATGCAACACGAGATCGATCATCTCGACGGCGTCCTTTTCATCGACCATATCAGCCGTCTCAAGCGCGACATGGTCCTCAAGAAGCTGGCAAAGGCGCGCAAGCTCGGCTGACCTGCTTGCGGTGATGCGGTTGTTGGGCGCCCGACGCGCCCCGCGTCGCACTTAGGCGTGATTCTGAATGACTGCTCGCCGCCCCGGCCAAGACCGGGCGCGGTCCATCGCAGCACCGCCAGCGTTGGCCCTGCGGGGCGTGGCCACGCTACGTTTTTTGCCTCGAATGCGGAGAAGCGCTGCTAGAGCGCGGGGCAGGCAGTGGAAAAATACTGCTGTCCTACACGGCGTGTTCGACCTATGTTCCCGGTATGCCAGGCCAGACCGTCACTGCCGCGTCGTCGTGTATCGATCATGACGACCAGGGCGGGCACCGGTGCCGGCGCGTATGCCTCTTCAACTTGTGGATCGATTCATGACCGAACTCGTGATCGTCGCCGTGCTTGCGGCGGCTGCCGGGCTGCTGCTCGGCTGGCTGCTCGCGGCACGCCGCGCCGCCACGCTCGCCAGCGACCTTGCCGTCGCGCAGACCAAGGCGGCCGATGCCGACCTTATTCGCACCGCGCGCGATGCGGTCGAGCGTGAACGCAACGCCGCGCTGCAGGATCTCGCCACGCTCCGCGCGCAGAGCGCCGAACGCGCAGGCGAGGCGGATCGCCTTCGCAGCGATCTGCTGACGATCCGCGCGGACCGCGATGCGGCGCGGACCGAACTGGCGACCGAACATGCGCGCAGCGAGGCGTTCGAGGCGCGTCTGGTCGAACTGCGCGAGGCCAAGGACGTCATGGCCGCGCAGTTCGGCGATGTCGCCAACAAGCTGCTCAACGACGCGCAGAAGACGTTTCTCGACCGCGCCGACGCGCGCTTCCGCCAGTCGGAGGAAAGCGCGGGCCAGAACCTCAAGTCGATGCTCCAGCCGGTCAGTGATCGCCTTCAGCGCTATGAGGAAGGCGTCGCCAAGGTCGAGGCGGACCGTCGTGATGCGTTCGGCGATCTCAAGGGGCAGATCGAGCAGATGCGGCTCGGCCAGGAAAAGGTCTCGACCGAGGCCGCCAAGCTCGTCAACTCGCTCCGCAACGCGCCCAAGTCGCGCGGCCGCTGGGGTGAGCAACAACTCAAGAACGTGCTCGAGACCTGCGGGCTCAGCGAGCACACCGATTTCCAGACCGAGGTCTCGGTCGCGGTCGGCGACGACGGTGCGCGGCTCCGCCCCGACGCGATCATCCGCGTCCCCGGCGGGCGGGCCCTGGTGATCGACGCCAAGGTCTCGCTTAACGCCTATCAGGATGCGTTCGGCGCGGTCGACGATGCCGAGCGGCTGATCGGTCTGGCGGCACACGCCGCGTCGATGCGCGCACACGTCAACGGTCTCGGCAACAAGGCGTATTGGAGCCAGTTCGCGGACACGCCGGACTATGTGATCATGTTCGTGCCCGGCGAGCATTTCCTGTCGGCGGCGCTCGAGCATGACCCGACCCTGTGGGACTTCGCGTTTGAAAAGAGGGTGTTGCTGGCAACTCCTACCAACCTGATCGCGATCGCTCGGACGGTCGCAGCGGTCTGGCGTCAGGAAAAGCTCGCCAACGAGGCGCGCAAGATCGGCGAACTCGGCAAGGAGATGCACGACCGTCTCGCCAAGGTCGCCGACGATCTCCGCAAGGTCGGGGTCGGATTGAATAGCGCGGTGAAGAACTTCAACGGCTTCACCAACTCGTTCAACGGACGCCTGATGGTCACGGGCCGCAAGTTCCGCGACCTCAATATCGAGACCGGTGCCCGCGATCTCGAGGACGTGTCGTCGGTCGATGCGCTGGCGTTGGGGGAGGGGCCGGCGCTGATCGAAAAGCCGGAAAGTTAAGGCGCTATATTAACGCTGTTGGGCAAGGACCTCATACGCCATGACGGCGGTCGCAACCGCAGCGTTCAGGCTGTCGGCCTTGCCCAGCATCGGAATCTTGACCAGCGTGTCGCACCCTTCCGCCATCTCGGGGGGCATGCCCTGCGCCTCGTTCCCGGTCAGCAGGAACGTCGGCGCGGCGTACCGCGCGGCGCGGTAGTCGGTGTCGGTATCGAGGCTTAGGCCGACCAGCTGCCCGGGTCCGCTGCGGAGCCAGGACTGGAAGGGGGCCCATTCGGTCTTGACCACGGGAATCGTGAACAGCGCGCCCATGCTCGCGCGAACCGCCTCGACCGAAAACGGATCGACCGACTCGCCGATCAGGATCAGCCCACCCGCGCCGACCGCATCGCCGGTCCGCAGGATCGTCCCGAGATTACCCGGATCGCGCAACCGCTCGGCAACCAGCCAGATCCCGGCGGACTCCCGGTCGAGTTGCTCCAGCGTCGTATCGAACTCGTCGAATACCCCGACGACCGCTTGCGGGTTATCCTTGCCCGACAGTTTGGAGAGGATATCCGGCGTCGTCTGGATCGACTTGCCACCCGCCTCCTCGACGTCCATCGACAGCGCATGGACCAGTGGATGGTTCGCGCTCGCCGCGGCGTAGAACAGCGTCCGGGGCAGCCGCCCCGTCTCGCGCGCCTCGGTCAGGATGCGCAATCCCTCCGCCAGGAACTGTTTCGCCGCCCGCCGATGCCGTTTGTCGCGCAGATCGCGGACATATTTGATCAGCGGGTTGGAGAACGCGGTGATTTCGCGGGGCATCTGTCAGGCGTCCAGCGCGCGGGAGGAGAGAAGTCTATGGGCACGCGCCGCTCATGCCCGTCCGTACGCGCTCCGGCAAGCCGTGCAGCGGGCTGGCTCGCCGCGGATCAGTCCTCGCCGAACTTTGCCTCGACCAGTTCGGCCAGCCGGGTGACGGCTTCGTCGGCGCCGTCTCCGTTCGCCGATATCGTGATCAGATCGCCCATCGCGGCACCGAGCATCATCAGGCCCATGATCGAGGTGCCCGTGACGCTGCCCGATCCGTCCTTCTCGACCTGGACGTCGCAACTCTGCGACGAGGCGAGCGTGACGAACTTCGCGCTGGCGCGGGCGTGGAGGCCACGGCGGTTGGTGATCAGGACGGTCCGTGCGACGCTCACGCCGCGGCCTCGCCGAGAACCTCGGACGCAACCGAGATATATTTGCGACCCGCCTCGCGCGCGGCCGCGACGGCGGCGACCACGGTCATCGCCTTGCGCGCCGACCCGAGCCGGATCAGCATCGGCAGGTTCATCCCGGCGATCACCTCGACGCGGCCGCGTTCCATCAGCGAGATTGCCAGGTTGGACGGCGTGCCGCCGAACAGGTCGGTCAGCACGATGACGCCGCGGCCCGTATCGACGTCGGCGATCGCCGCGGCGATATCCGCGCGGCGTTCCTCCATATCATCGTCAGGCCCGATCGCGATTGTCGCGACGCGTTCCTGTGGTCCGACGACGTGAATCATCGCGGTGACGAATTCTTCGGCGAGCCGCCCATGGGTCACCAAAACTAGGCCGATCATATCAGACGCTTCATACTCATGTGCCGACCGGTAGTCCTTCGAGCGAGTCCTGCGGCGCGGCCCCCAGGTCGCGATGGATGACCGTGGGCGAAAAACCCTCGACGCGCAACCGTCCGGCGATCCGTTCGGCGACATGAACCGAGCGATGTCTCCCTCCGGTACATCCGATCGCGACGCTGACATAGGATTTGCCCTCCGCCTTGTAGCGCGGGAGCAGCAGGAGCAGCAGATCCTCGATCCGCGAGAGGGCGGCCTCATAGGCGGGGTCAGTTGCGATATAGGCGGCGACGTTACCGTCCAGTCCGGTGCCAGGACGCAGGCTGTGGACCCAATGCGGATTGCGCAGAAAACGCATGTCGAACACCATGTCCGCGTTGCGAGGCAGGCCCCGCGAGAACCCGAACGACTGGATCGACAGCGTCGGCGTACCGCGTTCACCGCGCGCAAATTCCGCGCGAGATCTGTTGTGCAAGTTCGTTGGCGGACAGTGTCGTCGTGTCGATCAGCCGGTTTGCCCAGTCGCGCAATGGTCGCAGCAGTTCGCGTTCGCGCGCGATGCCGTCACCGGCGGGGCGATCGAGCGCAAGCGGATGGCGACGTCGCGTCTCGGAATAGCGTCGCTCGAGTTCCGTGCTCGCGCAATCGAGAAACAGCGTGCTGATCTCCAGCCCATGTTCGTCACGCAGATCGCGGATGCGGCTGATGATCCGCTGCGAGTCGAAGTCGCGCGTGCGGGCGCCGATACCGATCGCGAGAGGCTGCTTGCCATCGTCGAGCGCGTTGTGCGGGGGCGGGGTATCGAGCAATCGATCGAGCAACAGCAACGGCAGATTGTCGACGATTTCCCAGCCAAGGTCCTCCAGCGTCTTCAGCACGGTGGACTTTCCTGCGCCGGACATGCCGGTCAGAAGCAGGATAGGTTTGTGGTGTGTCGTCAAGCGAGTGCAACTCCGTTGCGCAGGGCGAATTCGATCTTGATCGGTGCAGAGCTATGGAACGGCTCGATCGCAACTTCGGGTACGTCGATCCCGGCGATCCGTCGGATTCTCCGATCGGGCATGCGCTGAACCTGGTCCTGCAGCCTGACGAGCATCGCAACGGGTATGTCGGCGACATTCGGCAAAGACAGGATGCCGACGCCGCGGATCTCCAGCTTGCCAGCGATCGTCTGCGGCGGGCGTGCCAGCAACCGCGAACCGGCGCGGATGAGCAGCGTCTGGTCGTCGCTGATGAGCACCGCGCCACGGTCGATCAGCCGCAGCGCGAGATCGGACTTGCCCGACCCCGACGGCCCCTCGATCAGCACGGCAACGCCGCCGATCGCGACCGCCGTCGCATGCAGCCGGTCCGATGACAGTTCGACCATCGCGCAGGCTCCTCAACTATCATTCAGGGGAATGCGGATGACGAAGCGTGCGCCACCAAGGCGATCTTCCCGCGATTCGACGGTAATCGAGCCCTGATGGCCTTCGACGATCGTCCGGGCGATGGCTAGCCCCAGTCCCGAATGTCGGCCGAAGGTCTCCGATTCCGGTCGGACGGAATGAAAGCGACGGAAGATCGCGTCACGCGCGTCCTCCGGTACGCCCGGTCCCTCGTCCTCGATCCGGATCACGAGATGTTGCGCCCCGCGTACCGTCGACACGGTGATCAGCCCGCCATCGGGTGAGAACGATACGGCATTATCGATCACATTCTCGATGACGCGCTCGAGCCGCGCGCCCTCGCCGAGGATGACAAACGGGCCATCCGTACCGCGGTCGAACCGGATGCGGATATCCCGCTCGACGCCCCGCGCGGTGCGCTGTGCGAGCAGGCCATCGATCAGCGTCGCCATGTCGACTGGCTCGAACTTTGCCCGGCTGAGTTGCGCGTCGAGACGCGAGGCGTCCGAGATGTCCGAGATCAACCGGTCGAGCCGGTGGACGTCATCGCGGACGATCGCCATCAACTGTTCCTGCAACGCCGGGTCGCGCACGCGCGAAAGACCCTCGACGGCAGACCGCAGCGAAGCGAGCGGGTTCTTCATCTCGTGCGTGACGTCAGCGGCAAACGCCTCGGTCGCATCGATCCGTGCCCGGAGCGCCAGGCTCATGTCGGACAGCGCGCGCGCCAGCATGCCGAGTTCGTCGCGCCGAGAAGGGAGTCGCGGCACGACGACTTCGCGCGCTCGCCCCAGCCTGACCCGCACCGCGGCGCGCGCGAGCCGCCGCAAGGGCCGGACGATCGTCCGTGCCAGGAACAACGACAGCAGCACGGAGACGATCGAGACGAGCAGCAGAACCATGCTCAGGCGGAAACGCTCGATCCGGACGGTCCGCGTGATGTCCCGGGCGTTCACCGTCGTCATGACGACGCCGCCGCGGGGCAGCGGTGCGGATGCCGTGATCACGGGGGTACGGTCCGGCGCACGCCACACGGTCGCCGAGATACGCTGGTGCCGGCGTGCTCGGTCGACGTCGGGCCAGGATTGGCCGGCGCCGCGCTCGCGGTAGAGCGGTGCTCGCGGCGCCATCACGACGATATCGATCACCGCGTCGAGGAAGCGCGCGACGTCCTGACCCCAATCCTCCTTGTCGGGATCCTGGAGCACGAAATTGCGCAGTCCGAGCAAGCGGCTGTCCACGATCGGCTTTCCGGCAGCGTCGTAGAGTCGGATGCGCGAGCCGGTATCATTGCCTAGCCGGACGATCAGCGGGTCACGCAAGGCGGGCGCGACCGCGGCGAGCGCCTCGCCGATCAGCCGTGCCTCGCGACCGGCTTGCGCCACGCGGCTGTCGAGGATCCGGCTGCGATAGGAATCAAGGTAGAAGAACCCGCCGGCCAACAGCAGCAGCGCGAAGATGTTGACCGCCAATATCCGCCGGGTGAGCGAGATCTGGCCCGACCAGCGCAGCGTCAGATCCCGGCCATCTTCACTTTCGCGCAGATCGTCGATGTCGTGCAGATCGGGGGCGGGCATGCTAATCGTCTGAAAATCTGTATCCGGCGCCATAGAGCGTCTCGATCGCATCGAATTCCGGATCCACCTGTCGGAACTTGCGGCGGAGGCGTTTGATATGGCTGTCGATCGTCCGGTCATCGACGTAGATGTCGTCCTGATAGGCCGCATCCATCAGCTGGTTGCGGGTCTTCACGATCCCCGGCCGCTGCGCGAGCGTTTCGAGGATCATGAACTCGGTCACGGTGAGTGTAACGGGAAGCCCGTTCCACATCGTCCGGTGTCGCGCCGGATCCATGTTGAGACGACCACGATCGAGCGGACCCGCCGTCTCCGCTTCGGTTTCCGATCCCGGGGACTGCGTCAGTTCGGTGCGCCGCAGGATCGCACGGATACGCGCGATCAGCAGGCGTTGCGAGAAGGGCTTGGCGATATAGTCGTCGGCACCCATCGCGAGGCCCAGCGCCTCGTCGAGCTCGTCGTCCTTGCTCGTCAGGAAGATGACGGGAATCTGGCTCTTCTCGCGGAGCCGACGGAGCAGTTCGAGCCCATCCATTCGCGGCATCTTGATATCGAAGATCGCGAGATCCGGCGGGTTGTCGGTCAGCGCCTTCAGCGCCGTTTCCCCGTCGGAATAGATACGCGTCGTGAACCCCTCGGTCTGCAGCGCGATCGACACCGAGGTCAGGATGTTCCGGTCGTCATCGACCAACGCGATCGTCGCGGTCATGGGAAAACTGTCATTCGATCGCCGTTCGCATCCGTCATGCATCCATCACGTGCGGACCGGACTAAGCCAAAGTCGGGCGCCACTCAACAACATCGCGCGTTTGAGCCAATATGGGTCATGAAATGTCTGACGATGGTAAGATTGTAGGTTACCCCGTTTGACCCGTGCCGGGGCGCCGGATACATCGACTTTCAATCACATACATACGTATGCGGCAGAGTTTATGGAGAGTTGACGTGGCGGATTTGCGCATTCCCGATGGCGGGCTGGCAGTACAGGGGATCGAGACCCCGGCGAAGCTGCACTGGAACCTCGTTACCGCCCAGCTCGTCGAGGCCGCGCTCGAGCGTGGCGAGGGCACATTGTCCGCCGATGGACCGCTCGTGGTGACGACGGGTGCCCATACCGGACGCTCGGCGCAGGACAAGTTCATCGTCCGCGATGCCGAGACGGAAAGCACCGTGTGGTGGGGCAAGAGCAACAAGGCGATGGAGCCGGCGCATTTCGAGGCGCTCAAGGCCGACTTCTTCAAAGCGCTCGCCGATCGCATGGAGCTGTTCGTCCAGGATCTGTACGGTGGGTCGCAGACGGATCATCGCGTCCAGGTCCGCGTGATCACCGAGCTTGCTTGGCATAACCTCTTCATCAGGACGATGCTGGTCCGCCCCGAAGAGGCCGCGCTCAAGGGCTTCGTCGCCGATTATACGATCGTCGATCTGCCGAGCTTCCGCGCCGATCCGGCCCGTCATGGTTGCCGCAGCGAGACCGTGATCGCGGTGAATTTCACCGACAAGCTCATCCTGATCGGGGGCACCAAATATGCCGGCGAGATGAAGAAGTCGGTGTTCGGACTGCTCAACTATCTGCTGCCGCCGACCGGCGTCATGCCGATGCACTGTTCGGCCAACATGGGACCGAACGGTGATACCGCCGTATTCTTCGGCCTGTCGGGTACCGGCAAGACGACGTTGTCCGCCGACGCGAGCCGTACCCTCATCGGCGATGACGAGCATGGCTGGTCGGATACCGCCGTCTTCAATTTCGAGGGTGGCTGCTATGCGAAGATGATCCGCCTCTCCGCGGACGCCGAGCCCGAGATTTTCGCGACCACGAAGCGGTTCGGCACGGTGCTCGAGAACGTCGTGATGGACCCGTCGACGCGCCTGCTCGATCTCGACGACCACACGCTCGCCGAGAACAGTCGCGGTGCCTATCCGATCGACTTCATCCCGAATGCGTCGGATGAGAATATGGGCCCGGTCCCCCGCAACATCGTGATGCTGACCGCGGACGCCTACGGTGTTCTGCCCCCAATCGCGAAGCTGACGCCCGATCAGGCGATGTACCATTTCCTGTCGGGCTACACGGCTCGCGTGGCGGGAACCGAGATCGGCGTGACCGAGCCCGATGCGACATTCTCGACGTGCTTTGGCGCGCCGTTCATGCCCCGCCATCCCTCGGTGTACGGCAATCTGCTCAAGGAGCGGATCGCAAAGGGTGGCGTCGACTGCTGGCTGGTCAACACCGGCTGGACGGGTGGCAAATATGGCGTCGGCAACCGGATGCCGATCAAGGCCACGCGGGCATTGCTCAACGCGGCGCTCGACGGCAGCCTGAACGACGCGACATTCCGGACCGATCCGAACTTCGGGTTCAAGGTGCCGGTCAGCGTTCCGGGCGTCGACGACGCGATCCTCGACCCGCGCGCCACCTGGACTGACAAGGATGCCTACGACGCGACGGCGGCAAAGCTCGTCGACCTGTTCGTCGAGAACTTCGCCCAGTTCGCCGATCATGTCGATGAGGGCGTCCGGCAGGCTGCACCCAAGACTCGCGAAGCGGCATAACGCGTAGGATCTGTCCTGACCGGTCGTCTGCTTCGGGGCGGGGGTGCTGCAAATTGCACGCCCGCCCCGGGCATGCGCCGGACGTGACGTCGGGTCAGACTGGCGTCACGTCCGCCACGCCGTCGGCGACGCGCGTAATCCGAACACGTGTCCCAGCCGCGGCGTCGTCCCCGCGTGCCGGCCAGCTTCCATCGCCGACCAACACCCGCCCGCGTCCATCCACGATCGCCGTTTCGACGATCACGATCTGCCCCACCATCCGGGCGGACCGGTCGTTCAGCATCGGGTCGGCACCGGGGACGGGATAATCGCGGTACCACCGCCGGCCGATCAGGACCGTCACGGTGCTCCAGACCGCGAACGACGCCAACTGGACGGCGATCGGCAACTCCGGAAGCGCGAGAAGGGCAACCCCGGTCACGGCTGCGGCGATTGCCAGGAACACGAAGAATATCCCGGGCGCGGCAAGCTCCGCGATCCCGAGCACAAGCGCGGCAATCAGCCACGCGCCAGCCGCACCGATCATTCCCATCAGGTCGTGGGCGGTTCGGTTGAGGACGACAGTTCAAACGGACCACGCGGCGCCGGTTTGGCTGGGGGTGGACTGGCCGTGTCGCGCAGCGCGTCCTTGGCGAGTTCGCCGATCCCACCCAGCGTGCCCATCAGCTGCGTCGCTTCGACGGGGAACAATATGGTCTTGGCGTTCGGCGATGTGGCGAACTTGCCGATGGCCTCGACATATTTCTGCGCGATGAAATAGTTGATCGCCTGCGCCCCGCCTTCCTCGATCGCGTGCGAGACGGCGCGGGTGGCAGCGGCTTCGGCTTCGGCGGCACGCTCGCGTGCTTCCGCATCGCGAAACGCCGACTCCTTGCGCCCCTCGGATTCGAGGATCCGCGCCTGTTTCTGTCCCTCGGCGCGAAGGATTTCGGAAGCGCGTGAGCCCTCGGCGTCGAGGATGTTGGCGCGCTTCTCTCGTTCGGCTTTCATCTGCCGGCCCATGGCGTTGACGATGTCGGCCGGCGGTCGGATGTCCTTGATCTCGACGCGCGTGATCTTGACGCCCCAGGGGGTCGTCGCGTGGTCGACGACGCTGAGCAGGCGCGCGTTGATCTCGTCGCGCTTCGACAGGGTCTCGTCGAGGTCCATCGACCCCATCACCGTCCGGAGATTGGTCGTCGTGAGCTGAAGAAGCGCCTGGTACAGGTCCGACACCTCGTACGCCGCCTTTGCGGAGTCGAGCACCTGGAAGAACACGACGCCATCCGTCGAGATCATCGCATTGTCCTTCGTGATGATCTCCTGACCGGGGATGTCGATGACCTGTTCCATCATGTTGACCTTGCGGCCAACGCGGTAAAAGAACGCAGGGTAGAAGTTGAAGCCGGGCCGGGCGACCGCGGTGAAGCGTCCGAAATGCTCGATCGTGTACTGATATCCCTGACGGACGATCTTGATGCTGGTCATCAGGTAGAAAAGCACGAGCGCCACTGCGAGCGCGGCTATCACAAGGCCCATGGTAACTCCCCCATCCGTGTATCGCTCCGCTATAGCACGTCGACCGACGAGAGGCCTAGCCGTACGCGTCGGCTTTGGTTACATGGCGCGCCACCTCACACCCAGGATCGGCAGCTTACATGGATATCCGCCTCGGCCTCACTTTCGACGACGTCCTCCTGTATCCGGGCGAGTCGGACGTCCTGCCTAGCCAGGCGGACACGCGTACCCAGCTGACGCGCGGGATCGCGCTGAACATCCCGATCCTGTCCTCGGCGATGGACACCGTCACCGAGGCGGACATGGCGATCGTCATGGCGCAGCTTGGCGGCATTGGCGTGCTCCACCGCAACCTCACCGTCGAGCAGCAGGTGGCGGCAGTGCGGCAGGTCAAGCGGTTCGAGTCGGGGATGGTCGTCAATCCGATCACGATCAAGCCGACCGCAACGCTGGGCGAGGCCCAGGCATTGATGGCAGGGCACCGCATCAGCGGTATCCCCGTCGTCGAGGCGGACGGCAAGCTCGTCGGCATCCTTACCAACCGCGACGTGCGCTTTGCCGGCAACCCACAGCAGCCCGTCAGCGAGTTGATGACGCATGAGAACCTCGCCACGGTTTCGACCGAGGTCGGCAAGGAAGAAGCCCGCCGCCTGCTGCACCAGCGCCGGATCGAGAAGCTGCTCGTCGTCGATGCGCAGTATCGCTGTGTCGGGCTGATCACCGTCAAGGATATCGAGAAGGCGGTCATGTTCCCCGACGCCACGAAGGACGAGGCAGGCCGGCTGCGCGTCGCGGCCGCCACGACGGTCGGCGACAAGGGGTACGACCGGACCGAGCAGCTGGTCGATGCCGGTTGCGATCTGATCGTGATCGATACCGCGCATGGGCATAACCGTGACGTTGGCCGCGCGGTCGAGCGCGTCAAGAAGCTCTCCAATTCCGTCCAGGTCGTCGCTGGCAATGTCGCGACCGCTGCGGCAACGCGCGCGCTCATCGACGCCGGTGCCGATGGGATCAAGGTCGGGATCGGGCCCGGTTCGATCTGTACGACGCGTGTCGTCGCAGGCGTCGGCGTACCGCAGCTGACCGCGGTCATGGATTGTGCCGAAGCGGGTCACAAGGCAGGCGTCCCCGTCATTGCCGATGGCGGGATCCGGACCTCGGGCGATATGGCCAAGGCGCTCGCCGCGGGCGCGTCGACCGTCATGATCGGCTCGCTGCTGGCCGGGACCGACGAGGCACCGGGCGAAACGTTCCTGTATCAGGGGCGCGCCTATAAGTCCTATCGCGGGATGGGCTCGGTCGGCGCGATGGGCCGCGGCTCGGCGGACCGCTATTTCCAGGGCGATATCAAGGATCAGCTGAAGCTCGTTCCCGAGGGGATCGAGGGCCAGGTCGCCTATAAGGGGCCGGCAAAGGACGTCATTCATCAGCTCGTCGGCGGCATCAAGGCGGCAATGGGCTACACAGGCTCGGCAACGATCCCCGACCTTCAGTCGCGCGCCGAATTCGTCCAGATCACCGGCGCGGGCCTGATGGAGAGCCATGTCCATGACGTGACGATCACGCGTGAGGCGCCAAACTACCCGACCCGCTGAGCGCTGCCCCCCGAAAATATTCCCCTCCCGGCGCCGGGAGGGGCTAGGGGGGCATGATGATGAGCTTGTTGTACCGTTCGCCGCAGATATCCCTCCTTGTTGGGGGCGCAGCAGCATGACCCCCCGGCGCGAACGCAGGCTGCGATCGAACTGCTCGATCAGATCATCGTCGCTGCGCGCGAAGGCGGCGCTGCCGCCGACACGCTGATCGCGCGGTATTTCGCGACCAGGCGCTATGCCGGGTCGAAGGATCGTCGGGCCGTTCGCGAGCTCGTCTATTCCGCCATCCGCAAGGCAGGTGATCGCCCCGAGGACGGGCGGTCCGCCATGCTGCTCGTCGCCGATGCCGATCCCGCCGTTGCGGAAAGCTTCGATGGCTCGACGCATGCGCCGGCGTCGATCGCAAAGGATGAGCCGCGGGCGCGAGCGGGTGTCGCTCCGCAATGGCTGACCAAGGCGTTGCGCGCGTCAGGGCTTGATGGCGCCGCGCTGACCGACCTGGCCGGTCGCGCGACGCTCGATCTTCGCGTGAACCGGCTCGTAACCGATCGCGCAGCCGTTCTGGCGGCGTTGCCCGAGGCGGAGGCGACCGAGAAGGCGCCGGATGGCATCCGGCTTCCGCTGGGTACCAATGTCGAGTTGCTCCCGCTTTTCAACGGAGGCGCTCTCGAGGTTCAGGACGAGGGCAGCCAGATCGTCGGTCTCGCGATGCAGGCAAAACCCGGCCAGCGGATCGTCGACTTCTGCGCCGGGGCAGGCGGCAAGACGCTCGCGCTGGCGGCGGCGATGGCCGATCAGGGTGCTATCCTGGCGTGCGATACCGACCGCAACCGGTTGGCGAGGCTCGCCCCGCGAGCAACCCGCGCGGGCGCGACGATCATCGACACGATGCTGCTCAATCCCGGTCGCGAGCGGGACGCGCTGGTCGAATGGAGCGGGCAGGCCGATGGCGTGCTTGTCGATGCCCCCTGCTCGGGGACCGGGACGTGGCGGCGCAACCCGGAGGCCCGGTGGCGGCTCACCCCGACCGCCTGTCGCGGTTGCAATCGACGCAGCAGCAGGTTCTCTCGGCGGCATCCTCGCTGGTCAAGCCGGGCGGTGCGCTGGTCTACATCGTCTGCTCGTTGCTGGACGCGGAGGGAACGGATCAGGTCAGCTGGTTCCTGAACGCGCATCCCGGCTGGCAGGTCGATCGCTTCACCTTGCCCGCCGGTGCGGAGCATGGTCACGGTATCCGCCTCGAGCCAGGCCGAGACGGGACCGATGGCTTTTTTGTCGCGCGGCTTATCCGCGCATGCTAGCCGCCTAGCAATGCTAGCCAATGTCGCTGTGCGCCGCCTGGAGACCCTGATGCGTTTTTCGACCGTTGCCTTTGCTGCCGCGCTAACGGTGGTGTCGGTGTCGACCTCGCTCAGCGGCCAGCGCCCGGACAATCAGATCGACCCCCGGTCGATGCAGCTGCTGGCTCAGGGCCGCAGCCTGAAGGCGGCCGGCAATCTGGACGGTGCGACCGACATGCTGGAAACAGCGGTCGCGGTCGATCCGCGCAATCGCGCGGCGTTCATCGAGCTGGCGAAGGTCGCAGAGGCACGCGACTTGCCCGGAAAGGCGATCCGTCTCTACCGCGAGGCGTTGCTGCTCGAGCCGAACGACGTCGTCGCGCTCAACGGACAGGGCACGGCCTTGGTCATGAAGGGCGCAGTCGTTCGTGCGCGCGACAACCTCGCCAAGATCCGGACGATCTGCAAGGGCGCATGCCCCGAGGCGAGCCAGCTCGCGGCGACGATCGCCAAGGGGCCGCCGATCACGACGGCGCAGGTCGCTCCCAAGCCGGCGCCGGCCAAGGACTGATCGATCAGCGGGAGACGCTGACCGCTGATCCTGCCTGACGGGCCAGCGCGACGAAGTCGACCACCGCGAGTGTCTCGGCGCGGCGCGTTCCTTCGATACCGATCCGTTCAAGCGCATCGAGCGCGCCCGGTACCAACTTCAGGCTTTGCCGGAGCATCTTGCGCCGCTGCCCGAACGCCGCGCCGGTAAGCCGCTCCAGCAGGCTGAAGTCGACATCCTCCGGCGCTGCCGTTGGGGTGATGTGAACGACCGCCGACATGACCTTCGGCGGCGGCGTGAAGGCGGAGCGATGGACCGGCATCGCAATACGCGCGGTGCTTCGCCACTGCGCGAGTACGGCGAGCCTGCCGTAATGATCGCTGTCGGTCGTTGCGACGATACGCTCGGCGACTTCCTTCTGGAACATCAGCGTCAGCGATTGCCACCACGGCATCCAATCCGTCGATAGCCACCCGACGAGCAACGCCGTGCCGATATTGTACGGCAGGTTCGAGACGATATGCGGAGCGCCTTCGAAGAGCGACGGGGCGTCGATCGCCAGCGCGTCGCCTTCGATCACGCGCAGGCGTCCCGGGAACGCATCGCCGAGTTCGCCGAGCGCCGGGATGCAGCGATGGTCGCGTTCGATTGCGGTAACCCGCGCCCCTGCGGTAAGCAGCGCACGCGTAAGGCCGCCCGGACCCGGTCCGATCTCGAGCACGTCCTTGTCGTGGAGATCCCCCGGAACCGCCGCGATCCGCGCGAGCAGTTGTCCGTCGAACAGGAAGTTCTGACCAAGCGCCTTGCTTGCGTTCAGGCCGTGCCGCGCGATGACTTCGCGGAGCGGCGGCAACGGCATTGTCGGTTGAATCATTGCGCGAGCGCGGACCGTGCACGACGGTCCGCCGCCTGGCCGGCCATCGCAATCGCAGCGATCATCGCACCGGGCTCCGCCATATCCTTGCCCGCGATGGAAAAAGCGGTGCCGTGGTCGGGCGAGGTCCGGACGATCGGGAGGCCAAGCGTGATGTTCACACCCTCATCGAAATGGATCGTCTTGAGCGGCACCAGCGCCTGGTCATGATAACAGCAGAGCGCCGCGTCATAGGTCGCACGGGCACGCGGATGGAACAACGTATCTGCCGCAAACGGACCCGTCGCATCGATGCCCTCGGCCTGGAGGATCGCGATGGCCGGTTCGATGACGTCGATCTCCTCGCGACCCAGCGCGCCCTGTTCGCCGGCGTGCGGATTGAACCCTGCAAACGCAAGCCGAGGGGCTTCGATGCCGAAATTGCGCGTCAGCCCCCGCGCGGTTGCACGCGCGCGCGCGAGGATGAGATCGATGGTCAACATGGACGAGACCGCGTTGAGGGGGACGTGCGTGGTGATGGGTACGACCCGAAGCGACGGACCGGCGAGCATCATCACGGCATTCTCACCGGCAATGCCAAACCGTTCGGCGACAAATTCGGTCTGACCCGGATGGCTGAAACCGATCGCATAGAGACGCGCCTTCGACACGGGCCCGGTCACGAGCGCGCGGGCTGCCCCGGTCCGGACGAGTCCTACCGCGAGTTCGAGCGAATGGAGCGCGCATCGGGCCCCATCGGTGTCCGGCGCGCCCGGCACGACATCGCCCGCGTCCTCGACGCTGAGCACGGGAACGCCCGTCGCGAAGGCAGCGCTGCCTTCGTCGAGGCTGGTAACGCGGACGAGCGGACCGTTCCACACCCGCTCGATCGCCCGCGCGTCGCCGATCGCCACGAACGGCGGCAGATCATGGGCCTCACGCTTTGCCCACGCCTTGGCGATGATTTCGGGTCCGATTCCGGCCGGGTCGCCCATCGATACCGCCAAGGGGTTGCGCATGTTCATCGTTCGATCAGCGATATTCGACCACCGCGTCGCGACGGAGATCGCGCAGCTTCTGCTGCGCGCGTAGGTTGACGCGCTGCTGCTCGAGCTGACCCTGGATCTGGGCCGAGCTTGGCAGCGCGCCCGATTGCGGATCGTCGCGGCCACACAGCACGAGTGCGCGGACACCCTGTTCGGCGGAGCCGAATGGCGGGCTCGACTCGCCGACCTGAAGCTTCAGCATGACTTCCTGCAGCTGCGGCGGGAGATCACGGATACGCACGGTGTCGTTGTCGACCACGTCGGCGCCGATCCCGGCAGCGACCTTCTCGACGGTCCCGCAGCCCCGCAGATTCCTCGTAGCCTGCGCGAACGCCTCGGCGCGCACCGCGGCCTGGGCCTGCGTCGTGTTCGCCGGGAAGCGCAGCGTGAGCTGCTTGAGGCTGAGCCGTGCGTCGCGCGGATCCGCCGTCAGCACCTGCCGCTTGTCGGTCAGATAGAGGATCGAATAGCCACCCGAAACCTCGATCGGCCCGGCGACCTGACCGACCTGCATCGACTGTGCCGCCTCGGCGAGCTGCGGCGGCAGCGTTGCGGCGCGCACCCATCCAAGGTCACCGCCGACCGCACGCGTCGACGCTTCCGAGAACTGCGTCGCATAATAATCGAACGGCTTGCCGCCCTTCTGGATATCCTGGATCAGCTGACGGGCGTTGGCGTAGACCTGCTGGCCGTTGGTCGCATTGCCCGCAAGGTAGATCTCCTTGAGGTTGAACTCGTCGGTGCCCTTGGCTGCCTCGAGGCGATCGATGATGCCCTTGACCTCCTCGTCGCCGACATTGACGAACGGCTCCACGCGCTTGCGCAGATAGCGCTGCCAGGCCAACTCACCCTCGATCTGCCGCTTGAGCGAACGATCCGACGACCCCGTTTCGCGCAGATAGGCGGTCATCGCCACGGGGGTGCGATTGAACCGCTTCGAGACCGCGTCATAGCTCTGGGTAAGTTCGGCGGGCGAGATCGTGATGTCGGCCGTCTTCGCTTCCTGAAGCTGCAGCGTCTCGTCGATCAACTGGCGCAGGACCTGGAGCTTCAGCCGGTCGCGGTCTTCCGGCGACAGCTTCGCACCTTCATTTGCCATCGCGATCAGCGCGACGCGCTGGTCGACGTCGGTGCCGGTGATGACCGAATCGTTGACGATCGCCGTCGGCTTTCGAACGTTTGGATCGACCTTGCCGAAGATCTGGAGGTTAGCCGGAATGTCGAGCCCGGTATTGTCCGGTATGCTCTGATCGGACACGGTGCGGCCCGAATTGGCCGCCGGTGGCGCGGTTTGCGCCACGGCGCCAGCCGCGAGGGCCGCCAAGACCACTGCCCCGATTACCCGGCTTCCACGCGTTGCCAGTCGAACATCATGCTTCAAGATATCGGTATCCCATCATCGCGTAATCGTCGCACGCAACGCG
The DNA here is from genome assembly GCF_036856055.1 of Sphingomonas sp. 22R3R2A-7. Classification (NCBI taxonomy): domain Bacteria; kingdom Pseudomonadati; phylum Pseudomonadota; class Alphaproteobacteria; order Sphingomonadales; family Sphingomonadaceae; genus Sphingomonas; species Sphingomonas sp. 22R3R2A-7. The sequence continues at coordinate 500,266 of NZ_JASPFR010000001.1, read as the reverse complement.
CGTCTTGCCGTGCAGTAGCTGAATAGGGGCTTAGCGGCCCAGATTAGTGAAGGCCAGCGTCAGCAGGAAACTGTTGCCCCTGCGCGCATCCCCGGTGTTGTTGTAATAGCGTCGCCACGTTGCACCGAGCCGCAGGCAATCGTCCTCATATTGGACACCCAGCCGGTGGCGGATCGGATCGAAGCCGCTCGACTGCGACAAGGGGTCCTCCGCGCGGTTCGTGAGATCGACGACAGCCGAACCGAACGCCGACCAGAATTTGGCGAACTGGACACGCCCTGCGACGCGCGCCTCTTCGCGATCCTGGAGATCCTCGATGGCCGGCGTGATGTCCCGGTTGAGCCGGAGATACCCGACGAGAATGTAGGTTGCGCGCGAGCCGAGCGTGGCGTCGATCTCGTTACGGCGGACCGCGAAGCCGTCCTTGTCGAGGCGGAACCTGTGAGTCACCGAGACGAAGTCGCGGAAGCGGACCTCCGTGCGACCGACAACATCCGAGAACCGGTCGCTGAGGCCCGTGCCGTCGGGGAGGATGGTCGGTCGCGTGTCGAGGCGATAGCTCTGGCCGATGTTCGTCTCGATCGCGATCCCCGGCAGGTCGATCGCCCAGTCGGCGCCATAGGTGACACGGGTCGAATCCTCGAACCGGTCATATCCGGCGAACCGGTTGAGCGAAAACAGGTTGGATGTGTCCAGATCGAGCGCGCGACTGTCTTCATTGGGGACCGAGAGATTGGCCAGCTTCGGCGCGGCGACGACCTGTACGCGCGGCGTGAGACGCTGCGTGCCGCCCAGGAAGGACCCGATGAACGGCCATTTCACGTCGACGGCGACCGCGCCGATCGCGCGGCCGGTAAAGCCTTCGTTCCCGCGATAGCTCGCGACCGACGTCAGCAGCGTATCGTCGGTATTGTAGGCATCGCCGCGTGCGAAGGCGGTGAAGGTGACTTCCTGCCCCCACCGCGTCAGACGACGGAGGTCCCACTGGAGGCTGGCGAACGCGCGCTGCGTGTCCTGCCCATCCGTTCGCGTCAGCGCGAGCGTGTTGAGCTGCAGCTGGAACCGGCCTCCGAGCACGCCGTCGTCGAACCGCTTGCGATAGTCGATTTCCGGCAGCGCGATCGGTTGCTGGCCTTGCGGATCGTTGACCCGCAGCGTCTGCGCTGCCCAGGCGGTCAGCGACAGGTAGCTCGAATCGTCGACCCGCTGAATGCTGGCGGTCGAACGGAGCCGATCATCGCGGGAAATGTCGTAGCGTCGCAGGAACGTGCGATCGGTCGTCACACGCAGCGACGCGCTGGCACTCCATTGCGGCGAGAACTGGTACCGCGCGATGCCGTCGAGATAGCCGCGAAAAGCCATCTCCGTGTCGGCGGGGTTGCTGTTCAGCAAATCGTCGCTGCGCCGGCTGGCCGTGGCATAGGCGTTGACCCTGAACGCCCCCTTCGTCCCCAGCTGCGAATAATCGGCCTGCACCATCGGCAGGACGCTCGAATAGACGCGAGGCGTGATCACGAGGCCCTTGTTTGGCCCCAGCTTGAAATAATAGGGAACGCCGAGCTCGAGCCCGTTGACCCGGCTGTAGCTCGCGGTCGGCGATAAAAGACCGCTGTCGCTGCCGCCGCCCACGGGCGTGGAGAATTTGGGCAGCGGGAGCGAGGGAAGCCCGAAGAGGTGGAGTCGTCCGCCGTCGAAATAGATACGCTCTCGCTGCGGACGATAGGTCACGCGTACCGCCGTGATCTTCCACGTCGGGTCCTTCGGGCATCCTTCCGAATTGGTGACTGAGCACGGCGTATAGGCGGCGCTGCGAAGGTTGAGCGTTCCGTCCGCTTCGCGCGTGCCCTGCGCTGCCGCCATCCGGCCGCCCTGCTCGAGCACCACGAGCATATTGTCGACGACGCCGTCCTTGAGCAGATCGGTGAGCTCGATCTGGTCGCCATAGGCGATGTCGCCCTGCGGGTTGGTCACCGCGATATCGCCGGTCGCGAGCACTTTGCCCGTCTTGCGGTTCCAGACGACCGTGTCCGCGCGCAGGCGGCTTCCTCGCGAAACATGCGAACCGCGCCCTTGGCGGTCACGACATCGGTGTTCGTGTCATATTCGAGCGTCTCCGAGCTGAACTGGACCTGGTCCGCGTCCGGCGCCGTCGGCGCGCCCGCCGCCGGTGCTTCGGGCGGAGGGGGCGTGACCGGGCGGTCCTGCAGATCCTGCGCATGGGTGGGCGACGCCGCCAGCAATGCGAGCGTCAGGGCGCAACCCGCCAAAAGGTCGATACGCAGCACGATGAACATCAGCCCCTTTTGGCATTCGGGCCACCGTTCGTGCCCGTCGAAGGCCGCCTATCGCACCACCGGGCCTTTGCTGCAATCGTCGTGCTTTGCCAGACCCGCGTCATGAGCCTAGGAGGCTGTCATCGCCTATTTATCCCGTGGTTCGAGGTCCCCTGATGCAGATCCATTTCGCTCCCGCCGCTGCCGCTGATGCCGCCATTCTCGCACTTCCCGTCGGCAAGGACGGCGTGCCCCATATCGTCTGGGGTGCGATCAGCGAGCATGCGCAGGCTGTCGCGGACCAGGCCACCACCGCGGCGCGCTTCTCGGGCGACGCGGGTTCGATCGTCGAACTCTTCGTCCCTGTCGACGATGTCGTTCGGCAGGTCTTGCTGGTCGGGACGGGTGCGGGAAGCGAGAACGACTGGGAGAAGGCCGGCGGCGCCGTCGTCGCGCGCCTGCTGACGTCGGGCGCGACGGCGGTCACCGTGATGATGCAGGCTCTGCCATCGGCGCCATCGGCCGATCTCGTCGCGCGGTTTGCCGCGGCTGCCGAACAGCGCGCGTGGCGCTATGATACCTATCGTACCAAGCTTGCCGAGACGGCGAAGCCGACGCTGACGACGCTGACGATCGTCGGGTCTGGTGACGGAGGCGAAGCCGCATGGGCGCGCCACGACGCCGTCACCGACGGGCTCGATCTGACCCGCTGGCTCGTCACCTCGCCCCCGAACATCCTGTACCCGGAGAGCTTCGTCGCGAAGGTCACGAAGGAGGTCGAAGGTCTGGGCGTCGAGATCACCGTGCTCGACGAAGCGCAGATGGCGGATCTTGGCATGGGGGCCTTGCTGGGCGTGAGCCAGGGCTCGCGTCGGGAAGCCCGTATCCTCGCGCTGAAGTGGAATGGTGCCGGCGCGGATGCGCCGACGCTGGCATTCGTCGGCAAGGGCGTGACGTTCGACTCGGGCGGCATCTCGATCAAGCCCGGCGCGGGCATGGAAGACATGAAGTGGGATATGGGCGGTGCCGGTGCGGTCGCCGGCGCGATGAAGGCGCTCGCCGCGCGCAAGGCCAAGGTGAACGTCGTCGGCGTCATGGGGCTGGTCGAGAACATGCCCGACGGCGCGGCCTTGCGGCCCAGCGACGTCATAACCTCGATGTCGGGTCAGACGATCGAAGTGCTCAACACCGATGCCGAAGGCCGGCTCGTGCTGTGCGATTGCGTCACGTGGGTACAGAAGACGTTCAAGCCGACGATGATCGTCGACCTCGCGACGCTGACGGGTGCGATGATCGTCGCGCTCGGGACGGAGAATGGCGGCATCTTCGCCAATGACGATGCGCTCGCGGACAAGCTCCTCGCGGCGGGCAAGGCGACCGGCGAGACATTGTGGCGTTTTCCGCTGTCGCCGGCCTATGACAAGCTGATCGATTCGCCGATCGCTGACATGAAGAATGTCGGTCCCCGCGGCGCAGGGTCGATCACCGCGGCACAGTTCATCCAGCGTTTCGTCGACGAGGGCGTCAAGTGGGCGCATCTCGACATCGCCGGCATGGTCTGGTCCGACAAGCCGGGGACGAACCACGACAAGGGCGCGACGGGCTATGGCGTGCGGCTGCTCGACCGGTTCGTCGCGGACAATTTCGAGGGCTGAGGCTAAAGCGCATGTGCCCATCGTCATCCTGAACAGGTCGGGATGACGGAAGGGTCGGGCAGGGGGAAGCAACGTGCAGGTCGACTTTTACCACCTCAGCATCCCCCTCGACCGCGTCCTTCCCCGGATCGCGGAGCGCGTCGTCGCTACCGGGGGAAGGCTGGTCGTCGTCGCGGAGTCGGAGGCGCAGCGCCTCGCGCTCGACCGGCTGCTGTGGTCCTACGCGCCCGAGAGCTTCCTGCCGCATGCGCAACAGGGCGGCGGTAACGACGCGGCACAGCCCATATTGATCGCGCCCGACGTGACCGCCGCAAACGCCGCCGGCAACGTCGCGATCGTCGATGGCAAATGGCGTGATACCGCACTCGACTTCGACCGCGCGTTTCACATCTTCGACGAAGACGCGATCCGTGAGGCACGGCTGGCGTGGAAAGCGCTTGCGGGCCGCGATGGCGTCGAACGACGCTATTGGAAACAGAATGATTCGGGGCGTTGGGAGCAGGCCGCCTGATCGGATCGGCCGGGGATGCGCGCGGCATAGACGTTGCTTTAGGGCCGCTCTGCGACTAAGCGCCGCGCATCCCATTTCCGTCAACACAGGAGCCCGTGACCAGCATGGCCGCGAACCGTACCTTTTCGATCATCAAGCCCGATGCAACCCGCCGCAATCTGACGGGCGCCGTCACGAAGATGCTTGAGGAAGCCGGCCTCCGCGTCGTCGCTTCGAAGCGCATCCAGATGACGCGCGAGCAGGCCGAAGGCTTCTACGCCGTGCACAAGGAGCGCCCGTTCTTTGGTGAGCTCGTCGACTTCATGATTTCCGGCCCGGTCGTGGTTCAGGTTCTCGAGGGTGAGAACGCGATGCAGCGGAACCGCGACATCATGGGTGCGACCAATCCTGCGAACGCCGATGCCGGCACGATCCGCAAGGAGCTCGCCGAATCAATCGAGGCAAACTCGGTTCACGGTTCGGACTCGGACGAGAACGCCGAGATCGAGATCGCCTATTTCTTCAAGCCAGAAGAAATCGTCGGCTGATGACCTGGCGGCTGCGACGCGCGACACTGGGTGATTCACCCGCCTTGTCGCTCGTCGCATCCGCCGCATTTCTCGACGCCTATGCAAGCGTGCTGAACGGGGCCGACATCATCGGTCACTGCGCGCGCAACAACAGCCACGCCGTTTTCGAAACCTGGCTATCGGATCCGCAGACGGTTGTGACCCTGGCCGAGTATGAACCAGGCCACGCCCCGATCGGCTACACGGTGCTCACCAGCCCGGACTTTCCGATCGACACGGACGCAGCGGATATCGAGCTGCGCCGGATATACACGCTCAAACAGTTTCACGGCGGCGGGGTCGGACAAGGCCTTTTGCGACAGGCGTGCGACGACGCGAGGGCACGTGGCCACACGCGGATGTTGCTGGGTGTGTGGGCGAAGAACGTGCGCGCCAGGCGCTTTTACGAGCGTGCCGGCTTCGAGGTCGTCGGGTCACGGTCCTTTGCGGTAGGCGATACGCTCTACGAAGACCCCGTATACGCGCTCCGGCTCTGAACGGCGCGATTGCATCCTGCCATCGCTGGCCAATCTGACCACTATGTTTTCGGTTTTTCCCGCGCCCAGATCGCATCCAGCTTCGTCTGGTCGCCGCCCCGTTGCCGCGAACGCAAGCCTTGCAGCTTGAGTGAACGGCCCGCCAGGAACCCGCCGGCCTTCGTCTGCCAGATGATGTCATGGATGCCACGCGCGGTGCGTACGGCATCACCATCGGTGTACGAGACCGTGATCAACACCGGCAAGCGCCCCGCTTGCTCGTCCGCGCCACCGTCGGTCGCCTTGAGCAAGGGCTTTTCGAACCAGCTGCGCTGGATCTGGTCGGTGAGTGCCTCCTTGCGCGCGACCTGAAGCGCGGATGGAAAGGCGACGGTCGCATTCTGGATCTCGTGTTTGTCGTCGCGCAACAACAGCAGCGAGTCGCCATTTTCCGCTGCTACCGCACGGATTTCGAACCGCCGCGCGGCCTGTCGTTCGCTCGCGATGGCGTTCGCCCTTTCGGCCTTCTCCGCCGAACGATCCGACCAGTTGCTCCAGAGCGTCAACGCTGCGATCAGAACGCCGGCGATCGCAAGCAGCTCGGCCAATGTGATCCAGCGCCGCCGGACCGCTGACGCTTCGGCGCGTTCGGTGGGCGTGGGGCCGCTCATCGTGTCACGAACGCGGCCAGCGTCTTTGGATACAGCGCAAGCTCGGCCGCCAGTACCCGGTTCGCGAGGCTATCGGCGTCGTCACCGGGACGGATAGGGACCTCGGCCTGGCCCAACACCGCGCCCCCGTCGAGTTCCTCTGTGACCAGATGAACGGAGCACCCGCCAACCGTGTCCTTGGCCGCGATCGCCCGTGCGTGCGTATCGAGACCCTTGTACTTCGGCAGGAGCGAGGGATGGATGTTGACGATCCGGTCCCGCCATGCGGCGACGAACGTGTCGGACAGCAGCCGCATATATCCTGCGAGCGCGACCACCTCGACGCCAGCGTCGCGCAGGGCCGAGTCGATCGCCGCTTCATAGGCCGGCTTGCCCAGCCCGCGGGGAGACAGCGCAAACGTCGGCAAATCGTGTGACCGCGCCCAGTCGAGCCCCGCCGCGTCGGGCTTGTCCGATGCCACCATCACGACCTCGTAGGGACAATCCGGCTCGAGCGCGGCGGTCGCCAGCGCCATCATGTTCGAGCCGCGCCCCGAGATCAGGACGCCAACGCGCGTCCTGTCAGCCATGCGTCGCCGTCCAGTCGGCGCGCGCGCTCCACGTACCCGCCGATCCCCGGACGGTACAGCCGTGCGTTCCCGACTCGATCCGCCCGATCGTGTGGACCGTTTCGTCCGACGCGGTGAGCGCGGCGGTAACGGCCTCGGCCTCGTCGCTGCTCACGATGACGACCATGCCGATCCCGCAGTTGAAGGTCCGCGCCATCTCCTCGGGTTCGATCGCGCCCTGCGCCTGGAGGAACGCCATCAACCGTGACTGTTCCCAGGCGTCGGCATCGACCACCGCGTGAACGCCGCCCGGCAGGACACGCGGGATATTCTCGAGAAGCCCACCGCCCGTAATGTGCGCGAGGCCCTTGATGCGACGGTCCCGCAGCAACGGCAGCAGGCTTGCCACATAGATGCGGGTCGGCGCCATCAGGTGATCGATCAGCAGCCGGTCCTGATCGAACAGCGCAGGCCGATCGAGCTTCCAGCCGCGATCGGCTGCAAGGCGGCGAACGAGCGAGAACCCGTTCGAATGGACCCCGGACGAAGCCAGGCCGAGCATGACGTCGCCCGGCGCGATCTCGCGGCCGGTGAGGACATTGCTGCGCTCGACTGCGCCGACGCAGAAGCCGGCGAGATCGTAATCGCCATCGGCGTACATGCCCGGCATCTCCGCCGTCTCGCCACCGATCAGCGCACAGCCCGCCATCTTGCAGCCCTCGGCGATCGAGGCGACGACGCGTTCCGCCACGGCCGCATCGAGCGCGCCGCTGGCGTAGTAATCCAGGAAGAACAGCGGTTCGGCGCCCTGGACGATGAGGTCGTTGACGCACATCGCGACAAGATCGATCCCGACGCCTTCATGCCGGTTCCAGTCAATCGCAAGCTTGAGCTTGGTACCCACGCCGTCGTTCGCAGCCACCAGCAAGGGATCGGTGAACCCTGCCGCCTTCAGATCGAACATACCGCCGAACCCGCCAAGGTCGGCGTCGGCGCCGGGCCGCCGCGTCGCGCGGGCCAGGGGAGCGATCGCCCGCACCAGGGCATTGCCCGCAGCGATCGAAACACCGGCTTGGGCATAGGTGTACGAACCGGTCTGGGGCTGGTTCGGGGCGGCGGTTGGCTCTGGCGTGTCGGTCATGTTCGATGCGCCTAGCCATATCGCGCTTGGATTTCCACGCCTGCTTCGCCAAAAGGCCGATGTGATGCGTATCCGTGCCCTGCCCACCGCCCTCGCCGGCGCCGCCTTGTTGCTTGGCGGCGGCGCCGTGCTCGCCCAGATCGAGGGTGGCGGCCGGGGCGCGCCGCCAGTCGACAGCGGTAGCGCCTACGAGGTCAGCGGAGTCGTCGTCGACGTGTCTGGCAAATCCGCCGACGCCGCGCGCTATGGCGGTTGGCGCCTCGCGCAACGCAAGGCTTGGGTCCAGTTGTCCGACCGGCTTGGCGGGGGCGGGGGCTGGTGTCCGACGGTACGCTCGATTCGCTGGTATCGGGGATCGTCGTCGAAAACGAGCAGATCGGTCCGCAGCGTTATGTCGCCAAGCTCGGTGTCTTGTTCGATCGCACGCGCGCGGGGTCGATCCTCGGGATCTCGGCCTATGCGGATCGCTCGCCACCGATGCTCGTCCTACCGCTCCAATGGTCGGGCGGGGTCGCGCAAGGCTTCGAGCAGCGGACCGAATGGCAACAGGCCTGGGCGCGCTATCGCACCGGTAACAGCAGCATCGACTATGTCCGGCCTTCGGGCACTGGTCCGGATGCGCTGTTGCTCAATCTGGGCCAGTCGCAACGTCCCGGACGCGGCTGGTGGCGGACAATTCTCGATCAATATGGCGCAAATGACGTCCTGATCCCGGTCGTCAGGCTGTACCGCCAATGGCCAGGTGGACCCGTCATTGGCGCGTTCGAGGCGCGTCACGGTCCCGACAATCAGATGATTGGCCGCTTCACCCTGCGCGTCGGCAGCCCGGATGGCTTGCCGCAATTGCTCGACGCCGGGGTAAAGCGACTCGACGATCTGTATCAGCAGGCACGGCGCAACGGGACGCTGCGTCCTGACGCGACGCTGTCGCCGCCGCCGCCGCCCGAGGTGGCGCTCGATGAAGCAGTGGGCATCGACAGCGTCGCCGAGGCCAATCTCAGCCAGCTGGCGACGGGCGCCGGGCTGCCCGTGACGATCCAGTTCGATACGCCTTCGGCCGCCGCCATCACCGCGACCGAGAGCGCGATGCGGGCAGTGCCCGGCGTTCGGTCGGCGGCGACGACCAGCCTGGCGCTTGGCGGCGTCTCGTTGATGCGCGTGACCTTCGACGGAGATCCCGCAGCGCTGAAGGCCGCGCTCGAGGCGCGCGGATATCAGGTGTTCGGCTCGGGACAGACGATCCGCATACGCCGGGTGACCCAACTTCTCCCGCCGGACCTTCCGGCGGACAATGCGACGACAGGGTGAGCATAGCCGGAATGACCCAGATTGCGCTGCCATTGGGATGGCCGGCGGACCCCCGTGACGACGCCTTCCTCGTAACGCCTTCGAACGCCCGTGCCGTCCAGACGCTCGAACACACCGCGACGTGGCCCGTGATGACCGCGATCCTGACGGGGCCGCGCAAGTCGGGCCGCAGTCTGCTGGCACGCATCTTTGCCGCAAAGACCGGCGGCGCGATCATCGACGACGCCGAACGGCTGCCCGAGGCGCAGCTTTTTCACGCGTGGAATCGCGCGCAGGAAGAGCACCGGCCCCTGCTGATCGTCGCCGATGCCGCGCCGCCCGAGTGGAAGGTCAAGCTGCCCGACCTGCGTTCGCGTCTTTCGGCCAGCCCGATCGCTGCGATCGGCGCGCCGGACGACGAATTGATGCGGCTGCTGCTTGCCCATCTGTTCGAGCGACGCAGCCTCGATGCCCGTCCCGATCTGGTCGACTGGCTCGCCACGCGAATTGAGCGTAGTCATATTGCCGTAACGCGAACCGTAGATGCGCTGGACCAGGAGGCCATGGAACGTCGTCGGCGTTTGTCCATTCCCCTTGCAAGAACCACTCTAACCGAGGCGGGTCTGATCGTCCGGCCACAATTGGCGTTGGATCTCCCGATCTTCACGCCGCCCTGACCCTCAGCACTCGAGCCAAAGAGGACCGATGAACCGTCCAGCGCATATCGTCCGCCAATCGGAAGACGACGACGATCCCATCGGCGCAGAGCCGAACGACCGCTATTTCAATCGCGAGCTGTCATGGCTCGCGTTCAACCGGCGTGTTCTGGAAGAGGCGTGCAACCCCGCGCATCCGCTGCTCGAGCGGCTTCGCTTCCTGTCGATCTCGGGATCCAATCTCGACGAGTTCTTCATGGTTCGCGTCGCCGGACTGAAGGGGCAGCAGACGCAGGACGTCGATCGGCGGTCCGCCGATGGCCTGACGGCTGGCCAGCAACTCAGCGGGATCGTCCGTGAGGCCGATGCGCTGATGGAAAGCCAGCAGGCGGTCTGGGGCGACCTTCGGGTCCTGCTCGACGATGCCGGTCTGTTCGTCCTTCGCCGCGAGGCGGTCGAGGGTGAAGCCGATGACTGGCTCGAAACGCATTTTCGCGAACAGATCTTCCCGATCCTGACCCCGCAGGCGCTCGATCCCGCGCACCCGTTTCCCTTCATCCCGAACCGTGGCCTTTCGGTCATCTTCGATCTGGTCCGGCGTTCGGACAACGAACCGGTTCGCGAGCTGGTGATGCTTCCGCACACGATGACGCGGTTCGTGCGACTCCCGGGCGAGCCGGCGCGGTACGTCGCGATCGAGACGCTGCTGAAGCGGTTCGCGCCCGTGCTGTTTCCGGGGTACGACGTGCTCGCGGCGGCAAGCTTTCGCGTGCTGCGCGACAGCGATATCGAGATCGAGGAAGAGGCCGAGGATCTGGTCCGCTACTTTGCCAACGCGATCAAGCGGCGCAGGCGCGGCCGCGTGATCCGGCTCGAGCTCGAAACGGGGATCCCCGACGTGCTTGCCGCGGTGCTCAAGGACGAGCTTGGCGGCGCCGATGCGATCATCACCGAAAGCGGCAATCTTCTCGGTATCGTCGACCTCGATGGACTCGTCGACGAGGACCGCCCGGATCTCAAATTCCCCCGTTCACGCCCCGCTTTCCCGAGCGGATCCGCGAGTTCGGCGGCGATTGCTTCGCGGCGATCAAGTCGAAGGACATCGTCGTCCATCACCCGTACGAGACGTTCGAGGTGGTGCTCGCTTTCCTCAAGCAGGCTGCCAACGACCCCGACGTCGTCGCGATCAAGCAGACGCTCTACCGCGCGGGAAAGCAGCCCGCGGTTATCAACGCGCTGATCACGGCGGCCGAGGCCGGGAAGTCGGTGACCGCGGTCGTGGAGCTTAAGGCCCGGTTCGATGAGGAACAGAACATGGTCTGGGCGTCGGCGCTCGAGCGCGCGGGGGTTCAGGTGGTGTATGGCTTCATCGACTGGAAGACGCATGCCAAGGTCTCGCTGGTCGTCCGCCGCGAGGGACAGGCATTTCGCACCTATTGCCACTTCGGCACGGGGAATTATCACCCCGTCACCGCCAAGATCTACACCGATCTGAGCTTCTTCACCGCCGATGCCGCGGTGGGTCGCGATGCCGCGCAGATGTTCAATTACATCACGGGCTATGTCGAACCGATCGACATGCAGCGTGTCAGCCTGTCGCCGCGCGACCTGCGGCAGAATCTCGTGAACCTGATCGACGTCGAGATCGCCAACGCGCGCGCGGGCAGGGCCGCCGGGGTCTGGGCCAAGATGAACTCGCTCGTCGACCCCGCCGTCATCGAAAAGCTGTACGAGGCAAGCGGGGCGGGCGTGGAAATCGACCTGATCATCCGAGGTATCTGCTGCCTGCGTCCGGGCGTGCCTGGCCTGTCCGAGACGATCCGCGTCAAGTCCGTCATCGGCCGCTTCCTCGAGCACAGCCGGATCTGGGCGTTCGGCAACGGCAAGGCGCTTCCGAACGACGGCGCCAAGCTGTTCATATCCTCGGCGGACTGGATGCCACGCAACTTCGACCGTCGCGTCGAGTACATGTTGCCCATTCTGAACCCCACGGTACATGACCAGATTCTCGATCAGGTGATGGTCGCCAACCTGATCGACAACGAACAGAGCTGGGAGCTCGGGCCGGATGGCGACTATACGCGCGTCGATCCGGGTGACCGGCCATTTAACCTGCATCGGTATTTCATGACGAACCCATCGCTCTCGGGTCGCGGCGCCTCGCTCGCGACCAGCAATGCCGTGCCCACCTTGTCGCTGCGACGAAAACGATGAGCGTCACCAACATTCTCTTCGGCACAGGTAAGCCCCGGGTCGAGACCGACGATCACCCGCGGACCGGGATCATCGATATCGGGTCGAACTCGATCCGGCTCGTCGTCTACCAAGGTCCGGCGCGGCTTCCCGCGATCCGGTTCAACGAGAAGGTGCTGGCGGGCCTCGGGCGTGGACTCGCGGCGACGGGCGCGATTGAAAAGTCGGCGTTGAAGACTGCCCGGATCGCGCTGGCGCGGTTTGCCGCGATCGCGCGCGAAATGGAATGCACCGTCGTGCGCACCGTGGCGACGGCGGCGGTGCGTGATGCCCGGAACGGTTCGGACCTCATCGCCGCAGCCGAGCATCTTGGCCTTACGGTCGAAACGCTGTCCGGCGAACAGGAGGCCAGCGCAGCCGGTTACGGGGTGCTTTCGGCGATCCCCGAGGCAGATGGGATCGTCGGCGATCTCGGCGGCGGCAGCCTCGAACTCGTCCGGATCCGCAGCGGCAAGATCGAGGACCGCGTCTCCTTTCCGCTCGGCGTTCTGCGTATCGGGGATATGCGCGCAAAGCGGGGCAAGGTGCTCGAACGCCATGTTGCGCGACTCGTGCGGGAAGCAGGCTGGGATCAGCGGGGGCAGGGGCTTCCGCTGTTCCTCGTCGGTGGCTCCTGGCGGGCACTCGCCCGGCTCGACATGGAGCTGTCGGATTATCCGCTGCCGATCATCCATCAATATTCGATGACGGCCGCCACGATCACGCGACTGAGCCGGACGATTCCGCAACTCTCCAAGCCGCGGCTGAAGGCGATACCCGGCCTGTCCAGCGGGCGCACCGCGACGCTTGCCGATGCCGCCGCGCTGCTTGGTGTGCTCATGCGCCAGCTGGGCAGCCGGACGACGGTGGTGTCGTCATACGGCCTGCGCGAGGGTCTGCTCTATGAGCAGCTCAACACGGTAACGCGCGCGCTCGACCCGCTGATCGTCGCGGCGCGTGAAGAGGGGCGTCTGCTCGGCCGCTTCCCCGAGCACGGCGATCTGCTCGACCGATGGATCGCGCCATTGTTCGTGAACGAGCCACCGGCGACGGCAAGATTGCGTCACGCCGCCTGCCTGCTCGCCGATGTCGGCTGGCGCGCCAATCCCGAGTTTCGCGCGGAGCGTGGCGTCGAAATCGCCCTTCACGGCAACTGGGTCGCGATCGACGCGCCAGGACGCGGGATGCTCGCGCAGGCGCTCTCTGCCAGCCTCGGCGGCGACCTCACCGCAGCCGATCCCATCGGTCGACTGGCGAGTCCCGCTGCGATCAAGAGCGCAACGGCGTGGGGGCTTGCGATGCGTCTGGGGCAGCGGATGAGCGGCGGCCTGGCCGGACCTCTCAAACGATCGAGACTGACCGATGACGGTACCGCTCTGACGCTGACGCTGCTTGCCGACGATCGCGGCCTCTATGGCGAGGCGGTCGAGCGACGGCATGCCGCACTTGCCGCGGCACTGGGGCGAAAGCCGTCGCTCGCGATTGCCTGAGCCGGGCTTAGCGCTGGCCCGACAGATACCGTGCGAGCGGGTCGATCATGTCTTCGGGGATCCGCCGCGCGATGACGGGCATCGTCGACTGCGACTTGCGCGCATCGACCACCGTCTCGTCGCCGCGCCAGTTACGCAGGCGTTGCGCGATATAGCTGGCGCGCTGACCCGCGAGCACCGGATAGGGCTTGCCGGGCGCGTGGCAGCTTGCGCAGGCCGGGAGCTGGACCTTTGGCAGGCCTTCGCGGTCGATCCGTGCGGCTTTGACGTTGCCGTTGGGCGTTGTCGCGCCGATACCAGGCATTGCCGCGAAGTGATCCGCAAGCCGCGTCATCTCGGCCGGCGTCAGCGTCGCGGCGGCGTTCGCCATCACCGCGCTCTGTCGCTTGCCGGTCGCATAGGCCTCGAGCGTCGCGCGCAGATAGGCGGGGCTCTGGCCACCGAGCACGGGCATGTCGGGCTGTCCGCGACCACGACCGTCCGCGCCGTGACAGCCGGCACAGGCGGCGATGCGCGCCGCGTCGGGACCGGCGGTACCGCTGCCGGGAACTTCGGTCAGGGCGCGATAGGTCGCAGGCGACATCTCGGGCAAGAGGCGGACAAAGGCGACCATGCGGCGGACCTCGTCGTCGCGGTCCTTCGCCGCCCAGCCGGGCATCCCGGTATATTTGACGCCGTGCTTGAGGATCCAGAAGATCTGCTTGTCGGTCCATTCGCGCGCGTTGACCGCGAGGTCGGGGGCGGGGGCGTCGCCGCCTGCATCACCGGGAGTGGGCGCACGCCGGGCGCGCCGTGGCACGAGGCGCAGCTTGCCCGGAACAGGCCCGCGGCGCTCACGAGGCCCTCGCGCGCCTTGGGATCGTCGGGCGCGGTGAACGCGGCGTGCGTGCGCACCGAGTTGCGCATCGTCCAGTGGAGGAACCAGTCGGTGATCTTCCAATGCCCCGACGACGCGGCAATGTTGAACACGCCCGACCAGGCGAACAACAGCCCGGCGAGCGCCAGCGCGACGATGGCGGCGATCGCGCGCGCCCAGGTGATGCGGATCGTCATGCCGTCGCGCTCCGTGTCTTCAACAAACCGCCGAGCATCGCGAGCCCGCCGAGGAAATAGCTCGCCGCGCCGACCATCAGCATGACGACGCCGCCGAGCTGCTGGTCCTCGAGCGGATCGAGACCATGTGCAGCAGGGTGCATCGCCATCATCGCGTAGAGCGGCCTGGGGGCGAGGCCGATCAGCGCGCCGAGCAGAGTCATGTGCATCGAGGTCAGCAGCATCGCCGCGACGCCCGATGCGCGCCGGTCGGTCGCACCGCCGCTCCGCGTGCCGAGCACCGCGCTCCACAGCAGCAGGCCCGCGCCGAGGAAGCTCGCCTGCTCGATCAACAACGCCAGCGGCTGCATGTCGACGCGCATCCGCAGCGCGGGCAGATGCCAGAGCCACACCACCACCAGTTCGACGAGCGACATCGCGAGCGGCGTCACCACCGCCGGCCATCGCTCGGCCGGATCGAAGCGGCTGCCCGCTAGGCCATATGCAAGGACCGGCGCGGCAACGGCGACGGCGATCATGTGGCCGGTCATATGCCCGACCATTCCGAGCGGCGCCGCGGCAGACGCCCAGCCGAGCGGGACCAGCACCGCGCCGAGCACGAGGCTCGCGCGTCTCATCGGCAATCGCCGAAGACGATGACGGGCAGCGCGGTAAAGATCACTGCCACGAAGCTCAGTGCGGCGAGCAGCCGGGTCGAGAGCGCGAGGAAGCGCAGCCGGTCGATCGCGGTCCCCTCGTCATGCGGTGCCGGGTCGCCCGGCGTTTGCGACTGGACGCGCGCGATATAGCCCGCGGCGAGGATGCCGAGCAGCGCGACGATCGTCGCGATCAGCGTCGCCAGTGGAAATCCGTCCAGCGCCGTTCCCGGCGTCGGCGATTTCGCGCAGGTGACCGCGACCCACAGATAGCAGAACAGGAAATGGACGGCCCAGATCGTCGGCGGGATAATCAGCGTCCACAGCGTGACCTTGAGGTCGCGCGCCCAGTGTTTCCGGTTGTCCTTCGGCGTTGTCATGCGACACCCGGGAAGAGGCCGATCGTGCAGAACGTCACGATGCCCGTCAGTGCGAGGAAATGGTGGTAGACGGTGATGTTGCGCAGGTCTGCGTCATAGACCGGCGTCATCTTGCCCGCGAGGCTGCGCGCCAGCGTATAGGCCTGCATGATCACGCCGATCGCGGCGTGTACCGCGGTCCAGATCGCCAGCGTCCACACGATCGCCGGATAGACGTGCAGTTCGGGATCCAGCCCCGAATACCACGGCCCAGCTAGCCCGGCGAACAGGCTCGACAGCGTCGCGATGATCCCGACGACCAGAAGCGCGCGGCCCGCGCCGACGTTGCCACGGCGATGCACCTCGCGCGCGCCGACGGTGGCCGCCCAGCCGACCAGCGTCGCGGCCAGTGCGACCATCGGCCAGAACACGCCGGGTCCGTCCAGCCCGACACCGGTGGGCGGGAAATTGGTGTGGATCGTCCAGAAGAAGAAATAGCCGAACACCAGCCCCGAAAACGCGGTCGCATCCGCCATCATCGTGATGAACATCGCCCACCAGCCCGGCGCCGACGGCCCCGAAGTGTAGAGCGGCACCTCTATCCCGTGGCCGATATGCTTGGTCGGTTTCTCGGGGATCTCGGCGGTTCCGGTCCACAGCCACCACAGCACGCAGGCGAGCGTCGCGACGCCGCTGAGCGCGGACAGGAGATACAGATGATAGGTCGTCAGGATGAACACGCCCGCCAGCGCGACCGCCGTCATCATCGGCTTCACGCTCGGCGTGCCGAGGCGGATCACCTGCAACGGCCGTGCATCGAGCACGGTGGTGATGATCGACTCGCGTCGCATCTCCTCCGCGTCGGGCAGGAAGAAGCGGCCCTCGTCGACCTTCTGGACGAAGTTCTTCTGGTCCCAGATCGGATAGCGGCTCTCGATCAGCGGGACCGATCGGATGCCCCAGTCCTCGTCGTCGGGCAGCGCGAGCCATTCGAGCGTGCCCGCGTTCCACGGATTGCGCGGGGACTTGGGACGGCGCGGCGACAGCGCGAGATCGATGCAGACGATCAGCACGCCGAGCGCGAACAGGTACGACCCCGCAGTCGAGGCGAGGTTGAGCCCGCCGATCCCGAGCTCCTCGGGGTAGGTAAACACGCGGCGCGGCATGCCGAGCAGGCCCGAGAGATGCATCGGGAAGAAGGTCAGGTTCATGCCGACGAACATGATCCAGAACGCGATCCGCCCGAGCCTGTCGCTGAGCTTCTTGCCGGTGACGAGCGGCCAGTAATAATAGAGCCCGGCGAACAGCGGGAGCAGCGTGCCGCCGATCAGCACGTAATGGAGATGCGCGACGATGAAATAGGTGTCGTGCGCCTGCCAGTCGAACGGCGCGACCGCGACCATCACGCCGGTCAGCCCGCCGATCACGAACACGGCCAGGCTTCCGGTCGCATAAAGCAAAGGCGTCGATTTCTTGACGTTGCCCGCCCAGAGGGTCGCGATGAACACGAAGATCTGCACGCCGGTCGGGATGGCGACCGCCTCCGACGCCGCCGCGAAGAAGGCGAGGCTGATCTTGGGCAGCCCGGTCGTGAACATGTGGTGGACCCACAGCCCGAAGCTCAGGAACGCGGTGCCGACCGCGGCGAGCACGATCCACGGATAGCCGAGCAGATGCCGCTGCGCGAAGGTCGGGATCAGCATCGCGAACAGCGCGATCGACGGCAGGAAGACGATATAGACCTCGGGGTGGCCGAAGATCCAGAACAGGTGCTGCCACAGCAGCGGATCGCCGCCCTTTTCCGCGTTGAAGAACGGCCAGTTGAGCAGCCGCTCCATCTCAAACAGCACGTCGCCGGCGATCAGCGGCGGAAACGCGAAGAGGATCATCACCGCGACGACCAGGATATACCAGGCGTAGAGCGGCATGAGGTTGAGGCGCATGCCGGGCGGGCGGCATTTGAGCACGCCGACGATCAGCTCGACCGCGGCCGCGACCGACGACACCTCGATGAAGCTGAGGCCGAGCATCCAGATGTCGGCACCGAGCCCGCTGAGATCGGTCCGCGTCGTCAGCGGCGGATACATGAACCAGCCGCCATCGGGGGCGGCATCGAAGAAGATCGATCCCGACACGAACACGCCGCCGATCAGGAAGCTCCAATAGCCAAAGCCCGACAGTCGCGGGAAGGGCAGGTCGCGTGCGCCGAGCAGCTGTGGCAGCAGGATAATCGAGACCGCCTCGAACATCGGCACCGCGAACAGGAACATCATCATCGAGCCGTGCAGCGTGAACAGCTGGTTGAACGTGTTCGCGGTCACGAGATCGTTGTTCGGCACCGCCAGCTGCGTGCGCATGATCAGCGCGAGCACGCCCGCGACCAGCATGAAGCCGAACGCGGTCAGCGTGTACCACACGCCGATCCGGTTGTTGTTGACGTCGGTCCAGCGGAAGAACCAGCCCGAGGGCGGCTTCCAGACCTCGCGCAGGCGATCCTCCTGACCCTTGCGGACCGCGGGATCGTTCTGGTCGGGGGCGACGTACTGGGCGCTCTCGGTGGTCATTTGAGCCCCTGGAGATAGCTGGCGATCTGGTCGGCTTCGGCGGCCGACATCTGCGGGAAGGCGGGCATGCGCACGCCGGGCTTGGTCTTGCCGGGGTCACGGACGAAGCCCGCGATGTTGGTGTGCGTCATCGGCAGGATGCCGGCGGCAAGCGTCGGGCGCGAACCGAAATGCGTCAGGTCAGGGCCGATCCTGGCGACCGGGCCGATCCCGCGGACACTGTGGCAGCCGCTGCACCCATAGCTGGCGAACAGCCGTGCGCCGGGCGATGGGGTCGGCGTCGCGGGGCGTGCCTGCGCGGCGAGCCAGCGCTCGAACGCGGCGGGCTCCATCGCGACGACGTCGAACGCCATCAGCGCGTGGCCCAGCCCGCAGAACTCGGCACAGACGCCGCGGTACGTCCCCGCCTTGGTCGCGCGGACGACGAGGCGGTTGGTGCGGCCGGGGATCATGTCCATCTTGCCCGCGAGGCCGGGCACCCAGAAACTGTGGATCACGTCGGGACTGCGCAGCGACAGCTCGACCGTGCGGCCAACGGGCAGACGCAGCTCGTTTGCGGCCTCGACGACCGACCCACCGGGCGGGGCATAGCGCACACGCCACCAGAACTGCTCGCCATCGACACCGATGCGCAGATCGGCGTTCGCCACCGGGATCGGCCGCATCGCCGGCAGCGCATAGACCAGCAGCCCGAGCAGCAGGATCGACGGGCCGATCCCGCCGAGCCACAGCACCAGCTTCATCCCCCCTTGTGCGTGAGCTGCCCCTCGGGCGCGCGCATCGCGTGCCGCATGAGGAGCGCCAGGCCAGCGGCGAGGATGACCGATCCGACGACGAGCACGATCGCAATCGAGCGGACCTGATCCGCCTGTTCACCAAACGGCGACAACGTGGACTGGTGCTGATTGCAGGCGGCCAGCGATAGCGTGGCTGCCCCCGCGGCCAGAAATATCGCCTTTCGCATCATGCCCTTGCGTCAGAGTGTCATGCGCCCACTAACGGCGCGTCGGACGCAAGGTAAGCCGGAAAGTGACAGGCTTGTCATGGAAGAAATACCACGTGTACGCGGTATATCCTGATTATCGTAAGGTAATGAGATCCTTGATGCGTCCTGCCAGCGCCTCCATCGCAAACGGCTTGGTCATCACGTGCATGCCCGGGTCGAGATGCCCGTTGCCCACGACGGCATTCTCCGCATAGCCCGTGATGAACAGAATCCGGAGGTCCGGGCGACCGATCCGCGCGGCGTCGGCCATCTGCCGACCGTTCATGCCGCCAGGCAGACCGACATCGGTCACCAGCAGATCGATCCGGACGTCCGACTGCAGGATCTTCAACCCGGCAGGCCCGTCGCCCGCTTCGATCGCACAATATCCCAGTTCCTCGAGAACCTCGACGACGAGCATCCGCACCGTCGGCTCGTCGTCGACGACAAGGACGGTCTCGCCAGCACCGGCTCTCGGCGCTGCGGTCAGCTCCGAATCGGGCTCGGCGATTTCGGCATCACCGAAATGGCGCGGCAGATAGATGCAGACGTTCGTACCCTCGCCAACCTCGGAATAGATCCGGACCTGCCCACCCGATTGTCGCGCGAAACCGTAGATCATCGAGAGTCCCAGCCCAGTACCGAGGCCGAGCGGTTTGGTCGTGAAGAACGGGTCGAAGGCCTTTGCAATCACCTCGGGGGTCATCCCGGTGCCCGAGTCGGATACGCATAACGAGACATATTGTCCCGGATCGAGGTCGCGTTCGCGTCCGGTTCTAAGATCGATCCAGCGGTTTCCCGTCTCGATCGTGAGCCGCCCCCCGCTCGGCATCGCGTCGCGCGCGTTGATGCACAGGTTGAGGATCGCATTCTCGAGCTGATTGGGATCGACGAGCGTTGGCCAAAGGCCTGCCGCGGTGACGACCTCGACCGTGACGTCGGGGCCGACGGTGCGCGTGACAAGCTCCTGAAGCCCGCCGACCAGCCGGTTGACGTCGGTCGGCCGGGGGTCGAGCGTCTGACGCCTCGAGAACGCCAGGAGCCGGTGAGTCAGCGCCGCTGCACGCTTCGCCGCGCCCTGTGCCGCGATCGAATAGCGTTCGACATCGCTGAGCCTCCCTTGCGCGATCCGAACGCCGAGGAGCTCGAGGCTGCCGATGATCCCGGTCAGCAGATTGTTGAAATCATGCGCGATGCCGCCGGTAAGCTGACCCACCGCCTCCATCTTCTGGCTTTGCCGGAGTGCCGCTTCGGCCTCCATCAGCTCGTGCGTGCGCGTCGCGACCTGATCTTCCAGCGTCTGGTTCCACTGCGCCATCTCGGCGGCCTGGCGTCGGCGATCGTCGATATCGGTGTTGGTGCCAACCCAGCGTGTGATCGCCCCCGCCGGATTGCGCACGGCCTCGGCCCGGACGAGAAACCACCGATAGGCGCCATCGGCCCGGCGGATGCGAAACTCCGTCGAATAGTTCGTGCCCGACGAAAGCGCGTCGCGCCATGCGTCCATGGATTGGTCGCGGTCATCGGGATGGACGAGCGATCCCCAGTCTTCGAGACCTTCGAGGTTGTCGCGTTCGAAACCCGTATAGTCGTAGACCTGGTTATTGAACCAGCCGAGTTTCCCGTCAGGCGCTGCAGCCCAGATCTGGTTGGGGACGGCCTGTGCGAAAACCCTGAACTGTTCCTCGCTTTCTCGCAATGCCGCCTCGGCGCGAAGGCGTTCGGTCGCCGCGCGCACGCGCTCGGCAACGTCGCGCATCAGGCGTATCTCTTCGCTCGCCCAGACACGCGGGTGTTCGTGGTTGGCATAGATGATCGCCACGAAACCCTGTTGTTCGAGCAATGGCATGTTGATGAACGACGATGCACTGATCCGCTTCAGGACCTCCGCCGAACCAGCAGTGCGCGGGTCGTGCTCGACATCGGCGATCGCGACGACCTCGCCACGCTTCAGATCCTCGATGTAACTCCCGTGCTGACGGAAATGGAGCGTGCCCGCGAGCGTCGCTATGCCATCCGCGTTCCAGTCTCTCGCTACGGTGATCGTCTCCGCGACCGGATCGATCACGCCGTAGCCGACGCGGCTTACCTGCAGGGCGCGGCCAAGGATTTCCGATGCGGCATACGCGATATCGCCGGGATCGGTCATTTCCCTGACGACGTCGCCGAGCGCCAGCAACGCTGTCTGCCGAACCTCCGCAAGCTTGCGCGCGGTGATTTCGAAGCTGATTCCGGGAAAGCGGAGCGGGGCGCCGTCAGGCGACAGCTCGCACCGTCCCTGTGCGGTCACCCAACGGATCGAGCCGTCACTGTCGAGAAGCCGGTATTCCGCCACGAAAGCCCCGCCGGAGGCGAGCGCGGCATCAATATGCTGACGGGTCGCAGCGATATCGTCGGGATGGATCCGCGCGAAAAACCGGGCCAGCGGCGCACCCGTACGGGCAGCGTCGGGGTCGACGCCATACAGCGCCGCGAACCGCGCGTCGGCCGTCACGCGGTCCTCGGCGACATCCCAGTTCCACGTTCCGATCCCGCTACCTGCCGAGAGGGCGAGTTGCAGCCGCTCCTCGGATTCGTGCACCGCGATCTCGGTCTGCCGCCGCTTGGTGATGTCGGTGAAGATGATCGCGACGGTGTGCGCCGCCGGATCGCCGATCCGCGCCGCCTGTACTTCGAACCAGCGCCCCATCGCAGCCGACCCGTCTTCGAAACGCATCGGCTCCCCGGTCAGGGCGATGCGCCCATAGGTGTCGATCCAGTGCTGTTCGAGCCCCGGCGCCAGCGTCCGCGCGGTTTGACCGACCGGATCGACGAGCCCGGTCTGCAACTCGAACTGCGGGTTCACCTCCAGGAAGCGGTAGTCGACCGGGCGATCGTTCTCGAACAGCATTTCGATGATACAGAAGCCGGCATCGATCGCTTCGAACAGCGCACGGTATCGCGCCTCGGTCGGGATTTGCGGCGGTGTCGAAGCACGAGCCTCCGCCGGTGTGTTCGTCAAGTTCGAAGGCATTTGTGCAGGCTACTTCTGGTCGTGAGTATGACGGGGACGCGTTTGTAAGAAATTCGCCCCGTCTGAACGCGTCCGGCGCGCCGGATGATCCCGAGCTTTCGCGACGATCCCGATGATCGGTCGCTAGCGGCTATCGCCAGTCGGGCGCGCGCGTCTTGCCCGTGGGTCGAAGGACAGAAGGCTTACGATGCGCAGGCCGAAACGAGCGCGTGCGCAATCCTGTCGGCCCAGTGCCGGCATCCCTCATGGTTGGAGATCAGGTCCTGACGCATCTCGATCTCGGCATAGGGCAGGCGATCCGGATAGGCATGCCGGGGGATCGTATAGTCGATCAGATCCATGCGATAGGGCTCGTTGTCGCCGACGACGAGATCCGGGTCCGCGTTCAGAACATTCAGAAGCGCCGCGGCAAATGTCGTGTCGCCACCGTCGTGAAGAATGCCGATGTGCCAGGGGCGCAGCGTCGCTGTGGCACGATCGCCGGACGTGGCCAGTGCCCGCATGAGCGGCGTGAAACTATGCAGCGCGATCAGGATTGTCGTCCGACCGGCGGCTTTGCGGTGTGCGACCTCACGCGCGATTGCCGCATGATACGGCTCGTGTATCGCCGCGAAGCGCTCCGCCTTCGCATCATCGGACAGTGCAAGATTGCCGGGTATGACCGTGGTGTCGCTGACTTCCGCGACGGCGTCGGGTTGCGCTGGAGAACGATTGCAGTCGACGACCAGCCGGGAATAGGCCTGATGGATGAACACCGCGTCGAGCTGTTCGGCCAGCATCGCGCCGGTCTCGGCGATGCCGATGTCCCAGCCGATATGCCGCGACAGTTCGTCCGGCGCGACGCCGAGCGATGCCAGCGCGTTTGGGACCGCATTTCCCGCATGATCGCCGATCAGGAGGAACGATGAGGTCCCTCCCGGGTTGACTGTCGCGACCGGTGGAATGTCTTCTGCCGTGATCAGCGGGCGGTGAGGCTCGCTGGTCATGCGACACGGATCCTTGATGCCATTTCTCACACTCTCCCACGTGACGACATATTCTTACCGCAACCCGGTCTCGTTTGGCGAGCATCGGATCATGGTTCGGCCGCGGGAAAGCCACGACCAGCGCCTGATCTCGGCCGAGTTGACGATCACGCCCGAACCGGCCCAAGTCCGCTGGCTGCATGATGTGCTGGGCAATTCGGTCGCGGTGGCAACGTTCGACAGGCGTGCGAAGCACCTCGTGTTCGATAGCCGCGTGCGGCTCGAGCATAGCCCCGCCGACCTCGAAAGCGTGCATATCGAGGATTATGCCCGGCTCTATCCGTTTACCTATTCCTCGGAAGACATGCCCGACCTGCTACGATCGATCGAGCGCCAGCATCACGATCCGCTGCGCGAGATCGATCGCTGGGCGCGCCGGTTCGTCGATGTCTCGGGTCAGACGGATACGCTGGCGATGCTGTCCTCGATGACGGCAGCGATCCGGCGAGAATTCACCTATGTCCCGCGCCCGGAAAAGGGGACGCAGTCGCCGATCGAGACGCTCGCCAGACGCAACGGGACGTGTCGCGACTATGCCATGCTGATGATCGAGGCGGTGCGCGCGCTCGGCTTCGCGGCGCGGTTCGTGTCCGGCTATGTCTATAGCCCGACGAAGCGGGATCAGCGCACGGGCGGCGGGAACACGCATGCCTGGGTCCGCGTCTATCTGCCGGGATCGGGTTGGGTCGAGTTCGACCCGACCAACGGTATCGTCGGCAGCCGTGGCTTGATCCGCGTCGCGATCGCCCGTGACATTTATCAGGCCGTGCCCGTGTCCGGCACCTGGGCCGGCTTTCCCGGAAGCTTCGAAGACATGACCGTGTCCGTCGACGTCGCCGTCGACGATCCGGCTGAGACCAACGCCCAGATTTCCAATACTCAACCGTCAGTTGCGCCGCCGCCCCGCAGGGCGAAGGCATGAAAGGGCCGATTGCATGCTGATACGCGCCGGTTACAAGATCCGTTTCGAGGCAGAGGCGCCGACGCCGCTCATGGCGATGCTGTCGATCCATCCATCGCGGAACAAGGATCTGGTCTCGCCGCACCGGATCGTCGCGGGTCCCGATATCCCGATGTACGATTATCTCGACGCGTTCGGAAACGTATGTACGCGGATGACGATCCCTGCGGGTGGATTAACGTTGTCGTGCGATTTCACGGTGACTGACGACGGCAAGCCCGATCCTGTCGACCTCGACGCGCAACAGCATGCCGTGGAGGATCTGCCCGACGAGATCCTGATCTTCCTGCTCGGCAGCCGCTATTGCGAGACAGACCGGCTGTCGGAAACCGCATGGTCATTGTTCGGCCACGTCCCGTCCGGATGGGCGCGCGTCCAGGCGATCGTGGCGTTCACGCATGATCATATCGAATTTGGCTATCATCACGCCCGCTCGACCAAGACCGCATGGGATGCGCATCAGGAACAGCAGGGCGTATGTCGTGATTTCGCGCATCTGGCGATCACGTTGTGTCGCTGCATGAACATCCCGGCGCGCTATTGCACCGGGTATCTCGGCGATATCGGCATAGCGCCGGTCGATGCGCCGATGGATTTCTCCGCATGGTTCGACGTCTATCTCGGTGGCCGCTGGCATACGTTCGACGCGCGCCACAACACCCCGCGGATCGGCCGGATCCTGATGGCACGGGGAAGGGATGCGACCGATGCGGCGCTCACCACGACGTTTGGTCGGGCGCAACTGGTAGGGTTCGATGTCCATACGGACGAGGTCGAAGCGACGGCTTGAGCGTTTCGCGCTGTCCGTTTATCCTTGTCAGACGCCGAACGTTCGTGCGAACGGCGCCTGATTCCCAACTATGCTGCGATGCACAATATGCCTGCTGACACGACCGGTACCGTCCCTTCGAACGCCAACGCGCTATTGCTGCAGGCGATCGCGCAGCGACGGTGTGTGACTGCCGTCTATAACCGCATGCACGTGAAGCTCGCGCCGCACATCCTGTTCACCAAGCACGATGACGTGTTCGTCGACGCGGTAACGCTGCTGCGCGATGGCCAGCCCCCGCGCGAGATCAAGCTGGGGACGTTCAAGCTTGCCGGTTTGAAGGATATCGCGGTCGACGAGGATGGGTTCAAGACCGATGCCATCTTCAACCCGCACGACATCAAATATGAAGGCGTGACGCTGTTCGTCGTCGAGCCGAACTAACCGGCCGCCTCCCACTTCAGGGGGCTGCGGGAAGCCACGCGGTTTCGATCTCGCCGTAGCGATCGACGAACCCCGTCTGCCGCATGAGCGAGTCCGGGTCGATCAGACGAAGCCGGCGCCCGTTGCGTTCGATGACGCCATCGCGTTCGAGCGCACGGATCGTCCGGTTGACGTGCACCTTCGTGAGGCCGAGCGCGTCGCCGATGTCGCTCTGTGTCAGCGGCAGATCATAGGAATCGATCACGCCGCCTGCCGTCACGCGCAGCCGGGCGAGGATATCGAGCAGCAGCGTCGTCAGTCGTTCGGTCGCACCCTTGCGGCCGATCGACGTCAGCCGGTCGCTCATCGCGACGTTTTCCGCGGCGGCGATGGCATAGAGCAGACCGGCAAGCCGGGGCTGTTGGCGAAATATCCGGCCGAGCTCGACCTTCGGAAGCTCCATCACCGTACTGTCCGATACCGCCGTCAACGTCGCCGAGGCCACCGACCACGCGATGCTCGACGTTCCGATCAGGTCGCCTGCATAATGGAAGCGCAGAATTTGACGCCCGCCCGTCGAGAGCTTCGCAGACGAGTGCAGCCAGCCATAATGCACCACGAACAGCGTGTCGCTGAGCCCGCCCTCCGCCATCAGGATCTCGCCGGGCTTCAGGCGAACTTCACGATGTTCCGCACTGGTGATCGCCTCGCGTTCGCCCGCGGTCAGCACGAGATGCCTCTCAAGCCGTGCAATCAACCCACTTCGATGCATCGTTCCGCCCCCGTAACACAGATTATTCGGCCAGTTGAGACTACGCCTCGCGATCGTCAACCGGTTAGGGCCGTATCAGCCTTTACCAAGCTGTCCCATAACGATCGGCGTAAGACGATCCGCGATATGATCGATCCCGCTGGCATTCGGGTGGACATAATCGCGCTGCATGAGCGCAGGCTGCCCGATCACCCCGTCGAGGATGAAGGGGTAGAGGCGCGCATCATAGGCTTTGGCAAGATCGGGCCATATCATATCGAATGCGCGCTGATAGTCGGCACCCAGATTGGGGGGCGCGCGCATGCCGGTGAGGACGACGGGAATGTCGCGGCGCTTCGCCTCGTCCATCATCGCCGTCAGGTTCGCCCGCGTCTCCGCGGGCGAGATCTGCCGCAAGACGTCGTTGCCGCCCAGACCGAGCAGGATCAGGTCAGGCTTGCGGGCCATGCTGTCGAGCGCGAAGGCAAAGCGCCGCCGTCCAGCGGCGCTGGTGTCCCCCGATACGCCCGCGTTGACGATCGTCGCATTAGTGCCCGCCCGACGCAGGTTCGCCTGTACGACGTCCGGCAGGCTCTGACCACGTGCCACGCCATAGCCTGCATAGAGGCTGTCACCGAAGGCGAGGATCAGCCGCTGAGCACCAGCCGGCGGCGCGGGCATCGCCACGACATTGTCCGTCACGGCGTTCTGGCTCGTCGCGGCGACGGCGGATGGTTCGCGATCGGACGACGACGTCGTCGACTCGTCGGGCCGATTGCAGCCGGCGACGGCCAAGGCTTGGAGAAGGACGGCCGCGACCGCATATGAGGACCGATATCGCTCCAACGTAAAGATCTCCATGTCACAAGCAGCTTCCGACGATATGGTGATATCGGCCCGCGATGTCACGTTGACGCTAGGCACATCGACCGCGGCCACGCCGATCCTGAACAACATCGATCTGGATATCGCGCGCGGATCGAGCGTCGCATTGCTGGGTCCGTCGGGATCGGGCAAGTCGTCTCTCATGGCGGTGCTGTCGGGGCTTGAGCAGGCGACGTCGGGTCATGTTCGGGTTGCCGGGCTCGACTTCACCGCGCTGAGCGAAGACGATCTGGCGCGCGCGCGACGGGGGCGGATCGGGATTGTCCTGCAGGCATTCCATCTGCTGCCGACGATGACGGCGCTCGAGAACGTTGCCGTACCGATGGAGCTCGCGGGCATCGACGATGCGTTCGATCGCGCGCGCGCCGAGCTCGAGGCGGTCGGCCTGGCTCACCGGCTTGGTCATTATCCGACGCAGCTGTCGGGCGGCGAGCAGCAGCGCACCGCGATCGCCCGCGCGCTGGGGCCGCGCCCCGACCTTGTCTTTGCGGATGAGCCGACCGGCAATCTCGACGCCGCGACGGGCGCGGCGGTGATGGATCTGCTGTTCGAACGCCGCGCCGCGACGCGCGCGACGTTGGTCATCATCACGCATGACCCGGTTCTCGCCGCCCGGTGCGACCGCACGGTGGAGCTCGGTGACGGCCGGATCGTCGGAGACCATCGCGCGTGAACGACTTTCGCGTGGCATGGCGCATCGCCCGGCGGGAGCTCAACCTCCAGTTCCGCGGGCTCCGACTCCTGCTCGCCTGTCTGTTCCTCGGCGTGGGCGCGCTCGCCGCGATCGGCAGCCTCACCCAGGCTATCGACGACGAGCTTTCCGCTCGCGGCAGCACGATCCTCGGCGGCGACGTCGAATTTGCCGCCTCACAGCGTGCTGCCTCGGCGGACGAACGCGCGGCAATGGGCCAGCTGGGCCGCGTCTCGCAGACCGTTCGGATGCAGGCGATGGCGGTACGCCGCGGCACGAGTGTCCCGATCGAGCTGAAGGGCATCGACAGCGCCTATCCGCTGTACGGCGCGCTCGCATTCGCACCGCGCGCCGGCCGTGCAACGTTGCCTGCCGACGGGGTCTGGATCTCGTCGGCGCTGGCCGAGCGGATGGGGATCGGTAAAGGAGCGGCGCTCAATCTGGGCCGTGCCGGGTTCGTCGTGACGGGGGTTCTAACGGAAGAACCCGACCGTCTCGGCGAGGGCTTCACCTTGGGGCCGGTCGCGATCGTGTCGCTGGACGGGATCGCGCGAACCGGACTGGTGCAGCCCGGCAGCCTGTACGAGAGCAAGTATCGCGTGAGGCTCCCCGATGGGGTCGCGCCGCAAGCCGCGATCGACCGGATCAAGGCCCGGTTCCCCAATGCAGGGTGGGAAACCAAGACGCGCGGACGCGCGGCGCCGGGGGCGGCGCGATTTGTCGAGCGGATGGGGCAGTTTCTGCTTCTGGTGGGGCTGGCGGCGCTCGTCATCGCGGGGATTGGGGTGGGGAACGGCGTATCGTCCTATCTCATCGCGCGCCGTCGGAGCATCGCGGCGCTGAAGGTGCTCGGTGCCACGTCGGGTATGATCGCACGGATCTACAGCCTGCAGATCGGCGCGGTCGCGGCGGTCGGCATTTCTGCCGGCCTCCTCGCGGGGGTGGCGGCAATACCGTTGATCGTCGCGGTGGCGGGCGACGTCCTGCCGGTCGCCCCGCGATTTGCCGTGCATCCGGCACCGCTCGCATTGGCCGCGGCCTACGGGCTATTGATCGCGCTGGCGTTCACTGCGCCGCCCCTGATCGCCGCGGGGAGGGTGCCGGCAGCGGGGTTGCTGAGGGGGAGCCTGAGCGGGGGGACGACGGGGGTCGCGCAACGCTTCTATGGGTAGGGGGTGCGGTTATGGCGATCGTCGGCCTGGCGCTGGCGACGGCCGAGCAGCCACGGCTCAGCGCGGGTTTCCTCGCCGCGGTCGCTGGCGTGCTCGGGCTGCTCGCAGGATTCGGGTGGCTCGTGCAGCGCGGTGCGGCGATGATCCCGCGGCCTCGCCGGCCGCTGCTGCGGCTCGCGCTCGCGGCGCTGCACCGGCCGGGGGCACGCACCACGACGCTGGTCGTCGCGCTCGGGCTGGGCCTGACGCTGTTCGTCCTGCTCGCGGCGATCCGCACGAGCATCGATGCGAACATCCAGCGGACGATCCCGCAACGCGCGCCGGCGCTGTTCGCGCTCGACGTTCCCCCCGAGCAGGCCAAGGCCTTCGCACGGATCGTGACGGGGGTCGCGCGGCATCCCGTGATCGAGACCGTCCCCGCGATGCGCGGCACGATCACCGGCTATGGCTCGACCCGCGTGGCGGATCTCAAGACCTTGCCCGAAGGCGCCTGGGCGCTGCGCGGCGAGCGCGGGCTCACCTATTCGCAAGACGTCCCGAGCGGCAGCACGATCGTCGCCGGGCGGTGGTGGCCGCGCGGCTATGCGGGGCCGCCGCTGGTCTCGATCGACGAGCGTCTCGGCAAGGCACTGTCGCTCAGGATCGGCGACCCGATCAGCTATTCGCTGCTGGGCGTCGAACGACAGGCGCGGATCGCGTCGTTCCGGCGGATCAGCTGGGACACGCTGGGGTTCAATTTCGTGATGGTGTTCTCGCCCAACGCGATCGCGGATGCACCGCACATGCTCGCCGCGACGATCGATCTCGACAAGGGCGAGGAGGGCAGGGTGATGCGCGCGCTCGCCGCCGCGTTCCCGTCGATCTCGGTGATCGAGGTCCGCGACGTCATCGGCCAGGTCCGCACGATCGTGTCGCAGATGGGCACCGCGATCACCGCAGCGGCGTCGGTGGCGATCCTCGCCGGGATCGCGGTGCTGATCGGGGCGATCGCGGCCGCACGCGAGGCGCGAACCTATGACGGCGTGATCCTGCGCACGCTTGGCGCCACGCGCTGGCAGGTGCTCGGCGTGCAGGCGCTCGAATATGCGGTCCTGACGCTGATCCTGGTCGGGTTCGCGCTGCTGCTCGGCCTTGGGGGCGCCTGGTATGTCGTGACGCAGGTCTTCAGCTTCACCTGGTTGCCGAGCTATCCGGCGGTCCTGCTGACCGTAATGGCGGGCGGCGGGATGACGATGGCGATCGGGCTGATCAGCAGCTGGCCGATCCTCGGTGCGCGACCCGCACGCGCGCTCCGCCAGCTGTGATCGCGCATCGTGGGTCCGGTGACAGGGGGCACCAATTGCGGGCCCCCGCGTTAGATGGAGGAGAAATGGGCATTCGGCGCGTCGGATGATGCCCGAAAAAGGGGAAGCGAAGGTGACGAGGACATTGGCTGACGGTAGCGATGCCGTCGATGTTGCGAACCCGTGGTCGATGTCGGGCGGCGCGTGGTGGGCCGTCCTCAAGCGGAGCTGGGCCGAGGCCGGTCGCGACAATATCGGCCTGATCGCGGCAGGAACCGCGTTCTACGCGTTTGCCGCGATCGTCCCGCTGCTCGCATCGATCGTCCTGATCTATGGGCTCGTCGCCGATACCGCGACCGTCGTCTCCAACATCCGGGGGCTGTTCAGGGTGCTGCCTGCAGATGCCGCGCGGGTGATCGGTGACCAGCTTGCGACCGTCGTCAGCACGTCCGAGGGCAAGAAGGGGTTCGGCCTCATCCTCGCGCTCGTCCTCGCGCTCTACGGCGCCTCGAAAGGCGCGTCGTCGATCGTGACGGCGCTCAACATCGCGTACGAGGAAAGCGAGACGCGCGGGTTCATCGCTTCCTATGCGCTGTCGTTCGCGATCACCGCGGGGGCCGTCATCCTTGCGCTGACGGCCGCGCTTTCGACGGCGGCATTCGCGCTGCTCGACAGCCTCATACCCGCAGCGCCAACGATCGTCCTCACGCTGCTGCGCATGGTCAGCTATGCCGTGCTCGCGGCGTTGGCGGTGACGGCGGCGGCGTGCCTCTATCGGTTCGGGCCCAACCGCAAGCACGCGAAATGGGTGTGGCTGACCCCCGGTTCGCTCGCCGCGACGCTGATCTGGCTCGCCGCGACGGTCGGCTTCGGCTTCTACGCCTCGAACTTCGGTAATTACGGCGCGACCTACGGATCGCTGAGTGCAGTGATCGTGCTGCTGACATGGCTCTGGCTGTCCGCCTATGTCTTCCTGCTGGGGGCCGAACTCAA
The DNA here is from genome assembly GCF_036856055.1 of Sphingomonas sp. 22R3R2A-7. Lineage (NCBI taxonomy): Bacteria > Pseudomonadati > Pseudomonadota > Alphaproteobacteria > Sphingomonadales > Sphingomonadaceae > Sphingomonas > Sphingomonas sp. 22R3R2A-7. Next base: position 469,216 of record NZ_JASPFR010000001.1, on the reverse strand, counting down.
CGCCGAGCTCGAGCACCAGACCGTGGCGGACACGACGGTCGGACCCGACCGGCCGATCGGTCAGCGTGGGGCGGCCGTGGCGGATGGCGTGCGCCAGCCCGACGCGGTGCCGTCGGACGCGGGTCAGAAGGTCGGGCAAGACGTCCGGGCCGCGCCGGGAATCGGGGTGCGAACCGCGCAGGCGGGCGTGGCATCGCAGGTCGCAGGCGCCGGAATGCCCGCGTTCCTGATGACGGTCGGCGGCCTTGGGGCGCTGCGGCGTGGGTCGGCGAAGGCAGGGATCGCGATGATGGTGATCGGTGCGGGGCTCGCCTGGACACGTCGGGATAGCGAAAGCGATACCGACGCCGCGCGGGAGGCGTGAGGTGGCGATAAGCGCCTTGCGTCTTTACTTCGACGGAGGCAGCCGTCCCAATCCCGGCGCGATCGAAATCGCCGTGGTGGTACGGGGCGTCGAGCATATCGTCACCGACCTGGGTCCTGGCGACAACAGCGATGCAGAATGGATGGCTGCGATCCACGCGCTGCATGTCGCGCGGGACCTCGGGGCAGCAAGGGTCGACCTTCGCGGCGATTCGATGCTCGTCATCAGCCAGGCGCGCGGAACCGTGCCGTGTCGTTCCGACAGCCTGCGTGCACACCTGAAGCAATTTCAGACCGCGGCCGCCAGTTTCGAGACGGTCCGGCTGCGCCACATCGGCAGGGCGCAAAACCTTGCCGGGATCGCACTGGCGCGACGTCATCCGCGGTGAGGGACAGGACAGACGAAACATAGACCATGTGATCGATGTTGATCCATGATATAGTGCGTCATCGTCGCTTCTATGATGGCCGTCGACGACCGAGAGATGCGTGTGCTCCCGCCCAACCGCGGAAGCTATGCCATGACCACCGACCCACCGCTCACGCCGATGATCCGCAAGCTGGAAACGCATGCGCCGCTCGACGCGGAGGACCGGGCGGCGTTACTTGCGCTGCCCCATACGGTGCGCACCTTCGACGCGTCGGCGTATCTCGTCCGCGAAGGCGACCGGCCGGACAAATACGCGGTCCTGATCAGCGGCTATGCCTTCCGCCAGAAACTGACCAGCGACGGGCTACGCCAGATTATATCCCTGCACATTCCGGGCGACATGCTCGACCTGCAGCATCTTCACCTCAAGGTCGCCGACCATAATGTCCAGACGCTGACCTCCGCCGACGTGGCGACGATCCCGCGCGCTGCGGTGCAGGCGCTCGCCCGGACGCGGCCGGGGGTCGAACACGCGCTGTTCGTTGCCGCGCTGGTCGAGGCATCGATCTTCCGCGAATGGGTGCTCAACATCGGCAGACGGGATGCGCGATCGCGGCTCGCACACCTGCTCTGCGAATTCGCGGCACGGCTCGATGCGCAAGGGCTGACGCCCGGTCGGGATTACGACTTTCCGATGACGCAGGAGCAGATCGGCGACGCGCTTGGGCTGACCGCGGTCCATATCAACCGGACGCTGCGCGCGCTCGAAGTCGAGGGACTGATCGTTCGCAACGGCCGGCAGGTCAGCTTCCCGAGCTGGACCGCGCTGCGCCAGGTCGCGGACTTCTCGGTCCGCTATCTCCATCTCGGTATGCAGTCGGCTTAGCGGCGCGCGGCGGCGATGGCGGCCAGCACCGGACCGGCGAGCTCGGGGCGGCAGATCAACAGATCCGGAAGAAGCGGATCCACGCAATTGTAGACGAGCGGGCTGCCGTCGATCCGCGATGCGTGCAGCCCCGCCGCCATCGCGACCGCCGCGGGTGCGCAATTGTCCCATTCATACTGTCCCCCGTCATGGAGGTATATCTCGGCGCGTCCGTCGACGACCGCCATCGCCTTTGCGCCCGCCGAGCCCATCGGGATCATCGTCGCGTGCATCGTCTCGCCAACCAGCCGCGCGATGTCGGGTGCGCGCGACCGGCTGACCACGATACGCGGCGGCGATCGGCTCTCGCGGCGGACATGGACGGGATCGTCGGTGGTGTGCACCGCATCGCGCGCCGGGACGGCGACGGACCCGACATGGGGCACGCCATCGACGGACAGCCCGATATGGACGGCCCAGTCGTCGAGGCCCGCGGCATATTCGCGCGTGCCGTCGAGCGGATCGATGATCCACACGCGCCGCGCCGCGCATCGCCGCCCGTCGTCGAGCGACTCCTCCGACAGGATGAAGTCGTCGGGCCGTTCGGCGCGAAGCCGATCGATGATCAGCGTGTTGGCTTCACGGTCCCCCGCGTCACCCAGCGCCTTGCCCGACAGTGTCCCACGCGCGCGGATCTCGAGCAGCAGCGCGCCCGCGGCCAGTGCAAGCGACCGCGCGAGCTGCGCGTCGGCGCGCGCACCATCGTCGTCACGCTCGGACATTGCCGTCAAAGCTCGTAGCTCCAGACGCCAAGGACATGCTCGACGATGCGTTCCGCCGCGGCCTCGGGGGTTTCGCGCGTCGTATCGATGCGGATGTCGGGACGCTGGGGCGCCTCGTAGGGGCTCGATATGCCGGTGAAGTCGGCGATCTCGCCCGCCCGCGCCTTTGCGTAGAGGCCCTTGACGTCGCGCGCCTCTGCGGCCGCCAGCGGCGTGTCGACGAAGATTTCCACGAAAGCGCCCGGGTCCACCATGGCCCGCACCATGTCACGTTCGGCGCGGAAGGGCGAGATGAACGCGGTCAGGACGATCAGGCCCGCATCGGCCATCAGCCGCGCCACCTCGCCGACCCGCCGGATATTCTCGATCCGTCCCGCCTCGGTAAAATCGAGATCGCGGTTCAGCCCGTGACGGATATTGTCCCCGTCGAGCAGGAAGCTGTGCCGCCCGAGCGCGAACAGCCGCTTCTCGACGAGATTGGCGATCGTCGACTTGCCCGACCCCGAAAGACCCGTGAACCACAGGATTCGCGGCGTCTGGCCCTTTTGCGCGGCGTGCGCCTCGCGCGTCACGTCGATCGACTGCCAGTGCACGTTCTGCGCACGCCGCAGCGCCGACTGTATCATGCCCGCGGCGACGGTCGCATTGGTCGCGCGATCGATCAGGATGAAACCGCCGAGCTCGGCACCCGCGTCATAGGGCTCGAACACGATCGCCCGGTCGGTATACACCTCCGCGACGCCGATATCGTTGAGCGAAAGCGTCGGCGCGGACAGTTCCGCCTGCGTATTGACGTCGACGACGTGGCGGGGCGGCTGGACGGTCGCGCCGACGAGCTGCGTACCGATCTTCAGCTGATAGCTGCGGCCCGGCACCAGCGGCGCGTCCGCCATCCAGACGAGCGTCGCGAGGAACTGATCCGCCGCCTCGGGCGGTGCATCGGCGGCCGCGATGACGTCGCCGCGCGAGCAGTCGACCTCGTCGGCCAGCACGAGCGTCACCGACTGGCCCGCGACCGCCTGCGCAAGGTCGCCGTCAAGCGTCGCGATACGCGCGATCGTCGTCGTCTTTCCCGAGGGCACGATGCGGACACGGTCGCCGGGCGACACCACCCCGCTCGCGATCGTCCCCGCAAAGCCGCGAAAGTCGAGGTCGGGCCGGTTGACCCATTGGACCGGCAGGCGAAAGTCGAGGGCCTGGCGCGCATCGGCTTCGATCGCGACGGACTCGAGATGCGCGAGCAGCGGCTGGCCGGTATACCACGGCATTGCCGGCGCGGGCGTCGCGACGTTCTCACCCGTCAGCCCGGACAACGGGATCGCGGCGAACCGGCTGATGCCGATCGAGGCGGCGAAGATGCGATACTCCTCGACGATCGCGTCGAAGCGCGCTTCGTCATGCCCGACGAGATCCATCTTGTTCACCGCCAGGACGATCTCGCGGATGCCGACGAGATGCGCAAGATAGCTGTGGCGCCGCGTCTGGGTGAGCACGCCCTTGCGCGCATCGATCAGGATCACCGCAAGATCCGCGGTCGAGGCACCGGTGACCATGTTGCGCGTATATTGTTCGTGGCCCGGCGTATCCGCGACGATGAACTTGCGCTTCTCGGTCGAGAAGAAGCGATAGGCGACGTCGATCGTGATACCCTGCTCGCGTTCGGCGGCCAGACCGTCGACGAGCAGCGCGAAGTCGATATTCTGCCCCTGGGTTCCGACCCGACGGCTGTCCGCCTTGAGCGTCGCGAGCTGATCGGCGAAGATCGTCTTCGAGATCGTAGAGCAGCCGGCCGATCAGCGTCGACTTGCCGTCGTCGACCGAACCGCAGGTGATGAACCGCAGCATCGACTTGTTGGCATGCGTATCAAGATAGGCGTCGATGTCGGACGCGATCAGCGCTTCGGGCGTATAGGCGGTCATCAGAAATACCCCTCGCGCTTCTTCTTTTCCATGCTGGCCGCCTGATCGTGATCGATCGCACGGCCCTGGCGCTCGCTGGTCGTCGTCAGCAGCATCTCCTGGATCACGGCGGGCAGCGTCGCCGCCTCGCTCTCCACCGCGCCCGTCAGCGGGTAGCAGCCGAGCGTGCGGAAGCGGATCGATCGCTCGACCGGAACCTCGCCGTCGCGGAGCCGGAAGCGCTCGTCGTCGACCATCAACACAATGCCGTCGCGTTCTATGGTGGGGCGGGGGGCCGCGAAATAGAGCGGGACGATCTCGATCCCCTCGGCGAGGATATATTGCCAGATGTCGAGCTCGGTCCAGTTCGACAGCGGAAAGACGCGGATGCTCTCGCCCCGCGCGATGCGCGTGTTGTAGAGCCGCCAGAGTTCGGGACGCTGCGCCTTGGGATCCCAGCCATGGCTCGCGGAGCGGAAGCTGAAGATGCGCTCCTTCGCGCGGCTCTTCTCCTCGTCGCGCCGCGCACCGCCGAACGCCGCATCATAGCCGCCCGCGGTCAGCGCCTGTTTCAGCCCCTCGGTCTTCCACATATCCGTGTGGCGACTGCCGTGGTCGAACGGATTGATCCCCTGCGCCTGCGCGTCGGGGTTGGTATGGACGATCAGTTCCATCCCGGCATCCGCGGCGGCGCGATCGCGAAGCTCGTACATCGCGCGGAATTTCCACGTCGTATCGACATGGAGCAGCGGGAAGGGGGCGCGCCGGGAAGAACGCCTTCTTCGCGAGATGCAGCATCACGGCCGAATCCTTGCCGACCGAATACAGCATCACCGGCCGTTCCGCCTCGGCGACGACTTCGCGCAGGATGTGGATGCTTTCGGCCTCGAGCCGCTGCAGGTGAGTAAGCGCTGTCATGCCGCTGCAGATAAGCATGTCCGCGGGGCGTGCGACCAACTTAAAGTGTTGACCGGCAAAGCGCGACGGCGGCTACCCCCTGTACGATCAGTCGGGCGGGCGGTTTGCGACCGAATCGATCAATCGCCCGCCGGCCATGAACACGGCAGTCGAGCAGGCCGCAAACAGCAGCCACCCGCCATAGCCGGGATATTGCTCCATATAATGCCGACCGCGCTCGACGGCGCCGAGCCCAAGGCCATAGATGACGAGAAACGCCTCGAACTTGGTCTTGATAATGAACAGGCGGGCAAAGCGGTTCCACATGAAGCTATCGATGCAAGGGTCGCGCCACCGGCGGATTTCTGCGGTTTTTTACTTGAAGAACATGGTTAAATGTAAATTAACCCGACAGGGCAGCATTCGCCTGGAAGCCCGACCCGCACGGGGGAACAATCCGAGCCGACGCCGCGATGACGAACGCCTTGCTACCAGCGGCCTGGGGTTGCCTCCGCACCCGCAAACGCCCAGCCTCAAGCCGATGCGGTTCATGACCAAGGGTGACTGCTATTCCGAGGAACGAACATGCCTGCAGATGATGACCGCCTGGACGGGTTTCTTTCGGCATCGCCACTTGATGACGCGCGCACCTTGCCGGGGCGGGCGAGGAGCAATCGCATGCTGCTCGCCGTCGCGGGCGTCGGCGTGGTCATGTTCGGGATCGTGGTCGGCATCGCGATGCTGATCGCCTTGCGGCCTTCCGACGTCGATATGCGGCCATCACCACGCGCCGCGATGCCCCGCCAAGGCTCGGTCATTGCGGCGAGGACTATGCCTCGCGACCTGCCCGCAAGACGCGCGCCCGAGCTTGCCGTGCCCGAACCGGCTGACAATCCGACCGCCATCGCCGAGCTGGCAGAAAACCCGGTCGAGCCGCCCAGCGACCCGCGTGTGATCGCTCCGAAACGCCCCGCCCGTTCCAGCGATCGCGCAGTCGGGTATCAACGGCGGCACGCCGACCCGCACCGTCAACAGGCTGCCATCGAGCCCTATCGAAACGGGATGCCTGCGGTCCATCTGGAAGGCGAGGCACTGCGACTTGCGCTGATCGAAGACGCAAAGATCACGCAGCGCGCGAACGCGGCAGCGCTGTCATCGACGCTCGACCCGCCCGCGCAATAGCCTCCGGGCACGTCGGCATTCACCCCGCGCATCCGACACGCACTAACTGAAATTAGTATCGGTTCGACGCTTCGCGCTTCAGGTGGCGCTGCGAAACGTACAATGTTGCGCCGCAACATGTGGTGGTCGAGTATGCTGGAAACGATACTGCTGATAGTCGAACTGGTCTGGGGCATCTCCGCGCTCGCGGCTGTGATCGTCGCGCTGGCGGGCACCTGTGTCCCGCAGATGCAGGTGTTCCTGTTCGGCGAAACCGACCGGCGCAAACATCCGCGCCACGTCGCAAACGACTGGTAGCGGCCGTTACCGCGTGGCGATCCCGCGCCCGCGGGTTCCGCCGCCTCTGCTCAGCTGTCGATCAGATCGCCGAGACCGAGCGACTTCAGCAGCGCGGCGCGCGCCGTCTCGATCCGTCGTACGAATGCCGGATCGCCGATGTCCGATGGCGCGATATGGTCCGGCCAGTGTTGCGTGACGATCGCGGCGATGCGGTCGAGCGATGCGTGATCCACGAGGAATCGGGGGTCAATCGTCGCGGGGGCGGCGACGACGCGAAGGCGCAGACAGGCCGGGCCGCCGCCATTGGCCATCGATTCGCGCACATCGACAACCTCGAGACGGCGGATTGGGCCGTTGCCGGCGACATGCTCCTGAAGCCACCCCCAGACCGCGGCATTGGCGCGCGCCTCCTCGGGCAGGATCAGCGCCATCCCGGTGTCGAGCGAGACAAGCTGTGCGTTGAAGAGATAGGATGACACCGCATCGGCAAGGCTGACGCGCGCTGCCGGAACCTCGACGATCTCGACGCCCGGCATCAACCGCCGGAGATCGGCATAGACGCGTTCGCTGTCGGCAAAGGCGTGTTCGTGCGTGAACAGCACGGTGCCATTGGCGACGGCGACGACGTCGTTGTGGAACGCGCCGGCAGCGATCGCGGCATCGGACTGACGGACGAACAGCGTGCGGGCAGGATCGAGCTGGTGCGCGCGCGCGACCGCTTCGCTCGCCTCGCGGTGCTGGCGCGCGGGGAAGGGCCCGCCCGCCTCGCCAAAGACGAAGATCTCGACCCCCGCCGCGTCATGTGTCGCGCAGAGCCGCATATGGTTCGCCGCGCCCTCGTCGCCGAACGGCAGCGGGATCGGCGGATGAACGGCGAACGCGTCGTGCGCGAACGCGACCCGAAGCTGCGCGAGCGTCGCGGGCCATTCGTGGCTGCGATGCGGCATCGTTCCAAGGTTGGCGACGGTCAGGTGGCAGCGTCCGTCGCGCGTATCGGGCGCAGGCGACACCGTCGCGGCATTCGCCGCCCACATCGCCGATGCGGATACCGCCTGCGCCTGCAGGTGCCCCGCCGCGTCTGCATAGCTGGTCGCCAGACGTGCCAGCCAGCCATGGTCGGGGCGGGGATGCGGGAGCAGGATGCCCTGAGCGAGGCCGAGATCGAGATTGGCGCGCATCTTCGCGATCCCCTGCAACGCGGCGGCCCGAGGGTGAGCGATGCCCCCCGCGTTGCGCGTCGCAGCAAGATTGCCCGGGCTCAGCCCCGCATAATTATGGCTAGGCCCGATCAGCCCGTCGAAATTGATCTCTATCATCGTCCCGAACGCCATCAGAGCCTCGCCACGTGCGTCACGCGGTCACCCGCCGCGATTCCAAGCGTCTCCGCGCACTCGGCCGAGACGATCACGGTATCCGCCCCGGCGCCGGGATCGCCGACGGAGACATCGCCAAAGCCGCAGCGGAACGCGACGAGGCTGCCCGTCGCGACGAGGGACTGCGTGCCACCGTCGATCGATCCACGCGGGCTGATCGCGGCGACGGTCGCGTCACGCGCTTCGGCGATCGACCGGACGCGATCAGTACGCGCGGTCATCGTCGGACCACCATCGAAGATGTCGACATAGTTCTCGAACGCGAACCCCTCATTCTCGAGCATCCGCATCGCGGCACGGCCCGACGGGTGGGGCAGGCCGATCGCCGCACGCGCGCTTTCGGACAGCATTGCGGTGTAGATCGGGTGCTTGGGCATCAGGTCGGCGATGAACTGGTGCCCGTTGATCGCGTTGAACTGGTCCGCATCCTGGAAATTCATCCCGAAGAACCGGCCGGCAAGCCCGTCCCAGAAGGGCGACCCGCCGGCTTCGTCGATGATTCCGCGCAGCTCCGCGAGGATCCGGTCGGCGAACCGCGCGCGGTGTGCCTTGATGAACAGATAGCGGCTGCGCGCCAGCAACAGCCCCAGGCCGCCAGCACGCTCGCCGGGGTGGAGAAAGAGCCCGCCGACCTCGCTCGATCCCTCGAGATCGGTCGCGAGGCTCAACATGTCGGCGCGGAACGTCCGCGACAATTCCTTGCTGTGCTGCGTCAGCTGGCCGATCCGGTAGCTGTAGAACGGCCAGCTCTGTCCGACATGCGTGAACAGCTGGCAGGTGCCGCGAACGTCCCCGGTCACGGTGTTTTCGAGAACAAGCACGAACAGCTCGTCGCGAACGCTCCCATCGTAACTGACATCGGCATCGGCACGTGCGAACGCAGAATGGCTGCGATCGAGTTTCGCCCGCAACGCACGGCGGTCCGGCGGGAGGTTGGTGAACCCGCCCCCGGTCAGCTTGGCCATTTCGTAGAGCGGCTGCAGATCGTCGTCGACCGCAGGGCGGATCCGGAAGGTCATAGGCCGTTCTCGCAGAGTCGCAGGATGGTGAGTGCCGACAGCGCGGCGCGTTCGCCCAGGCTGTCGGGGATCATGTATTCGTCGGTCGAGTGGATCGCGCCGCCACGCACACCCATCGTATCGACGACGGGTACGCCCGCCGCGGCGATGTTGTTGCCGTCGCAGACACCCCCGTGGCCTTCCACGCGATGTCGAGCCCCAGATCCGCGCCGCTGGTCTTCACGAGCGCAAACAGGCGTGTCGCGCCGTCGTCGATCGGTTTCGGTGGGCGGTTGAAACTGCCATGGACGGTGATGGCGACATCGTGTTCGGCCGCGGCCATCGCGACGACCGAGTCGATATGCGACTGCGCGCGGGTGATGTCGTCGAGCGTCGCGGGGCGGAAATTGATGCGCAGGATCGCAAGATCGGGGACGACGTTGTTGGGGCCGCCGCCTTCGATCCGGGCCGGATTGACCGCCAGCCGGGGGCCGGCGATCCGCGCGAGGCGCACCGCGATATCCGCCGCCGCGACGACCGCGTTGCGGCCCTCCTCCGGGTTGCGGCCGGCATGCGCGCTGCGGCCGCGAACGACGATCGAGAAGTTGCCCGTCCCGCCACGCGCGCCGGCAAGCGTACCGTCGGCGAGCGCGGGTTCGTAGGTGAGCGCGGCGGCCTTGCCCCGGGCGGCACGCGCGAGCAGCCCGGCCGACGAGAAGGAGCCGGTCTCCTCGTCGGAATTGATCACGACCTCATAGCCCAGGCGACCCGATCCCGCGCTCGTCTCGACCGCACGAAGCGCGGCCAGCATCACCGCGAGCCCGCCCTTCATGTCCGCGACGCCGGGCCCGTTGATCGTGCCGTCGCCCATCGTGCGGAGCGACTGGAACGGGTGATCGACCGGATAGACCGTGTCCATATGGCCGGTGAACAGCATCTGGACCGGCGCGTCGGGCCGGACTCGCAGATGAATGTGTCGGCCATGCTCGGTCGCGGAGACGTGGCCGTCGGGCGCCACGGTCTCGGCGGCGTCGGGCTCCACCAGCGTCAATTCGCCGGGCAGCGTCGCGAACGCGTCGCCCAGCAACCCCGCCATGGCGGCGAGGCCGGGCAGGTTCCGCGTACCGCTATTGACCGCAGACCAGGTCTGTACCTGCTGCAGCATGGGGGCAGGATCGATGCCCCCGATGATCCGTGCCTCGTTGGGCGAAAGTCCTCTCATGCGCGAACCCTAGCGAGGACGCGCGCGCGGGGGAACCGTCAGAAACTGTAAACCAGCGACGCGCGGCTCGTCGTGTCCGTGGTCATCGACCCGACCGGCGGTTCGCTTTCATATTGGACCGTATAGGACAGCGACGCCGACAAGGGGCCGATCAGCTTGGCGTTGAGCGCGGTCGTGCCGCCGAGCGTGCTGTTGTATCGCTGGACATAGGCGGACGCGATCTGGCTGACCGACAGACCGTTGGTGATCCGCCAGCTGAAGTTCATCGTCCCGCGTGCGGCGATCGCGCTCTGGACCGTATCGTCGGTGAAGTCGGTATTCCGATAGGCCGGGCCGAGTTCGAGATCGAGCCTTGTCCGTGCCGTCTTCAGCACGCTGTAGCCCGCACCGACCGATGCCGAGTAGCGGTTGTTGTAGCCGAGAAACCGGTCGCCTTCATACTGAAGCGCGCCATAGAGGTAGGCGCGATCGTCGAACTTGTAGTTGGGCTCGTACGACGCGAGATAATGCTCGCGCGTCGTGATGTTGAGGTTCGACTGATAGTCCGCCTGACCGTGAAACTTGTGACGCCAGCGAAGGCCTTCGCGGTTGAGATCGAGGACGGCACTCCCGCCGGCGGTATCCGAATTGCCCGTCGTGAGGTAGCCGCCGACCTCCGCCTTGCCGCTCCAGAGATCGAGGAAGCTCGCCTGGCGGATGACCTGCGTGCGCTGTGCCGCGCGGTCTGCCTTCCATTTCTCGGCGATCGCGAGCACCGCATCGCCGCTCAGCGGGTCCGCCGCGCGCGCGTATTTGACGATCGTCGAGACGTCGTTCTCGTTGCCCGCCTCGAGCGCCGCGTCGAGCATCGCGCGGATCGTTTCCGGAATCATCACCATCTGCGCTGCCGCGGGCGCGGCGGCCGAGCACATGGCCGCAGCCGACGCCGATATGGCAAGAAAGGAGAAACGGGTCACGCGCACAGCGTTCCGTAACGTCGATCTCGCGGAATGGGAACGGTATAGCGCTACCTCGGTGCGCCAAGATGTGGCGCGAGAGCGGCCAGCACCTTTTCATAAAGCAATTTCTTGAATGGTATGATGACGGCCGGCAGTTCGCCGGGTTCGATCCATCGCCACGCGCCGAATTCGGGGTGCGGGGTATCGATCGCGATGTCCGCGTCGACCCCCAGAAACCGGTACAGGAACCAGCGCTGACGCTGCCCGCGCCACTTGCCTTTCCACGCCTTGCCGATGAGTTCGGCGGGGAGATCATAGGTGAACTCGCCGGGCGCCTCGGCGATCAGTTCGACCTTGTCGGGCGTCACCCCGGTTTCCTCACACAATTCGCGCAGCGCCGCGGCCTGCGCGTCTTCGCCGGGGTCGATCCCGCCCTGCGGCATCTGCCATGCCTCGATCGCCGTATCGAGACGCTGGCCGACAAAGACCATCCCCCGCCGGTCGATCATCATGATACCCGCGCAAGGGCGGTAGGGGAGCGTGGTGGTGTTGGTCATGCGCAGGTGAAACGCTCGATCCGACCCTTCGAGTCGACATAGACGTTCAGGCGATCCTGTCGAAAGTCCATCGTCACTGCCGTATCGGGTGCGATCCAGCGGAGCGTCCGGGCGCCCGAGCGCGCCTGCATCACGTCGGCGCGCGCGTCGCTTGCCCGCTTGCCGACGAGATCGCCGAGCGCGTCGGGCTTGCAGCTTGCGGACGGAGCCGGTGACGGGGCGGGGGCCGGGTCGCGGAGCTGGACCGGGGTGCAGGCGGCGGCGGCCAGTGCGGCGGCGGCAAGCGCGTACTTCATGCGGCATCCTCGGTGCGGGTCATCTTGAGCTTGCCGTTGATGACCGCGAACGCCAGCCGTCCCTCGACAAGGTCAAGCGCATCGCGACCGAACTGATCGAAGCGCCATCCTTCGAGCATCGGCAATCCATGCCGGACGCCCGCGGCGAGCGCTTCGAGTTCGTCCGTGCGGGCCAGCAGCTTGGATGCGACGTCGATATCGCGCGAGCGGATTTTGAGCAGCAGCTTGAGCAGATCCGCGACCAGCGAGCCTTCCTTGCCAAGCCCCGGCTTGCGATCGTCGCGCGGCGGCAACTCGTCATCGCCGAGCGGCATCGCGCCTTCGATCGCGGCCATCAGGCGGCTGCCGATGTCGTTCCCCGCCCAGGTCGCCGACAGGCCGCGCACGCGTGCGAGATCGGACTGTTTCTTGGGCGGATGCCCCGCCATGTCGCCGAGCGTCTCGTCCTTGACGATCCGGCCGCGCGGCAGGTCCTTTGCCTGCGCCTCGAGCTCGCGCCAGCGAGCGAGCGCCTTGAGCCGGCCCAGCACGTCCGGCTTGCGGCCCGAAATGCGGACGCGCTTCCAGGCGAGGTCGGGATCGTTGGCATAATTGGCGATATCGCCGAGCCGCTCCATCTCCTGATCGAGCCACTGGCCGCGCCCCGTCTTGCGCAGGCGCTCGAGCATCTTGGGGAAGATCTTCGACAGATGCGTCACGTCGCCGATCGCATACTCGATCTGCCGCGCATCGAGCGGGCGGCGTGCCCAGTCGGTGAAGCGCGCGCCCTTGTCGACCGCGATGCCGAGCCAGCTGTCGACGAGGTTCGAATAGCCGATCTGCTCGCCCTGGCCGAGCGCCATCGCCGCGACCTGCGTGTCGAACAGCGGGAAGGGCGTCTTGCCCGTGAGGTTGTAGACGATCTCGATATCCTGCCCGCCCGCATGGACGACCTTCAGCACGTCGTGATTCTCGACGAGCAGGTCGAGCAGCGGCTTCAGGTCGATCCCCGGCGCCATCGGGTCGATCGCCGCGGCTTCCTTGTCGTCGGCGATCTGGATCAGGCACAGCTCCGGGTAATAGGTGCTCTCGCGCATGAATTCGGTGTCGACGCACACATAGTCGGCGTCGGCCATGCGCGCGCACAGATTGGCGAGCGTGGCACTGTCGGAGATAAGCGGGTGGATATGCATGACGTTTCCATAGCGAGGGTAGTCCGGGTTGACAAAGGCGGGTGAGGAAGGGAAGCGCGAGACACCTGTTTATCGTCCGAGAAGACCCATCATGCACGCCTATCGCACCCATAACTGCGCAGCCCTCCGTCCCGAACAGGTCGGCGAGGAGGTCCGCGTGTCGGGCTGGGTTCACAAGAAGCGCGATCATGGCGACCTGGTCTTCATCGATCTGCGCGATCACTACGGCATCACGCAGATCGTCACCGACGTGTCCGGCCCCGTCTTCAAGGTCATCGAGGGCCTGAAGAGCGAGAGCGTCGTCACGATCACCGGCAAGGTCACCGCACGCGCACCCGAGGCGGTGAACCCGAACCTGCCGACCGGCGGGATCGAGATCCGCGCGACCGCCGCGACGGTCCAGTCGATGGCCGGCGAGCTGCCGATGCCGGTCGCGGGCGAAGCAGAATATCCCGAGGATATCCGCCTGCGCTATCGCTATCTCGACCTGCGTCGCGAACGGCTTCACGCGAACATCATGCTCCGCTCGAAGGTCATCACCTCGCTGCGCAACCGCATGAACGACCAGGGCTTCACCGAATTCCAGACGCCGATCCTGACCGCGTCGTCGCCCGAGGGCGCGCGCGACTATCTGGTGCCGAGCCGCGTGCATCCGGGCAAGTTCTACGCGCTGCCGCAGGCGCCACAGATGTTCAAGCAGCTGCTGATGGTCGCGGGCTTCGACCGCTATTTCCAGATCGCCCCCTGCTTCCGCGACGAGGACGCGCGCGCCGATCGTTCGCCGGGCGAGTTCTACCAGCTCGATTTCGAGATGAGCTTCGTCACGCAGGACGACGTGTTCAACGCGATCGAGCCCGTCCTGCACGGCGTGTTCGAGGAGTTCGCCGACTGGCAAGGCAAGGGACGCCAAGTGTCTGCGCTCCCGTTCAAGCGCATCCCCTACCGCGAATCGATGCTGAAATACGGCAGCGACAAGCCCGATCTGCGCAACCCGATCCTGATCCACGACGTCGGCCATCACTTCGTCGATTCGGGCTTCGGCCTGTTCGCGGGTATCGTCGCCGGCGGTGACGTGGTGCGCGCGATCCCCGCGCCGAACACCGCGGAGAAGAGCCGCAAGTTCTTCACCGACATGAACGACTGGGCGCGCGCCGAAGGTCATGCGGGGCTCGGCTACATCACGCAGAAGAACGGCGAGCTGGGCGGCCCGATCGCCAAGAACCACGGCGAGGAGGCGACGCGGAAACTCATCGCCGAGATGGGCCTCGGTCCCAACGACGGCATCTTCTTCGCCGCCGGCAAGGAGCTCGCCGCTGCCAAGCTCGCCGGCGCTGCGCGTGCGCGGATCGGTGCGGATCTCGGCCTGATCGACGAGAACCGCTTCGAATTCTGCTGGATCGTCGACTTCCCGATGTTCGAATATGACGAGGACGCCAAGAAGGTCGACTTCAGCCACAACCCGTTCTCGATGCCGCAGGGCGAGATGGACGCGCTGGAGACCAAGGATCCGCTCGATATTCTCGCGTACCAGTACGACATCGTCTGCAACGGCGTCGAACTGTCGTCGGGCGCGATCCGGAACCATCGGCCCGAGATCATGTACAAGGCGTTCGAGATCGCGGGCTACACGCAGGCCGATGTCGACACGAACTTCGCGGGCATGATCAACGCGTTCAAGGTCGGCGCACCGCCGCATGGCGGCTCTGCACCCGGGATCGACCGGATGGTGATGCTGCTCGCGGGCGAGCCCAACATCCGCGAGGTCGTGCTGTTCCCGATGAACCAGAAGGCCGAGGATCTGATGATGGGCGCGCCGAGCCCGGTCAGCGCCAGGCAGCTCAAGGAACTCAACATCCGCCTGACCGTCGATGGTCCGAAGGATCCGGCCAAGGTCGTCGCACCGACTGGCGGCTGACCCTGCCCGGCGACGATCAGCCGGAAAAACCTGGACCGCCCCCGTCGTCTGGAGCCGAATGGCGGACGGGGGCGTTTCCGTAGCCATTCCACTACGGAGCGTCCCATGTCGATCGATCTCACGCAGTATGAAGCCGGCGCCGACTATGATGGCCGGTATCGGCGTGATCTCGCCGCGCTGCAGAAGCGGCTGGAGCACATCCAGGTCGCGCACATCGTCAACAAGCGTCCGGCCGTCGTCATGTTGGAGGGCTGGGATGCCGCGGGCAAGGGCGGGATCATTCAGCGGCTGTCGGCGGAGTGGGATCCTCGCACCTATCGGGTCTGGCCGATCGCCGCGCCCAGCAGCGACGAAAAGGCGCATCATTTCCTGTGGCGCTTTTGGCAACGGCTTCCCGCCGACGGGTCGATCGCGGTCTTCGACCGGAGCTGGTACGGCCGCGTCCTGGTCGAACGCGTCGAGCAATTCGCGAGCGAGGCCGAATGGCGCCGCGCCTATGACGCGATCAACGCGTTCGAGGCGGGATTGATCGGCAACGATACCACGCTGATCAAGATCTTCGTCCATATCACGCAGGAGGAGCAGGACCGCCGGCTCAAGGCGCGGCTTCGCGATCCGTGGAAGCACTGGAAGACGGGGCTCGACGATTATCACAACCGGTCGCGGCGCGCCGAGTATCTGGAGGCGATGCACGAAATGTTCGAGCGCACCGATACCGCCGAGGCGCCCTGGGTCGTGATCGATGGCAATGACAAGAAGGCTGCGCGGATCGCCGCGCTGACGGTGATCGCCGATCGGCTGGAGGCTGGCGTCCGGATGGTCCCGCCGCCGCTCGATCCTGCGGTACTCAAGGTTGCCAAGAAGGCACTGAAGCTCTGATCCGGCCGCAGCCTCGTGATGTTGACGTTCGCGGGATCAACATGAATTTCGTGTCACATATGCAATCCATGTTAGCGCACGGGTGTCGCGTCGACTGTTAGTCCCGCTTATTCAAGGGGTGCATCCGCGTCGCGGCTGCCTGACAAGGCTCTGGCGATGACCAATCTCGGATGCATGATGATCGACATGGCGGGTGTAATCGTCGAGGCCGACCCGGCGATCTGTGCGACGTTGCGTGCGCCCGCCGAGATACTCATCGGGAGCAACCTGTTCGACTTCACCGCGCCCGCCGATCGCGAGCGGTGCATGCACCTGTTCTCGCAGGTGCAGTCGAATGGCATCCCCGTCAGTACGGTCAAACGGCTGATCCGAAGCGATTCATCGCACCTCTGGATTCAGAGCCATGTGTCGATCGCGTCGCGGACGTCGGAGGGCGTCCGTATTCACATCGTGGTTCAGGACGGCAGACAGCCGAGTTCGACGATGCGGCCCGAAGCGCTGCTCAAGACGGCGCGGCTGACGTTCGAGGCGCGGCGTGCGCGGACCGAAATCTTCTCGGCATCGCTCTTTGCCGACAGCGCATGGGACATCCTCCTCGCCGCCTATATCAGCGAGGCGGAAGGGCGCGTGCTCGGCATGGCGGACGTCGCGAAGATGCTCGGGATGAGTGTCGTCAACGTCACGCGCTGGATGCGCGCGCTGAGTGCGGAGGGGCTCGTCGACTATGAAATCGGCGACGATACGCAACTGGCCAATGTGGCATTCCGCTTGTCGTGCGACGCGCACCAGCGGTTCGAACGCTATCTGTCCGAACGCTACATCACCGCGGTGGCCGCGGTGCCGAAACCCGATCCCTTCATGTAAAACCTGCAGAAATCCGCATGCATGTTGTCTCGGATAGCCGGGATCGCTATCTCGCCACCATGAACGACATGACCACGGTTGCCATCCCTCGCGCGCGCAAGCCCGACTGGATCCGCGTCAAGGCGCCCACCTCGGCGGGCTTTGCCAAGACCCGCGAACTGATGCGGTCGAAAAGCCTGACGACGGTGTGCGAGGAGGCGGCCTGCCCCAATATCGGCGAGTGCTGGTCGAAGAAGCACGCGACCGTGATGATCCTCGGCGACACCTGCACACGCGCCTGCGCGTTCTGCAACGTCAAGACGGGCATGCCGCGCAAGGTCGATGCGATGGAACCGCAGAACGTCGCCGACGCCGCGGCGCAGATGGGGCTCAACCACATCGTCATCACGTCGGTCGATCGCGACGACTTGCCCGATGGTGGTGCATCGCAGTTCGTGAAGGTCATCCAGGCGATCCGCCGGTCGAACCCCACGACGACGATCGAGATCCTGACACCCGATTTCCGCAACAAGGCGCAGGCGGCGATCGAGTCGATCGTCGAGGCGCGCCCCGATGTCTACAACCACAACCTCGAAACGGTGCCGCGCCTCTATCCGACGATCCGGCCGGGCGCGCGCTATTACGCGTCGCTGCGGCTGCTCGAGAGCGTCAAGCGGCATGATCCGTCGATCTTCACCAAGTCGGGCGTGATGCTGGGTCTTGGCGAGGAGCGGCTTGAGATCCATCAGGTGATGGACGACATGCGCTGCGCCGACATCGATTTCCTCACGATGGGTCAGTATCTTCAGCCGACCCCGCGGCATGCGAAGGTCGCCGAGTTCGTCACGCCCAAGGCGTTCGACGCCTATGCCTCGATCGCGCGCGCGAAGGGCTTCATGCTGGTCGCCTCGTCGCCGCTGACGCGTTCGAGCTATCATGCCGGCGACGATTTCGCCAAGTTGCGCGCCAACCGCGATGCCAAGCTGGGGGTCGTTCGCGACTGATGCCCAAGCATACCGAAACGCGCCATCTGCCCTATACACCCGAACAGATGTTCGACCTGGTGGCCGACGTCCGTCGCTACCCGGAATTCCTGCCGTGGGTCAGCGCGATGCGCGTCCGGAGCGATAGCGAGAGCGAGACGCTCGCCGACATGATCGTCGGGTTCAAGGGGCTGCGCGAGACCTTCACCTCACGCGTCGAAAAGACGCGACCGACGGACCTTTCGGTCGATTATGTCGATGGTCCGCTCAAATATTTGCGCAACGACTGGCATTTCCGGCCGACCGATACCGGATGCGCGGTCGACTTCACGGTCGACTTCGCGTTCAAGAACCGGATGTTCGAGCTGATTGCCGGCCAGGTCTTCGGCTCGGCGCTGCGCAAGATGATCGGCGCGTTCGAGACACGCGCCGCCGAGCTTTACGGCGCGGGATCGTCGACCGGCATCAGCAGTTCGAGCGCACACAGCGCCGCCTGAAGGCGGATGCCACCGCGGCCCAGATCGCCGAAGTCGCGGCGGTCGGCATGGACGTCGTTGCGATCGCCGCCTTTTTCGGCACGGGCGAACACCACGGTGCCAACGGGCTTCTTGGCGCTGCCGCCACCCGGGCCGGCGATGCCCGTGATCGCGACCGCGACGTCGGCGCCCGATTTCTCCAGCGCCCCCTGCGCCATGCTCCACGCCACTGCGATAGACACCGCGCCGAACGTTTCGAGCACGTCGGCGCTGACCTTCAGCAGGCGAAGCTTCGCGTCGTTGGAATAGGTGACGAAACCGATCTCGAACACGTCCGAAGAGCCGGGGATCTCGGTCAGTGCCGCCGCGACCAGCCCGCCGGTGCAGCTCTCGGCGACGGCGACGCGTCGTCCAAGCGCCTTGTTCGCCTCGACCACCTTCCGGGCGGCATCGATCAGTTCGGGGGGCAGGACGGTATCCATCAGCGATTTCCCTGGAGCGTGCACAAGGGCAGGTCGGGGACCATCCGGACGCCCTGACGCGCCTTGTCGGCCTTCAGATAGCGCAGCGTCTCGACCACGATGCCCGCCGTGTTGCGCGGGGAGGGGCTGTAGCAGCGTGATCAGCCGGTCGATCGTCCCGCAGTCGCGTGGCGCGATCCGGCCGACGATCTGCGGAACGAGAAGGCTGGTCAGCAGCGGTCGCGCAAACTCGGAATCGAGCAGCGCATCGACCGCCGGGTCGCTCAGCTTGACGATCGCCGCACGCGCGGACGGCCAGGCACGATCGGCTTCGCCCTGATAGCGGCCGATCAGCGCGCTCGACTGGTTGCGTACGAGGCTGGTCGCGGGAAGCTGCGCCGCGCAGACGCGCCCTGTCTCGCGGATGATGTCGGGCAGCGCGACCAGGGTCATCGCCTCGGCCTCGGGCGCGGTGATGCACTGCGCCTGCGCACTGACCGGGCTCGCGATCGCCGCCGCTGCCATGAGGATTGCCGAAAGCTTCAACCCAGTGCTCCTGAACTGCTGGTGGGGAGCGTGATCGTCGCGACGGCCTGCGCCGCGATCCCCTCGCCGCGCCCGGTGAAGCCGAGGCGTTCGGTCGTCGTCGCCTTGATGCTGACCCGGTCGGGTGTCAGGTGCAGAAGCTCGGCGATCCGCGCGGTCATCGCGCCGCGGTGCGGGCCGATCTTCGGCGCCTCGCACATGATCGTCAGGTCGACAAAGCCGATCCTGCCGCCCTTGTCCGCGATCAACCGCGCGGCATGCTGAAGGAACTGCACCGAATCAGCGCCTTTCCACTGCGGATCGCTGGGCGGGAAATGCGTGCCGATATCGCCCGCCGCGATCGTGCCGAGCAGCGCATCGGTCAGCGCGTGCAGCGCGACATCGGCATCGCTGTGGCCCGACAACCCCTTGTCATGGGGAATCCTCACCCCGCCGAGCCACAATTCCTCGCCGGTCTCGAGACGGTGGACGTCGAACCCCATCGCGGTGCGGGTTTCACGGGGGGCGCGGGCTTCTGCCGCAGCGAAATCATCGGGATGCGTTACTTTGTCGAGCATCGGATCGCCCTGCACGAATGCGACGCGTCCGCCAAGTCGGCGGACCATCTGGCCGTCGTCGGTCGCCTCCTCGTCGCCGGGCCATGCGGCATGCGCGGCGCGGAGCGGGCCGACCCGGAATCCCTGCGGCGTCTGGACGCGGTAGAGCGCGTCGCGGGGGACGACGTCGCCCAGCCAGGTGGCGCCGTCCTCGCGCGCGCCCCGTGCCAGCGTATCGACGACCGCCATGACCGGGATGGCGGCGTCGCACGTCGACAGCGCGTCGACGACGGCACCGATCACCGCGGCGGGCACAAACGGGCGCGCCGCGTCGTGGATCAGCACGCGGTCCACGTCATCGAGGTGCACGAGCCCGTTTGCGACCGAGTCGCGCCGCGTCGTGCCGCCGATGACGATCGTCACCTCGTCATGAAGGTCCGCCAGTGCCTCACGGGCCAGCGCGACCTGGTCCCTGGCAACGATGACGATCATGTCGGTTATGGCGGGGTGGGCCTGCATTGCGGTGACAGCATGCACGAGCATCGGCCGCCCTGCGACGACGGCGAATTGCTTGGGCACAGTGCCGCCCGCGCGTACGCCGGCACCGGCCGCGACGATCATCGCGACGGTACGCGCGGCAGGCCGGGCAGGCTTGGGATCGGAGGCATTCATCATCCCCGGCAATTAGCGCGTCGATCAAAGCCAGACCAGTCCGCCAGGCGCGGGGTCGCCCCGGCTTGTCAGTCACCGCCTCGGCCTGTATAACTGCCTCTTTTTTGGGCACATCATGCGTCAGCTATCTCCAATCCAGATCGGCCCGGTCCGTATCGAAAGTCCTGTCGTGCTTGCGCCGATGACGGGTGTGACGGACATGCCGTTCCGCACGCTTGTCCGTCGCTATGGCAGCGGGTTGAACGTGACGGAGATGGTCGCGAGCCAGGCGGCGATCCGCGAGACGCGGCAGTCGATCCAGAAGGCGGCGTGGGATCGGCTCGAGGAACCCGTATCGATGCAGCTCGTCGGCTGTACCCCATACGAGATGGGGGAAGCCGCGCGGCTCAGCCAGGATCGCGGTGCGGCGATCGTCGACATCAACATGGGATGTCCGGTCCGGAAGATCGTCAACGGCGATGCCGGGTCGGCGCTCATGCGCGACGTGAAGCTTGCGACGCAGATCATCGAGGCCACCGTCAAGGCGGTCCAGGTGCCGGTCACGCTCAAGATGCGAATGGGCTGGTGCCATGACAGCCTCAACGCGCCCGAACTGTCCCGGATCGCGGAGGACCTCGGCGTCAAGCTGATCACGGTCCACGGCCGGACGCGAAACCAGATGTACAAGGGCAGCGCAGACTGGCGGTTCGTCCGGCAGGTCAAGGATGCCGTCACGATCCCGGTCATTGTCAATGGCGACATCTGCTCGATCGAGGACGCGGAGACGGCGCTCGACCACTCGGGCGCGGACGGCCTGATGATTGGTCGCGGCGCCTATGGCCGGCCGTGGCTGCTCAACCAGGTCATGACGTGGTTCGCGACCGGACGGCGCATTGCCGATCCGTCGATCGACGAGCAATATACCGCGATCGCAGGCCATTACGAGGCGATGCTCGAACATTACGGGATCGAGACCGGCGTCAACATGGCGCGCAAGCATATCGGCTGGTACACCAAGGGGCTGCACGGCTCGGCGGAGTTCCGGAACCGCGTGAACCAGATTGCGGATCCCAATCAGGTCAAGGCGATGCTCGCCGAGTTCTACGCCCCCTGGCGTCACCTTGCCGCAGCCTGAGCCGTCGATCACCGGTCGCCCGGGGTTCGACGCACTCTTCGCCGCATTGCCCGTCGCCGCGATCGTCGTCGGCCCGGACGAGTGTGTCGCGCACGCCAACGCACTTGCCGAAACATTGCTCAACCAGTCCGAACGCGTGATGCTGGGACAGCCGATCGCGACGATCCTGCCGACGCCCGATCCGATGCGAAACTCGGAGCACCGCGGGCTCGCAGTTTATGATGCCGAGATCGTCACCGCACGCGGCGTGAAGATCCGCGTCGACTTCGCCGAGACGCTGATCCCGGACCATCCCGGCTGGCGGGCGATCACGCTGCATTCAGCCGCGATTTCGCGTCGCCTCGGATATCTCGCCGACCGGACGGGGGGCGCGCGCTGCGGTCGGGGCGGCAGCGATGCTGGCGCACGAAATCAAGAACCCCCTGTCGGGTATCCGCGGAGCCGCGCAGTTGCTCGGTGCCGGCGAACTGACGACGCTGATCACGACCGAGGTCGACCGTATCGCCGCGCTGATCGATCGGATGCAGGACTTCAGCGATACGCGACCCTTGCCGCTCGCCGCGGAGAATATCTATCCGCTCCTGACGCACGCGCGGCGGTTGGCGCTGGCCGGGTTCGCGCGCGGGATCACGATCGAGGAGCGGTTCGATCCCTCGCTGCCCCCCGCGCAGATCAACCGCGATGCGCTCCTCCAGATCCTGATCAACTTGCTGAAGAACGCGCGCGAAGCTGTTGGAAATGCAGACGATGCGCGGATCATCATGACGACGGCCTATCGTCACGGCATCACCGTCAGCGGGGCGCCGGGCAAGCCGAGGCAGCCGCTGCCGATCGAGATCTGCGTGTTCGACAACGGGCCCGGCGCCCCCCGACATCGCCGAACACCTGTTCGATCCGTTTGTCTCGGGGCGTCGCGAGGGGCAGGGGCTCGGCCTCGCGCTGGTCGACAAGCTGACGCGCGACATGGGCGGGATCGTGCAATATGCGCGAGAGGGGACTCCGGAAATGACGGTTCTACGTTTGCTGCTGCCACGAGCCGCGTCGTGAGGATCTGCGCATGAGCCAGGTCCTCGTCGTCGACGACGATGCCGCCATCCGCACCGTCGTCGCGCAGGCATTGCGTCGTGCAGGTCATGACGTCGTCGTCGCGGACAGCCTTGCTCAGCTCGAGCGCGCGCTGGCGATCGCGGTGCCCGACGTCCTGATCACCGATGTCATCCTGCCGGACGGTGACGGGCTCGAGCATGTCCGCTCGATAACGACGCGGTTTCCGACGCTGCCGGTGATCATATTGTCCGCGCAGAACACGCTGACGACCGCGGTCCGCGCGGCCGAGGCGGGGGCGTATGAATATCTCCCCAAGCCGTTCGATCTCGACGTCCTGGCGCGGGCGGTGACGGGCGCGGCTGCGCGCGGCGGGATCCTGACGGATGACGGGATCGGCGCCGAGGACCGCGAACTGCCGCTGATCGGGCGGTCTGCGGCGATGCAGGACGTCTACAGGGTCATCGCGCGCGTCATCTCGAACGACCTGACCGTCCTGATCTCGGGCGAGTCGGGGACGGGCAAGGAGCTCGTCGCGCGCGCGATCCACGATCTCGGGCATCGCAGCGCGGCCCCGTTCGTCGCGCTCAACATGGCCGCGATCCCGCGCGAGCTGATCGAGGCCGAGCTCTTCGGGCATGAGCGCGGTGCCTTCACGGGGGCCGGCGCGCGCAATGCCGGACGGTTCGAGCAGGCGGCAGGGGGGACGCTGTTCCTCGACGAGATCGGCGACATGCCGATGGATGCCCAGACGCGTCTCTTGCGCGTGCTCCAGTCGGGCGAGTTCACGACGGTCGGCGGTGCGCGGCAGATCCGCGTCGACGTGCGCATTCTCGCAGCGACCAACCGCAATCTTGCCGCACAGGTCGCGAGCGGCCAGTTCCGCGAGGATTTGTTCTATCGATTGAACGTCGTCCCCGTCACGTTGCCACCGCTGCGCGAGCGGCGGCAGGATGTCGCGCTGCTTGCACGGCATTTTCTCGATCACGCCGCCAACCAGGGCCTGCCACGGCGACAGCTCGCCAGCGATGCGATCGTCGCGCTGGGGGCGTATGACTGGCCGGGCAACGTCCGCGAGCTTGAAAACCTCATGCGCCGCCTCGCGGTCCTGTCGCGTGACGAGGTCATCGGTGCGGACGCGATCCAGGCGATGCTCGGCGCACGCACGCGGGGTGCCGATCCCGTCAATCTCGACATGGAGGGGGCGGTCCGCGCCCTGATCGCGCAGATCGAGCGCGACGATCCCGCCGCGCTCGACGACGGCAGCCTGTACGACCGCGTCATCGGCGAGGTCGAGCGGCCGCTGATCGAGCTGATGCTCGCGCGGCATGGCCAGAGACCAGCTTCGCGCCGCCCGCGCGATGGGGATCAATCGCAACACGCTGCGCAAGCGACTGGACACGCTCGGCATCGACGTCGGCGTCGAGCCTGGGAGGCTGGACGGCGTACCCCCGGGCTGAACGGGCGGCGGGCTGATCGGTCCGCCGGGGCGATCCGGCGATTATGTGGTTTCCCGGCAACAATTGTCGTTGTATCAAGGCAACGATGATCGCCACAGCGACGCTACCAATCGACGAGGACGTCCCGCCGCACCGGTTCGCCGTCACCCCGGCCATCGAAGCCATGGTCGTCGCGCTTGCCGTCATCGTCGCGGTCGCGAGCTATCTCGTCATCAGTACGGCCGATTCGCCGCAACGGCTGATCGCCCCGCCGCTCATCGCCTTGCTGCTGATCGCAAACCTCGTCCCGGGTATCGCGCTGCTGATGCTGCTCGGACGCCGCGTGGCGATGCGCAGGGCGGCGCGGTCGCCGATCGGCGGGGGCGGGCGGCTCCACGTCCGGCTGGTGACGCTCTTCTCGATCGTCGCGGCGGTGCCGATGCTGCTCGTCACGATCTTCGCGTCGCTGCTGTTCCAATATGGCGTGCAGTTCTGGTATTCGGACCAGGCGCGCGGCATGCTGGAAAACGCGACCGAGCTTGCCCAGTCCTCCTACGCGCGCCAGCTCAGCCGCTGGGAAGAGGCGAGCGTGACGATGGCCGCCGACATGTCCAACTATCTCCGCGAGCGGTCGCTGCAGAGCCCGGACTTTTCCGGCTATTTCTATCAGCAGGTCTATTATCGCAGCCTGTCCGAGGCGGCGCTGTTCAAGGTCACCCCGCAGAACGAGATCCAGACGTTCGCCGTCGTCAATCCGTACGAGATCGATTTCACGCGTCAGGTCACGCCGGACGCGATCAAGGAACTCCGCAGCGGCAAGCCCGCCGTCGTATCGGTCACGGGCGAACGGATCCGGACGATCACGATGCTGCCGGGCGCGGACGAGCTGTTCCTCTATGCGGGCCGCGTCGAGGACACCAAGCTGCTCTCGGGGCAGACGCAGCGTGCGAATGCGGTGCTCGCCGGCTACCGGCAGCTGCTTGCCCGATCGCGAAGCCTGCAACTGCTGTTCAATGCCGCGTTGCTCGGGATCTCGCTGCTGATCGTCGGGATCGCGGTCTGGATCGCGCTGGCGGTCGCGGATCGCCTCGTCCGGCCGGTGGGCGAACTCGTCGATGCGGCGCGCCGGGTCGCCGCCGGGGATCTCACGGCGCGCGTGCCCGATCCCCGAAGCCGCGACGAAGTCGGAACGCTGGCGCGCGCGTTCAACCAGATGACGGGGCGGCTGCACGAGCAGAATGCCGATCTGATGACCGCGAACGACCAGCTTGAGACGCGACGTGCGCTGATCGAGGCGGTGATGGCGGATGTCTCGGCGGGCGTCGTCGCGGCTGCCAACGACCGGGTCATTCGCATCGCCAATCGATCCGCGACGCAGTTGCTCGGCGTCGACGGGCTCGTCGGGCGGACGCTGCACGACGTGGCGCCGGAACTCGACGCGCTGGTCCAGGAGGGCGGTCGCGAGGCGATCGTCCAGGTCGGGCAGGCGGGCGAGGCACGCACGCTCGCCGTCCGGATCGCGCATGCCCCGACCGGCCCGATCCTGACGTTCGACGACATCACGCAGCAGCTGCTCGACCAGCGCCGTGCGGCATGGTCCGACGTCGCGCGGCGGATCGCGCACGAGATCAAGAACCCGCTGACCCCGATCCAGCTCGCGGCCGAGCGGCTGCAGCGCCGCTATGGCAGCAAGATCGACGTCGAGGACGGCACGTTCGCACGACTGACCGACACGATCATCCGACAGGTCGCCGACCTGCGCCGGATGGTCGACGAATTCTCGTCGTTCGCCCGGATGCCCAAGCCCGTCTTCCGCGAGGAATCGCTGCTCGACGCCGCGCGCCAGGCAATGTTCCTCCACGAGGTCGCGCATCCCGGCATCCGGTTCCTGCTCGTGCACGACGATCCGGGCCCGATGCTCGTCTGCGATCGTCGCCAGATCGGCCAGGCGCTGACCAACATCGTCAAGAACGCGGTCGAGGCGATCGAGACGCGCAAGGACGACGAGGGCGGCGCGGTGACGATGACGCTGACCGAGACGCTCCACGAGGGGCGCGTGCTGTCCGTGGCGATCGAGGTGGCGGATACCGGCATCGGACTTCCCGCCGATCGCGATCGGATCATCGAGCCCTATATGACGACACGCGCTCGCGGCACGGGGCTGGGACTTGCCATCGTCAAGAAGATCATCGAGGAACATTGCGGGACGATCGGATTTTCGGATCGTCCCGGTGGTGGGACCGTCGTCACCATGAATTTCGATGCCAGAGCGCTGGCAGCACTCGACCAGGGGGCATCCGCACTCGAGCCGGCAGGGGAAGGCCAGCTCGTCGCAATGAACCGCAACCGGACATGATTTGATGGCGCTCGATATTCTCGTCGTGGACGACGAACGTGACATTCGCGAACTGGTCGCCGGCGTCCTGGAGGACGAAGGCTACCAGACGCGTGATGCCGGCGACAGCGATGCCGCGCTGGAGGCGATCGCCGCACGGCGGCCGTCGCTGGTGTTGCTGGATGTCTGGCTTCAGGGGTCGCGGCTCGATGGGCTCGAACTGCTCGACGAGATCAAGCGGCGCGACCCGTCGATCCCGGTGCTCGTGATTTCGGGGCACGGGAACCTCGATACCGCAGTCGCGGCGATCCGCCGGGGCGCGTCCGATTTCATCGAGAAGCCCTTCGAGGCCGAGCGGCTGCTGCTGATGGTCGCGCGTGCGACCGAGACCGAGCGGCTGCGTCGCGAGGTCGCGTCGCTACGCGCGACGGTCGGTCGTGAAACCGACCTGACCGGAAGCTCGGGCGCGATCAACGGCGTCCGGGCCACCTTGAAGCGCGTCGCCGCGACGGGCAGCCGCGTACTGATCATGGGCGGTGCAGGGGTCGGCAAGGAAGTGGCCGCGCGGCTGCTGCACGGCTGGAGCCTGCGCACCGACGCGCCGTTCATCATCGTCAGCGCCGCGCGAATGACCCCCGAGCGCGTCGACGAGGAGCTGTTTGGTGCCGAGGATACCGGCGACGTGGTCCGGCCCGGGCTGCTCGAACAGGCGCATGGCGGCACGCTGTTCCTCGACGAGATCGCGGACATGCCGATCGCGACGCAGGCACGGATCCTGCGCGTGCTGACCGACCAGAGCTTCACGCGCGTCGGTGGCACGCGCGTGGTCAAGGTCGATGTCCGCGTCGTGTCGGCGACTGCGCGCGATCTCGTCCACGAGATCGCCGAGGGACGCTTCCGCGAGGACCTCTATTACCGGTTGAACGTCGTACCCGTGGTGATCCCGCCGCTCGCGGACCGCCGTGAGGACATTCCCGCGCTGGTCCAGCATTTCATCGCGCATTATGCCGCCGAGCGCCGCGTGCGGACGCCGGAAATCGCGCCCGACGCGATGGTTGCGCTGCAATCCTATGACTGGCCGGGCAATGTCCGCCAGCTTCGCAATGTCGTCGAGCGTACCATCATCCTCGCGCCGGGCGACCGGATCGGGCGGATCGACCTCGACCTGCTGCCCGCCGAGGTGCTCGGCGATCAGGGGGACATGAGCGGGGCGGGGGGGACCGCGATCATGGGGTCGCCGCTCCGCGAGGCGCGCGAGACGTTCGAGCGCGAATATCTGCGCGTTCAGATCCGGCGTTTCTCGGGCAATATCTCGCGCACCGCCAGCTTCATCGGGATGGAGCGATCGGCGCTGCATCGCAAACTGAAGCTGCTGGGGATCACCGAAACGCGCGAAGAATGATCGTGCGGCGCGGTATCAGGCTATGGACGTAGCGACACCGCGTTCCTAGATCAGCACCGCGCCCGGCAACCGGGCGAGTCTCCGACGCCGGGAAACGGCGCCATGCGGGCAAAGTCCCGCCAATAAAAGGGTTATCCCATTGGCCGAAAAAACTGGCTCGCTTCAGGACCTCTTTCTCAACGCGCTGCGTCGCACGAAGACGCCCGTCACGATGTTCCTCGTCAAGGGCGTCAAGCTCCAGGGGATCGTGACCTGGTTCGATAATTTCTCCGTCCTGCTGCGCCGCGATGGGCAGTCCCAGCTGATCTACAAGCACGCGATCTCGACGATCATGCCCGCGGGTCCGATGGACATCGACTCGATCGTCGCCTCGGTCGGCGAAAACCAGAAGAAGCAGCCGCTGCTCCAGGAGATCTTCCTCAACGCGGTCCGCAAGTCCGAAGACAGCGTGACGATGTTCCTCATCAACGGCGTGATGCTGCAAGGGCAGATTGCAGGGTTCGACCTGTTCTGCATGCTGCTGCAGCGCGAGGGCATGGCACAGCTCGTCTACAAGCATGCGGTGTCGACGATCCAGCCTGCGCGGCCGCTCAATCTCGCCGAAGAGACCGACGAGACGGACGACGGAGCGGACGAGGGATGATCGGTACGATGACGGGACCATCGGTTTGAGCACTGGCTTCGAACGCGATCGCGACGATTTCGCGCGCGGCATGCGTGCGATCGTCGTGCTGCCCGATCAGGGCGATGCGACGCGCGACGTCGATGCGCGGCTGGAGGAGACCACCGGTCTTGCCGCCGCGATCGGCGTGGTCGTCACCGAACGCATCGCCTATCGCGTCCGGCAGGCAAAGCCGGCGACGCTGATCGGGAGCGGGCAGGTCGAATTGCTCGCGACGCAGGTCCGTCTCGAAGAGGCCGGGCTGGTCGTGTTCGACGCCAGCCTCAGCCCGATCCAGCAGCGCAATCTCGAAAAGGCGCTCGAGACCAAGGTCATCGACCGGACGGGTCTGATCCTCGAGATCTTCGGCGAGCGCGCGGCGACCGCCGAAGGCCGGTTGCAGGTCGAACTGGCGCATCTCGACTATCAGGCCGGGCGGCTCGTCAGAAGCTGGACGCATCTCGAGCGTCAGCGCGGTGGGTTCGGTTTTCTCGGCGGTCCGGGTGAGACCCAGATCGAGGCGGATCGCCGCCTGATCCGTGATCGCATGGCGCGACTGCGCCGCGAACTCGAACAGGTCAGCCGGACGCGCGGGCTTCACCGCGACCGGCGTCAGCGCGCGCCGTGGCCGGTGATCGCGCTGGTCGGCTACACCAATGCCGGAAAGTCGACGCTGTTCAACCGGTTGACCGGCGCGGACGTCATGGCGGAGGATCTGTTGTTCGCAACGCTGGATCCGACGCTGCGTCAGATCCGCCTGCCGGGGATCGACAAGGCGATCCTGTCGGACACCGTCGGGTTCGTGTCCGACCTGCCGACACAGCTCGTCGCCGCGTTCAAGGCGACGCTCGAAGAGGTCGTCTCGGCCGATCTGCTGATCCATGTGCGCGATATCGCGCATCCCGACACCGAGGCGCAGCGTGCGGACGTCGAGACCGTGCTCGCGGAGATCGGCGTCAACGATACGACGCCCCGGTTCGAGGTCTGGAACAAGCTCGATCTGCTCGATCCCGCCGATCACGAGGAAGTGGTGGGCGAGGCCGCACACCGCGATGACGTCGTGGCGATCTCAGCGCTGGGTGGGGAAGGGGTCGACGACCTCATCGCGCAGGTCGCGGCAAGACTGACCAATGCGCATCGGCGCTATCACATCACGCTGGACGCCACCGACGGGGCGGGGGCCGCATGGCTTCACGCGCACGGACAGGTGGTCGACAGCCACGATGACGGTCTCGAGACGACCTACGACGTGCGTCTCTCGGAAGCGGACTATGATCGGTTCAGCCGCCGCGACGCTTGACGGCCTGCCATAGCTCTTCCTTTCCGGCGAGCGTGAGGGCGGCAAATCCGGAGCCCGCTTCGTGCTCCATCGCACGGAAGCGGGCTTCGAACTTTGCGTTTCCACGCCGCAGGGCTGCCTCCGGATCGATGCCGAGGTGACGCGCCCAGTTGGTCACCGCGAACAGCAGGTCGCCCATTTCCTCGGCCACCGTATCGGGCCCCGCAGTCGCGATCTCGTCGATCTCCTCGTGCACCTTGGCGAGCGGACCTGCCGCATCGGGCCAGTCAAAGCCGACACGGGCAGCACGCTTCTGCAGCTTCTCGGCGCGTGCCAGTGCCGGCAGGCCGAGCGCCACGCCGGTGATCGCGCTGGTGTCGGCGGCATCGTCCGACTTCGCCATCCGCTCGGCAGCCTTGATCGTCTCCCAGCCGGGCGACGCCGACGCATCGCCGAAGATATGGGGATGCCGGCGCTCCATCTTGTCGGCTATCCCATCGACCACGTCCGCCAGCGTGAACGCGCCGGCATCCTCGGCGATCTGCGCGTGGAAGACGATCTGGAGCAGCAGATCGCCGAGCTCGTCCTTGAGATCGGCAGGGTCGTCGCGCTCGATCGCGTCGGCCACTTCATAGGCTTCCTCGATCGTGTACGGTGCGATCGTCGACCATGTCTGGACGCGGTCCCATTCGCAGCCAGCGACCGGATCGCGCAGACGTTTCATGATTTCGGTCAGGCGCTCGATCATCGGGGGACATCCTGTTGGCTGACGCTACCAATCCGCCCATTTGCAAGATTGATAATATACATTATGTTAAATATCGTGTGAGAACACTTTACGCGGTGAGGACCATCCCGTCATATCCGGGCTCGACCCCCTCGGGTAGTTCCGCACGCAGCGACGCATAGTCCATGCTGTGATCCATGTGGATCAGCGCGGTACGGCGCGGCTGGAACCGCTCGACCCAATCGAGCACCGACGATAGCTGCGGATGCGTCGGATGCGGTCGCTTGCGCAGCGCATCGACGATCCAGACGTCGAGCCCCTGGTACAGCGCGGTCATCGCATCGGTCATCTCGTGAAAATCGGTCGCGTAGCCGATCGACTTTCCCGCGGCCTCGAACCGCAAGCCCGCGGCGGTGATCGAACCGTGCGGCTGATCCGTGACGGTTATGTCGATCCCGCCGATCGTCAGCCTGTCCGGGAGGACGTTTGCTGCAATCGTCGACGGATAACCGCTGCGTCCCTTGAACGCATAGGTAAAGCGGGACTCGAGCGCGGTCAGCGTCGATGCCCGCGCATAGCCGACGACCGGCTTCCCCATGGCGTGAAAGACCTGCCGGAGATCGTCGATCCCGTGGCAATGATCGGCATGATCATGCGTCCAGATGACCGCGTCGAACGTCGCGACATCCGCCGCGAGCAGTTGCTCGCGCATGTCAGGCCCGGTGTCGATGAGGATCCGCGTATCCTCATGCTCGATCAGCGCCGAAACGCGGGTACGGCGGTTGCGAGGCTCGGTCGGATCGCAGGCACCCCAGTCGTTGCCGATCCGCGGCACGCCCGACGACGTGCCAGAGCCAAGTATCGTTACTTTCACGCCGAGGCCTCATCCTTCGTCTTGCTGAAGAGCGCGTGGAAATTCTCTGCGGTGCGGCGTGTCAGGCTTTCGAATGTCTCACCGCGCAGTTCGGCAAGGAACTTCGCCGTGTCCGCAACGAATCCCGGTTCGCCCGTCTTGCCCCGGTTCGGCACCGGCGCCAGGAATGGCGCGTCGGTCTCGATCAACAGCCGCTCGATCGGCAACCGTGCCGCGACCGCCTGGAGATCACGGGCATTCTTGAACGTCACGATCCCCGACAACGATATGAAAAGCCCAAGATCCAGCATCTTGTCGGCGAATTCTCCGCTCGCCGTGAAACAGTGGATGACCCCCGAATAGGCCCCCTTCCCCATCTCCTCCATCAGGATCGCCGCGGTGTCGTCTTCGGCATCGCGCGTGTGGACGACGATCGGCAGCCCGGTCTGTCGGGCAGCGTCGATATGCGCCCTGAAGCTCGCCTGCTGGCGTTCGCGATCCGACGTCTCGCGGTAATAGTCGAGCCCCGTCTCGCCTAGGCCGACGATCCGCGGATGTTTAGCGCGGTCGACGAGCGTCGCGGCATCGAGCAGGCCGTGACTATCGGCCTCGTTCGGGTGGATACCGATCGTCGCCCAGACATCCGGCTCGCGCTCGGCAGTTGCAACCACGGCATCCCATTCGCTCTCGCGCGTCGAGATATTGAGCATCGCGGTGACACCGCGTGAACGCGCCCGCTCGAGCACTGCCGGCTGATCCTCGACGAGACCCGGGTAGTTCAGGTGGCAATGGCTATCGGCAAGCATCAGGCTTCGGCATCCTGCGGCAGGTCCAGCCGAGGAAACGCGCCGGTCGGCGCGACGATCCTGAACGCGCTTGCCGCGGTCCGTGCATACCAGCCATCGTCATCGATCGCGGCATGATCGCGCGCATCGGCACCGATCTGGTCGAGCACCTTGCCGGCGGCGCTCGGTACGACGGGGATGATCGCGATCGCCAGCATGCGGATCGCGCGGACGAGCGTGCCGAGCACCGCGTTCATGCGCTCGGGATCCGTCTTGCGAAGCGCCCAGGGTGCCTGCGCGTCGATATACTGGTTGCAGGCGAAGACGCCGCGCATCCACGCCTCGATCGCGTGCGACAGAGCGAGATCGGTGAACCCTGCCTTGAATGCCGCGCAGGCGACGATCACCTCCTCGATCAACTGCCCGTCGGCAGGATCGACGGTCCCCTCCGCGGGAAGCGCGCCGTCGAGGTTCTTGGCGATGAACGACAGCGTCCGCTGCGCCAGATTGCCGAAGCTGTTCGCCAACTCGGCGTTGACGCGTGTGACGATCGCCTCGGGCGAATAGCTGCCATCCTGGCCGAAACTCACGTCGCGGAGGAAGAAATAGCGCAGCGCGTCGACACCGAACGCATCCGCCAGCGCCATCGGATCGACGACGTTGCCGACCGACTTCGACATCTTCTCGCCGCGCGTCAGCAAGAAGCCGTGGCCGAACACGCTTTTGGGCAGCGGAATGTTCGCCGACATCAGGAACGCGGGCCAGAACACCGCGTGGAAACGCACGATGTCCTTGCCGATCAGATGCAGGTCCGCCGGCCAGAACCGGGCCAGATCGGAATCCGTTGTGTCGGTATGCGGGCCGGTATGCGGATAGCCCGTTCCGGTCAGGTAATTGGTCAGCGCGTCGACCCAGACATACATGACGTGTCCAGGGCTGCCGGGCACGGGCACACCCCAGTCGAAGCTGGTCCGCGAGACGGACAGGTCGGACAGCCCGCCTTCAACGAACCGCATGACCTCGTTCCGGCGGCTTTCGGGCCGGATGAAATCGGGGTTTGCCGCATAGAGATCGAGCAGCGGCTGCTGATATTTCGACAGGCGGAAGAACCAAGTCTCCTCCGCGGTCCATTCGACCGGGGTCCCCTGCGGCGAGCGACGATCGTCGCCCTCGCCGGTCAATTCGGCCTCGTCGTAAAATGCTTCGTCGCGGACCGAATACCAGCCCTCGTACCGATCGAGATACAGATCGCCCGCGTCCGCCATCGCCTGCCAGATCGCCTGGCTCGCGGCATAGTGATCGGTGTCGACGGTGCGGATGAACCGATCATACGAAATCTCAAGACGATCGGCCATCGCGCTGAAATAGGACGACATCTCGTCGGCGAATTCGCGTACCGGCACGCCCCGGTCGCGCGCGGCCTGGACCATCTTGAGCCCGTGCTCGTCGGTACCGGTCTGGAAGAGCACGTCGCGCCCCGCCTGGCGCTGGAAGCGCGCGATCGCGTCGGCGGCGATCATCTCATAGGCGTGGCCGATATGCGGTCGCCCATTGGGGTAGTGGATTGCGGTGGTGATGTAAAAAGGATCGGCCATGTCGCGCTCCTAGAACATCCCCCGGAGCAGGTGAAGCCACCGCGTGGCGACGCGGTGCACGCCCTCCCCCGGTTCAGTCGTGGAGCGTCGCGACGAGGCCCGCCATCTCGAACACGGTGGCCTGCGCATCGAGCGACAGCCCGATAGCCGCCCCCGCGAGATCGCGTGCCGCCGCGTGCGCGTCGAGCGCGGCCTTGAGCCGCAGACCCGAGCGTTCGCGTGCCGCCAGCGCGATAAACGCGGGCACGCGGTCGAGAAACGCCTCGTACCGCGGCTGTGCGGGCTTTCCCGCGAGCGCCTTTGCCAGCCGCAGTCGCTGCGCGTTGTCGCGGTCGCCATCGCGCGCGATGCGGGCGATCGCGGTGTCG
Organism: Sphingomonas sp. 22R3R2A-7; assembly: GCF_036856055.1. NCBI lineage: Bacteria > Pseudomonadati > Pseudomonadota > Alphaproteobacteria > Sphingomonadales > Sphingomonadaceae > Sphingomonas > Sphingomonas sp. 22R3R2A-7. The sequence continues at coordinate 435,110 of NZ_JASPFR010000001.1, read as the reverse complement.
ATCCCGGCGAGATCCAGCCCTGCATAACGCAGCGCCTTGCCCGGTGCGCCTTCGCTGGCGGGGACCAGCGCCTCGACTTCGCCGTCGTCGAGATCGGGACGCGCCGCACGGATCGCGGCCGCGACCTCGGCGGGTTCGAGCGCCCCGAACCGCAACAGGCGGCACCGCGACCGGATGGTCGGCAGCAATCGCCCCGGCGCGTGGCTGACCAGCAGGAATATCGTCCCCGCGGGCGGCTCCTCGAGGTTCTTCAGCAGCGCGTTGCTGCCCCCGCGCTCGAGATCGTCGATCGCATCGATCATCACGACCCGGCGCGGCCCCATCGACGGGGTCGTCGCGAACAGCGGCTGCAGCGTCCGGACCTGCGCGATCGAGATGCTCCGCGCGATGTCCTGATCGGGCTTGTCGGGATCCTTGGGCAGGCGCGCGAGGACGCGAAAGTCGGGATGCGATCCGGCCTCGATCAGCGACCGCGTCGGATCGTCGGCGGGCACATCAAGGCCGGGCGGCAGCGACGATCGCTCGTCTCGCGCTTCGGCCAGCATCCGCATCGCCGCGATACGCGCGAACGTCGCCTTGCCGACGCCGGGTGGCCCGGTCAGCAACCACGCATGATGCAGCGCACCACCGTGCATCGCTGTTACGAACGCCGCCTGTGCAGCGTCATTGCCGAACACCCTGGTCACAACATCGCCCCGTGATGCGTCCGCGGATCGGGGATCGCGCGTGCCGCCGGATCGCGCATACGATCCGGCGCGGTGCGCATCATCCGAAGAAGCCCGTCAGCCCCGCCCACGCGCGACCGAAGAACCCTGCCTCGGCGACATCCTTCTCGGCGACCAGCGGCATCCGCTGCTCGACGCCGTCGGGCATCGAAACGACGAGATCCGCGATATGCTGGCCGGCCTTGATCGGCGCCTTGATCGGCCCCTGATAGACGACCTTGGCATTCATTCCGGGCGACGTGCCCGCGGGTACCGTGACGGTCAGCGCCTTGGGCGCGACGAGCCCGACGGTCGACAGATCGCCCAGCTGGACCGACGCGTCTTCGACCTTGCGGCCCTTCGCGACGATCGGCTTCGACTGCCACGCACGGAAGCCCCACTCCATGAACCGCACCGACTCGTCCGCGCGCTGGTTGAAGCCCGTCAGGCCTGCGACGACCATCACAAGGCGGCGACCATTCTGTTCGGCGGAACCCACGAAGCCGAACCCGGCTTCCTCGGTATGCCCGGTCTTCAGCCCGTCGGCACCCGCGACGCGGCCGAGCAGCGGATCGCGGTTGGCCTGCGTGATCGCGCTGCCCCCCATGGTCTTGCCCCACGTGAAGTCGCGCTTCGAGTAGAATTGCTTGTAGAGCTTGGGATGGTTGGTGATCGTCGCCGCGGCGAGCGTCGCGAGGTCATGCGCGGTGACATAGGTCACGCCGTTGTCGGGCCAGCCATTGGACGTCCCGAAATGGCTGTCCTTGAGGCCGAGCTGGGCTGCCGCGCGATTCATCCGCTCGGTGAACGCCTGCTCCGACCCCGAAATCGATTCCGCGAGCACGACGCACGCGTCGTTCCCCGACAGTGTCACGATCCCGTACAGGAGATTGGCGACGCTGACATTCTCGCCAGCCGACAGGAACATCGTCGAACCCGCGGACGGGCCATGCCATTTTGCCCAGGTCTCGGGGCGAACCTGGACCATCTGGTCGAGCTTGAGCTCGCCCTTCTTGACCATGTCGAACGCGACATAGACGGTCATCATCTTGGCAAGCGATGCCGGCGGCATACGGCGGTCGGCGTCCCGCGCGAACAGCACCGCGCCCGACGACAGATCCTGCATGTACGCGATCGGTGCCGCAGTCTGGAACTGCGGTGCGGCGGCGATCGACGGCGTCGCCAGCGCGACCAGCGCCAGCGGCGCGGCGATCAGGCGGGGACGGATCGCCGCACTGAAAGCGTGATGGGCAATCGCCGCGAGAGGTGCGGCCGACAGGGTCTTGGACAGCTTCGTCATGGGTATCCGTACGTCAAAAGAGGAACGCGGTATCGGGGCAAGGTCCCGCGCCGCCTTGGGCTTGCCGCCGCACCTTAGCCCGGCGGCACAACCGCGTCACGCGCGTGTTCCAGGATTTTTATGCGGCGCTCACCGCTCGACCGCATCGGCGAGAAGCCCGACCGACAACGCATAGAAATTCGAGCAGTTATAATCGAGGATCACGCGGTAATTGCCCGTCAGCAGATAGGCCGTCGCTCCCGGGCCATCGGGCTCGAGCAGCGTCGCCATGACCGGGTCCGCGGGCAGGCTCGCACCCTGCGGGGCAATCCCCAGCGCCCGCCATTCCGCCATCGTCCGCCACCCGCTGTGCCGCTCGAAGACCCGGGGGCAGCGCGGCGAAATCAGGCGGTTCCGGATCTGCGTCCGGTCGAAACCCGAAGGCACCGTGACCGCGACACCCCAGGGCTGGCCCGCGCGCCAGCCGGCATTGGCAAAGTAATTCGCGATCGACGCCAGCGTGTCCGCCGGGCTGTTCCAGATGTCGGCACGGCCATCGCCATCGCCGTCCCGCGCAAGCCTGAGATAGATCGAGGGCAGGAATTGCGGGTTCCCCGTCGCCCCTGCCCAACTGCCCTTCAGTTGTTCGCGCGTGACGCCGCGATCGAGCATCTTCAGCCCTGCGATGAATTCGCCGGCGAACAACGTCCGCCGACGCCCTTCATAAGCGAGGCTCGCCAGCGAGCGCAGCAAGTCGAAATTGCCCGTGTAGCTGCCATAGTTCGTCTCATGGCCCCAGATCGCGACCATGATCGACTCCGGCACGCCCGTCTCGCGCTCGATCCGCTGCAGCCGGCCACGCTGCGCCAGATAGGTCTGTCGCCCGCGCCCGATGCGCGCGGCATCGACATGCTGGGCACGATAGGGGGCAAACGCCGGGATCGCGCTGCTCGAACCGCTGCCCGGTTGCGCACGATCGAGCGCGATCACCCGGTCGTTCAACGTCAGCGTCGGAAACACGGCATCCGCGGTTCGCGCGGTGACGCCGTCGGCCAGCGCCTGCTGTCGAAGCTGGCCCAGATACGCCTGGAATCCGGCCTCGTCCTGCGCGTAGGCGGGCCGAGACCCTGCCCCCGCGATGATAAGCGCCGCAACAGCGGTCACACAGAGCCGGCCAAACCGACGCGCTGTCTTTGATGATCCCCACATGGCGGCCGCTCTGCCATAGGGGCACCCGGATCGGAACCCCGCCCACCGCAGGGATCGCACAGACCGACGCGGCAAGGTCCCCGGGGATGCACAAGAGGCGTGTCGGGCGTCACTGACGACGCGACCGACTGCTGTCACTTATATACACATACGGCGCACAAGTTTCCCATCCGTTTACGATGCAATTGCCCGGCATATATCAATAACAATGACATAACCATCGGCGAAGTCTTTGCAGCCCTCTAATCCGCAGTATTGAGATGATTGGCGTATATTGACTCATCACGTATTGGCTTTAGTTCCAGCAGGTACAAAGGAAACACAGAGAGCGGGGCTATCAGATGCACACAGTGGCGCGGTCCGAATACGGTTCATCGGCAACATCGGAAATCGATATTTATCTGGAATCGCCGCCGCCTAAGGGATTTGTGAAAGTTGATGCGCTTTGGGTCCGGCGATCGCGGATAGCTGCCGGCTGGATACTTGACGCGACATCCGGTAATCTGCCTGCGGTCGTCGACATCGGTTGCGGACAAATGTCGATCAGCGCGTTTCTCCCCGCGCACACGCTGTATATCGGCTGCGATCACGTTGCACGCGATCTCGATACCATCGTCATCGACCTGAACGAGGCCGGCCTGCCCCTGTTCGATGTCGCCGACGCGGTGATGCTCGGCGTCCTTGAATATATCGACGACGTCCCGGCGCTGCTCGCACAATTGCAGCAATTCGAACGGATCACGCTGTCCTATTGCACGCATGCCTTCTGGCGCTCGGGCACCAAGCGGACGCGGTATTGGCGCAACGCCTATTCGGCGCGGCAGTTCAAGGCACTGCTGCGCGCCGCCGGGTTCGAGATCGTGCGCCAACGCTATCTGCGCGTCGGCGAGATGCTGTTCCAGATCAAGCGCGCCGCCTGACGGTCGGGTCGCCCGGCATCGCGCCTCGTCCATGGTGCGATGTCAGGCCCCGGTCCTTTCAATGACGACGCGGCAGATGAGCAGATGCCCGATTTCGACGGGACGGGTGACGAAGCCGCTTGCCTTTGCCGAAGCGCAACCGCTAAGGGCAACGGCGTCGGGGAGTGGCGCAGGCTGGTAGCGCACCTGGTTTGGGACCAGGGGGTCGCAGGTTCGAATCCTGTCTCCCCGACCATTGTACGTCTGTCGTACAATCCTGGCTGTTTAGCGCTCACGCAAACGGCCTCTTTCACACAGATACACGTGACACCCTCATGGGCTCCAGAACTCCTGAGGTCCGACGATTGTCAGCGTCACGACCGCGCACTCTGCTACCGTCATGGATCGACGAGGATCCGCGCACCCTACGCGGGCAGAGCATCGACCTCCCGCCGTCAAAGACCGCGAAACGTATCCCCAGCGCGTTATTTTGCTGTCCAGGCGGCACAGAGCAGCGGCGGCGCGTTGTCCCAGCTTCCTACCGGAACGGGATATGATGCCGAAAACACTGACTATTATCGGAATGGGCGCCTGCGGCGTCGCTGCGTTCGCCGAAGCGGTGACCCGGCTCAGCTATGATCCCGGCGATGGCTGGCTGATCCATCTCATCGAACGGGATGACGCGCTTGCGCGTGGGCTGGCGTTCGGCACCGAGCAGCCCGGGCATCTCCTCAACACCGAGTCCCGACTGATGGGGCTGTACGATCAGGAGCCGGGTCACTTCCGGACCTGGCTCGAGGCGCGGCGCGCGCAAGCGGGTACGCCGCTCGATCCCGATGGTGTCGAATATCCCCAGCGCCGCGAATATCGCCTATATATGCGCGACGTCCTCGATCGCGCGCTCGATCGCGCGCGTACCGCGGGGATCGACGTCCAGATCCATCACCAGGAGGCCGTGAGCATCGAGGGCAACCATGTCGCAGCGAGCATAGCCCTGTCCGACGGCGCGACGATCGCGACGGACATCGTACTCCTGACGATCGGCACGCCCGATCCGGACCGGTTCGGCACGCTCAATGGCGCGCCCGGCTATTTCGACTCCCCTACCCTGCGCATCGGATGACGGAGCATATCGCGCGTGACCAACCGGTCGTCATTCTGGGCAGCGGGCTCAGCGCGATCGACGCGGTCATGACGCTGCTCGACAATGATCACCGGGGGCACATCCACCTGATTTCCAAGGAGGGGATGCTGCCACGCGTCGAAATCCCCGCGCCCGAGACAGGCTATGAGCGGCGGTACCTGACGCTCGAAAACGTCCACCGCCTGATCCGCGAGCGCGGCGCCGCCTTCTCGATCGTCGATCTGTTCCGGCTGTTCCGGATGGAAGCCGAGACCGCGGCCGATCGCCCGATCGATTGGCAGGCTGAGGACCGCTATGGCGGGGACGCGGAGGCCGCGCTGCTGCACGACATTGCCGTCGCCGAGGCGGAAGAAGAGCCGTTCCAGCGCATCCTCACTGCCGCAAGACATGACTCCACGGCGATCTGGAACCTGTTGCGCCCGGTCGACCAGAAGCGGTTCGGCAAATGGCTCGCACCGCATTTCGCCGCGGCACGGTTCGTTACACCGATGGTCAACGCGCGTCGTCTCGCCGATGCGATGGCCCGCGGCCTGCTCACCGTTCGGGGCAGGATCGACGAGACCGTCGCGGACGAGGATGGCGCGGGCTTTACGGTCACGTTCGACAATGGCGACACGCTCGAGACGCCGATCGTCGTCAACGCCACCGGACAGGCGACGACGCTGGACGAGATGAAGGAGCCGCTGATCAAGGACCTGCTCGCCAAGCAGTGGCTGCAGCCGCATCCCGTCGGAGGCGCGATCGCGCACCGGGCGACGTGCCGGATCATATCCGCGACACGCGACGCGCCGCGTCTCTACGCGCTCGGCCAGTTGCTCAACGGCGAGCTTCGCGACACCAATGCGGTGTGGTTCAACGTCGAATGCGCGGGCCGCGCCGTCGATGACATCCTGCGCCAGCGATGAGCGCGATCGGCAACATCGCCGCGGCATTGCTGCCGCTCTACGGCGTCATCCTGATAGGCTGGGCCGTCGGGGGGCGTCTCCCGTGGGCGGCGAAGCTCTTCTCGACGATCCTCGTCTTCGGCCTCATCCCGCTCCTGGTGATCGACAAGGTGCTGGCTGCGGAAACGCGGCAACTTATGGTGATCCCGCCATTGATGTTCGCCGTCGCCGCGCTGATGAGCATCCCGGCACACCGTCTGGCGCAACGGCTCGGCAACGATTTCGACCCCAAGCTCCTGTCCGCGTCCTTCTCGTTCTTCAACGTGGCGTTCTTCGGCGTTCCGGTCAGCCAGGCGCTGTTCGGCGAGGTCGGCGCATCGACGGTCATCTGCGCGTATATCGGCAGCGCGCTGTATGGCGACACGATCGGCTATTTCCTGATCGCGCGTACCAAGGAGGGCGCGCGCAAGGCGGCGACCAAGGCGTTGCGCGTCCCGATCGTCTATGTCGTGATCGGCGCCATCATCGCCAAACTGGCGGGCGTCACGATGCCCGAGGCGGTAAAGCCCGTCCTGTCGATTGCCGGCACGCTCGTCTCGGTCCTCGGCATGGCAGTGATCGGTCTGAACCTCGCGGAAACCGGCCGTGACGACTGGCGACCGAAACTCATGACGCGCATCCTCGCTGTCAGGCAGGCCAGCGGTCTGATCCTGCTCGGCACCGCACTCGCCCTCGAAGCCGCACTTGTCGGGATATTGACCCCGCGCGACCGTGTGATCGTCGGGCTCGTCGCGCTGTTCCCCATCGCCAGCAACGTGACGCTGTTCGCGACGCTGCTCGACACGAACCGCAAGGCCGCAGCAGTACTCGTCGCACTGTCGAGCGCCGTATCGCTGGTGCTTGTCCTGCTGGTCGTTGGCCTGTTCCATTCGGCAATGCCGACAGGGTGACCGCGCCCTCCCCGCTCGGCGAGCCCGATCTCGCCGGGCGCGGAGCCGGTTCGAAAGTCAGGACTGCCGCTCGCCGGTCTAACGAAACGAGCCTCGCACCCGCTGTGCTCATCGACACCGCACAGATGCGAGCGTGCCTGCGTATCCGTTACCACGTGCGCGGGGGCTCTTGCGGGTCGCGTCCATGGATCGATGGTCAACGATCAGCCGCTTCGGCCGTCACCCGATGGGGACTGGATCCGCGGTCAGCGCGTGCCGCATCGCCGTCACCTCGACGTTCAGCGCCGCAAGCCGGTCGCGGGCCATGCCCGTCCGCTCGACGATCATGGGGGCCAGGCACCCTGTCTCGCGCCAACACGCCCTCCCCCGCTCGGTCAGCCGGACGCGAACCTGCCGTTCATCCGCGGGATTGCGAACGCGCGTGACGAGCCCGGCCGTCTCCATCCGTTTGGCGAGCGGCGTGATGGTGCTCGGCTCGAGCGCCAGACGCTCCGCGATCGCCCCGATCGGTACACCGTCATCGGCGCCGTTCAGGATTTGAAGCACGAGAAACTGCGGATAGGTAATGCCGAGCCGATCGAGCACCGGCTTGTAGACGCGGTTGATCGCGATGCTCGCGGCATAGAGCGAGAAGCAGAGCTGCTCGTCGAGTGGCAGCGGCGCTGGGGTCGGCATGGAATTTCTCCTCATGCCTTATGTAGCACGGTGATGATTATCGCGCAAAATAGATCTGGACAGAATGCGAGGCGCTACCTAAATTGTTTATCGCGACAACCAAAAGGAGATCAGCCATGTCGATCGACGTCAAGTACAGCACGACCGCCACCGCGACCGGTGGCCGCGACGGCCATGCCCGCACCGAGGACGGCCGTTTCGACGTCAAGCTGTCCACCCCCAAGGAACTCGGCGGCGCGGGTGGCGACGGCAGCAACCCTGAACAGCTGTTCGCGGCGGGGTACTCGGCCTGCTTCATCGGCGCACTGAAGGTGGCGGGACAGCAGCTGAAGGTAAAGCTTCCCGACGATGTCGCGGTCACCGCCAAGGTCGGTATCGGGCCGCGCAGCGCAGGCGGGTTCGGCATCACCGCGGACCTGACGGTGTCGCTGCCCGGGATCGATCGGGACGAGGCCCAGCGGCTGGTCGATACCGCGCACCAGATCTGCCCTTACTCGAACGCGACGCGTGGCAACGTCGACGTCGGGCTGACGCTAGCCTGACGGGGCCGGGCCGGAGACCCATGTCTCCGGCCCGTTCCCCGTGAGCGCCAAGCGATGTCAACCGCACGCAGCGCGCGAAGACCACCACAGCGGCGCCTAGGATAGCGGCGGCTGTCCATTGGAGGCGGTCAGGCCGCCATCGACCGGCAGGTTGACGCCGGTTATGAAGCGCGCATCGGCGCTGGCAAGGAACGCGATCGCGCCGGCGATGTCGGCGGGCTCTGCGCCGCGACCCATCGGAATGCGCTCCTCGAACTTCGCGATCAGCTCGGGCTGCTTCTTCATGCCCGCGGTCAGCGCGGTATAGGTCAGCGACGGGTTCACCGCGTTGACGCGTACCCCGTTGCTCGCCTCGTCCATCGCCAATGCGCGAGTGAAATTGCTGACAGCACCCTTCGCCGCGCAGTAGAAGCTGTGGTTCCAGTCGCCGCCGAGGCCGGACACGGACGACACGTTGATGATGCAGCCGCGGGACTTGCGCAGATGCGCGATCGCGGCGCGGCTCATATGGACGACGCCGTACAGATCGGTCTCGATCACCTTGGTGAAGTCCGCGAAATCGCCCTCGTCGAGCTTGCCGAGGTGATCGACGCCGGCATCGTTGATCAGCACGTCGATCCGCCCGAAACGGTCGATCGCTGCCTGTACCAGCGCTTCGCAGGCCTCGCGGTCGGAGACATCGGTTTCGCGGGTTTCGACGGTTCCGGCAAGATCGCTCGCGAGACGATCAAGCGCGGGCTTGTCGATGTCGCCCAGCATGAGCGTCGCGCCCTCCTCGGCAAAGCGGCGTGCGGCGCCCTCCCCGATCCCCGATGCGGCACCGGTTATGAGCACGATCGTGTCCGAGAAGCGCGCCATTACGCGTTTTCCGCCTGCACGGCGTGCTTGCCTTCGCCGAACGCCTCGACAAGCTTCGCGCAGAATGCGGGAAGGTCGTTGGGATCGCGGCTGGTGACGAGGCCTTGATCGACGACGACCTCCCGGTCGACCCAGCTGCCGCCTGCGTTCTCGATATCGGTCTTCAGCGTCGGGAACGAGGTCAGCGTGCGTCCGCGCAACTGATCGGCTTCGATCAGCGTCCACGGCGCGTGGCAGATCGCGGCGACGGGCTTCGACGCGGCGAAGAAGTCTCGTACGAACGCGACGACCTTGTGCGATCCCCGCAAGGTGTCGGCGCCGACGCATCCGCCGGGGATCACGAGACCATCGAACTCGGATGCGGCGACGTCGTCGATCACCTTGTCGACCGTGAACCTGGCGCCGGGATCGAGGTCGTTGTTGAACGTCTCCGCCTCGCCAGCCTGAAGCCCGATGACGGTCACCTTGCCACCCGCCGCCTCGACGGCGGCCTTCGGTTGCGCGAACTCGGGCTGTTCGGTGCCGCGGGGTGCGATCAGGATCGCAATGGTCTTGCCTTCGAGCTTCATGACTGTCCTTTCGAGTTCAGCGTTTCTGGAAACGGCGTCAGGCCGGAATGTCGGTGATGCGGGCCGTATTGGCCGCGGCGATCCCGGTTTGGCGGTGGCGGAAATCGCTCAGCGCGCGATACACCTGCATCCGGGCGCGCATCACGCCACCCAGCGGACGATGCGCCGCCAGGCTGTGTGCGGGACGGAACGTCATCACTTCATCGAAATAGCGTACGCGCTCGGCGCCATAGGCGGCCTGCCGCGGCAGGCGGATCGTGGCGATCGTCCGATACTCGCTGTCCTGCGTCGGCCAGTCGACCGAGCTGTCCTCGATCGGCTGCGTGTCCGCATTGGTCCACACCTGCGCACGCAGTTCGAATAACGCGTCGTTCTCGGCGAAATAGTCGATGGCCGCGTGACGAAAACCGTCCTCGTCCTGATCCGGATCGAGCCGCCAGTCGTCTAGCGCGCGTTGTTCCGCCGCCACCGGGAACGCGCCGATCTTGGCGACATGGTCACCGAAGCGAACCGGACACTGGCTGAAATAGCATTCGTCGAGCGGATGGCTGAACGGGTGACCATAGAAATCGAGCGTGGGACTGGGGCTTCCGGCGACCGCGTTCAGCACCGTGTTGATGGTGCGCGCGATTGACGCCGCCGCGCTCTTGGCACCTTCGGGCATCGGCACGGTCAGGCCGATTGTCTTGGCCTGTCGCAGGAACCCTGCGGCGGTACCGGCAGGAAACGTCGTACCGCTCGCCAGCACGAAATCCTGCGTCGGCGCGTCGTGTCCGGGAAGCCTGGCGCCCTCGACGCCGAAGACCTTGATCGCCATGCCGCGATGCGTCGACACGCGGTCGCCGAGCTTTTCGCCCGGGCCCTGCGCGAAGCGCACCGCGACCGCAAACGTGCCGAAGCTCGCGAACAACCCCTGCGCCAGTTCGGGCGGCAGATCGGCGGCGACCACCATCTCGCCGGTCACGCAGGCGGTGCTCTTCGCGTGGCTCGCACGAACCGCATGACCGTCCCGCTGCTCGACGGTCTGGCTCTCCTGCGTCATGCCCGCGATGATGCCGTCGATACTTGCCTGCTCATCGGCTTCGGGCGTCTCTATGTCGTCGCGATAGGGTAGATAGGCCATGGAGAAACTCCCGTTGAATCAGGAGTTAAACACCGCAGCGTACCGAGACGTTTCGGTACGGTTCCGGGCAGAAATCGACATCTGCGAGACGGCGCGGCGTGATGTCCGTGTGCTGCCGGACTAGCGATCATTCAATTTGTCTCGCGGCCTTTCAGCGGCGGCAGCACGTCGCTTCACGCGAACCAATCGTACGAGATCGCGACCGGAACGCGCCAAAGATTGGTATTTCTTTGGTTTTAGAATTCAAGATGTAACAATCCGGCACCATCGGGAGCCTGATTGCCGCTTCGGCGGCGCACAGCTTCTGGGGGTCCATGCTCAAGTCCGTTCTCGCAACCGGTACCGCGTTTGTCGCGCTGTACGCGGCGTCTGCCGCCCCTGCTCATGCGCAGGTCGTCGACGCAGCCACCGTCACGACAGCCGAACCGGGTCGCGACGACGATCGGACCGCTGCCCCCGAACAGCCGAACAGCGACATCATCGTCACCGGCTCGACGCGCGCGCAGCGCCGCTTCGATGCCTCCTATGCGATCAACACGATCTCGCAGACCGACATCGAGAAGATCGCACCGGTCAACTTCGCCGACCTGATCGGGCAGCTGCCGGGCTTCCAGACCGAGATCACCGGCGGCGAGGTCCAGAACATTTATCGCATCCGCGGCCTGCCCAATGACGGCGGCTTTGTCAGCTTCCAGCAGGACGGCCTGCCGCTGTTCCATGAGAATGACGGCGTCTTCTTCCGCGGCGACGCGATCCTGAAACCCGATCTGATGACCGAGCGAGTCGAGGTCGTCCGCGGCGGCCCCGCCCCCGTCTATGCAAGCTATTCGGGCGCGATCATCAACGCGATCGAGGTGACGGGGCGGGACGAGGTGCGCGGCAAGGCGCAGCTGACGCTCGGCGATACCGGCCTCTACCGCGCCGACGTGGTGCAATCGGGACCGCTCGGCGGCAACACCTATTACGCGGTCGGCGGGTTCGTGCGCTATCACGACGGCTACCGCGACAACGGCTTCCCGAACGACAAGGGCGGGCAGTTCCGCGCGAACGTCAAGCATGATCTCGACAATGGCTCGCTGCGGCTGAGCGTGAACTACGTCAACGATCACAACGTGTTCTACCTGCCGATCCCGACCGCCGACCCGCGCAATCCGGCCGTCTCGCTCGACCGCTATATCGACTATTTCTCCGGCACGATGAACTCGCCCGCGCTGCGCAACGTCAATCTGCGCTACCGCGACGGCGCCGGCGTCGTCCAGAACGAGGCGAGCGACCTCGCCGACGGCCGCCATATGCGGATGATCAACATCGGCACGCAATATGATGCGGAGTTCGACGGCTGGCTGGTCGCGGCAAAGGCCGGCTTCACCATGGGCAAGCTCGATTTCAACGCCTTCTATTCGACGACGAACCCGGTCGATGCGAACAGTTTCGCCAATGGCTACCGCGCGCGCGCGACGACCGCGTTCGGGCCGGTCGCATCGTTCGGCTATGTCGTTGCCGGAACCGCTACGCCCTATGATCCCTACGCCGCGTCGGGCCTCGTCGTGCAGGGCCAGTACCGCGACATCCATTCCAAATTCTATTCGAACCAGGTCAATCTGTCGGTCGCCAAGAAGTTCGAGACCGGCTTCGGGAGCCACGACCTCAAGCTCGGCGTCTATGGCAGCCTGTACGGTGAGGATAGCCGGACGATCTACCAGAACTACCTGATCGAGGTGGCGGGCAAGCCGAGGACGCTCGATCTCGTCGCGTACAACGCCGCCGGCACGCAGATCGGCCGCGTTACCGACAACGGCGTCCTGAACTACGCCGCGACGCTGACGCGCGGCAACTCGGACGCAAAGATGATCGCACTCTTTGCAAACGACACGTGGGAGATCGTCCCGGGGCTGCGCTTCGACGCGGGCATCCGCCACGAACGCTATAGCTACGAAGGCTATGCGGCGCTGACGGGACAGGCCAATCTCGGCGACGCGACGACGCTTGCAGACGACACCACGCGCGCCTTCACCGGCAGTATCCTGAACCAGACGGGCAAGCCGCGTGTCACCAACTGGACTGCGGGTGCCAATTACGACTTTAACCGGCACATCGGCGTCTATGGCCGCGCGTCGCATCTTGAGACGCCGCCGAGCGTCCAGACGGTCATGAGCATCAACCCGACGATCCTGACCACGATCGCTGACCAGTATGAGGCCGGGCTGAAGCTCGCCGCCGGCCGGTCCTATCTCTACGTCACGGGCTTCTACACCAATTTCGACCCGCTCAACGCGTCGTTCCTCGCGTTCGACCCGACGACGGGGCGCAACGACGTCAACATCCCGTTTATTGGCGAGGCCCAGGTCAAGGGGATCGAGTTCGACGGATCGCTCGCGCTGACCTCGTGGTTCTTGCTCAACGGCGCGCTGACGATCAGCGATCCCAAGTACAAGAACTTCCAGAGCTCGACCGGCGCCGATCCCGTCCTGGCAGAGGGCAAGCAGATCGTTCGCCAGCCCAAGATCTACGGCAATATCCGCCCGAGCTTCGACTTCGATCTCAACGGCAACGCCGTCTCGGTCTATGGCCGCTATACCTATATGGGCAAGCGCTTCGTCGACCTCTATAACAACACCGCGCTCCCGGCCTATGGCACCACCGGCGCAGGCGTCACGTTGCGCCACGGCACGTGGCAGGTGCAGGTCGTCGGCGACAATCTGTTCAACGCGCACGGCCTCACCGAGGGCAACACGCGAACCGACCAGCTGAGCGGCCAGGGCAGCGCCGAGGCAATCTATGGCCGCCCGATCTTCGGCCGGAACGTGCGTCTCGTCGTGGGCAAGTCCTGGTGAGGTTCCGCGCGGGCATCGCGCTGGCCGCGCTGTTGATCGCGAGCGCCCCGGCGGGCGCAGGCCCGCCTGCGGCAAGCGTCATCGGCGTACCGCCTGCCGGCGACCGGGTCATGGCGGCTTTGTCGCAGCGGCTTTTCCCGCTGTTCGACTCGATCGGCGCAGATCCCGGCGCGGTTGACCGGATCATCGCGAAGCCCGGCGTCACGGCGATGCTGGCGGCGCGTACGGCGCGGCGTGCCGGCTGCGGACAGGATGTCGTCTGCATCGCGCAGGCGCTGATCTGGACGCCGTCCGAAACCGCGCTTCTCGTCCGGGCGATCCCGCACGACACCGCGCATGCGGACGACGGCGCCGCTGCGCAGGCCGGGCGGGAGGTCGAGGGCGTCAATGTCATCCTGCGCACCTATGGTCTCGGCCAGGTGCCCCGCTATCCGCAGATCGACGGTGCCGGTGCGATCGATCCGCAGGAGGCCAAGGCGCGACTCCAGGCCGCGGACTGGCTGTCGCGGACGCCGCGCGCACGGTCGGCACAGCGCCTCGACACCAGCATCGATTACGCGCTGGCGCTGCTCGACGTCAGCGACCGGACCGACGCGATCGGGTTCGATCCGCTGACCGGCGGACTGAACGCGCCAGCCGTCAAGCGCGCGCGATCGATCGACTGGAAGGCGTGGCGGTACAGCGCGATGATCGTCACCGGTGTCGGTCCGGAGACCCCCGACACCGCGCTCAGCCCGTTCGGCAAATACCATGTGCGGCTCGCCGCGGACCGCTTCGCGCGTGGCGATATCGCGTTCGTGATCGTCAGCGGCGGGCGCGCGCACCCCCGCGGCACGCGGTTCACCGAGGCCGAACAGATGCGCAGCGCGCTGATCGACCGCTATGGCGTGCCCGCGGATGCGATCGTCGTCGAGCCCTATGCGCGCCACACCACGACCAACCTGCGCAATGCCAGTCGCCTGCTTGTGGCGCTGGGCGCGCCGCTCGACCGGGATGCGCTGCTCGTCTGCAATCCGGGCCAGAGCGAGACGATTGCCAGCGCGGCCTTCACGCAACGCAACCTGACGGAGCTGGGCTATGTGCCGGGCGAAGTCGGGCAGCGCCTGTCGCCGACCGAACTGAGCTTCCGGCCATCGCCCATGTCCCTGCGCGTCGACCCCCGCGATCCGCTCGACCCCTGAAAGCGTAGGGAGCGCGTCGTCCGCCCTGGCCTGCCAGCGTAGACCGCCGTCCTATGTCGGGGCAGGCTGCTCGTGCGGGACCCGTCAGTCGGCGGGTACGATCTCGATCACGTCCAACGTCGATCTCGAACCGGGGATAGGGCAAAACCAGTCGCCAGCGGCGCGCGCCGATCCGTTCGACGAGGCCCGCCATGTCGCGGTTGTGGTCGGTGCCATAGCGCATCGGATGGCGTTCGTCCGCGAGCTGCATGCTGCCAAGGAAAATACCGCGGGAATTGCTCGCGGCGTAGATCGATCCGACCGGCCGCTGCGATCCGGCGTCCTTGACGAAGCCGGAGACGCCGTCCCCCGCCCCGGCCGAGATCCGGCACGGGAACCAGCCATAGACGACGAACCGCAGGCCCGACCCCGATGGCGCGCCGAGCTTGAACGTACGGCAGCGATAGCCCCCCGCCGGCGGTATGGGGTCCTCCAGCACGCGGTCGGGTGCGAACAGATCCCCCTGTGCGGCGATCTCGCCAGGCTTGAGCTGCGCGAGCGCACTCACCCATGCGGTACGCCATTCGCGCAGCCGCGTCCGGTCCGCCGTCGTCACGAGCGATCGCCACGCCGAACGACGTGGAGCGGACCGGGTATCTACCGCGCCCCTCCCGCACGCTCCGCGCTTGCGCCGCGCGGGGTTTCGACGCGCAGCGCGCTGTCCGTCGACGATGCGCCGCCGCATCCCGCCAACAGCGTACAGGTGGCGACGCCCGCGATCCACGCGCGACCGCCCGGGCGGATCGGCACCGCCGCGGCGCGCGCTGCCGACCGGATCATGCGGCGGTCCACCCGCCATCCATCGACAGGTTCGCGCCGGTGATCGACTGCGCCTCGTCACGACACAGGAACAGCGCGAAGGCTGCGACCTGCTCGGGCGTCACGAACGCCTTGGTCGGCTGCGCGGCGAGCAGGATGTCGTTCACGACCTGCTCGCGGGTCAGGCCACGCGCGGTCATCGTGTCGGGGATCTGGTTCTCGACCAGCGGCGTCCAGACATAGCCCGGCGAGATGCAGTTGACCGTGATGCCGTCGGTCGCGGTTTCGAGCGCGATCGTCTTGGTCAGCCCCGCAATCGCGTGCTTGGCCATGACATAGGCCGATTTGTTGGGGCTTGCCACGAGCGAATGTGCCGAGGCGGTCGAGATCACCCGGCCCCAGCCCCGTTTGCGCATATGCGGGATCGCGGCGCGCATCATGTGCCACGCCGATGCCATGTTGATCGCGATGATCGCGTCGAACTTGTCGACGGGGAAGTCTGCGATCCCGGCAACATGCTGGATGCCGGCATTGTTGACGACGATGTCGCAGCTCCCCGTCTCCGCGACCGCGCGCTCGACGAGACCCGCAATCTCGTCGGGTCGTGTCATGTCGGCCGCGTCATACAGTGCGGCCGCACCGCTCGTCTGCGCGATGCCGGCGCGCGCCGCCTCGATCGCGTCGGGTTCGCCAAAACCGTTGAGCACGATATTCGCGCCCTCGGCTGCGAAGGCCTTCGCGTAGGCCAGCCCGATACCCGAGGTCGATCCCGTGATGACCGCCGTCTTGCCCTTCAGAAACATCGTCTTTCCCTTTTGCCAGCGGGTACGCCAGGATATCGTGTGTGACATGTCAAACGCGACGATCGCCAATAGAGCCAGCAGCGACGCGATATGCAACTCCGCGCGCTGCCGTGCATTTCGTTACCGATCCATAATGAAAGCCTGAAGACCATGCGGCTCGACGATTTCGATCCCAATATCAATGTCGAAGACCAGGGCCGCGGCGGTGGCAGCGGTTTTGGCGGCGGCGGTGGCGGCGGGGGTTTGCTGTTCGGGCTCTTGCCGCTGATCGGCAGCCGTTTCGGGTGCGGCGGGATCGTCGTCGTGCTGATTCTGATGGCGGTGTTCGGCGGGCTTGGCAACATCGGCGGGATGCTGGGTGGCGGATCTGCACCATCGGCCCCCTCGGGCCAGATAGCGCAGCGGGCGCCCGGCCAGGCGGACGGCCAGACCGACGCGCAGACGGTCTGCTCGGTAAACGCCGAACGCCGCGCCGCGTGCAACGCGTTCAGTTCGGCGCAGAAGACCTGGGCCGCAATCTTCGCGAAGAACGGCGAGCAGTTCACCGCGCCCAAGCTGAGCTTCTTCGACGGCAGCGGCCGGTCCGGTTGTGGCGCCGCCCAGTCCGCGATGGGGCCGTTCTACTGCCCGACCGACAACGGTATCTTCCTCGACACGAGCTTCTTCGACGAGCTCGCAACGCGCTTCGGTGCGCGCGGCGATTTCGCCCAGGACTATGTCATCGCGCATGAGTTCGGCCATCACATCCAGAACCTCGTCGGCACATCGGGCCAGGTCTCGCGCGCACAGCGGTCCGCCGGCGAGACCGAGGGGAATGCCCTGTCGGTGCGACTCGAGCTTCAGGCCGATTGCTTCGCAGGCGTCTGGGCCGCCGCCAATCGCGATCGCCTCGAACCCGGCGACATCGAGGAAGGTATGACCGCGGCGCAGGCGATCGGCGACGACACGCTGCAGAAGCAGGCGCAGGGCCGCGTCGTCCCCGACAGCTTCACGCACGGATCCTCGGCACAGCGCCAGACCTGGCTGCGCCGTGGTCTCGAGAGCGGCGACCCCGCCGTCTGCGACACCTTCTCCGGGACGATCTGACGCCCCAAACCACGTCCCCTCCTCCCGGTCGCCCGGGAGGAGGGAATTGGCGTCAGACCTTGACGAGCATCTTGCCCGTATTGCCGCCCGAGAACAGGCCGAGGAACGCGTCGGGCATCGCGTCGAGCCCCTCATGGACGGTCTCCTGCCGCTGCAGCGTGCCCTGCGACAGCATCGCCCCCATGTCCTTGTAGAACTCGGGCGCGCGATCCATGAAGTCGCTGACGATGAACCCGCGGATCTGGACGCGATTGCCGATCAGCCGCGCAAGATAGCGAAGCTGCGTCGCCGCCCCGCTGTTATAGACGTCGATCATGCCACAGATCGCGAACCGCGCGTGCAGCCGGGCATGCGCCAGTGCCGCATCGAGGTGATCGCCGCCGACATTGTCGAAATACACGTCGATGCCCTTGGGCGCGGCCTCGCCCAGCGCCTTCACGACAGGCACGTCGCCCTTATAGTCGATCACGGCATCCGCGCCGAGCGACTTGACCCAGGCGCACTTCTCGGCGCCGCCTGCCGACCCGATCACCGTCATGCCCTTGGCCTTCGCAACCTGGACGACGGTAGATCCGACCGCACCCGCAGCCGCCGACACGAACACCGTGTCACCGGGCTTCGCCTCCGCCACCGCGAGCAGCCCGAAATAGCCCGTCATGCCGGGCATGCCGAGCTGTCCAAGAAACGCCTGCGGGGGAACGTCGAGCGCGGGCAGTTTCTGGACCTGCGCTGCGGGCACCACCGCCTCGTCGCGCCAACCGGCCATGTGCAGAACCATGTCGCCCGGTTTGAACGCGTCGTCCGCGCTCTCGATCACCTCGCCCACGGCGCCGCCCTGCATCGCCTTGCCGAGTTCGAACGGCGGGACATAGCTTTTCACGTCGTTCATGCGCCCGCGCATATACGGATCGACCGACAGCCACCGGTTCGCGACCCGCACCTCGCCAGGCGCCAACGCGGCCTGGTCGAGATCGATCATGGCGAAATCGGTATGCTTCGGCATGCCTTGCGGGCGCGCCTTCAAGCTCCATGCACGGGCCATCTTTATGCTCCTGTCATTGTGTTTCGTAATCCGGGTATGGCGAAATGCCCCACCCGCGCAACAGCAAAAAAAGCCCGGGTGTTTCCACCCGGGCCTTTCTGCAGACCGACGTCAGACGTCGTCGGCCTTACTGCGGTGATCGATCAGTAGGTGCCTGAAAAGCTCTTGCCGAGCGTCGTCCCCGAAGTCGTATCAGACGTCACACCAGCGCTGGTATCGGACCCTGTGCCCGGCACCGACCGATTGCGATTGGTCGTGTCGCGATCCGTTGCGTCCGAGCCATAGCGGTTCGTCTGCGAGTCGCGATCGCCACTTGAACGATCGGCGCCTGTCCGATCGCCATAATTGGACGCGGCGGACGTGCGCTCCTCTTCCTTCCACGCGGCCTTTGCCTCATCCGCAGACTTCGACAATGTGACCTTGTCGTCAACGGTATTGATCCAGCGCGACGGGATCGAATGATGCACGCCGCCCGCGTCCTTGTCGGACTTGGTCAGCAGGATCCGGTCGCCCTTCACCTTGTCGACGGTCCCCACATGGCTGCCATCGGACCCGACGACCTCCATATGCTCGGTGACCTGAGACAGCGAGCTGCGCTGCCCCTGACGCTGCGTCCGCCACGAGGAGAACTCGTTGTGGAATTTCGAGCGGTTCTCGTCGCGATATTCGGCGTAGTCGCGGTCGAACTCGGCGACCTGCGAAGAGCGCCAGCTATGATAATGGTCGTCCCGGTCGTTCGAGGACCGACCGAATGCCGTGCCGCCCGTAGAGCCCGGCGAATAGGTGCGTTCGTCGTAGCGCGCATCGGCCTCGCGACGGCGCTCGGCCTCGTCGTCGCCGAACCACGAGCGGACCTCGTCGCCCGCACGCGCGATGAAACCGCGATCGTCATAATCATAGCCCTGGGGTTGCCGGCCATAGCCGCCGGACTGTCCACCGCGACCGTCAGACCCACGTCGCGTGTCGTCATCGGCGTGGCGATTGCGGCCGACATCGTTGAACGGGCGGCCATCCGATGCATAGCTGCCATGATATTCGGTGTCGCGGCCCTCGCTGCGGTAGGAGTCCCCGCGCTGCGACCGGTCGCGATCGAAGCGCGGCTCTTCATAGCGCGACCCATCCCGGTCCGCCCCGGCATATCCCGAACGCCCATAGCTTCCACCCTGCGACGGCGCGCCGCGATCGTTGTGGCCACCATAATAGTCCCGACCGCCTTGGTCCCGATCGGAGCGGGGGCGATCGCCCTGGGATTGCCAGGACTGGTCATTGCGACGCCCGCGGTCGTCATCCCGGTCATACTCGCCGGCCGCCGCATAATCGCGCGCGCTCGACCGCGGATAGTCACCGCCATCCGACCGGAAATCGCGCCCGTAATCCTGCGAGTTGGGCCGCCCATAATAGTCACTCGACTGACGATCTCGGGTATAGCGTTCGTAGACCATAGGAACCTCCTAATTGCTGTCCTGCGGCTGCCGGCATCGTCGTGTGCGACGCCGTGCACTCCGAAATCTACAAAGGCGCAGGAGTCGCTTTGTTCCGACGCGACGCGTGCACCATCGGCGACCCGAAGCCCTGCCGCGACGACGCGCCCATGATCGATGAAATCCGGCATCGGCCGTGTTGCATCGCCCGATCGCAATGGCTATGCGAATAGCATGGCCTATGGCCAACCGCGCGGGGCCGTAGCTCAGATGGGAGAGCGCTGCAATCGCACTGCAGAGGTCAGGGGTTCGATTCCCCTCGGCTCCACCAGCGCGCGTAAGTTGTTGATAAGACAGCAAACCACTGGGAAACATAGACTTTTTACGAGCGTCTAGTACAAACGTGCGAGGACGAAAGCCTATGTGTTCCTACCTGCATCGCGCCCCCAACGGGGTCTATTACTTCCGCATGGGCATCCCTGCTGACTTGCGCCCCTTCATGGCTGGCAAGCGAGAGATAAAGCATTCCCTAGGGCTAAAGGACCGGGAGGCCGCTAAGGCGGTCATACCAGACATGACAAAGGCTGCTCATGCCCTGCTCGACCAAGCCAAGCGGGATAGGGATAGGGCAAAAAAGCGCGCCCCCTCCCCTGCTAAGCCGAGGCCCGCTGCTCAAATAGAGCGGGACCGGCAACGGTGGGAGGCTGAGCAAGAGCAAATCGACTTAGCTTCGGATGCCAGCTTTGCCGCTGATATGGAGATTGAGCGCTTAGAGCCGATCATGGACGCCCTCGCTGTCGGTATCGAGATTGAGGGTTCCCCGGCTGACATAGCTAGGGCCGGTCGGCTCCTTGTGCTCCATGAAAGGGAGAAGGCCGATAGCTTGGTCGCCGCTCTGCATGCTCGCTTCGGACAAAATGCCCGCGCATCGGAAAGCCAAAATCAAGCCGTCGAATGCAAGCCTGCTATCGGGTCTGGTCTGTATCTCGACAAGGACATTCTAGATCGCTGGGCCGCTGAGCGTGGCGTCGTATTGAAAGGCAAGGATACCCATAAGGCCGTCGCCGAATGGTTCTATGCCCGCACTGAGCGCAAGCCGGTTGAGCAAGTGACCCGGCAGGACGTGCTGGCCTTCAAAGACAAGCTGCTTGCAGAGGGGCAATCGGTTTCCAATACGAATACGAAGCTGTCTCGCCTGCGGACCTTGCTAGGCTGGGCCTATCAGAACGATCTAACTGCATCGAACGTAGCCGAACGGATTAGCGTCAAGGTAGCTGACGGTGGCAAGAACAAGCGTCTACCGTTCTCCCTGCCCGAGTTACAGGCCATCTTTACCAGCCCGGTCTATGCGAATGGCGAGCGCCCCACTCAAGGCCGTGCGGAAGCTGCATATTGGCTACCGTTGCTCGGGCTATTCACAGGGGCGCGACTAGAGGAAATAGGCCAGCTTCGCGTGTCGGACGTGCAGCGCCACACCTACCCCGATCAAGATGGCAAGATGCTATCGGGATGGTTCCTGAACATCACTGAGACGATAGACGAGAAGGGCCAAGAGAACCGGCTCAAGAATGCGGCAAGCGAAAGGCTTGTCCCGTTGCATCCTGAGGTAGAACGGCTTGGGTTCATTGCCTACGTCCAAAAGCTAAAGGATCAAACCGGCCGCGTATTCCCTGAGCTAAAGCCTAACGTCTATGGCAGGCTAACCGCGAAGTGGGGCGAATGGTTTGGCCCTTATCTCCGCAAGGTTTGTGGCGTTACCGACAAGCGCAAGGTTTTCCATTCCTTCCGCCATACCTTCAAGGATTATACCCGTAGGGCAAGGATGCCTGAGGGTGTGCAGCGGCAGATCATGGGCCATGCAGGGAAAGACGTAGCGGATGATTACGGTAGCGGATACGATCTACATAGCTTGGTCGAGGCAATGGCAACGTACCGGGTCCCCGGCCTTGTGATAGGCAGCAGGACTACATAGTTAACAGTAGCGTGGTGCCGCCTTGGTGACGAGCCAAAGACACAGATACCCGATCCCTCCCCTGCCAGCCCCGTATGGGGTCGAAAGGATGCGGTCGGGTATCTGTATGGCCGGGTCAGCTATCGCCTCTCAGCGACTCTCCTAGCCGGTCTGTCAGGCTTCATAGCCAAGCGGGACGCCAGCCTCTCGGCGGGCCTGCTCCCCGGTCTGGGCAATGCGGTATCCTGTCTCACTCGCCATATAGGTGGTGTCCCCCACTGGCGTGCCATGCGAACGCCGTGCAGCGTCCCCGGTCTGCGGAACACGATAGCCGGTTTCATTCTGCCCACCCTTGTAGGGATCATAGCCGGTCATGCTCTGCCCCGTCTGTGGGCCGCTGGGAGCCTGCGCTACGAGGATGTAGCCGGTCGGACCCATGATCCACTGCGGACCCGTCGCCGGGGCCTGAGCGGGCTGCTGGGCGGCCTGTGGCGTATTCGGTTTCGGGATATTAAATCCAAATGAGCTTTTGACCACTTCACCGGGCGGGATCGAAGACGCCTCGGGAACATCAGGCGTTTCTGCATAGGCTTCGACAGTGCTACCTAGGGCATCGTCAACGGTCCAACTAGCTGCATCGGCTTCGGTAACTTCGCCCTTGATGATAGCCAATGCCTTTGCATCCTCAAGGATCATAGGGGCTAGGTTATCCAGATGGCTTTCGTCGCCGCTATTGTTGTATGCAGTCAGCGCCTTGTCATACATCGAAACCGTAGCATCGTCGCTGTTGTGGATAAGATCGACAGCAATCTCTAGCGTATTCTTCAATGCAGGAACGCGAGCCGTGAAAGCATCTAGCGCATTCTTGTAGGCGATATTGGCAGGAAGGCCTTTAGCCAATTCATCCTGAGCCTGCTTCTGTACAGCGCGCGGATTGTGCCCATGTACTGCAATCAACGAAAGAGCGGCCTTCACCTTAATGGCTTGGCGGGAAGTTAGTGCGGTCATTGGTTTTACCTTTAGGTATTGCGTGGGGGTACGTCGCCAATCGTGGGGACTGGCGGGATCGAGCCTGAGCGGATGCAGGCGACTAGGAAGCGGAAGGCGTCTTTGCAGCGCGAGCTATCCAGATACGGGCAGCCAGAGGCCTCCCAAAGCGCATGAACCTCAGCGGCCATACGGCGGGCGATTGCTTGGGCATCGTCGGGGAGGTTGTAGAGTGCGGGAGTTACGGCCCGGTCTGATAGCTTGGGCCATCCGGTCTCCCGCTCTACGGCTTGCCGTGTGAGCAGGACGGACAGGCCAGCAGCTTCATCGGGTATCATGGCGGCAGCAAGGGCCGCGTTGGGCCAAACCTTGACTAGCCATAACGATACCGCGCCCCATTCCACAAACGACTTGGTGGCATCGGCGTATGGGCCTGCCCGCTTCATCAGATCGTCTAGGGTTTGTGGCTCGGTGTGCCACTTGGGTTCATAATCAGGGCGGGAGGGCTTGGGTGCCGATCCCGTTCCCCGATCATCAGGGTTAGACATTATACCCGAGGCTTGCCGATGTTGGCAGCGGCAGTAGAGCAAGCAGCAAAGAATGCAGCGAGCTTAGCAGCGCCCGGATGCGAACCGTCTTTGTAAGACATACCGGCAATCTCCAATGCGGAGATATTCCTGGCAGCCATCCGCCGTAGCTCGTTGCCCTTAGAGCCAATGTCAGGGAACGGGAGTTTGCTGTCTAACATTATGCCGCGCTCTTAACGTAGCCGCGCTTCTGGGCCATGAAGTACAGCCCGAATGCATCCTGTGGATTACCCGGCGCCAATTCCATAATAGCGTTAGGAATGGCCTGAGGTTTGACCGTAACAAGATATTCGTAGGCGGCATCATCAAGCTGGGCAAAGCCTGAGCATTCATGCTCCATAGGGACAGACTCATTCAACTTCATATCCCAAGTATTACGGGTATAGTGAATGATGAATGTCGTATCTAACAGGTTGTTGCCCGGCTTGGTCGTCACTCGGATGCCGGAGAAGTCCTTGATCCGTTCAGCCCGCTCTACCGTAGCCTGATTGGCAAGGGCATCAGCGAACCGTTCCTTTGCAACTGCGAGAGACTTAACAACCTCGTCAGCCTTAAGGATGGCAGGTTGGCCGATAAGCTCGACAAGTGCATTGATCTTAGTCAGATTAGCAGTGAGTGTTTCAATCTCATTTGCGATATCTGCAAGCGTGGTATTCTGTGTCATGTGGTTTTCCGTGTCTTATTTGGAGGATTACGAGCGAGGAGCGAATGCGCCGATCTTGAGCTTTTCATGGCGATAGTTGTAGATTGTGCCGCTATCTGCATCGGCCGCGGCCATCAGGGCATTGATCCTATTGCGACGGGGACCGGGACGGCCACGGCGGAGGAAGTCGGGCAATTCAACGCCAAGGGCTTCAAGGGCAAAGCGAACGCCGATAGTCACACGGCGGTCAGTAGAAGCGAGGTAGATGGCAACCCGGTCATTATCGAGGCGGGCCATATCAATAGTCAGCGTGGTCATGGTTGATCCTTTGGTTGGTTAAGTACTGTCCCGGAAAAAGACACAGATACCCCTCTTGCATTTAAGCAAACGGGAGCGGGTATATTAGCGGTATGGAATGGGACGCCTGCTAACTGCCAACAAGGGCAATGCTACAGTTAGCAGGCTAGCAATGCTTAGGCCGATGGGCGGCTATGTTTTAATAAGCATTGCGTAGGGTGAGGAGCGGCTAGCCTATGCGCCGTACATATTGCTTGCCATGAAGCGGACCTGTTAAGGTGCAACGCTTCTACATTCCTCAGATTAGATCAGCAGGTATAATTTCATGAGGTTACTGAGCTAACTTGAAGGATGCTTATGAAGAGCAAGGATTATAACTGTAGAGTACCAATGATACATACAGTGATATACTACTATAGGTATCATCGTAGATTAGGAATATGGAGCTGTATCCGGTCGTCCCCTCGTCCTTCCTTCTACAGATAGATATCCGTATTGAGGCACTTTAGGGGAGCAACTACAGCAGCATCATCGTGAGCTAGATCATACGTCGCTTGTATTGCCGGTGTCCCGATACCCGCGACATTGACCCTAAAGTCGTCACGCTCGTCGCCTTCCGGCTAACCATTGCTGGCTGTGGTATCATACAGCTTGAGGCTGTCATTCTTCCCCGGGCTTCCGGGCTATGGCGGTAAATCATTAGTGTTCTGTCCGCGAGCAATTCGGGGCAGGCTGGTTCATTGCTATACGGTCCCGAAATGCGTCCCGGTACGCTGTCCGCCCTTGGCGATCCCGAATAAGCCCCTCTCAGAGTCATTCCGGCAAACAGGCTGGGCAAGTACCCAGACCCTTCTTAATCAAGCCTGACGGGCTTCTGGCGGCGGCGATGTAGGTATTTGACAACCGTAAGCGACGGGTCAATTCTCCCCCGCAACCGTTGAGGAGTGGTTATGCCGTACTTTAACTCAGATGCAGTAAAGCGAGCCGAGTACGACAGCCAAACCATGAGGCTGAAAATCTGGTTTCCTAATGGGCCTTACGACTTCTGCGGCGTACCGCAATACATATGGGACGGGCTTTTAAGTGCTTCGTCTAAGGGTACGTATTACAATGATCATATCCGTGACCGGTATCATTGTTAGCAAGCTGCAGAGTGGCAGCGCATTACGTCGAGCAGTACCGGGATACCGTCGCCTTCGAGATACCGAAATGCGCCATCGTCTGACTGATCGTGGCCCCGTTCGACTTGCGCCAATCCGCTACTGCCTTGGCATCAGCAGCGAACGGACGGCCCAAGCTAGCCTTGCCCCGATGCGTTAGGCCTGTTGCCTCTATCGAAGCCCTTGCAGCTACCCGGCCACTGTCACACCGTTCCTTGATCCGATGCCGCTCCATGTCTGCCATCTGGGCTAGGACCGCTACGATCAACTCGCCTACGCCACGGCCGATAGGTCCAAGCCCCTTCACGTCCAAGGTAACGCCACGGTCTAGCAGCTTCCGTACCGTAGCCTGTACGTCCAAGGCATCGCGGCCCAGCCGGTCCAAGGCATAGACGTAGAGCGTATCACCCTCCCGTATGTACTCTAGCAGCTTGGCAAAGCCGGGACGGTCAGCAGCAAGGATAGCCCCGCTTACGCCTTCATCGGTAAACTCACGGTCGAAGCCGTCACCTAACGCTTGGCGCTGGGCTTCAATGCTCTGGGCTTCAGTCG
Source organism: Sphingomonas sp. 22R3R2A-7 (assembly GCF_036856055.1). Lineage (NCBI taxonomy): Bacteria > Pseudomonadati > Pseudomonadota > Alphaproteobacteria > Sphingomonadales > Sphingomonadaceae > Sphingomonas > Sphingomonas sp. 22R3R2A-7. The sequence goes on along the minus strand of NZ_JASPFR010000001.1, from coordinate 408,932 downwards.
ATACGCGGAAGTAGGCAACGCGGCTCATGGCTTCATCCTCACAAGGTATGATCGATATGTGAGGCATCCTCTCAACTCTGTCAAGTATGTTGTGAGGCATAGTGAGGATACCACGGAGGCATGACTCACAAGCTACAACATGAGAGGCAGGGCATCGGCACGGCTAGCGATCCGCTGGGCTAGAGCTTGGCAACTGTGACACGTCATGCAGGGATGGAGAACCACGCGCGATAATGCAGGTCGCGCTAGGCGTGTCATAATCGTGTGAGGGGGCTAGCCGGGTATACGGGGTAAAATTCGCTCACTCTTATCAGAATTGCCCTCTCGCATATCTCTATCAATTTTTTGACCTGAGGGCGTTGGATAGTTACCGCAGTGTTAGATCCGACATGGTGACCAATTGTCGCGTCCATCTCATTTTTGAGTTTAAATATAATTCTAACGCCATTTTGGATCGCTCCTGATGCGGAGATGGGCCTATCATTACCTCCTCGATCATTAGCTCAAACGGAACGCTCTTCTCTTCACCTTTCATTTTAATAAATGGCGTAAGTCCAGCTACACCTGACCGAAAGCTAAGGCTTTTCACTGCATCCCACTCCCTTTCAAATGCAACAAGCCTCCATTCCTTCTCGCTATGCCAACGTGGCTGCTTGAATCTGAGAACGGAATAGATTGCCATAAGACGAAATGACTGAAGACATTCTGGTATCAGAAAGTGCGAGGTCGCGGGATTGTCTATAGCAGCATTAGATTTATAAAAGTTATAAACAATGTTCACTAGGTCTTTGGCTATACGCTTCTGTTCATGTTCGTCATATATAACCGAAAGTAATTCGTAACCGCCGAATCTGGCAGATAGTCTATTTGATCTAAAGCCAATACTTACTGCCGAGTTACTTGAGCCATAGCCTCTCCACTGTGGAAGATCATCTTTCTCCTCACTGAAGGAGGCAATATAGACCGCATATCCAGATATTCCATCGACAACCGAACTCTTTAGTCTTGATAGCATCTCGACTTCAGCGGCGTTGCTCGGCTTAATATCATCTATAGCGCTAATAAAGAGACGACTTGCCCACTGCGTCTCGGCGGTGTCATTAAGGAATCTAGAATCAGTAGCCCATAGCTCCTCGTTCTCCACAATGCCCATAAGAGCTTCGGTATTGGTATAGTGGTAAATCTCTCTCGGCATCGGCCTTGAATGACTGGTGATGGCAGTACCTGCTTCCACCATAGCCTTAACACTGGGTTTAATTTGCGCCAGAAACCGTCTTAGGTCTTCCTGCGTATAGCCTTGGTCCATCTCATCCCCGCCGCATCGGTTGTTCGCTGCCTCCTCCTATCACACCTGAGACCCTTGATCCCACTAGTACAAAGGGCTAACACAACGGTCCCGACGCCGAAATAAAAGTCCTTTGTTTATCAGTATTTAGTGGGTTTGCCGGGGCTTCCCCTCGGCTCCACCAGCGTTTCAAAAGCTCAGCTGGTACCGCGCGCATCAATACGAAAACGGTACGGAAGACGTCCCCCGGTCAGCGCATCGCTTTCGCGCCCACCGAACGGTGTGATCAAGCACGTACGTGGCTGAGCCGGACAGATGTTCGACGCGCTAGGACTCCTCGAACTCGGCCAGGATGGGGCAAGGCCCCGCCGAGCCCGATCCGCACTCGTCCGCCAACCGCGCGAGCGCCTGACGCGCTGCGATCAGCTCTGCAATGCTGGCATCCAGCGCCGCGATGCGCGACCGGGCAAGCTCGCGCGCGCGGCTGCGATCCTCCGTCGCGTCCAGCGCCAGCAGCTCGCCGATCTCGTCCAGCGTGAAGCCCGCCGCCTGCGCCTGACGGATGAAGCGGAGGCGGCGCACGTCGCCTTCGCCATAGCTGCGGAAACCGGTCCCGCCGGGTCGCGCTGGTTCGAGGAGCAGACCGCGCCGCTGATAATAGCGGACGGTCTCCACACCCACACCGCCTGCCTCGGCGAGCTTGGCGATCGTCATCGACATCGGGGCTTGACTCCGGACCATGGTACGGACGCTATATGGGGCGGGTGCAGTGATCACCAGTGAGGAACGCACCCGTGTCAGACCGTCCCGAAGCCGTCCTCCACCGCATGGTGATGCCGGCGCACACCTGCCCTTACGGCTTGAAGGCGCTCGACCTTCTCCGGCGCAAGGGCTTCGCGGTGGACGACCGCCACCTCACCACGCGCGAAGAGACGGACGCGTTCAAGGCCGCCCAAGCCGTGCGGACGACGCCCCAGGTGTTCATCGACGGCGTGTGCATCGGCGGCTACGACGACCTGCGCCGCCACTTCGGCATGTCCGTCGCGGAGCCGGGATCGACCAGTTATCGCCCCGTCGCCGCACTGTTTGCGATCGCAGCGCTGCTCGCGATCGCGGCCAGCCATGCGGCCTTCGGTTCGCCCTTCTCCGCGCTCGCGCTCCAATGGTTCGGCGGCTTCAGCATGGCCATCCTCGCGCTGCTCAAGTTGCAGGACATCGGGAAGTTCTCGACCATGTTCCTCAACTACGACCTGCTGGCGAAGCGCTGGGTACCATATGGTGTCCTCTATCCGTTCGCCGAGGGGCTCGCGGGCGTGCTCATGGTCGCGGACGCGCTGGAGTGGCTCTCCATCCCGATAGCGCTGTTCATCGGCACCGTGGGCGCGGTGTCCGTGTTCAAGGCCGTCTATATCGATGGGCGTGAGCTCAAATGCGCCTGCGTAGGCGGCTCGTCCAACGTGCCGCTCGGCTTCGTCTCGCTGACCGAGAATCTGGGCATGATCGCCATGGCGATCTGGATGCTGACCAGGATGTGAGCCGGACGAAATCCCTGCCACCACCCTATAGTCTCGAACGACATCTTCGATACGCGGCGCAGCGGCAGCTTTGGAATGATGCTGAATGTCATAAAAGGTCAGCATAACTGACGCGGTTATGTCGCGCCGGCATCATAGGCGATGCCTTCGAGACCCCGACCGGGGTCGCGCAATAGGCAGGGCCAGCCATCCCGTTCCGGGGAAGCCTCTCTGCTTGTCCCATTCGGAGATGCTGGCCCAATGTTGTGTCTTTCGCCCGCCGGACGCGTCCGGCTGGTCGCGTCCGCGGCCTGTACGCTGCCGCTGTTCTTCATCGCCAGCGCCGCAAATGCCGAAGATCCCGCCGCCGACCCTGATCAGACCAGGTCCGATATCATCGTCATGGGCGATCGCGCGGTCCGCTCGGGCAAGGAGCAGGCGACGTCGGTGCGGGATTCGATCGTGTACGACGATCTCGAGACGCTGTCCGCCGACGGCAGCGTCGCGGGGCAGCTCATCCTGCTGCCCGGGATCAGCGCGATCGAGGACGGCGATGCGCCGCGCTTCGTCAGCATCCGCGGCATTTCGCCCGATCTCAACCAGACCACGATCGACGGGATCACGCTCGCGACGATCGGCAATGACGGCGAGGGTTCGCGCAAGGTCAATCTGCAGCAGATCCCGTCGGAGCTGTCGTTCCACAACGACGTCTACAAGACCTTCACCGCCGAACAGGACGGTGCGGCGATCGGCGGGATCGTCGATATCGTCACGCGCAGCGCCTTCGCGCTCAAGCGCCGCTATGTCATGCTCGACGGCTATGGCATCTATTCGTCGTTCAAGGGCGATGGCGGCAGCAACGCCGGCAATGGCAGCACGCCGCATTTCGGCGGCGGCGGCAAGATGGTGTTCGCGGACAAGTTCGGCGCGGGCGACCAGTTCGGCGTGGTCCTGTCGGCGCGCTACGAGAACCGCATCCGCAATTCGCGCAAATGGTGGCAGGACACCAAATATTACTTCAGCGACGCGGGCAAGAAGCTGGCCGGTCCCGATGATCCCGCGTGGAACGGCATCGCGGTGCCGTACAACCATAGTTACGGCAGCTATACCAACCGCCTCCAGACTGCGGGCAGTTCGGCGAAGTTCGAATGGCGCCCGCTCGGCACTGCCATCTATGCGTCGCTGCTCGGGTTCAATTATCGTCAGTGGGAATCCTCGACGATGAACAAGAATGATTACTACACCAAAAACAGCGTCAGCGACCTGACCGCGGAGGGCGGTGGGTCGGACATCAACAGCCTCTATTCGCGCTATCGCTACGACACCTGGAACAAGGCGACCGTCGGCGCGATCGGCAATGTCGAATGGCACGACGACCAATCGTCGTTACGCGTCCGCGGCGGCTATACCCGCGCCCGGTACGACAATACGCAGCCCTATATCGGCGTCCGCACCTATCCGACCGGGCTGTCTCTCGATTGGGCGGCAGGCAATGACGCCACCGGCGGGCTCCCCTACGTCACCGCGATCAACAAGCCCGGCCTCGTGCTCGGATCGGCGTACAAGCTGAGCACCGCGCAGACGACCTACCGCATGGCCAACGAAGGGCTGGCGGACGCACGTGTCGACTATGGCTGGAACGCCGAGCCCGAGGATCGGGGCTTCGGGTTTGTCACGGGTGTCGAGTTCCGCAACCTCGAACTCGCGCGCGACGTCGACATGACCGAATACAAGCTCGGCCAGGCGATGAACGGCTATCTCTACGATCCCGGCTATATCCCGGTCGGCGCGCCGCAGTCGTTTCCATGGGTCGACTGGGCGCGGGTAAAGACCGAGCTGTGGCCCAAGTTCGTCAAGGACGTGCCCAATTCGACCTATGACAGCATCACGGGTGACTATCGCTATACCGAGCGGCTGGTGACGCCGTATCTGTCGCTGCACTATGCCACCGACGACACCACATTGGTCGCGGGCGTCCGCTACGACCACACGCGCTTTTCAGCGTTCCAGCCGACGATCACCGGCGGCACCGCGTCGGCGGTGATGACGCGGAGTACCGGCGGCTACGAGTATCTGCTGCCGTCGTTCACCGGCATCCAGGACTTTGCGGGCGGCAAGAAGCTCCGCTTTTCGTACAGCCGCACGCTTGGCCGCCCGACGCCCGGCAACATCGCGCAACCGGAATCGCTCAATTGCGGCGACGAGGACTCGGGCGGCGCGGATTGCTCGATCAGTCGCGGCAATCCCGATCTGCGCCCGCGTCGGTCGGACAATCTCGATGTCCAGTTCGAGCAGTATTTCCACAAGGACGGCGTCATCTCGCTCGGCGCGTTCGCCAAGCGGATCAGGGACGACATCTTCACGCTGACCACGACGCAGTTGATCGACGACGTCAACTACCGCGTGCGCCAGCCGCTCAACGCCGACAATTCGCGGCTCTACGGCATCGAGTTCCAGGCCGCCGATCACGACGTCAACCTGTTCGGCCAGCGGATCGATCCGTTCTTCAACGCGACCTGGCTGAAGGGGCGGATGTCGATCACCAGCGACGCAGGCGCGCGCTCGCTCGACCGGCTGATCTACCAGCCGAAATGGATCATCAACGGCGGCGCGACGCTTCGCCTGCCCGCGATCGACGGCGCGTTCCGGACAACTGTTACCCACCGCGGCAGCTATATGGAGGGCATCGGCGAAACCGCGCAGGACGACAATGGCCGCGCCGAGCTGACCACGGTGAACCTCGGGCTGTGGCACCGCGTGACGAAACACGTGACGTTCAAATACGAGATCACCAACCTGCTCAACGACCAGCCGAAATTCCTGGTCGGCAACGGCCTGCGCTACGTCAGCGAAGTCGACGATTACGGCCAGGGCGCCTTTTTCCACATCATGCTGCGCTGATCCGAGGGGAGTACTGACCATGTACGAAGTCGACCGCCGCTATCTCCTGTCCGCGCTGGGAAGCCTGACCGCTTCTGGCATCCTGCCGTGGCGGGCTTACGCGGCCGAGGTGCGCCCCCGCAACCTGATCGACGCCCCGCGCTTTCCCACCCCGCCGTTCACGCTTGGCGTCGCGGCGGGCGATCCGGATGCCTCGGGGTTCGTCATCTGGACGCGGCTCGCGCCGCTACCGCTCCAGCCCGATGGCGGCATGACGATGGCGCCGGTGCTGGTCGGATGGGAGATCGCCGCCGATCCCGACTTCCGCCAGCTGCTCCAGCACGGCGAGGCGATCGCGCATCCCGAACTCGCGCATTCGGTTCATGTCGAGGTCGCCGGGTTGGCGCCCGCACGTCCCTATTGGTACCGCTTCACCTGCGGCGGCGAGCGCAGCGCCGTCGGGCGCGGTGCCACCCTGCCCTTGCCCGGCGCGCCGCTCGACCGCGTGCGCTTCGCCGTCGCCGGCTGCCAGCAGTACGCGGAAGGCTATTACACCGCGTGGCGCCACATCGCCGCCGAGCCGATCGACTTCGTGTTCCATTACGGCGACTATATCTACGAGGGGCCCGATCGCGGCGAGCAGGCGCGCGGCGCGAAGAAGCCGCTGGTCCGCCGCCATCTCGGCCACGAAATCTATTCGATCGGCGATTACCGCCAGCGTTACGCCCAGTACAAAAGCGATCCCGATCTCCAGGCCGCGCACGCCGCCGCGCCGTGGTTCGTCAGCTTCGACGATCACGAGATCGACAATAACTGGGCCGGCGACATCGACCAGGACGGCACCGCGCCCGAGGTGTTCCGGACGCGGCGCGCAATGGCGATGCAGGCCTATTACGAGCATATGCCGCTGCGCCGCTCGTCGATGCCCGAAGGCGCGCACATGCAGATGTATCGCGGCGCGCGCTTCGGCGATCTGATGGATGCGTTCTTCCTCGATACGCGGCAATATCGCTCGGATCAGGTGTACGGCGATCATGACGCGCCGCAAGGGCCGGACGCTTTCGCCGCGGACCGGTCGATCACCGGCGCGCCGCAGGAGGCGTGGCTGTTCAAGGGGCTCGACCGCTCGAAGGCGCGCTGGAACCTGATCGCGCAGCAGGTCTGCCTCATGAACCTCGGCTATCACAAGGCGGGACAGCCCGAGCAACTGGTGTCGATGGATCAATGGTCGGGCTATATGAACAGCCGCCGCCGCCTGCTTGCGCATATCGACACGCACTGCCCGGGTAACGTCATGACCGTCAGCGGCGACGCGCACCGCCATTACGCCGGCGACCTGATCCAGGATCACGGCAACGGCAAGATCATCAGCAGCGAATATCTCGCGACCTCGATCAGTTCGGGCGCGGACGGCGTCGGCGAGGACGATGCCTACACACGCTCGTCGCGCGCCGAGAATGCGCACCTCAAGGCGCTGACGGACCGCCGTGGCTATGTTCTGTGCGACGTCGGGCGCGACCTGTGGCGCGGTGACCTGAAGGTGCTGGACACGATCGCGACGCGGAACGGGACGCTGTCGACCCACGCCAGCTTCGTCACAGAGCGCGGCAAGCCCGGCCTGCAGCGCGCGTGAGGACGTCGCGGCAGCCTCGGGCGTTTACGGTGCCGCGACGACGATCTTCGGAAGCGACGTGATCGGTTCGACCGTGATCGCGCGGAACCACGTCTCTGCGCCTTCGGATTGCAGTTGGATCTGGCCATGCGTCAGCGGCCGCCGGCTGCCGTCGCTCGCGATCGTTGCCAGGTCGTGCACCTCCGCGACGGGTACGCCGTTGACGACATGCACCGCGCGGTCGCCGACGACGTACAGGTCGAGCGTGTTCCACGCGCCGACGGGACGCTCGGCATCGGTCGCGGCCTCGACGTTCCAGGTCGGGGTGCCGTTGACGATGTCGATCTCGCGGCCCCCGGCGCGATAGCGAAGATGCGGTTCGGCCAGCGATGGATCGAACGTCACGCTCGTGCGCCCGCGCACCTTGCCGCCCACCGCGACGATCATGCCGGTCGATCCGGTCATGATTTCGAACTCGACCGACGGACGCCATGTGCCGAAGACGTCGCCGGCGGTGCCGTGGGTATGATAGAGCAGCCCGTTGTTGCGCGGCAGCGTCACGCGCGGCGCCCAGGTCTTCGCCCCCCATTTGAACTGCAGCCGCAGGTGATAATCGCCGAGGTCGGCCGCGTTGACGAGGCTGCCCCAGGTCTCGCCCTTCACCCAGATTGCGGGAGCACCGTCGACGGAGCGCACGGCGAAGTCACCGCTGGTGTCGCGGCTGGTGCCGATCGGCGGCGCACCCGGGTCCGATCTGTACGTGATCGAGGGGTCGGCATAGCCGAGCCAGGGCGTCCAGCCCTTCAGGCTCCGCCCGTCGAACAACGCGGTCGGCTTGCCGGTCGGCACGGGTATGTCCGTCAGCGTCAGCCGCTGCGCCGATTTTGCCGGTTCGCCGGCAATGGCGCGTGCCGCGTCCTTCGACGTCTGCGCGGTCGCGGGGGCTGACAGCACCAGCAGTGCCACCAATGTTCGATCAAACCACATCAACATTCGCCCCCGGCCATCGTTCGATGAGATAGTACTCTATTCGCCCGGCGCTGTATCGACACTCGTGGAATATCGGCCTTTGCACACCGGGATCATTGTGACGCTCGCCACTATCGCAGCCTGTATCGCACCATCGCCGGTGTCTGGTCGCGCGGTTCCGCCATTTGCGCTATCGATGCGGCAGGAGATTGTACGATGCACAAGATGTGGGCGCTGGTCGCACTGTTGACGATGGCGCAGGCCGCGCCCAATCCGCACCTGCCGGCCGCGACCTACGACAGCGTCGCCCCCGTGCTGCCCAAGGGGCTGCGGAACGCGGTGCTGATCGTTTCCAAGACCAATGGCTGGCGCCACATCGAGCATATTCCACACTCGAACACCGTGCTTGCCGATATCGCGAAAGGCCTGGGTCGTGCGAGCTACGCCACCGAGAACGCGGCGGTCTTCAACGACGAGCAGTTGAAGCACTTTTCCGTGGTCGTCCTCAACAGCGCCAGCGGCGACTTTCTCACGCCCGATCAACGCGCCGCATTCGCCCGTTTCGTGGGCCGAGGCGGCGGTGTCGTGGCGTTGCACGCGGCGGGCGACGATAGTCACACCGATGCCTGGTATACCGACACGATCATCCGCACCAGGTTCACCGGACATCCGGGCGGGAACGACCAGTTTCAGCGCGCACGGCTCCTCGTCGATCGACCGGACCACCCCGTCATGGCCGGTGTGACACTGCCCTGGTCGCCGGTCGACGAATGGTATGCCTTCGACGCCGATCCCGCGGCCCGCGGCATGACCGTGCTCGCGCGGATCGACGAGGCCAGTTACCGACCCGGCGCCAAGCTGGCGATGGGCAGACATCCCGTCATCTGGACCAACCCCTCGACGAAGGGCCGTGTCGTCTACTCCGCGCTGGGCCACTTGCCTGAGGCCTATGACGATCCGAACTACCGCCGCATTCTGGTCAACGCGGTTCGCTGGGCGGGCAAATCATAAAATGGGCGTCAGTGAGTTGGACGTCACCGGATGGCCGACCCCCAATCCGGTCAGGCCTGTTGCAAAACTCTGATCGCTGCAGCAGATCGACGGTAGAAACTGCGCCTGATCATCGCCGCGAAAACGACTGTGATATGCCGACGCAGCAAGCGAGAGGGTTTATGCGCGTCCAGAAGGTAGTCGCTTTTGTCGTCATGAGCGGCATCGCCGGTACCGCGGCCATCGCTGCAGACCGCGCCATTCCGTTGAGTCCGTCCTCCAAGTGGCAGATGGATTATGCGCCTTCCGAATGCCGCCTCCTCCGCAGCTTCGGCGAGGACCGGGACCGGACCACGCTCCAGCTCAGCCGCCTCGATGTCAGCGACGTTCTCGAAATGGCGCTGGCCGGATCGCATATGCCGGCAACGGACGGCGACGTTCCGGTTTCGGTAAGCACATCCACCGTGACACACGTCCCCGGCATGCACGCACGCGGCTTTGCCACGGCGGGCGGCGCGCCCGGCAGCATACGCTTCCGGCCTGACAGGGATCTTCCCGGCGCGTTGCGTAGCGATGTAACGGCCGACCGACCGACGATGCTCGGCGTCAGCTTTGCAAGACGCTATGCGGTGCAACTCGACATGGGGCCGATGAAGGGCGCACTCGCAGCGCTCGATGCGTGCGTGGACGATCTGGTGACGAGCTGGGGGCTCGACCCGGCCGAGCAGCGACAGCGGAAAAGCGCGCCCGAGCCGGTCAACGATCCCGCCGGCTGGTTCCGTCCGGCTGATTATCCCGTCGCCCTCAACCGGGGCGGGTCCGGAGGGATCGTGGTGCTGCGACTGGTGGTGGCGGCTGACGGATCGATAAAGACCTGTGCGGTAGCGAAGGCAGGCGGCGAAAAGGCCTTTGAGGATCTGACGTGCCGGTTGATGACCACGCGTGCGCAATTCCGCCCGGCGATCGACGCCAGCGGGCGGGCGATCGATTCCGCATGGATACGCCGCATCAACTGGCAGCCGGGAAAACCATTCGTAACCGCCGGCTGATTGTCGATCCTTGCATCACTCTGGGCGAGACCGGCGTCCCGTACCGCTGGGAATATCCCGGGCTGCCAAGCTATTGAGCGTCCATCCGCCCGCATCGAGACAGCCTCCGACAGCGGCCGAATGTCGCGCGACGCATCGCTGACATATGCAACCCCGCGATACATCCTCCGAGGAGAAGGCTGCGATGCCGGTTTGCTCTAATCGACCAACCACTCGGTTGTGATCTCGCCCCGATGCCCCTCGGGTGACAGCACGGCGCGGAGCGCTTCCAGCAGCGGTGGCAACGCCTGCGTGAAGGCATAGGGCGGATTGACGATATACAGGCCGGCACCGTTATAGATGCCGGGCTGATCGTCATCGTACAGCCAGTGCTCCACCCCCAGCATTTTCGGGATGCCGAGCTTGCGCAGCTGCTCCTTCCACCGCCACTGCGTCGCGCGGTCTTTAAGCGGATACCAGATCACCGTCACGCCGTGCGCCCATTTGCGGTGAGCGGCGGCGAGGGTCGCGGTGATACGCGCGCGTTCGTCCGTCTGCTCGAACGGCGGGTCGACCAGCACCACGCCGCGCGCGGTCCGCGGCGGCACCGTCGCCAGCCAGAGCTCGTAGGCGTCGCGCTCATGCACGGCAGCGGCCGTGCCGCGCATCACGCCGCGCAGGGTATACGCGTCCTCGGGATGCTTTTCGTTGAGGACCAGGAAGTCCTGCGGGCGCAGCAACTGCGCCAGGATCCGCGGCGAGCCGGGGTAATAGTGAGGCTCGGCCCCGACATTCACCGCCTGCACGACCGCGCGGTAGTCGTCCAGCAAGGGGTTCGGATCGGCAACCGCCTGCAGCACGCCCCGTATCGACTCGCCGGTGCGCTGGGCATCCTCGCCGTCGAGGTCATACAGCCCGCAACCGGCATGCGTGTCGATCAGGGTCAGTGCCCCCGGCTTTTGCTGCAGGGCGCGCACCAGTGCGATCAGCAGGCTGTGCTTGACGACATCGGCGCTGTTGCCAGCATGGAAGGAATGGCGATAATTCATTGTGGCTCAGAACCCCGACGATCTGCCTGTGGACCTGTTGCTGGGCGCGATTGCCGAGTGCGAGGCGATTGAAACGACCAATCCGGTGCTCGTATAAAGTCGGGCGGAAACTTCAACGCACTTTTGCGTGCCGCGCCCAGTCCTAGCGGAAACCCCCTCGCGTTCCCGAACCACCGCGGCCCCCACGCCTTGCTGGCAACCCCCGTCACGCGATCGCCGTCCCGCGCTTGGCGTCCTCCATGAACATTTCGTCATTTTGCTTGCAACACAGATCAACCAAGCCTAGCGCCCTGCTGCGAATGGTTATCAATAGCATTGAGGTGGGTATGCGGCACAAGGTCAAGCGCGACATTCTGGTCGGCACGGCTATGGCGGCGGCGAGCGTGTGGGCGCCGTCCCTTGCGAGCGCCGCCGATCTCGCGCCCGCACACGCTGGTCCCCGTGCAGCTAGCGACGGCATGGACGGCGATACGACCGCGGCCGCGGACGATCAGGCGCGACGCGACGAAATCATCGTCAATGGCGAACGCATTCGAAAGACCGGGAGCACCGGCACCAAGACCGAGACGCCGCTGATCCGCACGCCGCAGACGATCACGAGCATCGACGAAAAGGAGCTCACGCTGCGCAACGCGCTGTCGATCAACCAGGCGCTCGGCTATGTCGCGGGCGTGTCGCCGAGCCAGCGCGGCAATGTCGCGACGCGTTATGACCAGCTCTACGTTCGCGGGTTCGCACCCGGTCAGTATATGGACGGCATGCGGCTGCTCGGCGGCATCTATTCGACCCCGCAGATCGACTTCCACCTTGTCGAGCGGGTCGATGTCGTCAAGGGACCCGCCTCCGTGCTGTACGGCAATTCGACGCCCGGCGGCCTCGTCAACCTCACGAGCAAGCTGCCCTATGACGTCGCCGGCGGCCGGATCGAACTGGCGGCAGGGAATTTCGATCTCGTCCGCAGCGCGATCGACGTGAACCAGCCGCTCGACGCCGATCACAAATGGCTGTTCCGCGTGATCGGCGGGGCGGAGCAATCCGATGGCTTTGTCGCACGGACACGAAATCGCCGGCACTATATCCGGCCGATGCTGACCTTCGCGCCCGACGACGCGACCAGCCTGACGGTCATCCTCAACTATCAGCGCGATCCGGAATCGGCCTCCTATAGCGGCGTTCCCGTCTATGGTTCGGCGCTCGCCAACCCCTTGGGCAGCTTCCCCATCGACCTGAACGTCAGCGAGCCAGCCTATGAGGCGTTCGATCGCACGCAGAAATCGGTGACCGCGCTCTTCCGTCACGACTTCAGCCCGGCGCTCAGCTGGGCGACGAGCGCGCGCTATCTCGATGTCGACCTGCACTATCGCCAGATCTACCTCTCGAACTTCGCGACGACGGGCACCGGTGTGAACCGCAACACCGATTTCTCGCGCATCGTCCGCGGCGGTGGCGGCTCGGACGAGTCCTTCCGGACCATCACGCTCGACAACCACGTCACCGGCAAGTTCGCGACCGGGCCGCTGCAGCATGTCGTGCTGGCCGGCGTCGACTGGCAGAGCAATCGCGGCTCGAACGCACAGCAATTCAATACCGGCACCACGACCGATCCGGTGACGAGCATCCCCGATTTTGACCTGTTCAACCCCAATTACGGCGGCGTACAACCGAGCTTCGCGCTGACGGCGGCGCGGGGCTTCCGCAAGATCGATCAGGTCGGCGCCTATCTCCAGGACCAGATCGCGATCGGTGCGCTGCAACTGATCGCCAGCGGCCGGTACGACTGGTACGAACAGACGAGCGTCAACAGGAATACGACGGAAGGCGTCGCCGGCGGTGTGACCCAGCTGAAGCAGGCCGCGTTCACCGGGCGATTGGGCGCGCTTTACGAGACGCGGAGCGGGCTTGCCCCTTTCGTCAGCTACTCGGAAAGCTTCGAGCCGCAGACGGGCACGCAGACGATCTTCGCGCCGGACGGCAGGACGCCGATCGCGGGGCCGACCTTCGTGCCGGTGACCGGGCGGCAATATGAGGCGGGCGTCAAATACCAGCCGCGCGGGACCAACGCCGTGTTCACGCTGTCCGCCTATGACCTGCGCCGCCGCAACGTGCCCGTGGCAGACCCGCGCGCAGGACAGGACGGCAGCACCATTCCCGCCAATGCGCAGATCCAGGTCGGCGAGGTCGAAATACGCGGAATCGAGATCGACGGCCGTGGCGAAATCGCGCCGGGGCTGACCGTGACCGTGGCGGGGACCTACACCGACCCCGACGTCCGGCGCGGCACCCCTGCGATCGGCACCGGCGACCAGTTGAGCGGCGTCACGGGGACCAAGCCGCTGGGCATATCGACATGGAGCGCATCGAGCTTCGCCAGCTATGATCTGGAACGCAGCGTCGTTGGCGCCGCATCAGGCTTCACGATCGGCGGCGGGGTCCGGTACGTCGGCGAATCCGACGGCACCGCGACACAGATCCGGTCGGGCCAGACCGTCACGACGCGGTTCCAGTCGCCGGGCTATGTCCTGGTCGACGCGGTGCTGGGCTATGATCTCGGCAAGTTCGATCCGTCGCTTGCCGGGATGAGCCTGACAGCAAATGTCGCGAACCTCTTCGACAAGCAGCACATCGCAAGCTGCTTCTTCGTCAACAGCTGCTATTTCGGGGCGTCGCGCACCGTCGTCGGCACGCTGCGGTTCAACTGGTAGGCCGCGACCCCGCGGTTCGTCGCACGCAATCGCATGGTGACCGCATCGTCCCCGCCCCGCACTGGACCGCTGCGCACCGACGAGGCATCGGTCGATGTACAGCGGGGGCTGGAGTATCAAGCGTGTTCAAGACGATGTGGAAGATGCCGGCGACGCTCGCCCGGTTGCCGGCGCCGCGTGCTAACGACGGCGAGGATGTCGATGGCGCGACGGACGCGCAGGCGGGTGACGATGAAGCCGAGGGCGGAAGCGCCGATCGCAAGGCCGTGATCGCAACCGGGTCGCTCGAGGACATGGTCAAGGCGGCCGACGACCTATCGGAGGACGAGGGTCAGAACGTGATCATCGAGTGCGTCGGTCGCGACCGGCCGATCCGCTGGCCGGAGATCAAGGGACTGCGCGCAGCCACCACGTTCCCGGACGGCAGGTGACCGGCGCGCGCAAACGGCTCAGCGAAACAGCCGGCTGAGCACGCGCTCGACGAGGCTCGACTGCTGCGCCATCGCCTGCTGTTCACGGAACCGGTCACGGTCCGCGGCCGCACGGCGATACAGCGCGTCGAGTCGTTCAGCGCCATAACGATCCGAGAGGCGTGGCGGCGAGATATCGGTGCGATTGAAGATCGGCGGGTCTGACAGCGTGGACATCGGCGGCTCTCTGCGTGGTAAATCGTTGACAGCATGTTAGCTTTTCGTCTGTATTCCAACACGTTTCACCCGGTCCGGTTCCATATTTCGCGACGAATTGAATGGAGTTTTTGCCAAAAACCGGGAACCTTACGCAATCTCGTCGGTAGTGTTGCGCCAGATCAACATCGCCGGGCCGGTGCCGCCGTTTGCGCAACCGCTACATCCGCCACCTGCATCGCGCGCCTGTACAACCACGCGTCCGGTCGGCTACGCGGCGCCCATGGGTGAGATCGACAGACTGGTACCTTCGGGTATCATCGAGCAATGGGTATTCCATCTTCGACGCCAGCGCTCACGCGCGGCGGACACCATCTGGTTGATCGACCAGGGTTTTACGATGCACGACGGCAAGAACGGCGTGCCGACGCAGGACGCGACCGCGCGCTACCGGCAGGAACAGCAGACCGTCATCGACGAGGTCACCGAACTGCTCAAACTGTACGACCGCATCAATCTGGGCAAGGACATCCCGGTCGCGGACGAACCACCGCGCTGATTGCGCCCGGATGAAATCCATGCGCGTTGCCATCACCGAACCGTCCAGGGACCTATGATCATGCGGCAGGCTACCGGATTCCTGACGATCGATACGCGGCGCCAGGGCCTGCTCGACATCAGTGACGCGGTGCGGCGCTGGGTCGCCGATCAGGAAATGCGTGATGGTCTGCTGACGATCTTCTGCCGCCACACTTCGGCATCGCTGCTCATCCAGGAGAACGCCGCGCCCGAGGTGCGGACCGATCTCGAGGCCTATTTCGCGCGTCTGGCGCCCGAGTCCGCCGACTATCTCCACGACGACGAGGGGCCCGACGACATGCCCGCCCATCTGCGCACGGCGCTGACGCAGGTCCAGCTGTCGATCCCGGTCATCGACGGCGAGATGGCGCTCGGCACGTGGCAGGGCCTCTATCTGTTCGAGCATCGCCGTCGCGCGCATCGCCGGTCGCTCGCCCTGCATATCGCCGGCGTCTGACCGCGCGATCGGGACATCGGGGGCTTTATTCGGGCGGTGCGCTTGGTTTCCGGAGCAATCCCGTTCATCAACCGTTCCACCACTGATGGCTAGTGTGAGGCGTTTCGCCGCATCCGCCGCGAACGGAGACGACAATCATGTTTATCATGCCTGGTCGCAAAGTCCTTTTGGCAGCCCTGGCGTCGAGCACGCTTCTGGTTGCCGGGTGCGCGACCGAAACGACCTATCGTCCTGCCACGGGACAGGGCTTCAGCCGGACGGGGTATAGCGACCGTCGGATCGAGGATAACCGCTTTCTCGTCAGCTTTGCCGGAAACAGCGTCACGTCGCGTGACACGGTCGAGCGCTACCTGTTTTTCCGCGCGGCCGAGCTGACGCTGCAGCAGGGCTATGATTATTTCCTGATGGCCGACCGCGATACGAACCTTCAGTCGCGGACCTTCTCGACCCCGGGCATCGGCGGTGGCTTTGGCTATGGCGGGTTCGGCGGATATTGGGGTCCGTCGTGGCGCTATCGCGGCCGCGGGTTCGGCTGGCGCAGCTGGGATCCGTATTTCGGCGGCGGCTTCGGCGGCGGCGGTTTCGGCGGCGGGTTCGGCGGTCCGTGGGGCAACAATTTCGACGTCCGGACGATCGACCGTTACGAGGCGACTGCCGAAATCGTGATGCGCAAGGGTCCGATCCCGCGCGACAACATCCGCGCGTTCAACGCAAAACAGGTGGTCGACAATATCGGACCGACGCTGGTTCTCCCGAAGTAAGCCTCGGAAATACCGTCGACGCAAAAAGGCCGGGCCGTCCCTCTGGACAGCCCGGCCTTTCTTTGCGTGACGTCCGCCCGCGTCAGCCGCAGGCGAACCGGCAGACCGACGTCAGACCGCGCCGTGGCACTGCTTGTACTTGCGACCCGACCCGCAGGGGCATGGCGCGTTACGGCTGACGACGCCTTCCCAGTTGGCGGGATCCTCGCCGATATCCGCCTGCTGCGGCTGCGGGATCTGCATCGGCGGCAGCTGCGACGTGATGTGTCCGGTCGTCCCGGCATCGATGTCGTTCGAATTGTCCTCGCCGGTGAACGGGTCGAAATGCGTCGTGATGAAGTCGGGCAGCTCGGGCAGTCCGACGGGTGCCTGCATCTGGAACTGCGCATGCGCGATCGTCTTGGTCACGTCCTCGCGGATCGTCTCCAGCATCCGCTGGAACAGCGAGAACGCCTCCTGCTTATACTCGTTGATCGGCGTCTTCTGTGCGTACGCACGCAGGTGGACGACCTGGCGCAGCGCGTCGAGCGTCGCGAGATGCTCCTTCCAGTGATGGTCGAGATTCTGCAGCAGGATCGACTTCTCGACCGACGTCCACGTCTCCGCGTCGAGATCGGCGGACTTCACCGCGATCGCCTCGTCCGCCATCGCGCGGATGCGCTCCTCGACGATCTCGGGGTCGATCGCCTCCTCAAGCAGCCACGCTTCGATCTGCGGCTCGAGATTGAGGACCTCGGACAGCCGCGCCTTCATCCCCTCGATGTCCCACTGTTCGGGATAGGAGTTGGGCGGGCATGCGTCGCCGACGATGACGTTGACCGTCTCCGCGCGCATGTCGACGACGACGTCGCCGACCGTATCGGCATCCATGATGTCGGCACGCTGCTCGTAGATGACCTTGCGCTGCTCGTTCATCACGTCATCATATTCGACGACCTGCTTGCGGATGTCGTAGTTGCGCGCCTCGACCTTCTTCTGCGCGGTCTCGATCGCCTTGCTCAGCCATTTGCTGCCGATCGCCTCGCCGTCCTCGATATTGTTGCGCATCATCTTGGCGAACAGCGTGTCCGGCCCGAAGATCCGCAGCAGATCGTCGTCGAGGCTGAGATAGAAGCGCGACAGCCCCGGATCGCCCTGACGCCCCGAGCGCCCGCGCAGCTGGTTGTCGATGCGCCGGCTCTCGTGCCGCTCGGTACCGAGCACGAACAGACCGCCCGCGGCGAGCACCGCCTTCTTCTCGGCCTCGATCTCGATCTCGATACGCGCCGCCTCGGTGGCATATTCGGGCGTGCCCTCGACCAGCTCGGGATGCTCGTCGAGCATGCGGAATTCGAGGTTGCCGCCGAGTTTGATGTCGGTGCCGCGGCCCGCCATGTTGGTCGCGATCGTCACCGCGGACTTGCGCCCGGCCTGCGCGACGATGTGCGCCTCCATCTCGTGGAAGCGCGCGTTGAGCACCTTGTGCTCGACCGCCTCGCCGACGAGGAACTCGCTCAGCAGCTCGGACTTCTCGATCGATACCGTGCCGACGAGCACCGGCTGGCCGAGATCGGCGTGATGCTTGATCTTCTTGGCAATCGCGGCGAACTTGTCCTTGGTGTCCTTGTAGAACTCGTCCTCCTCGTCGACGCGCTGGACGGGCACGTTGGTCGGGATGCTGACGACGTTGATCTTGTAGATGTCGTAGAATTCGGCCGCCTCGGTCGCAGCCGTACCGGTCATGCCGCCAATCTTGGGGTACATGCGGAAATAGTTCTGGAACGTGATCGAGGCCATCGTCTGGTTCTCGGGCTCGATCTGGACGCCCTCCTTGGCCTCGACCGCCTGGTGCAGGCCGTCCGACCAGCGCCGGCCGTCCATCATGCGACCCGTGAACTCGTCGATGATGATGACCTTGCCGTCCTTGACGATGTAGTCGATGTCCGACTTGAACATCACGATCGCGCGCAGTGCCTGGTTGAGGTGATGCACGACCTGCGTGTTCTCGAAGTCGTACAGGTTCTGCCCCTCGAGCAGCCCCGCCGCCTCGAGCATCCGCTCGACCTTCTCGGTGCCGTCCTCGGTGAGAATGATGGTCTTCTGCTTCTCGTCCTTGTCGTAATCGCCCGGGACGAGCTGCTTCACGACCGCGTCGACCTGGATATACAGCTCGGACTTGTCGTCGGTCGGGCCCGAGATGATCAGCGGCGTACGCGCCTCGTCGATCAGCACCGAATCGACCTCGTCGACCACCGCGAAGTTGAAGCGGCGCTGCACCATCGAGCTGCGCTCATACTTCATGTTGTCGCGCAGATAGTCGAACCCGAACTCGTTGTTCGTCCCGTAGGTGATGTCGGCGGCATAGGCGGCACGCCGCTCTTCGTCGGTCAGGTTGGGGACGATGACGCCGATCGTCATGCCGAGATAGGTATAGACCTGCCCCATCCACTCGGCATCGCGCGCGGCGAGATAGTC
The DNA here is from genome assembly GCF_036856055.1 of Sphingomonas sp. 22R3R2A-7. Lineage (NCBI taxonomy): Bacteria > Pseudomonadati > Pseudomonadota > Alphaproteobacteria > Sphingomonadales > Sphingomonadaceae > Sphingomonas > Sphingomonas sp. 22R3R2A-7. Next base: position 390,026 of record NZ_JASPFR010000001.1, on the reverse strand, counting down.
GTTGACGGTGACGACATGGACGCCGTCGCCGGGCAGCGCGTTGAGATAGGTCGCAAGCGTCGCGACGAGCGTCTTGCCCTCACCCGTGCGCATCTCGGCGATCTCGCCGCGGTGGAGGACGATGCCGCCGACCATCTGCACGTCATAATGCCGCTGACCGAGCACGCGCTTGGCGGCTTCCCGGACGGTCGCGAACGCCTCGGGGAGCAGGTCATCGAGCTTCTCGCCGTTCGCGAGCCGCTCGCGGAAGCGTACGGTCTGGGCGGACAGCTCCTCGTCCGACATCGCGAGAAGCGAGGGCTCGAACGATGCGATCCTGGCAAGGATCGGGTTGAGCGACTTGACGTAACGGTCGTTGGACGAACCGAACAAGGATTTGGCGAGGCCACCGAACATGGGCTGATTTCCTGAAGTTTTGACACGGCAAGCCCGCTACCGGGACGCACGCAAGAAAGAAGGGGACGGCCCGCAGGCCAGCACGAGGCGCCCGACGCTATTCGCGCCGACGGTCTGCCCAAAGCGATGACATGTCGACCGCGATGGCGGGCAATGCGGGCGACGCCGCGACCGCCTGCAACGACGGCGGGCCGGCCACCGGTCGTGTCGCACGCCTGACCACTGCAACAGCAACGGCCTGCGGCGAAACCGCACCCTGCGCCACCGCCTGCGCCGCCTGCCCACGCACGCCGGGTACCACGCCGGTAAGCGCGGACAGCAGGGCAGACAGAAGGAGAAGCAGGTTCATGAGACCTCGTCCTTATGACAGCCTGCCGCCAAGGTCCATCCTTTCACCGCATTGCAGCGCGGTCGGGGGCGGTTCGCCACGTGGACAAGCGGTTGCGCAGGGGCCGATCCGGAGGCACAGGTCTGTCATGACCACCTCTCCGCTCGCACGCCCCTTCCCCGTCATGCCGGCGATTCCCGGCGTCACGCTTCATGTCGCCCGTGCCGCCTACAAGACGTGGGACCGGTGCGATCTGACATTCGTCACGCTGGATCCGGGTACCGTCGTCGCGGGGGTGCTGACGCAGAGCAAATGCCCCTCGCCCGAAGTCGAATGGTGCCGCGCGGCGCTGACGCTCGGCCATGCGCGGGCGCTCGTCGTCAACGCGGGCAATTCGAACGCCTTCACGGGATCGCGCGGCCGCGCTGCGGTCGAGGCGATCGCCGCGCGGACCGCAGCCCAGCTCGGATGCCAGCCGTCCGACGTGTTCGTCGCCTCGACCGGCGTGATCGGCGTGCCGCTCCCGATCGACAAGGCCGAGGCGGGGCTCGACGCCGCGTTCGCCGCTGATCCGTGCGGCTGGGAGGATGCGGCGGCGACGATCATGACGACCGACACATTCACCAAGGGGGCAACGACCACCGCGGTGATCGGCGACCGCACCGTCAGCCTGGTCGGGATCATCAAGGGATCGGGGATGATCGCGCCGGACATGGCGACGATGCTGGGCTTCATCTTCACCGACGCAGCGGTCGAGCCCGGTTTCCTGCAGGCCTCGCTGTCGAAGGCGAACGCACCCAGCTTCTCATGCATCACGGTCGACAGCGACACGTCGACCAGCGACACCGTGCTCGCCTTCGCCACAGGCAAGGCCGGGAACGCGACGCTTGCGGACGATGACAGCGTGGGTGCCGACGCATTCCGGGCCGCGCTCGCGGATCTCTGCCATCAGCTCGCGATGCTTGTCGTGCGCGACGGCGAAGGTGCGCAGAAACTGATCGAGATCCAGGTCACCGGCGCCGACAGCGATCGCAGCGCTCACCGCATCGCGATGAGCATCGCCAATTCGCCGCTGGTGAAGACCGCGATCGCAGGCGAGGACGCCAACTGGGGACGCGTCGTGATGGCGGTGGGCAAGGCTGGCGAGCCCGCGGACCGCGACATGCTCTCGATCCGCTTCGGCAACACGCAGGTCGCGGAGGGCGGGCTGGCGCTGCACGGCTATGACGAGGCGCCGGTCGCCGCGCATCTCAAGGGTCAGGACATCGAGGTCGGCGTCGACCTCGCGCTCGGCGAGGGCAAGGCCACCGTGTGGACGTGCGACCTCACGCACGGATATATCTCGATCAACGCCGACTATCGGAGCTGATCAGACCCGCCATCCCGGTACGGACCGGGATGGCGGGAGGTCGGTCAGGCGAGTTCGCTCTCGAGCCATGCCTTGAGCTGGCCCTTAGGCGCAGCGCCGACCTTGGTCGCCGCGGGCGCGCCGCCCTTGAACAGGATCATCGTCGGAATGCCACGCACGCCGTACTGGCCCGGTGCGTCGGGATTCTCGTCGATGTTGAGCTTGGCGATCGTCACCTTCTCACCTAGCTCCTCCGATAGTTCCTCAAGGCTCGGCCCGATCATCTTGCACGGACCGCACCATTCGGCCCAGAAATCGACGAGCACGGGGCCTTCCGCACTCAGTACGTCGGCATTGAAGCTGGCATCGGTGATCTGCTTGGTCGCCACTGAAATTCTCCTTCGTTACACCATCATCTAGTGTCGCTGTTCACGCGTCTCAACCGTCGAGCCGCTAGCTTTGCTCCGTCGCTGCATAGCCCGGCTTGTGACGGACGAGCACGTCTTCGGGCACCGCGATCAGCCGCGGCCCGGCGGTGTACAGAAGTGCCGCCTCGATTCGTCGTCCGGGGAAGATGACGCGCAACGCGGCGGCATAGGCCGCCATCTGACGAAGATGATAGTCGGGCACCTCGGCGACGTCGCGCGGCGCGCGGCGGCCGGTCTTGAAGTCGATCACCCGGACCACGTCCGCACCGATCAGCAGTCGGTCGACGGTCCCCGACACGACCACGCCGTCTGCCAGCGTCGCCGCGATCGGTGCCTCCGCCAGCGACTCAGGGCCGAACAGCGCGGCAAAGCGCGGATCCACGATCACACCGATCGCACTGGCGGCGATCTCGGCACGCGCGTCCGCGTCCGCGACGCCACCGGCTTGCGCCAGCCAGCGGTCGGCGGCACCTGCGCGCGCATCCGCGGCGACCGCGGGCAGACGTTCGAGCAGCTTGTGGATCAGCGATCCGCGTTCGGCGGCCGCTCGCATCGCCGGCGTCGGCGGCGGATCGGATACCGCGTCCTCGCCGAGCGCCGACGGCGACAAGGGGCGCGACGGACGCGCCTCCCTCGGCGCCGCGACGCGTGCCCATTCGGGCAGCGGGACCGGCGTCGCGGGGCGCGCGTGCCTGTCGTCCTTCGCGATCACCGGCGCATCGACCGACGTTCCCGTGAAGCACCGCTCGCCCTCCGCCTCCGGAATGTCGAGCGCCGTCAGTGCGCGCTCTGCCGCCGCATACCAGCTCGTCGCGGGCGCCACGCCCTTCGCCCGCGTTCCCAGCGCGCCGGCGATGACCAGCCGTTCCTCCGCGCGGGTCGCGGCGACGTAGAACAGCCGCCAATGCTCCTCGAGCTCGCGACGCTCGGCGGCGCTCACCACCGCGTCGAGTGGTCCGCCGCGCTCACTGCTGCGCGGCCGGAAGACGGGCAACGGCGCGGGCAGATCCTCGGGCGTCCATTTCAGGATCGATCTCGGCGCGGCGGCGGGATCCGCGGTCGCATCGGCAAGGATCACCAGCGGCGCCTGCAGACCCTTCGCGCCATGCGCCGTCATCACCCGCACCGCGTCGAGCGGCGCCGACGGATCACGGACGATATCGACGTCGCCGCGATCGAACCAGTCGAGAAAGCGCTGCAGCGACGGCGTCGTCGTGCTCTCGAAGTTCAGCGCGGCGTTGAGCAGTTCCTCGATCGGATCGCGCGCCTCGGTGCCAAGCCGGCGGATCAGCTTGCGGCGCCCGTCGAGCGGCCCCGACAACAGCTCCTCGAGAAACTGATACGGCGTCGCGATGTCCGCGCGTGCCAGCATCTCAAGCAGAGGCGCGAGACGCGCGGCGGGCTGCGTGCGTTGCAGATGCCGCCACAACGGCCCCGCCTCGCGCGGCGCGGCCTGCATCAGCTCGTCCTGCGTCCAGCCGATCAGCGGCGACACGAGCAACGCGGCAAGGCTCAGATCGTCCTCGGGCTGGAGCACGAAGCGGATCGTCGCGAGCAGATCCTGGACCGCCAGCGGTGCGTTCAGCCGCAGCCGGTCGACACCCGCGACGGGCACACCCTCCGCATAAAGCCGCGCGACGATCAGCGACGCGAGGTCGCCTCGTCGCTTGACGAGGATCATCACGTCCTCTGGGCGCAGCCGCCGGCCCTTGCTGTCGAGCATGAGCCCATCGGGCGCGAGCCAGCCTTTGACCGCCCGGGCGATATCGCCCGCCAGCTTGCGGACCGCATCGTCGATCCACCCTTCCTCGTCATCCTCGTTGCCGCCCGCGACGACCGGCGGCCAGAGCGTGACGCTCCCCGGGCCACGGACCTCGCTTGCATGCACGTCGAGATCGCCGATCGCCCCGAGCCCGGGCTCACCCGTCGCCGCGACCGCGGCATCGACGAATTCCAGCACGGGTCGCGTCGACCGGAACGAATGCGTCAGCGACAGGCGTTCGAGCGGCAGCCCCCGCTCGTCCTCGGGCCAGTCATCGTCGCCCTCGACTTCCTTCGCGCGCCGTCCGAAATGCATCTCGGCCGCGGCGAAATTGAACGGGTCGGTCCCCTGGAACCCGAAGATCGCCTGTTTCCAGTCGCCGACCGTAAACAGCGTGCGCGTCGACGGCGCATAGATGCCGCGCCCGACGAAGAACTCGTCGGCCAGCGCGCGGACGATCCGCCACTGGTCGGCATTGGTGTCCTGCGCCTCGTCGATCAGGACGTGTTCGGTCGCCTGGTCGAGCTTGTAGCGGACCCACTCGCCGATCCCGGGCTGATCGAGCAGCGCGACCGTCGTCGCGATCAGGTCGTCGAAATCGACACCGCCGACACGCCGCTTCGCCAGCGCATAGGCGCGTGCATAGTCGCGCCCGATCTCGAGCCCGTCGGCCAGCAGATCGGCGTACCCGACACGCTGCGTCATCGACACGATATCGGTGCACGCGGTGCCGATATCCTGCGCGAGCACCTCGTAATCGGGTTCGATGTCGAGCAGCTTCTTCTGCACCTTGCGCAGCTCGCCCTTGCCCGTCAGCACCACGCCCGCAAGATCGCCCAGCGTGCCCGCGCGGTCCGGCGAGGCAAGCCACGCCTCGATGGTCGCCGCCTGCTTGAGGCCGGTCGCGGTGCCCCAGGCCGCGTTCGCCGCCGCGATGCGCGTGATCGCGTCGATATCCAGCGCGTCGCACCACTCCGCGACCGCTTCGCCGATATCGCCCGACGGCAGTTCCAGCGTCCGCCGCAGCCAGGGCTGGACCCCCGACGGCATCATCTCGAGCGCAGGCAGCGCGCGCGCGCACGCCATCAGGAACGCCTCGGCACCCCCCTCGCCGAGACGAAGCGACAGGCGTCCGACGATCTCGACCGGCCGCTCGCGCCCATTGCGCTCGGCATCCGCGAGCATCCCCGCCAGCGCCTCGCGGGCTAGCCCCGCCTCCTCGCGCGCTTCGAGCGGCCTGAACCCCGGCGTCAGGCCCGCCTCGACGGGAAACGCCGCGAGCAGCCCCTGGCAGAAGCCATGGATCGTCTGGATGCGAAGACCGCCCCCCGGCGCGTCGAGCACCTTGGCAAACAGCGTTCGCGCATAATCCTGTTGCGCGGGCCCGCCCTCTTCGCCCAGCGCCTGCAGATCCTGGAACAGCGCGGGCCCCGGCATCCGCACCCAGGCGGCGAGCCGGCCGTTGATCCGCTGCGCCATTTCGGCCGCACCCGCCTTGGTGAAGGTCAGGCACAGGATCGCACCCGGATCGACCCCGCGCAGCAACAGCCGGAACACGCGCGCCGCGAGCACCTGCGTCTTGCCGGTGCCGGCCGACGCGGACAGCCAGACATGCGACGCCGGATCGCTCGCCGCCGCCTGCGCGCCCTTGAGCCGGGGCAGCGTCCGCGGTTCGCCACTACTCACGCCCATACCATTCGTCGCGTCGCATCAACTGGTCATATTCCGCATAGGGTGCGTATTCGGGGACGAGCTTGGCGGTGAACGCCGCGCCGCCGGTCAGCCACGTACCCGCAACCTCGGTGAAATTATGCGCGGCGGTCGCGGTGAACTCCGCGGTCGGGATCTTGTCGCGCTTGCCGTCGGGATCGACGGGGCTCTCGACATAGCCGAACGCGTCGCGTTTCTTGCCGAGCGACCAATATTCGAACGCCTGCGCCTTGCCCGCGACATCGGCGAAGCCACCGCGCTCCGCAATCAGCCCGAGCAGCCCCAGTTGCAGGCTATAGCCCGCCCGCACCGCGGTCGCCGAGGGCGGCTTGCCCGTCTTGTAGTCGATGATCGCCAGCCCGCCATCGGCAAGCCGGTCGACGCGGTCATATCGTCCGCGCAGCGTCACCCCGGCGATCGCGATCTCGCCCTTCCCCTCCGCGCTCGCGACGAACCGCCCCTCGTCCGCCTGCGCGGCGATCGCCCCGGCGATCCAGTCGATCGCCTCGAGCAGCCGCGGCTGCCACAGCGCGCGCATCATCGGATGCGTGCGCTCGTCGCGCAGCATCGCCTGCGCACGCGGCTTGAGCGCGTCTATCGCGCAGCCGTCATGCTTCCACCATTGCTCGAGAATGTCGTGAACGGCGGTACCCCGCCAGGCCGCGCTCGGATCGGCATCGACCGGATCGAGTGGCATCAGCCCGAGCACGCGGCGCGCGTAGAACGCATAGGGGTCCGCCTTCAGCCGGTCGACCTCGGTCACCGAGATCAGCCTCGGTCGCAACGCGGCGGCGGGCGACGGCGCAGGCCGCTCGGCCGGCACATGAGTCTGCGGGTCGTCGAGCGCGCGCGTCCACGCCTCGAGCGCCTCGGCACGCTCGAACCTGTCGCCCGCCAGCGCCTGCAGCCGCAGCCAGAGCCGCGAGGCGAGCGCGGGCGATTTGGCATCGCGCCGCGCACGCGTGACGATCGCGCGCGGCGCGCCCAGTGCCTGCGCGAAGTCGTGCGCCGAGGTTCCGACCTGCCGCTCCAGCCCGGGAAGCCCCAATTCCGCACGGATCCGCGGCGCAAGCCACGGATCGGGCGCAGGCCGCCCCGGCCACATGCCTTCGTTCAATCCGCCCAGGATCATCAGGTCCGCGGTCTGCAGCCGCGCTTCGAGGAGTCCGTAAATGGCAAGCCGCGGATGCGCGCCCTGCAGCGGCCGGACCGCAACCTCGTCGAGCAGCGTCCGCAGCAGCTGCCCGAGTTCGCCCGGATCGACGCGGGCCGGTCCGGCATCGGCCTCGAGCTCGAGATCCGCGAGGAATTGCGCCGCCGCGCGTCCCGACGGTCCCGCCCAGAGCTCGTCGCCGCACAATGCCGCGGCGGTCTCGCGGACCGCGGCGAGCAATGGTCCCAACGTCTGCGCGCCACGCTCGAACACCGTCGCGATCGGCGTCAGCAGCGCCTGCGCTTCCGGCCACCACCGCTTCGCGCTCCCGTCGCGCAGATGGGGATCGATCGCGTCGAGCCCGGCGGCGGGACGCGGACCGCGCATCGCCCGATCGAGCGCGCGGACGCCGTCAAGCCATTCGAGCCGCCCCTCGCCGCTGCGGACCAATGGATGCTTCAGCAACGCCAGCAGCGCGAGTGGTGCGAAACGCTGCGCCGCAGCTTCGACCAGCGCGAGGATCAGCGTCCCCGGCGGCAGGATCGACAGCGGCCGCCCCGCGGTATCGTCGATGCCGATGTCCCAGCGTTTCAGATGCGCGGCGACGCGCCGTGCCAGCGCGCGATCCGGCGTGACGAGCGCGGCGGTGCGACCCGGCTGCTCGAGCGTCCCGCGGAGCGCGAGCGCGATCGCCTGCGCCTCTTCGGCGGGCGTCGCGAGTTCGGCGACCGTTACGCCCTTGAGGCGGCGGTCCTCGGCGTCGAGATGCGTCCATTTGCCGGTAAAGTCGGCGGGGGCGAGCGCATTTGCGATCGCGCGGCTGCGCGTCGCCTCCGCGTCGTGCCCGCCGCCTTCGCGCCATGTCGCGAACTCGGTGCGCGCGACCCCCATCCGCTCGAGCAGCAGCTTGAGGTGGAACTGCGGGTGCGTCTCGATCGCGCGCCGCGTCAGGCCCGTCGCCGGATCGCGGGGATGCGGGCCGAGCGACTGCCATTCCGCGTCGGGCATGTGCAGGTCGAGATCGGCGAAGACCACCATCCCGCCCGGCATGTCCGCGACACAGCGCAACAGGCGCGCGATCGCCGGTGCCGAATCGGTCACGCCCGCCGCGCAGACGATGCCGCCCGGGGCGCCGCCCGCCACCGCGCCGTAAGCTGGTCGAGCAGTTGCGCGCGCCGCGTCGCCGCATCGATGCGCCCGAGCCTTTCGAGCTCGCCCGGCCAGCGTTCCAGGACCACCCCGAACGTCGAGAGCGCGCGCTGCCAATGCTCGGTCAGTTCGGGCCCGAGCTCGATCGCGCGCAGCCGTGCCGGCGGCACTTCCTCGACGAGCAGCTGGTCGAGCGTCTTGGCAAGCTCGCCCGCGAGCCGGACCGCCTCCGCGGCGTCGATCGGATGCCCGCCGCGCTGGCGTTCCTCCGACACGAGGCGGGCGAGGATCATTCGCCGCTGGTAGGGAGGGACCGCCGGGAGCGGCGGGTCGATGGTATCCGCCGGGTCCAGCGCGGCGCCGACCGCCTCGCCCATCCCCGTATCGCCGAGCGCGACCATCCGTGGCAGCACGAGCCCGCCACCGCTGGCGCGGACGAACGCATCCGTCACTGCCCGGATCGCGCGGTTGTTCGGCAGGAGGATCAGCGCCCGCGCGAGCGCCAGCGGGTCGCTGCCCGCGCGTCGCAGCAGACCCGCGACGAGCGCATCCGCGAACGCCCGGTGCGCCGGGATCGTGTAGAGCCGGGGCCCCGCCTGCACGGCAGCGCCGGGTGCTGCGTCATCCACCGGCGAGAAACGCCTCGGTCTTCGGGATCGCGCCCGGCGTGCCGACGTCGAACCAGAGCCCTTGGTGGACCTGGCCGTAAGCACGCCCCTCGGCGATCGCGCGGTCCCAGAACAGGTTGGTCGAGAACGGTCCCTCGGGCCAGTCGGCGATGAGTCGCGGATGGATGATCTGGATGCCCGTATAGGCGAACGGCGCGACGCAGCCGGGCTTGCGGCGGCTCAAGATCCGACCGTCCGCGGCGAGATAGAAATCGCCTGTACCACCATGATTGTGCGCGCGGGCCAGCGGTACCATCAGCAGCAAGGCGTCCATCGCATCGTCGTCCCACCGCGACGCCAGCAGGCGGATCGCGTCGACGGGGCCGTCGATCCACAGATTGTCGCTGTTGACGACGAGGACCGGCGCCGTGCCGAGCAGATCACGCGCCTGCACGAGGCCGCCCCCCGTCTCCATCAGGCGCGCGCGCTCGTCCGAGATGACGACGTCGATACCGGGATACCGGTCCGTCACATGCGCCTGCAACGTGTCCGCAAGATAGTGGACGTTGACGACGGCCCGTTCGATCCCGGCGCGCTGCAGACGGTCGAAGACGTGATCGATCAGCGCCTTGCCCGCGACTTCGACGAGCGGTTTGGGCCGCGTCGCGGTCAGCGGGCGCATCCGCTTGCCGAGGCCTGCCGCCATGACCATCGCGGTCCGGGGCACCGTGCCGTGCGGGACCGGGCGGATCTCGCGCTGGCGTGTCATGCCGCGATCACCAGCGGATCGCCGCGTCGGTCGCGCGGCACGTGCGCCTCGAACCATGCGGCCACCGGTGCCATCACCGGCTGCGCGAGATCGCGCGCGAGATAGGTCCAGACCCGGGGACACAGCGTCGGATATCGCGTCTTGCCGTCGCGCTTCCACAACCGCGTGAAGATCCCGAGGATCTTCGCGTTCCGCTGCGCGCCGAGGACATGATAGGCGTCGAAGAAACTGTCGCCGACCCCGGTCGCCGCCGCGTAGCGCGCGAGCATCGCCGCCTCGACGGCGGGATCGACGTCACGTCGCGCATCCTGGAGCAGCGAAACGAGATCATAGGCCGCGTGGCCCGCGAGCGCGTCCTGGAAATCGAGCAGGCCGAGCGACTTGTCCGGGCCGACCAGCATCAGGTTCTCGGCATGATAGTCGCGCAGGACGGTGACCGGCACGTCTGGAACCGCGTGATCGAACACCGCGTCCCATGCCGCATCCCAGCTCGCGATGTCGGGCGTGATGCCAACCGCGGGGCAATACCAGTCGACGAACAGCGCCGCCTCGCGCTTCAGCACCGCGCGATCGTAGAGCGGCAGCGGTCCTGCGGCGTGGCCGCGCAACGCGACGAGAAGATCGACCGCCGGCGCATACAGCGCGAGCCCGCCATCCGAGGAGGCATCGATCGCCTCGCGAAGCCGGTCGTCCCCGAAATCCTCGATCAGCACGAGCCCCTGGTCGAGATCGCACGCGAGGATCGCAGGCGCGGCGAAGTCACGCTCGATCAGCCATTCGGCGACCGCGATGAAGGGGCGTGGGTCCTCGTGCGGTGGCGGTGCGTCCATGAGGATCGCCCGGCGGGCGCCCTCGACGATCCGGAAATAGCGACGGAAGGACGCGTCGCCGGCGACCGGCAGCGTCGTCGCCCCGCCCCATCCATGCGCGTCGAGAAATGCGGCGGCGCCCGCCGGCGGGGTCATGTCGGCCATCGGGTTTCCCAAGCCTCCGGCACACCGACTGTCAAGCCGCGCGTGCCATCCGGCTCGATCGTCAGGCCGAGCCGAAGCGCATCGGGCCAATAGCCCGGCCCCGCCCGCTCGGGCCACTCGACCAGCAGCAGCAGATCGTACCGCAGATCGTTTAGCGCGAGCTCTTCGATCTCCGCGGGATCATCGATCCGGTAGAGGTCGACGTGGAGCACGGGAAACCGGACCTCGGGCGGCTCATAGGGCTGGACGATCGCGAAGCTCGGCGACGGCGCTTCCCCCGGCAGGCCGAGCGCCGCGAGCAGCCCACGCGCGATGCTCGTCTTGCCCGCGCCCAGCGTGCCCTCGAGCGTGACGACGTCGCCCGGCCGCACCAGCGTGGCCAGCCACGCGCCAAACGCCTCGGTGGCCTGCGCATCGGCGAGCGTCCTCATCGGCGCGGCAGCTCGACGGTGACGAGCGTGCCGCTGCCGGGCTCCGAGACGAGTTCGATCGTGCCGTTGTGCGCCTCGACGAACTGCTTGGCGAGGGGAGGCCCAGCCCCAGCGCGCGGTCGCCGATCGTCTTCGATTCGGCAAACCGGTCGAACGCGTGCGCGACCGCCTCGGTCGACATCCCCATGCCGTCGTCGGACACGATGATCCGCGCATGCGTCGCGTTGCCATCGGTGTGCAGCAGGATCCGTCCGCCCTCGCCGGTCCCCGCGACCGCGTGCCGCAACAGATGCTCGACGATCTCGCGCAGCCGTTTGGCATCGCCGCACACGCGCCCCGTCGACCGCCCGATCTCGACCGCGAAGTCCAGGTTGCGGCGTTTGGCGACCGCGTGGATCGCCTCGCCGGCCGCGCGCGTCACGGCCGCCAGATCGACGTCCGCGCGCATGATCTCCATCCCGTCGGCGTCGGTCCGCGTCAGGTCGAGCACGTCGTCGACGAGCAGGCCGAGCCGCTCGACCGATTCGAGGATCGCCTCGAGATAGCCTTCGGCCTGGCTGCCGAGCTTGCCCGCATAGCCGCCATGCAACATCTCGGCGAACCCGCTGATCGACGTCAGCGGCGTCTTGAGTTCATAGCTCATGTTCGCGACGAACGCGGTCTTGACCTTGTCCGCCGCCTCGAGCGCATTGGCGCGGTCGCGCAACGCCTGCTCCGCGCGCTTGCTGTCGGTGATGTCGAGCATCGTGAACAGCGCGTTGCCATCGGGCAACGGCACGCCGGCGAACTCGAAATGCCGCCCGTCGGCGAACGCGACCCGGCCTGCGCGCTGCTGGCGCTCGACGGTTGCGGACCGGACGAGATCGGGGATGAGCACCGATCGGTTGGGGGTGGCGAGCTTCGATGCCGCCGCCTCGGCGAACACGTCGACGCGCGGATGACCCGCGAGGAACTCCTCCTCCAGTCCCCACAGCACGCGGAACCGGTTGTTCCACAATTGCAGCCGTCCGTCGGCGGCGAACACGCCGAGCGCCTCGAACAGATTGTCGAACGTCGCCGTCCGCACGCGCAACAGCGTGTCGCGCGCGCTGGCCAGCTGGACGTGCTCGGTACGATCCTCGAAGATCAGCAACAGCCCGCCATCGGGCAACGGCTGCGCGACCACCCTCAGATGCGTCCCGCCGCGAAGATGCCAGATCTCCTCGCTCGCGCCGCCGTTGGGCATCGTCCCGGTCTGCATGAACCATTCGCGACGCTCGGCCTTCCATGCGGGAAAGTCGCGCACCTCGGGCAGGCGGTTGGCCTCGCGCATCCGCTCGAGCACGCGATCGAATTCGGGGCGGTCAGCGAGCCATTCGGCGCGCATCGCGAACATCCGCCGGAACGGCTGGTTGCAGAACACCAGTCCGCGATCGCCGCCGAACTGCGCGACGCCCGCCGACACGCGATCGAGCATCGCGCGCTGCGCCTCGGCAAAGCGCTTCGCGCCCGAACGCGCCTGTTCGAGATCCTCGATGTCGATCGCGAACCCCGCGACGCCGCCGGTCGGCAGCGGCACGTCGTAGATCTGGAGCGAGCGACGCGCGCCGTCGATCGTCGCGGGCAGGATCTGTTCGTGCGGCCGCCCCTGTTCGCGTGCCGCCGCCGCACCCGCGAGCGGTCCGCCGCGTCCGGACCCTTCGACCAGCTCGACCCCGCGCGCGATCACGTCCTTGGCATCCTGCCCCTCGACCGCGGCGACATAGGCGGTGTTGACCATCGACAGTTTCAAGTCGCGCGCGCGGTACCACATCGGCATCGGGGCGGCCTCGATCAGCCCGGTCAGCGCGTCGAATGCCGCCCCGAGCCGCGCGGTCTCCGCGCCGAGACGGTTGATCTCCGATTCGCTGTCGGTCGCGTCGAACGCCCAGATCAGCACGCTGCCCGTCGCGCCCATCCCGCCCGGCGCACGACCGCCGCGCAGCGTGATCGCGCGTGTCGATCCGACAGGGCGCACCGCGCGGACGAACGGCCGCCCCGCCCGCTGCGCCGCCGTCACGTCGGCGGTGAGTGCCGCGGCATCCTCCGTCGACAGGCCCGAGCCGTCGCCCGACAGGTCCGCCAGATACCGCGGTGCCGGGATCCCGAGCCAGTCCGCCATCCGCCGCGGCATTTCCACCCGGCCATCCGAGCGCACGATCGTCGCCACCGCGGGCGATCCGTCGAGCAGGCCGCGCATATTCTCGTTGTCGGCGATCGTCGCGGCCGCATCCGCGCGCGCACGCAGTCCCAGATACACCAGCACGGCACCCACGCCGACGAGCAGCAGAACCGCCACGCCCGCGAGCACGGTTTCCCATGTCCCGAGGACCATTACCGCCGAACCGGTCGAAGCGCGACGAACGTCATGCGCCCGTGTAGGCCAACAGCGCCCCCGGGGGAAGACGGCGATCTGCAAATTGCCGCTGCGACCGTATCGGGCGCTTGCGGGCAGCCCGACTGATCTGAAGTGTTGCAAGGAAGAAACACTTGGAAATATTCACGCAATGTCGGTCGAGAACGGATGGATTCCTGCGACCTCAGAGGCTTACAGCGCCCGCTTCCGCGAAGGTCAGCGATATTGGCCCATCGCATCCAGTGCTGAGTCGAGAACGATCATGACCCCAACCTATCGCCGCAATCTGCTAGCCTCGACGCTGCTCGTCGCAGTGTCCGCGGTCGCGCTGCCCGCCATGGCGCAGACGGCGCCGGCCCCCGCCGCGGCCGAAACTCAGCCCGCGACCGACGCCCCCGCGCCGACCGCGGCCGCTCCCGCCACGCAGGACCCCGTCGTCGAGTCCCAGGCCGGCAGCACCGCATCGGCGCAGCCCGAGCAGCCCGCGGGCGAGATCGTCGTGACCGGCTCGCGCATCGCCTCGCCCTCGGCCACCGCCGCCTCGCCGCTCCAGAGCGTGGGCATCGCCCAAATCCAGCAGGCCGGCGCAATCAACGTGCAGGACGTCCTGCTGCAGAACCCGGCGTTCGGCACTCCCGGCATCAGCCGTACCAATTCCAGCTTCGCGACGCAGTCGGCCGGTGTCGCGACGGTGAACCTTCGCAATCTGGGCGAAGACCGGACGCTCGTTCTCGTCAATGGCCGCCGTTTCGTATCGGGCGTGCCCGGCAGCAGCGCGGTCGACCTCAACGTCATCCCGACGCAATTCCTCGAGCGCGTCGACACGCTGACCGGCGGTGCATCGGCAGTGTACGGCTCGGATGCCGTCGCCGGCGTCGTCAACATGATCTACAAGACCAAGTTCGACGGCATCCAGCTCGATGGTCAGGTCGGCATCTCGCAATATGGCGATGGCTTCGATCGTCAGGTCAACGCGCTCGTCGGCAAGAATTTCGCAGATGGCCGCGGCAACATCATGCTGTTCGGTGGCTATTCGAAGCAGGGCACCGTGCTGAAGCGCGACCGGTTCACCGAAGCCGGTTCGAGTGCGATCGATTCGACGAGTCTTGGCGGTAGCGTAACTGGCGAAGATTCCGATCTCTTTACGCCAGCAAGTCCATTCCTTTCTGGGTTTGCCCCGCAGGGTCGCTATTACACTGGCATAGCGGGTGAAGGTGCTGGGCGCCAAGTCTTTACCTATGGTCAGGACGGTGCGTTGCGTAACTGCGCCTCCGCGAACGGCACGGGTGGCTGTGTAAATGCTGATGGCAGCCAAGCAGGGCCCGATGGTTTCAACCGCTCGGATTTTCGTTATCTTGCCGTGCCGGTTGAGCGTTATGTGGCTGCCGGGCGTGCCAACTATGAAGTTTCAAACGCCTTCAACCTGTTTGTTGAAGGTAATTATGCAAAAACTAAAGTAAACACGGTCATAGAGCCGTTCCCTCTTGACTCGAAGTTCGGCAACCCAGTACTTTATTCCGGCAATATTCCTATAGAGACGATTGTCGGTGGCGTGCGTTATCGCAATCCGTTTGTCCCGGATGCCATTTTTAACACTGCGGTTGATACACCGGTTAGCTCAACGCAGCCGGGCGATGGCCTAAAGGACATTTTCTTTGACCGTCGCTTGAGTGATTTTGGCACACGTACGAGCCAAGCGAGCCGTGATATGTTCCGTATTGCGGGCGGGGCGAACGGCAAGTTATTGGAGGATCGTTTCAACTACGAAGTTTATGGAGTTTATGGACAGACCGTTGAGAAGCAGTCGGGTACCGGCCAATTCAATACGGCAAACTTTATTCAGGCATTGAACTCCTATCGCGACCCTGTGTCTGGCCAAATTGTTTGCGCAGATGCCGCCGCGCGGGCGGCGGGATGTATACCTGCCAACATCTTTGGGACTGGGACGCTTGCACCCGCGGCAGGTTACCTTGCCGTCCCGACCACCCTTGCAACAAAGGTGACGCAGACCGTCGCCGGTGCGAACTTGTCGGGCAAACTGTTTTCCTTGTTTGGCGCAGATCCGATTGGCATAAGCGTCGGTACAGAATATCGTCGTGAAACGAGCAGCAATGTATTCGATCTTCTCACGCAGATCGGGCAGAATGGTAACAACGCCCTGCCTATTACGCGTGGGAATTTTGATCTGATCGAAGGGTTTGGGGAGGCGATCGTCCCTCTTATCCAAGAAAAGCCATTTTTCCACTCCCTGAGTGTACGTGGCGCAGTTCGAGTGTCGAACTACTCGACAGTTGGAACAACATTCAGCTATAATTTTGGCGGCGAGTGGGCGCCTGTCGAAGATGTGCGCTTCCGTGTAATGCAGGCGCGCTCCGTACGCGCGCCTAACATCAGCGAATTGTTTTCACCCAATCTGCAAAACTTTCCAAATGGGCTTCAAGATCCATGTAATAAGGTTACCGCAACGCAGGCGGGTTCTTTGGCATCGAACTGCCGTGCGGCCCCCGGTGTCGCAGCCAACATTGCGGCGAATGGAGGCCAGTTCACGCTGGATCAGGCGGATCTGCAGGGCATCACGAGCTTTGAACCGGGGAACCCTAATCTGCAGGAGGAGAAAGGTGATTCTTTCACCGCGGGCGTCGTCATCAATCCACGATCCATTGATGCACTTCGTAATTTCGTAATTACCGTTGATTACTTTAATATTCGTATCAAGGATGCGATTGTTCAAACGCCGCTTCAATATATTCTTAATCAATGCTACGAACAGAGTAACCAAGCATATTGCAGCCAAGTCATACGTCGCGCTGCAGCGTCAGGTGCAAACAGTGCAGGCTCAATTGATCGTTTAACGACGACGTACCTAAATAGCGGCGGCACGAAGACTTCGGGCATCGATACGGTCATCACCTATCGCCAGGATCTGGCCGATATCGGTCTTGCGGGCATGCTGGGCCTGCGCGGCTCGTATACGCATCTGATCTCGGGCTACACCGTGCCACTGCCCGAGGCGGATCGCGACTATTTCGCGGGTGAGATCGGTGCGTCGCGCGACCGGTTCACGACGAACCTGTCCTATGACGTCGACGGTGTCGGCTTCACCACGACGGGCACGTGGATCAGCCAGGCCAGCCTCGACGACCAGCTGACCGGCGCGCGTCCGGGCACCAATCCGCTGTACCGAGTCCGTCCGCAATTCTACCTGGATTCGCAGATCCGCTTCCAGACCAACGACGGGTTCGAATTCTACATCGGCGGGTCGAACCTGCTCAACAACAAGCCGCCTTACCTCGCCGACATCGGCGCGTCGGCTGGCCAGGATACCGATGCGGGCACCTATGATCCGCTCGGCCGTCGCTATTATGCAGGTGTCCGGATCAACTTCTGATCCTCACGCTTCGCTAGCCTTTGAAAGGGGAGCCGGAAACGGCTCCCCTTTTTGTGGGCGTGGCGCGGACAAACAAAAAGGGCGCGGGCACCGGGGAAACCCCGACGCCCGCGCCCTTCGCGCACGTGATGGTGGCAATCAGGCCGCCATGAACATCTCCGGCGGCAGCGCCATCAGCGATTCCGCGCCGCCCTCGATCTTGCGACGCAGCGCGCCCGCGTCGGGCAGGATCCGCTCCGCATAGAAGCGCGCGGTGACCAGCTTGGCGTCGAGGAACGCAGCCTCGCCCTCGCCTGCTGCCTTCAGCTTTGCCGCGGCGACCGCCATCCGCAACCACATCGCGCCGACCGCGACGATGCCCATCAGGTGCATGTAGCTGACCGCGCCCGCGCCGACATTCTCGGGGTTCTTCATGCCGTTCGCCATGAACCACATCGTCGCTGCTTGGAGCTGGCCGTTCGCCTTCTCCAGCGCTTCGGCAAGCGACGCGGTGACCGGATCGCCCTTCGCCGCCGCAACGTCGTCCGCGACGAGCTTGAAGAACGCCTGGATCCCGCGACCGCCATTCTGCGCGAGCTTGCGGCCGACCAGGTCCATCGCCTGCACGCCGTTGGTGCCCTCGTAGATCATCGCGATCCGCGCATCGCGGACATACTGCTCCATGCCCCATTCGGCGATATAGCCATGGCCGCCATAGACCTGCTGCGCGTTGGTCGCGATCGCATAGCCCATGTCGGTGCCATAGCCCTTGATGACCGGGGTCAGCAGGCTGATCATGTCACCCGCGAGCTGGCGCTCCGCCTCGTCCGCGGCGTTATGCTCGAGATCGCCCTGCAGCGCGGTCCACAGGATCAGCGCGCGCAGACCCTCGGTCAGCGCCTTGCCCTCCATCAGCATCCGCCGCACGTCGGGGTGGACGAACAGCGTGTCCGCCTTCTCCTGCGGCTCCTTCGGCCCCGTCAGCGCGCGGCCCTGGCGACGATCCTGCGCGTACTGCACCGCATTCTGATACGCGACCTCGGCCACGCCGAGCCCCTGCAGGCCGACGCCCAGGCGCGCGGCGTTCATCATGATGAACATCGCGGCGAGGCCCTTCATCTCCTCGCCGACCAGCCAGCCGGTCGCCGAGTCGTAGTTCATCACGCAGGTCGAGTTCGCGTGGATCCCCATCTTGTGCTCGATCGACCCGCAGGTGACGCCGTTGCGCGCGCCGAGCGAGCCGTCCTCGTTGACCAGCATCTTCGGCACCACGAACAGCGAAATGCCCTTCGAGCTGTCCGGCGCGCCGGGGGTCTTGGCCAGCACGAGATGGATGATGTTCTCGGTCAGGTCATGCTCACCGCTCGAGATGAAGATCTTCGTACCGGTGATCGTGTAAGAGCCGTCTGCCTGCGGCTCGGCCTTGGTGCGGATCAGGCCGAGATCGGTGCCGCACTGCGGCTCGGTGAGGTTCATCGTGCCGCCCCATTCGCCCGACACCATCTTGGGCACGTACATCGCCTTCTGCGCGTCCGACCCCTTGGCGACGAGCGCCGCGATCGCGCCGTGCGTGAGGCCCGGATACATCGCGAACGCCATGTTCGACGAGATCATATATTCCTGGAACGCGGTCGACACGACGTGCGGCATGCCCTGCCCGCCATATTCGGGCTGGTTGCCGAGCGTCGCCCAGCCGCTTTCGACATACTGCTTATAGGCTTGCTTGAAGCCGTCGGGCGTCGTGACCGAACCGTCCTCATGCCGCGTGCAACCCTGCTGGTCGCCCGACAGGTTGAGCGGGAACAGAACCTCGGCGACGAACTTGCCGCCTTCCTCGAGCACCGCATCGACGACGTCGGGCGAGGCCGTGTCGAAACCCGGAAGGTTGCTGTAGCGATCGAGACCGACCACCTGCTCGAGGACGAAGCGCGTGTCGCGCACGGGGGGCGTGTACTGTGGCATGGTTTATCCTTTGTCCTGGGCCCGACTGGCCTCGAGGATGGCTACGAAGTTGGTGAGTTCGTCGATGGCGGCGTCGATGTCGCGCTTCTGTTCGGTGAGAAGCGCGATGCGCGCCTCGCTCCGTTCGATGACGACCTGTCGCTGCACGCGCCGGCCATCGCCGACGTCGTACAGGTCGATCATCTCGCGGATTTCGCCGAGGCTGAACCCGACGCGCTTGCCGCGCAGGATCCAGGCAAGCCGCGCGCGGTCCCGGTGCGAATAGATGCGCTGCGTGCCGCGACGCTCGGGCGCGATGAGCCCCTCGTCCTCGTAGAAACGCAGCGCGCGTGCGGTCACGTCAAATTCGGTCGACAGGTCGGAGATCGTGAAATGATCGCGATCGTGTCGCGGTTCGATCATCGCATAGGACTCGGGGGACGCGCGTGTTGCCATCCCCGGTGATGTAACTCTCGTTTACGTCAACGTCAACTACTGCAAAGACGCGTACCCTTGGACGATCGCAGCGTCAGCGCCTCGGACCGCGCCATGCTCTGGCGGTCGACGGTGACCGCCGCCAGTGTCGCGCGCCCCGTGCACAGCGCCTGGCACGCGTCCGCGACGGTTGCGGGAAACACGATCCGGTCGCCGTCATATTGCGCGACGATCCGGCAGTCGCCGAACGTCAGCCTGAGCGCGGCCCCCTCGCGCTCGGCGACACCCTCGCGGCACAGCCCTGGTCCTCGCCATAATCGACGCTGACGCCGATCCGGCTGGTCTTCCCCGTTCCGACCACGCACAGCCGGTCGGTATCGCGCGCCCAGGCCCCCTCGAGCGGGGCCTCTGGATCGGACACGATTCCTGCCCGTTCGGCCGCCGCCTCGAGTCGGGCGCCAGCGCTGTCGCCCGTCGTCGCGGACGGCGCGCGATCGCACCCTGCGACGACGAGCGCGAGCAGGAGGATCGCCCTCACTCGGCGGGGACCAGCACGTCACCTTCCAGACGACGGAAGAAACAACTGCGCGCGCCCGTATGGCAGGCCGGTCCTGCCGCATCGACGATCAGCCACACCGCGTCCTGATCGCAGTCGATCTGCACCTCGGCGACGCGCAGCACGTTTCCCGACGTTTCCCCCTTCTTCCAGAGCGCCTGTCGGCTGCGCGACCAGAAATGCGCCGCACCCGTTGTCTGCGTCAGCGCGAGCGCCTCCGCATTCATATGCGCGACCATCAGCACGTCCCCCGATACGCGGTCGGAAACGACCGCGGTCAGCAGACCGGCGGAATCGAATTTCGGGTCGAGCGTCAGGCCCGTGTCGCGGCTATGTGTCATCGCGCGGATATAGCCCAAAGCCACCGCGATGCGACCAGTGACATGCGATCAGGTGCGCAATGTTATTACAAAGAGGCGACAAACGCATGAACCCCGACTATAGGGCGGGCTCCGCACGACGTGAGACCCGGCATGCTGACCACAAACCCCTATGATGACGACAAACTCCGCGAAGAGTGCGGGGTGTTCGGCGTATCTGCGACCGATGGCGCGGCCGCGCTCGTAGCGCTCGGACTGCACGCGTTGCAGCATCGCGGGCAGGAAGCCGCCGGCATCACCACCTTCGACGGCGCGCATTTCCATACGCATCGCGCAATGGGGCATGTCGCTGGCAACTTCGATCGCGACGACGTCATCCGCGCGCTTCCCGGCACCGTCGCCTGCGGTCATGTCCGCTATTCGACGACGGGCGAGACCGCGCTGCGCAACGTCCAGCCGCTCTATGCCGAGCTGTCGACGGGCGGGTTCGCGATCGCGCACAACGGCAATATCTCGAACGCCATGCGGTTGCGCCGCGAACTGGTCCGGCGCGGATCGATCTTCCAGTCGACAAGCGATACCGAGACGATCATCCACCTCGTCGCGACCTCGAACTACCGGACGCTGCTCGATCGCTTCATCGACGCGCTCAAGCAGGTCGAGGGCGCCTATTCGCTGATCGTGATGACCCCCGAGGGCATGATCGCCTGCCGCGACCCGCTCGGCATCCGGCCGCTGGTGATGGGCAAGCTCGGCGACGCGGTGATCTTCGCGTCCGAGACGGTTGCGCTCGACGTCGTCGGCGCGACGTTCGTCCGCGCGGTCGAGCCGGGTGAACTGGTCATCGTCCAGGGCACCGAGATCCGCTCGATCCGTCCGTTCACCCCGATGGCGGCGCGCCCCTGCATCTTCGAATGGGTGTATTTCTCGCGGCCCGATCTGATCGTCGAGGATCATTCGGTCTATTCGGTCCGCAAGGCGATCGGCGCACAGCTCGCGATCGAGTCCCCTGTCGATGCCGACCTCGTCATTCCCGTCCCCGACTCGGGCACGCCCGCGGCGATCGGCTATGCGCAGCAATCGGGCATCCCGTTCGAACTCGGCATCATCCGCTCGCATTATGTCGGCCGCACCTTCATCTCGCCCGGCGACAAGGTCCGCCATCTCGGCGTCAAGCTGAAGCACAACGCCAACCGTGCGCTCATCAAGGGCAAGCGAGTCATCCTCGTCGACGATCTCGATCGTCCGGGGCACGACCTCGCTCAAGATCGTCCAGATGATGCGTGAGGCGGGCGCTGCCGAAGTTCACATGCGGATCGCCAGCCCGCCGACGCGGCATTCGTGCTTCTACGGCGTCGACACGCCCGAGCGCACCAAGCTGCTCGCAGCCCAGCTCGATCTCGGCGGGATGACGGGCTTCATCCACGCCGACAGCCTCAACTTCATCTCGATCGACGGGCTGTACAAGGCGCTGGGCGAGGCCAAGCGCGCGGATATCCGCCCGAAATATTGCGATGCGTGCTTCACCGGCGATTATCCGACGACGCTGACCGACCATGACGAAGGCGCCGAGGTCGACCAGTTCGCGATGCTCGCCGAGCGCGTTATCTAAAGATCCCGGAGTGAACATGACGGACAAGCCTCTCGCGGGCCGGCTCGCGCTGGTCACCGGTGCCAGCCGCGGCATCGGCGCCGCCACCGCCGTCGCGCTCGCGGCACAGGGCGCGCACGTCGTCCTGACCGCGCGGACCGCGGGCGGCCTCGAAGAGGTCGAGACGGCGATCCATGACGCCGGCGGGTCAGCGACGATCGCCCCGCTCGACCTCGCCGAAAGCGACGCGATCGCGCGGCTGGCGACGGCGATCGGCGACCGCTGGGACGCGCTCGACATCCTCGTGCTCAACGCGGGGATGCTCGGTTCGCTGTCATCGGTCCCTGCGATCGACCCCAAGGAGATGGCGCAGGTCCTGACGCTCAACGTCAGCGCGCAGGCCGCCCTGATCGCCGCGTTCGACCCGATGCTGAAGAAAGCGAAGTCGGCCCGGGTGATCGGCGTCACCTCGAGCGTCGGCCGCAAACCGCGCGCCTATTGGGGGCTCTACGGCGCGTCGAAGGCCGCGTTCGAGACGCTGCTCGGCGCCTATGGCGACGAGATGGCCGAGATCAGCGGCATCCGTACCGCGATCGTCGACCCTGGCGCGACCCGCACCAAGATGCGCGCGCGCGCCTATCCAGGCGAGGATCCGAAGTCGGTGAAGGACCCGCAGGTCGTCGCCGACCGCGTCGTCGCGCTGGCCATCGACGGGTTCGAACCCGGCCATTTCGAACGCGTAGCCTGAAGGTCTGCCCCTTACGGGGCAGCCTATCAGCGTTGTTTCACCAGCGTGACCTGCGCGACGTCGATCCCGCCGCCGCGGAACCCGCCTTCGCAATACATCAGGTAATAGCGCCACAAAGCGACGAACTTCGCGTCGAGCCGCGCCGGCAGACGGCCCTGCGCGACGACCGCATCGAACGCGACGCGCCACCGCCGGCACGTCTCCGCATAATGCAGCCCGAACCCGCGCCGGTCTTCCCAGACAAGCCCGCGCGCCTCGGCAAGCGCGCGGAACCGAGGCTCGGACAACAGCATCCCGCCCGGGAACACGTACCGCTGGATGAAATCGACGCTTGTCGAATATGCGTCGAAGATCGCATCGTCGATCGTGATATACTGGATCGCCGCACGCCCGCCCGGCTTCAACGCCCGCGCGATCGCATCGAGATAGGCCGGCCAATAGGCCTCGCCCACCGCCTCGACCATCTCGATGCTCGCCACCGCGTCATAGGTGCCCGTGACGTCGCGGTAATCGGTTAGCGCAACCGTGACGTTCGTCAGCCCGGCGTCCGCCATGCGGGTGTCGACCTGCCGCTTCTGCTCGGTCGACAAGGTCAGGCCGTGGACCGACACGCCGGCACGCGCCGCCAGTTCGGCAAACGACCCCCAGCCGCACCCGATCTCGAGGATCCGGTCGCCAGGCCGCGCCGCGGTGCGATCGAGGATCGCCTGCAACTTGGTCGTCTGCGCCCGTTCGAGCGTCTCCGCCTCCGATACGGGCTCGGCGAACAGCGCGCTCGAATAGGTCAGGCCGGGATCGAGCCAGAGCTCGTAGAAGTCGTTGCCCAGGTCGTAATGCGCCGCGATGTTGCGCCGCGATCCCTCGCGGTGGTTGCGGCGCATCCAGTGCCAGAGCCGCGCCGACAGCCGCGCGACCCCACCCGACCGCGCGGTCCGCCCCAGCGAACCACGGTTGCGCATGAAAAGGTCGAACAGCGGCACGGGATCGGGGCTCGACCAGTCGCCCGCGGTCCAGCCCTCGTACCATCCGACGGACCCCGCGGTCGCGAGCCGGATCAGCGCACGCCAGCGGTGGAGCGTGACGACGGGCACCGGTCCGGGCGTGCGCCCGCCGATCAGCCGGCGCGTTCCATCGGGAAGGATCGCCTCGATCGCCCCGCTCTCCAGCCCGTCGTCGATCCGGTCGAGCATGCGGTGAAAGATCGGCGCGGCCAGACGCGCCAGCGTCGCCGCCGCGGGGGACTGGGGGTCATCGAAAGCGGGAACGGCGGTCATCGCGGCGCTCCATGCAACAGCGCCGCGACGGTGAAAAGGGACTAGCGTGCGTGGCGACCCGCATCGAGCGCGCGCTCACGGCCTTCGCGGTGGCCGATGATCTTCGCCGGATAGTCGTCCGGCCGGCATCCGGACTCGTCGGGGTCATGGATCGCATCGCCCTTCAGTCCGGCGAGCTCGGGTACCCACGCGCGGATATAGTCGCCTGCGTCGAATTTTTCCGACTGGGACAGCGGCGCCATGATCCGCCCGAACATGTTCGAATCGACGCCCGTCCCCGCGACCCATTGCCAGTTCACCGAATTGTTCCCGTAATCGGCGTCGACCAGGCAATCCCAGAACCACCGCTCCCCCTCGCGCCAGTCGATCAGCAGATGCTTTACGAGGAAGCTCGCGGTGATCATGCGGACGCGGTTGTGCATCCACCCCGTCGTCCAGAGCTGCCGCATCCCGGCATCGACGATCGGATAGCCCGTCCGCCCCGTCTGCCACGCTTTCAGATCCGCCGCGGCCGCCTTGCCCGCGCGCCACGGCAGCGCGTCGAACTTCGGCCGCCCGTTTGCCTTGCCGTAATCGGGCATCGCCAGCACCACGCCGTCGGTGAAGTCCCGCCACGCCAGCTCCTTCAGGAAGGTCGTCGCATCGCCGTGACCGTCGACCGCATGCCACACCGTCCGCGGCGAGATCTCGCCGTGATGCAGGTGCGGCGACAGGCGCGACGTCCCCTCGATCGAGGGCATGTTGCGGTCGACGTCATACGCCTCCACGATCGATGCCATCGCCTTGGCATTCTTCAACGCCTGCGCTTCGCCGGGCGTCCAGTCGTCGAACCCGCCCGACCAGTCGGGCTTGGTCGGCAGCAGGTCCCAAGACGCGAGCGTATCGCTCTTCGGCCACGAACCGGGCGCGTGGATCACATGGGGGACCGGCTCGGGCTCGGGCGGTGGCATCATCTGGTTGAGCGCCTTCCAGAACGACGAATAGACCCGGAACTGGCCACCCGACCCCGTCTTCACGTCCTCGACGCGCATGAGGTGATTGCCGTCGTGCAGGCACAGCCGATCGCCCAGCGCGTCCTCGGCCTTGCGCCACCAGGGTTCGTAGTGCCGGATCGCATGGATCTGCGTCGCGCCTGTCTCCTCCAGCAGCGCCGTCAGAACCTCGACCGCATCGCCGCGACGCAGGATCAGACGCGACTCCTTGTCCTTGAGCGCCTCGCCGTGCGCCGCCAGGCTGTGGTGCAACCACCAGCGCTGCGCGCCGCCGATCGCCCAGTCGCCGGGCGCGTCGTCGTCGAGCACATAGACCGGGATGACCGGGCCCGCCGCGGCGGCTGCGATCAGTGCGGGGTGGTCGTGAAGGCGAAGGTCCTGGCGCAGCCAGAGAAGCGTGGGTGTCGTCATCGACCGTTCAACGTCGCATCCGATGATCCGGCGCCACGCCCGGCAAAAGTTTCACCCAGCGTCATGATCGCGGTGACGTGACGCTGCGCGATCTCGAGCGCGTCGTCGCCGTAGCCGCCCCCACGGTACTCGCGAGCGGCACGCCGCGGGCGATCGCGAGCCCCGCGATCAGCCGCTCGCGGCGGACCAGTCCGTCGAGCGTGAGCGACAGCCGGCCGAGCCGGTCGCCCGCAAACGGATCGACACCCGCCTGGTAGAGGATCAGGTCGGGCCGGACCTCGTCGAGCAGCGGCACGAGCGTCTGCTGCAGGATGTCGAGATAGCCGGCATCGTCGACCCCGTCGGGCAGCGCGACGTCGAGCGACGACCGTGCCTTGCGGACGGGGAAGTTCTTCTCCGCATGGATCGAATAGGTCGCGATCTCGGGCCGTCCGGCGAGCAGTGCCGCGGTTCCGTCGCCCTGATGCACGTCGCAGTCGACCACCAGGATACGCTGCGCATCGCCCTGCTCGACGAGCCGGACGGCCGCGACCGCGAGGTCATTGAACACGCAATAGCCGGCGCCCGTCTCCGCCAACGCATGATGGCTGCCCCCTGCGGTATTCGCGGCAAAGCCGTGGAGCAGCGCGAGTTTCGCGGCCAGCCATGTCCCGTCGGGCACCACGACCGCACGCTTCGCCACCGCCTCGGTCACCGGAAACCCGATGCGCCGCTCCTTCAGCGGAGGCACGCGTGCCTCGATAACCTCGGCGACATAATCGGGGTCGTGCACCGCCTCGAGCCACTGCCGCGGCGTTGCCACGGGTTGATGCCACGACAGCCTGTCGCCGTGTGCGAGCAGCAGATCGCGGATCAGCCCGTTCTTGTTCCAGCGATAAGTCGAGCGCGCCGGTGCGGCTGCGACATAGTCGGGATGATGCACGACATGGATCATGCGGCGCCTATTCGTGGAGGTCGAACCACACCGGCCGCGCGACGAACAGGTCGGCTGCCCGTTCTCCCGTCGCCAGCCGGGTGTCGCCCCACCAGTCGCCCGCCGCTCCCGCTGCGTCCATGGCAAGCGCTGCCCCGCGCAGGACGATCGCCACGCGCAGCGTCGTCCCGCCCGCGGTCCGCTCAAAGGCGAGCACATGGTCCGCGCGGTCGCCCGTCACCCCGATCGGCGCATAGGACCCTTCCGCAAAGACCAGCGGCTGGCGTTTGCGCAACGCCAGAAGTTCGGCGATCAGGCCGAGCTTGGCACTCCCCCGTCCGTCAGAAGCGCCTGCCGTTCGGCGTAATCGACCGGCCGGCGGTTATCGGGATCGACAAGGCTGAGATCGGCAAGCTCGGCGCCCTGATACAGGTCCGGCACGCCCGGAACGGTATAGCGCAGCGCGGTCTGGCTGAGCGCGTTGGCCTCGCTCGCACGCTGCGTCGCGTCGACGAGGCCCGCCATATCCGTGAGGAACGCCGCCGACCGTTGGGGATCGAGCAGCACGCCGACGAGATCGTGGCACCGTTTTTCGTAGGCCTCGTCAGGGTCCTCCCAGGACGAACGCAGCTTGGCTTCGCGCAGCGCCTTTTCCTGCCAGCCGATGATCCGTTCGGCAAAGCGCGCCAGCCCCGTCGCATCGTCGGGCAGCAGCGCTTCGTGCCATGCGCCGAACAGCGTCTGCAACAGCATATAGGCATCGTCGGGTGCGATCGTCGCGTCGATCGCGGACACCTGTGCCAGCCAAGGGGTGACGCGCTCGCGCCACAGTGCGGGCACCTCGGACAACACCGCGAGCCGCGCGCGGACATCCTCGCCGCGCTTGTGGTCATGCGTCCCCGACGCGAGCATCGCCCGCGGCCAGTCTGCAGCACGACCGCGCATCAGGGCATGGAATTCGTCGTTGCCCACCGCGAACGCGGCGGGATCGAACCCGACGTCGTTGCGCGAGAGCAGCCGGCCATAGCGATAGAATGCGGTGTCCTCGACCGCCTTCGCCGCGATCGGTGCGGACAATTGCTGGAACCGGCGGACCGCATCCGCGGCGAAGCCGGCATCGCCAGGTCCTTCGCCCGCCAGCCAGTCGAGGATCCGGTCGACGACCACGCCTTCGCCCGGCGCGAGATGGGGCGTGACGCGGTCGCGTGCGGTCGCGCGAGATCGCGGCATCCGCGACCGGTGCGGCGTCGCCCGTCCCGTAGGTCCGATAGACCGGAAACACCCAGAGCAGCCGCTCGATCGCACGGCGTATCATGCCCGCGGTCAGCCCGTCGCACGCGGGCGTCGACCGGGCGAGCGCGACGAACGCCTCGACGCACCGCTGCAACTGCCCCTCGAACTGCCAAGACAGCATTTCCTGTCGCGCGCGCAGTTCCTCGGGCTCGAACTTCGCGGATCGCCCGCTGACCTCCGCCCACAGCGCGGCGAGCGGCTCCGCTCCGGCCGGGTCATGGAGCAGCGCCGTGACCTGCGCCATGAAGTCGTAGCCGCTTGTGCCGTCGACGCCCCAGTCGGTCGCCAGCGGTTCGCCCTCCGCCAGGATCTTCTCGATCACGATATAGGCCGGGCCGCGCCCCGCCTTCGGCTCGATCGCGTCGAACCTCGTGCGCAGAATCCGGCAATAGCCCGCCGGATCGGTCAGCCCGTCGACATGATCGACGCGCACCCCGTCGATCAACCCTTCCGCATACAGCCGGAAGAACAGCGCATGCGTCGCCTCGAACACCGCGGCATCCTCCGCGCGCAACCCGGCGAGATCGTTGATCGTGAAGAAGCGGCGCCAGTTCAGATCGTCGTTCGCGGTCCGCCACGATGCCAGCCGGTAATGCTGGCGCCCGACGAGCGTCGCGAGATCGTCGGTCGCCGCAGTCGCACGGTCCTCGGGTCGCAACGGCAGCCGGTGTTCGCCATAGGCGACGAGCATGGGTGTCCCGTCGATCGTCTCGACTGCAAGCCCGCCCTCGTCGATCACCTGCCGCAGCGGGTCGCCAAGGATCGGCAGCACGATCTTCTCGCGCCAGTCGATGTCGAAAAAGGCCGCGAAGTCGCTTTGCTCGCCGCGCGCGAGCACGTCGTGCCACCAGCGGTTCTCGCCGCCCGCAACACCCATGTGGTTGGGGACGATATCGACGATCACCCCCATGCCGTGCGCCGCGAACCGGTCGACGAGCCGCCGAAAGCCGTCCTCGCCACCCAGCTCGGGGTTGATCCGCGTCGGATCGACCACGTCATAGCCATGCGTCGATCCCGTTCGCGCGGTCGTGATCGGCGATGCGTAGAGATGGCTGATCCCGAGCGCGGCCAGATACGGGACCTGCGCCTCCGCATCGGCGAAGGTGAAGTCCTTGTGGAACTGCATGCGATAGGTCGCGCGTGGCGTCATGAGGGTCTCGCGGTATTGAGAAGGGCGACACGGCGTGCGGTGTCGGGATGACGCAGCAGCACGTCGACGGTGTCCGGCATCCGCCGCCGCCAGTTCGGATGTTCGTCGGTCGTCCCCGGCAGGTTGGGCTGCTCGACAAGGCCGAGCAGGTCCTCGAACGGGACGATCGCAAGCGCGCAGGGTGTCCGCGCGACGTGCGCGATCGCGGCATCGATCACCGCGGCCGGGTCCTCGGGCGCCGGCTCGGGACCATCCGCACCGAGCGCCGTCCACAGCCGTGACCGATCCAGCGCCCGGTTCGCCCGATCCGCGGCTTCGTCCGCCGCCTCGGCGCTGCGGCCCAATCGCCACGTCCAGTCGATGTCGCGGCCGCGCCACCATCCGGCGATCGTCGGGAGGTCGTGAGTCCCGGTCATCGCGACCGCATCGCGCGACCAGCGATCCGGCCGGACGAACGCGCCATCGGCGTCGCGTTCGAACCAGAGGACGCGCATGCCGAGCATCGCACGCGCGTCCATGACCGCGCGAAAGCCGTCGGGCATCGTGCCCAGATCCTCGCCGATCACCACCGCCTGCGCGCGGTGCGACTCGATCGCGATGATCCGCATCAGGTCGGCAAACGGCATGTCGAGATACGCACCCTCGGCGGCCGAACCTCCGTCGGGCACGACCCAGAGCCGCCGCAGTCCGAACGCATGATCGATCCGCAACCCGCCCGCATGCGTGAGCGCAGCGCGGATCGTCGCGATGAACGGCGCAAACCCCGACCGTACCAGCGCACGCGGGTCGAACCCGGTGATCCCCCAGGCCTGCCCATCGGGGCCGAGCGGGTCGGGCGGTGCGCCGATCGACAACCCCGTCAGCAGGTCGCCGCCGCGGCTCCAGCCATGGCTGCCGCCCGCGTCCATGCCGACCGCGAGATCGGCGATCAGGCCCAGCGCCATGCCGCCATCGATCGCCGCCTTCTGCGCGGCGGCCAGCGCGGTCACAGCGCGCCACTGCAGGAAGATATGGAAGTCGCAGTCGGTACGGTGCTCGTCGATGAACCGCGCGACCGCATCGCTCCCGCAATCGCGAAACGCCTCGGGCCAGTCCTGCCAGCCTCGTGCCCCCGTCGCCGCGAAGAAATGCGCGTGAATCGCATCATAGGCGGCATGCCAGCCGAGCGCCTCGCCCCCCGCGGCGCGAAACGCCGCCAGATCGGCGCGCGATTGCTCGGACAGCGTATCGAACGCATGCCGCAAGGCGCGCAGCTTGACCGGCGAAGCCGACACCCAGTCGATCAGGTCATCGTCTGCAGCCCCCTCCGGCCGATCGACCATGTCCGCGTGCGCGAGCATGACGTTGACGAACTGCCGGCTCGACGGTGCATAAGGGCTGAAGCGGTGCGGATCGCTCGGGAACAGCGCGTGCGTCGGGCTGATCGCGATCAGGTCGGCGCCGGCTGCGGCGAAGTGGCTCGCGGCGGCTGCGAGCGATACGAAATCCCCGAAGTCGTTCGGTCCCGCATCGCGCAAGCTCGGGATCTGCACCGCCGGGCCCCAGAGCCGCTTGCCGGCGACGCGGTCCTCGACCGAGAAACAGCGCTCGGGTGCGATCGCCACGCCGATACGACGGTCGCCGATCTCGAGCGCATGATAGCCGGTCCGATCGATCGCCGGCATCCGCCCGGCGTCGACGAGAATGTCGCGCGTCGCCCCGTCCTCGAACCGCAGGACAGCGGGCCCATCCACCCCGGCGATCGTGAACGGCGTTCCGACATCGGCGGAGACGAAGGTCCGCGGCGCGGCCCGCTCCGCCTCAGCCGCGGCGATGCTCTCGGCGATCGCGGCATCGTCTGCGGCCGGCAGCCCCAGCGCCGCGAGGATCGTGCGGAGCGCATCGTCCGATACGGTTTGCGCGCGACCGCCAGCATCCTGCCACTCGGGCTGCAGCCCCGCGAGGCGCGCGAGCGCGTGGAGCCTGCTCATTGTGACAGCCACACCCTGACGCACGGCCCCGCGTCCGTCGTCCCATCGGCGAACACCACGTCGCCCTCGACCGCGGGAAACACCCCCGCCTCGTCGCCCAGGTTGAGCGCGATCGTCAGCACCCCTCCATCGCCCATCCGCCACCGCGCCACGACGGCGCGCTCGCCGATCGCTTCGGCACCCATCGCCATTGCACCGCGCAGCCGCGGCACGATCACGCGGTGCCGAAGCGCCAGCAGGTCCGAATAGAGCGTGCGCCACCGCCCCGCGTCGGGTCCGTCGCGCGGGACCGACGCGGAAAACGTCGCCAGCGCATTGGGATCGGGGATCGCCGCGCGCGCGTCCTCGTCGGCGAACGCCGCGAACTTCGCGAATTCCTTCCGCCGTCCCTCCCGGACCGCATCCGCCAGCTCGTCATGGAAGTCGGTGAAGAACAGGAACGGGGTATCGCTCCCCGCCTCGTCGCCCATGAAGAACAGGGGAATCTGCGGCGACAGCAGCAGCAGCGCGGTCGCCGCACGCAGCCGCGCCGGATCGGTGAGCATTGTCAGCCGCTCGCCGAGCGCACGATTGCCGATCTGGTCGTGGTTCTGCAGGAACGACACGAACGCGGTCGGTGGCAGATGCCCGCTCGGCTTACCGCGCGGGCGCCCGTCATGGTTCGGCGACCCCTCGCCCTGGTAGATGAAGCCCTCGCCAAGACACCGCGCGAGCCGTTCCGCGGGTCGATCGGCAAAGTCGGCGTAATAGGCGCTCGTCTCGCCCGTCAGCAGGACGTGCAGGACGTTGTGAAAGTCGTCGTTCCACTGCGCGTCGTACGCATCGGCGCGCAGCCGCTCGGCATCGTTGCGCTCGTTCTCCAGCACGAGATGGACGGGCCGGTCGCCGGTCGACGCACGGATCTCGCGTGCCATCGCGTCGAGGAACGCATCGTCGTCGATCGCGTGCACGGCATCGAACCGCAGGCCGTCGATCCGGTATTCGTTCACCCAAATCAGCGCGTTGTCGATGAAGAACCGCC
This sequence comes from Sphingomonas sp. 22R3R2A-7, assembly GCF_036856055.1. Lineage (NCBI taxonomy): Bacteria > Pseudomonadati > Pseudomonadota > Alphaproteobacteria > Sphingomonadales > Sphingomonadaceae > Sphingomonas > Sphingomonas sp. 22R3R2A-7. Next base: position 358,614 of record NZ_JASPFR010000001.1, on the reverse strand, counting down.
GCACCGGCTCGCGGTCGACCGCGACCGCGCCGCCCCACGGCGTGTCGACATCGGCATGGAAGAACGGGCTTGCATAGCCGCCGAGGTAATTCCCGTCGGGGCCGAAATGATTGTAGACCACGTCGAGGAACACCGCGACGCCGTGCTCGTGCGCGGTATCGACGAGGGCCTTGAGCGCGTCCGGCGTGCCATAGCTTTCGGCGACCGCATATGGCAGCACGCCGTCATAGCCCCAGTTGCGCGTGCCGCCGAACGCGTTGACGGGCATCAGCTCGATCGCGGTGACGCCCATCGCAGCCATCTGGGGGATGGGCGTCGCCACGCCGGCAAAGCCACCGAGCGCGCCGACATGGACCTCCTGGATCACCATCTCCTCCCAGGCGCGCCCCTGCCAGTCGGTCCGCCAGCGATACGCGTCGGGGTCGACGACGACGCTCCAGCCGTGGACGCCGCCATCCTGCTGTCGCGATGCCGGATCGGGGACGACATTGTCATCGTCGAGCCGGAAGCGATAGCGTGCCCCCGCCATGACTTCCGCCTCGACGGTGAACCAGCCCTCCGCGTCCCGCCACATCGGCGTGGCGGGCGCGCCGTCGATCTCGAGCGTCACCGCGTCGCGATCCGGCGCCCAGAGGCGGAACAATGTCCCGTTCGCGTCGCGCCGCGGCCCCCACGAACGCTGCGTCACGGCTGCATCGTCCAGGTGAGCAACGCCGCGCCCTGCGCCGGCAGGTCATAGCTGTCCGCAATCGCCATCGGCGCCTGATCGGGCTTGGCGCTGTCGATCAGCACGGTGCGCTCGACGTCCGCGGGTGGCGGCATGGTGAACGTCAACGGCCCTTCCGAGGCGTTGAGGAGGAGCGAGATCACCTGCACGCTCCCGTCCGGGCATTGCGCCGCACGACGCATCACCAGCGCGCGCCCGTTGGTGTTTTCCCAGTCCTCGGGGGAGAGCTGCACGCCGCGCTCGTCCCACCATTCGATATCCTTCAGGCCTTCCGCTGGCGTGTCGTCGCCGTAGAGGAAGTTGTTCGCGCGGAGCATCGGATAGTCGCGGCGCAACGCGGTCAGCCGCGCGGTGAAGTCGATCAGCGCATCGCCCTCTGCCGACTTTGCCTGTGTCCAGTCGAGCCAGCTGATCTCGTTGTCCTGGCAATAGGCGTTGTTGTTGCCACCCTGCGTCCGCCCGAACTCGTCGCCCGCCACCAGCATCGGCGTGCCGAGCGACGCGAACAACGTTGTCAGCATCGACCGCGCGACGCGCTTGCGCGTCTCGGCGATCTCGGGATCGTCGGTCGGCCCCTCGACACCCCAGTTGCGCGAACAATTGTTCGAATGGCCGTCGCGATTGTCCTCGCCATTGGCCGCGTTGTGCCGCTCCTCGTAGGTCGTCGTGTCGGCGAGCGTGTACCCGTCATGCGCGCCGAGCAGGTTGACGCTCGCCCAGGGCCGCCGCGCGCGCCGGTCGAACAGGTCGCCCGACCCCGTCAGACGCGCCGCCAGATCCGCACGCTGCGCATGGTCGCCACGCCAGAACTTGCGCACCGTATCGCGGTACTTGTCGTTCCACTCGGCAAAGCCCGGCGGGAAATTGCCGAGCTGATACCCGCCCGGCCCGATGTCCCACGGCTCGGTGATCAGCTTCAGCCGGCCGAGCACCGGATCCTGCCGCAGCACGTCGAAGAACCCGGCACCCGGATCGAACCCGTCATCCGTCCGCCCCAGCGTCAGCCCGAGATCGAACCGGAACCCGTCGATCCCGAAACTCGTCGCCCAGTAGCGCAGCGAATCCGCGACCATCTGGATCACGCGCGCCTTGGTCAGGTTGAGCGTGTTCCCCGTTCCCGTGTCGTTGATCGAGAAGCGCGGCTGATCCTTGACCAGCCGGTAATAGCTCGCATTGTCGAGCCCGCGCCACGACAGCGTCGGCCCCTGCTCGGACCCTTCGCAGGTATGGTTGTAGACGACGTCGAGGATGACCTCGATCCCCGCCGCATGCAGCCGCCGGATCGACCGCCGCAGCTCGTTGTGGCTGTCGGTCGCGAAGAACGACCGCTCGGGGGTGAAGAAGTTGAGGGTGTTGTAGCCCCAATAGTTCCGCAGCCCCTTCTCCTGCAGGAACCGGTCCTGCGTATAGGTATGGATCGGCAACAGCTCGAGCGCGGTGACGCCGAGCCGCTTCAGGTGATCGATCACCTTGGGGTTGCCGAGCGCCGCGAACGTCCCCCGCTCCGACGGCTGGACCTCCTCGAACAGCTGCGTCAGGCCCTTGACGTGCGCTTCGTAGATCACCGTCTCGGACCAGGGCGTGTTCGGCCGGACGTCGCGCGACCAGTCGAAATGGCTGTCGGTGACGACGCCCTTGGGCATCGTCAGCGCATTGTCGCGGCGATCGAAGCTCAGATCCTCGCGCGACGACTTCACCTGATAGCCGTACATCGCATCGGTCCAGCGCAGCTCGCCCGTCATCGCCTTGGCGTAAGGATCGAGCAGCAGCTTGTTGGGGTTGAACCGGTGGCCTTCCTCGGGCGCATAGCGCCCATAGGCGCGGTAGCCATAAGCGAGCCCCGGCTGCGCATCGGGAAGATAGCCGTGCCAGACCTCGTCGGTCCATTCGGTCAGCGGATAGCGCTTCAGTTCGCGCCGGCCATTCTCGTCATAGACGCACAGCTCGATCTTCTCGGCGTTGGCCGAATACACCGCGAAATTGACCCCCAGCCCGTCGAACGTGGCGCCGAGCGGATAGGCCGAACCGGCCTCGAGCGTATCAGGCAGAATATGCAATGCGGACCCCCAGGAATTTTCACCGACATACGGTATTTTAGCCGTAGATCGGCATGTCAGGGCGAGAACCCGCCTGCTCGCGCCAATGTTCCCGCTTCGGCTGCTTTTCGCGCCCACCGTAACTGCGCATCGCAGCACGGTCATGGTGGAGCGAATTGGCGGGTCGCGCACCGGCTCCTATTGCAGCGCAGCGCGTTGTCCCGGCGTGTCCATGTCGAAAGGCTCCACCATGCATATCCGTCACTCCGTCGAGGCCATGTCAGCATGAGCGGCCCGAAGCTTTTCACGCCCGCCAGGGTCGGCCAGCTCGATCTCGCCAACCGCATCGTCATCGCGCCGATGTGCCAATATTCCGCGGTCGACGGGTGCATGACCGACTGGCACCTGATCCATCTCGGCAATCTCGCCTTGTCCGGCGCGGCGCTGCTGATGATCGAGGCCGCCGCGGTCACGCCCGAGGGGCGGATCACCTACGGCGATGTCGGGCTCTACGACGATGCCAGCGAGGCCGCGATCGCGCGGACGCTCGAAAGCGTGCGGCGCTGGTCGGACATGCCGATCGGTATCCAGCTCGCGCATGCCGGTCGCAAGGCGTCGTGCGAGGTGCCGTGGAACGGCGGCAAGCAGATCGCGCCCGACGCGCCCAACGGGTGGCAGACCGAAGCCCCTTCGGCGACCGCGTTCCTCCCCGACGAGAACCCGCCGGTGGCGCTCGACCGCGACGGCCTCGCCCGGCTGCGCGATGCGTTCGCCGCGGCCGCGGTGCGCGCGGCGCGGCTCGGGATCGACGCGATCCAGCTTCACGGCGCGCACGGCTATCTGCTCCACGAATTCCTCTCGCCGCTCTCGAACCGCCGCGACGACGATTATGGCGGCAGCCTCGAGAACCGGATGCGCTTCCCGCTGGAGGTCTATGACGCCGTCCGTGCCGCCTTCCCCGCCGATCGCCCCGTGACGATGCGCGTATCGGGCACCGACTGGGTCGAGGGTGGCTGGGACGGCGAACAGACGGTCGCCTTCGCCAAGGCGCTCGAGGCGCGTGGCTGCGATGCGATCCACGTCTCGAGCGGCGGTCTGAGTGCGGATCAGGACATCCCGGTCGGCCCCAGCTACCAGGTCCCGCTCGCGCGGCAGGTCAAGCAGGCGGTATCGATCCCGGTCGTCGCGGTCGGGCTGATCACCGACTATGAGCAGGCCGAGGCGATCATCGGTACGGGGGATGCGGACTTCGTCGCGCTCGCCCGCACGATCCTCTACGATCCGCGCTGGCCGTGGCACGCCGCCGCGCATCTCGGCGGGCATGTTAAGGCGCCCAACCAGTATCTCCGCTCGCAGCCGCGGCAGTTCAAGGACCTGTTCTCGGCCTGATGCGGAAGGGCCGGCGGTCGCTCCCGCCGGCCCTTCATTTCACCTCATGCCCACGCCTTGGGGCCGCCATCGTCGAGCGCACGATCGAGATAATAGGCCGCACTGATCAGCGCGAGATGGCTGAACGCCTGCGGGAAGTTCCCCAGGAAGCTGCCGTCCTCCGCGATCTCCTCGGCGAACAGGCCGAGATGGTTGCCATACGCCATCAGCTTTTCGAAATTCCACCGCGCCTCGTCGAGCCGTCCCGCGCGTGCAAGGCACTCGACGTACCAGAACGAGCACGCGACGAACGATCCCTCGCGCCCCGGCAGGCCGTCATCGATCTTGTACCGATAGACATGGCCATCGTCCGACAGGTTCTTGCCGATCGCCTCGAGCGTCGCGAGCCATTTCGGATCGACCGGCGAGACGAACCGCACCAGCGGCATCATCAGCATCGCGCCATCGACGGCAAGATCCTCGGGGGTATCGCCCTTGCTGCGGACGAAGCGGCCAAGGTTCTCGTTCCAGAAGCTGTTCCAGATGTCCTGGTGGATCTGCGTCCGCGTTTCGGCCCAGCGAACGAACGGCGCCGGCAGCGAGCGCTTTTCGGCAAGCCGAAGCGCGCGATCGACCGCAACCCAGTTCATCAGACGCGAGTGGAGGTAATGGCGCGGCGGCCCGCGTACCTCCCAGATCCCCGAATCGGGCTGTTCCCACGTGGCGCAGACCTTGTCGACGACATCGACGATCGCCATCCATCCGTCGTGCGAGACCGTCCCACCATATTTGCTGCTGAGATAGGTCGCGTCGAGCAGTGCCCCGTAGATGTCGTGCTGGATCTGGTCGTGCGCGTCGTTGCCGACGACGATCGGCGTCGCTCCCCGAAACCGCCGAGATGGTCGAGCGACTGTTCCTCGGCGATCGCGCCGCCGTCGAGCGCGTACATCACGCCGAGCCGGCCATCGTCCTCGCGCACCCGCCCCATCACCCATCGGGTGAACGCCTGCGCCTCCGCACCGAACCCCATGCGGAGCAGCGCGTAGACGGTGAACGACGAGTCGCGGATCCACGTCGCGCGATAATCCCAGTTGCGGACACCGCCCTTCGCCTCGGGCAACCCGAACGTCGCCGCCGCCGCGATCGAGCCGTGCCGCCGCGACGTCAGCAGTTTCAGCACCATCGCGGATCGCTCGACGGTCTCGCGCCACCGCCCGCGATAGGTCGACTGCCGGCTCCAGCCGCGCCAATACTCGATATCGGCATCGATGATCGCGTGCGCGGCCTCGGCATCGATCCGCACGTCGTCGGGATTGCTCAGCATGATCGCCGCCCGCTCGCCCGCGGACATGGTGAACCGCGCCGTCAGGTCGCAGTCCTCCGCGATCAGCGCGGCATTGGCATGCAGCGTCAGCGCGAGCCCGCTATCATGGTCGAACTGACCGCGCGAATAGCCCGCGTCGCTCGGCAGGATCGTGGCCTTGCGCCCTTCGCGACCATAGTCGAACCGTGGCGCACAGCGCATGTCGATCGTCACCGTTCCCCGCGTGCAGATCACCTGACGCAACAGTCGCGGCGGCGTGTCGTCGTCTTCGACATTGACGGGCATCAGATCGATCAGGTCGACGCTCGCCTCGTCGTTCATCCACCGCGTCATCAGCACGTTGGTCTCGGGCACGTACATCTGAATGACGCGCGCGTCGGGAAGCTCGGGGCGCACCCAGAAAAGGCCGCCCTGCCCGGCATCGTCGAGCAGCGCGGTGAAGACGCTCGGGCTGTCGAGGTTCGGCCAGCACAGATAATCGATCGCCCCGTCGCGATCGACGAGCGCCACCGTCTCGAGATTGCCGATCGCACCATGATCGCGGATCGCCGATGGCTGGCGCGTGTCGGCGGACCGCTCGCCGGGCCGGTCATCCATTGTTGCGGAACCCGGGATAGAGGCTCATCCCGCCATCGATCGTCAGCGTCGATCCGACGATATAGTCCGCCGCGTCCGACACGAGGAACAGCGCCGCGCGCGCGACGTCGTCGACATCGCCGATCCGGCCATAGGGGATGAGCTCGAGAAGCTTGTCGGCATCCTCGGTCGCATCGGCATTGATGTCGGTGCGGATCGCGCCAGGCGCCAGCGCATTCACGCGGATCCGGTCTTCGGCGACCTCCTGTGCGAGCGTCCGCATCAGCATCCCGCTGCCGCCCTTCGACGCGGCGTAATTCGCATGCCCCGCCCAGGGGATCGTCTCGTGGACCGAACTCATGAACAGGATCTTGCCGATCGCCCGGCCGAATCCGCGATCGCCCTGCGCGCGAAACCGCCGCACCGCCTCCCGCGACACCAGGAACTGCCCCGTCAGATTGACGTCGATCACGCGCTTCCAGTCGTCGAACGACAGGTCGGCGTACGCTGCGTCCTTCTGCATCCCGGCATTGGCGAACACCACGTCGACCCCGCCGAACCGCGCGACCGTCTCGTCGAACATGCCGATCACCGCATCCTCGTCGGATGTATCCGCCCCGATTGCGAAGGCCGTACCGCCGCCCGCGACGATCCGGTCGACGACGTCGTCGGCGGCATCCTTGTTGCTGTTGTAGTTGACCGCGACCTTGGCACCCGCCTGCGCGAACAGCAGCGCGGACGCTCTGCCGAGGCCCGAGCTCGCGCCGGTGACGATCGCGGCCTGTCCTGTCAGGTCGATGTTCATGAAGCTGGCTTTCGTTGAAGACTAAGCCTGTCCAACGCGTGCTCCGGCTAAATTATCCCACGCATCGCGACCGCCGATCGCGCGGGCGGGCGAACCGCGTTCAGTCGTCGCCGTCGTCGACCGATCGCAGCGCACGGACATAGCGCAGCGCAGCGGCGCGCTCGGCGGGCGACTTGAACGCCTTCTCGGGATCGGGCGCATCGCCGAACGCCGCGAGCATCGACCAGAGCGCGAACCGTCGCCCGGCGTCGCGCTCGGTCGCAAAGTCGATCAGCACGCGCGCCCTGCCCTCGTCGATCGCGGCCGGTGTCAGCGCATCGACGTCGTCGGCACCGAAATAATGATAGAGCAGAGCGTCGAGATCCATCGCGCCCCGCTGCCCGACGCGGCCCGAAAGCGCAACCGGCACGCCGTGCCGATCATGATGATGGAGATATCGGAGAACAGCCCGGACGGGGTGGGATTCGAACCCACGGTAGAGTTGCCCCTACGGCGGTTTTCAAGACCGCTGCCTTAAACCACTCGGCCACCCGTCCCGGCTGTCGGCGCCCCTACCGCAAGCCGGTCGCGATTGCCAGTCCCTCGCGCGCCCGGGCGTCGCCGCGTTCCCGGGTGGTCGGTTCCCGCCCGGCGACCGGCACCGGCCCCCGTGATGGCAATATAGGATACCGGAAAATCTAGCCCCGACCTTGCTCGTCGACGCGCAATAGCTTCCGAAACGACCGCTTATCATGCCGGCATGGCTCGCCCGCGCCGCAGATCAATCCCCCCGCCTGGCCACGTCTGACGCGCCAAGTTTAATCGCCCGGAAAGGTCAATGTCCCATAATTTGCTATCGATTGAGCACTTTAATCATTTTCACGGGTGTTATTTTCATTCGTTCAGGTCTAACCGCTGCGGCGGAGGGGATCATTTTCATCTTCGAGGATACCGTGTGACTGATACAATCAATGTTGTCGAACTTGCTGCCGAGCTGACCGCCGCCTGGCTTGCGAACCCCAATACGCGTACGACGGCTGAAGACGTACCGGCATTTCTGATGTCGATGCACGCTGCCGTCACCAAGCTGTCGACCGGCACGTCGATGGAGACCGAAGCGACCGACGGCCAGACCTATGAGCCTGCCGTGACGGTGCGCAAGTCGCTTTCGTCGCCCGACCATATTGTCTCGATGATCGACGGCAAGAAGTACAAGACGCTGCGCCGTCATCTGTCGACGCACGGCATGACGCCGGAGCAGTACCGCGAGCGGTTCAACCTCAAGGCAGACTATCCGATGGTCGCTGCGACCTATTCGGAAGCCCGTCGTGCGATGGCCAAGTCGATCGGTCTGGGTCGCAAGGCCGGCTCGAAGGTCGAGGCTGCGGCTGGCGACGCCGTCAAGTCGGTCCGCAAGACCGGCAAGACCGCGATCGAGGCCGCCAAGAAGACGCTCGGCAGCGAGGGCTGAGGCCCGATGGGGAGGGCACGCCCCTCCCCGTTTCATGATTAAATCCGGCCGGGCTGGCTGCAATCGCCCGTCGTGCGTTACGTCGATCAGATGACCGCAAACCCGCCGCCCGACATGCCCCCGCAATCCCCGCTGCGACGCTCGTGATCTTTCGCGAGCAGCGCCCGGGTCCGCCTGAACTGCTGTTCGTCGAGCGGGCGGCGTCGATGGCATTTGCCGGTGGCGCTCTCGTCTTTCCGGGTGGTCGGATCGATCCCGGCGACCATGATCTGGCGGCACGACTGCTTCACGATCCCGCCGTCGATCGTGACGTCGCCGCGCGGATCGCCGCAATCCGCGAGACGATCGAGGAAGTCGGACTGGCGATCGGCCTGACCCCGCTACCCACAGCACCCGAACTCCGCATCCTGCGCGACGGACTGTGCAGCGGCCGTTCGCTCGCCGACGCGATCGACATGGCAGGCACCGCGATCGACCCGATGGCGCTCGAATATTTCGCACGCTGGCGCCCGGCGCACGCGCATGCCCGGATCTTCGACACGCGCTTCTATCTGGTGCGGCTGCCGGCCGAGATGCCCGACCCCGTCGTCGACGGCACCGAGAACAGCCGCCTGCTCTGGGCGACCGCGCAACAGATCCTCGACGACGCCGACGCGGGACGCGCGCAGATCATCTTTCCGACGCGCCGCAATCTCGAACGCCTCGCGAGGTTTGCCGATTTCGACGCGGCGGTCGCGGATGCGCGGCGTCACCCGGTCCGGACCGTGACGCCCTGGTCGGAAACGCATGAGGGCGAGGCCTATCTGTGCATCCCCGACGACCTCGGCTATCCCGTGACGCGCGAGCGCCTGTCGAGCGCCGTGCGCGGGTGATGCGGGCGCTGCGCAGAACGCTCGGGTGGCTGACGGGGCTCGTCGCCGTTGGCGCGCTCGGCCTGCTGCTCTGGGCGATGCTGCGCGGCCGACCGCAGGATCTGCCATGGACCCCGCTCGATCTCGGCCAACCCGTCGGAATGATGACGGGGCGCAAGCTCGTCGCGCTGCGGCAGGATTTTCCCGCCTGCCGCGCCCTCCTCGATGCTGCGGGCGTCGCCTACACCGCGCTGCCGTCGCGATCGGGAGAGGGCCAGTGCGGCTATAGCGACGGCGTCCGCTTTGCCCCCGGCGGCGCGCGGCGCATCGCCTTCGCGCCCGCCGGGCTCGGAATCGCATGCCCCATCGCCGCGGCGTTGACGATGTGGGAATGGACCGTCGTCCAGCCCGCCGCGCAGCGCCATTTCGGCAAGGCGGTCGCCAGCATCGATCACTTCGGCAGCTATAGCTGCAGGCGTATCTATGGCCGCGACGCGGGGACGTGGAGCGAGCATTCGACCGCGAATGCCGTCGACGTCGCGGGCTTCCGCCTCACCGACGGCACGCGCATCACCGTCGCGCGCGACTGGAAGGGCGACGATCCGAAGGCCGGCTTCCTGCACGACGTCCGCGACGGCGCCTGCACCGTCTTCGCGACGACGCTCTCGCCCGACTATAACGCGGCGCACGCCGATCACCTGCACCTCGACCAGGCCGAGCGCGGCGCGATGGGCTGGCGTGCGTGCCGCTAGCGCCCGCGCGACCTACTGCGCGAGCGAGGTTCCGCCGTCGACCTTCTCGACCCAGTGTGGAAAGAACGCCGGCTGCAAGTTCGACCATCCCGACGCGGTCGCCGCCGACTCGCTGATCGACTGGAGCAGGGCCCGCCGCAATTCGGGGTGGAGATGCGGCAACGCCGCCGCCGCGCAGAAGGCGGACGGCAGCCACGGCCGGATCTCGGCGCCGACCAGCCGCTCGTAAAGGAACCGGAACGCGGAGAAACTCGTCAGCCGCCCCTGCCCGAGATCGAATGCGGCAAAGGTCACCAGCCGCCCCAGAAACGGCTCGACCGCGTTGAGCCCCGTGTCGTCCGGGATGATCTGCCGCAGCTCGGGCAGTCGCTCGTATAAACGGGCCTGCGCCCGGATACTCGCCGCCTCGACGACGTCGCGCGACCAGCGGATCATGGCATCCTCGCGCTCGAGCCCGACGTCGAGCGACCGGCGGATGAACCGCTGCGTCGCACTCGAGAAGCCCGCGAATTCCTTCATCTCGGCGAGGGTCGTGATCCCCCGGGCCGGTTTCATTCTGGAAGCCATATCATCACCCCGCCTTGAAACATCACGGGAAAGACGGCGCTTGTGTTCGAGATCAGCAAACCAGCCGCGTCATCCTGCCACGCGGTCAAGGCATCATGAAACGCATTGCGCCGCAACATGATAGCGACCAACCGAGGCGATTGTGACAGATTAGTGCTAAATTCCGGCAAACCGGCGGGGGAAACGTCTCAAGAGATGGTGCCGTCGCGCTGGCGGGTCAGCGACGACGGCACCGCCGGGCGTCAGTTCGACTTCTCGGCGAGCTTGCGTTCCGCCGCTTCGTCATAGCCCGACGACTTCGCCGGCCCCTGGTTGTGGACGGGCTGCGTCGATGCGGGCGGATCGCTCGCGTCCATCGACTCGTCGAGCGCGTTGTCGAGGCGGGCGTCGTTGCTCGACGGGTTCTTCTGCAGGCGCTTGCCGATCGACTTGTCCTGCCCGGCTTCCTGACGGGGATCGCGGCCACCGGTCTTGGCATCCGGATCCGCCGCAGGCGCGACGGAGAGACTGTCGAGCGCGCTCTTGTCGATGTCGGTCATGGGGTCTTCCTCGTATATTGTTCCGGGTGTCAAACGGTCCAGCGTGGCGGGTGTTCCTGCTCGAGCGCGCGGACCTTGACCGTCTGCGTCCACAGCGTCGCCTGCCCGAAGACGGTCATGAACGCGATGTCCGTCGCGTCGCGGCCGACGCACACGCGCGCGATGTCGCCGCACGATGCCATCCCGGTCGGGTCGACCAGCCGCCATGCGTCGTCGAGCCACAATTCGGCCACCGCGTGGAAGTCGGGCGGATCGACCCCGGGCGCATACGCGGACACGCACCGCGCCGGGATCCCGCCCGCGCGCGCGAGCGCGACGAGCAGATGCGCGTAATCGCGGCACACCCCCGATCGCGATGCGAAGGTATCGAGCGCGGACGTCTCGCCCGAGCTCGATCCCATCCGGTAATCGAGCGCGTTGCCGACCCATGCGCTGAGCGCCGCGGCGAGCGCGCCGCCCTCGAGCCCGGAAAACTGCCGCCCGACGAACCCCTCGAACCGGTCCGACTGGCAATAGCGGCTGGGCAGCAGATAGGCGGTGACGTCGCCCGGCAGCAGCCGCGGCGGCGTTACCCCATAGGCACCCAGCGCGACGACGGGGCGCTCGACCCGGACGATCGCGTTATACTCCGCGGTCAGCCTGCCATGTCCCCGCGCCCAGCATCGCTGCCCGATACCGTCCTCGCCCGGCACCGCGCGGATCGGGCTGTCCGACCACAGCGTCAGCGACTGATGCTCGATGCGCTGATCGGCCATCGCCGCCGCCTCGATCTGGAGCAATACGTCCGCGTCGCCCAGGATCCCGTAGTCCAGACGCACTTCGATCGACAGCCGCATCGCGGATCGTCATCCCTTCAGTTGAGCTTACAAAAAAACCCGGCGGTTTCCCGCCGGGTCCAGGACCGTCATGGTCGCATCGACTAGTTGCGGCTGCTGCCGAACAGGCGGAGGACGAACATGAACATGTTGATGAAGTCGAGGTACAGGCTGAGCGCCGACATGATCACGACCTTGCCGACCATGTCCGTGCCCGCGACCTGCATGTACAGGCTCTTGGTACGCTGCGTATCATAAGCCGTCAGACCGGCGAACAGCAGCACGCCGACGCCGCTGATGACCAGCTGCATGATGCCCGACTGCAGGAACAGGTTGATCAGGCTCGCAACGATCAGACCGACGACACCGATGATCAGGAACGTGCCGAACGCCGACAGATCGCGCTTCGTGGTGTAGCCGTAGAGGCTCAGCCCCGCAAAGCCAGCCGCGGTCGCAAAGAACGCACCGGCGATCGACGTGCCGCTATACACGAGGAAGATCGTCGAGAGCGACAGGCCCATTAGGACCGCAAAGCCCCAGAACAGCATCTGCAGCGTCGCGGTGCTCATCCGGTTCTGACCGAAGCTCATCCCGAACACGATCGCGAGCGGCGCGAACATGATCACGTACTTGAGCGGACCGCCACCCATGAAGACCTGTGCGGCGGGCGAGGTCGCACCACCCCAGGAGAACAACAGGGCGACGATGCCCGTCAGCAGGACGCCGGATCCCATATAGTTGTAGACCGACAACATGTACGACCGCAGTCCGGCGTCATAGGACGACGATCGATCGGTGCTGGCCGTCGCTCCGAACGACGCGGCGCCGGGCCGGGGGTCAGACCAATTAGCCATGGTGAATATAACTCCTCTGTCCGGCATAACGCCGGTTACCGCAAATATCGTCCCTTGCTCGACGTTTTTCAAGCGCCGTGGTTCCTTCGCGCCGCGGCGAGGCGTAGCATCGGCCGGGTCATGATACGCCTGTTCGTCGCCCTGCGTCCGCCCCGTTCCGTCCGCGACGGCCTCCTCGACGTCATGGACGGCGTCGCGGGCGCGCGTTGGCAGGACGATGAACAGCTCCACGTCACGCTGCGCTTCATCGGCGAGGTCGAGCGCGCGGTCGCCGAAGACGTCGCGGACGTGCTGGCGCAGGTCCATGCCGATGCGCCGACGGTCGCGATCGCGGGCGTCGGCACGTTCGAGAAACGCGGGCGGATCGACACGCTCTGGGCCGGCATCAAGCCCGCCGCGCCGCTCGCGGCGCTCCACCGCAAGATCGATCACGCGCTCGTCCGCGTCGGTATTGCTCCGGAACGGCGTGCGTATCTGCCGCATCTGACGATCGCCCGGCTCGCGCGCACGCTCGGCGATCGCGCACAGATCGAGGCCTGGATCGCGCGCAACGCCGCGCTCGCGAGCGACCCCTTCGTGCTGCCGCATCTGATCCTGTATCGCAGCCATCTCGACCATGCCGGCGCGACCTATGAGCCCGTTGCACGATGGCCACTCGTCACGCGATCGGAACCGGGGGTTCGCTGACGGGTTCGCATGCTATCAAGGCTAACAACAGGGAGACGACCATGCGCGTAGTGACCATGATGACGATCGGAGCCGCGGCTCTGGGGCTTGCCGCGTGCGAGCAGAAGGGTCTCGACACGGGCACGCCGGTGGCCGGTGGCCAGCGCGCGGGTGCGATGCTGATGACCGCGGCGGGGGTCGATGTCGGCCGCGCGACCGCGACCGAGGTCGCGGGCGGGCTGCGTTTCACGGTCGATGCCAAGGCGATGCCGTCGGGCACGCACGGTGTCCATGTCCACACCACCGGCCGCTGCGACGCGCCCGACTTCACCACCGCGGGCGGGCATTGGAACCCGACCTCGATGAAGCACGGGTCGATGAACCCGCAGGGCCCGCATGAGGGCGACCTGCCCAACCTCATCATCGGCACCGATGGCCGCGGCACGGTCGGCGTGACCATCCCCGGCGCGACGATGGCGGGGCTGCTCGATGCCGACGGCGCCGCGTTCGTCGTCCATGCCGGTCCCGACGATCTCATGACCGATCCCGCGGGCAACAGCGGCGGTCGTATCGCCTGCGGCGTGTTCCAGCCCGCCTGACCGGTCAACCACCCCTGCCGCCAACCGGCAGGGGTGGCTTTCACCTGCCCTCAGAGCACCTCGCCGGCCTCGCGCGCGCGCGCCTCGCGCGATGCCTCCGCCGCGGGCGCCATCCGGCACGCCGCGATCGCGGCCACCAGCGTGATCGGCACGCTCGCCAGCAGTGACAGCATCCCGATCGACAGGCTTCCCGTCAGCGTCGACACGCGCCCCGCCAGATAGGGCCCCAGTGCGAGCCCGATCAGCGTCGTACCGATGAAGAACGTCGCCGTCGCCGTACCCCGCATCCGCGGCAGGACGAGATCCTGCGTCGTCGCGGCCGCGGCGCCGAGCGCCCCGCTCGCGGTGATCTGCGCGATGAACAGGCCGATATAGAAGGGCACCGGCGACGTCGCGGTGAACGCCAGGATCAGGAACGGCGTCGGCACGACCGCCCCGAAGATCACGACCCACAGCCGCCCGCCGGGATGCCGCCTGCGCAGCCGGTCGGACACCACCCCGCCGATCGTCAGGCCGAGGAACCCGGCAAGCGCGCCGAGCCCGCCGATCATGAACCCCGCGCTCGACGGCGCGACGTTCAGGACGCGCAATGCATAGGGCGCTGCCCAGAAGCTCGCCGCATAGCTCAGGAATGCGTTCAGTCCGTACGCGACAACCGTGAACAGGAAAGCGGGCGTGCCGACGATCAGCGCGAAGGTCGGCGCGTCGCGACGCTTGAGCGCGCACGCCCAGGAAAAGACCGCGTAGACGCCGATCCCGATCGCGGTCCATTGCGGCCATGGCTCGCCGAGCGCGATCAGCCCCAGCACCCCCGCGACGACGACCACGAGTCCTGCGATGTTGAGCGCGAACGCCCGCGAGCCACCCATCGCCGCGCCGATCAGCGTGAAGGGCGGGACGATCGTCAGCAGTTCGCCGGCAAACGCCCTGAACGGCGCCGGGTGCTTTTCGGGCTCGGGCAGGCCCTCGACGAGTCCGCGGATCGGCTCCTTGAGCGTCGCGATCCAGCAGGCGAGCAGCAGACCCGGGATCCCGACCGCCATGAACGCCGCCTGCCACCCGACCAGCCCCAGCGGACCGCCGCCCGGATACACCCGGTTCCAGTTCTGGACGATCAGGCCGCCGATGAAGAGGCTGAACCCCCCGCCGACGTACAGCCCCGCCGAATAGATCGACAGCGCGGTCGCGCGCAGCCGCTTGGGAAAATAGTCCGAGATGAGCGAATAGGCCGAGGGGCTCGCGGTCGCCTCGCCGATCCCCACCCCGATCCGCGCCGCGGCGAGATGCCCCCCGCTCTTCGAAAGCCCCGACAGTGCCGTCATCACCGACCAGAGCGACAGGCCGATCGTCATCAGCCGGACGCGGTGCCAATTGTCCGCGAGCCGGCCGAGCGGGATCCCGAACAGCGAATAGAAGACGCCGAACGCGGTGCCGTACAGGAACCCGAGATCCTGATCCTTCAGCCCCAGGTCGCGCTTGATGTCCTCGGCCAGGATCGAGATGATCTGCCGGTCGACGAAATTGAGGATGTACACGAGGAACAGGATCGACAGGACGTACCAGGCATAGGGCGTCGCACCCGGCTGCGTATCGATCGCCTCATGCCGGTCGGGTCCGCTCCGGATACCCCCTCCCCGACTGCCGCGTCCGTCCGTCGTACGCTATCCGTCATGACCCCTCCCTTGCGCTTTTCGAGCAATGGGTATCAGAGGCCGCCTGCGATCCGAAGCGGTTTCGCAGGGGACGGGTATGCCCGGAGAGTCAGCCGGCGCTGCGCCGCTGCCGCCGCATGCTGCCCTGCTCGAGCCGGCGCAACAGCGACTCGATCGAGGGCTCCGCGTCGCCTCTGGCGGAGACCGGCGGATCGGCTCGGACCGGGGCCGGCGTATCGACGACCAAAGTCGGCCCCGACCCGATCGCCGTCACCCCGCGCTCGGCCGGCCAGTACAAAGTCGGCGCAGCGTTCGACGTCGCGACGTGCGACACTTCGACGGGTTCGCGCGCGACCGCGACGGTTTCAGACTCGCCGTCCTGATCGATCCGCAGATCGACTGCGGGATCCTCGACGATCGCACCCGACGCGACCACTGCGGGGCGTGGGTCCGCGATCGTGAGCAGCGGCGCGACGGGACGCACCGGCTCCATCGGCACCGGCAGGATCGCGAGCGGATCGAACGCGGCAAGCGGCTGGTCGAGATCGGTCGGGATCGGCCGCTCGGGCTCGTCGGTTTTCGCCGCGTGGACGTCCATCATCGGCGTGCCGAGATCGGCCGCGGTCATCGGCCGGCGCGGCGGCGCGTCGGGATGCGCGTCCGCACGCCGCACGCTCGGCGGTTCGCTGGGTATGTCGGTCGCGCGGTGCCGCTTGGGTGCGAGCAGCCCGCCGGGTCCGACCAGCAGAAACAGCGCGGACCACGTCACCGCCGCACCGACCGCCGCAAATGCGAGCGCGAGCACCGCGCGCGCGGTCGATCCCAGCGGCGGCTGCGCTGCGGGGATCAGCGCGGCGATCCCGCTGCGCCAGACCGTCTGTTCGAGCGCGTCCGCCGGCATGAGCGCGAAGACGCCGGCCGCGATGACCGCGACCGCGACCGCGGCGCCGACGGGAAGGTGGCGGATCAGGGGATTGGGACTAAGCGCTGCCATGCGACTTTCCGTTGATCGGCCGGGACAGCCGATGGTAAATGGGTTCGTAACGCAAAATGTTTGACGACCAGTTACGCTCTTTGTCGACAAAATCCCGCGCCCGCGCGCGGCGTGCGTCCCAGCCGGACCGGTCCGCAAACAACGCCGACAGTGCCGCGGCGATCGCGTCGGGGTCGTCCGGCGGGAACAGCGTCCCGGTCTCGCCGTCGCGGATCAGTTCGCGGTGGCCGCCGACGTCCGATGCCGCCACCATCCGCGCCTGCGCCATCGCCTCGAGCGGCTTGAGCGGCGTGACGAGATCGGTCAGCCGCATCCGTTTGCGCGGATAGGCGAGGATGTCCACCAGCCCGTAATAGCGCTCGACCTCCGCATGCGGCACGCGTCCGACGAAATGGATCGCACGGGCGACCGGCGATTCGCGCGCCTGCGCCGCGAGCGCATCCGCCATCGGCCCGCCACCGACCATCAGCAGCCGCGCCTCGGGGCGGCGCGCGATCAGCGCGGGCATCGCCGCGATCAGGTCGTCGAGGCCTTCATAGTCATAGAAGCTGCCGATGAACCCGACGACGTCCGCGCCGTCCAGCCCGAGCTGCGTCGCGAGCGCATCGTCGCGCGGCGGCACCGTTCCGAACAGCGAGAGATCGACGCCGTTCGGCGACACCATGATCTTGTCGCCCGCGATTCCCCGCTCGATCAGGTCGCCGCGCAACCCGTCGCAGATCACCGCAACCGCGTCGGCGCGCCTGACGGCCCATGTCTCGAGCGCGCGCGTCGTCCGGTACGCCAGCGACCCTTCGCGCCCGGTGCCATTGCCGACCGCCGCATCCTCCCAGAATGCGCGGATCTCGTACACCAGCGGCAGCTTGCGGCGCCGCGCCACGATCAGCCCCGCCAGCGCGTCGAGCACCGGCGAATGCGCGTGGAGAATGTCGGGCCGGAACGCATCCACCGCCGCCTCGATACGGCTGGCGAACGCGCGGATGCCCGCCAGCTCGCCGATCGGTCCGCCGCGCCGTTCGGCCTGCGTGCGGTAGAAGGTCAGCCCGTCGACGCGTTCGACCGCGGCGGGCGCGGCGCCGTGCCGCTGGCCGGTGACGGCGGCGACGCTCCAGCCCTGCGCCTCCTGCGCTTTCAGGATCGCGCGGGTCCGGAACGTGTAGCCGCTCTGCAATGGCAGGCCGTGGTCGAGGATATGAAGAATGCGCATCGTGATGGCGTCTTGCCATGACAGCGCTTAACGGCGCGTCAACCGCCGCGCGCTAGACCCGCGCTGCGACACCGGGCACGCCGCCCGGCGATGACAGCTGCGCAGCCCTTGGACGCGCGGCAGGAGGGAGGCCGGCAGATGATCGACAATTTCGCGCTTGGCCTGACGCATGGCCTGATGATGCTCGCCGCGTTCCTGCTGTTGCGCCGCCCCGATCTCGATCGCGAGCCCCGCGAAACGCCCGATGCGAAACGGGAGTCGCCGCCGCGTGCGTGATCTCGCGTTCATCGCGTTTCTGGCCGCGTTCTTCGCGCTCGGGTTCAAGCGGCCGTTCCTGCTCGTCCTCGCCTATGTCTATATCGACATCGTCTCGCCCCAGCGGCTGACCTACCTCCTGCTCAACACCGTGCCGATCTCGCTGATCGCGGTTGCGCTCGCGGTCGGCGGATGGGTGATCGCCGACGACAAGCGCGACACGCGCGTCGCGCCGCGCCAGGTGCTGATCGTCGTGCTGCTGCTCTATTGCTGGGCGACGACGCTTGCCGCCGATTTCCCCGTCGAGGCAAAGGAGAAATGGGACTGGGTCTGGAAGGCGCTCGCCTTCGCCGCGTTCCTGCCGCTGACGCTGCGGACCCGGCTCAGGATCGAGGCGCTGCTGCTGTTCATGATCCTGTCGGCGGCCTCGATCATCATCGTCGGCGGGATCAAGACGATCGCCAGCGGCGGCGGCGGCTATGGCCAGCTCAACCTGATGGTCGACAATAATTCGGGGCTCTACGAAGGCAGCACGATCAGCGCGGTCGCGGTCGCGATCATCCCGATCATCCTCTGGTTCATGCGCCACGGCACGATCTTCAAACCCGACCGTCGCGTCCAGGCGTTCTGCATCGCGCTCGTGTTCGCATGCCTGCTGATCCCGGTCGGCACCTCGACGCGCACCGGGCTTCTCTGCATCGGCCTGCTCGCGATCCTGTCGCTGCGCGTGGTGAAGCGAAAGGTCCTCTATCTCGGCGGCCTCGCGACGCTCGGACTGATCGCGATCCCGTTCCTGCCCTCGACCTTCACCAACCGGATGAACACGATCAAGACCTACCAGGCCGACGAGATCCGCGTCGACGCGGATCGCGGTGTGGCAATGGACGATCGACTATGCCCGGTCGCACCCGTTCGGCGGCGGGTTCGAGGCGTATCGCGGCAACCGGATCCGCTACGATCTCGCCAGCGCGGAGGGCGGCGGGGCGCCGGGCAAGGTCGAGGAGGACAAGGCGCGCGCCTATCACAGCGCCTATTTCGAAATGCTCGGCGAACAGGGCTATTTCGGGCTCGCGCTCTGGCTGCTGCTCAACGTTGCCGGACTGGTGAGGATGGAGGTGCTGCGCCGCCGCTATGCCGATCCCGACGGCGCGTTCGCATGGGCGGGCCCGCTCGCCGCCGCGTTGCAGAGCGGCCATCTCGTGTATCTGCTCGGCGCCGCGTTCATCGCGATCGCGTTCCAGCCGTTCATCTACATGCTGCTCGGCGCGCAGATCGGCCTCGATACCTACCTCACGCGCAAACGCCGCGAAGCGAGCTTCCGGTCGATGCGCCCGACCCGCGACCCCGCGCACGGCGCCCTCCCCGCATGACCGAGCTGCGGGCGTTGACCGGCGCGCGCGGGTTGGCCGCGTGGTTCGTGGTGCTCTACCATCTGCGCTTTTCGCTGGGGGTCCCCGACGCGGTGCTGCGCGTGCTCGCCAAGGGCTATTTCTCAGTCGACTTCTTCTTCCTGCTTTCGGGCTTCGTCATCTGGCTCAGCTATGCCGACCGGATCGGGACACAGCGATGGGCGAGCATCCCGTCGTTCCTGCTCCGCCGCGTCGCGCGGATCTGGCCGCTGCATCTCTTCCTGCTCGGCTTCGCGCTGGTGATCGTGCTGGGACTGTCGGTCACCGGTCGCCCCGCCGATCCGCAATATCCGCTGGACATGCTGCCGCTCCACGCGCTGCTGCTGCAATGCTGGCCGGTCGCGCGCGAGGCGTTTGGCGTCGCGGCGCTGCAGTGGAACGATCCGGCCTGGTCGATCTCGTGCGAGATGGCGGCCTATCTCGCCTTCCCGCTGCTGCCGCTCGCGATCGACCTGAAGCGGACACCGACGATCGTCCTGCTGATGGCGATCGCGGGCAGCTTCGCGATCCTCGCCTATGTCATGCTGTCGCGGCAAGCCCATGCGCTCGGCGACGGCATCCCGTATTTCGGCATGGTCCGCTGCCTGACGCAATTCGCGGCCGGCGCGGCGCTCGGTGCGCTGTGGTTGCGGTTTCGCGCCGAGTCCACGCCCGCGCTGGGCGTCGCCCTTGTCGTCAGCGCGATCGCATTCGTATCGTTCGGGACAGGGCTGCTGGGCGAGATCGCGATCATCCCGACCGCGCTCGCAGGACTGCTGTTCGCAATCGCGTTGACGGCCAATCACCCGGCGAACCCGCTCGGCTGGCGCGTGGTCCACTATCTCGGCGAGATCAGCTTCGCCACCTATCTCAGCCATTCGCTGTTATGGAAGGCCTACAGGATGGCGTTTGTCGGCGACCCCGCCCATGTCGCGCCGCCGATCATGGCGGTGTTCCTCGCACTGGTCCTCGCCGCGTCGATCATGCTCTATCACGGCGTCGAGCGCCCCGCGCAGCGCTGGATCAACCGGCTCCCGTCCCGCCGACGGGAACGGCTCGGGGAGAGCGTCGCCTAACGCCGCAGCGACGGCGCGGCCCTCCCCGACCCCGGCCAGATCAGTCGACCGGCTCGTCCGCGAGTTCTTCCTCCAGCGCTGCGATGATCGCCTTGTTGAACGCGGGAATGTCGTCGGGCTTGCGGCTCGTGATCAGATTGTCGTCGACCACGACCTCCTCGTCGACGACCTCGGCACCGGCATTCTCGAGATCGGTGCGGATCGACGGATAGCTCGTCAGGCGGCGGCCATCGATCACGTCGGCCTCGGCGAGCAGCCACGGTGCGTGGCAGATCGCTGCGACGATCTTGCCGTCTTCCATGAACTCGGTGACGATCTCGATCGCGCGTTCCTCGAGCCGCATCACGTCGGGATTGGCGACGCCGCCCGGCAGGATCAGCGCATCGTAGTCGTCGGTATCGACCTCATCGAGCGTCAGGTCGGGCGTGGCGGTCTCCGCCTTGTTGATATCGCCCTTCATGCCCTGGATCGGATCGGTCTTGATCGACGCGAGCGTCACCTTCGCGCCCACCGCCTCGAGCGCCTTTCTGGGTTCGAACAATTCGACCGTCTCGAAACCATCGGTTGCGAGGATCAATACGCGTGCCTGGGACAGGTCGGCCATCTGACGTCTCCAATGAAATGCAGGATGAATTCGGTGTCCCCTCAACACCGCGCCGCCCGCGTCGTTCCGGAACGATGCGCCCTCCCGAACATTTCGAAAGGCGGTCGGATATTCCTCCGCCCCCGGGAGAAATGCGTGCCGACCCGAATCGTGTATTCCGATGACTCGAAGCCCGGCATCACGCGCAGGAAGATGCGGCATGGCTGGGGCTATTGGACTGCGAAGGGCGAGCGCATCACCGATCGCGACGAGATCGACCGGCTGAACGCGGTCGGCCTACCCCCCGCTTATGGCGACGCCTGGTTCTGCCCCAAGCCGAACGGCCATATCCAGGCGGTCGGCTGGGACGAGAAGGGCCGGAAGCAATATCGCTATCACCCCGGCTTCCGCGAGGCGCAGGACGCGGCGAAATACGAGCGCTGCGCCGATTTCGGCCATGCGCTTCCCAAGCTCAGAAAGACCGTCGAGGCCGATCTGCGGAAACGTTCGCTGACCCGCGAGCGCGCGGTCGCCGCGGTCATCCGCCTGCTCGACGGTGGGCATATCCGCGTCGGCAACGAAGCCTATGCCGAAGCGAACGAAAGTTTCGGCGCGACGACTTTGCGCAAGCGCCACGGCGAGGTGAAGGGCGCGACGCTCAAACTCCAGTACAAGGGCAAGTCGGGCAAGCTGCGGACGCTCCGGATCACCGATCGGTCGCTCTCCAGCTTCGTCAAGAAATGCCAGGATCTCGACGAGCAGCATCTGTTCGCGTGGCTCGACGATGCGGGCGTGGCGCACCCCGTCACCTCGACCGACGTAAACTGCTATATCCGCGACGCCACCGGCACCGATTTCAGCGCCAAGCACTTCCGGACCTGGGCCGCAAGCGTCGCCGCGTTCGAGGCGCTCGCATCCGCCGAGCGCGACCTCAGCCTGAAGGCGATGCTCGAGCCCGTCGTCGCGCGGCTCGGCAACACGCACGCGATCGCACGCAAGAGCTATGTCCACCCCTCGCTGATTGCCCTGGTCAAACAGGGGCAGTCGGCGTTTCGCAAGGCGCTCCGCCTTCCACGCGCCAAGCGCTATCTCAGCCGGGAGGAATGCGGCCTGATCGCGTTCCTCGAAGCCGGAACGCCCGCAACCATCGCCATTGCGGCCTGACGAGTATCCCGATGTCCACCACCAACAGCGTTGCCAAAGCCCCGATCTTCAACGCCGGCGATGTCGGCAACCAGGCGCAGGAATTCGTTGCCGCCAGCATTGCCTGGATCCAGGCCTATTGGCTGCAGATCCTGATCGCGTTCGGCGCGGGGGCGCTGATCGTCCTCGCGCTCCACACCGCCCGGCGTTTCGGCAGCCGGTTGTGCGAACGGCCCCGCGCACTCAACGGCTGGGGGATCGTCGTCGGCAAGGCGATCGCGCGGACCAGCAACTTCTTCATCGTCATGCTCGCCGCAAAGCTGGTCGACGGCTATTCCGCCGCTCCCGGCCAGGTCGCGACCACGGTCAACTTCCTCTTCACCGTCGCCGCGGTCTTTCAGGCGGCGGTCTGGGTGCGCGAGATCATCCTCGGCGCGATCGAGCACCGCACGCAGTCCGAACATTATTCGGGCGAGGCGCTGCTGTCGGCGATGGGGCTGATCCGGCTGCTCGTCACGTTCGTCGTGTTCGCGGTCGCGCTCGTGGTGGTGCTCGACAATCTCGGCGTCAACGTCACCGGCCTCGTCGCGGGGCTCGGCGTGGGCGGCATCGCGATCGGTCTGGCGGCGCAGGGCATCTTCGCCGACCTGTTCGCCGCGCTCGCGATCATCTTCGACCGCCCGTTCCGCCGCGGCGATCTCGATCAGCTACGACACCGCCTCGGGCAGCGTCGAGGCGATCGGGCTGAAATCGACGCGCATCCGCGGCATCGACGGCGAGGAGCGCGTGATCTCGAACAAGAACCTCCTCAACAAGGAGATCCTCAACAACACGCAGCGCAACCACCGCCGCGCGAAGTTCCTGATCGGCGTCACCTATTCGACCCCGCCCGAGGTCTGCTCGCGCATCCCCGCGATGCTGAAGGAGATCGTCGAGGCCAACGACAAGATCTTCACGCGCGCAGGCTTTACCGGTTTCGGCGCGTCGAGCCTCGATTTCGAGGTCCAGTTCGACAGCAAGGGCCCCGATTATGCGAGCTTCTACGACGGCCGCACCGCGGTCGGCATCGCCATCCTGAAACGCTTCAACGACGAGAAGATCGAGATCGCGTTCCCGACGCAGGTCAACATGATGGCCGCGCCCGACGGGTCGATGGTGATGCCGTACCCCGAGATGCCGACACCGCGCGAAGCCGAGGCGACAAGGGGCTGATACAGCCTCTCACAGCCCCCTCCGTCATCCCCGCGAAGGCGGGGATCCATAGACTCGACGGGTCGCGATACCCCTCACGGCCAGCCAATATGGATCCCCGCCTGCGCGGGGATGACGAGAACAGCAGGACAGGGTTTCAAAAGCCCGTCAGATCCCGCCCTCGTCCAACGACAGCAACGTCGCATTCCCCCCAGCCGACGTCGTATCCACCGACACCGCCCGCTCCGCACAGAACCTGTACAGGTAGCGCGGCCCGCCCGCCTTGGGCCCGGTCCCCGACAGCCCCTCGCCGCCGAACGGCTGCGAGCCGACCACCGCACCGATCATCGACCGGTTGATGTACAGGTTGCCGACCGCCGCCTCGGCCTCGATCACCTCGGCCGCGCGCGCGATCCGGCTGTGCAGCCCCATCGTCAGGCCGTAGCCCTTGGCGTTGACCCGCGCGATCGTCTCGCTCAGCTTGCCCGCTTCCCAGGTCGCGACATGGAGGATCGGCCCGAACCACTCCTCGTTCAGATCCTCGATCGCGCCGATCCGCACCAAAGTTGGCGGCACGAACAGGCCGTCCGCGGGCACGTCGAGCGTCTTGACGACCTTCGAGGCCACTCCCGCGCGATACGCCATCAGCCGGTCATAGGCGGCCTGGTCGATCACCGGCCCGACATCGGTCGCCGGATCGCCCGCACGGCCGATCCTCAGCGTGTCCATCGCGCCTGACAGCATCTCGATCACGCCGTCCGCGATATCCTCCTGCACCAGCAGCAGCCGCAGCGCCGAGCAACGCTGCCCCGCCGAACGGAAGGACGAGGCGATCACGTCCGCCACCACCTGCTCCGGCAGCGCGGTCGAATCGACGATCATCGCGTTGATCCCGCCCGTCTCCGCGATCAGCGGCACGATCGGCCGGCTGTCGTCCTCGAGCAGCGCGCGTGCGATCTTGCGCGACGTCGCGGTCGATCCGGTGAACGCGACGCCCTGGATGCGCGCGTCCGCGGTCAGCGCCGCGCCGACCTCGGGCCCGCCGGTGACGAGGATCAGCACGTCGGTCGGCACGCCCGCCTCATGCGCGAGCTCGACCGCCCGCGCGGCGATCCGCGGCGTCTGCGGCGCGGGCTTGGCCACCACCGCATTGCCCGTGACGAGCGCCGCCACCGTCTGCCCGAGGAAGATCGCGAGCGGAAAGTTCCACGGCGCGATCGTCGCCCAGACGCCGCGCCCCTCGATATGCAGCATGTTGCGCTCGCCCGTCGGCCCCGGCAGCTCGATCGGTTGCAGCTTCGCGCGCGCCTGCTGCGCATAATAGCGACAGAAATCGACCGCCTCGCGCACCTCGCCGATCGCGTCGGGGATCGTCTTGAACGCCTCCTGCACACAGATCGCCATCAGCTCGTCGCGATGCGTCTCGAGCAGATCGGCCAGCCGGTCGAGGCACGCCGCCCGTTCTTCGACCGGCGACCGCGACCAGCCCGGAAACGCCGCATGCGCGCGCGTGATCGCATCACTCACCGTTCCCCCGCGAAGGCGGGGGTCCAGCCCCTCGCTCTCACGCGCGGCAGCGCGGTCGGCGCCCTGCGCCGAGTCTGGGCCCCCGCCTTCGCGGGGGAACGCGCCCTGTGGCAATGGCGCATTCACGACCTTCACGGTCGCCGCCAGCGTATCCACGTCACTCAAATCGAGCCCCGCCGAATTCCGGTGCCCGCCCGCCCCGAACAGATCGACCGGCAGCGGAATGCTCGGATGCCGCTTCCCCCGACCGCCGCGATCTTCGCGACCGGATCCGCGAGGATCTCGCCCTCGGTCAGCCGCTCGTCCGCCAGCTGGTGCACGAAGCTCGAATTCGCCCCATTCTCGAGCAGACGCCGGACGAGATATGCCAGCAGGTCGCGGTGACCACCGACCGGCGCATAGACGCGGCAGTGATAGCCATTCTCCTGCACCAGCCGCTCGTACAGCCCGTCGCCCATGCCGTGCAGCCGCTGGAACTCGAACTCGCGGCTGTTGCCCGCCCATTCCATGATCGTCGCGACGGTCAGCGCGTTGTGGCTCGCGAACGCCGGCCGGATATTCTCCGCCGCCAGCATGTCCTTGGCGACCGCCAGATACGACACGTCGGTCGCCGCCTTGCGCGTGAACAGCGGATAGTCCGCCAGCCCCTCGACCTGCGTCCGCTTGATCTCGCTGTCCCAGTACGCGCCCTTGACCAGCCGCACGTTCATCACGCGGTCGAGCCCGTTCGCCCATGCGATCACCGGCCGCGCGCGCTTGCCGTACGCCTGCACCGCCATGCCGAACCCGTCCCAGCCCTTGAGCGACGGCAGCCCGGCGACCGCACCGATGATGTCGAGGCTCATCTCGAGCCGCTCGGATTCCTCCGCATCGACGGTCAGCGCGATGCCCTTCGACGCCGCCTGCACCGCCAGCGCCTCGAGCATCTCGGTCAGCGCGGGCACGCATTCGCTCCACCGCGCGACCTCGTAGCGCGGGTGCAGCGCGGACAGCTTGACCGAGATCGAATGCCCCGCCGCGGGATCGCGCCCGACCGCGTCGACCGCGCCGACATAGGCCTGGAAATAGCGCTGCGCATCGGCATGCGTCCGCGCCGCCTCGCCGAGCATGTCGAAGCTCGCGGTGAAGCCCTTGTTCTCGGGCCGCCGCATCCGCTTCATCGCCTCGTCGATGGTCCGGCCCATCACGAAAATCTCGCCCATCATCTTCATCGCGGCACCCACCGCCTGGCGCACGAACGGCTCGCCCGCGCGGCTGATCAGCCGGCGCAGCGGCCCGGTCGCGCCCTCGCCGACCAGCACGCGGCCGACCACCAGCCCCCAGGTCGCCGAATTGACGAGCTTCGAATTCGACTTGCCCGCATGCGCACGCCAGTCGGCATCGCCCAGCTTGTCGGCGATCAGCAGGTCCGCCGTCTCGGGATCGGGCACGCGCAGGAACGCCTCGGCAAGGCTCAGCAACGCGACGCCTTCGGAGGAATTCAGCCGATATTCCTGGAGGAACTGGTTCACCCACCCCTTGCTCTGCGCCGCGCGCAGATCGGCGAGCAGCCCGAGCGCATGCCCCATCACCCGCTCGCGCGAATCCGAGATCGAGCGCGGCACGCTCCAGCAGTGGTTTTAGAACATCGGGTTCGCTCGCCCGATACAGCTTTGCCATGGTGTTACGGGCATTGGACGTTACGGCAGTCGACATTTTCCAGCTTCCGGTTGGGTGAGGCTTGCGGTCGGCCAGCCTGTACGCCTAGAGACGTCGCAGCGCTTAGCGCCAAACAGGCTTGGAGGGAATGCCGTGTCGACGATCAGCACCGCCGAGATGCAGAAGCGGATCGGTACCGAGACGCTGTCCGACTGGGTCGAGGTCACGCAAGCCATGATCGACAAGTTCGCCGACGCGACCGGCGACCACCAATTCATCCATGTCGATTCCGCCCGCGCCGCGCAGACGCCGTTCGGCGGCACGATCGCGCACGGCTTCCTCACGCTCTCGCTGATGCCGCTGTTGTCGTCGAAGATCCCCGACGCGCCGAAGATCGAGGGCGCGAAGATGGGCGTCAATTACGGCGGCAATTCGGTGCGGTTCCTCACGCCCGTCCGCTCGGGATCGAAGGTCCGCGGCCGCTTCAAGCTGCTCTCGTTCGACGAGAAACGCCCCGGCCAGTGGCAGCAGACCAACAGCTTCGCGGTCGAGATCGAGGGCCAGGACAAGCCCGCCCTGATCGCCGAATGGATCAGCCAGGTTTTCGTTTGACCATTTCTTCCCGCCCGCTCGCGGGAGGGGACTTCAGAAAAAGGATAGCATCATGCGTTCAGCCGTCATCGTCTCCACCGCGCGTACCCCGATCGGCCGCGCCTATCGCGGTGCCTTCAACAACACCCCCGCGCCGACGCTCGCCAGCCACGCGATCAGGGCCGCGGTCGAGCGCGCCGGGATCGACGGCGCCGAAGTCGACGACGTCGTGTTCGGCTGCGCGCTCCAGCAGGGTCACCAGGCGGGCAATATCGCGCGCACCTCGCTACTCCGCGCGGGGCTGCCGACGACGGTCAGCGGCATGTCGCTCGACCGCCAGTGCGCGAGCGGGCTGATGGCGATCGCCACCGCCGCCAAGCAGATCATCACCGACCAGATGGACATCACGATCGGCGGCGGGGTCGAGAGCATCAGCCTCGTCCAGACGCCGCAGATGCGCGTCGCACCCGATCCCGAGCTGATCGCGATGCACCGCGACGTCTACATGCCGATGCTCCAGACCGCCGAGGTCGTTGCCAAGCGCTACGGCATCTCGCGCGACGCGATGGATGCCTATGCGCTCCAGTCGCAGCAACGCACCGCCGCCGCGCAGGCCGCGGGCTATTACGACGCCGAGATCGTGCCGGTCACCGCGAACATGGCGATCGTCAACAAGGAGACCAAGGACGTCACCTACAAGGAGGTGACGATCGCGCGCGACGAGGGCAACCGCGCGGACACCACGCTCGAGGGGCTCCAGTCGCTCAAACCCGTGATGGGCCCCGACATGACGATCACCGCGGGCAATGCCAGCCAGCTGTCCGACGGGTCGTCCGCCTCGGTGCTGATGGAGGAGAAGATCGCGTCGCAGCGCGGGCTGCAGCCGCTCGGCCGTTATATCGGCATGGCGGTCGGCGGCACCGAACCCGACGAGATGGGGATCGGCCCGGTGGTCGCGATCCCCAAACTGCTCAAGCGCTTCGGCCTCAAGATGGACGATATCGGCCTGTGGGAGCTGAACGAGGCGTTCGCGGTCCAGGTCCTCTATTGCCGCGACACGCTCGGCATCCCTGACGAACGGCTCAACGTCAGCGGCGGCGCGATCTCGATCGGCCACCCCTATGGCATGACGGGCGCGCGCGCGACCGGGCATGCGCTGATCGAGGGCAAGCGCCGCGGTGCGAAGCATGTCGTCGTGACGATGTGCGTCGGCGGCGGCATGGGTGCTGCCGGCCTGTTCGAAGTCCTGTAATCTTCGGCGAGCGGGGGCCGCAACCATCCCCCGCTCCACCCGTTCATTGTCGCAATCCAAATCCACAGGAGATCGATGATGGCCGACAAGGACACCCCCCAGGAAGTCGCACACAAGTTTATCGAAAAGCTCAAGTCGAGCCCGTTCGTGATGATCGGCCTGACCGATGGCGCGCATTCCGAGCCGATGACCGCGCAGATCGACGACGATCAGCCCAACGTGCTGTTCTTCTTCGCGGGTCGCGACAACCGGATCGCCAAGGGCGGCGACGCGATGGCGCAGTTCGTCGGCAAGGGGCATGATTTCTTCGCGTGCATGGCCGGCACCGTGTCGCAGATGAACGACCGCACGCAGATCGACAAGCTTTGGAACAACCAGGTCGAGGCATGGTTTCCCGGCGGCAAGGAAGATCCCAACCTGACGCTGCTCCGCTTCGACATCGACAGCGCAGAGCTGTGGGAAACCGACATCTCGCTGACCGGCCGCGTCAAGATGCTGTTCGGCGGCACGATCACGTCGAGCGAGTCGAGCAGCCACGCAGTCGTCGACTCGATCGGCTAAACCGATGGCATGAACAGGGCGCGGGCGGGGTCACACACCCGCCCGCGCCCGCATACCCCTTCCCTCTAACCCCCTACCCCGTCATCCCAGCGAAAGCTGGGATCTCCCGGTTCGGGCCGACCGGCCTGACAACAGGGATACCCAGCCTTCGCCGAGGTAACAGCGGGGGCGGGCGGACCGGAGAGGCCCACCGGCAAATCACACCGATCATCCGTGCGCGGTAATAAACTCCTCGACGACCGGCGCGATGATCGTACGCCAGCGTGACCCGTTGAAGATGCCGTAATGGCCCGCGCCATCGGCCATCAAATACCGCTTTTTGTCCTCCGGCAGCGCGGTCGCGAGCTTCAGCGCCGCCTTGGTCTGCCCAAGCCCCGAAATGTCATCCCGCTCCCCCTCGATCGCCAGCAACGCGACGTCGGTGATCGCGCCCACGTCGATCGGCTTGCCGCGGTGCATCATCGTGCCGCGCGGCAGCGCATGGCTCTGGAACACCACGTCGATCGTCTGGAGATAGAATTCGGCGGTCATGTCGCAGACCGAGCGATATTCCTCGTAAAACGCCTGGCTCGCCGCCGCACTCTCGCCGTCGCCCTGGACGAGATGCTTATACATCTCCCAGTGCGAGACCATGTGGTTGCCAAGGTTCATCGACATGAACCCCGCCAGCTGCAGGAACCCCGGATAGACCTTGCGCCCCGCACCCGGGTAATTGCCCGGGACGGTGGCGATGACGTTCTGCTCGAACCACGCATGCGGCCGCTCGGTGGCCAGCGTATTGACCGCGGTCGGCGCCTCGCGCGTATCGATCGGCCCGCCCATCATCGTCAGCGTCTTCGGCCGGGAGGGGTGCTTGTCCGCGCTCATGACCGCGGCCGCGGCGAGACACGGAACCGAGGGCTGGCAGACCGCGAGCATGTGCAGCCCGCCGTCATCCTCGTTCGCGCCGATCGTCTCGAGGAACGCGATCAAATAATCGATATAATCGTCGAGATCGAACCGCCCCGCCGATGCCGGCACCTGCCGCGCGTCGCGCCAGTCGGTGATGTAGACATCCGCCGACGGCAGCATCCGCTCGACCGTACCGCGCAACAGCGTCGCATAATGCCCCGACATCGGCGCGACGATCAGCAGCTTCGGCCCCGCCTGGACGACGCCCTCCGCGTCGGTCCGCACGAACCGCTTGAGCTGCCCGAAATCCTTGCGCAACACGATCTCCTCGCGAACCGCGATCTCGCGTCCGTCGATCTCGGTCCGATCGAGCCCGAACTCGGGCTTCCCGCGAGTCGCATTCGCATGTGCGAACACCTCGAGCGCCGACGCAACGACCGCCCCGCCGCCTAAATAGGCGAACGGGTTTGCCGAATTGTTGAGCATATCTGCGCCGAAACTCGCCATTTTACTGGCACTCGACAGCATCGAGCGCTGGAATTCATAAGCATCATAGAGCATGCGGTATCCTTTGCTCCATTATGGGCGCTTGCCCGCGTAATGCAAATGCCCTGCGATGCACTATCGGCGCCGGCTCCCGGATCGGGTCACATCCGCCATCCACGCGGCAGGTTTCATGTCTTATAGCCGATCGGCGGGGGCGACGGCCGTCATTGAGTGGTAATCGTGCCGCTGCTACGCGGTCGGCATGGCCAAGCCGACACCCGAAGACAAAACGCCCCGCCGGATCGGCGACCTCGCAATGGTATGGCGCCACGCCGTCGCCTATCCGCGCCAGATCACGATCGCGGGGCTCGCGTTGATGACGACCTCGGCGGCGACGATCGGGATTCCCTACGGGTTCAAGCGCGTCATCGACCGTGGCTTCGGACCCGGCGCGAGCGGGTCGGTCGGGACCTCGTTCCATTACCTGCTGATGATCGTGGTCGTGCTCGCGCTCGCGACCGCGGTCCGCTTCTACTACGTGTCGTGGCTCGGCGAACGCGTCGTCGCGGACATCCGCACCGACGTGCAGCGGCACCTGCTCCGGCTCACCCCGCGCTTCTTCGAGGAGAACCGCCCGTCCGAGATCGCGTCGCGGCTGACCTCCGACACCGCGCTCATCGAACAGGTCGTCGGCAGCACCGCGTCGATCGCGCTGCGCAACACCTTCACCGGGATCGGCGGCCTGATCTATCTGTTCGCGATCTCGCCAAAGCTCGCGGGGCTGCTGATGGTCGGCATCCCGCTGATCATCCTGCCGATCGCGCTGCTCGGCAAACGCGTCCGCAACCATTCGCGCACCTCGCAGGACCGGATCGCCGATGTCGGCGCGATCGCCACCGAGACGCTCGGCGCGATGAAGGTCGTGCAGGCGTTCGGCCAGGAAGACCGCGAGGCGGCACGCTTTGCCAAGGCCGTCAGCGACACCTTCGCCGCGGCGCGCGCGCGCATCCTGCTTCGCGCCGTCATGACCGCGATCGTCATCGGGCTCGTCTTCGGCTCGATCACGCTGGTGCTCTGGGAGGGCGCGATCGACGTCGCCGCGGGACGGATCAGCGGCGGCGCGATCGCCGCGTTCGTCCTCACCGGCGGGATCGTCGCAGGCGCGTTCGGCGCGCTGACCGAAGTCTATGGCGACCTGCTCCGCGGTGCGGGCGCCGCCGGGCGGCTGTCCGAGCTGCTCCGCGAACGACCCGAGATCGCGACGCCCGCACAACCGCGTGCGCTCCCGCAGCCCGCGGTCGGTGCGCTCGTGTTCGACGATGTCCGCTTCCATTACCCCACGCGACGCGACGTCGCCGCGCTCAACGGCTTCTCGCTCGACGTGAAGCCCGGCGAGACGGTCGCGGTCGTCGGTCCGTCGGGCGCGGGCAAGACCACGTTGTTCCAGCTCGTCCAGCGCTTCTACGATCCCGACGCCGGCCGCGTCATGCTCGACGGCGTCGACCTGCGCGATGCCGATCCGGCGGAGGTGCGGTCGCGGATCGCGATGGTGCCGCAGGACACGGTGATCTTCGGCGCCTCGGCGCGCGACAATCTGCGCTATGGCGACTGGTCGGCGACCGACGACCGGCTCTGGGCCGCGGCCGAGGCCGCCAATGCCGCCGAATTCCTGCACAAGCTTCCCGACAAGCTCGACACCTTCCTCGGCGAAGGCGGTGCGCGCCTCTCCGGCGGGCAGCGCCAGCGCGTCACGATCGCACGCGCGCTGCTTCGCGACGCGCCGATCCTCCTGCTCGACGAGGCGACCAGTGCGCTCGACGCGGAGAGCGAACGGCTCGTTCAGGAGGCGCTCGAACGGCTGATGGCGAACCGCACGACGCTCGTGATCGCGCACCGCCTCGCGACCGTCCGCGCCGCCGAGCGGATCATCGTCATGAACGACGGGCAGATCGTCGAGGAGGGCTCGCACGGGTCGCTGATAACCAACAGCGGCCTCTATGCCCGGCTCGCGAGCCTCCAGTTCAACGAGGCGGCCTAGGCTTCGGCGTCTTGGGCGCCTTAGGTTTGGGCGTCTTGGGCTTGGGGAGCGGGATTTCCGCCGCGGAGATGCGGACAAGTCCGGCGAGCCAGTCGGCATCGTCCCAGCGATCGGCGTCGATCAGCAGGCACGGCTTTGCCCCCGGATAGGGCGGTGCCTCGTCGATCGCGCCCGCATCGGCGCCCGCGCTCACATAGGCACGACCACCCGGCGTCGGCTTGACGAACAGCTGGTCGTCGCAGACCATCGCGACCATCCTGTCGTCGCAATAGACCCCGTATTCGCCGAACATCGGCCGCGCCCGGACATCGCCCGCGCTCGCGATCTGTTCGAGGATGAACGCGACGATGCCATGATCCGATGCCATTTTCGGATGATTGCAGATCCGCGCGCCCTTGGCGAGCCGCGCGCCGCGGTCGCGTTTCGCTTGCGGTGCGACGCGGGCACGGGCAAAATCGCGGCGAAACGGGAAACCCCGCACAACAGGAGACGGATATGCGCGAGTTCGACGTCGTCATCTATGGCGCAACGGGGTTCACCGGCCGGCTCGTCGCCGAACATCTCGCGCAGACCTATCCGACCGGGGTGCGCTGGGCGATGGCCGGACGCTCGCTCACCAAGCTGGAAGAGGTCCGCGCGCTGATCGGCGCCCCGGCCGACACGCCGCTGATCACTGCTGACTCGGACGATCCGGCAAGCCTGCGCGCGATGGTCGAGCGTGCGACCGTGGTGATCACGACGGTCGGCCCCTATCAGCTCTACGGGTCCGAACTCGTCGCCGCCTGCGCTGCGACCGGCACCGGCTATGTCGATCTGTGCGGCGAGCCCGCATGGATGCGCCACATGATCGACGCGCACGAGGCCGAAGCCAGGCGCACCGGCGCGCGGATCGTCTTCTCCTGCGGGTTCGACAGCATCCCCTTCGATCTCGGCGTGCTGACGCTCCAGGAGGCGGCGAAGGCGCGCTACGGCAAGCCGGCGCCGCGCGTGAAGGGGCGCGTCCGCAGCATGCAGGGCACCTTCTCGGGCGGCACCGCCGCGAGCCTCAAGGCGACGCTCGCCGCCGCCGCGCGCGATCCCGCGATCGTCCGGCTCCTCACCAGCCCGTTCGCGCTCACGCCCGGATTTACCGGCGCGCACCAGCCGACCGGGCTCATCCCCGAATATGACGCGACGCTGCAGGCTTGGGTCGCACCGTTCGTGATGGCGCCGATCAACACCAAGAACGTCCACCGCACGAACGTGCTGCTCGGCGAGGCCTATGGCGCGGACTTCGTCTATGACGAGATGATGGTCGCCGGGCTCGGCGACATCGGCAAGGCGGCCGCCGAGGCGATCGCCAGGTTCAACCCGTTCGCGGGCGACAAGGGCCCCAAACCCGGCGAGGGCCCGTCAAAGGCCGAACGCGACGCAGGCCATTACGACATCCTCTTCGTCGGCATCATGCCCGATGGGTCGCGGCTCGACACCGTCGTCACCGGCGACCGCGATCCCGGTTATGGATCGACCAGCAAGATGATCGCCGAAACCGCCTTGTGCCTCGTCGAGGACGGCACGACGCGTGGCGGGATCTGGACGCCCGGCGCGCTGCTCGGCGCGACGCTGCGCGACCGGCTGATCGCCAAGGCCGGCCTCGGCTTCGTGACGAGCTGAAACCATGCTCGGCGATGCATCCGGAACCGCGTCTGAAACGTATGGTATCCGGCATGCGCACGTAACCGGAGGAACCAAGCTGCAGCTCGTCGGCCATTCGATGTCGGACCAGAACGGTGTTCTGCTGTCCATGGACTCCGCGGTCGAAGCACTGCTTCAGCGGTGCGAAAGCGAACTCATCGGTCGATCGTTCGCGGAGATCACGCATCCCGACGACCGGACCCGAAACGTCGAGATGATCCGCCGGCTCGGCCCCGACGATGGCCCGATACGGATCCGCAAACGCTATCTGATCCCCGACGCCGCGCCGATCTGCGTCGATCTCCAGGTCTCGCGTCTCGGCCGCGGCATCGACGCAGGCCGTCTCGTCGGCACCTTGTACGTCCCCGATACCGCATCGATCCTGACCACGGGCGACGGCATCATGCCCGACCGGCTCTGGACGGTCGCGGCCAAGGTCGACGTGATGCTGCAGAAGCGCCGCGCGCATCTCGGGGACGACCTGTTCGGCGACCATGCGTGGCTGATCCTCGTCCAGGTCTATCTCGCGGAAGCGGAAGGCCGCCTCATCGATGCCGAGGAGATCGCCGACCGCACGCGGATGGACACGCCGCGCGTCGCCCGCTGGATCGCGGCGCTGACGGGCAAGCAGCTGCTCGATCATCCCGAGGAAACCGGGCGAACGATCCAGTTGACCGCGCAGGGTCTTTCCAGCATCGAGACGCTGCTCGGCAACTACGCGAATTTCTGAGGCGGCAACGCCGGCTCGCGTCAGGCCCGCCGCCCCTCGTTCTGGACGTTCCTGCGTAATGACGCCCCCATCCGACGCCCCCCGCCAGGCTTCCCCCGACGACGCCCCGATCCGTGTCGCCGCGCTCTATCGCTTCACGCGCCTTTCGGATCTCGCGGCGATCAAGCCCCCGCTCGCGCAGCTCTGCTGCACCAACGGCGTCAGGGGGACGCTGTTGCTGGCGAACGAGGGGATCAACGGGACGATCGCGGGGACCGACGACGGGATCGACGCGGTGCTCGCGCATATCCGCACGCTGCCCGGCTGTGCCGATCTCGAGGTCAAGGATCTGCGCGCGGCGACGATGCCGTTCCACCGGATGAAGGTCCGGCTCAAGCGCGAGATCGTGACGATGGGCGAGCCCGATATCGACCCGCTCGAAGACGTCGGCCATTATGTCGACCCCGCCGACTGGAACGCGCTGATTGCCGATCCGGGCACGATCGTGATCGACACGCGCAACGATTACGAGGTCGCGGTCGGCAGCTTTTCGGGCGCGCTCGACCCGAAGACGCGGAGCTTCCGCGACTTTCCCGCCTGGTTCCGCGAGCACCGCGACGCGCTGGTCGGCGACGGCCCGCCGCCAAGGATCGCGATGTTCTGCACCGGCGGGATCCGCTGCGAGAAATCGACCGCGTTCCTGAAAGCGGAAGGGTTAGACGAGGTCTACCACCTCAAGGGCGGCATCCTCAAATATCTCGAAACCGTGCCCGAGGCGGAGAGCCTGTGGGAAGGCGAATGCTTCGTCTTCGATCAGCGCGTCGCGGTCGGCCACGGCCTCGCGCCCGGCACGCACGGCCTGTGCCACGCCTGCCGCATGCCCGTCAGCGCCACCGACCGCGCCTCGCCGCTCTATGTCGAGGGCATCAGCTGCCCCGCCTGCCACGACGCCCGCGACGCGACGCAGCGCGCCGGCTACGCCGAACGCGAGCGCCAGATGCGCCTCGCCGAAGCCCGCGGTCAGACGCATGTCGGCGCGGTCCTCCCGCAGACGCACGCGGACGACGACGGCGACACCCCTTCTCCGTCATCCTGACGAAAGTCAGGACCCACACCTCTTCCCGTCATCCTGACGAAAGTCAGGATCCAGAGTAACGGGCGGCACCCTTGTGGCTCTGGATCCTGACTTTCGTCAGGATGACGGAGTCTGGAGCGACTTCATGTTTGTCAGGATGACGACGTTTAAGCGGCAAATCCCAACCCGTGCGAACCCTCAGCAAACCGCGCCGCGAGCACCGCATTCCCCTGCGACATCGCCAGCGACGCCACGCTGTTCCCCGCCGCATCGACCACCGCCGAATCCGCACCCTGCTCGATCAACAAGTCGATGATCGCCCCCTGGTTGAACAAAGCCGCCATCATCAGCGCAGTCTGCCCGACGCCGTTGCGCCGGTTCACGTCCGCCCCCGCCGCAATCAGCATCCGCGCGATCGGCGTATAGCCCTTGAAGCACACCCCCATCAGCGCGGTATTGGCGGTGCTCGCCGGATCGCCATCGACCCGCGCGCCCGCGTCGAGCAGCAGCCGCGTCGTCGACTCCTGCGCATTGTAGCTCGCCAGCACGAGCGGCGTGTACCCCCGCGCATCGGTCACCTCGATATCGACCCCCGCCTGCAGCAGCGCGGGGATCATCTCGTCCCGCCCCATCCGCGCGGCATCGAACATCAGTTCGACGAGCCGCTCGATCGGCGGCAATGGCGGTAGCTCGCGTACGTCAGTCAT
Source organism: Sphingomonas sp. 22R3R2A-7 (assembly GCF_036856055.1). NCBI lineage: Bacteria > Pseudomonadati > Pseudomonadota > Alphaproteobacteria > Sphingomonadales > Sphingomonadaceae > Sphingomonas > Sphingomonas sp. 22R3R2A-7. The sequence continues at coordinate 322,047 of NZ_JASPFR010000001.1, read as the reverse complement.
CAATCGCCTCGATGATATGCGGGACGAAGCGCGCCATGTTGCGCGTCACCACCGTCTCATCCTCCCGAACGCCGATCCCCGCGGCTTCGTTGCCGACGATCCACGCCCCGATCACCGGATGCCGCCCGTCGAACACCGGCGGCGGCGCATAGGCCTGGAGGATCGCGCCCTCCGCGCCATAGCCCTGGTCGAGAATGGCGGGCGTGCCGCCCTCCCCGCCGACGATCTCGACATTGGCACCCTCGCGCGAGAAGAGCGGCTTGCGGACATGGCGCGGCCCCAGAATGCTCGCCGCCGGATCGCCGTCGAAATACGCCGGCAGCAGGTTCGGATGGCCGGAATGCCGCTCCCACAGCAGCGGCAGGATGCCCTTGTTCGACAGGATCGATTTCCACGCCGGCTCGATCCAGCGCACGTCCGCGCGCGACAGGTTCGGCGCATAGGGTTCGCGCAGCATGAACTCCCACGGATAAAGCTTGAACGCCGCCTGCACCTCAAAGCCTTCGGGGTCGACGAACCGGCCATCCGCGGCGAGGCCGATATCCTTCATCTCGACGAACTTGGGCTCGATCCCGACCTGGCTCGCCAGATCCTCGAAAAACCGCACCGTCTGGCGGTCCTCGATCGCGGTCGCGTCGGCTGCGAAATGGACGAAGCCGCCGCTCGGGAACAGCGCGCGGAACCGCTCGCGCAATTTGTCGAACAGGCTGTTGAACTGGTCGGTCCCCGCCGGCATCGCCCCGCTCGCGAGCAGGTCCTCCAGCCACATCCACTGGAACGTCGCGCATTCGAACACCGATGTCGGCGTGTCGGCGTTATATTCGTAGAGCTTGGCCGGCCCCGTCCCGTCATAGGCAAAGTCGAACCGGCCATAGAGCGACGGCTGGCGCGTCCGCCACGTCTCCGCGACATAATTCCACTGCTCGCGCGGGATGGCGAGCCGCTCCATTAACTGCTGGTCGCGCACCACTTCATCGACCAGTTCGAGGCACATCGCGTGCATCTGTTCGGCCGCGGGTTCGAGGTCCTCCTCGATCTCCGCCAGCGTGAAGGCATAGGCGGCGCTCTCGTCCCAATAGGGCTCGATCGCGTCGCCGACCGCCGTGCCGTGATAGACGAACCCGATCGCGTCGGCCCGCTCGCGCCAGTCGCCGCGCGGGTCGACCGCGATCCGGCGCATCAGTTGTCCTGCGTCTTGCTGTCGTCGCGCTGCTCGATCCGCAGCGTCTGCCCGAGCTGGTCGGCCTTGGGCGCGGTCAGCCGGGCGAGCACGTCGTCCGCGGACGACTGACCCGGCAGGATCCCCGCCTGGCGCAGCTTCTCGTCGAGATCCGCGCCGGTGCGCCGATCCTCCAGCTCGCCGGCCGCCTTGATCCGCTCGCCGCGGATCGCCTGCCGCTCGCGGATCCGCGCAAGGCTGTCCGCCGCGGAACCCAGCTTGTTGCCCGCGCCGATGCTGCCCGATGCGACCGTCGCCTGCGCCTTCTGCACCGACTCGTTGACCTTGACGACCTCGACCTCGCGGCGAAGCTGCTCGATCTTGCGGTCGGTCTGCGCGACCGCGGTGTGGATCTGTTCCTCGGCGGCGCGCATGTCCTCGACTTGCGGGCTTTTCAGCGCGATGTCCTGTTCGAGATCGGCGATCCGCTGCGCGACCTGCCGTGCGAGGTCCATATTGCCCTTCTCGACCGCGATCCGCGCCGAGGCCTCGTATTTCGCGGCCTGCGCGCGGAAGCTCTCGACCTCGGTTTCGAGGATGCGGCGGCGGGCGACCAGCCCCGCGAGATCGTCGCGCGCTTTCCCTTGCGCCTTGTCCGCGTCGCGGATCTCCTGGTCGAGGATCCGCAATGCGTTCGCGTCGACGACCGCCGCGCCCGCTTCATGCGCGCCCGCCCGACCGAGGGTGAAAATCTTGCTCCAGATGGCCATGCCAGTCTCTCCGTATGAGTCTTCAGGTCAGGCGGCGGGGATCTGCGCGTTGCGCAGGTCGGTGGCCGCATCGATCGCGTTCTCGGCGAGCGTGCGCAGCTCGATCACTACCGTGTCGAGCCGGCTCGACGTCGCGAGTTCGCCGAACAGTTCATAATAATCGCGCCCCTCGACGCTGCCGATCCCGAAGTTCGACAGCGGCACGAGCTTTTGCGATTTGAGCAGGAACGCGTTGAACGCATTCTGGTCCTCTTGCTCGTCGCACGGCCAGAGCAGCGTGGATGCCGAGATCTGCGCCTCGCTGACGTTGACGAACAGTTCGAGGTCGCCATGCTCGTGCATCGTGACGAGCAGGATCGGATCGGCCCCCTCGACGATCCGCGCGGTCAACTCACCCGTCTTGGCGGGCTCGGACGTATCGAGCGCGGCCTTCAGGCTGCGGACGGTCCAGGTGTCGGTCAAAGCAGAAACTCCCGTTCGTGTCTCTCCCGCCCACATAGGACGTGTCGCGAACCCTTGCTATGCCGTTCGCTCGCGAAAGCGGCGGCATCCTCCCCACCCCGTCATCCTCCCCACTCCGCCGTCCCCACCCCGTCATCCTGACGAAAGTCAGGATCCAGAGCGGCCAGGCGCAGTGCATCGTAACCCTGGATCCTGACTTTCGTCAGGATGACGGGAGGTGTGTCGAAGCCGCGCCGACCAAAAATAGCGATCCCCCGCAGCCCTCTCCACCCCGATCCCGCTTTGCGCCCCTCCCCGCTTTGCCCTATGCAGACTGCCAACACAGAAGCGAGGATTGCATGTTCGATCGCCTGTTCGGCCGCAAGCAACCGCTTGAGGGAACCGAGCTCCCCGTCATCCGCAACGTCACGCTTGGCCGCACGGTGACGGTCGACCCGCTCGCGTGGCGCCGGTTCGGGGACGAACTGCTGTTCCCGTTCGACCGCGACACGCTCGTGATCGTCGCGCAGGGTCTGGTCGACCTCAACGAGGGCGGGTTCGTCCACCGCTTCTACACCGATGACGACATCATGTTCCAGGCGGTCTCGAACGACCGCGCGGGGCAGGACGTTACCGACGTCACGATCTTCGCGCCCTGGGACAGTGCCTATCCCTCGTCCGCCGCCCAGCGTCCGGCGTGGAAGAACCGGCTCAAGGCGCGCAGCTTCACCGCCGAGGGCCTGCCCGATTATCACCGCGTCTGGTTCGGCCCCGAGGCGAGCGAGCAGGAACCGGTGACCTTCTGGGAGGACATTCACGACGACCGCGACGGCATCGTCGACCGCCGCATCTTCCAGACCTGCATGCTGTTCGGCCGCGACCTGCCGGGCGAGGACGGGCGCGAGCTGCTGCTGGCGATCGACCAGGAGAACGAGGCGGGTGACGTCTCGTTCGAGATCATGCTGGGCATGGCACTGGAACTCGGCGAATTCCGCGCCTAGCATCGCACCAACGGCTTCGGGGATAGCAGATGTTCGATTATTACGGCTTCGGCGCCAGCGTGGGAGCCTTTCTGATCGCGTTCGTCGCGGCGGGCCTCTTCACGATCGCGTTCAAGATCATCTTCCAGGCGACCACGCCGTACAATGAAAAGGCGCTGATCCGCGACGGCAATACCGCTGCGGCGATCACGCTCGGCGCGGCGTTGCTGGGCTATGTCCTGCCACTCGCGTCCGCGCTGACGCATACCGTCAGCCTCGTCGAATTCGCGGTGTGGGCGGTGCTCGCGGGCGTGATCCAGATCATCGCCGCGCTCGTCGTGCGCCGGCTCGTGATGCGCGACATCCACGACCGGATCGTCCGCGGCGACATCGCCGCCGCGACCTATATGGCGAGCATCTCGCTGTGCGTCGGCATCCTCAACGCCGCGTGCATGACGAACTGAGAGGCAAAGACATGAAGCGTTCCAGTTCGATCGTCCTCACCGGCCTGATCGCGGGATCGGGGATCTCGCTGACCGCGTGCGACGGCGATGTCGGCGGCAAGCCCGTCGATGCGCAGAGCTACACCTCGGTCGCCGAATGCCGCTCGGCGGGCGCGATCCCCGCGGTCCAGTGCGACGCCGCGTTCGAACAGGCCAAGACCGACGCCGCCAAGACCGCACCGCGGTTCGAGGACAAGCAGACCTGCGAGGAGCAGTTCGGCGCCGCGCAGTGCGAGCCGCGCAACAACGGCAGCGGCGGCAGCTTCTTCACGCCGTTGCTCACCGGCTTCATCATCGGCCAGGCGCTCAACGGCGGTTACGGCTATCGCGGCGCGCCGATGTACCGCGATCGCGCGGGCAATTATTACGGCGGCGCCGGCGGGCGTATCAGCCGCGACTATGTCACCGGCCGCACGCGCGTCGGCTCGGACGCCTTCACCCCCACTACAGCGCGCGCGCCCGCACGGGTCCAGACCCGCAGCTCGGTCATCTCGCGCGGCGGGTTCGGCGGCGGCTTCGGCGGCCGCGGCGGGTTCGGCGGCTGACCCGCTGATCCTCCCCCGCCCGAGGGGAGGGTCACGCGTCGCGCCCCACGCGCAGCATCGCCAGCGCGGCCACCGCCATCACCCCCGCCGCGATCAGCATCGCCCAGACCGGATCGCCCGGAAAGAACGTCCGCACCACCTGCCCCATCACCGACGACACGATCAGCTGCGGCAGCACGATGAAGATGTTGAACAGCCCCATATAGACGCCGAGCTTGCCCTGCGGCAGCGCGTTCGACAGCATCGCATAGGGCATCGTCAGGATCGACGACCAGGCGATCCCGATCAGCACCATCGACCCGATCAGCATCAGCGGATCGCGGATGACGAGGAACGAGGCAAACCCCGCCGCGCCGCTCAGCAGCCCGACGATATGCGCATCGCGCCGCCCGATCCGCGCCGCCAGCCACGGCATCACGAACGCCCACAGCGTCGCCACGCCGTTATAGACCGCGAACAGCACGCCGACCCAGTTCGCCCCCTCGTTATACGCGGCGCTCGTCGTGTCGGTCGTCCCGAACACGTGCTGCGTGACGATCGGCGTGGTGTAGATCCACATGATGAACAGCGCCGACCAGGTGAAGAACTGGACCAGCGCGAGCCGCTTCATCGTGCCCGGCATGCTGCCGAGATCGCCGACGATCTGGCTGAGCACGTTCGACGCGCGTCCCGATCGCACCAGCGCGGCACTGACCAGCAATGCGGTCCCGAACGCGATCAGCCCGCCACCGAGCAGATAGACCGGCTTGTCGAGCCCGAAGCGCGAGACCGCGGCGATCACGATCGCCCCGAGCGCGATCCACACCGGCGCCAGCCGCGCCCGCGACGGGACGACCGCCTCGTCGCGCACCGGGCTATCGTCGGTGAACGCCGCCATCTGCGCGGGCGAATATTCGCGCGTCGTGAGGACGGTCCACAGCACCGCGAAGAACAGCGCGAGCGCGCCGATATAGAAGCCATATTGCACCGAGGGCGGGATACCCCCGCAGGCGCGGTGTTCGCGACCTGGAATATGTCGGTGAGGATCATCGGCGCGAGGCTGCCGATCACCGCGCCCGCGCCGATGAACCCCGTCTGGAACGCATAGCCCGCGGTCCGCTGCCGACTGCCCAGCATGTCGCCCACGAACGCGCGGAACGGCTCCATCGCGACGTTGAGCGACCCGTCGAGCATCCACAGCAACGCCGCCGCGACCCACAGCACCGGCGCATTGGGCATCGCCAGCAGCGCGACCGTCGCGAGCATCGCCCCTGCGAGGAAATAAGGTCGCCGCCGGCCCAGCACGCCCCAGGTCCGGTCGCTGTAATGCCCGATCACCGGCTGGACGAGCAGCCCCGTCAGCGGCGCCGCGATCCACAGAAAGGCGAGATCGTCGACCGACGTGCCGAGCGACTGGAAGATCCGGCTGACGTTCGCGTTCTGCAACGCAAAGCCGATCTGGATACCGAAAAAGCCGAACGAGATGTTCCACAGGCCCCAAAAGCCCTGCACGGGTTTCTCACGCGTCATGCCGTCCCCGTATTCGCATTCGTATCCCCGTCCGATTCCGTCGCCACCGGCACGCCGGACGACCGACGCACGACCAGCGTCGTCGGCAGGACCGTGCTCGACACCGGCCGGTGGTCGATCCGCGCGAGCAGCATCTCGACGAGCCTGCGCCCGCCCTGCACCGTGTCCTGCGCCACCGTCGTCAGCGGCGGGTTCGCAAGGCTCGCCGCGGGTATGTCGTCGAACCCGATCACCGCGACGTCGCGCGGGACGATCAGACCGGCACCCGCCAGCACGCGCATCGCCGCCAGCGCGATCAGGTCGCTCGCCGCCACGATCCCGTCGAACGGCACGCCGCGCGCGATCAGCGCCTGCGCCGCGCGCGTGCCGTCGTCCTCGGTGGTGATCGCGTCGACCTGCAGCCGCGGATCGACCGCGAGCCCCTCCGCGGCGATCGCCTCGACATAGCCGCGGTGCCGGTCGCGAAATTCGGGATAGTGATCGGTCGCATCGCCGAGGAACGCGATCCGGCGACATCCGCGCTCGATCAGGTGGCGTGTCGCGACGGCACCACCTGCGACATTATCGCACCCGACGGTCAGCCCGGGCTCGTCGGGCTGGACCGATCCCCAGCGAATGAAATGCGTCCCCTGCGCGACCAGCAGGTCGAGCCGCGCGCGGTAATCGGCATAGTCGCCATAGCCGAGCAGGATCAGCCCGTCGGCGCGGTGGCTGTCCTCGTAATCGGTATGCCAGTCCGACGAATAATTCTGGAACGACACCAGCAGGTCATAGCCGTGCTCGGCGCACGCCCCCATCATCGACCCCAGCATGCCGAGGAAGAACGGGTTGACCTCGGTCTCGTCGGGCGTCGGATCGCGAAAGATCAGCAACGCCAGCGTCCGCGTCTTGCCGCTGCGCAGGTTCGATGCGCTGCGGTCGACGGTATAGTTGAGCTGCTTGGCGATCGCCTCGATCCGCTGGCGCGTCGCGGTGCTCACCGTCGGGCTTCCCCGCAGCGCGCGCGACACTGTCGGCTGCGACACGCCCGCGGCCTGCGCGATGTCGAACGACGTGGCTTTTCGCTGGGCACTCAAGACGGGATCCTCTCGCGGTCGCTCGGGCGGCGGCACGGTCGATCATCACTCCAGAAATGCCGCGAGGTCAACGCATTGGCGGCCACCCTCTGTTGCAATTGGGTGACACAGCCGAAACGGCCGCATTGAATACGTATGTCGATCGATTGGCTTTCGCCCGGCGGAATTCCAATGGAGCGCCACACAGTGTCCAGCGCGCGAAAGATGCAGCGGGACGTTCAGGGGAGTTGAACATGACGACGTCGAAGCGTTTCCCGGCATCTGCCGCCCATAATATCCTCAACCTCTCGGCCAGCGGCGGCGCGCTCGCGGCCGCGCTGTTCGCGGCATCGGTCGCCGATGCGCAGGTTGCCGCCCCAACCGACCAGGCCGTGTCCGCGTCGCCTTCGGCACCCGAGCCGACCGCCGCACAGCCCGACCAGACGCCCGCGACGACCGAGACCGCGTCCGACGACATCGTCGTCACCGGCTTCCGCGCCAGCCTGCGCTCGTCGATCGCGGTCAAGCGCAACCTCGACGTCGTCGCCGAGATCGTCTCGGCCGAGGATATCGGCCGCTTGCCCGACGTCTCGATCGCCGAGTCGCTCGCCCGCCTGCCCGGCGTCACGTCGCAGCGTACCGGCGGCCAGGCGTCCGCGATCAACATCCGCGGGCTCAGCCAGGATCTCGTCTCCGCCACGCTCAACGGCCGCGAACAGGTCGCGACCTCGGGCAACCGCGTGATCGAATTCGACCAGTATCCGTCCGAGCTCATCAACCAGGCTGCGGTCTACAAGAGCCCCAAGGCCTCGCAGATCGAGGGCGGCGTCGCCGGCAAGGTCGAGCTCAGCACCGCGCGCCCGCTCAGCATCCCCGGCAAGACGCTCGTCAGCGTCAACGTCCGCGGCGTCTATAACGACCGCGCCGGCCAAAATCCCGACGCCAGCGAGTTCGGCTATCGCGGCAGCGCCTCGATCCAGACCAAGCTGCTCGACGACACGCTCGGCCTCGCGGTCGGCTATGCCCGGCTGAAGCAGGCGAACGTCGCGACGCGCTTCGTCGGCTACGACTATACCGCCACCGGCCAGAACGGCAGCCCGGCGATCCGCGATCTCGACAGCAACGGCCGCGCCGACGCGATCGGCTATGGCTTCGAGGCGGTCCAGTCGGGCGGCAACGAGACGCGCGACGGCGTGCTCGGCAGCATCCAGTATGAGCCGACCGACACGTTCCGCGTCCTGCTCGACGGCTATTATTCGCGCTTCAAGTCGGACGTGTTCCGCCGCGGCATCCGGATCGAGAACCTGCAGCAGACCAGCAGCAACATCACCGACCCGACCGTCATCGGCAACACGATCGTCGGCGGCAACGCCTCGGGCATCCGCACGCGCACGATCCAGCAGAACGAGAACCGCCTCGACAAGCTCTACACCTTCGGCGGCAACGTCCAGAAGGACATCGGCCAGCTCACGCTGACCGCCGACGGCTCCTATTCGCGCGCGTCGAGCTTCTTCAACAACTCGGGTCTCGACGACAACGGCAACACGACCGCGACGCCGACGACGCTCAGCTACAAGCTCGACGGTCTGAACGTCGGCTCGTTCTCGACCAACGCCAACTACACCGATCCCGCCGCGAACACGTTCGAGGGCTTCTACATCGTCCCGCAGAAGGACACCGACCGCCTCTATGCGTTCGCGGGCAGCGCGCTGCTCAAGATCGACGGTCCGTTCCTCAAGTCGTTCGAGGTCGGCGGCCGCTACGGCAACCGCAAGGCGGAGCGGGTGATCACCAGCTTCAACGCGTTCAGCTTCGCTGCACCCGTCACGCTGACGAGCGCCAATTCGACGACCGCGGGCTTCAAGGGCAAGTTCTCGTCCTTCCCCGACTTCATCGTCGCCGATATCGGCAGCATCTTCGACTCGCAGCTCGGCCCCGACCGCGTCGTCGACCAGGCGCAGGCGTTCACGCAGGACCAGAGCTTCACGATCGACGAGAAGACCTATGCCGGCTACGGCCAGCTCAACTTCGACACGATCGCCGGCTCGCTGCCGTTCAAGGGCAATATCGGCCTGCGCGTCGTCCATACGGACCAGAGCTCGTCCTCGACGATCTCGGACGGCGGCACCGGTCGCTACCTCAACACCCGCGGCCGCAAGTTCACCGACTGGCTGCCCCAGGCGAACTTCATTCTCGGCCTGACCGAGAACGACCAGGCCCGCCTGTCGCTCTCGCGCCAGATCTCGCGTCCGCGCTTCTTCGACTTCCGCAACTCGATCAGCACCAACCTGGTCAGCATCGGCGGCACCGCGGCGCGGCTCGACGGGTCGGGCGGCAACCCCGCGCTCCAGCCGTTCCGCGCCAACCAGTTCGACGCCACCTACGAGCATTATTTCGGCAACAGCGGCTCGCTCGTGCTCGGCGCCTTCTACAAGGACGTCCGCAGCTTCGTGATCGGCGGCGTCATCCCGAACTACGACTTCGCCGCCAACGGCATCAGCACCCCGCCGCTTGCCGGGACCGGCTTCACCAGCGTCGTCACGACCGGCAACCTGTTCGCACCGATCAACGGCAATGGCGGCTATGTCTATGGTTTCGAAGGCGCGATCACCAAGACGTTCGACTTCCTCCCGGCGCCGTTCGACGGCCTCGGCGCGGTGCTCAACATCTCGTACAACCAGTCCGACGTCAGCATCACCAACGCGATCAGCGGCAACACGCTCTCGCTGTCGCTGCCCGGCCTGTCGAAGATCGTCTCCAACCCGACGCTCTTCTACGAGAAGAACGGCTTCCAGACGCGCGTCTCGATGCGCTACCGCTCGAAGTTCGTCGCGCCGCAGTTCGGCCTCAGCGAGCAGATCGTGACCAATGCCGCGGAGACCGTGTTCGACGCGCAGATGAGCTACGAATTCCCGCAGGGCAGCCCGCTCGCCGGGATGACGCTGCTCGCACAGGCGAACAACCTGACCGACCAGCCGACCCGCTCCTATTTCGGCCAGACCGCACAGACGGGCACGCTGCAATATTTCGGGCGCCAGTTCTATCTGGGTGCGAGCTTCCGCTTCTAGGTGCCTGTAATACCGCCGTCCGCCCGGGGTCATCCCGGCGGACGGCGACCCGGCGCCGGTGGCGCCGTCACCGAGTTCCGGTGCGAAAAGGACATCCGATGATCAAGAGCGTCGCCACCATCCTGGCAGGGTTGCTAGCGCTCTCGCCCGCCATCGCAGACCCGGGCCCGGCATCGCGGGCCGCACGCAAGCCGGCACCGGCGACCGACTATCGCGCGCGGCTGCCGCAGGACGAGGTCATCTATTTCGTCCTCCCCGACCGGTTCGAGAATGCCGATCCCGCCAACGACCGCGGCGGCCTGACCGGCGATCGCCGCGTCACCGGCTTCGACCCGACCGCCAAGGGCTTCTATCACGGCGGCGACCTCAAGGGCCTCACCAAGCGCCTCGGCTATCTCCAGGATCTCGGCGCGACCGCGATCTGGCTCGGCCCGATCTTCAAGAACAAGCCCGTCCAGGGCGCGCCCGGCCGGGAGTCCGCGGGCTATCACGGCTACTGGATCACCGACTTCACGCAGGTCGATCCGCATCTCGGCACCAATGCCGACATGACCGCGCTCGTCACCGCGGCGCATGCGCGCGGGATGAAGGTCTATATGGACATCATCATCAACCACACCGCCGACGTGATCCAGTACCGCGAATGCACCGAGGGCACCCCCTGCGCCTATCGCGACCGCGCTAATTATCCCTATCAGCGCAAGCTCGGGCTGCGCGGCAAGCCGATCAATCCCGGCTTCGCGGGCGACGCCGTCCACACGCCCGAAAACTTCGCGCGGCTGACCGACCCCGGCTTCGCCTACACGCCCTATGTCCCTGCGAAGGAACGGACCGTGAAGGTCCCCGCCTGGCTCAACGACCCGATCTACTACCACAACCGCGGCGACTCGACCTTCACCGACGAGAGCTCGACGATGGGCGACTTCTCCGGCCTCGACGATCTCGCGACCGAGAACCCCCGCGTCGTGTCGGGGATGATCGACATCTTCGGCAGCTGGATCGACCGGTTCAAGGTCGACGGCTTCCGCATCGACACCGCGCGCCACGTGAACCCCGAATTCTGGCAGGCCTTCACGCCCGCGATGCTCGACCGCGCCAAAGCGAACGGCATCCCCAATTTCCACATCTTCGGCGAGGTCGCCTATGGGACGATGGATCCGGGCTATCTCGCGCGCTTCACCCGCGTCGACAAGCTGCCCGCGGTGCTCGACTTCGGCTTCCGCTGGGGCGTGACCGACGTCGTCGCGGGCAACAAGGGCACGAACGAACTCGCCGCGCTGTTCGACGGCGATGCGCTCTACGAGCACGGCGCCGACACCGCGATGATCCTGCCGACCTTCCTCGGCAATCACGACCAGGGCCGCTTCGCGCGCGACGTCCGCCGCCTCAACCCGAATGCGAGCGAGGCCGAGGTGCTCGCCCGCGTCAAGCTCGGCCATGCGATGCTGCTGACGCTGCGCGGCGTGCCGACCATCTATTCGGGCGACGAACAGGGCTTTGCCGGCGACGGCGACGACCAGGATGCACGCGAGGACATGTTCGCCTCGAAGGTCGCGGTCTATAACGACAACCGCCTCGTCGGCACCGACGCGACCACCGCGACCACCAGTTTCGGTACGACCCACCCGCTGTTCCGCCAGATCGCCGAGCTCGCCCGCCTCCGCGTCGCGCACCCGGCGCTCACCCGCGGCCGCACGCTCGTCCGCGCGCGCGGCGATACGCCCGGCCTGTTCGCGGTCTCGCGTTTCGATCCCGTGACCGGCGCCGAGATGCTCCTTGCGTACAACACCAGCGCCAAGCCGCTGACCAGCGCGATCCAGGTCGAGACTCGCTCGACGCGCTTCGATACGCTCGCCGGCGCCTGCGCCGCGCGCGCGACCGCCCCCGGCAGCGTCACGCTGACGATCCCCGCCTTTGGCTATGCGGTCTGCGCCGCGGAGACCCGCTGATGCCCGACGATACGAGCCTGCCCGTGCACCGACCCTGGTGGAAGGGCGCGGTCATCTACCAGATCTATCCGCGCAGCTTCGCGGACTCGAACGGCGACGGCATCGGCGACCTGCCCGGCATCACCCGCCATCTCGACTATGTCGCGAGCCTCGGCGTCGACGCGGTCTGGCTCTCGCCCTTCTTCACGTCGCCAATGAAGGACTTCGGCTATGACGTTGCGAACTACCGCGATGTCGACCCGATCTTCGGCACGCTCGCCGATTTCGACACGCTGATCGCGCGCGCGCACGCGCTCGGGCTCAAGATCATCATCGACCAGGTCTACAGCCATAGCTCGGACGAGCATCCCTGGTTCGTCGAGAGCCGTTCGTCGCGCACCAACCCCAAGGCGAACTGGTATGTCTGGGCCGACGCCAAGCCCGATGGCAGCCCGCCGTCCAACTGGCAGTCGGTCTTTGGCGGCCCCGCCTGGACCTGGGACGCGCGCCGTCGCCAATATTATCTGCACAATTTCCTGAAGGAGCAGCCACAGCTCCACCTTCACGATGCGGACGTTCAGGACGAGATCGTCGACACCGCAAAATTCTGGCTCGACCGCGGCGTCGACGGCTTCCGGCTCGACGCGATCAACTTCGCGATGCACGACCCCGCGCTGACCGACAATCCGCCGGTCACCGACAACAGCCTGAAGACGCGCCCCTTCGACTTTCAGGCGCATGTCCACAACCAGAGCCATCCCGACATCCCCGCGTTCCTCGAACGGCTGCGGCGGCTGATCGACGGCTATGGCGACCGCTTCACCGTGGCCGAGGTCGGCGGCGCCGACAGCGACCGCGAGATGAAGCTGTTCACGCGCGGCCAGACGCGGCTCAACAGCGCGTACGGCTTCGACTTCCTCTACGCCAACGAGCTCAGCCCGAAGACCGTCGCCGACGCGATCACGCTCTGGCCATCGGACGCGGAGATGGGCTGGCCGAGCTGGGCGTTCGAGAACCACGACGCGCCGCGCGCCGTCTCGCGCTGGATCGCGCCCGACCAGCGCGACGCGTTCGCGCGGATGAAGATCGCGCTGCTCGTCTGCCTGCGCGGCAACATCTTTCTCTATTATGGCGAGGAACTGGGCCTGACGCAGGTCGAGGTGCCGTTCGACCAGCTCCAGGATCCCGAGGCGATCGCCAACTGGCCGCTGACACTGTCACGCGACGGCGCACGCACGCCGATGCCGTGGCAGGCCGATGCGCCGCATGCAGGCTTCACTAACGCGACGCCGTGGCTGCCCGTCGGTGCGGACCATCCCGCGCTCGCGGTCGACCGGCAGGAGGGCGATCCCGACTCGCTCCTCGCGCTCACCCGCCGCCTGCTCGCGCTGCGTCGCGCGATTCCCGCGCTCGCGACCGGCGATCTGGTGCTGACCGAGGTCACCGACACACTGCTCGCCTTCGAGCGCCACGACGGCGACCGGACGTTGCTCTGCGTCTTCAACATGGGTGCTGCGTCGATCGACTGGAGCCCCGCCGATGCCGGCGACTGGCGCGTCCTCGAAAGCATCAACGACGCCACGACAGGGCGACTGGGTGGCTATGCCGCGCTGATCGCCGAAAGGACCGGATCATGAAGACCCTCTCGCTGACCCTCGCGACTTTGCTCGCGACGACCGCGCCCGTAATCGCGCAGGATCAGGCAGCCCCCGCCGTCACCACAAACGAGACGATCAAGCCGCAGCCCGTCCCGACGATCCCCTCGGCGATCGCGACCTCGCCCGACGGCAGCATCGCGGTCACCGTCGCGACCGACGGCGAAGGCCATGCGACCTACAGCGTCACGCGCAAGGGCACGCTGATCGTCAAGCCGTCGCGGCTCGGCTTCCTCTTCACCGACGCGCCCAAGTTCGACCGGCATCTGAAGATCGAGACCGTCACCCGCGACAAGGCGGATCTCGACATGGACGCAGCCCTGGGGCGAGTGGAAGACGATCCGCGACAACCACACCGAGATGCGCGTCCGCCTGCGCGAGACCGACCGGCTGCAGCGCGCGATCGACGTCGTCTTCCGGCTGCAGGACGACGGCATCGGCTTTCGCTACGTCTTCCCCGGCCAGCCCAATTTCAAGACGGTGAACATCGCCGAGGAGCTGACGCAGTTCGCCTTTGCCGAGGACGCGACCGCCTGGTGGAAGCCCGGCTTCGAATGGAATCGCGAGGAATATCTCTACAACCGCACGCCGCTCGCCGATGTCGGCACCGCCGCGACGCCGATCACGTTGAAGCTCGCGGGCGGCACGCATGTCGCGCTGCACGAGGCGGCGCTCGTCGACTATGCCGGCATGAACGTCGCCAAGGTCGAGGGCAACACGCTGAAGGCGGTGCTGACCCCCGGTGCCGGCGCGCCCAAGGTCACGCGGACCGGCGCGTTCGCGACGCCGTGGCGCACGCTGATCCTCTCGGACGACGCGCCCGGTCTCTACATGAGCCATATCGAGCTCAATCTGAACGAGCCGAACAAGCTGGGCGACGTCAGCTGGGTCAAGCCCGGCAAGTTCGTCGGCGTCTGGTGGAACATGATCACCGGCAAGTGGAGCTGGGCGACCGGCCCCAATCACGGCGCCACCACCGCGCATGTGAAGACCTATATCGACTTTGCCAGCGCGAACAAAATCCCCGGCGTCCTCGTCGAGGGCTGGAATGTCGGCTGGGACGGCGACTGGTTCGGCGACGGCACCGCGATGCAGTTCGACACGCCGACCGCCGATTTCGATGCCGGCTATCTCGCGAAATACGCGAAGTCGAAGGGCGTCTACCTGATCGGGCATAACGAGACCGGCGGCTCGGCCAGCCATTATGACGGCCAGCTCGACCGCGCCTTCGCCTTTGCACGCGATCACGGCATCCCCGCGATCAAGACAGGCTATGTCACCGACGCGGGCCAGATCGAACGCGTCGATCCCGACGGGTCTCAGCACCGTGAATGGCATGAGGGCCAGTGGATGGTGAACCACTATACCCGCGTCGTCACCACCGCCGCCAAGTACAAGGTGTCGATCGACAGCCACGAGCCCGTCAAGGACACCGGCCTGCGCCGCACCTATCCCAACTGGATCGCGCGCGAGGGGTCGCGCGGGATGGAATATAACAGCTGGGCCGGCAAGAACCCGCCCGAGCATGAGGCCAACCTCGCCTTCACGCGGATGCTCGAGGGGCCGATGGACTTCACCCCCGGCGTGCTCAGCCTCAAGGGCACCGACGACAGCGACCTCCTGTCGACGATCGCAAAGCAGCTCGCGCTCTACGTCGTGCTCTATTCGCCCGTCGTGATGGCGGCGGACACGCCCGAGAATTACGCGAAATACCCCGCCGCGTTCCAGTTCATCAAGGACGTGCCGACCGACTGGTCCGACACCCGCGTGCTCAACGGCGAGGTCGGCGACTTCGTTACCTTCGCGCGCAAGGACCGCAAGTCGAACGACTGGTATGTCGGCAGCGTCACCGACGAGAATGCCCGGACGCTCACCGTCGCGCTCGACTTCCTCGACGCCGGCCGGACCTACACCGCGCAGATCTACCGCGACGGCCCCGGCGCGGACTACAAGACGACCGCACGCCACGCGATCACGATCGAGACCAAGCGCGTCCGCAAGGGCGACACGCTGACGCTCGCGCTCGCCCCCGGCGGCGGGCAGGCGATCCGCTTCAAGGCGCGCTGATCCGGCGGGACCGGCGCTGCCGTATCGCAGCGCCGGTTCCCTCACCTGTTAGCGCCGCGGTGGCGACAGCGGCCCGCCGATCTCGATCGCCTTCTGATAGCCCGGCACCGCCTTCAGCCGCTCGAAATAGCCGCTCACCTCCGGCTGTCCCCTGAGCAGCCCCGCGCTCTCCGCGGTCGCAAGAAGATACGACATCTGGATATCCGCCAGCGTCAGCTTGGCCCCCATCAGATACGGCCCCTCGCCGACCCCGTCGGCGATATAGGCGAAGGTCTTGGCGACCTCGGGCTCGGAGAATTTGCCGAGCCCCTCGGGCAGTCCGCCCATCATCTTGCCGATCACCGTCATCATGATCGGGAACGCTGCCGAACTCTCGACATAGTGCAGCCATTCGTCATGGATCGCCGCCTCGGGCGTGCCCTCGGGCGGGCTGAGCCGCGCACCGCCGTACTTGCGATCGAGATAGGAGAGGATCGACGCGCTCTCGGCGAGTGTCAGCTCGTCGTCCTGCACGATCGGTGCCTTGCCCAGCGGATGCACCGCCTTCAACGACGCGGGCGCGCGGAAGCTCGCATCGCGCTCGTACCGGACCAGCTCATAAGGCAGCTGCAGTTCCTCCAGCAGCCACAAGATACGGAAAGACCGGGAGAAATTCAGGTGATGGACGGTCAGCATGGCGGGTCCTCGGATCGTGGTGATTATCGGATCGGCATGCGGAACGGGTCAGGCGGTTGGAAGGTTTCGCTGCCATGACCGGAATGCTCCGGAGACGGAGTCGATCATGCCGAACACCAGCCCCGATTTAACCTGCGACGTCGCGATCATCGGTGCGGGCACCGCCGGGCTCGCGGCCGAACGCAACGCGCGGCGCAACGGCGCACGCACGCTGCTGATCGACGAGACCTTTTCGGGCACCACCTGCGCCAGCGTCGGCTGCATGCCCTCCAAGCTGCTGATCGCCGCTGCCCACGCCGCGCATGCGGTCCGCCAGGCATCGGTCTTCGGCATCGCCGCAGAGCCGAAGATCGACGGCGCTGCGGTGATGGCGCGCGTCCAGCGTGAACGCGACGCGTTCGTCGCAGGCGTCTGCGACTCGCTCGACAAGCTCCCCGACGGCGTGAAGGTGGAGGCCCGCGCACGCTTCGTCGACGCGACCACGCTCCGGCTCGACGACGGCCGCACCGTCACGGCAAAGGCCATCGTGATCGCGACCGGCTCCTACCCGAACATCCCCGACAGTTTCGACGCGGTGCGCGACCGCGTGCTGACCAACGAGACGATCTTCGAGCTGCCGACCCTGCCCGGCTCGGTCGGCGTGATCGGCGCGGGCCCGATCGGCCTCGAACTCGCGCAGGCGCTCGTCCGGCTCGGCGTCGAGACGATGGTGTTCGACCAGTCCCCCGGCCTCGCCGCGCTGAAGGACGAGAAGGTCTCGGCGGTGCTCCACGCGATCCTCGAGGAGGAACTGCCGATCCATCTCGAAATGGAACTGAAGGCCGAACCCGACAGCGGTGGCGTCCGCCTGTCCTGGTCGGGCGCGCAGTCGGGATCCCGCCGCTTCGACTATCTGCTCGTCGCGACCGGCCGCCCGCCGCGGCTCAAGGGCCTCGGGCTAGAGACCACCGGGATCACGCTCGACGATCACGGCACGCCGCTCTTCGACAGGACGACGATGCAGTGCGGCGACGCGCCGATCTTCATCGCGGGCGACGCGGATCACGACCGCACCGTGCTCGGCGAAGCGTCTGCCGAGGGGATGATCGCCGGCCGCAACGCCGCGCAGTTCCCCGACGTCACCCCCGGCCCGCGGATGGTCCCGCTCGCGATCATGTTCACCGACCCGACCGTCGCGGTCATCGGCGACATCACCCCCGACGACCAGGACGGCATCGTCATCGGCGAAGCCTCCTACGAGGATCAGGGTCGCGCCAAGGTCATGGCGCGCACCGCCGGCCTCGTCCGCTTCTATGCGGAGGCGGGCAACGGCCGGCTGACCGGCGCGACGATGGCCGCCCCCGGGGTCGAGCACAGCGCGCACCTGATTGCCTGGGCGATCCAGCAGGGCCGCACCGCGACCGACCTGCTCGACATGCCCTTCTATCACCCGACGCTCGAGGAGGGGCTGAAGCCCGCACTCCGCGCGATCTGCAAGGCGGTCAGCGCGCCCGTCCCCGCCGACCGCGACGACGGCTTCACCGCGGGCGCCTGAGCCTCATTCGTCGAGGTCGAGATAGGCGACGACGTCGTTCTCGGTCGCGATGTACAGCCCCGCCTGGACCTCCTCGTCCTGCTGCGCGGCGATCGCCAGCGCCTCGCCGAGCGGGCCGTAGAACAAGGTCGTCGCCGCCCCGCCCTCGAGCGCATCGTCGAGATGATAGAGCCGAACGCCGACGGCGGAGGAGATGGTACGCATCCCGCGTCCCTGCCGCGCTGCGCCGCGCGGTGCAACCGCCGCGCGTTACACGCCGGTCAGGACGCGATCCGCTCGAGCGCCTGCGCCTCGATCTTCTCGAGCTCCGCCAGCGTCTGCGCGATCGCATCCTGCTGCTGCTGGAGGTCGTCGATCCGCTGGCGACAGCGTTCGGCGAGCGCGCGCATCTGTTCGACATGCTGCGGATCCGCGTCGTACAGGTCGAGAAACTCCTCGATGTCGCGCAGCGAGAATCCCAGCCGCTTGCCACGCAGGATCAGCTGCATCCGCGCGACGTCGCGCCGCGTATAGACGCGCGTCGTGCCGATCCGGCACGGCTCGATCAGCCCCTTGTCCTCATAGAAGCGCAGCGTCCGCGCGCTGACCCCCAGCGCCTGCGACACGTCCTGAATCCCGGTAAGATCGTCCTGCCGCTCGTTCACGGTGTCGCTCCCCTCTCCCCGACGCTGCCCCGGCCGGCATTGCGCCTGCCAGCCTGGCCTCTTCCTCCGCGACAAGTTCCTTTTTGGATAGCTTGCCGATCAACGTCTTGGGCAGAGTGTCGCGGATTTCGACCTCGCGGGGAAGCTCGATCTTGCTGATCTTGTCGCGCAGAAAATCACGCAATTCCACAGGGGTTGCGACCGCGCCTTCGACCAGCGTGACGAACGCCTTGGGCGCCTGTCCTCGATAGGCGTCGGCGACCCCGATCACCACCACCTCGGCGACCGCGGGATGCTCGTACAGCGCCTCCTCGATCACCCGCGGATAGACATTGTAGCCGCCGCACAGGATCAGGTCCTTGATCCGGTCGACGATGAACAGATAGCCGTCCGCGTCGAGATGCCCGACGTCGCCGGTGCGCAGCGCCCCGTCCGCGAACAGCGCAGCGCTCGCTTCCGGCTTGTGCCAATACCCTTGCGTAACCTGCGGGCCACGCGCGCAAATCTCGCCATTCTCACCGACCGGCAGCAGCCGGGTCGGGTCCTCGCGGTCGCGGATCTCGATGATCGTGCCGGGAAAGGGCAGCCCCGCCGATCCCGGCTTGTTCAGCCCCTCGATCGGATTGCAGGTGATGATCGGCGACGCCTCCGACAGGCCATAACCCTCGACCAGCTTCGACCCTGTCGCCGCCTCGAACGCGGTACGCACTTCGGCGGGCAACGGCGCACCGCCCGAGATGCACGCATGGATCGACGACAGGTCGATCGGCTGCGTCTCCGCCGCCTTGGTGATCGCGGCATAGATGGTCGGCACCGCGGGGAAATAGGTCGGCTTGGTCCGCACGATCGTCTTGAGCAGCTGCTGCAGTTCGAACCGCGGCAACAGGATCATCTGCGCGCCCGCACGGATCGAATAGGTCAGCACCGTCGTCAGCGCGAAGACGTGGAACAGCGGCAGCGCGCCCATCACCCGGTCCTGTTCGGGCGTCTCGCCGCCGACGAACGTCATCATCGCATCCGCGTTCGACACCAGATTGGCGTGGCTCAGCATCGCCGCCTTGGGCTCGCCCGTCGTCCCCCCGGTATATTGCAGCACCGCGACCTCGTTCGGCGTCACCGCGACCGGCGTGGGCGCGCCCTTCGCATGCACCAGCGAGTCGAAGCTGCGATGCCGCGCGTCGTTCGGCGCGCGCGCGATCTCGGCGCGCTTGAAGATGCGGTAGGCGATCGACTTCAGCGTCGGCAGCGCGCCCGCGATCGGGCAGGTGATGACATGCCGCAGCCCCGTCTCGCCCGCGACCTTCAGCACGCGCGCATGGATCTCTGTAATGTCGCAGGTCGCGATGATCTCCGCGCCCGAATCCTTCAGCAGGTGGCACAGCTCGCGTTCGACATAGAGCGGGTTGACGTTGACGACGATCCCGCCCGCCTTCAGCACCGCGAAGAACAGCACCGGATAATAAGGCGTGTTCGGCAGGCACAGCGCGACCCGCGTCCCCTTCACCACGCCCAGATCCTGCAACCCCCGCGCCGCATGCGTGACCGCGTCGCCAAGCTCGGCATAGGTCATCGTCGACCCGAGGAAATCGAGCACCGTCCGCGACCCGAATCGGCGGACCGCCGTGTCGAGCATGTCGCCCAGCAAACGCGCTTCGCCTTCTAGCGGTACGCCGATCGCACGGCCGTCGGTGTCCAGCATCTCTCTCTCCTTTTCGGCGTGCGCTCTCGACTGATATTGTAGGCCGCATCACCTTGACGTATAGGAGAGGTATCGCACCTTAAGGGTAGCCCGCAAGTCTTAAGCGGACCGATTGCAATTGGAGAGGATCATCGTGACCAACGTCGTCATCGCCGGGTACGCCCGCTCGCCGTTCCATCTTGCCGGCAAGGGCGATCTCGCCCGCGTCCGCCCCGACGATCTCGCCGCGCAGACGATCCGCGGCCTGCTCGACAAGACCGGCGTCGATCCTGCCGCGATCGAGGACATCATCCTCGGCTGCGCCTTCCCCGAAGGCGAGCAGGGCCTGAACGTCGCGCGGATGATCGGCCTGCTCGCCGACCTGCCGCTGTCGGTCGGCGGCATGACGGTCAACCGCTTCTGCGGCTCGTCGATGAGCGCGATCCACATCGCGGTCGGCCAGATCAACATCGGCGCTGGCGACGCATTCATCTGCGCCGGCCTCGAATCGATGAGCCGCGTGCCGATGGGCGGCTACAACCCGCTCCCCAACCCCGATCTCTTCAAGAAGAACGCCGGCGCCTATATGGGCATGGGTGAGACCGCCGAGAACGTCGCGCGCGATTACCAGATCACGCGCGCCGAGCAGGATGCGTTCGCGGTGAAGAGCCAGGACAAGGCCGCCGCCGCTCGCGCCGATGGCCGCCTCTCCGACGAGATCGTGACGATCCAGACCAAGGCCGGCCCGGTCAGCCAGGACGGCACGATCCGCGCCGGCACGACGACCGAAGCGCTCGCGGGCCTGAAGCCTGCGTTCAGCGCGGACGGCTCGGTCACCGCCGGCACCTCGTCGCCGCTGACCGACGGCGCCTCCGCCGTCCTCGTCACCTCGGAAGAGTTCGCGACCAAGCACGGCCTGACCATCCTCGCGCGCATCAAGTCGGTCGCGGTCTCGGGCAACGAGCCGTCGACGATGGGCCTTGGTCCGATCTACGCCTCGCAAAAGGCGATGGAGCGCGCCGGCATCACCGTCGCCGACCTCGACGTGGTCGAGATCAACGAGGCGTTCGCGAGCCAGGCGATCGCCTGCATCCGCGACCTCGGGCTCAAGGACGAGACGATCAACCTCGATGGCGGCGCGATCGCGATCGGCCATCCGCTCGGCGCGACCGGCGCGCGCATCGTCGGCAAGGCGGCGTCGCTCCTCGCCCGCGAAGGTGGCCGCTACGCGCTCGCCACCCAGTGCATCGGCGGCGGTCAGGGCATCGCAACGGTGCTGGAGCGCGCATGATGGTCGATCGGATTAAAAAGGTCTGCGTCATCGGCGCAGGCGTCATGGGCGCAGGGATTGCCGCGCAGATCGCCAATGCCGGCATCCCGGTGCTGCTGCTCGACATCGTCCCCCGCGAGGGTGACGATCGCGACGCGGTCGCCAAGGGCGCAGTCGCGAAGATGCTCAAAACCGACCCCGCCCCCTTCATGTCGAAGCGTGCGGCCAAGCTGGTCGAGACGGGCAACATCGACGACCATCTCGACCGCGTCGCCGAGTGCGACTGGATCGTCGAGGCGATCGTCGAGCGGCTCGATATCAAGCAGGCGCTCTATGCCAAGCTCGAGGCGCTGAAGCGTCCCGGCACCGCGGTGTCTTCGAACACGTCGACGATCCCGCTCGGCCATCTCGTCGACGGCCGCTCGGACCAGTTCAAGGCCGATTTCCTCGTCACCCATTTCTTCAACCCGCCGCGCTACATGCGGCTGGTCGAGATCGTTCGCGGTGAGCATACCGACGTCGCGGTCGCGGAGAAGGTCGAGGATTTCGTCGATCGCTTCATGGGCAAGCGCATCGTCCGCGCGAAGGACACCCCCGGCTTCATCGCCAACCGCATCGGCACCTACTGGCTGGCGATCGCGATCAACGCGGCGATGGACCAGGGGCTGACCGTCGAGGAAGCCGATCAGATCGGTGGCCGGCCGATGGGCGTGCCCAAGACCGGGATCTTCGGCCTCGTCGACCTCGTCGGCGTCGACCTGATGCCGCTGCTGTCGAAGAGTCTCTCGTCGACGCTCCCTACGGGCGATCCCTATTTCGACACCGTCCGCGACATGCCGCTCGTCGACAAGATGATCGCGGAGGGCTTTACCGGCCGCAAGGGCAAGGGCGGCTTCTACCGCTTCGACAAGGCGACGCGCACCAAGCTGTCGCTCGACCTCGCGACCGGCGACTATCGCCCCGAGGCGAAGCCCGCGGACCTGCCCGGCAAGACCGGCAAGGATCTCGCCGCGCTGATCGCCGAACCCGGCAAGATCGGCACCTATGCCTGGACGATCCTCGGCAGCGTGCTCTCTTACGCCGCGATGCTCGTCGGCGAGGCGACCGACGACATCATCGGCATCGATGACGCGATGAAGCTCGGCTACAACTGGAAATACGGTCCGTTCGAGCTGATCGACCGTATGGGCCCCGGCCTGCTCGCGCAGCGCCTCGCCGCCGAAGGCCGCGACGTGCCCGCGATCCTGAAGACTGCCGGCGACCGCCCCTTCTACCGCGTCGAGAACGGCAACCGCCAGTATCTGACCACCGCGGGCGACTATGTCGACGTGCCGCGTGCCGACGGTGTCGAACTGCTCGAGGACATCAAGCTCCGGACGCAGCCCGTTCTGACCAACGCCTCGGCGTCGCTCTGGGACGTCGGCGACGGTGTCGCCGCGCTCGAATTCCACACCAAGATGAACGCGCTCGACGATCAGGTCATCGCGCTCATCGAGGAGGCGGTCCCGGTCGTGCGCGAGCGCTTCAAGGCGCTGGTCGTCTATAACGAGGGCAGCAACTTCTCGGCGGGCGCCAATCTCGGCGCGGCGATGTTCGCGGTCGGTGCGGGCCTGTGGGACATGGTCGAGGCCAGCGTCTCGCGCGGCCAGCAGGCGTACAAGGCGCTCAAATACGCGCCCTTCCCCGTCGTCAGCGCGCCCGCCGGGCTCGCGCTCGGCGGCGGCTGCGAGATGCTGCTCCACTCGGACGCGGTCCAGGCGCATGCCGAGACCTATGCCGGCCTCGTCGAATGCGGCGTCGGGCTGGTCCCCGGCTGGGGCGGCAATGGCGAAATGCTCGATCGCTGGACCAGGTCGCGTACGCTCCCCAACGGCCCGATGCCCGCGCTGACCAAGGTGTTCCAGGCGGTCTCCACCGCGCAGGTCGCCAAGTCGGCGGCTGAGGCGAAGGAGATGATGATCCTGCGCAAGGACGACGGCATCACGATGAACCGCGACCGCCTGCTCGCCGACGCCAAGGCGAAGGCCTTGTCGCTCGTCGAGGGCTATGTCGCCCCCGAGCCGCCGACCTTCCGTCTGGCGGGCGCGAGCGGTCGTACCGGTCTGTCGATGGCGGTGTCCGACTTCCACAAGAAGGGCATGGCGACCGACTATGACGTGGTGGTCGCCGACCGTCTCGCCGAGGTGCTGACCGGCGGCGAGGCCGACCTCGTCGACACCGTCACCGAGGCGCAGCTCCTCGACCTCGAACGCGCCGCCTTCATGGCAAGCGTCAAGGACCAGCGCACCCAGGCGCGCGTCGTTCACATGCTGCAGACGGGCAAGCCACTGCGCAACTGAGGCAGTTCCCCCGCGCAAGCGGGGAACACCCGCATGAACGCTTTTTCACCCGCCCGGATCAGTAAGAACACTTGACTATTGTTCGTACAAATCTAGGCGGGGCGAAGAGCTGCCGTATACGGCAGCAGGCTCGCGATTAGGTCGCGGGTCTCGTCAAGACAGCGGATGACCGTACACATGCGGCGTCCCGACACCAGGAGAGGATAGACGATGTCCCTGATGATGATCGCCGCGCTGCTCGCCGGCGCCCCCGCGACCGCCGACACCGCGATCGGCCGCTGGCGGACCGAGACGCACAACGCCATCGTCGAGATCGCGCGCTGCGGCACCTCGATCTGCGGCAAGATCCTGACCTCCGACGCGCTGCGCGCCAACCCGTCGATGAAGGACGCCAACAACAGCAACGCCGCGCTGCGCAACCGCCCGATCCAGGGCATGCAAATGCTCAGCGGCTTCAAGTCCGACAAGGACGGCGTCTGGAGCAGCGGCCAGGTCTACAATGCCGAGGACGGCAAGACCTATAGCGGCAAGATCACCCCGGTCGGCGCGAACCAGCTCAAGCTGCGCGGCTGCGTCTTCTTCCCACTCTGCAAGACGCAGACCTGGACGCGCGTCCGCTGATCCCAGGTCTCCCCTCACGTTCCCTAAAAAGTTAGCGTTCAGGAATTTTGTAAATGTCGTTTCGTACCAAGGCCCCGTTGCTGGCCGTGACCGCGCTCGTCTCCGCTTTCGGGTTCGCCAGCACCGCCTATGCCGACGCCTTCTATCTCCAGGCGCAGTCGGCACGCGGCGCGGGTCGTGCGTTCTCGGGTGAGGCCGCCGATACCGGCGCCGCATCGCTCTGGTGGAACCCCGCCGCGATCGCGGGCATCCGCGACGGCAGCGCGACGCTCAGCGCCAGCGCAATCATCCCGCGCGGCGACGTGATCGACACCGGCTCGCAGATCTGCCGTCCGGGCGGCCAGCCCTGCACCGCGATCAGCGGCCAGTCGAACTCGAGCGACCCGGTCAACAAGGGCGTCGTCCCGTCGGGCGCGGTCGCCTATCCGCTGACCGATCGGATCGCGGTCGGCCTCGTCGTCACCTCGCCGTTCAGCTTCACGACCAACTATGACGCCGACAGCTGGGCCCGCTACAGCGCGGACAAAACCCGCCTGCGCACGATCGACATCCAGCCCTCGATCGGCGTCGAGCTGACCGATTGGCTCCGTGTCGGCGGTGCGCTCAACGTCGAATATACCGACGCGATCCTCAGCAACGCGCTCCCCAACGTGTCCGCGGCACAGCCCGACGGCCGCCAGGAACTCAGCGGCGACGGCTGGGATCTCGGCTGGACCGCAGGCGTCCAGCTCCACAACGATTTCGCCACCGTCGGCGTCACCTACAAGTCGAGCATCCGCCACAAGCTGAAGGGCGACCTCGTCGTCACCGGCCTGCTCGGCCCGCTCGCCGGCGGCAACACCGACATCTCGGGCGCGACCGCGGAGTTCAACACGCCGGGCCAGGTCATCGTCGCGGGCCGCGTCCGCGCCACCGACCAGCTGACGCTCAACGCCCAGGTCATCGCGTTCAACTGGAGCAAGTTCGACACGATCGATCTCGGCGCACCGTTGAACACGTCGATCCCCGAAAACTACCGCGACAGCTGGAGCCTCGCGGGCGGTCTCGACTATGACGTCACGCCCAAGCTGACGGTGCGCGGCGGTGTCCAGCGCACCAAGACGCCGACGCAGGACGGCCAGCGCGACGCGCGCGTCCCCGACGCCGATCGCTGGACCTATGCCGCCGGCGCCTCCTACCAGCTGACGCCGCGCATCGCGGTCGACGCCGCCGCGCAATATGTCGACTTCGAGAACACGACGATCGACCGCGCCACTCTGGTCGCGGGCAGCATCATCCGCACCAACGGCGCGCTCCGCGACGCCAGCGCGATCGTCACCTCGCTCGGCGCTCGCGTCTCGTTCTGACGCCACCAGCCCCTCCCCGCACGGGGAGGGGCACCCTATCCCTTCATCCGGATCGTCAGCCCCGACACCACGAGATCCACCGTCTCGACCGCAGCCGCGACCCGCTGGTTGAGCATCCCGGCCAGATCGCGAAACCGCCGCGCCATCGCATTGTCGGGCACGATCCCCATCCCGACCTCGTTGGTGACCAGCACCAGCCGCCCCTCGACACGACCGATCGCATCCAGCAGCGCGGCGATCGCCGTCTCCGCATCCGCATCCGCGAGCATCAGGTTCGACGCCCACAAGGTCAGGCAGTCGACCAGTATCACCCCGTCCGGCGCATCCGCCTCGACGATCGCCGCCGCCAGCGCGATCGGCGCCTCGACCGTCCGCCACCGTTCGTCCCGCTCGGCGCGATGTCGCGCGATCCGCTCGGTCATCTCGCCATCGAACGCCTGCGCAGTCGCGATATAGACCAGCGTGTGGCCACCTGCCGCCTCTGCCCCCGCCTCTGCCAAAGCCTGCGCATGGCGGCTCTTGCCCGAGCGCGCACCGCCGGTCACCAGCACCGTCTTTCCAAACCCCTGCACGACCGTCTCCTCCATCGCCTCTTGCGCTATCCCCGACGAATGGCGAAGGCCAGCAGCAACGCCGCGGCATCGCCGGCGCAGGGGACGCACGTGCACGCGCTGATGGAACATGGCGGCCGGATCGACAGCGCGCAGGCGCTGTACCCGCACGCGCCGCGTCCCTGGCTCGACCTGTCGACCGGAATCAACCCCTGCGCGTGGGAGCCGCCCGCCGATCTCGCGGTCGACCTGCGCAGCCTCCCCTCGCCCGCCGCGCTCGCCACGCTCGAGGCCGTCGCCGCGCGCCACTTCGGCGCCGACCCCGCACGCGTCGTCGCGCTGCCCGGCACCGAGATCGGCCTCCGCCTGCTCGGCAAGCTCGGCCTGCCCGCCCCCGCCCGCCATGTCGGCCCCAGCTACGCGACGCACGACGCGGTCTTCCCCGGGCGTATCTCGATCGACAGCCTCGCCGACGAAGCGGCCCGCGGCGGCACCATCCTGCTTGCCAACCCGAACAACCCCGACGGCCGGCTGGTCAGTCCGGACGCGCTCAGGCCAGTGATCGAGCGGCTCCGCGAGCATGCAGGCTGGCTGGTTGTCGACGAGGCCTTCGCCGACACGCTCCCCAACGCCGGCCTGGCTTCGAAACTGTCCGCAGAAGACCCCGTCATCCTGTTCCGATCATTTGGAAAATTCTTCGGCCTCGCCGGCGTGAGGCTCGGCTTCATGATCGCACCGCCCGGCATCGTCGCGCGGGTCCGCGACCGCCTGGGCAGCTGGCCGATCTCCGCGACCGCGCTCGCGATCGGCACCGCCGCCTATGCCGACCGCGACTGGATCGACACGACGCGCGCGCAGCTCGTCACCCGTGCAGCCGCGCTCGACGCGGTGCTTCTCCGCCACGGGCTCACCGCGACGGGCGCCTGCCCGCTCTTCCGCCTCATCGTAACAGACGACGCCAAGTCCCTGTTCGAGCGTCTGAATATGGCGGGCATCCTGACGCGTCCCTTCACCTATGACCCCCGCTGGCTCCGTCTCGGCGTCCCCGCCGACGCGGCCGCACTGGCGCGTCTCGACGTGGCGCTCGCGCATGGCTGATCCCGTCGCGCTCATCGCCCTCGCACTCGACGCCGCCTTCGGCTGGCCGGAACGGCTCTACCGTCGGGTCGGCCACCCCGTCGGCGCGATCGCCGCGATCATCGGCAGCCTCGAAAAGGCGCTCAACCGTCCGTCATGGCCAGACGCGACGCGCCGCATCGCCGGGGTCGCGACGCTCGCGATCACGCTCGCGGTAACGGGCGGGATCGCCTGGGGCGCGACCTGGCTTCTGACGACCTATCTCGGCGCCTATGCCTGGATCGGCATCGGCCTCCTCGCCGCCCCCGGTCTCGCGCAGCGCAGCCTCAACGATCACGTCGCCCCGATCGCCGCCGCGCTCGGCAAGGGTGACGTGCAGGGCGCGCGGATCGCGGTCGGCAAGATCGTCGGTCGCGACACCGACCGGCTCGACTCCGCCGGCATCGCCCGCGCCGGGATCGAAAGCCTCGCCGAAAGCTTCTGCGACGGCATCGTCGCGCCGCTCTTCTGGCTGCTCGTCGGCGGACTTCCCGGTCTCTGGATCTACAAGGCGATCAACACCGCCGACAGCCTGATCGGCCACCGCGAGCCACGATGGCGCGCGTTCGGCTGGGCCTCGGCACGGATCGACGATCTCGCCAACTGTATCCCCGCGCGGATCAGCGGCGCCCTGCTGTGCCTCGCCGGTCCCGGCGGCTGGCACGTAATGCGCCGCGACGCGCGCAAGCACGCCTCGCCCAATGCCGGCTGGCCCGAGGCAGCGATGGCGGGCGTGCTCGACCTCCGCCTCGCCGGCCCGGTCAGCTATGACGGCGTCACCCAGCTGAAGCCCTGGATCGGCAGCGGTCGCCCCGCCGCCACCGCCGCCGACATCGCCCGCGCGCTCCAGGTCTATCGCCGCGCCTGCCTGCTGCTCTGGATCGTCACGGGGGCGCTGCTGTGGGTGCGGTGATGCTCCAGGGCACCGGCTCCGACGTCGGCAAGTCCGTGCTCGTCGCCGGCCTCTGTCGCGCGCTCGCCAATCGCGGCCTCTCCGTCCGGCCCTTCAAGCCGCAGAACATGTCGAACAACGCCGCCGTCACCGCCGATGGCGGCGAGATCGGCCGCGCGCAGGCGACCCAGGCGATCGCCGCGCGCACCGCGCCGACCACCGACATGAACCCCGTCCTGCTCAAGCCGCAGGGCGATCGCAGCTCGCAGCTCGTCGTCCACGGCAAGGTCCGCGGCATCCTGCGCGCAAGCCGCTGGCGCGAGGGGCGCGCGGGGCTGATGGACGAGGTGCTCGCCAGCTATCACCGGCTCCGTGCGCAGGCGGACATCGTCGTTGTTGAGGGCGCGGGCAGCCCCGCCGAGATCAACCTGCGCGCCGCCGACATCGCAAACATGGGCTTTGCGCGCGCCGCGGGCGTCCCCGTCATCCTGATCGGCGACATCGACCGGGGCGGCGTCATCGCCTCGCTCGTCGGCACGCGCGCGGTGATCGACCCCGCCGATGCCGCGATGATCCACGGCTTCCTCGTCAACAAGTTTCGCGGCGACCCCGCGCTGTTCGACGACGGCTATCGCGCAATCGAGGCGCGGTCGGGCTGGCGCGGCTATGGCGTCATCCCCTGGCTGCCCGAGGCCGCCCGCCTGCCGAGCGAGGACGCGGTCGTGCTCGAACGCCGGACCGGTCACGGCCGGCAGGACGGCCAGGTCGTCATCGCCTGTCCGATCACCCCGCGCATCGCCAATTTCGACGATCTCGATCCGCTGCGGCTCGACCCCGGCGTCACGCTCGTCATGGTCCCGCCCAGCGAACCGATCCCCGACGCCGACATGATCATCCTCGCCGGCTCCAAGGCGACGATCCCCGACCTCGCCTTTCTCCGCGCGCAGGGCTGGGACATCGACATCCACGCGCACCGCCGCCGCGGCCGCCCGGTGCTCGGGCTGTGCGGCGGCTATCAGATGCTCGGCCGCAGCATCGCCGATCCGGACGGGCTGGAGGGTCCCGCCGGTATCGCCCCAGGGCTCGGCCTGCTCGACGTCGCGACGATCCTGTCCCCCGCCAAGACGCTCGAACGCGTCGCCGGCACCGCGATCGGCGCACGGTTCGACGGCTATGAGATCCATATCGGCGAAACCACCGGCCCCGACACCGCGCGCGCACTCACGACCCGCGACGATGGCCGCCGCGACGGCGCGGTCAGTCCCGACGGGCTCGTTGCGGGCAGCTATGTCCACGGCCTGCTCGGCCTCGCGGATCAGCGCCGCGCCTGGCTCACCCGGCTCGGGGTCGATGCGGTCGGGCCCGACCATGCGGCGTCGATCGACGCCGCGCTCGATGCGATTGCGGAAACGCTCGAACGCCATCTCGATATCGACGCGCTGATCGCAGTGTCGAAGCTCGCGGGCTCAAACGCGGCCGGCAATGGCGAGCGCGACTAGCATCCCGGTCTCGACGAATTCGATCCCCGCGCCGTGGCAATCCCCGGATACGCCCCCAACCCGCCGGATGAGCCACCAGCCGAATACAGCGATCAGTGCAGGGGCCCCTGCAACGGCATGCACAGGCACCCCTAAACACCCTGTTACGCACCCCCAAAAGACCAGATCGTGCACCCTGATCTTCCCTGCCACCATCCCTCCCAGCCCGCCCTCCCGCAGCAGCGGCACCCACCGCGCCCAGCACAACGGCCCGATCCGCGCGAGCATCGGGACGACGATCACGACCGCCCATCCCTGTGTCGAAACGGCATGCAATAAGACAAGCTTTGCAAGGATTTGCAGGGCGATCATCACAACGCCGAAGCTGCCGATATGCGGATCCGCCATCACCGCGATCAGCCTGTCGCGGTCGCCATGCGCGGCACCCAGCCCGTCTGCCAGATCTGCCAGCCCGTCCAGGTGCAAAGCCCCTGTAATCGCTACCCAAATCGTCAGCGCGGCGAGCGCACCGGTCCACGGATCGATCAGCGCGCCGACCCACCCCGCTACCGCGACGACCACCCCGATGCACGCCCCGACGACCGGGTACCACCGGATCGCGGCGGCAAAATCCGCAGCGTCCGCAGCAACTTGCGGCATCGGCACGCGCGTCAGGAACCCGAAGGCGACGATCAGCCGCTTCACGAAACTGGATCCGTGTGCAGCGCCACGATCTGCGCCGTCCGGTCCGGCCAGATCCGTAGCGTAACGAGCGCCGCATAGGGCAAATCGAACGCCCAGAGCTCGCGCAACCCGAACCCGCACAGCGCTTTCAGCGCCGCACGGATCGCCCCGCCATGTGTCACGATCAATGAGGTTTCAGGTGTAAGATCTTCTATCGCGGCGGTAATTCGCGCGACCAGATCGCTCCATCGTTCCCCACCCGGTGGCGGTGCCCCATCCGGATCGTCCCAGAATTGCTGCAACGCCGCAGCGTCGATCTCCGCCGCAGCCAGCCCGTCCCAGTCCCCGAAATCCAGCTCCCGCCACCGCGCGTCCGTCGTTGGAGCCAGCCCCCGCTCCCGCCCGATCGCATCCGCAATGGCCTGCGATCGCATGAGATCAGAACAGACCAGCCCTTTGAAATCCAGTGACTTTACCCGCGCCACACAGGCCGCCAGTCCCTCCGCCGTGACCGGACTATCGGTCCGCCCCAGCATCCGCCCGGTCAGTTCAGGCGCCCCATGCCGCAACAGGTGGAGCAGGAACGCCCCACTCACGCCACCGACACCCCCGCCTCGGCAAACGTCGCCATCCCGTCATGCGCCGCGAGCGCCGACCGGATCACCCCGACCGCAACCGCCGCCCCGCTTCCCTCCCCCAACCGCATCCCAAGCCGCAGTAAAGGCTCGAGTTTCAGCGCGGCGAGCAATCGCTCATGCCCCGGTTCGGCCGAACAATGGCCGGCAATGCAGTGCTCCACAATGCTAGGATACGCCGCCGCAATCGGCGCGATCGCCGCCGACGAAATGAACCCGTCGAGCACTACCGGCACCCCCGCCACCCGCGCCGCCACAACCGCGCCAGCGATCGCCACGATCTCACGCCCCCCACCCGCCGCAACGTCTCGAACGGCGTACGAGGGAATTCATCATGCCGCCCAATCCCAGCCTCAACCACCGCGATTTTCCGCGCGAGTCCCGCCACATCAACCCCCGTCCCCGGGCCAACCCAGTCCGCGGCGGTTCCGCCGTAACTGCGCAGACACAGCGCTGCGGCCGACGTAGAATTCCCGATCCCCATCTCTCCCACGACAAGCATGTCGAGCCCCGGCACGACGACGTCGGCGCCGATGTTGAGTGCGGTGAGACATTCCGTTTCGTCCATCGCCGGTGCCGTCGTGAAATCCGCGGTAGGGGTTTCCAGATCAATGTCGGCGATGACGAGCTCGAGCCCGACGGCATCCGCCAGCGCATTGATCGCCGCGCCCCCACGGCGGAAATTGTCAACCATCTGTGCGGTGACGGAGACCGGAAAGGCGCTGACCCCGTGCACCGCAACGCCGTGATTTCCCGCGAAAATCGCCGCTCGTGCGCGCTCGAACCGCGGCCGCTCGCGCCCTTGCCAACCCGCCATGAAGACCGCGAGGTCTTCCAATCGGCCAAGCGACCCGGGCGGCTTGGTCAACTGCCCCTGCCGCAGCGATGCGGCCTCTCGCGCGGCGTCGTCTGCCGCAGGAAGGGCCTTCAGTGCCGCCTCAAACGCCGCAACCGTGGGGAACAGCGTCACTGCGCGACATAGCCGGCGGGCGGCGTCCGGGTGATGAAATGCCCCTTGATCCCCGCAGGCCATTGCCGGAACGGCACCTGCCCCTCCGCACTCTCCGCATGCAGCACGGCATAATCGAGGATCGCCCGCGCCGCGTCCTTGTCAGGCGTGAAGCGCCCCAGCACATAACCGATCTTCGCGGGTCCGCGGACATGGATGGTGCAGAAGTCCTGACAGGCGAACAGGCACGGCATCGCCTGAACCGCAATTCCGGCATAGCGCGAATCGCTTGCCTGAACCGCCTCCAGTGCAGCGACGAGTCTCGCACCGCCCCGCATGCCCTCGGCATCGTCCTTCGCGTCGGTGGACGCGCGGCAGGTGCTGCAGGCGACGACGGCCGCACCGTCTTCGGCGGGAACCAGAATATTTGGCATTGAAACCCCATGACATACGCGCCCGCGGCCTCGGACCGCAGACTGGTTATGTCGTCGCTCGGGTTCACCCCCGTCCGCTCGGCGCACCCTGGCCGGACGAAAGACGACTGCGACGGGCAGGTCTCCTGGCTCACGGGTCACAGCCCTCCGCACCGCCTTCTCGGGACCGGGATCCCAATGGCATGATGGCACGATGGCTCGCCGCTTACAGTTGCAGGGGCAGCCGGGGTTCTCCCGTTCCCTTTTCATCCCCGTCGCCGGGGAACCTGTCGCAGCACCCCGAATAGGCGTGTCGCCGGGCGCGGGTCAATCGTGCCGTGACGTCGCGCGCGCGATGGGAACGATGAGCGGCACGTTCGCCGCCGATCCGAACCAGGCGCGGATACCATAGGTCTCGCGCAGGCGTTCCGGCGTCAGCACGGCGTCCGGCGAGCCATCCGCGACCAGCCGCCCGCGGTCGATCATCATCAACCGGTCGCAATAGCGTGCGGCAAGGCTCAGATCATGAAGCACCGCGACTACCAAGACCCCGCGCGTAGCCTGATCCCGCAGGATTTCCATCACGCGCATCTGGTGCGCGGGATCGAGCGACGCGAGCGGCTCGTCGACGATCAGCGCGGGCGCCTCGACCGCGAGCGCGCGGGCAAGGAGGACCCGGGCGCGCTCGCCGCCCGACAATTCGGTCGCCGTCCGTGTCGCGAACGCCGTTACGTCCGCCGTCGCCATGGCCCGGTCGACCGCGCCCCGGTCTTCCGTCGTCATGCGCGACAGCGGCGCCAGATGCGGCAACCGTCCCAGCGCGACGAGCCGGTCGACACTCAATGGCCAGTGCAGGCTCTGGCCCTGAGGCAGATACGCAATCGTTCGCGCGATCTGCGCGCGCGAGCGTCGGCCAAGCGGCTGTCCATCGAGCAGGATATCCCCCGTCGAGGCGACGAGCCCCAACAGCGCCTGCACCAGCGTCGACTTTCCTGCGCCGTTGGGACCGACGATACCGATCAACGCCCCGCCAGCGGCGGAAAAGCTGACCTGTTCGACGACGTCCACGCCAGCGCGACGAACGACCAGATTTTTGTGGCGAGGCTCACCATGACCGCCGCTCGCGCATCAGTTGGACAACGAACACCGGCACGCCCAGAAACGCGGTGACCACGCCGAGCTTGAGTTCGCTCGAGGTGGGGATCACGCGCACCAGGACATCGGCGAAGGTCAGCAGCGCGGCGCCGCCGATCGCGGATGGCAGCAGGATCGCCGATGGCGACCGGTCGGTCAGCGGACGGATCAGGTGCGGGACGATCAGCCCGATGAACCCGATCGCGCCCGAAACCGCGACGGCACCGCCGACACCGACCGCGATCCCGACAAGTATCCGGGCACGCGTGTAGCGGAGATCGACACCCAGCGCGCGCGCGCCATCTTCTCCGAGCGTCAGCGCATCGAGCGCGCGCCCGTCCCATGCCACCAGCACGATCCCGACCGCGATACACGGCAGCGCGAGCATCACGTGCGTGAACGAACGATCTTCAAGCGATCCGAGCAGCCAGGTCATGATCTCCATCGCCGCGAACGGATTGGGCGAGAGGTTCAGGGCAAGGCTGACCCCGGCAACGGCGAGCGTTCCCACCGCGATGCCCGCAAGGATCAGCGACAACGCACTTTCCGATCCCGCCGACAACACGAACAACAGTCCAAGCGCGGCGAACGCCCCGATGATCGCCAGCGCGGGCAACATCGCCGGGTGTATCTCCGCGACCCCGAAGTACAGCGCGATCACCGCCCCGAGCGACGCGCCGTTCGAGGCGCCGAGGACCGATGGCTCGGCAAGCGGATTGCGCAGAAACCCCTGCAGGGCGGCACCCGACAGCCCAAGCATCGCGCCGACCGCCAGCCCGAGAATGGCGCGCGGAAGCCGCAGCTCGAGCAGGATCGCGCGCTCGATCGGGTCGCCATGTCCGATCAGCGCTTCGAAAACGCGACCCGGCGGGATCGCGGCGCTACCGATCGCAACCGACGCCACCCCCGCCATAGCGGCAAGCAGCATCAGTCCGCCGAGCAACCGTCCGCGCGTCACGCGCCTGATCCTGACCGCGTCTGTCTCATCGTTTCCGCCTAGCGCATATGTCATCGCTGCGGCAGGACTTTGCGCATGCGCCACGTTTTCCCGCTGATCGCCCTGACGACGCTGGTATCACCGACGTCGACCGCCGCGGCGCCGACCTTGCCGCGCAGGATCGTGTCGCTCAATCTGTGCGCCGACCAGTATCTGATCGCGCTTGCCGATCCGTCGCAGATCGCGGCGCTCACGAGGTTCGCGCGCGACCCCGACATGTCCGCCGTCGCGGCTCAGGCGAAGCACATGCCGTCGAGCCGCGGCAGTGCCGAGGATGTGCTGATGCTCCGCCCGGATCTCGTCATAGCCTCGCCGTTCCGCCGCAAGACGATCGCCGATGTGCTGGGTCACCAGCATATCGCGACGCTCGATCTTCCCCCGGCGGACAGTTACGCCGCGATCGTCGCGCAAGTCCGCCAGGTTGCGGCGGCAGTGGGACATCCCGACCGGGGCGAGAGGCTGATACGCCGGATGGACACCGCCTTGGCACGGATACCACCCGCTGTCGGCCGCGGCCGCGTCGCCGCCTATTATCAGCGTCGCGGGTTTCTGACGGGCAAGGGAACGTTGATCGACGATCTCATGCAGCGGCTGGGCTTGACCAACCTGGCCACGAGGCTCGCCAAGCCGGCGCTCTCGCAGCTGTCGCTCGAGCAGATGGCGCTCGCGCGTCCAGACTATCTGGTTGTCGAGAGCGCCACGGACCGCGTCACCGACCAGGGTACCGAGATGCTCCACCACCCCGTACTCGCACGGATCAAGCGCCTGCGCATCCCTGAGGCCTGGACGGTGTGCGGTGGCCCCGCCTATGTCCGCGCCGCCCAGAGCCTCGCAGCACAACTGCAGGAATAGCGGCGCGGCCGGCGCTGGGACGACCATCGGGTCGCCCGCGCGGGCAGGCTAGAACTCGACCCCCGCCTGCGCCTTGACGCCGCCTCGGAACGGATGTTTGACCTGCCCCATCTCGGTCACGAGATCCGCCGCGGCGATCAGCGCGTCGGGGGCATTCCGCCCGGTCGCAACGACATGCGTCATCTCCGGACGCGCCGCAAAACCGCTGAGCACCTCGTCGAGCGGCAGATAATCGTACCGCAGGACGATGTTGATCTCGTCGGCGATGACCATCGCATAGGACGGATCGGCGATCATTCGCCGAACCTCGTCCCAGGCCTCGCGCGCGACGGCAATGTCGCGCGTCCGGTCCTGCGTATCCCAGGTAAAGCCCTCGCCCATCGGTTTGAACGCGACCAGGTCAGGGAATGCATCGAAGATCACCTTCTCCCCCGTCGTCATCGCGCCCTTGACGAACTGGACGATCCCGACCTTTCGCCCATGCCCCATCATCCGGACCGCCATGCCGAGCGCCGCCGTGGTCTTCCCCTTGCCGGGCCCGGTATGGACCATGAGCAGGCCCTTCTCGATCGTCTTGGCTGCGACGATCCTGTCCTGGGCGACCTTCTTCTTGGCCATCCGCGCCTTGTGATCCGCCTCGCTGCGCATCAGAACGCCGCCTTGATGCCGGCATAGGCACCGCGGCCCTGCCCGACATAGCTGAACACTTCTTCGTACCGCTCGTCGAACAGGTTCTCGACGCGCCCGAAGACCGATAGCGTCGGGCTCAGTTGATAGGCGGCGTTGAGATTGACGAGGACATATTCCTGGAGCGACAGCCGTACCGGCACATAGCTCGGATCGGTATACGCATCGTCCTGCTGACGACCATTGTATCGCACCGTCAACGTTCCCGATAAACGCTCGTCACGGCTGAACGCGGTCATGTTGACGCTGCCGATATGGCTCGGCCGGCGAATCTCGACGCTGCCGTCCTCGCGCGCATGCAGATAGGTGTAGGCAAGATCAAACCGCAGTTGCGTTATCGGCCGCGCGCTGGCGAACACCTCGACGCCGCGCTGCTTCGACCGCGTATCGCGGTTGCCGGGCGTCGCGACGAAATCGGGCTCTGGATAAGTGGTGAAGATCTCGTTCGTCAGGCGACTGTTGAAATAGGTCGCGCCGATCGTCGCGCGCTCGCCTCCGAAACTCTGTTCGAGACCGGCTTCCCAACCCTTCGACTTCTCCGGCTTGAGGTTCGGATTGCCGATATAGCGACCATCCGAATAGCCGAAGAGATCGAAATAGCCCGGGTTCTTCACCCCCGTCCCATAGGCGCCGCGAACGCGCGTTCCCGTGGCGAAGCGATAGCTTGCCTGCGCACGGTAGGTGGTGGTGTCGTCGAAGCGCGTATTCTCGTCGCGGCGGACGGAAGCGCCGATCGCCAGCGCGTCATCGATCACGACGTCATACTGGCCGACGATCCCGACATTGTCGGTATGGCGTCGTCCGGTGAATACGAACTCCGAGGGAACTGGGCTAAGCGTCTGGAATTCCTCTCGCTCTACATCGACGGCACCCGTCAGGCGGTGCTGAATCCGGTCGGTCCCGAACCGGAACGCGCTTTCGAACGAGCCCTTGTACCGCCGTCCCTTGTTGCCGAAATTGAGCGCGTCGTCGACGAGTGCCCGTCGCACCGTGTCGGCGAACTGCCCGCTCAGCGCGTTCGTCCAGCGGCCGTCCGCGAGCGCCACCTCGGCGCGTACGAGCCCGTAATAGGCCTCCACCGTACTGCGGGCGCCTGGCGTGTCGACGACTGTGCCGAACTGCGGGCCACTCAACGCCGTGTCGTTGCTGTCGGCGTCTGTATGGCTGTAGCGGCCGACCGCGGTTACCTTGAACGTATCGCCGGGCGACCAGATGAGCTTGCCGGTCGCGCCGACGCTGCTTGCGCCGATGTCGCGCGACCCGCCGCGCGCGGTCGGCGTGCCGTCGGTGAGATAGGTCGAACCCGACAACGCATAGTCGAGGTTCCCGGAAACGCCTGCGATGCGGGCGCCGCCCGAGAATGTGCCGAACGACCCGCCCTCAGCGCGCAGCGTTGTGCCCGGCGCTTCCGCCCCGCTCAGTGTCAGATACTGGATGACGCCGCCGATCGCGTCCGATCCGTATAGCGCCGATTGCTGGCCGCGCAGCACCTCGACCCGCGCCGCCTCGTCCGCGATCAGCGTCCCGAAATCATATTCGCCCTGATAGGGATCGGACACTTCGATCCCGTCGATCAGGACGAGCACATGGTTGCCCTCCGACCCGCGGATGCGCACCTGCGTCGTACCCCCGATCGCGCCCGTCCGACTGACCGCCAGGCCAGGCACGTCACGCAGCACGTCGGACACGATCCGGGTCTGCCGTTGGTCGATCGCGGCGGCATCGATCACCGTCACCGACGCGCCAAGCTGGTCGACCGGCACGGCATCGCCCGAACGCGAGGCGGTGACGACGACCTCGGCACCATCAACCGCGCGCTCGGCCGCCCCTGGCGTCGCCCGATCGGCATCGGCGAACGCCGGCGATGTGGCGGACGCTGCGGTGGCGAGCGCCATCAGCGATACGAAAACTCTGGTCATGAAACGATACCCCCCGGCGTCACGAGCGACCGGCGGGGGCGTGCCGTCCGATGATCCGGACGGTCGGCGCGACGCTTGGGATGGACACCGAACAGCACCCGCCACGCGCACCGATGCGGCCCCCGCCGCATGGTTCGTCGCTCAGACGGAGTACCGTGCCGCGGTCACCCCCTGGACCAAGGCAAGAGCGACCGAGCGCCGGCAGGTCTCCTGGCTCGCGGGTCGACACCCGGTGCACGACCTTCCCGGGCCATGTGCTTGCGCTTCGGCCTAGTGGTCGTCCCCTCGCGACGAGGAGACCTGCGCACCGCGCTCACCGCTTACAGTTGCAGGGACAGCCGCGGCATTGGACGCCTGAACGTCCGCACCGCATTCCCCTTCAAGCCCCGAGGGGCACCGACGCGATCTGCGACCCGGTCTTCACCGGATCGCGACGCCCCGGTAGAACAGATTTTCCGCGCCGCCAATGGGCGCGCGCTACACGCGTGCGAGGATCGCCTGCGCCTGGCGCAGATGCGGCGCATCGATCATCCGCCCGTCGAGTTGCAGCGCCCCGCCTCCGGCGCCGCCGCGAACGCCGCGACGATCGCCTCGGCCCGCGCGACCGTCGCCGCATCGGGCGTAAAGGCTGCGTTGATCGTCGCAACCTGGGTCGGGTGGATCGCCATCATTCCCGTAAATCCGTCCCGGCTTCCTCGTGCGGCATAGGCCGCCAGCCCGTCGAGATCGGCGATCGCGGGATAGACCGTCTCGATCGCCGCCACACCCGCTGCATGCGCGCCGAACAGCAGCAGCGACCTGACCATCCGATAGGGATCGGTATAGTGACCGTCCGCCTCGCGACTCGTCGCCGCGCCGATCGCGGCCGGCAGATCCTCCGCCCCCCACGTCAATCCGCAGAGCCTGTCCGATACCGCCGCATATTCGCCGAGCGTGAATATCGCCGCCGGAATCTCGGTGGCGATCGGCAGGATGGGCGGGCAGTCCGGCCCATAGGCCTCGACCAGCGCCGCGACGGTCGCCTTGCCTGCCGCCTTGGGCAGCATGATCGCATCCGCGCCGCGCGCCGCCTCGATATCGTCGCGGCGATCGTCCGCATCGAGCGGATTGATCCGGACCAGCCGAATGACACCGGCCGGCTCGCCGAGCGCTGCCCGCACCGCAGCGCGCGCGAACGCCTTGCGCGACGGCGCGACCGAGTCCTCGAGATCGAGGATGATCGCATCCGCGCCGCTTGCCGCCGCCTTGCCGAACCGCTCGGGTCGGTCCGCCGGCACGAACAGCAACGACCGCAGCCTCATGCCGTCGACCGGAGCAACAGCGCAGAACGCAGGCATTGGCACACGATCTCGTCGCGCTGGTTGATCAGCCGGTGCGTGAACGTGACGATCCCCGCAGTCGGCCGCGACTTGCTGTCCTTGAGGTCTGTGACGACGGTCTCGGCGCGCATCGTATCACCGATGAAGACCGGTTTCGGATGGACCAGCTTGTCGTAGCCGAGATTGGCGACGAGCGTGCCGAGCGTCGTCTCGCCCACCGACAGTCCCACCATCAGCGCGAAGGTGAAGGTCCCGTTGACCAGGATTTGGCCGAACTCGCTCGCCTTGGCCGCTTCGACGTCGAGATGAAGCGGCTGCGGGTTGTGCGTCATCGTCGAGAACAGCAGATTGTCCGTCTCGGTGACGGTGCGGCGGATTTCGTGGACGATCGCGTCGCCGACCGACCATTGATCGTAATAGCGTCCGGCCATCAGGCGTCCTTCTCGATCTGCACGAGCATCGTGCCATCGCTGACCTGTCCGCCCTCGACGGCGACGAGCTCGGCAACGACCCCGTCGAACGGCGCGGTCAGCGAATGCTCCATCTTCATCGCCTCCAGCGTCACCAGCTTCTGCCCTGACACGACGCGGTCACCCTCGACGACATCGACCGCGATGATCCGCCCCGGCATCGGCGACAGGATCGCGCCATCGGCTGCGGCCCCCACGGCCACCCCCGATGCGCGCCAGCGTTGCAGCAGCCATGTCTGCCCGGCGTCGGATACGAGGACCTCGTCGGCGGGCGTACCCTCCGCGCCATATGCGTCGAGGTCGATCGAGATCGCCTCGTCGTCGAGCAGGAAGCGCGCCGTGCGCCTCGGCGCGGCGTTCAGACGGAAACCGGCGATCGGATTGGCCGCTACCAGCGCCCGCGCGGCCTCGATCAACGCTTCCTCGCGCGGCTGCGTCGCCGGCATCAACGCCTCGTTTTCGCGCGCGATCAGCCCGGTATCGACCGTGCCCGCGACGAAATCCGGATGATCGAGCGCCTGAACCAGGAACCCCGCATTCGACCGTACGGGCCAGACGACGGCCCCGTCGAGCGCAGCCGCAAGCGTTTCGCGTGCGGTCGCGCGATCGGGGCCCCATGCGATGACCTTTGCGATCATCGGATCATAGAAGGGCGATATCTCCGCCCCCTGCTCGACCCCGGTATCGACGCGCGTGCCATCGCCGAGATCGAATGCGACGAGCCTGCCGATCGATGGCAGGAAGTCCCTTGCCGGGTCTTCGGCATAAAGCCGCGCTTCCATCGCCCAGCCGTCGATCGCAAGCTCGTCCTGCCGTCGCGGCAGCGGCTCGCCGCTCGCGACGCGCAACTGCCATTCGACCAGATCCTGCCCCGTGATTTCCTCGGTTACCGGATGCTCGACCTGGAGCCGGGTATTCATCTCCATGAACCAGATCCGGTCCGCGCGCAGGCCTTCGCTCGCATCGGCGATGAACTCGATCGTCCCCGCACCGACATAGTCGACCGCCTGCGCCGCACGGACGGCCGCAGCGCAGATCGCGGCGCGCGTCGCGGCGTCCATGCCCGGTGCCGGCGCCTCCTCGATCACCTTCTGGTGCCGGCGCTGAAGCGAGCAATCGCGTTCGAACAGGTGCACGACGTTGCCGTGCGTGTCCCCGAACACCTGCACTTCGATATGCCGTGGCGAGAGAATGTATTTTTCGATCAGCACATCGCTGTTGCCGAACGACGACGACGCCTCGCGCTGGCACGAGGTCAGCGCATCGGCAAAATCGGTCGCGCTGTCGACGCGACGCATGCCCTTGCCGCCGCCGCCCGCGACCGCCTTGATCAGCACCGGATAGCCGATCGCATCCGCCTCGCGCTGGAGTCGGTCTGGCGCCTGATCCTCGCCAATATATCCAGGCGTGACAGGAACGCCGGCCGCGATCATCCGCTGCTTGGCCGCGTCCTTCAGCCCCATGGCGCGAATGCTGTCGGGATGGGGACCGACCCAGACCAGCCCCGCATCGCGCACCGCCTGCGCAAAATCGGCATTCTCCGACAGGAAACCGTACCCGGGATGGATCGCATCCGCGCCGCTCTCCCGCGCAGCGGCGATGATCCTCTCGCCGACCAGATAGCTTTCGCGCGCGGGGCTCGCGCCGATATGCACGGCCTCGTCCGCCTGCCGGACGTGTAGCGCGTCCCGGTCGGCATCCGAATACACCGCGATCGTGCGAATGCCCATGGCACGCGCCGTGCGGATGATCCGGCAGGCGATCTCGCCCCGGTTGGCGATCAGCAACGAGCCGATCATCGCGCCGGGCATCCGGTGGTGCGCTTCGACCAGGTGATGTTCAAAATTTTCCACCGGCCGGCCTCGCGCACGAGGTCGAAATGATCGGTACCGCAATGCGCGACCCTGCCGTCGACCGTGAAGATATACGGCGACCAGACCATCGCGATGTCGCCGTCGATATCGACCGCGGCGTCGGTCAGCTTTTCGGCATAGCGCTCGGGCCCCGGTCTGAGACCGGCCGCGAACTCCGCCCAGCCGGTACGACGCACCGTGCGCGCCCCGTCAGGGCCCTCCTCGGCGACGGTGGCGCTGCCGTCCGCACGCACCTGCGCGAGGATCGCCTGGCCGTCGCGCGCTGCGAGCGCCGCGAACAGGCCGTTGATCGGCGCCATGACGCCGGCCTCCTCCGTCATCACGGCCGGCGGCAGACCGGTGCCCTTGACGATCGGGGCAACGGGCGTGACCTGACCCGCCGCAAGCAAGAGAGATAGCAGGATCATTCGATTACATCCTGAACACGCCGAACGCAGGGCGTTCGGGAATGGGGGCGTTGAGCGTAGCGGCAAGCGCCAGGCCGAGCACGTCGCGCGTCTGGGCCGGATCGATGATCCCGTCGTCCCAGAGCCGCGCGCTAGCGTACCAGGGATTACCCTCGTTCTCGTATTTCTGACGGATCGGCGCCTTGAACGTCTCGAGGTCTTCCGGCGTCCATGTGTCGGCGTCGCGATGCACCGTCGCCAGCACCGAGGCGGCCTGCTCGCCGCCCATCACGCTGATCCGGCTGTTCGGCCAGCTGAAAAGGAAGCGCGGCGAATAGGCGCGTCCGCACATGCCGTAATTCCCCGCGCCGAAGCTGCCGCCGATCAGGACGGTTATCTTGGGAACGGTGGCCGTGGCGACGGCGGTGACGAGCTTTGCACCATGTTTGGCAATGCCTTCCGCCTCGTACTTGCCGCCGACCATGAAGCCGGAGATGTTCTGGAGGAACAACAGGGGGATCCGCCGCTGGCACGCCAGCTCGATGAAATGCGCTCCCTTTTGCGCGCTCTCGCTGAACAGGACGCCGTTATTTGCGAGGATCGCGACGGGCAGGCCGTGGATATGCGCAAAGCCGCAGACCAGCGACGTGCCGTACAGCGCCTTGAACGCGTGAAACTCGCTGCCATCGACCAGACGCGCGATGACTTCGTGGACGTCATAGGGCGCGCGGACGTCCGAAGGGACGATGCCATACAGGTCGTCGGTCGCGTATTTCGGCGCCCTGGGCGCCTGCGCATTCACGACGCCGGGGATTTGCGGCTGCAGCGTCGAGACGATGTCGCGAACGAGCGTGAGCGCATGCTCGTCATCCTCGGCAACGTGATCCACGACGCCCGACCGGCGTCCATGCGTATCC
This sequence comes from Sphingomonas sp. 22R3R2A-7, assembly GCF_036856055.1. Lineage (NCBI taxonomy): Bacteria > Pseudomonadati > Pseudomonadota > Alphaproteobacteria > Sphingomonadales > Sphingomonadaceae > Sphingomonas > Sphingomonas sp. 22R3R2A-7. The sequence goes on along the minus strand of NZ_JASPFR010000001.1, from coordinate 278,987 downwards.
GCGCCCCCCAGTTCCTCCGCTGAGATGACCTCACCCGTGGCGGCCTTGACGAGCGGCGGGCCCGCGAGGAAGATCGTCCCCTGCCCGCGGACGATAATCGTCTCGTCGGACATCGCCGGGACATAGGCGCCCCCCGCGGTGCAGCTGCCCATGACGCAGGCGATCTGCGGTATGCCCAGCGCCGACATCTGCGCCTGGTTATAGAAGATGCGACCGAAGTGATCGCGGTCCGGGAACACCTCCGCCTGATGCGGCAGGTTCGCGCCGCCGCTGTCGACGAGGTAGATGCAAGGAAGCCGGTTTTCCTGCGCAATTTCCTGCGCGCGAAGGTGCTTCTTCACGGTCAATGGGAAGTAGGTCCCGCCCTTCACCGTCGCATCGTTGCACAGGATCATGCACTGGCGACCCGCGACGCGTCCGATTCCTGCGATGACACCAGCGCCCGGAACCTCGTCATCATACAGACCATGGGCTGCAAGCTGACCAATCTCGAGAAACGGCGAGCCGGCATCCAGCAGCCGTTCGACACGGTCGCGCGGCAGCAGCTTGCCGCGCGCGGCATGCCGCTCGCGCGACTTCGCATTTCCGCCAAGCGCCGCCCGTGCGACGTCGTCGCGCAGCCGCTCCGCGAGGGCGCGATTATGCTCGGCATTCGCGCGAAAGCCATCGCTGTCGACAGACAGCTTCGTGGGCAGGACGGGACCGCTCATCGCCCGCTCCGTCCGGCAATGACCGTTCTGATCACTGCATCACCTTCGGCGCGGCACCGATCAGCTCGCGGCCGATCAGCATCCGCCGGATCTCGTTCGTGCCCGCGCCGATGTCGAGCAGCTTGGCATCACGCATGAACCGCTCGACCGGCCAATCCTTGGTATAGCCCGCGCCGCCCAGCGCCTGGATCGACTCGAGCGAAACCTTTACCGCACTCTCGCTCGCAAGCAGGATCGCGCCCGCCGCATCGAACCGCGTCGTCTTGCCCGCGTCGCATGACCGCGCAACCGCATAGACATAGGCGCGCGCCGAACTCAGCGCGACATACATGTCGGCGACCTTTGCCTGGATCAGCTGAAACTGACCGATCGGCGTGCCGAACTGCTTGCGCTCGCGGACATAGGGAATGACCACGTCGAGGCACGCCTGCATGATGCCGAGCTGGATCCCGGCCAGCACCGCGCGCTCGTAATCGAGCCCGGACATCAGCACACCGACGCCGCCATTCTCGGGGCCCATCACCGCCTCGAAAGGCACCTCGCAATCGGTGAAGACCAGCTCGGCGGTCGGCGAACCGCGCATCCCCATCTTGTCGATCTTCTGGCCGATCGCAAAGCCCGGCATGTCCTTCTCGATCAGGAAGGCGGTGATGCCCTTCGACCCCTCGCCCGTCTTCGCATAGACGACGAGCGTGTCCGCGTACGCCGCGTTGGTGATCCAGAACTTCGTGCCGTTGAGGACATAGCCGCGATCCGTCTTGACGGCCTTCAGCTTCATCGAGACGACATCCGACCCTGCCCCGGCCTCGGACATGGCGAGGCTGCCGACATGCTCGCCCGAAACGAGCTTGGGCAGGTATTTCGCCTTTTGTTCGGGATTGCCCCAGCGGCGGATCTGATTGACGCACAGGTTCGAATGCGCACCATAGCTCAGCCCGATCGATGCCGATGCACGACTGACTTCCTCGACCGCAACGACGTGCTCGAGATAGCCAAGACCAAGCCCGCCAAACTCCTCCTCGACGGTGATGCCGTGGAGCCCCAGCTCACCCATGGCCGGCCACAGCTCGCGCGGGAACCAGTCGTCGGCGTCGATTTTCGCGGCGAGGGGGGCGATCTTCTCGTTTGCGAAACGCTGCGTCGTGTCGCGGATCATGTCCGCGGCTTCGCCCAGGGCGAAATCGAAATCAGGCGTCAAGAAACTCTCCTCAAAGTCATGTTTCCCGTGGCTTAGCGGGGATTGTTCGCCAAAATCTCAAACGTCTTGTGCGTGCGGTTCCGGCGGTCCGCAGGTCTTGAGCACGCCGTGTACGATTTCGACCGGCCAGGCTGCAAGCGATTGCCCGATGCACGGCCCGCCGACACACCGGCCGTCCTCGATCGCAAACATCGCCGAATGCCACCCGCAGACGATCAGGTCGCCCCGCGGTGTCAGATAATCGTCGAGGGCGTGCGCAAGCGGAAGGCCGGCGTGCGGGCATCGATCGACATAGCCGAACACCGCGTCGCGGCGCCTGACGACGAAACCGTGGAATCGCCCCGCGCGCATCTGCACCACATAACCGCGCGCCGCACCGGGCAGGATCGCGTCGACCGGTCCGAGCGCGATGCCTGCCGGCGTCGCGAACAGCCGGTCCGAGGCGGGGACGACAGCGCCCGCGTCGTCGGGTGTCTCGATGTCAGTGTCGGACATGGTCATGCACAAAGGGTGATCGTAACGCCGCCCAAGGCATGAGGCAGCCTCTCCATTTAGTATCGTTGGATACCAACTGTCCGTTTGCGCCAACCGTGTCAACCGCTACTATCCGCGATCATGCCAACGCAGCTCCCCCAATCAGGTCCCACGGACCCGACGTCTGTCCGCCCCCTGCTGCTCGACGATTTCATTCCGTTCCGGCTTTCGTTCACATCGAACCTCGTCAGCGACACGATTGCGCGAAGCTATGAAGCGCTGTTCGGCCTCTCGATCCCCGAATGGCGGCTGATCGCGGTCGTTGCGGAAACGGGCGGCATCACGCAGGCCGAGATCGGGCACCGCACGCGGATGGACAAGGTCACCGTCAGCCGCGCCGCGATCGCGCTGGTCGAACGCGGGCTGCTCGAACGGAGCGCCAATGCGGCGGACCGGCGATCGCACCTGCTGATGCTGAGCGACGCAGGACGGACGCTGTATGCAGCGATCGCGCCCAAGGCGCAGGATCTCGAAGCGCGCATATTCGCGCAGTTCGACCCGGCAGAGGTCGCGGCGTTCACGGCCATGCTGCGACGGATCGATGCGGTCACCGCCGCGCTCGATCACCCCCCAGGGCGGCGTCGGTAGCCACAATTCGCGAAGATAGCCGAGCAACGCATGGACCGCGGTCGGTGCGACACGCGCATGGACCGCATAGATGCCGACATCGGCGCTGCCCTCGAACGCCGGCAGAACACGCACCAGCCGCCCCGACGCGAGATCGCCGCTGACGTCCCAGAGCGAGCGCAGCGCGATACCCACGCCGGCCAGCGTCAGTTCGCGCACCACCTCGCTCGAGTTCGTCCGGACATGGCTTTCACCATCGATCGTGAGATCGCCGCGCGGTCCGGTGAGCCGCCACGGCAATTGTCCCCGCGCAGCCAGCAGCCGGTGGCCTTCCAGCGCCGCCACCGTCCCCGGCGTTCCCGCCGCCTCCAGATACGCCGGTGCGGCACACAGAACGCGGCGACTGTCGGCGAGACGATGCGCGACAAACCCCGGCGCGGCGACGCCTGGTTCGGCCGAGGGCGCGATCCTGATCGCGAGATCGACACCGTCGCCGAGCAGATCGGAAAACCCGTCGGACAGATCAAGGTCGAGGGTGACGTTCGGATGCGCGTCGAGAAACGGTTTTAGCCGCGGCGCCAGGTGCAGGCGCCCGAACGAGGTCGGCGCGCTGACCCGCAACGGGCCGGTCGGCCCGGCACCGTCCTCCATGATGCGCGCCTCTGCCGCGCGGATCGCAGCGACGACCGCGACCATGTCGGTATGATAGAGTGCGCCGCGCGCCGTCAGTTCAAGCCGACGCGTCGTCCGGTTGAGCAGACGCACGCCCAGTCGGGTCTCGAGCCGCGCGATCCGCTTCGATACCATCGCGGGCGACACGCCGCGCCCGCGCGCCGCCCCGCTCAGGCTTCCCGCCGCGACGACCTCGACGAACAGAGCAGTATCGGGGTCCATTGTTTCTCCCGGCGATCGACAGTTTCAACAATCGATCGTCTACCGAACAGACGGCCGATCGTATAGACGGGACGCCATCGTTAGGAGAGAGATCGATGGACAGCACGGCGCACGCGATGATCGACAAGGCCGGGCTGCGCGTGGCCGAACGCCTCGCGCAGTTCCTCGAGACTCAGGCATTGCCCGGGACCGGCATCGATCCCGCAGATTTCTGGCATGGGGTTGCTGCAATCTACGCGCGCTTCGCGCCCGAGAACCGCGCGCTGCTCGCTCGCCGCGACGAACTCCAGGCGAAGATCGACGCATGGTACGCGGCGCGCGGGGGGCAGTCGCAGGATCCGGCAGCGCAGCAGATGTTCCTGCGCGAGATCGGCTATCTCGTCCCCGAGCCCGAACCCTTCGAAGCCACGTCAACGCGTGTCGATGCCGAGGTCGCCACGCTCGCCGGACCGCAGCTCGTCGTGCCGATCCTCAACGCCCGGTTCGTCCTCAACGCGGCGAACGCGCGCTGGGGCAGCCTGTACGACGCGCTCTACGGCACCGATGCGATTCCCGGCACCCCCGATGGCGCGGGATATGATGCGGTGCGCGGCGCAAAGGTCATCGACTGGGCAAAAGCGTTCCTCGACGATCATGTCCCGCTCGCCGATGGGTCGTGGCGCGATTGGGACGGCGACCATCCTGCCCTTGCCGATCCCTCACAGTTGCTGGGCCAGGCCGGGCGCAATTTCCTGCTTCGCCACAATGGCCTGCACATCGAACTTGTCATCGATCCCGATCATCCGATCGGTCGCGGCGACCCCGCTGGTCTTGCCGACGTGCTCCTCGAGTCCGCGCTCACGACGATCGTCGACCTCGAGGACTCGGTCGCAGCCGTCGATGCCGACGACAAGATCGCCGCCTATGCCAATTGGCTGGGCCTGATGAAGGGCGACCTGTCCGCCAGCTTTGCCAAGAACGGGCAAACGCTGACGCGCACGCTCGAGGCGGACCGGCGATACACGGCGACCGATGGATCGGAGATCGTCCTGCCGGGGCGAAGCCTGTTGTTCGTTCGCAACGTCGGCCATCTGATGACCACGCCCGCGGTCCTGCTCGCCGACGGCACCGAGGCGCCGGAGGGCATCCTCGACGGCATCGTCACCGCGCTGATCGCGATACACGACCTGAAAGCCACCGGCCCGGTACGGAACAGCCGCGAGGGCTCGATCTATATCGTCAAGCCCAAGATGCATGGCCCCGACGAAGCGGCGTTTACGAACCGGCTGTTCGACGCGATCGAGGACATGCTCGGGCTCGACCGCCACACGATCAAGGTCGGCGTGATGGACGAGGAACGCCGCACGTCGGCGAATCTGGCGGCCTGCATCCAAGCGGTGAAGGACCGTATCGTGTTCATCAACACCGGCTTCCTCGATCGCACGGGTGACGAGATGCACACCGCGATGCGCGCCGGCGCGATGATCCGAAAGGGCGAGATGAAGACCAGCGCCTGGATCACGGCCTATGAGAACCGCAATGTCCAGATCGGGCTGGCCTGTGGCCTGAGCGGCCGTGCGCAGATCGGCAAGGGAATGTGGGCGGCCCCCGACCGAATGGCGGACATGCTCGACCAGAAGATCGGGCACCCACGCACCGGCGCAAACACCGCCTGGGTCCCCTCCCCGACCGCTGCGACGCTCCACGCAACGCATTACCATGCTGTCGACGTCTTCGCGCGCCAGGCCGAGCGACGGGACGAGCCCGTCGCGCCGCTTGATGCACTGCTGTCGATCCCGCTCGCCGAGGGACACAATTGGTCGCCAAGCGAAATCCGCGACGAGCTCGACAACAACGCGCAGGGGATACTCGGTTACGTCGTGCGCTGGATCGATCAGGGCGTCGGCTGCTCGAAGGTCCCCGATATTCACGATATCGGCTTGATGGAGGACCGCGCGACGTTGCGGATCAGCGCGCAGCACATGGCGAACTGGCTGCTCCACGGGGTCGCTTCGGCCGACGAGATCGACGCCGCGTTCGCCCGCATGGCGGTCAAGGTCGATGCGCAGAATGCACACGATCCGCTTTACCGCGCGCTTGGGGGTAACGCGGACACCAGCCTCGCCTACCAAGCCGCACGCGCGCTCGTGTTCGAGGGCGTCGACCAGCCGAACGGCTATACCGAGCCGCTGCTTCACCGGTTCCGTCTGCTGGCAAAGCAGGATGGTAGCAATTGACACCATCCCGGACGGGGCGCAGCGATGTCGCTGACGCCCCGGCAAGCGGCGCGTCGCGGGCAGCGGCGATCACCTCGTCGCCCTGCATCTCATGCGAGGCCGATGAAACCGTGCTGACGACTGCTCAACTATGTCGACCCGCAATCGCATGATCCTGCACGGCTATTGGCGGTCGACGACGTCGTACCGCGTTCGCATCGCGCTCAACGTGAAGGGCATCGCGTTTCAGCAGCACACGCACGACCTTCGGACGGGCGCGCAGCATGACGAGGGCTACCTCGCGCTCAACCCGCAGGGCCTCGTCCCCACACTCGATATCGGCGGCACGATCCTGACGCAGTCGCCCGCGATCCTCGAATGGCTCGAGGCGACCTACCCCGATCCGCCGCTGTTGCCCGACGCGGCGGTCGATGCGGCGATCGTCCGCGCGATGGCGGCGACGATCGGGTGCGACATCCATCCGGTCAACAACCTGCGCATCCTTGAGACTCTGCGCACGACGCTGAAGGCGACGCCCGATGACGTCACGCACTGGATCGGGCGCTGGATCCATGAGGGGTTTGCCGCACTGGAATCGATGATCGCGCGCCATGGCCGGGGTTTTGCGTTCGGCCCGACGCTCACGCTCGCGGATTGCTACCTCGTTCCGCAAGTCTATTCCGCCGAACGGTTCAAGGTCGACCTGTCGCCTTACCCGCGCCTGCTTGCCGCGGCCGAACGGGCGCGCGAACATCCGGCATTCGTCGCGGCGCATCCCGATCGACAACCCGATAGCGACCCCGCCTGATCGCCCAAAGACTATCCGCCGGTAGTCTTGATACACATCACTTCGAAACCGCTTGATTTGGATCATCAAGAACGTGTCGTATCGCGCGAGACTTATTTCGTCCGAACGCGTTTCCACTCGCAGAGCCGACGGAGATCGGAGAAACGTCGATAAGGGGCCTGAATGCGCATTGCGATTATTGCCCATCTCAAACATGCGATCCGCGAGCCATTTGCCGGTGGGCTTGAAATGCATACGCACCTGCTTGCGACGTCGCTGAAAAAACGCGGGCATGCGGTCACGGTCTTCGCATCGATGCAGTCCGACCCTGCACTCGGTCTCGAGGCGATCTGCGACGAGACGTCGCTGCTGGAGACGGGCACCGCAGAGGCGAACGACGTCACCTTCTTTCGCGAGCATCACGCGTATCTCCGCCTGATGAGCATGCTTCGCTCGCGACGTTTCGACGTGATCCACAACAACTCGCTCCATTATCTGCCCGTGTCGATGGCGGAGACGCTTGCGACGCCGATGGTGACGACGCTCCACACGCCGCCCTTCTGCTGGCTCGAAAGCGGGATCCGGTTATGCAAGGCGCCGAACATGCGGTTCGTCGCGGTATCCGACAGCATCCGGGCAATGTGGGGTCACGTCACCGCGATCGACCGGACGATCGCCAACGGCATCGATCTCGATTGCTTCCCCTTCCAGCCCACACCCGCTCCTGACCCGTATCTGATCTGGTATGGCCGGATCGTCCCCGAGAAGGGGCTTCACATGGCGATCGACGCAGCCCGGCTCGCGGGGCACGCATTGAGGATCGCCGGGCCGATCTCGGATCCCGCCTATTTCGATGCCGAGATTGCGCCCCGCCTCGGGACTGAAGTGACGCATGTCGGGCATCTCGACCATGCCGCGCTGGCGGACCTGGTCGGCGGTGCGCGGGCATTCCTGTGCACGCCGCGCTGGGAGGAGCCTTACGGACTCGTCGTCGCGGAGGCGCTCGCCTGCGGTACGCCGGTCGCAGCGTTCGCCCGTGGCGCGATTCCCGCGCTTCTCGATGAGAGTTGCGGGACACTGGCCCCGGGCGACGACGTCGCGGCACTGGCCAAGGCCGTGACCCGCGCCGTCACGCTCGACCGTGGCGCATGCCGTCGCCGTGCCGAAGCGATCTGCGATGCCGACGTGATGATCGACCAATACGAAGCGCTCTATACCGACATGACCCGGTCGCGGCCGGCGTCGCGCAGCAGGTTGCGCCGGTCCGACCCGGTGTCGCTCGCGGGTGCCGCGTGACCGCACCACGCTTCTGCGTCTGCATCCCCGCGCGCGACGAAGCCGAGCGGCTGCCGGTCCTGCTCGACGCGCTCGCGGCGCAGGATATCGTCGGCCCCGTCCCGGTCGCGCTGTGCATCAACAACAGCAGCGACGAGAGCCTCTCCGTCGCGGCGCAGCGCCAGGCGCGCTGGGCCGGCCGGCTCGACATGGTGATCACGTCGCATGATCTTCCCACAGCAGACGCGCATGCCGGCATGGCGCGCAGGCTGGCGATGGACGCCGGATTGGCGCGCATCGATCTCGTTAACGGCGTGCTGATCTCGACCGACGCCGATACGCGGCCACCGCCGGACTGGATCGGAAACGCTCTCCGAGCGATCGACTGCGGACTGGACGTGGTCGGTGGCCGGATCGTGCTCGACGAGGAGGAGCGCGTGGCGGCCGACGTCGTGGCGATGCGCACCAAGCTCGATCGGTACTGGAGCTGCGTCCGTGCGATCGAGGAAGAGATCGACCCGTGCCCCTGGGACCCCGCCCCTCGTCACGGCGACCATACGGGGGCAAGCCTCGCAATCACCGCCGCGCTGTACCGGGCCGCTGGCGGAGTGCCCATACTCCCCTCGGGCGAGGACCGCGCGCTTGTCGAGAACGCGATCGCCGCGGGGGGACGGCTTGGTCATCCCATGAGCGTCTGGACACGCGCGTCGGCGCGCACGTCGGGCCGCGCGGCCGGGGGAATGGCCGAGTATATGCGTGACCTGGAGGACCGCCTAATACGAAACGAGCCGACGCTCCTGCCCTCGTTCGACCAGTGGCGGACGCGCGCCGAGTGGCGGCGTACGGCCCGGCAAGTTCAGGCCGGGGAGCGCGTTCCGGATGAACGCGATCTCCCGCCGATGATCTGTGACATGCCGTTGGCGCTCGACCGTTGAGCCGCAGTGATCCCACCGACGCCCAAGCGCCGGATCTTGCGCAGACGCTCGCCACCTCAGGTGCACGATACGACGCCGATCCCTGCTTCCCGCGGGACAGCATGGCGGCGCTGGTCGTCCATGGCCATCACCGTCGTTTCGCACCGCGCACCCTTGGCGGACAGGCCAATGCCCAACCACGCGCGCTTCTGGACGCGCTGCGCGAAGTCGGTCGCGGCGATTTAAGTGTAGGGCGGTTGTTCGAAGGCCATGTCAACGCGCTTGCACTGTTCGACTGGTACGCCGGTCCCGATCAGCTCGAATGGCTTGCGAGCGAACTCAACCGCGGTGCGTGGTTCGGCGTCTGGGCGACCGAGCCCGTGCCGGGCGTGGCGATCGTCGACGGTGCCGATGGCCCCGCGCTGACCGGATCAAAGCATTTCGCGAGCGGCGCCGGCGGTATCGACTACGCGATCGTCACCGCGCGGCCCGCGTCGGGCCACCGACCGATCGTCGTCATCCCGGCCAACGACCCCGACCGGACGGACCTGTCGGGATGGCGCGTGCGCGGGATGCGCGCGAGCAGCAGCGGACGGTACGACTGTGCGGGCTACCCGGCCGGTCCATCGCACATTCTCGGCGCACCCGGCGACTATGACCGCGAGCCCCGTTTCACTGCGGGAGCATGGCGGTTCCTGGCGGTACAGCTGGGTGGCATCGAGGGATTGCTGATCGAGGTCCGGCGCGCGCTGTCGGACAAGGCGCGCGGCGACCCGGTCCAGCGCGCGCGCTTTGCCGACGCCGTGGCCGCCACGCGCACCGCGTATCTCTGGGTCCGCGAGGCCGCCGCCCGCGCCGCGCGGGAGGATGCCGATGCGCCCGTCTTCGTTCAGATGTGTCGGGGCATCGTCGAACGCGCAGCACTCGACGTGATGGAAGCGGCCGCGCGCCTGCTCGGCACGCGCAGCGCGTTCGACGGCGAACGCGCCGACAAGATCATTCGCGATCTGAGCTTGTACCTGCGTCAGGCAGGGCCGGACTATGCGCGTGACCAGGCGGCACTCGGGTGGCTCGACCGCGATGTCTGGGGCGATGGCGACCGATTATGGTGACGCAGGCGACGCCGCTCGCGCAAAGCCCCTGGCGTGATGCGAGATGGCTCGTCCTTGCCCCGCATGCCGATGACGAGACTCTTGGCACCGGCGCGCTGATTGCCGACACAGCGTCACGCGATCGGCTGGCGGGGGTCGTCTTCCTGACCGACGGATCCGGCTCGCACGCCTGCGACACGCGCGCCGACACGACCGCGCTGGTTCGTCGCCGACGACACGAAGCGGCGCGCGCGCTGTCGCGCCTGATCGCGCACGCGAATGTCCAGCCGGCATTCCTCGACTGGCGCGACGCTCATCCCTATCCGCCGCACACAGCTGACTTCTCGCGATCAGTGCGTCGGATCGCCGCGATGCTCCGTCGGGAGCGGATCGATGCGATCGCCACCACCGCCGCAGGCGAACCACACTGCGACCACGCGGCGTGTTTCACGCTCGCGGTCCACGCCGCACGCGCGGCCCGACGATCGGTGTCGATCTTCGAATATGCCGTCTGGGGTGAGCGGCCCGCAGCGACGCGTGTCCTGCGCACCCGGTCGATGCCGCCCGCCAGCCGCACGGCCGCACTGCGCGCGCATCGCAGCCAATTGACGGGGCTGATGGGCGAGGGCTTCCGCCTGCCCCGCGCGCAACAACGCATGCCTGCCACCGACCTGCTCTATCTGGTGAGACCCGATGCGACCCGACCATAGCCTCGACGCGCGCTATTTCGACGACGTGTTCGCCTCGACCGATGATCCCTGGTCACTCGCATCGAGCCGCTATGAGGCGGCAAAGTTCGAGACGAGCATCGCGGCGATCAACGATCGACGCTACGCGGCATGCCTCGAAATAGGCTGCGCGCACGGTGTCTTCACGCAGCGGCTGGCGCAGCACTGCGACACCGTCACCGCCGTCGACATCAGCCAGCGCGCAGTCGACCTTGCCCGTGTGCGGAACGCGGCGTCTTCGAACGTCCTCGTCGAGCGGCTGGCGTTCCCCGCCGACGTGCCTGCGGGCCGGTTCGACCTCATCGCGTTGTCCGAGGTCGTCTATTACTGGAGCGATGACGATATCGCGCGCGCCGCCGAGGCGATCCGTCACGTCGCCGCCCCGGGTTGCCGGCTGCTGCTGGTGCACTGGACCGGCGAGACCGACTATCCGCAGACCGGGGACGCGGCCGTCACCAAACTCGATGCCGCGCTCGGGTCGGTCATTGTCGAACGCGCTGACCGCCACGCTGAATTCCGGCTCGACCTGTGGCGGCTTGCATGACCGGTGTCTCGGTCCTCACGCTCGTCAAGAACCGCGAGCCGCACCTGGCTCAGCTGATCGAAGGCCTACGTCGCAGCGAAAAACAGCCGGCCGAGCTGTTCATCGTCGACATGAGCGATACGCCGGTCCCGCAGCCCGAAGCCGACTTCCCGGTCATCGTCCACCGCCTCGAAACGACCGCATTGCCGCTCGCCGCTGCCCGCAACCTCGCCGCGCGCGATGCAACGGCACCACATCTCGTCTTCCTCGACGTCGATTGCATTCCCCTGTCGCGCTGTATCTGGCGGTTGAGCGAGACGCTCGACAGCGAAGACGCGCTGCTGTGCGCCGATGTCCGGTATCTCGGTGCTGACGACGCACGCACGACCTGGAACGACGCCGCACTGCTCGATCGCGGAACCCGACACCCGGTCCGCGATTTCCCCGCTGCAGGCGTGCGTCGCGAAACCAATCCGGGCCTGTTCTGGTCGCTCGCCTTCGCGATCCGCCGCACCCGCTTCACCGCGCTGGGCGGTTTCGACGAGGCGTTTACCGGCTATGGCGCGGAGGATACCGATTTCGGGTTCCGCGCCGACCGCGCGGGCACGCCGCTGCTGTTCGTCGGCGGTGCGATCGCCTGCCATCAGCATCACGAGAGCTTCGAGCCCCCCGTCCAGCATTTCGACGACGTCGTCCGCAATGCGGCGCTATTCCACCAGCGCTGGGGGTGGTGGCCGATGCAGGGGTGGCTCGATGCCTTCGCGACGATGGGCCTCATCAGCCAAAGCGAGGACGGTATCCGCATTCTTCGCCGCCCCAGCGCCAGCGACAGGGCAATCGCCGCTACCGCTCCCCCGCGATAGGCAACGTCACCGTCGCGGCAAGACCCCCGCCCGGTGCCTCCTCCAGCACCAGCGCGCCACCGTGAAGGACCGCCAACTCGCGGGCGATCGCAAGTCCGAAGCCATGTCCGTCATCGCGCTCGTCGAGCCGTACGCCGGGCGCAGTGGCGCGCGCGCGATCCTCTGCCGCGATCCCCGGGCCGTCGTCGACGACGCGCAGCCGGATCCTCCCCGTCAATCGCACCCTCCGCGGTGGCATCGATACGCACGGCGGACACCGCATGCCGCATCGCATTGTCGATCAGGTTACCCGCGAGCTCGTCGAGATCGGCGGCATCCACCGCGACCATCAGGCCCGGCTGCACTGTCCGGGTGATCGCGACCGCTCGACCTGCATGCAGCCGCGTGATCGTGGACGCCAGATCGGCGAGCGCAGGCTCCAGAGCCGTCGATGCGCGCCGGTCGACCGCGACACTGCGTGCCCGCGCGAGGTGATGCCGGATCGTCGCATCGATCCGCGCAACCTGCGCCGCGGCCGCGGCATCGTCGCGGACGGCGAGCGCAAGCGTTGCCACCGGCGTCTTCAGGGCATGCGCGAGATTGGCTGCCGACGCGCGAGCCGTCGCCAGCGCGGTGGACGTGTCGCGTGCCAGCGCGTTGAGCTCCTGCGCGAGAGGCCGCAGCTCCTCCGGCTGGTCTTCGGACACGCCGCCGGCACCCCGCCGCATCGCCGCCACCCCGTCGCGCAACGCCCGCAACGGGCGCAACCCGATCCGCAACTGCACCGCCGTCGCGATCCCCAGCAGCACGCCGAGGATCGCGAGCGTCGCCAGTAGCGGCAATATCGCCGCGCGGATCGGCCGCGCCACCACATCACGCGGTGCCGCCGCGGTAAGTGTCACCGGCCCCGCGCTCGTCGTCAGTATGATCTGACGCGCGTGCAGTCCGGTCCCGCGCGCCTGCACGGCGTCGAGCGGATACGGGCGACCGGGCTCATCGAGCGGCGGTCGCTCGCCATTCGGCCCCCGCGAAACGGAGGCCTGCGGTCGAGATCGGCAAGGACGTCCGACCCGATCGCGCCCGTCGGCGCGACGATCTGCCATCGCCACTCGGGACCGGCATCCAGCAATCCGCGCAGCCGCGTCAGTTTCGCGCGATCGATACGACCATCCGCGCCGACCGCGCCCGCCAGCAGCGACAGTTCCGCGTCGAGCCGCTGGTCGAGCCCCTGCGTGACGAAGCGTTGCAGAACGCCGGCGATCGCCGCCCCCGCGACCGCCAGTGCGACCAGCGTCGCGAGGACGGACAGCGCGAGCATCCGGCCATGGATCGATCGCGGGACCAACCTCATGCCGCACTCGGCGTCGGCGTCGCGAGACGGTAACCACGCCCTCGCACCGTATCGATCAAACTCGCGCCGATCTTCTTGCGAAGCCGCCCGATGATCACCTCGAGGCTGTTCGAGTCGACATCCGCATCCCCCTCATACACGCGTTCGGCCAGCGCGAGACGCTCGATCACCACGTCCCTGGACAACATCAGCGCGGACAGCACGCGCCATTCGAGCGCGGTCAGTTTCAGCGGCAGGCCGTCGAGTTCGAACTGGCCCGTCTGCGTTTCGAACGCCAGCGGCCCGCATTCGAGCCGCGTTGCCGCATGGCCTGCGGATCGCCGGACCAGCGCGCGCAACCGCATCACGAGTTCCTCGACACGGAACGGCTTGGTCAGGAAATCGTCGGCGCCCGCCTTGAACCCCGCGACCTTGTCCGACCAGCCATCGCGCGCGGTCAGGATCAGGACCGGCAGGTCGCGCCCCGCCGCGCGCCAGTCGCGCAGAATCGCGATCCCGTCCCGACCGGGCAATCCCAGATCGAGGACCGCCGCGTCATAGGTCTCCGTATCGCCCAGATGGCCGGCGTCGACGCCGTCCGCGGCAAGATCGACCGCGCAATTCTCCCCGCGCAACGCCTTGGCGATGGCAGGGCCAAGATCCGGATCGTCCTCGACGAGCAATATACGCATGACGACCTCGCTAGCTACGATCGCTAAACCCAATCTGAACGGGGAAGTTCAGCGTGGCGTGGGGCGGCGTCCTCTAGAAGCGGGACATCGACACGAAGGAGACGTTGAATGCCCCGCTTTACCGACAGAATGCCCCGCGCCACGCAGCTCAAGCTGGGCGCCGCCGCGTTGCTCGCCATCGGCGTTGCAGGGGGTGCCGGTGCCGTATCGCTCACGCGTCCGAGCATCGAGATGGCGCCGACGACACCGACCGCGATCGCGCGCCTTGCCACCACGGACGGCGTGGTCACCGTCAAGGGTCGCGTCGCCGAAGTCTTCGGCGACCGCTTCGTCCTCCAGGATGGGACCGGTCGGACGATGATCGATGCCGGGCGCGATGCCAAGGCGGTCAGCAAGGGTGCGGCGATGACCGTGCAGGGCCGCTACGCCGATGGCCAGGTCCGCGCGTCCTATCTGGTCGATCCCGCCGGTCGCATCGATGCGGTTGGTCCGGCCGGTGGACGGCCACCGCATCACCCGGAAGGTCCCGGCGGCCCGGGCGGTCCCGGCGGTCCGGGCCGTGATGGTCCGGACGGTGCCCCGCCGCCGCCTCCCCGGGTGGCCCCGGCGCTCAGCGTCCGGACGCTCGCGGACCGGGCAACGGCGCACCGCAGCCCGGCTGTGCACCGGCCCCTGTCGCCGGCGCGCTGCCCCCGCGCCGATCGCAGGTGCGCGTGCACCCGCTCCCGCAACGCCGGTCGCGGTCCGTTCGACCAGCACTGCCGCGCAATAAGCACGCGTGCTGCCGGCACCCGTCACCCCGACCGCGGTCGAGGTGACGGGATCGTCATGCGGGCGGCGTAAAACGGCGGCTCGCGAGCCCGCTTGCGTCGCGCCGCGGCCCGGCTAAGCTCCTGCCATATCGTCGGCTGGGGGTTCGGTCTTGAAACACGTCATCGTCACAACATTGCTGATCGTCGCGGTGCCCGCGAGCGCGCAGGACTTCTCGAAATACAGCGACGCCGCGGCTGCGCAGGCACTGGCCGAGCAGGCGACGCTCGAGACGATCGTGATGGTGCCGATGCGCGATGGCGTCGGCCTTGCGACCAACATCTATCGTCCGCGCGGTGCCAATGGTCCGCTTCCGACCATCCTGTCGAAGACGCCGTATAACGAACTCGGGAACAAGCCGTCCTCGCAGCGCGCGGCACTGAAGGCCGTCAGTCGCGGCTACGCCTTCATCATCCAGAACGAACGCGGCCGGTATTTCTCGGAAGGCAAATACGAGATTCTCGGCAAGCCGCAGACCGACGGCTACGATATGCTGACATGGGTCGCCAAACAGCCCTGGTCGAACGGAAAGGTCGGCACGCTCGGCTGTTCGTCCTCCGCGGAATGGCAGCTGGCGCTCGCAGGCCAGAACCACCCCGCGCATGCGGCGATGGTGCCGATGGCGTCGGGCGCGGGGATCGGCAAGGTCGGCCGGTTCCAGGAGCAGGGCAACTGGTACACCGGCGGCGTGCCGCGAACGCTGTTCTATGTCTGGCTCTACGGCGTCGACAATCCGCTGCGTGCCCAGCTTCCAGGCGGGCTCGATCAGGCGACGCGGTCGCGGATCGCGCAGTATAACGACCTCGATGCAAAGAAGCCCGAGGTCAACTGGACGCAGCAGATCAAGCATCTTCCCGTCGCCACGATGCTCTCCGACCTCGGCGAACCACCCGCGACGTTCGAACAGTTCATCACGCGCACGCCCGCCGATCCCGGCTGGACTCAGGGCGGACTCTATCACGAGGGGATGGGCTGGGGCGTTCCGGCGTTGTGGTTCAACAGCTGGTACGATGTGTCGATCGGCCCGAACATGGAATTGTTCAACCATGCCCGCGCCGCGAACACCGACCGCGAGGCAAGCGCGAACCAATATGCCGTGATCGGCCCGAACAATCACTGTGCGTTCGGCGCGCTCAAACCGGGCTTCGTGTCCGGCGATCGCGCGCTCGGCAACCCCAGCTTCGATACCGATGCCGAGATCTTCGCGTTTTTCGACCGGTTCCTGAAAAGCGATGTGAAGGCGTTCCCGAACACCACGCCGCACGTCCGCTATTACACGATGGGCCTGAACGCGTGGCAATCGGACGCGGCATGGCCGCCCAAGGCCGCGCGGATGGTCCGGATGTATCTGCGCAGCGGCGGTCGCGCGAACGGGCTCAACGGCGACGGGCGGCTGCTCATGACCGCCCCGGCAAGCGGCGAGCCCGCGGATCGCTTCACCTATGATCCGATGAACCCCGTCCAGACGATCGGCGGCGGCGATTGCTGCAACGGGGGTATCGTCACCGCGGGCGCGTTCGACCAGCGCGTCATCGAGGCGCGCGACGATGTGCTCGTCTACACGAGCGACACGCTCACCGAACCCATGGAGGTGTCGGGGTTCGTCGATTCCGTCCTGAAGATATCGTCAGACGCGAAGGACACCGATTTCGCGGTCAAGCTCGTCGACGTCGCCCCCGACGGCACCGCCTATATCCTCGGCGACACGATCGTCCGCGCCCGTTACCGCGACGGCTATGCCTCCCCGGCGCCGATGCAGTCCGGCACGGTCTACACGCTCAAGCCCACGCCGATGACCACCAGCAACCGCTTCGAGAAGGGCCACCGCATCCGCGTCGAGGTGACCTCGTCGAACTTCCCTAAATTCGTCCGCAACCTCAACACCGGCGGTCCGAACGAGAGCGAGAGCAAGGGGATCGTCGCGCACAACGTCGTCGTGCACGACGCCGGCAACGCGTCCTATATCGACCTTCCGGTCGTCAAATGAGGCGGCTCAGCGCTCGCGCGGGGTGATCTCGTCCCGCCGAGCGAGCGCCGCGTCGCGCACCGCCGCCCACAGCGCCCGTTCGGCACGCGCATCGGGCAGCGCCCGGTGTGCCGCCGCGCCGGCCGCGCGGACATCGACGAGGACCATGACCGTCTCGACCTCGGCGTCCAGTGCCGCTGCGGGAACCACCTCTCGCAGAATGCTCCGCGCGACGTCCGCGAGCGCCTCGTCGGTATCGCGGAGCCGAAGCGTGTGTTTGGGATATCCCGTCGCGCGGAACAGGACGTTCAGCCACTTGCCGTCCCAGGACGGCGCACTGGCATGGAGGCTGTGACCGGCAAGCACCGCGACCATGCGATCAGCGACTAGCTCCGCCGGCGTCCCCTCGCGTACCAGCGTCACACGATCGATATGGTGGATCGCCTCCGCAGCGGGATCCCAGTCTGTCCACGCGGGCGCGGGCGCTATGAGATACGTTTCGGACGTCCCGTCCTCGAAAACCCAGGCCACCTCGATTGGATAGCTCGTCTTGCCGAGAGACGACGCTTCGAAATCCAGAAAAGCCAACATTCCCCGTCATGTATCAGCGCGGCTGATCGTCGCCAAGCACCGTCGGGATCAGGCGGACCACATGCGCGCCGGCACGTCCGTCGAACGATTGCCCGTTCCCAGTCCTATCGAAACGATACGGTCCGGACTGGCACCGCGTGTGCGCTGTTCCGCGACTGCCGCATCGAGCGCGCCAGGACGAGCAGGCCCGCGACCGGTCGAAGCGCGGTCATTGGCGCGATCGACAAGGTCATGACCATGACCACCGCCGAGAGCGAACTCCCGCCGAGGAAGCGGACGATCCGCTCCCCGGTGACCGGTGCGCCGCAGCGCATCAGCGCGACCGCCAGCACGGCACCCGCCGCGACGCGGAGCGCGCGAACCGTCGAAGGGTTCGTAATTGCGAGATCCCGCCGGAACCGAAATGCAGACGCCGCGAGCAGCATCCAGCCGACCGCCGTGATGATCACCGTTTCAAGCATGCGATACTCCTCGTGATTGCCCGTGCGACGGGCGGCGGTGCTTCGCCTCCGGCTTTTTCGCGACGATCCATGCTGCGACCCCGAACAGCGCCGCGGTCGCGAGCATCGCGCCGTCGAACCCGGCGAACAGCAGGTCGCCCGACGCCAGCGACGCCGCAAGCCCGCGGTCGGTCGTCGCTGCATTGACCAGCGGGATCGCGGCGAACGCCACCGCCGCCAGCGCGAAGCCCTCGATCCAGGCGCGCTGGGGCGAACGGGCAAGCTGCGCGATCGCGACGGCGCCCCATAGCCAGAACATCGTCGCGACTTCGGTGTCGGCGCGCCCGACCGCGCTCGCCGGGACCAGCCGGTTCGCCAGCAGATACCCCGCCATCCCGATCGGCAACCCGGCGATGACGGCGATGTTGAGCCGCTCGACCAGACGAAGCCCGAAGAACGGCACCGCGCCCGGCTTGCGACGCTTCGTCGTCCATAGCAGCAACCCCGTCCCGACCATCACCGCCCCCGTTAGGCCGAGCAGGAAATACGCCCAGCGCAGGCCGGTGCCGGCATATTGCGCGACGTGCAGCCCGAGCATCACGCCCGCCGTGTTCAGCGCCGGCCCCACATCGCTCGAGCGTTCGAGTTCGCGCCCCGTGCTGCCCGAAAAGGTCACCGAAGGCCCGCGCGCGTTGAGCGATGCGCTGGGATGCCGATACACCGTGACCGTCGATGCGCCGTCGTTCGGATTGCGGACCACTACCCGCGTCGCCGGTGCGCCAAACACCGTCTCGGCACCGGCCACCATGGGGCCGATCGGCAGCAGGGGCGCAGCCACGCCTGTCGCCGCCCGGTCCGCCGGGATCCCGAACGCGACCGCGCCGAAGTCGAGCGGCGCCTTGTACGTCGCCATCACCGGCCACGGCATGTACATCGCCACCAGCGTGATCAGCCCGGTATAGGTGATCATCGCGTGATAGGGGAGCGCGAGCACGGCGGAGACATTGTGCGCGTCGAGCCAGCTGCGTTGGCCCTTGTTCCAGCGCAGCGTGAAGAAGTCGGCGAAGATCCGCTTGTGCGTGATGACCCCCGACAGGATCGCCGCCAGCATGAACATCGCGCACAGCCCCGCGAGCCAGCGCCCCCATGGATGCGGCAGCTGAAGCTGGAAATGGAACCGGTAGAAATGCTCGCCACCGCGCGTCTCGCGTCCCGCGAGCGGCGTGCCGGTCGCGGGATCGAGGACGATTTCAGCGGGTCGTGGCCCCTTCGCCGTCGCGCTGGGCTGTTCGAAGATACGCGTCACCGCGGTACGCGCGTCGGGCAGGTAGATGAACCACTGGATGTCGTCGGCACCGACGGTCTGCATATGGTCCATCGCGGTCTGCGCAGCCTGCGCCGCACCCACCTGCTTCGCGCGGAACTCGGGTTGCATCCACTGCGTGATCTCGGGCCGGAAATAGCTCGCGGTGCCCGTCAGGAACATCGCGAACAACAGCCAGCCCGCCAGCAGCCCCAGCCAGCCGTGGATCCACGCCATGCTTTGCCGCACGGTGACGGGCTTCGTCACGGGCGCATTCCGAGCAAGTAGAGGGCGAGGACGAGCGCCGCAGTCCCGCCCCAGACGAGCAGCATCAAACGCGCGACGCGCGGCTCGTGAAAACACCACAAGGCGACGCCGGCAAAAGCGAGGAACGACAGGTTCATGCCCCAGGCGGTCGCGTCTGCCCTGTCGACCGGCAGCAGTCGCGCGATCAGTGTCGCCACCGCGGACGCCAACGCATACCCGCCGAACAGCGCCGTCATCGACCGCGCCGCGGTCGTCAGCACGACAGGCCGGATTCGCCGCCGCGCAGGCGTTCCGCTGCGCCCGTTCGCCGGGTCCCGATGGGCTGCTGCGTCCATGGAGCGGCATTAGACGATGCTGCGACTGGTTATCAATAGCAAAGTTTTTACTGGGTTTGTGCAGGCGTCTCAGAACTAACCAGCGGAAGATTGACGTGCGCGGGATATAAAGCGCCACTGCATCGCTCAGAACTAGGCACCGCGGCGCCCTTCGCGCCGCCGACGAATAAAAAGGGTCCCCGATGCTCGCTGCCGACGTCTTCACCACGCTCGATGTGGAACTCAAACCCGATCCGTCACGAACCGTCATTCGCCCGTTCAGCTTCGGCTATCCGGACGCGTTCAAGGCCGACCGACCGACCCGGGCGATGGCGGTCGCCCGGCGCGTGCTCGACCTGAACGCGGACATGCGTGCGCGCATGATCGAACTCGTCTCGACACCGATGCGCCAGCGCCACCGTGACGCGGAAAGCGTCTTCCGCCGCCGGTTCGAGGAGATGCGACCCGAACTCGGCGATCTCGTCTGCGACCCGGACGAACAATTCCTGCTTGGTGCCTATTTCAGCCAGGAATATGCGTTCGAATCCGCCGCGCTCTTCAATCCGAGCATCGTCCGGATCGAGGACGAGCCACCATCGCGGCCCGATGCTGTGCGCTTTGCGCTGTCGCTTCGCGGCATCGGTGAGGGGCATATCTCGTCCGTGACGTTCCGGACGGGCGAATGGGCGTCGGACGGCGGACTGACGATCCATCCCGCAAGCCCGCACGGCGTCCCGCCGCGGATCGAACGCAACCACGATGGCTGGGTGCGTCTCGTCTGCGACGATAGTCGCGAACCCTCCGAAACGGTGATCTTCCCGGTACTTCCGAGCCAGCGCCAGGGCGTCGAGGATCTCCGGCTGGTCAATTTCACCGATCATGACGGGGTCCAGAGCCTGATCGGCACCTATACCGCGTTCGACGGCAAGGTCGCGCGGCAGGAGATGATCCGCGGCGTCGACATGCGCACCTTCGAGATGCGTCCGCTTGCGGGGGCGATGACGGGCTATAAGGGCATGGCGCTCTTCCCCCGGCGGATCAACGGCCAGTTCGTCATGCTCGGCCGTCAGGACAGCGAGAACATCTGGCTCAACCGCTCGGACGATCTCTATACCTGGGAGACGGGGACGCGGATCATGGCGCCCAAATACCCATGGGAATTCGTCCAGCTCGGCAATTGCGGATCGCCGATCGAGATCGACGAGGGCTGGCTCGTCTTCACGCACGGTGTCGGCATGGTGCGCGGCTATTGCATCGGCGCGTGCCTGCTCGACAAGGACGACCCTGCCCGCGTCCTCGCACGGACGCCGTCGCCGCTGCTCTTCCCCAGCGCCGAGCAACGGGGCGGCTATGTGCCGAACGTCACCTACAGCTGCGGCGGGCTGCTCAACGGGCGGCGGATCCTTCTCCCCTATGCGATCGGCGACGAATATACCGCATTCGCAACCGCCGATGTCGGCGACATCCTGTCGGTAATGGTTCCCGCCTGACCCCGCGCAGGCCGTTCGGAGGTTCGGGCGCGGTACCGCATGGTACCGCGCCCGATCTCGTCAGAAGGTGATGTTGAAGCGTGCGTAGTAATAGCCGCCGTTGATCCCGTACGGGCTGAACGTCAGCGGTGCGTCGAGGACGTTGCCGTCGTTCACGGTCGAATTGGTCGACCCCGGCACGAGCCCGACATTGGGCGGTCGCTTGTTGAACACGTTGTTCGCCCCGACCGAGAGCTTCAGATCGCGGGTCAGATCATAATTCAGCTCGACATCGCCGATGAACGCGGCGCCGATCGTCTGCTTGTAATAGGAGCCGCCGTCGGGGCTGAGATACGCGGTCGTCTTGCCGTACAGCGTACCGCGCAAGGTGGCGCCGAACTTGTCCAGCGCATAGAATATCGAGCCGATCACCTTGGTCTTGGGCGATGCGGTCTCGAGATAGCTCTGCGCCTCGAGATCGAACAACGGGATGTTGCCCAGCGTCGTCGGGGCGGCATTCAGGTTGAGCGCCTTGGTCTCGTTATAATTGCTCGACAGCGTCCAGTTGACCTTCCCGTAATCGGCAAAGTCGGTGACATAGCTGACCACAAGATCGACGCCGCGCGTGCGTGTGTCGGCGCCGTTGGTGAAGATGTTGATCCCCGTCTGGTTGACGGTGGGGTCGAGCACGTTGCCATTCGCGCGGATCGCCTCGGTCACGATCGGAAAGTTGTTCGCACCACCGCTGCCATAGATCGACCCCGTCCCCAGAATGCGATCGCGGATCTTGACCTGATACGCGTCGAGCGTGATCGTCAGCCGCTCAGCGGGCCGAATGACCGTGCCGATGCTGTAATTGGTCGACTTTTCGGGTTTCAGATTGGCGAACCCGAGCAGCTTCGCCGCTGCGGAGTTCGCCGGCAACTGGACGAATGCAGACGTCGGCGAGACGTTCGTCGCGGAATAGAACGACTCCGCCAGCGTCGGCGCACGGAACCCGGTCGAGAACGTCCCGCGCAGTGCAAACGCGTCCGAGAAGTCGTAGCGTGTCGTCCCCTTGTAGATGAACTTGCTGCCGAAATCCGAATAATGCTCGTATCGTCCGGCGATATCGAGCTTGAGCCCTGCGACCGGCATCATCGCGACGTCGACATACGCGGCCTGGCTGTTGCGCCCGTTGACCTCGGCATCCGAAGGCCGGAACCCCGGATAGGACTGCCCGCCTTCCTTGTAGATCGATCCCGGATCGCCCGATCCGATCTCGTACACGTTCTTGCGATACTCGCCGCCAAAGGCCAGGTTCAGCGGCGCTGCCATCCCCGCCTCGATCTCGCGCGTGAAATCGGCATTGGCGGTGAATTCGGTCGATTTGAAGAATCCGTTATAGAAGCTCGTCGGGGTGAATCCGGTATCCGCGTAGAGCGAGGCATTCGCCGAATCGACGGTGTAGATCAGGTTCTTGTCCTGGCCGAACGTCGTCGACAGATCGTAGTGGAAGCCGCTGACAAGCCCGCGGACGCCGCCGGTGAACGCCATGTCGTCCTCACGGATCTTCTCGCGCGGCGAGAAGCCGTTGACCGGGTTGTCGCCTTCGGGATCGAAATAGGTCGTCACACCATCCACCGTGCGCGACACGCGCGTCGGCACGCGAAGATTCTCGTATGCGCTCGCGATACGCTTGGAATAGGTCCCGAAGCTGTAGACCTCGGCGTCCCCGAAATCATACACGGTGTTGTATTGCAGGTTGGTCAGCCGCGATTGCGCGTCGCCGTTGATCCGGTTGACGTACGGGAAGTTCGGAATGTTGGCATAGAGCCGTTGCTGAAGCGGCGTGAGCGAGGGCGACGTCGTTCCCGTCAGCAGATTGCCGTTGATATCGGTGACCCGCCGATCGATCCCGCCGACCTGCGTAAAGTCGTGATACCGGTGGAACGCGGTGATGTTGAAGAACCCGTCCTCGCCGATCTTGGTCCCCAGATGCAGCGTCCCCGCATAGGTGCGGCCACCCGTCTGGTAGTTCTCGCCCGCGGTCGCATACCCGTCACCGCCCGCATCGTCGTCCTTCAGGATGATGTTGATGACGCCCGCAATCGCGTCCGAACCATATTGCGCGGCCGCACCGTCCTCGAGGACTTCGATCCGCTTGATCGATGACGGCGAGATCAGATCCAGATCGGCGGTCGCCGCGCCCTGATACGGCCCGCCCAGCACGGCGAGATTGGCCGTCCCGTGCCGCCGCTTGCCGTTAATGAGGACCAGCGTGTGGTTTGGGCTAAGACCCCGCAACCGCGCCGACAGCGTCAGATTGGCGGTATCGCCGCCAAATGCCTGCGCCGTGAACGACGGCACGAGTTGCGCCAGGACCTGGTTGAGATTGGGTTGGCCGACATGGCTCATGATATCCGCATCGAGAACCTTGATCGGCGCCGCGCTTTCGGCGGCCGTAATCCCGCTCGCGCGAGTGCCCGTCACGATGATGTCGTCGGGAATCTGTCCGGTTGGTTGCGTATCGGTTGAGGCGATGGTCTGGGCGACGTCTTGCCCGAATGCCGCGGCATGCCCCCCGGCGACCATGGCTATCACAAGTGCACTGCGTGAAATGCTATGAACTATCTTCATTAGGCTACCCCCACATGATGAGCGCCTTTCGGATACTTCTCCCAATCCATCGACGATTTACGCCGTCTGCCCACGCGTTACTGCACTGCCGATCGAAACCTTTCGCTCGCCCTGCATCGACCAGATTCGATGTCAGGGGTACATGCTCGTATCTTGTTTTGTGCGATGCAACAGATTCACGCGGCAAATCGTCGGATGGCGTCGAATGTTCGCGCCATCGAAAGAATCGTTACCTTTTTGCAACAATCCGGTGACGGCTCGAAGTCAGCGGGTTCGCGTCGATCCGGCCCTGCGCGCGCCACCGCGGCCGCCAATCGATAAAAACCCCGCACCTTGGTCAACCAAAGCGGCGCCAGGCGCGTTTTC
The DNA here is from genome assembly GCF_036856055.1 of Sphingomonas sp. 22R3R2A-7. Taxonomy (NCBI): domain Bacteria; kingdom Pseudomonadati; phylum Pseudomonadota; class Alphaproteobacteria; order Sphingomonadales; family Sphingomonadaceae; genus Sphingomonas; species Sphingomonas sp. 22R3R2A-7. Next base: position 254,562 of record NZ_JASPFR010000001.1, on the reverse strand, counting down.
GATGTTCATCGTGCCCGGCCAACGCGCCCGGCCGCCCCGCTCACCGAGCCCGGAGATTCCTGATGTCGAAGACCACGATCGCGGACCTGTTCGCGGATACCCTGCACCTCGCGGGCGTCGAGCGTATCTACGGCGTCGTCGGCGACAGCCTCAACGGGCTGACCGACAGCCTGCGGAAACGCGGCAAGATCGAATGGATCCATGTTCGCAACGAGGAGGCCGCCGCCTTCGCGGCCGGCGCGGAAGCGCAACTCACTGGAAAGCTCGCAGTCTGTGCGGGCTCCTGCGGCCCCGGCAACATGCACCTGATCAACGGGCTGTACGACTGCCACCGGACGCGCGTCCCGGTTCTCGCCATCGCAGCGCAGGTGCCGAGCGGCGAAGTCGGCTCGAACTATTTCCAGGAGACACGCCCCGAAGCGCTGTTCCGCGAATGCAGCGTGTATTGCGAGACGATCGCCGATGCGGACCAGATGCCGCGCACACTGGACACCGCGATCCGTGCGGCGGTCGGACGGCGCGGCGTGTCGGTCGTCGCGATGCCGGGCGACGTCGCCTTGCGCACCACCACGGGGCAGATCGCACGCTCGGCGACGGCGCTGCTGCCCGAGCCCGCCAAAATCGTCCCCGATGCAGCGACGCTGGCGGAACTCGCGGCGATGCTCAACGACGCGGGCCGCGTGACGATCCTCGCAGGGCGCGGCTGCCGTACCGCGCATGCCCAGCTCGTCGCGCTGGCAGCGGCATTGCAGGCGCCCGTCGTCCATGCGCTCGGCGGCAAGGAGTTCATCGAATACGACAACCCCTACGACGTCGGCATGACCGGGTTGATCGGCTTCTCCTCGGGCTATGACGCGATGATGGGCTGCGATACGCTGTTGATGCTCGGCACCGACTTTCCGTATCGCCAATTCTATCCCGAACAGGCCAAGGTCGTGCAGGTCGACCTGCGCCCCGAATCGCTCGGTCTCCGCACCGCGATCGATCTCGGGGTGGTCGGCGACGTCGGCGCGACGATTGACCATCTCCTGCCGCTCGTCACGCGGAACCGCGACGACGCCTTCCTGAAGGAATCGCGAGCCAACTATGCCGAAGCGCGCAAGGGTCTCGACGACCTGGCGAACGGCACGCCGGGCAGCGGCGTGATCCACCCGCAGCATGTCGCGCGGCTCGTCAGCGAGCAGGCGAGCGACGACGCGGTGTTCACCTGCGACGTCGGGACGCCGACGGTCTGGGCAGCGCGCTATCTTGCGATGAACGGCCGCCGCCGGCTGATCGGGTCGTTCAACCATGGATCGATGGCCAATGCGCTGCCGCAGGCGATCGGCGCGCAGGCCGCCTTCCCCGCGCGCCAGGTCGTCAGCCTGTCGGGTGACGGCGGGCTGGCGATGCTGATGGGCGAGTTGCTGACCGTCCGCCAGCTCGGGCTGCCTGTGAAGATCATCGTCTTCAACAATGGGACGCTCGGCTTCGTCGAGATGGAGATGAAGGCGGCGGGACTGATCGAAACCGGCGTCGCGCTCGACAATCCCGACTTTGCGGCGATGGCGCACGCGATCGGGATCCACGGCGTCCGGGTCACCGACCCGGGCGAGGTCGACGCGGGCGTCCGCGAGGTCCTGTCTCATCCCGGCCCTGCCCTGCTCGACGCGGTCACCGCGCGCACCGAATTGTCGATGCCGCCCAAGATCACGCTCGAGCAGATGAAGGGCTTCACGCTCTACATGGCAAAGGCGGTGATGAGCGGCCGGGGCGATTCGATCGTCGAACTGGGCAAGCCGAATGCCGGCCTGCTCAAGCGGTTGTTCTGACAAACGCAAACGGGGTGCGGTTCACAGAACCGCACCCCGTCGCCGTGGTTTCGGGACGATCAGCCGTGCAGCGAGCGGCGGAACGTCTCGGGCAGGAATACCAGGCCGACGGCGGCGGTCACCGCACAGGCGACGATCGGATACCAGAGCCCGTAATAGATATCGCCGGTGGCCGCGACCATCGCGAACGCCGCGGTTGGCAGGAACCCGCCGAACCAGCCGTTACCGATATGGTAGGGCAGCGACATCGACGTGTAGCGGATCCGCGTCGGGAACAGCTCGACGAGCAGCGCGGCGATCGGACCATAGACCATCGTCACGTACAGAACGAGCAGCACGAGGATCGCAACGACCATCGGCTTGTTGATCTGTGCCGGGTCCGCCTTTTCGGGATAGCCCACCGATGTCAGCGCGGTCTTCACCTCGCCACCGAACGTCTTGATCGCGGCGGCACGATCGGGACCGGTAACGACCGCGGGATTGACGACAGGGATCGTCGTATCACCGATATGGATCTGCGCGACCGTCCCCGCTGGCGCGACGACGTTGGTGTACGAGATGCCCGCCTTCGCCAGATACGACTTGGCGATGTCGCACGAGCTGCTGTCGAACTTGTTCTTGCCGACCGGATCGAACTGGACCGAGCATTCGTCCGGATTGGCGACCACGGTCACCGGTGCCGCCGACTGTGCCGCGTAGAGCGCCGGGTTGGCGGCCTTCGACAGCGCATGGAACAACGGCATATAGGTCAGCGCCGCGAGCGCGCAGCCGGTCAGGATGATCCATTTCCGCCCGATCTTGTCCGACAGCCAGCCGAAGAAGATGAACGCGGGCGTCGCGATCAGCAGCGCGATGGCGATCAGGATGTTGGTGGTCGGCCCGTCGACACGCAGGTTCTTCTCGAGGAAGAACAACGCGTAGAACTGGCTGGTATAGAACACGACGCCCTGGCCGACGACCGCACCGAACAGCGCGATCAGCACGACCTTGAGGTTGCTCCACTGGCCGAACGCCTCCGTCAGCGGGGCCTTCGACGTCTTGCCCTCGTCCTTCATCTTCTGGAACACCGGGCTCTCTTCGAGCTGCATGCGGATCCAGAGCGATACCGCGAGCAGCGCGATCGAGACGATGAACGGAATACGCCAGCCCCAGGACGCGAACGCCTCCTCGCCGACCAGCGTCCGGACACCGATCACCATCAACAGCGCCGCGAACAGCCCCAGCGACGCCGTGGTCTGGATGAAGCTGGTGAACAGGCCGCGCTTCTTGTCGGGCGCATGCTCGGCGACATAGGTCGCGGCACCGCCATATTCGCCGCCAAGCGCGAGGCCCTGCAACAGCCGCAGCACGACCAGCGCGATCGGCGCGGCAACGCCCACCGACGCATAGCTCGGGAGCAGGCCGACGAGGAACGTCGACAGGCCCATGATCGCCATCGTGACGAGGAAGGTGTTCTTGCGCCCGACGACATCGCCGATCCGCCCGAACACCAGCGCGCCGAACGGGCGTACCGCGAACCCGGCCGCAAACGCGGCGAGCGCGAAGATGAACCCGGTCGTCTCGTTGACGCCCGAGAAGAACTGCGCGGTGATGATCGTCGCGAGCAGGCCGTAGAGATAGAAGTCATACCATTCGAACACCGCCCCGAGCGACGAGGCGATGATGACCAGCGGTTGGCTTTGCTTCACATGCCCGAGGGGCGAAGCGTCCCCTGTTGTAGTCGCCATGGCGGTTTCCTCTCAGATGGAATGGTGGTTGGAACAGCCGATCGTCGCCGGCTCGGGAAAATTGCGGTGTCTCCCCCGCCCGGGGGACGGTGATAAGCGCCGTCTAGAACGAGTAGCGCGCGGCCAGCTCGCCGCGGTCGAGCTTGCCGACCTGCCCGTCGACCAGCCGGCGCTCGGCGTGACGGAATTCGACCCCCAGATCGATGTTCTTGATCGGCGAATAGAACAGGTTGGCGGACGAGCTCCACACGGAGGCGCTCGCGCCGATCGGCTCGCCGCCGGTCGGATAATCGATCCCCTGGACGCTCCCGATAAAGGTCGAGCGGAGCTTGTCGGTCCAGCCGAGCTTGAGCGCGGCAAAACCCGCGGTCACGCTCGGCGTGTACAGCCTAGCCCCCGGCACGGGCAGGAACACCGCGTCCGGCGCGAGATTGAGACCGACATAGCGCCCGATGCCATCGCCATGCGTGACCATGAACCGGATGTCCGAACGCCCGGCGGTATCGAGCGGAACCTTGCCCGCAAACGACACGCCCCACCCGTTCGCGCTGTCTTTCAGCGTGCCGGTGTCGATCGTCAGCTTGCGCGCCAAGCCCGCCAGCGAGAATTCGCCGAAGCCCGTCTTGTAGTTCAGCCGTGCAGCGACGTCGGGAAGCCGGTCGTCGGCATTCTCGACGATGGCCGCCGAGGCGAGACCGGTCGAGGCGGTTTCCGGATTTTCCGCCGCGACCGCGAGCGTGAGCGTATCGCTCAGCTTGCGCGTGTAGCGGACCTGCGCCTGCCGCACGAACACGCTGCCTTCGGACGGGCCGACAAAGTCGGTCGTCTCGGGTAGCGCGCCGATATACTGGAACGTCGTCCATTCCTGGCCGAACAGCCAGTTGTCGAACGTGAAGAACGCGCGGCGCAGTCCCGGATTATACCCGCTGACCACACGCTGGTTGCCCTGCGATCCTGGAACGACCTGGAAATCGAGTTCGATCAGCCCCTTGAGGCTATGCCCTGCGACGGGCGTCTCGGTCGCCATGACGATCCGCGTCTGCTTGGCATGGCCCTCGACGCTGTTGCCCTCGTTGCGGCCACCGACCGGGATCATCGACGGGAAATAGAAGTCACGGCCGACCGACTCGGGCGGAATATTGCCGCCGCTATACCGGCTGACCGACGCCCATGTCTTGAGGAAGCCGTTGAGCTTGACCGTCGTTCCCGCAACCTTGAACCCGTCGGTGGGCGCAGGACCGGGCGACGCCGGTTTTGCCTCGGCAATCGCGGTCGGCGCGGTCGCACCGCCGGGTCTTGCGGTCGGCGCCGTCACCGGTGCCGCGGCAAGCGCGGTCGGCGGTGTCGACGACGTGACCGGCGGCGGCGCCGCAGCCGATGCGCGCGCCGCGGTCAGCTCGCCACGCAGATCCTGGACCGCAGCCTCGAGCGCCTTGAGACGCGTCTCGAGCTCGATCTCGCGTGCCGTCTGCGCATGCGCCGCGCTGGGTGCGATACCCACAAGTGCGGTGCCAACCAATAGCGCTGTATATACCGATCGTCTCATCCGTACCTCCAACCTGCCTCACCGGTCTGGCGCGTGAATACAGGCCTCGATGAAATGCCTGATCGCCGCCATGGGGGCATCCCTGACTTTGGTTGGGGGTGATCGAACCGGGGGAACCGTTTACGACGGCGGGAAAAGGAGAGTTCGATGACCGAGGCCAGCTATCCCGTCCCCGCGGAATGGGCGAAGGACGCCCTGATCGATGCCGCCGCCTATGACCGGATGTATGCGGAGGCCGCGACCGATCCCGACACCTTCTGGGCGAAGGAGGCCAAGCGCCTCGACTGGATCGTCGCCCCGACGAAGATCAAGGACACGTCGTTCGACGAAAGCGACTTCCGGATCCGCTGGTTCGAGGATGGGCAGCTCAACGTCGCCGCCAACTGCGTCGACCGCCACGCCGACGCCCGCCCCGACGCGACCGCGATCCTGTGGGAGGGCGACAACCCCGACGAGTCGCGCAAGATCAGCTATGGCGAACTGCGCGACGAAGTGTCGAAGCTCGCCAACTGCCTCAAGTCGCGCGGCGTCAGGAAGGGTGATCGCGTCACGATCTACCTGCCGATGATCCCCGAGGCGGCGTTCGCGATGCTCGCCTGCGCGCGGATCGGCGCGATCCACTCTGTCGTCTTCGGCGGCTTCTCGCCCGAGAGCCTGTGCAACCGGATCCACGACTGCGACAGCCGCGTCGTCATCACCGCTGACGAAGGCCTGCGCGGTGGCAAGACGGTGCCGCTCAAGGCGAATGTCGACGCCGCGCTCGATCACGGCGACCTTGGCGTCGAGGCGGTCATCGTCGTCCGCCGCACGGGCGGCAAGGTCGTCATGACCGAGGGTCGTGATTGCTGGTATCACGATTGCATCGCCGACCAGTCGACCGACTGCGCCCCCGAGCCGATGAACGCCGAGGACCCGCTGTTCATCCTCTACACCAGCGGCTCCACCGGCCAGCCCAAGGGCGTGCTCCACACCAGCGGCGGCTATCTGGTCTGGGCGTCGATGACTCACGAATACGTCTTCAACTACCGCCCCGGCGAGATCTTCTGGTGCGCAGCCGACGTCGGCTGGGTCACCGGCCACACCTATTCGCTCTACGGTGCGCTCGCGAACGGCGCGACGACGGTGATGTTCGAGGGCGTGCCCAACTATCCCGATCACAGCCGTTTCTGGCAGATCGTCGACAAGTATCAGGTCAACATCCTCTACACCGCGCCGACCGCGCTGCGCTCGCTGATGCGCGAGGGCGACGACTGGGTAACGCGCACCAGCCGCAAGTCGCTGCGCCTGCTCGGGTCGGTCGGCGAGCCGATCAATCCCGAAGCGTGGAACTGGTATCACAACGTCGTCGGCGACGGCCGCTGCCCGATCGTCGATACCTGGTGGCAGACCGAGACGGGCGGTCACATGATCAGCCCCTCCCCGGCGCGACCGCGCTCAAGCCCGGCAGCGCGACCAAGCCGCTGTTCGGCGTACTCCCCGAACTGGTCGATGCGGAGGGCAAGGTCCTCGACGGCGCGGTCGAGGGCAATCTCGTCATCGCCGACAGCTGGCCCGGGCAGATGCGCACCGTCTGGAATGATCACGAGCGCTTCTTCCAGACCTATTTCTCGACCTATCCGGGCAAGTATTTCACCGGTGACGGCTGCCGCCGCGACGAGGACGGCTATTACTGGATCACCGGCCGAGTCGACGACGTCATCAACGTCAGCGGCCACCGGATGGGCACCGCCGAGGTCGAAAGCGCGCTCGTCGCGCACGCCAAGGTCGCCGAGGCCGCGGTCGTCGGCATGCCGCACGACGTGAAGGGCCAGGGCATCTATGCCTATGTCACGCTGAACGCCAACGCCGAGCCGAGCGAGGCGCTGCGCAAGGAGCTCGTCCAGTGGGTCCGCCGCGAGATCGGCCCGATCGCGACGCCCGACATCCTCCAGTTCGCGCCCGCCTTGCCCAAGACGCGCTCGGGCAAGATCATGCGCCGCATCCTGCGCAAGATCGCGGAGAACCAGCTCGACCAGCTCGGCGACACCTCCACGCTCGCCGATCCCGCGGTCGTCGACGCGCTGATCGAAGGGCGCAAGGAGGCGCTGGCCGAACCCGCATGATCGATCCCGCCGTCCCGCCCGGTGGTCGGACGATCCTGATCGCCGACGATCACCCGCTGTTCCGCCAGGCACTCAAGCTGGCGGTCAGCCGCGCCGCGCCCGATGCGACGGTCATCGAGGCGGGGCAGCTCGGCGAGGCGATCGATGCGACCCGCGCGGCCGGGCGGCTCGACCTGATCCTGCTCGATCTGCGGATGCCGGGCTCGGAGGGGTTCGCGGGGGTCGCGCTGCTGCATGCCGAACGGCCCGCGACACCGATCGTCGTGATCTCGTCCGCCGACGAGAATGAGGCAGCACCCGCGCGCGCGCCTATGGTGCGGTCGGTTTCGTATCGAAGACCGCCGATCTCGCCATGCTCGAAAACGCGGTCGCGCGTGCGCTCGCGGGGGAGATCGATCCGATACCCCGGGCGCTTCCCGCCGACGACCTGTCGAGCCGTGTCGCGACGTTGACGCCGACCGAGTTGAAGGTCCTGCTCGGGGTCTGCGCGGGTCGCCTCAACAAACAGGTCGCGTTCGATCTCGGTATCTCGGAGGCGACGGTGAAGGGGCACATGACCGCGATCCTGCGCAAGCTCGAGGTGCAGAACCGGACGCAGGCGGTTCTTGCCGCGCGAGCGCTCGACATCCATTTCGATGACTGATGCATGAGCCCGGCCGGGCGGACGTCGTTGCGTAGACCGATCGACCCGCGTCTGCCGCGACGTCTTGCGACGCTGTCCCGCGCCGTCTAGGCACAGCGCAGATGGCTTCGACGTCCTATCTGTCCGCGTCGAGCCGATCGCGTCCCCCGCTCTGGCGGCGCGCAGGGTCGTTTCTGCTCGCGATCGTCGCGCACATCGTCGTCATCCTGCTGTTGCTGCGTCTCGCGCCAAACGTGACCAAACCCGAGCCCGCGCCGCCACCCAGCACGTTCCGCTTGCTGCCCGACCGTGAGGACCGCCCCGAAACGCCGCAGCGGCCGATCGTCGAAAAGGCCAAGCTCGTCGCGGGCGGCGCGTCGCCCCGCTCGCCCAAGCCACCCGCTGCCGCCCCCGCGTCCGATCCGCGCCCGACCACCCCTGCCCCGGCGTTTCCCAAGATGCTCGCAGGCGGCATGGAGCTGTTCGAGTCGGCAGACATCTCGAAAATCCAGTCGCAGCCCAGCGAGCACAGCGACGGCGGCTCGGACACCGATGGCGCGGGCGCAGGCAAGGACAGCGGTTCCGCCTACGGCCCCGGCGAAGGCCCCGGTGGCCAGCGGCTCTACAACGCCGAATGGTATGTCGAACCCAGCCATGCCGAACTCGCCGGCTATCTGCCCAACGGCGCGCCGCCGGGAAGCTGGGCGCTGATCGCCTGCCGCACGATCGAGAATTACAAGGTCGAGAATTGTCGTGCGCTTGGCGAATCCCCGCCGGGATCGGGGCTTGCGCGCGCGATGCGTCAGGCGGCGTGGCAGTTCCGCGTGCGTCCGCCCCGCGTCGGCGGCAAGACGATGGTCGGCGCGTGGGTCCGCATCAAGATCGACTTCTCGAGCGGACCGCTGAAATAACGGGTCAGACCGCGGCTGCCGCTGCCGACGCGCGTTCGAGAAAGCCCCAGAGCTCGGCCGGTACGACGGGCTTGGCAAGGATCGTGATCCCCGCGCTCCGCGGATCGTCCCCGACATGCCGGTCGGCGGTCACCAGCGCGATCGCCGGCGCCGGGCTCATCGCCGCGAGCCGTGCCGCGACATCCAGCCCGTCCTCCGCCGCCTCGAGGTGGAAATCGATCAGCGCGACCTCGGGCTCCTCGTCCGCCGCCAATGTCATCGCCTCGGCGACCGTGGCGGCAAGCAACGGCACGCACCTGCGCGACCGGAGCGCCGCATCGAGTGCGACGAGCGTGGCAGCGTCGTTGTCGAGGCACAGGACGCGCAGCCCCGGCGGCAGGGTCCGCGCGACCGTCGCGACCGGTACCGCCGCAGGTAGCGTCGCACGCATCGCGGAGGGCACGCGCACCGCAAAGGTCGACCCGCTTCCCCGGCGCGACCGCAATTCGATCGGCAGGTTGAGCAACTGCCCGATCCGCCGGACGATCGCCAGCCCAAGCCCGACCCCGCCGCCCGCACTGCCCTTGCTCTCGACGCGTTCGAACTCGGCGAAGATCCGGTCGCGATCGCCCGCCGCGATCCCCGGGCCGCTGTCGCGTACTTCAATCAGCACGTCCGCGCCGCGCCGCCGCGCACCGATCCAGATCCGTCCCGACGGCGTGTAGCGCACGGCGTTCGACAGGAAATTCTGCAGAATCGACCGCAGCAGCGACCTGTCGGTGGCGACCACCTGCACGCCGGGATGCGCGTGCAGCGCCAGCCCGCGCTCACCCGCCAGCGGCCGGAATTCCGCCGCGAGCTCCTCGATCAGGTCGCCGATCACGAACCGTTCGATCTTGGGCACCACGCCCCCCGCATCGAGCCGCGAGACATCGAGCAGCGCACGCAGCAGGATGTCGGCGGATCCGATCGCCCCGTCGATCGCACGCACCAGATCCGCCTGGTGCGGCGCCTTGCCCTCGTCGAGCGCGGCGCAGAAGAGTCGCGCCGCGTGCAACGGCTGGAGGAGGTCGTGGCTCGCGGCGGCAAGGAACCGCGTCTTGTCGCGCGTCGCGGTCTCGGCGTGCATCCGCGCCTCGTCCAGCATCGTGTTGGATCGCGCCAGGTCGCGCGTGCGCTCCTCGACACGCATCTCGAGTTGCGCCTGTGCCGCCTTTTCCGCGGTGATGTCGGTAAAGCTCTGGACATACCCGCCGCCCGGCATCGCGCGGCCGACCGTCTTGATCCAGCGCCCCGACGGCCGCAGCCGCTCGAAACTGTGCGGCAACCCCCGCGTCAGGTGCGCGAGCCGCCGCGAGACATGCGCGTCGACCCCGCCCGGCCCGCATTCGCCGCGCTCGGCATTGTAGCGGATCAGGTCGGCGATCGGCCGGCCCGCGATCACATAGCCCTCGGGATAGTCGAACATCTCGACATAGCGCGGATTCCACGCGACCAGCCTCAGGTTCGCATCGATCACGCTCACACCCGGATCGATCGTCTCGAGCGTCGCCGACAGCAGCGACCGCGAGAATCGGAGACTGCGCCCGCGCTGGTCGAGCAGCCGGACGACGTCGCCGACTTCCATCGCGGACCCCGCCAGGCTCGACGTCACGATCAGGCGCGCCGACGGCGCCCCGATCACGCCCGCGATCAGCCGCTCCGCGAGCCGCGCGGCGCGCCCGTCGATCGGCGATTGCGGATCGCGCGACAGCGGGTCGAGTCCTTCGGCGGCTTCGGCATCACCGACGAACCGTGCGACGAGGCCCTTCAGCTCGCCGAACGTCGTCACATGGTCGAGCACGCTATGCCGCCCGCCGAACACGCGACGGCGCTCGCTGTAGAGATGAAGCCCGGCCATCAGCGCGATGTTGACGCCGAGGCTCCAGGCGGTTCCGTTGACCAGCGGTGATCCCAGCGACAGCCGAAGCAACGCGTCGGGATCGAGCAGCCCGCCCGTCGCGCGCGTGATGCTGTCCCCGAACCCCCAGCGGATCGACGGCATCAGCAGGCAATAGGCCCAGACGATCACCCCGCCGATCAGCCCGCCGCGCGCTGCACGTGCATCGGCGAACCCCCACGTGACCGTCGCCACCAGCGCGGGGGCGAACTGCGCGACACCGGCAAACGCGATCAGCCCGATCGACGCGAGCGACAGCTCGTCGCCGATGCTCGTGCCGTACAGCAACGCCGCGCCGACGATCGCGCCGATGATGATCCGCCGCACGCGCAGCAGCCGACGGCCGAGATCGCCCTCGCCGCCATCGGTCTGCCGGCGCAGCAGCAGCGGCGCGAGCAGGTCGTTCGTCGCCATTGTCGACAGCGCGATCGTCTCGGTTACCACCATCGCCGTGGCCGCCGAGAAACCACCGATGAACGCCATCAGCGCGAGCGGGTCGCTGTCGCGCGACAGCGGTATCGCGAGCACATACAGGTCGGGGCGTATCGTTGCGGGCAGCATCGCCATTCCGGCAAGCGCGAGCGGCAGGACCATCACCGATATCACCGCGAGGTACGCGATGAACGGCCAGCGCGCGCGCGCGATCGCGCCGGGGTTCCGCGCCTCGAGGATGCCGACATAGAATTGGCGGGGCAGGCATATGATCGCGCACGCCGACAGCAAGGTACGAATGAAGAAGTCGGGGGTCAGCGCACCGGGGGCAAATCCGTCCGCGAACTGCGTCAGCGAGGCGTCCGTCGCGGTCGGCGGAAGCCCGGTGAGCAGCCACAAGGCAAACCCGCCCAGCGCAACGAAACACAGCAGCTTGATCAGCGATTCCGCCGCGATCGCCGCGACGACCCCCTCGTTACCGCCTGCGACCTCGTAGCGCCGCGCACCGAAACTGATCGCGAACGTCGCGAGCAGCAACGCGACGAGCGGCCCGACCAGCGCCGATCCGCCGATCCCGATCAGCGCACCGAAACTCAGCGTCACCGACCGCAGCTGCAGCGCGATATACGGGATCGATGCGACGAGCGCGGTGCCCGCGACGATCGCCGCGGTACCGCGGTTGCGCCCGTAGCGCGCGGAGATGAAGTCCGCGATCGAGCTCGAGCCTTCGTCGCGCGCCAGCCGGACCAGTTTTGCGAGGAAACCGGGGGCGAGCAGGAAGACCAGCGCGGGTCCCAGATAGATCGACAGATAGTCCCAGCCCTGCGTCGCCGCCGTGCCGACCCCGCCGAAGAACGTCCAGCTGCTGCAATATACCGCGAGCGACAGCGGATACGCGATCCGCGCCATCCGCACCGAAAGCCCGCGCCGGTCCACCACCCACGCGATCCCGAACAGCGCCGCCCCATAGGCAAGCATCGCAGCGATGACGACGGCGCTGTTGATCGATCGACATCCCTGTGGTGGCCCTTAACAGCACCGTGCAGAACCCGGCCCCCGACGGCAAGCCCTGCCGGCGCCCCACCATCCCCCCACCAACCGTACGGGGCGGTCGTGTCGCGAACGCGCACCGCGCGACATGGCGAAATCCGCAACGCCGCGTTACAGGGCCCCATGCTCCGCATCACCGAACTCAAGCTTCCGCTCAACCACGCCGACGAAGCGATCCCCGCGGCGGTCTGCAAGCGACTGCGGATCACCCCGCGCGAACTCATCCGCTATACCGTCGCCCGCCGCGCGCACGACGCGCGCGACAAGATGGACATCCAGCTCGTCTATTCGATCGACGTCACCGCGAAGAACGAGGCGACGATCCTCGCGCGGTTCCGCAAGGACCGCCACGTCAACACGACCCCCGATACCGGCTATCGTCACGTCGCCAAGGCCCCCCAGGGGTCGGGCGCGCGCCGTCCGGTCGTCGTCGGCACCGGCCCGTGCGGCCTGTTCGCCGGGCTCATCCTCGCGCAGATGGGGTTCCGCCCGATCATCCTCGATCGCGGCAAGCTGGTTCGCGAACGCACCAAGGACACCTGGGGTCTGTGGCGTCGCAGCGTCCTCAACCCCGAGTCCAACGTCCAGTTCGGCGAAGGCGGCGCGGGCACCTTCTCCGACGGCAAGCTGTGGAGCCAGATCAAGGATCCTCGCCACCTCGGCCGCAAGGTCATCACCGAGTTCGTCAAGGCCGGCGCACCGCCCGAGATCCTGACCGAGGCGCATCCGCATATCGGCACGTTCCGGCTGGTGACGATGGTCGAGGCAATGCGCGAGACGATCGAGTCGCTCGGCGGTGAATATCGCTTCGAACACCGCGTCGACGACCTCGACATCGGGGTCGACGACGACGGCACACGCCGGCTTCGCGGTCTCCACCTTCACACCGGCGAGTATCTCGAGGCGGATCACGTCGTGCTCGCGGTCGGGCACAGCGCGCGCGACACCTTCCACATGCTGCACGATCGTGGCGTGTATCTGGAGGCCAAGCCGTTCTCGATCGGCGTGCGCATCGAACATCCGCAATCCTGGATCGACCAGGCGCGGTTCGGCCCCTGCGCGGGGCATCCCGACCTCGGCGCCGCCGCCTACAGCCTGTCGCATCACTGTTCGAACGGCCGCACGGTCTACAGCTTCTGCATGTGCCCGGGCGGCACCGTCGTCGCCGCGACCTCGGAGCCCGGTCGCGTCGCGACCAACGGCATGAGCCAGTATTCGCGCAACGAACGCAACGCCAATTCGGGGCTCGTCGTCGGCATCGATCCCGCGCGCGACTATCCCGGCAATCCGCTCGCCGGCATCGAACTGCAGCGGCACTGGGAGTCGCGAGCCTATGTCGCCGGCGGTTCCGACTACAAGGCTCCTGCACAGCGGCTGGGCGATTTCCTCGCGGGCCGACCGTCGACCGCGCTCGGGACGGTGATCCCGTCCTACCGCCCGGGTGTCCATCTCACCGACCTTGCCGAATGCCTGCCCGATTTTGCGGTCAGCGCGATGCGCGAAGCGCTTCCCGTCTTCGGCCGCGACATTCCCGGCTATGACCACCCCGACGCGGTACTGACTGGTGTGGAGACCCGTACCTCGTCCCCCGTGCGCATCACGCGCGGCGACGACTTTCAGAGCCTCAACACGATCGGACTTTTTCCCGCGGGCGAAGGTGCCGGCTATGCGGGCGGCATCCTGTCGGCGGGTGTCGACGGGATCAAGGTTGCCGAGGCCGTCGGGCTGAGCCTCGTCGCCGCCGCGCCGGCGAGTTAACCACTATCTAAGATACGGGCGGTACGTGCGGGGTTCCTGTCAGGACGCGCGATCCGCCTTATGCTCAAGAGAACATTGCTGGGGTTCACGGCGATCGCCGCCAGCACGTCGTGCGTCCCGCCCGCGCTGCGCCAGGCGGGCCACGTCGCCGCGGTTCCCGTCCGTGACGCCGCCGAAGCCCGCACGTTGCTCGCCGGACTTGCGCTCGACGCACCGGTCGAGCCGCTCGAACGCGCCTTCGCCAGCCCGGCTCGGCTGACCGATGCGTCGCTGACGCCCGCCGCAGCACCCGCGTTCACCGGCGCCGCCCGCAGCGAGGACGACCGTCAGCGGGCGATCGCGTGCCTGACCGCCGCGGTCTATTACGAGGCGCGGTCCGAATCCACCGACGGGCAGCGCGCGGTCGCCCAGGTCGTGCTCAACCGCGTCCGTGATCGCGCCTTTCCCCACAGCGTGTGCGGCGTCGTCTATCAGGGTTCGACGCGCCGCACCGGCTGCCAGTTCAGCTTCACTTGCGACGGCTCGATGAACCGTCCCCGCGACGAAAGCGCCTGGGCGCGCGCGGCATCGATCGCGCGCGCTGCCTTCGACGGGAGCGTCTTCGCGCCGATCGGGGCATCGACCTCGTATCACGCCGCCTCGATCCTGCCCTGGTGGGCGCCGAGCCTCAGCCGGGTCGGCGCGATCGGCGCGCACGTCTTTTATCGCTGGCGCGGCGCGATGGAACGCGCGCTCACCTTCCGTCAGCACTATGCGGGCCTCGAGCCAGAGCCCATCGCCGGACCCGCGACCACGCTCGCCGCCACGACCTTAGCCTCCGGCTATACCGGCGCGATCGAGTCGAGCGTCACCGTCCACCGCGGTCGAGCGGCGCCGGACGCCGAGGCAATCGTGCCGTCGCCCCCTGCGTCGGCGCTTGCCTCGACCATGCCCTCCCCCGCCTCCGTCTCGCGTCGGGCGTCCGCATCCATGTCGGCACCGCTCATGGCGGCGCGGTCATGGCAGCGAGCAGCCCGTTGCCGGTGATCGCGATTTCCGAGGAAAGCGATCCGACCTGAACGCGCTTTTGGGGTGTCACATCGCGCCCCACGCGGTATCGCACGCCTCGATGCCCTGCTCCAGATCCCGCCGATGACCGCAAGCGAACTGCGCGACCGCCTCGTGACGGTACTGACCAGAGACCATCTCGGCGACCGCCGCCGGTGGCGGATGGCGGTGGGCGACGTGCGCGTCTATTCGATCGACACGCATCCGCACTGCAACTGGTCGGTCACGCCGTCGGGCAGCGCCGAAGACATTGATCGCATCGAGACGCTGGTCGATCGGTTCCGCGAGCAATTCCCCATCGTCCGTTGATTACGACAAGCTCGGCTATCCCGCGACGGACAGCGTCTTCGTTGCACATCACCGTGAAACCCCTGTAGCCCGGTCGGGTTTAGACGGGATGATGGCAATGCATACGTTACGGCGATCGTTCGGATTGCAGGTGTTGATCGGCATGATCAGCGGGCTCGCGCTCGGGTTTGTCGCGCGCAATCTGGGCGAGGGTTCGGGGCTTGCGGAGACGTTGCGCATCGTCGGCGAGATCTTCGTCCAGCTCCTGAAGACGCTTGTCGTACCGCTTGTCTTCACCGCGATCGTCGCCTCGATCGCCGCCCTCCGCAATCTCGACAACGCCCGCCGCCTCGTCATCAGCACGCTTGTCTGGTTCGCGATCACCGCGCTGATCGCTGTCACGATCGGCATCGCGCTCGGCCTGCTGATCCAGCCTGGCGTCACCGCCGGGGTAAATGCCGCAAGCGCGGTCGCGCCGAAGGCGGCTGGATCATGGCTCGACTTCCTGCGTGGTCTCGTGCCCGCGAACATTCTCGGGCTGGAGGCGTCGACCAAGCTGGCGGACGGCGCCGCGCGCACCGCCCTGTCGTTCAATGTCCTGCAGATCATCGTCATCGCGATCACGATCGGTGTTGCCGCGGTCCGGATCGGCGACGCCGGCGCACCGTTCCTCGCGTTCAACGCCTCCGCGCTCGCGCTATTCCGCCGCATCCTGCGCTGGGTCATCCGCCTTACGCCGATCGGGACCGGCGCGCTGCTGGGCAATGCGATCGTCCGCTATGGCTGGCAGTCGCTGTCGGCGCTCGGGGCGTTCAGCATCGCGGTCTATGCCGGCCTCGCACTGGTCCTGTTCGTCGTCTATCCCATATTGCTGATCGCCAACGGCCTGAGCCCGAAGCGCTTCTTTGCCGCCGCCTGGCCGGCGATCCAGCTCGGTTTCGTATCGCGGTCCTCGATCGCGACGCTCCCGGTCACCGAAGACGTCGTCGAGCGGGGGCTTGGCGTACCGCGAAGCTATTCCGCGTTCGCCGTACCATTCGCGGCGACGACGAAGATGGATGGGTGTGCCGCGATCTATCCCGCCGTGTCCGCGATCTTCGTCGCGCAATATTACGGCATTCCGCTCCACGCCGCCGATTATGTCCTCATCATACTCGTGTCCGTCCTCGGCTCCGCCGCAACCGCGGGTCTGACCGGCGCTGTCGTGATGCTGACGCTGACGCTGTCGACACTCGGGTTGCCGCTGGAAGGCGCGGGGCTCCTCCTCGCGATCGACCCGATCCTCGACATGGGCCGCACCGCGGTGAACGTCGCCGGCCAGGCGCTCGTGCCCACGATCGTGGCGAAGCGCAACGGGCTGCTCGAACAGACCTCTGACAATCCGAGCCAGCAGATCCCGGCCGCGAGCACGACCGCCCCGGCCTGATCGGTTTTGTCAAGATCGTGACAACCGGACAGACGGCCATGAACGCCTGTGACACCTCGACGCTGTCGGAGGTGCGCTGACCGGGGCGGTCGCGTGTAATGCTGTGTACTCCCGCCGCATCAAACGCGGAACGAGGACGCAGCATGACCTTCCAGACCGACATCACGCATATCGACCACCTGATCGCCGCGCAGAACGGGACATGGGATGGGATCGCGTCCGAATCCGTCGCCCGGATGCGCGCGCAGAACCGGTTCCGCACGGGTCTCGACATCGCGCGGTACACGGCCGCGATCATGCGCAGCGATATGGCCGCCTACGACGCGGACCCTGCGCACTACACGCAGTCCTTAGGGTGCTGGCACGGGTTCATCGCGCAGCAGAAGATGATCAGCATCAAGAAGCATTTCGGCACGACCGACCGCCGCTATCTCTATCTGTCCGGCTGGATGGTGGCCGCGCTGCGAAGCGAATTCGGCCCATTGCCGGACCAGTCGATGCACGAAAAGACGAGCGTCCCCGCCTTGATCGAGGAGCTCTACACCTTCCTTCGCCAGGCCGATGCCCGCGAACTCGGCATGTTGTTCCGCGACATCGACGCGGCGCGCGCCGCGGGTAACGCCATCGAGGAAAAGCGCCTGCTCAACGCGGTCGAGAATCACCAGACGCACGTCGTCCCCGTCATCGCCGATATCGACGCGGGCTTCGGCAACGCCGAGGCGACATACCTGCTCGCACGCAAGATGATCGAGGCAGGCGCCTGCGCGCTCCAGATCGAGAACCAGGTCAGCGACGAGAAGCAGTGCGGACATCAGGACGGCAAGGTCACCGTGCCGCATGAGGACTTTCTCGCGAAGGTTCGCGCCTGCCGCTACGCGTTCCTCGAACTCGGCGTCGAGGACGGCATCATCGTCACGCGGACCGACCTCGCTCGGTGCCGGGCTCACCAAGCAGATCGCCGTCAGCAAGGCGCCCGGTGATCTCGGCGATCAGTACAACTCCTATCTCGACTGCGAGGAGATCGATCCCACGACCGCGCAGAATGGCGACGTCATTCTCAATCGCGACGGCAAGCTGCTCCGCCCGAAGCGCCTGCCCTCCAACCTGTTCCAGTTCCGCGCGGGCAGTGGCGAGGATCGCTGCGTGATGGATTGCATCGCCTCGTTGCAGAACGGCGCGGACCTGCTCTGGATCGAGACCGAGAAGCCGCACATCGAACAGATTGCGGGCATGGTCGACCGGATTCGCGAGGTCGTCCCCAATGCCAAGCTCGTCTACAACAACTCGCCGAGCTTCAACTGGACGCTGAACTTCCGCCAGCAGGTGTTTGATGCGTGGAGCGAAGCGGGCCGCGACGTCTCTGGCTATGACCGCGCACGGCTGATGAGCGTCGACTATGACGGCACCGCGCTCGGCGACGAGGCAGACGAACGCATCCGCACCTTCCAGGCGGATTCGGCGAAGCGCGCCGGCATCTTCCATCACCTGATCACGCTGCCGACCTATCACACCGCGGCGCTGTCGACCGACAATCTCGCCAGGGAATATTTCGGCGATGCCGGGATGCTCGGCTATGTGAAGGGCGTCCAGCGCAAGGAAATCCGCGAGGGTATCGCCTGCGTGAAGCACCAGAACATGTCGGGCTCCGACCTTGGCGACGACCACAAGGAGTATTTCGCCGGCGAGGCAGCGCTGAAGGCGGGCGGCGTGCACAATACGATGAACCAGTTTGCGGCCTGACATCGACGCCGGAGCGAAAGCTCCGGCACGGACATTAGACCGGCGGGCGGGGATGCCCGCCGCAACTGCGCACCGATAACCCGCCCCCAAAGCAACGCAGGGCAACCCCGCCATGCTGTCCCCCGGAGACGCGCCGTGGCATGAGCGGACAATGCAAGCTCCCGCCCTCCTCGACGTCACCGCGCTGGAAAAGTCGGTGCCCGGTGGCCGCCAACTCTTCCGCGCGCTCGATCTCACCGCCAATCCCGGGCAGCTTATCGCGATCGTCGGCGAGAGCGGCGTCGGCAAATCGACGCTGCTCAACATCCTCGCCGGACTCGATACCGCGGATGCCGGGCAGGTCACGGTCGAGGGCGTGACGCTCGGTACGCTGGACGAGGCTGCGCTGACGCATCTGCGCGCCACCCGCATCGGCTTTGTCTTCCAGGCGTTCCATGTCCTTCCCTATCTGACGCTTCGCCAGAACGTGGCGCTGCCGCTTGCGCTCGTCTCATCCGATACCCGTGCCATCGCCACCCGCGCGCAGGCGATGCTCGAACGCGTCGGTCTCGGGACGCGCGGCGACGGCTATGCGCGCGATCTGTCCGGCGGCGAGTTGCAGCGGGTCGCGATCGCCCGCGCGCTGGTCCACCGCCCCGCGCTGATCCTTGCCGACGAACCGACCGGCAATCTCGATCCGGAGACCGCCGCCAAGGTCCTCGATCTCTTTTCGCAGGCGGTGCGCGAAGACAAGGTCGCGGCGATCATCGTCACGCATTCCGAAGCCGCGGCGGCAATTGCCGACATCGTCCTCACGCTGACCGCGACCGGGCTGGAACGCCG
This sequence comes from Sphingomonas sp. 22R3R2A-7, assembly GCF_036856055.1. Classification (NCBI taxonomy): domain Bacteria; kingdom Pseudomonadati; phylum Pseudomonadota; class Alphaproteobacteria; order Sphingomonadales; family Sphingomonadaceae; genus Sphingomonas; species Sphingomonas sp. 22R3R2A-7. The sequence continues at coordinate 235,362 of NZ_JASPFR010000001.1, read as the reverse complement.
GGAGTGAGCGTTCTGTCCGCGCGGCTCGCGCTTGCCTGGCTGGTCGTCGGCGAGTGGCGGGCGCATCCGGCACGCCTGGCGCTCACCGCCATAGCCATCGCGATCGGCGTCGCGCTCGGCTTTGCGGTCCACCTCGTCAACGGCTCGGCGCTGTCGTCGTTCGAGGGTGCGCTGCGTACCGTCAACGGCCGCGCCGACGTGCAGGTCAACGCGACCAGCCCGCTCGGTTTCGACGAGGCCGTCTACCCCCGCGTCGCCCGCGCGCCCGGCGTCGTCGACGCGAGCCCGGCCGTCGTCCTGCGTGCGACGATCGGGACGACGGGCTTCACGCTGCTTGGTCTCGACGTTCTGCGCGCCGCTCAGGTCACGCCGTCGCTGGTCGGGATCATACCCACGGGCGTCGACCGCCGCTCAGACGCGGCGTTCGACGGCGATGCGCTGTTCCTGTCCGCCGCGGCGCTGCGCAACCTGCGCGTCGAGCCCGGGCAGGCGGTGACGGTCGCGGCGAACGGCCGGACGACGTCGCTGCGTATCGCCGGGCGCCTTCCCGGCGTCGCCGAGGATCAGGCGATCGGCGTCGTCGACATCGCCACCGCACAGTGGAAATTCGGGCGGATCGGCCGGCTTGACCGTATCGACGTCGCGCAGGCCGAAGGCGCCGACACCGCGCCGCTCCCGGCGATCCTGCCACGCGACGCGGTGATCGGCACCGCCGCAAGCGACGCCGTCCGCAGCGATGCCTTGTCGCGCGCCTACCGCGTCAACCTCGACATGCTGGCCCTCGTCGCGTTGCTGACCGGCGGCTTCCTCGTCTTTTCCGCGCAGTCGCTGTCGGTCGCGCGACGGCTGCGCAGCTTTGCGCTGATTCGGACGCTCGGGCTGCCACGCAGCGGTATCGTCGCGACCGTCGCGTTCGAAGGGCTCGCGATCGGAATGATCGGCGCCACCCTCGGCCTGGTGCTGGGCTATGCGCTTGCCTATGCCGCGCTCACGCGGTTCGGCGGCGATCTGGGTGCGGGCTATTTCGCGGATGGTCGTGTCCGTCTGACTTTTGCACCGGTCGCAGCGGCCGGCTTCTTTGCGCTCGGGTTGCTCGCTGCCGTCGCGGGCAGCGTCCTCCCCGCCCGGATCGCCGCACGTGCCGCGCCCGCAGCGGCACTGCGCAATGCCGGCGACGTGATGGACCCGCGCGCGTCCGTGCCCTGGATCCCTGCCGCGATCCTGCTCGCGACCGGCGCCGCGATGGCACTCCTGCCCGCGATCGATGGCTTGCCGATCTTCGGGTTCGCCAGCATGGCCCTGATCCTCGCCGGCGGAATTGCGGGAATGCCCTGGCTGGCGCGCACGCTTTTGCGGCCCTTGGCGCGCCGCTCGGGCCGGCATGTTCCCGTCGATCTGGCGGTTCGCCACCTCCACGGCGCCCCCGGCCAGGCCGCGACCGCGCTGTGTGGGATTGTCGCGAGCACCGCGCTGATGATCGCCATGGCGGTGATGGTCACCAGCTTTCGCGGCGCGGTCGACGAGTGGCTCGGACAGGTGCTCGCCGAAGATCTCTACCTTCGCATCGATGGCGCCGCGGGCTTCGATCCGGCTGCGCAGGCGGTCCTGCGGGCGACGCCCGGCGTGGCGTCGATCGCGTTCAGCAGACAGATTCCGCTGACGCTCGCCGCCGATCGCCCGCCGGTGACGCTGATCGCGCGCCCGGTCGCGGCGGGTGGCGACCGGACGCTCGTACTGATCGAGGCCGCCGACGCGCTCCCCAGCGGCAGGACGCCGGTCTGGCTGTCGGAGCCTGCCGCGCGCATCTACGGCCTCCGCGTCGGCGATGCCGTGACGTTGCCGATCGCCGGTCGCTATGCCGTCGCCGGGATCTGGCGCGACTATGCACGGCAGCAGGGCGCGATCGTCATCCGCGACACCGACTATACGCGCGCCACCGGCGACAGCACGCGCACCGAAGCCGCGATAACGCTGGCGGGGGGCGCCGCCACGCAGACGGTTCAGCAAGCGCTGGTCCGGCGGTCGCCACGCGATCTGCGCAGCCGGATTTCGATCGCCCGCCCCGCGACGCTGCGCCGCTATGCGCTCGAGCTGTTCGACCGGAGTTTCGCCGTGACCTATCTTCTCGAAGGCGTAGCGATCCTCGTCGGGCTTGCGGGCGTCGCCGCGACGATGTCGGCACAGACGATCGCGCGCACGCGCGAATTCGGGATGCTGCGGCATATCGGTGTCTCGAAGCGCCAGATCGTCGCGATGCTGGCAAGCGAGGGTGGCCTGCTCGGTCTCGTCGGCGGCATTGCCGGCATCCTCCTCGGCGGGATCATGGCGCAGGTTCTCGTCCACGTGATCAACCCGCAATCGTTCAACTGGACGATGGCGACGCGCGTTCCCTGGGGGATCGTCGCGAGCGTCGCGGCAGCCTTGGTGGTCGCCGCAGCAGGCACGGCGACGATCGCGGGGCGCCGCGCGATCGCCGCCGATGCGGTCCGCATGGTGAGGGAGGATTGGTGATGCGCCGCCTGCTCGCATTCGCAGCGCTCGTGCTTACGGCGGCGACGCCGGCTTCGACCGGACCCGCGGTGGTCCGCCCGGGCGCGCGCTTCACGTTTCCCCGCGAACACGGCGCGCACCCAGAGTTTCGCACCGAATGGTGGTACGTCACGGGCCGGCTCGCCACCCCGGACAAGCGCGACCTCGGGTTTCAGATCACCTTCTTCCGGACCACGCCCGCCACCGATCCGGCCAATCCCAGCGCCTTTGCGCCGAAGCAGATCCTGTTCGCGCATGCCGCGCTTTCGGACCCGCGTGTCGGCCATCTGCTTCACGGCGAGCGCGCCGCGCGCGCGGGGTTCGGGCTGGCGCAGGCCCGGATCGGCGACACCGACGTCAGCCTGCGCGATTGGCGCATCCGCCGCCTGCCCGACGGTCGTTTCGTCACGCGTGTCACGACCGCTGATTTCGCGCTGTCGCTCACGCTGACCCCGCGCCAGCCGCCGCTGCTCGAAGGCGAGGACGGCTATAGCCGTAAGGGCCCCCGTCCCGAACAGGCCAGCTATTATTACTCGGTGCCGCATCTGTCGGTGTCCGGCCGGCTGGCCCGCAACGGCCAGGTCCAGCCGGTCACCGGACAGGCATGGCTCGACCGCGAATGGTCGTCCGACTATCTCGGCGGGGGCGCGGTGGGCTGGGACTGGACCGGGCTCAATCTCGACGATGGCGGCGCGCTGATGGCGTTCCGTATCCGCGGCGCGGGCGGGCGACAGATCTGGGCGGGCGGATCGCTTCGCCGCAGGGACGGCCGCGTCGTCCGTTTCACGCCCGCCGATGTCCGCTTCGATCCGATCCGGCAATGGCGTTCGCCGCGGACCGGCGCACTCTACCCGGTCGCGCAACGCCTCAGCGTCCGCCTGCCAGAGGGCGTACGGCGGCTCGATCTCATGCCGCTGTTCGCCGATCAGGAACTCGACGCACGGCGCAGCGGGATGCCGGTCTATTGGGAAGGCGCGGTGCGTACACGCGGCGGCAGCGGCTATCTCGAGCTCACCGGCTATGCGGCTCCGCTCAAGATGTAGACGTCACCGGATACCCAATCTTTTGCACGGCCAAGCTTTGCGGCTATTCCTTACGACCATCGACACGATAGGGATTGGAGGAAGCGGAGGACTGGATGACATTGAACCGAACGCATATCGGCGTTGCACTCGCGGCGATCGTCGCGGGCTGCTCGTCTCCCTCCGGCACTGGCAAGGATGGCACGGTCGAACTGCTGAACGTCAGCTATGATCCCACGCGGGAGCTCTACCGGTCGGTCAACACCGCGTTCGCCGCAAAATGGAAGCAGGACACCGGCCAGACCATCAAATTCAACATGAGCCATGGCGGCTCCGGCAAACAGTCGCGCGCGGTGATCGACGGGCTGGGTGCCGACGTCGCCACGCTGGCGCTTGCCTATGATATCGACGCGATCGCCGAGCGCGCCAAGCTGCTCCCCGCCAACTGGGAAGCCCGCCTCCCCGACAACAGCGCACCCTATACGTCGACGATCGTCTTCCTCGTTCGCAAGGGTAACCCGAAACGGATCCGCGATTGGGCGGACCTCGTGAAACCCGGTGTGCAGGTCATCACCCCCAATCCCAAGACAAGCGGCGGGGCACGGTGGAATTTTCTTGCCGCCTGGGCCTATGGCCGAAAGGCAGGCGGGTCCGACGCTGCGGCGCAGGCCTATGTGACGCAGCTGTTCGGCCATGTCCCCGTGCTGGACTCCGGCGCGCGTGGAGCGACCACGACGTTTGTCGAACGCGGCCTGGGCGATGTGCTGATCGCGTGGGAGAACGAGGCGTTCCTGTCCGAAAAGGAGCTCGGCGCTGGCAAGTTCGACATCGTCGTCCCGTCGATCTCGGTGCTGGCGGAGCCCTCGGTGGCCGTGGTCGATGCCAATGCGAAGGCGCACGGCACCGAGAAGGTCGCCGACGCCTATCTGAAGTTCCTCTACACGCCTGAAGGTCAGGACATCGTTGCGAAGAACTATTACCGCCCGCGCGACCCCGCGGTCATGGCGCGCTATGCCAACGTCTTCCCGAAGATCGAGACGCAAACGATCCGCGATTTCGGCGGATGGAAGACTGCGCAGGCGCGCTTCTTCAACGATGGTGGCGTCTTCGACCGAATCTATTCGGGACCAAAGCGCTGACGCCGACGATCGACCCCAGGCGGGCATCTCATGGCTGAGCGCGCCTCTGTCGGGAAGCATCGGTCCGCGCGACGTTCGGTAATACCGGGCTTTGGTCTCACCATGGGGCTGACGGTCGCCTGGCTGTGCCTGATCGTGCTGATCCCGCTGTCGACGATCTTCCTGCGTGCCGCGGGGCTGGGATGGGATGGGTTCGTCGCCGTCGGCCTGTCGCCGCGCGCGCTCTCGGCCTATCGCCTGAGCTTCGGCACGGCGTTCCTGGCGGCCATGGTCAACGCGGTGTTCGGGCTTCTCATCGCCTGGATCCTCGCGCGGTACGAATTTCCCGGCAAGAAGCTCGTCGATGCGGCGGTCGACCTGCCGTTCGCGTTGCCAACCGCAGTCGCAGGTATCGCGCTGGTCTCACTCTACGCCGAGAATGGCTGGATCGGGTCGATGCTCGCGCCACTCGGCATCCGCGTCGCCTACACGCCACTCGGCGTCGTCGTCGCGCTGATCTTCATCGGTCTGCCGTTCATCGTCCGATCGGTCCAGCCCGTCCTCGCCGACCTCGGCGCGGATGTCGAGGAAGCCGCCGCGACGCTTGGCGCGACCCGCTGGCAGACCTTCAGCCGCGTCATCCTTCCTGCAATCGCGCCCGCGCTGCTGACCGGGTTCGCACTCGCGTTCGCGCGCGGCGTCGGCGAATATGGCTCGGTGATCTTCATCGCCGGCAACATGCCCTACAAATCGGAGATCGCGCCGTTGCTGATCGTCACGCAGCTCGAGCAGTTCGATTATCCCGGCGCGACCGCGATCGCCTGTGTGATGCTGGTCGCGTCCTTCTCGATGCTGCTGCTCGTCAACATGCTCCAGGCATGGCGTGCCAAGCGGAGCGCGAAATGACCCGCGCCGCCGCAACCGAAAGCCCCCTGGGTCGGCGCATCCTGATCGGCGTCGGCATGGTCTTCCTTGCGCTGTTCCTCGCGCTGCCGCTCGTCGTCGTCTTCGTTCAGGCGTTCGCCAAGGGCTGGCCGATGTTTCTCGACGCCATCGCCGAGCCTGATGCGCGTGCCGCGATCCGCCTGACGCTTCTGGTCGCGGCGATCTCGGTCCCGTTGAACTGCGTGTTCGGCGTCGTCGCGTCATGGGCGATCACGAAGTTCGAGTTTCGCGGCAAGAGCCTGCTGATCTCGCTGATCGACCTGCCCTTCTCCGTGTCACCGGTGGTCGCGGGTCTGATCTTCGTGCTGATGTTCGGCGCGCAAGGGTGGTTCGGCCCATGGCTGATCGCGCATAACTGGAAGGTCATCTTCGCGGTCCCGGGGATCGTGCTCGCCACGGTCTTCGTCACCTTCCCCTTCGTCGCGCGCGAAATCATCCCGCTGATGGCCGAACAGGGGCGCGACGACGAGGAAGCCGCGGTGTCGCTCGGGGCATCCGGGTGGCAAACGTTCTCGCACGTCACGCTTCCCAACATCCGCTGGGGGCTGCTCTACGGCGTGCTGCTGTGCAACGCGCGCGCCATGGGGGAATTCGGCGCGGTCTCGGTAGTTTCGGGACATATCCGCGGTCTCACGAACACGATGCCGCTGCATGTCGAGATCCTCTACAACGAATATGACTTTGTCGGCGCATTCGCGGTCGCATCGCTGCTGGCGTCGCTGGCGCTGGTGACTTTGGTCCTGAAAAGTCTGCTCGAGTGGCGCTTCGGCTATCATCAGGCAAGGAGTGCGCATTGAGCATCGTCATCGACGCCCTTTCGAAACGGTTCGGCGCGTTCGCCGCGCTCAACGGCGTCACGCTGGAGGCACGCCCGGGCGAATTCCTTGCGCTGCTGGGTCCGTCGGGCTCGGGCAAGACGACGTTGCTGCGGATGATCGCGGGGCTCGACTTCCCCGATGCCGGGCACGTCCTCTTCGACGGCGTCGACATGACCGATACGCCGGCCGCCGAGCGCCGTATCGGCTTCGTCTTCCAGAATTATGCGCTGTTCCGGCACATGACGGTCGCGGACAATATCGCGTTCGGGCTCACCGTCCGCGCGCGCCGCGATCGTCCCGCCAAGGCAGATATTCGCGCGCGCGTCGCCGAACTGCTCGACCTGATCCAGCTTCCCGATCTCGGCCATCGCTATCCCGCACAGCTGTCCGGCGGCCAGCGTCAGCGCGTCGCCCTCGCCCGCGCGCTCGCGGTCGAGCCGCAACTGCTCCTGCTCGACGAGCCGTTCGGTGCGCTCGATGCCAAGGTGCGCAAGGACCTGCGCCGCTGGCTGCGCGACCTCCACGATCGGCTCGGTCTCACCTCGGTCTTCGTCACGCACGATCAGGAAGAGGCCCTTGAGCTTGCCGATCGCGTCGTCATCATGAACCGTGGGCTCATCGAACAGATCGGCACGCCGCGCGAGGTCTACGACACGCCCGCCACGCCGTTCGTCTCCGCCTTCGTCGGCGAGACCAACCAGATCCCCGTGACGATCGCGGGCGGACGCGCGGCCTACGCAGGACGACAGCTCGACGTGTCGACAGCCGGGATATCCGATGGCCCGGCCGAGCTGCACTTCCGGCCTCACCAGGCGGAGCTCGGGGCGGACGTTCCCGGCACGTTGCCGATCCTCGTCGGCCCGGCCCGGCAACGCGGCGGCGGGTGGCGGGTCGATGCCACGCTCGATGCACAACCCATCGAGTTCGACGTTTCCGGGCCGGTACCCGATCGCGGGACGCGCGCCGGCTTGCGCCTGACCGACGTGCAGCTCTTCCCGGTTCGCTGATATGAAAAGACCGGCCGCCGCTGGGCAGGCCGGTCATCGAGTGGTGCGGGTGGCCGGGGTCGAACCGGCACTCCTTTCGGAACAGGATTTTGAGTCCAGCGCGTCTACCAATTCCACCACACCCGCACAATCGCCGCGCCAGGCTCGAAGCCCGGTGCAGCGGCGGTTTCGCTAGCCCATGACGCAGTGCCCCGCAAGCACTCGACTGCATATACCGCGCACAAAAAGGGGCCCGCCGTTTCCGGCGAGCCCTCAGGTCGGAGAGGAGGATCAGAACTTGATCGTCGTTCCAATCGCCAGGTTGCGGCCGAGCGCGTCGTAGCGCTGCGGGATCGTGTTGCTGCGCGCGAGGCTGATATTGTAGGAGTCGGGTACGATCGGCGGCGTCTTGTCGAGCAGGTTGTTCGCGATCAGACGCAGCGAGAACTGCTTGGCGATCGCGAAGTTGAGCGCGAGGTCGAAATAGCTGATCGGTGCGACACGATAATAGCTCGTGCGCTCGCGCTCTGGCGTGCCGCCAATGGCTTCGTCGCCCGAATTGTCGGCATGCGTCAGCGACCCGACATAGCGCCAGTTGAACGACGCGCTGAACGCCTTGTCCATCGTCGTGTAGGTCGTGCGCAGGCCGTGCGACCATTTCGGGATCAGCTGACCGCACCCATTGGCATAATAGCCCGCGCAGTTGCGCTTGGGCTGGACCGGCGAATCCTGCCCACCGGCAAAGGTCGTCAGCGAACCGTTGAAGTTCATGTCGATCTTGCCAGCAGTTTCCAGGTCGAGCGTATATTGGCCCTGGAAGTCCCAGCCGCGCGCGATCGACTGATAGAAGTTGGTCGTGCCCTGCCGGATGAAGCCCGTGCTCGGGTTGCCGGCGGGATCCGAATACAGCGTGCCGGTGCCGGGATTGCGGACGATGCCCTGGCAGAAGAAGTCGTCGCCGCCCGACCGCTGGCACCCGTCGGTATAATAGTTGAACGGGTTGTAGCCGAGTGAATCGTTGATCTTGATCCGGTAGCGATCGACCGAGAACACCAGGCCCGGAATGAACCGCGGCTTGACGATCAAACCATAGGTCTGCGTGTACGCGGTTTCTGGCGCGGACGTGAAACCGCCCGACCGCACCGTGCACTGGTCATCCGGGCACAACAAGGTGGTGCTGCCATAGAGCGCATCGGTCAGGCCCGTCGCACGGCAGACCTCACGCGAGGCGACCGGCGCGCCATAGCTGATCGCCCCGGTGGCGGGATCCGCGATGGGGGTCGGGGCGCAGAAGTCGTTGATACCGTTCGTGCCGACCGTCGCGAACTCGATATTGGTCGCCTGCCGGATCTCGAACACCGTCGGCGCGCGCTGTGCCTTGTTGAACGACGCGCGGAAGGTCAGGTCGCTGATCGGGGCATAAAGGCCCTCCAGCTTCCAGGTGCTGAACGAGTCCGGGTTGCTGCTGTACTTCGACACGCGATAGCCGCCATTGGCCTGCAACAGTTCGGCAAACGGCTTGTGCTCGATCAGCGGCGCCTGCACTTCGATGTTCGCTTCCCAGACATCCTGCTTCAGATTCTGGTCCGCGCCGCCGAACCGCGTGCGGAAGCTCGGGTCGGCATACCCGCTGAACGTGTCCTTGCGGTATTCGGTACCCAGCGCGATCGCCACGCCCTGCTCCGCCAGCGGCGACCTGATCCCGTATTTGCCGAGATCGCCGGTCAGCGACGTCACGACGTCATACAGCGTGCCGACGCCCGTCTGCGTGCCCGTCGCGAACAGGTAATTGCGCAGCGCCGGGTTGGTATTGCCTGCGCTGAACGCGTCGAACGGCACGCAGGCCGGGTCGGACGTCGTCGCGCAGGTCGGATTGGCGAGCGTTCCGCCCACGTTTATCGCATTCTGCAGCCGTGTCGGATCAACGAACGTCGGCGTGTAATCCTGATGGTTCCGCGAATAGACACCGCCAACGTCATAGGTCCACGCGTCGCCGACCTTGCCGCGTACGCCGCCGCTCAGGCGAACGCCGGTGTTGATATACGTGTCGGACACGTCGTTGAATTCGCCAAGGCGATAGGACAGGCTGATCGGTGCGAGCGCCGTGGTCCCCGCTGCCGCACCGCAGATCGTCGTCGCCTGCGACGCCGACAGGAACGGGTTGTTGCAGTTGACCTGCAGCTGCCCCTCGCCGCTGTAGCTCGCCCGGCCAGGATAATTGTTGAACGACTTGTCGCGGAACCAGATGCCCGACGCGTAGACCTCGGCATTCGGGGCGATGTCGAGACTGACAAAGCCGCCTGCGTTGATCCGCTCGGACGGTCGCTGATACGCATAGTTGCTGAAATAATTGGACGCGTTGCCCGCGCCGGCGCCGAATGGCACGAAGCTGCGGGTGCCGTCCGGATTGTTCACATATTGCTGGTTCGCATTGACGCCGCTGAGCGGCGTGACGAGACCGCTCGTCGAGCTGCTCGGGGTCAGACCGCACGAGAGCGGCCCGTCCGCGGTCAGTTGCGTCACGTAACAACCCGAATTGGATCGATCCGACAGCGATACGGCCTCGCTCTCGCGATAGTTGACGAAGCCCGACACGCGCAGCGCGCCGTCGAACAGCTTGACGCCCCCGGTCAGCGTCACGTCGGCTCGGCCGCCGTCATTGGTCAGGCCGCGCGGGGTGCGGAACCCCGCCGCGCGCGCCAGCGGCGACACGACCGTGTCCTTGTTGAGGTGGTTGTAGAAATTGTAGTTCGCATCGAGCTGCAGGCCCTCGAAATCCTTCTTCAGGATGAAGTTGACCACGCCCGCGACCGCGTCCGACCCATAGACCGAAGACGCGCCCCCCGTCAGCACGTCGACGCGCTCGAGCAGCGACGTCGGGATGATGCCGACGTCCTGGCCATTCTGCGTGCCGAGGCGTTTGCCGTCGATCAGGACCAGCGTCCGCTCGAACCCGAGGCTGCGCAGCTTGATGCGCTGGCGACCGTCGGAATCGGCATAGGTCTGCTGGTTGTCCGGCGCGACCTGAGGCAGGCGGTTGAGCACGTCTTCGACGTTGACCGCGGCCTGCGCGCGAATGTCCTGCGCGGTGACCGACGCGATCGGCGCCGCCGACGTCATGTTGGGACGCTGGATCCGCGACCCGGTCACGACGATGTCGCCGTCGCCGGTCGCGGGACGCTGCGGCGTCGCGGCGGCGTCAGGCGTGGCGATCGCGGACTCGGCGTCTGCTTCGACCTTTGCTTCGGCGGGCGTCGTCGCCTCCGCCTGTGCTGGCGTGACCTGCGCCGGGACATCCTGTGCGAAAGCCGGAGCGCTTGCCATCAGCAAGGCGCCCGAAATCGCAATACGCGATGCGGAATGACGTAGGAACATACTCAACCCCTTTTACAGGGATGCAGCTTCTGCCTGCATCCATCTCCGCTCACGGGTTTTGGTCATAAACACTGTCCAGTCAATACCTAGATAATACCACTCGATTACATTTGTATGATCATGTGACAAACGTACCATACCTCTGGTCCTTGTCTTCGAAAGTCGATAGGCATGGACACAGGGGCAGGTTGTTGGGGGTAGGCATGACGACGAGACGATCGGTATTGGGCGGGCTTGGCATCGCACTGCCTCTGACCGCGTCCGCGACCAGCGGCGCGAACGCCTTCGCTGGCCGATCGGCGGAGGGCGCCGGCGCGCTGATCGTCTCGACCTGGGATTTTGGCGCTGCGGCCAACGCTGCCGCCTATGCCAGGCTTCGCGCCGGCGGGTCGCTGATCGACTCGGTTGAGGCGGGCGCGATGGTGCCGGAGGCCGACCCCGCCAATCATAGCGTCGGCTATTCCGGTTATCCCGACCGCGACGGGCACGTCACGCTCGATGCCGTGATCATGGACGATGCCGGCGGCGTCGGCGCCGTCGCGGCACTCGAGGACACGATCCACGCAATCTCGGTCGCGCGCCGCGTGATGGAGCGAACCCCGCACACCTTCCTCGTCGGCGAGGGCGCCACTCGCTTCGCGCGGGACCAGGGCTTTCCGAAACAGAACCTGCTGACTCCGGAATCGGAAAAGGCATGGCGCGACTGGCTCACCACCGCGCACTACAAACCCGAAGCCAATAGCGAGAACCGCGTCGGCCGGACGCCCGGTGGAGCGCTCGATCACGATACGATCGGCCTGCTGATGCGCTCGACCAGCGGACGGCTCGCGGGCGCCTGCACCACCTCGGGCATGGCGTTCAAGATGCGTGGCCGGGTCGGCGACTCGCCGCAGGTGGGTTCCGGCCTGTATGTCGAGGCGGAGTCGGTGGCGCGACGTCGACCGGGCTGGGCGAAGAGGTGACGCGCGTCGCGGGGTCCGCCCGCGTGGTCGCGTCGATGCGGTCCGGCGCATCGCCGCAGAAAGCGTGCGAAGAGGTCGTCCGGCACATCGCCAAGCTGCGCGGCGACGCGATCCGCGGTGTCCAGGTCGGCTTTCTCGCCCTCGACCCGAAGGGCCGCGTCGGCGCCTTCTGCCTCCTGCCCGGCTTTACTTATGCGGTGACCGATCCGAACGGACGCACGATGGTCCTGACCGCGCCGTCGCTGTTCAAGGCCTGACGCTGGTCATGCCACGCATCAGGACGCTGGAGATATGCGTCGAGGATCTCGATGGCATCGACGCCGCCGTTGCCGGGGGCGCGGATCGGATCGAACTCTGCACGGCATTGGCCGTTGGCGGGCTGACTCCCGCAGCCTCGCTCATCCGCGCCGCCGCGTCCGCCGCGCTGCCCGTTCATCTGCTGTCCCGACCGCGCGAGGGGGGCTTCGTCTACACACCGCGCGAATCCGCGATGATCGCCGATGACATCACGACCGCGGCCGAGGCGGGGCTCGCCGGCGTCGTGATCGGCGCGGCCAACGTCGATGGCACGCTTGACGCAGCGGTGCTCGCTGAACTGATCGCGCATGCCCACCTGCTCGGCACGGCACGCGGGCGCGACCTGTCGCTGACGCTTCACCGCGCCTTCGATCTCGTTCCCGATCTCGCCGCGGCGCTCGACACCGCCGTCGCGCTGGGGTTCGATCGCGTCCTCACCTCGGGCGGGGCGCCGAAGGCGATCGACGGGGTGGCCGCGATTGCGATGCTCCATCGCCGCGCCGCCGGCCGCATCGGCATCCTCGTCGGGAGCGGCGTGTCGATCGACACGCTTCCCGCAATCCTTGCGACCGGCGTCGGCGAGGTTCACGCTTCGTGCCGTCATCCCTGTGATCAGGACCAGGACCCTGCCCTCGTCCGGTTCGGGTTTGCCTCGACGCAGACCAGCCGGACCAGCCGCGGGCGGATCCGCGACCTCGCTACCCGCCTTGGACATTCCAACGCTTGAACAATACCAATCTATAACTTACGCAGCGCGAGAGTGCGTGGCGACGCATGCCCGCGTCGCCCTGCAACCGCATCACGCGACCCCATGAAGCGAGCCGCCATGACCGAGACCCTTCCCGATCCCGCACCGCGCACGCCCGACGGCGGCGCCCCGCTGTCGACGAACGCGACCGAGGCGACGCTGATGTTCCGCGAGGCCGCCGAATCGAGCGAGGCGGTCGCGCGTCTTCTCGCCGCCAATGCGGATACGATCGCAGCGCTGGGTGCGCGACTGCGCGCGGCGCCCCCGCGGTCGTCGTCACCTGCGCGCGCGGTTCGTCCGACCATGCCGCGGTCTACGGCAAATATCTGATCTGGACAAAGACCGGCGTCCCCGTCGCGGCGACGGCCCCCTCGGTCGTCTCGCTCTATGATGCAAAGCTCAGCGCCGCCAACACGCTGTGCATTGCGATCTCGCAGAGCGGCCGCAGCCCGGATCTGCTGGCGACCGTGGCGGCCTACAAACAGGCGGGTGCGCATGTCGTCGCGCTCGTCAACGACGAGAGCTCGCCGCTCGCCGAAGCCGCCGATACGCTGATCGCCCTCAAGGCAGGGCCGGAGCGATCGGTCGCAGCGACCAAATCCTATATCTGCGCGCTTGCCGCACTGGCTGCGATCACCGCCGAATGGTCGGATGACGATGCGATGCGCACCGCCGTCGCCGCCCTGCCCGCGGATCTCGCGCGGGCGTGGGACCTCGACTGGTCGGCTGCGGTCGCGCCGCTGCAGTCGGCGACGAACCTGTTCGTGATCGCGCGCGGTCCCGGGTTCGGCATCGCCAACGAGGCGGCGTTGAAGATGAAGGAGACCTGCGCGCTGCATGCGGAATCGTTCAGCTCCGCCGAGGTCCGCCACGGGCCGATGCAGCTTGTCCAGGACGGCTTCCCGCTGCTGGCGCTCGCCACGTCCGACGCCGCCGGCGACGGCGTGCGCGAGGCCGCAGCGGAATTCGCGGGACGCGGTGCGCACGTGTTGATCGCCGACGCACGCCTCGATGGTCGTCACGGCGACTCCGTCCTGCCCGCGCTCGTCGCGCATCCGACGATCGAGCCGATCCTCATGGTCCAGAGCTTCTACAAGCTGGTCAACGCCCTTTCCGTGGCGCGCGGGTTCAACCCGGACGCGCCTTCGCATCTTGCCAAGGTCACCTGCACGCTATGACGACTTTCCGGTTTCGCAACGGCCATATCGTCACACCGGATGCCGTCCTGACCGACGCGACACTGCGCATCGAGGGCGACCGGATCGCCAGCGTCGAGGCGGGCGTCGATTCCGACCCCGCGTCCAACGCCGAAACCGTCGATCTCGACGGCGGCTGGATCATGCCGGGATTCGTCGATACGCAGGTCAATGGCGGCGGCGGCGTGCTGTTCAACGACGCCACTACGGTCGAGGGCATCGCCGCGATCGGCGCCGCGCACGCGCCGTTCGGCACCACCGCGTTCATGGTCACGCTGATCAGCGACACCCCCGACGTCATCGCCCGCGCGCTCGATGCGGTCGATGCAGCGATCGACGCGGGCGTACCGGGCCTTGTCGGAATCCATGTCGAGGGCCCGGTCATCAGCGCCGCCCGCAAGGGCATTCACGATCCCACGCGGTTCCAGGATCTCGACGACGAGCTGCTCGCGCTGCTGACGCGCCCGCGCCGCGGCAAGGTGATGCTGACGCTCGCCCCCGAGCGCGTCACGACGGCGCAGATCGCGGCACTGACCGCGGCCGGCGTCCTCGTCAGCATCGGACATAGCGACGCGAGTTACGACGTTGCCGCCACGGCGATCGCGGCGGGGATCACCGGCGTCACGCATCTGTTCAACGCGATGTCGCCGCTCGTCCACCGCGCGCCGGGCGTCGTCGGTGCGGCGATCGACGACCAGGGCGTCTATTGCGGGATCATCGTCGACGGCTTCCACGTCGACGACGCCGCGCTGCGCATCGCCCTGCGCGCGCGCCCGCACGACCGCTTCATGCTGGTGTCGGATGCGATGCCGTGCGTGGGTGCGGTCGACAAGGCGTTCATGCTGCAGGGACGCGAGATCCGCGTCGAGGGTGGCCGCTGCGTCGGCGCCGACGGTACGCTTGCGGGGTCCGATCTCGATATGGCGGGTGCCGTCCGCAACAGCGTGGAACGGCTCGCCCTGCCCCCGAAAAGGCCGCGGCGATGGCTGCGACCTATCCCGCGGCCTTTCTCGGGCTCGAGCGCGATCGCGGCGCGCTCGCACCGGGCCTGCGCGCCGACTGGGTTCGTCTGACGCGCGAGCTTCAACCCGCAGGGACCTGGATCGGCGGCATCGCCTCCGCCTGATCCGCAGCCTGCACTGCACCCGCACTCGCAAACCAAGGACGACCATATGGCTCCCATCATCCTGAGCGCGCCGATGCAGGGTTGGGCATTACCCGTGTCGCAGGTGCCCGACGCGGTGTTTGCGGAAGCGATGCTGGGGGACGGCGTCGCGATCGATCCGACCGGCGACGGTCTGTATGCGCCGTGCGACGCGACGGTCCTGACGCTGCTCGATACGAACCACGCGATCACGCTGCGGACGCGCGACGGTGCCGAGATCCTCATCCATATCGGCCTTGATACCGTTGCGCTGGGTGGACGCGGCTTCACCCCGCGCGTCGCGGTGGGTGACACCGTCGCGAGCGGCGACCTGCTGATCGGGTTCGATCTCGACCTGCTGGTGCGCGAGGCGCGGGCGGTGGTGACGCCGATCATCGTCATCAACCCCGAACGATTTACGATCACCACGCGCACGACCGATCAGCGCGTCGAGATCGGCACGCCGCTGATGACGATCCTGCCGATCGCGCCGGTCGGTCGCCAGCCGGCCGCGCAGACCGCGGGCGAAGTCCGCACCCGGACGTTTGCCGTTCCGCTGCCGCACGGCATCCATGCGCGTCCCGCCGCCCGGCTCGGCGAACTGGCGAAGACGTTTGCAAGCAGCATCAGAGATCGAATGCCATGACAAGACCGCCGACCTGCGCAGCCCGATCGGCCTGTTGTCGCTCGGCGTCCGTCACGATGATTCGATCACGCTGACCGCGGAGGGCCCCGATGCCGCGACCGCGATCGCCGCGATCGCCGATCTGATCCTCGGCGGGATGGACGAGCCGATCGAAACACCGCGTATCCCGCCGTCCGCCGTCGCAACACGCCCCGCGATCGACGGCGCGTTGCTCGGCGTGACCGCGGCCCCGGGACTTGCAATTGGCCAGGCACGATGGTTCCGGCACGCCGAGATAACCGTTCCCGAACAGGGGGAAGGGATTGCCGTCGAGCAGGAACGCTTCACCGCGGCACTCGCCACGCTCGCTGCGCGGCTCGCGGACCAGGCTCGCCACGCGCGCGGTGCGGAACAGGCGATCGTCGCGGCGCATGCGGCGCTGCTCGATGATCCGATGCTGCTCGAGGGAACGCATGCACGTATCGCCAGCGGCCAGAGTGCCGGCCATGCATGGCGCGCGACGATCCGCCCGCTCGCCGATGGCCTGCGCGGGAGCGCGGATCAGCGACTTGCGGAGCGCGCGGACGACATGCTCGACCTCGAACGGCGGCTGCTCGGCGTGATTGCCGGAGTGGAGGACGCGACGATACGCTTCCCCGCCGACACCATCCTTCTCGCCGACGACCTGCTTCCGTCGGATGTTCTCGCGCTCGATCGGTCGACCGTGGTCGGGATCTGCGTCGCGCGCGGCGGCCCGACGTCGCATGTCGCGATCCTTGCCGCGACGATCGGACTGCCCGCGCTCGTCGCGGTCGGCCCCGCACTCTCCGCCGTCGCCGACGGCACGTCCGTCATTCTCGAGGCGACCGATGCGCTGATCCGGGTCGATCCCGATGCCGACACGCTGGGCGCCGCACGCGTCCGGCTCGTGCAGGCCGACATGCGCCGCGCCGACATGCTCGCGCGCGCCGGGGACGAGTGCCGGATGGCGGACGGCACGCGGATCGAGGCCTTTGCCAATCTCGGCGCGATCGGCGATGCCCGGCTCGCAGTCGACAATGGCGCCGAAGGATCCGGGCTCCTCCGCACCGAATTCCTGTTCCTCGAGCGCGACTCCGCGCCGACCGTTGCCGAACAGACCGCCGACTATCAGGCGATTGCCGACATGCTCGACGGGCGGCCGCTGATCGTCCGGCTGCTCGATATCGGCGGCGACAAGCCCGCACCCTATCTGCCCATGGCCGCGGAGGAAAATCCCGCACTCGGGCTTCGCGGGATCCGTGTCGGGCTGGCCTATCCGCAATTGCTCGAGGACCAGGTCCGCGCGATCCTGTCGGTCCGCCCGGTCGGCCAGTGCCGGATCATGGTGCCGATGATCGCCAGCCTCGACGAACTGCGCGCGGTACGTGACGTGGTCGACCGGATCGCTGGCGAGCTCGGACTTCTCAAGCGCGTCGCGGTCGGCGTGATGATCGAGACGCCTGCCGCGGCCGTCACCGCCGATCTGATCGCCGCGGAAGCCGACTTCCTGTCGATCGGGACCAACGACCTGACCCAATATGCGCTGGCGATGGACCGCGGAAATCCCGCCGTCGCCGCCGGGATCGACGGCCTTCACCCTGCCGTGCTCCGCCTCATCGCACAAACCTGCGAAGGCGGCGCGCGACATGATCGCTGGACCGGCGTTTGCGGCGGTCTTGCCTCGGACCTTGCCGCGGTGCCGATCCTTATCGGGCTTGGCGTGACCGAGCTCTCGTCGTCGCCGGCGATCATACCCGAGGTGAAGGCGCTGGTGGGCACGCTCGCGCTCGACACCTGCCGTGCACATGCCGCCAAGGCGCTTGCATGCGCCTCGGCCGCCGAAGTTCGAAGCCTCGCCCGGGAGTTTGCCGCATGAAGTCGATCCTCGAAGCGCTGCAGCCCCTTGGCCGTGCGCTCATGCTCCCGATCGCGGTCCTGCCGATCGCAGGACTGCTGCTCCGTCTCGGCCAGCCCGATCTGCTCGACATCGCGTTCGTCAGCGCGGCGGGCAACGCGATCTTCTCGCATCTCGGGCTGCTGTTCGCGATCGGCGTCGCCACCGGCTTCGCACGTGACGGCAATGGCGCCGCGTGCCTCGCGGGCGTGGTCTGCTTCCTCGTCGCCACCGAAGCGGGGATGATATTCCTCGTCGTCGCCCCCGATGTCGTGGCCGGGCTGAGCGGACCGACGGCGGACGTCGTCGCCGCCGCCTGGAAGGCCAAGGCGATCGCACGCCTCGACGTGCCGATCGGCATCCTCTCGGGGCTTGCGGGCGGGCTGCTCTACAATCGGTTCTCGACGATCAAGCTTCCCGAATATCTCGCCTTTTTCGGCGGGCGGCGGTTCGTCCCGATCGTCAGCGGCGTCGCGGGTCTGGGTCTCGCCCTGGTGTTCGGAATGGGCTTCGGGATCCTCAACGCCGGCATCGACCAGCTGAGCCTCGCGATCAGCGGCAGCGGCGCGATCGGGCTGTTCCTGTTCGGGCTGCTCAACCGCCTGTTGCTCGTCACCGGGCTGCACCATCTGATCAACAACATCGTCTGGTTCGTCGCCGGCGATTACAACGGCGCGACCGGTGACCTTCGCCGCTTCTTCGCGGGCGATCCCGACGCGGGCGCGTTCATGGCGGGGTTCTTCCCGGTGATGATGTTCGGCCTGCCCGCCGCCTGTCTCGCAATGTACCACGCCGCGCTGCCCGACCGCCGCAAGGCCGTTGGCGGCATGTTGTTCAGCCTCGCGCTGACATCGGCGCTCACCGGCGTGACCGAGCCGATCGAGTTCAGCTTCATGTTCCTCGCGCCGCTGCTCTACGCGGTGCACGCGGTGCTGACCGGACTGTCGATGGCGCTGATGAACGCGCTCGGCGTCAAGCTCGGCTTCGGCTTTTCGGCCGGGTTGCTCGACTATGTGCTGAACTTCGGCAAGGCGACGCGGCCGCTGCTGCTGCTGCCCGTCGGCGCGGTCTATTTCGCGCTATATTACGGGTTGTTCCGCTTCTTCATCCGCAAGTTCGATCTCGCCACGCCCGGTCGCGAAGCCGAAGCGCCGGTCGCAGCCGCGTCGGTCGCGCCTGGCGGACGCGGTGCCGCGTTCGCGCAGGCGCTTGGCGGTGGGGCCAATCTGACGACGGTCAGCGCATGCACGACGCGCCTGCGGTTGATCGTCGTCGACCAGTCCGCGGTCGACGACGCAGCCTTGAAGTCGCTCGGCGCACGCGGCATCCTCCGGCCCTCGAACGCCGCGTTGCAGGTCGTGCTCGGCCCGATTGCCGACGTCGTCGCAGTCGAGATCCGCGACGCGCTCGCGGTCGGCGGAACCGTGGCGTCGACGGCGCCACCCCCGACCGCGTCCGCAGAGCCAACGATCCTGCTCACCGAAGACGCTGGCGCGGCGCTGGGCGGATCCGCCAATATCCGGACCGTGACGCGTCACCCCGGCCGTCTGCGCGTGGAAGTTGCTAATGCCGCCGCGATCAACGAGACGCGTCTGCAGGATCTGTCGATCCGCACCACCGCACGTCCCGCGCCGGGCCAGATCCATCTGCTCGGGGACGACGCGGCATTGTCGACGCTGATCCGCACGACGCCCTGATCGGCTGCCGCCCGTCATCCCGATATCGCTGAGGATGACGGGCGGCATGCCGCGCGGCCGTTACCGCGCGTGCGGCTCGAGCGTGACCGCGCCGACAATCCCCGACGAAACGCCCGGCAAGGCCTCGACCATCAGAACGATCGTCCGCACCGCGCCGCCGGCGGGCATCGTCGCTTCCAGCGGACCGGTCTGCGCCGCGTCCTTGACCGCCAGCCGCGTGCCGTCGATCCAGAGCTCGGCACGACCCGCGATCGCGGCGAACCGGATCAGCCCGCCCTCTTGCGCAACCCGCCGCCAGGGCGAGACGCCAGCGCGGTAAATCCGCCAGCGGCCTGCCGCACTCGGATCGACGGGCGTGCCGCTGCGCACGAACGCCCAGCTGTTGTTGTCGCCGTCGACCGGGGCCAGCGCCGGATCCGGCCGCGCGGCAAACGCGGGTGAGCGTCGCCATTCGCGGATCGCCATCGTCGCGGTGGCGACAGGTATCTGGCCTGGCGCGCCGATGCCCACCCGGTCGATCACCAGTCGCGCAGGCTTCAACCCCGGCGCGCTCGCGGTCATCACGACCGGCCCGCGCCCGGCGTCCGCCTGCAGGATGACCTGCGCGAGCCCGTTGAACAGCGACCGGGCATTGCCCTTTTCGGGCTCGTGGCTGTTCGGATCGCCATTGCCGATACCGATGATCGCAGCCCCCTCGACCGCGAACCGCGTCGGCAGGTTGGCGGTCGGGACATGCCGGCCCGCGGCATCGACCGCATCGATCGTCACCGGCTGCGCGTCCTCGCCGTCGCCCGCCATCACCGTCCGCGCAGGCGTCAGCCGCAACGCGACGGGGGCCCCGGCGGTCGCGTGCGCTGCGGTGGCGACCACCGAATTCCCGCGCAACGCCGTGACTTCGATCCGTCCGGGCGCATAGGGCACGATGAACTCGGTCCCCATGATCCGGTCGACCGTGGCCTGCCCGACGATCCGGCCGTTCAACCGCAGCACGACGCGTTCGGCATTGCTCATCACCAGGACCGTGACGGGCGCCCCCTCGCGCCCCGGCCAGGTCCAGTGCGGTGTCAGGCTAACGACGGGCGTGTCATCGACCCAGTGCGCGCGGTGGATATCGAACGCTGTCTTCGGGAATCCGCACAGGTCGAGAACCCCGAAAAAGCTGGAGATCGTGGGCCATTCATGCGGGGTCGGCTCGCCGTGATAGTCGAACCCGGTCCAGACGAAGCCGCCCGCGACGAACGGACGCTCGGCGATCTTCTTCCAGGTGCCGCGGTGCGTATCGCCCCAGCTGGCGGCTTCGACGTCGTAGGAGGACTGGATATGCCGCGCCGGATCACTCGCAAACGCGCCGCGCGTCTCGTACGCGCTGGTGTCCTCCGAACTCGTGATCGGCTTAGTCGGGTTGAGCTGGTGAAAGCGGTCGTAGTCGCCCTGGTAATAGTTGAACCCCGTCACGCCCACCACGCTCGAGACGTTGACCGGATCGAAGAACGCCCCGTTCATCGCCGCGGTCACGGGCCGGCTGTCGTCGAGTGCGTGCGCGGCGTGCGCCATCCGTCGCAGCATCTCGACACCCGCCTCGGTCCCCTGCATCGGCTCCTCGTTGAATACCGACCACAGGATCACGGATGGATGGTTGCGATCGCGCCGGACCATCCATTCAAGCTGCGCCATATAGTCGGGCGCAGGGTTGAACTGGCGGTTCTCGTCCATCACGACGAACCCCATCGCGTCGCAAAGATCGAGCAACTCCGCGGCGGGCGCGTTGTGCGAGCAGCGGATGGCGTTGCACCCCATTGCCTTCAGCCGCTCGAGCCGCCAGCGGACCAGCGAGTCGGGAATCGCCGTGCCGACACCGGCATGGTCCTGATGCAGGCAAACGCCCTTCAGCTTCACGGGCTGCTCGTTGAGGAAAAAGCCGCGATCGGCATCGAACCGGATCGTCCTGAAGCCGATCGGCGTGCGTCGTTCGTCGACGATCGCGTCGCCGCGCCGCACGCGCGTCACGACGGTATAGAGCGTCGGCGTCTCGATCGACCAGATCCGCGGTGCCGTCACCGGCATCGCGATCGTCGCGGTCGCGCGTTCGAGCATCGCGACCGTCGCCGACGTCTGCGCCGAGGCGATCTGCGTGCCATCGGGGTCGAGCAGCATCGCCTCGACGGTGACGGTGACGTTCCGGCGATCGCTGCTGCCGAGCGTGACCGAGACCGGCACGTGCCAGACGCCATCCGGCCCGCGCCGCGGATCGCAGTGGACACCGTCGGTGATGATCGCGACCGGCGCGCGCCGGATCAGCCAGGCGTGGCGATAGATCCCTGCCCCCTCGTACCACCAGCCCTCCATGGCGTCCGCATCGACGCGGACCGCGATGACGTTGAGGTCGTCGCCAAACCGCGCGAACGGCGTCAGGTCGATCTCGACGCTGTTGTACGCCGACCAGTTGTGCGCGACGACGCTGCCGTTGACCCAGACCGTGGCATTGGTGGCGATGCCATCGAAATGCAGCAGGATCGTCTTGCCGCGGTCGACCGGCTTGAGCCGCAGCGTCCGGCGATACCAGCCGATCCCGCGCGGACGATAGCCTTGCGAGATGTTCGCGGTCTTCACGAATGGCTGCGCGGACGCCCAGTCATGCGGCAGGCGCACGGGGGCCCAGTCCGAATCGTCATACGCCATCGCCGCCGCACCCAGTGCGTTGCCTGCCTTGACGCTCAGATAGGTTGCGTTGTGTCCATCGGGCGCCGGGGCGACGACATCGCCCTCGTGAAACAGCCATCCCCGCTCCATGCGCGTCCGCGAGCGGTCCTGCTCGGGCACAGGCCCGGGCAGGATCCGCGACGGAACCGGCATCGGCAGCGCGCCGGCGTCCGACCCGGTCGGCGCGGAGCGAGTTTTGCCGGTGACGGCGGACGGAATGCCCCCGACCGCCAGCGTGGCCCCGGCACCGGCGGTGCCGAGGAGTATCTGACGTCGGTTCATTGCGGACTCGATTCGTGAAAGGTCAGTTGTCGGCCAGTTCGGCGACGAAGTCATAGGCATCGCCGCGGTAATAGGACCGCGTGAACTCCGCCGGCCGGCCATCGCGGAGAAATCCGCGCCGCTCGATCAGCAGCCCGGCATGCCCCGCGTCGACGCCGAGCATCCTGGCATGTTCGCCACCGAACGGCACGGCGCGAAGCCGCTGAAGCGCACGAACAGGCCGGCAGCCCGCCTTTTCGAGCGCGGTATAGAGCAGATCGTCAACGACCTCGATCGACGGCAGGCAATATCCGGCGATCGTCGTGAACTCGAGCGCCATTGCCTCGTCATCGGCATAGCGGATACGATTGAACCGGTAGACCGGCGCGCCCGGCGAAAGGCCCAGCGCCATGGCCTCTTCCGGATTGACCTGCCCCGCCGACCGCGAGATCCAGCTGCTGCTCGACGTACGCCCCCGGGCCGCCATGTCTTCGCTGAACGACGACAATTTGGAGAAGCTCTTCTCGACACGCCCCGCGACGAACGTCCCCGCGCCGCGGCGACGCGTCAACAGCCCCTCTTCGACCAGCCCGCCGATCGCCTTGCGCACGGTGATGCGCGATATGTCATACTCGGTCGCCAGATCGCGCTCGGCCGGTATCGCATTGCCCTGAACCAGAATCGCATCGCCGATCGCGGTCCGGATCAGGTCTTGCAGCTGGAGATACAGTGGCGATGGATTGCTCTCGCGAAAGCGCCCGATCTCGTCGGCAAACGCCATGGTCTCTCCTTCCGACCGGCCGCCCCCCATCGAGCCCCTGCCACGTCCGTCCACCTGCCTAACCAAAGCCGCGCTGCCCGGCAACAAGCACGTCGGGAAAGCCTAGATTGGTATCTGCCAATCTGAATCTCAGCTTATCGAGATCTTGGTATCGCTACCTACGCAAACGCGTCGTGCGATTCAGAATACGGGTTGTGCCTGGACCTATATTGGTTACGTTCAATGCGAGCGGTAACGACAAGCCGGCCCAGGGAGAACAGATCAATGCGCGCCATTCCGACCCACGGAACCGCTGGGCCTTCCGCAAGCGTCCCGCGCGTCGGCCTCCGCGCGATCTGCAGCGCGACGATCATCGGCGCGGCAGCGATCGGGCTGACTGCGCCCGCGGGCGCCCAGACGGCCCGCCTGCCACTCGTTCCCGCCCCCAGCAGCATCACGCCGTCGAGCGGCAGCTTCACGATCGACAACGGGACTACGATTGCCGTCGACGCGGCGGATCGCGGCGCGACGGGCGCCGCGCGTCTTTTCGCCGCGCATGTGAGCACCGAGCGCGGGCTGACGATCCGGTCCGCCTCCGGTGGCGCGATCCGCTTCGTCCGCGACGCCAGCATCAAGGGGGCCGAGGCCTATCGACTGACGGTAGACCCTTCGGGCGTCCGCATCACCGCATCGGGCGATGCTGGTCTTGTCTATGGCGCGATGACGCTCGCGCAACTCGTCAGTCCCGACGCGGCGTTCGGACAGCCCGCGCGGCTGGCAGCGGTCAAGATCGACGATGCCCCCCGCTTCGGCTGGCGCGGGCTGATGATCGATACGGCGCGGCATTTCCAGTCGCTCCCCTCGCTCTACGCGATCGTCGACCAGATGGCGTCGGTGAAGCTCAACACGCTGCATCTCCACCTCACCGACGATCAGGGCTGGCGGTTCGAGGTGAAGGCCTATCCCCGGCTGACCGCGATCGGCAGCGTCCGGACGTCGCCCTCGACCGGCGAGGCGCCCGGCACGCAGGTCGGCGGCTTCTACACGCAGGACGAGCTGCGCAAGCTGGTCGCCTATGCGGCCGAGCGCGGCATCGTCATCGTCCCCGAGATCGACCTGCCCGGCCACGCGCAGGCGCTCGTCGCCGCGTATCCGGACCTCGGCGTCCTCGGCGACACGCCGAAGGTCAGCAGCGACTGGGGCGTGAACCCCTATCTCTTCAATCCCGGCCCGAAGGGCATCGCCTTCGTCAAGACGGTGCTCGACGAGATCATGGCGGTCTTCCCCGGCACCTATGTCCATCTCGGCGGCGACGAGGCGGTCAAGGATCAGTGGGAACGCAGCCCCGAAGTCCAGGCGCAGATGGTCAAGCTCGGGATCAAGGACGAGAACGGGCTGCAAAGCTGGATGATCGACCAGTTCGGCGAATATCTCGCGAGCAAGGGCCGCCGCCTGATCGGCTGGGACGAGATCCTAGAAGGCGGCCTCCCCGCCTCCGCGTCGGTGATGTCGTGGCGTGGCGAGAAGGGCGCGGTCGAGGCCGCGAACCAGAACCACGACGTGGTCCTTTCGCCCGCGCCGACGCTCTACCTCAACAGCCTGCAAAGCGATCGCAGCGACGAACCGCCGGGGCGGATCGAGATCCAGTCGCTCGAGACCGTCTACAAATATGAGCCGATGCCCGCGGGAATCCCCGCCGACAAGGCGCATCACGTGCTCGGCGCACAGGGCAATCTGTGGAGCGAGTACATCGTCACGCCCTATCAGATGCAGCATCTGATCTTCCCGCGCGCCGCCGCGCTCGCGGAAATCACCTGGTCGGGCAAGGACAAGCGCGACTTTGGCAGTTTTCTCGAACGGGTCCAGCCGCAGATCGGCCGCTGGCGCACATCGGGCATGCAGGTCGCGGACAGCGCGTTCGCGGTCGGCTACACGCTGGCCGGGACGCGCGGCGATGCGCTGCGCAGCAAAAACGCCAAGGTCGCGCTGGCGACGCAAGCGCCCTATGGCACGATCCGCTACACGCTCGACGGCAAGGCGCCCGGCCCGCGGTCGCCCGCCTATACGACACCGCTGTCGATCAAGCCGGGGGTCAAGATCCGCGCCGCCGCGTTCGACGCCGCCGGCCGCCAGATCGCCGAGCCGCGCCTGCTCGATACCGGCCGCCAGGCGCTGCTGACGCGGACCGCATCCGACATGGTCGCCTGTCCCAAGGGATCGCTCGCACTCCGTGTGCCGCTGACCCCCGAGGCGCAGGGCAACGCGCCGGTGTACAATATCGACCTGTTCGACCTGTGCACCGCCTATCCCGCCGCGCCGATGGATGTCGCCAAGGGCTTCACGATCGATATCGCGCGACTGCCGCGTCATTATGCGCTGGCGCATGAAGAGACCAAGCTGCGCCGGCATTATAACGTCACGCCGCACGGCGAGCTGATCGTGCTCGTCGGCTGCACCGTCGCGGGCTCCAAGCCGGTCGTCGCCGGCACCTTCCCGCTCCCCGATCCGGCAACCGCCGCCACCCGGTTCAGCGTCAAGGGCCGCCTGCCCGCGCTGACCGGCGACCGCGACATCTGCCTGCAATTCACCTCCCCCACGTCCGATCCCTATTATGCGGTCGAGCGGATGCAACTCACGGAGACACGCTAATGCGTCGCTGGTTTTTTCTCCCTCTCGTCGCACTCGCGTCGCCCGCGATCTCGGCCCCGAAGACGGTCGTCACGCTCGACGGCGACTGGAAGGTCCGGATCGATCCGACCGACACGACCGCGGTCGCCGCGCACAAGCGTGAGGCGAAATGGCTCGCAGCCACGGTGCCGGGCTCTGTTCAGCAGGACCTGATCACCGCGCGCCGCGTCCCCGATCCCTATAAGGGCATGAACGAGGCCGCGATCCAGTGGGCGGGGCTGACCCGGTGGCAGTTCCGCCGCGAGCTCGACGTCACGCCGGCGATGCTCGCGCGCGATCATCTCGACCTCGTGTTCGATGGTCTCGACACCTTTGCGACCGTCACCGTCAACGGCACGCCGCTGCTCAAGACCGACAATGCGCACCGTCGCTGGCGCGTGGACGCGAAATCGGCGCTGAAGGCGGGCCGCAACGAGGTGCTGGTGACGATCGCCTCGCCGATCCGCACGCTGCAGCCGATGGTGCTCGCGGAGAAGCACCCGCTGCCCGGCGAATATGACAGCGCGTTCGGCGACGAGCCCAAGGGCAAGCAGACCTCGCCCTATATCCGCAAACCCAAATATCATTACAGCTGGGACTGGGGTCCCCGGATCATCAATATCGGCATTTGGCGGCCGGTCCGTCTCGAGATCTGGGATGAGGCGCGGATCGAGACCTTCCGCGTCGACCAGGAGGATCTGAGCGACGCGGAGGCACGGATCGCGGCCAGGCTCGACATCGTCGCGGATACGCCCGGCCGCACCACCGTCCACGCCGTGCTCACGGGCCCCGACGGCAAGACCGTCACGGTCGACCGCAGCGTCACGCTTGCCGCCGGCAGCAATAGCGTCTCGCTCCCGATGACGATCGCCGCGCCGCAGCGCTGGCAGCCGATCGGCTATGGTGCGCAACCGCTCTATACCGTCACCGCCTCGCTCGCCGGCGCGCAAGCGACTGCCGAGGACAGCGTCACGCGGCGGATCGGGCTGCGCACGGTCGAACTGATCCGCAAGGACGGCAGCTTCGGCTTCAAGGTCAACGGCACGCCGATATTCGCCAAGGGCGCGAACATCATCCCGTTCGACATGTTCCCGACGCGCGTCACCCCCGCTTATATGCAGACGATCCTGAAGGGCGCGGCCGACGCCAACATGAACATGATCCGCGTGTGGGGCGGCGGCTATTATTTCGACGACGCCTTCTATGACATCGCCGACCGCATGGGGCTGATGGTGTGGCAGGATTTCATGTTCGGCGGCAGCGTGACGCCGCCCGATGCCGCGTTCCGCGAGAATGTCCGGATCGAAGCCGAGCAGCAGGTCGCCCGGATCGGCTCGCATCCCTCGGTCGTGATCTGGGCCGGTGGCAACGAGGTGCTGTCGGGCTGGGAGAACTGGTCCGATCGCAAGGCGTTCAAGAAGGCGGTCGGCGCGGACGAGCAGGAGCGGATCGGCGCGGGCATGGCGGTGTTGTTCGACCGCGTGCTGCGCCAGGCGGTGACGCAATATTCGCCCGGCACCCCCTATTGGCCGGGCTCCCCTTCGACCGACTATGAGGGGCCGACCGACACCGACAAGGATGGCGATCGCCATTTCTGGGATGTCTGGTCCGGGTCGAAGCCGGTCGAGCGCTATCTCGACAGCTGTCCGCGCTTCATGTCCGAATATGGCTTCCAGGCGATGCCCGATCTCGCGATGATCCGCGACTTCGCGGGCAATGGCCCGCTGGCGGCCGACAGCCCGGTGATGAAGGCGCACCAGAAGTTCCTCGCGGGCGAGGGCAATGAGCGGCTGCTGATGTACCTGCGCGATCGTTTGCGCCCGGCGAAGGACTTTGCCGATCTCGTCTATCTGACGCAGGTCAACCAGGCGGAGGCGATCCGGATCGCCGCACTCCATCACCGCGCATGCCGCCCGGTGACGATGGGGTCGCTTTACTGGCAGCTGAACGACGTCTGGCCCTCGATCAGCTGGGCGAGCATCGATCATGACGGCCAGTGGAAGCTGCTCAACTATGCCGCGCGCCGCTTCTTCGCGCCCCAGGCGATCGCCGCGGAGCACAAGGACGGCGCGACGCGGATCTCGCTGATCTCCGATGCGACGACGCCGATCACGGCGCGCTGGCGGGTGCGTGCGATGGACATGGGCGGTGCCGTGCTGAACGACACCACCACGCCCGCGACGCTGCCGCCGCTCTCGTCGACACTTGCCGCGACGCTCCCCGACGCGACGCTGTTCGGCAGCGCCGCGCCGGGGGCCAGCTATGCAGTCGCCGAGCTGATCGTCGGTGACGCGGTCGCCAGCCGGGCAATCATCGAACGCGCACTGCCCAAGGACATGGCCTATCCCGATCCGGGCCTGAGCGTCACCTGGTCGGGCTCGACCGTGACGATCACCGCCACGCGCTTCGCCCGCGCGGTCATGCTCGATTTCGGCGCCGTGGCGGCGCAGCCCGCCGATGACGGGTTCGACCTTCTGCCGGGCGAGGCGCGGACCGTCGCCGTTGCGTCGACCGCGTCGCCTGCCACACTGCGCAAAGCGCTCACCCTTAGGACTCTTGCCCGATGATCTGGCTCCTGCTCGCCTCCGCCGATCCCGTCGCCACCGCGGTCGCCACCATGTCGCTCGAGGAAAAGGCCGCGCAGCTGCAGAGCACCGCGCCTGCGGATGCGAAGCTCGGCCTGCCCGCCTATGACTGGTGGAACGAGGGACTGCACGGTCTCGCGCGCAACGGTCATGCGACCGTGTTCCCGCAGGCGATCGGCATGGCTGCAACCTGGGATCCGGTGCTCGTCCGCAAGATCGGCGACGTCGTCGCGACCGAGGCGCGTGCGCGGTTCAACGCGAAGCCCGCCAATGCCGATCGTCGCATCTATGAAGGGCTGACGATCTGGTCGCCCAACATCAACATCTTCCGCGATCCGCGCTGGGGCCGCGGGCAGGAAACCTATGGCGAGGACCCGTATCTGACCGGCCGCCTCGGCGTCGCGTTCATCGGCGGCCTTCAGAGCCCCAACCCGCTCTATCCCAAGGTCATCGCCACCCCGAAGCATTTCGCGGTGCACAGCGGCCCCGAGGCCGGGCGCGACAGTTTCGACGTCGACCCCAGCCCGCAGGATCTCGAGGCGACCTACCTGCCCGCCTTCCGCCAGGCGGTGACCGAGGGCAAAGCGCTCTCGCTGATGTGCGCGTACAACTCGATCCACGGCGTGCCCGCCTGCGCATCGTCGCCACTGATGGTCGACCGGCTGCGGCGCGACTGGGGCTTTACCGGCTTCACCGTTTCGGACTGCGACGCGGTCGGCAATATCAGCACCTATCATCACTACCGGCTCGACGCGCCCGGCGCAGCGGCGGCGGCGATCAGGGGCGGCACCGATCTCAATTGCGGCACCGCCTATGCCGGCCTCCCCGCCGCGGTCCGCCAGGGGCTGGTGAGCGAGGCCGAGGTCGACACCGCGCTGACGCGCGCCTTCCGCGCCCGCCGCGCGCTCGGCATCGCGTTCGGGGGCGACAGCCCGTGGAGCAAG
Source organism: Sphingomonas sp. 22R3R2A-7 (assembly GCF_036856055.1). Classification (NCBI taxonomy): domain Bacteria; kingdom Pseudomonadati; phylum Pseudomonadota; class Alphaproteobacteria; order Sphingomonadales; family Sphingomonadaceae; genus Sphingomonas; species Sphingomonas sp. 22R3R2A-7. Next base: position 206,068 of record NZ_JASPFR010000001.1, on the reverse strand, counting down.
ATCGGCACCGATCAGGTCGATACCCCCGCGCACCGCGCGCTCGCGCTCGAAGCCGCGCGCAAGTCGATCGTGCTGCTCAAGAACGATGCCGGCCGCCTGCCGCTCAAGGCCGGCAGCCGGATCGCGGTGATCGGCACCAATGCCGACGATATCGGCGTGCTCCAGGGCAATTATCACGGCACCGCCGCCGCCCCGGTCACCCCGCTCGAGGGGATCCGCAAGCAGTTCGGCGCCGCCAATGTCCGCTATGCGCAGGGTTCGGTGCTCGCCGATGGCGCACCGGTGGTGGTGCCCGAAACCGTCTTTCTAAAGGGTCTGAAGGCGGAGTATTTTGCCGGGACCGGGACGACCGGCGGCACGCCGGTCCTGACGCGTACCGAACGCCGCATCGACGCGGACCTCAACCGTGTCAGTCCGGCACCCGGGCTTGGCCGCAGCTTCGGCGTCCGCTGGTCGGGCATGTTCACCCCGCCCGCCGCGGGCGACTATACGCTGGTGATCGACGTCCCGGCATGCTGGAAGGATTGCTCGGTTCATGACGTCGCACGCCTCTGGATCGGCGATCGCCAGCTTGCCGACGGCGAGGTCAAGAAGGGCCGCGTCGAGATCCCAGTGACAAGCGACGGGAAGCCCGCCGTCTTCCGCCTCGAACTCGATCACCGCAGCGACGACGAGGGTATCCGCCTGCTGTGGACGCCGCCTGCCGCGCCGATGCTCGCCGCCGCCGTCGCGGCTGCAAACGCGTCGGACGTCGTCGTCGCGGTAATGGGCCTGTCGCCCGATCTCGAGGGCGAGGCGCTGTCGGTCAGCGTTCCGGGATCTCGTCGGCGGCGATCGCACCGACATCGGGCTTCCGCTCGCGCAACAGGCGCTGCTGAAAGCCCTGCGCGCGACCGGCAAGCCCGTCGTCCTCGTGCTGACCAGCGGCAGCGCGGTGGCGGTCGATCCGTCGCTCGCCGATGCGATCCTGACCGCCTGGTATCCGGGCCAGGCTGGCGGCACCGCGATCGCCGAAACGCTCGCGGGGCTCAACAACCCCTCGGGTCGCCTCCCGGTCACCGTCTACAAGTCCGCCAGCGACCTGCCCGCGTTCATCGACTATACGATGAAGGAGCGCACCTATCGCTATTTCACTGGCAAGCCGCTCTGGGGCTTCGGCCACGGGCTGAGCTATACCAGCTTCGGCTATGCCGCGGCAAAGACCGGCCTCACCGTCGCCGCGGGCCAGCCGCTCACGCTCGCGGCAAAGGTCTCGAACACCGGCGCGCGCGCGGGCGAGGAGGTGGTTCAGGCCTATCTCGTCCCGACCGCGACCACCGGGGGCGGTCCGACCACCGCGGTGCTCCAGCGCCAGCTCGTCGGCTTCGACCGCGTCGCGCTCAAGCCCGGCCAGTCGCGCACCGTCTCGTTCGCGCTCGATCCCCGCTCGATGAGCAGCGTCGCGCGCGACGGCACCCGGACGATCCAGCCCGGCGCGTACCGCCTCTATGTCGGCGGCGGCCAGCCCGGCGACGGCGAGGGACAATGGACCGACCTGACGATCACCGGTGCAGCGGTGGGGTTGCCCAAATGATCGATCGCCGTTCGTTGCTCGCCGGCGGGCTCGCGCTCGTCGGCACCCCCGCCTTCGCCGCCCGCCCGAACCTGCCCTCCAAGCGCCCCGCCGTCGCCGACCGTCTGTTCAAGAGCCGGGCGGTGGAACGCGAGATCGCCCGCGTGTCGGCCAGGATCGGCGACCCGAAACTGCGCTGGATGTTCGGCAACTGCTATCCCAACACGCTCGACACGACCGTGCGGATGAGCACCATTGGCGGTGCGCCCGATGCGTTCGTCATCACTGGGGACATTCCCTGCCTGTGGCTGCGCGACAGCTCGGCGCAGGTCCGTCCCTATCTCCATCTCGTCCGTCAGGACCCGGCGCTACGCACGCTGTTCCGCGGCCTGATCGCGCGTCAGTCACGCTCGATCCTGATCGATCCCTACGCCAACGCGTTCCTCGAGGACCCGGCCGGCAAAACCTATCTCAGCTGGGCATTGCACGACCAGACCGAGATGAAACCCGGTGTCGCCGAGCGCAAATGGGAGATCGATTCACTCTGCTACCCGATGCGTCTCGCTTATGGCTATTGGCAGGCGACGCGCGACGCGATCCCGTTCGACGCGACCTGGGCCGAGGCCGCGCGCGCCAGCCTGCGCACCTATCGCGAGCAGCAGCGCAAGCAGGGCCGCGGCCCCTATAGCTTTCTGCGCGCTTCGAACCGCAATACCGAGACGATGGCGCTTGAAGGCTGGGGCAATCCCGCCAAGCCGAACGGCCTGATCCAGTGCGGTTTTCGTCCGTCCGATGATGCCTGTGTCTATCCCTATTTAATCCCCGCCAATTATTTCGCGGTGACGACGCTGCGCGAACTGGCCGTCGTCGCGAAGGAAGCGCGCAACGACACCGCGCTCGCCGCCGATGCCACCGCGCTCGCGACCGAGGTCGAGACCGCGCTCAACGCGCATGGCAAGATGCGGCTGCGCGACGGGCGCGAGGTGTGGGCCTATGAGGTCGACGGGTTCGGCAACGCGGTCTTCATGGACGACGCCAACGTGCCTTCGCTGTCCGCGCTCGCCTATATGGGCTGCGTTTCCGCCACCGACCCGCTGTGGCGCCGCACCGCCGACGCGGCATGGAGCGACGCCAATCCCTATTTCTTCAAGGGCACCAAGGCGGAGGGGATTGGCGGCCCGCATGTCGGGCTCGGCCAGATCTGGCCGATGTCGCTGATCATCCGCGCGCTTGCCGGCGCCGACGACGCGACCGTCCGTGCCTGCCTCAGGATGCTGCGCGACACCGATGCGGATACCGGCTTCATGCACGAGGCGTTCGACATGGATGATCCGAGCAAGTTCACGCGCAGCTGGTTCGCCTGGACGAACGGTCTGTTCGGGGAACTGCTCGTCCATCTCGCCGATACCCGCCCCGCACTGCTGGCGGCGCCGTTATGAGGCTCACGCGACGCGCGTTGCTCGGCTCGACCGGCGCGCTGGCGCTGACCGGCGCGATGCCAGCCTTTGCGAAGCGAACGAGTGCCGTGCCCGATCTGTGGATCGGCACGGGTGGCGACGGCCATACCTATCCGGGCGCGACCGTGCCGTTCGGCATGGTCCAGGTCAGCCCCGACACCGATACCGAGAACTGGGCGAACTGCTCGGGCTATCATCACGGCGATCCGTCGATCATGGGGTTCTCGCACACGCACCTGTCGGGCACCGGCATCGCCGACATGATGGACGTGCTGGTCGTTCCCGCGCGCGGGCCGGTGAAGCTGTTCCCCGGCGCGCCCGATCGCCCCGGCGAAGGCTATCGCCAGACCTATGCCCAGGAGACTGCCGAGCCCGGCTATTACGCCTGCACGCTCGGCAATGGCGTCCGCTCGGAGCTGACTGCCGAGCCACGCGTCGGCTGGCAACGTCACCGGTTTCCCGCGGGTCCCGGCCACCTCCTGATCGACCTCGGCAATTACCGCGACAGCCGTCCGGGCGAAGGCCCGTTGATCGACGACAGCCGGATCGAGATCGAGACCGACGGCGTCCTGATCGGCAGCCGCCGCACGTTCCGCTGGGCCAAGGGGCGCCGCATCCATTTCGCGATGCACGTCTCGCGCAAACCCGACCGGATCACGCTCCATGCCGGCGAGCAGGTCGTCGGGGGGCAATCGCCACGGCCGACCGCGTTCGCGCAGTGCTGCATTACGACGATGCGGGCGCAGCACCGATCATCGTACGGACGGCGGTGTCCGCGGTCGACATGGCTGGCGCACGGACCAATCTCGCGGCGTCGATCAGCCGCGAATTCGATGCGGCACGACGCCAGGCGGTGCGCGACTGGGCCGATGCGCTTAAGACCGTGAAAGTCGCTGGCGGCAGCGACGACGAACGCGTCATCATGGCGAGCGCGGTCTATCACGCGATGCTCGCGCCGACGCTCTTCTCCGACGCCGACGACCGCTATGTCGGGCTCGACCGGCAGATCCACAGCGTCCCCAAGGGCGAACAGGCGTACAGTACCTATTCGACCTGGGACACGTATCGCACGCTTCATCCACTGCTCACGCTGATCGCGCCCGATCGCGCGCGCTCGCTCGTCCGCGACCTCGTCCGCCAGACGCAGCAAAGCCCCTATGGCCCGCCCTGCTGGCCGCTTCAGGGGTGGAGACGGGCACGATGATCGGCTGGCATTCGGTCGCGATCATGGCGGAGGCCGCGGCGAAGGGGATCGACGCGGACTATGCCGCCGCCTGGCCTGCGATCCGCACGCGCGCCTTTGATCCCAAGGCGCCCGACCTCGTCAACAGCCGCGCGCGCGGCACCTATATCGCGCGTGGCTATCTGCCCGCAGACCAGGTCGACGAGTCGGTCAGCCGGACTCAGGAATATGCCTATGACGACTGGGCAATGGCGGCGCTCGCCGCAAAGGCCGGCGCCACCGAAGACGCCGCCCGCCTGCGCGAACGCAGCCGCAGCTATCGCAACGTCCTCGACCCGACGATCGGGCTTGCGCGGCCCAAGCTCGCCGACGGCAGCTGGCTGACCCCCTACGACCCGATCCAGCTCGGCCACACCAAGCGCTACCACGACTTCACCGAAGCCAATGGCTGGCAGACGACCTTCCTCAACCAGCATGACCTCTACGGACAGATCGCGCATTTCGGCGGCGAGACGAAGTTTGCCGCGCGGCTCGACGCGCTGTTCGCCGCGCCCTCGACGCTACCCAGGGATGCGCCGCCCGATATCTCCGGGCTGATCGGCCAATATGCGCACGGCAACGAACCCGATCAGCACGTGCCGTATCTCTACGCTTATGTCGGCCAGCCCTGGAAGACACAGGCGCTGGTGCGCAGGATCCTGACGACGATGTACAAGCGCGCGCCCGACGGGATCATCGGCAACGACGATTGCGGGCAGATGAGCGCGTGGTTCGTGATGTCCGCGCTCGGCCTCTACCCGGTCGATCCGGTCGCCGCGATCTATGTGTTCGGCTCGCCGCTCTTCACGCGGGCCGAGTTGCTGGTCGGGCCCAAGCGCAAGGTCGTGATCGAGGCGCCGGGCAACCGCGCCGACACGCCCTATGTCACCGCGGTCACCTGGAACGGCAAACCCTGGACGAAAAGCTGGATCGCGCATCCCGACCTCGCCGCAGGTGGCACGCTGCGCTTCACCATGTCCACCACCCCCGATCGCGCGTTCGGCGCAAAGCCTGCCGACCGCCCCCTCGTTCGGCCGCCCCGCCGCCTGAGTCCCCCCGGAGACGATGATGACCGAAGTTTCCCGCCGCCGCCTGCTCGCCTCGAGCGTCGCTGCAACCGCGACCGCAGCGACCGCTCCCGCGCTGGGCGCGACACGCCAGCCTGCCCCACGACCATGGGGCGCGACGCCGTCGAAGCGGCAGCTCGCCTGGCATGCGCGCGAGCAATATGCATTCGTCCATTTCTCGATCAACACCTTTACCGATCGCGAATGGGGCTATGGCGACGAGGATCCTAAGCTCTTCGACCCGACCGATTTCGACCCCGATCAGATCGTCGCGGCGGCAAAGGCTGGCGGGATGCGCGGCATCATCCTGACCGCCAAGCATCATGACGGCTTCTGCCTGTGGCCGACGATGCTGACCGAGCATTGCATCCGCAACAGCCCGTACAAGGCCGGCAAGGGCGACGTGGTCGGCGAGATGGAGCGTGCGACGCGCCGCGCCGGGCTCGACTTCGGGCTCTACCTCTCGCCCTGGGATCGCAACCACCCCGAATATGGCCGCCCGGCCTATGTCGACTATTTCCGCAAGCAGGTCGTCGAGCTCTGCACGCGCTATGGCACGCTGTTCGAATTCTGGTTCGATGGCGCGAATGGCGGCGACGGCTATTATGGCGGCGCGCGCGACACGCGGAAGATCGACGCGCCGAAATATTACGATTGGCCGTCGATCGTCGCGCTGGTGCACCAGCATCAGCCGATGGCCTGCACCTTCGATCCGCTTGGCGCGGACGTCCGATGGGTCGGCAACGAGGACGGCGTCGCGGGTGATCCCTGCTGGCCGACAATGCCGAACCATCCCTATGTTCAGAGCGAGGGCAATTCGGGCGTGCGCGGCGCGCCGCTCTGGTGGCCGGCCGAGACCGACGTCTCGATCCGCCCCGGCTGGTTCTACCACGCGGATGAGGATTCGAAGGTCAAGTCGCCCGAGCGCCTCGTGAAGCTCCACGACGAGTCGGTCGGTCGCGGCACCAACCTCAACCTCAACCTGCCACCCGACCGTCGCGGCAAACTCGCCGATATCGACGTCGCCGTCTTGAAGTCATTCGGCACCGCGCAGGCAGCCACCTTCGCGCGCGACCTTGCCCGGGGCGCCGTCGCCTCCGCCAGCCATGCGCGCGGCCCGAGTTTCGCGCCGGCCAAGGTCCTCGACGGCGCGGCCGATAGCTATTGGTCGACCCCGGACGGGGTCACCACCCCCAGCCTCGTCCTCGACCTGCCGCCCGGACGCGCATTCGATCTCATCCGCCTGCGCGAATATCTGCCGCTCGGCGTGCGCGTGACGCGGTTTGCTGTCGACGCAGAGGTGGGTGGCCAGTGGCGCGAACTTGCGCAGCATCAGGGCATCGGCGCGCAGCGGATCATCCGTCTCGCCGAGCCCGTCACCGCGCGCCGTCTGCGGCTACGTATCCTCGAGGCGCCCGCCTGCCCCGCCATTCGCGAGGTCGCGCTGTTTCGTCAGGTTGCGCCCGTACCCGTCGCCCCCGTCGTCGAAAGCGATGCAAGCATCGTTCCGACCGCCGGCTGGTCGATCGCCGCCGCCTCCGCACCCGGCGCGGAAGCGCTGCTCGACACCGACGCCGCAACCCGCTGGGCGGTGCCCGCACCGCGGCCCGGCATGCCCGCCCTCGTCACGATCGATCTCGGCGCGACCGAAACGCTTGCCGGATTCAGCCTGACGCCGTCACGCGCAGTCATGGCGGATACCGCGCCCCCCAAGGCCTACCGGGTCGAGATCAGCACCGACGGCAAGAGCTGGCGCGAGGCGAGCAAGGGCGAGCTGCCCAACATCGCCTATGCGCTCGCGACACAGCGCATCGCCTTCGAAGCGCCGGTCGCGACGCGTTTCCTGCGGTTCAGCTTTGCCGAGACCGCGATCCCTGCGCGCCGTCTCGCGATCGCCGGGATCGGTGCGTTCCGGCCACGCATCGTGCAGGCGCGCTGACGCCAGGATGAGGCCTGTCCCACGCCTGCAATAATCCGGAGGCATATCATCCACCAGGCGCGGGGACTCGATGGCTCCATACCCCGCGCCGGGGACAGGTCATGACAGCGATCGACGCCGGTGCATCATCGATATCCCTCCGCGCTGCCCCCGCGGTGGCCGCGATACGCTCCGCGTGGCTTGCCCCGGGCTTCTATCTCGCGCTGCTGTTCGGCGCGCTGATGCTGCTCGCGATCGGGTTCATCCTGCTGTGGCGTCTGGTCAGCACCATCCGCCGCGCCAAAGCCCGGAGCACGCGACGATCGAGGCCGCCTAGCGCCGTCAATATGCATCACGCCTAATCTGAAGCAGGCTAATTCCGTCGCACACGATGGACCCGGGCATGCGTATCGCTCGTTAACTGCGCGACTATCGTCCTCGACAGCAAGGATCCGCAATGAGCGACATCGAACAGCGTAACCCCGGCAACGGTGGTGAAACGCACCAGCAGGCGGGCGGCGACGTACCCGTTTTGACCACCAATCACGGCGTCCCCGTATCCGACAACCAGAACAGCCTGAAGTCCGGCGCGCGCGGCCCGACGCTGCTCGAGGATTTCGTGCTGCGCGAGAAGATCTTCCACTTCGACCACGAGCGGATCCCCGAGCGGATCGTCCATGCGCGCGGATCGGGTGCGCACGGCTATTTCGAGGCGACCGACGACATCTCTGACCTGACCAAGGCGGCAGTGTTCAAGAAGGGCACGAAGACCGAGCTCTTCACGCGTTTCTCGACGGTCGCCGGCGGCGCCGGTTCGGTCGACACCCCGCGCGACGTGCGCGGCTTCGCGGTCAAGTTCTACACGACCGAGGGCAACTGGGATCTCGTCGGCAACAACATTCCGGTGTTCTTCATTCAGGACGCGATCAAGTTCCCCGACCTGATCCATTCGGTCAAGATGGAGGCCGATCGCGCCTATCCGCAGGCGGGTTCGGCGCATGACACCTTCTGGGACTGGGCGTCGCTGACGCCTGAATCGACGCACATGCAGATGTGGGCGATGTCGGACCGCACCCTGCCGCGTTCGCTGCGGATGATGGAAGGCTTTGGCGTCCACACGTTCCAGCTCGTGACCGAAGAAGGCAAGTCGAGCTTCGTCAAGTTCCACTGGAAGCCCAAGCTCGGTCTCCAGTCGACGATCTGGGACGAGACGCTCAAGCTTCAGGCTGCGGACAACGACTATCACCGTCGCGATCTGTGGGAAGCGATCGACACCGGCGACTTCCCGGAGTGGGAGCTCGGCATCCAGGTGTTCGACAAGGCGTTCGCCGAGGCGCAGCCCTATGACGTGCTCGACTCGACCAAGCTGATCCCCGAGGAGGACGTTCCTGTCCGGATCATCGGCCGGATGGTGCTCGACCGCAACGTCGACAACTTCTTCGCCGAGACGGAGCAGGTCGCTTTCCTGCCGACCAACATCGTTCCCGGGATCGATTTCTCGAACGATCCGCTGCTTCAGGGCCGCCTGTTCAGCTATCTCGACACACAGAAGTCGCGTCTCGGCACAACCAACTTCCACCAGATTCCGGTCAACGCACCGCGCAGTCCCGCAGGCAATTTCCAGCGTGATGGCATGATGCAGACCAAGGTGCCAAAGGGTCGTGCCAATTACGAGCCGAACAGCCTGTCGGTTGTCGGCGAAGACGGTGGCCCGCGCGAGTCGCCAAAGGGGTTCGTGACCACGACGAACCCGACCGGTGCGGACGAGCAGGGCGAAAAGCTGCGGATGCGCGCCGAACTGTTCGGTGATCATTACAGCCAGGCGCGGCTGTTCTGGGTATCCGCGACGGATAACGAGAAGGCGCATATCGCGTCGGCCTTCACCTTCGAGCTGTCGAAGGTCGGCCTCGCGCATGTCCAGGAGCGCACCGTCGCCAACCTGCGCAACGTCAACGAGGAGTTGGCGAGCCGCGTGGCGGATGGTCTCGGTATCGACCTGCCCGCAGCGAACCCCGCCTTTCGCGAGCCGGTCGACATGGCGCCAAGCCCGGCGCTGTCGATCCAGCAGAACATGAAGGATACGCTCGAGGGTCGTCAGGTCGGCATCCTGATCGCCGACGGTTCGGACGGTGGCGAGATCGACGCGGTTGTTGCGGCCGTCGAGGGTGCTGGTGGCAAGCCGGTCCTCGTCGCGCCGAAGGTCGGCGGTGCCAAGCTTGCCGACGGCAGCATGAAGAAGGCGCAGGGCCAGCTCGCGGGCAGCCCGTCGCAGATCTTCGATGCGGTCGCGGTCATCCTTTCGGCCGAGGGCTGCAAGACGCTGCTCAAGGAAGGCGCCGCGGTACAGTGGGTCATGGATGCCTTTGGTCACCTCAAGGCGATCGGTGCCAATGCCGCAGCGAAGCCGCTGCTCGACAAGGCCGGCGTCGAACCCGACGCGGGCGTCGTCGATCTGGATGCCATCGCGACGGCAGGCACGAAGCGCTATTGGGATCGCGAGCCCGGCGTTCGCACGCTCGCCTGATCCGGAGAGGCACCAGCGCGGCTGGTGCCCGACCGGCGACGTTCGACCGCCCTCGCTATTCAGCGCAGGGCGGTCGTTCTGCGTTTGACGGCCATCGCAGCGCGTCGTTCCGGTGAGGCAGCTTGGGCCTGGCGTCACTCAGGCGTAGCAGCAAAGGACAGCGGTTCGCTCCGCCCCTTACGTCCGCACGACCTCGACGATTTCAAACTGGTGCGACACCCACCCTCGCTGGCTCGCCGCATCGGCCGCCGCGGTCCGCTTTCGCTTTGCCTCGGCGAGTGTCTTGGTATGGCCCCAGAAGACCTCGGTTCGGCCGTTCGCCAGCACGGCGACGATCCGCCAATAGTGCGTGAACGGCGTGGCCGTGGGGCCGATCGTCTTCACATAGCCGTCGGGAAGCGTGGCCGTCAGATAGTGCTTCTTGGCCACGCCCCCTCCTCGTCTCAGCCGCGGTCCGTCGACGGCGCCTCTTCGGTTCGTGCGATCGCCATATACGCCGCAACGACAAACACCAGCGCACCGACGATGTTGCCAACGCTGACGATGGCCAGGTTGCGCAATGCCCCGCCAAGGGCGATCGACGGGTCGGGCATCATCAGCCCCAGCGTCAGTGCGGTCATGTTCGCGACCGAATGCTCGAAACCGGGCGCGACGAACGCCAGCAGGATCCAGGCCATGCCGATGCACTTCGCGGCATCCCCCTTCATCCGCGCCGACGTCCAGATCGCCAGACACACGAGCCAGTTGCAGAGCACGGCACGCGCAAACAGCGCGCCCGCGTCGGCGTCGACCTTGTGCGCGACGAACGCGCTGAACATCGTGTCGGCGTGATCGAACACGGGCCCGTCCCCGCAGGCGACGAAGATCGCCGCGAGCACGATGCCGCCGACGAGATTGCCGATCCACACCACGACCACGAGCGTGATCGCCTCGCCTGCGGTGATCGTCCGGCGCGCAAGCCCGAACCCGAGATACATGACATAACCCGTGAAGAGTTCGGCGCCGGCGAAAACCGTCAGCACGAGCCCGACGCCGAACGTCGCACCCATCACGAGCGGTCTGATCCCTGCATCGAGCCCCGCGGCGGCGCTCAGTGCAAGGATCATCGCGATACCGATATACGTTCCCGCCAGCATCGCCCCGACGAAGAACCCGCCTGGCGATCGACGCAATGCCGCCATCTTGGCGGCAGCGGTTTCGGCATAGGTTTCAATCAGCGGCGTATAGCCCGCACTCATGCCGGTACGCGTTCCTGCTGCCCCACCACGCCTTCCCGGACGATGCCGCGCTCGACGCCCATGTCTGCTTCAGCCGGCCGGACCACCACCGGCACCGATTTGTAGGACGGCGTGAAGCTCTGCGGATCGTGATCCTCGAGCGCGATCAGCGGCTGCGTCTCGGGGTAATAGGACGCGATACACCCGTCGGGCAGTGCATAGCGGACCAGCGTCAGCTTCTGAACGACGCGGTCCGGCGCCGCAAATTGCAGCGCAGTCGCGACGTCCACCACGTCGCCCTCGGCATAGCCCAGTCGGGCCATGTCGCGCTCGTTCATGAACAACACGTCGCGACGGCCGAACACGCCGCGATAGCGATCGTCCAGACTATAGATCGTCGTGTTGTACTGGTCGTGCGCACGGAGCGTGGTCAGGCGCAGGACGTTCGGCTCGTTCGCCGTCTCGTCCTTCTGGACTCCTCGGCGACGATGAAGTTCGCCTTTCCGCTCTCCGTCTTCCATATCCGCAGCGCAGCGAAGTTGGGAAGATGGAACCCGCCCGGCTGGCGAATGCGCTCGTTATAGTTGGCAAAATCGGGGAACACCGCCTCGATCTTGTCGCGGATCAGATCGTAATTCGCGGCGTAGCCGTCCCAGTCGATCCCGCCCTTGCCCTTCAGCGTCGCCTTGGCGATCTCGGCGACGATCCAGATCTCCGACTTCACATTCTCGCCCGGCGGCATCAGGAAGCCGCGCGACGCGTGCACCATCGACATCGAATCCTCGACGGTGACCGACTGCGGCCCGCTCGCCTGCGTGTCGAGTTCGGTGCGCCCGAGGCATGGCAGGATATACGTGTCCTTCGCCATCAACAGCATCGTCCGGTTCAGCTTGGTCGTGATGTGCGCGGCGAGATCCAGGTTGCGAAAGCCTTCCGCGCAGGCCTGCGGATCGGACGAGGCGATCGCGAGGTTGCCGCCGAGGCAGACGATCGCCTTGGCCTTGCCGTCGCGCATCGCGGCGATGCTTTCGACCACCGAATGACCATGCGCGCGGGGTGGTTCGAAATCGAACACGTCGCGCATCCGGTCCAGCAACAGCGGCATCGGCCGCTCGGTGATGCCGACCGTACGGTCGCCCTGAACGTTGCTGTGGCCCCGCAGCGGGCAGATCCCCGCGCCCGGCCGGCCCATATTGCCGCGCAGCAGCAGCAGGTTGGCGAGCTGCTGTACGTTGCTGGTACCCGTGCGATGCTGCGTGATTCCCATGCCGTAGCACGCGATCGTCGCCTTCGAGGTCGCGTAGATCCGCGCAACGTCTTCAAGATCGGCACGTGACAGACCGCTCGCCTGTTCGATGTCCCTCCAGTCGGCCGCCGCCAGATCGGCGATGTACGCATCGAGCCCCGCGGTATGTTCGGCGATGAACGCATGGTCGAGCGCCGGCTCGCCGCCCGAACTGCGCGCCGCGTCGTCGAGCGCGACAAGTGCCTTGGCAATGCCCTTCAGCGCCGCGGCATCGCCGCCGACCTTGACCTGGAGATAGCTGCTGGCGATCTGGGTCGAGGTGCCGGTCGCCATCTCGACCACCGACTGTGGCGACTCGAACCGCTCGAGCGAGCGTTCCTTCAACGGATTGAAGACGATGATCTTGCCGCCGCGGCGCGATACCTCGCGCAGCGTCGCCATCATCCGCGGATGGTTCGTCCCCGGGTTATGACCGATCGAGAGGATCAGATCGGCATGATCGAAATCCTCGAGGCTGACGGTCCCCTTGCCGATCCCGATCGACTTCGGAAGACCGACCGACGTCGCCTCGTGACACATGTTCGAACAGTCGGGAAAGTTGTTCGTCCCGTACAGCCGCACGAACAGCTGGTACAGGAACGCCGCCTCGTTCGAGCAGCGACCCGAGGTGTAGAATTCCGCCTGGTTCGGATCGGGCACCGCGGCGAGGCCCGCGCCGATGCCGGCAATCGCCTCATCCCACGTCACGACCTCATAATGGTCGGTCGCCGCATTGTAGCGCAACGGTTCGGTGACGCGTCCCTGCGACTCGATCCAGTGATCGCTCTGTTTCCAGATGTCCGAAACGCTGTGCTCGGCAAAGAAATCCGCACCGATCAGTTTCGCCGTGGATTCCCACGCGACGGCCTTCGCACCGTTTTCGCAAAACTCGAACGACGACGTGTGCTTCGGGTCGGGCCATGCACAACTCGGGCAGTCGAACCCGTCGGGCTGGTTCGATTTCAGCAGCGTCTGGCCGCCACGGACGACGATCTGCTGCGCCTTCAGCGACGCCGCGACCGCACGCAGGGCTCCCCAACCGCCGGCGGCGCCCTTGTAATCCTCGATCCCGTCAGGGCGTTTGTTACGCATACCAGTCTCCAACTCTCTTTGCGCGACGCGAATATCGCCGTTCATACGCATTGAACCATTGGTGATGCTATTAGCTGCCTAGGCTATGGTCGCCAAAGCGGGATTATCGCGTCCGGTGATCGCCTTACTAGGTCAGGGAAGATAGGCCGACACCATCGATCGGACATCCACACGCGCCTTCAGCCGCGCGGCGAGCAGCGCGGTACCGCTGATCTTGCGCTGGACCAGAAGCATGTCCGCAGAGGGAATATGCCAGCTTGCCCGGTCGCGCGCGACGGTCGTGCCTTCGTCCCGCAACACGTATACAAACCCGCGATCACCGAAGTCGAACGCACCGGTCCGGTTCATCTCCTGAAGGATCACGTCGATCATCCGGTCGATCGCCGGTCGATGCGCAGTGACCGCATTCTCGCCCAAGAACCCGGCCGCGACAGCCGCGTCGCGCACCGCATCGCGGTCACCGGCCAGCCCGGCGGCCAGGAGGCGCCGATACCCGTCGGCGACAACGGCGGGCACCGTGCGCGCCGCGCCGAAATCGAGCAGCACGATCCGTCCCGTCTCGGGCTGCCAGCGATAATTCGCGAAATTGGGATCGGTCTGCATCAACCGCCAGTCGAGCAGTTCGCGCAAGGTCAGCGCAATCAGCCGCGCCACCGTCCGGTCGCGGACATCCTGCGGCTCGCTATCAAGCGTCTCGATCGGCACGCACTCGATATAGTCCATCGCGAGAACGCGCGATGTCGACAGGGCCGGCTCGAGCTTGGGCACGATCAGCGTGGGATCGTCGCCCACCAGCCCGCGATAGCGTTCGAGCATGGCGCCTTCGCGCTCGTAATCCGCCTCGTCGTGCAGCTGCCGCTTCGCGTCAGCAAGCAGTGCGGAGATATCGAGGCCCTTGGGCAGCAGGCCCGAAACCCGCAACAATGTCGCGACATTGTCGACATCGGCGTCGATGCTCTCCTTTACCCCCGGATACTGGACCTTGATCGCCAGCACCCGCCCATCGGGCAGTTTGGCGCGGTGAACCTGACCGATCGACGCCGCGGCGATCGGGTGTGCCTGGAAGTGCGCGAAGCGCCGCCGCCAGTCGCGCCCCCATTCGGCGGCGAGGACGCGGTCGAGCTGCGGCGGCGGCATATGGTGCGCATTGTCGCGCAGCCGCGCCAAGATCGCAGCCAGTTCGGGCGGGAGCATGTCGCCCGCGTCCATCGACACCATCTGCCCCAATTTCATCGCCGCGCCACGCAGATGCGCCAGCTGGTCAGCGACGCGCACCGCATTGGCGGGGGTCATCAGCAGATCCGCCATGCGCGGCCGCTTCCCGCTCGCCAACCGGCGCGCGCCCTCGCTGACGACACCGCCCGCGACGCCGCCTGCCATCCGCCCGAATACACCGAGCCGCGACAGGCGCCCCTTGGGGACGGATCGCCCTGAACCGGCGCGCGCCGGGTCGCGCGCGCCATCGAAATCGTCGTTGCTCATAGTCTCCTTGATCGGGATGGCCCCGAATAACGTGTCGACGATCGGATCAGGCGGGCTGTTCGTTGCCGCCGGTCGACCCGAAGATCTGGCCGGTCGAATAGCTCAACGACGGATCGGCCGCCGCTACATACAGCCCGGCAATCTCGGCGGGCTGACCGGGGCGCCCGAGCGGCGAGGTTTCGCCAAAGGTGCGCTGTTTTTCCGGCGTCGCGCCGCCGCTGACCTGCAACGGGGTCCAGAACGGCCCCGGAGCGACAGCATTGACCCGAATGCCCCGCTCGGCGAGCTGCTTGGCCATGCCCTTGGTGAAATTCAGCACGGCGGCCCGCGTCATTGCATAATCGATGATGTCCTTTGACGGTGAACCGGCCTGCTCCGACGAGGTGTTCACGATCACCGCGCCCGCGGTCATGCGCTCGAGCGCCGCCTTGGTCAGCCAGAATGGCGCATAGACGTTGGTCTTCATCGTATCGTCGAAGTCCTGGCTGGTGATGTCCGCAATGCCGGGCCTCGTCTGCTGCCGCGCCGCGTTGTTCACGAGGATGTCGAGCCCGCCGAGTTGATCCGCCGCCTGTTGCACCAGCCGGCGACAGAATTTCTCGTCCCGCAGGTCGCCGGGGATCGCGACCGCCTTGCGCCCCGCCGCGCGGATCAACGCGACGACTTCGCGCGCGTCGGGCTCCTCGGCAGGCAGATAGTTGATCGCGACGTCGGCGCCCTCGCGCGCATAGGCGATCGCCGCAGCGCGGCCGATACCGCTATCGCCGCCGGTTATCAGCGCCTTCTTGCCAGTCAGCCGCCCCGACCCCTTGTAGCTCGTCTCGCCATGATCGGGCCGCGGCGACATCTTCGATGCGAGCCCCGGCCAGGGCTGACGCTGCACCGCGAACGGCGGTTTCGGGTAGGCGGCAGCAGCTGGCGCGGTCGCGGCCTGTACGCCGCCGCCCGCCTGTGCGGACGCGGAGTTCGCGCCGGCTGCGGCTGCGCCCGCGACGAGCGCTGCGCCCGTCACGAATGTACGGCGATTGGTATCGGTCATGAGGAGCTCCCGCTGGTCTGTCATGGACACCAAAGGCCGGTCGCTGCTTACGTTCCCGATTCTGCGCGCTAATTCGAGAATGTGCGCAAAGGATAACGCGCATCATCCCGCCGCGGCCGGCCCGCGCGCGAGCAATACTGGTACGAATTCGGGGATTGTCCGATGATAGCGCTATCGATACGTTCGCCCCCATAACAAAAATGGGAGAGCGCGATGAGAATTGTACACGGCATCCGTCGGAAGATCGCCTGGCGCCTGACGATGACCGCGCTCGTCCCCCTGCTTGCTGCAGCACCGGCGCTGGCGCAGTCCGCGACGTCGGTCTCAGCCGACGCGATGACCCCGTTGCCCGTCCCCGATCAGCCGACCGCGATCATCCTGGATACCGGCAAGCTCGCTGGCACGAACGCCCCCGAGGCCTGGCATAGCCAATATGGCAGCGTCTTCGCGCGCAACGTCACCGTCGCCACGCTGACGCCGTTCCTGCCCGACCCTGCAAAGGCGACGGGTACCGCCGTCATCGTGGCACCCGGCGGGGGTTCCGGACGCTGTCGATGGAGAACGAAGGCTGGGATGTCGCGAAAGCACTGGCGGCGCGCGGCGTTGCCGCGTTCGTCCTCAAATACCGGCTCAACCCGACACCCGTCGATATGCCCGGATTCGAGCAATCGATGCGCGCGATGTTCGCCCCCGGCGCACGCCCCCCGCGACCCGACCCTGCCACCATGATGGCGGGTCTGAAACCGCAGATCGCGGATGCCCGCGCCGCGTTCAGCCTGGTCCGCAAGCGTGCCGGGGAATGGCACGTCGATCCGGCGCGAGTCGGCATGGTCGGATTCTCGGCGGGCGCGATGCTGACGATGGCGACCACGCTGGTCGGCGAGGATGCGAAGCCCGCGTTTATCGGCAACGTCTACGGCCCGCTCTCCGCCATGCCGGTGCCCGGCGATGCACCGCCGATGTTCGTGGCACTCGCGGCGGACGATCCGTTTTTCGGCAACGCCGGCTTTGGGTTGATCGATGCCTGGCATGCAGCGAAGCGCCCCGTCGAGTTTCATTTGTACGAACAGGGGGGACACGGATTTGGCATGTATCCGAAATCCACCACGAGCACCGGATGGTTCGACGCGTTCACCCGCTGGATGACGATGCATGGATGGATGAAGCCCGTGTCGTAGGGCGCGGCCGACGCCGCGGTTCATCCGATCCAGGAAGCGATTCCCGCGCAGGTGCGAAAGTCGTCGACCGCGCGGACATCGACCATCGGATAGGTCGCGCGCACCATGTCGGCCAGCGCGGTGCCGGGCCCGAGTTCGAGCATCCGGTCGACGCCGCGCTCGATCAGCGCTTCGAGCGTCGCCGCCCAGTCGATCGTCGTGTCGATCTGCGCTGCAAGCCCCTCGATGCCTTGCCGTCCCCGCACGATGGTCGGGCCCGTCGTGCTGAGCAGCGTCCGTCCCGGGGCCGGTCTTGCCATATCCGCGGTCAGCAGCGCGTCGCGAAACGTCGGGACCGCCGCCGACAGGCGTCGCGTGTGTGATGCGACATGAACCGCAATCGGCCGCGCGCTGGTCGCGCCTGACGCGAGCGCGGCCTCGCAGCAGCGCACGACGTCGTCGCGGATGCCGCCAATGACGAACATCTCGCCGGGATTGACGATCGCGATCGCGCAGCCGAATTGCGCGGTTATTCGCGTGACGGCATCGATCGGCAGTCCGCGGACGAACCCGAGTCCGTCATCGGGACCGCCCGCGGCGTCCATGATCTCGGCCCGCAGCGCCGTCAGCCGCAATGTCTGTTCGGGCGACCAGAGCCCCGCGACGCCCCAGGCCGTCATTTCGCCGACGCTGTACCCACTCACGATCAGCGACGCGCTGGATGCGAGGCAGACAGCGGCTGCCAGACCGCGCGCGACGCACAGGATCTGGCTCGTCCGGTTGGCATGCCACGCCGCATCATCGCTCGTGCGCAATACCGACCGGACATCCTCCCCGAGCAAGCGACTGGCCTCGGCGAGGATCGCCCCCGCGGCGGGCGCATCGGCGAACAGATCGAACATCGCCGGATCCTGCCGCCCCTGCCCCGAACACAGCAGCGCGAGCGTCACGTCAGACGCTCGACGAACATCGCCATCGCGAGAAGATCGGCGCAGCCGCCCGGGCTGAGTCGACGCGCGGTGAAGCGCTCGTGGAGCGCTACCGCGCGGTCATGCCACCCTATGGTCGCAATGCTCCCGCCCTCGAGAAATGCCCGTGCCTCGGCCTGCGCGTACGCCAGCCCCTCGGCGCCGCCGCGATAGAGGAGATTGGTGTCCGCGACGTCCGCTATGAGCACCATCAACGCGTGAACCTGCGCCGCATGCGGCCAGGTCTGCGCGTGCAGGCGCGCCAGGCTCCGTCCCTGGACGAGCGCGGGTATCGCCAGATGATAAAGCGATGGGAAGCCGGCCGCGGCTTCCGCGCGCGCGCCGCCGGTCGAATGGCGGCGGGCGACCTCGCTGCCGTGGCTGTGTGGCTGCGTCGGGCCGCGCCCGATCGCGGCACCCCACCGGTTCCTGACGATCGCGCCAAGCGACGCCGCCACGTGATACCGCGCTCGAAATCCTGCCGCCGCGCACAGCAACCCCATCCCGAAGATGGCACCCCGGTGCGTATTCACGCCGCGCGTCGCAACCATCATCGCCGCCTCCGCCTCGATGCCGATCGCGCGAAGGCGGCTCATGTCCGCACCGTCTGCGCCCGCACCCGCCAAGGTCGCGAAATAGGGCTCGAGGGCGTCCGCGCTCCGGTTCATCAACGGCGCGTCCATATCGTCATGCGCGCCGGTATCGACGGGACTGACAAGGCCGGGCTTCGGATAGGTCGCCACCTCTGTCTTGAGACTTAGGGTTGCGAGCGAGGCCAGCAATTCGGCATCGCCTGACGCCGCGAGACGTCGCAACGCCGTCATGCAAACACCGCGTCACGGCGTACCAGCCGATTGCCATCGGCCGTCTTGGCCAGCAGGTCGGCGGCGTCGCCGCGCCATTCCTGCCACTGGATCGCCAGTCCGGCAGGCGCGACCATTTCGCCGTCGATCCGCATCGGCGCCGCAGCGGCGATCGCGGCCAACGCGGGTAACAGCCGCTCGACATCGCCTGCACAGTGCACGCGCCACAGCAGATCGAGGTCCGAAGTGGCAGTCAGGTAGGACAGCCCGGTCAGATATGCCCAAGCGAGGCCGCCGAAACACCGCGTCGCAGGATCGAGCGCAACGACCGCGTCGATAGCGTCCTGCCAGCCATCGGGTGCTGCGATACGCGCATCGGCGAGCAAAGGTGGCGGCTCGATCGACAGCAAGGCGTCCGACGGGACAATGAACGAAAGCCGCTGCTTGCCGTGTGACGGCGGCAGCGGGAGGCCAAGCGGCACATGGTCGCGCACATCCTCGAACAGCGGCCGCCGGACGATCAGCGGGCGCCCTGCACTCACCCACTCGACCACCATCGGCATCCGACGCGCCTCGGCGTGCCCCGCCAGGACTTCTGGCCAGCGTTCCGGGTCGAGCCGGACGATGTGGTGCCGGTCGAACCGCATTACCCCTGCGCCGCCGCGACGACAGCAGACGCGATGCGGGCGGACACTGGCCGCCCGCATCGCGCGGCACCACGCGCGCCGCGTTCGTCCTCCTTGGCGGGCGGATGATCAAGTATCATCGCCAACTGGTCCGCAAGACCGTTGGCCGGGTCCCAGGTCTCCGCAATGCCGCCGACCTTGACGATATTGTCGAGCCCCGGCGCAAAGACCGGCGTCGCCGCGGCCTTTGCCTCGAGCACATCGAGCGGCAGCTTCGTCACGCGCGCCATCGAGGCGAGGTCCATGACTTCCGGATGCGCGCCGGGCAGCGCGACCAGCGTGCCGCACGCCAGCGCAGTCGCGATGAACGCGCCCGCCGCACTGCCGCCATAGAGCAGCCCGATCGTGCGATGCCCCTGCGCCTCCGCCAGCAGCAACGACTTGGCGAGGTGCGCGAGATATTCGCTCAGACCGAGCAGTTCGTCGCGCCGGCTCATCCGCTGGCTGGCGCTGTCGACGAGGAACAGGATCGGCGCGGCGTCGTCGGTCGACGCGATGTCCAGCACCGCGGCGGACAGCCGGATCGCCTGGTCGATCCCGATCGGTGCGCGGCCGGTCGCGCCGACGACATGGACGATGCCGTCGCCGAACTTTGCGCGGCCGAACAGAAGATCGCCTTCGGTCGCGACGTCATGCCCTGCGGGAA
Organism: Sphingomonas sp. 22R3R2A-7; assembly: GCF_036856055.1. NCBI lineage: Bacteria > Pseudomonadati > Pseudomonadota > Alphaproteobacteria > Sphingomonadales > Sphingomonadaceae > Sphingomonas > Sphingomonas sp. 22R3R2A-7. The sequence continues at coordinate 185,953 of NZ_JASPFR010000001.1, read as the reverse complement.
AGAGCGTATCGAGGATCTCAGCGGGCGTCATCGGCGCTCTCCCGGTATTGGGCGGCTAGGGTCGCGAACGTGTCTGCGGGCATGTCGGGGATCACGTTCGGATCGTCGACGCCGAGCGCGTGCCAGATGTCGGTCGCATCGCCCAGATCGCCGAACCGTTCGATCCGGCGTTCGAGCCGCGCCTGTTCCGCTGCCAGCGCGGCGGCGTCGAGCTTCGCCGGTCGCGCGAGCGCCGCCGTCGCCGCAGCGCGGAACGCAGCCGCGTCGTCGTCGACGAACACGTCCGCGCCGCCGATCAGCGTGCGGTGCTTGCCGCCCATCGTCCGCCACACCAGCGCGCGGTCGCGCGAGTCGAATTCCTCGACGCCCTTGTTGGTCTCGATCACCTCGGGCCCGGTCACGCTGATCCGGCCCTGCTCGGACACGATCAGCGTCGAGCAACAGCCGGCGATCAGCCCGCCGCCGCCATAGCAGCCCGCGCGCCCGCCGATCAGCCCGACGACGCGAACGCCGTCCAGCCGCGCCTCGACGATAGCGCGCATGATCTCCGCGATCGCGATCTCGCCGGCGTTGGCCTCCTGCAAGCGCACGCCGCCGGTGTCGAACGCGATGACCACGTCGCGTGCCAGTGCCTTGGCGGCGCGGAGCAGCCCGGTGAGCTTGGCACCGTGCACCTCGCCGAACGCGCCGCCCATGAAGCGGCCCTCCTGCGCGGCGACGAGCACGGGCGTGCGGTCGATCGACCCGCTGCCGACGACGATGCCGTCATCGAACTGCGCGGGCAAATCGAAGATGCCCAGATGCGGGCTGGTCTCGCGGCACTCGGGCCCGACGAATTCGGCGAAGCTGCGCGGATCGACCAAAGCGGCGATCCGCTCGCGCGCGCCGGCTTCGTACCAGCTTTGACGCAGGTTGCTCATGCCTCGGACTCCTCGATCAGCCGAACGGCCTGCGCCAGCCGAAACGACACGGTGTCCGGCCGCGCGCCGCCGTCGTTGATCGCGATCCGCAAGCCCCCCGCCGCGCGCCGGCCGACGAAATCGGCGACCACCGCGTCCCACAGATCACGGAAGCCGTGCGCCGCGGTGCTGATCTCGATCGTGCACCGATCGGCGGCGTCGCCGCGTTCGACCAGCACCTCGAGATTGCCCGACGCGACCACGCCGACCAGCGCCATCGCGCGCGTGCCGGTCGCCGGTACCGGGGCCGCGATATCGAAATGGAGAATTTCCATGCGTCGTCTCCTACCAGTTCCGGAACCGGCTCGGCGGCCGGTAGAGCCCACCCGAGGCGAGCATGAGGTCCTTGATCGATCGGGCGGCGAGCATGTTCCGGTTCGCATCGAGTGTATCGATGCCGAGATCCTCGGGCCGCTGGATGATCTTCCGCTCGCGCAGCCGCTCGACCATCGCCCTGTCACGGCCACGGCCGATCTCGGTAAAGCCAGCCACGCCGCGGATCGCCTGTTCGCGCTCGTCCGCATCGCGGCACAGCAGTAGGTTGGCGATGCCCTCTTCGGTCACGATGTGCGTCGTGTCGTCGGCATAGACCATGATCGGCGCGAGATCGAGATCGAGCTTTTCCGCGAGTTCGAGCGCGCCGAGCTTTTCGACGAACAGTGGCGCATTGCCCTCGCCGAACGTCTCGCCGATCTGCACCACGAGCTTGCGTCCGCGCCGCAGCGGCGCCGCGGTGTCCGGATCGGCTTCCGCGCCGGCCTGCAACCACGGGGCGCTCGGATGCCGCCGACCACGCGCGTCCGACCCCATGTTGGGCGCGCCGCCAAAGCCCGCGATCCGGTTCGCGGTGATCGTCGAGCTGTGCCCGGCAAGGTCGATCTGCAACGTCGAGCCGATGAACATGTCGCAGGCATACAGCCCCGCGGTCTGGCTGAACGCGCGGTTCGAGCGCAGCGAGCCGTCGGGCCCAGTAAAGAAGATGTCCGGCCGCGCGGCGAGATAATCCTCCATGCCGACTTCCGACCCGAAGCAGTGCACCTGCTCGACCCACCCCGCCTCGATCGCGGGGATCAGCGTCGGGTGCGGGTTGAGCGCCCAGTGCGTGCAGATCTTGCCCTTCAGCCCGAGCTTCTCGCCATAGGTCGGCAGCAGCAGCTCGATCGCCGCGGTGTTGAAGCCGATGCCGTGGTTCAACCGGCGCACGCCGTACGGCTGATACAGCCCCTTGATCGCCATCATCGCGGTCAGGATTTGCGTCTCGGTCATCGCCGCGGGATCGCGCGTGAACAGCGGCTCGACATAGAAGGGACGCCCTGCGTCGAGCACGAAATGCACCTGGTCGCCGGGGATGTCGACGCGCGGCAGCGTATCGACGATTTCGCCGACCTGCGCGATGACGAGGCCGCTGCCGAAGCTCGTCGCCTCGACCACGGTCGGCGTGTCCTCGGTATTGGGGCCGGTGTAGAGATTACCGTGACGATCCGCGCTGACCGCGGCGATCAGCGCGACCTGCGGCGTCAGATCGACGAAATAACGCGCGAACAGTTCGAGATAGGTGTGGATCGCGCCAAGCTCGATCTTGCCGCCGAACAGCATCTTGGCAATCCGCGCCGATTGCGGGCCCGAGTAGGAAAAGTCGAGCCGCTTCGCGATGCCGCTGTCGAATATGTCGAGATGCTCGGGCAGCACGACGCCCGATTGCACCATGTGCAGATCGTGGACCCGCGCCGGGTCCATCGCGGCGAGCCCCTTGGCCAGGACGTCCGCCTGTTTCTGGTTGTCGCCCTCGAGACAGACCCGGTCGCCCGGTCTCAGCACCGCCTCGAGAAAGTCGACGAGCGTTTCGGGATCGACCAGCTTGCCGGTGGCGAAGCCCCGGCCCGCCGCGATCCGCTCCTCGCGCATCTGCTTGCGCGTATTCCATTGCCGCACCGCATCGTCTCCTGACGCTTATTCCACTGCTCTTGTATTCCCTATTGCTCGAAACGCAACCCTGTGCATACTTAAAGAGGTATAAGACGCTAGATCGAATACATTGAGAGGATATGCCATGAGCGAGTCCCTACAAGTTGCCGCCCCATATGCGGGACGCGGCGCATGATTGCCGGAGTCGCGCTGCTCGCGATCTGTACATTGATAGGGCAATTGCTCGGCGAAGGCCTTGGCGTGCTGCTCGGCGTGAAGGCCAATGTCGGCGGGGTCGGCATCGCGATGATCCTGCTGATCGCCGCACGGATGTGGCTGAAGACGCGCGGCCGCTACAACGAAGGCGTGTCGCGCGGGATCGGCTTCTGGGGCGCGCTCTATATCCCGATCGTCGTCGCGATGGCGGCGCAGCAGGACGTCGTCGCCGCGGTCGAGGGCGGTCCGATCGTCCTGATCGCGGGCATCGGCGCGCTGCTGCTGTGTTTCAGCGCGGTCGCGATCATCAGCCGGCTGTCGGGCACGCCCGAGACGATGGACGAGATCGAGGCGCGCGAGAAGCGTGAAGCCGAGATGGCGATCGCCGCCGGATCCCCCGCCCCGATCACCCCGCGCTAAGGACCGAACGCATGGAAATGATCACCAAGGTCCTCACCGCCAATGCGCTGCTCACCGCGTTCGCGGTCGTTGGCATCGTCATGTGGCTGTCGAACATCCTGTCCGCCAAGCTGACGATGGGCCGGGTCCACGGCTCGGCGATCGCGATCCTGATCGGCCTCGCACTCGCCTTCTGGGGCGGGATCGCGACCGGCGGCCACAAGGGGCTCGCCGACCTGCCGATGCTCGCGGGGATCGGGCTGATGGGCGGCGCGATGCTGCGCGACTTCGCGATCGTCGCGACCGCGTGCGAGGTCGATGTCGAACAGGCCAAGAAGGCGGGGCTGATCGGCGTCGTCGCGTTGCTGCTCGGCACGATCCTGCCGTTCATCGTCGGCGCGCTGGTCGCGGCGTCGTTCGGCTATACCGACGCCGTGTCGATGACGACGATCGGCGCAGGCGCGGTGACCTACATCGTCGGGCCCGTCACGGGCGCGGCAATCGGGGCGAGCTCGCCCGTGATCGCGCTGTCGATCGCGACCGGCGTGTTCAAGGCGGTGATGGTGATGGTCGGCACGCCGCTGGTCGCAGGGCTGATCGGGCTCAACAACCCGCGCAGCGCGATGGTGTTCGGCGGGCTGATGGGCACGGTCAGCGGCGTATCGGGCGGACTTGCCGCGACCGACCGCCGGCTCGTCCCTTATGGTGCCTTGACCGCGACCTTCCATACCGGGCTAGGGTGTCTGGTGGCGCCGTCGATCCTGTACCTGATCGTCCGCGCGGTCGTGGGGGCTGAGGGCACGTGGCGGATATCGACACCGAAGACACAGGGCTGCTGTCCGACCGGATCCGCAATGCGCTGACCGACGCGATCTCGTCGGGCGAGCTGGCGCCCGGCACCACGCTCGACGAGCAGCAGCTCGCGGATCGCTACGGCGCGTCGCGCACCCCGGTCCGCGAGGCGCTGCGCCAGCTGGCGACCAGCGGCATGGTCGAGGTCCGCCCGCGCCGCGGCGTGATCGTCCGCCACGTCACCGCCGACGAGGTGATGGATATGTTCGAGACGATGGCGGAGCTGGAGGCGGTGTGCGTCCGCCTCGCGACCTACCGCATCACCCCGCTTGAACGCAGCCGCCTGCTCCGCATCCACGAGGCGAGCCAGGCCGCGGTCGAGCAGGACGACGTCGACGCGTATGATGCGCTGAACCGCGACTTCCACGAAGCCATCTACCGCGCCGCGCATAACGACTTCCTCGCCGACCAGGCGATCGCGGTCCGCACGCGCCTCAATGCGTTCCGCCGGATGCAGCTGCGACAGGATCGCCGCCTCGCCAGTTCGCGCGCGGAACACGATGCGGTGATGCGGGCGATCGCCGAGGGCAATGGCGAGGAGGCCGGTCGCCGCATGCGCGCGCACATGCTCAACGCCGCCAGCGCGCTCGACAGCTACATCGCGCATCAGGATCGCGCGCACACCGGCGCCACGACCTAGCTCGGGCGCAGTTTAAGTTGGGCGCGCCGCAGGCTTTGCGGCCGTTTCCCAGAGGATCAGCATGCTCGGCGCAACTGCAAAACGTCGCTGCGCAGGAGCACGACGTTTTCCTTCAGCAGTACGGCTCTGACGCTCAGGCTAGCGCGATCAGCGCTCGCCCTCACCCTCACCTTCGCCACGTTCGTTTTCGCCGCCCTCATACTCGCCCTCGCCGCGCTGGCCAGCGTGTTGCCGCGCGGCCTGGGTGCGACGGGGATTGCGAACGATCTGACGCGCCTTGCTCGAGCGTGCGACGGGGCGTCGTCCTTCGCCCTCCCCCTCACCTTCGCCGCGCTCGTTCTCGCCGCCCTCCCCGGACCGGCCCGCAACCTGATCGGCGACGGCCGATGATGGCGAAGCGGCATGGGCGATGACGGCCTGCCCGGACTGCGCCACGACGAACGCACCGACGCCGACCCATAATTTCGTACGCATATACTTACCATTTCCGGCGCGCATTCCCGCGCCTGCTTGGCTAGAGCCTCGTGCCCGGCATCATGCCGCAGCGAAAGGGTTCCAGATGTTGATCATGATCGCAAACGTTCTGGATGCCGAGAATGTTCAGTGGCTCCGGGATAACCTTGCGCAAGTTCGCTATGTCGATGGGCGTCAGACCGCAGGGCGTGAAGCACGTCTCGTCAAGCGCAACGATCAGGTCGATCGCGCCGATCCGCTGCTCGCACGGATGCAGGATCTCGTGACGGACCGACTGCTCGATCACCAGCTGTTCCGGATGGCGGCACGGCCTCATCTCGTTCGTCCGCCGCTCTTCAGCCGGTACGAACCCGGGATGGCGTATGGCAGCCATGTCGACGACGCGATCATGGGCGGCATGCGCACGGACCTGTCCGTCACCGTCTTCCTGTCCGATCCCGAAGACTATGACGGCGGTGAACTCGTTATCGAGTCCGCAGCCGGCGAGCAGGACGTCAAGCTCGCGGCCGGCGACGCGGTCGTGTATCCGACCACTTTCCTGCACCGCGTCGCACCGGTCACGAAAGGCGAACGGCTTGCCGCGGTGACGTGGGTCCGCAGCCTCGTCCGCGATGCCGCCAAGCGTGAAATGCTGTTCGACCTCGAAACCGCGCGGCATGCGCTGTTCGAGCGCCTCGGCAAGACGCCAGAACTCGACCTGCTCGCAAAAACGCAATCGAACCTGCTGCGGCGCTGGGCCGAGGACTGATACCGTCAGGCGCTCCGGCCGCGCGATTTCGACGCATCGACAACGCGTTCGTGACATCGCCGGCGTTTGCACGCTGGCGAAGGGCACAGTCGAACCGGGCTGCGGCGATGCCGGGGTTGACGACGGCGCGCGTTGCGCGAACTAGGACAGGCATGATCGAAGCTTCGGGTGGCCAACATGAACGATAGCACGGCCGTGACGACCGACGGCGGAGGAAAGCTGTATCGGCGGATCGTCAAGGCAATCATCGCCGACATCGAGGACGGCGCCTATCCGGTCGGATCGCGGTTACCGGCGGAACGCGATCTGACCGAACGGTTCCAGGTGAGCCGGCCCACGATCCGCGAGGCGATGATCGCGCTGGAAATGAAGGGCATGGTCGAGGCGCGCAAGGGATCCGGCGTGTTCGTCCTCGCCGCGTCCACCGCGAACGCCGACCAGGAACTCGACATCGGCGCGTTCGAGATCACTGAAGCGCGCCGTCTGCTCGAGGGCGAGGTCGCCGCCGTCGCCGCGACCGAGATCACCGAACCGCAGCTCGCCGAACTTCGCAAGATGCTGACCGAGATGGAACAGGAAGACGTCACTGCCGCCGAAGACGCCGACCGGCGGTTTCATATCGCCATCGCCGAAGCGACCGGCAACGCAGTCATCATCTCCGCCGTCACCGATTTCTGGGATCTGCGCTATCGGTCGCCGCTTGCGCGGGAAGTCCTGCTCAAGGCGGGCAGTCTCGGGATCGAGAACCGGATGGAGGAACATGGCCGGATCCTGACCGCGCTCGAGGCGCGGTCACCGGTCGATGCGCGACTGGCGATGCGCGATCACCTTGCACGCGTGATCGATCATCTGCTCGACGTGACCGAGACCGAGGCTGTCGAGCGCGCCCGCGCCGCAACGACGCAGCGCCGACGCGCGCTCGCCCGTCGCTCGGTCTGATCCACTACCGGATCGCTCGCCGGTCGGCCGGCCCCTTCAGAGAGGCGGCGTCGCTTTCTCCCGAGCGATCCAGGCGAGCATCTCGCGCTCCATCGCCGGAAGCGGCACGGACCCCAGCCCGAGCAGCCGGTCGTGGAACCGACGCTGATCGAACCTCGGGCCAAGCTCGCGCTCCGCGGTCGTCCGAAGCGCGCGCATCTTCATTTCGCCAAGCTTGTAGGCCAACGCCTGTCCAGGCCAGCTGATATACCGGTCCACCTCGATCTCGACATCGAGCTTGGCGAGCGCGGTATGGCTGGCGAGATAATCGATCGCCTGCTGCCGGGTCCAGCCCTGGCTATGGAGGCCCGTATCGATCACCAACCGGCACGCACGCCACATCTCGAACGTCTCGCGTCCGAATTCCTCATACGGCGTCCGGTACATGCCGAGCTTGGTGCCCAGCCATTCGGCATACAGCCCCCACCCCTCGCCATAGCCCGAGAAATATGTCGCGCGACGGAAGGCGGGGCGATCGGGCGCCTCGAGCGCCATCGCCGCCTGGTGACTGTGCCCGGGCACGCATTCATGCAGCGTGAGCGCGACGATATTGTAGAGCGGCCGCGACTTCAGGTCGTAGGTATTCATCAGACAGCCGCTCAGCCCGCCCCGGCCCGACGTGTAGAGCGGGGCGATCGCATCGGGCACAGGCTGGATGGTGAACCGATAGCGCGGCAGGACCGTGAAGACATCCTTCAGCCGTCCATCCATCCGCTTGGCGACATAGGAGGAGAGGCCGAGCAGCTCGTCGGGGGTCCGTGCATAGAATTGCGGATCGCTCCTGAGAAAGGCCAGGAAGTCGGCAAAGCTGCCCGTGTATCCGGTCTGCGCGATCGTCGCCTTCATATCGGCATCGATCCGGGCGACCTCTTTCAGGCCGATCGCGTGGATTGCCGCAGGCGTCAGGTCGAGCGTGGTATATTCGCGAACCTGGCTTTCATAAAAGGCCTTGCCGTCGGGCAGCGCCGATGCGGCGAGCGTCTCGCGCGCACCGGGCAAATAGACCTTGCGGAAGAAGTCGAGCAATCGGGCATAGGCCGGTGCCGCCTGCGCGTCGATCGCCCGCGCCGCCTCGGCGCGCAGCGCGATCTGTTCGGGCACGGGGATCGAGGCCGGCATCGTCTCGAACGGATCGTAGAGCGGGTTCTCCGGCCCGGTCACGGCGAACGCGGCGATCGTCGTATCGCGGCCAGCGAGCGTAACCCGCGGCGGCGTGTACCCGCGCTTCAGCCCGGCCTGCATGTTGAGCGTGTTCTCGGCAAACCAGCGCGGCACGTCCCGCAGCCGCGCGATATAGCGGCGATATTCGGTGGCGGTCTGCAAAGGCGAATAGGGTTTGACCGAACTCCAGAACGCGGAGTCGCTGTTGAGCGGCGCTTCGTACGTCCGATACGCGATGTTCGCGATATCGGCGCGCAGCGTTTCGGTCAGCACAGCCGCATTCAGCCGCTCCTCGTCCGAATAACCAGCCGCAGGAATCCGGGCGATCTTCGCGAGCACGTCCTGCCAATATGCCTTGCGCCGGGCCCAGTCCGCCGCGGTCACCGCGGGCAGATGATCGTCGGCCTTGGTCTCGAGCCCGTCCGTGAGTTCGGCAAACTCCTTTTGCCGCCACTGCCATTCGGCATCGTACAGCGCCTTGAGCTGTCGGTCCGCCGCGCTCGCAGTCGTTGCCCCCTCCGCCCCCGGCGCGATGGTCAATGCGAGGACAAACCCCAGCGTCGCATGCATCCTCGTCATGTCCCCAACCCTTCCAGCTCAACCGAGCGATGTTCATTACCCAATGCAAAAGCCCCGCCGACCCGCTTTCCCGAGGGTATGCGTATCCAAGCGCGCGGTGCAACGGGAGACGGCGTTTTTGCGGTGGAGGATGGCGCGGCGCGGAGCGCGCGCTGTCTCGCGTTGCGATGCGATCGTGCCTAAGGACGCGCGATGCGCCTGTGTCGACATGAGCCTTGCGAGGAGCGATGATAGCCCGTCGTTCGATCCTGCTGTTCGCCTCGGGCGATTTCGCGTTCAATCTCTATTGGCAGAGCATCAACCTCTACCTGCTGTTCTTCTACATCGACGTGCTGGCGCTGCCGCCTGCCACTGCGGGGCTGGTGTTCATGGTCGGCGCGCTCTGGGACGGGGTTGCGGATCTGCTGACGGGCATCTTTGCCGAGCGCACTGGGGTGTCGTACGCGCGGATGATAGGGTGGCTGACGGTGCCGCTGGGCATGGGTTTCGTCTGGGCGTTCTGGGGGGGCATGACGTCCGTGGGGGGACTGATCGCCGCGCAGGTCCTGTTCCGGTCCTTCTACGCCGCAACCAACGTCCCTTATGCCGCGTGGACAGGGCGGCTAAGCGCGCACAGTGCGACGCGGACGATGCTGACGGGACTGCGGATGACGTTTGGCGCCGCCGCCGCCGCCGCGGTCGCAATGGGCCTCCCGGCGCTCGCCCGCCTCACCGCATCGTCGCCGGTCCTCGGCTATCCGCGCGCCGCCGCGATACTCGCGGGCCTGGCGACACCGATCCTGCTGCTGATGGCGTGGCGGGTACCCGAACCCCGCCGGCCCGCGCAGCAGACGCGCCGCGCCGAAGGACCAAAGCTTGCCGCGCTGCTCCGGAACCGCGCGTTCATGCTGCTCAACATCGCCGCGGCGGCAGGCGGTGCAGCGGCGGCGCTGCTGGTCCAGTCGGTCCCCTATTATTTCCGCTACGTCGCGCACGATCCAGGCCGCGGCGCGCAGGCGCTGGCGGCAATGGGCGTCGCGAGCGCGCTGGCACTGCCGCTCTGGACCGCGCTGGCCACGCGCATCGGCGCACGCGCCGCATGGCTTGCGGCGACCGCGCTCGCGCTGGCAAGCCTCGCCGCGGCCTTCGTGCTCGGACACACGACGGCGGACCCGACGCTGTCTACGGTGGTGCCGATCATCCTCGCCGCGATCGCGTTTGCCGGCATCAACCTGACGGCATGGTCGTTGCTGCCGGACAGCCTCGACTGGGGGGAAATCCAGGGGCAGCCCAAAGTCGAGGCGCTCGCCTTCGGTGCGTTCGCCTTCCTTCAGAAAGCCGCGCTCGCAGGCGCGGGCATGGCGATCGGCGCGGTCTACGCCTCGAACGGCTTCAACGCGGGCGTGACGCAGACCGCGGGCACGATCGCTTCGATCCGCTGGCTGATGCTCGCCGGGCCCGGCATCCTGATCCTCGCCTCGGCGCTGGCGATCGCGGCGCACCCGTTGCGCCGCGATACGCTCGCGACGCTCGGGTCACGGCGCGACACTGCGCCGGCGGTCAGACCAGCGTAATCGTTCCCGCGATGCCTTCCGCCTGCGCGGACGGCGCGATCCAGACACGGAACTGACCAGGCTCGACCGTCGCGATGAGATCACGGCCGATGAACAGCAGGTCGCTGCGCGTGAGCGTGAACGTCACGACGCGCGCCTCGCCGGGCTTGAGCGCGATCCGGCGGAAGCCCTTGAGCGCGCGGACGGGCTGCGTGACGCTTGCGACGACGTCCTGGATGTAGAGCTGGACGACCTCGTCGGCGGCGCGGCGGCCGCTGTTCGTGACCGTCGCGGACAGCGTCAGCCCGGCCTCGGCGGTCAGCCGCCCGCCCCCCGTATCCAGGTTCGAATAGCTGATCTTGCCGAACGTCAGGCCGTGCCCGAACGGAAACGCAGCATCATTGGCAAATTCACGGTAATGCGCCTTGTATTCGGCAAGCGGCCCCGGACCGTTGGGGCGGCCCGTGCTCTTGTGCGCATAGTGATAGGGCTGCTGTCCGGTGGCGTGCGGAAAGCTGACCGGAAGCCGTGCGGAGGGCGCGACGACCCCGAACAGGACATCGGCGATCGAGCGTCCGGCCTCCGATCCGAGGAACCACGTCACCAGCAGGCTCGACGCTTCGAGCACCGCGCCCGACAATGCCAGCCCGCGGCCCGTCGAGAGCAGCACGACGACCGGCTTGCCCGTCGCCACCACCGCCTCGACCAGCTGCAACTGCGCCGCCGGGATGACGATGTCCGACCGGCTCTGCGCTTCGCCCGACATGCGCTGGCTTTCACCGACCGCGAGGATGGCGACATCGGCCGCGTTTGCCGCCGCGACCGCCGCGGCAATGCCGCCGGGCAGCGCGGCTTCGATACCCGACCCGTCGACGACGGTCACCGCGCGGGGATCGGCGACGATCTCGCGCACGCCGGTCGCGAGATCGACCGCGTCGGCGTCGGTGCCGTAGACGTTCCACGGTCCGATCAGGTCGTGACGTCCTTGCGCGAACGGTCCGATCAGCGCGACGCGCTTGCCCGACCGGGGTAGCGGGAGGAGATCCCCTGCGTTCTTGAGCATCACGATCGACCGCGACCCCGCCTCGCGGGCGAGCGCGAGCGTCTTTCGCGTCCGCACCTGGGTCTTTTCCCGGCGCGGATCGATACGCCGGAACGGGTCGTCGAACAGGCCGAGCGAGACCTTGAGCGCGAGGACGCGCCGCACCGCCTGGTCGAGCCGCGCCATCGGGACCTCACCGGTGCCGACCAGATCGGGAAGATGCTTGATATAGAAGCCCGACTGCATGCTCATGTCGACGCCGGCGAGGAACGCCAGCCGCGTCGCCTCGCGCGCGTCGGCGGCAAAGCCGTGCGCGATCAGTTCCTCGTCGCCCGTGTAATCCGAGACGACGAGCCCGCCGAATCCCCATTCGCGGCGCAGCACCTGCGTGAGCAACCAGTCGTTCGCGGTCGCGGGGACCCCGGAGATCTCGTTGAACGCCGCCATCACGGTCGGCACCCCCGCCGCCAGCGCCGCCTGGAATGGCGGAAAATACACGTCGCGCAACGTCCGCTCGGATATGTCGACGCTGTTGTAATCGAGCCCGGCCTCGCCCGCGCCATAGGCTGCGAAATGCTTGGCGCAGGCAGCCACCGCATCGGCCGCGGCAAGCCCGCGCGTCCCCTGGAATCCCTCGACACGCGCCCTCGCCATCATGCGGCCCAGATACACGTCCTCTCCGGCGCCCTCGACGCCGCGGCCCCAGCGCTGATCGCGCGCGATGTCGACCATCGGCGCGAACGTCCAGTCGATCCCCGCGGCCGCCGCCTCCGCACCCGCCGCACGCGCCGTTCGCCGCGCGAGGTCGGGGTCGAAACTGCCCGCCTCGGCCAGTGGCACGGGGAATACCGTGCGGAAGCCGTGGATGATGTCGGCGGCGAAGATCAGCGGGATCTTCAGTCGCGACTCGCGCATCGCAGTCGTCTGCATACGCTGCGCCATCGCTGCGCCGTTGCCGTTGAAGACGCCTGCGAGACGCCCCGCCCTGACGTCCGCGAGCTGCCCGTCAAAGCTTGCAGCGGCGCCGGCCGGATTGAGCGCCGTCGCGCTGCCCCCCGCCCAGGCCGCGGCCATGATCGTCAGCTGCCCCGCCTTCTCCTCGACCGTCATGCGCGCGATCAGCGCCTCGATCTTCGGCGGCAGTGCGGTGGCCGCCGTGCCGGCCGCAAGCGCCTGAAGCGGCGAAGAGGCCCAGGCCGCGGCCATCGTTCCACCGAGTACCAGCGCGCGTCTTGAAATGTGCCGATCGTCCATGAAGCCTCTCCAAAACCACGTCTTTGAAATATTTTGCGTGGCAAGCCCTAGGTTATTGTAACCGGTTACATCAAGGTCTTATAGACGATCCCAGACCCGCGATGCGACGCAGATCGCCGTCGAGAGGATGAAGGAAGGGAATGCCGCACGCCACGATCCGCGATGTCGCTCGCGTTGCCGAAGTGTCGGTGGCGTCGGTGTCGCGCGTGCTCAACGGGCATGCCAATATTCGCGACGCGATGCGCCTCAAGGTCGAGGAGGCCGCACGCCAGCTCGGCTATGTCCCGCATGCCGGCGCACGCAATCTCAGCCTTTCGCGGTCGGGTGCGATCGGCGTGGTGTTGCCCGACCTCCACGGCGAGTTCTTTTCAGAACTGTTGCGCGGGATGGACGAGGAAGCCGCGACACGCGGTCTCCACCTGCTGCTGACGGTGATGAACGACCGCCCGGGTCGCGGGAGGGAGGCGCTGCAGGCGATGCGCGGTCGCGTCGACGGGCTGGCGATCATGGCGCCGCACATCGCCGCGGACGAGCTGGTCGCGCGGTTGCCCGCAGGCATACCCGCCGTCCTGCTCAACTGCGCGCTGCGCACCGGTCCCCACACCGCGATGCGCGTCGACAACGTGTCGGGGGCGGAGGCGATGATCGACCACCTCGTCGCGACCGGGCGTCGGCGGATCGTCCATATCGCGGGTCCGGCGACGAACATCGATGCGATCGAACGGCGGCGGGGCGTCGAGCAGGCCGCCGCGCGTGCGGGGCTTCCGGTCCGCATCATCGAGGGCAATTTTCTCCAGGACGCAGGGATCGCCGCGGCCACGACGGTGCTCGCGGATCCGTCGAGCGTCGATGCGATCTTTGCGGCGAACGACATGATGGCGCTGGGTGCGATCGTCACGCTGCGGCGCGCGGGGATCGCCGTCCCCGACCAGATCGCCGTGGCCGGTTTCGACGACATCCCGCTGGCCAGGCTCGTCTCGCCCTCACTCACTACCGTCCGGATCGACATCGCGGCGATGGGGCAGCGCGCAGTTGCGTCCCTCGACGCCGCGATCGCCGCAGAGGCACGGCGGCGCAGCGCGGCGAAGCCCCGCGGCCCCGCCGCGCCATCAAGCGCCGTCGACCGGGGCACCGACATGATCGTCCCGTCGCTCGTCATTCGGGAAAGCACAGCTCAACCAAGCCTCAAAAAGGGGCATAACGCAGGGGAATACAGGACATGACACGACATTTCAGGATGGCCTTGGCCGGTGCCACGATGCTCGCGAGCGCAGGCGTCGCGCTCGTTCCGGCAGCGGCGCAGACCTCGACCGCGTCGATCCGCGGCCAGGTCAGCGGTGCGGATCGCGCGCCGCTGTCCGGCGCGACGGTCGCGGCGGTCAGCACCGGCACCAACCAGACCTATCGCGCGATCAGCGACGCGAGCGGCCGCTATATCCTGAACGGTCTGCGCCCCGGCGAATATCGGATCACGATCACGGGGACCGACGGCGCGCGGTTCGAGCGCGTCATCGTCGTCGCGATCGGCCAGTCCGCCAGCCTCGATGCGACGCTCGTCGCCGCCGCACCGGCAGCGGCCGAGGGTGGTGCCACGGCAGCCGCACCCGGCGCCACCGGCGACGTGGCAGCAGCGGCCCCGGTCGCGGGTGACGGCGGCGAGATCGTCGTGCGCGGCGGCCGGCTGGTCGAGACGCGCACCAGCGAAATCGCTACCAACGTCAGCCAGGAACAGATCCGCACGCTGCCGCAGACCGACCGCAACTTCCTGACCTTCGCCGCGCTGGCACCGGGCGTGCGCTATAACGACAGCGAGACCGACAAGAGCTTCAGCTCGGGCGCGTCGACCGCGAGCCAGGTCAACGTGTTCATCGACGGCGTCAGCCTCAAGAACAAGCTGCGCGAAGGCGGCGTCGCCGGGCAGCAGAACAGCCGCGGCAACCCGTTCGGCCAGCTCGCGGTGCAGGAATTCCGCGTCCTGACGCAGAACTACAAGGCCGAGTACGAGCAGGCGGGTGCGGCGATCATCACCGCGGTCACCAAGTCGGGCACGAACGAGCTGCACGGCGAGGTCTTCGGCCAGTATACCGACCGCAGCCTGAGCGCGAAAAGCTTCCTCGACCGCCGCGACGGCAACGCCAAGCCCGCGTTCGAACGCAAGCAATATGGCGCATCGCTCGGCGGCCCGATCATCAAGGACAAGCTGTTCTTCTTCGCGGCCTATGAGGGCAACGACCAGGACCGCGCGTTCAACGTCAACACCACCGGGTCGGATGCCGCGGTCGCGCAGTTCGAGCAGTTTTCGGGGCGCCGCCTGTCGGATTTCGAAGGCGCATTCGTCAGCCCGTTCCGCGGCGACTTCTACTTCGGCAAGCTGACGCTGACGCCGGATGATCGCCAGGTCTTCGACCTGTCGTTCAGCCGTCGCACCGAGACCGACATCCAGGGCTTTGGTGGCAACGTGGCGTTCGAGAATGCCGAGAACAAGCGCAACAAGGTCGACACCTACCTGTTCAAATGGACCTATTCGGGCGACAGCTTCGTCAACGAGGTCAATCTGAATTATCTCGATTACCAGTTCCGGCCGACCTCGATCAATCCCGGCCTGCCGACCTTCGACTACGACTCGGTGCTGGTGTTCGGCGGACGCGATTCGACGCGTCGCGAGATCCAGCAGGGCTACACGATCCGTGACGACCTGACCTATACGGGGCTTCAGGGTCACGCGATCAAGGCGGGCGCGCGTGTCGAGATCACCGACATCGAGTTCAACAACATGTCGTTCGTCGAGCCGCGCTATACCTTCCGCATCGACCAGGCGGGCACGCCGGCCGACACGAGCGACGACACGAGCTTCGCGTTTCCAGCCGAAGCGCGACTGGGCCTCGGCAATGGCCGGATCTTCGGGTCGAACACGCAGGTCGGGCTGTATCTGCAGGACGACTGGGACGTGACCGGGCGGTTGCAGCTCAATCTCGGCGTGCGGTGGGATTACGAGACCAACGGCGTCAACAACGACTATATCACCCCCGCCGCGGGCGTGGCGGCGTTGCGCGCGCTGCCGCAGACCTCCTATTTCAAGGCCGAGGATTACATCTCGACGGGCAACAACCGTAAGCCCTTCACCGGCGCGATCGCCCCGCGCCTGGGCTTTTCCTGGGACGTGAAGGACGATCAGTCGACGGTGATCTTCGGCGGCTTCGGCCGTTATTACGACCGCAACAACTTCAACAACACGGTCGACGAGCTGTCGCGGACGATCAACCCGATCGGCGTCTTCCGCTTCTCGCAGAACGGGACGCCGCGCTCGAACCTGCCGACGGTGAAGTGGGACCCGTCCTATCTGACGCGCGACGGCCTGCTGGCGCTTGCCGCAAGCTCGACGCAGGGGCTCCCCGAGCTGTTCGCGGTGAAGAACAACGCGCGGCCGCCGGTCAACGATCAGGCGAGCTTCGGCGTCCGGCAGCGCGTCGGCGCGTTCCAGGCGGCGGTGACCGCCTCCTACCAGCGTGGTCGCAACGGCTATACCAATGTGTTTGCGACCCGGCAGAATGCGGGGCTCGGCAATTGCTGCGATACCGCCCCCGCGCTCGCCAACGGCTATTCGAACGTCATCATCGGGCTCGACGGGCTCGATACCCGCTACAAGGCGCTCTATTTCACGCTCGACAAGAACTATAGCCAGTCGTCGGGCTGGGGTCTGAACATCGCCTATACGGTGTCGGAGTCGGAGCAGAATGGCGGCGATCTGTTCAGCCTCGATGCGATCACCCCCGATGCCTATGGCTGGCGTCGCCGGGCGGGGGACGAACGCCACCGCGTCGTCATCTCGGGGATCGTCGATCTGCCGCTGAACTTCCAGCTGTCGACGCTCACCACGCTCGGAAGCGGCCAGGCCTATCAGGTCACCGACGCGCGGAACGGGTTTGACACCGGGCAGCTGCGCTTCACCTCCGCCTATCCGGAGAAGAACTGCATCGGCGGCGTCTTTGCGTTCTGCGAGGTCAACCTGACGCTGGCGAACAAGTTCAAGCTGTTCGGATCGAACGACCAGGTCGAGGCCGCGGTCGACCTGCTGAACGCGTTCAACACCAAGAACCCGAGCGGGTTCGACGGGTTCTTCAGCAACACTGATCCGCTCGAAGCCGCCAATTCGCGGACCGGCAGCAGCGCGCTCACCCTGCCGCGCCGCGTCCAGTTCCGTCTGGGCTACCGCTTCTGATCCGACGAGGGCGGCGCCTGCCGGCGCCGCCCTCGTCCCGTACCGCGTAACAGGAGCGTGCCGATGCTTGGCAGACGAGATTTCCTTGGCCGCAGCGGGCTCGCACTCGCCGGCCTGACGACGGGCTGCGCGACGACCCCGCGGCTTGCCGCGCCGACAGGGCAGATAACCGGCAACGCGCTGGTCGCCGATCTGCAGGAGCGGACCTTCCGCTTCTTCTGGGATACCACCGATCCGGCGACCGGGCTTGCGCCCGACCGCTGGCCGACGCCGTCCTTCTCGTCGGTCGCGGCGATCGGCTTTGCGCTGACCGCCTATCCGATCGGTGTCGTGCACGGCTGGATCACGCGCGAACAGGCGCGGGCGCGGACGCTGACGACGCTGCAATTCCTCGCGGACGCCCCGCAGGGCGACGGCGCGACCGGCTTCAGCGGGTATCGCGGCTTCTTCTATCATTTCCTCGGCGTCACCAAGGGGCAGCGTTTTGCACGCTGCGAACTCTCGACCGTCGACACCGCGCTGCTGCTCGGCGGGACGCTGTTCGCGCAAAGCTGGTTCGATGGCGATCATCCCGACGAAGTGCGGATCCGCGCGCTGGCCGAGCGGCTCTACACCGCCGTCGAATGGACCTGGATCACGCCGCGCGCACCCTTGCTGTCGATGGGCTGGCATCCCGAGACGGGGTTCATCAAGAGCGACTGGGATGTCTATAACGAGGGGATGCTGCTGTACGTGCTGGCGCTCGGATCGCCGACACATCCGCTGCCCGAGGGGACGTGGCAGGCCTGGTCGAGCCGCTTCGAGATCGTCGTGGAGCGACCGCTGGGGGCAGCCCCATCTCCATTTCCCACCGCTGTTCGGGCATCAGTACAGCCATGTCTGGATTGACTTTCGCGGCATCCGCGACGCGTACATCGCGACTCACGACATCGATTACTTCGAGAACAGCCGGCGCGCGGCGCATGCCCAGCGTGCCTATGCGACGGCGAACCCGGGCGGCTGGCGCGGCTATGACGCGGAGGTCTGGGGCCTGACCGCGTGCGACGGTCCGGGCGACTTCACGACGCGGATCGCCGGCGTCGATCGCACCTTCTACAGCTATTCCGCGCGCGGCCCGGGCGACCGTGACGACGGCACGATCGCGCCGACTGCGGCGGCCGCGTCGATCGCGTTCGCCCCCGATATCGCCACGCAGGCGATCGGCGCGATGCATCGTCGCTACGGCGCGGGCATCTATGGCCGATACGGGTTTGCCGATGCGTTCAACCCGACGCTGACCGCACCGCCCGGCCCGCTCAAGCATGGTCGCATCGTCCCCGGCATCGGCTGGGTCGACGGTGACCACCTCGGCATCGACCAGGGCCCGATCGTCGCGATGATCGAGAATGCGCAGTCGGGGCTCATCTGGAACACGATGCGTCGCAATCCGCACATCCGGCGCGGGTTGCAGCGCGCGGGCTTTTCCGGCGGCTGGCTCGGCTGAACGTCGCCGTCGGCGCGGCTTGCGGCGGGAGGTATAAGCGGGAACAATGGCAGCACCGCTGCCCCGGGCAGCACAGCACAAGGGACCCTGCGTGATCCGTACCCATCTTGCCCCGATACTCGCCGCCGCCATCCTCGTCCCAGCCCTGGCCTCTTCGCCGCTATCCGCACAGGATACGCCGTCGCGGCCGAAGGCGGCCAGCGCCGCAGACCGGGCTAAGGAGGAGGTCGAAGCGGCCTGGGCGCATGCGCCGGTCGACGAGCAGGAGGTACGACACCGGGATTCGGTCACGATCGCAGGTCGCCGCTATCCCTATACCGCGTCGGCGGGCACGCTCACGCTGCGCAACGTCGAGGGCAAGCCGACCGCGTCGATGTTCTACACCGCCTACACGCTGGACGGGACCAAGCCGGGCACCAAACGCCCCGTGACGTTCCTGTATAATGGCGGCCCCGGATCGCCCTCGTTCTGGCTGCGGATGGGATCGTTCGCACCGATCAGGATCCGCACCACGAACCCCGAGTTCATCCGCCCCGCCCCGTATGACGTCGGTCCCAATCCGGACTCGCTGCTCGACAAGACCGATCTCGTCTTCCTCGATGCGATCGGAACGGGCTATTCACGGCCGCTCGGCGATACCAAGCCCGAGGCCTTCTACGGCACCGACGAAGACGCGGATGCCTTCGCCAGGGGCATCCTGCGCTACGTCACCAAATATGGCCGCTGGATGAGCCCCAAGTTCCTGCTGGGCGAAAGCTATGGCACGCTACGCTCGGGCGCGCTCGCCTATCAGTTGCAGGAGCGCGGCATGGCGCTGAACGGGGTCGTCCTGCTCAGCTCGATCATGAACTATGGCTATCGCCAGCCGGGGCTCGATCAGGTGTATCTGAACTATCTGCCGAGCTACGCCGCGACCGCCTGGTATCACAATCGCATCGCCAACCGCCCTGCCGACGTCGCGACGATCGTCGCCGAAGCGCGCACCTTCGCGACCGGGCCGTACATGTCCGCGCTCGCAAAGGGACAGTCGATCTCGGATGCCGAACGCGACCAGGTCGCGCAGCGGATGAGCCAGCTGACGGGGCTCGGCGTCGACTTCATCAAGCGGGCCAATCTGCGTGTCGACCTGCCGCGGTTCCAGAAGGAGCTGCTGCGCGGATCGGCCCGCACCGTCGGCCGGTTCGACTCGCGCTACACGGGCATCGACACCGATGCGGCCGGCGAGCGGCCGGAGACCGATGCGTCGTCGGATGCGATCTCGGGCGCGTATATCGCGTCGTTCAGCGACTATCTGGGCTCGACGCTGAAGTACGAGACCGAACTGCCGTATCGCCAGTCCGCGCGCGATGCCGCCGGCTGGACCTGGAACTGGAAACACGCCGCCCCCGGTCCCGGCCAGCCGCAGAACAACCCCAATACGGCGATCGACCTGGGTGCGGCGATGCGCGCGAACCCGTATCTCAAGGTGCTGTCGATGAACGGCTATTACGACATGGCGACGCCGTTCTTCGGGACCGAAAACGACCTTGGCCATATGATGCTGGACCGTGCGCAGCAGGCGAACCTGCGCTTCACCTATTACCCGGCGGGCCACATGACCTATCTCAACCCCGAGGCTCTGCACCAGATGAAGGCGGATCTGGCGCAATGGTATGACGAGGCGGTCAGCGATGCCCGGTCGGCGACACCGCCCGTCCCGGCAACGACAGCGTCCGCGACCCCGCCGAACCAGATGCCGAACTGATCGGCGCGCGGATGGCCAGCCCGTTACCCGACGGCTGCGCCATCCGCCGCCGCAAGCGCCAGCGTCTTGAGGTCGACTGCGGTGTCGGCGAGCGATGCAGGGTCGAGCCGCGCTGACCCCACAACCAGCGCGCGGCCCTGCACGTAATCCTTCACGCGGTTGACGCAGTCGAGCGCGATCACGCGCCCCGCCTTCAGATAGATCAGCGAGAAGCTGCGCGTGCCGGGATCGCCGCGCGTCACGATGCCGTCATACCCCGTCGACAGACCGACCGTCTGGAGCTTGAGGTCATATTGATCTCGACCAGAACCACGGCACCGCGTGATACGGCTCGGGAGCGCCGGTCAACAGCTTGGCGACGGTCATCGCCTGGTCGTTCGCGTTCTGGACCGACTCCAGCCGGATCACCTGCCCCTCCGCAAACGCGCTGGCGTGCGCGGCGCAATCGCCGATCGCGAACACGTCCGGCAGCGACGTCCGGCAACAGGCATCGACCGTCACGCCGTTGTCCCCCTCCGCACCAGCCTGGATGAGCGGCGCGACCGCAGCGACGATGCCAATGCCGACGATCACCATGGTGCATGCGAGCAGCTCGCCGTCGGCAAGCCGGACGCCGCATACCGCGCCATCCGCCTCCTCGATACAGGACACCGCAACGCCAGTGCGCACGTCGACGCCGTGCGCGCGGTGTTCCGCCTCGAAGAAGCGCGACAGCGGCTCGCCCGCCACGCGCGCCAGCACCCGGTCCTGCGCCTCGATCACCGTGACCGACTTGCCGAGCTTTGTCAGGACGGCCGCCGCCTCGAGCCCGATATAGCCGCCGCCGATGACCACGACGTTGGTGACGCCGGGCAGTTCTGCACGCATCCGATCGGCGTCCGCACGCGTCCGCACGGTATGGATCCCCGCCAGGTCATGGCCCGAACAGGTCAGGCGTCGTGGCGCTCCGCCCGTCGCCCAGATCAGCGAACCGTAGCGCAGGACGTCGCCGTCGGCCGTCATCACGCTATGCGCCTCGGCATCGACGTGCGTCACCGTCGTGCCCAGCAACAGCGCGATCGCGCGATCCGTCCAGAAGGAGGGCGGTCGCAACAAGATGCGCTCGAACGGCTTGTCGCCCGCCAGATACTCTTTCGACAAGGGCGGCCGTTCATAGGGCAGCGAAGCTTCGTCGCCGCCGATCGCGATCGTGCCGGCGAAACCGCGCTGTCGCAGCCCGATCGCGGCCTGCGCACCCGCATGTCCCGCACCAACGATGAGCACGTCATGGCAGACCGGTTCAGCCATCAGCGATAGTCCTTCCGAAAATTGAGCCGGTTGATGCGTCGGACGATCGGAATGATCAATGTCCATGGCCTGCCCTCCCCCGAAATCGCATGGGCATGCGTCGCACGGAACCATATTCAACCGCGGGGCGCAGACGCCGATCCTGGTTGCAGCATTCGAACGCAACGACGATACGGGATCCCGACTAGCGGAAATACCAGGAAACTTGTCGATGCAGCGCCACCCTTTGCTTCCCCTGGCCGTCATCACGCTGATGGCGGGGTGCGGTCAGGCACAGAACGCCCCGCCACCCCCGGCGGAGGCCAAGATGCGGCCGGTCAATTACGGTACGTCTGCACCGAGCGCGAACAAGCCGTTCAAGGCGACCGAGATTGCCGCATTCGATGCGCCATGGGCGCTCGCCTTTCTGCCGGATCGCCGCATGCTGGTGACCGAGAAGACCGGCCATCTCTGGCTGGTGACGCCCGACGGCGCGAAGACCGAGGTGGGCGGCGTACCGACGGTCCATGACGAAGGACAAGGCGGCCTGTTGTTCGTCGCGACGTCGCCTGCATTCGGCCGGGATCGACAGGTCTATTTGACCTATTCCGAACCCGGAGAGGGCGGCGACGGACTCGCGCTGGCGAAGGCGACGCTCGGGACGGTCGCGGGCAAGCCGGTCCTGCAGGGGCTGCAGGTGATCTGGCGGCAGCTTCCGCGCGGCGCCGGTGGCCAGTTTGGCGGCTATATCGCGTTTTCGCCCGACGGCCGGTATCTGTTCCTGACCTCGGGCGAGCGTCAGCGCTTCAACCCGGCGCAGGATCCTGATCAGGCGCTCGGCAAGATCCTGCGGCTGACGCTCGATGGAAAGCCTGCACCGGGTAATCCGGGTCAAGGCAAGACGGGCGCGACCACGATCGGCGTCATCGATCCGCCCGAAAACACCGCGTCCGCGGCGACCGCACCCGTGCGCAAGGCAACGATCCCCTCGCCAAATCTCACGCCTGCGGAAACATGGTCGACCGGGCATCGCAATCCCTATGGTCTGGCCTTCGATACGCAGGGCCGCCTGTGGGAAACCGAGATGGGGCCTCAGGGGGGCGACGAACTCAACCTGATCGAGCCGGGCCGGAACTATGGCTGGCCGATCGTGTCCTATGGAAAGAATTACGACGATACGCCGATTGCCAAGCCCGATACCCGGCCGAACTTCCAGGAGCCCGCCTTGTACTGGGATCCCGTCATCGCACCGGCGGGGCTCGCATTCTATGACGGCACGATGTTCCCGCAATGGCGCGGGTCTGCGTTTGTCGGGGGGCTGGCCGCGACATCGCTGATCCGGATCGCGTTCGACGGCACGACCGCGAAGGAAGTCGAGCGATGGGACATGGGCGCGCGCATCCGCGCGGTGATGGCGGGGCCGGACGGCGCGCTCTGGATCCTTGAGGATGGCAGCGGCGGACGCCTGTTGCGGCTCACCACGACCCGCGGCGCGTAGGAACCTCGCCACGATCGCGGGGCGGTCGCGCGGATCGCGACCCTACGTGTTTTCCGACGCTCGGGGCGCGCGGGACTTTCGGCTAGGCGCATGGGGCGGCCGCTTATGGGACGCGCGGGATAAGGGACGCCACGATGGTCGAACATGTGAGCCAACACGCGGCCGCCGGGGCCCCGCCCCCAGGTCCTGGGCGCGCGACCTGACGACCCGCAACGGCCTGGTCTTTCACGTGCGCCCAGCCTCGCCGGAAGACGAACCCGCGCTCGATGCGTTCTTCGGCCATGTCGACGCGGAGGACCTCCGCTTTCGTTTCTTGAGCGCTGTCCGCAAGGTCGACCATGACCAGCTGAGGGCGATGGTCACGATCGATCACGATCGCACCGAACATTTCCTCGCCTTCGATCCCGCGACCGGCCAGATCATCGCGACCGCGATGCTCGCAGCCGACCAGAGCTTCCGCCGTGCCGAAGTCGCGATCGCGGTCCACCGCGATTTCAAGCGGATGGGGATCAGCTGGACGCTGCTCGACCATGTCGTGGATTTTGCCCGCTGGAAGGGCATCCTGACGCTCGAATCGATCGAGAGCCGCGACAATCACGACGCGATCGATCTCGAGCGCGAACGCGGCTGGATCGCGTCGGCCTGCCCGGGCGACCCCACGTCGACGATCCTGCGGATGACGCTCTAGGCGGGCGCCTCGGGCCGGGCGTCAGACCGCGCCGCCGATCAACGCCCCGATCGCCGCGGTCGCGATCATCGCGAACGCACCCCAGAAGGTGACGCGCACCGTCCCGCGCCAGACGGTCGCGCCCCCGGTCTTCGCCCCGACCGCGCCGAGCATCGCGAGGAACAGCAGCGACCCCGCACCGACCGCCCAGATCAGCACACCCGGCGGCACGACGAACACGCTCAGCAACGGCAACGCCGCGCCGACCATGAAGCTCGCCGCCGACGCGAACGCCGCCTGTACCGGCCGCGCGCGCGCGCCCAGCGTGATGTCGAGCTCGTCGCGTGCATGCGCGCCGATCGCGTCCTTCGCCATCAGCTGCGCCGCGACGGTCGCGGCGGTCGCGGCGTCGACACCGCGCGCGACGTAGATCGCCGCGAGTTCGGCCAGCTCGCCATGGGGGTCGTCGACGAGTTCGCGGCGTTCGCGGTCGAGTTCGGCGGTCTCGGTATCCGCCTGCGCGCTGACCGAGACATATTCGCCCGCCGCCATCGACATCGCCCCCGCGACCAGCCCGGCCGTCCCCGCGATGACGATCGCGCTCGTGTCGCCCGCGGCCTCAGTCGACGCTGCCGCAACGCCGATGATCAGGCTCGCGGTCGAGACGATCCCGTCATTGGCGCCGAGCACGGCTGCACGCAGCCAGCCGATCCGGTCGGCGACATGACGCTCGCGGTGCGACGACAGCGCCCGCATCTCAGGCGATCGCGAGCATGTTCTCGACCTTCACCGCACCCGGCGCGGCCCAGGCCGTGCGCTCGGCCACCATCCGGTCACGCGGCGAGTCGACCGATCCGGTCAGCCGTATCGTGCCGCCGTCGACCGAAACCTTGATCGTGTCGCCGTCGAAGAACCATGAGCGGTGCAGTGCCGCGCGGATGTCGTTGCTGACATCGGTGACGTCGACGCGCGGCTGCAGGACGATATGGTTCGTCACGCCCACCACGCCCGCAAGCGTCCGCACCGCGGCCTCCGCTGCATCCTTCTGGAAATGCCAGCGCACAGTCCCGCGCAGGCTCACCCAGCCATCCTCGACCTGGGCCTTGATGCAGTCGTGCGGGACGATCGTGTCCCAGGACAGCCGCTCGACGATCGCGGTGGCGATGGCCTCGTCCCCCCGCTTGAAGCGGTCCTCGAGCCGGACCTCGATCTCTTCGGCCACCGCCTTGACGCCGTCGACGCGCGCCGCCGCGCGTTCGGCGGCATATTTCGCCGCATAGCTGCCGGCGTGGCCGCTGAGCGTGACGACGCCGTTGTTCGCGGTGACGCCGATATGCCCGGCGGGGACGCTCGGATCCCAGTTGAGTTCGGCGAGAACGGCTTTCTGCAATCTGGCATCGTGCGACATGACACTCTCCTGAAGGGGCGCGGCGCGTGCCGAACCGTTGGTCACAAGCCTATCGACGCACCCCGTCGCCGACAGAGTCGGGAACTACGCACACGCCGCCGACTGCGTAGTTCCCGATAGTTTCGCACGCGCGCCCGATCGCCGACGATGGACGTCCAAGAGGGAGACCGCGCATGACCTATCCAACGCTGCTGGTGCATCTCGATGGCGGACGCCGAAACGCCGCCCTGCTCGATGTCGCCGCGACGCTCGCCGACCGGCATGACGCCGCGGTGATCGGCATCGCCGCATGCCGCCCGGTCCCGTTCGCGATGGGCGACGACTATCTCGGCGGCGACTATGCGGTGATCGAGCGCGAGATCGTCGCCGACGAACTCGCGCGCGCGAAGACCGAGTTCGAGGCGCATCACGGACTTGCGCGGCATGTCCTCGAATGGCGCTCGATCCCGACGCTTTCCAACATCGCGCACGTCGTCGCGCGGCAGGCGCGCGCCGCCGATCTCGTCATCACCAGCGCGGGGCCGGGATTCGCCGATCTCGCGACGCATGCGGATACCGGCGACCTGATCCTGCGTGCGGGCCGCCCGGTGCTCGTCGTTCCCGACAGCGGCGCGACGGCGACCTTCTCGACCATCATGGTCGCCTGGACCGACACGCGCGAATGCCGCCGCGCGATCAGCGATGCGCTGCCGATGCTGCGTCTCGCCGGGCGGGTCGTGATCGCCGAAGTCGCGATCGACGTGCTCGATGCGCGCGCGGCGATCGACGATGTTGCCGGCTGGCTCGCGCGCCACGGTATCGCGGCCGACAAGATCGTCTCGCGGCCGAAGCGCTTGAGCACCGACACGCTCACGGCGCTCGCCGACGAGGTCGGAGCGGACCTCGTCGTCGCCGGAGCGTACGGCCACAGCCGGATCCGCGAATGGGCGTTCGGCGGCGTGACTCGCGACCTGCTGTTGCGCGACCGGCGCTGCACGCTGCTGTCGCACTAGGCGATGACCCGCCTCGCAAGCCGCAAGTATCTGAAAACACTCGCGATACTAAATCCAAGACTAAGTATCGGCGGGACGATCCTGTTCGCGATTACGGCGATCGAGGGAGTGTTGGCGTATAGTGCGTAATTCGCCTAGCGTGTGTCCTGTCGCGATGTCGGCGGTCGAGACCCCGATCCCCGACAGATCGCAACCGTTCGCCGAACAGGGCCCATCGCGCAATGACTTGCCGCTCCGTGCCACGAGCAACCGTACCGCCCGCATGAACGCGCCCCGGTCGCCCCACGAGCACGACAGCGCAGGAACCGCCGCGCGCGGCGATGCGACGCTGGCGGAGGAACTGGGGCTGCTGATCGATGGCGCCACGACCTATGCAATCTACATGCTCGATCCGCAGGGGCGCGTGACGATCTGGAATCGCGGCGCCGAGCGGATCAAGGGCTGGGCCGAGGCAGAGATCATCGGCCGCGACTTCGCGATCTTCTACCCCGCCGACGATATCGCCGCGGGCAAACCCAAGGCCGACCTTGCCCGCGCGCACGCCTGCGGACGGATCGAGGAAGAAAGCTGGCGGGTTCGCAAGGACGGCTCCGAATTCCTCGCCGCCGTCACGATCACCGCGCTTCACGACGATGCAGGCGCACTACGCGGGTTCGGCAAGGTGATCCGCGACATCACG
The DNA here is from genome assembly GCF_036856055.1 of Sphingomonas sp. 22R3R2A-7. Lineage (NCBI taxonomy): Bacteria > Pseudomonadati > Pseudomonadota > Alphaproteobacteria > Sphingomonadales > Sphingomonadaceae > Sphingomonas > Sphingomonas sp. 22R3R2A-7. The sequence goes on along the minus strand of NZ_JASPFR010000001.1, from coordinate 159,258 downwards.
CACGAAAAGGCGGCCGAGGCCGCGATCGTGCGGCGCGAGCATCACCTGCGCTCGATCCTGAACACCGTCCCCGACGCGATGATCGTGATGAACGAGCATGGCATCGTCGCCTCGTTCAGCGCCGCGGCCGAGCTGGTCTTCGGCTACGCCGCCAGCGACGTGATCGGGCAGAACGTGGCGATGCTGATGCCGCAGTCCGAGGCGCGCGCGCACGACCGGCATCTGCGCACCTATCGCCGGACGGGCGAGCGTCACGTGATCGGCAATGTCCGGCTCGAGAGCGCGATGCGCAACGGCGGCGAGATCTTTCCGATCGAGCTCGCGGTCGGCGAGGCGTCGATTGCCGGCGAACGGATCTTTACCGGCTTCATCCGCGATCTGACGCATCGCCGCGCGACCGAACGCCGCGTGCAGGAGCTTCAATCCGAACTCGTCCATGTCTCGCGCGTCAGTGCGATGGGAACGATGGCATCGACGCTCGCGCACGAGATCAACCAGCCGCTGACCGCGATCGCCAATTATCTGGAGGCGGCGCGTGCGATGATCGGCGACGATGGCAATGCGCTGCTGACCGACATTGCCGAGGCGCTGGACCTGGCGGCGGCGCAGTCGTTGCGCGCGGGGACGATCGTCCGGCGGCTTCGCGCGTTCGTCGATGGCCGCGATACCGGGTTCCGCGACGAACCGCTCGACCTGCTCGTCGAGGAAGCGACCAGCCTTGGCCTGCTCGGCGCGCATGAGGCGGGTATCGCGGTCTGCACCCGCGTCGCACCGGGCGGCGCGATCGTGCTGGTCGATCGCATCCAGATCCAGCAGGTGCTCGTCAACCTGATCCGCAACGCGATCCAGTCGATGGCGGGCTCGCCCGACAAGGTGCTGACGATCGCCACCGCGCGCGAAGGCGACGGCTATATGCAGATTACCGTCGCGGACACCGGCACCGGGATCGACGCCGCGGTCCGTGCGCGCCTGTTCGAAGCGTTCGCAACCACCAAGGAGGACGGCATGGGGCTCGGCCTGTCGATCTGCCGGACGATCGTCGAGGCGCATGGCGGACGGATCTGGGCCGAGGGCATCGCCACCGGCGGCACCACCTTCCACTTCACCGTGCCCCTCGCGCAGGGCCAGGACACCGACACCGATGACTGACCAGCGCCGCACCGTACATATCGTCGACGACGACGAGGCGATCCGCCAGTCCGTCGGCTTCCTGTTGCGCAAGGCCGATTATAAGGTCGAGACCTATCCCTCGGGCACGCAGTTCCTGAAGGCGGTCACGCGCGAGACGCGGGGCTGTGTGCTGCTCGACGTCCGGATGCCCGATCTCGACGGCCTCGCGGTGCAGGCACGCCTTGCCGAGACGGGCATCGCGCTCCCGGTGATCATGCTGACGGGGCACGGCGACGTCACGCTCGCGGTGCGCGCGATCAAGGCAGGCGCGGTCGAGTTCCTCGAAAAGCCGTTCGAACGCACCGTGTTGATCGCCGCGATCGAGACCGCACTGGCGCAGGCGGCGCGCGCGGACCGCGGCGATCTGACCGCGGCGGACGCGGTGGTCCGGCTTGCCGCGCTCACGCAGCGCGAACGCGACGTGCTCGACGGCATGGTGCTCGGCCGGCCCAACAAGCTGATCGCGTACGACCTGTCGATCGCGACGCGTACGGTCGAGGTCCACCGCGCCAACCTGATGGAAAAGCTTTCGGCGCGCAGCCTGTCGGACGTGCTGCGCATCGCCTTCGCCGCCGGGCTGGGCGACCCCGCCGATCGCGCCTGACGCGCCGCGCCCTCGCCTACTACGTACAGACGCCACGTCGCGCCGCTGCCATCCAGGGTCTCGATGAAGGACGCTGCGATGACCGAGGAAACACCCCCAGCGCATGACGGCATCGGCGTCCTGCTCGTCGAAGGCGATCCGCATGTGCGACGCGCGCGCCAGATCATGCTGCTGTCGGAGCAGTACGACGTCCGCTCCTATGCCACGGGTGCGGCGGTGCTAGCGGATCCGCGGTCGCGTGCCGCTCCGTGCATCGTCGTCGATACCGAGGGATCGCCGGGGGCCGGCATCGACGTGGTCGAGGCATTGCGTGCCTCGGGCTGGCGGGGAACGGCGATCCTGCTCGACGGCAGCGCCCCTGCGACAGCGCTGCTCCGCGCCGCCGAACGCCACGGCGACCGGGTGCTCAACCGCGCGACCGGCGACGGCGCGTTGCTGAGTGCGATTGCTGCATCGCTCGGGTACGATCGGTCCGGCAGGCCCGCATGCCGGTGCGCACGCGACGGCACCGAATAATGTCCGTCGTGACGCCGCGAACGCCGCCGGATCCGCGCGATCGGGTGGCGATACGCCGTGCCCAATACGCGACGTAAACGCATCGTATTCCGGTTTAAATTCGCCTCCGATATGGCGCTAATCCGAGTGATGTGCTTATTGTTACGCATCGGTATCGATGCAGCCCACAGGGGTCTTCTGATGGAAGATGTCAACGACGGCCATGGTTCCACGGTCGAGCCTCTCGCCAAGGCGCGGCGCGCCGAGTCCATCGACGTCGTTCCGCGCGGAAATGCCGCGCTGCTCCAGATGGCGGAATATACCGGCGACCTGATCGGCCTGTGCGATGCCGGCGGCCGGCTGGTCTATCTCAACCCTGCGGGCCGCCGCCTGATCGGGATCGAGGAGGCCGACATCTTCCCGATGCGGCTGACCGATTACGTCGTTCCGGACCAGCGCCATCTCGTCGACGAGGTCGTGGTGCCGACCGCGCGGCGGGACGGCGTTTGGAGGGGCGACATGCAGCTCGCCAATGTCAGGACCGGTGCCATCATCGACGTACAGCGCTCGACGTTCGCGACGCGCGACGAGCGCGGCGCGGTCACGGGGTTCGTATCCGTCATGCGCGACGTCACGCAGGCGAAAGCCGAGGAACACCGGCTTCGTCGCCAGGTCGAGACGTTCGAGGCGTTGATCGCGAACAATCCTTTCGGGGTGTATCTGGTCGATGCCGACTTCACGCTGCGCGTGGTCAGCCGGGGGGCACAGATGGTGTTCGCGAATGTCCGTCCGCTGATCGGGCGCGATTTCGCCGACATCCTCCGTGCTGTCTGGCCCGAGCCATTCGCCAGCGAAGCGATCGGCCACTTCCGACGGACTCTCGACACCGGCATCGCCTATCAGGCGGGACCGACGTCCGAGCAGCGCGTCGACGTCGAAGCGCGCGAGGCGTATGACTGGCGGATCGAGCGCGTGAGCCTGCCCGACGAGCGATACGGCGTCGTGTGCTATTTCTACGATCTCACCGAGCGCGAAGACTGGACTCACGTCCTGACAGAACGCGAGGCCGAGCTCCGTGATCTGACCACCGACCTCGAACGGCGTGTGCGCGCGCGCACCGCGGCGCTGAACCTCGCCAACGAACGCCTCGCCACCGAGATCGAGCGACGCGAGGCGGTACAGGCGGCGCAGTTGCAAAGCCAGAAGCTCGAAGCGCTGGGCCAGCTTACCTCGGGCGTTGCGCACGACTTCAACAACATCCTCGGTGCCGTGATCGGCGGGTTCACGATCATCCAGAACCGCAACGACGACCCGCGCATCCAGCAGATTGCGACGATGGGGCAACGTGCCGCCGAGCGCGGGGCGGCGCTCGTCCGGCAGCTTCTCGCGTTCGCGCGGCAGGAAGACGTCGTCGCGCAGCACATCAATCTGGCCGGGGCGATCGGCGAGATCTCCGACCTCATCAAGCATGGCATGCGCGGGACCGTCGCGCTCACGCTCGAATGCGACACCGGGCTCTGGCCCGTCCATGCCGATCCGACGCAGCTGCAATCCGCATTGCTCAATCTCGCCAACAATGCCAGCGACGCGATGAACGGGGTAGGCCATCTGCGGATCGCGGTGAGCAACTGCGCGGCCGCGGCGGCGGATCATCCGCTCGAGCTCTCAGGGCAGGACGCGATTCGGATCGTCGTGGCCGATGACGGCCCCGGCATGTCCAGCGATACGCTGCAACGGATCACGGAGCCGTTCTTCACGACCAAGGAGCGCGGCAAGGGAACCGGGCTTGGCCTCGCCATGGTGCAGCGCTTCGTCGAGCAATCCGGCGGTGCGCTCCGGATCGAGAGCCGGCTTGGTCAGGGAACGACCTTTTCGATCTACCTGCCGCGCGCGGTCGATCGCGGCGTTTCGGCTGCGAGTCTGGCGAGCGAGGACACAAGCAGCGACGTGGCCGGACGCGCGTTCGAGACGGTGCTGCTTGTCGACGACGATGACGAATTGTGCGCGATGATCGCCGAGGGGCTGGCGGACGAGGGGTTCGACGTGGTGGTGGCCCACGACGCGCGCGCAGCCCTCGACGTGTTGCGAACACGTGGCGTCGATGCGCTCGTCACCGATGTCGCGATGCCCGACATGACGGGGATCGATCTGGTCGCGCGGGTGCGCGCGTCGGGACCCGACATCCCGTGCGTGTTCATGACGGGCATCACCAATGACGCCGCTCTCACCGGCGAGACGGTGGTGCAGAAGCCCTTCAGCCCCGCGGTCCTGCATTATGCATTGCGGCGTATCCTCATCGCACGCGATCGCCGCGCATCGGATGCCGAGCGGCTCGACCGGCTCGCGCTGCGGCTGAAATCGGACTGCACGCGGTCGTTGCTCGACCATTGGCGCGCCGTCCGCGGGGCCTTGACCGTACCGTTGTTCGACGCCTTCGCGATCACCGCGTGCAGCGAGCCACACCGGATCGTCGTTGCGCGGATCGACCTCGGGAAGGTGCCGATCGACTTCACGTTCACGCTGGTCGGCAACACCCTGCGCGATGCGGTACCGGACGGCATCGACGTGGCCGACATGCCGGTCAGCGGCAATGACGCGCTGGCGGCGCGCGAAGCGGCCTATCGCCGCTGCGCGCTCACGGGGAAGCCGTCGTACGAACATGCCCGCATCGACCTTGGCGACGGGTATCGCGAGACGTTCGAGCGACTGCTGCTCCCCTTCTCGTCCGACGGCGTTGCGGTCGATCATATCGTCGGCGCCGTCGTCATCGAGCGTGAGGCTGTGGAGGAATGATCGTGATCGACGCGTGCGAACTACCCGATTTCGACGCGCCGCGCCTCGCGATGGCGATCGAGGCGCTTCCGAGCGAGGCGGTCGATACGCTACCCTTTGGCGCGATACGTCTCGGCGACGACGGCAAGGTCGAATATTACAGCGCGGCGGAGCGGCATCTGTCGGGCTCCGGCGATCATGACCGGCTCGGACTCGACTTCTTCAGCCAGATCGCGCCGTGCATGGACAATGCCGACTTTCGGGGTCGCGTCGAGCGTGCCCGGGCGTCGGGCAAACTCGACCTGGAGTTCAGCCATGTCGGCGACTTCGAGGATCGCGACCGAGAGCTGACCGTGCGGATCCAGTCCGCGAGCACGGGCGGCTACTGGATCTTCATGCGCCGCGACTGAGCGCGGCGTCACGCCGTCGCGCGACATTGCACCGGTCGGGCGAGCAAACTCAACGTCGGCTTCGGCATTGTCGGCATCCTGTCGCCGCTGGTGTCCGGTACTGCGGTGGCCGCACCGCGCCCCCGGGATCGGTCGAAAGCCGCGAGAGAACGGCCTGCCGCGTATCGGGCCAACCGCATTGCGCCGTCGACCGGGAAGCGGCAGCATGCGTGCTCAAGGAACGGGAGACCGCATTGTGTCTGTTGCTGTTTTGGATAGCCGACGGCTGAACCTCATCGCGCTCGTCCCCGAGAACGCCGTGTCGATCTTCGACCGGTTCCGCGAATTTCCGCGGTTTGGCGAGATGCAGCAGATCGCGGTTCGCGGCCGTACCGTGGCGGAGCGAAACGCGATGGCGGCGCGCATCGATGCCGCGGTGTCGATGTCAGATCGTGCCGTCATGCTTCTGGCGCAGGGAACCGCATGCGCCGCTGCCGCATGGTGGGCACGCCTGTCGCCGAGATCCTATACGGCGAACGTCTCCGGCGCGTTGCTGGTGGCGCCCGAAGGCGCAGGCCGCGGTCGTCAGAGTTTTGCGTCGCCCAAATTGACCCTCCCCTTCCCGTCGATCGTCGTCGGCGCGGATGACGAAATGCAGCGGCTCGGCGTGGAGTGGGGAAGCCGGTTGATCGACGGCCCGCTTCTGACCACGGCGACAGCGCCGACCGGTCGCCTGCGCACGATCATCGAACGCTTTACCGCCGCGGTCGTCGAGCGCGACGTCGAGGCGGCGTATCGCATCCTCCATGCGATCGGTGATCGCTAGGCAGCGCTGGACCCGAGCTCATCCTGGAGCAGACGTCGGCGGATGCCCGACCCGATCCGCGCTGCTCGCGAGACGATAGGTCGGCCTCCTCGAAATTTCGACGCCGCCTAACCACATGCAGGTCAACGGAGTTTTCTCATGACCAGCTATCGCAAGACCGACGCCGCAGTCGCCGCGCTGACCCCCGAGCAGTTCCGCGTGACCCAGCAGAACGCCACCGAGCGTCCCGGAACTGGCGCACTGCTCAACACCAAGGCCGCGGGGATCTATGTCGACATCGTGTCCGGCGAACCGCTGTTCGCGAGTGCCGACAAATATGATTCCGGTTGCGGCTGGCCGAGTTTCACAAGGCCCATCGACCCCGCGAGCGTGACCGCGAAGCGGGACTGGTCGATGCTGATCCCGCGCACCGAGATCCGCTCGACCGGCGCAGACAGCCATCTCGGCCATGTCTTCAAGGACGGCCCGCGCAGCCGCGGCGGGCTGCGCTACTGCATCAACTCGGCGGCATTGCGGTTCGTCCCGCGCGCCGCGATGGCGGAGCAAGGCTATGCCGCGTATCTCGACCAGGTCGAGGACGTCCCCGCCAATACCGAGCGCGCGGTTCTCGCCGGCGGGTGTTTCTGGGGCATGCAGGATCTGATCCGCGCGATGCCGGGCGTGGTGTCGACGCGCGTCGGCTATTCGGGCGGTACGGTCGTCAACGCGACATATCGCAATCACGGCACGCATGCCGAGGCGATCGAGATCGTGTTCGACCCTGCCCGCACCGACTTCAGGACATTGCTCGAATTTTTCTTCCAGATCCACGATCCGACCACCCCCAACCGGCAGGGCAACGACCGCGGCGTCAGCTATCGGTCGGCGATCTTCTACACCGACGAGCGCCAGAACGCGGTCGCCCAAGAGACGATCGCTGACGTCGACGCATCAGGCCTGTGGCCGGGCAAGGTTATCACCGAACTCTCCCCGGTCGGCGACTTCTGGGAGGCCGAACCCGAGCATCAGGATTATCTCGAGCGCAAGCCGAACGGCTATACCTGCCACTTCGTCCGCCCCGGCTGGACGCTTCCGCGCCGCGCGTCGGCGGGCTGAGGCGCCTCCCGCCGCGTCGCAATGGTTCGCACGCGGCGTGGTTCGCTTGCGTCCTGGCCGTGTCCAAACGCCCGGCTTTCAGCTAGGCGGTGTGCGGTCAGGGTTGTAAGCATGATGAACGCAGTGTCGAAAGCATGGGATGGCGCGCTGGTGCGCAAATGGCTGGAGAGCCGTGTCGATGCCGCAAGGCTGGAGCAGGCCGCAGCGGACAGGCGCGGTTATGCGGCGCAGGACGATTATGACAAGGCGGCCGCCGAGGAATGGGTCTGCCGAAGTCTGAAGATGTCCGGACATACCGACGACCAGGCGGGGTTCGCTGAGCGGGTCAAGACACTGCTCGCGCAGGAGGAATATCGGACGACGGGCATCCATGACGACCGCCGGTTCGAGCGGTACGTCCGCGCCAACCTCCGGAAGATCGCCAAGATGACCAAGGCGAATGATGGGTTCGCCAACACGCTGCGGTATCAGGGCTGACGCTTCGCCACGCCGTCATGCATCGGTGACGATGAAGCGGCAGTATGACGTGGCGGGTCTACGGGCGCGCTACCTCGTGTCCGAGAGCCGGGATGCGGCAATCGTCATCGCCGTTTTCGAGCCTTTCCAGCGCGCGAGCGACGCCCCGCCGCGGTGCCGCTGTTCGCCGCATCCTCCTCGGCGAGCTTGCGCCACCGTTCGACGCGCGCGGGATCGAGCGTTCCCGCCGCGATCGCGGCACGGATCGCGCATCCGGGCTCGTCGGCATGGACGCAGTTCGCGAACCGGCACTCGAGCGTCACCGCCGTGACATCGTCGAAGACCTCGTCGACGCCCGAGGCCACTTCGGACATCTGGATCTCGCGCATCCCCGGCGTGTCGACGAGCCAGCCGCCCTCGCCCGCAGGACCGGCAACGCGGTGCATCTCGCGGACGGTGGTCGTGTGCCGGCCCTTGCCGTCGTTCTCGCGGACCGCCTGCGTCGCGATGCTGTCGGACCCCTTGAGCGTGTTGACGAGCGTGGACTTGCCGACGCCCGACGATCCCACCACCCCGACCGTTTCGCCGAGGCCGCAATATTCCGCGAGGTGCGCAGCGCTCGCCAGATCGCGCCCGTCGACCAGCTCCACCCGCAGTCCCGACTGGAGCGCGCGGGCCGCTTCGACCAGGTGCTCGGGGGCCGGCGACAGGTCGGCTTTCGTGAGCACGACCACGGGCCGGACGCCAGCCTCGCGCGCGAGCACGAGATAGCGTTCGATACGCGCGACGTTGAAGTCCTGGTCGCAGGCGGTGACGATGAACAGCGTATCGACGTTCGCGGCGATAAGCTGGATCCGGCGATCGTCGCCCGGTGCGGGCCTTTTGAACAGGCTCGTCCGGTCGAGAATGCGCACGAGGCTCCGCGTCGTGCGGTCGATCAGCAACCAGTCGCCGACGGTCGGTCGGTCTTCCGGCCCTCCCTGCACATGCCCGATCGAGGAGATCGAGTCCTCGACGCCTTCCCCGGCTACGGTCACCCGTCCGCGGTGGACCGACATGACGCGAACGGGCTGGCAGGCAAGGCTCTGCTCGGCGGAGACCTGATCGCTGAAGAAGGGCTTCCAGCCGAGCTGCGCGAGCGTGGGATCGGACAAGTTGATCATCGCGTCAGCCGACTTACGATCCGCCGGGCTCATCCGCGTCCGGCGCCTTCTGTTCAGCCGCCCGCTTGTCGACCTTGGCCTGCGCCTTTTTGGCGGAGCCCGAAGCCTTTACCATTTCGCGCTCGCGGCGCTCAAAGTCGTAATTCGGTTTGCGTGCTATGTCGGTAGCTCCGGGCTCGGGGTCCCGGCTTGAGCAACACGCTCGACCTGAGGATCCGTACCTCCCGGTTACACGGATCGAGCGCGCGCGACTAGGGTTGCAACAAAGGTCGCGCGTCCCTGAGGGTCGTCATCGGCAGACGAGCCGCCCGCCCGCGTTACGCGGGCGGCGGCGTTCGATAGCAATACACCTTGCCGCCACGGCCTTCTGGATTACTGTGCAGACATGATCACACGTCGCACCGCCATCGCTTCTTCTCTCGCCCTGTGCGCGACCGCGGGGATGGCCGCGCCGCCTGTGCGTCGCGGCCGGCTGAAGCAGTCCGTAAGCCGCTGGTGCTACCAGAATATCCCGCTCGATACGTTGTGCGCCGCCGCCGCGCGCATCGGGCTCCAGGGCATCGATCTGCTCGAGCCCGCGGATTACGAGGTGCCGCGCCGGCATGGATTGCGCTGCACGATGGGCTATGCCGCCGACATCATGACGATCCCCAACGGTCTGAACCGGCGTGAAAACCACGCGGCGATCGAACAGGCGTTCCGCATCGGCATTCCGCAAGCGGCCAAGGCGGGCGTACCCAATGTGATCGCCTTCTCGGGCAACCGCCGCGGCATGTCCGATGAGGAAGGCGCCGACAACGCCATTGCGGGGCTGAACCGTGTCAAGCGGATCGCCGAGGATCATGGCGTGACGATCTGCATCGAACTGCTCAACAGCAAGGTCGACCACGCCGACTATATGGCCGACCATACCGCCTGGGGCGTGCGCGTCGCCAAGGCGGTCGCCTCGCCGCGCGTCAAGCTGCTCTACGATATCTACCATATGCAGATCATGGAAGGCGACGTGATCGACACGATCCGGAAGAATATTCAGTGGATCGGCCATTTCCATACCGGCGGGGTTCCGGGGCGCCATAACCTCGACGACACGCAGGAGGTGAACTGGAATGCGGTGGCGCGCAGCGTTGCCGATGTCGGCTTCCAGGGCTTTTTCGCGCATGAGTTCGTGCCGGTCGGTGATCCGCTGACGGCACTCGCGCAGGCGGTCCGGACCTGCACCGTCTGACCCTCATCGGGCGTTGCTCGCTAGGTCGGGGCGTCGTCCAATAGCAGTCGGCAGAGGCACGGCGTGAACGCCTGACCTCAGGTGCGACCGGCTCATTCCGGCGTCGGCTTTGCAAGCGACGAGCGGCGTCGCCATGTCACCAGCTCGACGATGTGCGCAGTCGGTGGCGCTGGAGAATGCCTGTGGAGAAGATCGGTTTTGGCGGTGGGTGCCATTGGTGCACCGAGGGCGTCTTCCAGGCATTGCGCGGCGTCGTCAGCGTCGACCAGGGCTTCGTCCAGTCGGAAGCGCCGTCCGACGCCTGGGCGGAAGGCGTCATCGTCACGTTCGATCCCCGCGTCATCGGCCTGGCAACATTGGCAGAGGTTCACCTGAGGACCCATTCCGCAAACGGGACCTATTCGCCCGGCGGACGGTATCGGAGCGCGATCTACATCTTTGATGCGAGCCAGCGCGACGAGGCTGCACGGACGGTCGCTCGCTATGCACGGGAAACGGGCGAGCCAGCCCGGACGCTCGTATGTCCGTTCGTCGGCTTCAAGCCGTCCGACGCGCGGTATCAAGACTATTACCGAACCGACCCGAACAGACCGTTCTGCCAGCGGTACATCGATCCCAAGCTCGACTATATCCGGAAGAACTTCGCGGACATCATGCTGCCCGATGGAACGGGGCATCACGTCGAACGAGGTGGCTTTTCGACCGCGGCGCCTCCCGTGCCGCCGGAGGGCACTGGCGGGTCCTGATTCCCCCGCGCCATTCCGAGCCCCGCCGCTGCGTCCGAAAAGTCCTGCGACGCGGTTGTCCGGCACTGGATAGGATGCGATAAGGCTATCGGGTGTTCGCGTTGATGCGGGCAGGTTTTCCACGCTGGTCGGGCCGCCAGCGCCGACAATCTGTGTCCGGAGACCGTCACGATGGGCCACGCGCCGCGCATCACGCCAAGTGCCATTCGCCGTTTTCTCGAAAGTCAGTCCTCGGCCGGTCTGGTGCTGATGGGCGCGGCCGTGCTGGCGCTCATCCTTGCCAACTCGCCGGTCGGGCCCAGCTACGACACGATCCTCCACGCCTATGTCGGACCGCTGTCGATCGGGCACTGGATCAACGACGCGCTGATGGCGGTGTTCTTCCTGCTCGTCGGGCTCGAGATCAAACGCGAGATGCTCGACGGTCAGCTTTCGACATGGCCGCGTCGCGTGCTTCCCGGGATTGCGGCTGCGGGCGGCATGATGGTGCCGGCGCTGGTCTATCTCGCGCTCAATCGCGGCCCGACCGCGGCTGGCTGGGCCATTCCCGCCGCCACCGACATAGCGTTCGCGCTCGGCGTGATCGCGCTGCTCGGGACACGCGTCCCCGCATCGCTGCGCGTGTTTCTGGCCGCGCTCGCGATCATAGACGACCTCGGCGCGGTGGTGATCATTGCGCTGTTCTATACGGCGAAGCTGTCGATACCCGACCTTGCCGGGGCGGCCGTCGCGATCAGCGTCCTCATAGGGCTCAACCGCCTCGGCGTGCGACGCCTCACGCCATATCTGCTGGTGGGGGCGATCCTCTGGATACTGGTATTTCGCTCGGGCATCCACGCAACGCTTGCCGGCGTGATCGTCGCACTCACGATTCCGATGCGATGCACGCCCGGTCGCCCGGACGGTGATGCGGATAGCCCGCTGCATACGCTCGAGCACGCCCTGCACCTCCCCGTCGGCTTTATCGTCGTGCCGATCTTCGGCCTCGCCAATGCCGGGGTACCCGTGCTGACGCTGCCGGCCGAGGCGCTTGTTGCGCCTGTCACGCTTGGCGTCTCGCTGGGGCTGCTGCTCGGCAAGGTGACGGGCGTCTTCGGCTTTTCGATGCTGGCGGTTCGGCTGGGCCTCGCGGACATGCCCGCTCACGCCGGGAAACGGCAGCTGCTCGGGGTCGCATTGCTGTGCGGGATCGGCTTTACGATGAGCATCTTCATCACCCTGCTGGCCTTCCCGACCAGCCCGATCCTGCAGGCAGAGGCAAAGGTCGGGGTGCTCGCCGGGTCCTTCGTCTCGGGGCTTCTCGGTTACGCCCTGCTGCGCAGCGTACGCACGCCGGCACGACGCGCGGTCGATCAGCGTCCCAGCGGGGAGGTTGCATAGCCGGCGAGCAAGGCTGCGACGTCGTCGTAGATCGCGACCGCGCCTGCTGCCTGAAGTTGTGCGTCCTCGAACTTGCCCGACCGGACGGCGACCGCGGCGATCCCGCATTTCGCCGCCGCCTCGATATCATAGGGCGTGTCGCCGACGACGATGACCTCCGAGGGATCGATCCCCGGCAATTTCTCGAGCGCGGTCGCGAAGATATCGGGCGCGGGCTTGGTCTTCTCGACGTCGTCGCTGCTCGTCGTCGCGGTGATGAGGTCGCGCGCGTTCAGCAGGCCGATATAGTGGTCGAGTTCTCCGCCCGAGGCCGATGACGCTAGCACGACCTGCTGACCCAGACTATGCGTATGCGCCAACAGGTCGTGCGCCTTTGAGAACGGCTTGGCGGTCTGAAGGTATTTCGCCTTGAAGATCGCGCCGTGCGTGTCGCCGAGTTCTTCCTCCTGGTCGTCGTCGGCGTCGGGCAGGAGCGTCGGCACGAGCATGTCGGTGCCCTTGCCGATCTGGTCGTGGATCACCTGGCGATCGAACGAGGCCCCCACGCGCGCGAAAGCCTCCTCCCACGCAAGGACGTGCATGTCGTTGGTATCGACCAGCGTACCGTCGATATCGAAGAGAATGGCTTTGATCTGCATGACATTATCCCGGGTCCGAAGGCCTGCCGCCGCACGCCAGAACGTCGAGGCCCATGGAGGTCGTCGCGTTCGAACACCGTCGGCAGTGGGCGGTACCGTCCTAACGACCGGTTCGCCGAATGGTCCCCGTCTTCACTAATCTCGCATGTCGCGGAGCCGGCTTTGCCATCGCCCTCCAGAAGCGCAAATTGTCGCGTCAAACTGTCCGGCGCTTCGGAAGCCAGATCGGCGTCACCGCAAGTCCTTGCAAAATAGGGACCTTTATCGCGCAGTCCAATTTATCTTCAGGCGATCGATACTGATATCTATCAATGCAAAATATAATCGCCGGTTATCAGGATTTTTGCTGGAACGATACCGCAGGTAAGATCGCTATCTTATCCGGCTACAACAAGACGGGGTAAACACAGCACATCGATGTCCTGCAGTACTTGCAGGTAACGTCCGATGTCGTCTGAGGTGATAGAATTGTCATTCGACGATCACTGATCACCGAACGCGCTGGCACTTGTATGGGTGCAAGTGACTTACCCCGATTTCAAGACGGAGACTTTCTGATGCGCGCACTGGTTTGGCATGGAAAAGGCGATGTTCGAGTCGATACCGTCGCAGATCCCGAGATCAAGCATCCCCGCGATGCGATCATCAAGGTTTCGGCCTGCGCGATTTGCGGGTCCGATCTTCATCTGCTCGACGGCTACCAGCCGACAATGCAGGCAGGCGATATTCTCGGGCATGAGAATATGGGCGTCGTCGTCGCGCTCGGGTCGGAAGTTACCAACCTGAAGATCGGCGACCGCGTCGTCGTGCCGTTCACGATCAGCTGCGGCGATTGCTTCTTCTGCCGGAAGGGCTTGTTCTCGGCGTGCGAGCGGACCAATCCCAATGCAGAACTAGCGATCAAGGCGATGGGCCATTCGCCCGCCGGTCTGTTCGGGTTCAGCCACATGCTGGGCGGCTATTGCGGCGGCCAGGCGGAATATCTGCGCGTCCCGATGGCCGATATCGGCCCGATCAAGGTGCCCGACAACGTCACGGACGATCAGGCGCTGTTCCTCTCCGACATCTTCCCGACCGGCTACATGGCCGCGGAGAATGCGAACATCGAAGAGGGCGATACCGTGGCGATCTGGGGCTGCGGCCCGGTCGGCCAGTTCGCGATCCGGTCGGCGCTGATGCTGGGTGCCGGCCGCGTGATCGCGATCGATGAAGTGCCCGAGCGCCTCGCGATGGCCGAGGCAGGCGGTGCCGAGACGATCAACTTCGCCGAGGTCGACAGCGTGTATGACGAGCTACAGTTCCGCACCAAGGGCCGCGGTCCCGACAGCTGCATCGACGCGGTCGGCGCTGAAGCTTCGGGTCATGGCGCGATCGATGCGGTCATCGATAAGGTCAAGGCCGCGACATTCCTCGCCACCGACCGTGTCCATGTCCTGCGCGAGGCGATCATGAGCTGCCGGATGGGCGGCACCGTGTCGATCCCCGGCGTCTATGTCGGGATGGGCGACAAGATCCCGATCGGCGCGATGATGAACAAGGGTCTGACGATCAAGACCGGCCAGACGCACGTCCAGGCCTATACCAAGCCGCTGCTCGCGCGGATCGAGGCGGGCGATATCGACCCAAGCTTCGTCGTCACGCACCCCGCGAGCCTCGAGGATGCGCCCGAGATGTACCAGAAGTTCCGCGACAAGCAGGACGGCGTGATCAAGGTCGTGCTGCGCCCCTAATCCCGCCCGGCCCGATCCGCGCATGTCACATTCAACCGCCGGGCATCCCGCCCGGCGGCTTCCAGAGGACGATCCCATGTCTGCACCCGAAGATCTCAAGGACATCTACACCGACGAGCTGAAGGACCTGTGGTCGGCGAACGACCAGATGAAGAAGGTCCTGAAGAAGATCACGACCAAGGCGAGCGACGCGTCGCTGAAGGACATGCTTACCAAGTCGCAGGCGGACATCGAGACGCACACCGAACTCCTGAAGGCACTGATCGCCTCGAACGACGAGAAGGTTTCGAAGGAGCATTGCAAGGGCATGGAGGGCCTCGTCGCCGAAGCCACCAAGCATGTGCTCGAGGAAGGTCCCGACAAGGGTCCAGTGCTCGATGTGATGATCATCGCGCAGTATCAGCGGATGACGCATTACGGGATTGCGGGTTTCGGCACGGCCGCGGCCTATGCCAAGGCGCTGGGCCTGAAGGATGACCACAAGAAGCTCACCGCGGCGACCAAGGACATCTATGGCGGCGACGAATATATGACGAAGCTCGCCGAGACGAGCGTCAACATCGAGGCCGAAGACGCCTGAGCCACCTGTGGCGCCCGCCGGCGGCGGGCGCCACCCGAATGTACCCAGACGACGGGATCGACGACGATGACGACCTACCCCTTGAGCGAACCGGCCAGCATTGTCCCGGTCACGGCGTCCGGTGACCTCAGCCCCGCGGACATCGGACGGGGAACGCTTGAGGAGTGCGTCGCGATCGTCGCCGCACAGTCGGCCGACAGACAGCGCGCGATGTCCATACGGATGGACGATCTCGACCTCGAGTTCGGGCCGGACGAGATCGGCGAACTCCTGCAATATCTCGGTGCGGAAAAACCGGGGCTCTCGGACACGCAGATTATGGAGATCAAGGCCGATCTCTAGCGGGCGGCACAGTTGCCGGCATCGTGAGAGGCGGCGCCTTCGCCGATCCTCCGTCGCGACGGCGTCTAAAGACGCCGCGGCCAGCCTGGCGATTGCGTGGGCGCAGCGGTCCTCGTAGGCGCGCACTGCGCATTGGGAGGCGAACGCCACCCCTCCCCATCCTCTGTTGAAAGCGTGTCCATGGCGGTAGCTCCCGACGAACGCGCGGCTGCGCTTTTGCGCACCCGCTCGCTCAAGATGGCACGATCGGTCCACGCGTATGTCCGCGGCAATACCGCGCAATTCTACGCATGGCTTGAAGAGTCCCCCGTCGCTGCGCGCATTCCGCAAGGCCCGCCGGTATGGATTTGCGGTGACTGCCATCTCGGCAATCTTGGCCCCGTGGCCGATGCCGATCACCGCGTCGACATTCAGATCCGCGATCTGGATCAGACGGTCATCTCCAATCCGGCCTACGACCTGATCCGCCTCGGGCTGTCGCTAGAAACCGCGGCGCGGAGTTCGGACCTGCCCGGCGTCACGACCGCGCAGATGATCGAGGCGATGATCGACGGGTATAGCCGCGCGCTGACCCCGACAATCGACGACGATCCGCGCGAACCCGACGTCGTCCGGTCGGTGAAGCGCGAGGCGATCGGCAGACGGTGGCGTCATCTGGCGAAGGATCGCCTCGAGGACGTCAAGCCCGTCATCCCGCACAACAAGCGCTTCTGGAAGCTCGCAAGCGCGGAAAAGGCGGCACTTGCCGCGCTGTTCGCCGATGAAGCCATTCGTGCCCGGTGCATGGAGCTCGCCGGTGTGGCCGGCGACGGGAGGCTTCGCGTCGTCGACGCCGCCTATTGGCGCAAGGGGTGCAGCTCGCTCGGGAACCTCCGGTTCGCGGTACTGATCGGCATTTCGAATGGGAAGGCAAAGGAGGAACGACTGGCGCTGGTCGATATCAAGGAGGCGGTCGCCTCTGTCGTACCGGTGGCGGGCGAGGTGACGATGCCGACTGACCCCGGCGAACGCGTGCTCGCTGGCGCGAGGGCATTGTCGCCCAATCTCGGGCAGCGAATGATCGCGGCGGACCTCATGGGGAAGCCCGTGTTCCTGCGCGAACTGGCGCCGCAGGACCTCAAGATCGAAGTCGCGCAGTTCAGCCGAAAGGAAGCCGTCGCCGCCGCATCCTATCTGTCGTTCGTCGTGGGCCAGGCGCACGCCCGGCAACTTAGCGACAGCGCCAGACTGTCATGGCGCGAAACGCTGACCGCCCGCGATGACAGCATCGATGCGCCGTCATGGCTGTGGCAGGCCGTCGTCGCGATGGCCGGTGCCCATGAGGTCGGCTATCTCGAACATTGCCGCCGCTTCGGGCTGAACGGGTAACAAAGTCGCGGAAGTCGGCGCCCGGCGCTCCTCGATCGGCAAAGGCCGTGCGAGGAGCTCGGCAGAGCCTGATGGTGCTCCTTGTAAAGGACATCACGCCGGATCGGGGCGGCAGATGCCGACCTCGATCCGCCGCTCGCCATCATCGACATTCCGACGGGCGCGCCGGTGCCGACGCCTTGTACGTCAGGATGAACTCGGAATGCCCGAGCGCTTCAGACTTGGTCTGCGCGCCGTTCGCGATTGCCGTGATGAGATCGACGATCTCGGCACCGACCTCGTCGAGCGAGCCACGCCCTTCGAGGATGCGGCCTGCGTCGACATCCATGTCGTCGGCCATCCGGCGATAGGTGTCGGGATTGGCGCAGATCTTCACCACCGGCGAGATCGCCGAGCCGACCACCGAGCCGCGCCCCGTGACGAACAGGTTGATATGCGCGCCGCTCGCCATCAATTCACCGATCTCGGCATTGTCGACGATGTTGGGGAAGCCGAACTTGGGATCGCCCGGCGGCACGACGTCGAGCAGGTAAAGGCCCGGCCCGGGCACGAGCTCGGCCGGATCGATCACGCCGTCGATCGGACGGCTCCCCGATTTGGCATAGGCGCCGGCGGACTTCTCCTCCTGGCTCGAGAGCCCGCCCTCCGCATTGCCGGGCGCAAAACTGCCATAGCCCATCGCGCGGTAATAGATCTCGGCCTTGTGGACCGAGGCGATCAGCGCATCCGCGACTTCGGGCGTCGCGGCGCGGCTCGCCATATGACCTTCGCAGCCGATCATCTCGCCGGTTTCTTCGAAGATGCACGCAGCACCCGCATCGATCAGCGTGTCGAAGGCGCGGCCGACCGCGGGGTTGCCGGTGATCCCGCTGGTCCCGTCGGAGCCGCCGCAGATCGTGCCGATCACCAGTTCGGACATCACCATCGGCACGCGGCTCGCGCGCGCATCGGCTTCGGCGCGGACGCGTTCGACCGCGGCCATCCCCGCCGCGATCGCCGGGCCGGTGCCGCCGACCTGCTGGATCACCACCGTCTCGACGGGACGGCCCTGCTCCCTCGCGTTCGCACCGAGCAATTCGCGGTTGAAGCTTTCGCAGCCCAGCGACAGCAGCACGACTCCGCCGACATTGGGGTGCGTCGTCAGCGCCTTCATCATCGCCAGCGCATAGTCGTTGGGATAGCAGCCCGGAAAGCCGATCAGCTGGACGCGCGGATCGTCGATCTTGTCGACGATCCGGCGCGCGACGTGATGCGCGCATTCGACCAGATAAACGACCACGATGGCATCGCGGATACCCTTGCGGCCATCGGCGCGCAGCCAGCCGGTCATCGTCCGATCGTTCGGGGTCAGATCGTTCATGAGTGATCTCCTGCGGCGTCACGCAGGTGCGCGGGGATATAGTCGCTCTGCATGTTGTGCATGTGCACCCAGCCGCCCGCCGGCACGTCCGCCGTGGCCGAGCCGATCGGCATCCCGTATTTGATGATCTTGTCGCTTGTTTTCAAGCACGAGAGCGCGATCTTATGACCGAGATCGACCTTTTCGGTGATGGCCAGTGCGATCCCCTCGACTGCGATCGTCTCGCCGGGGGTCAGGTTGCGGCAGGCGACCGCGACGTTGTCGCTCGGCGACAGGCGGATTGCGGCGGCGGTCATGCCGCGCCCCCGGTACCGGCGCATCGGGGCGCAGCAGCCCCTCGCCGCGCAACTCGTCCCAGAACGCCGCCGGGATGACGGCGTGATAGAGGTCGACGGTCTGCGTCACGCGCGCGGCGCTGCCGATGCCCGGAATGACGCTGGCGACCAGCGGATGCGCGAGCACGAACGCGAGCGCTGCGGCAGGCAGGGCGACGCCGTGACGATCGGCGACCGCCTCGATACCGCGCACGCGCGTCAGCACGGGCGCGGGCGCGGGGCCGTAGTCGTAATGGACCGTGCCGCCGCGCCGCGTACCGGTCGCGAGGATGCCGCTATTGTACGGGCCGCCGATGACGATCGACGTCCCCGCTGCCGCGCAGGCCGGAAACAGCGCATCGAGCGCCTCCTGTTCGAGCAATGTATAGCGCCCGGCGAGCAGGACCGCGTCGAGCCGCGCCTCGGCCATCACCTCGAGACAGACCTGGATCTCGTTCACACCGATGCCGAAGCCCGTGATCGTGCCTTCGTCGCGCAACCGTTCGAGCGCCTTCAATCCGCCGCCGCTAGTCAGCTGCTGCCAATAGCCGTCCGCGGCATCGCCATGCGTGTACCGCCCGATGTCATGGACATAGAGCAGGTCGACCTGCGCGACGCCCATCCGCTGCAGGCTGTGCTCGTGGCTGCGCAGGATGCCGTCGTGCGTATAGTCATAGCGCATGCGGAACGGCATCGGCGAGCGGAAGCCGTCGCGTTCGCTATCATCGGTGATCGACGCGTCGGGATCCATCAACCGCCCGACCTTGGTCGAAACGACGGTGTCCGGCTGCAACCGCACCGCGTCGCCGACACGGCGTTCGGACAGCCCGCGGCCATAATGCGGCGCGGTGTCGACATAGCGCAGACCCGCGGCGAGCGCGGCATCGATCGCCGTGCGCGCATCGGCGTCGGCCACCGGCGCGTAGAGATTGCCGAGCGAGGCGGCACCGAAGCCGAGTTCGGGCACCGACAGCGCGGTGCGGCCGATCGGCCGGCGGGGAATATGGGTCAAAGGTCGAGGTCCAGTCGATAGATACGGTTGGCGTTGCGGCCCCAAAGGTCGGCACGCTCGTCGTCGCTGCGGTTCGCCAGCAGGGTCTCATAGGCCCCCAGCGTCTCGTCCAGCGTCGCGAACAGGCGGTCGGTGGGGAAATTGGTCGCGACCATCACGCGCCGCGTGCCGAACAGGTCGATCACCTGGGCGACGATGTCGGCAAAGGCGGCGGGGTCGAACGGCGCGTGGATGAAACCCGCGCCCGACAGCTTGATCGACACCTGCGGCATCGCCGCGAGCGCGGTCACCCCGGCGCGCCACTGGTCGAGCCCATCGCCCGGGATCGGCAGGCCCAGATGGTTGACGATGACGGGCACGCTCGGGTGCGCGGCGGCGATCGCGACCAGCCCGGGCAGCTGCGCCGGGAACCCGTGGAAATCGTAGCTGAGCCCGTGTTCGGCGAGCAACCCGAAGCCGCGTCGCCACGCCGGATCGATCGTCAGGTCGCGCGGATAGGCTTGCCGCACGGCATCGGGGTGCCAGTTGACGAGGTGGCGGATGCCGCGGACGCGGGGTCGCGCGGCCTGCCGGGCGAGCAGCGCCTCGACGTCGGGATCGTCGAGTTCGACGCGCGCGATGATCGCATCGGGCAGGCCGTGCGCATCGGCGACGTCGTTAAGCCAGTCGGTCTCGCGCTCGCCGTCGTCGCGGTGTGCGCCGGCGTCGATATGCACCGCGCCGACGAGGTTCCACGCCGCCGCCGCCGCGCGGTGGTGCGCAACCGTATAGGTCGCCGCGATCGGCGCGGTCTCCGCGGTCTCGAGCCAGGGATAGCGCAAGCCATCCCTGTCCCAGAGGTGGAGATGCGCATCGACGAACGGCGGCCGGGTCATCTCAGCGACGCGGCTGCCAGGCGACGAAGTCCTGGCGCTGCTCGCCCAGCTTCTCGATGCCGAGCGTGACGACGTCGCCCGCCTTCAGATACCAGGGCTCCGGCTTCTGGCCCATGCCGACGCCCGGCGGCGTACCGGTGGTGATGATGTCGCCGGGCTCGAGCGTCATGAACTGCGAGCAATAGGCGACGATCTCGGCGACCGAGAAGATCATCGTCTTCGTGCTGCCGTCCTGCATCCGCTTGCCGTTGACGTCGAGCCACATCGACAGGTTCTGCGGATCGCCGACCTCGTCGGCGGTGACGAGCCACGGGCCGACCGGGCCGAAGGTCGGGAAGCCCTTCCCCTTGTCCCAGGTCGCGCCGCGTTCGAGCTGCCAGTGACGCTCGGACACGTCGTTGACCACGCAGTAGCCCGCGACATGCGCCAGCGCGTCGGCGGTTTCGACATAGTCGGCGCGCGTGCCGATGACGATGCCCAGCTCGACTTCCCAGTCGGTCTTCTGCGAATCGCGCGGGATGACGACGGGATCGTTCGCGCCCTGAAGACAGCTGACCCATTTGTTGAACACGACCGGCTCCGACGGGATCGGCAGGTTCGATTCGGCGGCGTGATCGGCATAGTTCAGGCCGATCGCGACGAACTTGCGCGTCCCCGATACCGGCACGCCGTAGCGCGGCGTCCCCTCGACCAGCGGCAGCGTCGCGGGGTCGATCGCGGCGAGCGTTGCCAGCACGTCGGGCGCCAGCGTCTCGCCGGTAATGTCGGCATGACCGGTCAGCGCGCGCAGGCGGCCATCGGCATCGATCAGGCCCGGCTGTTCCTGTCCGGGGGCACCATAGCGACAGAGTTTCATAGACTATCCTTTGCAGAAACCAGAATGGAGCGATCGATCTTGGCGATCGTGTTGACGCCGGTGAGCGTCATCGCGACGCGCATTTCCTTTTCGATCAGGTCGAGCAATTGTGCCACGCCCGCCTCGCCGCGCGCGGCCAGCGCATAGAGCCAGGCACGGCCGAGCAGGACGCCGTGCGCGCCCAGCGCGAGCATGCGCACCACGTCGAGCCCCGAGCGCACGCCCGAATCCGCCAGCACGGTCAGCCGGTCGCCGACCGCGTCGGCGATCGGCGGTAGCGCGCGCGCGGTCGACAGCACGCCGTCGAGCTGCCGCCCGCCATGGTTGGAGACGACGATCCCGTCGGCCCCGACATCGGCAGCAGCGCGCGCGTCGTCGGGGTCGAGAATCCCCTTGATGATCAGCGGACCGTCCCAGGCGGCGCGGATCCAGTCGAGATCGCGCCACTGGATCGACGGATCAAAATTCGCGCCGAGCCAGCCCATGTAATCGTTCATCCCGCTCGCCTTGCCGAGCACCGGCTCCAGATTGCCGAGCCGGTGCGGCCGCCCGCGCAGGCCCACATCCCAGGCCCAGCCCGGCCGCCCCATCGCCTGCAACAGCCGGCGCAGCGGCGCGTGCGGCCCCGACATGCCCGAATGCGCGTCACGATAGCGCGCACCCGGCACCGGCATGTCGACCGTGAACACCAGCGCCTCCGCCCCCGCCGCCCTGGCGTTCGCGATCAGGTCGCGCATGAAGCCGCGGTCGCGCAGGACGTAGAGCTGGAACCACAATGGCCCGTCGGTGGCGCGGCGGACCTCGTCGATCCCGCACAACCCGACGGTCGACAGCGTGAACGGCAGGCCGCGCGCATTGGCCGCCCGCGCCGCCTGCGTCTCGCCGCGGCGGCGGTACATGCCGCCGATCCCGATCGGCGCGAGTGCCACCGGCAGCGGCATTTCGCGACCGAACAGCGTGGTCGACAGATCGATCGTCGCCACGTCCTGCAACACCCGCTGGCGCAGCGCGATGTCGCCGAGATCCGCGGTGTTGCGACGCAAGGTCTGCTCGGCATAGGCGCCGCCGTCCGCATAATCGAACAGGAAGCGCGGCAGCCGCGCCTTGGCGGCGCGCTGAAAATCGAGCGTTGAGGCGATCGTCACCATCGCATCAGGCCATGCACCAGCCGCCGTCGATCACGTGCAACTGCCCGGTGGTATAGGCGCTTTCGTCGGACGCGAGATACAGCGCGAGCGCCGCCACCTCGTCGGCCTTGCCAAGCCGCCCCATCGGCTGCCGCGCGACGAACGCGGCGCGCGCCGCGGCCTCGTCGCCGGTCGCCGCCAGCCGCTCGTCGAGCGACGGCGACTGGACCGTGCCCGGGCAGATCGCGTTGCAGCGAATGCCCTTGCCGACATAATCGAGCGCCACCGACCGCGTGATCCCCGCCACCGCCGCCTTCGACGCGCAGTACGCGTAGCGGTTGCCGACCCCGATCACCGCGCCCGCAACCGACGACATGTTGACGATCGACCCGCCACCGCGCGCGATCATCGCCGGCAACAGCGCGGTCAGCATGTGCGTGATCGCATGGACGTTGAGGTCGAACGACAGGTCGTACCCCGCGTCCGCGGTCTCCAGCAGCACGCCCGCATCGACATAGCCCGCGCAGTTGAACAGCACGTCCACCCCCTGCACTTTCAGCAAACGCTCGGATCGCGGCGCGATCGGTCAGGTCGATGACGTACGGCGTGCATCCGGCAAGATCCGCCAGCGCGTCCGCGTTGCGATCGAGCGCGAGCACCTCGGCGCCCTCTGCGGCGAACAGCTCGGCCGCCGCGCGCCCGATGCCCTGGCCGGCGCCAGTCACGATCGCGCGCTTGCCCTTCAGTCTATCCACGTCACGTCTTCCTTTTCAGATCGAGGCCCGCGCGGTTGAACCGCGAGCGTAAAGTGCAAAGGCGAATACCGCGGCGAAACACGCGGCCGGCACCAGCATCGCATGCGTGATCCCGGCGCGATCCGACACCCAGCCGATCAGCGCGGTCAGCGCCGCGCCGCCGATGATCGCCATGATGATCAGCGACGACCCCGCCTTGCGCAGCGGCCCGAGACCGTCGACGCCCAGCGCGAAGATCGTCGGGAACTGGATCGACATGAACAGGCTCGTCGCGACCAGCGCGTAGAGCCCGATCGTCCCGCCAACCGTGCCCGCAAACGCAGCCAGGAGCAGCGAGATCGCCGAGAAGATCGCCAGCAGCGCGACCGGCGCGAGCCGCGCCATCAGCGCCGTCCCCACGAAGCGTCCCGCCGCGAACAGCACCAGCGACACGAACAGCGCATCGGCCCCTCCCCGCTCGCCCATGCCCGCATTCGCCTGCGCATAGCGGATCGTGTAGCTCCACAGGCCGACCTGCGCGCCGACATAGAAGAACTGCGCGACGACCGCGGCGATCAGCTGCGGGCGACGGAATACGTCGGTGAAGCGCCCCGTCGGACCGTCATCATCCGCGACGCTGCCGCGCGGGAACGGCACCAGCGCCGCGGCGACCGCGAACAGCAGCACGACGCCCGCGATCGCGACATAGGGCATCACCACCGCCTGCACTTCCGCACGGTAGAACGCGTCGCGTGCCGCATCGCTCATCGCGGCCATGCTGCGCTCGTCATGCTCGATCCCCGACAGGATGAAATTGCGCCCGACCAGGATCCCGGTGATCGCGCCGAGCGGGTTGGCCGCCTGCGCCCAGTTGAGCCGGCGCGTCGCGGTACGCGGATCGCCCAGTTCGGTCATCAGCGGGTTGGCCGAGGTTTCGAGAAACGCGAGGCCGCACGCGATCACGAACAGCGCGAGCAGGAACAGCTGGTACATCCCCGCGACCGCGGCGGGATAGAACAGCAGCGCACCGCAGCCGTACAGCGTCAGTCCGGTCACGATCGCGGTCTTGTAACCGTACCGCCGCATCACGGACGACGCGGGAATCGCGACGACGAAATAGCCGAAATAGAAGACCTGCTGGACGAAGCTGGTGCCGAAATCCGACAGTGCGAACGCCTTGCGAAACTGTGCGATCAGGATGTCGTTGAGGTTGTTCGCCATCCCCCACAGGAAGAACAGCGACACGGTGATCACGAGCGCCGCGACATAGCGCCCGCCGCCCTCGCGATCCGCCTTGCGGGGCGCGCCATCGGTCTCGATCATCGGCGATAAGGCCATCAGCCTGCGCTCCCTGCCATCGCGTCGTCAGGACCTTCCGGCGACGGGGCCGTCGTAGTTGCTACGGCTGACCACGGTGTTCGCCCGTACGCCATCGCCCAATGAGAATATCGACCCGCCATTCCAATCTCCGTTATGAGATTTCTCTCTCGCTAGCGATAGTGCAAACGTCAGGCGCCTCGCTTTTCCGCCGGGACGAGCCTGCCGTGGGACCGGCTGTCGCTATTGCTCGTCGAGTGCGAAGATGCGCGCCATCGGCACCCATTTCTCGGTGGCAGCGGCGTGCGGGAGAGGCCGCTGAAAAGCGTCCATCGCAGCCTCCCACCGATCGTCGGCCGCGGCTTGTTCCGGGGTCAGCGACCGTGGCCAGCCCTCGGCGACCGTCGCGATCATGACGAGACGATCCGCGGCGCGCCAGATTTCCATGTCGAGGAATCCCTTCGCACGGATGCCCGCAGTCACCTCCGGCCATACCGCGCCGGGCGCATGCGCGCGCTCATACGCGGCGATCAGATCCGCATCGTCGACAAGGTCGAGGGCAAAGCAGACGCGACGCGCCATCGGTTCTCTCCTGCTGCTCCGCGGGTCGAACGCCATGTCAGCGACCCCGTCTCAAGGTTGCATGGATGATATCGTACTATCATCTAATGATCTAGAGACTGATATGCGGTATGACGCATCGAGCGCGACCGGCACGCTCGATATCCGGCTGGAACACGCGAAAGGAACGGCAATGAAGGCTCTGATATGCACCGCGCCGAACGAGGCCCGGATCGAGGATCGGCCGATGCCGCGCCCGGCCGATGGCGAGGTCCTGCTGCGGATGCGACGCGTCGGGATCTGCGGCACCGATTATCATATCTTCGACGGCAGCCAGCCCTTCTTCACCTATCCGCGGCTGATCGGGCACGAACTCGCCGGGGAGATCGTCGAAGCGCCGCGTGACAGCGGACTGGCGACGGGACAGATCGTCACGGTCAACCCCTACCTCGCCTGCGGGACGTGCGTCGCGTGTCGCCGTGGCCGCCCCAATTGCTGTTCGAACATCCGCGTGCTCGGCGTGCATGCCGATGGCGGCATGACCGAGTATCTGACGGTCCCCGCCGGATCGATCGTCCCGACCGAGGGGCTTACGGTCGATCAGGCGGCGATGGTCGAATTCCTCGCGATCGGTGCGCACGCGGTACGCCGCGCGGCGATCGAGCCGGGGACGCGCGTCCTGGTCACCGGCGCCGGCCCGATCGGCATCGGCTGCGCGCTGTTCGCGCGGATTGCGGGTGCCGTGTCGGTCACGCTGCACGATCGCAGCGCACGCCGGCTGGCGACAGCGGCGGAGCGGTTCGGGTTCGAGGCCGGGGTGGTCGCAGGCCCGGATGCCACGACGGAGCTGGCAGAGCGCACCGATGGCGAGATGTTCGACTATGTGTTCGACGCGACCGGCAGCATCCAGGCGATGAACGCGGGCCTGAGCCACGTCGCCCATGCCGGCACCTATGTCCTGATCGGCCTGTGTCGCGACGACCTCGTGTTTGCCGATCCCGAATTTCACAAGCGCGAAACGACGCTGCTGGCGAGCCGCAACGCGCTGTCGGTCGATTTCCACCACGTCGTCGCCTCGATCCGCAACGGCGCGGTGCCGACCGACCGCTTCCTGACCGATCGCGTCGCCCTCGACGATGTGCCCACCGCGATCCCGGCGCTGATCGCGCGACAGGAACAGGTCCTGAAGGCCATCGTGACGATCTGAGCGATGACGCCGCCGCACGGCGCTGCGTGCGACGCTGGAACGATGGCTTTCTCCCTCGACAAACCGGGATATGTTCGGCTCCTACGACATCGATGGAACACCATGCCTAAACAAGACGGCGCGACGGCGCAGCGCAAGGGCACCTATAATGCGCCCGCGCTCGACAAGGCCTTCCTCATCATCGAGCTGCTCGCGGACAATCCGCAAGGGTTGCTGGCAAGCGAGATGGCGAGCGCGCTCGGCCGATCGCTGGGGGAATTGTTCCGCATCGTCGTGGTGATGGAAGACGCGGGCTATCTCCAGAAATCGTCGACCACCGATCGCTACACGGTGACGTACAAATTCCTCGACGTCGCCTATCGCGCGACGCCCGCGCGCAAGCTCGTCGTCACCGCGCAGCCCGAAATGCAGGTGCTGGCCGCGGCAATCGGCCAATCCTGTCATCTCGTCGTGGTGCAGGCCGGCGAGGGCATGGTGATCGCGCGCGAGGAAAATCCGGGCGTTCGCGGCTTTGCGCTGCGGGTCGGCGCTTCGATCGACCTCGTGCGCAGCTGTTCGGGGCATGTGCTGCTCGCGTTCTCGCCCGAAGAGGCGACCGAGCGGATGTTCAGTCGCGCCGCGGCGCTGCGCAAGGAACCGATCGGCCAGTCCGTCCTGGCCGCGCGTCTGCAACAGGTCCGCGACCAGGGGTTCGGCCTGCGCGAAAGCCCGGTCACGCGCGGGGTAACGGACATCAGCTGTCCGATCTTCGGCTTCGACGGCGAGTTGCTCGCGGCGCTTACGGTGCCGTTCCTTGAACTGATCGACGGATCGCAGCTCGTCTCGATCGACGATGCCTGCGCCGAACTCCGGCAGACCGCGCAGCGGATATCGACGGCATTGGGCTGGCAACCCCAACGCGTTGTCGACGCGGTGTGATACCGCAGCCCTGCTTGGGGCATAGAGCTGAACGCCTGATCCGCCGGTCGTGAACGTTCGGAAGGAAGTTAAAGCTGATCGATACCAGACGGGCGGCATCTATTAAGCCACGCGATTGAAGGCGATCCCTCCTTCCAGGCTCGATCCAGCCCGAGGGCCCGGCAGCGAGTTGGGCTCTTGCAGCGTCTCCCGCGCAGCGACCGACAGCACGGACGCGATCTTCGCCGCTGCGTCGCGCGCCGCCGCCTTCAGCACATCGTCGCCGAACTGGGTCACATATTTGAGGCCAAGCACCACCGCCTCGGTTTCTGCGGTGCTGGACAGGAGCGGCGGGCGAAACATCCCTTCCCGCAGGACATATCCGACGCCTGCCTTGCCGAAAATCGACGCCCCTTGCCCCGTGAACTCCGCAGGGCCGCGATACAGGGTCCGTTCGGATACCCCTATCTACGGGTAGCGCAGGCGCACATCGGCGACGCGACGCGGCAGGCCGCTCGACCAGCTCGGCGCGATCGAAGAGGTCGACAGACGGTCGGTCGCCAATCGCTCGCATGGGACGAAAAGGGTCGCTGGTCGTTCCCGAAGGACAAATTACGGCGGACCGTGTGTGAGGTCCGGCTTCGATGGAGCGATGACATGGGTAGAATGATCGACGGTGCGTGGCACGCGGGCAAGGTGACCGAAGACAGCAAGGGCGGCGCGTTCGAGCGGCAGGACACGGGCTTTCGCGACTGGCTAACCCCGGTCGGCAGCCCCGGCCCAGACGGGGAGCCCGGCCGTCCCGCGACGCCCGGCCGGTATCACCTCTATGTCAGCTATGCCTGCCCCTGGGCGCACCGGACGCTGATCGTGCGCGCGTTGCACGGACTGGACGACGCGATCGGTGTCTCGGTGGTCGATCCTGTCATGCTGGAGAATGGCTGGACCTTCGGCACGAGCCGCGGCGGCAGTCGCGATCCGCTGCACGACGCCGAGTTCCTGTGGCAATTATACGCCCGCGCCAGACCGGATTATTCCGGCAAGGTCACCGTACCCGTCCTGTGGGATCGCGAGACCGATACGATCGTGTCGAACGAATCGGCGGAGATCATCCGGATGCTCGCCGCGTTCGGCGGGTCAGGCCCCGACCTCTATCCCCAAGCGCAGCGCGAGCAGATCGACCGGGTCAACGACCGCGTTTACGACACGGTGAACAACGGGGTGTACAAGGCCGGGTTCGCGACCACGCAGGACGCGTACGAGGCGGCGGTGCACCCGCTGTTCGAATCGCTCGACTGGCTGGAGGAGACGCTGTCAGGCAGCGACTGGCTGGTCGGCGACGCGATGACGGAGGCCGATATCCGGCTCTTCACCACGCTGGTCCGGTTCGATGCGGTCTATCACTTCCATTTCAAGTGCAACGTGCGGCGCATCTCGGACTATCCGGCGCTGGAAGCCTATGTCGAGCGGATGCTGGCCGATCCGCGCATCGCCGCGACGGTCCATCTCGATCACATCAAGACGCATTACTTCGCCAGCCACCGTGACCTCAACCCTTGCGGTATCGTCCCCGTCGGCCCTGCCCTCCCCTGGGCTCACCTCACCGCGGGAGGCGATCAGCACCTTACCTGACCAGCCGCTCCGGCACCGACAAGCCGGTCCGCCTCGGCGACCGGTTTGTCGGTGCGGATGCTCGCGCCCGCGCTGATCGGTGGATCATTCTTCTCGGATCAATTTGCCGTGTCCGCACGCGAGGATCAGCGCAATGCTCGCACCACCGATCACGTTGCCGACCGTGCTAAATGCCAGATTGCGAAGACCGGCACCCCACGGAACGGCGGAATTGGGATCAGCAGCCCAGCCGATCGGCAGCAGGGACATGTTGGCGACCGAATGTTCGAAGCCCGCCGCGACGAAGACAGCGACGGGACCGACGATCACGGCGACCTTGCCCGACAGCGTTCTGGCGAACATCGCCATCCACACGGCGAGGCAGACCAGCATGTTCGCCAAGATACCCGACGTCAGCGTCGCGAGCACGGATTTGTCCAGCTTCGACTCCATCGTCGCGGCTGCTGCGTCGCCGATCGTCCCGTCGAGGCCGTCGAGCCCGCCGGCCGCCACGAACAGGCCGGCCACCGCCACGCTACCGACGAGATTGCCGACCCAGACCAGCGTCCAGGCCCCCGCCACGCGCGCTGCCGTCACGCCGCCGGTCGCGGCCGGCAGGACCATCATCGTGTTGCCGGTGAACAGTTCGGTGCCGGTGACCATCACCAGGATCAGCCCGACCGAAAACGCCGCGCCGGACAGCAACTGCGTCGGGCCCGAGACCGCGCCGCCGCCGGCCTGCACGATCAGATAGGCGATCGCGCCGAATGCGATGAAGCCGCCCGCGGCGATCGAAAGGGCCGCCATGCGGGCCCAGCAATGGTGCGCCTTGGCGGCCAGGGCCTCCGCGGCCTGCTCGGCGATAACGGCACCTGCCGGGTCTTTCGTCGTGTCGGTCATCCGGGCTCTTTCCTCGTGTTAGCGGTCCTTTTCGTGGCCGGGACGTCTGACGGCCGTAAGGGCAAACCCATTACGACTGGCGAAAGGTTCCAAAGCTGCGGTAATGCCCAGCCGATGCGGCCATGTGGTGCGGTGAGCGTTTAGGACTGACGGGCAAGACGAATAAGGGGAACGATCATCGGTTGGTGGCGCAGCTATTGCGGACCCGCTCCGGGCGTGGACGACTGGATGTCGCGGTGGAATGGCGACCCGGTGCTGCTGGTCGCGCTGGCAGTATCGGCACTG
This sequence comes from Sphingomonas sp. 22R3R2A-7, assembly GCF_036856055.1. Classification (NCBI taxonomy): domain Bacteria; kingdom Pseudomonadati; phylum Pseudomonadota; class Alphaproteobacteria; order Sphingomonadales; family Sphingomonadaceae; genus Sphingomonas; species Sphingomonas sp. 22R3R2A-7. The sequence goes on along the minus strand of NZ_JASPFR010000001.1, from coordinate 129,223 downwards.
GCCATGACGCAATTGGCGGGTGCGCGGCGCAGTGCAGGGCTTGCCGGTGTCGGCGTGCTGTTCGTCGCGTTCGTGTCGCCGCTCTGTGCGCTGACGACGGCGTTGTTTGCGGCACGCGCGGCGCATCATCTGCTTCTCGTGACGGTCGCAGCGCCGTTGCTTGCGGTCGCGCTGCCGCCGCGGCGCGCGATCGGCATGGCCATCACCACCGCCATCGCCCTGCCGCTGTCGACCGCGATCCTGTGGGCGTGGCACGCGCCGGCGCTGTACGATGCGGCGCTCGGCAATGTCGGGATCTACTGGATCATGCAGGCGACGCTGCTGGCGGGCGGGTGGCTGTTCTGGACCGCGGTTCTGCGCGGGCGGCCGGCGGAGGCAACCGCCGGGATCATCGGCGGGGCAGTGCAGATGGGGTTTCTCGGCGCGCTGCTGACCTTTGCGGGCCGGCCACTCTATACGGCGCACCTGACGACCACGGTCGCGTTCGGCATGGGGCCGCTCGCCGACCAGCAGCTGGCCGGGCTTGTGATGTGGGTGCCGGGGATGGCGCCCTATGCCGCCGCCGCCGCATGGATCGCGACGCGGCGCTGGCGGGCGATGTCGCTTGACGGCGCGGCGGCATGATCATCACCTTGGTCAAGGCGCTGCATATCGCTGCGCTGATCCTGTGGTGCGCGGGGCTGATCGCGCTGCCGCTCGTGCTTGCCAAGCATGACGAGGGCGAAGCGCAGGCCGATTATGCGCGGCTGCGACGGATCACGCATTACGGTTATACCCGGATCGTGACGCCCGCCGCGGTGCTCGCGATCGCGGCAGGTACCGCGCTGATCTTCCTGCGCGGCGCGTTCGTGCCGTGGATGTTCGCCAAGCTGGTCGCCGTCGGCCTGCTGGTCGCGCTGCACGCGCTGATCGGGCATACGGTCGTGCAGATGAGCGAGCGCCGCGGCGACTATGTGCCGCCATCGGCAGCGCCATTGCTGGCCGCGACGATGGCGATCATGATCGCCGTGCTGCTACTGGTGCTGGGCAAGCCGCAGATGCCGGACCTGACCCCGCGCTGGCTCGACACGCCGCAGCACCATCAATTGCCTTTCGGGGCGACACCGACGTGATATTCGAACACCAGCTTTCCGCCATGCCATCCGGTGAACCCGGTAGAGGCGGCCGCGAACGCCGACAGCAGGATGCCATAGGGCAGCACCGCCGCCTCATAGCCGCCGAGCCGATAGCCCCAGTTCGCGCCGAGCACGGAGAGCAGCATCACCGCGATCACGAAATGCGTCCAGCTCGACGCACGCGCGCGGATGCCGGGCACCATCAGCAGTTCGACCGTGCCGGCGATCCCGGCGAGCACGCCGAGCAGGAAACCCGCGCCCGAGGCCCACAGCGCTGCACGCGCCCAGAACAGGTCGCCCGTCCACCAGTAGAACAGGTCCGCGCCGAGCGTACTGGCGGCCAGTGCGACCGGAAAGGCGACGAGCATCGCGTGGATCGGATGCCCGGCAACCGCGATCTTCGATTCCGTCCGGTGGAAGGCGGGATCGTTTTCGATCGGATCGGTCAGCGTCTCGTCGATCGGCGTCGTCGTCGCCCCGTCAGCCCTATCCGTCATCGTATCGCACTCCCGAAGCGACTCTTGCATATAGGGGGAACGGCGATCCCGACAGCGGGTTGCACCGGCCCGTTGTCGGTGATCGACCCCGCGGGTCCGCACGCCGCCGCCGTCGCGCGGCTATGGTGGGTGATGCTCGGCGGATCGGCGCTGCTCGCGGCGCTGGTATTCGCACTGCTGGCGGTGGCGATGCGACGCCGCGGCACGCCCGAAGCCGACGCGCCGGACACGCGCGTGTGGATCGTCTGGCTGGGGCTGATCATGCCCTCCGCCGTCCTGGCGGTGCTGCTCGGCTATGCGCTGATCCTCGGCGGGCGGATCCTGCCGACGCCCGCGCCCGACAGCGTGACGATCGGCGTCGAGGCGCGGCGTTATGCCTGGGCGTTCCGGCATCCGGGCCTCGGTGGGACGCGCACCGTGCTGCACATGCCCGCGGGCCGCCCGGTCGACCTGCGCATCACGTCGACCGATGTGATCCACAGCGTCTGGGTGCCGCGACTGGCGGGCAAGATGGACGCCATCCCCGGCCACACCAACACGCTGCGTCTCGTCGCGAGCCGCCCCGGCACCTATCGCGGCGAATGCGCGGAATATTGCGGGCCGGGGCACAAGGATCACGGGTTCACGGTCGTCGTGCACGACGCGCGCGGCTGGGCCGCGTTTACCGGAGCGGCGCGATGAAGGCCCTGAAACTCCACCACGACCTGACCACGATCTGGCGTACCGAGCCGGGCTGGCGAGGGGTGCTGCGCTCGGTCAACCATTCGGACATGGGCAAGCGGTTCATCGTCGGCGCGTTCGCGTTCTTCGCGATCGGCGGCGTGCTGGCGATGCTGATCCGCGCGCAGCTTGCCACGCCCGACAGCGCGTTCGTCGGGCCCGAGGTCTATAACCAGCTGTTCACGATGCACGGCAGCATCATGATGTTCCTGTTCGCGATCCCGATGTTCGAGGGGCTCGCGCTGTATCTGCTGCCCAAGATGCTGGGCGCGCGCGACATGGCGTACCCGCGGCTCTCGGCGCTCGGCTGGTGGTGTTATCTGTTCGGCGGCAGCATCCTGATCGTCGCGATGCTGGCGGGCGTCGCGCCCGATGCGGGGTGGTTCCTCTATCCGCCGCTGTCGGGCAAGCAATGGACGCCGGGGATCAATTCCGATGTCTGGCTGCTCGGCATCACCTTCGTCGAGATCTCGGCGATGTGCGCGGCGATCGAGATCGCGGTGTCGATCCTGCGGCTGCGTGCGCCCGGCATGCGGCTCGACCGGATGCCGCTGTTCGCCTGGTATCTGCTCGCGACCGCGGCGATGATGCTGTTCGGTTTCCCGCCGCTGATCCTCGGATCGATCCTGCTCGAGATCGAGCGTGCGTTCGGATGGCCCTTCTATACGCCCGCGCTCGGCGGATCGCCGCTGTTGTGGCAGCACCTGTTCTGGCTGTTCGGCCATCCCGAGGTCTATATCATCTTCCTGCCCGCGGCCGGTGCGGTGTCGACGATCCTGCCGGTCATGGCACGTACCCGCATCCTCGCTTATGGCGCGCTCGTCGCCGCGGTGATGGCGCTGGCGTTTCTCAGCTTCGGGCTGTGGGTGCACCACATGTTCACGACGGGCATCCCGCACATGGCGCTGGGGTTCTTTTCCGCTGCCTCCACGCTGGTCGCGATCCCGACCGCGGTGCAGGTCTTCGCGTGGATCGGCACCTTGTGGTCGGGACGCCCGCAGATGAAGCTGCCGATGCTGTATCTGATCGGCTTCTTCGTGGTGTTCGTGCTCGGCGGCCTCACCGGCGTCATGCTCGCGGTGGTCCCGTTCGACCAGCAGGCGCACGACACCGCGTTCGTCACCGCGCATCTCCATTACGTGCTCGTCGGCGGTTTCGTCTTCCCGATGCTGGCCGCGGCCTATTACTGGCTGCCGCATTTCACGGGGCGCGAGCGCGTGATGCAACTGGGCGAGACCGCGTTCTGGCTGATCTTCATCGGCTTCAATCTGACCTTCTTCCTGATGCACCTGACCGGGCTGCTCGGGATGCCGCGCCGGATCGACACCTATTCCGATGCGATGGGCTGGACCTGGCTCAACCTGCTGTCGTCGGTCGGCAGCTTCGTGATGGCGTTCGGCTTCGCGCTGTTCACGATCGACGTCGGGCTGCAGATCTGGCTGGGGCGCCACCACCGGCGCAATCCGTGGCAGGCCGGCACGCTGGAATGGGCGATGCCGATCCCGGCGCCTGCCTATAACTTCGCAAGCCTGCCGCAGGTGGCGGGGCGCGATCCGCTGTACGACCAGCCCGACCTCGGGGTGGCGCTGGCGCGCGGCGAGGGGTGGCTCGGCGCGGCGCGGCATGGCTGGCGCGAGACGATGGCGGTCGACATGGTCACCGGCGAGCCCGATCATATCGTGATCCTGCCGGGCAACAGCTGGCTGCCGATCGCCACCGCGGGCGTGCTGGCGGGCTTCTTCCTCACGATGCTGGCGGGGCTGTACTGGATCGCGCCGCTGTTCCTCGTCGGCGTCGGGTTGTTGGGCTGGCGCTGGGCGTGGACCAACGGGACGCGCGAAGACCACGGGCCGTTGCCCGCCGGGCCGGGCGTGGCCCTGCCGCTGTCTACCGAAGCGCCGGGGACGACCGGCTGGTGGGGCAGCGTGTTCGCGCTCGCCGCCAGCGCGACGCTCTTTGCCTCGCTGCTGTTCGGCTATGCGTTTCTGTGGACCGTCGCGCCCGACTGGCCGCCGCCGCAACTGATCGCGCGCACCTTGCTGGAACCGGCGCTCGCGCTGCTCGGGGCGGTGCTGGCGATCATCGGGATCCGCCGCGCCGGACCCGGCGGACGCACAGCGCTCGCGGTCGCAGCGGGGGGCAGATCGCGCTCGTCGTCGCGCTCGTCCTCCTCGTCGTGCTGCGGCTGCCCTCGCCCGCCAGCCATGCCTATGCCGCGACCGGAGCGGTGGTGGCGGCCTATGCGATCTTCCACGCTACGCTCGCCGCAACGATGCTTGCCTTTGCGCGCGCGCGCATTGCCAGCGGCCATATCGGCGGCGCGCGGCTCGGCGAACTGCGCATCGTGCGGTTATGGAGCGACCATGCGGCCGGCGCGGGCGTCGTCGCCACGCTGGTGCTCGCCTTGCCCGGGTGGGTCGCATGATCGCCCTGGTCCGGATGAGCGCGGGACTGATCGTCTGGGCCGTCGCGTTCTGCGTGCTCTATGCGCTTCACGGGCTGGGCTGCGCGCGCGGTTGGGCGACGATCGGGCTGGGCGCGACGAGCGCGCATCGGGCGGCGCTGATCGCCGCATGGCTGCTGTGCATCGGAACAGGGATCGGCGTCGCGGTGTGGCGATGGCCGGCGCGGAGCGGCACGCTGGTCGAGCGGACCGGCTGGCGCCTCGCACTGGTCGGCGTCGCGGCGACGGCGATAACCGGCCTGCCGATCGTCACGTTGCCCGCATGTCTCTAGATGTCAGAGGCAGCAACTGAGCGACGCTGCCAGAGGTGCGAGCCTGCCCCTCAGCGGATCGCCCCTGAGCCAGCGCGCACTCGCATATGAACATCGAACCCTCATATGGTGAGCATGGGCGGTCGCGTTAAAAGGATAGCCGGGCTCGCGGAGGCTGCCGCGAGAGCCGCAACAGAGCCCAAGGACGAGGGCTGCGCATTATGTGGGCGGCTGCTCGGGCAACGCGTGGAGCGACATCACGTCGTTCCCAAGAGTGAGGGCGGCACGCAGACCGTGCCGGTTCATCCGATCTGCCACCGTACTATCCACGCCTTTGTCGCGAACCGCGATCTGGCATCGTCCTATGCCACGATGGATCGCCTGCGCGAACGCGACGACATACGGCAATATCTCCGATGGATCGCAGGCAAGCCCCCGATTTCCGCGCGCCGACACGCCGCCGTAACGCGTAACGGCGCCGCCGGGCCGAGGCCGAAGGCGATGTTCGATGAGGACGCTGCCAGTGTGTGGCGGGAAAACCCGTATCCCCCGGATCAGCGATCGACCGCAAGTTGCCGCTCGCGCGACCCTATGGCAGTGTCGCTGTTGCATGCGACCTGTGCTGACAGGCGTCTGGCACAGGAGGGTTTGGATGAGCGTCATGCGTTGGTCGTGGATTCCGCTGGCGATCGCCGGATCGGTTGTTGCCGGGGCGCAAGGGATCAGGCCGCCGGTTCAATCATCACCACCACCTGTGATCCAGACGCACGACCACGCCGGGCCAAACAGCGCAGCGCCGGGCGCGCCACAATCCACCATGACGATCTGGCGCGTGGGAGCGGCGACGTGCGGTGGGCAACCCGTCGGCATGACACAGGCGCCCAACCCGTTACCGGCGCTGGGGTGGAGCGGGGTGACGGAGGCGCCGTTGCGCGTCATGTTCCGTATCGATGCGACCGGCCGGCCGCTCGGCATCGAGCGCGAGCAACGGCGCTTCGGTCAAGCCACGGCTGACCTGCTGCCTGCAATGGCGGCCGCGCGCTTTGCGGCGGGCGTAGCGCGGACCGACTGCTCGATCACCTTCACGCCCGATCAGTTACCGCTCGATCAGGTGCCGGCGGACATTGCGATGGCTTACACCGTGTTCCCGACCGGGGCCCGCGCTCCGGAGGCGCTGTGGCGGCGCATCCGTCCCGCCGACACGACGTGCTTCGACCCGACACCGGCGTTGCTCAACCGCGCTTTTCCCGATTTCACGGCGATCGCAGGACAGCCAGGCCGACCGCTGTGGACCATGATAGGCTACGACATCGACGTTGACGGCAAACCGGTGCGCGTCCGTACGCTGGAGGGTTCGCGATCGGCTGCACTGGACGCCGCCTCGCGCCGTGCGGTGGAACAGTCCCGGTTCGTGAAGGGCGCGCGGCGAGGCTGCGTCTACCCCTATTGGAAAATTGCCGACCCAATGCCCGCGCCCGAGACACCGGCCCGCGAGACCATGCCGGCGCAACCCGAGGCGTGCAACGCGCTCGGCGAGTGGACGCGTGCGCCGCGGCTCGCCTACCCGAACGACTATCGCCGTCGCGGGATCGAGGGCTGGGCAATCGTCTCCTACGACGTCGCGCCGTGGGGCGCGCTCGGGAACGTGAAGGTGCTTATGGCCGAGCCGACGAGCGATTTCGGCGACGCCGCCAGGAGCATGTTTACAGGGCTCAGCCGCAAGCCATCCGAGACCGGTGCAAGCGGGTGCATGGAGCGGGTGCGATACGTCATGGGTGCGCCAGGCACGTCTCCGCCAGCCGACGAGGGACCGCTGCCGCTATACTAGCGGTCGCCGACAGGGTCGAATGATGGGAGGAAAGCGGGCGCGGGTTGGGGCGCGCATCGGCCTTCCTACCAGAGGAGATGGTCGGTGATCACGCCCGCTCTGACAAGAAAACCCAGGGCCGCTCCCGCGCACAGGACGGCCCCGTAGACAGCGATGGCGCGGTTTTGACTGCGACGATCCGTTTTGTAGCTCATTCTCGGCCCCCTTTACCTTTCGTTTCCAACGAGGTTGACCGATCATACCCAGCACAACATCCGGACGAATTCGCCCGGCAAAGCGCATTGCGCGCGGGTAGCACGCGATGTTTTCGCGTAGTCAGAGGGCTTCAAGCGTGGCGATCGCGCGGAACGGTGATCAGGGGAACATGATATGAAACGATGGACGTGGATCCTCCATCGCATCGTCCGGCAAATCTGGTTCCGCGCAGGCGTCATCAGCCTGCTCAGCGTGGCGCTGGCGATCCTCGCCGGCATCGTCACGCCGTACCTCCCCTACACGTTCAACGTGGATATCGGCCAGCGCTCGGTCGGCACCATTCTCCAGATTATGGCATCAAGCATGCTGGCGGTGACGACGTTTTCGTTGACGGCGATGGTCAGCGCCTATTCGTCCGCGACGCAGCTTGCCACACCACGCGCGACGCAATTGATGGTCAGCGATCCGACGTCGCAGAACGCCTTGTCGACGTTCCTCGGCGCGTTCGTCTTCTCGATGGTCGGCATCGTCGGGCTGAACACGAGTGCCTATGGCCATGACGGCCGCATCATCCTGTTCGCCGCCACCGTCGTCATCATCCTGCTGGTGGTCGGCACGCTGTTGCGCTGGATCGGCCATATCACCGCGTTCGGGCGCATGGCCGACGTGATCGATCGCGTCGAGGAGGCCGCGACGCGTGCGATGACGGACTTCGCGGCCGCGCCGCATTTGGGCGGGCGTGCAGCGATCGTCGTCCCGCCAAAGGCCGTCGCGATCGCGGGGTCGCAGACCGGCTATGTCACGCATATCGACGTCGCGGCGCTGCGGGCCATCGCGGAGCGGAACGGACTCCGCATTCACGTCGGCGTCCTTCCCGGGACGATGGTGCACCCCAAGCGTGATCTTGTTCAGGTCGAGAGCGCGCTCGACGACACGACACGCGCGGCGCTGATCAAGAGCTTCACGATCGAACGGCACCGCAGTTTCGACCAGGATCCGCGCCTGGGCCTGATCGCGCTGTCCGAGATCGCCAGTCGCGCACTGGCGCCTGCAACCAATGATCCCGGGACTGGGATCGAGGTGCTGAATGCATTATTGAGGGTGTTCCTGTCGCTCGGCTCGCAACCGACGAACGCAGGCGACGACGACAACGAGCAGCACGGGGTGTACCTTGGCCGACCCTCGATCGACGATATGCTGACCGACGCCTTCGGACCCGTGCTTCGCGAAGGCGGCAAGGAGGTCGAGGTTTCGCTGCGCCTGACCAGCACGCTGGCGGCGATGCACGCGAACCTGGCTGTGATGCGCAGGCCGATCGAAGGCTGGGCTGCACGCCACGCGCAGCGTGTGGGTGAGACGATGGAGGATCCTGCCGACCTGGCCGTGTTCGAGCAGGCCTACCGGCGGCTATGGCCGGCGCTCGCCTGATTCAGGCGCAGGTGGATCCGTATCCGCCGACCATCGCAACCGCAGGCGACCGCCCGCACCGCCGGGGGCCGCGCTGCCCCCTCGCCCGGTGATACCCTGTGCGATTGCCGTGCGCTGCCGCAGCGTTCCGCCCAGCACGTCGAGCGTCCGACTGAGTCGAGCCGAGGCCCAAGCTGCGTCGCCAAGCGCCTGATCGTCGATGACGCCGGACCGGATCGCCACGTCCGGCAAGGCGACATCGTTCGGCGGCCCGAGAATGACATCCCAGTCGGCGACCGCCGCGTCCGCGCGACGTTCCAGATCGCGATAGCCGGCGATGCCCAGACCAATGAGCGGCGCGGCCGTCGCGCGGATCGTTCGGCCCGCCGAATCCAGCTGCACCGATGAGACGGGAACACCTGCGATCAGCGCCACGTCGGCAATCGCACGGTCACGCTCGCGCGCCACGCGCAGCGCATCGCCGTTGCCCGCACGCGCGATCTGCGCCGCCTCGACCGCACCGGTTTCGGGCGAGATGCGGACCTGATCGACATGGACATCGACCGGCCGCGACAATCGCTGGCGAAGGTCCGCCGCGAGCTTGCGATCCGCCCCCGGTTCGATCCGCGGCGTCAGCATGACCGCGCGGACACGGACCGGGTTCGCGCCATGATCGATCTCAACCTGGCTCAGTCGCGCGCCGGGTGGAAAATCCTCGCCCAGCGCATCGCGCACCTGACGCTGTGCGACCGCCTCGAACGCGATCCGACGCAGACCGGCACCAAGCGGAATGGAGAGGACCCCGATCGCGACCGCGAACAGCACGAGCTGCCAGCCGGTGTGATGCGGCGACAGATGGCTGCCGAACCCGTAACAGCGCGCGACGAGCGCGGCGGTCAGCGCGATGGTGATGGCATTGGTGAGGAACAGCAACAACGCGCCCGAGAACACCACCCAGTTCCACGTCGCGATGCCGAACCCGACCACCACCAGCGGCGGCATCAGCGCGATGGCGATCGCCACGCCGACGACCGTACCCCCGCGCCCCCGGATCAGCGCATAGCCGCCCGCGATTGCGGAGAGCAACGCGACGAGCAGGTCGAACAGCGTCGGTTGCGTCCGCCCGGCGATCTCGCTCGTGATCGTCTGGACCGGGGAGAGCAGGATCAGCACGACCGACAGCGCCACCGCGATGACCGCCCCCAGAATCAACGCGGTCGCCGCGCGGCGGATCTCGTGGAAGTCGAGCGTCGCGATGCCGAAGCCGAGGCCGATGATCGGCATCATCAGCGGCGACAGCAGCATCGCGCCGATCAACACTGCGACCGAGGGCATCAAAAGCCCGAGCAACGAGATCGCGGCCGAAATGACGATCAGGAAGGCGTAGCGTCCCGACCATCCCGCTTCCTCGGCAATCTGTCGCAGGACGCCGTCATGGTCGACGCCTTGCATGGCCTTGGCCATCCACGCCCGGGGGAGCGTCACGAATTGTGCAGGGTTCAGGTGGATCGGGTCGTCTCCGTCATGGCGAAGGTCTTCGATAGACCATGGTACAACTTCTCGCGGCATACCCACTGGCTCGCCGCATCGGCGATGAACGCGGTCGCAAACATCGGCAGCATCAGGCCGCGGCTCGCGGTCGTCTCCGACAGGATGATCACCGCGGTGAGCGGCGCGCGGACGACCCCTGCGAAATAGGCGACCATGCCCAGGATCACGATCGCGCTGGCGGGCTCGCCGGGAAAGATCTCGCGCAGCAGATTGCCGACGCCCGCGCCGACGGCGAGCGACGGCGCGAAGATCCCGCCGGGCAGGCCCGCGATCGCGGTCGCAGCCGTGGCGACCAGCTTGGCGGGCCCGAACCAGAGCGGCGCATCGACGCCGACGATCATCGCGCGCGCAGGGGCATAGCCGGTTCCCCAGGTCAGCCCGGTCACGACGCCGAGCACCGCGACGACGCCCCCGCAGACACCGGCGAACGTGACGGGATGCGCGCGGGTCCATCCCGTCACGCGGTTGCGGCTGACCGCCATCGCCAGGAGAATGCGCGAGAACAGCCCGCCGGTCATGCCACCCGCGATGCCGGCGACCGGCGCGACGATCAGCGCGGACAGCAACGGCATATGCGCGCCGATCGCGCCGAAATAGATATAGTCCCCCTGCACCGACTGCGCGACCATCCCCGCGATCACGATCGCGGCAAGGACGAGCAGCGTCACCCTCTGCTCATAGGCGGACGCGAGCTCCTCGATCGCGAACAGCAGCCCGGCGAGCGGCGTATTGAATGCCGCCGCGACGCCCGCCGCACCGCCAGCGATAAGGACCCCGCCCCGCAACGGCACGCGGACGAGACGGTGCGTGAACCCCATGACGGCCGCCGCCAGCTGGACGGTCGGGCCTTCCCGGCCGACCGATGCGCCACCCAGCACCGCGCCGATCGTCAGCACCGCCTTGGCCGCCACCGTCCGGATCGAAATCAGCGTGCCCGTGGCGTCGTTCGGGCTGGCCTGCGCCGCGATCACCTGAGGGATCCCGGATCCGCGCGCGAATGGCGCATAGCGACGCGTCAGCCAGACCAGCCCCATGAACGTCAGCGGCGTCGTGACCAGCGGCATCCAGTGCCAGGTCCTTGCAAAGTCGCTGAAAACCTCGCCCGCCCAATCGGCCGCCTCGGCAAACAGCGTCGCGACGATCCCGATCAGGATCGCCCCCGCTAGGATCGCACCCCGCGTGCGAAACTGCGTCGATCGCGGCCCGCGCGCACGTAGCAGCGCCCTATACCGCGACGGCATCCAGCGTTTGGAGGGTAACAGACGATTGAAAAGGCCGGCCATCGGGCTCTTTTAGGTCGCAGAGCCAGTTAGGCCACCCCCGGCAACGCCCGCGTTCGGCGCTCAGCCTCATAACCAGGCATCCGCGCGCCCTGCCCCGCCCCCCAATTTCGGCCAATCGTTCAGCTGATCCGGTACCGCATTCACGACCCTGATCGGCTGCCGGGGAGGCCTTCAGTGAGGAGAAAGCGAGCCTTATTTATCCAAAGCGGACACAAGATCCGTGAAAGCCTCTACGTTCGCTCTTTGATGCGAAAGCACCCCCGCAGTAATGTCCTCCGTATTTCCATCCGGCATGACAAGCTGGGCCTTCACGCCGCCGTTACTGAAGAGATTGACCTGTCGCAGAGCCTCTTCGCGCTGCTCGTTCGCCCATTTGATCAAGTCATCTCGTGATTTCATCGCCTGTAGCCCCCCTCCGTCGTCTGCATCGTAGCACGGCATCGGATCGTGCCTCCAGTGTCGCTTGTGGGCAAAACTGCTTGCCGGCGCGAAACTTTGAAGAAACCCAAACGGTCATGCGCGCGCCCTCCCCCGCTTCCCGACTTCAGACACGTCCGACCTACCCCGGGTTCCGGCGCGTTACCGCATCAGCCTTGGACATCCATCCGGTCTGGCATCGAGATCCCAGACACGCGGAGCGGCTTCTTTGCCTGTCCCTTTACGGAATGTCGCTCAAAGCGGCGCATTCGCTCCGTCCAGCACTCAGTTGATGCGTACAAGGACGCTTACCGGATAGCGTGCGCCATGCCTTTCCCCAAGACCACGATTCGTCATCTCAGCTATTTCGTCGCGCTGGCCGAAGCCGGCAGCTTCACGCGGGCGGCCGAGCGGATGGGGGTGTCCCAGCCGTCGCTCTCGCAACAGATCCGTGCGCTGGAAACCATCATCGGCGCCGCGTTGTTCGAGCGCGGCGGCCCCGCGATCCTTACCCCGCTGGGACGCGATCTGCTCGACCGGGCACGGCGCATCCTGCTCGACGTTGCCGATCTCGAGGATTTCCGGGCGACATCGGCCGATCCCTTGATCGGCACGATCCGGCTCGGCGTCTCGCCGACGCTCGGCGCCTATCTCTTGCCGGCATTGGTCGCACGATTGCACCGCGAGCACCCGACGCTGCGCGTCCATGTCCGCGAAGGCCTGCCGACCGCGCTCGCGTCCGGACTTGGCACCGGCGTCCATGATCTGATCCTAGCACAATTGCCCGTGTCCGGCGGCGCGTTTCACAGCGAGCGCCTGTTTCGCGAACCGCTATATGTCGCGATGGCATCCGACCACCCGTTGAAAGCCAAGGCGATCATCGCGCCCTCCGACCTGCGCGGCACCAATCTGCTGACGCTGCTGCCCGAATATCGGCTCGCCGAGCAGGTGGCGGCGATCGCGGTCGATGTCGGGGCGAACGTGCTGCGCGACTATGAAGGGACCAGCCTCGACGCGATCCGACAGATGGCGGGCATGGGGATGGGGTTGGCGCTCCTGCCTGAACTCTATGTTCGGCAGGAAATCCGTGAGGGTGACGACGTGGTGGTCCGCAAGATCAAGGGCAGCCGCTATTACCGCGACATCGGCTTGCTATGGCGCCAGGGCGCCGGTCGCGCGCCGGCCTATGGCGTGATCGCAGACTTGCTACGCGCGGTTTCCGCATAGGATATTCCTATGGAAATCATAAGTCTTACAGCGTTGCTCCAATGTTTTGATTGGGGAATACTTGCCTCGGATCAGACGCGAGGAACACATGGCAGGCGCACATATCGGATGGCGTTCAGCAGCCGGATGGCTGACCGAGATCGTCGGGCCCGACACGCCCTATGTCCGTCTCGCGATGGTGTACGGCGTGGCGATCAGCCTGTTGTCGCTCGCCACCCCCATCTCGGTCCAGCTGCTGATCAACAGCGTCGCCAACACCGCGATGCCCGCGCCGTTATGGACGCTGGCTGGCCTCTTGCTCGGGCTGTTGCTGATCGTGGCGGGGCTGAGCGCGATGCGGTTCTGGATGATGGCGCTGTTCGAACGCCGGCTGTTCGCGCGCATCGTCGCCGAGATCACCGTCCGCGCGGTGCATGCGCAGAACCCGTTCTTCGCCGACCAGAATCGCGGCGACCTGTTCAACCGCTATTTCGACCTCGTCGTCGTGCAGAAGGCAGTGCCGAGCCTCGTCATCGGTGCGTTCACGATCATCCTGCAATCCGCGGTGGGGCTGATCGTCACCAGCTTCTACCATCCCTTCTTCCTCGCCTTCAACGCGATCCTGCTGCTCGTCATCCTCGCGATCTGGCTGATCTGGTCGCGCGGCTCGATCCGCTCGGCGGTCGCGCTGAGCCACGCCAAGCACGACGCCGCGCGCTGGCTTGAAAGCGTCGGCGGGTCGAACGGCTTCTACAAATCGAGCCGCCATTTCGATTTCGCGATGGACCGGTCGGAAGCCGTCACCGCCACCTATGTCGAGCGCCACCAGCGCTATTTCCGTTACAGCTTCACGCAGACCGTCGCCTTCCTGCTGCTCTACGCCTTCGCCAGCGCGGCGCTGCTCGCACTCGGTGGAAACCTAATCCTGAGCGGTGAACTGTCGATCGGACAGCTGGTCGCGGCCGAGCTGATCCTCAGCGGCGTCTTCTACGGCGTGTCGCAGCTCGGCTGGTATCTCGATACGCTCTACGATCTGGTGGCGAGCGCGGAGGAATTGTCGCTGCTCTACGCGATCCCGCAGGAGAGCACGGTCACCGCGGCAGGGCAGTCGCCCGGCGATGGGGCTGTGCGGCTCGACCGGGTGGTGACGGAGGGCGCGCGTTTCGATTTCGCGCTCGCCGCGGGCGAACAGCTCGTCACGCGCGCGGACGGCGGGGCCGAGCGGCTGCTGGCGATGGTGCTCAAGCGCCATGTCGTGCCCGAGCGCGGGCTGGTCCTGGTCGGCGGCGCCGACATGGCGACGTTCGACATGTATCTGCTGCGGTCCGAGGTGATGGTGCTCGACCGGCCGAGCATCGTCGAGGTCACGATCCGCGAATATCTGACGCTCGCCGCCGCCGCGTCGGCATCCGCGGTGATGCTCGACGCGCTCGAGACGGTCGGCCTGCGCGACCGCATCGCCGGGTTGCCGCACGGGCTCGATACGCCGCTGGCGGCGTCGGGCTATCCGCTGTCGATCGGCGAGGTGATGGCGCTGAAGCTCGCCAATGCGCTGCTGGTGCGCCCGCACGTGCTGATGTTGTCGCAGCTCTACGATCTGATCCCAACCAGCCGCCTCGCCGAGGTGCTGCGCCAGCTCAAGGCGGCGGGTACGACGGTCCTGCTGTGCACCGGTCGCCCCGAGGATATCGTGCTCGACGGCTGGTTCCATCTCGAACCCGATCGGCAACGCCGCTTCGACAGTTGTGCGGCGCTGGTCGCCGCGACCCAGCAGGGAGCCGGCAATGCCGTATAAGCCCGATCGCCTCGCGCATTTCCGCACGCTCGCCGCGATGCGGGCACCACGGGTGGCATCGGCGGTGGCGTGGATGCTCGTGCTGGGCATCGCGATCGCCGCAGCGATCATGGCCCTGGTCCCCTGGGTGCAGACCGCCAACGGCACGGGGCAAGTGGTCGCGCTCGATCCCGGCGACCGCCAGCAGCAGGTCACCGCGCTGGTGCCGGGCAAAGTCGAGCGCTGGTACGTCCAGGACGGCCAGCACGTCGCGCGCGGCGATCCAATCGCGCGCGTCGTCGATCTCGATCCCGACCTGCTCTCGCGCCTGGGGGCCGAGCGCGCGCAGGTGCAGGCGGAGATCGCCGCGATCCAGCAGAGCCGCGCGGTCGCGGGAATCGACGTCGCGCGCACCGGGCAGTTGCTCGCCGAAGGGCTCGCCGCCCGTCGCGATTACGAGCAGACGCAGATCAAGGTTGCCGACGCGGGCGCCAAGCTCGCCGAGGCGCGCGCGAAACTCAACCGGATCGACATCCAGCTCAACCGCCAGTCGGCACAGCTGGTGCGTGCGCCGCGCGACGGCCGCGTCCAGCAGCTGAATGCCGCGAGCGGCAGCGCGCTGGTCTCGCCCGGCACGGTGCTCGCGGTGATCGCGCCCGAGCGCGTCGAGCGCGCGGTCGAGCTGTACGTCGATGGCCGCGACATGCCGCTGATCCGTCCCGGTCGCCCGGTGCGGCTCGAGTTCGAGGGCTGGCCCGCGATCCAGTTCAGCGGCTGGCCCTCGATTGCGCAGGGCATGTTCGACGGGCGCGTTCGCATGATCGACCCCAATGCCGCCCCCGACGGCACGTTCCGCATACTGGTCGAACCGCGGCCGGGCAAGCCGGGCTGGCCGACCGCCACCTTCGTCCGCCCGGGCGGCAAGGTGCGCGGCTGGGTGCAGGGCGAAACCGTCCTGGTCGGCTACGAGCTATGGCGCCAGCTCAACGACTTCCCGCTCGAATTCGGCCAGCGCGGCGCGGCATCGGCCAAGGCGCAGCCCAAACCGCCGGCAAAGGCCAGCGCGGACGAATCCGGCAAGGACGGGGACGCCAAGAAATGACGCGGGTCCCCCTCTTCTTGGCGTCGCTTTCCTGCTCGTCCTGCTGGCACCCGCCGCCGCGTCCGCGCAAAGCACGCCGCTGACGCTCGACGAGGTGCTGCGTTCGTCCGCGCGCTCCGCGCCGCAGATCGTCGAGGCGCTCGCCAAGGTGCGGCAGGCGGACGGCCGCGCGCTGTCCGCGGAGGGGGCGTTCGACACGGTGTTCGACGTCGAGTCGAAGTCCCGCGTCGCGGGCTATTATGACGGCACCGTCGTCGAGGGGAGGGCGACGCGCCCGCTCACCGGCAATGGCGGCTATGTCTATGGCGGCTATCGCGCATCGCGCGGGACGTTCCCGGTCTATGAGGACCAGGCCTATACCAACAAGCTTGGCGAGACGAAGGTCGGCGCGCTGTTCGCGCTGCTGCGCGACCGGGTGATCGACGAACGCCGCACGCGGCGGACGATCGCCGGTACCGAGATCGACGTCGCGCGGTTCGAGGCGGAGATGGTCGCGGTCGGCGTGCAGCGGCGCGCGGTCGACGCCTATCAGGCCTGGGTCGCGGCGGGCCTCCGCCTGCGCGCCTATCGCGACCTGCTGAATCTCGCGGAGCGGCGCCGCAGCGCGATCGGCCGGCTGGTGACGCTCGGCGCACGCCCCGAGATCCTGCTCGTCGAGAACGACCAGAACCTCGTCCGGCGTCGCGCGCTGGCGGTACGGGCCGAGCAGGATGTCGCCGGTGCCGCCAATGCGCTGTCGCTCTATCTGCGCGACGAGGCGGGTGCACCGGTAACGGTGTCGGACGATCGCATGCCCGCGGACGCCGGCGCGCTGGCCGCGCTTCCCGTCGCCGCGATCCGGGCGGGGCCGGTCGAGCGTCCCGACTATCGTGCGGTGCTCGCGCGGATCGACCAGGCGACGTCGCGGCTGATCCTGGCGGAGAACGACCTGTCGCCGCGGCTCGATCTTCGCGGCGAGGTCGGCAAGGATGTCGGGCCGGTCGGCCTGGGCGGCCCCAACCGGACGCCGCTCGAGGCGGCGGTCGGTTTCCGGTTCAGCGTGCCGCTGCAGAACCGCGCCGCCAAGGGCCGCGTCGCCGAGGCACGCGCCGAGATCGACGCGCTCGGCCAGCGCAGCCGCTTCCTGCGCGACCAGATCAGCGTCGAGGTCCAGGGCATCGTCATCGCAGTCGGCGCAGCCGAACGGCTCGCCGCCATTGCCGACGAAGAGCGTCAACTCGCCGACCGTCTCGCGGCCGCCGAGCGCCGGCGCTTCGAACTCGGATCGGCCGATTTCTTCCTGGTCAATCAACGCGAGGAAACCGACACCGACGCACGCGTCCGCCTCGTCGACGCGCAGGCGCGGATCGCGTCGGCGCGTGCCGAACTGGCCGCCGCTACCGCAGATCGGGACGCATTGCGGCTTGTCCGCTGACGGCAATTGCACTGACTAGGAAAGGTCGCGCTGACATTGGCGCTGACGCTCTTCTGGTCCCCATATGCCGCATGTAAGGAGAGGCATATGGCCGGCGGTTGGACGCGCGATGGCGCGGTTCAGGATCAGATCGACGATCTCGGTTGCAGACGCAGTGCTGGCCGCCCGGGCAAGCATGCCAAGCGGAACGAGTGAACCCTTCTGTGCAATCTGCGGCGATGAGATCCCCGAAGGTCGACGCGAGGCGCTGCCTGGCGTGCGGACGTGCGTCACGTGCCAGAGCGGCCGCGACCGCCCACTGGGCGCGGCATTCAATCGACGCGGCAGCAAGGACAGCCAGCTGCGGTGATCACCGCCGCATGGGTGCGGAGGTCGGCTGACCAGACCCACACCTGGACAATCCCACGTCAATTGCCGCCTTCCAGCTTCAGCCATTTGCCGAGGGTGAGCGCCTCACCGATGTGAGGCGACCATGATCGGTGCGATGGCGTGATGCTGCTGAACGGCCAGCGCACGATACGCTACGGTGTGACTTGGACAATGGTCGAACATAGGGATCACCAGCGGCCGGACGCGCAAAGACGCCATTTGAATGTCACGGCTGCAGCCGGTGTCGTAGCGACCAGGTTTTATTCCTGGATGACGTGGATCGCCGTCTCGGCATTCAGCGGCCCCTTGCATCCCGCCTGTACGGACTTGCCGGCAGATCCGGTTACATCGACCAGCCAGATGTCCGTCCGCTTCGGCGCGCACCCGGTGATCTCGTCGGAGGGTCCGCAGTCCAGGCACGTGGTTCTCTGGGGTGGCCCATATCCCGGGCACTTCGCTTGTCTGGAAGTGAGCGGAAGCGGCCGTTCGATGCGATCAGCTCCGGAACGTCTGGAATTGGTGGATGGCGGACGAGCGTGTTTGCGGCTGGATCATAGTCAAACCTGCCGCTAAATCTAACCGATGGACCTTTCCGGCCTCATCGTGCTTCCGCTCGCTGCGCTAATCACTGCCTGCTGGATCGTTGGCGCGGCAGTCCTGTCAAAGAATGGTCCAGGCTTTCGAGCACCATTTCTCCTATCCTACGGCTTTGGCGTGATCTTCATGGAGCCATGGAAGATCGCGGCATGGCAAGAACTCGGTATGTTCGCGATTATGCTGGTAATGCTCGCGCTTTGGGTTGCGGCCGGATGCGTCGTTGGCGGCATTCCTGCTGCGCTGATCGTCGCACTCGCGACGAAGTTGCGGCAACGCTTCGGGCATTAAGGAACGGCAGCTTACTGATGCACGCATACCGGCATGTTACGTCCGACTTTGGGCGGAAGCGGAATGACCGAGATTGGTGGGAAGCGGACGTTCGTTAGAACAGGCCTGACTGTCCGGTCGCAAGCTTCTCCACGGCGGCTCCGACCACGATGAACACACCGATCCCGGCTCCGCACCACGCCGCCAACCGCTTGTTTCGCCTGTAAACCAGCACCAGCAGCAGCGGCACACCAAACAGGACAACGATGGCCACGGCCAAGTCAGCCAGCGAAATTGGCATCCATTTTCCCTTCGTAGCTCACCCTGCCAACTCGAGCGAATGTCTGCAATTGGGCGAAAGCGAAAGGGCGGCTTTGGAAAGGAATGCGGGCGGGCGTCTTTCAAAGCGGCACCCCGGGAAAACTGCGATCGAATGCGCCCGCAAACAACATCTGCCCTTCGTGCGTGCGGATACCCGGGCTACTTGCCGTTCGCTGGCTGACGCAGTGTCCGTGAATTTCGCATCAGAAATGGCGCCGAGATGCGGGCCTACCAGTTTACGCCCGCTCTACCCGACGCTGCCAGTTCTGGCGTTCAGTACACGAGGGCGTATGCCAATAAGAAGCCCCAGTATCCAAAATGTTAGGGCTCCTTGAACGTGATCAGACCGGGCGGCGAACAGCCGTCTCGCAAACCAGCCTGCACTTCATCCCGAGCGGCCTTCCGTCGACCGTTCCGATAATGCCTCACACGACTGCGACGTCGGCGCTCGAGTGTGCGCAACATTAAACAAGATCAGCCTGCTTTACATCGGCAACACACCTGATAGCTTGTCCCCGACGGGGGATGAACGATGCTCGAACTTACCAATGTCACGCATGTGTATGCCAATGGCACGCGGGCGCTCGACGATATGTCGCTTAGCGTGCCCAACGGGATGTTCGGGCTGCTCGGGCCCAACGGCGCGGGGAAGTCGACGCTGATGCGGACGATCGCCACGTTGCAGACGCCGACCGCCGGCACGATCCGGTTCGGGACGATCGACGTGATCGCCAATCCCGAGGCTTTGCGCGAAACGCTGGGTTACCTGCCGCAGGATTTCGGCGTGTACCCGCGGGTATCCGCCTATGACATGCTCGATCACATGGCCGTGCTGAAAGGCATCGCCTCGGCTCGCGAGCGCAAGGAAACGGTCGAGACGCTGCTCAACCAGACCAACCTCTGGAGCGTCCGCAAGAAGGCGATCGCGGGGTTTTCGGGCGGCATGCGCCAACGCTTCGGCATCGCGCAGGCGCTGATCGGCAACCCTGCGCTGATCATCGTCGACGAACCGACCGCAGGCCTCGATCCCGAAGAGCGGAACCGTTTTCTCAACCTGCTGGCCGAGATCGGCGAGAACGTCGTCGTGATCCTGTCGACGCATATCGTCGAGGACGTCGCCGACCTGTGCCCGCGCATGGCTGTCCTGGCGGCGGGACGGATCCAGCTCGAGGGTGCGCCCCTCGACCTGATCGAACGCACCCGCGGCAACGTGTGGGCAAAGACGATCGGACGCGACGAACTCGACGAAAGCCGCCTGCGGTACGAGGTGATCTCGACGCGGTTGTTTGCCGGTCGGACGATCATCCACATCCTATCCCCCGAGGATCCGGGCGACGGCTTCACCGCCGCGCGGGGTGGTCTGGAAGACGTGTATTTCTCGACCCTCGCGCGGTCGCGGCGCGTACCGGCGGCAGACACCCCCTCCTCCGCCATCGCGGCCTGAGCGCCATGTTCGGCCAGATCGCCCGCTTCGAGCTTCGCTATCAGCTGCGCAACCCGGTCTTCTGGACGGTCGCGATCCTGTTCTTCCTGCTGACCTTCGGGTCGATGACGATCGACCAGATCAAGATCGGCAGCGGCGCCAACATCCACAAGAATGCGCCGATGGCGGTGGCGCAGGTCCACCAGATCATGTCGATCTTCTTCATGTTCGTGACGACCGCGTTCGTCGCGAACGTGATCGTTCGCGACGACGAGAGCGGGTTCGGACCGATGGTGCGATCGACCCGCGTCGCCAAGTTCGACTATCTGATGGCGCGCTTCCTTGGCGCGTTCGCCGCGGCGGCGCTGGCGTTCGCCGCGATCCCGCTGGCAATCTGGCTTGGGTCGCTGATGCCGTGGGTCGATCAGGAGACGCTTGGGCCGAACCGGCTGCACGACTTCGCCTATGCGTATTTTCTGCTGGCACTCCCCAACGTCTTCCTGACCGCGGCGATCTTCTTCGCGGTGGCGACGATGACGCGGTCGATGATGTATTCCTATCTCGGCGTCGTCGTGTTCCTGATGCTGTATCTGGCGCTGAACTCGATCCTGCGCTTCAAGCCGGAATGGCGTGCGACGGGAAGCTATTTCGAGCTCTTCGGCATCGGCGCGCTCAGCACCACGACGCGCTATTGGACCGCGAGCGAGGCCAATAACGGGCTGCCTGCCTTTGCCGGGGTGCTGCTGTGGAACCGCGTGATCACGATCGGCGTCGGGCTGGTGGCGATGGCCATCGCCTATGCACGCTTCTCGTTTGCCGAACGCGGCGTGTCCAAGCGCAGACTGCGCAAGCAGCAGCGCGCGACGACGAAGCTTGCCGCAACGCCGCCGCTCACGGTCGATCGCTTGCCCGCTGCCAGACCGTCCGAAGCGAACTGGACGCGGATGTCCGCGCGGTGCCGGTTCGAGATGGCGTTGGTGTTCCGCAGCCCGGCGTTCGTCGTGTTGATGCTGATCGGGTTGTTCAACACGCTGGGGGGGATGCTGTTCGCCAACGAGATGTTCGGTGCGCCGATCCGCCAGCTGACGTTCGCCGTGATCGCCACGCTGGAGGGGACGTTCAGCATCATCCCGCTGATCATCGCGATCTATTATTCGGGCGAACTGGTGTGGCGCGACCGCGAACGCGGGATGCACGAGATCGTCGATGCAACCTCGCTGCCCAACTGGGCCTATCTGGTGCCGAAGGTGCTCGCGATCACCGGCGTCCTGTTCGCGACCGCGGTGATGGCGGCGCTGACCGCGTGCGTCGTCCAGCTCGCACGCGGGCAGACCGACCTCGCGCTTGGTCAGTATCTCGCCTGGTGGGTGCTGCCGATGACAGCGGACGCGGTCATCCTCGCGATCCTGGCGGTCGTGGTACAGGCGCTCAGCCCCAACAAATATGTCGGATGGGCGATCATGGTCGTCTATCTCGTCGGCACGATCACGCTGACCAACATGGGATTCGAACACCCGCTCTATCAATATGGCAGCACCGGCACGGTGCAGCTGTCGGACATGAACGGGGCGCAAATCGGCGGACCGCGCGCATGGTGGCTCCGGCTGTATTGGGGCTCGGTCGCGCTGGCATTGTGCGTCGTCGCGCACCTGCTCTGGCGGCGCGGCACGGAGACCCGGCTCCGCGTGCGTCTCGCCCAGCTACCCCGGCGGTTGCTCGGAACGCCCGGTGTCGTGCTGGCCGGAGCGCTGTTCGCGACGGCGGCGAGCGGTGCGTATCTGTATCACGACATGAACGTCATCAACCGTTACCGCACCACGCAGGATGGCGAGGCCCGGCTGGCTGAATATGAGAAGAAATATCTCCGATACGCCACGCTTAAACAGCCGTCGGTCACCGACATGCGTCTCAACGTCGCGCTATACCCCGATCAGCGTCGGATGGAGTCGAGCGGCACCTATGCCTTCGTCAACGATAGCGGCGCACCCCTGTCCGACCTGCACGTCCGGCTGATGGACGACCAGACGAAGCTGGGCAAAATCGTCATTCCCGGCGCGCGACTGGTGATGGACGACCGCGATCTTCACTACCGCATCTACCGGTTCGCGACGCCGCTCGCACCCGGCGCACGCGGCACCATGGCGTTCCAGGCGACGCGGTGGCAGCGAGGGCTGGTCGCCAACAATGACGACACGCGCGTCGTCGGCAACGGGACGTTCCTGCAGAACGACGAATTCGCGCCGCAGATCGGCATGCGGCAGAACGGCCTGCTGCAGGACCGCGCCAAGAGGCGCAAATACGGCCTGACGCCGGAGCTGCGCCCTGCGAAGCTAGAGGATCGTTCGGCGCAGGCGCGCAACCTGATCAACAATGCGCCGTGGGTCCGCTCCGACATCACCGTCTCGACGATCGCCGGCCAAGTCCCGGTGGCGCCGGGCCGCAAGGTTGCCGACACGACCACGGGGGGACGCAGAACCGCGAGGTTCGTATCGACCGCGCCGATCCTCGCCTTCTTCTCCGTCCAGTCCGCCGCCTATGCCGAACGATCGCGGACCGTCGACGGCACGCATCTGACGGTGTTCTACGACCCGCACCATGCGTTCAACGTCGACCGCATGCTCGACGCGATGCAGCGCTCGCTCGCCTATTACCGCGCGAATCTCGGACCTTATCAATTCGACTATGCACGCATCCTCGAATTCCCTGGCTATGCAAGCTACGCGCAGGCGTTCGCGGGCACGATCCCCTATTCGGAACGCATCGGCTTCGTCGCCGACACGCGCGATCCCGACAAGATCGACTATGTCAGCTATGTCACCGCGCACGAACTGGGGCATCAATATTGGGGCCATCAGCTGGTCGGCGCCGACATGCAGGGCGGGTCGATGCTGGTCGAAACCATGGCGCAATATTCCGCGCTGATGGTGATGAAGCACCAATATGGCGAGGACAAGATCCGTCGTTTCCTGAAATACGAACTCGACAGCTACCTGCGGTCGCGCGGCGGCGACGTGGTGGAGGAAGTGCCGCTCGATCGGGTCGAGAACCAGGGATATATCCATTACCGCAAGGGTTCGCTGGTCATGTACCTGTTGCAGGACCGTCTCGGAGAAGCGCGCGTCAACGCCATGCTGCGCGGTCTGCTCGCCCGCTATCGCTTCAAGGGAAAGCCCTATCCGCGTTCGCTCGATCTGGTAGCGGGCTTCCTGTCGCTGGCCCGCACGCCCGCCGAACGTCAGTTCGTGCTCGACCTGCTGGATCGCATCACGGTGTACGATCTGAAAACGACCAATGCGGTCACGCGCAAGCTGCCCGACGGTCGTTTCGAAACCGTACTGACGATCGACGCCGCAAAGTTCTACGCCAACGGCACCGGCGTCGAAAAGGCATCGCCGCTTTCCGACACGATCGACGTCGGCGTCTTCGACCAGCGCCCCGGCTTCGGCAGCTTCGCCGCGACGGACGTGATCGCGAAGGTCCGTCGACCGATCGTCTCGGGCGTACAGACCATCCGCATCGTGACACGGAAGAAGCCGGCCTTTGCCGGGATCGATCCGTACAACATGTATGTGGACCGGAACGGCGACGACAATGTCGTCGCCATCACCTCCTGACGCGGCCTGCCCGTTGTCGTCCCAACCTGCCCCCGGGCGTTGCTAAAGAGCAACCTGCGCGACGCAGCGGCTCGCTCTCCTGACAGGCTGACAGTAGCGCCCCGCTACCGCCCGCAGATGCTGAATGCGCCGACGACAGCACCGCTGCGCGAGACGCCGATTGCTATAGAAGACATAGCGCGGCACCGCCTTTTCCGAACACGATCGAATTCCCAGGATCCACACGGCTTCCCGAAACCCGTTTCGCATCGAGAAATAGGATATCCCGGGCTAGACCCGACCCGTCCGCAAAGCTCTGGACCAGTCGGCACGGGCATTAGCCTCGGCGTCACGGGCAGCCTGTTCCCAGTCATAATCGACGGATAGAAGCTCGACCATCCAGCCAGCACCCTCGTTGGACAGGACGGCGTAGCGTGCGTGCGGCGATCCGCTTTCTGCGCGGTGAACGTGGGGTCGATCATCGGCATATGCGGGAAGACCGACGCTTCCTGGATTCATGATCATGCGCCCGTCGTCGAGCGTCATCACTCGTTGGATATGCGTATGGCCGCAGAGGATCACAGCCGCGTCTGTAGCTCCCGCACGGTGTTGGACTTCCTCGCGCGTGGCCTCACGAAGCCCCTCCTCTGTCACCGTCTCGAGAAAGTAGGTCAGGTCGCTGTCCGGCGTGCCATGAACAAGCAGCACATCCCTGGACAGGCGCATGGTCGTGGGCAACGCTGCTAGCCACGCAAGCTGTTCAGCGCTTAGCTGGTCGTAGGCGTGGCGATCGGACAATCTCATACGCTCACGAGGCTGATCCGAAAGCTGACGTTCGTGATTCCCGCGTATCGTCGGCAATCCCAGAGGCATCAGTCGGTCGGCTGTTTCACGCGGGAATAGGCCCCCCGAGCAGATGTCCCCGAGGTTCACGATCTCGTCGACTTCCCGAGAGGCGATGTCGGCGAGAACTGCATCAAGCGCCGCGACATTCCCGTGGATGTCCGAAATCACAGCGATCTTCATTACGGACCTATAACGATCCAGCCGTGCGATCGTAACCCCCGCGGTCCGGCATCTACAGACCTCAGCCCGGCTTCCCGCTCAGGCAATTGTCGAACGGCCATTTCCCTGGGGTCCCTGATCCCCGTCGATCAATCGTGCGTCGGAATGCGAGCGATCACCTTGATTTCGAAATCGAACCCCGCAAGCCAATTGACCCCGAGAGCCGTCCAGGCCGGATAAGGTTTGCGTTCGAACAACTCGCCCTTGACCGCCATGATCGTGTCGAACTGCCGCTCGGGATCGGTGTGGAACGTCGTGACGTCCACAATGTCGTCAAACCCGCATCCCGCGGCCAGCAGGGTGGCTTCCAGATTGGCAAACGCACGGCGAACCTGCGCCTCGAAGTCGGGTTCGGGCGAACCATCCTCGCGACTGCCGACCTGACCCGAGACGAACAGGAGAGCGTCCGACCGTATCGCGGCCGAATAGCCGTGGGCTTCGTAGAGCGCGTGCCGGCTGGCAGGAAACACTGCTTCGCGCTGGACCATGCTATCATTCCTTCGGGTATTGGGGGCAACAAAGGCAGCCTCTGGCCGCTCGACCTTTCAACGTAGCTGGATAATCCGGATACGCCGCGTATATGAAAGCAGCAATCAGACGCTGCGTCAATCCATATACGCCGCGTATGTGAGAGGATATTCGATTGGCAGCAAAGCGTCGCGCTCAAACGATGGAAGAAAACCGCGCCAAGCTCATCGGTGCGGCACGCAGGGCGTTTGCCGCCTCGGGTTTCGCAAGTGCGTCGATGGACGACCTGACTGCAGAGGTTGGGTTGACCCGGGGTGCGCTCTATCACGGCTTCGGCGACAAGAAGGGGCTGCTGGCTGCCGTCGTTGCGCAAGTCGACGGCGAGATGGCGGCACGCGCGCAACGCGCGGGGTCCGACTCGGCGACCGGTTGGGAGCGGCTGATCGCCGAAGGCGAGGCCTATATCGAAATGGCGCTCGATCCGGAGGTCCGACGGATTGTGCTGCTGGACGGCCCGGCCTTCCTGGGCGACCCCGCGACATGGCCGAGCCAGAATGCGTGCCTTGCCGTCACCGAGCAGGCGGTCGCCAAACTGATCGCCGAGGGGGTCATGCAGACGGTCAATGTCGAAGCCGCGTCACGCCTCCTGAGCGGCGCGGCGTTCAATGCCGCGCTTTGGGTCTCCTCCAGCGAGACGCCGCAAAATGCCCTACCGCAGGCGATCGCCGCGTTCCGGTTGATGGCGGAGGGCTTGCTGGCAAAGCGGGGCTAGCGTGACGATGATCCGGCCCTGTGCATCGTCTCCAAGAACTCCCCGATTGGGAAACTTGGCGGGTAAGTCGCCAGGGCGATCACGCCCAGAGCCCCCTAAACCAGGATCTCGACCCGTTTCTGCGAGTCGAGATCTTGGCACTGCGTCCTCGCAATAATCCGCCTTTGCGACCTATTCTTCAGGTCCGCTCCGCGACGTGTCGAGGTCGATATCCTCCCCCGGATTGCCACCACCCGCGCCCGCTCCACTGCCGTGGACTTCACCGGTCTTGTTGTCGATATATGCGCGCTTGCCAGCCTCGGGCGGAATGTCCCTGCCGTCAGCCGTATCGGCCGGGTCGGCGCCAGACGCGCGGTCCCTGTTCTGCAGATGCCGCTCGGCGGCGTGGTTCACGCTATCATACTCGTCGCCCGAATACCCGTCCCCTTTGCCGAAACCGTCGTCGACGGGGTTTGCATCCCTAGATTTCACCCGGACATTTTCGTTAGGCTTCGGCGTGCTGTCGTCAGTCATGGCAACCTCTCAGTGCTGTCGGTGACCAACGCACAAGCGGTATAAATCTCCACGACTGTGATGAAGGCTTTTTCAGTTGCGGTCCGGGCCCGCCAGCGCCTTCGCAGGCGAACCACAGGTCGATGCCACCGAGCAACTCCCGTGCCTCGGCGGCAAATACCGTGACCGCGGCTGGATCCGAACGTCGACCGGCGATCACCCGCTGCTTCCCGGCGAGAGCATGACCCGTGCTCAGCAGACTTTGCTCGAGGCGCTGGCCTCTAGATCTGGCGGACAAGGTCGCGGTCGCGCTGGAGGGGCTGTCCCGTCATTATGCATAGACCGACCATCATCAAACCTGGACTGGCTGCGGAACACCACTGTAAACCAACTGGCTTTTGTCGCACTATGCGCCCCGCTCGGCAGCGGGCACGACCGCGTTCTCGACGATGCTGTGCAGCGTATCGATATGGCCTGTGTCTCTTGCACCATTCGCGTCCGACGTCATGACGACCGTCAGTCTCAGATCGGGGATGACATAGACCATCTGGCCCCCATAGCCCCAGGCGAACCGCACGGGATGCCCCCTCATCTCGGTGAGGAACCAGCCATAGCCATATTCCTTCCCGCTCCACGGTGAGACGGCGCGCGGTGTCCAGCTTTGCTCGATCCATTGAGCGGGGAGGATGCGCCGACCATCGACAATCCCACCTAGCCGATAGAGCTCGCCGAACCATGCAAGCGCGCGCGGCGAAAGTTTCATTTCGTTGCCACCAAAGTAGATGCCCTGCGGGTCACCCGGCCAGGCCGGGATCGCGATCCCAAGCGGCTCACCAAGCCACGCGCGCGCGTTGGCCAGCGTGCTCTTCCCGGTCGCCCGCGTCAGCATCGCCGAGAGCAGGTGGGTAGATCCGGTGGAGTAGAGCATCGCCGTACCCGGATCGGCGACGAACGGACGGGCGAGTGCGAAGCGTACCCAATTGGGGCTGGATACCCAGCGGCCGTAATTCTCGCCCGAAGTTCGCTCGAGCCCGGCTTGCATCGACAGGAGGTTGCCGATGGTCACCCTGGCCAGTCGTGGGTCGGGGTCCGCCGGCGCGTCACGTTTGAGTAACGGCAGAACCGGCTGGTCGACGCCGTCGAAAACGCCGCGTTGCATGGCGATCCCGATCAGTGCGGACATCACAGACTTCGACGCGGACTTTATGTTGACCGGCCGGTCCAGCGAAGGACCGTCGTTGAATACACGCGCCGTCAACGTCTGTCCGTCACGAAGGACAAGGAGCGAACGAAGTCGCGGGAGCGCGGACGCCTTGACCTGCATGTCGCGCATCAACGCAGCATCGAGCCCTTCCGTGCGCGACCTCGCAACAGGGTTCGAGGTAGTTGAACCCGCCGACGATGCCGGTCCGTCGCAGGCCGCAAGGACGATGAGCAGAGGAAGAATGAGGCGCATCGGCATCATGTTGCACGTCAGGCTGACCTTACAACCCCCAGGCTCCTCTGGTCTCACGCTGCCGGGATTAACGATGCATAGCGCTGGTGAACTTGAACGATCGATTGGGATGCAACGCGTTGCGCGAACGCAACGTTCGTTGTGACTGACTCACAGGGGTCAAACTTCCGGGCTGTGATCGACTCAGATGATGGCTCTCTCCCGAATAATCGATTGGACAAATATACGGCGGATCCGGCATCTTCTTAGCACGATGGTAAAACTCATTGAGAGAGGACGCCAAGATGGCCGATTACGAACAGCCTAAGGGAAGCGGTTGCCCGATGGGCCCCCAGGGTGGCGGCGAGGTTAAGGCCCGCTCGCTTCTCGGTCGCACGAACAAGGATTGGTGGCCCGATGCGCTGCCGATCGACATGCTGCATCAGCACGGCGTCTCTCCCGACCCGATGGGTGAGGAATTCGACTATGCCGAGTCGTTCAAGCAGCTCGACTATGCCGCGCTCAAGGCGGACCTGACGGCGCTGATGACCGACAGCAAGGCTTGGTGGCCTGCCGATTACGGCCATTACGGCCCGTTCATGATCCGCATGGCATGGCACGCCGCCGGCACCTACCGGGTGACCGACGGCCGTGGCGGGTCGTCGTCGGGTCAGCAGCGCTTCGAGCCGCTCAACTCATGGCCGGACAACGGCAACCTCGACAAGGCGCGTCGCCTCTTGTGGCCGCTCAAGCAGAAATACGGCAAGAACATCAGCTGGGCCGACCTCTTCATCCTAGCCGGCAACGTCGCGATCGAGAGCATGGGTGGCCCGGTGTTCGGCTTCGCCGGTGGCCGCAAGGACGTCTTTGCGTCCGAGGGCGATACGTTCTGGGGCGCAGAGGAACTCTGGGTCAACGAGGGTGCGCAGACGCGCATCAGCGAGGACATGCCCGAGCTCGAAGGGCCGCTGGCGGCGATCCAGATGGGCCTCATCTACGTCAACCCCGAGGGTCCGGGCGGTGAGCCCGACGCGCTCAAGTCCGCACGCGACATGAAGGCGACGTTCCAGCGGATGGCGATGAACTCCGAGGAGACCGTTGCGCTGACCGCGGGCGGCCACGCCTTCGGCAAGGCGCACGGCGCCAAGCCCGCGCCGCATTTCAAGAGCCCGTCCTCGGAGTCGGTTCATATGCAGGGCCTCGGCTGGCTGACCGACAGCGAGGAGATTGGCCAGGGCCATATCACGACCTCGGGGATCGAGGGCGCATGGTCGAACAACCCGACCAAGTGGACCGGCGACTATCTCCGTCTGCTGTTCAAGTACGAGTATGAGCTGACCGAGAGCCCGGCCGGTGCGAAGCAGTGGCAGCCGGTCAACCCCGAGCCGGAGGACATGGCACCCGACGCACGCGACCCCAACAAGCGCGTGCCGACGATGATGACCACCGCGGACATGGCGCTGAAGGTCGACCCCGAGTTCCGCGAGATCGCGCTCCGGTTCCGCGACGACCAGTCCGCGCTCGACGACGCGTTCGCGCGCGCTTGGTTCAAGCTGACGCACCGCGACATGGGGCCCAAGGTCCGCTATCTGGGACCCGAGGTTCCCGAAGAGACGCTGATCTGGCAGGATCCCGTTCCCGAGGGCACCGCACCGTCGGACGCCGACGTCGCGGCGTTCAAGGACGCCGTGCTGTCGAGCGGGCTGACGATCGGCCAGCTGGTCAAGACGGCCTGGGCGTCGGCATCGAGCTATCGCCGGTCGGACCATCGCGGTGGTGCGAACGGCGCACGGATCGCGCTCGCGCCGCAGAAGGACTGGCCGGTCAACGAGCCCGAGCAGCTCAGCCAGGTATTGGCCAAGCTGAACGCGTTGCGGGGCAGAATGTCGCTCGCCGACGCAATCGTGCTGGCGGGTTCGGCAGCGGTCGAGAAGGCGGCGCGTGACGCAGGTCACGACGTGACGGTCCCGTTCCTCGGCGGCCGCGGCGATGCGACGCAGGACTGGACCGATGTCGAGAGCTTCGTGTGGATGGAGCCGCAGGCCGACGGGTTCCGCAACTACCTGAAGACGCGTCACCCGGTGAAGACCGAGGAGCTGCTGCTCGACAAGGCCTCGCTGCTCGGCTTGTCCGCGCCGGAAATGACGGTGCTGGTCGGTGGCCTGCGCGTGCTCGGCGCGAACTTCGGCGATGCGCCCGACGGCGTATTGACCAACCGTCCGGGGCAGCTGACGAACGACTTCTTCGTCAACCTGCTCGACAACGACACGTTCTGGGATCTGGTCGATACGTCGAGCGACGAAAAGTTCATCGGCTATGATCGTGGCGGTCGCGAAAAGAAGTGGCAGGCGACCCGCACCGACCTGATCTTCGGCTCGAACTCGCAGTTGCGCGCGACGGCCGAGGTCTATGCGGAGAATGGTCACGAGAAGAAGTTTGTGCGCGACTTCATCCGTGCCTGGGTCAAGGTCATGAACGCTGACCGCTTTGACGTCACGGCCAAGCCTGTATCGTCCAACCAGGCGACGTAAGCTACGTTGGTGGGCAGATAGGCCGTGATGATCTGGATGGGTTTCCAGCGTTGCGCGGCTTATCTGCCACTGACCCTGGCTGTGAGACAGACCCTGGTCCGTCCATTACTGGTGGCCATCGCCTTCAACAGCGTATGCGGCCGCTATTGATGCGGTCATAGAGTCGTTCCAGGCGTAACCGCCGCTCTCATGCCTCGACCCTTGCACAGCATGGCATTCTAGGGCGATCCCGGTCGAAATTTACTACCTGTGCACTGGATCCGACAGCTGGGTATATAAGTCTCAGTTCCAGACGCTCGGTCGTTGTTGCCCTCTCCTTCTGCAAGGCAAGCGCGTACTATGGTGGTTCACACAGAGGCGGCCGTCAGATGGTACGATATTCACCGAATTTAGGCGTCGCGCTGCTCGCGCTCGCGCCCACCCAAGCGGGCGCGGACGCAACGGCGATCTACCAGAGGCCTGGCGCGGCGGGCGCGCTTACAATAGAGCTTGCGTCTAACGGCGACGTTCGAGCTGAAAGCGACGATCGCGGCTACTATCTTTGGACAACCGGCTAGGGTTCTAAGGTCAGACCCGGGCCGGGTGGCCCGACGGTCGCCCGGACGGCGGACACCGCTGCCGCTCGCGCCGGCATGCGTCCCGCGTCGGAGATCATGCAACCCTGGTTCCCGGTCGACACAGTCTCGATCAACGGCCGGAACGGCATTCGCTAGTTCATCGCCGGTGCTCGCCATCGGCCACCAGCGCCTCGCGGCCATGCAAGAGAGCAGCTTTCCCGGCGCAGACAGTCCGAAACGGGTGAGTTTCCGCGAAGTGATCGTGCAAGGCGCTCTAATCGACCTTTTTGCTCACAGCTGGTCTCGATCAGCACCACCGCCATCCCATCGACGCGCTTCCGTGTTCCAGCCGAGCTTGAGGCTCCGGCGCCCTTGCGCGAGGATCAGACGGCAGTGCGTGCGGCGACGAGTTCTGTAGCTCCAACTTCAGAGGGAGGGCAGCTCGGACAGGACCGCTTCATTAAGCGCGCGGCCTGGGCCGCCGATCGCTTATGGCTGCTCACGGAGAGCGGCACGCTTTCGAGCGTCGCACCGGGGGAGATTAACCGCCGTACCGAGGCAACGTCCGGACCGGTGGCCGACATCTGTGTCGCGGGCACCGCACCAAACACTCTCGGCGCGGATGGCCAGCTGTCCCGCCTCAAGCAACGGTTTTGGTACGCGATGGAACGCCTGGATCTCAACGGGGAAGCGGTTCAGGCTCTGAGCTGCACCGAACAGCGGATGATCGCGCTCAGCCGGAACCGCCTCATGGTCAGCGCGGGCGGGCGACAGCGCGTCATCACTCTCTCGACGCCGCTCACCGGTCCCATCGTGCGAACGGCACCCTTCGATACCGGCACGACGCTATTCGTGGGGCTCGCAAACGGCGAGTGGCGCGGCGGCCTCAAGCGCATCGATACCATCACGGGCATAGCAAACGAAGTGCCCGGGCTCGGCGGGCCAATCAACGGCGTGGGCCCCGTCCCTGGCCGTCCCGCGGCGTCGTAGCCATCGTAGGTCTAGTTCACTTCTTCCCCAGCGGACAGGTGGTTGAGGCATGCGGCAACAAGGTCCGACGTCTCTACTACAAACCGCACGCTATGCAGACGAGCTGGCCTGCCGATCCACCGACGCTGCCTTTTGAGACAGTGCCCTTCTACACTCTGACAGCGACTGCCAATGGTTTATGGCGAGCGGGCGGAGACGGCCTTTACGCAATAACCGCCGGTCGCCCGATCAAGTTTCAGAAGATGCCAACGTTCGAGCGGATCGATGGCGTGCATATCAGCTTTGCGGTGCCCGGGCTGGTGCTGGTGCACACCGACATCGACGCCCATGTCTCGCTTGGCGGCGGCGCGCCCCTCCTCGTCGCCCGCTGAATTACCACTTCCGCGAACTGGACCCGGAACCTTAAGCTCAGCTCACCTTCATCGCCTTCCGCTTTCGAACATTCGTTCAGATGACGCGTTCATTTTTTATAGGGAGTCATCGCCCTCGCATCCCTTCCCACTCTACCCCACCTTAGGGCTGCCCAGTCGACGCAGGAGCTTGCCCCCATGTTCATCGCCATGAACCGATTTCAGGTAATTCCCGGTAACGAGGAGGCGTTCGAGCAGGTCTGGCTGTCGCGCGACTCGTACCTTGCCGGCGTCCCGGGGTTCGTCGAGTTCCACATGCTGCGCGGGCCGGCGGCCGACGATCACGTCCTCTATTCGTCGCATACCGTGTGGCTGTCGCGCAGGGACTTCGAGAATTGGAC
This sequence comes from Sphingomonas sp. 22R3R2A-7, assembly GCF_036856055.1. Classification (NCBI taxonomy): domain Bacteria; kingdom Pseudomonadati; phylum Pseudomonadota; class Alphaproteobacteria; order Sphingomonadales; family Sphingomonadaceae; genus Sphingomonas; species Sphingomonas sp. 22R3R2A-7. Next base: position 96,368 of record NZ_JASPFR010000001.1, on the reverse strand, counting down.
CAAGTCCGAGGCGTTTCGCGCGGCTCATCGAGGCGCGGGCGACCACAAGCCGCTATACCTGGCGCCGCCTCGCTTCGAAGGCTTCGACGTCATCCAGACCGTGACGCCATCGTGACGGTCACTCGGCGTCCGACGTTCGCCAGCCGGGTCGAGCAGTCGATCGACAAGGTCGTCGGCGCAATCGCCTCGCCGATCGTCACCGGCATCGCCGCGTTCAACAAGAGCCGCCTGCCGCCCCGCGATGCGCCGCATCCGCTGCTTACGGGCATCCACGAGCCGATGACTGAGGAGCTGACCCTCACAGACCTCGATGTCGAGGGTATCATCCCGCCCGAGCTCGACGGCCGCTACGTTCGCATCGGACCAAACCCCGCCGACGCCGACCCACGCTCCTACCACTTCTTCACCGGTGACGGGATGCTGCACGGCATCCGCCTCCAGGACGGGCGAGCCCGGTGGTATCGGAATCGCTGGATCCGATCGACCGATCTCGCGGCAGCCAGGCATGTGCCGGCGGCACCAGGGCCACGGCACATCTTCGATACCGTCAACACTAGCGTACTGGACCATGCCGGCAGTGGCTGGGCGCTGGTCGAAGCCGGCAGCACGCCGGTCCGCTTCGACGAGCATCTGGAGACGCAGCGCTACGATGATTTCGGCGGCACCCTGCCCGGCTCGTTCACCGCCCATCCGCGCCGCGACCCGGCGACCGGCGAGTTGCACGCACTGTGTTACGAGGCGACCGATCCCAAGCGCATTCGCTACAACGTCGTCGATGTCGCCGGCCGGGTACGACGATCAGTGACGATCCCGGTGTCGCACGGGCCGCTGATCCACGACTGCGCGATCACGCAGCGCTACGTCGTCGTCATGGACCTGCCCCTTACCCTGTCGATGCGCACCGTGCTGGCGGGGCACGGCTTTCCCTATCGGTGGAACGACAAGCATCCGGCCCGGATCGGGCTGCTGCCGCGCGACGGCGAGGCGGAGGATATACGGTGGTTCCCGCTCGATCCCTGTTTCGTGTTCCACACCGCCAACGCTCATGATCTGCCAGACGGAAGCGTGGCGCTCGACGTGGTCGCGTACGATCGCATGTTCGCCGGCGACAATCTGGCACCGGACGAGCAGCCGCGCGGCCTCGAGCGATGGACGATCGACCCTTTGACCGGGTCGGTGGATCAGCGCGCGATCGACCCCTCGCCACAGGAACTGCCGACGATAGACGAGCGGCGCACCGGCCGCCCCTACCGCCATATCTATGCGCTCGGCCTGCCCGAACAGATGACGGAAACGCTGGTTGGAGAGGCGCCGCTCATCAGGCACGATTTGAAAGATGACACGCGACGGCTGCACGAATTCGGACTGGGACGCATCGCGGGTGAGTTCGTGTTCGTGCCGCGTTCGCCGGATGCTGGCGAGGGTGATGGCTGGCTCATCGGGCTCGTGATCGACGCCGGGGGGCACACCACCGCGCTGGAGATACTGGATGCCCGGAACTTTGAGGCACCGCCCGTGGCATCTGTCCGCATCCCACACCGCGTGCCGCCCGGCATCCATGGCGCATGGCTGAGGTAACGTGATTCACGCAGCAGCCGCACATTCTTCCCGCCTGACACTCGACCCATAGTCGGCTGTCAGGGTGGGGCTACAAAGCCGAATAGGCTAGAGACGTTAGCTATCAGCGCGCTGTTGCTCGCCGAGAGCATTGGCGACGTCGAGCGGGCGTCCGCTGATCGTCGGGCCAGCGCGGCAGAACGCCGCCGTCTCGCCGAGCTCGCGTTCTCACAGCCCGATCGTCAGCGCGGGACCGATGGCACTCGCGGCGCCGGTGATTAGCGCGGTGCAACCCCGGATCGTGGACGCCAACGTCATTTTCCCCGTGGCAGCAGCGATGCCAGCACGCGCGCGACGCCGCGGCCATATGGCGGGCCGAGCCGTTCCAGCAGGTTGAAGCGACCGGCGCGGAAGAAGGCGCGGGCGTGACTGAACCGCTGGAAGCCGGCGTGACCGTGATAGGCGCCGACGCCGCTTTCCCCGACGCCGCCGAAGGGCAGCTGTTCCTGGGCGATATGGAGAAGCGTGCCGTTGATCGTGACGCCTCCCGACTGGGTCCGCGACAGAACCGCGTCGATCTCCGCGCGGACGTCGCCGAAGCAGTACAGGGCCAGCGGGTGCTCTCCGTCGCCGACCAGCGCGATCGCCTGATCAAGCGTGCGATAAGGAATTATCGGCAAAACGGGCCCGAAGATCTCGTCGGCAGCGAGCAGGCCCGCGGTGGGCGTGGCCAGCACGATCGTCGGCGGGTAGCGCCCTCCTGCACCGCTGTCGGGGTGGCGGAGCACGATCGCGCCGGCCGCCTCTGCCTGCTTCACCGCGTCGTCCAGCCGGCTGCGGGCGGAGAGCGGCAGAAGCGCGGTATAGTCCGGATTGTCGCCAATGCGCGGATAGGCGCGCACCGCCTCCGCCAGCACCGCCTCGGCAAGCGGGCGGGCGAGATGCTCGGGCGCGAGGACGTAGTCGGGCGCGATGCAGGTCTGGCCGGCATTGACGAACTTGCCGTAGGCGATGCTGCGCGCAGCGCGCGCGACGTCAACGACGGGGCACAGGATTGCCGGCGACTTGCCGCCGAGCTCCAGCGTTACCGGCGTCATCGACGCCGCCGCCGCCTTCGCGACCTCGCGGCCGACGCGCGTCGAGCCGGTGAACAGCAGATGGTCGAAGCGTAGCCGTGTGAACGCGGCCGCAACGTCAGGGCCACCGGTGACGACCGCCACCTCCTCTTCGGCGAATGCGTCGGCGATCGCACGTGCTAGGAGTTCGGAGAAGTGCGGCGTCAGCTCCGACGGCTTCAGGATCGCGCGATTGCCCGCAGCGAGAATGTCGACGAGCGGCGAGAGCGCGAGCTGGAGCGGGTAGTTCCAGGGACTGACAATGCCGACGACGCCGAGTGGCTGGTAGCGAACCCAGGCGCTGCCGGGCTGGAAAGTCAGCGCGATCCGGCGTTTTTCGGGTTTCATCCAGCCCTTCAGGTGGCGCCGCGCGTGGCGGATCGCGCCGCGCACGGGCGCTGCCTCCATCAGCCCCGTCTCGATGCGCGAGCGGCCGCCGAAATCCTCGTCGATCGCCGCGGCGAACGCGCGGTGGTGCGCGAGGACGAGGCTGTCCAGCCGCGCCAGCCGATCCAGCCGCTTGGCAAGATCGGGCGCGCCGTCCCGGCGGAAGCTCGCGCGCTGGACATCGAGCAGGCGCGCGGCGTGATCCTTGCCCTCCATCTCAGAACCGCTTGGTGACGGATACGCCATAGACGCGCGGATCGTTGATGAACGCTTCTCGCGTCAGGCCGACCGCGTCCGACTGGACGGAGAAGCCGGTGATGACGTCGCGATTGGTCAGGTTCTTGGCGAATCCCTGCACCTGGAGGCCGAGCGGCTCGCTGTCGAAGGTGAGCGTGACGTTGACGTTCTCATATCCGCGCAGCCGGTCGGAGGGCGAATTGAAGAAGCGCGCGAACGACCGCGTGGTGCGATAATAGTCGCCTCGCAGCGTCAACCGATTACCGGCCGAGAACTCGATCCCGTATTCTGCACCGCCGCCGAACGTCCAGTGTGGCGAGTTGGGCAGTTCCTTGCCGTCGAGATCGACGGGTACGCCCGCCGAAGTCGGCACCGATATACCAAGCGCCGCCAGCGGATTGCCTGCACCCGCGAACAGCCCGTCGCCGTCGGTCGCTGTCGGACAGGCGCCGATCAACGCCTGCGGCCCCAGACCCGGGATGCCGAGCTGGGTCGCCCGGACCAGCGCGGCGACGCCAGCGGTGGCCCCAACGCATGCGGTTTGCGGCGTCTTCAGCAGCGTCAGGGCGGCATTGCCCTGCGTCCGGTCGAACGGATCGACCGTGCTGCCACCGGTGATCTTGGTGTGGAGATAGCCGACCGTGCCGTTGAAGCGCAGGTTGCGGACGGGCTCGACCACCGTCTCCAGCTCGGCGCCCCAGATCTTGGCGTCGGTATTGGTCGTGGACGAGGTCAGCGCATTGATCTGGCTGATCTGATATCCCTTATAATCGTAGTGGAAGGCCGACGCGTTCAGCGTCAATGCGTTGCCGAAGAACCGGTTCTTGGTGCCGATCTCGAACGCGTCCACGACTTCGGGCGCGTAGGTGGGTGTGGTGGCGATGATATCGGGCGGATTGAACCCGCCGCTCTTGTAGCCGCGCGAATAGGACGCGTAGAGTAATGAGCTCTGGGTCACCTGCCAGTCGGCCGTGGCGCGCCACGTCAGCTTGTTGAACGTGGCCTGCTGGCGCAGGCGGGCAGGGAAGCCCGACCCCGGCGAGAGCAGCTGCGTCGAGAGCACGTCGAACTTCTTGTTGTCGCTGGTGTAGCGCGCGCCGCCGGTCAGTCGAATGTCGGGTGTGATCTGGACGTACACCTCACCGAATGCGGCGAGCGAGGTCGAGCACGTAGGGGTTGCGGCTGAGGAAGTAATTGTGCCCGATGCCGGTCGGCACCGCATTGGGGTCGATGCCGATCTGCGCGGCCGGATTGGCGGCGTTGATCGTGTTCTGGATCACCGCGTACAGCGTGTTGCCATTGCTCGGGAAGTAGACGTCGTTGAGGCGTTTCGAGTTGAGATAGATCCCACCAAGGCTGAAGTTGACCGGGCCGGCGAAGCTCGACTGGAGGCGAATCTCCTCACTCAGCTGCTTGGTCGACAGGTCATCGATCCGCTCGCCCTGGAAAAAGCGCGACGCGCCCAGCTGCGGATCGGTGAAGACCCCACCGGGGGTGAAGGGCGTGGTATTGAACGGCACGACCGAAGCGACGCTATCGCCGATGCGGCTGAACACGCGGTCGTTCGCATAACTAAACAGCGACGACAGCTGGAGCGTCGGCGTCAGATCGCCCTCGACGTTCAACTGCACGAGGTCGTTGGTCGCCTCGTACTGTGGCCGGCGGCGAAACTGGACGTCGCGCAGGCCACCCGTCGTCCCCTGCGGATAGACGTCGCCGGGCAGCACGCCGGAGAGCAGGAGCAACGTACCTGGCAAGGTCGCACTGCTGTTGACCGCGCCGTTGGCATTGGCGTCGAAGACCGAACCGAGCCCGCAGCCACGTGACAGCAGTTGCTGCTGGAGCGCGGTGGTCGGCACCCCGCCGACCGACGTCGGGCTCCGGTCCTTGATGCACAATTGCTTCAGCCCGCCGGTGCGGTCGCTGTCTTCGCGGAACCGCTCGTACATCACCGTCATGCGGAAGTCGTCAGAGGGGCGGATCGCGACCGTGCCGCGCAGGGAATAGAGATCGCGACCGTCGGTCCGCTCGCCGGACACCGTGTTGCGCTGGAACCCGTCGCGCTTCAGGTAGCTGCCCGCAACGCGCACAGCGACCACGTCACCGAGCGGCACGTTGATGAAGCCCTTCAGCTTTCGAGTATCGTAGCTACCATATTCGGCATTGAGCGAGCCGGCGACGTTGTCGAACTTGGGTTGCGCCGTCAGCACGTTGATGACGCCGCCGGTCGCGTTGCGCCCGTACAGCGTACCCTGTGGCCCGCGCAGCACCTCGACGCGCTCGATGTCGTAGAATTCGGCGTCGGACAGGCGGTTCACCGCGATTGGCGCGTTGTTGACGTGGAAGCTGACTCCCGCCTCGCCCGTGGTCGAGACGATCTGATAGCCGATGCCGCGGATCTGGAAATTGTTGGCGCCGAAGCCTGCGCGAGACACCGAGAGGTTGGGAACCACGCGCTGCAGGTCGTAGCCGCCGTCGATGCGCTGCTGCTCCAGTGCCTCGTTTGAAAAGGCGGAGACGGCGATCGGGACACGCTGGAGCGACTCCGAGCGGCGCTGCGCGGTGACGATGATGTCGTTGCTCGCCGGATAACCGGTCGGATCGGCAGAGGGCACGCCGGCGGGTGCCGGCGCGGTGGAGTCAGGCGCTGTCGCAGGCGACGCGGGCGCGGTGGTCGGGGCTCCGTCCTGCGCCGCGCCGGTGGTCTGGGCCGCCGCCGGCGAGGCCATAGCGGCGGCGAGCGCCACGATGCTGGCGGTGCTGACGAAAGCGTGGCTCTGGCGTGTCATGTCGATCCTCTCCTGTCGCGGCCTTCATGGCCGGTCGCTCGGCGGATCGCCTCCGTGGGGCGGTTCCTTGTCCGAGGGAGGGATCAGACATTGTTTACAATCGGCGGTCAAGCATGATTGCCGATCATCGATCCTGCGCGATCAGCGATGCCGCCGAAGCCGAGCAGAGCCGCTTCATGCGTTCGAAGCCGCGCAGGACGCTGTGCCGATCGCCGGTGAACATCAACTCGATGACGAAACCGTTCAAAGCCGCAGTATCGTGCTCGACGATCTCCTCCACCGCCGCGCGATCGTCGATCCCGGCCTCCTGCGCGATCGCGAAGATCAGGTCGTGGCGGCGGCGCTTCAACGCCATCGCCACCGGCTGGATGCGCTCGGCCAGCGACGGATGGCTGCGCGTCGCCAGCTGGATCTCCAGGAAGGTGATCGCGGCAGGGCTCTGCGAGTCGCCCCACACCACGTCGGGCAGCGCGAGCCAGCGCTCGACGCCGGCGGGAATGTCGAGCAGACGCGCTGTGCGCGGCGCGTCGATGACGTCGGCGAGATGTTCGATGAGGCCTACGACGAGGGCCTCCTTGGTCGGAAACTGCTGCTGCAGCGCGCCGCGGCTGACCCCCGCCTCTTCGGCGGCGCGCGTCGTCGTCAGCGCAGCGTAGCCGTGGCGGTAGATGACGTCCGTCGCGGCCGCGAAAACGCGCGCGCGGGTCGCCTCGCGGCGTTCGGCATGACTACCGCGTCGGACCAGCTCGCTCCTATCCATCGCCGCAGACTATCGCGATGCCTCGGCGATGTCAGCCCTCAGCGCAGATCCTCGGCGATGAAGCGGGCGCAGCGTTCGGCGATCATGATGGTGGGCGCGTTGGTGTTGCCCGATACCAGCCGCGGCATCACCGAAGCGTCGGCGACGTAGAGGCCGGCGACACCGTTCACGCGAAGCCGGGGATCGCACACCGCGGCCGTGTCCGAACCCATCCGGCACGTGCCGACAGGATGGTAGACGGTGTCGGCCCGCGATCGGATCAGCGCGTCGAGCGCCGCGTCGTCGCGCAGGTCGACGGGGGTGCGATCCACCGGCGTCCACGGCGACAACGCGGCCGCCGTGCAGATGCGGTGGGTCAGGCGTACGCCTTCGCGCAGGGTCGCGATGTCGCGCGGATCTTGGAGGAAGGCGGGGTCGATCAGCGGGGCGACCCCGGCATTTGCGCTCGCCAGCCGCACCGTGCCGCGGCTCTCCGGCCGCAGCACGCAGACATGCGCCGAAAAGCCGTGACCCTTTACCGCGACGCGACCGTGATCCTCCAGGATGGCGGGGACGAAATGCCACTGGATGTCAGCGGCCGGCGCGTCCGGGTCGATCCGCCAGAAGCCGCCGGCCTCGGCATAGGGCGTCGTCATGGCGCCGGTCCGGCGGCGCCGATGCTCGACAATCGCCTTCAGCGTCCGCCAATAGCCGCCGAGCGAACGGCCGAACAGGTCGCCCCGCGGGGACGCGAAGGTCGAGACATAGTCGGGATGGTCCTGCAGGTCGCTGCCGACCGCGGGCCGATCGATCGCCACGTCGATACCATGGTCGCGCAGGTGGGCGCCGGGGCCGATGCCCGACAGCATCAGTGTCTGCGGCGTACCGAACGCGCCGCCCGCCATCACCACCGCGCCCCGCGCGCGCAAGGTGCGGGAACCACGACGTTCGCGCACGACGACGCCGGTGGCACGGCCGTGCTCGACGACGAGGCGCTCGACCATTGCCCCGGTGCGGATGTCGAGGTTCGGCCGGCTGCGGGCGGGATCGAGAAAGGCGCGCGCCGCGCTCCACCGTTCGCCGCCGCGCTGGGTGACCTGATAGAGGCCAACGCCGTCCTGCCGCGGGCCGTTGAAGTCGGCATTGGCGGCGATCTGCAGGCTTTCCGCCGCGGCGACGAAGGCGCGGCTCGCCGGATTGACGTGGCGCTGGTTCGATACCGACAGCGGCCCGCCCACGCCGTGATACTCGTCGGTGCCCTCCTCATTGTCCTCCGTTGCGCGGAAGAACGGCAGCACGTCCGCATAGGACCAGTCCGTACAGCCCAGCGCCGCCCAATTGTCATAATCCCAGCGGTTGCCGCGGACGTAGAGCATCGCGTTGATCGCGCTCGACCCGCCAAGGCCCCGGCCGCGCGGCTGGAACCCGCGGCGCCCGCCGAGCCCGGCTTGCGCGACGGTCTCGAACGCCCAGTTCGAGGCTTTCGGCGCCGCCGCCATCATGCCGGGCGTGGTGATCCGCCAGTCGGCATTGGTGCCGCCCGCCTCGATCAGGCAGACCGTCAGACCCGGGTCCTCGCTCAACCGGCCGGCGACCGCGCTGCCCCCCGATCCGCCACCGACCACGATCACGTCGAACTCGTCCATGCGCTTTTCTCCAGTGAGCCGGTCAGCGCCGGACGGTCGCGCCCTGTGTCCTGATCCAGGCGGCGGTCTCGTCGGGCCTCGTCACCGGGATCATATGGCCGCCGTCGATCAGCGTCAGCGTCGCTGCCGGCACCGCGTCGGCGAAGCGCCGGCCATGGACCTGCGGGTCGAGGATCCGGTCGTCCCGGCCGTAGAGGATGCCGACCGGCACGGTCAGGTTTGGATAGCGCGCAACCATGGCGGGCAGGTCGTCATTGGCAGCGACGAGGTCGGCAGAGGCAGCCTCGAAGTTGCCCGGCCGCGCGACCAGCGCGCCACCGCCGCGAACCGCGAAGTCGCCGGGGACGGGCTCGGGCGAGAAGGCGGCCTTGGCCCCCTTCTCGCCAGCGAGGAGCGCAGCGGGTGTCGCGAGCGTCCAGGCGACGGCCCTGCGCGCGACGGGGGACATAATGGCGAGCGGATCGAACGCGGACGGCACAGTGTCCATCGGCTGGGTCAGCGGCGCGATCAAGGCCAGGCCGCTCACGGCTTCCGGATGGTCGAGCGCCAGCGCCAGCGCGACGGCGCCACCGAGCGAGTGGCCGACCACCAGTGGCCGCTCCAGCCCCAACGCCTCGATGAAGCGTGCGACCTGCGCCGCCTGCGCGCGGACGTTTGCTGTAGCGCCTGGGGCTGAATAGCCGGAGCCCGGTCGGTCGAGCAGGATCACGCGGTGATCGGTCGCGAGCCGCTCGAGCAGCGCGTAGCTGAAGTTGCGCATCTGTCCGGCCAGCCCGTGGATCATCAGCAGCGTCGGCCCCTGCCCCTGGTCCAGATAGTGCATCCGGCGCCCGTCCACGTCGACGAAGCTTCCGTCGGCCGGCACCATCCGCTCGATCCGCCGTTCGGTCAGCTTGGCGAAGAGCGCCAGGCCGCCGACGGTGGCGACCGCCGCCGCCGCGGCCACCGTTCCCGCCCGTACGGCGGAACGCGGCGCCGGGGAGGCTGGCAGCGGCAAGGCCACGGTGTCCACGCTAGCGCCCTGCCCCGCTCTGCCGAAGTGCATCGTGCCGTCCTCGAGCTTGCCGAATTTCAGCGCGGCGAGGTCCAGCGCGTAGTTCTGGTGGACCTTCCACGGCGCCTTCGATCCTTGGTTCGGCAGGATGGCATTGGCGCGCTGGACGTAGCCGGAGGTGAAGCCGAGCATCGGCTCGGCAGTGACCGACGGATCATCGAGCGTCGGCGTGCAGGCCGTGTAGCCGTGCGTGTCCATGTGGCGGATCAGCCGGCAGAAATAGCGCGCCGACAGGTCGCATTTCAGCGTCCACGACGCGTTGGTATAGCCAAAGGCGAGCGCCAGATTTGGCACGCCGCTGAGGCTCATGCCTTTGTAGATCAGCCGGTCGGCGGGATCGACGACCTTGCCGTCGACGACCAGCTCGACCCCGCCCAACAGGCGCATGACGAGGCCGGTCGCAGTGACGACGATGTCCGCAGGCAGCTCCCGCCCCGATTCCAGCGCGATGCCGCCTTCGGTGAAGCGCGCGATATGGTCGGTGACGATCGCCGCCTTGCCGCCGCGCATCGCCTCGAACAGGTCGGCGTCGGGGACGAGGCAGATGCGCTGGTCCCACGGCGCGTAGCGGGGCTCGAAGTCGCGTTCAATCTCGTAATTGTCGGGCAGCTGCGCCCGCACGCCCTTCAGGATCAGCGCCTTCATCCGATCGGGTTTCTTGCGGGCATAGGCGTAGGTGGCGATGCCCAAGCCGACGCTCTTCCACTTTGTAGCGGCGTCGGCGAGCGATTTGGGCAGCACACGATGCGCGGCCCGCGCGAAGCCGTCCTGCGACGGGCGCGACACGATGTACGTGGGCGAGCGCTGCAGCATCGTCACCTGGGCCGCCTTCTCCGCCAGCGACGGGACGAGCGTCACCGCGGTCGCGCCGCTGCCGATCACCACCACGCGCTTGCCCGTCCAGTCGAGGTCGTCAGGCCAGTGCTGCGGGTGCACGACCCGGCCGGTAAAATCCGCCAGCCCTGCAAAAGCGGGCGTGAAGCCGGCTGCATAATCGTAATAGCCGCTGCCCATGTACAGGAAGCGGCAGGTCATCCGCTCGGCCCGCCCCGCGCGCTCGACCTCAACCGTCCAGCGCGCCTCGGCGGAGGACCAGGCGGCCCGGATGACTCGGGTCTGGAAGCGGATATGGCGGTCGATGCCGAACTCGGCTGCGGTATCGACGATATAGTCGCGGATCGCCTCGCCCCCCGCGATCGCCTGGTCGCCCGGCCAGGGGCGGAAGGGGAAGCCGAGCGTGTACATGTCGGAATCGGAGCGGATCCCGGGATAACGGAACAGGTCCCAGGTGCCACCGATCGCGTCGCGTGCCTCAAGGACTGCGTAGCTCTTGCCCGGACAGTCGGTCTGGATCCGGTAGGCGGCGTCGACGCCCGACAGGCCGGCGCCGACAATGAGCACGTCGAACGCCTCGGCTGCGACCGCGCTCTGGGTTGACGCTGCACTGGTTGCCATGCGGGGATGCTCCGATAGAATGACGCGACGATGATCGCGCTGATCTGGAAACGGAAGTTATCACTTGAAGGTGGAGACAGCAAGCCGCGACGGTCGGCGATATGGCGGCGCATCGGCGGTCGAGCGCCACGCCGATCGACGCGAGCGTTTGATCCGCGCGGCAATCATGCTCTATGGCGAACAGGGCTACCGCCGCACGACGGTGAACGCGGTCTGCCGCGCAGCCGGGCTGACGCCGCGCTATTTCTACGAGGCGTTCGACAACAGCGAGGCGCTGCTGTTGGCGACGTTCGGCGAGGTGACGCACTTCGTGACCCAGCGCGTCGCGGCGGCCGCCGACGCGGCAGGGGGCACGCCAGAGGACCGGCTGGCAGCACTTCTCACCGCCTATTACGACCTGCTGCGCGACGATCCGGCAAGCGCCCGCGTGTTTTTGCTGGAGCTGTCCGGTATTGATCCGCGGGTCGACGCCCTGTTCGCCGGATCGATGGCCGCCTTTGCCGACCTGATCGCCGATACGCTGGCGCCAGGGCGGGGCAGCGATGCAACCGAGCCGCTTTGTCAGGCGGGCGCGATGCACGGCCTTTTGGCGGTGGCGCGCGACTGGGTGGCACGGGGCTGCAAAGAGCCGATCGTGGAGGTCGTGCGCATCGCGGAGCCGCTTTGTCGCATGCTCGTAAAAAGTGACAGCAACAGCGTTGTCTAGCAGCGACATCCACAGCAGCGCGAGCTATTCGATCGGCAGAATCACGGCTCTAACCATCAACGAAAATCGTGCTAAAAACATATGTTTGAAAGCGTGACGGCCTTCGCGATACGGCTCGACAGATCGCCGAGCCTACGGTGCGGGGACCGATCGCGGCTCAGCCACTAACCGCTTCGAACCGATCCACCTGCCCTCTACCGCATCTCCTGAACGAACGTCCGGTTATGCCGGTCGCGGCATGAAACTGAACCGACCGCTTTCGCCATCTTTCTGTCCGAAGGCGACACCGCGGATCGCAATTTCGCACTCGGCTAATTCATGCGTGAGAACGGGCCTTCCTTGACGGCACCGATCTGAAGGCGACGCTCGACCAGTATTTCCAGTGCTGCTCGATCACCGTAGACACACCGGGCATGGCAACGGGATTGCCGGGTGCCCAGGCAAGCCGTTTCAACAAGGTCAGGCAGCGGATCGGGCGGTTGCCGAAATGCCGGTCGCAGGCACCCGGCAATCTTCCGAATTCTCAGCAGGGCGCCGTTATGATCGGCACGGGCCCGGTTCCTGCGGCGTCATGAAAATGTCCAGTCGGGCGCCGCCAACTCGAAACCAGCGAACTCGAAGGCCGGCGTAACGACACAACTGACCAACGCCCAACCCTGGTCGGCGCGAGCGCATTGCCACGCAAAGGCCGGCACGATCGCTTGCGGCATCTGATCGAGAAGCACGTTCCCACCCAGCAGCATTTCATCATGATCGACGGTCAGTCGCAGCGGCGATCCCGCATGCCAGAACCATGTTTCGACCGCATCGACGCGATGCCAATGCGACCGTTCACCCTTATCCAGCAGGAACAGGATCGCCGACGAGGCATCCCGCCCACCGTCTGTGGAGGGCTGTCGAAAGGTTTCGCGATACCAGCCACCTTCCGGATGGGGCAAGAGCGCCAGGGTCTCGATGATTTCGGCGGCTTCGGTTGAGGACATTCGACCGGTATAGCAGACCTCGGCAATAGGCTCGCTACCGGCGGACGATGTCGCGCGGAGGCCCGCCGGACGGGTGTTGGTCGCTCGATCAAGGGGGACGACGGGTCGCTCGACCGCAATCGGATCGACCACCTGCTAAAGCCCAGCGGCGGTGACGACGTCATCGATAATCTTGTCGTCGGCCGGAACCTGTTGATCAAGCATCAGCATCGCAAGACCGTGCGCCAGAGCCCAGGCCTTTAGCATGACGACTTCGGCGTTTCCACCATTTCCAGCTGCAAGCGTCGCCGCATTGTCGCGCAGCATGGCGATCGCGTCGTCGTCGCGCTCGGCGGCGGTTCGGGCTCCCCGATTGGCAAAGATCATGCGAAACAAGGCGGGGTTTGCCAGGGCGAACCTGACATAGGCCGTACCGCTGGCACTGAACCCGGCGGTCCCGCCGCCTGCTGCTTCGGATGCCGAGCGTTGGGCCGCGGCGAGCCGCGCCAGCCCCTCGGCGGCGAGCGCCTCCAGGAGCGCCGTCTTGTCCGGGAAATGGCGATACACCGACGTGGCACTGACCCCCACCGCCCGAGCGACTTCGCGCAACCCAAGACCATCGCCGGACCGTTCGGCGAGAAGACGCAGCCCCGCCTCGACCAGTGCCGCGCGCAGATCCCCGTGATGATAGCTCCCGCTTCGTTCTTGCATGTTGACAGTGTTACCTTCGATGCCCATGTTTACATCGTCAACACTTACCCGAGGATATGATAATGACAAGCGCCATTGCGACGATATCCGGTACTCCCCCGTCCGGGGCGGGTAGCCCGCGCTCCAGCACGAAGAGCATGGACGTCCACCCGTTCCTGACGGGCATTCACACCCCGATGTCGCATGAGATCACGATCGATCGACTGACGGTCGCGGGCCGGATTCCCGTCGCCCTCGACGGGCGCTATCTGCGGATCGGGCCGAACCCGGCCAAGCCCGATCCGGCCGGCTATCACTGGTTTATCGGCGACGGGATGGTGCACGGCATCGCGCTGCAGGGCGGCGAAGCGCTTTGGTATCGCAATCGCTGGGTGCGCTCCGACGCGGTGGCAGCGGTCATCGATCAGCCCGCGGCGTCCGGCGGCCGCGACGGCGCGCTCGCCACCGTCAATACCAACATGGTCTCGATTGCAGGGCGCACGTTCGCGGTGGTGGAGGCGGGCAGCTACCCGGTGGAACTCTCCGATACGCTTGACGGACAGCAGTATAGCGCGTTCGGCGGCACGCTGGAAAACGGGTTCAGCGGCCATCCCCATTTCGATCCGCTGCTGCGCGAGCATCACGCCATCACCTATGACGCGACCGATCCGACGACCGTCCGGCATGTGGTGGTCTCCGACGATGGCAGTGTCGTTCGTCAGGAGCCCGTTGCGGTGCAGCACGGGCCCTCGATCCACGATTGCGCCATCACCGCACGCTATGCCGTGATCCTCGACCTGCCGGTCACCTTTTCGCAGGATATGATGATGACGGGGCATCGCTTCCCCTATCGCTGGAACACCGAGCACCAGGCGCGGATCGGATTGCTTCCCCGCCTGGGCCGCGGCGACGAAACGATCTGGATCCCCATCGCTCCATGCTTCATCTTCCACCTGGCCAACGCCTATGACCTTCCCGACGGACGCATCGTGATGGACGCGATCGTCTACGACACGATGTTCGCACGAGACATCAAGGGCCCCGACGGCTCCGGGCGCGGCCTCGAACGCTGGACGATCGATCCCGAGGCCCGGACGGTCGAGCGGCGGACCCTCGACGCGACGCCGCAGGAGTTTCCCCGGATGGATGACCGGCGCGCAGGACAACCCTATCGCTACGCCTATACGATCGGCCTGCCCGACACGGTGCCGGGATGGGTCGGCGAAACCTACCTGCTCAAGCACGATCTCGATACGGGCAAGCGGAGCGTCCACGATTTCGGCCGGAACCGCTATCCCGGCGAGTTCGTGTTCGTTCCGGCCAGCCCGACCGCGGCCGAGGACGAAGGGTGGCTGATCGGCCTGGTCGTCGACATGACCGAGGAGACGACCGACCTCGTGCTGCTCGACGCGCGCGACTTTGCCGGAGCGCCGGTTGCCAGCATCCGCATCCCGCACCGCATACCGCCGGGGTTCCACGGAAACTGGTTCCCCGCCTGACGAAAGCGGGTCGGGGCATGCCGCCAGCCGGATCGTACGACGCGAGTCCGCGGCCGGCGGCGGGGTGCTCCGGGTCGGCGTCGATACGTCCGACACGCTGCGAGAAAGGCCCGCCGATCGATTCCACGGCAGATACCATGGCTTGCGACGCGATTTCCACGCGTGATCCACCGCAGGCTTCAACGACGCTACGCCAATGGATCCCATCAATACCGACCGTATCGCGCGTCCTCGCCATCAGGTGCCGGGACTGCGAACACAGACAGGATACTTCATGATCTTACCACCCAGTGCAACTATTGCCGAAAAGATGCTGGCAACTGCCGCCGCAGCATTCTGCACCACGATCTGCGTCATTGCCACCGTGACAACGCTTGCCGAAAGCTCGGCGAGCAATGGCTTCTAGGGCTCGCCGACCAGTCCTATCATCAGACGTAGAACGTTCCGCCGGCCAGCAACCAATTCGCTGCTGGCCCGCCCCGCAAATTCATCAATCTAGCTGGAACCACATCATGGCCCATGCACCGATCTCCTTTATCGCGACGAGCTCTTCAACCACCGCTTTTGGAACACCCGAAAACACCCGCCCATCGTCAGTCGGCATGCCGCTGTGGCTATGATGGCCCCGGTCGCCCGCAACCTCAAAGAAGACACCACTGCGCACAAACTCTACGAGGACCTGACCGATGGCGGTACCGACCGCGCGCGTGATGCAATCGAGCAGATGCTGCGCACGAACGGCCTGGCGATCGACGATCCGCGTCTGCAGTATCTAAGCACGCTGATGCAGGGATATGCCCAGACGATCGAGATTCCGTTCGAGGCGATTGCCCCGGCGTTGTCGGGCACCAATCAGACGCTGCTCAGCCGCGCCCTCACGGGCAATCTGGTGATCCCGGACTTTGCCGCGTTCTGCGCCGAACTCGAACACCTGTTCGCCGCGGTGCGCGAGTGTCGGGAAGGAGACGTCGCCAGCTATATCCCGCAACTTGCCAGCGCGGATGCCGATGGCTTCGCTATGGCGGTCTGCACGGTCGACGGGCAACGCTTCGCGATCGGTGATACAGACGCGCGCTTCGGCGTGCAGTCGACCTGCAAGCCGATCAACTACGCGCTGGCGCTCGATCGTCTCGGCATCGACGCGGTCCACCGCCATGTCGGTCGCGAACCGTCGGGACATTCGTTCAACGAGATCACGCTCAACGCCGCGCGGCTGCCGCACAATCCGATGATCAATGCAGGCGCGATCATGTGCGCCTCGCTGATCGCGCCCGACCTGTCGGCGGCCGATCGCTTCGACAGCGTCTTTCAGACCTGGAAAGCGCTGGCGGGAGCCGGTGCCGTCGGCTTCGACAACGCCGTATTCCTGTCCGAGCGCGACACTGCCGATCGCAATTTTGCGCTCGCCTATTTCATGCGCGAGAACGGCGCGTTCCCCGATGGCACCGATCTGAAGGCGACGCTGGAGCTGTATTTCCAGTGCTGCTCGATCACGATCGACGCGCCCGGCCTGGCGACCGTCGCCGCGACCTTTGCGAGTGGCGGGGTGTGCCCGCTGACCAGTGAGCGGGTCTTTAGCGGCGACACGACCAAGAACTGCCTGTCGTTGATGGCGTCCTGCGGCCTGTATGACTTTTCGGGCGAATTCGCCTTCACGGTCGGGCTACCGGCAAAATCCGGGGTTTCGGGTGCGCTGTTTCTCACGATACCGGGCGTCTGCGGGATCGCCTTATGGAGCCCACGTCTCGACGCCTTGGGCAATTCGGTCCGCGGCGTGGAATTCGCGCGGCGGCTGACCAAGGCCTTCAACTTCGACAGCTTCGCCGATGGCCCCGACGCCGGCGCACAGACAAACCCGCGGCGGCGATCCGCCGAAACGATCGTCGATCAGGCGACCTATTTTTGCGCCGCCGCGGCGAAAGGGGATCTCACCGAATTGCGGCGGCTGATGGCACGATCGATCGACGTCAATCTGGCTGACTATGATGGCCGGACGGCACTCCATCTTGCCGCCGGCGAAGGCCGGGCCGACGTCTTGCGCTATCTCCTGTCACGCGGTGCCGACCGGGATCTGAGTGATCGCTGGGGAAACACGGCGCTCGTCGATGCGCAGCGTAACGAGGATGCGGAGAGCATTGCGCTGCTGCAGACGTGCGCGATATCGGCGGTTAGCGCGAGCAAGGCTCGAAGGGGCACCAAGGTGTTGAGTTTGGAAGGCTGAGCCATTCATCCCACGATCATGCCGGTGCCGCGCTTTGACTGCGGCACCGGCAAAAGCCTGTTCCTAACAGCGGCCCAAAGCGTCCTCGATCTGTCGCGAACGGTCCTCGTCGGCGGGCAGTTCATCGTACGCATGCACCCCAGGTCGCGCCCCGCCCTGTGTCGCCGTCAGGAACGTCGCGAGACGTTCGCCGATCACGACGCACGGTGCCATCGTGTTGCCCGTGGTGACCCGCGGCATGATCGAGGCGTCGGCGATCCTAAGGTTCGCAATTCCATAGACCCGCAACTCGGCATCGACGACCGACATCGCATCGCGCCCCATCTTCGCGGTGCCTGCCTGGTGCCAGACGGTCGCCGCCGACTCCCGCACAAAGGCCTCGAGCGCCGCCCCGGTGAGATTGCCCGGTGCCACCTCGCCCCGGTTGAAGGGCGCCATCGCGGCACCGTTCGCGATCTCCCGGCACAGCGTCACGCCTCGCACAAGCGCCGCAACATCGTCCGGGTCGGCAAGCGCTTGCGCCTCGATGCGGACGGGCTGCAACGGATCGGGACTGGTCAGCGTAATCGCGCCGCGGCTCTTCGGGCGGACGAGCCCGGGGAGCAGTTTCCAGGATTCGGCCAAGGGAGCGCCGGGGTCCTGCACGCCGCCCGGCAGTTCGACTAGGATCGCCTGGATGTCGGGGGTGTCCAGCTGAGGATCGCTCTTCCAGAAGAAGGTCGCCTCGCATTGGTTGTTGCGCGGCACCAGAGGTTCGGGACTTGCCCAGCCGCATCCCGCTGCCATGACGTGGTCCTGAAAGTTCTGCCCCACGCCGGGCAGATGCTCCGCCAGCGCGATGCCGTGCGGCCGCAACTGCGCCGCATCGCCGATCCCCGACTGCAGCAGGAGTTTGGGCGTATTGATCGCCCCAAGCGAAAGGATCGTCTCGCAGCGGGCGCGGACCTGGATTCGCTGGTTGTCGAGCAGCACCTCCACCCCGACTGCCTGGCGCCGCTCGATGAGGATTCGCGTCACCAGTGCGTGGGTCAGCACGGTCAGGTTCGGCTGCGCCATGACGGGATACACGTATCGCCGGAAGATCGATGACCGCGTCGCGTCGCGGATCGTGACATTGCACAGCGCGGCACCTCCCGCGCCCTCCATCATCGCCCCGTTGGGATCGGCAAAGGTGGGAACACCGGCGTCGGCCGCACCGTGCAGCATCGCGGTAGCAAGCGGATGCGGATCCTGGGCGGTCTCGACCGGAAACAATCCGCCACGTCCACGACGAAGCGGGTCGGGCGCGCCCTGCCAATCCTCGATCCGGCGATACATGCCGAGAACCGATTCATAGCCCCAACCGGGATCCCCCGTTTCCTGCGCGAAATGGTCCCAATCGGTCTGGTGCCCCCGCGACCACATCATCGCATTGATCGACGACCCGCCGCCGAGCCCCTTGCCCATCGACAATGGCATGGCGCGCCCGTTGAGGTGTGGGGACGGTTCCGCGACAAATCCCCAATCGCGGGCACCGCCAAGATTGGCCTGCCAGAGCAGCGGATCGGAAACGCTTGCCGCGACGTCGTTGCCGCCCGCTTCGAGCAAAAGCACCGTCACGGCCGGGTTCTCGGCCAGCCGCCGCGCGACGACCGAGCCCGACGTTCCTGCGCCGCACACGATGTAATCGAATTCGCGAAGGCCGGCCGCGCGCCGCTCCGCCTGGTTCGCGGCGACGCCGGCGGCGAAGGCTGGAGTCAGTATTTCGTCATGCGTCATGGCGGCGACCCTGCAATGACGTCGCCGCGGCGGCGGCGTGACCCAAGAGAAAGATTGTCACATCGGCATCCTTTGATCGGCTCGCCCGGATGGACGGCTCTGGCTGCCTGTGTCCGCCCGACGCGGCGAAACGACCGTGGTCGAAACCGTGGTTTTTTGGCTGATTGAGTCGAAACGAGCACTGAGTGCGGCGCGTGGACGCCATTCGGTACAAATAAGCCGGAATAGACAAAGCATGGTGGCAATAGGCAAACCCGGTTCCTTGCGACGTCTAAGAAGACGGTCATCGAAAAGGAACAGACGATGGCTGATCACGGATTTTTCACCACGACGGCAGCGGCGCCGCACTATCTCTTCTTTGGCGTCGGCATGCGCATCCTGCTGTCGCCGGCACAGACTGGCGGTCAATTTGCCTTGGTCGAGGGCATCATGCCCGCGTACGGCGATGGTGGGCTGCATGTCCATCACCGCGATGACGAATCCATGACCATCCTCGAGGGGACGCTCGAGGTGACGATCGGCGGGGAGACGCGCCTACTGGGCGAAGGCGACAGCTACTTTGCGCCACGCGGCGTGCCGCATCGGCTCCACAATCCCGGTCCGGGCGCGATGCGATCGCTGCTGATCGCGACCCCGGGCGAATTCGCCTCCTTCATCGCCGAAGCGGCGGTGTCGCTCAACGGCACGCCGTCGCCCGATGCGGAAATACGTCCGTCCATCGACGATATGGAGCGAATCGTTCGGCTGACACAAGAATACGGCATCGATATGTTGTCACCGCCAGGCAGCTGACGCGGTCCCACATACGCCCCTCACCCAGCGCCAATAGAATGGACGCTCGATCGTCATGTGCATGCCGACGCACGCGTGACGCGATCCGAATAAGGAAAGCCCTTGACCCAGCACCCCCACAAGACGGCATCGTCGTCGCTCCCCGATCTGGAAGCGTTCGGCAATGCTGGCGCGGACGCCAGATCCGCCGCCTATGCAATGCCGCTCTCCGCGATCGATATGTCGAACACGGATCTGTATCTGAACGACACCCAGGCGCCCTATTTCACACGCCTGAGAGACGAGGCGCCGGTCCATTATTGTCCGAATGGCCGGTTCGGGGCGTTCTGGTCGATCACGCGCTATGCCGATATCAGGGCGGTGGAAGCCAACCCCACCGTCTTCTCGTCGGACGCGCTGTTCGGCGGGATCACGATCAGGGACCAGCCACCGGGGTTCACCACGCCGATGTTCATCGCGATGGACCCGCCGGGACACGCCGTCCAGCGCGCGGCCGTCGCGCCAATGTTCGCGCGCAAGAATCTCGACCTTCTCGAAGGCCGCCTGCGAGATTGTGTCACGCGCATCCTCGACGATCTGCCAGTCGGCGAGACCTTCGACTGGGTCGACCGGGTGTCGCGCGAGGTCGCGATCCAGATGCTCGCGATCATGCTCGACATTCCGTTCGCCGATCGAGCGAAGCTGTCGGCGTGGTCCGACATGGCGGTTGCGGTCGACGAGCAGGCTGGCGGTCCTTCGCCGGCGGAACGGCAGGCGGTATTGCTGCAGTGCCTCGGCTATTTCACCGACCTCTGGAAAGCCCGGATCGCGCTGCCGCCGCGACACGATCTGATTTCGATGCTGGCGCATAATCCGGCGACACAGGGCATGTCGCCGATGACCTATCTCGGCAACCTGATGCTGCTGATTGTTGGTGGCAACGACACGACCCGCAACTCGATCACCGGCGGTCTGCTGTTCCTGAACGACAATCCCGCACAATATCGAAAACTTCGGCACGATCCGGGCCTGATCGGCACGATGGTGCCCGAAATCATCCGCTATCAGACTCCGCTCGCGCACATGCGCCGCACCGCGCGGAGCGATATCGTGTTTGGCGGCGAGCAGATCCGCAAGGGGGACCGCGTCATCCTGTGGTACGTCTCGGGCAACCGCGACGAACGCGCGATCGAACAACCGGATTCGTTCCTTATCGATCGGGTCAAACCGAACCAGCATCTGGCCTATGGCTCGGGAATCCATGTCTGCATGGGAAGCCGCTTGGCCGAGATGCAGTTGCGCATCCTGTGGGAAGAGATTCTCGCCCGTTGGCCGCTGATCGAGGTGGTGGGCGCGCCGACGCGGGTCCCGTCGAGCTTCATCCGTGGCTATCAGAGCCTGCCGGTTCGCATACCGACACGGTCATGACCCGCGCCGCGGAAACCAGCGACCGTGCCGGATCAGCCGTTCGCCCGCCGGAACGTGCCCGGCGTCGTTCCGGTGGCATGGGCGAACACACGGCTGAAATGCTGTTGGGTCTGGAACCCGGTCAGCTGCGCGACGTCGAGCAGCGACGTGTCGGCCCCGCGCAGCAGATCCTTCGCGCGGAGCAGACGCCGACGCATGAGATAGCGACGCGGCGTTTCCTGGAAGGTAACGGCGAAGTTACGGGAAAAATGGGAAATGCTGAGCTGGCAGGTTGCCGCAAGATCGCGGATCGTGATGGTGTCCGACAGCCTGTCCTCGATATACTCCGACACCCGCCGGGCCTGGAACGGGGCAAGCCCACCCTTGGCGTCGGCGGGGAGCCCCACCTCGGTCGCATGATGCGTCAGCAAGAACGCGACGATCGACCGTTCGATGGCTTCGGCAAAAACCTGGCCCGTGGGATACCCGGCAAGATGCTCGGTCCGAAGCGTCTCGAACAGAGCGGTCAGGCGGGTGTCGACGATACCACTGGACGCCACCAATGCGGTGTCGACCCGACCCAGCACCGTTTGCGCCATGTCACACAGCAGATCGTCCTGGAGCTCGAGCGTCACCATCGTGGTGTTCTCGACCAACTCGATCGTTTCCGGTTCGTGCCGCAACGCGATGACGACGGTGCCCTGCGGCACTTCATAACGCTGGTTCGGGCGATCGTCGCTGCCATGAACCACCCGGCTCGCGTCGGGAAAATAGACGAGCGTCTGCTTGGCGAATTGCCGCTGCGAAACCATGCCACGTACGCCGGCATCCTCGCGCAAGGCAAGGGACCGGGTCATGCTGTGCTGGCGCCGAATGCCGGCCCAATTGCGAGGCTCGCGCATCGGCACATCAATCCCTCGGCAAAAATGCTCATGTCGGCACCGTTTTGACCTTCTTCAATGTGAACATTGTAAACATAAGGCGAGGATCGCATCATGACAAGCCGTGTCGCAGATCGAGAGGCGACCCCACCGTTTGCCATCCGGCAGATGCAAGGTCTTGGCTCCGCAACCTTTCGTACCGCCGCGCCATCCAAACCGCGCGTCACCAGCACGCCAGCCACCTTTCCGACCGGCTCCGGCTTGGCAATCACGCTCCTCGGCCCGCTTGCCGTCGTGTCCGCTGCAACGGCGGCGAAACTGCCGCCCTCGCGCAAGACCAGGGCGCTGCTCGCGTATCTGATTGTCGAGGATCGGCCGCACCTTCGCGAGCACCTGTGCGATCTGCTATGGGATGATGGTCCGGACGATCCCCGGGGGGCGTTGCGCTGGTCGCTGAGCAAATTGCGCGCGGTAATCGACGTCGATCGGCGCTGCCTCATCGCGGACCGCGAAACGGTCGCCCTGCGACAGGATGAACTCGAAACCGACCTGCAGCGGGCATCGCGCGCGCTACATGCGGACATCGCTGTCGCCGATGACATGGTCGACGCGCTCGTCGCGCTGCGCGAACCGTTTCTGGCCGGGCTCGATCTCCCGAGACTAGACCGCTTCACCATCTGGCTTGCAGCGCAGCGCGAAGCGGCCGAGCGTCTGCGCCGCTTGCTTCTCGCGCGGTATGTGAAGACTGCGCCACTGGTCCCGGAAGACCGGCTGCCATGGGCGCGCGAATGGCTCGACGTCGATCGCTTCAACAGCGACGCCGCCGATGCGCTTCATGCCACCCTGTCGCAACTGGGCCGCAGCGCCGACGCGACGATCGTGGAGCAACGCTTTGCGGCGACGATGCACGCAGCCGGCCTCCCTGCGCCGACGGTTGCGAGCCCGCCACCGGGTGATGCCGCATTGGCCTACGATGCGACGCCGACATTGCTGCAACGGCAGAAGATCCGGTTCTGCGAGGCGGCCGACGGGGTTCGCCTCGCTTATGGCTGCGTCGGACAGGGACCGCCCCTCGTCAAGGCGGCCAACTGGCTCAACCATCTCGAGCTCGACTGGGACGCGCCGATCTGGGCACCGATCTTCCGCGAGCTGGCGCGCGATCACACGTTCGTGCGCTATGACGAGCGTGGCAACGGCATGTCGGACGGGGCAGCATCCGACATCAGCTTCGAGGCCTTCGTCCAGGATCTGGAAACAGTCGTCGACGCGGCCGGTATCGACCGCTTCCCGTTGCTCGGATTGTCTCAGGGCTGTGCGGTCGCGATAGCTTATGCCGTTCGCCATCCCGAGCGTGTGAGCCACCTTATCCTGTGGGGCGGCTATGCCGCCGGCTGGCGGATCAATGCCACGCCAGACGAGACGGCGGAGCGCGAAGCGATCATAACGCTGGTCCGACAAGGCTGGGGGCGCACCGACGCCAGCTATCGCCAGATGGTCACCACGACCTTCATGCCAAGTGCCACGCCGGAGGAACTCGATTGGTTCAACGCGTTCCAGTGTCAGACGGTCACCCCCGAGAATGCCGCGCGCTATCTCGAGGTCTTCGCCGATATCGATGTTCGCGACATTCTCGGCGACGTGCGGGCCCCGACGCTCGTCATGCATGCCCGTGGGGACAGACGGATCCCGCTATGCCAAGGCGGCGAACTCGCCGCGCGAATTCCGGGTGCCGAGTTCGTGACGCTCGACAGCGACAATCATCTTTTGTTGGGTCGCGAGCCTGCTTCAGACGCCTTCGTTGCCCATGTGCGGGAATTTCTGACAAAGTAAGGTTCGTAAGTGCCGGCGCCGACGACCCATAAGCCGCCGCTCCGACCTAGATATGCCCAACCCAGCTTCGGACATTCGTTCATAGGCATTAAGGCGGAACGCCGCGGAAATGCGGCGCTCGTGATAGGACGGCTAAGCCCCTTAGATTGTCAGGTCCTCTGGGGCCCAGACTGCTTGGGATCCACGACGAATTTGGCGATCGTTGCGATCTTGCCGCCAGGCCGATCAACCTGATCCATGACCTTCACCTCGGCGAGCCAGCGATCCGGCGTCACGGTGAAGAGCTGGTAGCCGCGCTGGTTGTTGAGCAGCTTAACGTTCGGGTTGTTGTCCAACGTGCGGCTTTCCCCTGAATAATGCGCGCCGCCCGTGCCGCCCGATGAAATTGAGGTCGCGAGGAACTCCGTCGCGATCGCAGGCCCTCCGACGTCGTCCGCGTTCCGCGGCACGGATCCGACGACATTCTGGTGCAGGTCCCCGCTGCCGATCACGACGTTGGTCAGGCCCCGGCGCGCGATGCCGTCGACCAGCCGCTGGCGCGACTGCGGGTAGCCGTTCCAATTGTCCTTGCCGATAATGGGCGCGGTAGAGCCGTCCTTGCGGGCGTCGTACGGCATGAACAGGACTTGCTGCGCGATGAAGTTCCAGCGGGCGTCGTTGGCGAGGCCGCGGTCCAGCCAGGTTTCCTGGGCTGCCCCCATCATCGTGCGCTCCGGCCGGTCGACGGGGATGCAGGCGTCGAGGTCCGCGCGACCGATCCCGGGACGCTCGCAGAGCTGGTCGCTGCGATAAGAGCGCGTGTCGAGGACGTGCATCCGTGCCAAGTTGCCGTAGTCGAGCCGTCGATAGGCTACTCCTGCCCCGGGCCGCTGCGCACGGCGGACAGGGACATGCTCGTACCAGGCCTGCATCGCCGCCGCCTTGCGCAGCGCAAATATGTCGGGCCGGTTGCCGTCCTTGTCGAATTCGCCGGCCCAATTGTCGTCGATCTCGTGATCGTCGAACGACATGATGAACGCCACCGCGGCATGCGCCGCCTGAAGATCCGGGTCCGCCTTGTACTGCGCATAACGGCGGCGATACTGGTCGAGCGTGTAGGTCTCGGCGCCGAGATGTTTCCGAGGGCTAGGCTCGGCCCGGGGCGCCATCTCGTAGATATAGTCGCCATAATGGAACACGGCGTCGAGATCGGGCTCGCGCGCGACATGCGCATAGGCGGTGAAGAAGCCCGTCTCGAAATCCTGACAGCCCAGCATCGCCAGCCGCAGCCGGTCGAGCGATGCACCCGCAGCGAGCGCGGTGCGGGCGGTGCCGACCGGGCTCGCGTCCGTGCCCGCGACCAGGAAGCGATACCAATAGGGGCGATGCGGCCGGAGGCCGTCGATCTCGACATGGACCGAGTGCGCCAGCGCGGCTTCGGCCACCGCGGGCCCCGAGCGGACGATCTTGCGGAAACCGGGGTCCTCGGCGACCTCCCAGCGGACGGGCACGTCGTGCGGCGGCATGCCGCCGTCGGGCGTCTGCGGCTCGGGCGCGAGGCGCGTCCAGATCACGAACCCGTCGGGCCAAGGGTCCCCTGAGGCGACACCGAGCGTGAACGGGTCACGCGTGAACGTCGTTTGCGCGAGGAGCCGGGGCGCACTTCCCAGCAGCGCGAGCGAGAGACCGGCCTTGACCAGATTGCGGCGATCGAACTGGGTCACGAGGACACTCCCTTACGACAGGCGCGGGTCGCGACCACCTATGCCGGGAAGACGGATCAGACGGGCGAAACCCGACAGGGAAAATACCTGGCAAGGTGGAAACGGCAGCCATTCCGTTCGGGCTGGACCGAAGTCTAAGCACCGCGCTCCATTTACGAGCGTTGCACGGTTAGAAAGGTGCCCTTCGACGTCGCTCAGGGCAAACGGGGTTGTATCTCAGGGCGGATGGCGATCGCGTTCGGTCCGTACGCGACGTCGACGTGATAGGCCGCCTGCACCGCCTGCAGGACGCGATCGGTATCCGAAACATGGAAGCGTCCGCTGATCGGCAGCGTCTGCAAGGCGGCGTCGCGCAACAGGATCGGCCGTGCCGAATAGCGTTGCACCTTGCCGATCAGCACGCCGAGCGGAACGTCGGACGCCTCAAACCAGCCGGACTTCCATTCGGGCGCGGTGTCCGCGACACGCGGTTGCGCCGAGACGTGGCCGTCGACGATGCGCGCCCCGTCGCCTTTGCGCAGCACGAGGTCGGCTTCACCGGCGACGCCGACCTCGACCGCGCCGCGATACACCGCGACGGCGGTGCGGGTCGGACCCTGGCGATCGACGTTGAACGCCGTGCCCAGGACGCGCACCGTCGTGGTGCCGCTCGCGACCCGGAAGATCCGCGCGCGCTCATGGCGGACGTCGAAATACGCCTCGCCGCGCATCAACTCGGCGTTGCGTTTCCACGGCAGGATCTGGACCCTCAACTCGGTATCGCCGCTCATGTCGACGCGCGAGCCGTCCGCCAGGACGACGGACCGACTCTTGCCGGCACCGGTGCGATAGGTGGTCGTCGACAGGATCGGGAGGATCAGCACGATCGCAAGCAGCATCGCGCAGGCGGCCGCCGCAAGCCTTGGCGGGGTGCGCCAGATCCGGCGCGGTCGCGCGATCGGTACGGGCGGCGCAGCCGCTACGATCGGTCCGCGTTCGATCTCGCCGAGCGCGGCGACCAGTGCTTCGGAGTGCCAGAGCGCCTGGAGATCGGTGAAGACCTCGCGGTGACGCGGGGATGCCGCCATCCAGGCGTCGAAGTCCGGCCCCGCCGCGGCGTCGAACGCCGGCTGGTTGAGCCGGTCGATCCAGGCCGCCGCCTCCTCGGCGATCTGGCTTTCGCGGGTCATCGCACATCCCCGGGCTCGCGCACTTTTCCCGGCATCGCCTTGTGAAGATCGGCGAGGCCCCGCGTGATATGCTTTTCGACTGCCTTCGGGCTCAACCCCAGATCCCTCGCTATCGACGCGCAACTGTGGCCCTGCAATCGCCGGCGGACAAGGACGTCGCGGCGCAGCGGGGGCATCGCCGCCAACGCGTCCTCGAGGATGGCGACCTCCTGCCGACCGACCAGCACGCGATCGGGCAAGGGCACCTGGCTGGCCGGCTCCTCCGCGGGTTCGGCCGCATAACGGCTGTCGCGGCGATGATGGTCGACCAGCAGGTTCGCCGCGATCCGGAAGCCCAGCGCATAGACGCTGACGAGTTGCTGCACGCGGCTCTGGTGCACCAGCCGTGACAGCGTCTCCTGTACGACGTCCTCGACCACGTCGGTACGGTTCGTCCGCGCCCGCACGTACCGGCTCAGCGTCGCAGCGATCGCGCGCCAATCCTCTTCAGGCGCGCCCGCACGGGTATCGATCTGGTGCAGCGTGGCGGGCATCGAGCATCCGGGTTGTTGGCCCTGTCGACCTAGGCTGCGTTTGTGACAATCTCGGTGAGATCGGCACAGGATCCGGAAAGTATACCAATCCCGATGATGGCCCACAGGCAAGCAACATTACTGCAACGCTGTCGTCATATAAATGAAACCAAATACTTTGTCGGGTTTCGCGAGCCTGGCTCGTCTTGGTCTCGAACCATCGGGGGAAAACATGTTCCGCAAACTTCGTCTGTCGCATCTTCTGCTAGGCACCGTCACCCTGTCCGGCATCGTCGGCACGCCAGTTCTGGCGCAGGCGACGCCCCCGGCGTCGCGCGAGTTCATGTTCGACGTGCCCGCGCAGGACCTGAGCAAAGCACTGCTCGCCTTCTCGCGGCGGACCGGGTTGCAGCTCGCCTCGTCGCCGTCGCTGTTGAAGGGTGCGCGCGGCCAGCGGCTGCGCGGTCGGATGACCGCCGCGGAAGCGCTCGCCCGGCTCACCGCGGGTAGCGAACTCGACGGCAGGATCGTCGACGGCACCGTGACGGTCGTCCGCCACATGCGCCTGGCCACGGCGGAGGCGTCCGCCCCTACCGTGGCACTCGGCGGCGCGGCCGCACAGGTAACGAACGCGTCGGACGTGCAGCCGGCTCAGCTTGCCGACGGCGCGACCGACATCGTCGTCACCGGCTATCGCGAGAGCATCGCCAAGGCGCAGCAGATCAAGAAGGCGGCGACCGGATCGCAGGACGTGATCCTGGCGCAGGACATCTCCGCATTTCCCGACCAGAATCTGGCGGAAGCGCTGCAGCGCATCCCCGGCGTCGCGATCACCCGCGACAGCGGCGAAGGCCGGCAGATCTCGCTGCGCGGGCTCGGCGCGGATTTCACGCGCACCCAGCTGAACGGCATGGAAGTGCTCACCAACACCTCGTCCGGCCTCGACAGCCGGTCGTCGGTCAGCCGCTCGCGGTCGTTCGACTACAGCATCTTCGCGTCCGAACTGTTCAACAAGGTCGTCGTCGAGAAATCCTATGCGGCCGAGCAGGACGAGGGCGGCATCGGCGGCACCGTCGGGCTGCATACCGCCAAGCCGTTCGACTATGCCGGGCTCACCGTCGTGGCATCGGCCAAGGGCCAGACCAACCAATATACGAAGGATATCACGCCGCGGCTGGTCGGACTGATATCGGATCGCTGGGGTGATTTCGGCATCCTGGCGTCGGTCGCGTACAGCGCCGCGGACACGGTCGAGTTCGGCTATCGCAACTGGAACTGGTCGCAGATCAATTTCGGCGCGCGCAATGTCGGCCCGGGCGTCTCGGCGGCGGACCGGGCATTGCTGGTCGGCGCGACCGGCGCCGGCCGGGTCTGGAACAGCCGCGCGCAGACCTACGCGACCTTCTTCAACAGGCGGGAGCGGCTCGGGCTCACCACAGCGCTCCAATATCACCCCGACGACCGCACCGGCGTGTCGCTCGACCTGCTCTACGGCAAGCTCAACAACGATCGCACCTCGGGCGTGATCGGCGCGGCGGGCACCAACGGCATTGCCGCCAACAACGTCACCGGCACGCAGGTCCTGACCGGCGTGACCTTCGACGATTTCAACGACATCGTCGGCGCGTCGTTCGATCATGTCGACATGCGCACGGAATCGAAGGTCACGCATGACCAGACGACCTTCTGGCAGGCCGCGCTCAACGGCCACACCGACCTCGGCAGCAACCTGACGGTCAATTTTCTCGGCGGCTGGTCGAAATCGACCTTCGATCTCGTCCTATGCCCAAGTGTTGCTGGAGTCGGTCGACCAGAGCTACGCCTTCTCAGGCCTGAACACGGGGTCGCCGCGCACCACCTACGGCTTCGACACGACCGACGCGTCGCAATGGGACCTGCAGGGCCTCGAAACCCGCGCCGACCGCATCACCAGCGAGTTTTACAACAGCAAGGCCGAGCTCGCCTGGACCGTCGGCGCAGGCTCGACGATCAAGGCCGGCGCCGGGTTCAAGCGCTTCACGAACAGCGGCTGGCAGCGCAAGGTCAACCTGAGCTACGAGGACAAGCCGGGCAGCCCTGCCGTGCCGACCAGCGTGCTGGCGAACAGCACACTCGCGCCGTACGTCATCGGCGATGTCGCGGGCACCTATGCGCTGCTCGGCCAGAGCACGACCGTCGGCGCGGGCAGCACCGTCACGGGCACCGCCTACGACCTGCTCGAGAAGACCTCGGGCGCCTATCTACAATATGACCTCAATACCCGGCTCGGCGGTATCGGTCTGCGCGCGAATGTCGGCGTGCGCTATTACCACACCACCCTCGGGTCGTCGGGGACGGCGCTGGTCGGCGGGGTGCTCGTGCCCGTCGACGTGACCAACAGCTATGACGGCTTCCTGCCCGCGGCGAACCTGGCGTTCGATCTCAGCCGGTCGGTCGTGTTCCGCCTGAGCGGCAACCGCAATCTGAGCCGCCCCGCGCTGAACGACATGCGCGCGGCGGGCACGCTCAACCTCGCCACGTTCGGCGGCACGGTCGCCGCGGGCAACCCCAACCTCGCGCCCTTCAAGGCGGACTCGGTCGAGACCTCGCTCGAATATTATGACGGGCAGCGCGGCTCGCTGGCGATCGGCGCCTTCTACAAGAAGATGGACTCGTACATCACCTCGGAGACGCGGCTGGTCGCGTACGACACCACGGGGTATCCGGCCGCGCTGCTGCCCCCCGGCGTCAGTCCCTCGGTGCTGGTGAACTACACCCGCCCGATCAACGGGCCCGGCGCGTCGATCAAGGGCATCGAGATCGCCGGAAAGCGCGACTTCGACTTCCTGCCCGCGCCGTTCGACAAGCTTGGCGTGCTCGGAAACGTAACCCTCGCCAGGGGATCCAGCGACGTGTTCTATTCGGGGGTCGCGGTCCGCCTGCCCTTGCCGTCGCTGTCGAAATTCTCGTCCAACGCGACGCTCTATTACGATACCGATCGCTGGGGCGTGCGCGGCTCGGTGGCGACGCGGTCGCGCTATCGCTGGGGCGACGGTGGCAACGGCAATATCGGCGAATATATCAAGGGTACGACGAACCTCGACGCGTCCGCCTATGTCAACCTGACGCGCCAGTTCAAGCTGACTCTGGACGCGATCAACATCACGGACCAGCCGATCGTCCAATATGCCGACGGCGCCGCCAAGCGAGTGATGACCAACACGGTGAGCGGCCGCACCGTCGCGTTCGGCGGAACCATGAGGTTCTAGTCGAAGACGATAGGGCATGAGGGGCGGGCGTGGTTTGCGCAGGCTCGCCCCTTCAAGCACGAGTGCCGTTGGCGATGATCGACGGCCAGCTCGACCCACAAGCAGACACTCGCGGGCTCCTTCGGCCTTCCCAACTTCGGCCGTTTGTTCATGTAGGCATATCGTCGCCGACGGCGCCGCATGGATGACGAAAATTGGGACGAAGCCGTCGTTAAAATAGACGGTCGTGACTGTTGGCTTCTTATGAACGCCATTCGCAAAGCTTCAGAAATCGCTCAGCAAGCCTGCCAGCAAGCAACGTTGCCGGTTTGGAACTCATGCCGAAAAGGCGTCGCCGCTCACCTGACGAAAAACCCTCTCTGTGGTTGTCGCACACTTTCTCATTCCGACAGGGTATTTCGTACAATCTCCGGAGAAATGGAGCACTAGCGACACCACGTACGCCTCATCTCTGCTGCCTTTGCAGCGAGGCCGCGTAGAAAAACATGTGGTTTCGGATAGGCTGGCGCGTGATCGATTGTTTCGTTCAATGGGCATGGAGATGCGCGACAGCCATAGCCCACTTCGGGTAGTTCTCCCGCACCATCATGAAGCTTTATTTTCAGCCACGGACAATTCATTCAAGCATTGCGTGTTGTGGTGACGGATATCGAGTTGAGCGACGAGGGCAAGATGCTTCGGTTTTAGCGCAAGGACGAACCTCCCGCGATCGGAAATGCTGAGTTGGTCGAGCTTGCTTTGATAGAGGGTGGCTGGCAGCTCAGCGTTTCGGTTCCTGTGGTAATTTAAAGGGCACTCTGAACGCCAACCGAGCGCATTGCGTGCCTCGCCCTTGTTATGTCCGGCTTGGGTAGTCTTCGTTTTTACATGGAAATCACACGAATATTCAGGAAAGCGGAAAGTATTATTGCAGATATTTACTGCTTCAGCTCTTTGGACAACGTCCCAGACGGAACCCCCTCCTACTTTTGATATGCTTGCGAATTGGGCGCAAACTTTTTCACGATCTGGCCGAGAGATTTCAAAGCGCACGTCTGAGCGACTAACTACATTAGTGATTACGATACCGCCGCGTTGACATAACACTGCAGCAGGACGGAAAATCCTGCTGCAGCGCACAAACTTAATTTATTTACCATACACTGAACCCCAGCTTGCAAAGGTTCAAGGCCGATACAACAGTTTAACGTGACTTTGCTGGAGTCACACTTCCGGTGCCGATCCACATGCGTGTGCATAGCCGCTGCCCCGACTACTCTGCCAAGGCAGCTTCGAGATTGAGCCTCACGTTGTCGCCGTTCCGGCGGAAACCGGGTTGGTTCAGCTTGACGGACCAGACATAGTCATCCTTGGGGCCGACGTTGTCGATGTGGCACTGGTGGCACTGGGCTCGGGCACGCGCTGGCGAGAGCTTCTGATATGGGGGCGCCTGATGCCCGAAGCTGAAAAAGGCCCAGCCACCCGGCTCCTTGGGGTAGCGCTTGTTGTCTTTGAGCATCACCGCGATGCCGGTGCGCTCCTGGGGAAAGATGACCGTGCTGTCCCCCAGCTTGCACGTGAACGCCGGAGGGCCGCTGCAATCCTTCGGGTCGGTATTGGTCGTGCTGAATTCCTTGACCATCAACGCCCCTTCCGGCCACTTTCCCGTCTTCATGAATATCCGATAAGTGTTCGGCTCGACGTAGACGGCGTGCATCTCAGGCGTCTTCGTCAATTTTTCGTTGAGGAAGCTCTTCGAGATGGTCTCCCACGCGGTATAAGTGTGAACCCATTTGCGGTACCCCTTTGGAAGCGCGGCTTCGCCCTGCTCGTTGAAGACGAGCTTGACTGCCGGCGCAGGCAGCCCGGGTCTAGCCGACCGCTTTTCATCGCTGCCTTCCGAGGCGCAACTCACGACCAATGCGGCCGCAGCCATCATGATAGCACAGGACATCAAACGGGCCATAGATTCTCCTAGAATCGTGCCGACGGACAAACGTTCGCTCTGTTCTTCGTTGGGCGGTCACGGAAGGTTACAACGCCGACGCGCATTTCGAAGGCTTCGCTGGCCTCGGTTTGGTAACGCATAACTGCAGGCATCGCCGAGGTCGCCACAGCTGAACCCTTGGGCAGAGTGTGAACGAAATCCCCGCTCTGCACCTAAACAGCAAGGGGCAGCGAGGTATTGTATTCCGAGGGCCGCCCGACAGATGCCGGGGACCGAGTGCTCACTGCAAGCGGGGGCTACGGATGGTGTTCAAGCCGCGTCTTAGCCGTATGATTATGGCAACTGCTTTTAATCCGTTCTGCGTAGTTTATTGCCCGCTTAGACTTCGGAATCGCGGACTCTCTGCTATTGTACCTGCTTGGATACCGGCGCGGTCGGATCACCAGCGAAGGACTCGGGGGCTGCGATCATTCCTAGGACGGTCGTCATAACAATGCCGACCGAGAACCATGCAAGATCGAGGGATGTCGAAGGTTCGTTGCGGGCGAACGCGTAGAGAACTGCGCCAATACCTCCGGATGTCAATCCGAGTGCTGCGCCTGTCACGTTCAGATGTGTCGGCGCCTCTGATCGAACAGTGAAGGCGAGGCAAGCAAATGGCGCAATTGCCAATAAAGTGATCACGCAAGGTGGGCGAGCGACGTTCGCGCTAAGGTACAGGACCGAGCACATCGGACAACGGGCAGCGAGATGAACAACCGCGATTGCGCCGAGCGCTAACAAAGTGGCTCCCAAGATCTGCTTTGGCAAAACTGAGCCCATGTCTGGGCGCAGCGACGGTACCAATGCTGCCAGACCGGCAATCATGGCGATCAACCCTAATACAGCCTTGGCTATGAGTTGGGTGATCACGTCGGCGTTTTGTAAATCTTGTCTCAAGCCGAACGACATCACCATAATCGCTAGGGCGCAGAACGTACCGACAGAGAGAGATGGCCAGATGATAGTTCGAAGGGAGTGACGTTGGACAGGCCTTGCGTCGGCCGAAAGACGCTCAATTAGATCCTTGGTGGACATATGCGGAATTCCTGAGCTGCAGCGATCTGCGACGACAGCGATTATTTCGCTATGGATGCTCGCACGGTTACAAAGCCCCGACGTCAGTCAGGCAACGTCGTCATCGCTATCGATCACCGACGCGAGCCGTGCGATTCCGCGATGTATGTTGACTTTCACCAGCGCCATCGACTGGCCGGTGGCCGCAGACGCTTCCTGAATGCTGTAGCCTTCCAACTTTACCAACCGGATCACATTGGCCTGTGCCGGCTTCAGCCGAGCGAGCAGCTTTTGAACGTCCAGCCTACCGGTCACCGCCGGACCATGGTCTTCGACGGGCGCCTCGAACCCGCCGATTGGTTCGAAGCGATCGCGGTTAATGCTACGTAGCCTGTCGATCCATTTGTACCGCGCAATCCCCGCCATCCAAGCTCGAAAGGGGCGTTCGGGCTCATAAGTATGGCGCTTCAGGTGGATGGCGACCAGCGCCTCTTGCACCACGTCGTCGACATACGACGGCGGAAGGCGACGCGCGTAATAGCGTTGAAGCCACGCCGCAACTTCGGTGAGGAGGCGATTGTATGCGCCCCCGTTGCCTGCCTGTGCAGCAGTCATGAGGTTACCCCAGCGATCATCGGGGACACTCCGTCCCTTTCCGTGCGCATCCATAAGGCTGACCGGCAGTGCGAATGCCTGCGTCATGGCGGATCTCCTCGAACGTCCGCGGACTCTTGATCCGCGAGGCTCTTGTCCCCCCATCCCCCGCGTAGAGGAACGTACCGAGTACGTATGAAGTTGATACGCGTCGGCTATGTACATCGATAAAGTCGAGCCAAAGTAGCGACTTGTCGCTTAGCAAAAGGTTCGTCGGCGGCTGGGGCATCGGCCCTTGCGTCACCACGAACGTCGATTGTGCCGGATTACCGAATTGTTCGGGCTGCTCGTGCACGACGGGTCTAGGGTGCTTTCGCACTTTGGATCCCGGGACATGAAAGCGAAGTCGCCATAATGCCGAATATTTGCTAAGCCTCGACGATGGAGATGCATCAGGTTCGATATTTTCTATCGATGGCCAGGCTACTGAATTTCACGCGGGCGGCGGACGAGTGCAACGTCACTCAGCCATCGCTCACGCGCGCCATACAGAAGCTGGAGGATGAGCTCGGTGGTGAGCTCTTCCGCCGAGAGCGCAGTCGCACACACCTGACGGATCTTGGTCGCCTCATGCAGCCGCATCTCGAGCGGACATTCGAGGCTGCGGAAGCCGCCAAGCAGCTTGCCAAGAACGTGGGCAAGGCGGTCGTCGCCCCCCTGGTACTAGGCGTCGATGCGAGCCTCGAAACCGAGACGCTGGATGCAATATTGAGCGAGCTCGGCAAGGGTCTGCCCGGGTTCGAGCTCACGTTGATAACCGGGACGTCCGAAGCGCTGCTGGATTCGGCGATGAATGGCCACGTTGATCTGCTGATCGTGGAGTTGCCGGATGCGGCCCCCGATCGTCTGGAACGTTGGTCGTTGTTCAACCACGTCTACCATATGGTCGTCCGGGCCGATCACCCGCTCGCGGCGAAGCCGCCGACATCGCTTGGCGCAGCGCGCGATGAAGTCTGGATCGACCATGACGGCGGGAATTGCGCACGTCTGCGGACTGCGGCAGCAGCGCTCGGCTTTGAACCCTCTGTCCGGCATCGGGCAAGCGACATGGCGCATGTCAAACGGCTGGTAGTAGCCGGCCTCGGCAGCGCATTCATGCCTCGGCCTAGCCATGATGAACGACTGCGCGTGATCCGGTTTCCGGACGCCGATGTAACCGGAGAAGTCGTTCTAGGAGCTGTGGCCGGGCGGAAGCGAAGCATTGCGGCCGACGCCTTCGTGCGAGCGTCGCGAGCGCGCAGTTGGTCCGCTGCGTCCGCCGAATAGCAGTCGCGTCGGGGTCGGCGTCGCCCAATTCGATGCCTGGTCCGATGTCGATCGAGGAGCCGAGTGAGGTGAACTGCCCCGACCTGACGTCTCGCAACGGCCGCACGACGCCGGACGCCGCATCTCCGAGAAGAGGAGAGCCCCCCTCGGAAACGCGTGCGATCACTGCGCTAGGCGGGAACACCGCAGCGTGTAACCGTCTGCCTCGAGCATTCGAATAACGCCTTGAGGCGTTTGGTTCGCCCCTGAGGCACAAAGCCGTTCGCGCGCACCGCGCCAGCCTCTCAAGGGCGCAGACAAGAGAATGGAGCGAATCTGATGCATTATGCGGAGTACAAGCATTCCGATCCGGCGCTCGTTCGGGAAATGGTGGAATCGTTCCCGTTCGCCACGATCATCGTGAACGGGTTGGAAGGGCCCGTGACCGCACAGGCCCCCATTACGTTCCGCGACGGATGGTGCCCAGCAGGAGCCGTCGAATTCCACCTGGCCGGGGCAAACCCGATCACGCCTCTTCTGGCATCCGACGAACCTATCACCGTCATGGTCCACGGTCCGGGGGCGCATATCTCGCCGGTATGGTTCACCGCCACCTTTCCGCTCCCATCTTCAGAACGGGCACGGACGGCACCGACCTACAATTATGTCAGCCTGGTGATGAGCGGGCGGGTCGAGCATATGGATGACCATGCGCTGCAGGTTCGGATAGGGGATCTTGTGCTTGCCAACGAGGGGGCGGACGGTTGGCGCCTCGATGAACTGGCACCCGACCTCTGGAAGGCCTGGCGCGGTGTGATCCGACTCTACCGGATCGAGATCAGGCGCTTCGACCTCACGGCCAAGCTCAGCCTTGGCGATGTGCCGGAGGATCGCCCCGGAGTCGTCGACGGGCTCACGAGGCGCGGGATCCAGGACGACCATGCGATGGCGATGCTCGTCGATGGCTTCGCCGAAGGCTCCGCTTCCCTGGCAGCGGGACTTCGCGCGTTGCGTTCGCCGTTGAAGACCAACGGCGCCTAGCACGCACTGCTAAGGGCCGAGCGCATCCGCTTCCGGGATGGCATGCGAACCTGCTCCTCTCAGGATTGGTCCGCAGACGGTCGGCGGCTTCGCAACGGACGCTTCACCGCCAGGACAGACATGATCGTCGCGAGCATCGCGACATAGGCGACTGCGCCGCCGACCGAGAGCGCGGGCAAGGCGGCGAGGATGAGCCCGTCGTTCCCGCCCGGGATCACGGCCGCTCCCAGGCCCATGAGACAACCGCCGGTGATCGTCTTCGCGGCGTCACGGATCGTCAACCTCCGCGGCCGCCACCGCTTGCGGCGGTGAGCGGCAGCTACCGCGCCCGCGATCGTGGCCGTCACCGTCAGCGCAGCCACATCGTTTTGCAGGCTCATCGCGAGGGGCAGACTGCGGTGAACGAGATCCGCGTACGTCCAGGCGGGCGCGGTCGCATAAAGCGTGCCTCCGGTAGCGCCGAGAACCAGCATAGATAGAGCGAGCGGCCACTGTCCCGCTTGGCGAGCGGTGCGATCGCGTGAAACGACTGCGATCGCCAAGACGAGTATCACTGCAAACGCTGCCAGAGCCACGAACCCCGTCGTGCCCGGCGCGGACAGTATGCTTTCCTGGATGTGTCGGGTCCGGCCGATGCCGATGCCATCGGCGACGAAGAAACCGGCGGCGAGACCGACTGGAAGGACGACGAGCCGAACCTCCCCTTCGCCAAGACGGCCGAGCGATCCCAGCAGACAGGCGTCGTTTATCGTCGCGCCGATCCCGAAGACCACGGCTCCCATCAACAAGGTCCCGCTCACACCCACGGTGCCGGCAAGCATCGCCGATCCGGCAGCGGACCACACCAACGGCACGGCGACCAGACCTGCGGTCGCCGACGCGGCCAGAAGGCCGATGAACAGGCGGGGACGACGATGATGGAGGATCTCGTACGCAGTCGCGACGGCGCATGTGCCGCCTTGATTGACGGAGTAGCCCATCCAGAATGCGAGCACGCAGACGACGAGCGTCGTCATGTATCGGAACCATCGCTCTGTGACGCGGCCGATGGACCGACACGACCGCCGAGCGGCAAAGCGCGCCGGTTCACTATGATCTCGTCCGGTTTCGACGGTACTCGAAGCTGCATGACCCATGTTCGCACCCTGCCCAACCCCGGCGCAAACGCCAACGACGATGCGGACGGGTGGACCGAGCTTTACGACCGTGTCGTTCCGGCACTGAAGCGTCATGGCGTAGCCGATGGCTCGCCTCAAGTCGGGGAGCCCTTCCCGGATTTTTCGCTCCCGGATATGACCGGCCGCTATCGGTCGCTACGTTCCATCTGCGCGGATGGAACGGTCGTCGTCAGTTTTCAGCGAGGGCTTTGGTGCCCGTACTGCTCTCACGAACTAGCGACTTGGGCGGAGGCGCTTCCCTCATTGCACGAGGCTGGCATCAAGCTGGTGATCGTGGCGGGGGAAGTGGCGGATCGCGCGATCACCCTCCAGCAGCTTGTCGGCGACAACGCGATCATGCTCTGTGACGTCGATCATGGTGCCGCGCTAGCAACCGGGTTGGCATTTCACGTCGCAGACGAGATGAAGAGGCGTTACCGCGCCGCCGGCTTGGACCTGGGTGTCATATACGGCTCGGATGGGTGGTTCCTGCCCGTGCCCGCGACCTACGTGATCGATGCCGGCGGCATCGTACGATACGCGCACGCCGATGCCGATTTTCGGGTACGCGCCGATCCACATGACGTAGCGGCTATCGCGGTCGCGCTCCCGTAGCCACCAGATTTCCCTCGTCAGGCTCCGAGGCCCTGCACGACGATCATGGTTCTCAGCCGACTTCCTCCCGTGACCATCACCTTGATGAAGGGTCGGGTGGTCGTTGTCATGATCCATAACCAGCTTGCGGAACAATGGCGTCACCAGGTTTCTTCGAGCGCTCGATGCTGCCCCCTATCAGCCGAAGGCGGAGTTCGGCGTCTGAAAGTAGAGTGCTTATTCGTCATTCCGTCCTGGAATGGCTTAGAATCTGAACAGCTTCGCTGCGGAAGCGAGGGGGATCACGACGGCGAGTGCGACCAGCATGGCGGCGATCAGCCCGTCCCCGGTATGGTCGAGGAGAGATCGCCATAGCAGGACCGCTGCGGCAGTGAGGCCGAGAACGACCAATGCCACGACGATGCGCTGGTAGGAGCCGTTGGGTGTGCAATCGATACAGTGGGCATTGGAGGATGCCGAGAATAGAGGGGGCATGATCGTCTCCGAAAAGTGGGGTGGCGGACCGCCAACGTGTTGCTTCAGACGCAGCGGGCGAAAGTCGATCTGATCCAGGATTCCTGAAGCGGGTCGAAGCCGGCCGAGCGAAGCGCCGTGGCGGTTGCCTCCAGGCGAGCGCGGCCGCAGTGATGCAACGCATTCACGAAGCTTCGCAGCGCTTCCAGGCGTGGATCGGCGAGCGGCTGGACGCTCGGCTGGCCGAACAGTCGGAAGGAAAGACGCTTGAAGAACTGCCCGAATGCAGTCGTTGGGAGCAACCCCCTGCCACGTTCTCCGCGTGCGAGATCAAGCACGGTCTGCTCGAGCGGCGTGAACATGGCTGCCGAGAAGGAAACGGCTTCGGTGGGGTAGGTATCGATTTCAGCGAGGTACATGGGGCATCTCCGTTGATCTGCCCCGAAACTACGAACAACCTCCCGCCTGCGGAAATGCCGTTGGCGTATCGTTTCGATAGCCGACGGGCCGATCGGGTGATCCGCTGACGGGTACGGGCCCAGATCGCGCGACCTGCAGTACGAGAGTGACCGCTCCGGAATCGACTCATCATCCAGGAGGGTCTTCATGCGTTCTCGCCATCGCCGCCGCCGCCAGATTTGGCGATCGCTTGGAGAGACGCGTCGCCGTCGCTGTACGCAGCTTGCAGATGAGGAGACGGCCTTCCGCAAAAATCCTAGATCCGCCGTACGTCCCACCCTGACCGCGATCGCGCCGTGGGCGGCCGCAGAGACGTCCTCGGACGAGCGAGTGCCCTTCTGCCGCCACGACACCGGCTACCGATCGCTCGGCGCTGTCGGTGTCTGCGGCGGACTCTTCGCGAAGGCTGTCAGTCAGCGGGTCGTGCCAGCGGCTGCCCCTTCTTGACGATGTAGGTGACGACTACCTTGAGCGGTACGCTTCCGCTCGGCTTGGCGCGGTGAACCCTGCCCGCCGGGATCGCGAAGCTGTCACCGGCTCTGATCGTACGCGATGGCTGTCCCTCGACCTCGAGAAGAGACTCGCCTTCGAGAACGTAGCCGATCTCGTTCTCCACGTGGCTGTGTCTCTCGGCCGGCGCACTCGGTTGGATCACCGCGATCCCGATGCTCTCCTCCTTCGAGGGGTCGGAGCCCAGCGGCAGCTTTTCGAGCTCTTTCTAGACGATGCCCTTGATGTCGGTGCTGCCAGCCTGCGCGAGCGCGTACGTTGCGGATCCGATGGTCAGCGCGGCAGCTGCAACCATCGCCCCGTAGCGGGTACCCCTGCCACCTTTGAGCATATCCATATCGCATCTCCTGAAGCTTCGTGGTGCGGTTCGCGCCAACCCGAAGTTCGTCGCAAGTACCCGCCCGGTTACAGAACGGCGCAACTCCATTATACTTTGACACCCGAACCGGTCCGCCGTGACGGGAGCTAGCCTGTTGCGCGATGACAATCGCTCGACAGGCAGACGCTTAGGTCGGTAAACCGGTCGTGCTAAAAGGGGCCGTTCGTTCCCCTGACCTTTCCTGTTTCTCCATGTCCAAGCGGCAATTTCGGCAAAGCTATCGGGAACAGATTTCGGGAATCGCGAGACCCTCAGGCGTCCGTCCACCCGATCAGGGCACATAGAATCTCGATGGCCGTTCGTTTCTGGGAAGGCGGGCTCGGTCG
Source organism: Sphingomonas sp. 22R3R2A-7 (assembly GCF_036856055.1). Classification (NCBI taxonomy): domain Bacteria; kingdom Pseudomonadati; phylum Pseudomonadota; class Alphaproteobacteria; order Sphingomonadales; family Sphingomonadaceae; genus Sphingomonas; species Sphingomonas sp. 22R3R2A-7. Next base: position 56,210 of record NZ_JASPFR010000001.1, on the reverse strand, counting down.
CTATCACCCGAAGCCGGCGATGGGGTTTGATGTTCCTGATCGCGGACATTCGCGAGGGCGTTATCAGCTGCAGCGTTGTCACCTCCGATGTCTTACAGAGCGTACCCTGCCCGCAACACGGTCGGCTCTACAAGATAGGAGACACGATGACGGTACGCGCCTTTCAGATCAACGTCCCGGACGCTGCAATTCAGGACTTGCATAACCGACTGAGGATGGTGCGTTGGCCCGCGTCGCTCGACGCTGACGGTTGGGAAGATGGTGCCAGCCTGTCGTTCATGAAGCATCTCGTTGACCATTGGCTGCATCGATATGACTGGCGAGTACACGAGAAGCGACTCAATCGCCTGTCGCACCAGATGGTTACGGTGGCATCTCAGGACGTCCACTTCGTTTATCAGCAGGGCACGGGACCGGCGCCCATGCCGCTCATCCTGACCCATGGCTGGCCGGGATCGTTTGTCGAAATGGAACATATCATCCCGTTGCTCGCAGACCCGGGCGCCCATGGTGGCGATCCTGCGGATGCGTTCGACGTGGTAGTGCCGTCGCTGCCAGGATACGGTTTCTCGCCCGCACCGTTGCAGGCCGGTACAAGCTCCCGAGAGATCGCGGTCTTATGGCAGGGGCTCATGGCCGAACTCGGATACATGCGGTTCGGCGCGCAGGGGGGCGATATCGGTGCGGGCGTCTCGACTTGGCTTGCCCGATTGTTTCCCGACGCCGTGATTGGCATCCACCTGAACTATATCCCCGGCAGCTATCGACCGCCCTTGGGGACGTCGATGCCAAGCCTGAGCGCCGACGAACAGGCTTTTCTTGAAAGAGGGGCGTCTTGGTCGGCGCTCGAGGGCGCGTATGCGGCGTTGCAGGGCACCAAGCCGCAGACGCTGTCGTTCGGGTTGACGGATTCCCCGATCGGTCTGGCTAGCTGGATCACCGAGAAGATACGTGCTTGGAGCGACTGCAACGGAGACATCGAGAGCGTTATCTCCATGGACACGCTCCTGACGGACATCTCGCTCTACTGGTTCAACGACAGCCTGGCCGCGTCATTACGGCTCTATAAGGAGAACCGTCTCCGTCCCCTGATTTTTTCGCCGAGTGAAAAAATAGTTCCGGCTTTGGGGGTCGCGCTATTCCCTCATGAGCTGCCAATGCCGCCACGTGCTTGGGTTGAACGCGTCTTCGACGTGCATAGCTGGACTATCATGCCAGCAGGGGGCCACTTTGCCGCACTCGAACAACCACATCTTCTCGCCGAAGATATACGCGCCTTCTTCAGGCCATTCCGTTCCGAAACCCACAGTACCAGTGTCAGGTAGTTCGGCCTGCTGCCGTAAGGCTTCCCGTCCGCTTCCCGCCAATTTTCCCTTCACGCCCCGCACGCCGCTTTCCATACCCTCAGGCTCGTCTCGCCAGAAAGCCCTCGGCCATGAAGCGAAATGCGTCGGTGGCCTTTGCCAAGACAATGTGCGGCTCATCGCTGGCGGCGATCCATAGGGCGGCTTTGAAAGCCGCGCCGCTCAGAAGGCGTGACGCAGCCTCGATATCGACCGACTTCATGATACCCTCGGCGACTTAATCGGCGATCACCTGTCTCGTGACGCTCAGGCAGGCATTCTGGCTCGGCCACCTGGAAGGGGCGCCCAGGAATGCAGGCCCGCCAACAAGACGATCCGCCGGACTTCGGGGTCCAGCGCGATCCAATATAGGCTTCGCCTTCGGCCAGCAGCCGTTGCCACAAGTTTACCGCAGCTGCGCCAGCCTATTGCATACGCGCGGCCATCTCACCGTCGACTGGGGCTACGACCGCACCCAGCAGTCCTTTCTTGTCGCCAAAGCTGGCAACGACGCGAAGCAGGAAGTCGCAGTCGCCGGCCATCGTGTGACATTCGACCACGTGCGGCGACCGTGCAGGCGTTCAAGCGTCGAAACCGTTCCTTCGTGATCGTTCGTGACCATCCGGGCATGTCTTGAGGATCATCTTGCTGCCTTTCGCTACCGATCACGAAACAGTTCCAGGCCGGGGGGCCCATCGTTGATCCCGCGCTCAATTCGACGACGTGCCCCCGGTTCAACGGCTCGACCATTCCCCATCAGCGATCGATGTGTTCGATCGGGTACCAGCGATAACCGGAACCGTCGGCTGCGATGTGACCTACGCCCGGAAACGGAAGATGTGGTGCCGCGATCAAGGCACGGTCGCGAGCGAAGCGCTTGAATGCGATCTGCCGGGCGGCGCGCGCCTCGTTCTGGTGGACGTCGAAGGTGATCGTCACGTCCGGCCGCGGGAACTGGACGGTACCGGAATGGATGACATCGCCGACGAAGACGATCGTCTGCCCCTTGCTCGTCAGGCTGTAGAATGCGGAGCCGGGCGTGTGGCCGGGGTGCAGTTCGGCACGAACGCCCGGCAGGATCTCACCATCCGCTTCGATCGGCTTCACCCGGCCGGCTGTGACGTAGGGCGTCAGCGTCTGCTCGGTCTCCGTCCAGAAGTGCTTGTCGATGCCGGTCTTGGCGGCGTTGGTCGCATCCGAGAAGAAGCGGATGTCTGCGCCGCCCGCATATACCGTGGCGCGCGGGAAGACGATCTTCCCGGCCTTGGTCAGTCCGCCGCTATGGTCGGTGTGGACGTGGGTGATGAGGATGTCCGTGATCGTCTCCGGCGCTGCGCCGGCCGCCGCGAGCGCTTCGAGCAGCCTGCCCCCGTTCCCTGGACCGAACAGATCGCCGGCACCGACATCGACGAGGATGCGCCGCCCGTCGAAGTCGATCAGGTAAGCATTGATCGGGGCTTCCGCGGGGTTCGAAAGAAAGCTGCGCGCAAGTAGTTCATCGATCGTCCGAGCCGGGGCCCCGCGCAACAGCTGGTGCAGGTCCAACGGGACCGTTCCATCCGACAGTGCTGTTACCTTGGCATCGCCTACGGTGAATCGGTATATTGCGGGCTTGGTCTGCCGGACGTGCCCCGGCACGGTATCGGGTACGGCAGCAGCGGCGATCGCCAGAGGCGAAGCGGCAGCGAGTACGACGAGAGCAAGTGCCTTCAGTTTGATCATATCGTTCACTCCATGTCGTCGAAAAAACGTGCGGCGTGTTTGCCGCGAAGTAGGATTGTGCAGGCGACATCCGTCAGGAAGGGCGGTGGCAGACAGCCTCTTCTGGTCGCACGCGATGCCAGGACAGAGCCGCGTGGACCTCGGCGGGGTCCGCCCGCAGCCGAAAATCCGGCTCGACGAACGCGAAGCGGACTACGCCGCCTCGATCGATGGCGAAGGTCGCGGGGACCGTCAGGAACCAGCTTTCGGAACCGTAGATGTCCCCGAGGTCGAGCCCGCATTCCAAATAGCGGCGGCGAAGTTCCGCATCGCTCCGGAACGCGAGCCCTGCGCGGAGAGCGACGCCGTGATCGACGTCGCATAGAATCTCTGCACGGTCTCCCAGCAGCTCGCGGAGGACGGCGAGGCGGCCATCGACTTCGGGTACCACCGCGACGAACCGCGCGTGCAGGCTGGCCAACGTCGAGCTGCGCGATGCCCAATCCGCCAGTTCCTCACGGCAGTATGGGCACCAGCCTCCACGGTTGAAGCTGAGAACGACGGGTCCATCGGAGGCCATTTCGTAGAGCGTGCGGTAGCGGCCCTTCTCGTTTGGCAGGGCGAAGTCCGGGAACCGTTCATCGACCCCGGGTGCCTCAGCGCCCGTTCCCTGGCGCCGAAGGCGGTCTACGACGTCCTGGAACAGATCGGCCCACTCGGGAGAGGTCTGCTCGCAGTCCGTCAGGATATCGAATGAGGCTGCATCTGTCATGACCTGGATATGCGCCTGTCGGCGCAGTTCGAGTAGAGATCCGCAGCTATGGGTTCGATGCCTAGCGAACATCGAAAACCGGCCTGGGCGACTGTGCCAGCCGTCATTCCATAGCGGCCAAAAGAGCATCGACCGTGGTCGCGGCGAACGCCGTGAAGCTGTCGGCTACCGCATAGGGTATCAGGACGTCGCGCCCGACCGCCGGCGCGCCACAGCTGTAGACTATGTTCGGAACGTAGCCATCGCGCTGGTCTTCGGTCGGAGCAAGGATCGGCCTTGGCGTTCGGGCAAGCGGCAGCGTAGGATCGTCCTTTACGATAAGGCAGGCGCCGATGGCGTAGTTCCTCACCTTGCCCACACCGTGGGTGAGCACCAGCCAGTGTTCCGCGATCTCGATCGGCGGCCCGCAGTTCTCCACCTGCACGAACTCCCACGGATAGCGGGGCTCGACCACCTTCACGCCGTCCGACCATTCGAACACGTCGTCGGAGGTCACCGTCTCCGCCCTGCTCGACAACAGGCGGCTGGGTCGTGGGGCCGACAGGATCGATGTCGAGCGGGCCACCCGGCGTCCAGAAGGCCGTCCGGAAGCTGAGCGAGGACACGTGGCCTTCACCGATGGCTCGAAGCGACATGATGAATCGCACTGCGCCTACCGGCATGTTCGACTGGTCGGGTTGCAGGACGGCACTGGGATTGAACAGTGCGGCAGCCTCGCACGAATATTCCTGCGTGAAATAGGATCCGATCAGCAGCCGCTGCCGGTCGTTTATCTTCGCGCCGATGCCAAGTTGCGAGGCCAACTCCTCGTAGCGCCGCATCAGCAACCCCTCGACCTCGTTGTGGCGATCGTCTAGCGAATGAGAGATGTCCGCAAGCTCGCCGTCGATATCTCGATCGTCGAGTGCCAGGATTCTCGCAACGATCACCTCGGCGCGGGACCGGCCTTCCGGTCCATGACCTTCCGGATAACCGGGGGCGAATGGCCGAGCTATGGTTCGCGAGGGGTCCGGCATGATCGTCGCGGGATAGTGGATCAGGGGAAGGTCTTTGGTCACGTCGTTCCTCTCGGCCCTTGCCCGATCGCTCGAGCGACGATGGGTCAAATGCTCCTACGTCCGGGCGAGACCCGCATCGACGGTCTCGATCCGCAAATCGCCTTCCAGTGTGCGGTGAACTGGACAGCGATCCGCGATCTTGAGCAGCAGTGTGCGGTGCTCGTCCGACAACGGACCGCTCAGATCCACATGCCGGGTGATGCGCTCGATCTTGCCCTGTCCGGCCTCGCAATCCTGACCGTGGACACGATCGTGGCGTAGACCGATGCTGACATCGTGCAGCGGAATTCCTTCGCGGGCGGCGAACAACTTGATCGTCATCGCGGTACACGTACCGAGCCCCGCCAAAAGCAGGTCGTAGGGCGTGGGTCCCGCGTCCCATCCGCCCAGTCGCAGCGGCTCGTCGGCGACGAAGCGATGCTCGCCCGCGACCACGTCCTGCAGGAACTTGCCATCCGTCGAGCGCACCTGAACGGTACCTTCCAGATTGATCGCTACCTCGGGCACAGGGTCGAGATAGCGCTCAACCCAGGATGCGATCATCGAGCCTACCTGCTCACCGTCTCGCTTGTTCGTAAGCAGGTGGTCGGCACCGTCGAGAGACATGAACGACTTCGGATGCCGGGCGGCATCGAAGATCTCGCGCGCATTATCGATGCCGACGATCTCATCGACGGGGGAGTGGACGACCAGCAACGCTCGCTTCAGTTCGGCCAGTCGTCGCCCCTGGTCCTGGCCCCGCGCCGCGTCGAGGAAGTCCTTGCGGACCGTGAAGGTGCGGCCAGCGATGGTGATCTCGGCCGCCCCGGCACGCTCGATCTCGTCGATGCGCGAGCCGAAGTGGTGAAGGACGTGCGCGGGGTCGAAGGGTGCGCCGATAGTCACCACGGCCTTCACGCTCGGGACCTCTCCCGCGGCAGCGATCACGGCAGCGCCGCCAAGCGAGTGGCCGACGAGCATGGTGGGTGCCTGCCACTTTTCCGACAGATATCGTGCCGCCTGCCGCAGATCCTCGACGTTCGCCGCGAAATGGCTGTCCGCGAATTCTCCGCCGCTCGCGCCGAGTCCGGTGAAATCGAAGCGAAGGGTCGCGATGCCATGAAGCGTCAGTGCCTGGGCTATCCGCTTTGCGGCATGACTCTGGGAGGAGCAGCTGAAGCAATGCGCGAAAAGCGCGAACGCTCGCGGCCTACCCGGCGGCAGGTCGAGCGCACCCGCAAGCTGGACGCCCTCCGCGTTCGTGAACGATATCTTCTCGGATCGCATAGATGCACTCCCACAATGTACCGCTTATTCGCCCCGCTCCGCGAATGCGTTACAGTTGGCGATATCACGCAGCGCGGAAAGAGCTCGCTGCGCCGCGGGCAAGCTGGATGAAGCCGTAACCAGGCAACGGTTGCGGACGAACGTAGCAGCGACGACCCGGCCGCTGCGGCCGGTCAGGATGCCACGTCGAGGCTCACACGAGCCTTGCCCCCGTACCTCGATCCGAGTGGACAACCGAATGACGGACCTGAGCGCTTTTCCAATCACGCGACGCTGGGTGCCCGCGCACCCCGACCGGCTACAACTCTACGCGTTCCCGACGCCGAACGGGGTCAAGATCTCCATCATGCTCGAAGAGATCGGGCTGCCGTACGAAGCGCATCTCGTCGACATCGGACAGAACGAGTCCAAGGATCCCGCCTTCGTCTCGTTCAACCCGAACGGTCGCATCCCGGCGATTCTGGATCCAGACGGGCCGGGAGGACAGCCCCTACCCCTCTGGGAATCCGGCGCGATCCTCGTCTACCTGGCGGAAAAGAGCGGCAGGCTTCTCGCCGCAGACCCTGCTGTCCGCTACGAAACCCTGCAGTGGGTCTTCTTCCAGATGTCCGGGATTGGTCCCATGTTCGGGCAGCTCGGCTACTTCCACAAGCACGCCGGCCGCGAAATCGAAGGTAGACGACCGCTCGACCGCTACCTTGCCGAAACCCAACGTCTCCTCGGCGTGCTGGACGCCCGTCTGAAGGGACGGTCGTGGTTGGTCGGCGACGGTGCCGGCGAATACTCCATCGCCGATATCGCCACCCTCGGGTGGGTTCGCGCACTGGAGACCAGTTATCAGGCCGGGGAGATGATCGGCCTCATCAATTATCCGCAGGTCACATCGTGGCTCGAAAGGTGCCTCGCCCGACCGGCCGTTCAGCGCGGGCTTCTTGTCCCGGTGCGCCCGTGACGGTCCTCGCCGCCTGCCGCTATCAGGACGGAAAGCGCATCCGCGACATCGCGCTCGGGGACGATGTGCCCGAACAGATGGACCGGTCTGAGTTCGCATGGATCGATCTTCATGATCCGACTGCCGAGGAACTCCGCATTCTACAGGATCGCTACGAACTGCCGCCGCTAATGGTGAAGGCTGCCCTCGTTGCCGACCAGCCGCCCAAGCTCGACGTCTACGGTCATCAGCTATTGGTGATCGCCCGTTCCGCACGGATCGAGGACGATAGCATTCTTTACGGCACGCTCGCGGTCTTCGTGAGTCATCACCACATCATCATCGTGCATCGTGGTGCGGCTTCGCACGGAGCGGACCTGCGCGAACAACTGGAAACCGCGCCCAAACTCCTAGCGCAGGGCGTCGACTATGTGTTGCACGCGGTGCTCAACACGGTCGTCGACGATTATCTGCCCATCTTCGAAATGGTGGAGGACGATGTCCTCCAGATGGAGCGACGCTCGCTCGACAGCTTCCTCGGACGCGAGGATGTGGTGCGCATCTTCCATCTTCGATGCGAGCTCACCCGATTCCAACGAACGCTGGGACCCATGGGCGAGGTCATTCGCAAACTCGTCCGGGGACACTATCCTTGCATCAGCGCCGTGGCTCGACCGTATTTCGACGACGTGATGGATCACGTGACGCGGGTGCAGACGATGGTGGATGGCCTGCTTCAGGTCCTGGTTTCGGTCTTCGAACTCAGCAGCCTGCTCGAACAGCAGCGTACCGGCGCGATCACGCGTCAGCTTGCTGCGTGGGCCTCCATCCTCGCCGTTCCCACCGCTGTGGCTGGTATCTACGGCATGAACTTCCGCTACATGCCGGAGCTGGAGCTGCGGTACGGCTACTTCGGCGTGATGGGAATCATGGCCGTACTCTGCGGCCTGCTCTGGTTCCGGTTCAAGCGCGCAAAGTGGCTCTAGAGAAGCGACCCGCGCTTGAGGTGCGCGTTGAGGCGGCACGACGCCATCGGGCGTGGTGATCCCCTGAAGCCGTTGATGTCCTGTCACCCTTCCGCATCTGCCTACGCAGAGATTGGCCAGCCGGAGTGCCGAAAGCTCCGACTGACCATTTCTCGAACGGGCTGGGGGCACCAACCCGGTCAACTCACGCGGTAACCGACCGCGACGAGGTCGGCGATGCAGCGACGGAGCCTGCCAGATAGGCGCGGAGCGCCTCGCCGGCGGTCCAAAGCGCCGCACCCAGCAAAGTGGCGTCCTTGACAAGAAAGCCCGCGTCGACCGACGTCGGGTCGAGTCCCGGGGTCGAGAGAATGAAGCTCAGCGTCACGAACAACGCCCCTGCAGCCGCCAGGCTTCCGAGCGCCGACACGAATGGCAGCGGCCTGCGAACAGCGATCGCAAGCGCGGTGAGGATCTCGACGCCGCCGATGAGGTTCGATCCGCCCTGTTGCCCCAGCAGAGGATTGAGCCAGAAGAAGAACGGGCTGTTCTCGGTGAGCGGAGCAATTGCCGCGGCCTCGACTGCGGTGAACTTGAACAAACCGTAGCCGAGGAAGATGAAGACGAGACTGTACCGCAGGACGCCGGCACCGACACGTTCGAGTAGAGACTGCAAGATCGCGATGTTCATGGTTCTCATCCTTCAATTCTGTCCGTGCCGACTGGCCGGCCTGCCGTTCTTTAGTTAGCGGACCAGCGCGCCGAATTGAATGCATGGAGTCCATGCACACGGTGCATGACCTCGGCTGAAGTGCTCGCCCGCAGGCCGTGCGGACGTTGGCGGCGACATGTATCGTTTCGTATTCCGCGTACGAACTAGAAGTGCGAGAGCGGGACATTCCGGCATCGATCGCAGACCCGCCAGACGGTGGGCCGCGCTAGTCTTCGGCCGTCCGCTCTTCCTTATCGAGGGAGCACGTCATGTCCGTTTCACGATCCTTACCGCCAGCGTCATCGTCGATCTCAGGCCGCGTTCGTCGCATTGGGCGCTTGATCGCACTCATCGGCATCATTCTGCCGCTGCTGCTGATTGGCTTGAACAAGTTCCAGCCCTTCGAGGTCGCCCTGCTCAAACCGTTGATCGGCGGCACGCCTTGGCTCGCGTGGATGCTCGGGGTGTTTGGTGACGCCGGGACCGCCCGCCTGCTCGGGGTCGTCGAGATGTTCACGGCGGCGCTTCTGATCGTTTCGCCATGGTCTAGGCGTGCGGCCCTTGCCGCCGGCGTTCTGGCGTCGGGCACCTTTGCAGTCACCTGTTCGACACTGCTGGCGCTGCCGATCTGGGAGCCGTCGGCTGGCGGCTTTCCTTATCTCAGCTTTGCGGGGACGTTCTTGATAAAGGACGTAGCTCTCCTCGGGATAGGCTTGGTCGTGCTCAGCGAAGCGTTGGTTCGGAACGATATCGGGACCAAATGAGGCAGATGGATCCCAAGGAACGGTGCACGTCTCTCCCAAGGCGGGAGAAGAACGTGGGACCGCCTGCCGAGCGCCAAGAACAGCGCCTGCTGCTGTTATCAGCGGCAGGTACGCTCGCCCTCGCTCTCGTAGGCATTGCGATCGGATTGCTGAGCGGTGCGAAATCTATCGTGTTCGATGGCATCTACAGCCTTGCCGACGCCGGGCTAACCTTGGCTGCGTTCGCGGCTGCCAGACTCATCGCGCGCGGCGCGGATCGCAAGTTTCAGTACGGATACTGGCACATCGAGCCGATGCTCGGCCTTGTGAATGGCAGCGTCCTGCTTCTGGCCTGTGCTTACGCGCTGGCCGATGGTGCCGATGCAATGCTGGCAGGCGGCCGGGAGGTGAGCTTTGGGCCAGGCATAGGCTATGCCGGAGCGAGCGCCATCATCTGTCTGAGCATCTACTTCTTCGTCCGTCGCCGAAGCCGCGGGCTCGGATCTTCGCTGCTAGAACTCGACTCCCGCGCCTGGTTGTTCAGCGGTATCCTGAATGCCGGGCTCAGTTTCGCCTTTCTTATCGCGATCCTGTTGAATGGAACGCGAGCAGAGCAGTTGGCGATGTACTTCGACCCTGCGATCTTGATCCTGCTCGCGCTCGGCATGGCTCCCCTGCCCGTGCGATCCCTGCTGGCTGCGGGGCGGGAAATCCTCCAGATCGCTCCTGCCGACCTCGATGCACACGTGAGTAGGATCGCGCGCGAGGTCGCTGCCCGGCACGGTTTCATCGAACATCAGTCCTACGTCACACGGGTCGGTCGTGCCCAGTTCGTCGAAATCGGCTTCGTCGGTGCGTCCGCTTCCACCGCCATGACCCTGGGCGCACTCGACTCTATACGCCAAGAGGTGGCGGACGCGATGGGAGGCTTGCGCCCGGGGTATTGGCTGACGATCGATTTCACTGCAGATTCCCAGTGGATCTGAACGCATGTCGAATTTGCGATGAAACGACCGTCTGCCTCGCTCAGCTTTGGGTTAGGCACCGGGCAGCGGCTTCACCGCTACTGTCCGGACTTGAGTTGAACGCGATGGGGGTTTTGGGCGCTCCTTGCCGAACAGCATCAACGACCTGTTCAAACTCAGCAACGTGCTTGGTGGTCATGCGGACACCAGCGCCGATCACGATACAATCGTAAGCCTCGCTTGCGAGGCGGTTCGAAATGTCGTGGCGAAAGTCTCCATCCGCCCGGATAGGAAGATGCTCGGCTTCCCAACCCCGATCCAGCATCAACTGTACGTCCCGTTTGATACCCTCCGCAACAAGTGCCTCGGTCAAACCCGGCGGAATCGCAGGATCGGTAAAATCGACCGCGTCAGGTGCATACCCAATGACCAATACACGAACCATCTGCTTCTCCTTTTGAACTTCAACTGTCGAGCATCGACGGCAGTCTCGCGCGATTCGGCTACATGTAGTGGCCTGCACGGGTTAAGTCGCGGCGTGGAGCGAGGATCTCGCGACAATATCCGGCTCACGCGAGGAAAGTAGGCGCTCAAGTTATCCACATCGCGGCATTCCAGACGGCCCTTGCTTTCCAAGACGGCCGCAAGGTCACCGCATCTCGGGCGCGGCCGCCGGCCTTCTGTGCATCGCCACCCATCGCTTACTCATCGTGATTTGCCTGATGATCCTTCGGGTTTTCGGAAAAGCTATTCGCCGGGTCCCCTGCGGCCGACTTCGAGCTTCGCCGAACCCATTACGACGGCTCCGGTTCAGAGGATATCTAGACACCGGATAGATTGTCGTTGACTGCGTAGAAAGAGGCGGTAAGAGCGAGATCTAGACACCGTAATGATTAGAGATCGCACATGGTTCCGTCAGCTGAAGCACTCCGCATCGCCATCCTTGGCGTTGGCAGGATCGGTAGCACCTTCGCCTTCCAACTGTCCGCGGTCGGAGGGCATGACGTCACCGTGATAGCGCGGCCGGAGTCTGAGCGCCTGCAACAGCTCCAACGCGATGGGGCGATCGTCGACACCCAAGGCGCACGTGCTAGCGTCGGCGTTGCCGAAACATTGGACGAGCAAGTGCCTTATGATCTTGTGATCGTCACGTTGCTCGCCCATCAGGTCGAGAGTCTCCTGCCGAGTTTGCACCGCAGCGCGGCCAAATCCATCCAGTTTATGTTCAATACATTCGACCCGGAGCGGCTGCAGGACGTGATCGGTGCAGAACGCTGCACATTCGGCATGCCCTTCGTACAAGCCCTGCTGAGTGACGACGGGAAGCTCACCAGCACGATCGGCGCCGGAGGTCAGAAGACGCTTATGGGCCAGCAGCGCTGGGTCGACGTGTTCAATGCGGCAGGACTCCCCGCAGCATTGGAGAGCAACATGCCCCTATGGCTTCGCTGCCATGCGCCTCTCTGCGTAGCGTTCGAGAGCGTATCGATCGCCGGCATGCAGCGTGGCGGCGGGGCATCCTGGCGTGAGGCGATGGTGCTCGCACGAGGTGTTCATGCCGGTTTTCATCTCATCGAGAGCTTGGGACATACCGTTTATCCAACATCCAAAAAGGTAATGGCGCGTAGCCCGTCGGCGGCACTGGCCGCGATATTGTGGTCCCTGTCGCGTGTCCGCTCGTTCCGGGAAGTGCTGGCGACCGGCAAGGCAGAGTGCAGTGCCTTGGTTGATACCATGGCAGCCTCGGCGACCGGCGCGTTGCTACCCGCCAGCGTCGCCAAAATCGCGGCCATGAAACCTGTACCTACCGCCTAATCGGAGGCTCACATGACCGTCGTCAGCGTAACCCGATTTCGTCTGCGCAAATTGCGCTATGTACCCTTGTTTCTGTTTCACGCCGGTCGGACGATGTCGCAGGCGCGTAGAGCGGAGGGATATGTCGCGGGAGCCGTCGGCCGAGACGCCGACTTCGCCTTCTGGACCATGACTGTTTGGCAAAGCGAGAACGCAATGATCGACTATGTCGCCAGTGGCGCTCACCGCAAGGCGATGCCGCATCTACGCGACTCGAAGCCAGTGTGACCCGTTGGACTCAGTAAGGGTTGGCGTTGCCCGAATGGTCGGACGCCGAGGAGCGGATGCGATCCCAAGGGCGGGCGTCCAGATTACGACACCCTGGACCGGAGCATGTGAAACTCACTTACCCTAGATCCTCGCAAATGTTCTCAAGCCGGATTTAGCCAAGTTCCTTCCGACCAAGACCAACGTGCCAGCGGAGACGCCATGCTTTCGATCGATCATTGCCGCTTGAAACCTTGTCGACCGTGATGGGCCAGACCTATCATCACGGGGCCCTGCGCGAGGCAATGATCGCTGCCGCGGAGACGATCCTCGAGCGAGACGGGATTGCTGCGCTCACCCTGCGCGCCGCGGCACGTGAGGCGGGCGTATCGCATGGTGCCCCAGCCCACCATTTCGGAAACCTTTCGGGTTTGCTCAGCGAATTAGCAGCATCCGGCTTTCTACGTCTTCGGCAGCATCTTCTCGATGCTGTGAATAACGCGGAACCCAGTCAGCATATGACGGGACTGAGCCGCGGCTACGTTGCTTTTGCCCGATCCGCGCCGGGGCTTTTCCGTCTGATGTTCCGATCGGAACAGCTTGATTGGTCTAATCAAGCCCTGTCCGCCGCCGGCGGCGGTGCGTTTGCGATGCTGCTTCCGGAAGCCAGCGCGGCCGAAGCGGGCACGATGCCGCTTACCTTACCTCTGCTCGGCAGTGCCATGGCGCATTGGTCGATGGTGCATGGTCTGTCGACATTGCTGATCGATGGGCGGCTCGACGCCGTGGCCAAGGAGCTATCTCCCGGGATCGGCGTCGAAGCTTTGGTCGAAGAGATATTGCGGAGCGGAGTCCCGCAGTCACGCTGATCCGGATCGATCCGAGACCCGATTAATGTCGGAGCATGCTGACCACCGAACCGGCCTCCAGCCCCGCCGAGCGAACCTCCCCCGTCTCCGTCGCATATGAACACTCCGGAACGAGTTCCAACGTCGCTCACGAGCGACGTCTCAGATCAACGTCATCTGCGAAGGCTCGCTTTCCGCGAAGCCGAGACCGGCATGTGCTGGTCCCGGATGGCGGAGCGGCAGAGGACGTCCCTCGCGACGCATGCGCTCGATCGTCTCAGGCCAGGACGGGACTCCGCCGCTGTCCTGAGCCCACCGAACGGTACTGGCCTCATCGCCCCACTCGCTCATCTTGGGCATCGCGTTGCGATGGGCGCCGCCAGTGACATATGCCAGGAGCGCGGCCTCATCGCGCCACACGCTCGTAGTCCAATAGGCGTGATCGCGATCGCGGCGCAGCGCTCCGGCGATGTAGCCGTCGCTCCTCCTGATCTGGGCCAGGCAGCGCTGCGCATGGATCAGGAAGAAGGGCAGAAACCGAAGGCTGCGGACGCGGAAGCGGGTAACGCTGATGACGTAGCCGCTCACAGCGTCACCACCAGCTTCGTCGCCGAGACACCGCAACGCTGCCGCTCGAGCGCCGCGGGGATCGCCGCCAGCCCGTGTCCTACGACCTCGACCGCAGGAGCTGCCACGTAGCGGCCGTCCGCCAGCGCTTCGGGCAGGAATGCGTCGAAGATCATCGGCCCCACTTCGTTGCTGATCAGCGTGCTGCCCCAGATCATCTTCAGCTTCACCTGCTTGCGACGTGCGCTCAGCGCGAGCGCGATGTTGCCTGCGACCGTGCCGGCCATCGCAGCAATCAACTTGCGCCAATGACCCCGCCCGGCCGGGACTGCGTCGAAGGAGGCTGGCGGCGTCGCCGTCGCGATGAAGCGATTGCCTTTGCACGTTCCCAGAATGTCGATGCACGGCTGCACCGATCCCGCGCCGATCGCGACGGCTCCGGCGACCGTTTTCCCGCGCAACGCGGCGCTTATGTCGGCGACGACAGTCGGGTTGCGATAGTCGAAGACAGCATTCGCGCCGAGCCGCTTGAGCAGCTCGAAGTTGCGCGGCGAGGCCGTGGCGATCACTTCGTAGCCGGCGGCGACGGCCAGTTGCACCGCATTGACGCCGACGCTGGTCGACCCGCCCCACACCAGGACGGTCTGACCCGTCGCCGGCGCTCCCTTGGCGGGCGCGTTCAGTGCGAGGAAATCGTGCTGGAAGAGCGCGCAGGCTGCAGTCGAAATGCCGAGCGGCAGCGCGGAGGCATCTTCGAACGCGAGCGCATCCGGGATCGCCGCGGTCATATGCTCCAGCAGGACGACATGGGTCTGGAAGGCGCCTTCTGCGGCGCGGTTACGCGTCCTGTCGGTGCTGCCGGCAAAGCCGACGACCCGGTCGCCGACCTTGAACCGCGTCACGTCCGCGCCGACTGCAACGACGTCGCCAGCGACGTCGGAGCCGACGATGGCCGGGTATTGCAGGTAAGGGGTCATCAGGTCGCCCGAGGTCTGAACCAGACGGTCCATCGGGTTCACCGCGATCGCACGGGTGCGGATGACGATTTCGCCCGACCGCGCGCTTGGAAACGGCGCTGCCCTCAAGGTGAAGTCGGCGCGCTTGGACGAGAGCCAGAGAGCGGTGTTGTCGGTCATGGTCTATCTCCCGCGGTGCCATGTGAGAATGCATCGCTGGGATCTGAGATAGGCGAGTGACACTGGACGGCCCATGCTGCAGGGTCCACCAGTTCATCGCCATCGTCCAGGAATGTCGAAATGGATCCCTTGTCGGACGTGCTCGGCCTGCTGAAGCCGAGCAGCTACGGATTTCGCGGTCTCGATGCCGGTGGGGACTGGGCGCTTGCCTACCCCCCGGCCGAGGGCGTCAAATGCTTCGCCATTCATACCGGGACGTGTTGGATCGCTATCGAGGGCGGGCATGCACCCATGGCGCTTGATGCGGGCGACTTCATTCTGCTTCCCAGCCGAGCCGCGTTCAGCCTCTACAGCGCGATTGGTGCACCGGTTACCGACGCCTTCGCATTCTTCCCCTCGTTCCCTGCCGGCGAGACCGGCGTCCTGGGTGGCGGCGGCAGTTGCTCCGGAGTTGGCGGCTTCTTCGACTTCACCGGGCTCCATACCGAACTGCTGCTCGGCATCCTGCCCCCGATCGTCCATATCCGGGCAGAGGCTACCAAGGCAGCGCTCGGCTGGTCGATCGAGCGGCTGATGCGCGAGCTGCGGGACCCGCAACCAGGCGGGACGCTGATGGCGGGGCACTTGGCGCAGACGCTGCTGATCGAGGCGCTACGACTGCACCTTGCCGAGCGCTCGCCGCACAGCGCCGGCTGGCTGTTCGCGCTGGCCGACAAGCAGATGCGGGCAGTGATGTCGGCGATGCACGCCGACCCCGCTCGCCGCTGGACGCTCGCCGACCTCGCCCGGGTAGGCGGCATGTCGCGCTCGAGCTTCGCCGTTCGGTTCAAGGAAACGGTCGGCGAGCCCGCCATGGACTACCTGACCCGCTGGCGGATGATGGTGGCGGCCGATCGGCTGGCGATCGGACGCGTCTCCATCGCGACCGTGGCGCCGTCCGTCGGCTATGAATCCGAAAGCGCGTTCAGTGCGGCGTTCAAGCGCTCGTTCGGCCACTCGCCGAGGGAGTTCGCGAAGGCAGTGGCCGCGTAGCCGGAATTCTGGACTTCGGCGACGATCTGGCGGACCTTCCAGCATGGGGCGTACCGCCTCCCGGGTCTATTCAGGATCATCACCAGGAGATGACCGATGGCCTACATCCAACACGGCTGCTTCGGAAACGTCGGCGCCTCGGCACCCGACATGAGCCGACGCCTTGACGCTCCCGTCCTTACCCCGCTGGAGTTCCAAGTCGTGGCGCTGGCCGGGCGGGAACCGTTGTCGAGCCTTGCCACGGGCAGACGGCCGATCGCGCGCGCATTGTTCGGCATCGAGCCCGCAAAGGCACTTGCCGACCCTCGGCTCGAAGCACTGCGGCGGTTCGTCGTCCTGCATCGCCATGGGCGGCGTGAAGCCTCTGACGCTGCCGTAGCCCTGGTCAGCATCGGGTTCTCGCGACGGCTGCTGAACGATGTTCGCGCGCTGGTCACGGTAAGCCATGCGCCCCCGCTAATCGTCGATGACGTTGAGCACACGGCCCCCACTGTCCGCGCCGCGCGCGCTGTACCAGCGCTTCCGCACGAGCGGACAAAGCGACAGAGTTTGTCGTATGTACCACGCTAAGGTTGGGGCAGCCCCCGTTCGCCTGACCTGCCGCCTGACGATAATCATGTGAGACTTTCTGCGAAGGTGCGAGCGATTGTGGATCACCTCACAGCATCGCTCGGCGAGGCGGCCTGAGCAGCACTGCGGGCGTCAGACCCACAAACAGACGTTCAGGCCCCTTCCCTCACTTCCCAACTTCGGACGCTGGTTCACCTTGCGAATAACCGAATTTGACGCCCGGCTATCCGCTCGCGAATGTCGTGATGGGGAGGATTGCGGACAGTCACGTATCGCCAAAATGTAGTTTAATGAGCCTCGTTATAAGATCGTCGTCGAGATTGATTATCGCTTCCGTGACCCCATGATGGCTCTTCGCAACGGATAGTCCGGATAGCCGTCAGCGATAAGGGTCTTCCAATCCCGACAAGATCATGTCCGCGTAAGTACGGCCGATATCTGCCGCGCTGACATCGCTCGTATCGGGCCGGAACCAGCGGTGAGTCCAGCCGATCACACCGAATATGCCATTGGCCACGATCCGTGATGGGCCCACGTTGCGTAGGCTCTTGTCGGCATAACCCTGCTCGATGATCGCAATCATGCTCTGCGTCGTCAGGCGATTGATCTCACGCATGTCGTTCGACCACGCCGAGCGAGAGTCGCTGACATGACCCAGATTCTCGCGAATGTAGATATAGAAGAGCGGGTAGTGGTCGCCATACGACGTCATCAGCGTCGTGATCAGGTCGCGAAGCTTGCGGCGGGGCGAGAGATCGCTCGTTTCGATCTGCTTGGCGATCGCGCAATTGCGCTCGACTACGGTGCGAACCACCTCGTCGAACAGCGCCTCTTTCGAGGAGACATAATAATAGAGCGAGGCACGGTCGACGCCCATCTCCTCAGCGACCGCAGCAATGCTTGCCCGTTCGAACCCCAGGCGATTGAAGACGCGCACCGCGGCTTCCGCGATTTCCTTGCGCTTGGTCTGGTAGGAGGCACTCGAATCGGTACGCGCCGCAGAGCGCCGGCGACCGATGCCGCTTTGTACCTCGGGCTTGCCCTGATGATCTTCGTCCATCGTCGCTCCATGAACCAGCCTGGGCGGTAGATCAAACACCGCCGCCTCAGGATCAACACAAGCGTTGACATCGCGCCGGTGAGAGGTGATCCTTCTGATATGAGCGCTTCTACCGAACTAGATCCCACTTTCGTATCCCTGCTCGCCGATCCAAGGGTAACGTTGCGCCCCCCGCCCCCAAGCCTCTCGATGAAGGATTATCGGCAAAGGCTCGACCGGCCGATGGCGGCGGTCGCAGGGCCCGCAATCTGGTCGGTTCGATCCGACGAGACCGAGGCCATCCGACGCCGCATCTATCGCCCCACTGCGCAAACACACGGAACGATCCTGTTCTTCCACGGCGGTGGCTTCGTTGTTGGATCGCTCGACACCCACGACGCACTGTGTCGCTCACTGGCTGCAGCAAGCGGTGCATCGGTAGTCGCCGTCGAGTATCGACTTGCCCCCGAAGCCCCCTTTCCCGCCGCATGCGATGATTGCCGCTCTGCCCTGCAACGAGTGGCGGGCATCGAGCCAGGTGACATCGGGAAGCTTGCGGTATGTGGCGACAGCGCGGGCGGCTATCTTGCTGCCATGACCGCATTGTACGCGGCCCGCCAAGGTATCCGCATAGACGCGCTTGGCCTGTTCTATCCCGTGGTCGCTCCGGCGTGCGAGACCGAGTCCTGGCGAACGCTGGGGGCCGATCACATGCTGACGCGTGATTGGATGCGTTGGGCCTGGGCGTCCTATCTGGGCGATGCCGGTTCGTTGGCGGCCGACGTCGACCTGCTGCGCGCAGATCTCGCCAGCTTGCCGCCGACCCACATCATCACAGCGGCCTTCGACCCCTTGCGTGACGAAGGCGAGGCGCTTGGCGCGGCAATTCGTACCAGCGGCGGGGTGGTGACGATGACGCGCTACGAAGGGATGATCCACGGCTTTGCAAGTCTGCCGATGCTAACGCCGATGGCCGACCGCGCGATAACCGAGATGAGTCGCAAACTTTTCGTCAACAACAGTGTTGACTGAGGAAGAGGCTGTGCGCATATTCCTGTTCTGCCCTGTGCCATGCCGCTCCGTCGCGGCGCGACACCAATGAAGATAGAGCCGATGGCCGACAGAATTGGACAGGATGCCCCCCTCTGGCTTGCAGAGGCCATCGCGCAGGCGAACATTCCGACGCTAGCCTGCGTGCTGGTGCAGTTGACCGGGGACCGGGAATGGATCGAGGGCCGATTCGTGCCGACCCGTACGCGTGGGCTGGACGATAACGACGATGGCGGGCTGCCTGGCGCGCTACAGGACGAGATTCGAGCCGCAGCGACGACGGCGTTCGCGGCGTGGTTCGAGGGACGCCTCCCTGCCCTCGCCAATCCGGATGATGCGTTGCTGGTCGAGATGATGAGCGTGTCGTTGGGTGAGACTATCCCCGCGAGCTACGCAGCGATGATCAGGCATGAGCTTCAACTAACCGAGGGACAGCCTGCAATCGACGGCGCTCAGGATATAGCGCCGCCTCCGGGGTTTCGCGCGCTGATCATCGGCGCCGGCATTTCGGGAATGTGCGCCGCGGTACAATTCGCTGCGGCTGGTATCCCTTACACCATCCTCGAGCGGCGACCCGACCTCGGAGGCGTCTGGTTCGAGAACCGCTATCCGGGCGCAGCTTGCGACGTGCCGAGCCACCTCTATTCCTTCTCCTATGCGCCCTATGAATGGTCGCGTTATTTCGCGGGAAGTCGTGAGATTCACGCGTATCTGCAGGATGTCGCCGACCGCTTCGACATCCGCCGCCATATCCGCTTTGGTCTTGAAGTGACCGAGGCGCGCTGGGATGCAGACGCGGGCGAGTGGCAAGCCGACGTGATCGATGCCGATGGCAATTCGGAAACGCTGACCGCGAGCATGATCCTCAGTGGCGTGGGCGCGTTCAACAAGCCGCGATTGCCCGACATTCCCGGAATGGACCGGTTCGAAGGGCCGAGCGTGCATACCGCACGCTACCCTGAGGACGGGATCGAGCTCGCCGGCAAGAAGGTCGTGCTGGTCGGCAACGGCGCGAGCGCGATGCAAGTCGGGCCGGCAATCGTCGACAGTGTCGTGTCGTTGACGGTGGTAAACCGTACGCCTCAATGGGTCGCGCCGTTCCCGAAGTTCAAGCAGGCGATCCCAGAAGCGTTGCAGCATCTGATGCAGACGATGCCGCTGTACCGGCTCTGGTACCGATTGCGACTTAGCTGGGCGTTCAACGACAAACAGTATGAGGCGTTACGGCAAGATCCTGACTGGGACGGCCAAGGCAAATCGATCAACGCGATCAACGACTCCCACCGTCGCGGGCTGACCGCTTATATGACGGCGCAACTGGGCGAGCGGCAGGACCTGCTGCCCGACATGATCCCGTCTTACCCTCCGTTCGGCAAGCGCATGCTGCTCGACAATGGCTGGTACCGGATGCTCGCCCAACCGCATGTCGAGTACGTCAACGGTGCAGTGACCGAGGTCCTGCCGCACGCCATCGTGACCAGCGACGGGACGACACATGAGGCGGATGCGATCATCTGGGCGACCGGGTTCGACGTGGTCAACCTGCTGGCACCGATGCGCGTCGTCGGCTTGGACGGACGCGACCTGCATGGCGACTGGGATGGCGACGATGCGCGCGCGTATCTCGGGACAACGGTGCCGGGCTACCCGAACTTCTTCTGCCTGTACGGACCGAACACGCAATACGGGCATGGCGGAAGCCTGATCTCGGTGCTCGAACGGCAGATGCACTACGTCATGTCCTTGCTCCGCCAGATGTTCGCAAAGGGGATCGCGACGATCGATGTGCGGCAGGATGTCCACGACGCGTACAACGCAAAGGTCGACGAGACGCATGCCGGGCTCGTCTGGACCTATCCCGGCGTCGATGGCTATGTCCGCAATTCAAAGGGGCGGATCGTCGTCAACAACCCGTTCCGCATCCTCGACATGTGGCGGATGACCGATACCGCAGACCTAGACGACTACCACGTGACCCGTGAACGGGTGTCAGCATGAGCGTGGTGGTCGAACGCCGCGCCGCGGTGCTGGTGATGACGATCGATCGGCCGGCGCAGCGCAACGCGGTCAACCGCGCCGTTTCGCTCGCTCTGGCCGAGGCGCTCGACGTGCTGGATGCGGATCCGACGTTACGCGTTGGAATCGTCACCGGCATGGGCGGAAATTTCTGTTCGGGAATGGACCTGAAGGCGTTCGTAGACGGCGAACGACCGGAACTCGAAGGTCGCGGGTTTGCCGGCGTCACCGAAAAACCGCCCGCAAAACCATTGATCGCTGCCGTCGAAGGCTACGCGCTGGCGGGAGGGTGCGAGTTGGCGCTCGCGTGCGACCTGATCGTCGCAGGCGACACCGCGATGTTCGGGTTGCCGGAGGTCTCGCGTGGGCTGGTCGCGGGATCGGGCGGGCTGGTGCGGCTACGCGAGCGCATCCCGCCAGCGATCGCGCTCGAATATGCGCTGACCGGCGCGCGAATGGACGCCGCCACTGCACACCGCTGGGGCTTGGTTAACCGGCTCGCGCTGCCCGGTAGTGCGCTGGAAGCCGCTCTGGCGCTGGCGAACGAGATTGCCGCGAACGCACCGCTGTCGGTGATGGCGAGCAAGCAGATCATGGCCGCGTCGCCCGACTGGCCGCTTGATCGACGGTGGGACCTGCAACGCGACATGGTCGAGACCGTGCTCGCTTCCGCCGATGCACAAGAGGGCGCGCGGGCCTTTGCGGACAAACGCGCGCCGGTCTGGCTCGGCGAATGACCCACAATCGCAAATCCGCTGCAACGGAAGAGAGGATGTGACGTGACGGACGATATCGCAGTGATCGGCGGCGGCACGATGGGCGTGGGTATCGCCTATGTTGCAGCGTTGGCCGGACGAAGGGTCCACGTCGTCGAACCAGACGCGACGCGCGCTGCGATTATGGCGCGAACGGTCGAGACCACGCTGGCGGGGGCAGTGTCGCGTGGCAAGTTGGACGCCGATGCAGCCGAAGCTACCGCCGCCCGCGTCGTTCGCGTCGAGACGATGAAGGCGATTCCCGAAGGCCTGGCGCTGATCGTCGAATCCGTACCCGAGCGGCTGGATCTCAAGCGTGACGTCCTCTCTAGCGCGTCCGCCAGGTCCCCCAGTTACTCGCCACCAACACCAGCGCGATGTCGATCGACGTGCTGGCGGAAAGCGTACGGGATCCGTCGACGTTCCTCGGGCTGCATTTCTTCAATCCGGTCTGGTCAATCAAGCTTCTCGAGATCGTGCAGGGCGCCGCCACCTCTTCGGACGCGCTCGCGCAGGCCCGTACATTCGGCAAGGCGATCGGCAAAGAGACAATCACGGTGCGCGACGTACCGGGGTTCGCGACCAGCCGGCTCGACTTCGCGGCGTCTCTGGAAGCGATACGGATGCTCGAGGACGGCGTCGCCAGCGCGGACGATATCGATCGCGCCGCAGTGCTCGCCTATCGCCACCCGGTCGGCCCGTTGCGGCTGAGCGATATCGTCGGCCTCGACGTTCGGCTGGAGGTCGCACGCGCGCTGGAGGCAGCGCACGGGCCACGCTTCGCACCGCCAGCTATGCTTGCGAAAATGGTCGCCGAGGGCCGGCTCGGCGCAAAATCTGGGCACGGTTTCTTCGACTGGCCCGCCTGACATTCCATAAGATCCACAAGGAACGCACCGCATGTCCGCTCAACCAATGTTCTTCTCCCCCTAGTCGACACCGCCGATCACCACCGCGAACTGCGCGAAAGCGTCGCCAAGCTGGTCGGCAAGTTCGGCCGCAAATATTATCAGCAATGCGTCAAGAGCGGTGAAGAACCGGTCGAACTCTGGCGTGCGCTGGGCGAGGCCGGGTTTCTCGGCGTGCACATCTCAGAAGAGCATGGCGGCAGCGGCGGCGGGATCGGCGACTATAACGTCGTGATCGAGGAGTGTGCTGCGCAGGGATGCCCGTTGCTTTCGCTGGTCATCAATTCGATCACGGCGCCGATCATCGCTGCGCATGGTTCGCCCGAGATGAAGGCCGAATGGCTGCCGGGCATCGCCAACGGTACCAAGAAGATCTGCTTCGCGATCACCGAGCCGGATGCGGGCTCCAACACGCACAAGGTGAAGACTGGTATCGTGTCCAACGGCGACGGGTTCGTCCTCAACGGCTCTAAATACTGGACGTCGGGAATCGACGTGTCGGACGCGGTAATGATCGTCGCCCGCGATCCGGAGATGGAGACGGGCGACGGGCGCTCAGCACTGTCGCTGTTCCTGCTGCCGACCAGCGCACCGGGGCTCAGCTACCAGCCGATCGATGCCGCGGTGATGACGCCCGAGAAGCAGTTCACGACCTTTTACGACGACATCCAGCTCGACGCATCGATGCTGATCGGCACGCGCGGTGCGGGCCTGAAACAGGTGTTCGTCGGACTGAACCCTGAGCGGGTAGCAGCAGCGGCGATCAACAACGGCATTTCGCGGTTTGCGCTCGACAAGGCGGCGCAGTACGCGCGCGATCGCAGCGTGTGGAAGACACCGATCGGCCAGCACCAGGGCGTCGCGCACCCCCTCGCCGAGGCGTATATCAACGTCCAGGCGGCGCGTCTGCTGAATGCGCGTGCAGCGCAGCTGTACGACCAGGGCGAGGATGCTGCCGAAGCCGCGAACATGGCAAAGTTCGCCGGCGCCGAGGCGTCGCTGAAGGCACTCGACCAGGCGATCCAGACGCATGGCGGCAATGGGCTGAGCTACGAGTACGGGCTTGCCGACCTGTGGTTCATCGCCCGGTTGCACAAGACCGCGCCCGTCAGTCGCGAGATGATCTTGAACCACGTTGCGCAACACAGCCTTGGCCTGCCGAAAAGCTACTGAGGAGCGAACGATGCAACCGACCCTGCTGACGCTGATGCAGCATTTCGCGGCCGAGACACCGGACGCGAAGTGCCTCGCGTTTGACGACGAGCTGCTGACGTTCGCGGATATCGATCGACGCAGTACGCAGCTGGCCAACGTGCTGCGCGAGCGCGGCGTGGGTGCGGGGGGCCGGGTGGCGCTGCTGTCGCATGCGGCGTGCGTGTTCTACGAGCTTGCCTACGCATGCGCGAAGATCGGAGCGATCATGATGCCGCTGAACTGGCGACTGGCGGCGGGCGAGATCGCGGCGATCATTGCGGATGGCGAACCACAGCTGGTGCTGGTGCAGGATGTACTGGCCGATCGCCTTACCGGCGTAGCGGTCGAGACGATCGATCTGACGGCGCTCGATGCGTTGCGCGACGCAGCGTCCGATGTGCCACCGAAGATCATGGTCGATCCCGATGCGGCTACCCTGCTCCTCTATACGTCGGGGACCACGGGCGTGCCGAAAGGCGTACTGATCAGCCAGACCAACCTGTCTTATGTCGAGCGGATGGCACGCGAGGTATGGGCGTTCACCGCTGACAGCGTCAATCTGGTGGCGATGCCGCTCTTCCATATCGGCGGGATCGGCTACGGCATGATGGCGCTCAGTCAGGGCGGGCATACCGTGCTGCTCGAAAAGCTCGACCCGGCCAGTGTGGCGGCGACGATCGACCGGCACGGGGTGACGCACACATTCTTCGTCCCGACCGTAGTGCAAAGGCTGGTCGACCATGTCGACACAGGCGGCATTGCGCCGCAGGGACTGCAACGCATTCTCTACGGTGCGGCCCCGATCGGCGAACCGTTGCTGCGCCGCGCGATCGCGCTGTTCGGCTGCGAGTTCAGCCATGCCTATGGCGCGACCGAGACCGCCGGGACCGTCATAAGCCTGCCGCCGCACGAGCATGATCCCGATGGCCCGACGCCCGAGCGGTTGCGATCGTGCGGCCGGCCCTTGCCGTGGGTCGAGTTGCAACTGGTTGATCCGGACACCGAGGTGCGCGTCGCACCCGGCGAGGTCGGCGAGGTCCGGATCCGGTCGGGGATGGTGATGATCGGCTATTGGCGGAAACCCGCCGAGACGGCTGCGGCCGTCACGCCCGATGGCTGGCTCAGGACCGGCGATGCCGCCTATTGCGACGGCGAAGGGTTCGTCTTCATCCACGATCGCTACAAGGACATGATCGTGTCAGGTGGAGAGAACGTTTATCCGACCGAGATCGAGAACGTCCTTGGCGCGCATCCGGATGTCGGCCAGGTCGCTGTGATCGGCGTGCCGCACGCAAAATGGGGCGAGACCCCGAGGGCGTACGTGGTGCCGCGGATCGGTGCAGACCCGGACGAGGCGGCGATGATCGCCTACACGCGCGAGCATCTGGCGCATTACAAATGCCCGACCTCGGTTCGCTTCGTCGGTGCACTGCCGCAGAACGCGTCCGGGAAAATACTGAAAAAGGATCTGCGCACGCTCGACCGCGCGCGGTCGGAAATTGTGGCATGACGTTGTCCCCCCAGGCACGCGCATTACGCGGGTTCGCAGTCGATTTTTTGACCTCGCACGATCCGCAAGCTGTCGAATGGGTGATGGACCCGGCCTATAAGCTGTCGATCGGTGGACACGTGTTCGACGGGCGCGACGACCAGTATCTTCCCGCGACCGCGGCACAACTCGATCAGTTTCCGGGACTGACGGTAACGGTCCACGACACGATCCTCGGCGTCGACGGTGTGGCGATGCGCTTTACCGAGCACGGCGCATCGGTGCGCGACAACGGTCGCGTCGCAGCATGGCGCGGGATCACGGTATTCCGTCTAGCTGGCGAGCGGTTGTCGCATGGCTGGGCGGAGGAGGATTACTTCGCCCGCAAGCGTCAGTTGAAGAGCGGCCTGCCCGACGCGGTTGCCGCCCCTGCCCTCGCGCCGTGGGATCAGCCGGTACTGCCGCCCGATCCCGCAACCGAGGCGATTGTGCGCGATTGGTTGCCTGGAATGTTAAGGGCTGCCGCAGTCGAGCCCGTGCTAGTCGACGGACCGGACTTTGCAGCGTTGGTCGAGATCGATACGCTGACGATCTCCCACATGTTCACCGCCGGCCCCCGCGCGGCCGCGCATGTCGAAAGCCACGGACGCTATGCGGGCGGGTTCGTCGACATCGACCGGGCATTGGTCGGAGAACCGGTCATCCTCAGACTGGCGGCGATTATCGACGTGGCCGACGGCACGGTTTCACGCGCGCAGGTATCCGGCGACCGGCTCGGGCTCCATCGTCATCTGCTCGCCCTGCAACGCGAGCGGAAAGGGTAACATGGCCAAGATCATCATCACGTGCGCGGTGACGGGCGGCGCGCATACGCCGAGCATGTCGGACGCGCTGCCGATCACGCCCGAGGAAATCGCCAACCAGGCGATAGCTGCCGCAGAGGCGGGCGCTGCGATCCTGCATCTCCATGCGCGCGTGCCCGAGACGGGACAGCCGACCGGCGATCCGGACGTCTACGCGCAATTCCTGCCGGTGATCCGCCAGCGTACCGATGCGGTCGTCAACCTGACCACGGGTGGCTCGGCGACGATGCCGCTCGACGATCGGCTGGCGGCGGCGACGCGCTTCAAGCCGGAGATGTGCTCGCTCAACATGGGCAGCATCAACTTCGCGTTCCACGGCGCGGGGCGGCGGATCACCGACTGGAAGCACGCGTGGGAAAAGGACTATGTCCTCAACTCCGACGACTATATCTTCCGCAACACCTTCCGCGACATCGACCGGATCATTACGACGATGCGCGAGGGCGGCACCAAGTTCGAGCATGAATGCTACGACGTCGGCCACCTCTACAACCTCGCGCATTTCGTCGCTGCGGGGATCGTCGAGCCGCCGTTCTTCATCCAGATGATCTTCGGCATTCTGGGCGGGATAGGTCCCGATCTCGAAAATCTGATGTTCATGAAGGCGACTGCGGACCGGCTGTTTGGGCGCGACTCGTATCAATGGTCGGTGCTGGCGGCGGGCAGGCACCAGATGCCGTTCCTGACCCAGGCCGCGCTGATGGGTGGGCATGTCCGCGTCGGGCTGGAGGACAGCCTCTTCATTGAACGCGGCGAACTGGCGGTCTCGAACGCGCAGCAGGTAGCGAAGATCGTCCGCATTCTGCACGAGATGGGGCATGAACCTGCCACGCCGAGCGAGGCGCGCGCGATGCTCGGCCTCAAGGGTGGCGACCGGGTGGAGTTCTGAGCATGGCACGCACGATCATCGACCTATCGGTGTTCCTCGAAAACGACGTGATCTCCGATCCGCCCGGCTACGGCCCGAGTATAGAATACATCGATCACAAGGCGTCGGTCCCGGGGTTGCTCGGCTTTTTTCCGGGTTTGGCAGCAAACGACCTTCCCGACGGCGAGGCCTGGGCAATCGAACGCGTTGCGCTCACCACGCACAATGGAACGCACCTCGATGCGCCGTATCACTATGCGTCCACCATGGATGCCAAGATTGGAGATGGCGGCAAGCGCGCGATCACGATCGACGAGGTACCGCTCGATTGGTGCTTCCAGCCCGGCGTCAAACTCGACTTTCGGCATTTCTCCGACGGCTACGTTGCGACCGCTGAGGACGTCGAGGCGGAACTGGCGCGGATCGGACATACGCTGTCCCCGCTGGAGATCGTCGTCGTCAACACCAGCGCGGGCGACCGGTTCGGATACGACGATTATGTCGCTTCGGGCTGTGGCATGGGACGCGACGCGACGCTGTACCTGACGGAGCGCGGCGTGCGCGTGACCGGCACCGACGGCTGGAGTTGGGACGCGCCGTTCGTCCATACCGCGGCTGAATATGCGAAGAGCGGTGACGCAGGACTGATCTGGGAGGGTCACAAGGCCGGGCGCGACATCGGCTACTGCCATATCGAGAAATTGCACAACTTGGAGAGCCTGCCGGCAACCGGGTTCACGATCGCCTGCTTCCCCGTAAAGATCCGTGCGGCATCGGGCGGATGGACACGCGCGGTGGCGATACTCGATTCCTGAGCCGCTTGGGTTGCAGATATCGTCAACGCCTGCGTGGATTAACTGCTCTGTCCCCTACTCCTCGGAAGGCAGAACGAGCCGCTGAAAAAGTGTAACGCGCGCTTCTGTTTGTCAGCACGACCTGTTTGATGTTGCGTAATTACGCCTCCAACCGATCACCCAAGTTATTGTCAACGTTTCTGTTGACAGTCGACGGAAGGCGCGCCTAGCTTTCGACATGTCGGGGGGAGTTTCCCTCACCGACCACCACAGCGGCTTCGGCAGACCATCCAAAACTGGAGGTCGGCCGGATAATCATACCGCGACACAGGAGGAGGATGGCATGAAGGTGCGTTCATATCGTTCGGTCCGGATCGGCGCGCTTGCCGCCGTCTGTTCTTCAGCATTGATAGCGGGGGCCGCGCTCGCGCAGCTCGCACCCGCCCAGGGCACGCCGGCCCCCCCGCCGCTTCAGTCGCCGTCCCGCCAGGCAACCCCACGCCGCTTGAGCAGGCCACGGATGCCGCCCCGGTCGCCAGCAACGCAGACATCGTTGTCACCGCGCGTCTCCGGAAGGAAGGGTTGCTCGACGTGCCCGTCGCCGTGTCCGTGCTGTCGGCCGCAGAAATCAACAAATACAACGCCACCGACCTTACCAAGATCGGCGAACTAACCCCAACCGTGATCGTCAGCAATTATCGCACGATCGGTGGCGGTTCGATCGCGATCCGCGGGATCAGCTCGCCGCCGACGCAGGTTGGGTATGAACAGCCCGTCTCGGTTGCGATCGACGGCATCCAGTCGTCCTCCGGGCGCGTTGCGACACTCGGATTCTTTGACATCCAGCAGGTCGAAGTGCTGAAGGGCCCGCAGGCGCTGTTCTTTGGTAAGAACAGCCCGGCCGGCGTCATCTCGATCACCACCGCAGGACCGACCGATCGCTTCGAGGTCGGCGGACGCGTCGGTTATGAATTCGTCGCCGACGAAGTGTCGGGCGAAGCGCATGTCTCCGGCCCGATCACCGAGACACTTGGCGGCCGCGTGGCGATCAAGCACCGTGATGCGAAGGGCTGGCTCTACAACAACGCGCAAGTCGCGCCGAACCCGTTCTTTCCGGCCGCACTGCCCGCGTCGACCGGAACGCTACCCGGCGCACCGGGTCGCAGGGTCGGGGACGACGAGACGATGGGTCGCGTGACGCTCGAGTACAATCCGACCAGTGCATTTTCGGCAAGCGCAAAACTGTTCGGGCTGATCGCGCATGATCAGGGCGGCGGCTCGTTCTCACAGAATATCGGTCCGTGCACGGGCGACCGGCCACGGTCGTTCGGGGTCGCCGATCCGTTCGGCGATTGCCGCGCCGACAACCAGACCAGCTTCAGCAACATCGTCCCCGCGATCGCCAACCGCATTCCCGCGCTAGATGGTGACAACCGCTCGCGCGGGCTGAATAAGGCGTACACGGCGTCGCTGGTGCTTAAATACGATACCGACGACTTCAACCTGTCGTCACTGACCGGCCGAGATCTACAACCGGTATCGCAGCGTATCGGGCCTGACGCACACCGTCGACAACGCGCTGACCACGTACGAAGACACCAGCTACGCTAGCTTTAGCCAGGAATTCCGCTTGCTGACCAAGCTTGACGGGCCGGTCAACTTCCTCGTCGGCGCGTATTACGGCGACACCCGCGACGAACTGTACAACGACACCAATTTTCGCGCCGACATCAGCTACAATCCGCTCAACGATAGGATCGAGACGTACGAGAAGGACGCGTACCTGACCGGCCGCACCTATTCGGTGTTCGGCCAGGCAACTTGGCTGATTGTGCCTAAGCTCGAACTTGCCGCAGGCGCACGTTACACGTCGGAGAAGAAGAAGACGCGGAACCAGAACCTTTATGGCATAAACTCGGCGCTAGGCCGGTTTAATACTGCCGCAACCGTGTTCGCAAGTTCGACCGACCAGACTCCCGGTATCCTCGCCGGGACCTTCAAGGATGACAACATTTCGCCCGAGGCGACGTTGTCCTACCATCCGGTGGCCAATTCGACGCTGTATATCGCCTACAAGACCGGTTTCAAATCGGGCGGGTTCGGGATCACCAGCCCGATCCAGACCAACACGACGCTCGCCGACATCGACTTCGATCTGGAAACAGTGAAAGGCTTTGAGGCGGGCGCCAAGGGTGAGCTGTTTGACCGGCGGCTGCGACTGACTGCATCAGCCTTCGCATACAACTTTAGCAATCTGCAGGTCACGCAATACGACGCCAGCACGATACGATTCCAGATCAGCAACGCCGGACAGGTACGCCAGCGTGGTGGCGAGCTTGAGGCCAATTTCGACGCCACACGGATGCTGCGACTGCATGCCGCGGTTGCATACGTGCACAACCGGTTCCGCGATTACACCGGCCAGTGCTACGGCTACACGATTCCAGCGGCCGTTGCGCTTACCGCCGCTGCACCGTCCGGATGTTCGTTTGTGACCAACGCGACGGGTACGCGGACTTTGACCGCGGCAGGGACGCCAATCCTGCAACAGGTGCTCGACGGCCGAGCCCCAGCGCGTTCGCCCGACCTGACCGGCAATGCAGGCTTCGAGCTGACCATCCCGGCCAGCAATGATTTCGAAGTCGGGGTGACCGGCGATACCTTCTATAACTCCGCATACTTCGCGAGCGACTCCTTTGCGCCCGCCTCCAAGCAGAACGACTTCTGGCGGTTCAACGCGAGCGCCCGCGTCGGGCCGACCGACGGCCAGTGGCAGATGTCACTGATTGGTCGCAATCTGACGAACAAGTACTATCTGCTGTTTGCGGGTGATCGCACCGGCGGCACTAGCATTCCACTCACGCAGGGCGAGCAGCGCGGAGTCGTGGCGCGCGGCCGGGAAGTCCTGCTTCAGGCAAGCTTCAAATATTGAACAACGTCGGAGAGTCGAGCGTGAAGCCAGTGTATATCGTGTCGGGCGTACGGACCGCGATCGGTGATTTCGGGGGCAGCCTGAAGGATCACGCGCCCGCGGACCTGGGCGCGAGCGTCCTCGCCGAAGCAGTGCGGCGAGCCGGGTTGACGCCGAACGATATCGAGCATGTCGTGATGGGTCAGGTGATCCAGACGATACCGCAAGACGCGTATCTGGCGCGGGTCGCGGCGCTCAAGGCTGGGGTTCCCGACCGCGCCCCTGCCCTGACACTCAACCGGCTATGCGGATCGGGCCTACAAGCGATCATCTCGGCCGCGCAGATGATCGCACTCGACGAGGTCGAGATCGCGGCAGCCGGCGGTGCAGAGGTAATGAGCCGGTCGCCTCACCACGTGCCCGCGGTTCGGTTCGGCCAGAAGATGGGCGACGTGCAGATGGTTGATGCGATGATCGCGGTCCTGAGCGATCCGATCGACGGCTATCACATGGGCATCACTGCGGAAAACATCGCGCGCGATCACGACGTCTCGCGGGTCGATCAGGATGCCGCCGCGGTCGAGAGCCACCGGCGGGCGGCGCAGGCGCAATCCGAAGGACGGTTCGACGACCAGATCCTGCCGATCACCGTCAAACAAGGTCGCGGCACACGCGAATTCGCGGTCGACGAACACGTCCGCGGCGACGCGAATGCCGACTCGATGGCGAGTTTACGCCCTGCCTTTCAGAAGGCCGGCACGGTGACGGCAGGCAACGCGTCGGGGATCAACGACGGTGCCGCAGCCGTGATTTTAGCGTCGGCATCTGCGGTGGAGGCGCGCGGCCTGACGCCGCTCGGCAAGATTCTCGGTTGGGGTCATGCCGGCGTTGCGCCCAGCCACATGGGGTTGGGGCCTATTCAGGCGGTACCGATTGCACTCGAACGCGCTGGTCTGACGCTTCACCAGATCGACGTGATCGAGTCCAACGAAGCCTTTGCCGCACAGGCCTGTGCGGTATCGCGAACGCTTGGGTTCGACCCCGACAAGGTGAATCCGAACGGATCGGGTATATCGCTCGGCCATCCGGTCGGTGCGACGGGGGCTATCCTGACGGTGAAGGCTCTCTACGAACTTGCCCGCAACGGCGGCCGCTACGCTCTCGTGACAATGTGCATAGGCGGGGGGCAGGGTATAGCGATGATCGTCGAACGCGGTTGAAAGGATTCGTGGTTTCCGTGGGGCAGAATCATTCTGTTTTGTGAGCGGCAACGAGCGAACGCTATCGACAACGCAAGATGCGGAAGTGCCGCTAGTTCTGATATCATTGACTTTGAACGCAATCTTTCGTCCCAGCTTCACCATATCATGAATATTTCGCAACCACTGCGCCTAAATTGCCCCCCTATCTTTACTTATCTGCTTCCCCGCCGGCTTTGGTCTATCGCTATCTTCATTTTAGAGTAGAATGAGCTTTTCAAAGCGTTTGAGAACCTTGTTGCCGATACGTTAGTATCGAAGCTTCGTTTTGACCCACTTGCGGTCATTCGCGGCCTCTTTCTGGCTCCCCAACTTCTGCCATCCATTCAGTATTGCAGCAGAGAAGGTGCTGAGCCTCGGCCCTGCACGCTGACTCGCCAGCTTTCAAAGGATGATGAGGCGGCAAAGCTTTTGCCGGCCCATTAACGGGCTGTCGGCTGCATAAGCTCTATCGTGATATGATCGGGGCCTGAAACGTAGGCCACCAACGTTCCCTTCCGTGGACCACCTGGGATCGGCAGCGGATTACCTTTCGCCTTCCATCCTGCTGCCTCGACACGGGCAATGGCGACATGAATGTCCTTTACGGTCAGAGCCAGGTGGGCCGCTCCGATCGATCCCGCGCCGCTGGGCACCGTCCCGTTCTGGAGCCCGTTTGAATATTCCAACAGTTCGACCACGTAGCCGTCTTGTGCCTTGACGATTGCCGTTCTCACTTTCGGATCATCGACACCTGTCACCTGATGCAGGAAGTCGCCCCCCATCTCCGATTGCCGCTCAAGTGTGAAACCGAGCGCTCCCGTCCAGAACCGAACGGCTTCGTCCAAAGAAGACACAGCGAAGCCTGTGTGGTCCACGGCAATTACGTTTGTGGCGTCCGTCATTACTGCCCTCTCACTGGTATGCCGCCCGTGCTTACCACGCGACCGTTCACCATCGTAAACCGCTTTCCCTAAACCCTTTCCCGCATACACTTTCCCAACATGGGCTGGTGGACACGGAGAAACGGAAAGGCTTTGAGCCTTTTAAAGCAGCGAGTTCCAGGATGCGAAAGACCTTGGGAGCAGACGAGCGTGATCATGCAGCGATCAGGCGACCAGCGGCCGCGGAGACCAACAAAAGGACGCCCGCGCCCCTTACCTTGCTTCTTAACTTCGGGCGCTGGTTCATCATGACTTGAGGCTTTCAGTACGCTGAAAGGTCTGCTTATACGGCTTCTAGTGGGGAAACGGCCAGTCCGATCAAGGAACGTCGCAACGCTCAACCGAGCCTCTAATCCGTCGCAATTCAAATTCCTCTCGCAGCACCCTGACCAAGGCTGCTGCCGGCATGGCACGAGAAAGCGGCGCACCTTGCCCCGCCCATTGCGCTCCGAAACCGTGCTCGCCTTGCGCCTTGGCAGCCGCGTGCAAGGCCTTTCCTGCATCATAGGCGATAGGATAATCAGGCGGTCGGCGTTCATCAACCGACTGACTCAGAGCCGTGAACCGGTTGGCCAGCGCACGCGCGGGTCGACCAGAAATTAGCGAAGTGAGGACGGTGTGGTAAGCGCCCTCACCGGTGAGGGCCGCCCGGTATGCATCGTCTGCGGCCGACTCCGGGCATGCGACAAAGGCAGTTCCCAGTTGCGCTGCCGATGCGCCCAGGTCGAGCGCCGCGGCGATGCCGGCGCCGTCCATTATCCCGCCAGCAGCGATGATTGGTAGGTTGTTCTTGCGCACCAGGAGCCGGGTCAGCGCGAATACGCCGAGCGCGTCGTCAGGCGCGATGGGGTCGAAGACACCCCGATGCCCGCCAGCCTCGATCCCTTGTGCGACCACCGCATCGATCCCGGCGGCCTCGATCGCGTGTGCTTCGTTGAGGCTGGTTGCGGTCGCCATGAGATAGATACCACGCGCTCGCAACGCCGAGAGCACGTCGGCGGACGGCAACCCGAAGTGGAAGCTAACCACTGGCGGCGCGAGGTCGAGCAGTACCGCCACCATGTCGGGATCATCTGCGAAGCTCTTGTAGATGGTCATGAGTGCCGTCGGGGGTTGTGCGCCGTACTCGGCGAACAGCGGGGCAAGCCAATCCAGCCGTTGCGCTTCCCGCGACAGATCGGCCTTTGGGCCAGCGTGGACGAAGACGTTGACGTTGAACGCGCGGGTCGTGCTGCTGCGCACCTCCTCGATCATCGCCCGTGCGCCGGCGGCGTCGGTCGCGCCTACTCCGATCGATCCCAAGGCTCCCGCCTCGGATACCGCTGCCGCCAGCGAAGGTGTGGCGACGCCTGCCATCGGCGCCTGGATCAAGGGCACCGAGAGTTCAAACCGATCGATGAGAGACATACCTACGCCGGATCCGGTTATGAACAATTGTCCGCTTATGACTACGCCAGCGCATTAAGTGAATGGCGCCAGGTGGGCTAGGTGCGGATCGTCTGCCCTTCAACCGCTCCGACCCAGAAAGCGACATTGCCGCACCGCTCTCGCCCATCCACACATTTGCAGTTCGTTCAGGCGCCGGCGACGCCGCGATCAATGGGCGAACGCCGCCGGAACGCCGCCGGCCTGCGTTTGAGCCTTCACCGGGAGGAATGCTGAAATGGAAATCTGCCGAGCCTTCGCCGCGAAATAGCTTGTCCGGCGGTCCCGGTCAGGACCACACGCCCCGCCGCCCCTGTTCCCGCATCGCATCGATGAACACCCTGACCGCGGGCATAGCGGCTCGACCGGGATCATAGAGCAGGCTTACCGGCATGGCGGACGGAGCATGATCGGCCAAAACCTCAATGAGTCGCCCGCTCGCGATATGCGCGGCCGACTGGTAACTCAGTACATTGGCAAGGCGAACGCCTGCTTCCGCAGCAGCGAGGATCGCATCGATGCCGTTGACGGTCAGGCGGGGGACGATTTCCAACAGCCTCTCGCCGCGCGCGCCAAACGACCATCGGGTGCCGGCGCGCACACCGCTACCCATGATACACCGATGCTGGGCCAGGTCGCCATGATCGATGGGCAAGCCATGTTCGGCAAGATAGCCCGGGCTTGCCACGATGGTCTGACGGACCGAACCGATCGTCACGGTGCGCAGCGTGCTGTCCGCCAGCGTCCCGATCCGCACCGCCACATCGACACCCTCCTCGACGATGCGGACATTACGATCGAGCAGCATCATGCGCGCGTTGAGGCCGGTGTGGCTGGCCAGCAGCGCGCTGATGACCGGCAACACATGCAGCCGCCCGAATATGACCGGCGCAGTTACGTAGAGCTGCCCCCGGGGAACCGAGCGACCGCCCATGGCGATCTGCTCCGCCTCGCGAATGTCCGCGAGTATGCGCCGCGCCCGATCGAGCAGGCTTGCCCCGTCGTCCGTCAGGGACACCGCTCGCGTCGAGCGGTGGAACAGCGTCACGCCCAGATGCCGCTCCAGCGCCGCGACCGCACGGGTCACGGCAGGAGGCGACAGATTGAGGACGCGCGCCGCAGCCGCGAAGCCGCGCTGCTCTGCCACCGCGACAAAGACGGAAAGGCTCTCGAAGCGGTCCATTATTCCCCGTATCGCAATAGTCCGTATCAGTAATTGCGAATTATCACATCGCGGGCAACTCGCCATCCTCGTGGCCATGGCGCAGGCATATCTCCACACCCTTTTCGGACCACGCGCTCGCGCGCTGCAAGAAGCAGCGGGGTCGCGAGCGTCCTACGCACGCATGGAAGCCGGCGCGGAGACGGTCGACCGGATTACGGCCAAAGAACTTGCGTTCATCGCCGCCCGCGACAGCTTTTACCTGGCGAGCACGTCCGAAAATGGCTGGCCCTATGTCCAGCATCGCGGCGGGGCAACCGGCTTCGTCCGACACCTCGGGGCAATTGTTTCGGGTTCGCCGACTTTCGCGGCAACCGACAATATCTCTCCGTCGCGCATATTGCGGCCGACGACCGGGTTGCGCTGTTCTTAATGGACTATCCGAACCGCCGGCGCCTCAAGATCATCGGCCATGCCCACGTGAGCAAAGACCCCGCCGTCATCGCAGCGCTCATGCCGTCCGGCTACGCGGCCGAGCCGGAGCGTGGCTTTCTGATCGATGTCGTCGGGTTCGACTGGAACTGCCCGCAGCATATCACGCCGCGTTTCACCGAGGCGGAAGTGCGCCGCACTTCCCAGCCGCTCATTGACGAGATTGCGGTGCTTCGAGCCCACATCGCTCAACTTGAACGGGCAGCATCATGACCAGCAAACTCACACGCGGCGTCCACCATGTCGGGCTAACCGTGCCCAACCTCGATCAGGCACGCGCCTTCTTCTGCGACACGCTCGGATTCGATGAAGTAGGCGGCGTGCCCGACTATCCTGCTATCTTCGTATCGGACGGCACAATCCTGCTGACCTTGTGGCGCGCGGCCGACCCCGTGACGGCCCGCGCCTTTGACCGGCGCGCCAATATCGGTCTCCATCATCTCTCGCTCTCGGTCGCCGACGATGCTGCACTGGCAGCGGCGTGGGCCGCCGTGACGGCGCATCCAGAAGTCGTGGTCGACGCAGCGCCGGGCGCCATCCGTCCCGGATCAACGGCGCGCCACTTCCTGATCCTCATTCCGGGCGGGATCCGTCTGGAGTTTGCCACGCCCTTTGACTGAAAGGATCCGTTCGATGCCACGACTGCCCCTCCCTCCCTTCACCCATGAGACTGCGTCGCTAAAGGTCCGCGCCGCCGAGGACGGCTGGAACAGCCGCGATCCAGCGCGGGTCGCGCTCGCCTATACCGAGGACAGCCAGTGGCGAAACCGGTCTGATTTCCTTCGGGGGCGGGATTCTATCGTCACCTTCCTAACCGCAAAGTGGCGTCGCGAGCACGAGTATCGGCTTATCAAGGGCCTGTGGGCGCATGACGGCGATCGAATTGCCGTGCGCTTCGCCTATGAGTGGCATGACGATGCCGGCGCGTGGCATCGCTCCTACGGCAATGAGAATTGGAAATTCACGCTCGATGGCCTGATGGCGCGCCGGATGGCGAGCATTAACGACGTTCCGATTTCCGAAAAGGGGCGACTGTTCCACTGGCCGCTCGGGCCACGGCCCGAGGATCATCCGGGGCTGGAGGAACTTGGGCTGTAGCTTCAAGCCGTTGTTTTCCTACCGGTCTTGGTTGATGCGCCGTCGGCCAGAGTGTGGGTGGGTTCCCGACGCTGAGAGGCCGACAGAAAACTGGAAGGCGGCGCCTGTCAGGAAGCCGCTGACGCTGAATAATGCTGTCATCGACCGCTCAGTTGCTGGGAGGACCCACAAACGGACGCTAATGCGTCCTCCGTCGCTTCCCAACTTCCGACGCTGGTTCATCTTTACGAATGACCGATTTTAACACCCGGTTATCCGCTCGCGAATGTCGTAATGGGATAGGAAAGCAAACCGGCTGCTCTTCGAGTCAGAATAGGCACAATAGCCGATGATCGTTCGTGTGGAGCGGATGGCGATTTAGCGCCGTCAAGCGCCCTTAAAAGGCTGAGAACCGGCGCCCAGAAGCAGCAGGCGATTAGTCGTCGAGCGGCGAGAAGGTGCGCGTTAGCGCGCTTTTCCCATCCCCCTGGGACTTTTCGACGACAGCGCATCTCGAAGCCAGTCGCCAACGACTGCCACAAGGCGAGGTGATCCGAGGTACGGGCCTAACTTCGACGCCTCATCCGGCGCGCCTGTGACTGCGCCTTCCTGGAACGAGTGCTCAAGTCCGTCCAGCATCACAACTCGAGCGAGGTGGTTGCTCGCCAAAGCGGCACGTGCCGCAGGTGCGTCATCCACCACCGTATCCTTGGTCCCGTAGACCGCTAGAACGGGTATATGCAGGGCCTTGAGATCCCAGGCCGAGCGTAATTTGCTACCTTTCCAGGCGTCTGGAACGTCGATCATCGTGAGCGCTTGTTCCGCCTGCGCCCGCGGGAACCCCGCTGCCTCGAACCGGTCGACAGCGTTTGCGCGAAGGCGTGAGATCGTTGTCGCATCTCTGCTGTCCACGCGAGCCTGGAGCAAAGTCATAGCCGCATCCGCCGCCGGGCCGACGAGGGTGTCACGGCCGCCGACAACCATCTTCATCATCTGCCTGTAAAGCCCCTTCCTGACGTAAGGCAGACCGTCGCCAACATTGCCCGCCAGCGTCACCACGGCCGCAATGTTTGGATCGGCAGCCGCCGCCGCGGGCGCAATTACACCGCCCCCGCTATGGCCGACCAACGCAATGCGGCTGCCAGCGATATCTGAGCGATGGCGCATCGCCGCAACAGCGGCGGCAGCGTCTGCGGTCAGCCGCTCGAGATCCTCCTCATAGGCCCCGGTCGACTGCCCGACCCCGCGCTTGTCATATTCGAGAGCAGCTATACCGTCGGCCGACAGTCGCTTGATTAGCTCGGAGAAGCCGCCACGTTTATTGGGTCCATTCC
Organism: Sphingomonas sp. 22R3R2A-7; assembly: GCF_036856055.1. Taxonomy (NCBI): domain Bacteria; kingdom Pseudomonadati; phylum Pseudomonadota; class Alphaproteobacteria; order Sphingomonadales; family Sphingomonadaceae; genus Sphingomonas; species Sphingomonas sp. 22R3R2A-7. The sequence continues at coordinate 17,981 of NZ_JASPFR010000001.1, read as the reverse complement.
CCTGGATCATCACGGCCAAGGGATAAGGACCTTTCCCGTGGCCTGCCGGGAGGTACAGCGTTCCCGCCAGAACAACGTCCGGTTCGGATGAAATGCGAACATCGGTGGCCATCGGCCCGGGCACAGCCAAGCCAAGGCGGTTCGGCGAAGGTTTGCCGACAGCTGCCTGTGACTGCGCGTCTATGCCGCCCGCGATACCTGTCGCGGGAAGCAAAAGCAGGGCTGTTAATAGCCGTATGGGGGTCCCCCAAGACAGATCAGTCATGGCTTTCATCATTGCTCCACCTCCTCACTGTGCAGCACGGCCGGTATGCCATGCCGAAGTCTTTCCACCGTTCGCTGCCGAACTACCGCTGGTGGCATTCGGCAGCCCTCGGTGCGCGCTATAGGAACATATGTAGACTTATGAGTCAGACTATGTTGGTTGGGATCAGATCATTCATGCGAATTAACAGACGCCAGCCTTTTAAATACATAGGGTGTCAAACCCTCATGAAGCGTAAGCTTTGTCGCTGAAGGTAGCCTGTCGAGCCGCAGCTTGCGCACCGAGCGCGTTCCGTCGACGTCGAGCCCTTGATCGGATACGGCGCCGACGTCAAAGCGTGGCAAGATGTACGGCCCTTCTGCATCTCTACCGACAATGTATGATATGGTTTGTCGATCGTTCAGCAGCATCTCGCCGTCGGCGAGCTTTATCGTACCGCAGAAGTCGTTTGCGAACAAGCCGTTCGCGCTGGCATCAACAACAGGCTTACGAAGATAAAGAAATAAAGCAACAAGCAAGACAGTGCCGGTTGCAACGACACCTATGCCAATTACACGTCTCATCTTCGCTTCCCCTTTGCGTGTCGGACGCTCTTTCCTCTCGGCCCGCACACGGCCTCGGCGTTTCGTCGCCCCCGCTTTGAGCCTCACGGCGCTGGTGCTAGACGCACAACAACATATGTAGATTTAAGAGTCAAGTAGGTCTGCAGAGGCCCAGCCAGTCGCGTGGGCTGTTGAAGGGTTCCTACAAGCTACCGAGCAAGCAAATCGCGCGAGGCGTCTGCAAGAACTCGCGCGTGCCACCGCGAAATAGATACCACCGCCACAAATTCGATCGCCAGCTCCGCGACTTGCGCCCTCAAGGACGACAAATCGAGCATCAATACGCCCATGAATAACGACAGCGTGATCATTGCCGCTCCAATCAGCGTGCCGCACTTCACGATGCGCGGCCAGTCCCCCTCCACGAGCATCCATGCAAGAAATAGGTGCGCCATGCCGAGCAGAAGCCACGTGATCAGCAAGACCGGGATCGCGCTGTTCTGGGACCAGATCAAATAGAGGTTCGGCCCGTCGCTGGCGCTTGGGTTGCCGAAAGGCGGACCGTCCGCCGAGGACAGGAAGCCGACCGCCTGCCGGAACTGCATAGCTGCCATCGGGGTGAGTACTCCCAAGGCGAGCGCGTAGGTCGCGACGATTAGTCGCCCTTCGCTGTGCTTCCCGATTTCGCGCCATGCTGCGAATAGGCAGCCGAGGGCGAACAGGAATGGACGCCGATCCTCCACCGCGGCTTCGAACTCCGCTTCCATGGCCATCGCCCACGTTCGGCGATCCGAGCCGAGAGACCGACTGGCCAATGCCAGCAAAGCCCGCGACACAGCTACTTTCATGCGAACGCGGCCTTGGTGAAGGTCATTGGGCCGGCGGATGTTGCCGTCCGCGCAAATGCCACTCCAGCGTTCGTCAAACGGTACGCATGTCGAGCAGGACGGCCAGGGTGTTCCGGTTCGCGCCACTCGGCCTCGACAAGCCCCTGGTCGGTCATGCGGATCAGTAGCGGGTACAGCGTTCCAGACAGAAGCCCCGTTTCTTTCATCAGATCGTAGCCGTGGCGCCACTGCTGCGTATGCGCCGCCAGCGCTTCCAACAAGATCAGCATTTGCTTCGATGGTCGACGATTACGGCCCATGCTCCTACTCAACCTAAGTAGAGTTATCTGTCAACTGCCGAGCTGCAGTATGGACCCGCTATCCGCTGTTCCGACAGTGGTGCCTGCCTGCTGGCGGTCAGCGAACGCGCATGTCGCACAGCGCCAAACTATGAGCGATGCGGTAACGACGTGGATCGACCAATTTGATCCGTTCAAATGGCTGAACTTGATCGCGGTCTGCCATCATGAAGCGAAAAGAACAAACTGCCGAAATTGGGACAGGGAAGCACCTAATGGATTATCGATAGCTGGCGAAACACGCCCTGCCCTCCGGCTTCCGGCCAGACTTATATAAGCAAGACGATCCGCTCGGCGGTGATCGCGCCACCCATCAAAAGTAGTCGGTCGAGTAGGTCGCGTACGGCGATAGGCCACGGCGCGCGAACTCTGCCTCGATCGATGCCAACAAGGACTCAGGGCCATCCTCCATCGCTTGGAAATAGATGGTCTGCATTTCGCACGGGCGGATGTCGGGCAGGATTTCAGCGATCAGGTTATGGGTCTGGCTGAAGGGCTGTACGCCGTTGCGCATCGACTCAGTTGCGTGTTCCAGTCGTCGACCATATCGGAACATATGGGGAACGCAACCAGACTTGGAGGCGCGTACGCGACGCTACAACATTCGCTCCACAATCAGCCGCATCGCCGCCACCACCGCGCTGATCGCCTTTGCGTTCGGATGTACCCGATCTGCCAGCACCATGTCAGAATGACCCAGCACGCCCGGCGGGAAGAACGGCCAAACGGTCGCGCCGTGTTCTACGGCCAGCTCCTCATGGATGCCAAGGTAAGCGGCGGCACGGTCACGTATGAACGCCGGCGGCTCGACGGTCGTCAGCAACACAGGGATTCCGCAGTTGCACAGGCTCAGCACAATCTGCTCGAGTTGCGCACGGGTACGAGCCGCCTGCACCTGTCTCAGCACATCGTTCGGCCCTACCTGAACGATCGCCAGTTTTGGACGACGATCGAGGCTGGACACGAGCCGCGGTAAACGTCGCACGACGTCAGCAGTCGTGTCGCCCGTAACACCAGCGTTGATCACCGAGACGCCGGAGTATTGATGCTGCAACGACGCTTGAAGTTGCGCGGGGAAGCTATCGGAAGCGTGGAGGCCGTAGCCTGCAACCAGACTGTCCCCGATAGCGAGAATAAGCGGTGGTTCTATCATTGAACGTCGCGAAATAGAACGTCGTTGACGGAATGTAAGATGGGCACCGAGGGCGAAGCCCCTGAGGCGTCTGTCAGGCAATCAGACGACGACTGCTCAAAGGTGAGACCGAAAAAGTGCTTCACCGCGCTGCTCGCAGGCCGTTTTGTAATTCCTAGCTAGCGCTTATCCGCTCAGCGTTTGCGAAGACCCACTTTACCTTCTGGCGCGAGGCTCGTTTTGATGCTGCTTATCCCGCAAATCCTGTTCGGATAGCGTGCGACGTTGATGCGCGAGAAGCGATCAAATGTGCCGTTGACGTCCGTAGTGTACGTTAACGTGTCGAGCGCGGTATCGGTCGTGCAGGGGTCAGTGAGGGTCACCTGATACCACTGTTCGCGTCGATCGCGCACGTACACGATTCCGCTTCGCGCGGGACCAGCCTGCCACTCTCGTAAAGTGCCCCCGCCGGCATTGGTTATAACCGTCTCTTTGCCAAGCGGCGCAACGGGTGACGTGGCGAGAGCCATTGCAATGAAAAAGCTGACCATCTGAGTCCTCGTCTAACTGCTACATCGGACGTTGTGCCGACCTACAGCTTTTCCAAGAGATACCCTTCAGAACGGCGCATTACGCTCAATAACGCACTCAAGCACCCGGTTGGGCAGTGGGTGACTAAAATCGATCCCTATTGCCTCGGGACTGCTCCAGGCGACCCACCCTGGCACCGCGGCGAATTGAGGGATCGTGACATGGACAAATGTCCCGACGGTAACGGCGAGCCGAGTTGCGATACGGCACCCCCGCGCCGTGCAGTCGGTGATGCGTACAGGTTGCTCGTCAAACTTGTCCGCTGATATCGTGGCATTCCAGGCGACAGGAATCCTTATGTCCTGTCGCTCATCCTTAGTGGGCCAAGCTGGGTACAAAGCGTCTACGAGTCGTGTTCCCATCGGCAAGCTGGTACCCCGCGCTTCCTTTTCAGCGCGTTAATCCTCTTGCATTCGAACGAGCCACGCAGTGCAAAGGTTCTGACTAGACCTGCAGGGATCGGGAGAACCACATGGCGACCATTCGGCTCGCAGAACCTTACGACCTATCGCGCTTGATGCAGTTCGACTCCTTTCCTGGCGATCGGATTGCCGAAATAGTTGAAAAACGCATGTTGGTGGCTGAGATCGATAGTATTGTGGTTGGCTATGTCGCTTGGCAGCATGGCGGATGCGTGGGCCGGGACTACGTCAACAAGCTCGTCGTCGATGACGACTACAGACGCCGTGGTATCGCGAGGGCGCTGATCGACGCCCTCAACACCTCCTTGAGCGGCCAAGTTTTCATATCCACGGGGGCATACAACCGCGCCGCCATGTCACTACTTGAAGGTACTGGCTGGTCGGCCGCTGGGCAGATCGTCGGCCTGCGGCCGCTGAACGAGCCCGAGACGTTTTTCCATCGTGATCTCTGGCCGCCAGACGCGGAGAACTAAAGTGGCTCAACCGTTTCATAACGGCCCGCCTCAGCGACAAGGGGAACAAGCGCGAGGCGGGCCGGCCAAGGCGTTGAAGAACTCCGTGGCGCGATCCGAACGATCGGTATTGCTAGTCGCCCCGTCCTTGTAAGGAATAGACGGTCATGCGGACAGCCACACCGAGCAGGCAGGCCGGGACGTCGTTACAAGTGCTGCCCTATCGCCGCGATGGCCCCGTCTAAACCCATCGCGTATTGTGATCGATGACATCCTCAGCGTCGTTTATCAGCGCCTCCCTGGCAGCGTGCGCCAGTAGATCGCCAAGACCCAAGGCGTCGGATGGCGTCATAATTTGTTTTCCAAATCTCGTTGTCATCTCGACGTGCTTGCCATCGGCACTGAGGCTGACAGCTATTTCCATTCCATCGGTGTCTATGATTTTTCCAATCATGACAGCTACGTACAAGGTCCAGATAAGACGAGACTAGGTGAGGACAGACCATGGGCTTCACGCGCTTCTGCCCGTCAATTATCAGAGCAGCTCAAGCTCGAAGAGGATTAACGGCCCGCCTCAGCAACGTGAGTCGCGCGGCGGGCCGGCTGGGGCATATTGGGTCACCCCGGCACGTCAGGTACGAGCGACTTGACCAATAGCTGCGTCAAAACCTTAATCTCGCTAAATGCGTAGCCCAAAGTCGGGCGCTGGAGATGACCGTCTCCTTAGACAAAGGACGCTTAGGAGGGTAAGCGGCGACTTCCAAAAATTCAACATAGTCGCCAGAAAACTCAATATTACTCTGTTGTGTTGTCAGTCTTGCGCTTCCGAGGTGCACGTTTCGCAGCCTCGGCTTTGTTCGGTTTCGTTTTCCCCGACTGGCGGCCCAGCCCGATTTGCACCGCCATCGCGCGGCGGCTTTCCGAATAATTCGGCGAGACGATCGGGTAGTCAGGCTTGAGGCCATAGCGCACCCGATATTCTGCTGGCGTCATGCCATGCGTCGACAGGTGGCGGCGCAACGTCTTATACTTCTTCCCATCGATCAGACTTATGATGTGGTCAGGATCGGAAAGAGACTTCCTTACCGATACCGCAGGCACATATTCAGCAGCCTGGTCGGCAGTCGTGCTCGTCGGCTACACATTGCCCGCCAAGGCAGCAATTGAGTCACGCATTTTGTTTAGAAACGCGGGTACCTCATCAGCCGACACCCGTGTGTTGGGATTGCTCAACCACGCAACTGTTAACTCCGTCGCGAGTTCGATGACACTTAACTCATTGGTTTGCTCAGACATTATATGCTCCATTCTGTAGTATTTAGTTGGTCACTTACTTTGCTAAGCCGAGATCACGTAGCACGCGAAGTAGTCATTCACTGGGGAAACGACAGCTAATTGGTTCTGCCCAGTTAACCGTGAACGACGTACCGGCTGCCGGGAATGCCCGTGCAAGATTGCGACGCGAAATGCTTACTTAGTATCCCCTCCAGCTGGCGCATTGGTGACATAAGCTGTCAGCCTGAAAAGCATCAGAGCTTGATCGTTCGTCACATCGACGACGAAATCCCTGCCGTCCCATAAGGCATTGGGTTCCCCGTGCATAATTTGACCAGCATAAATGATCGCATGCTTCCTCGCCGCTGCATGATCCGCCAACTCCGTGCCCTCACTATCGGGCTCGTGCCGGTTGTCCGCGGTATTGAAGAAGTATCGTGCCATCGTGAAGTTCCTCTGGGCTCGCAAACCGGCACAGGGACCTAAGGTTGCCGGCTTTCACACAAGATGTGCTGCCGTGGATCAACATGCGGTTTGTCGGATGCCGCGCCTCTCCACGTCCGGCGGTGCTTCCACGTAGATATGATCCGTCATGTTTGGATCTAATACGTAGGGCGCCGCTGCGACACGATCCGCGCGATGCGGTTCGCAAATTGCTTAAGCGACGGAACCATGTCCGCTCGCGTCAATTTCCGGGGCTGAGGATCGATCGCGCACAGCGTTCCATAAAACGAACCGTCCGGTAGAACGATCGGCAGCGATACATAGCTCTTAAAGCCATAGAGCGCGGGCGCCGGGTGGCTGTTCCATTTCGGATCAGCAGACACGTCGTCGATAACGACGGCATTACCAGATTCACGGATGTAGTTGCAGATTGTCGTCGAGATGCGCAGCTCGTCCCCGGGCAAGATGCCTACGTCGATCTGGTCGAACACCTGGCACGCAATCCAGCGCGTTTCCGTCACGCGCGCGAACGCGACAAATCCCATTCCACTAAACGCCGCCACTTCCTCCAAGATGCGACGTATCTCGTCATAGTTGCCAAAGCGTGCGGCGTCTGCGGTCGGTTCGTCGATCATATATGATCCCCCGACTTAGTTGTAATCACATGTGAAGGCCCTGACGAACCCCGTTCTGTCTGAAGCGTGTGTAGCCGTTCCGCCTAATGCGAGTTTGCATGATTTTGGCTCTTAAGCAGCAGATTAGATGCAGTTCTGGCGCATCATCCTCCGCGTAAATTACGTCGAGCTACGATGCCCGCAACGACGTAATGGGTCAGCCATAGGCGATAGCAGCATCCGAAATCGTATAAATCAACATTAAGATCAGGCCTGCATCTCCGCTGCTAAGGGAACGCGATGACGTGCTGAGCCCTTCTAATCTCACACAAATACAATGCTCAGGAGAAAATAATGAAGCGGCTCGCAGTAGTAGCAGCACTGATCGCTGTCCCCACACTGGCAGCGGCGCAGAGCGCGCCTTCCCCTGCCACCTATGTCATGAAAGCTGGCGCGTCTGACCAGTACGAGATTCAATCGAGCAATCTCGTTATGGCCACGACAAAGAACAGCGAGCTGAAGCAGTTCGCCACGATGATGGTAAGCGACCACAACAAAAGCACCGCAGACGTGAAAAGCGCGGCTACCCAGTCCGGCCTGACGCCAAAGCCCCCGATGCTCGACCCTATGGGACGTAAAAATATTGCTGCCCTTAAGGCGTCCAAGGGACCGGCCCGCGATGCGCTCTATATCAAGCAGCAGAAGACGGCCCACCAGCAGGCCCTCGCCCTACACCAAGGCTTTGCCGCATCCGGTACCGCTCCCGCGCTGAAGCAGGTCGCATCGACCATTGCGCCCACTGTCCAGCATCACATCGAGATGCTTGCATCCATGTGACTTTGGATCTCGACCCGTTTCGACGGGTCGAGATCACTGGCGTTACGCCATCGTTAAACCCCGAGCCGGCTCATCTACAGATATTGATTAAGGCGACACCGCCATCGGACACACTGCCAGCCACGTGAAGGCCGCTATCATTCACCCCCCCGACCGGCAGGTACTCGATGCTCTGACCCTAGCTTAATAATGAACGTCCGCCGGCATAACCCTGAGCGCGCTGTCTAGCAGGGCACCGACCAGCGGTAGGCCTAGCTCATCGGCAAGTGCCATTGCCGCTTCAATCTGATCCCGGAGATCGTCTTTTGCTCGCGCCGTCTTGTCTTTCATCGATCCAGCATATCACGTCCCCAGTGGGCACGGTCGATAGTAGATTTGCGTGTGACACGGTGACACCTATACCGTGCCAACGGCCAAGCCTTTAAGAACGCGCAAGCTTTTTCGACATCATCCCACGAAACCGTAATCATTTAAATTCCACGGCAAAGCTTGCCGGGAAACAACGAGCGCTTCATCGTTCGCCGGAGCCTATGCCAAGCACCCGTCCCTTCGATGTCACTGACCGTGGCGCTTGCCTCGCGATTTTCGACAGCAACGTGCCTGCGTTCTTCGACCCCGAGGAACGCCTTGGCTACGAAAAGTTTTTGCAGGAGCGTGCTGATAGCTGCGGCTATCTCGTAATCGAACGCGATGGCAAACTAGTTGGCTGCGGGGGAGTAGTTGTCGAAGCGGATGGTGAAACGGCTTCCCTCTGCTGGGGAATGGTCGAAAACGGCTCCCACAGATCCGGTTTGGGTCGCGTGCTAACAAATGCACGGTTGCAGGCCGTTAAGCAACAGGTTGGAGTGACACGAGTCATATTGAATACAAGTCAACACACGGTTAACTTTTACCGTCGCTTCGGATTTCAAACGACGGATATCGTTCGGAATGGTTACGGTCCGGGGCTCGATCGTTGCAATATGGCCCTAACTTTCCGATCGCGAAAAGGCTGATACTTTGGCAATCTACTGCCTCGGATGTCCTGCATCATTGCTGTAGTCCACGCCCTCGACAGGATCTCCGACATGCAAATATCGACTATTGAACCCGGCTACGTCCTGCAGCTTTTCCCATTTTAAGAACCGTACCTCACTTCCCTTTTTGAACAATACCCCCTCATTGATAAATGCCCTCAGAACTCGGTTCACATGGATCGAAGTTAAGCCAACAGCGTCCCCGATTTGTTGCTGCGTCATGGGGATATAATAAGCCCGCCCCGGAGCGATACCCTCATCGCCTAGTCTTACGGCGAACTCACACAGGAGATGCGCTACGCGAGCACGAGCATCGCGCCGCCCCACGTTTAGCATCCACTGTCGATAAATGGACGACTCCACCATCGCCTGAGCGACCAATGCCATGGTGATGGACACCCGACTTAAGGCGAGATGTCGAAGCGCCGCTATGGGTATCGTGGCCACCTCGCATTTTGTCATGGCTTGAATTTCGTGATCAAACGACTTCAGGAATAGCTGCTGAATATTGAGCATTTGGCCCGGCGTATGAAATGAGACAATCTGCCTGAGCCCGTCGCGCGTCCTTTTGTGGCTGAATGCAAAGCCCTTGAGGATTATGGCGCAGTATTCTGGCGCATTGTCGTTTCGCATAAGCGAGCGACGTTTATCAATAGTGCGCAAGATGTATGGAAAGGCCAAGATAGCATCCCGATCATCGTCTGATACTTCCGTATGTAATCGTAGCTTCGCTATCATGGGCGCTAGCGCAACGCTGTATAAATTGGACAAGGCTGCCTCCTGCAAAATGCAGGACCGGTTGCGCGCATTCTGGGGCATGGCATGGACCATATAGCGATGCAGTACCAGAGATTAAGCTCTCCAGTCTCGCATTGTACGATTAACGCCTTTCTATCGTCTCGACATTTGGCTCAAACCTGAATGGCCTATCGCTTAATGAGTCACGGGATTGATTGCTAGTTGTAGACACCTGATATGTCGCTAGCAGCGGCAACTCGCAATTTTAGCAACGCGCTACATGCCGAATTAAATTCCAGGTCTGTTAATTGACGAATGTCTTTAGAGCTGCATCTGCTTCCCTACGACTGAAAGTCTTCTATTGCTTACCCCCTCGAACGCGACCGCTTCGTATTCCAGTGAGGCGAGCGTTCAAGGCCCCGACCGCGGCATGAACAAACGTCTATTTGTCTCTGAACACTGTCTGAAAGCGGACGGGGGTTTGCGCCTCAAAAACGGCCTGTCGGTCCCTGCCCCATAGATGAACGGACGTCCGCTTACGCCGACCGCCGCCCGAAACCAGACAGGCAGCTTTCCACCAGTTTTCACTAATCTCCGCGACGGGTTAGCGACAGTTTCTTCTCCAGGGGGGTAGGACGGGAAGGCCAATCTTGCTGGCGGCTTTTAGGTGATGTGCAACCGACGCCCCCACTCCGCTGCTCCAGCAGCTTGGCCATCGAGCTATCAAAGCTGCTGCCGCGCGATCTTGCACGAGCCGAGTTCCGAAGACGAGCTACTCTGAACAGGACAACCGAAGGCTATGATGTAGACGGGAACGTTCAGCGAAACGAGGTTGAGGAAAGCTGATGCGCGTGCTGCTGTATGCACGCTGTTCGACGGATCTCCAAGATCCGCTATCGATCGATACGCAGTTGACGATGTGCCGTCGCGAACTCGCACAGCGAAAATGGACCGAGGTCGGCTGCTACACAGATGGTGCGCAGTCCGGCGCAACAATCCACCGGGCCGGGCTACAGGCGTTACTCGCCGCGGTAGAAACCGGGGGCGTTGACGTAGTGTTCGCAGATGCGATGGACCGGGTGTCGCGAAGCCAGGCGGACATTGCTTCGCTGTACGAAAGACTGAAGTTCCGCGGCATCCTCCTTGTCACACGCAAGGAAGGCGAGGTCGGAGTGCTGCAAATCGGCATGATGGGGACGATCAACGCCGAACAGATTGCCGCAACCAGCTTGAAAACTCGCGATGCTCTGATCAAGCGGCACGCAATGGGAAAGAATCCCGGCGGCACGGCATATGGCTATGAGAAACGTATCGCCTACGACCTGAACGGCGAACGTACCAGGGGTTTGCAGCAGATCGTGCCGGCGCAAGCCGCTATCGTCGTACGGATCTTCGAAGACTATGCTGCTGGCATATCGCCCGGCAGCATCGTCCGCCGCCTTACCGAGGAAGGCGTACCGCCCCCGCGCAGCGGTCGACGTGATCGGGCAACTTCGAGCAATCCACCTGCATGGACGCCCAACACGCTGACCGGCAACGCCGAGCGGGGTACTGGCATTCTCAACAACCAACTTCATGTCGGTAGACGCGCTTACGCCCGCCAGACGTACCGCAAGAATCCCGATACCGGTAAACGACATGCATTCCTGAATGCAGAAGAGCAGCAGGCTACCACGGTCGCAGCACCAGACCTGCGCAGCGTCAGCGACACGTTATGGCAGAGCGTCAAGGACCGCCAACAATCGCTGCGGCGTGGCCCGAGGAAAGCCCGGGACGCCGTCCCTGCCCTGCCCTTCTTCGCACAGCAGCGCCCGAAATATCTGACATCCGGCAAGATGACCTGCGCCGAATGCGGTTCGAGCTATGCCAAATCTGGTCGCACGCGGTTCGGCTGTCAGGGGGCATCAGAGAAAGGCTCAGCCTTTTGTGAGAACCGCCTGACCATCCGCCAGGACGATCTCGACGCCCGCATCCTATCCGGTCTCGCGAACGAGATGGTGCGTGACGAGGTGCTCGCGGTATTGCTCGAGGAGTATGCGATGGAGACGGCGCGACTGAAGGCACGCGCGACCGACAGTCAGCCGCAGCGCGATCTCGAATTGATGGAGATCGACCGGCAGATCGCCCTCGCCAAGGCAGCCATTCTCAAGGGTGTAGACGCCTCGATGTTCACTGCGGAAATGAGGGCGTGGGCCGAGCGACGAAGCACGTTGCTTGCCGAAGCGGAACGCGCATTCAAGCTACCGACGCCTACCAACTTACTACATGCAGATCTTGGCAACACGTACCGCCAGAGGGTCGGACGGCTGACCGATGCGTTTGAGGATGATGCGCTCCGCTCACAGGCGTTCGAGCGCATCCGTTCGCTGATCGAGACCGTGGTGTTGAAACCGGAAAACGGCGTCCTTGCGATTTATCTTCGCGGCGAGTTTGCATCAATGCTCGAGCTATGCGTGTGTCCAGAAACGCAGAAAGCCTCCGCGGGGGTTTCCGGGGAGGCGTTGCAAATCAAGATGGTTGCGGGGACAGGATTTGAACCTGTGACCTTCAGGTTATGAGCCTGACGAGCTACCGGGCTGCTCCACCCCGCGACGGTCCGCAGTGCGGACGTTGGGTGTGTAGAAGACGTTGTGAATGGGTTTTGATATTGTGTGCTTGCATGTCGCACGGGCTTCAATGCCTGGCGACGACCTACTCTTCCATCGCTTGAGCGATAGTACCATTGGCGCAGTCGGGTTTCACGGCCGAGTTCGGAATGGGATCGGGTGGGACACCGACGCTATAGCCACCAGGCAATGGAGCCGGTGCGACATGCGTGCGCGTGAATATCTGGATTTTAAAATCGATACCGTGCTTGGGAGTAGTGTGTTCGACCAATCCCTCGACGGCGAGGGGATTGGCAATCTGGCGTCGTCTTAATCATCCGCACTATCGTCTGACGTGCCGGGCGAACCCAGTGTTGTCATTGATGGTGTGAGACTCTCAAGCGCGAATAGAGCAATTAGTATCGGTTAGCTCCATGCGTTACCGCACTTCTACATCCGATCTATCAACGTCGTGGTCTCCGACGGCTCTATGAAATCTTATCTCGAGGGAGGCTTCCCGCTTAGATGCTTTCAGCGGTTATCCCGTCCATACATAGCTACCCAGCTGCGCTCTTGGCAGAACGACTGGTACACCAGAGGTATGTTCAACCCGGTCCTCTCGTACTAGGGTCAACTCCTCTCAAATTTCGACGCCCACGGCAGATAGGGACCAAACTGTCTCGCGACGTTCTGAACCCAGCTCACGTACCACTTTAATTGGCGAACAGCCAAACCCTTGGGACCTGCTCCAGCCCCAGGATGTGATGAGCCGACATCGAGGTGCCAAACAACCCCGTCGATATGAGCTCTTGGGGGTTATCAGCCTGTTATCCCCGGCGTACCTTTTATCCGTTGAGCGATGGCCCTTCCACGAGGGACCACCGGATCACTATGACCGACTTTCGTCTCTGCTCGACTTGTCAGTCTCGCAGTCAGGCGGGCTTATGCCATTGCACTCTAACAGACGGTTTCCGACCGTCCTGAGCCCACCATTGCGCGCCTCCGTTACTCTTTAGGAGGCGACCGCCCCAGTCAAACTACCCGCCACAGAGGGTCCCTGTTCCGGCTTACGGAACGAGGTTAGACATCAGAAACAAACAGGGTGGTATTTCACCTATGGCTCCACATCAGCTGGCGCCGATGCTTCAAAGCCTCCCACCTATGCTACACAGTTTCTTCCTAATGCCACTCTGAAGCTGCAGTAAAGGTGCACGGGGTCTTTCCGTCTAACCGCGGGTACTCCGCATCTTCACGGAGAATTCAATTTCGCTGAGCATGTCCTGGAGACAGTGGGGAAGTCGTTACGCCATTCGTGCAGGTCGGAACTTACCCGACAAGGAATTTCGCTACCTTAGGACCGTTATAGTTACGGCCGCCGTTTACCTGGGCTTCATTTCAGAGCTTGCACCCCTCCACTTAACCTTCAGGCACCGGGCAGGCGTCAGGCCCTATACGTCGTCTTGAAGCCGACTTAGCAGAGCCCTGTGTTTTTGCTAAACAGTCGCTACCCCCTGGCCTGTGCCCCCTCAAAGTGCTTGCGCATAGTGAGGGCCTCCTTCTTCCGAAGGTACGGAGGCAATTTGCCGAGTTCCTTCAGGACACTTCTCTCAAGCGCCTTGGTATACTCTACCTGACCACCTGTGTCGGTTTCGGGTACGGTCTATACGGTGGGGCTATTTCCTGGAACCATTTCGAAGCCTGCTCAATCCGATAAGAGCAGACAACACACATGATCCGTCACACACCACCAGGCCCACGAATATTAACGTGGTTCCCATCGACTACCCCCTTCGGGCTCGTCTTAGGGGCCGGCTCACCCTGCGCGGATTAGCCTTGCGCAGGAACCCTTGGTCTTTCGGCGAGAGGGCATCTCACCCTCTTTATCGCTACTCATGTCTGCATTCGCACTTCCGATACCTCCACGACCCATTACCAGATCGCTTCACAGGCTTACGGAACGCTCCGCTACCGCGTACCACATAAGTGGCACACCCTAAGCTTCGGCACGTATCTTGAGCCCCGTTACATCTTCGCCGCAGGACCTCTTGTTTAGACCAGTGAGCTGTTACGCTTTCTTTAAAGGATGGCTGCTTCTAAGCCAACCTCCTGGTTGTTTTGGAAGTCCCACATGCTTTCCCACTTAGATACGATTTGGGGGCCTTAGCTGTAGGTCAGGGCTGTTTCCCTTTTGACGACGGACCTTAGCACCCGCCGTCTGTCTCCCGCATATCACTCTTAGGTATTCGGAGTTTGGTTAGGTTTGGTAGATCTCGCGACCCCCTAGCCCATCCAGTGCTCTACCCCCTAAGGTGTTCGTGCGAGGCACTACCTCAATAGTTTTCGCGGAGAACCAGCTATTTCCCGGCTTGATTGGCCTTTCACCCCTAAACACAACTCATCCGGTAACTTTTCAACGTTAATCGGTTCGGACCTCCAGTGCATGTTACTGCACCTTCATCCTGGTCATGCCTAGATCGCCGGGTTTCGGGTCTAATACATCAAACTCTGGCGCCCTATTCAGACTCGCTTTCGCTGCGCCTACACCTATCGGCTTAAGCTTGCTTGATACATTAAGTCACAGACCCATTATGCAAGAGGTACGCTGTCAGGCCATAAAAGCCCTCCAACTGCTTGTAGGCAATCCGTTTCAGGTACTGTTTCACTCCCCTCATCGGGGTGCTTTTCACCTTTCCCTCACGGTACTAGTTCGCTATCGGTCATGTACGAGTATTTAGGCTTGGAGGGTGGTCCCCCCATGTTCAGACAGAATTTCACGTGTTCCGCCCTACTCGAGTCCGACAATTTCATTTTCGCATACGGGGCTGTCACCCGCTATGGCGCTACTTTCCAGAAGCTTCTGCTAATTCACTTGTCGGCACTGGCCTGGTCCGCGTTCGCTCGCCACTACTAACGGAATCTCGGTTGATGTCTTTTCCTCCAGCTACTGAGATGTTTCAGTTCGCCGGGTTCGCTTCACGAAGCCTATTTTATTCAGCTAAGTGATACCTAACCTAATTAACCCAATACTCTGCGTTACCGCAGCGATTGGATTAATCGGGATAGGTGGGTTTCCCCATTCGGAAATCGCGGGGTCAAAGCTTGCTCACAGCTCACCCGCGCTTATCGCAGCGTGCCACGTCCTTCATCGCCTGTACATGCCAAGGCATCCACGAATTGCCCTTACCTCACGCTTGAGAGTCCACACCACCAACGACATCACTGGGTGCCTCCTAAGAGGTCACCAACTCGGCAGAGCAGTGCGCGTTAGCTTTTGTCAGGTGCGGATGATTATAATCTCAGCCAGATTATATATTATGATGATGTCGATATCTGGAGCTTCGAACCGCCCGTCCAGATCGCGCTACGCCGAAGCGCTTCACGA